>CAVTOF010000005.1:0-1071305 GCA_963736225.1 uncultured Acidimicrobiaceae bacterium | reverse complement strand
GCAGCGAGGATTGAGATGGGATGGCCTATAAGCAGTCGGATACTCCGCCGGTTTTAGCCCCGAGGTGCGAAGAACTCAAGTGCGATGTTGTCGGGATCTCGAAACGACAATGCCGAATAGTAAGGCGTGTCCACGATGCCACCGTTGGGGATGCCGAGTTCGTTCAAACGGATTTCCCATGCCTTTAACTCATCGCGGTTGGCACAGCCGAAAGCCAGATGATCGAGCCCCGGCCGCCGCTCGTTGAACGGCTCAGTGCTGTCCAAGTCAGGGAACTGAGTTACGCCAACGATTGTGCCGCCGGTAAGCCAAGCGACGCGCTGGAACGGACCCGTGTCCTCGTCAAGGATTGGGTCCGAGCCGAACAGATCCTTGTACCAAGGCACACTCCGTACAAGGCTCGTAACCGTTAGCGCCACGTGAGTAATCGCAGGGAACTCAGGCATCTCTTTCTCCCCTTCGCACCTCGTGGACGCAGCGAATGCTACCTCTTTGGCTGGCAACTCTCGGGGAGTAAAAGCTATCTGGCAGCACGAGTCGCCGCGCTAACTGAGGCCCCAGTCCTGATGTTCGGCGTTCTGGGACATCCGTGTTGGGTCACGTCGGAGTGGGGCTTCAAACTACTTCGTCAGGTGTGCTTTCGATCTTTCGACGGATTGGAACCGTGTTAGCAGCGTTAGCGTTGGAACTGCGATCTCGTCTATCGGCTGACGAGATGCGGGCTATCAATGTCGAGCTTCGACGGGACTGAGGCGGCTGGTTCCGAGGGCGCCTTCGCAACCAGAAAGCCGCCCGTCGACCGGGACGGCTTCTGTACATCAACAACCGCTCAAGCAGACCAGGACGGGTCCCTCCATACCGATGGAACCGTCGCAGATAGTGCTTTGTGAAATGCTGGAACGGTGCGTAGGGGCTGAACCGGAGCGCTTCACCGGTGTTGAGCGTCACCGTCATCTCAACTCCACCCCGATTACCTTTGGCTGTCGTGCAATCGCTGATGAACGCAAACTCGAAGTCCAGCGGTTCTCCGTTCTCGGGGATTTGGATGAGTCGGCGGTTCGTTACGAGCAAGTGGGATGGACGCAGGTCGTCCACGGTCAGGTGCTCGCCGCGACCGGAGAGTCTGTGAGCGATGGAAGTCCAAAGGATGTATTCGTTCGGTGCCAATAGATGCCGAACAGCCGAGCGGCGAGCCTGGTGCGCGGCGTACCCCCCACGCCATGTGGTTTCGTCGTACTGAGGCCCGGTCACGACTGAGAGGCTACGACTCGGTAACAATGTTGCCGACTCCACAGCGCCGCGCCGGGAGTCGGAGGGAAGTGCCACCCGATGATCTGCGAGATCGCCCACCAACCCGGCGGGCGTACTGGGGCACAGCGCTCACGGGCCTGGACTCATAATCTTGAGCTGCGATAACAAAATCTCAACGGCCGACTTGATTCGTCCATCTACACCCTGCTTGTCGGGAACCTGCCATGTTTGAGAGATTGCCAACGGGATGTCGAATCGCTTTATTGCATCTTCGTAGACATCATCACTCATGAAGATAAGGACATCGGAATCATCAATTATTGATTGAGTCGTTTGGGTCCAAGAGGTTCCGGCGAACTGAAGCAGGTTCTCGTTCTGCAGTAGAAGTTTCACGAAGGGCACAATGGGACCGTTGAGATCACGATCCGCCTCGATACCGCTTGACAGAACCGTCACGTCGTCAAGTTCTTGTGTTGATGACTTGGCATAGACTGCGGCTAGTCGACTGCGGTGTGTATTTCCTCTGCATATGAAATGTATGACCATCGAGGACAAGATAGGCACCCCTTCCCGGCAGCGATATGGGACAGCCTTCAGCAGCGGTGCTCCTACAGCCCTGAATCCCGATGGAGCCATTCCAAAAGGGCCGACGGTGCCATCTGTGAGACCCGCTGGTAATAGCGCTCAAGTTCGACTCTGGTGAGAGTTTCCGCTCCAGAACCCGACGAGCCCCGCCGAAAGAACGCCGCGCGGTCCCTGAGAACGCCTGCAGGGTCCGGAGCAATCGACTCCGCTCTCGCCCGCATCTGGGCGAACGTCGCTGCTTGGACGAGTGCCGGCCAGTTGTCCTCTGACACGCTCATATCGAGGAGACAGGCAAGGCGGCGCATCTCAGAATCAAGGTCGTTGACGAGGTCGTCGTAGTGGACAAACACGACGCGCTGGTCGCCTCGACGAACCCAGGAATCGGTAAAGTGCCACATCACGCCAGGCAGCGAATCGAGCGAGTATTTCGGATCGATATCTTGTTCGATCCAGTCGAGCAGCCATTCACGGAGCGGCGGCCGCCGGCGGTGGTCGCTCGGCCCGGGATCGGCCTCGCCGGTGAGTTCACGGATCCGATTCCGGTTCAGGTTCGCGCCCTGGTGGTAAAGAGAGACCGCCATATCCAAGGGATGGCGTCCCGTGACGATGTAGGTCACGCGAGGGTCAAAGGGCAGCCCATCGAGTGGCGTGTGGCTCTTGATGAACCTTCGGTGATGCTGAGCGGCGAGCTGGTCGTACACCTCGCTTCGAGGTGTGATCAGCCAGTCGAGCCATGGCGAGAGATTGGATAGGCAATCGGGAAGGTCTGGGGTCTGAAAAACCAACAGAGCGCAGATCATCTGTACCCATGTGGTTCCGGTCTTCGATCGTGTGCTTATGACGATGTCACCTTCACGGAAAGGAAAGCCGACCCATCGGGAGCTGTCCTCATCGGGCGATGTGTAGCGGATCGGGACGTCCGGCACACCTGAAGACTAGATCGGCGTCGTAAACCCAACTCCTGGAACGACCTCCTCCCGGCGAAGTGGGGCGCCCGAGGTTCGGCTCCTGGTGTACCGCCCCAGGGACGCGCGCGCCGGCGAACCCCTGGTCGTCGACATGCACGGAGGTGGCTTCGCTCTTAGGGCGGACAACTTTCCAGCTGGCCCGGCGCGCTTGGCGATGTTGGGTGCCACCGTCGTCTCGGTCGACTACCGACGCTCGACGGAAACCCCGTTCGCCGGCGGTATCAAGGACTGCTACGCAGCACTGTGCTGGGCCACCGAAGTCTTAGACGTCGACTGGGAGCGCGTCGCGGTGACCGAGTAAGTGCCGGTGGGGCGCTAGCCGCGGCGGTCACCTTGATGGCTCGGGACTGGGGTGGACCCAAGATCGCATTCCAGGCCCTCGTCATTCCCGTGATCGACGATCGCTGCGAGACGTCTTCTATTCGCCAATACGACGAAGGGCCTCTCTTCGGCGGTCGTCTCGCCAAAGAGATGTGGGTTCGCCATCTGGGCGCCGATGCCGACCGGCAGGCCACGTCCCCCGACGCCGCTCCGGGGCAGGCCGAGGATCTTTATGGGCTGCCACCTGCGTTCATTCAGGTCAACGGGCCTCGATCCTCTGCGTGACGAAGGCATCCACTACGCACTCGCCCTGATGGCGGCAGACGTGCCGTCGAGCTGTACCGCGCGCCCAACCAGCACCACGGGATGAGCGAGGACCCACGAACGGCAGCCGCAGCGGGTCGGCTCTACCACGACGCCATGCGGGCCGCGCTTTACATCGACAACCCGTAACGACGCGCTCGTGGGTGACTCGAGAGATCGCCGCCCGCGAGATTTGCCGGGCGGCACTGGGGCCTCCTCAGGAGAGCGAGCTGCACATCGGCAAGGTCAGATCACCTCCGGCCGAGCGTCCGCCATATCGCGCAGCCGGTTCTTTAACAGCTTGTCGAAGTTGCCGGTCGGGAACTCGTCGACGTAGTACACGGCGCGCGGGACCTTGAACGTGGCCAACCTTCCGGCACACGCTTCGATGACCTGCTCGGTGAGCACCCGGTCTTCCGGGGCATCGGGCGACTTGACGACAAAGGCCACGGCCACCTGGCTCAGGAAGTCGTGCTTCTTGCCCACGACGGCAACCTTGGCCACGCCGGCGACGGCAGCGGCGACCTCCTCCACTTCTCGGGCCGAGACGTTCTCGCCGCCCACCTTCAACAGGTCGGCGTCGCGCTCGACATAGGTCACTGTGCCCCCGGCGGTCAGCTTGACCATGTCGCCCGTCTTGAACCATCCGTCTTCGAAGCTCTTGGCGTTGGCCTCCGGGTTGTCGAAGTATTCAAGAAAGAGCTGGATGCCCCGCGTCCCCCGGAGCCATAGCTCGCCGGTGCGCCCCACCTCGCAGAGGTCGCCGGTCTCGGGATCGACGACCGCCAGCTCGTAGCCCGGCGTGACGCGACCCATCGACATGAGCTCGGGGTGCTCAGACGGCTTGCCGGTGACGGCGTGGGTCACCGTCTCGGTCATGCCAAAAGCGGCATAGACCTCACAGCCGAAGACGTCCCGAGCGTTAGGAACGATGAGCCCGAAGACTCCGACCCGCAGGTTCGTCTGGGGACGGTCGGGCGCCATGAGAGTCGCCATGGTGAACGGCATGAGCGAGAAGTGGGTGATCGTGTGGCGCTGCACCGTCTCCCAGAAGCCGCTAGAGGACCACTTTGGCACGAGCACGGCCGTGGCGCCCATGCCGAAGACCGGAAGGACCGACCATGTTTGGGCGTTCACATGGAAGAACGGGGTGTACACGAGGTACCGGTCCTCGGGGCCGAGGTCGATGTTGCGCGCGCCGGTGCGGCTGGCCCAGATTGCGTTGGCGTGGGTGTGGACCACACCCTTGGGCTTTGAGGTCGTGCCGGAGGTGAACATGATGCAGTACGGCAACAGAGGGTCAGGTTCGCGCCCGGGCCAGTCGTGCACCTCTTCAAACAACCCTCCGAACGACGTGAACCGCTGGTCGGTCAAAGCGACCGGCTCCTCCCCCGTCTCGGGCTCCGTCACGGCCACCCATCTGACGGCCGAACCGACCCCGGCCACGACCTCGGCGTGGCGGGGTTGGGTGATCGCGGCCACGCACTGCGCTTTCTCGGCGAACCAGGCCACCTCCTCGGCCACCGACTTGGTGTTCGTGGTGACCCCGACTGCGCCGACGGTGGCGCACGCCAACCAGGCCAGGAGCAGCTCGGCCGAGTTGTCCGCGTGCAGGAGGACCTTGTCGCCCACGTGGACGCCGCGGGTGTGCAGCCCCGCGGCCAGCCGGCGCACGTCGTCCCAGAGCTCCCGGTAGGTCCAGGTGCGGACATCCCCACCCGGTGGGTCCCAGATCAAGGCCGGGTGGTCCGCTCGATGCTCGGCCCGAAGGGCCAGCAACCACGGGACGTCCTGGCCTTCCATCTGGTACCGCTGCAATGCGGCCGCAGTTGCATCCATCGCTGAATCCATCTCTTCCGTTTGGGGCGGTTGCTCTGGTCCGCCTGATTCGGTGTTCCAACCCGCGTAATAGGTACCGGACCTCCTGCTGCCAGGCAAAAGGTGCTCGACAGGTCAGAGTGGGTGGGCCGTGATGGCTTGCCGCGTGATACTTGGGATCTGTAAAGCTTCGCGCGCGATCCGTGCCCGAGCGGATGGAAAACGTCGGTATTTCTCGGTGACGAGCGGTCAGAACATTTGGCACCTGACCAGGGGTGCCTCCCAAATGTCCTCGTCAGCGGAATGCCATCTTTCGATTCCGCAGGTTTCGGGTTCAAATCCCGAGCGGCGTCACTTCGGGTGTGTCATTGCTGGGCTGATCATTTCCAGATCCTCGCTGTCCTATAGCGCCACCCGACAACGACCGATCACTCAGGTGTGTTCTCCGTCCGGGCCGCCCGCAGATACAGATGGCGCCTTGCTGGCGGCCGGCTCATCGCTGGAGGGGGCAACGTGAACTTCGCGCCGAACCGACTAGAGCGTCGGTTCGCTGACACTCACTGGGAATGCTTGGCAGAAGATGTAACCGAGGTGCGAGTCCACGGAAAAATATGGCTGGCGGTAGAGACGGCCGCCGGCGTCGAGACGTTCCGAGTCTTTCGCGCGGCGGCCGTGGCACTCAGGCTCGAAGAGGCCCTCCAGCCCGGCGGCCGCGTGTACGACTCACCATAGGCATGCCGACGTTCGAGCACCCAGCCGCATCACTCTGCCGAGGCGAGCGAGGGTGGTGGCACACTGAGCGCATCGCGGGCATTCTGAGCGGGTGTACGCAGAGACTGAACGAACAGGCCTGTGCGAGTTTCTCGACATGCAGCGTGAAGCACTGATCGAGAGGCTGCAAGGACTCTCTGACGAAGACGCGAGGCGGGCAGCGACGGTGAGCTCCCTGTCGTTGCTGAGCTTGGTAAAACACTCGGCAATCTGGGAGCGTCGCTGGTTCCAGGTCGTCGTCGCCGGGCGGACGTTCGCGGGAGAGTGGCCCGACGTACAGGCACAGGACGAGAACGGGTTTCGGATCAGCCGCGACGACACCGTCGAAACCGTTGTCGCGTACTACCGAGAACAAATCGCTGCTTCGCAGGAAATCCTCAAGACGGTTGATCTCGACGCGCCGTGCGCACGACGAGCGATGGCTGGAAACTTGCGGTGGGTAGCGGTCCACATTGTCGAGGAGACCGCTCGGCACGCTGGCCACGCTGACATCATCAGCGAGACCGTCGACAGCGACCGCACGTAACAACGAATCTCGACACGGCCTTCACTCGCCCGTCGAGGCGAGCCCTCTGGCATTCTCTTGGGATGGCGCGGCCCGAAATCTTGCCCATGCCCCCGATCGCGGCCCGTGCCGCCCTCCCGTGGGACCATCCAGTTGACGACGCGGTCGCAGTGCTCGTAGCCGCTCGAGAGGCGTGCGGCGACACCTTCGTCGTCGACAGCGGTCCTGATCGCTATCTCTTCACCTTTTCGCCTCGAGGTGTCTCCGCCTTCTATGCGTTGCCCGAAGACCAAGCGTCAAAAGGAGTCGCCGACTGGCGGATGTTGCGCCGCAAGTTGCCCGACGAGATCTTCGACGGGAGGCGAACGCTGCCCCACGACCTCTTCAGTCGAGCCGACGCTGCGACGTATCTGGCCCATGTGGACCGAGCTCTCGACGCCACCGTGGTCGAACTGGGCGATTCGAGCTCGGTCGACCTGTTCGACCTCAGTCGACGACTGGGCCATCGTGTGGGACTGGCATCGTGGGGAGGACCGGGATCGGCCGAGGAACCCACTCTGTCCACCCTCAGAGCCGCCTTCGACACCCTCGACGGAGCCGAGTCGTTCGTGCACCCCGACGCCATGGCGACTGTCGCCGCCAACGACAAGCGATCCGAACGGGAGGCTCTGGAACGAGTCGTCACATATTTCACCCAGGCGGCCAAGGCCGTGGAGTCGCACCCGGATTACTCGGCCACCCACCCCCTGTTCGCCCGCATCGTCCAGGCCTGGCAGAGTGAGGAAGGCGACGTCCGGTACCGCGGAATCGCACACGATGTGGCCTTGATCCACGTCGCCTCGATGTCCAATCTCTTTGCTGCCATTGGCTGGATGATGGTCGATCTGCTCTCACACTCAAATGCAGGGATCCGGGTCGCCCAGGGTGATGTGGATTGGGCGAAACGGTGCGCTCTCGAATCGACTCGACTGGCCCAACGGTCGATCATGTCTCGTTACGTCTTGAAGCCGATCGCGTTCGTCGACACCGACTGCATCTACCAGGTTGCGACAGGGGTAACCATTGCCACGCTCTTGCCGATGACAAATACTTCGGCCAGTCCGGGGCTCGGAAGCTGGGACCCGGACCGTTGGCATCACAACCGCTTGGCCCGACCACACCTTGCCACACCCGAATTGGTCACTGTGTTCGGCCATGGGAAGCACACGTGCCCGGCCCAGCCATTCGCCATCTCCGCCATGTCGGCAACAGCCGTCAAGCTTCTCGCTGCCTACGAGTGGGAGCCCCGTTGGCAGCTGCCTCCTCGACCTGTCGCCGCCCAGATCGGCGGCGTGGCCCGCTCGTCCGATCCGTGTCCGGCAACCTATCGACTCCGATCAAACAGCACATGACGGTGCCATCGACTAGCTGCAAAGCGCCACCCACTCATCGTTACTGATAGGACCACTATCTCTCTAAGCATCTGTTCGGCGTCCATCAAGGGTTGGTTGTTCTCATCCACTGTTGGCGTTACACAGTTCACGCTTGGCGACCCGGAGAGGCTCAGGCACGAGTGCTTCCCAAGTTGCGGCTCCCCAAGTTCACGCACCTCGTCAATGAAGACCCGTCGCTGCTTGCATTGTGATTGGACGCGACAAGACTCGAACGCTCAGGCGAGGTCAGACCCGTTCTGACCTCACACCGACTTAGCGAACGGCGCTCGCGGAGTATCCAATGGGCAACATCCACTGCGTATCGAAGGATGAGAACGTAGCGATCAAGCCGGAAAGGTGTCGCATCGTCTCACCGATCAATCCCCGCTGCTCGTCGTAGCCGTCGTTCTTCCTGCCCATCAGGAACTCCAGATCGTGCACGAGCTGCGAGAGGGTCGAGAAGACGTCGGTCAGGGGCGCGACGTCAACGTGTGAGAACCCTGCTCTCTCGAGCAGGTAGCGGAGTCCGAACGTCGTGTACCGGTAGTAGTCGTGCGGTTGCTCGTGCAAGGGCCACGCAAACGGCGTTGTGACCCATACTGCGCCGCCCGGTCGGATGATCCTGTGGAACTCGCTCAGCACATCCCAGGGCGCCGGCACGTGTTCGAGTACCTCGGTGCAGAGCACAGCATCGAATGACTGGTCATCGACTGGGATCTTGTCCGCCGGCGCCACGATATCCGGTGGCACTTCGGGCGAGTAGAGGGATTGGTCCCAATCGCATGTCGTATAGGACGTGTGGGAAAACAGCTCGCGATACGGAGCCAACCCCGAACCCACATCGAGAACGGTGTGCTCAGAGGTGAGGGAGCGAGCCGCTCGTTGCAGGAACTCGATGTGGGGACGGCGCACCACTGGCGCCTCCGCGATGAACGACTGCAGCTCGGTCGACAGCCCCTCCAGCGGATCCATGCGAGGAGCAAAACATGCGACTGCGCCTCTGTCAAAAGATTGGGAAGACGGGGCGAACATCAGCGTTTCGACACATCAATCGTGTCGCGTCAACTGAACGGCTGTTCGACGATGGATTGTTGAACAGAGTAGAAGACCGCTCCGGACCACAGGGTGACCCGTTGCCGGTGGACTGCTGAGGTCGTCGCGTCGTGAGCCGCCGAGGTCGATCGAGTTGATTCGGGTGACGCGTTGGCTGGACGTTCGGGATGTCCTTGGGATCGCCGATCTTGCGCAGTCGCTCGCCGAGTTCGATCCAGGAGATCAGTCGGGACGCCTGAATCGTCGATCTCGGCCAACCGACGTTGCCGAGAGCCCGGACCTCAGAGACCCTCGGCAACGTTCTCGAATTGCACATACTCCAGCATCCGGCAAACTCGGTCCTGCCTCAACCCGCGGCCTCAACCCGAGTGGCTGGGTACCGTGGTGATCGGTGACACCGACACCCAAGACACATGGGCAACGGACCACGAAGGGGTCAAAGCCGGCGAGCGTCGCCGCGAGGAAGGCATCCACCGCGGTTACCCGCGCCGCCAAGAAGGCCACACCAAATCACACGCCCAGCGCCACCAAGAAGGTAGGAGCCGCCAAGGGCCGTTCCGCTCAAAAGACCACGACCAAGGCGAAGGCGCTCGAAACGACGCCGAAACAAGACACCCTTCGTACCTACCGCACAAAAAGGCATGCCGAGAAGACACAGGAGCCGATGGGCCGGCAACCCCGCTCTCGCACAAGCCGCAACCGCTTCGTGATCCAAGAGCACCACGCGCGCAGCCTGCACTGGGATCTGCGTCTCGAGCGCGACGGCGTGCTCGTCTCATGGGCACTCCCCAAGGGACTGCCCGAGTCCCCCGACAAGAACCATCTCGCGGTACACACAGAGGACCATCCTCTCGAGTACGCCACCTTCGAAGGGGAGATCCCGCGGGGCGAGTACGGCGGCGGCCAGATGACGATCTGGGACCACGGAACCTATGAGACCGAGAAGTGGTCCGACACCGAGGTGAAGTTCGTCCTCCACGGGACGAGCGGCGACGGCGAGTTCGTACTGTTCCAGACCAAAGATCGCAACTGGATGATTCACCGGCACGGGGCATCCACGCGTGCCGACCCCTTGCCGACTTCCGTCCAGCCGATGCTCGCCACCGCCGGTCAGCTACCGTCCGACGGCAGGGAGTGGGCCTTCGAGATCAAGTGGGACGGCGTCCGGTCCATTCTCTTCGTCGAGGGGGGTCGGGTCCGTGCACAAAGCCGCAACGACCTCGATGTCACCGTGTCCTTTCCCGAATTGGCCGACATCGGCGAGTTCCTCGGGATGACCACGTGCGTGCTGGACGGCGAGATTGTGGCACTCGGCGAGGACGGCCGGCCCAACTTTGCAAGATTGCAGCGTCGAATGCACGTGGGGAATCAGCGCGAAGCGCACCGTCGTGCCGCGGTCGACCCCGTCAGTTTCGTCGCGTTCGACGTCCTCTACCTCCACGGCCACTCCTTGCTGTCGGCGAGCTACGACGAGCGCCGAGCCCAGCTCGAATCGCTACACCTCTCCGGCACGACCTTCACGACCACCGAATCGTTTCGAGACGTCTCGGGCGACGACATCCTGGCCGCAACCGTCGCAAACGGACTGGAGGGCGTGGTCGCCAAGCGCCGGAACTCCTCGTACAAACCAGGCCGGAGGTCACCGGATTGGATCAAGGTCAAGTCCTTTCGCACCCAGGAGGTCGTCATCGGGGGCTGGACCGACGGCCAGGGTGGACGCCAGGGCGAGCTCGGCGCGCTGCTCCTCGGCGTGCCCGATACTGACGGATTGCGATACGTCGGCAAGGTGGGCACTGGGTTCGCGGCCCGCGACCGTGCGGCACTCCTCGCGGACCTTCGACCCCTGGCGCGGCGCACGAGTCCCTTCGCGGCGCCGCCTCCGGCGCGGGAGACGGCCGGCGCGCACTTCGTTCGGCCCACTCTGGTGGGCGAAGTCGAGTTCTCCGAATGGACGACTGCCCGGCGGCTGCGCCAATCGACGTGGCGGGGCCTACGCCCCGACAAGTCGGCTCAGGAGGTGGTGGTGGAGTGAGTCCCGCCACCCGGACCACCATCGGTGGGCGGGAACTGACCGTGTCGAACCTCGACAAGGTGCTGTTCCCCCATATCGGATTCACCAAGGGCCAACTGATCGACTACTACGTGCGCATCGCCGAGGTGATGCTGCCGCACCTCCGGAACCGACCGCTGACGATGAAGAGATTCCCCGACGGCGTAGACGCCAAATACTTCTTCGAAAAGCACATCCCGTCTCACGCGCCGGACTGGGTCCAGTCCGTCATGGTGCCGTCGACCGACGGCAACGAGGACATTCCCTACGCGATGGTGAACGACCTTGCTACCTTGGCCTGGGCAGCCAACCTCGGGACCATCGAATTCCACGTCCCCTTGTGGCACGCGGGGCGTGGCCGCAAGGTGCCTGCCAATCCAGACCTGATGGTCTTCGACCTCGACCCTGGCCCGGGCACCACCATCGTCGAGTGCTGCACTGTCGCGGAGTACGTCTCGGACGAGCTGGCTGACGCCGGCATGGAATCCTTTGCCAAGACCAGCGGGTCCAAGGGCCTCCAGCTCTATACGGCGACGCGGCCGAGGACGACATGGGAATCGTTGCGCGAGCACGCGCACGAGATCGGCACGCAAGCTCGAAGCGGAGCATCGTGAGCTCGTCGTCTCGAACATGCGGCGCTCGCTCAGGGAGAACCGCGTCCTCATCGATTGGAGCCAGAACCATGTCGCCAAGACGACCGTCAGCGTCTATTCAGTCCGGGCCATGCCCGAGCCGTTTGTCTCGACGCCCGTGACGTTCGATGAGGTGCGCAGATGTTCCGAGAAAAAGGACCCAGCCCTGCTTCGGTTCACAACGGATCAGGTGCTGCGGCGGGTGGACAAGAACGGCGACCTCTTCGCTCCGCTAGCACCGGGTTGACCGACCGACAAATCGTGAAACAGTCGCGCAGCGATCATCCGCGCGTTGCTCGGCCCTTACATGGTCGGGATAGCGTCACGCTTTGTTCGCGTGACGGACACGCACCACGCACAGCCGGTCCACATGGCGTAGTCAACACGAATCCCACACATCTACGTTGCACAACAATCCACATGCCAGGAAATGCTGTGGAGGAAACGTGGAAACCGCCCCTGTTTCAGAATGGACGGCGCGGGTATCGCTTAGCCAACCGAGGACGTGAACCCCGGCTCGGTTTCGCGTGCCAGTGCGGCGAGCCGATCGAAGTCGGCGCCACGATCCTCCGCGGGTGACAGGGGCGCCGCGTCAGCCTGCCGCCGCCGCCGCACAATGGAAAGTCCCAAGAAGGCCCCGGGGAGCGGCGCGACGAGGGGCGGGTGGGCAGCGGGCTGCCAGCGTGGTCCCGCATGAAAGACACGTATTTCGAGCCAGCGGCAAGCCGCTCCGGAGGCTGCCGTGCCGGATTCCGGCGCCTCCATCCGGGGGAGCCGAGCGATCTTCGCTATCGTCGTTGCCGCTCCCGCGTCGAGCAGTGGCGATTGCACGCCTCGGCGTCGTGAGTTTGGCCCGCACCCGCGGGCTGGCGGGTGGATTGCCATGGCTGAGCAGGAAACGAAGTCGAGGCCCGTGGGCGAGCCCTCGCGGCTGCGCGTCCTGTTGATCGAGGACGATCCCGGCGACGCCTACCTCGTACGCGATCTGCTCGAGAGCGGCGGCCGCGACTACGACGTCACCTGGGTCCAGGACATCGCCAAGGCGTCCATCGCATTGGGCGAGGCCGATTTTGATTGTGCGTTGCTCGACCTCGGCCTGCCGGGCTCCGAGGGCCTGGAGGCCCTGCACGAATTGCATCAGGTCAGCCCGCGCACTGCAACCGTCGTCCTCACCGGACTCGACGACCAATTCCGGGGCGATCAAGCGCTCGAGGAAGGGGCTCAGGACTACCTCACGAAGGCGACCGTGTCGCGGGAATCGTTGACCAGGTCAATCCGCTACGCGATCGCTCGCCAGCGCGGCGAGGAGACGGCGCGACGGCTGCGCGACGCGGAGCTCTTCGGCGCCGAGAACGCGCGCCTCGAGCGGGGTCTCTTGGCCCGGCCCATCCTCACCGATGGCGACCTCCGCTGGGCGACTCGCTACCAGCCCGGTGGCCGGCGTGCGCTCCTCGGAGGCGACTTCTTCGACGCCATCCAGCTCGAGGACGGCACGGTGCGCGCCATCGTGGGCGATGTCTGCGGACACGGGCCCGACGAGGCCGCTCTCGGCGTCGCGCTGCGGGTGGCCTGGCGCGCGCTCGTACTGGCCGACCAACCACCCGACGTGACCATTCCCTCACTCCACCGCGTCCTCGAGGCGGAGCGCCGGAGCGACGAGATCTTCGCCACTGTGTGCGATCTGGAGCTGCACGCGGATCGCCAGCACGCGGAGATACACCTGGCGGGTCATCCCAGCCCCATCCTGATTGTCGGAGGGAGCGCATTCGAAGTTCCCATCGAGACCCGTGGGCCGCTCCTCGGCGTGGTCGAGGACTCGAAATGGCCGACCACCCAGGTCGAGCTCGGCCCGGAGTGGACCCTGGTCATCTTCACAGACGGGATCGTCGAGGGCCGGGACGGCAAAGGCGACCGTTTCGAGACGACGGGCCTGGCGCGGCTCGTCCTCCAATCGATGGAGCACGCGGAGAACCTCGAAGCGCTGGCCGACGAGCTGATCCTTGCGACCGAGGAGGCCAACGGCGAACCTCTCCGCGACGACGTCGCACTCCTCCTCCTCTCGACGTCGACGCACTGGTCGCGCTGACCACGGTCGCGGCCGTGAGCACGTCGGACGACGCCACCCGAGACAGACCTGCTCGGCGCCGGAGCCTGCGCCGGCGCCTGAACGTGCTGACCATCGTCGTGGCGGTCGCGCTCGTCGTCGTTGCAGCGGTGTCGTCGGTCGCCCTCGTCCACCTCGTCGATTCGCGTCATGCGATCCTGGACCAGACCGACCCAGCCAGTCTGAGCGTGGACCAGCTCCTCGTGGCATATGTCGACGAAGAAACCGGCGTCCGCGGCTACATCCTGGGCCGCAACACGTCGTACCTCCACCCCGCCCTCTCGGGCCTCAGGGAGCAACTGAGCGCGGCGCACAATCTCAACGAGGAGCTGCAGAATCAGCCAAACCTGCTTCGGCTGGCGCAGGCCGCTGAGGAGGCCGGACGCGTGTGGGTGTCGACATGGGTCGTGCCGGCCGTCGAAGCGACCGTGAAGGGCAGCAGCGCGTACGCCACGCCGGCCGCGCTCGGTAACGAGAAGGCGCTGCTGGATCGCGCGCGCAACGACATGGCTGCTCTCAACCACCAGCTCGCGGTCAAACGGACCCAGGACGGAAACAATCTCACCACCGCGACCGAACTCCTCGCTCTCGTGGTGGGTGGCGGTGTCGTCTTCCTCGTCGGTGGACTCATCGTCCTGCGGATCATCCTGAATCGCTGGGTCACCACTCCGCTGGCACTGGTGTCCTCCGACGCACGCACGGTGACCAGCGGTGACCTCGGGCACACGATCTCCGCCCCCGAGCCCGTCGAGATCCTCGATCTGGCGACCGACATCGAGGCTATGCGCCAACAGATCGTCGAAGAGCTACGCGAGGCTGAAGCCGGCGCGGGCCGAGCTGCACGAACGTAACGAGGACCTGCGCCGGTCCAACCAGGAGCTCGAGCAGTTCGCCTATGTGGCCTCGCACGACCTGCAGGAGCCGCTTCGCAAGGTGACAAGCTTCGTGCAGTTGCTCCAACAGCGCTACGAAGGCAATCTCGACGAGCGGGCCGACCAGTACATCGCGTTCGCCGTCGATGGGGCGTCACGGATGCAGCAGCTGATCAGCGACCTGCTCGCCTTCTCCCGGGTGGGACGGGACACCGACCGTTTCGAGGTGCTCCCCATGGCCGACTGCCTCAGGGGTGCGCTCGACAACTTGGAGACCGCCATGGCCGAGTGCAGCGCCCGCGTGGACGTGGCGGTCCTGCCTGACGTGTGGGGTGACCGCGCGCTGTTGATCTCGCTCTGGCAGAACCTGATCGCCAATTCGGTCAAGTTCCACGCAGAGGATGCCGCGGCCGAGATCCTCATCGACGTGGTGCTGAGTCCCGACAAGCAGACGTGGCAATTCAGCATCGCGGACAACGGCATCGGAATCGAGCCTCGCTTTGCCGAAAAGATCTTCCTCATCTTCCAGCGGCTGCACGGGCGGAACAGCTACCCGGGCACCGGCATCGGGCTCGCCCTCTGCCAAAAGATCGTGGATTTTCACGGTGGCCGGATCTGGCTCGATACGACGTACCGAGACGGCACTCGGATCTGCTTTACTTTTCCCGTGGTTGGGACGGAGGCGGCGTGATTGAGGCGACGCCGAACGCACGTATCGATCTGCTGCTCGTCGAGGACGATCCCGGCGACGCAGTGATGACCCAAGAGGCGCTGTCCAGTGCCAAAGTCCTGCACGACCTCCATGTCGTCGACAACGGCGAGGCAGCCATCTCGTTCCTGAAGCAGGAGGCGCCCTACGCCGACGCGCCGCGCCCGGACCTGATCTTCCTCGACCTGAACCTGCCGCGGGTCGACGGACGCGAGGTGCTGGCCTTCGTGAAAGGTGACGCATCGCTGCGGCGGATCCCGCTCGTAGTCCTGACCACGTCAGACTCCGAGGACGACATCGCCACGAGCTATGACCTGCAGGCGAATGCCTTCGTCACCAAACCGGTCGACTTCTCTTCCTTCCTCAGTGCGGTACGCCAGGTCGACGAGTTTTTCCTGACCGTCGCCCGGCTTCCCCCCAACCCCAAGGACTGACCCCTGCCAGGTCCTCAGCGCATCGCGGTGCCTAGTCGTGCGAGCACCGCATCCACCACCTCGGAGGTTGATGCGTCACCGCCGAGGTCGAAGGTGCGGATCCCGTCGGCCGCCACACTGAGCGTGGCGCGTCGGAGCGCGGTGGCTGCGGCCGCGACCTTCTCGTCGCCGCGCGCGGCGTAGTCGAGGACAGCGGCACACGCGAGCAACATGGCCATGGGGTTGGCCACGTTCTTTCCCATGAGAGACGGCGCCGTGCCGTGGGGCGCCTCGGCCATGGCGACGACGGCCTGCAAGTCCTCGTCGAGACCCAAGAGGACGGACTCGGCGCCGGCGATGGAGC
The DNA here is from genome assembly GCA_963736225.1 of uncultured Acidimicrobiaceae bacterium. Classification (GTDB taxonomy): domain Bacteria; phylum Actinomycetota; class Acidimicrobiia; order Acidimicrobiales; family RAAP-2; genus Bog-473. The sequence goes on along the minus strand of CAVTOF010000005.1, from coordinate 1,055,174 downwards.
CGAACAATGCGAGCACGAGGTCCGACATGCAGTCCCCGTCCCGGTTGAGCGCCGGCACGACGAGCGCGCTGTGGCTCGACTCGGTCAGCAGGCCCGCGTAGGCGGCGTCAATGAGCGTTGGCCGGTACACCACTGCGGGATACCGGGCGGCCGCGGCGTCCATCTCCTCTTTGAGCATCCCCTCGTACACGGTCGACACCGTCCATTTTGGGCCGCCGTACACGGTGGCGCCTTGTTGCTGCGCGGTGCGGAACGAGTACTCCGCCACGGAGCGGCACACCGAGCGGTCGATGCGCTCGGTGCGCCACGCCTGCTCGTCGGTGCCGCCCGGCGTGCCCGTGCGCCGCTCCTCAGCGCCGTAGGCGTCGCCGACCGCCATGCGCACGACGACGATCGGGTGGACCACTGACGCCGGCGGCGCGACGCCCGGGATGCGCCGGCCCGTGCGGACGATGACGCTCCCATTCACTCCCTCGCGCAAGATCCGGTTCGGACTCCCGACGTCGCCGGTGCGCTCAGGGGTGATCGTGGCCGCCTTCAGGCCGAGGCCCGTTTGCTTCATGGCGTCCGCCGCGTCGCGCACGACGGCGTTGGCCGTGGCACGCCGGTTCTCCAGCGACAGGTCGAAATGGGTGAGCTCGACCTCAAAACCCAGCACTCTCGGATCGAATACGCGCAGCGCCTCGACGAGGAGCTCCTCTCCGGTCTCGTCGCCGTCGCAGACGACGATGCGTCGCGTCTCGGTCACCGCGTTCAGCTCCGCTCGTGCCGTATCAGCGCCATGCCGCTCGCACGGTGGGGACCGAGGACGACACCAAGGACCTGGTGGATCGAGACGGCTCGCTCGGCGCGAGCCGGGCGAGTCCCGCGACGCGCCGCCCGACGCCCCGGACAGGGCGTCGGCGGGGTACGAGATCCGATGGCATGCCGGCCTCCCGTTCGACGGCGCAATCCTACGGGTGGTGCGTTCCTCCCATACCAGGTCGTGGTGTCCGACGCTCATGGTTTCGTCGCGCCCACCCTGCCGCCAGAGCAGGATCCCGGCATCCGGTGACGGCGCGCGCATAGGGGACCAACAATGCGGGAACATGTCCGCGCGGAGGAGCGATGACGGAAGGACCGGCGCCAGAACGACCCCAGGGCACACCGGGGCTGCGTGCTTTGGGTGCGATGGAGAGCGCCGTGCGGCGCGTCCGGGAGTCGGCGGGCGAACCCCCGCTGCCCCCGAACACGGTGGTGCGCCAGGCGCCCGAGCGACCCGGTCGCGCCGAGCCCGAACCTGGACCCGATCGGTCAAGCGTGCCGCCGGGCCTGGCGCACGCTCCCGTCGTGGAGGGGTCACCACCCCTGCGAGCGAGCGAGGATGCGCCGAGATGGTGGGACCGGCAAGGCGAGCGGTGGCTCGTCGGCGCCGTCGTCGCAGCAGCAATCCTGGTCGTCGCAGCCGCGATTGCTCTCGCCGCCTCCCTCTCGGGCAGCGGTTCCGCGCCGCCCAGCCCGGCGACCGTCGCTGCACCCGCAGCAATCGCTCACAACCACGGGCACGGAGGGAATCCGTCAGGGCACCGCGGCGGGACGCCCTCGGCTCCGCCCTCGACCTCGGCTACGTCGACGCCCGCGGCGACCTCCTCGACCACCAGCACCACGACGAGTACCCCACCAGCTGCCCCCGGCGCGGCGCCGGTCATCGCTGCGCTGAGCCCGGCCAGTGGAGGGCCTGGTCAGGCGATCCAGGTGGCCGGGGCGAACTTCCTCAGCACCAACGGCCAGATCGTGGCCACCTTCAACGGTCAGGTCGCTCCGACCAGTTGCCCAGCACAGAACACGTGCACGATCACGGCGCCACAGATGAGCGGTTCATCGTCGGCGCAGGTTGTCATCAGCACGGCGAGTGGGTCGTCCAATCCCGTGACGTTCACGTACTCCTGAGGCGGTCCGAGGCGGCCGCCGGTCCCACGCGATCAGCAGGTTCCGTGCCGTCCTCACTCGGGCCACAACGATTCGGGCTCGCGACCCTTCGTCTCGGGCACCAGCCAGAACAGGACGGCCGCAGCGGCGCCCGCAGGGAGAAAAGTCAGCTCGGCCGCCACCGCGAACCGGTTTCCTACGTCGGCCACCGCGCCGAAGAAGACAAGTCCGACGACCGCCCCGATCACGGCAGCGGTCACCGACCAGCCGGTCACCGACGCGCGCACTGACGTCGGGAACAGTTCGGTGAGGAGCGCGCCCAACGCTGGCGCGAAGATCGCCCCGCTGAAGACCCCGAGCACGTAGCCGACGACCAGCGCGGCCGACGAACCCGAGTAGGCCAATGTGGGGGTCAATGCCACCGCGATCATGGCAAGCGAGCCGGTCGGCCGCCGGCCGATGTGGTCGGCCAGCCAGCGTCCGGCGAGCAGACCGACCAACCCGAACACGCCCGCCACTACCACCATCACCGCGCTGACATAGCCCGCCTGGTGCACCACGTCCTGCGCGTACAGGAAGACGAAACTGTTGGCTGGCCCGGTGATGACCGAGATAGCGAATCCGATGAGACAGATAATGGCGAGGCGGGAACGGTAGCGAGGCCCGACTGCGCCCAGCACCGGCGTGGGATGTTCGCCTGCTTCCTGCGCCACCATGAACCGACTGGGCTCCTCCACCCAGGAACGCAACGCCACCACGACCGCAAGGGGGACCAGCGCCAACGCAAAGATCCCCCGGAAGCCCAGTGCTCCGGCCGCGAGGCTGTGCACGACTGCAGAGAGACCTGCCCCGATGCCGTACCCCGCTGCGATCAGCGCAATGGCCGCGGCCCGATCGCTCGCGCCGGTCTCCTCCGCCGCCATGACCTCGGCCAAGGCGTTCGTTGCGCTGAGCAGCGGACGGCCCAGCGCGAAGATGACGACGAACCACCAATATCCCGGGCTCGCCGCAGCGACCGCGGTCAGCGCCAGACCGACGACGGTCACAACAAGGATGACCGGTCGCCGTCCCAACCGGTCCGCGATGCCGATCACGGGCAGGCTCCCGAGCGACGCGAGACGAATGATCGCGAGGCCCACCCCGAGGCTCGTGCCTGAGAGGCCCACCTTGTCGGCGATGGAGCTGCCGGACGCGACGTGACCCAGCTGCGTGGAGACATCGCCTAGCGCCGCCACCACTCCGAATTGCCCGAAGCCCGAGGCGAGCGCGGTGATGGCCACGGCAACGACGGCGCGATCCGACCACCGGTGCAGTCGGAGTCCTGCGACGGCGTCGTCCGACCCTCCGGACTCTGGCGAGGACATCACGCGCCCACGCGTTCGCCGTCTCGCGGACGCCCGCTGCCGCACGCGGTCACCCTGGAGTGGCCGTGCCCTTCACTGCGAGACGGCGACAAGGTCAGCGCGCCCCGCCCGGCGATCGGTCGCCGGCGCGCCGCAGGAGGCCGATCACTTCCTCGTCGGTCGTCTGGGAAAAGTCCTCATACCACTCCCCCACCGCGTAGAAGGGGTCCGGTGCGGCCACATAGACCACGTCGTCACACACGGCGCTGAGAGCCCCGAGCGCCGGCTGCGAGACGACGGGCGCCGCGAGCACGACACGCCGCGCCCCTTGGGCGTGTGCGACCAGGCAGGCGGCGCGGGCCGACGACCCGGTAGCGACGCCGTCGTCGACGACCACGGTCTGCCGCTCCGAGAGTTCCACGCGGGCGGCACCTTCCCGGTAGTGCGCGGCCCGCCGCTCGAGCTCCGTTCGCTCGTGGCGCTCGACATCGTCCATGTCGGCGACCCCGAGCGCCGCCGACCGCACGATCTCTTCGTTCTCGACACGGACGCCTCCTTCGCCGATGGCGCCCATGGCGAGCTCGGGCTGGAACGGGACACCCAGCTTCCTCACCACGATGACGTCGAGCGGCGCACCCAGGGCTCGGGCCACTTGATCGGCAACGGGAACCCCACCCCTCGGAAGACCAACCACGACACTGTCAGCACCGTCGAGGCCGATTCGGACCACGATGGCGGCTAGCTGACGACCAGCATCCTCCCGATCGCGGAACCTCATGACCACCTCCTCGGCGTCCCCGCAAGTCTGCCTTACCCACCTTCGCCACCTCCGGACGGCGGGCCGAGGTGCGAGGATGAGTGTCAGCCGTGGTCGTGCGAGACGAGAGGAAACGGAATAGACGTGAGCGTGCCCGAACATCTGAACAGCCATCAGCGAGACACGTTGGTGCACATATTCCGACATCCGCTCAGCCACAACCTCGAGTGGCACTCGGTCCTCTCGTTCCTCGAGGCGGTGGGAACGGTGCACGAAACGCACAAGGGGCACTACCTGGTGACGATCGGTGACGCCTCCGAGACCGTCGAGGCGCCGCACCACAAGGACATCGATCCTGAGCAGCTGGCCATCCTGCGCCGGCTCCTGCGCAAGGCGGGCTACGCACCCGACGCTGAACCAGCCTGACCGCACGAGCACGCGGGCGAAGGGGGTTTGCACGGAAGCAAGGTGCGGCAGCGTCGGCCTACGGTCACCGACTGGCACGCGAGGCTGAACACCGTCCTCGCCGCATGTGAGCTTCGGCGCCACCCACGTGTCCTTCTGACCACGCGGCGACGCGCCATCTGGCGGCACGAACACCTCCCCGCAAGGACCTCGGCGTCGTGCCTCGGCGCTCGCTGACGAATCGGGCCCGGCGGGTAAGGGCGACCTGCCCCGCCGCCCTGGGAGCCGGCTGAGCCCCACCGACGTCACGAATCTGCATTGTCCGACCTGCGGTTTCGCAAACTTTTGTAGAAATCTTGCCCACGGCGTCGCGGATTTGAAACATGATTGAAACGGAACCTGTCACACGTGGGTAGAAGACAGGGTGCTGAAGAGAAGGGCAGAGCTCGCCCGCCGGGTGGGCCGGACAAAAGGAGAAAAGGTGCGTTCTAGCAGGGCAGGCATGCTTGGGGGACTCTCCCTCCTCTTGTCGGCGACGCTGGTGGGCTCGATGGCCGGAGGGGCGCAAGCCTCAGTCCGTACCAGCGGCCCGTCCAACATCTCGGCAAGCTCGTTCAACAACAGCTTCTCCGTAATGAAGCAGTTCAAGTCACTCGCCGCCGCGGGCAAGGGCAAGGTGGCCGCCATCCTGCCCGACACGGTGAGCTCCACCCGCTACGTCGAGTTCGACCAGCCGGACATCACGAAGGCACTGCAGACGGCGGGTCTTAGCTCGTCGCAGTACGTCGTCCAGAACGCACTCGGTAGTGACGCCACCCAACTGACCGATGCGCAGACGGACATCTCGAACGGCGCGACCGTGCTCCTGGTCGATCCGCTCGACTCCGGCGTGGGCGCCCAGATCGAGAGCTACGCGAAGTCGCGCGGCGTCAAGGTGATCGATTACGACCGACTGACGTTGGGCGGGAGCCGTGCCTACTACGTGAGCTTCAACAACGTGAAGGTCGGACAGGTCATGGGGCAGGGCCTCGTGAGCTGCGTGTCGGCATGGCACGTCTCGAAGCCACAGGTCGTCGTCATGCACGGCGCCGTGACGGACAACAACGCCACACTGTTCGCCCAGGGTTACGACTCGGTGATCAACCCGTTCTTCAAGTCCGGCAAGTGGGTTGCTGTGGCGCACACGGCCGGAACATGGGACCCACCGACCGCCGAGACCGAGTTCCAGGCAGTCTTCACCGCGCATCACAACGTGAACTCGGCGTTGATCCCGAACGACGAGACCGGGGCGCCGATCATCACCTACCTGCAGTCGCTCCATGTGAAGCCCAAGACGTTCCCGACCACGGGCCAGGATGCCACGCTGACCGGCCTGCAGAACGTCCTCGCGGGCTACCAGTGCGGCACCGTCTACAAGCCCATCTTCCTCGAAGCGCAGGCTGCGGTCGCGCTGGCGCTCTACCTGCGTGCCGGCGCCAAGCCGCCCGCCTCGCTGGTGAACGGCAAGACGGAGGACACGACGGCCAACGTCAGCGTCCCGTCCGTGCTCTTGATTCCCGAATGGGTCACCCCGAAGAACATGAATGCGACGGTGATCAAGGACAACTTCGTCCCGGCCTCGCAGCTGTGCGCCGGCTCGTACGCCAGCGACTGCAAGGCCGCCGGCATCTCGGGGTAGCAAACGTCCGATCGCCGCTGCCCTTGGGTAGTGTCGATCGAAGTGAAGTGACTCCCAGTGCGGCCCCCGCTCCCGTGCGGAGCGGGGGCCGCTGAGGGAAGCTGTCGTCTGGTCCGAGCTGCCTGCGCCTCAGGGGGTATGAACATGAGCGAGGAAGCGGGAACACCGCTGCTGGAGCTGCGCGGTGTCAGCAAGGCGTTCGGTGCCGTCCAGGCCCTCTCCAAGGTGAACCTGAGTATTCCGGCGGGGAAGATCACGGCGCTCGTCGGTGACAACGGTGCGGGCAAGTCGGTCACCATCAAGACCATCTCGGGACTCTGGGAACCCTCTGAGGGCGAGATCTTGTGGGAAGGCACCCCCGTCAGGATCCACAGCCCCAATGACGCCGAGCGCCTGGGGATCACGACTATCTACCAGGACCTCGCTCTGTGCGACAACCTCGACATCGTCCAGAACATGTTCTTGGGCCACGAGAAACTGCGCTTCGGCCTGCTCGACGAGACTGCGATGGAGATCGAGGCGCGCAAGACCCTTTCCGACCTGCACGTCACGACGGTCCGCTCCATCCGGCAACCCGTCGCCTCGCTCTCGGGCGGCCAGCGCCAGTCGGTCGCCGTCGCCAAGGCGGTGCTCTCGTCGGCCAAGCTCGTGATCATGGACGAGCCCACCGCGGCGCTCGGCGTGGCACAGACGCGCCAGGTGCTCGACCTGATCACTCGACTCTCGAGCCAGGGCACCGCCGTCATGGTCGTGTCGCACAACCTGAACGACGTCTTCGCCGTGGCGGACCAGATCACCATCCTCTACCTGGGTCGAGAGGTGGCGTCCGGCCCGGTGTCGGACTTCGACGCCCAAGTGGTCGTCGACTACATGACCACGGGGCAGTCGTCCCGGGCGGTCGCGGGGTGAACGCACGATGACGGACACGATCGACGAGCCTGTTGCACCCGGCGAGCACGACACCGGCCCGGATGAACACCCCAGCGGCGCCGCACCGGCCAACGCGATGGCGCCGGAGGCCCTGGTTGCCCTGGCGCCCGACGTCCTGGCCGACTCCCTCGGTGACTACCTCCTGGCATGGTGGAAGCGCATCCGAGGTGGGGAAAGCGGCGCGCTGCCAATCATCGCCGGTCTCATCGCCATCTGCATCTTCTTCGAGGTGCAGTCCAGCGCCTTTCTGACGGCGACCAACATCGTCAACCTCTTCATCCAGGCCACGTTCATCATTCTCCTCGGACTGGCGGAGCTCTACGCCCTGATCCTGAGCGAGATCGACCTCTCCGTCGGCTACGTCGGCGCCGTCGGTGCCGCCATCGCACTGGCGCTCATCGGGTCCCCGCAGAACTGGCCGTGGTGGGCGGGCATCATCGTCGGCCTCATCGCATGCCTCATCATCGGCGCCTTCCAGGGCGCGATCATCACCCGGCTCCGAATCCCCTCGTTCGTGGTGACCCTGGCCGGACTGCTCGGATGGCAGGGAGTGCTGATCTACGTCTTCGACGTCGACAAGGGTGCAGTCGGGGGCGTCATCAGCGTCTCCAACAGCACCATCGACGACCTCGTCAGCGGCAGCATGACGCCGGTGGCCGGCTGGATCGTGCTGATCGTCGCGGTCGGGCTGTACGCCGTGGTGTCCGTCGTGCGCACCTCTCGACGGCGGGCCCAGGGCCTGAGCGCCCCGCCGCTCAGCGTCACGCTGCTGACCGTCGGGGCGGTGGCCGTCGCGGGCATCGTGCTCGTCTGGATCTGCAACCTCAACCGCGGCGTGCTCACGCCGGTCCAGGGCGTCCCCTGGGTCATCCCCTTCGTCGTGATCATCATCGCGGCTGCGACGCTTCCTCCTCGCCCGCACCCGCCTCGGCCGCTACACCTACGCCATTGGGGCGAGCCCGGAGGCGGCACGCCGGGCCGGCATCAACGTCTCGCTCATCCGCACCGTGGCCTTCGCCCTGTGCAGCTTCACCGCCGGACTCGCCGCCATCGTGTACGCCTCACGCCTCGGCTCCCTGTCGGTTGGCTTCGACGGCGGGACCTACGTGCTCTACGCAGTCGCCGCCGCTGTCATCGGCGGAGCCAGCCTCTTCGGCGGCCACGGCAAGGCGATCCACCCGGTCCTCGGTGGTCTCGTCATCGCGACGCTGACCAACGGCTTGGCACTCCTCAACATCAGTACGGCCGGGACAGATATCGCAACGGCAGTTGTCCTGCTCGTCGCCGTCGCCGTAGACGCCACCCTGCGGCGTCGAGGCCAATCGGGAGCGCTGTAACGCCCTTGGGGAGGGCAGCCCTGTCCACGGCGGGACCGGTTCGGCTGGCACGAGACCGCGCTCCGGCGTTCCTGCTCGGCCTGCTCCTCGGCCCGCTGATGCTGGCGTGGTCCGGCCCGGCCTCGGCTGCCTCGACATCGGTCACGAGCACGAGCACGCCTCGACGACCACCTCCACTGTGGCCGCTTCTCCCAGCCCAGACGTCGTGGACCGTCTACCACGGCAGCGCGGCCGGGACCGGCGCTGCACCGTCGGTGGCGAGTGTCGACCTGTCGTCGCGGACGCGTGGACCTCGCCGGCGCTCGACGGAACGCTGTACACCGAACCGTTGGTGCTGGGTGATCGTGTCTTCGTCGCCACGGAGAACGACACCGTGTACGCGCTCTCGACGAGCACGGGCGACGTCCTCTGGTCGACCCACGTCGGCACCGCGGTGCCGAGCGGTGACCTTCCCTGTGGGGACATCGCGCCCACCGTCGGCATCACGGGGACCCCCGTGATCGATCCGGCTCGCTCCGAGCTGTTCGCGGTGGCCGACGAGCTGGTGAACGGGAATCCGGCACACATGCTGATCGGTCTGGACACGAGCACCGGCAAGGTCGAGCTCACCCAAGACGTGGACCCGGCGGGCGCGTCGCCCGCGGCACTACTGCAGCGCACCGGGCTAACGCTCGATGCCGGCCACGTCGTCTTCGGGATGGGGGGCAACTACGGCGACTGCGCCTCCTACCGGGGCCGTGTGGTCGCCGTGCCCGAGGCCGGAGGGACCCCGGATCTCTTCACCGTCGACGGGGCCGTCGGCGAGAGCCAGGGTGCCGTGTGGATGGGCGGCGCCGCACCGGTGGTGGATTCCGCCGGCAACATCTGGGTCAGCACGGGGAACGGCTCGGTCTACTCATCGAGCCATGCCTATGACGACGGCGACGGCGTGCTCGAGCTCTCGCCGTCCCTGAGCCTGGAGCAGTACTTCGCCCCGTCGACCTGGGCCAGCAACAACGCGCGGGATCTCGACATGTCGATCGCCCCTGCCGTCCTGGGCGACGGCCAAGTCGTTTTGGCCGGGAAGTCGCGCATCGTGTACCTGCTCGACGGCGCCCACCTGGGCGGGATCGGCGGCGAACAGGCGAGCCTCGGGGCCGCGTGCAGCGAGGACATAGACGGCGGTGTCGCTGTCAGCGGGACCACCGTGTTCCTGCCGTGCCTCAGTGGTCCCATCGCGGTGACGGCGACCGCCTCACCACCCGCACTCCACCTGCAGTGGCAGGCGTCGGTCGGCGGTGGCCCGCCCCTCTTCGCCGCCGGTCTGGTGTGGACGATCGGACAGAACGGCGTGCTCTACGGGCTCGACCAGACCACTGGATCGGTCGAGTCGCAGGCAACGGTGGGCGTGCCGGCCAACCACTTCCCCACCCCGTCAGTTGGTGCGGGCCTGTTCCTTGTGGCGACGGCGGACCACGTAGTGGCCTTCGCCGCGCCTGCATCGCCCGCGACCCCGACGACGAGCGCGCCGACCACGACCACCAGCACGCTGGCACCACACCGCGTGTCGGCCGCCCCACCCCGACAAGGCGGTAGCTCATCCAACGGCTGGATCGCACTCGCCGTCGCGCTGGTGGTCCTCGGCATCGTCGCCGGGCTCGTCATACGGCAACGCGGGCGCCGGTCGCCGCCGAGCGTGACCTCTGACTGACCGGTCAGTCGGAGGACCATGGGATCCCTACGGCACCGTGATCTCAGAGAGGGAAGCGGCACTGGGAGCGAAGACGGAATCGCCGCTGTAGCTGGCTTGCGCACTGTCGGGCGAGCCCCGCACGTGCTGATGCCACGGAACGGTTCGGCACGTCGGCCGAGGTTCCTGCAATGCAGAGCGACGCGACCGGCGTGAGTGTGCCCCGAAACCGGGGCACGACAGGAGTCAGTGAGACGAGAGCAACACCTCGAGCACCGTCCCGACGCCTGCCACGACGAGCGAGACGGAGAGGATGACAGCAGTCACCTGGATGAGCGACCGGTGCATCGGCTCCCACTCGCCGACGTCGTCGAACACGTCGAGGGCGCTCTCGTCGACCTCGCCGTAGCCGGGCTCGGCTGGCGCCCGGGCGTCGAGTGGGCGCGGCTCGCGCGTCGCGACGTAACCGATGAATGGACCGAGGCCTTCGGGGAAGTGCGGTTGCGGAGGCGGCGGCACGTGGCCCTGCATCGGGTGCCACGTTAGCCCTGCGCAGCCGTCCTGTGACGGGTCCCGGTCTACCCTCTGGGCATGGACGAACCTCAGCAGATCGGCTTTACAGTCGCCCAGTCGACCCCCAGGTTTCCGCCCGCGGTCAAGCCTCCGGCCGGGGCACCCAATGTGGTCGCCATCGTCCTCGACGACACCGGGTTCGGGCACCTCGGCGCCTTCGGGTCGGACATCGCGACGCCGACGCTCGACGACCTGGCCGGCGGTGGGGCGCCGTTCAACCGCTTCCACGTCACCGCCCTGTGCTCGCCCACCCGTGCGTGCTTCTTCACCGGCCGGAACCACCACGCCGTCGGCATGGGCTTTCTGGCTGATATTCCGCTGGCCTTCCCCGGCTACGACGGGCGCCTGCCCAGCACGGCCGCCACCCTGCCGCGCCTTCTGCGCGACGCCGGCTACTCCACCTTCGCCGTGGGCAAGTGGCACCTCACGCCGCGCTGGCAGCGCTCAGCGGCCGGTCCCTTCGACACGTGGCCGCTCGGTCTCGGGTTCGAGCGGTACTACGGGTTCCTGCAGGGTGACACCAACCACTGGACGCCGAACCTGGTGTGCGACAACCACTACATCGACCCGCCGCGACGGCCCGAGGACGGCTACCACCTCAGCGAGGATCTCGCCGACCAGGCGGTGCGCATGGTCCTGGACCAACAGCATGGCGCGCCGGGCAAACCCTTCTTCCTCTACTTCGCGCTCGGCGCCATGCACGCGCCCCATCACGTGACCCCCGAGTGGGTCGAGCCCTATCGCGGTGCCTTCGACAAGGGGTGGGATGCCTGGCGCGACGAGCTCTTCGCGCGCCAAGTGGCACGCGGCGTCGTGCCCGGTGGCACCGAGCTGACTCCCGCGTCCCGAGTGGATCAGGGCGTGGGCAGACCTTTCGGTCGACGAGCGCCGCATGCACGCCCGCCAGCAAGAGGTCTTCGCCGGGTTCCTGACGCACACGGACGCCCAGATCGGCCGGTTGCTCGCGTCGTTGAGCCGGCTCGGCGTCATGGACAACACCCTCGTCATGGTCTTCTCCGACAACGGCGCCAGCGCCGAGGGCGGGCAACACGGCTCGGTCAACGAACACCGCTTCACCGCCCACCTCCGTGAGTCGGTCCAGGACAACTTGGCTCACTACGACGACTGGGGCGGCTTCACGACCTACAACCACTATTCGTGGGCCTGGGCCTGGGCGGGCAACACGCCGCACAAGCTCTGGAAGCGCTACACCTGGCTCGGCGGCACGCGCACTCCCCTCATCGTGCACTGGCCCGGCCATGTGGCGGAACCGGGCACGGTCCGCGGCCAATTCGCCCACGTCATCGATCTCATGCCGACAGTCATCGCCGTCACCGGCCTCGAGGCGCCGGCCACGGTCGACGGGGTGGCGCAGCAAGACCTCGACGGGGTCAGCCTCCTCGACGTGCTCGGCGACCCCGGCGCCCCCGAGCAGCACGCGACGCAGTACTTCGAGATGATCGGCTCGCGCTCGATCTACCACGAGGGATGGAAGGCGACGACCAACCACATCAGCACGGGTGTCCTCGACGAAGAGGAGCTGGCCATCGGCAGCCGGAACTTCGAGGAGGACCGCTGGGAGTTGTTCGATCTCTCCTCCGACTTCTCAGAAGCGCGCGACCAGGCGGCAGAGGAGCCCGAGCAGCTCGCTCGGCTCACCGCGCTCTGGGATGCCGAGGCCAGCCGCAACAACGTGCTCCCGGTCTCCGACGGGCTCGTGGACCGATTCGCCACCTTCATCCCACCCACCTGGCCGCCGGGATCGTCCCGGACCTTCAGACCCGGTGGCGGGGCGGTCACCGACGAATCCGTCCCGCTGCTCTGGGGCGGCTTCCGCATGGCGGCCGACATCGAAACCGGCCCGACTCCAGCGGCGGGCGTCGTGTGCGCCCTTGGTGACTGGTTCGGCGGCTATGCCCTGTACCTGGTAGGCGGGCGGGTCCACTTCACCTTCGCCCGAGCGGGTGACGTGCTCGAGCTCGTCGCCGACGGACTCTTGGCGGAGGGACGACACGAGCTGGGCGTGTTCTACGCGGTGGGAGAGGGAGACGGACCGGGGCGTATGGTCCTCCTCGTCGACCAGACCGAAGTGGACACGATCGAGGTCGACGGCATGCTGCCGATGGCACTCCAACACGGCGGAGCGGGTCTCCGCCTCGGCCACGACAGCGGTTTTCCCGTCTCGGCCCGCTACACGCCGCCCGCTCCCTTCACCGGTGTCGTGCACGAGCTGCGGATCGACGCGCCAGGGTCGCGCCAGGCCGACCCGGCAGACGAGGTGCGCGCCGCCCTGCACGCGGACTGAGCGCCTGCGGCGGCGGCGGACCGTTCAGGCGCCCTGCGCCCTTCGCCACTCACACATCGTGTCGGACTCCGGCCAGCTCGCTGAGCTCCTCGATGCGCCACGACCCCGGACCACTGCCCTCGGCGGCTGCCTGGAGGGCCATGCGCTGAAGGAACTCGTTGACCGGGGTGGGAACCCCGTGCAGCGCGCCGAGCAGGACGATCTCTCCGTTGAGGAACTCGGCTTCTATGGAGCCCGCCCGCCGGGCCAGGCTCTGCCAGCTCGATCCTCCCCGCCACTCCCCTGACGAAGTCGGCGACAGCTGCAGGAAGTCGCCGCGGCGCTCCCGGTCCTCCTCCGAGCTCGCGACGTCGATGCCCGCGGCGGCGAGCACCTCCTTGCCTTCACGCTGCGCCTCGCGAGCGAGCGGCCCGAAGCGGCCCTCGGGCCCGCTCAGCGCCTCGACGGCGTTGGCCAGGTTCATCAGGAGCTTGCGGTACTTCCAGCGCATGATGTCGGGGCGGGCGACGGACTGGAACGTCGTCGTCGCGATGGCGTCGGCGATGGCCTGGCCCTTCTCGTCGATGCCCGAGGGGAAGCAGCCCAGGTCGAGCAGTCCGGAGACGGGAGCCGAGTGGATCTGGACGACGCCGGGCCGCAGCTGCGAGGCCGGGCACATCACGCAGACGCCATAGGTGCTCGGGAAATGACGAAGGATGCGGCGCTCGTTCTCCACGCCGTTCTGCAGAGAGACGACCGGCGTGGAGGGAGGCGCAACGGTGAGCAGCTGCGTGAGCGCGTGGTCGGTCTGCTGTCCCTTGACCGCCAGCAGCACGACGGGATCGCCGTCGCCGTCGGGGGTCCATGAGACCTGCGCCGGCTCGCCGACTGCCGGCACGGGCAGTGTCACCGTCTCCTCGGGCGACTCGAGCACCAGGCCGGACTCGAGGGCCCGCCCGTGCTCGCCCCGCGCGACCAGGGTGACGTCGAAGCCCGCCTGGTAGAGCCGACCCCCCACAGCCCCGCCGATGGCACCGGCACCCAGGACCACGAAGCGCATGGCCTGCACTCTGCCATGCGCGCGGCGTGCCAAGCTCTGCCCGTGGCGAGTCTCAACCTGAACCCCGTCGAGCGCGCGACGGCGCTGGGGGGCGCAGTGGCCGCAGCGCCGCTTCGCCTGGTGGGTGGCCTGGCCGGGCCGGCCCGCGGGGACATGGCACGCAACGTGCGACGCGCCATCGGCATCACCGAGGAGCCGGCGCCCGTCGCCACCGATCCCGACGAGGCCTACCTGCCGCCCGGCGGAGTGGCGCGCCGGGTCCACGGCGACCTGGCGACCATGCTCATCGGTGGTGTGAGCGCGCTGCTCGTTCAGACGCTGCATCCGCTCGCCATGGCCGGGGTGGCGGACCATTCGAGCTACCAAGAGGACCCGCTGGGCCGGCTGCGGCGCACGGCGGCGTTCGTCGGGACGACGACCTTCGGGACCGTCGCCGAAGCCGAAGCCGCCGTGGCCCAAGTCCAGCGAGTCCATCGTCGGGTCAAGGGCATCGCCCCCGACGGAAGGGCGTACTCCGCGGCGGACCCCGAACTGGTCACCTTCATCCACGTCGCCGAGGTCTCGAGTTTCCTGGCCTCGTCCCGCCGCTACGGGCCACGGCCGCTCACGCCTGAGGACTGTGACCGGTACTACGACGAGGTGGCGCCCGTCGCGCTGGATCTCGGCGCGCTGTGGGTGCCCCGTTCCGTCGCCGAGGTCGAGAGCTACTTGTTGCGGATCCAGCCCGAGCTCTACATGGGCCCGCAGGCGAGGACGGCGCGGGACTGGCTGCTGCGGGGTGTGGCCCGACGGCCCAGTGAGCGCGCGGTCTACGGCCTGGTGGTGGCCGCCGCGGTCGGCGTGTTACCGGGCTGGGCCCGCCGTACGCTGGGCCTCTCCGTCGCCGGGCCCCTCGACCTGCTCGTCGACACGGCGGCCGTCACGCCCCTCACCCGCGGGCTGACCGCAGCGTTGCGCTGGATGGTGGCGCCTCCCTCCTGACCGCGCGCGGGCCAGGGCCCTACATCGCGAGGGAGAGCCCGCCGTCGACGACCACCACCTGGCCCGTCACGTAGGACGCCTGAGCCAGTGCCAGGATCACCTCGGCCACGTCGTCGGGCTGGCCCGAGCGCCGCAGCGGCGCCGCCTGCTGGACGACCTCGCGTACGAACTCCCAGTCCTCGGTCCACGGCGTATCGATCAGACCCGGCGCCACCGCGTTCACGCGCACCTCGGGACCGACCACCTTGGCCAGGAGCACCGTCATGTGGTTCAGTGCTGCCTTGCTGGCCGCGTAGGGGATGGACGACCCGGTCGGGCGGACCCCGGCCACCGACGCCACGTTGACGATGCACCCCTTGGCCTCGCGCAGTGCGGGCAGGGCCGCCACCGACATGGCCCAGGTTCCGAACACGTTGACCTCGAAGATGCGCCGCCAGATGTCGACGGTCGCCGCCTCCACGTCGTGATGCGGGATCAGGGCGGTGGTCCCCGCGTTGTTCACCAGCACGTCGAGGCGGCCCCAGTGCTCGCGGGCCACCTCCACGATGTGCTCGGCGACGCCGGGCTCGGTGATGTCGCCTTGCACGTAACGCGCGTCCGGGAGCGACGAGGCCACCGCTTGGCCCTCGCTGACCGAGTGGGCCGAGTTGACCAGCACGGCGGCGCCCTCAGCCGCGAAGGTGCGGGCGGTGGCGGCGCCGATGCCGCTCGACGAGCCGGTCACGGCCACCACGCGGCCGGCGAAGCCAGGGGCGCTCACCGGGGTTCGATCCCCCACTGCGCCCGCCACTCGTGTCCCGGCTGCAGCTCGATGACGTCGGTGCCAGTGCGCAGCGCGTTCGGAGGACAGGTCATCGGCTCAATGGCGACGGCCCGCCGCCGGCGCGCCACGTCGGGAAGCGTGTCCCCCGTGTACACCATCAGGTAGGGGAAGCCGCCGTCCACCCACAGCGTCGCCCCCGTCGCGCCCGCCGGGTGCATCGAGGCTGGCGCAGGCGCGGCCGTCGGCGTCTCGCACCAACGTCGTGTAGGCGGTGTCGAGGACGGCAGGACCCACGAAGCGCGAGCTCGTGAAGTCCCGGTCGGTTCCCTCCACCGGCGTCAGCGCGCCGGTCGGTAGCCCGCGGTCGTCCAGATCGAGGGTGTGGCGAGCCGGCACGTGGAGGATGGCGCCGTCGACCGTCGCGGGTCCGGCCGTGAGGTAGGGATGGAAGCCGAGCCCGAACGGTACTGAGCCCTCCTCGAGTGACTGCGCCGTCGTTGTCACCGTGAGGCCGTCGCGGCCGACGTGATACTCGAGCTCGAGCAGCAGCGAGAACGGGTAGCCCGGGGAGGGGTGCAGCTGCAGGCGGAGCGAGAGTTGATTCTGGTGGCGCGTCTGCAGTGTCCATGGCAGCCAGCGGACCAGGCCGTGGATCGCGTTGCGGCGCTCGGGCTCGTCGAGCGCTGCCTGGGCCCTGACCCCGTTGAACTCGTAGCGTCCGTCGGCCAGGCGGTTCGGCCACGGTGCGAGCACCTGACCGCGGCCCGAATGCGACCACTCGTCGGGGCCGAACCCGTCAAGCACCTGGGTGTCGCCGACCGCGTAGTGGCGCAGCGTGGCGCCCACCTCGCAGACGACCACCTCGTGGCGACCGTGCCCGATCCGCCACTGCTGCCCCGTGGGCGAGGAGACCGAGATCCGGGGCGTCGGGGCGGCCATGGCGAGAATTGAAGCAGACCAGGGACTCTGCGTGGGTGAGGACCGGCGTGAGCGGTGGTGAAGGCGAGATGTCCGGGGCACGAACGTCTCGTGACAGGTCCCGCCGCGTCGTGCGGCGGCCGGTAGCGTGGTCGCATTGTGAGGATCCTCGTCACCAATGACGACGGTGTCACCGCGCCCGGCCTGGCGGCGCTGACGAGGGCCCTCGTTGCCTGGACCAGCGGTGCAGGTGCCGACGGGCCGGGCTCACCCCACGAGATCATCGTGATGGCGCCGAGCTCGAACTACAGCGGCGCCGGCGCGGCGGTCGGGTCGGTCACGGACGGGACGGCGATTCCCTACCAGCGCGCCTTCGTCGAGGGCGCCGGGGACGTCGAGGCCTACGGGCTCGACGCCTCGCCGGCGCTCTCGGTCATCGCCGGCGCGCTCGGCGCGGTCGGGCCGAAACCGGACCTCGTCGTCTCCGGCATCAACCACGGCGTGAACGTTGGCCGTTCGGTGCTGCATTCGGGCACGGTGGGCGCGGCGCTGACGGCGAGCCAGCTCGGCATCAGCGCGCTCGCCGTGTCACTACGCGTCGGGGACGAGCCCGACCCCTGGGAGTCCGCTGCCGATCTCGCCGTCGCCCTCGTTCCCCTCCTGGCGATGGCGCCCCCTCGTACCGTGCTCAACCTCAACGTGCCGCACCTCCCGCTCTCGGAGATCCGTGGCGTGCGCTGGGCCCGGGTCAGCGGTGCGGGCCTCATCAAGTCGGCGCGCGGCGCGGGGGCATGGGAAGAGCCGAACGAGGAGGAGATCGAAGGGCCGGCCGCGGCGGAAGCGGCGCGCGCCGTGATGGAGGGCGAGCCCGAGGAGAAGGGCCAGATCGTTCTCTCCGTGGGCTCCCCGTTCCCCCACTCGGGCGACCTCGGGCTGGCCGATGCCGGCGCGGAGGACGCCACCTTGGTGGCCCAGGGCTTCGCCGCCCTCACCGCGTTGCGCGGCCCGCGAGCCGAGGAGGATCCGGAGTTGCTCGACCAGCTCGACCGGGGGCTCGGCGGCGCGCTCGAGGGGCTGGGCTTCACCGCCTGACCCGCCGGCGCTGCTCTCGCCAGGGGGCCTTCGGCCGGCACGCCTCACCGCGTCCGAAGTGAGGCGTCACAATTCCCACATGAATCTGGCCAATGCTGGTGCGGTGCATCGATCCGCATCTGGACCCACACGGCGCGTCGCCCGCTTCGGGCGGGCCGCCCTGGTCGCAGCCGTTGTCGTCACGGCGGCCGGACTCCTCACCGCCTGCGGGAGCAGCGGCCCGAGCAGCTCGACCACCTCCACCTCCACCTCCACCTCCACCTCTTCCTCTGCCTCCACATCCACGTCCACGTCCACGTCTGCTCCGACCTCCACGGCGCAGAGCTCGCCCGGGCAGGGGGGAACGACGACCGTGTTCACCTTCGGCGACGTCGGGAGCAAGGGGAAGCTGAGCGACCTGCAACACGACAAGCCGACACCGGTCCTGGGCATCGCAGGCACCGTCGTCCAGATCGCCACCTCGAACTCCGACGGCTACGCCCTGACGTCGTCGGGTGAGGTCTTCGCCTGGGGAGCCGGCCGCAAAGGCGAGTTGGGCAATGGCACCAGGGTGCGCTCCTCGAGCAACGCGGTCCAGGTCGAATTTCCTGCGGGCATTCGCATCACGTCGCTCCCCAACCCGATGCCGTTCGATGGTGGCCTCGCCATCGATTCGACGGGTCACGTCTGGGGCTGGGGCGTCAACACCGCCAACGAGCTCTGTCTGCCGGGTACCGCGCCGGTCCTGCGCCCGGTGCAGCTGCCGCTGAGCGGCGTGACCCTGGCCACAGGGGCCGCCCGGCACAACCTCTTCTACGCCCAGGGCGCGCTCTACGCCTGCGGCCAAGGTCAGAGCGGACAGCTCGGAAACGGGACGTTCGGGCATGCTGCGACTCCCACCGCGGTCACGGGCCTGCCGCCCGGCGGGATCGCAGCACTGACCTCCTCGTGGCAGGGCTCGGGGGCGCTGATGAAGGACGGGTCGTACTACGACTGGGGGTACAACGCCTCGGGTCAGCTCGGCAACGGGACGACGACGAAGAGCGCGGTCCCCGTCCATGTCCAGCTCCCCGCCGCGGTCACGCAGGTCTTCCAGGGAGGGAGCACCCTCAACAACGGACAGACGGTTGCCCTGCTGGCCGACGGAGATCTGTGGGCCTGGGGCAACGGCGCCTACGGGCAGTTGGGCACCGGCTCCCTCTCCAATGCACTCGTCCCGGTCCACGTGCCCTTCCCCGCCGGGACTCGCTTCGTCGTGGTGAACTCGGGCGGCTACGCGTCCTACGCAATCGATGCCACAGGGAAACTGTGGGCCTGGGGCAGCAACAGCGTCGGGCAACTCGGGACCGGTGGCGGCACCGGCTCGCAGCCCTCTCCGGTCGCGGTCGGGCTGGCCGCCTCGCAGGTGTCCTCCACGGCAGACAACGTGGCGGCGCTGCAGGGTGGCTGACGCGGCCGTTCAGTCCTCGTCGGCGCGGGGCGCCCGCCGCCGGCGCTTGGCTTCGCCCCGGCGGCGCTTCGACTCCACTCGCCGCACCTGCGAGCCCTTGGTGGGACGGGTGGGCGTGCGTGTGGGGCGCACGCGCAGGCCGTCGTCCAATCTGGCCGCGAGGCGCGCCAGTGCCACCTCACGGTTGCGCGCCTGCGACCGGGTCTCCGAGGCGCTGGCGCGGACCACGGGTCCGTAGCGCTCGAGCAGCCGGGCCCGCTGCCGCGGGCCGAGCGTCGCCGACGCCTCGACGTCGAACTGCACCTCGACCCGACTGAGCGTGCGATTGGCGTGCTGCCCGCCCGGCCCTCCCGAGGTCGTGGCGCGCCACGAGATCTCCGACAGCGGCACGTCGAGTCCTCGGTGGACGTGCAGTGTCTCCTCGGTGGCCACGGAGACGAGCGTAAGCACCCGGTACGCTCCCGGTCCATGGACTATCGACACCTCGGACACTCCGGCATGCTCGTCTCGGCGCTCTCCTATGGAAACTGGATCACCCACGGGAGCCAGATCGAGGAGGACGCAGCCAAGGCGTGCGTCCGGGCGGCGCTCGACGCCGGCATCACCACCTTCGACACGGCGGACGTCTACGCCCTCGGTGCCGCCGAAACCGTCCTCGGCCGGGCGCTCAAGGGCGTGCCGCGCGACTCCATCGAGATCTTCACCAAGGTGTATTGGCCGACCGGCCCCAACCCGAACAACCGGGGCCTGTCGCGCAAGCACATCATCGAGTCGCTCAACGCGTCGCTCGAGCGGCTCCAGACCGACCACGTCGACCTCCTTCAGGCGCACCGGTTCGACTACGAGGCACCGCTCGAGGAGACGATGCAGGCGTTCGACGACCTCGTCCGGCAGGGCAAGGTGCACTACATCGGCGTGTCGGAGTGGTCCGCCCAGCAGATCGCCGACGCGCTGCACCTGGCCGACGAGATGGGCTTCGACCGCATCGTGTCGAACCAGCCGCAGTACTCACTGATCTGGCGCGTGATCGAGGCCGAGGTGGTCCCCCTGAGCGAACAAGAGGGGATCGGCCAGATCGTCTGGTCGCCCCTGGCCCAAGGCGTGCTCACCGGGAAGTACCTTCCGGGCGGATCCGACGCGCCGGCCGGGTCGCGGGCCAAGGGTCCCGAGGGCGGCGAGATGAGCTGGCTCCTGCGGGATGAGATCCTCGAGCCGGTGGCGGCGTACGCGGCGCTCTGCCGGGAGGCCGGCTACACGCCCGCCGAGGTCGCCCTGGCCTGGGTGTTGGCCAACCAGAACGTCAGCAGTGCCATCGTCGGGGCCAGCCGGCCCGATCAGATCAAGGAGAACGTGAAGGCGCTCGACGTCGTGCTCGAGCCCGACTTCGTCGAGGCGATCGAGCAGGCCCTGGCGCCGACCACGCTGTTCGACCCCGCGTTCACCTTCAGCCCGGCGAGCCGAAACGAGATGTGAACGAGCGCACCTCCAGCGTGGTGTGCGTGCGGTGCTCCTCGAACACCCGGACATAGCCGGTGTGTGCGATACGCCATCCGTCGTCGGTCAGGCGGTAGCGGTCCTCGTAGAACGCAGTGCCCCCGATCTCGAGATCGGCGGCCGGCACGATGACTCTGTCCTGGAGGTACCAGGTCCCCTCGGCCGCAGTCTCGGACGTCAGGGTGATCTCGGGGTGATGCCCGTGGTGCTCGGTGACCATGCCCGGATCGCCCAGGACCTCGGCCAGCCAGCCGGCGATCGCCGCCCGCCCCTCGAGGACCGTCTTGCCGTCCTCGTACGACGCCGTGGCGTCCTCGGTGAGTAGTGCCCCCAGCTCCTCGAACTGCTTCAGGTCGAGGTTCCGGAAATAGGCGTATTTGAGCCGCCGGATCGACTCGAGCGCGGCCGCGCTGTCCATCTACCCACCCCTTTCACAAACCACCCCCTCCGTGGTGGCGGCCGTGGCCAGGGTAGTTTCCCGAGGACTTGGCGGCCGGGCCTTCGCAGGAGCAGCATCTCGGGCGTGGCCTCGGAGCGGAAACGCCAGCGCATCGCCGCCTACGGCGTGTGCCGCGACGCCGACGGCCGGCTCCTGCTGGCACGGGCTTCGTCCTCATTGACGGTGCGGGGTCGCTGGTTCCTCCCGGGCGGCGGGGTCCAACACGGCGAGAGCCCGTCCGACTCATTGCGCAGGGAGATGGACGAAGAGACCGGCCTCGCCGTCGTGCTCGGACCGCTGCTCGAGGTGCTCTCCGACGTGCGCACCGTCCCCCCCGACAAGACGAACCTGCACACGGTGCGGCTGATCTACCAAGTCGACTCGTGGGAGGGGCAGCTCCGCCCCGAGTCGGACGGCACGACCGACGCCGTTGCCTGGTTCACGCCCGACGAGCTCAGCACCCTCCCCCTCGCCCACTACGTCGCGACGGTCGTGGATCGCCTCCTGTGAACGGAAGCGACCCGACCCGCGATCGGCACCACGTCGTCATCATCGGGTCGGGCTTCGGCGGGCTGTTCGCCGCCCGGGCCCTGAAACTGGCTCCGGTCCGGGTGACGCTGATTGACCGGACCAACCACCATCTCTTTCAACCCCTGCTCTATCAGGTGGCGACCGGCATCCTCTCGGAAGGGCAGATCGCACCGCCAACCCGCGACGTCCTCCGCAACCACAAGTGGTTGCAGGTGATCCTGGCGGACGTCCAACGGATCGACGTGGACTCCCGCACCATCGTGGCCGACGAATTCGGACAACCCCTCACCGTCGCCTATGACAGTCTGATCGTGGCCGGCGGCGCCGCGACCTCGTACTTCGGTCACGACGAATTCCAGGAGGTGTCCAGCGGACTCAAGTCGCTCGACGACGCCCTGGCGCTGCGGGGAAAGATTTTCGGCTCGTTCGAGTTGGCGGAAGCCGAGCACGACGAACGCGAACGCGAGCGTCTCATGACGTTCGTCGTCGTCGGCGGCGGGCCGACCGGAGTGGAGATGGCAGGGCAGCTCAAGGAGCTGGCGCGCCGGGCGCTCCGCCACAACTACCGGCGCATCGATCCCCACCAGACCCGCGTCGTCCTGGTTGAGGGCACCGATCGGCTGGTCGGCTCCATGGGCAACCGGCTGTCTCAGATGACGGCGCGTGAACTCGCCGACCAGGGCGTCGAGATCCACCTCTGCGCCATGGTCACCGACATGGACGAAGGGGGCGTTCAGATCACACGAACCGATGGCTCGACCGAGTACATCCCGGCCGCAACCAAGGTCTGGGCGGCAGGGACGCGCGCCGCTGGACTCGGCGCCACCCTTGCGGCAGCGACCGGCGCGGAGCTCGACAAGGCCGGCCGCGTCGTGGTCGAAGCCGACTGCTCGCTGCCGGGACACCCCGAGGTCTTCGTCGTCGGCGACCTGATGGCCCTCGACGCGTTGCCGGGCGTGGCCGAGGTCGCGATCCAATCGGGTGTCCACGCCGCCCGGACCATCGTCCGGCGCCTCCGGGGCAACGAGCCCAAGGCCTTCCACTATCACGACCTCGGGACGCTGGCCACCATCTCGCGCTTCCGTGCGGTCGCCAAGCTCGGCCCCCTCGAGATCGGAGGTTTCGTGGGCTGGCTGCTCTGGCTGGTGGTGCACATCACCTTCCTCACCGGCTTCAAGAACCGGCTCGGAGCGCTGGCCCGCTGGACCGTCAGCTTCGTGGGGCGAGGGCGCTACGAGCGCGCGCTGACCGGGCACTGGGTTGCCCGGACGCCCCGGCCAGGCGGCGGAACCGATCCCCACCCAGGATCTGCCTAAGGTTCCGAGCGAAACGCAGACTGACACCGACCACACCAGCATCGACGAAGACACCAGCGGCAGGGGGACCAATGCCCATCACCGTGACACCCATTGCGGGTTTGAGCGACCACATCAACGACATCAGGATCCGCACGGGCCGCATCGTCAACGACATGATTCTCCCCAACGAGTCCCTGCTCTGGCGCGGGCGGCGCGGCGGCGTCAGCGACGAGGAGCGGGCCGAATCCAGAGCATTGCGCCACGACGTGCAGGAGACGGTGAAGGCCCAGGGGCTCTGGGCTCCCCATCTGCCGCCGGAGTACGGAGGTATGGGTATCGACTTCATGGCGCACGCCTATATGAACGAGATCCTCGCCTACGCGGTCGGCGCGGCATCTCTCTTCGGCGTCGTCGCGCCGAACTCGGGCAACCAGACCATTCTGGTCAAGTACGGCACCGAAGAGCAGAAGCGCAAGTGGCTCCTCCCCCTCGTCGAGGGAACGATGCAGTCGGGCTTCTCGATGACCGAGCCCGAGCACGCCGGATCGGATCCGCGCTCCATTCGAACGAGCGCCGTCCGGGAGGGCGACGAGTGGGTGATCAACGGCCACAAGTGGTTCACCTCGAACGGCCTCGCCGCAGACTTCTTCATCGTGATGTGCCGGGCCAAGGACTCCAAGGACTCCGGGGACGACGAGGGACCGGGTCGCATGGTGCAGATCATCGTGCCGACCTCGACCCCCGGCGTGATCATCGAGCGCGGCATCGGCATCTGGGGTGCGCCGGTCTCCGATCACTGCGAGGTGCGCTACGAGAACGTGCGGGTCCCACTCGACAACGCCCTGGGCCAGGTCGGCGAGGGCCACCGTGCGGCGCAGGATCGTCTCGGGGCCGGCCGGATCTTCCACTGCATGAACTCGGTGGGTCAGATGTGGCGAGCGTTCGACATGATGGTCGAGCGCATGCTCACGCGTGAAGTGCACGGCGGGCTCCTCAAGGACAAGCAGTTCATGCAGGGCTTCGTGGCCGACAGCTACATGGATCTGCAGTCGGCTCGCCTCATGACCATCCACGCCGCGGAGAAGGTGGACGCGGGCGACCCCCAGGCGCGCACGGAGATCAGCGCGATCAAGGTCTTCGTGCCAGCTGCCTTCAGCCGCGTGGTCGACCGGGCTATTCAGGTGTGGGGCGCTGCCGGCGTCACCTCGGAGCTGCCGCTGGCACAGATGTACCTGGGCGCCCGGACGCTACGCCTGGCCGACGGACCGGACGAGGTGCACCGCATCCTGATCGCCAAGAACGTGCTCCACCACTACGAGAAGGGCGAAAGCTGGGACTTCGCCGGCTAGGGCGAGGTCGATCCCCTCGCCGCCAGTGAGAACAGGTCCCTGACGCGGACGTCCCGGGCCTCGCGCCGCAACGCCACCTCGACGTTGCCCTCGGGGACCAGCAGGCGCAGGCCGGAGGGGTGCGTTCGAAAGACGAGCGGCGTCTCGAGCTCGAGCGCCTCGCCGTCGATCCCCGCGTAGGCCTTCCCGGAGCGGGAATGGATCTCGAACGTGTCGCAGTCGAAATCGAACGCCGACCCGCTGTCCGATCCGCGGCCGGCGAGGGCCAACGTCACCACCTGAGCCGCCTGCGGGCCCGTGCTGCGCCGTGACTGCGAAGACGCCGAGGCGGCCGCTGTCGAGGCGCCGGCGCTGCGACAGATCGAGCGACGGTCCGAGCACGTAGGGATTGTTCGACACCATCACGAGAAACGCGCCGTCGACCTGACGCCCGTCCGGCGTCACGAACTGGAGGTCGAAGGGCTCCTGACGCTTCCCCAACAGGTCGGGGAGCATCCGCCTCGTCGTCTCGGCCTTCGCGTCCCGGTACCCATGATCCTGCACGACGACGGCGTAGACGCCGAGCGAGACGTTGTTCAAGAAGTAGCGGTCGTTCACCGTTGCGAAGTCGACACGGCGTTCGACGGCATCACGGAACGCGCCGACGCTCTTGCGTGGGTCCCGTCGGTCCAGCCCGAGATCGAGGGCAAAGTGGTTCCTGGTCCCCGCCGGCACGCAGACGAAGGGCAGACCGTGCTCGACGGCGATCGACGCCACCAGTGCCTGCGAACCGTCGCCGCCCGCCATCCCGAGACAGTCCGCTCCTCGCGTGATTGCTCTGCGCGCCAGGTCGGCCAACTCGACGCCGTGGTCGAGTAGCGCCGTCTCGACCCCGAGTGAGTTCGCGAGGTCGACGAGACCGAATTTGTCGACCTTCCCGCCACCAGACCACGGATTGCACAGCAGGACCGGGTGCTGCGGCGCCGGCGACGTGGCGCACGACCGCCGCTGCGGTCGTGCGCAGATGGGCGCCCAGAGATGCCTGCGCCGCCAAAACGCCGACGGCGAGCAGAAGCAGCGCCAGCACCAGCCGCAGCACGGACGCCCAGTCCTCCTGGCCGGCCCCCAACAACGCAAGGATCTGGAGGGCGGCGCCGACGATTGCGACGACGATGCCGAGGAGACGGCGGGGCATGCGCTCCGTGACGGTCCACCAGCCGCCGGCGATGGCGCAGGACAGACCCACGACGCCAAGTACGAAATACCCGCCATTGCGGAGCAGGAAGGCGAGCACCAGCACGATGAGTGCCGCACCGGCAGCGAGGGACACGATGGCGCAGAAGCGTGCCCACGCACGCCACTTTTTCAGCCCCGTCTGCGTTGCGCCGGTCACCTGCCCCCTGTCGTCGCCTGCGACGGCATTGTAAGTTCAGTCCTGAGCGCCGCACCAAGGGTTTCCTCGTCGCCGCCGGCGGAGCCGTGCTGGGCGTCAATCACCACCGTCTTTGAACTTCAACTGGATGCGGACGAGGCGCCGTCTCTGAGCGAGCAGGATGCCCTGTCAACCGGACGTCCCCGGAACAGTGGGCGCCGAGGCCGGTTCCATCGTCGCGGGCGCGGTCCGAGCCAGCACTATGACGGAGACACACATCGCCGTGAACGACGCTGAGCCGAGGGCGAGCCGGGGCACGCTCTCGGTGAAGGTCTCGGCGAACACCCAGATGCTGAGACCGATACTCACGATCGGGTCCACGACGACGATGAAGGGCTGCGACATGCTCAAAGGTCCGACGTGCAGCGCCGCCTGGTTCAAGAGCTCTGCGGCGAGGCCCGCCACCGCCAGCGCGTACACAGGCCAGTGCAAGAACATGCCACCTACGCCGAACTGCGTGAGCGAGTCGGTCATCGCCTTGATGAAGGTGGCGACCAGAGCCCAGAGGACGGCGGTCGCCGCCCCGAGCAACGCGGCCCGGCGTCCCGGTGAGCCGCCGAACGACAGCACGCAGAGGATTCCGGCTCCTCCCGCCGCGGCCACGGTGGCACCGAACCAGGCGCTGCTCGTCGGGGTGGCGTTGCCCCCGCTCGGTTCGGACACCGCGACGAAGAGGGCGAGGAAGATGCAGGTGAGCGCTGCAGCCCACCATGTGACGGAGTGGATCGACTGGCGGATCCAGACGCGGCGCAACACGAGGGCGAAGACCAGCTCGGTGACGAGCAGAGGCTGCACCACCGAGAGCAGACCGTCGTGCAGCGCCAGAGCCTGGAACACGAAGCCGGCGGCCAGCGCCACCCAGCCGAAAAGCCAGAGCGGGTTCGACACCAGGTAGCGGACGAAGCGCCAGCCCTTGGAGTGGCCCGGATCACCGATGCTCGCGATGTGCTGCGTAACGACGTTGAGCGCGTTGGAGAACGCCGCCAGGAGTGCAAACACAACGGGCACACGGGCCATTGTGCTTCACGCTGCATCGGCAGCGGCGTAGGGGCCTGGTCCCCTCTCAGGCGCCGGAGGGTGCGGTGCGCGCCGTGCACACCCACCCGAGCTCGTGGACGCTGACGTCGATGTCCCCGAAGCCGGCGTGGCCGAGCCGGTCCACCAAGTCGTCGGGATCGATCGGGTTGTAGGTGTCGTTCTCGTGGAACGCGGCTGACCCGTCGCTGTAGACGCCGTCTGCGGCCACCAGCACTCCCCTCGGCACGAGCACGCGGGCCAGTTCCTCGAAGACGCGGTCCTGCTGTGCCGACGGCGCGATGTGGTGGAGCATGTGGAACGAAGCTGCCCCCGTGAAGCGGGCGTCGGAGAACTCGAGAGCCGTCGCGTCGCCCAGGACGACGTCGACGTTCTCGGCAGCGAGCCGGTGGGCCAACTGCGCCGTCAGACCTTCATCCAATTCCACGGCGGTCAGGTGCGCCGTCAAGGTCCGCAGCACGTCGGTGGTGAAGCCCGGTCCCGGGCCGATCTCCAGCGCGTGATCCCCCAGCGATACCTCGCGCAGCGCCACGGGGAGGATCGTGTCTTGGACGAGCCTTCGCCAGTCCTCACTGGCGCAGTACTCCATGTGCCCCTGGTTCACAACGCCGTCAGCCCGGTGCCTGGACCTGGTACTCGTCTTTCCACCACCGCGCGGAGCGAACCTCGTCCGGATCGGTCCGGAGCGTCGAGTCCTGGCCCAGGTCGGCCGGGGTCGGCCCGATGCGCTCAGCGATCGGACGCAGCGCCTCGAGGTCGAAGCCGTAACAGCGGGCGGCGGTGTCGCCGAGCAGCTTGCGAGCGTCCTCCACCGGAATGCCGCCGAAGTCGCTGCGCAGCCGCTCCTGGGTGTGCGGCCACGTGCCCTCGGGATGCGGGTAGTCAGTGCCCCACATGACGACGTCACACCCGAGGACATGGCGCCGACGGATCTCCTCCTTGGACATCGTCGACGCGCCGATGTAGATGTTCTCGCCAAAGTAGTCAGAGGGGAGCTTGGAGATCTTCCCCTTCAACAGTGCCGCCATCTTCTTCGTCGTGTGCCCGCCACCCATGTACTGGTCCCACTTCCACATCATGTCGGAGGCCCAGTAGGCCGCAGCCTCGGTCACGACGAACTTCAGGCGCGGGAATCGTTCGAAGGCGCCAGAGAAGAGCAGGTGCCAGGCCGGGCGGGCCGCCCACCAGACCACCTCGGCCAGATAGATGCCGATGTTGTCGTTGTACTCGTCCTGGGGCGCCTCGCCCGAGTGCGTGTGCACGGGGAAGCCGGCCGCCTGGCAGGCCGCCCACACCGGGTCGTAGTCGGGGTGGTTGTAGGGCAGATGGTCGTGCCACATCGTCGGGATCATGATCCCGCGAATGCCAGGCTGGCTGGCCAGCCACTCGATCTCGGCCACCGAGCGATCCACACCGTGGGTGATGGGGACGAGGGCAATGCCACCGTGACGCTCCGGACTGCGGGCGCACATCTCGGCGAGGAAGCGGTTGTGGGCCCGGGCCCCGGCGAAGGCGAGCTCGGGGTCGGTGATCTCCCCCGCTGAGAGACCCGCGCCAAAAGGCGGCGACGCCATCCCCGTGATCGCATCCGCGTCGGCGAACATCACCTCGGCCGTGACGCCGTCCGCATCAAGTTCCTTGTCACGCTGCTCGATGTCCCAAGCTCCGCGCAGGCCCTCTTCGTTCTCGGTCTCCCAGCCCATGATGTAGTCGTAATTCATCTGCAGCGCCTCATCGCGGTGCGCGTGCCGCTCGGCCAGGTACTCGTCGAACCGGGCGTGGTAGGTGGCGTCCAGGTAGGGCCGGTACTCCTCGGCGGGCAGGCCGGCGTGCGCGTCAGCGGAGATGATGACGTAACGGTCACTCATCGCTTTGCTCCGAGCACCGAGAGGTCGTCATAACGCTGGTGGATGAACGGCTCGAGGTTGCCCCGGGGCACCGGGCCGATCACCCGGCCGACCTGGGTGGAGGCTCGCTCAGTCCAATTGAGGTCGACCATGCGGCGGACCACGAGGTCGGCGACGGGATCGAGCGGCGCCTCCTTGAGGATCAGCTCGCCCTCAATCGTTTCGTGCAGACGCGTCTTCTCTGTCTTCTCGCCGTAGACCAGCAACGGGTCCTGGTCGAGCACGCCTGCTTCCTCGCACGAAGGCGACATCTTGAACCAGAAGTCCGTTTTCTCCATCTCGTAGTTCTCCCGGGCGGCGGTGATGCGACCGCTGATCTCGCAGATCACGGAGCCCATGCGGGCGATGCGCGCGTAGACGCTGTCGCCGTCTCGCGTGACATCGACCTCGGCCAGCTTCTTCGGCTCACCGTTGACCTCGCGGCCGCCTATGAGGGACTGCTCGGTCGTCATGGGCATGAAGATCGGGTACTCACCCACGCGGTCCTGGTGCCGCGCCTGCACGCCGATCCACCCAGCACCGAACACCGGCAGTCCCGGCATCTCGACCCTCGTGATCGTGATGCGGACCAATGGCTGCGGACCGGGCTCGAGCGGCGGCGGCAACACCGAGGCGATGATCTCGGGGTCGGTCTCGTAGATGGCGGTCACCGCCTCGGACCAGATGTCGGCCTTCTTGGCCTCGATCTCACGGTTCACCTGCACGGCGCGGGCGCTGTAGCGGACGCTGGTCATGGTTCCCTCCCTGTGCTCACCACGCACGCAGGATCTGCGTGGGGTCGAATGCGTTGCAGGTCGTCTGGGTCGGCCAGTCCTCGGCCGGGAGCGGCCGGGCCACGTCCGACACCAGTGGACCGATGCGGTCGCCGATCGGTCGCAACAGCTCGAGGTCGAAGCCGTAGAAGGACGCCGCCGTCGACTCCACCATTGCCCGCACCTCGGACTCTGGGTAGTCGGCGAAGGCGACCCGCAAGGCCTCCGTCGTGAAGGGGTAGCTCCCCTCCGAATGCGGGTAGTCGGCGCCCCACATGACGTGCTCGATCCCGAGGTCGCGGCACAAAGGGGCCTCGCTCGGGCGCAGGAAGCTGGCGCCGATCCAGAAGTTGCGGGCGAAGTACTCGCTCGGCGTCATGGTCATCTTCGCGGCAGCGGCGCCGAAGAAATTGGCCTCCGCCGCGTTGGTCGTGGTCATGCGCCCGTAGAACCAGTCGAGGGTCTCGAGTCCACGGGGCAGCCAGGCCACACCCTGCTCGGTGACGGCGAATCGCAGTGTCGGATGGCGCTCCAGCACCCCGGAGAAGATGAGGTGCCAGACGGAGCGATGGCTGAACCAGGGAATCTCGATCAGCATCATCGACCGCGCCGCTTCGTGCTCGCCATAGTCGGGCAGTGCACTCCCCCCGTGGATATTGATGGGTACGTCGAGGTCGGCGCACACTTGCCAGAGCGGCTCGTAGTGGTCCTCCCATAGCGGCGGCAGGTGCGAGTTCGGCGGGATGGACGGCAGCAGGATCCCCCCGAAAGGCTGGTCGAAGGTCTTGGCCGCCCACTGCACCTCTGCGACCGCGTCGTCCATGTCGTTGGCGAACACCTGCACGATCCCGGCGCGCCGGCCCGGCGCGGCTGCGCAGAAGTCCGACAGCCAGCGGTTGTGGGCCTGCACGCCGGCCCAGCGACGCTCGTAGTCCTCGGGCGTCGGGGGCAGCGCCACGAGGTTGCCCTCGGCGAAGAAGGGCGGGACCGTGTTGGGGAACAGGACCTCTGCCGCGAGGCCGTCGGATTCCGTCTCGGCCAGGCGGCGCTCGCTGTTCCAACTCCGGTACGCGATGGGTGCGATGAGATCGGCGTAGGGGTTCACGTACTCCGCGGCCCAGGCGTCGAACTCGTCGTGCCAGCGGCTCGCCAGATAGGGCTTGTAGTCCTGGATGTCGCCGCCCGCGTGGCCGTCCGCCGATACCACGGTGTAGCGGTCTGGCCCGGCGAGTGTTGTCATCAGCTCAGCGCGGCCGGCGGGAGCTTCCCGACCCCGATCGCGTCGGCTCTCCTGTGCAACATCTCGGCGCAGTCGTCGAGACCGTGGCCGATGATGAAGTCGCCGCGCTTGACGCCTTCGACGCAAAAGCGGCCGAGCTCGCGCAGGTCCATCACGTCGACCGAATGCCCTGCCGCCTCGAGCTGCACCTTGAACTCCTCGAACGTTGTTCCTGGCGCAGGCGGGCGCGGTCTGGTCCGGGCGAGACCGGTGGGCCGATTGCGCTGCGCCGTCCACAACCCAGTGTCCAGGAGACCGCCGGAAGGGTAGAAGACCGCAGCTCTCAGATCGGTGCCAGCGGCGATCAATTGGTGCGCCAGTGCTTCGGTCAGACAGGAAATCGCCGCCTTGCTCGAGGCGTAGACCGAGGCGTAGGGCACGGGCGCGATACCGCCGTCCATCGACGACGTGTTGACCACGACGCCGGGCTCGCCCGACTCGATCATCCGTGGGACGAAGGAGAGCATGCCGTTCGCCACGCCGAAGACGTTGACCGAGAAGCACCAGGCCCAGTCGTTGGCTTCTTGCTCCCAGGGCCGCCCGCCCCCGCCCGACGTCACGCCCGCGTTGTTGAAGAGCAGGTGGCAGGCGCCTTCCTTGGCGAAGACGTCCGCCGCGAGCGATTCCACCGATTCCGGTGAGGACACGTCTGTCAGCACCCCCCGGACTGCCCCGGTGTCCGCCAGCTCCTTGAGCGTGACTTCCAGTACCGGCTCCTCCACGTCGGCGATGACGACGCGTGCCCCGTCAGTCAGCAGGGCCTCCACGATGCCGCGCCCGATGCCGGCCGCTCCCCCGGTGACTACGGCAACTTTGCCGTTCAGATCGTCCACACCCGTGCCCCCGTGTTTCTGACGCCGCGTCAGGCGACCACCATAACCCTCGGCCAGGGGGTGCAGCGCCTCCCCTGGCGGCCCGTCGCGCTCGTGGCGCCGGGCCGGTCGGCACGGTCGGTCAGGCTGCTCGGACAGGTGTCGTTGTACCGTCGTGCCCTGTGGTTCGGACGCCAGGAGGTCAGCCCGTGGTGCAATACCGTTCCGGTTGTCTGTGCCTCGCGGCCTTTCCCAATGCCTGAGCGGCCCCCCGAGCTCCGGGTGGCGAGGCCGGCCGAGGCTGAGCCGCTCGATGAGATGGCGATGGCGCGTGCCTGGTTGCAACACCTGCGCGACAGCGCGATCTTCAAGGTCGAAGGGCTTGACCCCGACCAGCTGCGCTGGCGTCCCACCCCTGGTGCGAACTCGCTCGGCGTGATCGTCGTCCATCTCGGCTACGCCGAACGACTGTGGGTCCGCGCCATCTACGCCGGCGAGCGAATGGACATGGAGTGGCGAGCCCGCATGTTCGAACTGCCCGACGGCTGGACCGTCCCTGACGTGGTCGGCTTCTACCGAGAGGAGGCCGCGCTGGTCGACGCCGTGCTCGACGACGCCGTCTCGTTCGACCTGCCGTCGTCGGCCGACTTCCGGCCGACGACGCTGCGGTGGGCCGTGTTCCACCTCATTGAGGAGACCGCACGCCACGTGGGGCACATGGACCTGACCCGTGAACTCCTCGACGGGAGCGTGGGTCGCTAGACCACCCCGAGGGTGCGACTCGGGGGGCAACCGGTCCTCACCCGCCTCCGTCGTGGTGCGGGGCGAGGGCATCCTGCGGGGTCGGTCGGGCCGGCCGGCATCGTGCGCCGCGTGACTCCGGCGACGACACTTGCGGGGCGCGATTTGATCGTCGAAAGGGGGTTGATCCCGAGTAACGGGGCTCTGGGCTGCCCTCCACGAGATCGTGTTCCTCGCTGGTCGTGCCCGCGGTCAAATCCTGCGCAACGCCCGGTACCGTGGGTGCGGCGGAGCTGAAACCCAAACGGCCCTCGCAGGCCGCATAATTGGCGTCATCAAGTACGGGGCGTGGGAGGTCGAGATAACCGGCCATGGACGTGCAAACCGACCAAGCGGGGCTCCAGGCTGACCCCTTTGCGACGGCGGTGGTTCCGCGGCCCGTCACGGGCGGGCAGGGGCAACTCTTCTCGGACGGGTATCCGACCTTCGCGGACACCGACCAGATCCCGCCGGTGCACCACGGTGCACGCCGTTCTGGCCGCCCGCGGACATCTCGTCTCCTCAGGCTGGCGGTCGCCATCGTGGCACTCGCAGTCATTGCGGGAGCCGCCGCGCTCGGGCTCGTCAAGGCGGGCGTGATCGACACCACGACCAACGGCGGCAGCCCGCCGAACCCGACGGCGACACCGCCCACCCACCACAACGTCGCTCCCCCGTCGACGTCACCCGCCGTGAGCCAGGTCTCGACGGGATCGGGCACCGCCACCTACACCGTTGACTTTCCTGCCTACGCGGTGAACGTCTCGACGTCAACCGGCCGCTCGTGGATCAGCATCGGTGCAGCCGGCCAGCATCCTGTCTTTTCGGGCATCCTGGGTCCGAACAGCTCCCACAGGGTTGTTCTCCTCGGTCCGACCCAAGTTGACGTAGGAGCAGGCGGCACCACAGTCACCGTCACCGCGGGACGCCACTCCACCACGCTCACCCCGCCATCGGCCCCGTTCACATACCAGTTCCAGCCAAAAAACGGCTGACGCCCGTCGCCGTCGGCACGGGACCGCCCCGGGGCGGGAAAGGGTCAGCGAGTAAGTCGCCACCACGGTGAGGGTGCCGTCAAGGTTCCCGTGCTCTTGAGGACGGCGGTACTGACGTGGGAGCCCAGCCGTACCCGCAGCACCCCCACGTCCGATCCGGTCGCTACCGGGACAGTCAGCGCCGCCGGCCGCGCGGTAACGGACACGCGGAGGCCAGGCCAGCCGACGACGTTCACCGAGCTCGAGGCCGCCACCGGCACGGACGCACCCCACGCCGCGGCAAGCTGGCCGACCTCGTGTCCCGCGGTCACCACCGGCACCACGCTGATCGACGCGAGCGCCGCTTTGACGAGCGCGTCGCCCGCGTCCACCGCCGCTGTGTTCGGCCCGTTTGGACCTGATTGACCGAGCACCGCTCCGTAGAGGGTCACCGTCTGACCCTGCACTGTCTTCTGTGCCGCGAACAGGTAGCAGCCGTTCGTGGCCGCGTTCGATGCAGCCATGATCCCGATGATGCCGTCCACTCCCAGATCGAAGTTCGGGTTGTAGTGAAGGCCGGACGCTGGGAGCGTTGTCTCGCCCAGCGAGACGATCTGGTTGAACACGGGGATCTGCATTGCGGCCTCACCGAGGCGGATGAGATCGCTCGGAGTGCTCACGGTCGCGGGGTCTGACCCGCTCGGATCGGTGATGTGGGTGTGCATGAGGCCCAGCGCGAGCGCGGCGAGTTCCATCTTGTGCAGGAAGGCTGACGTGCTGCCGGCGTCCCAATCAGCGAGGAGGGTCGCCATGTCATCACCCGAATCGATCAGGAGACCTTCGAGTGCGTCCAGCTCGGTCAGGCTTTCGCCTGCCGTCACGGTGACTTCAGGGTCCCCTGCCGCGCTGCCGGTTCGGAACGCGGTCAGGACCTCCGGCGTGACGCCGATCGAAGGACCAGTGAAGCCACCTGTCTGCAGCGGGTGGTCCTTCAAGATGACGTAACTGGTCAGGACGCCGGCGAGTCCCGCCATCGGCGAGGGTTCGTCGTGAACCTGTCCAATCGTGCCGACTCCCTGGACCGCCAGTGCCGCCTCACCCGACGCCGGCCAGGGCAGGGTGGGCATCACACCGGGTACACGCTCCGAGGCCGTCACGCCGTCGACGGTGGGCCTCGGGAGGGGCCGTACCAGCTGTACCCCGGCGCCGATCCCGAGCACCACGACGAGCACGATCGGGAGCACGAGGGCGAGCCGGCGCCGGATGCGGGCAGCGCGGTCGGCCGCCATGATCCGTTGATCCTCCGGGCTCGGCGGCGGGAGCTGGCGGCCGATGTCCGCGAGCCGCTTCGCGGTCTCCTTGCTGAATCCGCGCCGACCTGCGTGAGCCGGCCGTCGTCGCGAACCCGGCTGGCCGGGACCGACCATCCACGAACTCTACGACCACCAGGGCCTCCGGCGCGTGCGCCGCCGAGGGCGGGACCCGACGGTGTCGTCCACCCGGGGGTGGAGGACACCCAGTCATTCCACCTGCTGAGCCACCCACGGACCGATTCGCATCGGGACCGCTCATGTGACCGTTGAGGGGTACCCCCAAAAGCGAAAGGTGGCCGTCATGCCAACCGACGTCCTGATCGCCAACATTGCAGTGCTCTTTGCCGTCATTCCCCTCTTCGTTGTGCACCCGGCCACCGCTGGCCACGGCGAAGTGCTCGAGATCGCCTTGGCCGCCCTCGGTGCGCTCCTCGGGATAGCCGCAGCCGCCGGACTCATGAAAATCAGCTTCGACGCATCTTCAGCCCAAGCGGTCAGCACCGCGGGGGTGGCCTACGGTGTGTTCTGGGCCGTCGTGATCGGGGCGAGGCTCCTGTTCATTCTCGGGCGATCGAGTTCGCTTCGGGTCGGGCATCGGAGGGCTCCCGATGGTGCGACGCTGATTTAGGCGGTTCCCTCCATCCACGCCGCGAACTGCTCCCAGGTCGCCGTGCGCGGATGAGACTTGAACGGTGTCCAGTCGATGCCGCCTTTGCTGATCTGGACCTTCCCGAGCAACTCGCCGTCAGAGCGGACCTCGAACTCCACGTCCACGTTTCTTACAGTGATCGGGTGGGACAGGTTCATCGTGACGTCGTGAGCTGGCATGTCAGCAGAGCCTAAATCGAAACTCCCGACGAGGGTCCCATCGAGGGCGTTCGACAGTGGTGTGGGTTTGTTTCGTGGGTCGTCTGTCAGTAAGCGAGGATTGTCGGTGGAGAGGAGGGACGACTGTGGCCGATGCGGAAGAGCTCGAAGTTCAAGTCGTCGTCGCCCATAACGAGCGCGCGACCCTGCGCGTCGGCGACGTCTTCCTGAAGATCGACGCTGATCAGACGCGGACCGACGTCGAGGTCGAAGCCATGGCTCTTGGCGCCGATCCCGACTCCCGAGGTGCTGTGGCGGAAGCCGCCCGTGCTCGCGCTCGTCGCCCTCCGAGGGACGGCACTCGGTCACCTCGGCGAGCCGTCGACCGCGTCGGTGGCGGCGTGGACCGCGGCGGGTGCCGCCGTTCGGATGCTGCACGACGCGCCGCTGCCGCCATGGCCCGGTAAGAGCGTGGACGAGCTCGCGTCGCATCTCGACCGCGAGTGCGAGTGGCTCGTCACGAATGGCGTTCTTCCCACGGACGTGGTCACGCGCAACCGCCAGATTGCCGAGGCCTGCGCTCCGGCCGTGGACACCGGTGTTCACGCACGGCGACCTGCAGGTCGATCACGTCTTCGTCGACGGTGACGAGATCACCGGCGTGATCGACTGGTCCGACGCAGGCGAGGGCGACGCCCTGTTCGATCTCGCCATCCTGACGCTCGGACACGAAGAGCGCCTTGAGCGATGTCGTCGCCGGGTACGGCACCGATGTCGACCGCGACGTGATCAGAGCGTGGTGGTCGTTGCGCAGCCT
Source organism: uncultured Acidimicrobiaceae bacterium (assembly GCA_963736225.1). Taxonomy (GTDB): domain Bacteria; phylum Actinomycetota; class Acidimicrobiia; order Acidimicrobiales; family RAAP-2; genus Bog-473. The sequence continues at coordinate 1,019,049 of CAVTOF010000005.1, read as the reverse complement.
GGTGGCGGCCCGTTGGCTGATCGAGCATGGCTTCGACCCGTCTTCTCCGGGCTGCGAGTTCGACGTCCTGCTGAGGTCCCAGCTGTGACGAGCCCCTTCGAAATTCGCTAGGAGCACCCGCTCGTCGAACCGCAACTGCCACACACGTAGCACGACCCAGCACGCTGCATGGTGTTGCCGCAGTTGTAGCAAAGGGGGGCGTCGAGCTGCTCGCGCCGAGCCGTCGGCTGCGCCGACGTGCGGTCGACCGTCACGGCACCCGGACCGCTCCCAGCGCCACCGCTCAGCCCGTCGTCGACCAACCCGACCGAAGGCGTCGCCATCTCTTCGACGCCGGGCAGCGTCGGCTGCATCCGCTCCTGGGTGGAGAAGATGCCGAGCTCGTTCCGCTCCTCCAGCGTGAGGTAGTCGAGGGCGAGCCGACGGAAGATGTAGTCGACCAGGCTGGTCACCAGGCGAAGCTCCGGGTCGTCCGTCATGCCCGCCGGCTCGAACTTCATGTTGGCGTACTTCGTGACGAAGGTGGCCAGAGGAACACCATGTTGGAGGCCGAGGCTGATGGCGATGGAGAAGGCGTCCATGATCCCCGCCAGGGTCGACCCCTGCTTGGAGACCTTGATGAAGACCTCGCCCGGGCGGCCGTCCTCGTACTCGCCCACCGTCACGTAACCCTCGCAGTCGGCGACCCGGAAGGAGAACGTCTTCGAGTTGCGCTTGCGCGGCAGGCGCTCGCGCACTGCGCCGACCAGGAGCGGCGACGACGCCCGTTGCTGCTCTGCGGCCAGGGCGGCCTCGAGCTCGGCGATGCGTGCGGCGATCTCACGGTCGTGCGCCTCGGCGTCGGATCCCGCCGGCGCCAGGTCGCCACCTTCGCCCGAACCGGTCGCGACGACGTCCTTCTTGGTCGTCGACAGCGGCTGGGCCACCTTGCAGTTGTCGCGGTAGATGGCCACCGCCTTGATGCCCAGGCGCCAGGCGTCGATGTGCAGCTGCTCGACGTCCTCGACGGTCACGTCCTCGGGCATGTTGACGGTCTTTGAAATGGCGCCGCTGATGAAGGGCTGCACCGCGCCCATCATGCGGATGTGACCCGAGTAGTGGATCGTGTTGTCGCCCATGGAGCAGGCAAAGACGGGCAGGTGCTCGGGGGCCAGGTGCGGCGCACCGACGATCGACATGTGCTCGTTGACGTACGCCGCGATGTCCTCGGCCTGCTCCGGCCCGTAGCCCAGCTTGGCCAGGGCGCGGGGCACCGTCTGGTTGACGATCGACATCGTCCCGCCGCCGACGAGCTTCTTGGTCTTCACCAGCCCGAGGTCGGGCTCGACACCCGTCGTGTCACAGTCCATCAACAAGCCAATCGTTCCAGTCGGGGCCAAGACGCTGGCCTGCGAGTTGCGCACGCCGTAGACCTCGGCCAGCTCGACGGCCGCGTCCCAGGACTCCTGCGCCGCCGAGAGCAGCTCGGGCGGCACGACGTCCTCGTCGATGCGGGCCGCCTCTGCCTGGTGCATGCGCAACACGTTCAGCATGGCCTCGCCGTTCTCGTGGAAACCGGCGAACGGCCCCATGCGCGCCGCCGTGCGGGCCGAGGTGGCGTAGGCATGTCCTGTCAAGAGCGCAGTGATGGCAGCGGCCCAGGCCCGGCCGGCGTCGGAGTCGTACGGCAGACCCTCGGCCATCAAGAGCGCGCCCAGGTTGGCGTACCCGATACCGAGCTGACGGAAGGCCCGCGTGGTCTCGGCGATCCCCTCAGTCGGGTAGTCGGCGTTGCCGACGATGATCTCCATCCCGGTGAACACAACCGACACGGCCGCCTTGAAGCCCTCCACGTCGAACTCGTCGTTCCCGTCCAGGAATGTGAGCAAATTCATGGAGGCCAGATTGCAGGCTGAGTTGTCGAGGTGAACATATTCCTGAGCATGGGTTACTTCCATTAATCCGACCCGTGTTGGGCGCCGTGTGCCACCGGTTGATCGTGGTGTCGTACTGCAGGCCGGGGTCGGCACACTCCCAGGCCGAGTGGGCGATCTGGCGGAAGAGGTCCCGGGCGGGCACCATGCGCACGACCGAGCCGTCGGTGCGCGCCGTCAGGTTCCAGTCGCGCCCGTCCAGTACCGCCTCCATGAACTCGTCGGTCACGCGGACCGAGTTGTTGGCGTTCTGGTACTGCGTGGAGTGGCTGTCGGCTCCGTCGAGGTCCATGTCGAAGCCGGCATCGCGCAGCACGCGAGCCTTGCGCTCCTCGATCGCCTTGCACCAGATGAAGTCCTCCACGTCGGGGTGGTCGGCGTCGAGGATGACCATCTTGGCGGCCCGCCGCGTCTTGCCGCCTGACTTGATGGTGCCGGCCGAGGCGTCGGCGCCACGCATGAAGCTCACCGGGCCCGACGCGGTGCCGCCGCCCTTCAGCAGCTCGTGGGACGAGCGGATGCGCGAGAGGTTGACGCCTGCGCCCGAGCCGCCCTTGAAGATGATGCCTTCTTCGGTGTACCAGTTGAGGATCGAGTCCATGGTGTCCTCGACCGAGAGGATGAAGCAGTTGTGCACGCGGAGGCTGCCGCTGAGGTACTCTCCACTCTCGGTCTGGATGTCGTAGACGTCCATCTCGCCGAGGTCTTCGATCCGGTCGATCTCGAGGCACTTGACCGCATCGCGCGCTGAGCCCATCCAGTTCGATGCTCTTCTAGAGCTTGTCTTCCTTCCTCGGGTCGATGAAACCGATCTCGTTCGCAAAGGCGATGCGGTCCCCGCGGGTACGAATCGTCAGCGACCAGCAGCCCTTCCGATCCGCCCGCTGATCGGCCTTGAATCGCACCCGCGAGAAAATGCCGCACCGAGTCGAGCAGCGCTTGGATGCCCCGCACGATCCCCTCAGAGATCATGTCGACACCGACGAGGGCTCCGCGTTCCTTGATCGAGACGTATCCCTCAGCCTGGAAGATGCTGCGGAGATAGGCCGTCACCACAGGCAACGGTGCTGTGAAGAGTTGCGGCGGGACGGTCATATCCAACCCTCGGGTCCGCAGGTCCCAGCGCTCGACGAACTCGCTCAGCGCATGGCCGTAGAGACGGGTGCGACGACAGTCGAGTGACTGATCGATCGTGTTCACCGTTCGCTCGTGCCGGTGGACGCTCGGGAACACTTCATCGAGCGCAGCGGTCACCCAGCGAAGTTCGGCGTCCGTCACCGTCATCGCCTCGATTGTGAGCGACCGGTTCGTTCCTTCGTACTGACCGACGAACCCGTCCGACTGCAGCCACCCCGCTAGCGCTGCTTCCGCCACCTCTCGCGAGGTGTGAGCGTCCTGGCTCAAGCCATGCCCGTCGGTGCGGTGCCAGCTGAGCTTGTCTCCCGGGCGCAATTCAGCCGCAGGGACGAATGTTCCGGTCGTCGCACTCGTTGCTCGCCACACCAGGTGGTCACCAGTGACGTCGAGCTGGTGACCCGCCTTCGTGTGGATCCTCAACACAGGCTTGCGTCCGTTGTGCTTCGTCGCAACGATGCGGGTGATGCCTTCAGCATCGAAGACCTTCGCGCCAACCGCGTCGTCCTCGACCAGCTGGCCGATCGGAATCAGCCCATCTGGCGTCGTGACGAGCGAGTGATACGGCTGGCACGCCGACCCTTGCTGCGGCACGCCGTGCACGCCGATGTTGAACCACACCGGCGAGTTGAAGGCAGCCTTCTGGTGGATGATGAGGTACTTCAACTCGTGGTTGAAGATCTCGGCCTCCTCGTCGTCGACGAAGTAGCCGTCCTTGATCCCCCACGCGGTGAGCGTGTCGACCACGCGGTCGGCCACCTGGCGCAGCGAGGTCTCGCGCTCGGGGGTGCCCAGGGTCCCCCGGAAGTACTTCTGCGCCAAGATGTTGGTGGCGTTCACGCTCCAGGACTCGGGCACCTCGACGCCCAGCTGCTCGAAGGCCACGGCCCCGTCGCGGTAGTTCGTGATGCGGGCGTCGCGTCGTTCCCAGCGCACCTCGTCGTAGGGGTGCACACCTTCGGTGGTGAAGTGGCGGCGGATGCCGATCTCGGATCGCTGGGGGGCGATGGCCATGGCGCTGGGATCCTCCTCGTTGGGGCTCGGTCTGGGGTTCGGTCCTGGGGTCTGGTGCGTACTGCCGGTCCTGCTGTGCCTGCGTGTCCGACTGCTCGTCGGCGCCGCCGGACGGTCCCCCACTTCAGCGGGACGATGTCTCACGGCGCCTGTTCCCGATCCAGCGCCCGGAAGGGGAACGACCGCTAACCACAACATATAGTGGCCGCCCTTCCCCCGAGACACGAGATGCTGTGTCATTACACCACTGTAGTTACGTCGCTGTCAACCAACGCCGCGCGGTATCCGTGCAGGTCACGGGGCGCTCGCGATGGTTTGCGCGCGAGGCCCGCCAGGACGCCCGGACCCCACGCCAAATACCTGCGAGCGGTTAGCGTCAGGCCCCCATGGCCAAGGTCGTCGCCGTCGATGCGGGCACGACCGGCGTACGGGCCCTGGTCGTCGACGAGGGGCGCCCGGGTCGTCGACGTCGCCTACCGGGAGCTGACCCAGCACTTCCCCCGGCCGGGCTGGGTCGAGCACGACCCCGCGGAGATCTGGGAGGCCGTGCGGGCCACCCTGGCCGAGGTGGGGGCACGCCTCGCCGGGTCCGGCGAGACCGTGGCGGCCATCGGCATCACCAATCAGCGCGAGACGCTGGTCGCCCTTCGACCGCTCGAGCGGCCGTCCGCTGCACAACGCCATCGTCTGGCAGGACCGCCGCACCGCGCCGCTTTGCGCCGAGCTCATCGACGCGGGCCACCTGCCGCTCGTGCGCGAGGCGACGGGTCTGGTGCTCGATCCGTACTTCAGCGCCACCAAGGCCGCGTGGCTGCTCCGCCACGGAGATCTCGCGCTCGGCGCCGCCGATCCGGACCTCTCCTTCTGCACCGTCGACACCTGGGTGCTCTGGAACCTCACCGGGCGGCGCCACCGGGCCCGGCATCTACGCCACCGACCCGTCCAACGCCAGCCGCACGTTGCTCTTCGACACGCGCACGCTGGCGTGGTCCGCCGAGCTGTGCGACCTCTTCGGAGTGCCCGCGCACACGCTGCCGGAGGTGCACCCTTCGGCGGGTCGCTTCGGGGCGGCCGCGCTGGCCGACCTCGGCCCGGCCGCCGCCTCGCTCGACGGCGTGCCCGTCTCGGGTGTCTTGGGCGACCAGCCGGCGGCGCTCTTCGGCCAGGCCTGCTTCGACCCCGGCATGGTGAAGGTCACCTACGGCACCGGCAGCTTCGTGCTGGCCAACGCCGGCCCCGAGCGCCCGCCCGCGCCCGACGGCCTGACGGTCAGCTGCGCGTGGGACCTGGGCGCGCACGCCGGCACGCGTCCACCGATCGCCTACGCGCTCGAGGGGTCCGCCTTCGTGTCCGGCGCCGCCATCCAGTGGCTGCGCGACGGGCTTGGCATCATCGAGTCCGCATCCGAGATCGGCCCGCTCGCCGCCTCGGTCCCCGACAGCGGTGGCGTGACCTTCGTGCCCGCGCTCACCGGACTGGGCAGCCCGTGGTGGGACCCGCACGCACGCGGCATCGTGACCGGCCTCACCCGCGGCGCGGGCCGCGCCCAGCTCGCGCGCGTGCGTCGAGGCGATGGCCTTTCAAGTGCGCGACATGACCGATGCCATGGCTGCCGCGTCGTCCCATCCACTGGCCGCGCTGCGGGCGGACGGGGGCGCCGCCATCATGGACCTTCTTCTCGAACTGCAAGCCGAGCAGTGCCGCATGCCTGTGGCGCGCCCGCGCTCGCTCGAGTCGACCGCACTGGGCGCGGCCACCGTGGCGGGCCTGGCCGAGGGCGTGTGGTCCTCGCCCGACGAGCTCGCCGCGCGCTGGGAGGCCGAGCGCGTCTTCGAGCCCCAGCTGCCACCCGAGCTGGCCGACGCCACCCACGCGGTATGGCGCCGGGCTGTCGAGAAGGCCATGGGCTGGGCCATCGACCCGGAGGAATAAAGAAAGTAATCCCTTGTTATATTCTGTCTAGAGGAGCGGACCCGCCGCTCGGAAGGGTGGGCAGCCATGAGCGTGGCCATCGTGACAGGGGCATCGAGGGGACTGGGTCAGGCGCTGGCCGTCGGGCTGGCGCGAGCAGGGTGGTCGCTCGTGATCGACGGCAGGGATCCGCGGACGCTCGATCAGGCAGCCGACCTCGTCCGTGCGCATGCGGCACCGGGCGCGCATGTCGTCGCGCTTCCCGGCGACGTCACCAACGTCGACCACCGCCACGACCTGACGGGCGCCGCGTTCGACCTGGGCGGGCTCGATCTCGTCGTCAACAACGCCGGCACGCTCGGCGCGTCGCCACTGCCGTCACTGGGCGACTACCCGCTCGACGAGTTGCGCGTGGCGTTCGAAGTCAACGTCGTGGCGCCGCTCGGGCTCATCCAGGACGCGCTGCCACTGCTGCTCGATGCGGAGCGCCCACGCGTCCTCGACATCACCTCCGACGCCGCCGTCGAGGCCTACGAAGGCTGGGGCGGCTACGGGGCCGGCAAGGCGGCGCTCGAGCATCTCGGCGCCGTGTTGGCCGCCGAGTACCCCTCCCTCACCGTGTGGTCCGTCGACCCGGGCGACCTGCGCACCGCGATGCACCAGGCCGCGTTCCCCGGCGAGGACATCTCGGACCGGCCCGAACCGGCCAGCGTCGTGCCGGCGCTGCTCGCACTGATCGGCAGCGACCGTCCGAGCGGGCGCTACCGCGCCGCCGACGTGCTCACCGCGGGAGCACGGTCATGAGCGCGCTGACCGTCCCGGCCCTCGACGAGGAGCGGGCTCGCCTCCCCGAGCTGCACCCGTTGTCGTTCACGCTGCCCTCCGAGCTCGAGGCGCCAGCACCCCCGGAGAACCGCGGCATGACCCGCGATGCGGTGCGGATGCTGGTGGCCACCAAGTCCGATGGCTCGTTGGTGCACTCGCACTTCTCAGAGCTCCCCCGCTTCCTCGACGAGGGCGATCTCGTCGTCATCAACACCTCGGGGACCCTGGCGGCCGAGATCGACGGGTCGGCTCCCGATGGCGGCGCCGTTCAGGTCCATCTTTCGACACGCCTGCCCGCCGGCCTGTGGACCGTGGAGATCCGGCGCGACGGTGAGGCGCATCTGACGGCAGCGCCAGGCGACGTGATCGAGCTCCCCGCGGGCGGCCACGTCGCCCTCCTCACCCCCTACTCCCCCGGGCCCGGCGGCCAGGGGGTGCGGCTCTGGGTCTCGCGGATCGAAACGCCCGAACGGCTGCACAGCTACCTGGCCCGCTACGGCCGCCCGATCCGCTACGGGTACGTGCAAGGCAGCTACCCGCTCTCGGCCTATCAGAACGTCTACGTCACCGAGCCCGGGTCCGCCGAGATGCCCAGCGCCGGGCGGCCCTTCACCCCCGAGGTCCTGACCCGCCTCGTGGCCAAGGGCGTCGGCGTGGCCCCCGTGCTGTTGCACACCGGCGTCGCCTCGCTCGAAGCAAACGAACCGCCCTACGCGGAGTACTTCAAGGTCTCGACCGCCACGGCGCATCGCATCAACGACGCCCGGCGCGCCGGTGGGCGCGTCATCGGCATCGGCACCACCGTGGTGCGTGCGCTCGAGTCGGTGGTCGACGAACACGGGCATGTGCACCCGAGCGAAGGCTGGACCGAGACCGTCGTGTCACCCGAGCGGCCTGTGCGCTCCATCGACGGCTTCCTGACCGGCTGGCACGAGCCCGAGGCGTCACACCTCGCCATGCTCGAGGCGATCGCCGGGCGCGAGCTCCTCGAGGCGTCCTACGCCGCTGCGCTGGAAGAGCGGTACCTGTGGCACGAATTCGGCGACGTGCACCTCATCTTGCCGTGAATCCTGCCCTGAATCCTGCCGTGAACCCCGCCCTGAGCCCTGCCCTGACCACGACCGACGCCACCGGCCCCGAGTCGCCGCTGCAGCAGCTCCCGACGACGCGGCGCGCCATCCTCAACCTCTTGAAGCGCCAGGGACCGCTCGACGCGGCGGCGGTGGCCGGCGCGCTGGCACTGACTCCGGCGGCCATCCGGCTCCAGCTGGCTCGCCTGGAAGAAGACGGGCTGCTGGCGCACCGCGACGAGGTCCCGCCCGGGCCGCGTCGTGGCCGGCCGCGCCATGTCTACGAGCTGACCTCCGCGGCCGAGGCGCTCTACCCCAAGCGGTACGGCGACCTCACGACCGAGCTCCTCGGGTATCTCGGCGGCGCCGGTGCGTCGCAGGTCGACGAGCTCTTCGAGCAGCGCCGCCAGCGACGTGTGGCCGACGCGCTGCCACGCACGGCGAACCTGCCCTTCGACGAGCAAGTGGCCGCGCTGACCCAGATCCTCGACCAGGACGGCTACCTGGCCGAGGCGGAGCGGCTGGACGACGGCAGCTGGCGCATCACCGAGCACAACTGCGCCATCCTCACCGTCGCCCACGGTTTCTCACAGGCGTGCACGAGCGAGCTCGCGTTCATTCGTGACGCGCTCCCCGGAGCCACGGTGCGCCGGGTGGCGCACCTGATGGACGGCGCGCACGTCTGCGCCTACGTCGTCAGCCCGCCGTCGTCGTAGAGTCGGCGGAGCGGATCTCGAGGACCGACACGCCATCGACCTCGTGGATCTCGTTCTGCAACAAGTCGATGAGCTGCCCGCCGATCTCGACCACGAACTCGTCGACCGCGTGGCCATCGTCGCGCTCGAGGATGTTGATCGCCACGATGTCGCCACCGACGGCCCCGATGCGGCTCGCCACCAGGCCCAAGGCGCCGGGCCGGTCGGGCAGGGAGATGCGGATGACGTAGTCAGCCATGGCTGAAACGTTAGGCGTTCAATGTGAACTGCCGGTTTCAGATTCCTTACGAATCGTCTGGCCTGCGGCGGTCCGCTCAGGCAGGGGTCACGCTCGTGCGGGACGGCACGTACTCGTCGACGTAGTCGCGGTCGGACAGCTGGGCGATCTCATGCATGAGGCGATCGGTGAAGTCACGGCACTGGGTGTGGTCGTGGTGCTCCAACGGGTCGGCGGGGTTCTCGGGCGGGTCCATCTGCATGGGTGCGCCGAAGCGGATCGTCACCGTCTTGAAGGGCCGCATGAATTTGGAGTTGACCGGCTGCACGTCCACCGTGCCGATCACGCCGACGGGAACCACCGGGACCCCACACTCGCGCGAGAGGCGCGTCACCCCCGTTCGGCCCTTGTGCACGTAGCCGTCGAGCGAGCGGGTGCCCTCGGGGTAGAGCCCGAGGATCCGTCCCTTGCCGAGCACGTCGCTGCGGGCCGTTTCGAGCGCCCGATCCGACGCGCTGCCCCGGTACGCCGGATGGGGATCTGCCCCGCGGCCCGGAAGAACCAGGAGGTCTTCCACGAGTCGAAGTACTCCGACTTGGCCAAGAAGGTCACGCGCCGCGCCACGACGAGCGGAATGAAGAAGGAATCGCAGAACGACTGGTGGTTGGCCGCCAGCACCGCGGGGCCGTGCTTGGGAATGTTCTCCCGGCCCTCCACCTTCACGCGGAACAGCACAAGGAAGATCGGGGTCAACACCGCCTTGAGCACCCAGTAGGCCACGCGTCCAACGTACCCCTGCCGCCCGGCCCCCGCACCGGCCGCGCCTGCTGTGCTGAACTGCGGTGCCGGGTGCAGCCGTTGCACCGCGAGGACTTGGAGGCACCGTGACGAGCGAGACCCTGACCGCCGAGCCCTTCCTTTCGGGCTTGTATTTCGGCGAATGCCCGCGCTGGCACGAGGGCCGACTGTGGTACTCGGACTTCTTCGACCACGCGGTGTGCTCGGTGTCCCCCGACGGCGATCGCCGCGTCGAAGTGGCCTTCGACGGCGAGCCGGCGGGGCTCGGCTGGCTGCCCGACGGCCGCCTGCTCATCAACTCCCGCCTCGACCGCGCCATCATGCGGCGCGAACCGGACGGCACCATCGTCCGCCACGGCAGCCTCGAGCCGTGGGCCACCTGGCACGCCAACGACATGGTGGTGGCGGCCAACGGGCAGGCCTACGCCGGCAACTTCGGGTTCGACCTCGACGGCCTCTACGAGGGCCGCGTGAAACCCAGCGACATCGAGACGGCGTCGCTCGTGCGGGTCGATCCCGACGGCACGAGTACCGAGGCGGCGGCCGACTTGGCCTTCCCCAACGGGACGGTGATCACCGAGGACGGCGCCACGCTGATCATCGCCGAGAGCATGGGCGGGCGTCTCAGCGCGTTCGACCGCGCGGCCGACGGCACCTTGAGCAATCGGCGGGAGTGGGCCGTGCTCACAGGCGTCGCTCCCGACGGCATCTGCCTGTGCGCCGACGGGACGGTGTGGGTGGCGAACGCGGGCGGCCACGAATGCATCCGGGTGAGCGAGGGCGGTGAGGTGCTCGAGCGTGTCGCCACCGGTATGAATTGTTACGCCTGCATGCTCGGCGACGACGACCGGCGCACGCTCTATCTCGTCACCGCCCTCGACAGCCACGACACCAAGGCGCGCGCCGAGCGCAACGGCGCCATTGAGCGGGTCAGGACCACGGTCCCCGGCGCCGGACTGCCCTGAGGCGTCCGTTCCCGGGCCGCGCGTGCGGCGCTAACCGAGCTTGGTCAGCGCGCCGCGCAGGTGGCGCACCGCCTGCCCGATGCGTTGCTCGTTCTCGATGAGGGCGAACCGCACGTGCCCGTCGCCGCCGGGTCCGAAACCGATGCCGGGCGAGGTGGCCACGTCGGCCTCGCTCACCAGGTACTTGGAGAACTCCAGGGAACCCATCTCACGGTAGGGCTCGGGGATGGGGGCCCACACGAACATGGTTCCCTTGGGCGGGACCAGGTGCCAGCCGATGCGGTTGAGCCCGTCGCAGAGCGTGTCGCGGCGTGACCGGTAGATCTCGTTGATCTCCTTGGGGTAGTCCGGCGCCTCGTTCATGGCCACGATGGCGGCGATCTGAATCGGCTGGAACGTCCCGTAGTCGAGATACGTCTTGAGCTTCGTCAGGGCCTGCACGATCTCGGCGTTACCCACGACGAAGCCGACGCGCCATCCGGCCATGGAGAACGACTTGGTCATGGTGTAGATCTCCACCGCGACGTCGGTGGCGCCGGGCACCTGGAGGATGGACGGCGGCTCGTAGCCGTCGAAGCCGAGGTCGGCGTACGCGAAGTCGTGCACGAGCACCACCTCGTGCTCACGCGCGAAGGCGACCAGGCGCTCCATGAAGCCGAGGTCGACGCAGGCCGTCGTGGGATTGTGCGGGAACGACAGCACGATCACCCGCGGCTTGGGCCACGACTCCTCCCACGCATTGATGAGTCCGTCGAAGAAGGCCTCGCCCGGGTCGGGCGCGTCGTCGGAAGCCGCCTGTGGTCCCTGCAGGGGGACCTGGCGGACGTCGGCGCCGGCGAAGAGTGGCCCCCAGATGTGGATGGGGTACGACGGCGACGGCACCAGGGCGGTGTCGCCGGGGCCGACGAGGACCCACATCAAGTGGGAGAAGCCCTCCTTGGCGCCGATGGTCGTGACCACCTGGGTCTCGGGGTCGAGCTCGACGCCGAACTTGCGCAGATAGAGGTCGGTCACGGCGCTGCGCAGCTTGGGGATGCCGCGCGAGGCGGAGTACCGGTGGTTGCGCGGGTTGCGGGCGGCCTCGGCCAGCTTGTTCACGGCGACGTCGGGCGAGGGGAGGTCGGGGTTCCCGAAGCCGAGATCGATCACATCGCGCCCGGCTCGACGTGCCGCCGCCTTCAGGTCGTTGATGGTGGCGAAGACGTAGGGCGGCAACCCGTTGATGCGGCGGAACTCCATCGTGGAAGTCTACGACCCGGCCCCCGCTGAAACGGACGACGCTCCCCCGGCGCCACGCGCCGCGACCACGAGCTCGGTCACGTCGACCGGCCAGCCGAACACCGCCCAGGTCGCGCCCGCCCTCCGCAAGGCGGCCACCCGCTCGGCCACGGGCGGCGAGGCGGACGGCGGCGGTCCCGCCCAGGTGACCTCGAGCTCGCCGCCAGCGCCTCGCTCGGCCACCACGGTGGGGTCCGCGTCCCACAAGGTGAGCGCCGCACCCGCGGCGCGCGCCTCTTCGGTGCGCCCGGACGGCCCACCGGCAATCCAGACCGGGAGGCCGGCGCGAACGAGGTCCCGTGCCACCACCACCAGCTCGGTGCGGCGCCGCACCGCCGACGCGAAGGGAATGCCATAGGCGCGGTTCTCCTCCTCGCTCAGCCGGTCCCCGGTCCCCAACCCGGCGATCACGCGCCCGGGCGCCAGCCGCTCGAGCGCGGTGAACTGCGCCGCCAACACCGCGTTCGGCACCAGTCCGACCCGCGCCACGAGGGTACCGACGAAGGGGCCACCGCGGTCCCCGCCGTCAGCGCCGTCAGCGCCCTCACCGCCCTCACCGCCGTCCCCGGCACCCTCCCGAGTCCCCTCCGACCACGGTGGAAACCGCGTCGCCAACGCGCCGAGGATCGGGAAGGGCGCGAGCGCCGGGCGCTCGGGCTGACCCAAGGGCCAGATGTGGTCGTAACAGAAGAGCCCGTCGACACCGGCGGCGACCGCCTCCGCCGCGGCCTCGAAGGCGGCGTCGGGTGTGTCGCGGAACGTCGGCAGGACCACGCCGGTGCGCAGCCGCGCCGAGGGGGCGCGGTCGTGGTTGCGGGAGCCGTGGGCGCGGGCCGCTTCGTCAGCCGAGTCCCCCCTGGCGCGCCGCCAGCGCGGCACCGACCGCCCCGGCACGCTCGCCGAACGCGGCCGGGACGATGACGGCCAGGGGTCGCCGGTCCTTGCCCTCGACCAACGCGCCGAAGGTCGCACGCGCCGCGTCGATGAGCAGGTCGCCCGCCTGCACCACGCCGCCGCCCAGCACGAAGCACTGCGGATCGAGCACACAGGCCAGGTTGGCCAGTCCGAAGCCGACCCACCACCCGACCTCTTCGATGACGTGACGCGCCGCCGGGTCGCCCGCCGCGGCGGCGGCTGACACGTCCTCGCCGCGGACCGACTCGGGATCGCCCCCGGCGAGGCGTACGACCTCGTCGAGCCGTCCGGCCAGGGCGGCCTCGCGGGCCAGCACGCCCAGGCCGGCACCCGACGCGTAGCGCTCCCAGCAGCCGCGGCGCCCGCATGGGCACGGCGGCCCGGCGCGGTCCACGACCATGTGTCCGATCTCGCCGGCGAAGCCGGCGGCGCCGACCTGGACGCGCCCGTCGAGCACGATGCCGCCCCCGATGCCGGTGCCCAAGGTCACCATCACGACGTGGTCGAAGCCCCGGGCGGCACCGAGACGGTGCTCCGCCAGCACGGCGAGGTTGGCGTCGTTCTCGATGACGATCTGGCGACCTGGCAGGCGGTCTCCGATGAGCGCGGTCCAGTCGACGCCGTGCGCCTGCGGGAGGTTGGGCGCGAAGCACAGGCGGCCCTGCCGATCCACCATGCCTGGCGCGCCCACGCCGACCGGCGCCGTGTCGCCACCGAGCACGGCGTCCAGTTGGGCCACGACCTCGGCCACCGCGGCGGCGACGTGGCTGCCCACGATGGCGCGCGTGCCGGTGGGCGTGGGGACGCGGGCCTCGGCGACGGTGTCGGTCCCCGGTGCCAGAGCGAGGCCGAGCACCTTGGTCCCGCCGATGTCGATGCCGTAGGTCACTTCGGTGGCCGACGGGCCCCCGTCACGCGTCACGAGGTGGACTCGACCCGTGCCTTCAGCTCTCGCATGGCGGTCGCCATGATGCGGCTCGTGGCGCGCATCTTGATGAAGCCGGGGATCGGGACGCGCAGCTCCGCCTCGAGGTGGTACGTGACGTCGGTGCCGCCGTGCTCGCCCGGATCGAAGACGTAGCTGCCGTCGAGCTTGGTCGTGATGTCACCCTGCGTCAGCTTCCACGACAGGGTGTGGGGCGCATCGGCGTAGTCGTAGGCCAAGGTGTAGCTGGTGCTGCGACCGAAGGCGGCGGCCCGGAAGGTGACGAGCAGGGGCCGGCCCTGGTCGTCGCGCTCTTTGACCTCGATCTCCTTGATGTCGGCCGCCCATTCGGGGTAGCGCTCCAGGTCGGCCGCGACGGCAAAGCACCGCTCGGGCGGTGCCGCCACCGAGATGTGCTCTGTGGCTTGGTCGGCCACCTTGGGGGCTTCCTTCCTATCGAGACCGCGGGATGCGGTGCGTCAGACTGCCACTCCAGCCAGGGCGTCAGCCAGCCTAGGAGCGAGAACGTCGTTGTCGAAGGATTCCAGCACCCTGGCCCGGGCGGCCCGGCCCATGCGCCGGCGGCGCGCCGGATCGGCCAGCAGGCTGCGCAGCGCCTCGGCCACGGCGCCCGGGTCCTCGGGCCGGTCCACCACGAGCCCGCTCACACCATCGAGCACCGCCTCGGCCGCACCGCCGCTGTCCCCGGCGATCTGGGGCACGCCCGCTGCGGCCGCCTCGAGGAAGACGATGCCGAAGCCCTCCTGCTCGAGGCCGAGCCAGCGGTTGCGACACGCCATGACGAAGACGTCGGACGCGGCGAGGAGCCCTGCCCGTTGCTCGTCGCTGATGCGGCCGAGGACGTGGACACGGGCCGGACTCCCTACCGCCAGTCGCTCGAGGTGATCCAGCTCGCGTCCGCTGCCGGCGATGGCGACGACGAGGTCGGGATAGGAGGGCACCAACCGCCCCGCCGCCTCGATGAGGACGTCCATGCCCTTGCGGGGAACGAGGCGGCTCACGCTGGCGACGAGCGGCCCGGTCGTCGGCAGGCCGAGGCCCGCCCGCGCGGCGCGGCGCTCCGCGGCCACGAGGGGCGTGATGCCGGCCGTGTCGACGCCGGGAGGGATCTCGACCATCGGCGCACGCAGGCCGGGGGCGGCACGCAATGCCTCGCTGGCGGGATACGACCCGGCGGAGACGACGATGCTCGCCCCGCGCAACACGTGGGCCAGCGCGGCGCGTGCGCCGGGGATCCGGCCGGGCACTGTCACCTCCGCCCCGTGGAGGATGACGCCGTAGGGCATGTCGAGCCTGGGCCCGAGCAGTCCGAGCGGGAGCGCCGGATCGAGCAGCACGAGGTCGACCTCGTGCGTCCGGGCACAGGCGCGCACGGCGGCCAGCGCGGCGGGCGTCGGGAAGAAGAGGATGTCGCCCGGCACCCGCTCGATGACGACGCCGCGCTCGCGCTGCGCTGCGTCGAACGCGCCCGCACCGTCGTCCGACGACGCGGTGAGCACGACGTAGGAGGCGGGGTCAAGGCGCCGGTAGAGCTCCCACAGGTAGTTCTGGATGCCGCCCACCTTGGGAGGGAAGTCGTTCGTGACGAGCAGGTGACGCTTCACCGCGCGCCGCCCCCGCCGTCGCCACGCGCGCAGCGCTCAACCGGGCGGCGATCAGCCGGGCCGCGGTCGAATCGCCTGCGGTCAGCCCGCCCGTGAGCTAAAACGCAAGGTGGGCACGAGGCCGGCGCGCTCGAGCATGCGCATGGCGCGTGCCTCGTCGGCGTCGATGACCACGGCGTCGTCTGGCTCGCGCCCGAGCAGGAAGCTGACCACACAGTCGTCGCAGGCGTCGGTCTCTTGTAGTGCGCAGCTGTCGCAGTCGATGGTGAGCCCGCCCTCGGGCTCGCAGTCGGTGTCCCTGGGATTCGGCATGACGGTGACCCTCTCTGTTCGGGCCCAGCATGGCGACCGGGTGTGACAGCACACAGGGGCTGGGCGCCGCGGGCCTCGCCCGACCGCGCCACGGGGCTAGTCACCATCCAGGGCGCGCGCGGCGATACGCAGGGTCTGCTCCACACCCCACGCCACGCTCTCGGTGCGCACGGCCGCCGCATCCGCCAGCACCATGAAGGGCGGCCCCGCCACCCGGTAGTGCGCGTAGGCCTCGCTGCTCATCACGACGGTCACGCCGGCCGGGCGGCCCGCGGCCAGCGCGGCGACGGCAGCGGCGTCCTCGTCCTTCGCCCCGCGGCGCGTGACCTCGTCACGTGCGTGCCCACCCGCGGGACTCCGCGTGACGACGGCCACGCCGGCCCCGTCACCCAGACCCGCCTGCAGCTGGCCGAGGCCTTCCCACAGGTCCTGGCAACCGAGGCAGGCTGCCGAGAGGAACAGGAGCAACACCGGCGCGGCGGCCTCCATCACCTCCACCCGGCACGGAACACCGTCCGGTGTCACGCCGACGATGTCGCGCGGGCGCGTGGTGGGCGGGCCCTCCGACGTCGGGATGGGGCGGAGCCGGCGCACGATGTCGGCCGGCGGCTCCGTCACGGACGGGCGTGCTCCTCGTCGGCGATCTCGACGACGCTGCGCCCGTGACCGCACCAGCGGCACACGACCTCGTCGACCTCGCGCGAAAGGACCTCCTCGTCCTCCACCTCGAGGTCGCCACCGACCGTGAAGTGGTAGAAGGCCTTGGTCCGCGACGAGACGGTGACGTCGAAGCGGGTGAGGTTGCCGCAGCTGTCGCAGCGGTATCGAGGCAGCTCCACGCCGTCAACGGTAGTCCGCCGTGCGCGGTCTCCATTGCCGTGCGGGGCTGCGGCCGGGAGGAGGCGGGGCTCCCGAACCCCGCTGTCCTCGGGGCCTGGGCGGGTCAGGCCGAGCCCACGACCTCGCCGAACTCGATCCTGTCGAAGGCGACCCCGGGCGACGACGCGTCGGCCGGCGGGGCCGCGCTCCGAGCATGCTCTTCGGTGTCGAACACCGCGATCGACACGCCGTGTCCATCGTCGAGCGCCACGAAGTACGCACCACTGAACCCGGGCGCATCCTTGATCATGGGGATGACGCTCTCCTCGAGTCCCTTCTTCGCCTCGGCCAAGTCTTTGATGGTCACGTGGATCACGTGTGCGTACATTGGCTCCACTCCCTTCCGGTTCGCTCCCAACGCTGTGCGTCGAGCTGTCCCGATGAATCGCAACGGGGGTATGGAGGGTACCGCGCCGACCGGGTCGGATCCCCTGTCAGATCCGGTCGAGCATCAGATCCGGTCGAACGTCAGATCCGGTTGAGCAGCTCGCTCTTCTTCGCCGCGAACTCCTCTTCGGAGACGATGCCGCGCTTGCGGAGGTCGTCGAGCTCGATGAGACGGTCCCGGATCTCGAAAGGAACGTGTCCCGTGGGCGCCCCGCTCGCCGCGGGCGGCGCGCCGGGCGGCGCCGTGCCCGCTGCCGAGGACGCCTCCATGGAGGCTGTGCCGAACGGCGGCGTGTCGTGCGCGTCCTCCGTGGTCGGGTCGCCTCGATGCCACCGTCCACGCGGGTGCGGCTCGTGCGGCTGCAAGTCGGCCGGGATCGGCTCACGCTCGCCGCCGCCGACGATCTCGTTGATCTGCGAGTTGATGACGCGCTGGACCACCGCCGGCTTGCGCATGTACTCGAGCGTGAGCGAATCGTCCTCACCCTGCACGTCGATGATGAGGCTCCCGGTGCCGAGTACCCGCTCGACGAGTGACTGGCGGATGTTGACCTCGGTGATGCGCTGCAGGCGCAGTTGCACGGTGTCGCGCCCGATGATCCCTTGGCGCACGAGGATGCGCGTCGAGGTCAACGCGACGTCATAGGACTTCCAGCGGATGAAGCGGCCGAGGAGCCACAACCCCGGGATCAGTGCGAGGACGATGATCGGATAGTTCGTCCATCCCGGCGGATTCCGCCAGAGGATCAGCAAGACGATGATGGCCGCCCAGACCCCGACGGAACTGAAGAGCGGGCCGAAGAGGAAGATCCAGTGCGGATGCATCTCGGCCAACAGCTCCTCGTCCTCGTTGAGGAATTTCCGAGGCAAGGCCATAGTGCCAGCGTACCGGCGCGGCGTTGCCGAGCGAGGTACATCGGGTCCGGCATTCCGGTTCCCGGCGCTGCTGTTGGGACTGCTGTTTGTCCCTGTTGAGTTCCTGTTGAGTTCCTGTTGCGCTCCGATCCACGCACCAGCTCCACTTCCGGAGCACATCCGGGGCGCCATAGGGTGTGGGTATGCCGTACGGCGAGGTGGAACCCGCGCAGGTCAAGGCGCGTCTTGCCCGTGGGGAGGACGTGTTCCTCCTGGACGTCCGTGAGCCCGACGAGGTCGAGGCGTGGTCCTACCCGATCGGCGTCAACATCCCTCTGGGCCAGCTCGGCGACCGGCTCGACGAGATACCGCGCGACGTGACGATCGTGGTGGCGTGCCGTTCCGGGCACCGCTCCGCCTCGGCGGCGCAGGCTCTGAGCGACGCCGGCTGGACGACCGAGAACCTCTCCGGCGGTGCGCTCGCCTGGGCTGAGGGTGACGCCGGAGACGGGATCTAGTCGGGGCTCGGTCTGCGACGGTGAGAACGCCGGCATCCTCTCGATGGTCGATCGCCTCTGAGAACTCGATCCTCTCGATCGCCTCGAAAGGGTCCGTCCTGTCGATCGGGAGCGTCGGTTCCGCACTGTCGATCGGCTCGATCGGGTCCTTTCTGTCCGCGTTCTCCGTGGGATCGTCAGGATCCTTCTTCAGCCTGCTCTCGTCGGTCTCCACGTGGTCGGTGATGTCGCACCGCTCGAAGCGCGCGGTGTTGGAGCGGTCGAACACGAGCTCGACTGCCGCCGCCTCGTACGCGTCATCGCACCCCAACCAGTAACGGCGCCTCTACCCGTCGCCCGAGCTTCCGTTCCTTCTATTCGTCACCTTGCGTCCCAGGCGCGCCAGATCGGCCTTGATACCGGACTGGGCATGTAAGGGCGGGGCTTCGCGTGGCAAGTGACTGAGATCCATGTCTTTGGAGCAGATGAACGCGACGCGGCGCCCACCGGCGTAGCGAGTCATGCCTCGCTCATCTGACATCACCAGCGCCAGGGGGACGCACGTGAACCCGAACTGGTTCGCCAGGTCGACGACGGCCTGACGCGTTGGCCAGAGGATCAGTTCGTAGTCGATGGCGTTCGTGCGCTCGCTCAGTGGCTCATGTCCCACTTCGAACGCACTGGCAGGGAGCATCGGGACTTCGGTGTCAATGACGATCAACTTTGCCTCAGCTATGACCTCGAAAAGCTCGACGGGCTTGGCGACGTGGTCGAGGATGCGCAGACGCAGAACGATGTCAAAGCTCGGATCGGCTTTGAGATCGAGGATGTCGCTCTGTTCGAAGCGGCAACGATCCGCTTGGATGTTCCGCCCCGCCAAGCGCCGATGGCCTCCTCGATGTGGAAGTCTCGACCGTCGACTCCGAGAACGAAATCTGCGCCGGCTTCAACAGCCTTGAACGACCAGCCTCCGGTGTTGCAGGCCAGGTCGAACACGCGGTGACCCGCGAGAGTTCCCCCGCACAGACGCACGAGTGGCTCGAAGAAGTAGCGGGAACGCTGTTCGAGACGGTTCGCCGCCCGATTCGCCCGGTCTGCTTCGCTCAGACTCATGGGCGAGAACTCTACGTCCACTCGCGCCCATCGCTTCCGAGCCGGACCGCCGGGCTCAACGGCAAGAACGCTTGCGTCCGTCCGCGTCCGCTGGCGACATGCACGGGCACGTCACCGTTCCGGAAATCACCATCTACCAGGAACCTTGGTAGGGCTTGGTAGGGCTGGTGGGGATCGAACCCACGACCCAAGGATTATGAGTCCTCTGCTCTGACCACTGAGCTACAGCCCCCGGCTTGCGCGGCGATGTTACCGACAGGGTTCTCCCCCACACGTTCTCAGCGGGATGACAGAGTTCCCCAGGCGTGGGGACCGCAATACGCGGGTCCGTCGAGCCGTGGCGCCACGGACGGGCGGGAGGGGTTTGGCAACATACAGCCGTGGCAGCGCCGGGACGACGTGCGACGTGTCACCGACTGGCGCACCGGTGACGTCGACACCCACGTCGTCGACGGACCAGGCGATGCCGCCTACCGACTCGCCGCCCGTCGCCCCGGCAGCGGCCACACCGACGCGGAGGGCATTGCGTCGATCCCACTCATCGGGTCGAGCGGCCGGACCTGTGGCGTCGTCATCGACGTCGCGCCTGGGACCCTGGCTGCTGGTCGCCATCTCCGTCGCGTGGGGGCTGTGGGAGCTCCGTCCCGAGCTGCGCGCGGTGCCCTACCTCGACGACAGCTCCATCCACGAGCAGATGGTGCGCTTCGCGTCGACTCGGATCAGCGAAGGCCACCTCCCGCTGACGAGCTGGTTCCCGTATCTCGGGCTCGGGTCACCGCAGTATTTGCATTACCAGAGCCTGCCCTCCATGACGGCGGGCCTGATCGGCACCTTCGCCAACCCCGATGCGGTCTTCCGGTGGTCGACCTACCTGCTGCTCGCGCTGTGGCCCTTGACCATCTATTGGAGCGGCCGCCTGTTCCGGCTCTCGCCGTGGACCGCTGCCTCGGCCGCGGCGATCGCACCGTTCCTCGCCTCTGCCGCCGGCATCGGCTACGAGACGAAGGCCTACGTGTGGGTCGGCTACGGCGTGTGGACGCAGCTGTGGGCGTCGTGGACGCTACCGCTGGCGTGGGGCTTCACCTATCGGGCACTGAGGTCGCTGCGGGGGTGGGTCGCACTGCCCGCCGTCCTCTTCATCATGGTGACGGTCGCCTTGCACTACGAGACCGGCTACCTCGCGCTGGTGCCGCTCGTCGTCTGGCCGTTCCTCGTGCCTTCGGACCTGTGGCGCCGCCTCGGACGAGCTGTGACGTTGGGCGCGGCAGCGCTCCTGGCGTCGGCCTGGGTCATCGTGCCGGTGCTCGAGCAGTCGCACTGGGCTGCGCGCAACCAGGTGTTGGGGGGCACGGCGCTCGAGAACGGCTACGGCGCGAAGCAGATGCTCTCGTGGCTCTTCTCGGGCAACCTCTACGACAACAACCGGGGCCATCTGCTCCACCTGCCCTTTGGCATCCCCGTCGTCACCATCCTGGTCGGCATCGGCATCCTCGTGTGCATCTGGCGGTGGCGCACCAACATCGCTGGCCGAGCCCTGCTGACGATCTGGGTCGTCACGCTGTTCATGTCATTCGGGCGCACGACGTTCGGCTCGCTCTACGCCATCGTGCCCGGCAGCAGCGACATCTTCATCCGGCGCTTCCAGATGGGAGTCCAACTCTCGGGCATCCTGCTGGCCGGCATCGGCGTGGTCTTCCTCGGGCAGGTTGTGCTCGCCGCCGCGCTCCGCCTACTCCCTAAGAGTGACCAGCGCTTCGTCGGCACGCCGATGGGTCAGGGGCTCGTGGCGGGGATCAGCATCGTCGTCCTCGTGCTGGTCCTCTACCCGGCCTGGTCGAGCATGGACACCTACGACTCGCATAACGCGACGAACATCGGCCTCCAGGCGGACGCCGATGCGCAGTTTGACCCACAGATCAACGAGCTTCTCGACTACGTAAAGGCCCACCCGCAAGGACGGGTCTACGCCGGGGCACCGACCAACTGGGGCAACGACTTGACCGTCGGAGACGTGCCGGTCTTCAAGTACCTCGAGAGCAAGGACATCGACGAGGTCGGCTACACGCTCCGCACGGCGTCGCTGATGACCGACCCCGAGTACTTCTTCGACTACACCAACCCGGGCGACTACCCGCTCTTCGGCATCGGCTACATCATCACGCCGCGGAACATGACGTCGCCGGTCCCAGCCGACCAGGTGCTGTGCTCGGGCCCGTACTGCCTGTGGTCGCTGCATGACTCGGGCTACATCCACATCTACGACACGACCGGTGTGCTCGACGCCACCCGGGCGAACGTGGGAACCCAGAGCACCACCTTGCTCGACTCGCCGCTGCTCGAGAAGCAGCGCGATCTCACGGTTGCCTTCAACGGCGGTGAGGCACCCGAGCCCACCGCGCCAGGAGGAACCGTGCAGGGATCGCCCGGTCACGTGGTCACGCAGGACGCCGACCTGGAGAACGGCACGGCGCGGGCAACAGTCCACACCAATCGGCGCGCCACTGTCGTCCTCAGCGCGTCCTACGACCCGGGATGGCACGCCACGGTCGACGGACACCCGGCACCGACCATCATGGTGGCGCCCGCGCTGGTCGGGGTCGACGTCGGTCCGGGCGTGCATGAGGTGGTCTTCAGTTACGACGGCTATGGCTCCTACACGGGACTGTTGCTGCTGGCGCTGGCCGTCTTCGTGCTCCTCGCCGTTGCACCGCTGGTGTGGCGTCGTTGGGGCCGTACGCCGAGCCGGCGCCGGGGGCGGCCGGGCCAGCACCGCCGGGGTCGGCAGCGGCGTGAGGGGGAGACGAAGACTCACGAAAGGGTGTCGACTGGGAGCGGGGCATCGAACACAATGGAGTTCGATGCCTTCGACTCCGGCCTCGACTCCGGCCTCGACTCCGACCTCGACGCCAGCGGCCGACCCCCATCCTGATCCGGCCGACATCGTGGTCGGCTTCTTGAGAGCGCTCGCTCGTTTCGACATCGACGCTGCGCTCGAGGTCGTGGATGACGACCTGGTCTACGCCAACGTGACGCTCCCCACGCTGTACGGAAAGGAGCGCCTCGAGCGGGCCGCCCGCCTGATGTTGCGGCCAGACCGCATGGGTTTCAACGTCCACTTCAACCACGTCGCTACGGAGGGCCACGTCGTGTTGACGGACCGGATCGATGAACTCAACTTCCGACGCTTCGCGTCGAGGTTCTGGGTCTACGGCCGTTTCATCGTGAGCGACGGCAAGATCGTCGTGTGGCGCGACTCCTTCGACTGGCTCGACGTGACCATCGGCAACCTGCGGGGGCTGGCGGGGCTGGTGGCGCCTTCGTTGAATCGGCGCCTGCCGTCGGACTGAGAGCCGGCCGACAGACCTGAGCGCCACGCCCTGCTTGAGGCGCCCCACAGCAGGCGCCGCACTGCGGGCGCGCTACTGCAGGTAGCCCTCGACGGTGCCGGCGGAGCGTTGCTGGGCCGCATCGGGATCCTGGCCCGCGTTGCGCTTGGCGCGGCGCTGCCGCAACAAGTCCCACATCTCGTCGAGCGTGACCTCGAGGTCGCGCTTCCGCGCCAGCTCGTCGTCGCTCAGCCCCTCGCCGACGTGCGCCTCCTCGAGGCGCTGCTCCTCCGCGGCGAGCTGGCTGATTCGCTCCACGATCTCCTTGTCGTCCATGTGCGCTCCGATCGACGGCCCTTCGGCCAGTCTGCCCGGCCTCAGGCGGCCGCGCCCAGCTCGCCGCCGTCACCGGCCGCCTCGGCCGGCGTGCCCGACCCCGACAGAGCCGGGGTGAGCACGTCGGCGATGGTGGCCGCCAGATGGAACGTCATGACGTTGCGGACCTCTTCGGGGACGTCCTCGAGGTCGGGACCGTTGCGCTCAGGCAACACGACCTCGGTGAGCCCTGCCCGATGCGCAGCCAGCACCTTCTGCTTCACGCCCCCGATGGGGAGCACACGGCCCTGCAGGGTGACCTCACCGGTCATCCCCACCACCGGGCGCACGGGCACACCACGCAGGAGGCTGACGAGCGCCGTCGTCATCGTGACCCCGGCCGAGGGACCGTCCTTGGGGACGGCGCCGGCAGGAACGTGGACGTGGAAGCGCTTGCCTGCGAAGGCCGCCGGGTCGATCCCCAGCTCCTCCGCGTGCGAGCGCACGTAGGAGAGCGCGATCTCCGCCGACTCCTTCATGACGTCGCCGAGCTGTCCCGTGAGCGTCAAGCCCTCGGGCCCGTCAGAGACGCTGGCCTCGACGAAGAGGACGTCGCCGCCGGCGCCGGTCACGGCCAGTCCGGTGACCACGCCGGGCACGCTGGTCCGGTCCGCCGCCTCGAAGAAGAAGTGCGGCCGGCCGAGCCAGCCACGCACGTCGTCCTTGTCGACCACGACCGGCGCCTCGCGCTCGCCCGAGGCCAGCTTGGTCGCCACCTTGCGCAGCATCTTGCCAAGCTCGCGCTCGAGGTTCCGCACGCCGGCCTCCCGGGTGTAGTCAGCCACGATGGCGCGCAGCGCCTCGTCGGAGACCTCCACCTCGTCCTCGCGCAGCGCAGCCCGGGTGAGCTGACGCTTCAAGAGGTGGTGCCGGGCGATGGAGACCTTCTCGGACTCGGTGTAGCCGTCGATCCGGATGACCTCCATGCGGTCGAGCAGCGGGCCAGGGATGGTCTCGCTGACGTTGGCCGTCGCGATGAACAACACCCGCGACAGGTCGAGGTCGACCTCGAGGTAGTTGTCCCGGAACGTGTGGTTCTGCGCCGGGTCGAGCACCTCGAGCAGGGCCGAGGAGGGATCGCCCCGGTAGTCCGCGCCGATCTTGTCGACCTCGTCGAGGACGATGACCGGGTTCATGGTCCCGGCCTCACGCAACGCGCGCACCAGCCGTCCCGGTTGTGCGCCGACGTACGTACGCCGGTGCCCCCGGATCTCGGCTTCGTCGCGGATGCCACCAAGTGACACCCGGACGAACTTGCGCCCGAGCGCGTTGGCCACCGACTCGCCGAGCGACGTCTTGCCGACGCCCGGAGGGCCCACGAGGGCCAGGATGGCTCCCGACCCGCGCCCGTCCACCGGCGCCAGGCCGCGCTCGGCCTGGAGCTTGCGCACGGCGAGGTGCTCAAGGATGCGCTCCTTGACGTCCTCCAACCCGTCGTGGTCGGCCTCCAAGATGTTCGAGGCCTCGTTGATGTCCAAGCGATCCTCGGACTCGACGCCCCAGGGGACTTCGAGCACCGTGTCGAGCCAGGTACGGATCCAGCCGGTCTCCGGGCTCTGGTCACTGGTGCGCTCGAGCTTGTCGACTTCGCGCTCGACCGCCTTGCGGACATGCTCGGGAAGCTCGGCCGACTCGATCTTGGCGCGGTAGTCGTCGGGGTCTTCAGCGTCGCCGTCCCCGCTCAGGCCGTTGAGCTCCTTGCGGATGGCGTCGAGCTGGCGGCGCAAGAGGAACTCGCGCTGCGTCTTCTCCATGCCCTCTTCGACGTCGGTCTTGATCTTCTCGCGCAAGGCCAGATCGGCGAGCGTGTCGCGCGCCCAACCGAGGACGAGGCGAAGCCGCGTCTCGACGTCGAGCGTCTCGAGGACCTCGACCTTCTGGGTCAGCGAGAGATCGGGCGAGTAGCCCGCCACGTCGGCCAGGCGGCTCGGCTCTGAGATGTCGCGCAGCTGCGCGGCGATCCGGCCGGCGCCCCTGGTGTGCAAGATGTTCTCGAGCACGGCGCGGTATTCGCGGGCCAGCTCCTGGGCGGCGGGGGTCGGCTCGGGCTCGTCAAGGGGCTCGGCCTCCACCCAGAGGGCGTCGCCGGTGCCGGGGACCCCGGTGCCGATGACGGCGCGGCCGTCACCCCGGATGGCCACGGCGGGCAGGCCGCCGGGGAGGTCGCCCTCCTCCATGACTTCGGCGATCACGCCGACGGTGGCGAAGCGTCCCTCGATGTGGGGCACCAGCAGCAGGCGGCCGCCGGCGGAGCGGGCGGCTTCGACCGCGGCCCGGGCCTCATTGGACTCGAGGGCCATGGTGAAGACCATCCCGGGCAGCACCACCCCTGAGGTGAGTGGGAGCAATGGGAGTGTGACGTTTTCGTTGGTCATCGGGCGTCCTTCTGTAATGCCGTAATGGCTAAGTGTAATGCCGTAATGAAAAAGAACCTCTGACTGATCAACCATATGGGTGGGTGCCTGATTCCCGGGCGGGGGTCCGGCCCCCGGATCGGGTCCGGCAGGGGCGCCGGGGAGGCCACGACCTGGGAATTCGTAGCCAAGGGCGCGCAACCAGGCCGAGATCGGCGTGGATGTGTATCCTTCGCAAATTAGGGGGTTGCGGAAGGATCAGGCCGTATCCTTCCGCAATTGGGTGGGTTTCGGAAGGATACGTATACAGCCAAAAAAAGGTACCGGGGCTCGGAACGTGGCGCCACGGGCACTGCGGCGAGGCCCGTCGAGACGGCGGGCGGGTTGCCTACGCTGGGGGTCATGGCGAGCACGGAGGGAGCGCCGGAGCCGGGAGCAGCGGGGTCGACGACGCTGGCGCCGGCACGGCCGTCGCCCGATCTCGACGAGGGCGACCACGACCGCATGGCCCACATCGTCCTGGAGGGCTACACGCCTAAGGAGGGTGAGTTCGTCTCGGCCGGCCCGAGCGTGGTCGAGGGCATCGTCACCGGGACGGCGGTGCGGGCCCTCTGCGGCAAGGAATGGGTCCCGGGTCGCAACCCCGCCCGGTACGGCCTCTGCCCCACCTGTAAGGAAATCGCCGAGGCGATGGGGTGGAAGATCCCGTCGAGCTAAGCCTGACCTGATCGCGCCGGCGCCACTACCGTGCGGCACACCGCGCGTCGCGGCACACCGCTTCGCGCGCCGCACAAATCGACCCAGGCCGGTCAACGGCCGACGAAGGGAACACGTTGGCTCAGGTCAGCTTCGATGGCGTCACCAAGCGGTTCGGCGACGCGACCGCCGTTGACGACCTGACGCTGAAGGTCACCGACGGCGAGCTGCTCGTGCTGCTAGGCCCGTCGGGCTGCGGCAAGACCACCGCGCTGCGCCTCGTGGCCGGGCTCGAGGAGCTGACCAACGGCTCCGTGTCCATCGGTGACCGCGTCGTCAACGACGTCGACCCCAAGGATCGCGACGTGGCGATGGTCTTCCAGAGCTACGCACTGTATCCGCACCTGACCGTGGCGAAGAACATCGAGTTCCCGCTGCGCCAGCGCGGCGTCGACAAGGAGGAGCGTGTCAGCAAGGTCACGCGCGCGGCCGAGACGCTCGGGCTGGGCTCGCTGCTGGACCGCAAGCCGTCACAGCTCTCAGGCGGCCAGCGCCAGCGGGTCGCGCTCGCCCGGGCCATCGTGCGCGACCCTCTCGCCTTCTTGATGGACGAGCCCCTCTCCAACCTCGACGCTGCGCTGCGCGTACAGACGCGCGCCGACATCGTCGAGCTCCAGGCGCGCCTGGCCAGCACCACGCTCTACGTCACGCACGACCAGGTCGAGGCCATGACGATGGGACATCGCATCGCGGTCATGAGTGATGGCAGGTTGCAGCAGGTCGCCACACCGGAGGTGCTCTACGGCACACCGGCCAACGTGTTCGTCGCGCACTTCCTCGGGAGCCCGGGCATGAACCTTCTCGAGGGGATCCTCGTCGAGAGCGGGACCCCCGACGGCGTCGGCGCCGGAGCCCTGTGCGTCGCCTTCCCCGGCGCCTCCGTTCCCCTGCCCGACTCGGTCGCCGACACTGTCCGTGGCGCGGGGCCCGACGTGGTGCTCGGCCTGCGGCCGGAGTCGTTGCATCTCAGCGCGGACGGTCCCATCTCCGCCAGCGTCATCATCGTCGAGCTCCTGGGTGCCGAGACCCACGTCATCTGCCACACCGAGACCGACGCCCGCATCATCGTGCGCCAAGGAGCCAAAGAGGCGCGGCCTGGCATCGGTGAGGCCGTGCACATCGCCGTCGACCCCGACCCGGCCGCGTTCCACCTCTTTGACGCCAGCACCGGTGCCCGACTGGGTGGTGCCACGTGACGGTGGCGGGGCCGGTGCCGGTGTCAGGGCCGGTGTCGGAGGCGGGGCCGGGCCCGCGACATGCAAGAGCAAGGTCGAGCCATGGCCTACGCCAACGCCTGCGCAAGGAGGCTGCGCTGGCCTACCTGTTGCTCGTGCCGGCCCTGGTGCTGTTCGGCGTCTTCTCCTTCTATCCCTTCTTCCGCAACTTCAAGCTGATGCTCTACGAGACGCCCCCGGTCCCGGGCCTCCCCGCGCGCTACGTGGGCCTGCACCAGATCTGGCCGACGATCAGCTCGACGCAGTTCACGCAGAGCCTGGTCACCACGATCATCTTCGTGGTCCTCGTCGTCCCGATCTCGTTGATCCTCGGCCTGGCGCTGGCCGTCGCGGCCCATCGCAAGCTCAAGGGCATGGTGGTCTACCGCATGATCTTCTCGTCGACCGTCGTGAGCTCGGTCGCCGTCGCCTCGGTGGTCTTCGGCACGCTGCTCAATCCGGTCGTCGGTCTCCTGCCGTGGCTCGGCATCAACCCCAACCCGCCCGCACTCGAGAGCACCACGTGGGCGCTGCCGTCGGTCGCCCTGATCACGATCTGGCAGTTCCTCGGGCTCGCCTTCATCATCATGTCCGCCGGGCTGTCCTCGGTGCCCGACGAACTCTTGGAGGCCGCGCGCATCGACGGCGCGAGCGCCTGGACGCGCTTCTGGCGCATGACCGTGCCCCTGCTCTCCCCCAC
This sequence comes from uncultured Acidimicrobiaceae bacterium, assembly GCA_963736225.1. Classification (GTDB taxonomy): domain Bacteria; phylum Actinomycetota; class Acidimicrobiia; order Acidimicrobiales; family RAAP-2; genus Bog-473. Next base: position 990,975 of record CAVTOF010000005.1, on the reverse strand, counting down.
CATCTTCTTCGCCGTCGTGGTCAGCACGATCTACGCGTTCCAGGCCTTCGGCGCCGTTGACATCCTCATCGGCAACACCAGCGCGGCTCGACTCCACACCAACGTGCTCATCTACAACATCGTCAACACGCTGCAGGTCGACAACAACCCTGGCGCAGCCGCCATCATGGCGACGGTCCTGTTCCTGATCATGCTCGGACTGACCATCATCCAGATGCGGCTCTTGGAGCGGCGGGTGAACTATGCCCGCTGAGCAGCGGGCCGACGGAGCCGACGGAGCCGACGGAGCCAAGGGCGTGGCCCAGACCGCACCCCTCCGGAAACCGCGCCGCCGACTGCGGACGATCGGCAGCTACGCGTTGCTGACGGCCGGCGCCATCGTCGTGCTGTTTCCCATCTACGTCACCATCGTGAACTCGTTGCTGGTCCCCGATCAGCTGGTCCAGCGCCCCCCGCCGCTCTTCCCCACCGACCCGCAGTGGCACAACTACGTCACGGCGTGGACCAGCGGCTCCATGTCCAAGTACATGGCGACCTCGGCCATCATGACGATCGCCATCGTGGCAGGCCAGCTCATCACGTCCATCCTGGCCGCCTATGCCTTCGCCTTCCTGCGCTTCCCGTTCAAGCGCACGCTGTTCGTGATCTGCCTCGCGACGCTGATGATCCCGCTCGAGGTGACCTTCATCACCAATCTCGACACCGTCACGACGTTGCACTGGTTCAACAGTTACGAAGGCCTCGCCGTCCCCTTCCTCGCCACCGGCTTCGGCATCTTCCTGCTGCGCCAGGCCTTCCTGCAGATCCCGCGCGACCTGCAGGAGGCAGCACAGCTCGACGGGTACGGCCACCTCCGTTTCATGACCCGTGTCGCCGTGCCACTCGCCCGCCCGTCGCTGGCGGCGCTGGGGGTGTTCTCGTTCCTCGCGGCGTGGAACCAGTACCTGTGGCCACTCGTCTCCACCGGCGGCCAGGCGCCACTCAACACGGTCCAGATCGGCCTGAAGCAACTGTTGGGCACCCAGGTCTCCGCGATCCCGGTGTCGCTCGCCGGTGCGGTCATCGCCTTCGTGCCGCTCGTCATCCTCCTCCTCGTGTTCCAGAAGCAACTCGTCCGTAGCCTCACGGCAGGTGCGGTCAAGTAGGACCACGAGGGTGCTAGGCAGTAGTCATGCGGACCACTCGTCTCACCCGTCTCGCCGCTGTGGCGCTGTTCGCTACCTCGGCCGCGACCGCAACCACGGCCGCCGTCGCCGCGGCCGGCGCGCCGGCGGCCGGCGCCAGCAGCCTTCCGAGCTGCAATCTCAAAGCGCTGCAGAATCACAAGGGCCTGGTGACCATCACCTTCTGGAACTCCATGGTGCAGGCCAACGGGCAGACGCTGGCCGCCATCACCAACGCCTTCAATTCGTCGCAGAGCAAGGTCCACGTGACCCTGGTCAACCAGTCCAGCTACGACGACACCTGGCAGAAGTACGAGGCGGGGCTCACCAACGGCCAGCTCCCTGACGCCGTCCAGCTCGAGGACCAGCGCACCCAAGCCGCCATCGACACCCAGTCGTTCCTGCCCGTCCAGTCGTGCATGACTGCCGCCAAGTACTCCACGAGCGACTACCTGACCCGCCCCCTCAACTACTGGAGGGTCAACGGGGTGCAGTGGGCACTCCCCTTCGCCGTCTCGGCGCCGATCCTCTATTACAACCAGAACGCCTTCACCAAGGCCGGCCTCAACCCGGCCGACCCGCCGACCACACTCACCGAGATGCTGGCCGACGCCAAGACTCTCAAGGCCGCGGGCAGCGGCATGGGGCTGGTCCTCGACCCCTGGCACCTCGAGACCTGGCTGGCCACGGCGAACACGCTCTTCGTCAACAACCAGAACGGTCGCAACAGCCGGGCCACCAAGGGCGTCTTCAACAACAAGACGGCGGAGTCGATCTTCAGCCAACTCGACCAGTTGGTGACTTCGGGCGACGCCACGACCAATCCGTCCTCGGGGGTCGACGAGTATGACAACCTGCTCGGCATCGGGAGCGGCAAGTACGGGATGACGATCGAGACGTCGGCCGCGTTGGGCACCGTGACCCAGCTGCTGTCGGGCGGCCAGTACGCCAGCGTCAAGCTCGGCATCGGGCCCTTCCCCGTGTACAGCTCCTCGGTGAAGGGCGGGATCGAGCCGGGTGGATCCGGCGTGTACATCTCGAACAAGGTGCCCGCCATCGACCAGGCCGCCGCCTGGATGTACCTCTCCTACCTCTGCAACACGCAGAGCCAGGCCACGTGGGCCGCCGGGACCGGCTACATCCCGGTGCGCAAGTCCTCGGCCAGCACCGCCACCGTCCAGCACCTCTGGGCCACCGATCCCGGGTACAAGGTCGCCTACAACGAGATCAACAATGGCGTCAACGACGCGGCGACCCAGGGCTCGGTCATCGGCCCCTACGCGGACGTGCGGACCGACGTGGTCAACGCCGAGATCTCCATGTACACCCAGGGCGTGTCGCCCTCCAAGGCGCTCTCGACCGCCGAGTCGAACGTGAACCAGACCATCTCGAGCTACAACAGCCGGCTCGGGGTGGGATAGCGCCGGCGCGGGCCGGAGAGACGAAAGAGAGGCCGACGGTGACGATCGAGGTGGCTCGCCGCTACGAGCAGATCAGCCCCAAGGCCTACGAACATCCGGCTGACAAGGCGGCCACCTCCGCGCTGCACTCCGTGCCGCTGCTCGACACGGTCGTGAAACGCCTCACCGATCTCGGACACGAACGGCGTCTGCGCCAGATCGTGATGGGCAATGCCATCCGGCTCGGCCCGAACCAGGTTCCCGAGGCATGGGGCGCCTACACGCGCTGCGCCGGCATCCTCGACATCCCCGAGGTGCCTGACCTCTACCTCATCAACAGCCCGGACATCAACGCCATGACGATCGGGGCGAAGACACCGATCGTCATCGTCAATTCCTCCATGATCCGCTCCTTCGATACCAAGGAGGTCGAGACGGTCCTGGGCCACGAGCTGGCCCACGTCCTCTCGGAGCACTACTACTACACGACAGCGCTGGTCCTCCTCAGCCAGTTCCTGCAGGGCGCGCTGCCGCGCTCGCTGCTTCTCGGTTTGCCGGTGCGCGCCATGTACCTCGCACTCTTGGAGTGGGCGCGCGCCGCCGAGCTGACGGCAGACCGCGCGGCCGCCCTCGTGATGGCCGACCCGCTTCAGCCCTGCCGCGTGCTGATGCAGCTGGCCGGCGGATCCGTGCCCGGCATGAACTTCGATGCGTTCTTGCAGCAGGCGAACGACTACGAGAGCGAGGACGACCTCTTCTCGCGCCACGCGCGCTTTTGGTCCGAGCTCAACCTCACGCATCCCGTCGCCGTGCGCCGGGTGAAGGAACTCATGGAGTGGGTCCACACCGGTGCCTACGACCGCATCGCCAACGGGGACTACGCCCGCCGGGGCGAGGAGCCCCCGCCTTCGGAGGAGTTCGAGGATGCCGTCGCGCACTACCGAGAGCGCTTCGCGCGGATCTTGGACCGGGCGGCCGGCGGCGTCCAGGAGATGGGCCGCCGTCTCGGGAGCTGGCTCGAGCGTTTTCAGAACACCGGATCCGACACCGTGGACCCCGACGAAGACGACGAGGACGACGACATCGACGAGCCGGTCGACGCCGAGGAGTAAGGGGGCGGCGCCGTCCAGCCGACAGCCCGCTCACCAGGGAGTCCGCGTCCGATCCCCCCATTGCCGCCCCCGGCGACCCCATGATGAGGGGTGGGCCGCGCCTGGTGAGCGTGACCCTCCAAGGAGGGGGGCTCCTCGTTCCCTTCCGAGTGAGCAAGGAGGACGGGCAATGGATGAGAAGGGTGAGGGCTGGCTGATCTTTGCCGGGATCGTGCTGGGAGTCGCCGGCATCATGCGCATCTTCGATGCGATCTGGGCTTTCCAGTATCACGGCGTGCTGCCGTCGAACCTCGAGAACGCCATCTTCGGACACAGTCTCAAGACGTACGGCTGGGTCTATCTGATCGTCGGGATCGTGCTTATCTTCAGCGCCTTCGGTGTGGTGGCACGCGCACAGCTCAGTCGCTGGATCGGCATCGTCGCCGGCGCGGTGGCCGCCATCAGCGCGATCTGGTGGATGCCCTACTACCCGGTGTGGTCGCTGGCCTACATCGCACTCGGTGTCTTCGTGATCTACGGGCTCGCGGTCTACGGCGGCCGGGAGGCTCCGCTGAGCAGTTGAGCGGTCGCGGGGCCGCAGGGGTCGCCCCGGATCGCCGAGGGGTCGGTGAGCACCATTCCGACCCACACTTGGCGGTTCGAACAGGCCGAAAGTCACTTGGCGTCCCGAGAACCGCCACTGTCGCGACCCGGTTCGCTACCATCGCCCAACCGAGTGAATTCCGCGTTGCGCGACAGGCGCGGGGTGGAGGGATTCGACATTGGCGACCCAGAACACCGACACGGTAGGGACCTCTGCCTATCGGGCCGTGTTCGAGCACGCTACCGACGGCATGCTCTTCGCGGCGCTGGACGGGCGCATCACTGCGGCCAATCCCGCCGCGTGCGCCCTGCTCGCCAGGACGGCCGAGGAGCTCTGCGCGCTGGCCTACGACGACCTGGTCGACCACGAGGACCCGCGCTGGCAGCTGGTGATGGCAGAGCGCGATCGGACGGGGTCCTCGGTCGGCGTCGGCCGCCTGCGACGGGGCGACGGTCGGTATGTCGAGCTCGAGGCCACGGTGCGACGCCTGCACGACACCGACGGCTCGGTCCGCCTCTTCAGCGTCTTGCGCGACATCAGCAGGCGGGTCGAGATCGAACGAGAGATGGAAGAACTGAGCGCACAGCTGCTGGCGCTGTCGCGCACCGACGAGCTGACCGGGTTCCAGAACCGGCGCGGGCTGGCCAGCGCCGGGACGACGCTGTTGCAGATCGCGGACTCCCAGAACGCCGAGATCCGGGTCCTCTTCGTCGACGTCGGCAACCTGAAGGAGCTCAACGAGCAGGTCGGGCACCACGCCGGTGACGCGGCCCTGCAAGCGGTGGCGCGGGCGCTGAGCGTGACGTTCCGCAAGGTCGACGTGCTCGCCCGCATCGGGGGCACCGTCTTCTTGGCCGTGGCACTCAATCTCGACGGCCGCGAGTGCGAGACCATCACCAGCCGCGTCGTGCAGCACCTCGGGGCGCCCGACACGACCGAGTTCGTCGGGGCGCCCATCGAGGTGTCCTTCGGCTGGACGACACGCCCGGCGGGCACCCGCTTCACCCTCGACGAGCTGGTGGCCCGTTCCGATCGCGCCATGCTCGAGGCCCGCGACGCCGCGGGTGGCCGCCTCCGCCTCCGCCTCCGCCTCTGCCTCCCCGACCGCCGCCTCGGCCCGGCAACGGACTCGGCACCCCCACCGTCTAGCGCTCCCGCACACCCAACCCCCCCCACCCCGCACCAGGTCAGAGCACCTGTCCCGTCATGGGCGGGCTATATCTGACCAATCCGCCCGTATCTAGCGACTTCAGTCGATTACAGTGCTCGGATGCATCGAACGAGCTATCTCCCGTCCGCACCCGAAGCGAGCCCGGCGCCCCCGGGCCGTCGACACGCCGGTCGCCGTCTGGCCGCCATCGGAACCCTCACCGGGGCGAGCCTCGCTCTCGCCGCTCTCACCGCCCTGCCCGCCGCGGCCCAGGGCGGCAGCGTCAGCCTGGTCGCCTACTCGACGCCCAAGCCGGCCTTCACCGTGCTCGCGGCCGACTTCGCCAAGACCAAGGCGGGGGCGGGGGTCACGATCACGCCCTCCTACGGGCCCTCGGGCACGCAGGCCACCGCCGTCGCCGACGGGCTTCCGGCTGACCTCGTCAACTTCTCGCTGGAGCCCGACATGGACAAGGTGGTCAAGGCTGGGCTCGTGTCGAGCAGCTGGGACAAGACGGCGACCAAGGGCATCGTCACCGACTCCATCGTCTCGTTCATCGTGCGCCCGGGGAACCCCAAGCACATCACCACGTGGGCCGACCTCGTCAAGTCGGGCGTGCAGGTCATCACGCCGAACGTGTTCAGCTCGGGTAGTGCGAAGTGGAACATCATGGCGGCCTACGGTGCCGAGCTGAAGCAGGGGAAGTCGGCGGCCGAGGCCCAGAGCTACCTCTCGCAACTCCTTCACCACGCCGTCGCCCAACCCTCGAGCGCCAGCAACGCGCTCCAGACATTCCTCTCCGGACAAGGTGACGTGCTGCTCGACTACGAGGACGACGCGCTCTACGCCAAGAAGCAAGGTGAGCCGGTGCAGATCGTCACCCCGCCGCAGACGATCCTGATCCAGAACCCGATCGCCGCGACCAAGACCGCGAGCCCGGCGGCCAAGGCGTTCCTCTCCTACCTGCTCTCGCCCGCCGGCCAGACCGTCTGGGGTCAGGAGGGCTACCGCCCGGTGCTGCCGTCGGTGGCGGCGAAGTTCCACTTCCCGGTGCCCAAGTCGCTCTTCACCATCGACAGCCTCGGCGGCTGGACCTCGGTGAACACGAAGTTCTTCGACCCCGAGACGGGCATCGTGGCCAAGGACGAGCAGTCGCTCGGCGTGTCCACGGCGAGCGGATAGCGGACCGCCCGGGTCGGGTTGGCAGGGTTGTAGGGCAGCAGCATGGGCGCATCGGTCGCCGACCTGGGTCTCCCGGGCGGTCAGGCGTCCGCGCCCGCGGACCCCGCTGACCCCGCCGACGGCGGGCCCGGGCGCGGTCTGTGGCGTCGTCGTCCCCCCACGACGCCACCGGCCCTGGCCGCGGCGGGCCGCGTCACCAGACGTCTCGGGGGCCCTGCCCTCGCCGTCACCTACCTCTCGCTGCTCGTTCTCCTGCCGCTGGCGGCGCTCCTCACCAATGCCTTCAGCGGAGGATGGAGCGCGTTCTGGAACGCCATCACCCAGCCGGAGGCCGTGGCCGCGCTCGAGTTGACGCTGGCGGCGTCGGCCATCGTGGCTGTGGTCAACTCCATCGCCGGGCTGGCCATCGCCTTCGTGCTCGTGCGCGACGACTTCCGCGGCAAGGCACTGTTGAGCGCGGTCATCGACCTCCCCTTCGCACTGCCCACGATCGTGGCCGGCCTCACGCTGCTCGCGCTATACGGCGCCGACAGCCCCTTCCACGTCAACCTGGCCGGCACCCGGCTCGGTATTGGCGCCGCTCTCCTCTTCGTCACGCTGCCGTTCTGCGTGCGCAGTGTCCAACCGGTTCTGGCCGAGCTCGACGCGGAGACCGAGGAGGCTGCGTCCTCTCTCGGCGCCAGCCCGCGCCAGGTACTCCGCCGCATCATCCTCCCGAGCGTCCTTCCCTCCGTCCTCGCCGGCGCCGGCCTCGCCTTCGCCCGAGCGGTGGGCGAGTTCGGCTCCGTCGTCCTCATCTCGGGCAACATCCCCTTCAAGACCGAGGTGGCCTCCTCGTTCATCTTCAGCCTCTCCCAGAGCGGGGACCTCCCGGCGGCCAGCGCGGTCTCGGTGGTGCTCGTGGCCATCGCGTTCTTCGTGCTCATCGCGATCGGCTGGGCTCGCCGGCGCTTCGAGGTCGCGGAGACGATATGAGAGGACTCCGCTGGCGGCTGCCGCTGCGCGTCGCCGTGCTGATCTACCTCGGCCTGCTGGTCCTGTTGCCGGTGGGGACGGTGTTCTACCGCGCCTTCGAGCACGGACTCGGCACGGCATGGGACGCCTTCACCGCGCCGGGCGCGCTGCACGCGCTGTTGCTGACAGTGGTCGTCGCCCTCATCGCGGTGCCGCTCAACACTGTGTTCGGGGTCGGCGTGTCACTCATTCTCGCCCGGCACCGCTTCCCCGGCGCCTGGTTGCTCGACGCGCTGGTCGACATCCCGCTCGCCATCTCCCCCGTCATCATCGGCCTCGGGCTGATCCTCGTCTACGGCAAGGTGGGCTGGTTCGGCAACTGGCTGGCTGGGAACGGGATCAACGTCATCTTCTCCCTGCCGGGCATCGTCATGGCCTCCGCCGCCGTGTCGCTCCCGTACGTGGTGCGCGAAGTGCTCCCGGTGCTCCAGGAGATCGGCACCGAGCAGGAGCAGGCTGCCCGCACGCTCGGCGCCCGCCCGCTCTCGGTGTTCTGGCGCATCACCCTGCCCAACATCCGCCGTGGCGTGGCCTACGGGGTCACCCTCACCACCGCTCGGGTCCTGGGCGAATTCGGCGCGGTGGCCATCGTCTCGGGCAACATCACGGGCAAGACCCAGACATACACCCTGTTCATCGCCGACAGCATCGACAATCTCGACCCCAACAGCGCCTACATCGGGGCGGTCGCCCTGTGCCTGGCCGCCCTCTTGGTGCTTACGATGCTTACCGTGACGGATCGCCGGCGAGCCGAGTGGCATACAAAGGCCATGGTGTGAGCATCCACGTCGAGGGCATTTCGAAGCGTTTCGGTGACGCCGTCGCGCTGGACGACGTCTCGCTCGAAGTCGAGACGGGCTCGCTGACCGCACTGCTCGGCCCGAGCGGTGGCGGGAAGTCGACGCTGCTGCGCATCATCGCCGGGCTCGATACGCCCGACGCCGGTACCGTCCGGATCGAGGGCGAGGACCTCACGGGGACCCCGGCCCGCAGCCGCGGCGTCGGGTTCTGCTTCCAGCACTATGCGCCGTTCCGCCACCTGTCCGTGCGCCGCAACGTGGCCTTCGGCCTCGAGATCCGTCGCCGCCCCAAGGCGGAGATCAAGGCGCGCGTCGACGAACTCCTCGAGCTCGTGGGCCTCGCTCACTTGGGCGACCGCTACCCCTCGCAGCTCTCGGGCGGCCAGCGCCAGCGCATGGCGCTGGCGCGCGCACTGGCCATCGAGCCCAAGGTGCTGCTCCTCGACGAGCCGTTCGGCGCCCTCGACGCCCAAGTGCGCACCCAACTGCGGCAGTGGCTGCGCGACCTGCACGACACGCTGCACGTGACGACCGTCCTGGTGACCCATGACCAGGAGGAGGCGATGGAGGTGGCCGACCGGCTCGCCATCATCAACCACGGCCACCTCGAGCAGGTGGGCACACCGGCTGACATGTACGACCATCCCGCCAACGAGTTCGTGCTGACGTTCCTCGGTCCTGCCACTCGCCTCGGTGGCCGGTGGGTCCGGCCTCATGACCTGACCGTGCACCACGACACGGGGGTCAGGCCGGATGACCCCGGCGCCGCGCCGGGCACCGTGGCGCGCGTCACCCACCTCGGCTTCGAGGTCAAGGTCGACGTGACGCTCCACGACGGCGCCTGCTGGATCCAGATGAGCCGCGGCACCGCGGCCGACCTCGACCTCGCGCCCGGACAGCGCGTCTGGGTCGTGCCGCTGCGGGGCACGAGCGAACCCGCCGCGGAGGCGACACTGCATGACGGTCGCCACGCAGAAGTGTCATAGGCGTCCGTCACGAGCCACGCGCTCGGGCGCGTGACGGCGGGCGCACCCATCGCACGCCCGCCGTCACTGTGCGGACCTCGCTCCGACTCGACGACGTCGAGTACACAAGGTCCTCTGGATGCGGTGAGGAGCGAGCCGGGGAGACCTGCCGGCTCATTGCGCCGCCGCTGTGTGGTGCGAACGCTACTCGGTAACCGCGGCGAGCGCCCCGAGCGCGAGGCTCAGCGCTCAGCCGGTCTGCGGATGTGTCGGTGTCGAACCGTCGGCGTTGACGATGTCGAAGCCGTCGGGAATCGCCAACTGTCCCGGTCCCGTACCCGGCGCGTCCGGGGTGCCGTAGTCCCACACCAATGCCTGTGTCGTGGGGTCGATGGCCGCCATCCTGTCGCGGTAGTCGTCGTTCGCCATGAGGACGCCGTTGGGCAGGAGTTCGGCGAGCGAAGGCTGGTTCAGCCGATTCAGACCCGAGGAAGCCATGTACTCGTACAAGATCTGGCCCGAACGGTTGAACTCGACGATCCCGCCAGGGTCTTCGTAGTCGGCGCACAGGTAGAGATCGGGGCCGATCTGCTGGGGATCCGAGGGGTACCCGATGTCGAGGTGCGTCGTCCACACCAGCGAGCCGGTCGGCGTGTACTCGCTGATGTAGGAGCCGTGGGTCTCCGACACCAAGACGTTGCCGTCTGCAAGGGGCGTGTCGCCGTTGGGCCCGCCGATCGACGCCGGCGGGTTGTGGACGCAGGACCCGGTGGTCCCGATCTGGTGCACGATCGCACCACTCGGGCTGATGATGAGGATCCGGCAGTTGTCGGCGTCGGCCACGGTGACATTGCCGTTCTTCAGCAGGTACGCGTCGTCGGGCTCGTGCAGGTAGCCCGGTGCGGACCCCGGCTGGGCCGGATGCCCATAGCTCCACAGCAGCTTGCCGCTCGGGTAGGCAATCTTGACGATGGTCTCGTTCTCCTCCTGGTTGGAGATGATCGCGGTGCCGTGGTCGACGAAGAACGCGTCATCGGGGAAGTAGAAGCCGCCCGGACCCGGTGGTGGTGGCATCGACGGGGGGTTCGGATAGGTCCACACGGTTGCGCCGGTGTCGTCGAGCACCAGCAGCCGGTTGTTGCCCCGATCGGCAATGAGGAGCTTCTCTCCGTAGTACGGGGACCCCGCGCCCGGCGCGCCCGCCTCGCCGAACGAAGAGTTCGGGCGGAGCATCTGCACGCTCGCCGTCGGCGTGCTCGCGCTCTCGCCACCGAGCAGCCATGCCGTCTCCCCGACGACCGCCAGCGCGGCGTTGGACACGGGGGCGATCAGGTGGCCGGCTACGAGCACGCGGCCCGCACGGGGATCGAAGGCGTAGATGGTGCCGCTGTCGGCCGACCCGCCGGTCCCACCCGCCACGTAGATCACCCCTTTCAGCGTGACGGCAGACGCCCCGAGAAGGGGACGCGGCAGGCGGCCGACGACCGTGACGCGCCCGGTCGACGTGTCGACGCGCTGGATCACGTCGACCGCAGCACCTGATCCGGAGCCACCGACCTGCTCGCCCCCGAAGACGTAGACGACACGGCCGAGTGCGGCGACGGCCGGATAGCGCACCGGCACGGGCAGCGGGCCGACGTCGCGATACGTTCTGCCGTCGCTCGTCGCAATCACCTCGGCGTCGGCGCGTGTCCCGTCGTAGCCGCCGATGACGTAGGCGGCTCCGTCGACCGTCACCGCGGCCGCGTCTGACCGTGGTTGCGGCAGCTGGCCCACGATGCTCGCCTGCGCCGAGGTGCCGATGGCAACCAACGGCAGCGACTGCACGGTGGCGACCGTCGTGAGTGCACCACCGCCGAAGACCAGGACGTGACCGTCGAGCACCGCAGCGGCCGCGTCGTGGGTCGCCGTGGCGAGGGACCCTGCGGGCTGGGACGAACCACCGGGCACGGCGACCCGCACGACGGCCGAGGTCGTGACCTGTCCAGTCGTCAGTCCACCGAGCGTGACCACGCCAAAGGGGCCCGGCCCCGAGGCCGCCACCTCCCTGCTGGTCGGCTGGGCCAGTTGCCATGGGAGGAGACCCGACTCGATGGCGGGGAAGCTGGTCGACGTGTCGGCGTGGGCACCGGACGCACCATGCCGCCCGTGCGCCCCCTGCGCCCCCTGTGCCCCCTGCGGCCCGTGCGCCACCTGCGCCTCTCGCGCCGCCGCAGGCAACGAGCGCACACCGACAGCGAGAATCAGCGCGGCACCGACGAGCACTGCGACACCAGCGACGAGGACGCTGCGGGCGCGGCGCTCCGGGGTTCGCCTCGGGCGACCGGTCGAAGCGGCCTCACGCGAGGCGGGAGAATGGGGCACGGCAGTGGGGACTCTGCTCGGACTCCAGCGTGCCGGCAACAGCCTCAGGTCTAATCCGTCCGGGTCCGGCATAGCCGCTCGGATGATTGACCGGCGATGTCCTCGTTCCTCGTCAGGCCGGATTGCGGAGCGCCGGCAAGAGCCGTTTCGCCTCGCGCTGCGTCTCGAGCACGCTCTGCAGGCGTGAGAGGGAGCCCGACGCGTCCCGGTCCGACACCAGGTTCCGCCGCTCCTCGGGGTCTTGGGTCAGGTTGTGCAGCTCGTACATGGGCTCGGCCGCCGGCGCCAGGAACGGGTTGGGCGCAATGCCGTGTGCTTGGTGCCACTCGTCCAGGCGCTCGTAGTAATGGTTCAGCTTCCACAGCTCGGTTGCGCCGCCGGCGCCGGTCGGGAGTTCGCCGATCACGGATTCGACCCGCGACGGATTGTCGACGCTCTCGAATTGCTCGCCGTTGAACAGCCCGCTCTGGGTCAGACCCCGCGAGATGTCGTCCTCGGTCATGAAGTACACCGGCTCGGCCAGCGCGCCATCAGCCGCCGACCCCCCGATGACACGGCTGAGGTCACGCCCGGGCAACCCGTGGGCTTCGTCGTGGTGGGCCGACACGCCGTCCAGCGCGCGCTCGACGTCGATCCCGGCCAAGCCCAGCAGCGTGGGCACCAGGTCGATGTGGCTGGTCGGCGACGTGACCCCGGCGTCGGTGCGGACGACCCCGGGTCCCTTCACGATGAACGGGACCCGGATCGCCTCGTCGTACGCGTTGTACCACTTCTGCACGAGGCCACCGTGGGCGCCGCCCAGATCGCCGTGGTCCGAGGTGAACGCGACGACGGTGTCCTCCGCCATGCCCGACTCCTCGAGTGCCTCGACCACGCGGGCGATGGCGCGGTCGACCAGCTTGTGCAAGAAGTAGTAAAGGCGGCGGTAGTCCTGGTCGGCCGGCTGGTCGTAGAGGATCTTCGGCCACACCTGCAACCAGCCCTCTTGGCACGGAGGTCGCCCGGCGAACGAGTCGCGCTGTGACGGCGCCTGGTCGATGTCGGGCACGCTGTCGTCGGGCGGTGCCATCTGCAGCAGCTGCTGCCAGGCGAACCCGGCGAACACGATGTCGTGCGGGTTCACGAACGACGCGACCGCCAGCCAGGGACCCTCGCGGCGCGACGCCGCCAGCGCGTCGAACAGCTCGACGACTTGGGTGGCGAACACGCCGTCGCGCACGACACCGGCATCGGCGCGCGCCGCCCCATGCGGCTCGCGTCCGATCCATCCGGAGAACCCGTAGGGATCGAGGCGGTCCGCGCGTCGGTACGCATCCACGTTGTCGAGAAGCAGCGTGCCGTTTTCGTCCGATGCCATCAACGACACGTGACTGCCCGGGATCAACAAGTCGGCGTGCGAGATGTGCCACTTGCCCCGGTAGTGCGTCTCGTACCCACCGGCGCGGAACCAGTCCCCGAGAGTCGGCACCGAGTCAGGGTCGAGCCAGCGCATCCCGGGATCGGTGGCTTTCTTGGCCAAGCCGTCTGTCTGCGAGGCGCCGTGCAGCGAGGGGTACTGCCCCGTGAAGAGAGTGGCGCGGCTCGGAAGGCACGCCGTCGATCCGGCATAGTGGCGATGGAACTCGAGCCCGTCGCTGCGCAGCGACGCCCGGGCGGGGAGCTGCTCGCGCCGGAAGCGCGCCACCGCCTCGGATTCGTACGGGGGCGGATAGCGCTCCTCGTCGGTCATGATCACCAGAACGTTCGGACGGTCCACTGCGATCCTCCACCCCCTGCCACGCCGCGGCGCCGCGCCGAACGAGGCAGCAGAACCTAGGAGATCACCCCGTCATTCGCACATCACGCACACGCCCACCGCGCATGCACGCCGCCCCCACGTCCCGCCCGGCGACAACACAACCACAACGGCACCTGAGTGGCGGAGCCACGCACGACCGAACACCGCTCGCCCATCCCTCCGTGGCAACCTCCGCCGAGCGCGTTTTCCCAGCCCACGGGCCACTTCGAGCTCCCGTCTCGCCCGTCTGCGTGGCGTCCGACGTCGAGCACCACCCAGGGGTCTCTCCGCGAGACATGCTGCACACACGTATGGGACACGGAATCCGTAGGTTGTTCAGGTGATGGACAAGGCGGAATGTTTCTTCGCGGGATCGGCCGGGGCCGTGCGACAGCACGGCTGGCTCACGCGCGCGGCCGCCGCCGACAGCGCCACCACCCGCGCGACCACAGCCGCCCCCACCGCCCCACCCACCTCAGCCCCAGCCCCAGCCCCAGCCCCAGCCCCAGACCCAGGCGGAACCGAGGCCGAGGCCGTCCATGACCGAGACCACCGCCAACCAGGCCGCTGCCGTCGCAGCGGCGGGGGTCGGCGACGCCGCCCTCGGCGACCTCGAGGACGCACAGTCCAACGGCAGCTCGAACGGCACCTCGGACGGCGCCGCCAAGCAGATCCAGTCGCGCGCCATGCGCGGCGCGTCGTTCCTCTTCGGGCGGGAGGCGCTCGGCTCGGTCATCCGCCTCATCGGGATCATCATCACCGTCCGCGAGATAGGCCCGAGCGACTACGGCATCTACACCGCCGCGGCGGCCTTCGTCACGGTCGTCGTGACCATCTGCCAGATGGGGACCGAGATCTACCTCATCCGCGTCAAGGAGGAGCCCAGCGATCGCCTGAACAACGAGGTGTTCACGCTCTTGCTGTGCACGTCGGTCGCGGCGACGGCGATTGCCATGGGACTCTCCTTCGCGCTGCTCCCCCTGTTGCGCCCGGTCGGCGTGGCTCTCCCCTTCCGCGTCCTGCTCCTGTGCGTGCCGATCAACGTGCTGTGGGCACCGGCTCAGGCGTACATCGAGCGGCGTTTCGACTACAAGAAGATGGGCATCCTCGAGCTCGGTGGTGACATCGTCCTCTACGCCACGGCGATGCCCGCTGGCCATCCTGCACTTCGGGGCGTGGTCGCTCGTCATCGGGTACTTCGCCTGGCAGACCTTCCTCCTGATCGGCAGCCTCGTCCTCTCGGGCCTGCGCCCCCGCTGGGCCTGGTCCACCGCGACGGCCAAGGACGTCATCCGCCACGGCACGTCGTATTCGACCTCCTCGATGTTCATGAACCTGGTCCAGCGTGGTCAACCCCCTCGTGGTCGGCACCTTCGTCGGCGCGGCCGGCGTCGGCTACGTGGCGTTCGCCCGCAACCTGGTCACGACGGTCGGGTTCGCCAAGCGCTGTGCCTACCGCCTCGGCATCGTCACCATGGCCCAGATCAACCGCGACGACCCGAGCCTGTTCCGCCAGGGGCTCGAGCAAGGCGCCTTCCTGCTCACGCTCGCACTGGGCGTGCCCTTCGCCATCTTCGGCCTGGCCGCGCACTGGATCATCCCCGACCTCTTCGGCCACGAGTGGGCCGCCTCGCTCCCGATCTACTGCCTCCTCTCGCTCGCCTTCGTGCTCGGCACCGTCGGCCAGGTCGAAGCGTCGCTCTTCTACGCGCTGGGTAAGAACATGACGGTGGCCGTCACCGCCTTCCTCCAGCTGGTCGTTGCTGGCGGTCCTCTCCGTCGTGATGGTCAAGCTCTGGGGTGTCAACGGCTTCGGCATCGCCTCCGTGCTCGCCCTGGTGGCCTTCTTCTACAGCGACCGCCAGATGCGCAAGCTCGCCACCTACTCCATGCGGCTGACCGTCATGGTCTCTCTGATCCTCGCCCCCTCGATGTTCCTCCCGATGGTGCCCCCGCCGCTAGGCTTGCTGCTCCTGGTCCCCTGGGTGTTGTTCCTGGTCATCAAGCCGCTGCGCATCCGGATCCCCGAGCTGTGGCACTCGCTGCACTCGTCGCTGCGGGGGGCTGCTCAACTGGCATGACGAACGTCCCGACACCACAGACATGCCGAGTCGGCGTGGATCTCGTCGCGGTCAGCGACGTGCAGGCGGCCGTGCGCACGCACGGCGACCGCTACCTGCAGCGGATCTTCACCTCCCACGAGCTGGGGTGCTGCCGTACGCCCGGGGGCTGGTCGATCGACTCGCTGGCCGCCCGCTTCGCCGCCAAGGAGGCCACCATCAAGGTGCTCGAGCCGTCCGGCCCCCAGCCCGCCTGGGATGCGATGGAGGTGCGGCGGCGCGACGACGGCTCGTGCGCCATGGCGCTGACGGGCACGGCGGCGGAGCTGGCCGAAGCAGCCGGCATCACCTCGCTCTCCCTCAGCATGACCCACGAAGGGCACTACGCGGCGGCGATGCTGTTCGCCTTGTGCGGGTCACCGCCCGGGACCGCACTGGCTCTCCCTGGCGGCCTGACCCCGGGACTACTTGAATTCGCAGCATGGGATGAAAGGAACAATGCAGATGCCTGAGACCGCGCACTCCTCCGAAGCGCGAGTCCGTGCGACGTTGAACGAGCACGCTCGGCTGCCCGTGGCTGTCGAATCGCTGCAGGTCTACGACGACCTGTTCCAGGCGGGCATGACCTCGCACGCCAGTGTGAACGTGATGCTGGCCCTCGAGGAGGAATTCGACATCGAGTTCCCTGAAGAGATGCTGCAGAAGTCGACCTTCGAGTCGATCGAAGCCATCTGCACGTCGATTGCCAGCCTCAGCACGATCGGAGAGACGGTATGAGCACGACACAACTCCGCGGGTCCGAGGTCGCCGCCCGGGCCGCTGCCATCGCAGCCGAGGTGACCGCGGCCGCAGCCGACGACGTCGACACCCGGTCGCGCTTTCCCTTCGAGACCTTCGAGGCGCTCCAGTCCGCCGGTCTGCTCAGCACGCTCATCCCCGTCGAGTTCGGTGGCATCGGGGCGTCGCTGGCCGAGGCGGGCGCCAGCGTGACCGAGATCGCCAAGGCCTGCTCGTCCAGCGGGATGATCCTGGCCATGCACCACCTCCAGGTGGCGTGCGTCGTCCGGCACGGACACACCCCGGCCCTCCAGGAGTTCATGGTCGAGGTCGTCCGCGAGCAGTTGCTGCTCGCCTCGGCCACCACCGAGGTCGGGGTCGGCGGCAACATGCGCCAGAGCATCTGCGCCGTCCAGCCGCACGAGCAGGGCTTCGAGCTGGAGAAGGCGGCCGGTGTCATCTCCTACGGCTCCTACGCCGACGCGGTGCTGGCGACGGCGCGGCGCAACGAGGAGAGCCCCGCCAACGACCAGGTGCTGGTCGTGTGCCGCGCCCCGGGGCTCAGCCTCGAGCAGACGGGCGAGTGGAACACGCTCGGCATGCGGGGCACCTGCAGCCCCGGCTTCTCCCTCCGGGCCACTGGGTCGCAGGAGATGATCCTGCCGGTCCCGTTCGGTGAGATCTCCGAGCGGACGATGCTCCCGGTCTCCCATGTGCTGTGGGCCTGCGTCTGGCGGGGCATCGCATCGGCCGCGGTCGAGCGCGCTCGGGCCATGGTCCGGGCCGAGGCCCGCAAGAACCTCGACGTGCAGCCCAAGGGCGCACCCGCCCTGGCCGAGCTCGTGCTGCAACAGCGCCAGCTCGAGGCTCTCGTACGGGACGCCCTGGACGAGTTCGACCAGCTCGATGATTCGCGGAGCGGGGTGCCCATGGCCTTCACGATCGCCATGAACACGCTCAAGGTGGCGGCCTCACGCCTCGTCGTCGAGATCGTGTCGGGGGCCCTCGTGCTCTGTGGCATGGCCGGCTACGCCCAGGGCACGCCGTACAGCCTGGGGCGCCAACTCCGTGACGCCTACAGCGCGACCGTGATGATCAACAACACGCGGATCCTCGCCGAAAACGCACACATGCTCACGATTTCGAAGGGGTGAAAGATGAGCGAACCACGTGACTTCGGCTCGGCTCTCGTGGAGGCGGGCTTTCTCTTTCCGAGCGGCATCCAAGGGGTGCTCGGGCGGTCCCAGCAGTACTCGGCCATCGCCAACGGGTTGAACGCCCTGGTCGATGGCTGGGGCTCTGACCTCGGTGCGGTGGGCATCCAGTTCCCGCCCGTCGTCAACCGGGCGACCTTCGCCGAGACCAACTACATCCAGTCCTTCCCCGACCTCATGGGCGCCATCCACGTCTTCACCGGGGGAAACAAGGAGCACGCGGAGCTGCTGCGGCGCTCGGAGTCCGACAAGGACTGGTCCGACCTGCTCGAGATGGCCGACCTGTTCCTCGCCTCGGCCGCGTGCCACCCCGTCTACCCGATGTGCACGGGGACGCTGCCCGCCTCGGGCCGCTACTTCAACGTCTCGAGCTACTGCTTCCGCCACGAGCCGAGCGAGGACCCGGCCCGCATGCAGTCCTTCCAGATGCACGAGATCGTGTTCGTCGGCACGCCCGACGCCGCGCAGGAGCACCGCGACGCGGGGCTCGAGGTCGGGATCTCCATCCTGGCGCGCCTGGGGCTGGACATGACCGTGATACCGGCCAACGACCCGTTCTTCGGGCGCCTCGGCACCGCCATGGCCAACAACCAGAAGGACGAAGTCCTCAAGCTCGAGGGCACGACGCCCATCGGGTCCCCCGACCACCCGGTCGCCATCATCTCCGGCAACTGCCACCGTGACCACTTCGGCCACCCGTTCTCCATCCACAGCGAGGACGGCGCCACGGCCCACAGCGCCTGCGTCGCCTTCGGCGTCGACCGCATCACGCTGGCGCTGCTGTGGCAGCACGGGCTCGATCTCGACGGCTGGCCGGCGGAGGTGCGGGCGGCCCTCACGTTGTGAGGGTCCAGGTCCTCGACCTGGCGCCGCAGACCTACGTGTCCCATCGCGTCCATGCGGGCGACCGCATGTGGCTCGAGTCGAACTGCGCGGCCGACCTCTGGATCGAGGTCCTGCACGCGCTGGGGGTCGAGCCGCTGGCCGCCATGGGGTTCCTGCTCAGCGCCGGCTTCGACGGCGAGCAGTGGCGGATGTTCAAGTTCTCGATGGAGGACGTGTGGCGTCTCTACGGGGTCGATGCCTACGAGGTGAACCTCTGGCGGGCCCTCCCGGTGCACCTGGTTGACCAGATCGCGCTCGGCCGCATGCTGACCATCGACGTCGACGCCTGGTGGCTTCCCGACACGCAGGGACTGACCTACCGGACCGCACACCAGAAGACGACGGTGGCGGTCCAGATGATCGATGCCGACGCAGGCCGCATCGGCTACTTCCACAACGGCGGTTACTACGAGCTGGACGGGGAGGACTACGAGCGCCTCATCGCCGACGAGGCGATCGCGGTCATCCCTCCCTACGCCGAGGCGGTCGACCTCGAGCACCTCCGGCACGATGACGATCCACGGCCGCTCGCGGTCGAGCTCGCACGCGAGCATCTGGCCCGTCGTCCCGCCGCGAACCCCGTCGCCGAGATGCGCAAGCGGATCGAGAACGACCTACCCTGGCTCATCGATGCCGGGCTGGACACCTTCCACCGCTATGCGTTCGGATCCATCCGCCAGTGCGGTTCCAACGCCGAGCTCGCCGCCGACTACGTCCGCTGGCTCGCCGGCGACGTGGACGAATGTGCCGCCGCCGACTCGTTCCTGGCCGTCTCGAAGAAGGCAAAGGCGCTCGAGTTCCTGCTCGCCCGAGCACTGCGCGGCAAGCAGGTCTCATTGAGTGATTCGATGTCGGACATGGAGTCCGCCTGGGAGCACGCCATCGACACGGTGGCGACCCAGCTCCATGCCTGACCTGCTCGGGGACTCCTCGTGGACGTGTGCCCGCACGCGGCCGGGTGTCGTGGAGGCGACCGACCTCTCCGGACTCGATGAGCTCGAGTGGATCACCGCCTCGGTCCCGGGCACCGCGGCCGAGGCGCTGGCCGCCGCCGGGGTGCCCGATGTGGCCGGCCACGACTACGACGGCGAGGACTGGTGGTTCCGCTGTCGCTTCGCCGGTGCACCGGGGACCTGGCGACTGCACCTCGACGGGATTGCGACGCTGGCCGACGTCTGGGTCAACGGCGCTCACGTCGCCCGCACGGAGAACATGTTCGTCGGTTCCTCGGTCGCGCTGGGCCCGCTCAACGTCGGCGATCCGGCCGGCACTGCGCCCGGGGGCGGGGCAGCCGACCAGATAACCGACCAGGTAACCGACCAGGTAGCCGACCGGGCAGCCGACGAGGCCACCAACGAGCTGGTCATCCGCTGCGCAGCCCTCACGCCCGCCCTGGCCGTGCGCCGCCCGCGCCCTCGCTGGAAGACGACGCAGGTCGAGAACCACGCCTTGCGCTGGTTCCGGACAAACCTGCTCGGCCGAATCCCGGGCTGGGCCCGCACCCCCCGCACCGTCGGACCGTGGAGGCCGATCACCATCACCCGGGACGACGGTGCCCTCGACACCGCGCTCGACACGAGTGTCCATGCTTCCTGCGACAATTCCAGCGACGGGGACAGCGGCCGCGTCGAGGCGTCGCTGCGCTTCGCCACCCTGCCGGCGTGGGCCCAGGAGGCGGGCCACGAGACGCCTGTCCTGGTGTGTCTCGGACGTGAGGCGCCCTTCGAGGTTGAGCGACGCGACGATGAGGTGACCCTGCGGGCGTCGCTGCCCGTCACGGGGTTCGAGCGTTGGTGGCCCCACACCCACGGGCGCCAGCCTCTCTACGACGTGAGCGTGCGCATCGGGGACGCCGTCCACCCGCTGGGCCGAGTGGGGTTCCGCACGGTCGAGGTCGACCGCAGCGACGGTGGCTTCACTTTCGTCCTCAACGGCGTCCCGATGTTCGTCCGGGGCGCGAATTGGTTCCCGCCCGATCCCGTCAGTCTTCGCGACGATGCCGAGGAGGTGCGCCGGCGCCTGGCGCTCGTCCGCGAAGCCAACCTCAACATGGTGCGCATCCCGGGAACGACCACCTATGCCGACCGGTCGGTACTCGACGCCTGCGACGAGTTCGGCATTTTGCTCTGGCAGGACTGCATGTTCGCCTTCATGGACTACCCCGTCGACGAGACCTTCCTCGCCGGTGTGGGCGCGGAGTTGCGGCAGGTCTTCGCTCGCCTCTCGGGCCACGCCTCTGTGGCCGTCGTCTGCGGCAACCAGGAGGTGGCCGAGATCGCTGCCATGAACGGGGGCAGCCGGACCGGCCTCGAGTCGGAGTTGTTCGACTCCTTCATCCCCTCGCTGACCGCTGCCCTGCTGCCCGGCGTCGAGTTCGTGGCGTCGAACCCCACCGGCGGTGACCCGGTGTACCGGCCCGACACCGGGGTCAGCCAGTACTTCGGGATCGGCGGCTACCTGCGACCCCTGAACGCCCTGCGCCGCGACGACGTCCGGTTCGCTGCGGAGACCCTCTGCTACGCCACCCCGCCGGAGCCCGACGCCGTCACCCGGCTGGGAGGCCCCAACATCGCCGTGCACGACCCACGGTGGAAGGTGGGCGTACACCACGATCCTGGCCGCTCCTGGGACATGGACGACGTCCGGTCCTTCTACGTGCGCGAGGTCTTCGGCGTGGACCCGCTCTGGGCGCGCTACTCCGACGCCGAGCGCGCACTCGACCTCGGCCGGGCGACGAACGCCTACCTGATGCAGACCGTCTTTACCGAGTGGCGCTGCAACGAGCGGGCCGGCGGCGGACTGGTGTTGGGCTTCAACGACGTCGCACCTGGCGCAGGCTGGGGTCTCGTCGACGTGACCGCGCAGCCAAAGGCACCGTGGTTCGCCATGCGCCGGGTCTCGGAACCAGTCTGCGTGCTCCTGATGGACGAGGGACTCAACGGGATGTGTGCCCATGTGTTCAACGACACAGCCGAAGCCTTCGCGGGCGAGCTTGTCGTCGACCTCTTCACCAATGGCGAGAACCTGAGCGAGAACGCTGTCCACCCGGTGAACATCAAGGCCCGAGACGCCGCGGTGGTCAACCTCGCCAACCTCTTCGACGAGTTCACCGACCTGAACTACGCCTACCGGTTCGGGCCGCCCAAGTACGACGTCATCACGGTGAGGCTCACGGACGAATCGGGCGCGGTGCGCTCCGACGACGTCGCGCTTCCGCTGGGCCAGTCCCGGGCGATCGAGGGGGACGTCGGCCTCAGCGCCGTCGCCATGTCATCTGACGCCGGCCCTCAATTGCGCATCACGACACGCCGCTTTGCCCAGTGGGTCTCGGTCAAAGCACCGGGCTACCGGCCGTCCGACTCGTGGTTCCACCTCCCGCCCGGTTCGGAGCGAGTGGTCACGCTCTTCGACGGCGACCCGTCGGGACCTCCACGCGGCCGCGTTCGGGCCCTCAACTCGACGATGGCCGCCGTCATCCGTCCCGAGGGAGAGCCGTGACCGCCGAGACGCCTGCGCCCACGGCGACGCCGCTATATTTCGGGCCCGAGGACCGGCCGCTCTTCGGCTGGGTGCACCAGCCGGCTGACCGATTCTCTCGAGGGACCGCCGTCTTGTGCCAGCCACTGCTGCGCGAATACATCAGCGCGCACTACTCCTTCCGCATGCTGGCCGAGGCGCTGGCCGCCCGTGGCGTGACGGCCATTCGGTTCGACTACGACGGCACGGGGGACTCGGCCGGCGACGGGGAGGACCCGGGGCGAATCGCGGCGGCACTGGCGTCCGTCCGCCACGCCGTCGATCTGGCGCAGGCGCTGGGTGGCGGGCCCCTGGCCCTGGTGGGGATGCGAATGGGTGCCGTGCTGGCCGCCCGCGCCGCGGAAACCTGCGGCACCGTCGCCAATCTCGTGCTCTGGGACCCGTGCGGGTCGGGACGCGAGTTCCTGCGCGAGCAGTCAGCCCTCTTCCGCCTCCTCTACGGCAAGACCCGGCCCGAGAACGGCGGGACCGAAGTGGCCGGCTATGTCCTCACCGCGGAGACCAAGGAGGAGCTGAGTGCGCTCGCCGCCCCCACCGCGCTGCCGACCGTCGGCCATGCCCTCATCCTGGACCGATCCGATCGCCCGGCAGCCGGGACGTTCGGCGTCCCCGAAGGCAACATCGAGCGCGTCGTCGCCGAGGGCCAGGCCGAGCTCATGGACGTGGAGCCCTTCCTCAGCCAGGTGCCCGCGGCGGCCGTCGAGAAGGTCACCGCTTGGCTCGACAGCGTGCTCCCGCCGGACCGATCCGCTGTGCCCACGATGGAGCCCCGGGACCGGATCTCCGTGCGCAACGGCGACGGCACCGCCGTCCATGAGCGAATCGTGGCCCTGGGGCCCCATCGGCTGTTCGGGATCGCGGCCACCGGGACGAGCGGGCCCACGGGACCGTCGATTCTGTTCCTCAACAGCGGGCGGGACCCCCACACGGGGCCGAATCGCATGTGGGTCGAGCTCAGTCGCGCCTGGGCTGCCCTCGGCTTTCCGTGCTACCGCTTCGATCTCAGCGGCCTGGGCGACAGCCCCGAACGCGCCGGACAAGAGCGCAACGTCGTGCGAGCGCCCGAAGCGTTCGAGGACATGATCGACGTCGTCGTCGACGTCACCGGTCCCCCCTCCGACGCCACCGTCACGCCGGTCGCCCCCGTCGTGCTCATCGGGCTGTGCGCCGGTGCCTACCAGGCGCTCGAGAGCGCAATCGACCTGCACCCGGCGTCGGTCCTTGCGCTCAACCCGCTCCTGCGGTTCCGTCCGCCCGAGCTCAAGTCCGGACCGCTCGACCCTCGCCGCAAGCTGGCCAAACCCCTCGTCGCCAACCTGCGGACCGCTTACCACCGGCTGCCCTCGTGGAAGGTCGTGCATCGTGCCCGCGACGCCTATCTGGCCATCGCTCGGTTCCGATCCCGTCAGCGGTCCCCCTTGGACTGGCTCGAGGAGACGGCGGCGCACGGCACCGACATCCTCTGCGTCTGCGGCGAGGAGGAGGCGGCGGTGTTCTTCGAGGGTGCGCCCGCCAACCGCACCACCCTGGCGGAGGACCACTGCCGGATCGAGGTGATCGAGGGTCTCGACCACGGACTGATGCTGGCGAAGCATCGCACCGAGGTGGCGGATCGGTTCACGGTGCACCTCACGAACCTGCGCCTCGAGAGCATCGGACGCCGTGAGGCCTCGGCCTCGTCACCGACAGTCCCTTCCGTGCTGCCGGCCTCCTGAGCATTTCCCACCGTCCTCGGCCCGCCGGGCCCGTCAGGCCAACCTGACAGGCGGCGCTCCCGCGTGGTCGCGCAGCCATCGCGGAATGTTCACCTCACGCGCGTTTCGAAGTGGGCTCCCTTGAAGCGCGTGGTCAGCGCCGACAGACTGACTCCGACATGGATCGGGCATCGTGAGGGGGAGGTTCACATGGCACGCCGCTCCCTCCGACGAATTCGGACCGCACCGCCGTCGTCGCCGATGACGCCCCGCTGTCCCGAGCACGCCGCCTTCCGAGTCACGTCCCCGGTCTGGGCCGTCGCCCTGGTCGCCCTGGCCGCACTCGTGCCGCTTCTCCAGACGGCTCGCGAGAGCGCGGCTGAGCTCGTGCCCAGGATCACCTCTGAGTCAGGGATGGTCGACGTCGCGTTCGACGGGAGCGGCAACCTCTACGAGAGCGAGTTCAACGGGAACGTCAACGTCTGGCCGACGACCAGCGCCACGCTCTTCGGCAAACCGGTCACGGCGGGACAGGCGAACACCCTCGTCGCCCTGAACAACACGCCCGCCATTGCCTTCGACTCCGCCGGTGACCTCTTCATCTCGAACGACGACGGAGCCCGCGGCGGCTCGATCTCGGTCCTCCCGGCGACGTCGACCACGATCTTCGGTCAGAGCGTGACCGCCAACACGCTCACGACGCTGCTCAGCGGCCTTGACAACCCGCAGGGTCTCGCCTTCGACGCCAGCGGCAACCTCTACTACGCCACGCTCAACGCGGTCTCGGTGCTCCCGCTCGCGTCGGGCACCATCTTCGGACACTCGGTGACGGCAGACACCTCGACGTCGCTGGTGACGGGCCTCACCGAGGGTGGGTTCGTCGCACTCGACTCCTCCGGTGACCTCTTCTACACGGACGAGGGCAACCAGCTCAGCGGGGCGGCCACCGTCAACGTCGTGCCGCAGGCAACCGGAACGATCTTCGGACAGGCGGAGACGGCCGACACTCCGGCCACGTTGGTGTCGGATCTGACCGATGCCGCCGGCCTCGCCGTCGACACCCTCGGAGACCTCTACGTCGACTACGCCGGCACCGTCGCGGTCATCTCCAGCACCGCGACCACGCTCGACGGGACGAGCGTGCCGGCCAATGCGTTGACGACACTGGGCGTCGGACTGCTCGACGACCTCGGCTCGACGTACTACGACGGAAGCGTCTACGTCGCCGACCAGGTCATGGAGTCGGTCGATCAGCTCACCACGCCGAGCGCAACCATTAGCGGCGTCACCTTCGCGGGGTCGGCCAGCAACCCGATCATCCTTGTGACGGGAACAAACCTTGCCACCACGCGGTCGAACTTCCCCATCGGCTGCAATGGCACCGGGAACGACTACAAGTACGGCAACCTGTTTCTGAGCGACACGACGAACGGGTGGGGTGCGGGACTACCGGGAGACTGCATCGGGCTGACGGTGGGCAAGCAGAAGACCACCAAGGTCGATTTCGGTCTCGGGACCTTCTACGACACGGGATTCGCACTCAACGCAGGGGACGCGTTCACGCTCGGCCTGGACGGTGCCACGTTCAACGGAACGGTCTCCTACGCGCCGGGCTCCGGCGCCACCGTGACGAACCTGAGCCCGAAGACGGGACCAGGTGGCGGGGGTACGACCGTCACCATCACGGGGACCGGGCTCGGAGCGACGAAATACGTGTACTTCGGATCGTCCCCTGCGAAACACGTCGTCGTGCAGTCGGCGACCGAGGTAACCGCGACTTCGCCCGGTGGCGGCGGGACGGTCGCCGTCACCGCCGTCACCGCGGCCGGTGGCGTGAGCACAGCCGGCACGAAGGACGCGTTCACGTACCTGACGCCTACGATCAGCGCCATCAGTCCCTCCAGCGGCAGCACCGCCGGTGGAAAGACCGTCACGATCACCGGGACGAACCTCGGCGGGACCAGCGTGGTCCTGTTCGGGTCAACCGCTGCAACGAGTTTCACGGTGAATTCGGAGACCGAGATCACCGCGGTGTCGCCGGCGGAGAGCGCCGGCACCGTGCCCGTCACGGCGACCACCCCGGCTGGAACGAGCAATTCCGTCAGCTACAAGTACAAGATTCCGCCTACGGCGTAGGTCATTCCGTCGGCGGCTGCCGGGCGCGCCGCGTTCGTTGCGTTTGTTTTGTTCGCACTAATTTGACTCCACCTGGGCAAACGGCCGGTCATCGCGTGCGTGTAACTGAGCGATCACGGTGGGTTAACCCGCCCGTTGTAGGTTTTTCTGCAGCATTCCTGAACCTGTTGTGACAACGATGTTCGACGGGTAAGGCATGGGGAAGACCCGTGCGACCGTCACGAACTGAGTCCGCACTCGTCTTCCCGCCCTGACCCCCGAAGCTGGAGACCAATGCCATTTGCCCCCCCTCGCATGCGGCTTTCGACCATGACCACGGTGAAGAAACTCGTCGCCCTTCTCGTCGCCCTCGCCTGCGCAGGGACGCTCAGCGTCGCCCTGGCGAACGTCACGCCGACCACCACGAGAGCGGCTGCCGCAAGCCCGGCCAAGGCGGCGCTGGGTGCGTACGACGCCGCGACGACCCCGCCGACTGCCCTCAAGGGCTCGCTCGATGGCGCCGTGAAGTTCGCCATGGACTTCCAGTCGGGTAACTCGTGGAGCACGATCACGTCGTCGAGCTGGCCCTACCCGCAGTGGAAAGGAACCGGCTACTCCATGATCTGGGGCATCCCCATGCTCCCCAACAGCTACAGCCCGAGCTCGAACATGGACGACGCCAGCGGCAGCTGCTACGGGCTGTCACAAGAGGCAAACGGCGACTTCAATTCGGAGTGGACCCAGGTCGCGCGCGCTCTGGTCAGCAACGGCTTCAGCTCCTCTGTCGTACGACTTGGCTGGGAGTTCAACGGCGGATGGTTCCCGTGGTCGGCGGGTGGCTGCGCGGCGGCATTCGTCGGAGCGTTCCAGCAAATCGTCACGGTCATGCGATCGGTGTCGGGTGCCAACTTCAGCTTCGAGTGGAACCCCACTGCTGGGGACCTCGGTGACGGCAACCTGGCTGACTTCTACCCGGGCAGCTCGTTCGTGAACTACGTCGGGCTCGACATCTACGACACTGCGTGGGCCTTGTATCCGGGCGCGCAGAGCGAGTTCGACACGATCAAGACCGAGTCCTACGGCCTCAACTGGCTGGCGTCGTTCGCGTCCCAAGAGGACAAGTCGATCGTGCTGCCCGAATGGGGACTCGGCTGGGGTGTCTGCGACGCGGGCCAGCCAGTCAGCGCGCCGAACCAAGGGACCTGCGGTGGCGACAATCCCACATTCATCAAGGACATGGCATCGTGGATCAAATCGAACAACGTCTTCGAGGACACGTTCTGGGACTATGGCTCGTCCTCGATGACCGGATGCCCGAAGGCGTGCACACCCATTACGAGGGCCGACGGCGACACGAACCCGATCGCCGACGGCAACATCAACTCGTTCGAGAACTTGGTGGCGGCCTTCGGCTCAGGGTCATCCGGGCCTCCGCCGACGACCACGACCACAACGACCGCTCCGCAAACGCAACCCAGCGTCAACTGGGTCACTCGCAAGTACGGCATTGCAGGAGACACCGTCATGATCTGGGGCCGTGGGTTCACCCGCGCCACCGCGGTTCACTTCGGGACGGTCCTTGGCACCATCCAGTCGGTCTCCCCCGACTTGATCTACGCCACGGTGCCGCAAGGGGCGGCGAAATCGATCGTCGATGTCACCGTGACCGGGCCCGGCGGGACCTCGAGCGTCGGCACCCCAGACCAATTCACCTATGGCCCCGCCGTCAAGTGGGTCCAGCCGACGTCCGGCAGCCACGTCGGCGGGAAAACGGTCACCATCAGGGGGGCTGGGTTCACGGGTTCGAGCACGGTGTCGTTTGGCGGCATTCCCGCGACGGTGCTCACGGTCGATCCCTACGGCAGGACGATCACCGTCACTGCGCCCCCTGGCACGGCCGGCCAGACCGTGGATATCGCCGTCAACGGGGGCGGCATCACGACGAATACGACCTCGAGCGACCAGTTCACGTACAACTAGCTCCGAAGGCCGCCGTCATGGTGTCGACTGCACGACGCTATTGATCTTCGCGAAGCCAAGAAAGGGCGAGGTCCTCGGACCTGCTGTCGTGCGCTGACCGAGATCGAACCCTCAGACGAAACGAGCGGCGCTTCGTGCGCTACCCCGGTGCATGCTCGTACGTGACGTACGAGTCATCGGCACAGACAGCCGTGTGTTCGGCCAGCTCTGCGTAGCTCCCCGCAGTTCCCGTTACCTGAAAGACCTTGTCGAGCGAGCCGTTTCGCCAATCGAGGGTATCCCCCACCGCCTTGTGCACATCGATCTGTCGAACGCCGGGAAGCTGGCCAAGACCGGACAGACTCGAGATCGCCAGCACCTTCGTGGCCGACATAGGTGGTTCGTAGTAGTAACGATAGGCGATCCGGTCGCAGGGGACCGGACCATTGACCACGATCCGCTCTCCGAGGGCGAGCCGCATCGCGAGTTGAAGAAGCGGAATCCCCGACGCGAGTTTGACGACCGCGGGGGTGAGACCGGTGGGACGCCCGTTGATCTCAATGATCTTGGGACCCTGCGGAGTCAGCTTGATCTCCGTGCGGAAATAGCCGAAATCCGAGCCGAGCGCCTTGATCGCTTCCGTTGCCAACTCGAAGAGCTCCGCGGTCTCGGCAGGCGGAATGGCAGCGGGGAAGAACCCGCCGGTGGAACGAAACGGCGGCATCATCCGAAACAGGCCGGTGACACCCAGATGCCCGTAATGCCCGTCGCACGCGATGGTTTCGATGCTCACGCGATCGGCGTATGGCTCGGCCGACGGAAGATCCTCCATGCGCTCCTCGAGGATCATCTGTCCTGGGTGTTCGATGTCAGCGAGCAGTCGAGCGAGCTGCGATGCATTCTCGACCGGATGGATGCCTTGGCACGCCGTTCCGTTCCTCGGCTTCAACAGCGCCGGAAAGCCAACTTCGGCCCGAAGGCGCTCGAGCTCAGCCGAATCGACCCGCTCTCGTACCTCGCTGAAGATCGGCACCGGCACGCCGGCCGAACGGTGGGCCTCACGTTGCAGCAACTTGTCGTTGAGTCGTGCCACGGTCGGGATGGGGGTGGTCGGTAGCCCGAGCGCCGTTGCGATCCAGGCCTGTCGGTGCAGATCGGGGTCCCAATAGCACGTGATCCCGTCGGGGTGCTCTGCGTGGACCACTTGAATCGTCTCTTCGGGCGTCAGACCATTGATGTCGACCACCTTGCCGACCTTGGAGAGGGCGCGGGACGTGCTGTCGAATTCCGACTTGTCGAGGATCCAGAGGATCCGGCAGATGTCGGCCGCCGCCTCTGCGATCTCCATCCATGGCCGCGAACGCGGGCTATAGACGACGCCCAGGAGCGGTTTCTTTTGGTCTTCCACCTCGGTGAATCCGATCTCCCGTGATCACGGGCCCCGGGGTTGCCGAACCTGCGCCAACGTCCGGCAAGCCGCCCCTTGCGCCGGAACAACAACACTATGGCGACCTGAATCCGATTCACCGTCGTTGCATCAACGTTGTCGATGATTTGTCGGACGTGTGGCCGCGCTGGGGCGGATGACGGCTCGAATATGTCCTGTTCAGAGTAGAAAATCACTCAGCCAGTTCCACCCCAAACCTATAGCGTTGGGCAGTGAATCCGCCAGAGTGGCTATCGCCCCGCGCTACCGGATGTCCGTATCCGAATTGCGTGCGCTGGTCGGGGGCGAGCGGCCTTCATGCCGACTCCGCCTTTTCGAAGGTGGGCGGGCATGAACCGGGCTCGGTCGTGAACTGCCAGGAGGGCGCGAGATCCGCCAGGCGGCCAGGGGGCCTGATGACCTCGACCGCGCTTCGAGTGCCCGGCAGGACGACCCGGTACGCGTCGACGTCGACGGCCCTCGGATCTTCGACACCGAACGAACCAGCCTCCGTCAACCAGCGGGCCGTCTGGACAAGCGAGAGCTGCACCGATCGGGGTCGGTTGTCCTGCTGTGCTGACGCCAGCGCCAGGAGGCCGGCAGCTGCGGCCAGATAGCCGGTCGCATGGTCCAGCACCTGGGCCGGGAGCCAACCCGGACGTTCCTCGGATCCCTCAGCCAGGGCGATACCGGTGGGACATTGGACGAGGGAATCGAACCCGCGACGTCCTGACCACGGGCCCGTCGGTCCCCACGCCGACAGCGTGATCACGTTCAGGTGAGGATGCCGTTCGGCAAGGTCGGAGGGCTCCAGACCGAAGCGGGCCAAGGCCCCGGGCCGGTAGCC
This sequence comes from uncultured Acidimicrobiaceae bacterium, assembly GCA_963736225.1. Classification (GTDB taxonomy): domain Bacteria; phylum Actinomycetota; class Acidimicrobiia; order Acidimicrobiales; family RAAP-2; genus Bog-473. Next base: position 960,951 of record CAVTOF010000005.1, on the reverse strand, counting down.
CTGGACCAACAGGTCCGTCGCCTCGAGCAGCTCATCCACGCGCGCGCGACCTGCAGGGTCGGCCAGGTCGAGCGCGGCGCTGCGCTTGCCCGACATCGTGTCGACCGCGTGGACGGCCAGCTCGGGCAACCTCGGACTGTCGAGACGAAGCACCTCCGCCCCCCAGGCCGCCAGGGTCCGGGTAGCGATGGGACCAGCCAGGACCCGGGTCATATCGAGCACGCGGATTCCTGACGCAGCCCGCCCCGAACCTGCAGAACGGGACGTTCCAGTGCCGACGGTCGTCTGGAGCAGCGGCTCTGCCGCCACGGCGCTTCCCTGGGGATGCGTCCGCCATTGTTGTTCGCTGCGGACTGCGTAGCCCAGCGCTCCCGCGGCAGCCAGCGCCTCCTCGAGCTCCTGAGCCTGCCATGTCGCCACGGCTTGCTTGACGCTTCGGTGACGATCGTCGCAGCCAAGCACCTCGAGTGCCCTCTCACGGTGCCAGGGGTACTCACCGTGCAGACGGAACCAGAAGTCATCGGCGGTCAACCAAAAGAGCGACAACGGCGCGATGCGCCCCTCCTTGTGCACTGCCTGGGACCGTGCGTAGTGCTCACTTCGGGCGGCGACGGCGACGTGTTCTCTTTCGACGGCGACGGGGAGGGCCGGTCCGGGTCGGCGGATCGAATCAAGGACGGACGCGGCCAGCGTTGACGCGGCGACAGCAGCGGTCATCGCGGGGAGCGCGGCGTACGTGGAGGGTAAGAGACCGAACTCGTCCCCGGTCAAGGTGACGAGTTCGAGCAGTGAAGGATCGCCGCCGAGCGCGGCCCACGCCTGTCGGAGAAGAAGTCTTGTCACGTCCTCACGGGACACCGCAGAAGCGTAGCCCTCGGCCGATCAGATCGACCCCCTCCGGACGGTCCTCCGGCCGCGCCTCGAACGCGATCGCCGCTCCCTCGTTGGTCCCTCAACTCACCGAAAGTCGGCGCCGCGGTCACCTGAGATCGGCCCCGCCGGGCGCGGCCGGCTCGTCATCATGCGGTCGGCGAGTCTCCGTTCGAGCGTCGGGCCACGACGTGGAACCAGACATACCCCGACGTATCGCTCTCGAGCGCGCGCCCGTCGTCAGCAACCATTCGCACAACCTCGAAGCCGTGTTCGGTCAACGCCTTCGTTTCGCCGGCCACCGTTGTGAAATGTGCCATCTCGAAGTCGAGCGCAGCGAGAGGGGCCAGCGCCCAGTCGCCGTGATCTTCGGCTCTGGTCTTCGCCTGCCGCCAACGCGTGAGCGCCTCCTGGTACTTCGGAATTCCGGTCACACACCCGTACAGCCACCGTCCGGCGTGCTTGACCACCGGCTCGCTGGCGGCTCTCCTGGGTGTCAGCCGCGGTCGCTCCATATAGGCACGGCCGGACTTCGCAAGTGTCGAGTACACGAACAGGCCATCTCGCTGCACGACCCGCCGGGCTTCGTCGAGGACACGCAACCGATGCTCGTGTCCGAGGTTGTCGATCCCGTTGTAGCTGAAAAAGACAAGCTTGAAACGGGACGCGGGAAAGTCGCACAGGTTGCCGGCATCGCCGAGCCGGACGTCGATGCCGGGGCAGAGCGATCGACATGCGCTCGCCATTTCCGGCGACCAGTCGAGCGCAACGTAGTCCTCCGTGAGTAGATGGAGGAGCCACGCGGTCCGACCGGCGCCCACACCGAGATCGAGAATTCCTTGACCGCGAACGTCATCGGCGATCGAGTTGATGACAACACGCTCGCCGTCGTCGATCCATCCCTGGAGCCGCTCGTACTTCTCGACGAGCGACCGGCTTCTCCACAGATTGACGCGCTCGTCCATTTTCCGTCACCCGCGATGTGGACGTCGGAGCGGGGTGGAGACCGAACTGCAGGTTGTCCTCGTTGCCTCACCCGGCGACAGGTCTCCCCCCCGTCCTCTCTGTGCCGACATGCGTTTCCAACTCGGCATATTCGAACGGATGCTCCGACGGGACGTCGGTTTCGGAGCTCGGGACGGCATTTCAATCAGGGCGCAGATGGGGAAACCTCGTTCAGATACTCCATTAGGAGGACGCGGCCACACCGACGACCCGCGCATTGAGCGGCCGGCCACCCATCGACCCTTCGAACACGGCGTCGCCAAAGCTGAAGATCCCGCCGTCGCTCGCCACCTCCCAGTAGCCAGCCCCGTCGGGGGTGGGGGCCATGCCGACGATCGGCTTGTTGAGCGGCTGGCCACCCATCGACCCGTAGAACGTGGCGTCGCCGAAGCTGAAGATCCCGCCGTCGCTCGCCACCTCCCAGTAGCCGCCTCCGTCAGGCGTGGCGGCAATGCCAACGATCGGCGCGTTCAGCGGTTTGCCACCCATAGAACCGTAGAACTGCGCGTCGCCGTAGCTGAAGATCCCGCCGTCGCTGGCCACCTCCCAGTAGCCCCGGCCATCGGGAGTGACCGCCATCCCGACGATCGGCTGGCTGAGCGGCTGGCCGCCCCTCGAACCGTAGAACGTCGCGTCGCCAAAACTGAAGATCCCGCCGTCGCTGGCCACCTCCCAGTAGCCGCCCCCGTCGGCGGTGCTGGCCATGCCGACGATCGGGCTTGTTGAGCGGCTGGCCACCCATCGAACCGTAGAACGTCGCATCACCGAAGCTGAAGATCCCGCCGTCGCTGGCCACCTCCCAGTAGCCGTTCGCCGTCGGCGGTGCTGGCCATGCCGACGATCGGCTTGTTGAGCAGCTGGCCACCCATCGATCCGTAGAACGTCGCGTCGCCGAAGTTGAAGATCCCCCCATCGCTCGCCACCTCCCAATAGCCGAACGCACTCCACCGTTCGGTCAACGTCTGCGAGCTTCCTCCACCACCGTTCGCCGTCGAGCCGACGGCCCAGCACGTTGAGATCGACGGGCACACAACACCACCGAGGTTCGTCTGGAGCGAGCTGGGTGCGGTCGCGACCACTGACCACGCACTCCCGTTCCAGTGCTCCGAAAGGGCGTGCCCGACCGCGCCGGCATCAAAGTAGGTGCCGACGGCCCAACAGTCGTCAGTGCCGACGCACGACACGTCCAGGAGATAGTTGTTCTGTGTCGAACTGGGATCTCCCGTCGTGACGATGGTCCACGCCGTGCCATTCCATTGCTCGGCCAATGTCTGCTGGACTCCACCTTCTCCACTGTCGGCAAAGCCCACGGCCCAACAGTCCGAGCTGGCGATGCATGTCACGCCTGACAATCCATTCTGCTCAGACGGGCTCGAGTCTGGCGTGTCGACGATGGACCAGGCCGTTCCGTTCCAGTGCTCTGCCAACGTCTGTTCGGTCCCACCGATTGCTCCGTCGCCCACCGCCCAACAATCCGAGGTGCTCGCACAGGCTCACGGATCCCAGCACATTCTCTTGGGAGGGTCCGGTGTCGGGAGTGTTCACGACGACCCACGCCGTTCCGTTCCAGTGTTCGGCCAGGGTCTGTCCCCCGGCGTGCCCGACGGTCCAACAGTCCGAGCTGCTCACGCAATCGACGCCACCGAGGATGCTGACCGAGCTCGGGTTCGGCGTGGCAACGATGGACCATGCAATTCCGTTCCAGTGTTCGGCCAACGTCTGATCCGTGGTATTCGTCCCGTTCCCCAACCCAGTCGCCCAGCAATCCACACTGCTGACGCAGTCGACGCCACTGAGTACGTTCAGAGTCGACGTGCTCGGATTCGGGGTTTGAACGATGGACCACGCACTTCCGTTCCAATGCTCGGCCAGCGTCGTCGAATTGAAGGACCCGATTCCAACCGAACCCACCGCCCAGCAGTCCGAGGCAGTCACGCAGCTGACACGGGCAAGGCTATTGAACTGTGACGGGTTGACATTGGGTGAAGGAACGATGGTCCAGCCACTGCCGGCGGCGCCTGCCGGCGCGGCGATCAGCACAACAACGCTGAGCACGAGACTGGCCGCCACAGCGAGCGCCCATCGAACACGGCGATCCAGTCCCACGATCAGTGTGTGCGGCACTGCGGGCCCTCCTCGCTGGCCTATGCACCCTGAAGGTGCTTCGTGTACCAACCGATCCCGAACAGTCTGCAGGAGACTGGACGGCTTCGTCGAACGGAACCAGGTTGGAAGGTGAAGCGAGGGACGCTCGCTCCGCCAATGGACAGAGGCCACCTCTTATTACCATCCCGACTGTCCAGTGAAGGCTGGAACGTCTAGAGGGAGACCATCAAGTTCCGATTGCTGATCGTCTGCGTCATGGTGGCTTCATTCTCCATTCCGTTGGCTGGTGATGCTTTCGCCGAGCGCCCACCCGCCCAGGTGAAAAGGTGCCGGCACGCGCATCCCAGCCCACGCGCTCAGATGGTCCTGCCCGAGCAAGGGGGTATCAGTTCCACACGTGGTCAAGGCCCGCGGTCTCCCTGCCCCATCCTTCGAAACTGTTAACTTGACGCGGATGCGGAGTCGACGAATGAACGCGCTTCTTGGAGCGATTCTGTTCGTGAGCCCTCTTGCCCTAGTTGCATCGCAGACGGCAACGTCCGCTCCGAGTTCGGCCGCAACGGTCACAACCATTTCCATGACCGCCGACGCCTATAAGCCACACGCCGCCCCCGGCACGACCGACGACTACCACTGCGCCCTGGTCAACCCTCACTTGCATCAGAACTCGTACATCGTGTCGAGCGAGTTTGTCCCTGGAAGTGACGAGGATCACCATGCGGCTCTCTTTCTCCTGCCGCCATCGCTTGCCGCGACGGCGGAACGCGACAACGAGGGGGGTAAAGGTTGGACCTGCTTCGGCCTGCCGCTTCCGAGTTCGGACCCAGCTGGACTCGCCGCAGTTCCGCTCCTGACGTTCTGGGCCCCAGGCGCCGGAGTCGACAACTTCCCGAAAGGAACCGGCGTCGTTCTCCCCGCGGGGAGCATGGTGGTGATGCAGGTCCATTACAGCCTGCTCCTCGGCGATCGGCCGGTGAAGAACGCTCTGATCCTCCACACGGTGCCCGAATCGACCCCGTTACTCCCGCTTCACCTTGATCTCATGCTTGCACCGCCTGACATCCCTTGTCCGGTCGGTGTCACTGGGCCACTGTGCAACCGTGCCGCGTCCCTGGCCAATCTGGGTCAGCGCTTCGGTTCTTCTGCCGTCGCTGAGGTCAACGGCATCGAAGCACTGTGTGGGAACAATCCGTCGGATCCGCCTGAAGGAGCCTCGACGTCGTGCATTTCACAAATCGACAAAAGCGGCTACATCGTGAGGGTGTACGCACATATGCATCTCCTGGGTCAGTCCTTCCAGATGGAGCTCAACCCAGGAACGCCACAGGCGAAGACGGTCCTGAACGTGCCCGACTTCAATTTCCACGACCAGCGCTCCTACAACCTCAGCGAACCCATACCCGTGACCAAGGGTGAATCCGTCAAGGTGACTTGCACCTACAATTCTGCGTTGGAACAAGAACTCCCGCTTCTGCGCAGCACGCCTCCCCACTTCGTGACGTGGGGCGACGGGTCAACGGACGAGATGTGCATCGGAATTGCCTGGACGTCGAGCGTCCTCCCAGACCCACACGATTCCGTTTGATCCTGCACCGCCTCGACGCGAACAAGTGGTTCCTTCGCGGCCACGCTGTCAGAACCACAATGCCGTAGAACCAGAGAGCAGTGCGGCGACGCCTCCCGCTCTGCAGTCGATCCCACTCCGCCGTCGTCCCATTCCGTTCACCCAGTTTTGAACGTCCGACCTTCGGGTTATGAGAACGATTGAATCGGCGCTCTGAGCGGCGAATTATCCGATGACACGAAAATCGAATCCGTGGGACTTTCGTTGGATCGCCAAGGGGCACGTACCCGGTGCCTCGGTGGTCGGCTTCATGTGAGCAGCAGAGTGGAACTCGCCGACCCCTGTGCCCCAATGCGGCTCCAACACGGGGAGCGCCCCGCATCCTCCCGACGTTGCTGCCCGTGCGTGCCTGCGCTTGGCGGTATGCCAGAGCTCTGCAATGGTGGGCGTGTGAGCGCCTTCGTCGTGTCGTCCGGGGGCGCCGGGTACGGTTTCTTCGTCGACGACCGCGGTCGGCTCCGTCAGGCGGGGTTCGGACCAGAGATCGACGCCCACATGCGGCAGCTGCCAGACGGGATACCGCCGGCGCTCTACCCCCTGGCTTATCCCGCCTACGACGAGGAGCCAACCCGGGCACCCGCATTGCGCGTCACGCACAGCGACGGCACCACGACCACCCGACCGAAAGTGGAGGACATCCGGGTGGTCGACTCTCGGACCGACATCCTCCTCGTCGACCCAGACTGTCCGCTCGAGGTCACACTGTCCTTCTGCGCAGAGGACCACGGCGTGCTGCGCCAGTGGGCGAGCATCACGAACCGGCAGCGCGGAGCCGTCACCCTCTACGAAGTCGCCGCCGCCTCGCCTCTGCTCTCCAGTCCCGCGCCGTACCTGACCCACTTCGGCGGGGGTGACTGGGCGTCCGAGTGGACTACGACCACAGAAGCCCTGACCCCAGGGACCAAGGTGGTCGAGTCGCGCGGGGGTGTGCAGCCCCACCTGCAGTCCTGTCCGTTCTTCCTACTCGCCCCCGACGGGTCGCCAGAGGAGTCGGCCGGTTCGATCCTTGCCGGCGCGCTGGCCTGGGGTGGCAACATCCGTTTTGCCTTCGAGCGAACGGCAACCCCTGCGCTCCGGATCTGGTGTGGACACAATCCGGCGTCATCCGAGTACGCGCTCGACCCGGGGACCACTTTCGTCACCCCCGAGCAGATTTGGATGTGGTCAACAGGGGGCATCGGCCCCCTCACGCACCGCTTCCACCGCTGGGTCCGCGCCCACGCCGTACGCGACGGCGACAAACTGCGGCCGATCGTCGTCAACAACTGGGAGGCCACCGCTTTCTCGTTCGACACTGACCGACTCCTACAGCTGATCGACCACACCGCGGACTTGGGTGCGGAGCTCTTCTTACTCGACGACGGTTGGTTCGGCGCGAGCCATCCCCGTGACGACGACACCACAGGGCTGGGTGACTGGGAGGTTGACGAGGCCAAGCTGCCCGGCGGCCTCGGACCCGTCATTGCACGAGCGGACGCTCGTGGCGTCCGGTTCGGGCTGTGGGTGGAACCCGAAATGGTGAACCCCGACTCGACCCTCTATGACGAGCATCCGGACTGGGTGGTGCGCCAACCGGCTCGGCGACCGCGCAAATGGCGCCACCAACTGGTCCTCGATGTCCTCCAACCAGATGTCACCGAATTCATCTGCGGTGTGGTGGACCGCGTCCTGGCGGAGAATCCGGGCATCAGTTACCTCAAGTGGGACGCCAACAGGCCGCTGACCGAACCTGGGTCCGCCACGCTCGCTCCCGACCGGCAGGCCAACTACTGGATCGACCACGCTCGGGCCACCTGGCACCTGATGGAGACCGTCGCCGAACGCCACCCGGAACAGACGCTCATGCTGTGCGCGTCCGGCGGCGGGCGTGTCGACCTGGGGTCCTTGCGCTGGTTCCACGAAGTCTGGCTCTCGGACAACACCGATCCCGTCGACCGGGTGCGAATGCAATGGGCTGCGTCGTATTTCCTACCGGCGAACGTGGTCGGCGCGCACGTCACTCGGGAAGGAGACCGGCCGGTGGCCTTCGGGTGTGCCGTTGCAATGAGCGCGCGGTTGGGCTTCGACATCGACTTTGCGGGCATGACCGACGACCAGCTGGCCGTCTGCCGCCGCGCGGTGGCGCTGTACCGAGACGTCCGACCGCTCGTCCAACTGGGCGACCTGTGGCGATTGATCCCGCCAGATGAGCGCGCCGCCCTCAGTTACGTGTCCGCAGACGGTAGCCGGGCGGTCCTCTTCGCCTTCCAACTCACCATGCGCACGAATAATGCGGAGCCGCTGCGCCTTCGTGGGCTCGACCCGGACCGGACCTACGAGGTCATCGCGGTCGATCTGGCAGCGAACTCCGACACGGACCGGACCGACGTAGAGCGACGCGTAGGGGCGGCGCTCATGGAGCAGGGCCTCGACTGGCCGCTGTACGAGCCCTGCACTGCCCGCATTCTGGTGCTCCAGTCCGTGTAAGCACCGGTGAGCAGCCCGCTTCGCTCGGGCCTGCTGCTACGCGGGGGGGACGTCGGTCGTCTATCCCGAATCTTTCTGTTCGAGTCCGTCGTCCTGACGAGCCACAGAGGCGCCACATTCGGGTCACTCAAGCGCGTACGGCGCACCTTGCCCCTTCGAGGATCATCTGCCGGAACGTTCACGGTTGTCGCGATCTGTTGCGCCGCGTTTCGATCGCTGAGTAATCAGGCTTTCACCCATTCCCGGGCAGCGGCGTCCAGTTCTGCTCGACGACCCAACAGACGCCTGCCGGGGGCGACCCGACCGGACCGTGCTTGCAGAGGCTCGTCGGCGGGTGATTGTCATGAACCTCGACCACCCGGTACTCCGTTGGGCCATAGAACTTGTCCGGGCCGTAGCTCAGTACAGGTGAGTAACCGCCCGGGAAGTTGGTGACACGCGACATTGCTTCAACGAAGGTCCGCCGGTTGAGATCCTTACCCGCCATGGTCGCCGCCTGGGCGAAGAGGCGGATCTCCTGACACCAGCCTTGGACCGGGCCTTGCTCCTCAATGTCGTCATTGATGTTGCCTTTGGGAATCTGCGGGTAGGCCTTGTGCCACGTATCCCAGCAGCTCCGCACCCCCGGGTCGTACCCCCCTTGTGACTCAGCGACCGGAAGGTCGATGCCACCGAGAGTCTCTGCCGTGACACCCTCCTGGTCATTGAGCGCCTTCTCGTAGGGGATGGGGATGAGTCCGAGCGCAACCTCAATTTCGGATTGGTAGTCGCTGAGGAGCAGCTTGGGAAAATAGTCCTGCGAAGTTTCGGCGCCGATGTATGGGGTGAATGCGTTCTCGGGCAACAAGGGAATCACAGATTGGACCCCGGCGGCCTTGAGCTTTTCTACCGCCAGCATGGCGGTCGAATCGGTAGTCGCGGTCTCATCGATGTCTGCCGCGACTTCGATCACCTGAGGGACCACTCCAATCTTTTTCAAGTCGGGCAGGAGGTAAGAGTCGAGCGCGCCTTGGTCACTGGCCTGGTCCGAGACCACGACACCGACCTTCTTCCCGTGGCCGAGGCGACCCGAGCTGAGGCCCCAGCGCACAGTGGCCGCGAGGATCGGCGCGTCATCGGCCCCGGTCCACCACAAGTACGGAGAGCCGAGATCCGTCCAATTGGTGGTCGTCGTCCACTGGGAAAGCATCGGCGTCTGACCTTCTCTGGTGATGCAGAGCTGATTGGTCCCTTCGTACGTGCCGAGCCCGTCGACGACGGCGAAGACGGGCGGGTTGCCCTCGGTCCACTGCTTGCACAGCGCTCGCTCCTCGTTCACGTTGGTCGGATCGAAGCTCTCGATCATCGGATTGATCTTCCGACCGTGTATTCCGCCGGCATCGTTGATCTGGTTCACGAACAAGTGGATCGCTTTCGTCTGCTCGCCGTACTCGGCGTCCGACTCGATTTCGAACTCCCCCTCGATACTGGTGAACGAAATGATCGGGAAGACCACGTTGATAGCGCTTGGCGTGACACCCCGCGCGCTTGTGCTCGCCTCGGTCACTGGGGTGGGCGCACTGCTGGCACCCGACGGCGCTGCGACGCCCAATGCCACCGTGCTCCCAAGCACGGCGAGAGCTCCGCCGACGCTCAGCAGACTTCGCCTTGCTCCCCAATTTCGCCAGCGCCGCATCGCCATCTCCCCCAGGTGCGCCGTTCGAGCCGGGCAGCCCGGGAAAGAGTACCGCTGGTGGGACCCGCAATCACGCCGGAAATTGCCCATCGTCCCGGCCAACGGAGCACTGCCAACGATTGTCGCTCACGTCGTTTAGAAGGCGACATCGCCCCATGGAGTCGTTTTGGGGGCTAGATGCAAATTGAGCCGCTCGAGTGACCACACTGGCGAAGCATCTCCAGCTCGCCGTCGGCTACTCGCCGCACGCTGCTGATGGTGTCCAGCTCCGAGTCCTCAACGGCTCACACCGCACGGCGCACTCCCCGATCGCGAACCTCATGGATTCCACTGATCCATCACGACCTCCAAGACGGGCGTGCGGTCGAAACCGTTGCCCCTAATCGCGTCGTTTTACTGGTCGCAACGAACTCAGCCGGGCAAACTAAATCCCACTTCGTTAGCCTGCGGCCATGCTTGCACGACCCGTTCGCATAGCAATGTTGGCTGTTGTTGCTCTCGGCATGACAGTGGCGTTCTCCTTGCCCGCTGGGTTACTCGCAGGACAGAGCGCCGGGGCTTCGACGCCTCCAGTCACGGCGGTGCTCCTCCCCAGGAACGGGTCGACCATCCATGGAACCCAGGTTCTTGACGCCGTGGCGTGGGCGGGCTTTCGCGACAAGATCACCTCGGTGGAGTTCGTGTTGACCGGCGGTTCCTACAGAAAGTCGGTTCTCGGTCGCGCCACACCTTCAATCTTCGGATGGGTGTACGTCTGGAACACGACCGACGTCCCCGGTGGCAGCTATGCGTTGCGAAGCATGGCTAGGGACCCAGCAGGCGCGATTGTCTACAGCGAGAAGATCACGATCAGCGTCGACAACCCGTTGGAAGTCACACCTCTGATCTCTCAGTTTCCAACTGTGACCATTGGCGAGAATCCATATCCTCCCGTTGCCGGAAAGCCCTCGACCTGTACAGCAAGTGTTGATGTCCCGAACTTTGCCGCCATTAGCGGAGGAGTGGCCCCGTTCGGTGCCACCTTCTCAACATCACCGCAGATTTACTTCGCTGAGCACTATTCGCCGGAGGTCATCGTTGTAAACGGCCTTCTGCATTTTCTTGCCGCTGACGGTACTTCTGAGTACCTGACCGGCACCCCTGGCGGCGAGGCGGTCGAGAACTCCGAGATCACCTTCACCATTACCGACGCAACTGGAGCCAGTGCGTCGGTCAGTTTCCCGTGGACCATTGAGAACCCTGAAGGGATTGCGGCCTGCTACACGGGGGATTGAGTGATCGTTCATTGGGCCGTGCTTGCGGATCAGTTGCCGCGTGACCGCGTAGCGCGACGACACTCGGGAGCTAGCTACTCGCCCAAAGCCGGCGTACAGGCGCATCTTAGCCTGGCATCATTTGGTTGGTGAGGCCTGAGTTCTCGAGCGTGCCCGTAGAGGTCCCGGAGGACATCGCCGAGCGGGTCAGCACGCTATGCCTGGCGCTGCCCGAGGTTACGGTGCGCGTCGACGATTCAGTGACGAGAACGAGATCGACAGCACAGTCCTTTGACATCCGCCGAAGGTCGTTCTGTTTGCTCGTAGCGACGGAGATACCAACTGGCAAGTCAGCCCCGCTGCTGGTGTTGCGTGCCGACCCTGACGAGCGCGAGGCGTTGCTGTCCATGGGCCATCCGTTCTTCGCCCCTCGACGAGCCGCCCGCGATCGCATCGGGGTGCGGCTCACCGATAGCACGGATTGGGTGGAGATCCTGGAGCTGGTGACCGAGAGTTACCGGGTCCTCGCGCCGAAGAAGCTCTCTGCGCTGCTCGACTAGTAGGAGCCCGGGTGGCCGATGTGTCCTACCTTTCCGGTGTTCGTTTCGGCGGTATTCGGGGACAGTTTCCAAGGAGGGGATCGCGGGCCGCCCGTCTGGCGAAGATGATCAGCCGCTGCGGACCGTAAAGAGCGAGGGCGTTCCCGGTTGGCCCGGTGGCCCCGACACGACGGTTCCCCGCGGGAGCGGGCCGCCGCCACCGAGCGGGTCCGCGCCGGTCTGCTTGGTGCATACCTTGCCCGCGTGCTGGAGAGTCGAGTTGTTCGGATCCAGGTCGCTCCCCGGACTGCCGTGAAGCTGGAAACCGCCCCCCGTAGGGTCCGGGTAATCCGGGACCCCGTTGGCCCGCATGCACTGCGCGTACTTCACCAACGCCGTCTGGGACGGCGGCTCGTATTGCTGGCTCCCCTGCAACAACTCGTTGATGGCATCAGTCAGGTACGCCGTGCAGTAAGAACCAGGCACCGGCCCGGGGCCGCTCTGCCCGTTCGGCCCGAAGAGTCCGCCGGGGACCGAGGGCAACCTGGTGACGTGGATCACCTTGCTGGGGTCGATGGTCGGATCGGCCTGGTCCGGGTCGCCGTGGCTTCGCATGCAGGTGGCCCACTCGTTGAGCAGTTGGGTGGCGTTGCCAGCCGGATGAGTGATCGCACCGTTCGCTCCCCTGGTGGCGCTGCTGGTCCTCACGCTTGTGCTGGTCCGCAAACTGGCCACCTGAGGGGAGCTGGTGCTGCTGCACGCGGCCGACCAAACGACGGCCGCCGTGGCGAGAACCGCCAGCCCGACTCACCGCCACCGGAACTTCATTGTCATATCCCGCTTCTTTGCCTGATTCGCCGGGGCTCATACGTTCGGCCGTGCGTGATTGTTCCCGTCGTCGCACTCCCGTGTCGCAGCAAAAGCTGGTCCTGGGAGTAGTTTGTATGAAATGGAAGGTCACACCAAGGTCACAGATGTGACCCAACCGTGACCTGCGACTACGTGCCCCGCCGAACTTGTCGGGGCGATTCGCGCCAATAGCCCAATATGCCAAGCAAGGCCGACCCTCGGACTGCCCAGTCGTGCCTGATTCGTTTCTGAGCACGGTCTTCGGGGTCAACCGCTGTCAAAAACGGTCGATCGTGACTGGCGAGTCCGTGCCACGACCATGAGCATCTGCTGACACAGCCGGAGATGCCGATCGCTCTCGTGAGGCAGCTATTCATGGGCAGTCGAGGATTGGCAACCCTGGATGTTCCAGCTGTAGTTACCACTCCGCTCCCGTTGGGGACGAGTTACTGAGGGTTGTCAATCGACCGCTCCGAGCTATCGCAGTCACTGCTCCCGTGTCGCCATGGACAACGCCGACCAACACATGGCCCTCGGCGTCGACTGATACTGATTGAATTGACGAGTTGGGCGGTGCGACGGCAATCCTCGCAAGCGGTTGACCGGTTGCAGCATCGAACGCCAGGAGGTCGCTCGATGTTTTCACCCCAGTAGACGTGTAACAGGTCCTGATCGCGGCGACCTGACGACGGGAGGGTAGGAAGTCGGGATCCGTCAGAATGCATCCCTTGCCAACGTGAAGCGAAACACCAACGCGGACTGAATCACTTGCGCGGAGAATCCTGATAGTCGGTGCAGCCTCAACGGCAAGGAACGTTCCGTCGCGACTCCAAGAGATCCCGTTGTCGGCGCTTCGACCGGTGTAGGGACCCACGTCGACGCGGAGGCCCGTAACGCTGTTGGAGATGTAGAGCCTTGTCTGTGTGCCGTTGGATCCACATCTAACACCGACCCACGCGAGGTCCGATGAGGTCGGGCTGGGCGCAGGGTCAACGGCGAGGATCCCAGGTAGCGATAGGACGGTCGTAGGCCCGCTCGTACTCGATAGCGGGACAGACTGGATGGTGCCTGAACAGGCTCCCGCGGGCTGAGCAAAAAAGACCTTTCCTTCTGTCCCTATGACAGCTTGTTGATCTGGACCTCCGTTGGTCTGCGGGCTGAGCGTGCGGAGAAGACGGCCGGTCGCGGTCGAGTACACCCCGATGCCACCACGATTGTCCCCAGCAACGAAGAGCTTGGGCATTGGCTGCGTGGCGGTGGCTGGCGCACTCCACCGAGGTAGCCCGAGACGCGACCTTGTCGGGCCGGGTGCTGAACCTGGAAGGGTAAAACTCAGAGTGACTGCGACAGCGACGATAACGGCGAGGGATGCGGCCACACCTGCTCGTCTACGACGAGTCCTCCTGCCGCGCTTCTTTGATGAGGGCTTCGGCCTCCGGCACGGCGCTTTGAGCGCCTTTGTGGTCCTCCAGCAAAGTCAAGACGTCAGATCCCTCACGGCAGCCCTGCAATCATGTCGATCACCTCTTCACGCCGATAGCCGTGGTGTCGAGCGAACTCCACGAGATCCCGCGCCCGGCTCAGGACGGCACTCTTCTCGGGAGTGCCAGCGACGGTCACCCCACGACCGCGCCGGAACTCCAGCAGGTCCTCGTCCCTTAGAAGTCGTAGAGCGCGGAGCACCGTGTTCGTATTGACGTCCAAGATGGCGGCAAGGTCTTTGGCGGGTGGCAAACGCTCCCCTGGCCCGGCCTCACCTTCGGCAATGGCACGGCGGATCTCAGCCGCCACTTGATCGTGGAGTGCGACGTCCTCGGTCCTGTCGACCTTGGCTCTGAACATAGTGCTATACATAGTAGCATTATGTCACTACGACTTTCTGACCCGCCGCAAACGCCGACCGAGGTGTTGATCCCCGAGGCCCGCGATCGCCAACGTCACCGCTACGTGCGAACTGCCGTCATCCTCACGCTCTGTGCTCTTCTGCTGGCAGGTCTGATCGCGGCTGCCGTCGACGTTTGGGGTGGGACAGCCGATGGCAAATCGCAGCCAAGGTCTGCCGCTGTCGGCAGTACTGCGCCAGGCCACGTCTACTTCCGCCCGGTGCTCTGTTTAGCGCCGAGCTACAACCCTTCCCAGCCGGCTCCAGCGACTTCGGGCCAGCCGTCATGTTCTCCGGCGAGTGCCGTAACGGTACGGAACCTCAACGTCCAGCCAGAGACTTCACAAGCGGGCTTTACCTCCGACTTCGTTGCGCCCGACGATGCTCTTACCGGGGTGCCATCGACCAAGCCTTCTGCAGACAAGCCTTCGGCCACCGTCTTGATCCCTGGCAGCAGAGGAGCATGCAACGAGGGAACCGCGACTCTGCGCTGCGTCCTCGGTCCAGCTCAGATGACAAACAGGTTGATCCGCTCGGCGAGAGCGGAGCGCAACCACTATGGGGAGTGGGTCGTCAACTACACGATGTCCGCAGCTGGTTCCGTCCTCTGGGACAGAATTACCAACGAAAACTTCCACCAAGAGCTGGCCATCGAGCTGAATGGGGTCGTGTACTCGGCTCCGATCATCCAACCCACGCAGACCTCCTTCACCAGCTTTGATGGCAAAGGCGAGATCAGCGGGAGCTTGACCAAGGCCGACGCGATGCGCCTGGCAAACGCGATGCACCCGCGACCATGATTAACGATTCCTGAACCCCAAGTAGCGCCGCTATGTGATCTGGGATCGTCGGCGAGCGATTATCAACGAATGGCCTCATCGCTGGGGCCAATGCTCCGGGGCTGAGACTCCAACTCACGACCTAGCGTGTCCGCTCCACCCCCGAGACCCCCTCAACCAGCATGAAACCAGGAACGATCTGGCCACCTCCAGCCAGCGCACCGCGTATCGACGTGGCTCGTCTCGGCGACCCTGTCAAGGATGAGACCCCGGACGAGGCCATCGGCCGGGCGGGGCGGTTGGTCCTTGGTGCTGCCGGGAGGTCGTCTTTCATGGGCCGAGTCATCACGTCGCGGTCCAGCGAAGACTGGAGGTGGACCCGAAGGGTGGACGACTCCGCGTGCCCGAACCGGGCCGCGACCAAGTGAAGGTTGCGCCGCGAAGTTCGTGGGGATGTGCAAAAGTCATCCGTTGGTAGCTCTTTCTCATCCCAATTTGAGGTCCTTGCTTCGTCCTGGGGGGACGGTGCAGCAGATGACGGGGGGTCATAGTGTTCGCCCGTATTTCACTACTGCGAGTGTCGTTGGCGGTACCGATCTTCGCCGCCTTCATTGCCGTTGCGTACTGGGGCCCGATTCAAGGTGCACAGGCTGGCGGCTCCGCGGTGGCTAAGACGAAGGCAGGGGCCGATCCCTCCTGTACTGGCAAGCCCCTCCAATTCACGGCAATCGTGAGCCTCACCGGTCCACTGTCGATCCCAGGCCTCACGACCGAGACGAAGGACGCCACCGCCGCGGCCCTCAAAGCCGTGAACAACCAGTGCGCGCTCGGGCGACCGATCGCGGTCGATTTGTGCGACGACAAGTCCGATCCGAATGCCGCGGAGCAGTGCGGCCTTGACGCGAAGAGCAACGGTTCGCTGGCGCTCTTCGGGTCCAGTGGGGCGTTCACCAACGGTACCAGCGCCGCCCAACTGCCGGGCGTCCTCACTGCGGGCGGAACCATCTTCGATCTCCTCAATCCGGATTCGTTCTCCTCGTCGTCGGGGCTTACGCTCGTGCTCGGCGGGTCCGGGGTCGCGGCCGGGCTGCACAAGAAGGAAAACCTCTTGGTCGTCGTCGACACCTCTGCAACCGAAACGTTTGCGGCCGACGCCGTAAAGGTCGCCCAAGGGGTCGGCGTTAAGGTGCAAACCCTCTTCGTCCCGCCCACCACCACCGATTACGCACCCATCGCGGCGCAGGTGAGTCAGGCGAACCCGGAATCGATCGGGATCATTCTCACTGACCCGGTGCCATTCTTGAATGCCCTCGCAGCCGACGGAATTACCCCGAAGAAGGTCCCCATGCTCACGGCGGTGACACTGATGCCTCCGAACGTCCTGCACGAACTGGGCTCGGTCGCCGACGGTATGTACTTGCTTACCCAGCAGGCTCCCCCGTCCGACAGCTCCAACCCCGGCATCCAGCAGATGCTGAAAGAGCTGAAGGCGGCTGGGTTCCCCGCCAACCCTGAGAACCTCAGCCCGGCGAGCACAGCAGCCTGGTCGAACGTGCACACGCTCGTCGACATTCTCCAGAAGGTGCCCAAGTCAGAGATCGCGACTCTGAACTCGACCGAGCTCGTCAATGCGATGAAGAACGCCGGCCCGATCGATCGCCCAGAAGAGGCGCCGTTCGACTTCAGCAAGACTGCCTTCCCCGACATCAAGTCGCTCGCCGGCTTCCGCGTCTTCTCAAGGGACGCGATGCTCGTACGCGTAGAGAACGGGCACTATGTGAGCGTTTCGGGGTTCAGCGATGTGACCAAGCCGTTCAAGCTCAACTCGTAACGATGCCGTTGGGTACGGCGCTCTTCAGCCAGTGGACCGTGCAGTTTGCGCTACTCGGCGTCGCTACCGGAGCGCTCACGGGACTCGTTGCACTCTCGCTGGTCATCGTCCATCGGGTCTCGGGCGTCCTCAACTTCGCTGCCGCTGCGCTCGGGGCCATCGGAGCGTTCGTCTGCTACTCGTTACGCGATGACTTTGGCTGGCCCACTCCCGTTGCCGTGGTGGCGGGCCTTGTCGTGGGTGTCCTACTGGGGCTCATGACGTACGTGGTCATGGCGCTGCTACGGAACACGTCACTGCTTAGTCGGTTGATCGCGACACTGGCGCTGCTGACGTCGGCCGAAGCTCTCATGCTGCTGCTCTGGAGCAACCAGCTGAGCCAGCCCAACTCCATACTGCCGACCCGCAACCTCGTACTCGGCGGTTCCGTCCGCATCGGCGAGGATCGTCTGATCCTTATCGGCATCGCCCTCGTGCTCGCGTTGGTGCTATGGGCGATCTACAGCCGGTCGCTATTCGGCCTCGCGACCTCGGCGGTGTCCGAATCCCGTCGCGTGGCCGCTGTCGCGGGCTGGGCACCAGCCCGGATCGAACTCGTCAACTACCTGATCGCAGGCTTCCTCGCCGCCTTGGCCGCCATCCTGCTAGCGCCGATCGTTACGTTGAATGCGGCGATTCTGTCGGTCACGGTGCTGTCCGCCCTCGCGGCCGCGCTCGTCGGCCGCTTCTCGGCGTTCGGAGCCACTGTCGGTGCGGCGCTCGTCATCGGGGTGTTGCAGAGCGAGCTGACGCTGTTCCAGCCTGACATCGCCGGCGCGTGGCACGTCAGCACCCAATCGCTGACGGGGCTGCCGCAGGCCGTGCCCCTGCTGATCATCCTGATTGTCGCCGTGGCGTCGGGCCGTGCGCGCCCTGCCCGCGGCGAGACAAGCGCCCGGCTGCCGCTGCCGGGCAGCGGCCGCGTCGCCCGAGTGCCGTTGGTGCTCGCGATCATCATCGGCATTGTCCTGGTCTTTTCGGCACCGAGCTACTCCGACGCCCTCATGACCACGTTCGGCATCGCCATCATCATCGCGTCGGTCGTCGTCGTGTCCGGCTATGCCGGCCAGCTGTCGCTGTGCCAGTACGCGCTGGCCGGCTTCGGGGCGTGGGCGGCGGCCCGATCCGCCGGCAGCCTCGACGTACCGTTCCTGGTTGCCCTGTTGATCGGCGTCGCAGCCGCAACTGCGCTGGGCGTGCTCGTCGCACTCCCAGCGATCCGAACACGAGGAGTGACGCTCGCGATCGTCACGTTGGCACTCTCGCTGGTGTTCAGCGCGCTCATATTCGACAACCCAAGCATGACAGGTGGATTCGAAGGCATCGTCGTGAAAAGTCCGGAAATCCTGGGCTACCAGATCGATCCGACCTTTCATCCTGAGCGATACGCAGCGCTCATGCTCGTTGCACTCGTGCTCGTCGGCCTCATGGTGGCCAATCTCCGAAGGGGACCTACTGGCCGCAAGATGATTGCGGTTCGCAGTAACGAACGAGCGGCCGCCGGACTCGGTATCAATGTCATCGGCATCAAGGTCTACGCCTTCGCAGTCGGCGCTGGGATCGCAGGTCTGGGCGGGGTTCTCATCGCGTTCCAGCAATCGAATGTGCAATTCACCACTTTCGACGTCTTCGGCTCGATCCTCCTCGTGCAATACGGGGTGATCGGCGGGCTCGGGTGGGTGTCCGGGGTCGTCGGCGGTGCCACTGCCGCGCCCGGTGCGCTGATCTCCGCCATCACGAACAACGTGCTTCCCAACCTGAACAATGTCGACGCGTGGCTCGCCGTCCTCAGCGGCGTCGGCGTCATCCAGCTGCTCCGACAGTCACCCGACGGGCTCGCTGCGCTGTGGGCATCACAGACTCGACGATTGATTCGACGGTTCAAACCGAAATCGGGTCGGGTCGTCGCGCCAGCACCGACCGCGATGGACTCAGCCCCTGCACCGGTCGAGCAATTGCGCCGCGGGCGCTCACTGCACGTTCGTGGCGTCTCCGTCAGCTTCGGCGGCGTCCTCGCGGTCGACGACGTCTCGTTCGAGGTCGCCCCCGGGGAGGTCGTCGGACTGATCGGCCCGAATGGTGCCGGCAAAACCACTTTGCTCGATCTGATCACCGGCTTTACTCGCCAGGCAACCGGCAGGATCCTCCTCGACGACGCAGACGTCTCACAGTGGTCACCCGAACGACGTGCACGAGCTGGGATCACTCGCTCATGGCAGTCGGTGGAGCTCTTCGACGAGCTCACGGTCGGCGACAACCTTCGTGTGGCAGAAGACACACGATCACGTAAGTACTTCCTCCGCGACCTGCTCATACCCGACCATCGAAAGCTGTCGGCGTTCGCCGAGTCGGTCGTCGATGACCTCGGCCTGCGGCCCGTGCTCGATCAACGTCCCGATGCGCTGTCGCTTGGCACCATCAAACTCGTTGGCATTGCCCGCACCATCATCGCCAACCCGGGCATTGTGTTGTTCGACGAGCCGGCCGCGGGTTTAGACGAGCGCGAGCGCCGCGAGGTCGCTGAGCTCATTCGCCATGTAGCTGACCGTCACGGTGCCGCTGTCGTCGTCGTCGAGCACGACATGGCCCTGATACTCAACACGTGCGATCGCATCGTCGTCCTCGACTTCGGCCAGAAGATCGCTGATGGCTCACCGGACGTCGTGCAACACGAGGATCGGGTGATCCAGGCATATTTGGGCTCCCCGATCCATGTCCAACCAAGTTCAGAGTCCGTCGACGCGCCGGTCGGGAACTCCGCGTGAAGCCACTAATCGAGCTCGAAGGCCTGGTCGCAGGCTACGGGAAGGTCAGCATCGTCCGCGACGTCAACCTCGAGGTCCGCAAAGGCGAAGTCGTCGCCTTGCTCGGGCCGAACGGAGCTGGCAAGACGACCACCATTCTCACCATGGCCGGAGAGTTGCCACCTTTGGGCGGTGTCGTCCGCTGTCTTGGCCTCGACGAGAAAGCGCCGCTGCACGAGCGCACTCGAGCAGGACTCTCCCTCGTGACCGATACCCACGCTGTATTCATGCGTATGACCGTCGCCGAGAATCTGCGTGCGTTTCGCACTACCGCAGAGACAGTCATTGAGATATTTCCGGAGTTGGCATCGCAACTCAATCGGCGCGTGGGACTCCTCTCGGGAGGGCAACAGCAGATGCTCGCGCTGGGCCTGGCGCTCTCGCGCCAACCCTCGCTCATACTCGCCGACGAGCTGTCCATCGGACTGGCACCGATCATCGTCGATCGCCTCTTCTCCGTGCTGCGTGCCGCGGCCGATGGCGGAGTCGGCGTTTTGCTCGTCGAGCAACACGTCCATAAGGCATTGGCGATCGCCGATCGCGTCTACGTCATGGATCGGGGTCGAATCGCGATCTCGGGCGGAGCCGTCGATCTACGTGAGCGAGTGGACGAGATCCAGGCCTCGTACTTGGCCAGTACGCCCTCGTAGCTGCTGAGCTGAACGGCACAGCGCGCGCGACGACCTAGAGGTGGCGAGTGAGGTCTAGGACCAACAGCCTCTGACCAGAAAGAACGACGCGAAACGCTCCGGGGGTGAGACTCGAACTCGCAACCTAGCGGGGCCGAAGGAGGACGATCCTTACCAGCACCCTCTCGAATAAATCTCAGCTAGATCGTTATACAGCCTGAACGCCCATGACCGTAACCCCAACTTGCCGATCATTCGCGCACGGATCGCGCACGACGCTCTACACGTTCAAGCGCCGCTGATCTGAACGCGAACGTGTCCGACGATCTGACTCACATAGGTCCCTTGGCAGTCATGAGAGTCCCGTCGGCTACGGAGAGGGCACTAGCCCGGCTCGGCCCCATCGCTCTGGGCCGTGCGCAGCCGCCTGGCCAACGTCTGGAGCAGGTTCCAAGCGATGGTCGCGTTCTGTTGCACAAGTGGCCGAAACTCCCAGTAGGTAAGCCCGTAGCACACGAGTTCGGTATCCGCGGTGACCGTGGCCGATCGTGCACCCTCATCGATGAGCGCGATCTCCCCGAAATAGTCACCGACCGACAGCGTGGCCCGTTGCTGTCCAGCAACCGAGACGGTTGCCTGGCCTGACTCGATCACGAAGAATGCCGCCCCGCCCGTGCCTTCCTTGGTAACCGTCTCGCCCGGGGCAAAGCGGCGTTCCTTGAACAGGGCGGCGATACCTTCCGTGTCGCGCTGGCTCATATTGGCAAAAAGCGGGACCCGCTCAATCACGTTGACCGGTCGCCTTTCGCCAGGGGATGCCGTCGATCGCACCGGTGACCCTGCTCGCGTGACGGCTCGGCACTGCAGCAGGTAGATCTGCCCTGCTGCAAGCGCCCACTCGATGTCGCGCCCCGGTCCAAAGACCTGTTCGCACTGGCCGGCGAGCACGTTGAGTTGTGTCAGCAGGTCGTCGTCAAGACAAAGCTTCTCGACCAGTTCCGCTTCGACAACCTGTTCGAAGGTACCCCCATCAGAGGCGGCACGGATCGCGACCTTCTTGAGACCGGGTGTGCGCTCGAGCACCGTGCCGTCCCGATCTATCCGGAAGCTGTCGGGGATGACACGTCCGGCTACTACCACCTCGCCGAGTCCCCAACTCGCCTCGATGAGCCTCTCGTCGGCACCATTAATCGGGTTCTGCGTGAAAAGTACCCCAGCGACGTCGGGACTGAGAAGTGATTGGACCACGACGCCGATACTCGGCCGCGTGAAGAGGCCCACGCGCTGACGGTACGTGATCGCTGAGTCAGAGTTGGCCGACCACCAGATCTCCTGAACCGCCGCACGTAGGTCGTCCACCGAAGGCACATTGAGAAGCGTGAGGTGCTGGCCGGCGAAGCTCGCGTCCGCACCGTCCTCGTCGACCGCAGACGAGCGCACCGCGAGCGGCCCCGCCAAGGGACCGGCCGCTGTCGTCAACTGGGCGATCGCTGCCTCGTCACCAGCGGCCACCGCCTCGACGACTAAGCCCGAGAGTGCAATTCCAGGTGGAATCCGCAACCCGGAGCGCGCGGCGGCTCCCAGCCCCGTTGCCTTCGCACCAAACCGCGAATCCTCGTGCGCGTCCTCGAGCGGGACGACCTCCGTCACGCGTACACGGTGACTTCGCCGGCGTCGCCGTCTACCCGTACCCGCGTGCCATCGGGAATCCGGTCGGTTGCGTCACGTGTCCCGACCACACCGGGGATCCCGTACTCACGCGCCACGATGGCCGAGTGCGAAAGCAGGCCACCCGAATCGGTGACGATCGCTCCAAGCAGCGGCAGGAGGATGTTGAACGCCTCGCTGGTCGATTCCGTCACGAGCACGTCACCTTGCACGATCCGGTCGAACTCGGACGGACCCGCGATGAGCCGAACGGGACCTTCGTACACACCGCCACTCGCGGCGAGACCTCGCAGGATATTCTCCTCGTGTGGCGCTGCAGAGCTCCCGAAGAGCTCGCCCATCGCGATACCCATCGCGCCCATGACCCTGGCGATGCCGGGCGGCAGGCCGGACGGGTCAGGCGGGGGTGATGCCGGTGGTCCGAGTGATGGTGGAGCTTCCTTGGCCGATCTCGAGCTCCGGTCGACGAAGCGCTGTTGAAGTTGGTCTGCAGATGGACCGCCCTGGCCGAGCACCATCGAGCACATCTCGTCGAAGTCGGCGTCAATGAAATGCTCCGCGTCGTGCACTCGGCCTTTTGTCTGGAGCCGGTGACCCGCCATCAGCACCGCGCGACGCATGATCCCTGAAGCCCAGATGTCACTGAACACACCGCGCTCGTCCCGCAGGCGGTACATGAGACGCGCTTCGCCCAGGAGTTCGTCGAATTGAGCACGGTGCTGGTCCGGCACCTGCATTCGGATGTCGGCGATCAGCGCATCGACGTCGCCCGCATCCGTCCCTGCGCCGTCGACGGAGGATCGGACGGCACGGAGCAAGGCATCGGGCAACTCGAGCGCGTAGCGCCCGGAAATGTCGAAGCCGTCAAGAAGTCGATACCCGACGAGATCCAGATATCCCGAGGTGGCCGCGCCAACATCTCCACCATACGCAGACAGTTCCTCGAGCGCCTTGCTCGGTTCGCTGGCCGAGTCGAGGAGAGCGCGGGCAGACGGGTCCTGGGTGATCGCCGCGATCAGCCGCTCGAGTTGGCCCGACGCACCGGCTGAGACCGGGGCTGCACCGCGCATCATCGCGAGCACATCGGACGATGGGACGCTGGTCCAGGTCGTCACATGCGCCAGGAGGTCACCCACTGGCAGCATCGCCGAACCGGTAAATCGCATGTGCTGGTACATCATGCGGCCGTGGTGCTCCCGGCACCGGGTCAGGTATTCGACCAACCCCTCGTCGGAGAGACCACTCGGATCGACTGATTGCAGCTCGCGGTGGACCTTGATCGCGGCGGGCTTCGCTGTTTCGTCCCACTCCTGCAGCTGCTCGCGCCAGACCTTCTGCTCCCACACCACTTCCGCACGGGCGAAGCGTTGCGGGACCTCGTCCTCCGACACCGGGTGCATCGTGTGGTACGCGAAGCCGTTGACGTATTGGGTCTCCATGGACTCGATGAGCGCCCCGTAATACGCCATGAACTCACTCGTGCCACGGCGGAAGGGCTCGGGGTGCGTCTTCGTCCAGTAACGCGTCACTGGACGCGGGAAGTGCACGGGGTCCAAATTCCACGAACCCGGACCGGGGGGCTCGAAGTGTTGCGCTGGGGTCGCCTGTTCGGACATCTATAGCCTCCCCTGGGTGGGCGTCGAGCACAGACCGACTCTGCGCGTGGTAATTCTCATGGGTTGCGAATGATCCGTCAAGCGCTAACGAGACCACGCCTCATTGGCCGCACCACATTCGACCCGGCAGGCATCCACCTCGCGCTGGCATCATGGGATAGCAGCGCCACGGTGATAACCATGGCTACGAACAAGCGGTGTCGGAACTATCGGGTCACGCCAGAATCGTCGTCGACGTGACGCGTAGTCCGATGGTGCAAATCGACCATGACAATTCGTTCACCTCGGTCGCCTTGTTCAGTCCCGACGATCGGAACGTGATCGAAATGAACCGCGACGAATACCCGCAGCTTTAGAGGTCGTGTTCGGGACTTCGGGATTCTTCCGCTCTGTTGGCAGCATCCCGATCGTCCGTCGTCCATCGGACTGCCACCGCCGTCCGCGCCGAGGTGGCAGCTGTGGGACTTTGCACGACGTATCGCCGACCAGGGCCGCGTCCGGAAGGTGGGAGCTAGTTGTCGCACCCAGAGTGAAGGGGGTACTCATGGCCGCACCATTTACGACAACTGCGATCGCCACACCGAAACGTGGTCCGTGCTGCAAGCGTCGAACGGGTGACCGTGCCAATCTGCCCAGCGGTTCTCAAGCGTCATCCCACTCAGGCGAGCCATGAGATCCAACTCGCTCGGCCACGCGTAGCGATGCACAAGGGGAAAGCTCCGCGTGCGACCGGTTCCGTCGATGACGATCTGCGTGGTCGACAGCAGCTGGCGGGCCGCATCATGATCCTCTATGACCAACCCGGCAAAACCGCGACCTAGACGCCTGGCCTTGAGTCCTAGCGCATCGCCTCGGGGCGGATCGGGAACCCAAGCCTCAATGACGAAACGTCCACCGGGAGCCAGGTGCCGGGCCGCATTCTCGAAGCATTCGATCTGGCCCTGCTGAGAGCCCATGGCGTAGATCGTGTTGATCAAGAGCACGACGAGATCGAACTTGCCCTCGGCGGCGGTGGTCGCGAAATCTCCACACAGGGTCGTGACCTTGTCGCCACCCGCCTTCTCTTTGAGAATCGTCAACATGTCTGGCGAGCCGTCGACGCCCCACACATCGAGACCCTTTTCGGCCAGCGGGAGGGCGATGCGACCGGTGCCCACGCCGAACTCAAGGATCCTGCCGCCATGCGCCAATCGAGCCAGCCTGTCGACCGCTCCCTCGGTGTCGAAGACATTTCCATAAATGACGTCGTACTCGTCCGCCAGCAACGCCCCGTAGGACGCCTCGTCATGGAATTCGTCCGTCATGGCGTCCACAAGGAGGTCCGGTTGTCCCTCCAGGCAGAGACGACGTGGTCAGCAAAGAATCGTTCGACCAATTCGACGGCCCTGGCACCGAACAGGACTGCCCCAGCCTGATCCGGCTCAGCCTGGAGCAGGCCTCCGACCAGGTCGTTGACGGCGATGTACTGGTGGCCCTCGTCCGCCTCGACGTGCACGTCGTAGAACCGACGGCCGCTGTCGGGCACCCCGAGCGACTCGAGCCATGCGCTGTACCGAGCCATCGGACCCACCGAATTCATCTCAAAACTTGCCAAATGTCCGACCAGGGCGCCACGGAGGCGTCGATGGAGACCGAACATTGAGATCAGATTCGTGGTGGCCAACGTGACTGCCGGCAGACGATCGAGGTATGCCCCGTAGGTGGCGTTAAGGCCCAGGCACGTCATGGCGTCGGCGAACAGCGACGAGTGCATCGACGCCTCCGTTCCTCCGCCGTATTCATCAGACTGAATCGTCACGATGGCAGCCTTGGCCCGACCGTTCAGGCGAGGAATCGCCCATGTGTGGGGGTCTGCCTCCTTCAGCTGGTAGCCGGATCGGTGCACCGCGATCTCTCGCGCATGGAACCGCGTCCCGTGCTGCAGCAGCCAGCCCGACAGAGAGAACCTGTTGCCCCGCGTCAGCTGCCACAAGACATCCGGCACCTCTGCGGGTGCGACAGTGCTCTCGTTCGGGAGCGCCAGGCGCAGACTCTCTTCGAACGTCCGCTCCAATACGCTGCGGAGCTGCAGCAGACCGGGATCCCATTCCCAGTTGTCGCCTACGCCTGCGAACCCTTGATAATGCAGCTCGTAACAGCAGTAAAGCGCCAGCTGGAGGTCCTCGTCGGTGAGTACCTCGTCGGTGCGGACGTGCGGAGCTCTGAAGGCCCCGGTCGGATGCGAAAGTGCCTTGATCACCGTATGGCTGATCGGACCACGAGGTGACGGGAGCTGCGGCCGCCCATCGAACACGTCCCGATACACCGACTGCTCCTGCGGCCGTACGGGGGGGACATGCACAGGCGCGGGCGGCGTGCACAGAGCCTTTTGCACCGCGTCCATGAGACTCGAACTACCTTGCGTCGCGATGCTCACGTCGACAGCGCACCTTTGCTCACGTTCATGACCACCGTCTCTCTCACTGGTCCTGCGGGGACTTCCGCCTCTGGACCAGGATCTGGAGATGCTCGCGTAACGAGCCCCGACAGGGTCCTACCCGACGAGAGAGGAGGCAAACTCACCCGATCGGGTGATTGAGAACGCCGTCGCTGCTGCACGGTCACCAAAACTTGCTCGCCGAAACGGTTCACGGCTGGTCCGGCAGGGTAAGGCTGCGAGGTGCGTAGACATCGAGAACAGGTTGCCGAAGAAGCCCGCCACAAGATGAGAGAAGAGGAGCCCGATGAAGACGCTTGCTCGGTCGCCTTCGAACCCCACGCTGAGAGCGATGGCCTGCAAACGGGCGAAAACCAGGCTGCGGTGAACCGCAACGAAGACCCACCGGCGTGACGACGGACAATCTCCGCCCGGGGGTGCTTTTCGATGTCGACGGGACACTGTGCGATACCAACTACCTCCGCGCACTCGCGTGGTCGCGAGCTCTGCGCGAGTCCGGAGAGTGGGCTCCGATGAATGCCATCCATCGGCTTATCGGTATGGGGAGAAACAGCTCCTCCCCGAGCTCTTCGGTCATGACAGCGCCGAAGCGACCGCGAGGCGGCCTGTGCGGTACCAGGAATTCAGCGGCGATGTCCTCGCGTTTCCCCGAGCGGCTGAGGCCTTACGGGGGTCCACCCACGAGGCTTCGGCCATTCACGACGGGATCTCCCCGCACCTGCCCAATGGGATCGGTGCAGCGCCAGCCGTGGCGACGGAGGGCGAGGGAGCGTACGTGCAGGTCCCTCGGCAGATTGAGGGTGAAGTGGGGCGAGCCGCCCCAGTTTCCTTTGAAGACCACTTCTCCCAGGCCACCTTGTTCTTTCGAAGCCTCACACCGGTGGAGCAGAGCCACATGGTGGAAGCTTTAACATTCGAACTGGGCAAGGTCTTCGAGCAAGAGGTCAAAGAGCGCGAGCTTGCCGTCCTGGCAGACGTTGATCCTGACCTCTGCAGCCGGGTCGCGGCGGGACTGGGACTCCCCGCCCCGAAAGGCTCCCCCGCCCGAAATGTGGTTGTTTCGCCGGCACTGTGACAGATCGTCGACGAGCCAGACCCGATCGATGGCCGCAAGGTCGGGGTGATTGCTGACGCAGGCGCGGACTTGGTCGGGATCGCGAAACTGCGCCGAGCGCTTGCGAAGCTTGGTGCTGAGGTCCTGGTCATTGCGCCCATCGGTGGCACACTGACCAATGGTGCTGAGGAGCTTGTCGTGGACCGAACGCTTCTCACCACTCGATCCATCGAGTTCGACGCGCTTCTGGTAGCCGGAGAGACGGAGCCCACTAAGGACGTCAAGCTCGTCATCCTGCTCCAAGAGGCGTACCGCCACTGCAAGGCACTCGGTGCCTGGGGGAACGGGTCCGCCGTACTGGAAGGCGCCGGCATCCCCGTCTGAAGGGACGGGATGGTGACCGGGAAAGTCGTCGGAAAGGCCTTTACCGACCAGCTCGTGGCCGCCATTGCTCTCCACAGAGCTTGGGCCCGGGCCGAAACCATTATGGCGTCCGACGTTCGCCCGGCGTAACCGGAGCGGGCGCAGTCCCTCGCTCGCACTAACCGTAAGGATCCTTTCGGGCCGACCCTCGCCCGTGAACCCCTCCGCATCCTATGAAAGGGATACGGAGGGGCTTCGAACAATTACCTTGAGTCAGCTCTGGTGGGAGCGTTGTACGGCCTCGTAGGCCTCAGCCTCGGCGCGAGCCTTTTCGGCTTCGGCTTCCTTGGCGGCCACATCTCGCTCAGCTCCGGCCTTGTCCTGCTGTGCTCTGCCCTCGCGACGCAATTCGTCCTTCCCGGCAATCGCACCTGCCGCTTCCTTGGCCTTGCCCTTCACATCTTCGACGATGCCCTTTACTCCCGCCTCAGGACCAGTGTCCTTGTTCTCACCCATTTTGTTCTCCTGTTCGTTTTCTCTCCGGTATGCATACCCAAAATCCCACCCAAGCAAAAGGACGTCGAGACTGACGACACAAGCCCTCCCGCATACAGCAGATTTGGATGCGCCCCGCGGTCAGTAGGGTTTCCTCATGAGTCAAACAGTTGGCGCCCGACTAACCCTCGAGGTGATCGAGCCGGCGGATGTGATGCTGCAGATTGCCGTCGCGCACCCCACTCAGAACGCCGAATCCCTGGAGATCACGGCGGAGGGCGACCCCCTCGAGATCGTGGAGGTGGACATTCCCGGGTCGGGACGAGTCCACCGTTTTCAAGCCGAAAAGGGACGAGTTGACGTCAATTACAGCGCGTGCATTTCCGGCCACGACCCTTTGACGCTGGTCAGTTCCGCTGATGAAATCTGCTACCTGCGCCCGAGCCGATACGCCGAGTCAGACCGGTTAAAGGCGATAGCCCAGGCCGAGTTCGCCGGCATTGCGCAGCCCGACCAACTCCTGCCGGCGATTTCGTCGTGGGTGGGTACGCAACTTTCCTATGTGCCTGGGAGCAGTCGACCGACCGATGGGGCGGTCGAGACACTGCTGCAACGTCGCGGGGTCTGTCGGGACTATGCCCACTTGGTCATCGCCCTCTTGCGTTCACTGGATATACCTGCTCGTTTGACGTCGGTCTATGCACCTGGCTTGAATCCAATGGACTTCCACGCGGTGGCCGAAGCGGCTCTTGGTGGTCGGTGGTACGTCGTCGATGCCACGCTGCTGGCTCCCCGAAAAAGCCTCGTACGGATCTCGACAGGACGGGACGCGGCCGACACAGCCTTTCTGTCGAGCTACCGGGGCAACGTTGAACTGGTAGATCTCGAGGTCCTCGCAATCGTGAACGGAGTGCTGCCGAACGACAACGTCCAGGACCTCGTCGCCCTCGACTGAGTCCTCTGAATGGTTTCAAACATTTTCGCTGAGCCCGATCACTACTCTCAGAACTCGGCGTGAGCCCGGGACCGCACCTGCCGTTGTCAGCAAATACGCAATCAGAGATTCACTTCACGCCGGTCCGGCGACACCGGTATTGGCGAAGTGAAGGAGATTCGCCCTCAATCGTCGCTACCAGCGATCAGGTTGTGTCAGTCGGTCGGAATCCGACCGGGTGGGACAGCCATCAACCGGCCGGTGATCCGAATCAAAGATCCTGACTCTTATCGAGCACGGCAACGTAGGAACCACTACCCAATAGCGATCCAGCCGGGATCCGGCGGTCACCGACTATGAGATCTTCGAGCGCTCCCGAATCGGCGTCAAATGTCACATCATCAACCGAGCCGAGCTCATTGCCCAGTTCGCTGAGTGCTCGCTTGCCAACCAGCTCGAGTTTCCCCTCGGCGGCATCTCGTTCCCGATCGCCCGCCGCCACTCTCAAAGAGTCTTCGTCGTTGACCATGACGGCGTCAGGCCCGAATCCGCTGAGTTGCGCCCAGTCGACAAACCGAGCTTTTTTCCCTTTCCCGATGACAACCGAAGCAATCTGTCGCTGCTGGTCGTCAACGAGGAGGTGGTTGACCGCGCCCAATTCTTGCGCACTGGCCCGGCTGACTACCTTGCGACCGATGGAACCTCGGATCGATTCGCTCATGTCAGCCCCAATCGATTCCGGAATTCGTCGACCGCAGCACCGAGTCCAACGAGGTCGTCCCGCACAAATTCCTCGGTGATATCTGGTACCACCAGCGCGTCACCCGAGACAGCGAGCTGCGCCGGAAGGGGTATGTAACCGTGTCCGCCGTCACCCTTGTCGATCTGATAGCCAACGACCTCGCCGCTGCTTCCAACGAGCAGAACTAAGTCCACAACCTTACCGAGGCTCTTTCCAACTTCGGTGAGGACATCGTCGCCCAGCACATTGCGCTCGGTGGCGGGGTGGGCGACGTCGTCGGGAGCACTCTCTGGTGCGACAAGTTGCGTCTCATCAGCCACCATTACGGCGTCCTGGCCGATGGCGTGGACTGCTTCTGCAGGAAGCACCTCGCGTCGCCGCCCCGCCAGAAAGCCTCTTTGGTTCAGCGTCAACCCGACGAGACGACCCGCTTCGGGGCTGTAAATGACGTCGCGCACTTCGGCGATGTCCTCGCCGCCCTGTACGGTGACCACCGGAAGTCCGCGAATTTGCGACGCAGTCATCAGCAGGTTCATCGCTTACCTCTCGTCGCGATTACGCCTCCTCCGCGCCGTCTCCGCCGAGCGATCACGAACGCCACAGCCGCCACGATCAAGACGACTAACACGACTATCAGCCATCCGATTGCGCTCATTGGCTCTGATCCTAACGCCATTGCGTGCGCTCGATATGGTGCCGGCCATCAAAAGGACCCGCCGCCGACCTGAGTCAATTCGCCCTTGCACACGATGAGCGGCGAGTCGACGCCGGGTGCAACGTACTTCGGCTGGATGTGGGAGAAATCACCCTTTCGAGTGGTTTTCGCCGTTGAGCCAGCCACACGAAGCCGAGAGAACACCCTGGATGGACCGAGGATCCGCACGTCTCCTCCGGAAACGCTGCTCGGAGAAATGACCGAGGGGATTCGAAACCGCCTTTCCGGCGTCGGACTCCTCTCTCTTGGCCCTCACGGCGTCGATTTCGGTGGCGCGTGGCAGGCCACGCGTAACCTGCCAGTAACCCACTTCGCTTTGGGCTCAAGAATCCATCGTGACGCAGCCGTAGCCATGGTGGTGCGCTACGAACACGCCTCCGAGGAGCGCGATGCGTTGCTTGCACAAGCCCTCAACGCCTTCACGATGGGCGACAACGTGGTGCCCCTCACGCACGAACTCTCGGGAGATCGCGCGCGTGGCGCGCGCCGCGAGAGTGAGGAGGAAGGTGAGGTGCTGGAGCTACCACCGCTGACCAGCGAAAACGAAGAGAAATGCTCCGGGGGTGAGACTCGAACTCACAACCTAGCGGTTAACAGCCGCTTGCTCTGCCATTGAGCTACCCCGGAAGGGTCGAGAAACAGCCCCCGAACGATATCAGCGGTCCAACCCGCTTTCGGGAAGCGGATCGGGCACGTTTCGCTGCTTCAGAACTGCCGCCAATTCTCGCACGCGGTATCTGAGATTGGGTCAGCGGCAGCATCACCAGGACGCTGGGATTTCGATCGGGCCGACCGCCTCCCGCCGCCCTCCACAACGTGGCCGGGCCGGTCG
This sequence comes from uncultured Acidimicrobiaceae bacterium, assembly GCA_963736225.1. Classification (GTDB taxonomy): domain Bacteria; phylum Actinomycetota; class Acidimicrobiia; order Acidimicrobiales; family RAAP-2; genus Bog-473. Next base: position 929,744 of record CAVTOF010000005.1, on the reverse strand, counting down.
GCCGCCCGCGTGCTCGCTTCACGACTCACGACGTGGCGTACGTTGAGATCTGAAACACAGCTCTTCGGATAATGGAACGTCTCGATCCGCCGCACCAGCGTGCCATTGGCCCGGTTTCAACTCCGAATACGATGCCGGCATGGCGCACGGCATCGGGATCGCCTGATGTCACGCGCCGCAAGAGCAGGTCGCGGCCCGCTCGGCGTGCTGAGTCTCAGCCTGCAGTCCGTGCTCGTTGCCCGCACGCTCGCCGTCGTCAGCATCACCGCCTGCGTGCTCGCCGTCGTCGTCGCGGCTCCCACTGGTGCGGGTGCCGGTGCCGCATCGACACACAAAACGACACCGACGTCGAAGCCTCTCTCCGTCATACCGAAGGTGCGTGCCGGCCAGCCGCTGGTCACGCCGGGCCACAACGCCACCAAGGGCCCCATCGGCGTCAACCCGGCCAAAGCCCAGGGCGTCAAACTCACGATCCTCAGTGGGCTGCTCCACGGCGAGCCGATCTACAACGGAGACTTCGCCGACCCCTACGCCTTGTACGACGCCAACACCGACACGGTGTACGCGTACGCCACCGGGACGAGCAACGGTCCGGACGCGAAGGCCGCACACATCCCCGTCATCGCCATCACCCGCTCGACCGGCTTCGCCGGACACTTTCTGGGCGACGCACTGCCCACCCTGCCCAAATGGACAGTGTCCGGCTACCAGTGGGCGCCGTCGGTGTGGGCGCGCCCCGACGGGACCTTCGTCATGTACTACTCCACCCCGGCTACCGACCCGCTCAACTGCATCTACAAGGTGACGAACCCCGGATGTGTCGAGACGACGCACGGGCCGAACACGGCGATGTGCATTTCCCACGCTACGAGCACCAGCCCGTCGGGCCCGTTCGTCGACGACTCCCCTTCCCCGTTCATCTGTCCTTATCAAGCCGGTGGCGCCATCGATCCCAGCATCTACATCCGGTCTGACGGCACTCCCTGGCTGCTCTGGAAGAGCGACGGCGATTGCTGCAACAAGCCGACATACATCTATTCGCAGCAGCTCTCGCCCGACGGACTCTCGACGGTCGGACTCCCCCACCTCCTCATTGGCGCCACACAAGCCTGGGAGGGAGGGCTGGTCGAGGCACCCTCCATGATCAAGGAAGGGTCGATCTATTGGCTGTTCTATTCGGCCAACCTTTGGGGAACGCCCAACTACAGCATCGGCATCGCGGCATGCACGTCCGTGACCGGGCCCTGTGTCAAGCCGCTCGATCGGGCCTGGCACGTGAGCACCAACAGCGCGAATGGACAGGGTTACGGCGGGTCGGAGTTCTTCCAGACCGGCAGCCTCATCTGGATGGTGCATCACGGGCTCGTGCCGGGCGAGACGGGCAACTACGCGGAACGGCGTCTCTACGTCGACCTCATGGTCTTTCCAGCGAGCGGGCTCCCCGAGGTGGCGGCTCGGGCGCCGGCTGCCGCGATGGCCGAGGGCGAGCTCTACTACGACGACCCCAGCCTGCCGAAGCAGCCCAAGAAGGCGTACACCCACCTGATTTCGACCGTCCCCGTGCCGGGTGCATTCGTCGGCGTGGGCGCACAGGCGGCCATCAGCGCGGGCGAGCTGGCGTGCACCGGCCTCGCCAAGCAGGACGATTCATCGCAGCTCGTCGCATCGCTCGCCGGGCGTGGCCTGACCACCTTCGAGTCCTACGTCGTCGTGGAGTTCGCCGCCCAGTACCTGTGCCCGAAGGAAAGCTCGCAGGAATCGTCCGACATGTATCAGGCGCTCCTCGCCGGCACCTGACGGGCCGCCGACCGCCGCCCACTTCGACGTCCCCACAGCCGGACCCAACTGGTCTCGTCGCAGTCCTCCCGAGCCGGTGCAGGACGCCGACCGGTGCCGTTCCGACGAGCCAGGCCGCCGGCTCCCCTCCCACCCCCCTGCGCCATCTCCCAGCCGACGACCGTCGGCGCCACCCGGGTCGTGCGGGTCCCCTAACCTTGCGGTGAATCCGAGGTCAGCCCAGGTTCGAAAAGACCATGAGGAGCGAAATCCAATGACGATCGAGAAGACAGCCGTACCCATCCGCCACGACGACCGCTTCTTCATCGGCGGGGCGTGGGTCGAGCCCTCCTCCTCCGATGTCATCAACGTGATCGACTCGGCGACCGAGGAGCTCTACTTCAGCGTCCCGGAGGCCAAGGAGGCCGACATGGCCCGGGCGGTCGACGCCGCGGTCGAGGCGTTCCACCACGGTCCGTGGCCGAAGATGTCACACGCGCAGCGGGCTGAGTACCTGCGCGCGATTGGCGAGGGACTGCGCGGCAAAGCCGACGAGGTCGGCCAAATGTGGCCCCGCGAGTCAGGTGCGCTCCACATCATCGCCCAGCACACCGCACCCGGGGTGGCGGGCGTGTTCGACTTCTACGCCGGTCTCGCCGACACCTATCCCTTCGAAGAGCGCGGCGCAGCCCACCGGCGGTGGCGAGTTCGGCCTGCTGGTCCGCGAGCCGGTCGGCGTGGTCGGCGCGATCATCCCGTGGAACGCGCCGATCGGCCTCATCACCTACAAGATCGCGCCGGCTCTGCTCGCCGGCTGCACGGTCGTCCTCAAGTCCTCCCCCGAGGCACCTGGTGACGCCTACCTCTTCGCCGAGATCGCCGAGGACATCGGCCTGCCGCCGGGCGTCCTCAACATAGTGACGGCGGACCGCGAGGTCTCCGAACTTCTCGTGCGCAACCCTGCCGTCGACAAGATCACGTTCACCGGCTCGACCGCGGCCGGCCGGCGCATCGCGTCGCTCTGCGGCGAACGGATTGCCCGCTGCACCCTCGAGCTGGGTGGCAAGTCCGCCGCGGTCATCCTCGACGACATGGACCTCGAGACCGCGGCCGGTGCGCTCTCGGGCGCCGAGTGCTTCCTCTCCGGGCAGGTGTGCTCCTCGCTGACCCGCATCATCGTCAGCCGCGCCCGTCACGACGAGCTCGTCGATGCCCTGGCCGGCACCTTCTCTCAAGTCAAAGTCGGCGACCCCTTCGACGCGTCGACGCAGATGGGGCCGCTCGCCATGGAACGCGGGCGTGACCGCGTCGAGGGTTACATCGCCAAGGGCGTGGCGGAGGGGGCCACGCTGGCCACCGGCGGCGGCCGGCCCAAGGACCTCGCGCGCGGCTATTACATCGAGCCGACAGTCTTCGGCAACGTGGACAACCACTCGACGATCGCCCAAGAGGAGATCTTCGGGCCGGTGCTCAGTGTCATCCCCGCCGACAACGAAGAGCACGCGGTCACTCTCGCCAACGACACGATCTACGGCCTCAATGCGTCGGTCTTCACCAACGACATCGACCGGGCTCGAGAGGTGGCCGGTCAGCTCCGGTCCGGCACGGTGGGGCACAACGCCTTCCGCACCGACTTCGGCATGGCGTTCGGCGGCTTCAAGCAGTCGGGCATCGGGCGCGAGGGCGGTACCGAGGGCCTGCTGCCGTTCCTCGAGACCAAGACGGTGATCTTGAACGGCGAGCCCTCAGGCGCCTCGTAAACAGAGCCGAATCCAGCCCGCCACCAGGGCGGATCAGGACTCTTCGAGATAGTCCCGCAACAGGTGGGCGGCGTCGGGCCGGCGCAGCTTGGCCAGCGTCTTGGACTCGATCTGACGCACGCGCTCCCGGGTGACTCCGAACTCCCTGCCCACTTCTTCGAGGGTGCGGATCTTGCCGTCGTCGAGCCCGAAGCGCAGGCGCACCACATCCTGCTCGCGATCGGACAGATGTCCGAGCGCCTCGCGCACCGCGGCGTCGAGCAACGAACGCGTCGCGGCGTCGTCGGGCACCACCGCGCCGCGGTCCTCGATGAGGTCCGACAAGTTGAAGTCGTCCTCGTCGCCGACAGGCTGCTCGAGCGACACGGTGTCCTGGTTGATGCGCAGGATCTCACGAACCCGCTCGATCGGGAGCTCGACACGCAGCGCCACCTCTTCGATCGTCGGCTCGCGCCCGACCTCTTGGAGGAGCTGGCGCTGCGCCCACACCACCTTGTTGATGGTCTCGACCATGTGCACCGGAATCCGGATGGTGCGCGCCTGATCTGCGATCGCCCGCGTGATCGCCTGGCGGATCCACCACGTCGCGTAGGTCGAGAACTTGAAGCCCTTGGTGTGGTCGAACTTGTCGACCGCCCGCATCAAGCCGAGGTTCCCCTCCTGGATGAGATCGAGGAACGCCAGACCTCGGTTGCGGTAGCGCTTGGCGATCGAGACGACGAGTCGCAGGTTGGCCTCGATCAGCTCGTCCTTCGCCTTGAGCCCCTTGCGCATGAGGCGCCGGTTCCGCGTCTGATCCTCAGGACTCAGAAGGTCCGCCGACGGGCCCTCCCCCCCCTCGGCCAGCTCGTGCGCCGCCAGCTTGCCGGCGGCGATGTTCCCGGCCTCGATGGCCTGCGCGATCTCGACCTCGAGCTCCGCGTTGAGCAACGGGACCCGGCCGATCTCCTTTAGATAGGTGTGCACCGGGTCTTCGGCGCTCCCGCCGGACTCGCCGGAGCCGGCCCGCTTGCCGTTGGACTCCCGGCGGGCGCTCGACCGGGTGCCCGAGCTCCCGTTCAAGCGAGTCGCCGGACGCGGCTCCTTGTGCGGCACCACCTCGACGATGGGGTCCTCTTCCTCATCTTCGACGAGCGCGACACCCTCCGCGGTGACGCGGTCGATCAGCATGACGAGCACCTCGGGCGTGAGCTCGACGGTGTGCAGTGCCTCGATCAGTTCCGCTTGGGTCAGCTGTCCCTTCTCGCGGCCGTGGGCGAGCACCGTTTCGAAGGCGAGCTCGGGGACACCGGGCGGGAGCGCACCTTTCGCGATCGATGTCACCGACGCGTCGGGGGGCGACACCGTGTTCGGCGAAACATCCGGAGAGGACGAAGTCGAATCGCTCAGCGACGCACGCGGTGACGTAGACGAAACAGACTCCGCATTCACGCTCTCGTCGTCCATCACGATTGCAGACTCTTCGCTCACCCTCGCCCGCCCAAGTTGATCTCCCCTCGATCCCTTCCGGCCAACCAACCTACCAACCGGTCGGCGGCGTCGCGACCGGCGGCCGGATCGTCGAGTTGTTCCAGCCAGTGGCGTACTTGTCTGGTCTCGGCATCGCGCGACGCGTCGCCCCCGGCCCGCGACTCGATCTCGATCTCGGTCAGGGCGCGCCGCGCCGCCGCGTGCAGGAGCACGGCCACCACGGAGTCGACGGGGTCCCCCAACTCGGGATCACCCGTCAAGGGCTCCTCGACTATGACCCGTCGCAATACGTTCGCCACCTCCGGTGACGCGGTCTCAACCGCCTCGGGCACGCTGTCGTTCTCAAGCAAAGCCACGAACGCACGCCGTTGCACGGGATCGGCAAAGAGCACCGCGTGCACTCGATCTGCTACATCATCGGGCCGGTGGACAGCCAGCTTGAGCGCCTCGAGCCCAGGCCCAGGTCGCAGCGCTGCGAATTCGGCCGACACACCCTCCCCATCCTCCGGTCCGGAGAAGTCGGTGTCGTCTTCTGGATACGCCGATGGCGGTGGCTCCTCACCGCGCGACGAACGCCGGCGCCGCCCTGTGTCGGCCTCGGCGGGCGGGTGCGCGCGCAGGTACTCGAGGCGCTCGCGGAGCTTGGCCGCGTCAACCCGGCACCGATCAGCCAGCTGCATCACGTATTGGTCGCGCACGAGATCGTCGGGGTGCTCGGCCACCGCCGTCAGCGCGGCCTCCGCCGCCCGGGCCCGACCCTCTGCCGTCGAGAGGTTGCCGGTCCGGAGCATGCGGTCGACCCGGAACTGGAGGAAGGGCCGCGCCTCTCGAATGGCGCTGGCCAGGGCATCGGGGTCGGTGCGGGCCAGATCGCCCGGGTCGCTGCCGCCCGGGAGCTCGGCCACCACCACGTCGACCTCGTGCTTGCGCTCCCACTCATACACGCGTGATGTCGCGCTCTGCCCTGCCGCGTCGGCGTCGTACGCCAGCACGATGCGCTTGGCGAAGTTGCGCAACAGTGTGAAGTGCTCTTCGGCCAGCGCGGTGCCGCACGTCGCCACCGCCCACGGCACGCCGGCCTGGAAGCAACCGATGACGTCCGTGTAGCCCTCGCACACGACGACCTCGCCCTGCGCGATGACGCCGTGCTTCGCCCAGTTGAGCGCGTAGAGCGTGCGGCGCTTCGAATAGATCGGCGACTCCTGTGAGTTCTTGTACTTCGGCTCTGGCCGCTGCGGTGGTGGCGACCCGGGTCGTGCCGGCAGGATGCGTCCTCCGAGCGCGACGGGCCGTCCCGACGGGTCGCAGATCGGGAACAGGACCCGTCCCCGGAAGAAGTCCTGCGGGCGACCGCGCCGGTTGACGAAGCCGAGACCCGAGTCCGAGAGGATCTTCTCGGGCAACCTGAGCGCCTTCGCCAGGGCGTCCCAGTCGTCGGGCGCCCAGCCGAGACGGAACTGGCGCACAACGTCGCCGTCGTAGCCGCGCGAGCGGAGATAGTCGCGCGCCGGGCCGGCGTCGGGCGCGGCGAGCAGGCGCTCGTGGTACCAGGTCACGGCGCGCTCCAAGGCGTCGAGCAACTCGGAACGCCGCTTGTGGTCGCGTCCCGCTTCGGAGTCCTCGTGCAACGTGAGCCCGGCCCGATCGGCCAGGAACCGCACGGCGTCGACGAAGTCGAGATGGTCCATGGCGCGCACGAAGCTGATGGCGTCGCCCGACGCCTGGCAGCCGAAGCAGTAGTAGAAGCCCTCCTCGGCGTTGACGCTGAAGGAGGGCGTCTTCTCGGTGTGGAAGGGGCACAGGCCACTCCAGCGCCGGCCCACCTTCTTGAGTGCCGCGTGTTCGCTGATCAGCGCGACGATGTCCGTGGCCGCCCGGACCTGAGCGACCTCCTCGTCCGGTATCCCCACACCTCGACGGTACCGCGGCGTTGTCCCGGACCAGACCGGCCACCTACGTTCTGCCGATGGCTGTCACCATCTACGGCGTCTGTACCCTGACCTTCATGATGGGCATGTATGCCCTCGAGGCGCGCGGCCGGGCGTTCATCTTGGCCTTCGCGCTCGGGTGCGCCCTGTCGAGCTCCTATGGGTTCTTGTCTGGGGCCTGGCCTTTCGGCGTGGTCGAGGCCATCTGGACCCTCGTCGCGCTCCGTCGCTACGTGCTCGCCGGTCGCCTCCACGGGGCCATGCCCTGACGCCGAGAAACCGGGGCTACTCCTCCGCGGCGGCCAGCACCGCCTGAGCCGCCGACAGTCGGGCGACCGGGACCCGGAACGGCGAGCAACTCACGTAGTCCAGGCCCGCGTCGTAGAAGAGCCCGATGGAGGCGGGATCGCCGCCGTGCTCGCCGCAGACGCCGACCTTGAGGCCCGGCCGCGTCGCCCGGCCCCGCTCCGTCCCGAGCTTGACCAGCTCGCCCACGCCGTCGAAGTCGATCACCTCGAAAGGGTTGCGCGGCAACAGGCCGAGCTCGAGATAGGCGTCCATCATCCGGCCCTCGACGTCGTCGCGCGAGAAGCCGAATGTCATCTGGGTCAGGTCGTTCGTGCCGAAGGAGAAGAAGTCGGCCACCTCGGCGATCTCGTCGGCCCGCAGTGCAGCACGCGGCGTCTCGATCATTGTCCCGATCGTCACCTCGAGCGCGCCCGCCTTGGCCGAACCCGACGAGCTTGACGAACCGGCCCGGGCGCTCTTCGACGGTCTCGGCGCCCGCTCGCGGTTGACCTCGGCCACGGCGTCTTCGACCCAGCCCCGCGCCAACGCCAGCTCTTCGCGGGTGACGGTGAGGGGGATCATGATCTCGACGATCGGGTGGCCGCCGTCGGCGACGCGCTGACGAGCGGCCTCCATGAGTGCCCGGACCTGCATGGCGTAGAGCCCCGGCTTGATCACCCCGAGACGCACCCCCCGCGTTCCGAGCATCGGGTTGGACTCTCGCCAGGCCAGGGCGGCCTCGTAGAGTCGCCGCTCTTCGGGGTTGAGGCCGACCGTGGCCTCCTTGTGCGCCAGCTCCTCGGTCGAGGGCAAGAACTCGTGCAGCGGAGGGTCGAGCAGACGCACGGTCACCGGCAACCCGTCCATTGCCGCCAGGATGGCGATGAAGTCCTCGCGCTGGACGACGCGCAGCTCCTCGAGCGCGTCGGCCTCCTCCGCGGGCGACTGGGCCAGGATCATCCGTCGCACCACGGGCAGCCGGTCCTCGCCCAGGAACATGTGTTCGGTACGGCACAAACCAATGCCTTCGGCGCCAAGGGTGCGCGCGTTGGCGGCGTCGTCCCCGGTGTCCGCGTTGGCGCGCACGTTGAGATGGCCCTTGCGGATGTCGTCGGCCCATGAGAGCACCGTGCCGAAGGCGGCGGGCGGCTTGGCCGCGGTCAACGGGATCTGGCCCGCCACGACGATGCCGGCGCCTCCGTCGAGGGAGACCCAATCGCCCTCGAACAACGTGACGCCGCCCGCGGTCACCTGGTGGTCGCCCAGTCGCAGGACCTCCGCGCCCACGACGGCAGGCTTGCCCCACCCGCGCGCCACAACGGCGGCGTGGCTGACCAGGCCGCCGCGCGCGGTCAGGATGCCCTCAGCGGCGAGCATCCCGTGCACGTCCTCAGGCGACGTCTCGTTGCGGACCAGGACCACCTGCTCGCCGCGCTCTGCCGCTGCCGCGGCATCGTCGGCGGTGAAGTAGATACGCCCGACGGCGGCGCCCGGGCTGGCGCCGAGCCCCCTGGCCCACGTCGCGTAGCCCGAGCTGGCGAACTGCGGGTGCAGCACCGAATCGAGGTGGTCTTCGGTGATGCGCGAGACCGCCTCGGCCTTCGAGATTCCCAGGTCACTCGGGCGGACCATGTCGACCGCCATCTTCAGGGCGGCGGCCCCGGTGCGCTTGCCCACACGGGTCTGGAGCATCCAGAGCTTGCCCTGCTCGATGGTGAACTCGGTGTCGCACATGTCCTTGTAGTGCGACTCGAGACGACCGAAGATCTTGAGCAGCTCCGTGTGGACCTTGGGGAACTGCTTCTTCAGCGCCGAGATGGGTTCGGTGTTGCGGATACCGGCCACCACGTCCTCGCCCTGCGCGTTGACCAGGAAGTCTCCGTACGCACCCTTCGCTCCCGTCGCCGGGTCGCGGGTGAAACCCACCCCGGTGCCAGAGTTGTCGTCACGGTTGCCGAACACCATTGCCTGCACGTTGACCGCGGTGCCGAGGTCGTGCGCGATGCGCTCGCGCTCGCGGTACGCGATGGCACGGGGACCGTTCCAGCTGCGGAACACGGCCTCGATGGCGCCGCGCAACTGCTCGGCGGGCTTCTGAGGAAAGGGCTTGCCGGTGTGGCGTTCGACGATCTGCTGGTAGGAGTCGACGAGATAGCGCAAGAGCTCGACGGGGACCTTGGCGTCCGACTCGGTGCCGGCCAACTCCTTGGCCGCCTCGAAGAGGGAGTCGAACTCGTCGCCGGGCAGTTCGAGGACGATGCGGGCGTACATGGCGATGAAGCGCCGGTACGAGTCGAACGCGAAGCGCTCGTCGCCGGTCTGCTTGGCCAGGCCCTCGACGGAATCGTCGTTGAGGCCGAGGTTGAGAACGGTGTCCATCATCCCCGGCATGGAGAACTTGGCTCCCGAGCGGACCGAGACCAGGAGCGGGTCGGCGGGGTCACCGATCGTCTTGCCCATGGCGGTCTCGAGTCGGGTCCGGGCGGCCGCCACCTCGGCGTCGAGGGCCTTGGGCCATCCGCTCGCCATGTAGGCGCGGCAGGCGTCGGTCGAGATCGTGAACCCGGGGGGCACCGGCAGCTCGAGTACGGACGTCATCTCGGCCAGGTTGGCGCCCTTGCCGCCCAGGAGATCCTTGAGCTCCATCGGCGGGCGCGGGTGCGTGTGGTCGAAATCGAAGACGTACGGCATCGGGCCTCCTTGCCCTGGGCAGCCGGGCCGCGTGGCGAGCGCGGCACTGCGGTCACGCCCGTCCCGACCTGGGGCGAGCCAAGCCAGCCTAGTTTCCCTGCGGCTTTCCTTCCGGCGGCTCGTCCCCGGTTTTTGGCGGCTCGGTGCCCACGTCCCACTCGTCAGCGATGCCGCGCATCTGCTGTTGGAAGACCTCTTTGGCCTGTCGCATGTAGTCACGAACGACGGCCAGCTCTTCGAGCGCGAAGCGCTGGGACACCCGTCGCATCTCGTCTGCAACGGGGCGCTGCAGGTCCAGGAGTTTGTCTTGCGCCTCGGGCACGATCTCGACCCAGACCCGACGTCTGTCCTCCGTGTCGCGCCGGCGCGTCACCATGCCCGTCGCCTCGAGCCGGTCCAAAATGAAGGTCACCGCGCCGGTGGTCAGTCCCGCTTCCTCCGCGAGATGGCCCGCGGTGATCGGACCCAGCCGGCCAATAAGGTCCAGACAGCGCATGTCGGTCCGGCTCAGCTTCAGCTTCTTGGCCAGTCCCCCCTCGAACTCACTTGCCGCGCCGAGGTACCCCATGATCTCGCTGCGGAGCTGCTGGCCCAGCTCCATCCGCGACCATTGTCTTGACACGTAAATAACTTTACCACTAAGTTTCTTTGTTAATGGCAATTTCTCCGACTGCTTCTCTGGCCGTGGAGGCCCACGATCTGGTCAAGGTCTTCCCCCGCGGCAACGTGCGGGCGCTCGACGGGGTCTCCATCGCCGTCGAGACCGGGACCGTGCTCGGGCTGCTGGGCCCGAACGGCGCCGGCAAGACCACCGCCGTGCGCATCCTCTCGACCATCTTGGAGCCCGATTCGGGCACGGGCTCCATTCTCGGGCACGACGTCGTGAAGGAGCCCGACGTGGTGCGCCGTCTCATCGGACTGGCCGGCCAGTACGCCACTGTCGACGAGAACCTCACCGGTCGCGAGAACATCTACATGGTCGGACGGCTCACCCACCTCAGCCGCAAGGTCTCGACACGGCGGGCCGACGAGCTCTTGGCGGTCTTCGGCCTTTCCGACGCCGGCGACCGCGTCCTCAAGACCTACTCGGGCGGAATGCGTCGTCGCCTCGATCTGGCGGCCGCCCTCGTCGCCAGCCCGCCCGTCCTCTTCTTGGACGAGCCGACCACCGGCCTCGATCCGCAGAGCCGCCAGGACCTCTGGGGTGTGATCGAGGAGCTGGTGCGCGAGGGCACGACGGTCTTGCTCACCACCCAGTACCTCGAGGAAGCCGATCGCCTGGCTCGTGACATCGTGGTGATCGACCACGGGCATGTCATCGCCGAAGGCACGCCAGCCGAGCTCAAGGCTGACCTCGGCACGTCGGTCGTGTCCGTGACGCTCGGCGCCCTCGACATCGTGCCCACCGCAGTGGGCCTGCTCGCGCCCCTCACCGCGAAGGAGCCCGTCGTCGACAACGTCACGGTGGAGCTGACGGTCGAGAACGGTCCCGCGGTCGGCGCCGAGGTCCTCCGTGCGCTCGACGCCGCCAAGATCCCCGTCAGCGGACTGGCGCTGCGCGAGCCCAGCCTCGACGACGTCTTCTTGAGCCTCACCGGGCACAAGACAGAAGCGGAGAGCGACGACGAGCGGACGGCCCGGAGGGGCGGCCGTCGTCGCGGCGCCGGCACCGAGGCCACGACGGACGGAAAGGACGCCGCATGACGACGGTCGCACTGCCCCAACTGAAAGAGCAGACGGCAGCCGCCGGTGGCAGCCGGCTGAGCTGGGCCGTGCAGGACACCCTGACGGTCACGTGGCGAAACCTGAAGGCGCTGATGCGCACGCAGGAGCAGGTGTTCTTCGCGGCCGTGCAGCCGATCATGTTCACGTTGCTCTTCGTCTACGTGTTCGGCGGCGCCATCCACACGTCGGTCCCCTACGTCGACTACCTGATCCCGGGCATCTATGTGCAGACGGTGGCGTTCGGCGCCGTGACCACTGCCGTCGGCTTGTCCGAAGATCTCTCCAAGGGGTTGATCGAGCGCTTCCGGGCGCTGCCGATGGCCCGCTCGGCGGTGCTCGGAGGCCGCACGACGGCGGACCTCGTCCGCAACGTCTTCGTGGTGCTCCTCATCACCGCGGTCGGTTTCGCCGTGGGCTTCCGCATCTCGACCAACTTCGGCCTGTTCCTCTTGGGCGCGCTGATCGTGTTGCTGTTCAGTTACACGCTGTGCTGGGGTTTCGCCACCGTGGGCCTCTCGGCGCCCAATGCCGAGACGGCGCAGACCATGGTGTTCCCCATTCTCTTCCCGTTCATCTTCGCCTCGTCCGCGTTCGTCCCGGTGACCGCCATGCCCGGCTGGTTGCAGGCCTTTGCCAGCCATCAACCGGTGACCCAGGTGGTCGATGCCGCCCGCTCCCTGATGGTGGGCGGGACGCTGCAGAACACCGGCGCAGTGTGGGCGTCCTTGGCCTGGTGCTTCGGGCTCTTGATCGTCTTGGCGCCGCTGGCCGTCCGCAAGTACCGCCGGGTCGCCTGAACGGCCGCCTGACCCGACCGCCTGACCCGGCCGGGAGCGGCCTAACTCTCGCCGGCGCGGCTGCGCAGTTCGGCCACGAGTCCGTCGATCGGCACGCGCACCTGCTCAGTCGTGTCGCGGTCGCGCACCGTCACGGCATTGTCCTCGAGCGAGTCGAAGTCCACGGTGACGCACCACGGCGTGCCCACCTCGTCCTGGCGCCGGTAGCGGCGGCCGATGCTCTGGGTGACGTCGTAGTCGCACATGAAGTGCGGCTGGAGGGACTTGAGGACCGAGCGGGCCAGCGGCTCGAGGGTGTCCTTCTTCGACAACGGGAGCACGGCCACCTGGTAGGGAGCGAGCCTCCAGTGCAGGCGCAGCACCGTCCGCGCCTCTCCCCCGACTTCGTCCTCGCTGTAGGCGGCGAGCAAGAAGGCCATCATCGTGCGGGTGGCGCCGGCCGCCGGCTCGATCACATAGGGCGTGTAGCGCTCGTTGGTCTGCTGGTCGAAGTAGTCCAGCGCCACCCCCGACGCCTTGGCGTGCGCCGTCAGGTCGTAGTCGCCCCGGTTGGCGATGCCCTCGAGCTCGTCCCAGCCCCAGGGGAAAAGGAACTCGACGTCGGCCGTGCCGCGGGCGTAGTGGGACAGCTCGCTCTCCTCGTGGTGGCGCAACCGGAGCTGGTCGGCCGGCATGCCGAGGCGCAGGTACCAGTCCATCCGCTCGGCCAGCCAGTACTCGAACCACTGCTGCGCTTCGTCGGGAGGGACGAAGTACTCGAGCTCCATCTGCTCGAACTCGCGGGTGCGAAAGACGAAGTTCTGCGGCGTGATCTCGTTGCGGAAGGACTTGCCGACCTGGGCGATGCCGAAGGGCGGCTTCTTGCGCGTCGTGCCGAGCACGTTGGCGAAGTTGGTGAACATGCCCTGGGCCGTCTCGGGGCGCAGGTAGGCGACGTGGCCCTCGTCCTCCACCGGGCCGGCATGCGTCTTGAACATCAGGTTGAAGGCCCGGGCCTCGGTCAGCTCGTGCGAGCCGCAATTGGGGCAGACACCGTCGATCTTGTCGGCCCGCCAGCGCTCGTGGCAGTGCTTGCAGTCGACCAGGGGGTCGGTGAAGGTCGCCAGGTGGCCCGAGGCTTCCCACACGGCCGGCGGTCCCAGAATGGCGGCATCGATCCCCACCACGTCGTCGCGCTCTTGGACCATGGTGCGCCACCAGGCGTTCTTGACGTTGCGCAGCATGTTGACCCCGAGCGGGCCGTAGTCGTAGGTGGAACGGAAGCCGCCGTAGATCTCGGCCGACGGGAAGATGAAGCCCCGGTGGCGGCAGAGGCGCACCACCTTCTCCATCAGGTCGTCGGGGGCGTCCTCGGGGGGCCCGCCGCCGGCGGTGTCGGTCTTCGTCATCGGGGCAGGATATCGGAGCAGATTCTGGTGCTGACCTCGTTGGCCAGGAGGCGGCCCCGCACCGTGAGGACGGCCCGGCCCCCCTCGCGCACGACCAGTCCCTCGAGCGCACGGCCGGCGCCGTCGGGGTCAGCCACCGAGTCCCAGGGCACGCCGCGCCGGGTACGCAACGCCAGGGTGAGCGCCTCGAACTCGCGCTGGCCCGCGGTCAGCTCCTCGCGGCCGGCCTCGGGCGAGCGTCCCTGTTCCACCGCGTCGAGGTAGCGCTCGGGTGTGCGGACGTTCCACCAGCGGACGCCGGCGCGGTGCGAGTGCGCCGCCGACCCGATTCCCACATAGTCGCCCTGCTCCCAGTACAGGTGGTTGTGCCGACACTCGTGGCCGGGCCGGGCCCAGTTGGAGATCTCTTCCCACTCGTAGCCGGCGGCGCCGAGGATGCCGTCGGCCAGCTCGTAACGCCAAGCCTCGGCGTCCTCGTCGGGGTGGCGGGCGGCGTCACGGGCGAGCGGCGTGCCGGGCTCGACGGTCAGACCGTAGGCGCTCAGGTGCGGGGGCGGGTGCTCGAGCGCGAGGACGTGCTCGAGCGTGGCGGCCCAGTCGGCGTCGCTCTCGGTGACCGCGCCGAAGATGAGATCGAGGTTCCACGTATCGAACCCGGCAGCGGCTACCGCGGCGGCGATCGTCTCGGCGGAGTGGGGCACCACGCGCCGGCCGAGGCCCGCAAGGACATGGTCGTGCGTCGACTGGAGACCGAAGGAGACGCGGGTGACGCCGGCACGCCGGTACGCGCCGAGGTGAGTGTCGTCGGCGTCCTCGGGATTGCACTCGACGGTGACCTCCGCGTCGGGCGCGCGCGGGATGGCGTCGAGGATGCGGCACAACGTGTCGGGGTGGAGGCGGGACGGTGTCCCCCCTCCGAAGAAGACGGAGGTGGGAAGCGGGAGGTCGGCTGCCCCGAACACACGCTGCAAATCGAGGACGCACCCGTCGGCGTAGCGCTCCATCAGGTGGTCGCGGTCGGTATAGGTGGCGAACGCGCAGTAGTCGCAGCGCTCCCGGCAGAACGGGACGTGGACGTAGACGCCGAAGGCGCTCAAAGGCCGGCGGTCGAGCGCACCGAGCGGAGACGCCGGTCGAGGTGGACCTCCATCGCCTCGGTGGCCAGCTCGGCGACTTCGTCGGCAGCCGCGGGCGGCGGTGGGCGCAACACCGAGGCCAGGTCGCCGCCGAGGATGCGGCGCAGCAGCGTGAGCGCGGCGGCCGTCATCGGGCGCCCGCTGCGATGCGGACGGCACAGCGCACCCCCGGCCGCGAGGTCGAACGCCACCAGTTCCACGACGCCGTCGGGTTCGCCACAGGCCGCACACGCATCGAGCACGGGGCCGGCGCCCTCGAGGACGAGTGCCTTCAAGAAGAACGCCGGCGCGAGCAGCGTGGGGTCGGCGGTGTCGTCGGCCAGGGCACGCAGCGCGCCCACGAGCATCGCGTAGAGCTGCGGGTCCGGGTGGCGCTCCTGGGCCAGTTGATCGGCCACCTCGAGCAGCGCCATGCCTCGCGGCACGCGGTCCAGGTCCTCGCGCACCGAGCGGAACGAGTCCACGACCTCGACCTGGTTGACGATGTCGAGCTCGCTGCGCCCTTGCCAGAGGAGCAGGTCGACGTGGGTGAGCGGTTCGAGCCGCGCGCCGAACTTCGACGTGGTCTTGCGCACGCCCTTGGCCACGGCGCGCACCTTGCCGTGGCGCTCGGTCAAGAAGACGACGATGCGGTCGGCCTCGCCCAAGCGGTAGCTGCGCAGGACGACGCCCGTGTCACGAAAGAGACTCATGCGCCGGCGGAGCCGGTCGGACCGGCGGAGCCAGCGCCCGCCGGCGGCGGGGTGTCCCGGAGGGCGGGGTCGAGCGGGCAGTAACGCTCACCCCGGCGCGCCGCGTCGGCGGTGGCCCGGCGTGCGTCGGCGGCCAGGTCGGCGGCCCGGTCGTGCGCTTCTTGCGCGGGGCGTGTCCGCTCCTGCACCGCGGCGTAGTGCGAACGCCGGCCATAGAGCAGGTTGCCCGCTCCGATGAGCGCCGCCATCGTCACCAGCACGATCATCACGCTGCGCAGGCCGTAGGGACCGCCGACATAGACGGCGATGGCGAAGACGGTGAGCAGGGCGATCCCGACCGCCACGGCGATCCGGCTGAAGGTCATAGGACCCTCCATTGTCGCGCCCCGGGCCTCAGGGGGTGACAGCGCCGAAGCGGCGCACCCGCCGCTGGAACTCGATCACCGCCTCGTAGAGGTGCCGACGGCGCATGTCGGGCCAGAGCGTGTCGGGGAAGACCAGCTCGCTGTAGGCGATCTCCCAGAGCAAGAAATTCGAGATGCGTGTCTCACCCGAGGTCCGGATGACCAGGTCGGGGTCGGGCATGTCGGGGAAGTACAGATGGCGCCGGATCGCCTTCTCGTCGACCTTGTTGGCCGAGGTCCCCTCGGCGACCAGGGCGCGGACGGCATCGACGATCTCGGCGCGGCCCCCGTAATTGAAGGCCATCGTCATCACCAGCCGTGTATTGCGCTTGGTCAGCTCGATCGACTCGTCCATCCGTTTGAGCACCCGCCGCGGGACACGCCAGTCCCGCCGGCCGGCAAAGCGGATCTGCACACCCTTCTCGTTCAGCTCGTCGCGGCGGCGCATCAGCAGCGACTGGTTGAAGTTCATGAGGTAGCGCACCTCGTCGGGCGGGCGGCGCCAGTTCTCCGTCGAGAAGGCATAGAGCGTGATCCACTTGATGCCGATCTCGAGGGCGCCGTTGACCACATCGAGCAGCGCGGTCTCGCCGGCGGCGTGCCCCTCGGTCCGCGGCAGCCCGCGTGCGCTGGCCCAGCGCCCGTTCCCGTCCATGACACAGGCCACGTGGACCGGGACCCGGTCCAGGTCGAGCTCAGGCGGGACGGGGTCCGGGCCCGGATTGCCGTCGAGGTCGGACGCCGTCGAGCTCACAGGCCGAAGCTAGCCTCTCGTCACTTTTCCCAGGTAAGCCCCAGGACGCCGCCTGGGCGAGAATGGCGCCGGCGTCTTGGCGATGTCTTGGCGATGTCTTGGCGATGGCAAGGAGGGTGTGTGATGGCAGAGCAGGGTTCTGGTGCCGGTTCGCGTACGGAGGGGTCGGAGGGGTTCGGCGGCGGCGTGCGCCCCGACACGAGCGACATGATCGCCGTCCACAAGGCGCTGCGGGGGGCGCTCGGCGCAGGCCCGCCGCGGGTGCGCGACGTCGACCCGGGTGACGAGGCGCGCCGCGCGCTCATCGCGGACTACTACGACAACGTCTTGTGGTTCCTCGAGGTACACCACAACGGGGAGGAACAGCTCGTCTTCCCCCTCCTGCGCGAGCGCAGTCCCGCCGCGACGGCCATCGTCGACTCCATGGAGTCCCAACACCACGAGGTGGTCCAGTTGCTGGCGGACGCGGGTACGAGCCGGACCGCCTGGGCCGGCGGCGACACCGGCGCGCGGGACACGCTGGCCGAGCAGCTCCAGGCGCTGCACGACGCCACCGTCGCTCACCTCGACCAGGAGGAGGCGCAGCTCCTGCCCCTCTGTGGGGACTATCTGACGATGGACGAGTGGGGTGCGCTCCCGGGGCACGCGCTCAGCCAGTATCGAGGCGACAAGGTGTGGCTGGTGCTGGGGCTGATCATGGAGCAGCGCACGCCCGACGAGCAGGCCCAGATGCTCTCGTCGATGCCGCCGCCGGTGGCCCAGATGTGGAACGAGATGGGGTCGGCCGCGTTCGGGGAGCTCGCCGCGACAGTGGGCTGAGCCAGCCGCCGCTGCGCAGCCACATCCCAGCCCCGAGACGAGTCACGAATCTCCGAGCGCGGGTGAAGACGAACCGGTAGCGTCACCCGCGGTTTTCGATGGTTCTGATCCCTTGCGTTCCGGAGGGGGTCGGCCAAGGCGAAAGGGTGACCTGCCATGGAACCCACCCACGTAACCCGCCACCGGGTGCTCTCGTTCCGGTCGTTCGTCGTCGCCGTTGCTGTCATTCTCTGCGTGGGTCCGACGTTGACGCTTGTCGGCGGGAGCACCCCCGCCGACGCCGGTCCCACGGCCCGTGTCGCGGCTCCCGCCCTTGGCCTCATCCACGTGCATGGTGCGAAAGGCGGGTTGAGCGGCGTCTCGTGCTACAGCGGAACCTCCTGTATCGCCGTCGGCACCAAGGACGGTGAGGGCTTCGCCGTTTCGATTTCCGACGGCGTCCCGGGTGCCGTCAGACTGGTGCCAGGGACGTCGGGACTCACGTCGGTGAGCTGCCCGAGTGCGACGACCTGTTGGGCCGCCGGCACCCTGCCCCACCGCAAGACGACGGCCGGCGCGGTTGTAAAGCTTCATGAGGGGGTACCGACAAGCGTTTCCCTGACGATCGGGACTTCCGGAATGCCGGGTCAGAAGGACTCGACGTCCCTGACCGGAATCGGCTGCTCGAGCAAGACCTTCTGTATGGCCGGCGGCAACGACTTCTTTCAGAGTGGTGTGGTGGTCCTCATCACCAACGGAGGAACGGGATCACCTTCGAACGCGATCGATGGGTCGGTGTCGGGAGTCGAATGTGAGCTCGACGACTGGTGCATCGCAGAGGGTCAGAACGTGAGTCAGACACCTGGGGGGGAGGCCATCTCCTTCCAAGGAGAAAACATGACGCTCGGAAACTACTGGATCGTCTCCTCGATCCAGGACCTGGTCGCGGGTGCATGCCAGGGACAGTCGATTTCGTCGACGTGCATCACCGCCGGCAGCGCGGTGGGGGGTGGCGGGGTGATCTTTCCAATCGTCGACGGGACCGCCGGTTCCGTCGACGACATTGCCGGGACGACCGGGCTGAACGGGGTGGCCTGCGGGGGAACGAATTACTGCGTTGCGGTAGGCCAGAATTCATCTGGTGAAGGCGCGCTCGTCGACATCCTCGGCGAGACGCCAGGGTCAACCCTGCCGGTGTCAGGGGCCGCCCAATTCACGAGCGTCAGTTGCGCCAGCGCCACGTTCTGCATGGCCGTCGGGCGCAACAGTGCAAACAGAGGGGTCGCCTACACGTTTTCACTTCCGAGCTGACACGGAGGCCCGTCGCCCGATTCCCAGTCAGTCGGCCGGAAGGAAGTCCTCTTCGAGCAGGGGCACCAATGTGTCGGCGCGACCGTCGCTCGCGACAGGCACGGTGCCCCGGACCGCATCGTGCAGGCCGACGCGGTCGCGTCCCTCGCGTTTGGCCTTCATGAGGGCATCGTCGGCACGGCGCAGGACGACATCGAGCTCCTCGCCCGGTTCGGCCTCGGTGATCCCGAAGCTCACGGTGAACTTGGGGAGACCTCCGACGGTGATGGCGGCATCGAGCTGTTCCCGTAGCGTGTTGAGCGCTCGAGCCGACTCGACGGCCGAGCATCCGGGGAACATGATGGCGAACTCCTCACCGCCGTAGCGCGACACGATGTCGCTCGACCGGAGCGAGTCGCGCAGGACGCGGGCGAAGAGTCGAAGGGCCCGGTCTCCCGTGTCATGGCCGTACGTGTCGTTGAGCGCCTTGAAGTGATCGAGGTCGGCCATGGCGACCGCAACCGGATAGAGGTGCGGCGGTATTGCCGCGACCCGCTCGGAGAAGGACCGCCGGTTGAGCAATCCGGTCAGGGTGTCCGTCGAGGCCTGCAGTTGCGTCTCGGCCATCACGCGGAGCAGCCCGATCCGGGCTCCGGCCAGCTTGGCCAACGTGGCCAGGTCGTCAACTCGGTCGTCCTGCGGTTTCACGCCGGGCTCGCCGGTGGCGTGGATGACGCCCACGGTGCGCCCCATGATCGAGACGGGCACGCACAAGGCAGAGATCTGGCCCTGGGGCCGGTTGCGCAGCTTGGGGCAGGCGTCGAGGTCGTCGCTGTCCGCAAAGGTCTGGATCTGGGCCCGGCGCGCTGCCGGGCAGCGGTCCGGTGAGTCCACTCCGCAGGAGGGTGGCTCGCCGTCCGGTCCGACCGCGGCCATCCGGTGCAGATGGGCATGGCTGTTGTCGGCCAGGAGCAACTCGACCGGGGCGCCGGGCAACACGGTGCCGAACGACCTCTCGATCACGTCGATCACCTCAGGTTCACCCTCGGCCATGTCGAGGGCATTGGCCAGGCGGCTCTCGAAGCGCTGGCGTTGCACCTGTGCGTCTCGAGTCTTCACTTCCGTGTCGGCCAACGCGACGGCGGCGCTCAGTTCGGCGTTCAACCGGTCGCGGATCTCGGACTGTCGCGCCGCCTCCTCGGCGGCCGCACTCAGTTCCTGATTGAGATTGCTCACCTTCTCGTCGGTCCGTCGCTGCTGACGTTGGCTCATGACGAGCAGAAGGGTCGAGATGGGAAGGATCGCCACGATCAGAATGCCGACGGAGGTCAGGTCCGCCTCGAACCCTGACGCCAACGCCTGGCCGGCCATGATGCACGGCACACAGATCACGGCGAACACCACCAGTCCGATGGCCACGCTCACCCAGCGCAGGCGGTCGCTCCGAGCGATCTCGCCCTTCCATTCCTCCTCTGTGACCATCAGCTCAGGGTCCCTTCAGGCATACGCGGGCGGCCGGCCCCGTCCACACCACCGCCGCACGCGTGGGGTTCCACTGAAGTGTCGACCGCCTTGCAACTGGTCTTGAGGCCATCTCTCGACGGGCGCCGCGTCGTCATCTCGACCCTCCGTGAATTGGCCGGGAATTGAGCCGCCGAGCCGGTTCTGCCGCCCCGAAGCAGGGGGAGGTGACACGTCTGGTTCGAACAGCTCCATCAGGTGGACTGGAGTGGTCGAGAACCACCCGGGATCCGCCCGAAGACGAGCCGGTCCGTCAGGAACCGCTGGCTCTCAGCCAAGCCCGCGGACGTGGGCACGCCGCGAGAGCCCCTCGGCGTCGAGAAGCTCGATCGATCCACGCCGGAGGGTGACGAGGCCATCCCGGACCGCCTCGCGTAGGGCACGGTTGGCCGTCGCTCGAGTGGTGCCCGCGAGCCCGGCCAGCTCCTGCTGCGTGATCGGCAGAGGCACTCCGTCCTCCCAGAGTGCGGCGACCGAAAGAAGCCGCCGCAGCACTCGGATCTCGGCGGGCACAAAGAGCATCTCCATGAGGAGGTCCGAGGTCCTCCGGAGTTCAGAGGCAACAGCGGCCAAGAGCACTCGGTCTACCGAAGGCTGCTCGAGCCGGAGCCGGTCGAAGTCAACCCGCCGGACCGACAGTGTCTCAGAGGCTTCGAGCGCCCGTACGGTGGCCGAACGCTGCGCACCCTCTTCCAAGAGCGCCAGCTCCCCGACCACACCGCCGGGACCGATCAGCCGGAGCATGGTGGCGTCGCCAAGCTCGCTGAAGGACCAGACGGCCAGCCGCCCCTTCGCCACGAGGTGAAGGGATGCCGCCGGGTCACCGGCATGAAAGACGATGTCGCCCTTGGCGAAGCGCTCGCGCCGGCAGTTGGCCAGGAATCGGCGGCGCTCGTCGTCGGGGAGCTGGGCGAGAAGCGGCCATTCCACGACGGCATCTTTCCATCGCACAGGCAGTCCGGGCCACGCCCGAGGGCCTCACGTCGATGATGCGCTGCTCCGGGTCCGGGGGAGTGTCGGCTCGGTTACACAGCGAGCGTCGCCTCGGCGACAGACAGGCTCCATCCGAGGGCGCACGATGAACCCGAATTCTGAATCGTGCAGCACGACCGCTCGAACCGGAGCGAGCGTGCAGGAACCGCAGAGGAAGAACCGCAGAAGAAGAGGAGGGACCATGTTGGACTCCGCACATCTCTCGAAGCGCCTTGATATTCACCCCGCCAAACTGACGGACGTCGCGTCACGGTGGCACCGCGGACTCGATCGCTCGCCGTGGTCCTCTCGGATGGCTCGCGTGAGCGGCGGCTGTTGGCTGGCGTCGGACCCAGCCTGCTCGTGCCAGGCGTACGAGGTCCGCGGTGTCATCTGGACCTGCGGTCGTCCCGTGCCCATCATCCTCGAGTTCGCAGGGTGGTCGAGGACCCAGTCTGAAGTGGGGATCAGCCCGCGTACGCTCACGTGGCCGGTGGGCACCGACCGCTACACGGGTCGTGTGATGGCTGCGCTCGAGAGCGTGAGTCGCACGCTGTATTCGTCGACCCCGGTGGTCGAGACACCGTACGAGCGGGCGGCGGAGCCAGCCTTGGAGAGAGTCTGGCGGCGCTCGTTTCCGGTACCGGTCCCATCTTGATGGGCGCGCGTGCAGCGAAGCGTGAACGTGCCGCGACCCGCGATCGGGCGTGGAACTGGCGGTAGAGGGCGGTCCTGCCCTCGCGCACACTCCCGTGCGCGAGGGCAGGACCAATAGCAGCAAAAGCCCGAGGCGGCGAAGGGCCCTTCGGGGCGTCGGCCTGGCCCATGCCCGCCACGGGTGTCGCCGCCGGCGGGCATGATCGGTGGCGTGGAGGAGATCTGGGACGGGACCGAGCCTGACGTCTTCGACGAGGCCGACGAGCTCGATGTCCTCCGCTCCTCGGGGGGTTCGGCCGAAGAGGCCCGGCACGCCGGCGACGACGCCTTCGAAGGGCTCGACAAGGTCACCCGGCAGATGACAGGCGGCGAGCACCGGCCGGAGCAGCAGGAGATGTGCCGCGCCGTCGCCGAGGCGGCGGTCACCCGGACCCACCTGGTCGTCCAGGCCGGTACCGGAACGGGCAAGTCCTTGGCCTACCTGGTCCCGCTCGCCCTGTCCGGTGTCAAGACAGTCGTCGCCACGGCCACCAAGGCGCTGCAGGACCAGTTGGCCGAGAAGGACCTGCCGCTGGTCGAGGCCGGCCTGGGCCTGCCGGTGCCGCTCGACTTCACCGTGCTGAAGGGCCGCAGCAACTACATCTGCCGCCAACGGGTGGCCGAGGTGGGCTCGGGCGGGATCCAGGCCGAGCTCGGCGACCCTGCGGCAGGACGGGCCGATGAGGATCCCGCCCCCGATGGGGCGGGCGGGGCGGACGATGTCGGGTCGGCCGGCCGGGCCGACGAGGGCCCGCCACCCGAAGGTCTGGTCGAGGAGGTCCGGCGGCTCGTCAGCTGGTCGCAGCAGACCCGCAGCGGCGACCGGGCCGACCTGAGCTTCGAGCCCTCCGACCGGGCGTGGAACATGGTGAGCGTCGGGCCTCGCGAGTGCCCCGGGGCGTTCAATTGCCCCGAAGGCGGTCGGTGCTTCGCCGAGGCCGCCCGCGACCGGGCAACGGCGGCGGACATCGTCGTGGTCAACACCCACCTCTACGGCGCGCACCTGGCCAGCGGGGGCGCCGTGCTGCCCGAGCACGACGTGGTCGTCTTCGACGAGGCGCACGAGCTCGAGGAGGTCATGACGGCCAGCCTCGGCGTCGAGATCACGCCGGGGCGGTTCCGCTCGCTCGTGACCGCGGCCCGCTCCCTGGTGGAGCAACGCGACGCCGAGCAGCTCGAGACGCTCGCGCGGGCCGGGGACCAGCTGGCCGTCCTGCTCGCCGACCGGGTGGGGACACGCGTGCTGCACGACGAGGGGCGACGGGTGGCGGCCGCGGACGCCGAGCTGGCCGAGCTGCTCAGTCGAGCCTCGGAGCTGACTCGCCGGGTGATCGACGCGTTACGCCGCGGCGGCGCGCAGCGCTCGTTCCTGCCCGACGACGGCGGCTCGGGCGGCGAGAGCGACCCCGACCGCTCGAGCCGCAAGACCCGGACGCTGCAAGCTGCCGCGCACCTGGCGGAGGACCTGCATCGGCTGGTCACGCGGACCGACGGCGAGGTGGCCTGGGTCGACGGCACCCGGCGCAACGTCCGACTCCGGCTCTCCCCCATCGACGTCGGCCCCGTGCTCGCCGGGATGCTGTGGGGCGAGGTCACCTCCGTGTTGACGAGCGCGACCATCCCGCCCGGCATCGTCGAGCGCGTCGGGCTCGAGAGCTTCCCGAGCGAGGAGCTGAACGTCGGCAGTCCCTTCGATTACCGCTCGCACGCGCTGCTCTACGTGGCGCGGCATCTCCCCGACCGGCGCAAGGAGGGCGCGGAGGAGGCGCTGCACGAGGAGCTCGCCCTCCTGCTCGAGGCAGCGGGCGGGCGCACCCTGGCCCTCTTCACGAGCCGGCGCGCCACGGAGGCCGCCGCTGATGCGCTGGCGCCCGAGCTCCCGTTCACGCTCCTCCGCCAAGGCGATCTGCCCAAGGGCCGCCTCCTCGAGGAGTTCGCGGAGACGAGACGTCATGCCTGTTCGCGACGCTCGGCTTCTGGCAGGGCGTGGACGTCCCGGGGCGTGCCCTCTCGCTCGTCACGATCGACCGGCTCCCGTTCCCCCGGCCCGACGACCCCCTGCTGCAGGCGCGTCGCGACCGGGTCGGTGCGGGTGCCTCGTTCCGGCTGGTCGACCTCCCGCGCGCCGCCACGTTGCTCGCCCAGGGCTCCGGACGCCTCATCCGCACGGCCGAGGACCGTGGCGTCGTCGCGGTGCTCGACCCCCGGCTGGCCACCGCGTCGTACCGCGGTGTGTTGCTCTCGATGCTGCCGCCGATGCGCCGCTCGGTGGACCGGTCCGAGGTCGAGTCCTTCTTGCGGCGCGCGCTCGAGGCTCAGTAGCCGAGCCGGTCGAGCATCTCGTCACGGTTCTGCCAGCGCCGCTCCACCTTCACGTGCAGGTCGAGGTAGGTCCCCTCGGGGAGTGCCTCGCGCACGGCGATGCCGACGGCCTTGAGCACCTCGCCTCGCTTGCCGATGACGATGGCCTTCTGCGAGTCGCGCTCGACGATCACCTCGACGCGGATGAGCGGTCCTTCCCACTCGGTCACCCGGCAGGTGATGGCGTGTGGCAGCTCTTCGCGGGTCTTGGCCAGCAGTTGCTCGCGGACCAGCTCGGCGATCCAGAGTGCCTCCGGCGTGTCGGTCACCACGTCGGGCGGGAAGAACGGCGGCCCCTCCTCGAGGGCGCGGATCAGATACGCCGTCAGGTCGCCGACGCCCTGGCCGGTCCGCGCCGACACCGGGAAGTACTCGACCTCGGGGAGCTCGCCCAGCGCGTCGAGCGCCTCCTTGGCCTCGGTCAGGCGTTCGAGCAGCCTGCTCGGACCGGCACGGTCGATCTTGTTCACGACGACGACGAGCCGGGGCGGGGGGTCGTCCTGCTCGTCCTCCTGCCCCTGCTGCTCACGTTGCTCACGTTGGACCTGCTGGACCGCTCGCGCCAGCACCGTGCGGTCCCCCGGACCGATGGCCCCGGTCGCGTCCACGACCGCCATGATGACGTCGACGTCGAGCAGGGCGTCGGTGGCGGTCGCGTTGAGCCGGGACCCGAGCGTGCTGCGGGGCTTGTGGATCCCCGGTGTGTCGACGAACACCACCTGCGCGTCGGCATCCTCGTCGTGCAGCACCCCGAGGATGCGGTGCCGCGTCGTGTTGGGCCGGGACGACGTGATGGCCACCTTGGTGCCGACCATCGTGTTCACCAGCGTCGACTTGCCGACATTCGGGCGGCCCACCACGGCCACGAAGCCCGAGCGCACGCGTCCTAGCTCCCGTTACGCGAGGCGTCTCCGGTGCGGCCGACGCGGGTGTCCTGCTCGCCGCGGCCGTGCTCCTCGCCGTCCTCGGCGGAACCGGTTCGCTCAATGCGGACCCGGCCGATGCGCCGGCCCCGCACGTCGACGGCTGTCAGGCGGAACCCGTCCACCTCGACCGAGTCCCCGTTGTCGGGCACCCGCCCGACGAGGTCGAGCATCAGTCCACCGACGGTGTCCCAGGTCCCGTGCGGCAGCTCGGCGCCGAGGAGCTCGTCCGCGTCGTCCACCGAGTACACGGCACTCACGAGCACCGAGCCGTCGTTGCAGCGCTCGACGGTCGGCTCCTCGACGTCGAACTCGTCGACGATGTCGCCCACCAGCTCCTCGAGCAGGTCCTCGAGCGTGATCAGGCCGGCGGTGCCGCCGTACTCGTCGATGACGATCGCCATGTGGAACTTCTCCTCCTGCATCTCGCGCAGGAGGTCGGATGCGTCCTTGGACTCGGGGATGAACTTGGCCGGTCTCATGCTGTCACGCACCGACTGGGCGGCCTTCCCCACGCGCTCGGCACGTACGAGGTCTTTGGTATAGGCGATACCCACGATGTCGTCGATCCCGTCCTTCTCCACCGGGATGCGGCTGTAGCCGGCCCCGAGTGCCGCTTCGAGCGCGTCGCGCACCGTGGCATCCCCTTCGACCGTCACCATGTCGGTGCGCGGCGTCATCACCTCGCGCGCCACGGTGTCGCCGAAGTCGATGACGGAGTGGATGAAGGAGCGCTCGTCGTGCTCGATCACGTTCTCCTCGTGGGCGACGTCCGCCATGGCCTTCAATTCGGAGTCGGTGATGTAGGACTCATGCATGCTTTCCTGGCCCTCGCCGCCGACGCCGATGATCAGGTTGGCCAGGCCGATGAGGAGGGTCGAGAGCCAGCGGATCGGCGGGAAGCGGATGAGCGCGTTCACGATGGGTGCGCTGAGCAACGCAGCGCGATCAGCGTGCTGCACGGCCCAGTTCTTGGGGACCGCCTCGAAGAAGACGAAGATGACGACGACTTCGAACACGATGCCGAGCACGACCCCGAGCCCGCCGAAGAGGTGCTCGGCGACGATGCCGACGAGCGTGGCCGACACCAGCTGGCAGATGAGCACCAACAGCAGGATGGGATTGAGGAACCGGGCCGGGTTCTCGATGAGGCGGGCCAGTTGCCGGGCGCCACGCTTCTTCTCGTCCACCAGGGCCTTGGCCTTGATCCTGGTCATCCGGACCAAGCTGGTCTCGGCCATCGCCAGGACCCCCGAGCCCGCCAGTAGCACGACGATCACGACGACGAGGATGGCGTCCTCGGCGTGAAAGCCCGACGCCGCCAACAGCGCGGTGCTGCTCACGACCTCACGACCTCACGACCGCACGACCGCACGACCCGCACGACCTCACGTCCCCTGGCTCACCCGATAGAAGCGCTGCAGCAGTTGCTGCTCGAGGGCCTCCATCCGCTCGGCCTCGGCGTCCTTCACGTGGTCCATCCCGAGCAGGTGGAGCAGGCCGTGGACGACCAGCAGTGCCACCTCGTCATCGAGGCTGACGTCGTGCGCCGCCGCGTTGCGGCTGGCCACGGCCGGGCAGATGACGACGTCGCCGAGCAGCGAGAGCACGCCCTCTTCCGGTGACGTCCCCGGACCACTCCCGCCCAGGTCGGGCGAGCGCCCGGTCGGCCCCGGCTCGTCTTCGATGGGAAAGGAGAGCACGTCGGTGGGACCGCTCTTCCCGAGGAACGTCTCGTTCAGCGAGGCGATGGCCGCCTCGTCGACGAAGAGCAGCGACACCTCGGTCTCGCCCTTGATGCCGCGGGCGGCCAGCACCTGGCGCGCCAGCTCGGCCCAGCGGGCCACGTCCATCGGATGAGCCTGCTGCTCATCTGCGGCGAAGACGTCGATGGTCACTGGGTGTGACCCGTCCGCCCTTCTGACACCTCGTAGGCGTCCACGATGTCGGCCACGATCTTGTGGCGCACCACGTCCCGTCGGCTCAGGTGCACGAACGCGATGTCGTCGATGCCGCCGAGCACCGGTTCGAGACCAACGAGGCCGGAACGGCCGCCCGGCACGTCGATCTGGGTGACGTCACCCGTCACGACGCACTTGGAGCCGAAGCCGATCCGGGTGAGGAACATCTTCATCTGCTCGGGCGTGGTGTTCTGGGCTTCGTCGAGGATGATGAACGAACTGTTGAGTGTGCGGCCGCGCATGAACGCCAGCGGCGCGACCTCGATGGTGCCCCGGTCGAGCAGGCGCTGCGCGCCCTCGGGCTCGAGGAGATCGTACGAGCGCGTCGTAGAGCGGGCGCAGATAGGGATCGACCTTGGCCATCAGGTCACCGGGCAGGAAGCCGAGTCGCTCGCCGGCCTCGACGGCGGGCCGGGTCAAGATGATGCGCGAGACCTGGCGCGACTGGAGGGAGTGCACGGCCTGGGCGACGGCCAGGTACGACTTGCCGGTACCGGCAGGCCCGATGCCGAAGGTGATGATGTTCTGCGAGATGGCGTCCACGTAGCGCTTCTGCCCGGCCGTGTTGGGGCGGACGGTCTTGCCGCCGGCGCCCCGGACCACCTCGGAGCGCAACACCTCGCTCGGGCGGATGTCCTCGCGCACCATGTCGATCGTGCGCGCCAGCATCGACGAGTCCAGGTTCTTGCCCGCTTGCAGCATGAAGATGAGCTCGTCGAAGAGGCGGACGACCACCTCGGCGGCCGGCCCCTCCGCCGAGATCCGATTGCCCTGGACCACGATCTGCTCGTCCGGGAACGCCTCCTCGATCTGGCGCAGGTGCTCGTCGCGGGTCCCGAGCAGCCCGGCCATCAGGTGGTTGCCGGGAACGAAGCACTCGGCGCGCGAAGGTCGTGGTCACGACGCGGTCATGCGATACCGAAGTGCCCCTGCAGCGGCTCGCCGCCCAGCACGTGCATGTGCAGGTGCGGCACCGAGTTCATGGAGTCGGGACCGATGTTGAAGATCAGCCGGTAACCGCGCTCGGGTGTGGCCAGGCCGGCGGCGTCGGCCACGGCCCGGGCGCTCAGCAGCATGTCGGCGAGCACGGGTCCGTCCTCGGCGGTCACGGTGGACGCGTCCTCGATGTGCCGGCGCGGCACCACCAGCACGTGCAGGGGTGCCGCCGGGTGGATGTCCTTGAAGGCGAGCGTCGTCTCGGTCTCGTACACCGTCTCGGACGGGATCTCGCCGGCCACGATCCTGCAGAACAGGCAATCGCTCGTTTCTGTCATAGCTGTCGTGCGGTCATGCCCTGAGCTCGCCGCCCTCGTGCCGCAGCCTGATCACCGCCTCGAACATACCGGCCACCGGGCCGGCCTCGTGACCATTGTGCCCTCATCGCTGCGGCCGGGCCGCGGCCCCCGCCTCGGCTTCGGCCTGGGCCACGGTGCCGGTACGCAGGGACGCCAGCAGCGCACCGGCGGTGACAGCCGCCGTCTCGGCGCGCAAGACGCTGAGGCCGAAGCCGACCGTCGGCAACCCTGCGTCGAGCTCGGTCACGCTCCACCCGCCCTCGGGCCCGACGGCCACCACGCGCTGAGCCGCCGACGGGCGGTCGCCGCTGAGCTGGGCGAGCACCACCTCGCCCGCGTCGCCCAGCGTAGGCAGCTCGTCGAAGCCGATCGTCTCGGCGACGTCGGGCAACCAGACCCGCCGGCACTGCGCCGCCGCCTCCCGCGCCACGCGGCGCAGCCGCTCGACCGCGGTCCGGCCCCGCGCACCGCTCCACCGCACCACGCTGCGCTCGCTGCGCAACGGCACGATCCGGTCGATGCCCAGCTCGGTCAGCTTCTGCACCACCCATTCGGGCCGCTCCCCTTTGACCGGCGCGAAGGCCACCGTCAAGAGCGGCTCCGCCCGCGCCTCGGTCTGCACCGTGCCGTCACCACCGGGCCCTACGCCGTCGCGTATCGGCTCGAGGCCGGCGCCGTCGTCGGTGCTGCCGCCGGTGTGGCCGCGCCAGCGGGTCCGGGCCCACCGGCCCTGCCCGTCGGAGACCACGACCTCTTCCCCGCCGCGCAGACGCAGCACCCGGCCGAGGTGGTGGGCATCGTCCGCCGCCAGGATCGGGTGCGCCGGGTCATCGACGAACACCTGGGCTGCCGCCGCGGCGCGCACGGCGATGGCGGCGTAGGCGGCGTGGGCGGCGGGACTAGCCAAACGCCGAGCGCAGGCGGGAGAACACACCCTCACCGCCGCCGCCGCTGCCTGGAGGAGAGACGTCCTCTCCGCGCGATGCGGCGAACTGCCGCAGGAGCTCGTCCTGTTCGGCAGTGAGGGTGGTCGGCGTGGCCACCAGCACGTGCACGAAGAGGTCGCCGCGGCCCCGGCCGCGGAGGTGCGGGACCCCGAGGCCCTTGATCCGCTCGATGTGGCCGTGCTGCGTCCCCGGGCTGACGGTCACCGGCTGGGGTCCGTCCAGCGATTCGACGTCGGCTTGGGTGCCGAGCACCGCCTGGGCGACGCCGACGGTCACCGTCGTGTGCAGGTTGTCGCCGCGGCGCTCGAAGCGCTCGTCCGGGCTGACCGCGAGGTGCACGAACAGCGAGCCGCTGGCGCCGCCGCGCTGGCCGGCCGCACCGCGGTCGGCCAGCCGCAAGGTGGAACCGTCCTCCACGCCGGCCGGCACCTCGACGGTGAAGGTGTTGTCATCGATGCGGCGCCCCTCGCCGCGGCACTCGGCGCACGGGTGCGGGATCATCTCGCCGGTCCCGCTGCAGCGCGCGCACGCCACGCTCGTCACGACCTGACCGAGGAGCGATTGGCGCACCTTGCGCAGCTCGCCCGTGCCCTGGCAGTCGACGCATGTCATGGGCTCAGTGCCCGGGGCGGTCCCGCGGCCGGCGCACGAGACACAGGTCGTCGGCAGGCGTACCGAGATCTCCTTGCGGCTGCCGAAGACAGCCTCCGCGAACGCCAGCTCGATGCGCACCTCGGCATCGGCCCCGGCTTGGGGGCCGCGACGCCGGCCGCCGCCGCCGGCCATCTGCCCGAAGAACGCCTCGAAGATGTCGCCCAGGCCGCCTTCGAAATTGAAGCCGCCCATGCCCGGAGCCTGGGGACCGAAGACGCCTTCGGCCCCGTAGCGGTCGTAGCGGGCCCGGCGCTCGGGGTCACGCAGGACCTCGTAGGCGACCGTGACCTCCTTGAAGCGCGCCTCGGCGACGGCGTCGCCCTGGTTGGTGTCGGGATGCAGCTCGCGGGCGCGGGCCCGGTACGCGCGTTTGATCTCGTCGTCGGATGCGTCGCGCCGGACGCCGAGGAGTTCGTAGAGGTCGCCCAACCCGTCAGTGACGGCCATCGTGTCCCCCCATGCGCTCACCCAACCGCTCACCCACGACGTGGGCGGCGGCCATGGCGCGCGGATAATCCATGCGAGTCGGCCCGAGCAGTCCGACGGCACCCAGGCTCTGGCCCTCGACGATGACGGGCGCCACCACGACGGCACACGACGACAGCGGCTCGAACCCGTGCTCGGCGCCGATGGCGACCGAGAGCCCGCGGTCGAGGACGTCGCGCAGTAGCGTCACGACGACCAACTGCTGCTCGAGGATGGCGAGGACGGAGCGAACTGTCTCGACGGCGTCGAAGGACTCGGCCAGGCGGGCCGGGCCGCCGACGAACACCTGGTCGGCGTCCATCGCGCCTCCCAGGTCGTCGAAGGCCGTGTGGGCCGCCCGCACGAGACGGTCGACCGGGGCCGATCCGCTGGCGGGGACGTGCCAGCGCTCCGAGAGGGTGCGCCCGACGAGATGGGCGGACAACAGCGCGCCGGTCTGGGCGAGCACGTCGTCCGACATCTCGCCCTCGAGCTCCATCGTCCGCTTCTCCACCGCGCCGTCGGACAGGACGACGACGAGCAATGCGTGCTGCGGCGAGAGCCTGACCAGTTGCACCGAACGGATGGTGGCCGTGTCGTGCGACGGCCCGACCACGACCGAGGCGTACGACGTCAGCTCCGAGAGCAGCCCGCTCGCCTGCTCGAGCACGGTCTCCATCTCCCCGTGCACTTGCGCGAAGAACTGGGACACCTGGCGGCGCTGGCCGGGGCCGAGCACGCCCGGGGCGGTGAGGTGGTCGACGAAGAAGCGGTAGCCCTTGTCGGTCGGGATGCGGCCGGCGCTCGTATGGGGTTGCGTGAGGTACCCCTCGTGCTCGAGCGCCACCATCTCCGACCGGACGGTGGCCGAGGAGACCTGGACCCCGGGCGCGTGCGCCACGTGGGAGGAGCCGACGGGCTCCGCGGTCCCGATGTATTCGGTGACGACAGCCTCCAAGATGGCCGCCCGGCGCGGGTTCAGGGCGCGGTCGTCCCCGGCGGCGTCGGGGGCGGACGGATCGTCGGAGTGCGGGGTCATGAGGGTGCCTGGCACTCAAGTTTACCGAGTGCCAGAGCCGACCCACCTGACAGTGCCGATGACCCACCCGTATGGCGGACCGACAACCGACCAGCCAGGCCCGACGCGCGCCCGGGGCCGGTCGGGCGACCCGGCTCTGGCGGCGCGCAACGCGCCCGCGGCCGTCGCAGCACTCTCAGTCGTCGCCCAGGCGCAGCGCGGAGATGAAGGCTTCCTGGGGCACGTCGACCCGCCCGATGGTCTTCATGCGCTTCTTGCCTTCCTTCTGCTTCTCGAGCAGCTTGCGCTTGCGGGTGATGTCGCCGCCGTAGCACTTGGCCAGCACGTCCTTGCGCTTGGCCTTGACCGTCTCGCGGGCCACGATGCGGCCCCCGATGGCCGCTTGAATGGGGACGTCGAAGAGCTGGCGCGGGATCAGCTCGCGCAGCTTCTCTGCCATCTTGCGCCCGTAGGTGTCGGCGCTCCCCCGGTGCACGATGGTCGAGAACGCGTCGACCGGCGTGTGGTTGATCAGGATGTCCACCCGCACGAGGTTCCCGGTTGCGTAGTCCTCGGGCTCGTAGTCCAGGCTGGCGTAGCCCCTGGTGCGGCTCTTCAGTTGGTCGAAGAAGTCGATGACCACCTCGGCGAGGGGCAACGTGTAGACGAGTTCGACCCGCTCGGGCGAGAGGTACTCCATGCGGGTCATCTCGCCGCGCCGGCTCTGGCACAGCTCCATGACGGTGCCGGTGTACTCACTGGGGGTGATGATCGTCGCGGACAGCATCGGCTCGTCGATGTGGTCGAGTCGGGTCGCGTCGGGCAGCTCCGTCGGGTTGTCGATGTCGAGCTCGGTGCCGTCGGTGAGAAAGGCCCGGTACTCGACGCTGGGTGCGGTGGCGATGAGCGAGAGGTCGAACTCACGCTCGAGGCGCTCCCGGATGATCTCCATGTGCAGCAGACCGAGGAACCCGCAGCGAAAGCCGATGCCGAGCGCGTGGGAGGACTCGGGCTCGAAGGTGAAGCTGGCGTCGTTGAGCTTCAGGCGGTCGAGGGCGTCGCGCAGGTCGGGCAGCTCGTCGCCGTCGACGGGATAGAGCCCGCAGAAGACCATGGGCTTGGGATCCCGGTAGCCGGCGAGCGCGGTCTCGGCGCCGTGCAGCGCGGTCGTGACCGTCTCACCGGATCGCGCCTCACCCACGTCCTTGATCCCGGCGATGAGGTAGCCGACCTCGCCGGGGCCGAGGTGATCGACCGGCACGGCGTCGGGCGTGCGGACACCGACCTCCTCGATGTCGTGCACCGCGTTGGCCTGCATGAAGCGCAACCGCGCGCCCGTGTGCAGCGTGCCGTCGACGATGCGAATGGAACTGACGACCCCGCGGTACTGGTCGTAGGAAGAGTCGAAGATGAGGGCGCGCAGCGGCGCCTCCGGGTCGCCGGTCGGTGGCGGGATCCGGGCGATGATGGCGTCGAGCAGCTCGCGCACCCCCTGACCCGTCTTGGCCGAGATGTGCAAGATGTCCTCGGCGGGCAACCCGAGCACGTGCTCGATCTCGAGCGCGCTCCGCACCGGGTCGGCCGCCGGCAGGTCGATCTTGTTCAGGACGGGGACGATCTCGAGGTCGTTCTCGATGGCCTGGTAGCTGTTGGCGAGCGTCTGCGCCTGGATCCCCTGCGACGCGTCCACCAGCAGCACCGCCCCCTCGCAGGCGGCCAGCGACCGGGACACCTCGTAGCCGAAGTCGACGTGGCCGGGCGTGTCGATCAGGTGGAGGATGTGCCCGGCGTACTCGACGCGGACGTTCTGCGCCTTGATGGTGATGCCCCGCTCCCGCTCGATGTCCATGGAGTCGAGGTACTGCTCACGCATGAGGCGGGGGTCGACGGCACCGGTGATCTCGAGGATGCGGTCAGAGAGCGTCGACTTGCCGTGGTCGACATGGCTGATGATGGAGAAGTTGCGGATGCGCTCGACCGCAACGGGTCCACTGGCTCTTGCGGGAGGGGGCACGGCCTGTCGATCGTACCGGTCCTGCCCCCCGTTCCCGGTCGCCTGGCCTGGGACATTGACGCCGCCTCCTGGTCCCCGGCCTTGTCCGCCGTTCCGTCGGCGCTCGTGCCGGTGCGTGGTTCCGCCGGTCAGGTCCTGCTCGCCACCTGCTACAGTTTTCCCTCGCCCCGGTGGGCTTTCGTCCCGCCGCCGGACCCTTTTGAAACCCTGAGGATCGACACGTGGCCAACATCAAGAGCCAGATCAAGCGGAACCGCCAGAACGAGAAGCGCCGGCTGCGCAACAAGTCGGTCCGCGCCGAGATGCGCACGCGCTCCAAGAACGCCGTCGTCGCCGCTGAGAACGGTGGCGAGGACAGCGTGGAGTCGCTGCGGTTGGCCATCAAGCGGATCGACAAGGCCGCGGCGCAGGGCGTGATCCACAAGAACACGGCGGCGAACCACAAGTCGCGCCTGGTGCGGCGCGTCAACGCCATCCAAGCCGCCGCCGAGTAGCGCCCCGACGTCCGGCCCGACCGGGCCCGACGCTTCGCCCGGCCCGAACCTTCGGCTGGCCCGGGCGGTCAGCGGCCCGCTTCCGCCATGTGGAAGGTGAACATCTTCTCGGGGACGAGGCGTGCCCCGAGCGCCTGCACCTCGTCCAGCCACTGCGCGAAAGAAGGCCCCTGGATCGGCACGTAGTGGTCGAGCATGGCCCTCCGCAGGTCGGCGCATTCGTCCGAGCGGATCGGATAGGACTCGGCCGTGCCGTGCACGGTCACCGCGAGTGACTCGTCGGGCAGGTGCGTGGCACTCACGTGGGTCCCGCGGCCGATGTGACGTGCCCGCACCGCGGCAGTGCCGATGCTGAACCAAAAGCTGCCGTGGAGGAAGTACCCGTCGACCGGCGCTGTCAGCGGGCGCCCGTCAGCTGTTGCCGTGGCCAGCACGAGCAGTCGCATGCCGCGGAGCTGTGCCACCAGTTGGCGCGCGTCAAGGCGGCGCTCACTGGCGATGATGTCGCGCAGGTGTCGTCCGGCCGCCGCCATCGATCGGTCGAGCAAAGCCTGGAGCTGGTCGAGTTCGTCGGGCGTTTCGAGCATGCGCCCAGTCCAGCACCGGGGTGCTCGGACGTCACTGGAACGTGGGAAGCTTGCGGTCGTGGCGGACGGACTCGTCCTCAGCCGCCGGGAGTCCGAGCGGGGCGTCCACGAGACGGCGCAGCGCGCCGGCGGCGGTGCGAGCGCCGACCTCGTGCGCCACTACGTCGGGTACGAGGAGTGGGCCGGAGGCTGCTTCTACCGACGTGAGATGGCGCGCCGCGGCGTGGCGTTGATCCTCGGCTTCGGGGACGCCATCGAGGTGTTCGATGCCGAGTTGGACAGCCCCGTGCGCACCATGGGTGCGTTCGTCGTGGGGAGCCAATTGCGCCCGAGCCTCACCGGCATCGGCGGTCATCAGCTCGGTGTCCAGGTCGAGCTCAGCCCGGGCGGGGCACTGGCCCTCTTCGGCGACGTCGCGCAATTCAACGATGTGGCCGTGCCACTCGACGAGGCGCTCGGTGATCGCGGCGGGCGCATGGTTGAACAGGTGGCCGACGCACGCGGCTGGGACGAACGTCTTGCAGTGCTCGACGAGGCACTGGGTTCGGTGAGCATGCACACGCTCTCCCCCGAGGTGGCGTGGCTGGAGCACCGGCTCGTCGCGTCGCAGGGCCGGGCCAGGGTCGAGCCGCTCATGGACGAGACCGGTTGGAGCCGGCGCCACGTGACCGAGCGTTTCCGCCGCCAGTTTGGCCTGCCGCCGAAGGCGTACGCGCGGCTCTTGCGTTTCGAGCGGGCAACCGCGCTCCTCAGCACACCCGATCGGGACCACACGCTCGCGGACGTCGCCTTGGACGCCGGGTACTACGACCAGTCGCACTTGACCCGCGACTTCGCGGCGCTCGCCGGCATCACGCCACGCACCTACGCGGCCGACGCCGCGGCCGTTCCGGAAGTCAGGTTTGTCCAAGACGAGGACCCGGCCGTTCCTGCATAGTGCAGACATGGCCTCGACCGATCACACCACTGGCGTTGTCGGCCAACCCGACAACGACGCGAGCCCCGACGTCGGGCGGGGCACCGTCGTCCCGATCCTCGTCTACGAGGACATCGAGGCGGCCCACGACTACCTCGTCTCGACGTTCGGCTTGACCTCGGGCGGGCTGCACCGCGATGAGGACGACACCGTCGTGCACGGTGAGGTCCGCATGGACGACGCGGTGATCTGGCTGCACCGGGTCACTGCCGAACACGCGATGGTCTCGCCCCGGCTCGCCGCGGCTTCGCACGGGGGGCTCTCGGTCATCGTCCCCGACGTCGACGCCCACTTCGCTCGGGCGAAGGCCGCGGGTGCCCGCATCGACGGCGAGCCGACCGACCAGGACTATGGCCTGCGCGAATACGGGGCCCGCGACCTCGAGAACCACCGCTGGTGGTTCTCGTCCCCCCTGCCCTGACTCAGCTGCCCCGACTCAGCTGCCCTGACTCAGCTGCCCTGACTCAGCAAGGCCACCTTGTCTGCGGGGAGCTCGCTAGCGGCGTGCCGTCACTTTGGGCCGGGCGCCGCGGGCGGGCCGGGTCTGGCGGGCCAACCGGGCCACCAGGATCTCGACGACGAGCTCGGGGTCGAGTCCGCTCACGCCGCGCACGTCGAGATCGGCCGCGGCGATCAGGTTGATCGCCTCGCCGATCTTGGCACTGCCGAGGCGGCGGGACTGCTCGAGCGCCTTCTTGGCCACGAAGGGCGGAGTCCCCAGCACGGCTGCGGCGTCGCGCTCGCCCGCAATGTCGTTGCCGTCGAGGGCGAGCATGTTGGCGAAGTGACCGTGCAGCGTCGCCATGACCTGCATGGGTGCCAGCCCCCCTGCGTCGAGCAAGCGGTGCAGCACGACGAGTGCTCGCCCTGGGTCCCCCTTGTCGATGGCGTCGGTGAGTTCGTAGCGCGGAAGGTTGCCGGCTTCGCCGAGATACGGCGCCAGGTCGTCGGCGGATATCCGTGCCCCTTCGCCGTAGGCGGCGCTCACGGCCCCGAGCAACCCCTCGACCCGCCCGAGGTCCTCGCCCACGTGGCGGGTCAACAGGTCGACGGCGCCCGCATCGAGCTTCACCGGTGCCCCGCGCAGGTGGTCGTGCAGCCACGCCTTGCGTTCCCCAGCCTTGCTCGTGGTCACTTCGATGATCTGGCCGAACTCCTTGATCGCCTTGACGAGCGGTGCCGGGATCACGCCGCCCCCGCCCACGAGGATCAACACCGTGCTGTCGAGCGGCTCCCGCACGACCTCGACGAGGCGCGGCACGTCAGCGGTCAACAGACGGCCCGCGTCGCGAACCACGACCACGCGGCGATCGATGAGGAAGGGTGGGGTCAGGCAGGCGTCGACCACGGCACCCACGTCGAGCTCCTCCCCCGCCCCTCCTCCGAGCTCCTCGACGACGAGCGCGTGCTCGCGTTCGCCCACCACGTCGTCGAGCAACGTCCGCACTTCCTGGGCGACGAGCGATGCGTCGTCGCCCTTCACGAGGTAGGACGAGAGGGAGCGGGAAGTCATTCGGCCTCGCTCACTGCGGCGAGTGCATCGCGGGCTCGGGCGGTGCCCTTGACGTCGTGCACCCGCACGATGCGGCAACCCCAGGCGATGCCCAGTGCCGCCGCGCCGATGGAAGCCTCGCGTCGCTCGGTCAGCTCCAGGTCAAGCACCTTGCCGAGAAACGTCTTGTTGGAGGCGGACAACAGCAGGGGGTGGCCCAGTGACGCCAGAGCCGGTGACGCGCGGAACAAGGTGAGCGACTGCTCGGCCGTCTTCCCGAGGTCGAGACCGGCATCGAGCACGATGCGCTCGGGCGGGATGCCGGCGTCCCGAGCGCGGGCGGCACGGGCAAGGAGGAAACGGGACACGTCGCGCACGACGTCGTCGTAGTGCGGATCCGGGTCTGCCACTCGCGGCGCCAGTCGGATGTGCGTCACCACGACGGCCGCGCCGTGCTCGGCGGCGGCCACCGCGTAGTCGGGGTCGGCCAGCCCACTGATGTCGTTGCCCATCACGGCACCCTCGCGGTACGAGGCGCGGGCAACCGAGGCGCGCCACGTGTCGACCGAGACGGGGGTGTCGAAGCGCGCCGTGAGCCCAGTCACGACGGGCACGACGCGATCGAGCTCTTCAGACTCGGTGACCTCGGGGCCAGGGCCCGCCTTGACTCCACCGATGTCAAGAATGTCAGCGCCGTCGGCGACCAGCTGCTCGGCGCGGGCGTAGAGCTTGTCGAGCTCGTAGGTGGCTCCTTTGTCGTAGAAGGAGTCCGGCGTGCGGTTGAGGATCCCCATGACCAGCGCACGGTGCGTGAGGTCGTAGCGGCGCCCACCCAGATCGAGCGTTGGGGCCGGCACGACGCTGGCCGGCGCCGCCATCAGCTCACCCTCAGAACAGCCGCGTCGCCAGTGCCCGGCGATATTCGTTCCGACGCGGGTCCTCGGGACCCATCGCTTCGAGCAAGTCCACGTACTCCTGGCGGGCGGCCTCGTCGCTTCGCACCCGTTCGAGCAACTCGTTGAGCTTCGCCTCGATCTCGGCCCGGTCGGTTCCGGCCACGTCCACGCCCGCCTCGAGGAGGCGCGCCTCTGCGGCGAGGGCTCGAGTGATCTCCGACTCGGGCACGCGCTGCAGCAATGCCAGCGCTTCGGGTGCGTCACCGCGATCGATCAGGATGCGCGCCAGGGCAGCCGTGGCGTCCGCGTGATCCGGCTCGAGCTCGAGCGCCCGGCGCAACGAGGCCTCGTCGCCGGCCAGGGCGAGCATGTCCGCCTCGCTCGGGGCCGGAGCGAGGCGCTGGATGAACGCCGTCACCTCCAACTCGGGCACCGCGCCGATGAACCCGTCCACCACCTGGCCGTCCTTGACGGCGTACACGGCGGGGATGGACTGCACCTGGAACTGGGAGGCCACGCGCGGGTTCTCGTCGACGTTGACCTTGGCCAGCTCCACCGCTCCGTCCGTCTCCTTCACGGCGGCCTCGAGCATGGGGCCCAGCGTCTTGCACGGCCCACACCACGGAGCCCACAGGTCGACGACAACAGGCACGGTGTTGCTTCGTTCCAGCACGTCGGCCTGGAAGGTCTGGTCGGTGACGTCCATTGCACCGACGCTACCGGTTGCGACGCCGCCTCCGGCCGACGTGGCGGTCGCCGGGCGAGCGTCTCGAGCCGGCATGTGACCCGGAGGTACTGCAGCGCATGGGGCGGCACCAGCCCATCCGCCGGGCGTCAGTCCGGGTCGCGCGGCACCGATTAGCGTCGGATTCCGTGTCAGCAGCACCAGAGGGGATCCACCAGGCCAACGTGACCGAGTGGATGGTCAGCAACGTGCCCGAGATCACGCCGCCGCTCACCTTCTCGCTGATCGCTGGCGGCCGCTCCAACCTGACGTTCAGAGTCGAGGACGCGGCGGGGCGCGCCTGGGCCCTGCGCCGCCCGCCCCTCCATCATGTGCTCCCGACCGCGCACGACATGTCGCGCGAGTACCGGCTCATGCACTCCCTCGGACCGGCGGGCATCCCGGTCCCCGTCACCGTCGGCCTTTGCAGCGACGAGGCCGTGAACGAACGGCCCTTCTACGTCATGGAGTTCGTCGAGGGCCACATCCTGCGCACCGCCCTGCAAGCCGAGGAGGCATTCGACCAGTCGACGCGCGGTGTCGTGGGCGACCACATGGCCGACACCTTGGCGGCGCTCCACGCCGTGGACCCCGAGGAGGTCGGGCTGAGCGACCTGGGACGGCACGACGGCTACATCGAGCGCCAGCTCAAGCGTTGGCGCGGGCAATACGACCAGATGCAGGTCGAAGGCATCGACAACGGCGAGCTGGTCGAGCAGGTCAGCGACGAACTCGCCGCGCGCATCCCCATCCAGCAGCGCACCTCCGTCGTGCACGGCGACTATCGCATGGACAATGTCGTGCTCGCCGACGACGGCACCGTACGCGCCATCCTCGATTGGGAGATCTGCACGTTGGGCGATCCGCTGGCCGACCTGGGCCTGCTCATGGTCTATTGGGCCGACCCCGGCGACACGGCGGCGGTGCTGGGGCTGTCGCCGACGACGGCGCCGGGGTTCTCCACCCGCGCCCAGGTGCTGGAACGCTACGACTTGGTCTCGGACCTCGACGTCTCTGGCGTCGGGTACTACGTCGCCTTCGGGTACTGGAAACTCGGCTGCATCCTCCAGGGCGTCTACGCCCGCTACGTCGCCGGCGCCGGTGCCGGTGACCAAGGCAGTGTCGAGGGCTTCCCGGCCCAAATTCGTTGGCTCTTCGAGATGGCGGCTGAGTCCCTCGAGCGCGTGTCGTGAGCCCCGATGGCCCCGGCGGCATGACTGAGATCTTCGAGGTCCATCGCGAGCCGGTTCTCCGGGACCCGCTCCTGGTGGTGTCGCTCGAGGGCTGGGTGGACGCCGGACTCGGCGCGACGACGGCCATCGCCTCGCTGTTGCAGAGCGGGCACACCGAGCCCCTCGTCACCTTCAACGGCGAGCACTTCCTCGACCAGCGGGCGCGGCGGCCTGTCGCGCGCATCGTCAACGGCGTCACGACCGAGCTCACCTGGCCGCGCACGGTGGTGCGGCAGGGTTCGGACGAGTCGGGCCGCGACCTGCTCTTCCTCGTCGGCCCCGAGCCCGATTTCCACTGGCGCGCCTTCACGGACGCCGTCGTCGGCCTGGCGCGGTCGTGGCGCGTGCGCATGGTGGCCGGCCTCGGCGCGTTCCCCGCACCGGCTCCGCACACCCGCCCGGTCAAGCTGGCGGCGACGGCGCCGGCGGAGTCGTCCCATCTCATCGAGCAGGTCGGGATCGTGCAGGGTGAGCTCGAAGTGCCTGCCGGCGTGATGGCGGCGCTCGAGCTGGCCTTTGGCGCCGCCGGGACACCGGCGGTCAGCCTGTGGGCGCGGGTGCCGCACTACGTGGCCGGGATGCCGTTCCCCGAGGCGAGCGCCGCGCTCATCGAGGGCCTCGCCGCTGTCGGCGGGCTCTCGCTGGACTCCTCCGCTCTGCGGAGCGCCGCGGACAGCTCCCGCCGTCAGGTCGACCAGCTCATCGCCGACAACGAAGAGCATCAGGCGATGGTGCGCAAGCTCGAGGAGAGCATCGACGCGTCGGAGGGCAACGCGATGGGCGTGGACGCTGTGCCCTCGGGCGATGAGATCGCGGCCGAGCTCGAGCGCTTCCTGCGGGGCGAGGACCAATAGCACTGCTGCCCAGCCGGCCCAAGTTCGAGGCCGGGGAGAGGACGCGCATGAAGATCGACGGTGGCATCGGGTTCGATCCGGCCGGCATCGCTGCACAAGCTGCCAAGGCAGAGGCCAGCGGCTACGACGGCGTCTGGTCGGCCGAGACGAACCACGACCCGTTCCTGCCGATTGCGATCGGCGCGGGTGCCACGGAGAAGCTCGAATTCGGCACTGGAATCACGGTGGCGTTCGCCCGCAATCCGATGACGCTCGCCGTCGTGGCAAATGACCTGCAGCTGCTGACCAAGGGCCGCTTCATGCTCGGGATGGGCAGCCAGATCAAGCCGCACATCACCAAGCGATTCTCGATGCCGTGGTCGCACCCCGCGCCGCGCATGCGCGAGCTCATCCTGGCCATCCGCGCCATCTGGAAGGCGTGGGAGACAGGCGAGAAGCTCGCCTTCCGCGGCGAGTTCTACACGCACACGTTGATGACGCCGTTCTTCGATCCGGGACCGAACCAGTACGGCAATCCCAAGATGCTGCTCGCCGGCGTGGGCCAGCACATGACCGAGGTGGCCGGCGAGGTCGCCGACGGCTTCTTGGTCCACGGCTTCACGACTGAGCGCTACCTGCGTGAGGTCAGCTTGCCCGCGCTGGAGCGGGGTGCGGCGAAGGCGGGGAAGACCCGGGCGGAACTGACCGTCTCGTATCCAGGGTTCGTCGTCACCGGACCCGACGAGGCCAGCACGGAGGCAGCCGCCTCGGCCGTGCGCGAGCAAATCGCGTTCTACGCGTCGACGCCCGCCTATCGCCCGGTGCTCGAGCTCCACGGCTGGGGCGACCTCCAGCCGGAGCTCAACACGCTGTCCAAGCGCGGCGAGTGGGTGAAGATGGGCGACCTGATCACCGACGAGATACTCGACACCTTCGCCGTCGTGTGCCCGCTGGACCGTGTTGCCGCCGAGGTGCGCGCCCGCTTCGAGGGTCTTGTCGACCGCTTCAGCTTCTACGCGCCCTACAAGATCGACCCGGAAACGTGGAAGGGCGTGCTCGCAGGATTCCACGACTGAGGGCTCGGCGCCAACGCCACGACGTCGTCGTCGTCGTCGTCGACCGATTGCGTACCTCAGACGACGACGTTGACCAGTCGCGGCGGCCGGGAGACGACCCTCGTCGGCGCCGCCCCGTTGAGCGCCTCGCTCACCTTGGCCGAGGCCGAGCGCGGCCGCCTCGGCGTCGGCCTCGGAGATCGACGCATCGACGTCGATCCGATCGCGGACCTTGCCGTTCACCTGGATCACCATGGTCACGGTGTCCTGGCGCACCAGCTCGGGATCCGCCTCCGGCCAGCGCTGCAGATGGACGGAGGGCTCGGCGGGGTGGCGCGCCTCCCAGAGCTCGGCGGTGACGTGCGGCGTGAGCGGGGCGAGCAGGAGGAGCAACGAGTCGATCGCTTCGTTCCACACCTCTTCGTGCGGGCCACGTGCCGCGCTCTCGCCCGCCTCGCTGCGGCGTCCGTTTCCATCCTGGGCGGTCGGTGA
The DNA here is from genome assembly GCA_963736225.1 of uncultured Acidimicrobiaceae bacterium. Lineage (GTDB taxonomy): Bacteria > Actinomycetota > Acidimicrobiia > Acidimicrobiales > RAAP-2 > Bog-473. Next base: position 887,239 of record CAVTOF010000005.1, on the reverse strand, counting down.
TGACGCGCTCGCCGGCACGTCCCCGCGGGCGTATTGCTGCACGTGGTTCAGCAGCTCCATGCAGTGCGCGACCGCCGTGTTGTAGGACCAACGCTCGATGTCGCCTGTGACTTCCGCGATCCTGCGGTGCACCGCCTGGCGCATGGCGCGGTCCCCTGGCGTCTGGTCACCTTCACGCAACTCCGGTGGGGACGAGCAGGTTCGCCACACGCGGTCGAGGAACTTGCCGCAGCCCTCGATCACCTGTTCGGTCTGCTCGGACCAGTCCATGTCGTCGAAGGGAGGCCCGGCAAAGAGGTGGAAGAGGCGCAAGGCGTCCGCTCCCACGGTCTCGAAGTAGTGCTCCGGGGCGATCAAGTTGCCCTTGGACTTCGACATCTTGGTGCCGTCCATGCGGATCATGCCCTGGGCCAGGTAGTGCTTGAACGGCTCCCGTTCGAGCCCTGGCGCAAGACCCACGTCGATGAGGGCGCGCGTGAAGAAGCGCGCGTACAAGAGATGCAAGATGGCGTGCTCGATACCGCCGATGTACTGGTCGACCGGCATGAAATGCCTCGCCGCGCCGGGATCGAACGGCCGGTCCGTGTTCCACGGGTCGCAGAAACGCAGGAAGTACCAGGACGAGTCGACGAAGGTGTCCATGGTGTCGCTCTCGCGACGAGCCGGACCGCCGCAGACCGGGCACGTCGTCCGCAAGAACCCCTCGTGGAGGGCGAGCGGCGACTGCCCCGTGGGCAGGAACTCCACGTCGTCGGGCGCCACGATCGGTAGCTGGTCCTCGGGCACCGGGACCACCCCGTCAGTGTCGCAATACACGGCCGGAATGGGACAACCCCAGAACCGTTGGCGCGACACCAGCCAGTCGCGGAGCCTGTAGTTGACCTTTCGATCGCCGATCCCCTGCTCTTGGAGCCAGTCGATGGCGAGCGACTTGGCCTGGGCGATGCTCAGGCCGTCGAGGAAGCCACTGTTGATCTTCACCCCGTCGCCCGTGTAGGCGCCGCCGCCATCCTCATCCCAGCCCTCGGGAGGCTGCACGGTGCGGACGATCGGAAGCCCATACGCGGTGGCGAAGGCCCAGTCGCGCTCGTCCTCGGCCGGCACGGCCATGATGGCGCCGGTCCCGTACCCCATGAGTACGTAGTCGGCGATATAGAGCGGCACAGGGGCGCGGGTGAACGGATTGATGACGTTGGTCCCGGTGAACGCGCCACGCTTGTCGAGCGCCGTCGCATCGCCCTCGGCCATCCGCTCGATCTCCGTCTCCCGCGCGGCGCGGCGTCGGAGCTCCTCGACGTCGGCACGCTGGGCATCTGTCGTCAGCTCATCGACCAGAGGATGTTCGGGGGCCATCACGGCGTACGTCATCCCGAAACTGGTGTCCGGGCGGGTCGTGAAGACCCGCACGCCGAGGCCGGGGCGCCCCTCGACGGCCAGGTCGAACTCGGCGCCCTCGGACCGCCCGATCCAGTTGCGCTGCATCACCTTGGCCCGCTCCGGCCAGTCCAGCCCGTCGATGGCGTCGAGCAGCTCGTCCGCGTACTGGGTAATGCGGAAAAACCACTGCTCCAGATTCCGCTTCTCGACGAGGTCGCCGGAGCGCTCGCACGTGCCGTCCGGTAAAACCTGCTCATTGGCCAGAACCGTCTGGCAGCCGGGGCACCAGTTGACCGGTGCCATGGCGCGGTAGGCCAGACCCGCGTCCCAGAGGCGGAGGAAGATCAGCTGGGTCCACCTGATGTACCCCGGGTCATGGCTGTGTATCTCGCGCCGCCAGTCGTAGACGGCACCCAGGCGGATCAGCGACGACTTGAGCTCGGCAATCCGGGCGTCGGTGAAGAGCCGCGGGTGCGTCCCCGTCTTGATGGCCGCGTTCTCGGCCGGGAGGCCGAAGGAGTCGAACCCGATGGGGCTGAGCACGCCTTTTCCCTGCATCGTCTGGAAGCGAACGACCAAGTCACCGAACGTGTAGTTGCGCACGTGGCCCTGGTGCGCCGGGCCGGAGGGATAGGGGTACATGCACAGCGCGTAGAACTTGTCCCTCGGGTCGTCGTTCTCGATCTCGTAGGTGCCCTCGTCGAGCCAGCGGTGCTGCCACTTCAGCTCCACCGCGCCAACGTCGTACGCGCGTGCCATGCCACCAGGGTAGGCGACGGTCCCCACGCTTCTGAGCAGCGCCGACGGGGTGAATTTCGTGAGCCGGCACGACGCCGGAACCTTCGTCCGAGTGGTGATGGACGGACGAGAGTCGGGCCCTTGGACTGCTAGCGTGGTCGTCCACCACTGGGGGCGTAGCTCAGCTGGTAGAGCGCTTGACTGGCAGTCAAGAGGTTCGTGGGTTCAAGTCCCATCGCCTCCACAAAATTCCCGCTGGCGAGGTGGCGTCGATGTCCCTGGACCGAGCGTGCTCGCACCATGGCCGCCATCACGTTGGTGTCAGTCCGTCACCTGACGCTCCAACGATCGAATGCCTCTGCCGCTCTTGGGACGACACACGCCCTCGAGCGTGAGCCGCAAGGAGCTACCCACCAGAGTGCGCAGGCCCGTGGCCTCGAGGTGACGTCTGCTGGTCGCAGCATCGACCGCTCATCGGGTCGGATCGGGATGGGCTCCCCCCGAAGGCGCCAGGTCGGTTAGCGGGGGAACTCCGGGTGAAGGTTTCTTCGAGTGCGAGCCGGACCCGGACGCCGATGTGGACGGCGTCGACGGCCTGGTGGTGGTGGTTGCGGCGTTTCCGGGGGTCGTGGACGACGAGTGGGTGGGTGGTGTCGTACTGGCGGTCTTGCCCCCAGACGAGCCCGATGACGTGCTGGGTTGGCCGCTGTGGCCAGACGTGCAGCCCGTCAGAACGACCGGCACCATGAAAAGCGTGAGCGCGCAGATAAAAATCCTCTCCATCCGCCGACGAATCACGTGAATGTCACCTCCCCATTACCTGGAATTACCTGAAATTCACCTCGATGACCCCGGTCCCTCTCTTCGGCTGAAACCACTGGCCTCGACGCATCGGGAATGCTACCTTCCGTTTCAGGGGGAAAAGGTTCGTGATCGTTGGCGACGAGAGGCGGTTGCTGAGCGCTGCTTTCGGGGGTGCTTTGCGATGCGATCGAGTTCAGCGTCACAGCCCGACCGTCATCCATCAATGGGAAGTGGGGAAACCAATGAAAGCAAGATTACGAGGCCCAGCCATCATGGCTGTGGCCGTGGCGAGCATGGTAGGAGGCTTCCTGGCCATCACGGCTACGTCAGCCTCCGCCGTCACCAACCACTGGTACGTGGCTACTACCGGCAACGACACCGGTAACTCATGTGCCGCACCGACGAACCCGTGTCTGACCATCAACCGCGCCCTGCTCGAGCAGGGCCTGAGCAATACCCCGGGCGACGTCATCAGTGTCGCCGCAGGCACCTACGTCGGGCAGGTGAACGTCCTGCCGGCGAACGACGGCGTGCAGATCAGGGGCGCCGGGGCGACCACCATCATCGAGCCCCCGACAAGTGGGCTGGCGTTCGACTCGGACACCGATAGCTCCGAACCCCAGTACTACGTGGTCGACGTGGCACCGGGTACGACCGGAGTAACCCTCAAAAAACTGAGCGTCAACGGGCTCAACGCCAGCGCCGGCAACCAGTCCTCCTTCTTGTACACCGACGGCTACGGCTGCGGCCAGGACTATGTGGGCATCTACTACCACGAGGCCTCTGGAACCATCAGCAAAGTGTCGGTCAACGGTATCGACATGCCGTCGAGTTACTTCGGCTGCCAGGGCGGGCAGGGCATCTACGTCAACAGCGATGCGACTGACCCGGCCACGGTGACCATGAGCAAGGTCTCGGAGCTGTCCCCGGAGACGACCATCACAACCAAGGCCGACCTGCCAGCTGGCACCTACTCGAACGATCAGCTTTCCGTCCACACGCTCCCTGCCGGTTTCACGTCCGGTCCGGTCATCGTGAACGGGTACAACCTGACCGCCACCAAGGACACGAACAAGGTCCTGTTCATCACTGGTACCACCGGCAGCGACTCACCCTCGGGGTCAGTGGTCAACTTTGAGCCGTACACCCCTGCCTTCGACAAGAACGGCATCACGTGCGACGACGCGTACACCAACTGCACGATCACGAACTCGACCGTGCAAGGTGACGGTCCGAACAACGGGATCGCTCAGAACGGCATCCAGGGTTTCGCTGCGAACGTCATCGACGTCACCGGGAGCACGGTCTCCAACGACACCTGGACCGGAGGCGGCGGTGCGGGCAACGCGGCCAGCGGCATCCTGATCCTGAACTCCGGGACGGTCAATGTCACCGGCAACACCGTGTCCGACAGCGACGTCAACATCTACGCCGGTAACGTCCCTGCGTACGGGTTGAACGCAAATTCAATCGGCGACTGGGCTATCGACAACAACACCGTCTCGGGCGCCACTTCTCAGGGTGAGTCCGGCGGAGAACCCGGATACGGCGAAGGCATCCAGCTCGACAGCACGAGCAACACAGTGGACGTGTACGGGAACACCGTCTCGACCAGCAAGCAGGCTGACCTGCTGTTGACCGGCGTCTCCGGCGCCTTCATCGGCAACGTCGGCGTAGGCGACGCCAACATGCTCACCGACGCCGGCCAAGCCGGGATGATTGTGGGCGGCCCGGGTTCGCAGTGCGAAGCCCAGTACGGCAACAGCTGCGCCTACCCCGACGCCGGCTACTCCAGCACTGGTGACAGCATCATCGACAACACGTCGGCCGGCAACGAGGCCGGGGCTGTGGTAGAGGGTGCGTACGCAGCGCCCGCCTTCGGTGGGTCCAACCCAGGAGCCGCCGTCGGCGACAGCTTTGCCGGGAACCAGTGGTCGTCCAACGAGCTCAACGTGCTTGACTTCAGTGGATACACTGCGGGGGTGCCCGTTGCGAACCAGTACGGTCCTAATGACCCGAACAGCGTGCCGTCGAACACTCCCGACAACAGCTGCGATCCCACACCTGGGGGCTCCGCACTGTTCAATTCTCTTACCTCGACGTCGGCAACCTTCTGGGCTTGCTAAGCCGTCTGCGAGGACTAGATCACTAGATCCTCTTTTCGAAGGGGCGGGACCGAAAGGTCCCGCCCCTTCGTCGCGGCTGGGCGGCGCCCGACTGACGCCATGGGGGTGACTGGCGAGTGGTGCCCATCGGCGATGTCGTCGGTTGGATGCGCCCATGGCCTCGATGTATTCCGGTTGTTCTGTCCGCTCATCCACGCTCCGATTGATTCGTCCCCGCGCTGACGTTGCGCAAGACTCACCCGGTCTCGGGCAGTCTCCCGCGCGCTCCCGATCGTCTCCTTACGGGCGAGATCAATCGCCGCGGCGGCGACGCGCCAGTCCCCGCCTACAGATGCGCGCACGCCCGCAGAGTGATCGCCCGGTCGGCGGCCTACGCTTCGACAGTAGGAAGGGCACCCTCGAAGCGCCGAAAGACTCGGCGCCGTGTGTCCGAGCCGATAAGACGTCGCACCGCCTCATAACCCTTAGGTCGCAGAGGCGCCCACTACGTCCCCGGGGCGTCGGGCTCGCGAGCGCGGGCCACGGGGACCTGTCTCCGCGTGGGCTCAATCGTCGCAGACGGTTCCCCCGGCGCGAACGACGCTTCCGCGGAGTGATCGGGGAATACTGACGACGCCTTCGCTGCCGCCAGGTCAACACCCGACATGGTGTCGGGGTCTGTCCGGCATCTACCTCGGATCGCTGACCCCGTCCCGATCGACCATGCCGGCCCACTGGTCGGCGACGAGAAGTTCGTGCAGTCGCACGGTCACCCGGATGGCGTTGGGTGGTGGCTCCGCCGCTTTTGCTCCCGACGGTTGCTGGCGCCGAGGAACGGCGCCTGATGCGCCCTCACGTCGTCATGCTCCCCCGCCAGGTTGCTCCCGACCCGCATGCAGCGGCGGCATCATTGGCACCCACAAAGGCGACAGCAACGGCGTTCATGGCCCGAGGGCCACATCACCTCTTACTGGGCGCGGCGGCCGTGGCGAACTCGGAGCCTCCCAGTGGGCACTGTTTCGACCGCGGTCCAGGTGGGGCGGGGACGACACCGAGGGCCTGAGGCGCCGGACGAATGTGCCGCTCGAAGGTGCAGAGCCCCAATCGGGACGTGAAGCGGAGTTTGTCCGGCTCCTGCATCCACGTTGCGGGGCTCTCCGCTACCGGAGGCTCTTCCACAGGTCGAGGTCGATTTCAGGCCAGTCTGCTTGGAGCTTTGCGGCGTCGGCACGGTACGTGTCAAGGGCGAGCGCCATGATGTCCGACGGCAGTGTCAGTTCGGGGCCCCGGCTCCGATTGACCGGGTCCACGAGGTCTGGCGGGACGAAACTCGAGTCCACCCCGATGAATTCCAACGTACGCGCGAACTCAGCCTCCGGGCTCTGAACGCACTGCTCGTATTGGAGCACGAGGATCTGCGTCCGGTCGTAGTACCTGACGACCCTGCCCAACTGTTCGGCGTAGCGACCTCTCTCTATTGACTCCATGAGCACTCGAGGGTGTGGACTGCCAAAGCGACGGATGGCCATCCGCATCCCCGACACAAGCAGTTCCATCGGGTCCCGGAGCAAGACGAGCAGCCGAGCCTCGGGCGCCGCTTGGTGGAGCCTCTCTGCAGTCCACGCGTCGAGCATGTACCGGGGGGACCACTCGCCAGTGATCACTCCGGAGTGCCGGGGGAAATACCTGTGGTACCCGCGGATGTACTCCTCGTCGACTTCGACGTTCCAGCCGTGTTCGAAATACTGCACCTCCTTGCGACACAGGTCCGACACTTCGGGGTGCATGATCATGGAGTTGTACCACCAGGTCGTCCCGGCCTTTTGGACTCCCACCCCAACGTAGGTCGGTGGCCCAATCTCCCACCCTTCGGGGCACTGGGGCGGTGGAGCCGGGACCGCAATCTGCTGCCCTCCGCGGTAGGCCATTAACACGGCGCGGCCGGTCGGAGTCAGCCCGGAGCTCGAGCTTTCGGATCCTGCCGATGCTCTCCTGGCCAGTCGTTTGAGGGAGTTGCGGAAAGGGGGGAGGCTCATCATCTCGTACCTGCTGCGCGGCTGCCGCAGGAGGGTAGCACTGCCTCTATTTGCACCGATCCCCCGCCCGCGCTCGTGTGCGGCCTTGAACGAGACGCGAGCCGTCGGAAAGGGAGTGCAGCGGTGCCATGAGGCCGGTCCGAGTCTCTCCGGCAGTCAAGAGGTCCGAGCTTTCGGGTCTCATTGCCTCCGCTGATGCGTTGACCGACCTTCACTTATCGACAGTTTGGAGTCACCGCTGGTCAGCTGCTACAAGAGCGCTGGCTGCCTTCGAATTAGAAGGAGCCGACGACGGGTTCGTTGAGAGGCCGGCCGCCCATGGAGCCCAAGAATGAGGCATCTCCATACGAGAAGACTCCACCGTCGGCCGCGATGGTCCAGTACCCGAGGCCGTCAGCTGTGGGCTTGATAGTCACCATCGGCTGGTTGAGGGGTTTGCCCCCCATGGAGCCGTAGAAGCTGGCATCGCCGTAGTTAAAGATGCCGCCGTCGGAGGCCACGAGCCAATAGCCCAGCCCATCGGGACTGGCCGCCATGCCGACGACGGGCTTGTTGAGCCTGATGCCGCCCGTCGAGCCGTAGAAGCTGGCATCACCGTACGAGAAGATGCCACCGTCGGACGCGACCAACCAATAGCCCAGCCCATCGGGAGTCGACGCCATGCCGACGATCGGCGCGTTCAGCCGCCTGCCGCCCCGTGATCCATAGAAGGCCGCATCACCGTACGCGAAGATGCCACCGTCAGAGGCCACGAGCCAATAGCCGAGCCCGTCCGGAGTCGACGCCATGCCGACGATCGGGGCGTTGAGAGGCTTGCCCCCCATAGAGCCGTAGAACCCGGCGTCACCGAAGGAGAAGATTCCTCCATCGGAGGCCACAGTCCAATAACCTGGCTGTCCGGTGACCTGTGCCCCGCCGACCATGGGGGCGTTCAACGGGTGGCCCCCCATCGACCCGTAGAACGGGCTACCGAAGTCGAAGAGGCCGCCGTCAGAAGCGACCTCGGTATAGCCCGATGTCCCGGGGGCACCGCCACCGACTCCGCCGGAACTCGTCGATGGCGAGGCCGCGGTGATGATCCGTACGCAATCGAGACCGGCAGACGTCGTGGCTTTCACGTGGATCGTTGTCGCATTCACCAGTTCGACCCGGTCGGGATTGTTCGAGTTCCCGGCGTCTAATCCTGGATTCGTGACGTTGTACTGGTAATCCGTTCCGGGCGCTCCCACTGCCGAATCGGTGGCAGTCAGCGTGCTCCCAGTCATTATGACGCCCAGGATAGGAGTGCTGAAGCTCACTGTCGCGTCGAAAGTGAATTGCTGGCCGTAAGCGCCCCCAGGGTTCGAGATCATGAAGTAGCTGTCGACCGGCGTCCCGGCCGCCACGTCGCTCGGCGACAGGGGGAGGCCCGTGTTCCACCGCATCGGGTATGTACCGTTCGGCGTAATGTCCACGTGAAGAGCCCCGGGCAACGTATACGTGCTCCGCTCCGTGAACATGCGCATCACTGATTGGCTCGAGTCGACGCCTTTTGCGACAACGGCAGGCGGGTTGCCCAACACCACCTGGCCACCCACTGTGACGACCGAGGCGCCGCTCGGTGCGGCGCCAATGGCCAAAGCGCCGAAGACGCCCAGCACCAGTGCCCCGGCAAGGGACGCCGTGATGGAACGTCGGCCCCGCCGAAGGCCGGTCAGCGATCGCGATACGTGTTCTGCTCTGTCTTGCTTGTTCATGATTCACCGCCTGGCAGGGGATTCGCCAGAACCCGTTGCCTTTACGCCAATGCCGAGAGAATAGTTCCAGGCACCCCAATGGAGCCAGGCGGTTGTGAGTCCGTTGTCAAATTGCGAAACTCCCCTGCTGCTGGTCGCGCTCGAGTGGGGCGAACGCAAGGTCCGAGAGTCAACATCAAAAGCGGCTGAGAGCGCGCTGTGTCGCCGAATCGTTGTGGAGCGAACCGACGACCCGTCCACGAACTTCGAAGGTACGCGCGGTGCGATGCGGCAAAGGTCGAACGGTGCTCACCCAATCAATGCCACAGCGAATGCCGGGTACAAGAGAGACAGGGTCCACGACGAACCGCACGGTGTCCGTGGTTCTTCGTTCTCCAACACGCTGTTCGGCAACCGAGCCATCGGGCGTTCGCGACGATCTCTTCGTCGACCCGCCAACAAACCTTCTGGAGGATCTGGGCCCGCGTGTTCCGCCCCGGCCCATGGCGGTTGAGTTAGCCTGCGTAGCCTTTCGTTGATCCAACAAAGTCTGACCGTCCGGTTGACGAGAACGCGGCTCTACCGCAGAGCCGGACGAGATCTGTGGGACAGATGGGAGTCCTGAGTGCGAGTGCGACGTGACCACCAATTCGGCGGTGTCATCGGCCGTTACCACGACGAGTCGACTCCCTGGTGGCCCGAGCCCGAGCGAGCCCCGTCGGGGGCGCCGAACGTCGTGATCATCGTTCTCGATGATGTCGGGTTTGCCCAATTGGGCTGCTTTGGCTCGGACATCGCGACCCCGACCTTCGACGGGCTCGCCGCTGACGGATTGCGATACACGAACTTTCACACCACCGCCCTGTGCTCCCCCACTCGGTCGTGTGTGCTCACGGGAAGGAACCACCACTCGAACGGGATGGGGCGGGTCATCGAGATCGCCAGCGGCTACCCGGGCTACAACGCCAGGATCCCGTTCGCGAACGGGTTCCTGTCCGAGATGCTGGTGGACCAGGGCTACGCCACCTTTGCCATCGGAAAGTGGCACCTCACGCCCGAAGACGAGCTGCATGCGGGCGCGAGTCGCGTGCGCTGGCCTCTCGGGCGGGGCTTCGAGCGTTTCTACGGGTTCATGTCGGGCGAAACCCATCAGTTCGTGCCGAACCTGATCCACGACAACCACTACGTCGACCCTCCCTATACCCCCGAGGAGGGATACCACCTGACCACCGACCTGGTGGATCGAGCCATCGGGTGTGTGCAAGACCTCCGCGTCAGCGATCCCGACAAGCCGTTCTTCTTGTACTTCGCCACTGGCACGTGCCACTCGCCCCACCAGTCGCCGCGATGAGTGGATCGAGCGCTACCGGGGCGCGTTCGACGAGGGTTGGGACTCCTGGCGCGATGCGACCGTGGACCGTCAGATCGCCGCGGGGATCCTGCCCGCCGGAACCGAACTCTCGCCCCGACCCGACTGGGTCCCCGCGTGGGACTCGTTGTCGGCCGACGAGCGCCGCCTGTATGCCCGTTACATGGAGGCATTCGCCGGATTCTTGAGCCACACCGATCATGAGGTCGCGAGACTCATCGACGTCCTGCGGCGGACCGGCGATCTCGAGAACACCTTGCTCTTCTTGCTGTCTGACAATGGCGCGAGCTCAGAGGGCGGACCCACCGGATCGATGAATGACGTGCGAGCCTGGAACGGGGTGCCAACGACGCTCGAGGAGGCGCTGACCCACATCGACGAAATTGGCGGACCCCTATGGCACAACAACTATCCGTGGGGCTGGACGATCGCCGGCAACACGCCATTTCGCCGATGGAAGCGAGAAGTGCACGAAGGCGGTGTCGCCGACCCGCTGATCGTGCACTGGCCCCGGCACGTGTCAGAACCAGGCTTTCGCCGACAGTACGTTCACGCAATTGACTTCGTGCCCACCGTTCTCGAGGCCTTGGGACTCGAGGCTCCCGACACCATCAACGGCATCACCCAGCGTCCCATCGAGGGAACGAGCTTCCACGCCACTCTTGCCGAGCCGTCGGCGCCCGACCATCACACCAGTCAGTACTACGAGATGTTCGGCTGTCGAGCGCTCTACCACGAGGGCTGGAAGGCAGTCACGTACCACCCCATCATGCAGACCGAACCAGGGATCGAGGCCGACCCCTGGGAGCTCTACGACATGGTCCATGACCCTTCGGAATGCCATGACCTGGCCGCGGCAGAGCCCGAGCGCCTGCAACACATGGTCGACGTGTGGTGGGAGTACGCGAACCAATACCAAGTGCTCCCGCTGGACCCCCGACCGTTGCCTGCTCTCGTCGGAGAGCGAAAGCTCAGCGTGCCGGATCGTGATCGCTACGTCTACTACCCGAACGCGGCTCAGGTCCCTGAGCTCATCGCTGTCAACGTCAAGAACCGAACGCACCGGGTGGTGGCGCGAGTCAACCTCACCACGCCAGGAGTGAGCGGGATACTGCTCTCGCAGGGCTCGCGGCTCGGCGGTTGGTGTCTCTATGTACAGGACGGCCAGTTGCACTACGTCCACACCCGGGCGAAAACAGAACCCGATCGGTTGTCCGGCGATATCTCACTCGAGCCAGGCGCGCATGAGTGGATCTTCGAATTTGCCAAGACAGGTGAACACCGTGGGCGGGCCCGTCTGCTGGCGGACGGGGCCGTGATCGCCGAAGGAACCATCAAGAGGTTTACGCCCGGTCGGTTCTCGCTGACCGGAGCCGGAATCACCTGCGGCTATGGCAATGGCTTGTCGGTGGCCGACGATACCGATCCATCTGCACGATTCACCGGGACCATCGAGACAGTCACGGTCGAGGTCGACGGAGTGCCGTTTGTCGATCCCGAAGAAGAAGCTGAAGCAGTCATCTCCACTCAATGACGTCGTCGAACCGCTGGTCGCGCGGACGTCGGCTCTTGGCGCTCCCGCGCTAGTCTCCCCGACGATGTCAGCGGACGACTTTGCCGCCGAGCTCCTGACTGCGGCGCTCGACGCCGACCCGCTGGCCGGATCGCTGTACGGGTTTCCCGGCTACGACAACCTGCTCCCCGACCTCGGGGCGGAGGCAGCGACCGAACAGGCGCGCACCCTCGAATCGATCGCTCGGCGCTCGGCGGAGACCGCGACCGATGGACTCGAGGAGCCGGAGTTCCAGACCCTCGACTTCGTCCGTTGTATGGCACGGGGGATGGCCGATGCCGCAACCGTGCCCCTCGTCGAGTTCACGATCTGTGACACGTTCGCCGCACCGGTGGGCGCGGTCTTCACCGCATTGCCCAAACTGCAGCTCGACACCGAGGAACGGCGCGAGGGCTACGTGACCCGGATGCACCTCCTCCCGTGGCTGCTCGAGACCGCCGCGCAGCGCCACCGGGATGGCACCGCGGCCGGTCGGACGGCGGTGGCCCGGCTCGTCGAATCCGCCGTCGCCCAGCTCGACGTACTGCTCGAAGACCCGGCAGTCGGCGGGATCGCCAGGCCCGACCAAGACGATGCGACGTTCGCAGCCTCACTTGCAGAGGCGGTCACGGATGTCGTCCGCCCCGCCCTCAGCGCATATCGCGAGGCTTTGCGCAACGACATTCTCCCCCGGGCCCGCGACGACGAGCATCCGGGCATCTGCTTCCTGCCCGGCGGCGACCAGATGTACGCGATCCTGGTCAGGCTCCACACGTCGATGGCCCACTCCCCCGACGAACTGCACGCCATGGGTCGCGAGATCGTCGAAGAGGTGCACGACGAGCTCAAGGAGACGGGCGCAGCGGCTCTGGAACACGACCGACATCGCCGACATCTTCGAGCGACTGTCCAACGATCCATCGCTGCGCTACGAGACTCGCGAGGAGATGCTCGAACACGCCCGACGTGTGGTTGCCGCGGCCGAGGCCGAGGCGCCGAATTGGTTCGCCGTCGTACCGGATCAGCCCTGTGTCGTCGAACCGGTCCCCGAGGCCGAGGAGGCAGGGATGGCGGCGGCCTACTACATGCCGGGCGCCATCGACGGCTCACGGAGCGGCACGTACTACCTCAACACGTCCAAACCCGAGGAGCGACACCGCTACGCGTCCGAGGACATCGCGTTCCACGAAGCCGTGCCGGGGCACCACTTCCAGCTGACGATCGCGATGGAGTCAGCCGATCTGGTGCCGGCCCGACGGGTGCTCTTCGACACGGCATGTGCAGAGGGCTGGGGCCTCTACAGCGAGCGGCTCGCCGACGAGATGGGGCTCTACACCGACGACCTGTCGCGCATGGGACTCTTCGTGGCCGACGCCTGGCGCGCCAGCCGTCTGGTGGTCGACACGGGGCTGCACGCCATGGGTTGGACCCGCGCAGCAGGCCCTCGACTGGATGGGTGCGCACACCCCATTGCCACGCATCGAACTGGAGTCAGAGGTCGACCGGTACATCTCGTACCCGGGCCAGGCGCTCGCCTACATGGTCGGCCGCCGCGAGATCGTCCGCCTCCGCACGGAGGCCGCCGACCGGCTGGGCGCGCGCTTCGACCTGCGCGCGTTCCACGATCTGGTGCTGCGCGCCGGCATCCTGCCGTTGCCGGCATTGGCCGGCATCGTGGACGTTGGACCGCGGGCCTGATCTAGCCGGTCGGTTCGACGCGCACCAGGCTCGACGACTCGTTCCATGCTCGGCAGACACCAGCCGTCGAGAGGCCGCCGGCCAAGCCGGGCCGGAAACAAGGTCCCGGCCCGGCCTCTGTCACGCGCGGGCGGGTCGGGTCCGCGCCACCTCCCTGGTGCCGGCCCGGGCGGCGAGGATCACCCCGAAGAGGCACACCGCGGTGACGTGCATCGCCGTGCACCACAAGCAGATGGCGCCGATCCGGAAGAGCTCGACGTAGACGAGGTACAGGACCATGAGCGCGCCGGCCGCCGCCAGGCCGAGCCGGACGCGGTCGACCCACGCCGCGCGCGACCGCCAGGCCCACGGAGTGGACAAGCCCGTCATGACCAGGGCCCACAGGAGGCCGAGCAGAGCCAGGGGAACACCGAGGAGAACGGACCATGAGCTCGTCGTGACCAACTGCGCAGTTCACGATGCCCGTGTCCGGACACGCCAGAGCCGCCGGGTCCGCGTAGTGCGCCACCGTGAGGTAGGACGCGATCCCCACCGCGAGGAGCGACAGGCCGAGCGCTGCGATCTGCGCCCACGCCGGGGACTGCCTCGAAGGAGCGGACGTGGCCATCACGCCCCCAGCTTCTTCACGATGGCCTGGATCGCCGGCGAGTCGCCGACGCTGCTCGGCTGGTTGCCCGTCACGCTGGAGATCGCCGCGGTGATGTCGTTGGCTGCGCCATCGATCGCCTGGGCGACCGCTGTTGACGGGTCGTTCAACTCAGCCGCGATCTGCGATCGGGACAAGCCCGCCAGCACTTGCGGCGAGAAGCTCGCTCCCGTCACGACATACCTGTTGCCGATGTCGACGAACGGGATGCTCCCCTCGGGGTCGTAGGTGGACAGGAGCTTGCCCTGCGCAGCAGTCGGCGTCTGGAGGGTCTGGTACGCGCCGTCGACTTGCTGATTGGTCGCCTCTTCGACCGGTTGGAAGGTGACATAGGGACTCGAGTACGTCGACCCGTAGAAGGACAAGGTCTGCGTGTTGGGATACACGTCCGAGCTCGACGAATGTGTCCCCGACAGGTTGGAGAAGGTCCCGAACCGCGACAGGGCCACGGCGAGCGCCCATCGCTCGGCGGCGCAGTACGGGCAGTACTCGGCGCCCACGTACGTGATCACGGGTTTCCCGTCGGACCCGCGAAGGATCGACGTCCCGGTGACGCGGTCGGGCAACGTCACAGACGCCGGGCTGCCCACGGCGTCGAGCGTGGTGCTGGGCACTGCCAACGCGTCGACCACGTTGGACGCCAACGTGGTCGTGCCGGGATCGCCGGCCGCTGCCGATCCTCCGCTGCTCAAATGCGGAGGCAGCTGCGGCCGGCCCCGGACTACCGGTGGCTTTGATCACGACCATGGTCGCGATAGCCGCCACCACGAGGCCGACCGGCACCAGGGCAGCCACAACGGGGTGACGGTGGCGAAAGCGCTCCTGCGAGGGTTCGGGTCGCGCGGCCTTGCTGCGCTGTGATGAGGTCTGGTTGCTCCGGTGTACCCGGCTGTTCGTAGATTTCGATGCAGACCGCGCGGCGCGCGGCCCAGAATTGGACTTCGACATGGAAAGGTTCTCCTGAGAAATGGCCGAGCGACGCGGGGCGCACTCGGGGCTCGATCGGGAGGCCTGGAACGGCCTCGCTGTTGACAGATGCGGCGGCGGCCCGGCGAACGGGTGCGCGGCGCGCCTGGGGTCCGAGCTAGGAGAACTGAGGTGGGTGGAACAGCGGATCGCGGATACCCGCGGGAAGCACCGCGGCCTGCAGGCGCCGGCGACGGATGATCGAAGCGGTCAGCGCCAGTGCGGCCAACCCGCCGACCACGGTGGCGAGCGCCACCCCCGGCGAGGGTGCTGGCGCAGCGGGAGTGCCCTTTCCGCAGGTCGCGTCGAAGCAGCTGATCGGTACGGAGAGCGGTGACTCTCCAACCTGCACGATCTGGGTGGCAGCCGCCTCGGTTCCACTGATGGCGCCGTGGGGCATGACACCGCCGACGACGGTCGCGGCGATGATCGCCAGTAGACAGATCCGCCACCTCACGGCCATGCCGTCAAGGCTACTAGTCCTGCCTAAACCCTCGATAAGAATCGTGGGCCATGCTGGGTCGTCGTCGCACGAGGTGCTCGAGAGATTGTGGCAGTCCGGTTGCGGCGAGCTCGGCCAGCCCGACGAACTCGGTCAGTGGCGACGGCCCTCGAGTGCGACGCCCCGTCGCAGTACATGTGCGGACCGACCGCGGGCGACGGGCACCTTCTCGAACGCGGTGCCGACCCTGCGGTGCCACACCGTGTACCACGACACGAAGCCGGCCACGAGGACCCCCACGGCTCCGGCGATCAGCGCCAGCACTCCCATGTCGACTTCCCCCCTCACCGTGGACAGCGATCGGCTACCAACCACGGCGTCCGCCCACGTGCGCGCTCCTGCCGCTCCAGTGTGCGGACACCGTGGCCTCGCCACCAGGTACAAAGGGCCTATACGCGGGCAGCCGGGCAAGCCGGTCCGGGAGGCCTGAGGGTGAGGTCGTGGCATTCGGACCGGACGAGGACCGGATGCGACCGACTTAGGTGTACTTAGGACGAGGCCGCCGACCCCACCTGAGGCCCCGCCACCCGGCGAGCCCACACGGCGACCAGCTGGAGCAGGCCGAGATAGACGGCCAGCACGATGAGGATCACGACGAGGCTCCACCCCGTCAGATTGCCGCCGAAAACGATGAAACAGGCGGCGACCACCACGC
Organism: uncultured Acidimicrobiaceae bacterium; assembly: GCA_963736225.1. GTDB lineage: Bacteria > Actinomycetota > Acidimicrobiia > Acidimicrobiales > RAAP-2 > Bog-473. The sequence continues at coordinate 871,076 of CAVTOF010000005.1, read as the reverse complement.
CAAGCACGCGCAGTCCGCCCAGGTGTTCTTCGACCCAGCCGGCAGTATGCCGGGCGCCCTCCGACCCGGCGGCGGCACGGCCGGCGCCGGAGGAGACCCCCTTGGCCTGCACCCCCACCCAACGGGCGCCTTTGGCACAGGTCGAGCGGATCCACACGGCGTAGCGAGCCGGTCCCGCCACCCACGCCGCGAGGGCGACGAGAACGGTGGCCAGGAGCATCCAGCGCAGATCGGTCTTCAAGAACCGCAACACCGTGTCCCACACGGTGCCCGCCACCTGACGGTCGAAATGGTGCCCGGCGGCCTGGTTGAGGAAGGTGATGCGCCCGAGCGACAACCCGGCGAGCAAGAGCAACGTCACCAGCGCGATGCCGATGGCCATCCGCAGCAGGACCTTGCGGTGATCGACCCCGATCACAATGCCGAGGACGGCCAGCACCAGCGCGACGATCGGAACGGCCCACTTCAGCTTCACGATGAGGTTGAAAAAACCGGAGAACTTCGAGACCTGCTGCTGCGAGACGATCGTGACGCCGAGGCTGTTGCCCGTGGTCAAGATGGACTTGAGCGGGTTGAAGAGCGTGACGCCGTGCTGGTTCAACGATTCGATCAGGTTGTTGAGCGCCGGCGTGACGTTGACGACGATCTTGCCGCCCTGCTCGATCCTCTGCTGCAACGGGGACTTCTTGCCCGTCAGGATGTCGACGACCGCGTCATGGGTGTGCCGGTTGAGCAGGTCCCACAGTTGACCGAACTTCGGGCTCTGGAACACTTGCAAGGCGAGCCCGTACACGTAGTTCTTCACTTCAGCCACGATCGGCGTCACGATCGGCTTCGCCGCTTTCGGCAACACCTCGGTGACCTTGTTCTGCACCACGTGGGTCGAGAACAACTTGTCGGTCGCCTTCTGCGCCAAGTGGTCCACGATGACTTGATTGCGCGCCAACGGCGCCATCGTCGCGACGTACTGGTCGGTGTTGGTGACCGTGCGGATGGCCCACACCGAGATGACCGAGATGGGGATCAGCAGCGAGGCCAGCACCACGAGCACCCAGGCGATGATCACCCGCGTCCGGCGTGCGCGTGGTTTTTTGGGCGGCGCGCTCCCGCCGGCATCGGCCGCGGCCGCCGGACTCGTTCCGTCCGGCAGACCGGCGGACTGGGAGTCTCCCGCGCTCATCTCGGCGCCTTCACACCCCCATGCCTAGTGCGAATAGCCGAGCCTCGCACGGATGCCCGGAAGCGGCCGTGGCTCGATAGGATCTCCCGCATGCGGGGCGAACTACGCCGAGTGATCCTGAGCGCGCTCGTCGGCTTTCCTGGCGCCGCTCGTCTTCTTCGGCATCATCGTGCTGCGCAAGGTGCACCGCCGGGTCGATCACCAGGCCCGCTTCTGGAACAAACGCCTGCAGCACGAGATCGCGCGCTGGACCTAGCCCACCTGGTTCGTGTCGCTGCACCTACGCTGACCAAGTGCTGACCAAGTGCTGACCGGGTTCGCCCACACCGCGATCTGCGTACCCGACGTCATGGCGGCCACCCGCTGGTACACGGACGTGCTCGGTCTGCAAGTGCTCTCGTCTCCGTACCGCATGGAGGGCAACCAGATCGAGCGGGACATGGGCGAACTCGTCCCGTCGCCCGTCGTGGTGACCGCATCGATCGTCGGCTTCGCGCGGGACGATCGCGTACTGGAGCTCATCGAGTACCCGGCGGCCGATGTGGCGCCGACTGGTGCTGACAGGCCGTCGGTTACGAGAGCCGGCATCACCCATGTCGGGGTGGTCTGTGACGACATCGCAGCCACCAGGGCGGAGCTCGAGGCACGTGGCGTCGAGTTCCTGACGGCCGGGATCGCGGACGTCGCCGGCCTCAAGACGACGTGGTGCCAGGACCCGTGGGGCACGGTCATCATCCTCCTGGAGAAGAGCCGGGAGACGCGGCCCTACTGGGGGCAGCTACTGCCGTAGGGTCGCCTCTCTCGCCCCTACACCCTCAATTCACGAACGAAACGGGCCTGACGTGTGCGGCCACGGCGTGTGAACGTGGGAAAATTTCAATTCTTGCCCCTAAGAATGTGCATTCTGGGGCGCGCGTCAGCCACAATGGCGCCATGAACAAGCGAGAACTAGCAAGAGCTGTCGCAGTCCAAGCCGACGTCGACTTGAAGACCGTCGTCACTGTCATCGACGGATTTACCGAGGTCGTGACCGCCGTCGTCTCGAAGGGCGAGCCGGTGGCCATCACCGGCTTCGCAAAGTTCGTCAAGGTGAATCGTCCGGCGCGCATGGGTCGTAACCCTGCGACCGGTGAGGCGATTCGCATCAAGGCTTCGAAGAAGGCGCGCATCACCCCGGTGAAGGCGTTCAAGGACGCCGTGCTCGCGCCGGCCAGCGCGCCGAAGCTCGTGCGGGGCGCGTACCCCACGGTGGACGCTGCCGTCGCTGCTGCGGGCAAGTCCTCGGCTCCGGTCGCCGCCAAGGCCCCCGCGAGGAAGGCGCCGGCCAAGAAGCGCGCGGCGACACGCGGGCCGGCCAAGAAGAAGCGGCGGCTCGCAAGACCGCCCGGAAGGCTCCGGCCCGAAGGACCGCCAAGAGGTAGTCGCGTACGCCCGGTCCCCTGGTGGGACCGGGCGATGCGGATCGGGTGCATGCGACCGCCACACGGCAGCGCAGACGCACCCGAAGAACCCCCGCCCTGTCGGCGCCTGGCCGACCGGACGCTGTCGCAGCCGCACCCCGACCGGATCGCAGCCGACGATCCCGCATATCCCCAGGTCATCGCCGCTCACGATGCGGCGCTGGGTGCGGGCGAGGACACCTACCTCGATCCGGTCTCGGGGTTGATGGTCCTGACCGCGGGTTTCCTCGCCCGCCGAGGCTTCTGCTGCGAATCGGGATGCCGTCACTGTCCGTATCTCGAGTAAGCGTAAGCGGCGAACCTCGAGTGCGTCACGACGGCCGTGACACCTGGCCCCGTATGCTCCACCGTGCGTCCGGCACACGGAGGGCAATCACGGCATGAGCGACACCTCGCAGGGAACTGGCTGGTGGATGGCGTCTGACGGGAAGTGGTACCCGCCCGAACTGTGGACGGGACCACCCGAGGCGCGTCCCGGTGGCGCGGTGTCACAAGACCCGACGGCATCCGCGTTCGGTTCCGCGTTCCCGTCCGAAGCTGGCGGCCAACCGCATCCGGCCGCCGGTTACCAGCCCGGTTCCACGCAGCCCGGCTGCCCGATCCATCCGGCACGCCCAATCCCTACGGCGCGGCGAATCCATCTGGCGCGCCCACTGCGTACGGCATGCCCAGTCCATCCGGCGCGCCCAGCGCATACGGGCAACCTCCGGCGTACACGCCGCCGGGTTCGTACCCCGGGGGCAGCTACCCGACCTACGGGTACGGGCAACCCAGCCCCTACCAACCCGGAATCCGCAAGAAGACCAACGGCCTCGCCATCGCATCGCTCGTGTGCGGCATCGCCGGGGTTTTCTTCATTTCCGCCGTGCTGGGCGTCATCTTCGGCTTCGTGGCCCGCTCCCAGATCCGCAACTCCTCCGGCACCCAGGGTGGCGAAGGCTTGGCTCTTGCGGGCATCATCATGGGGTTCGCCTGGATTTTGCTCCTGGTCATCGTCTTCGCGGTCTCGGGCACGAACAACCAGACGAACAACAACGGCGTCGTGCTGATGCATCTCGCCGCCGGTCTCGGTTCATAGCTCACCGCTGTTTCAGCGCAGAGGAGGACACATGCAAGGTCTGCTCTACGGAGTCCGGCCCGAGGAGTGGACGTCACCGGATCCCTCCAACCGACTTCTGAAGGGCCTCTCGCGCACGCCAATGCGGCTGCAGGAGCTCGAGGAGCCCAAGCCGATACGTGACGACTGGGCCGTCGCCAAGACGCGGCTCACGGGCATCTGCGGGTCCGACGCCAAAATGGTCTTCATGGACTTCGGCGACGACTTCGCCGACGGCGCGCTGAACGGCTTCTTCAGCCTGCCGACCGTCTTCGGGCACGAGGTCGTGGCCGACGTGGTCGAGGTCGGGCCCGCCGTCACCACGCTCGAGGTGGGCCAGCGCGTCGTGCTGAATCCATGGCTGTCGTGCGCGCCGAGGGGGATCGACCCCCTGTGCCCGTCGTGCCAAGCCGGGGACTACAGCCTCTGCTACCACTTCACCAAGGGCCCGATCGCGCCCGGCATCCACACCGGCACGTCCAAGGACGCGCCCGGAGGCTTCGCCGACTACCTGCCGGCGCACGAGTCGATGCTCATCCCCGTGCCGGACAACCTGACCGACGAGCAGGCCGTGATCGGCGACCCCTTCGCCGTCTCACTGCACTCGGTCACCCGGCACCCGCCCACACCCGGCGGCAAGGTCCTCGTCTACGGAGGGGGCGCGCTCGGCAGCTGCGCCACGGCCATCATCCGCGCGCTGTGGCCCGACGTCGAGGTCATGGTCGTCGCGGCCTGGCCCGCCCAGAAGGCACTGGCCGAGAAGCTCGGCGCCACCGTCATCGACCCCTTCCCCGTCGAGCAGCTTCTCGAGGAAGCCGCGGCCTGGTCCGGTGGCGTGCTCCAGCGATTCGAAGGAAGCGGACTGCCCATGGCTCATCCGGGCGGCTTCGACGTCGTCTACGACACCGTGGGCACCGCGCAGACCGCGGAGATCGGCGTCCGGCTGCTCAAGCAGCGCGGGACCATGGTCAAGAGCGGCGTGCACGCGCCCGAGCGTTGGGAATGGTCGCCGCTGTACTTCAAGGAGATCTCCTGGGTGGGCTCGAACGCCTTCGGGGTCGAAGAAGTCGAAGGTGTCCGGCTGCATGGCATCGCCCACTACCTCAAGTTGGCCTCCGAAGGTCGGGTCGACATGACCGGGATGCTCACCCACACCTTCCGCCTCGACGACTGGCGGGACGCCTTCATCGCGCTCGCCACCCAAAAAGAGAGCGGCGCCATCAAGGTCGCGTTCGACTTTCGCTGAGCCCACCGTGTGCCCGCCCGGCGGGCGGCACCCGGACCGGCGGCACCGCTCCGGCGGCAGGACCGGTGCACCCACGGTGAGGTCCGGCGAGAGGCCGGGGTGAACCCCATCTGACGGTGCTGCGGCCGAGAAGCTAGCGTCGCGCCTGGCAGATGCTGCCGCCGCTGGCAGCCGACGTGACACGCTTCCGTGGCACGTGCACACGACATAGGGGGTCTCGATGACCACGAACCCGTTGCTCAACTCGGATCTCGCCTTCGAGCCCAAATGGGGTGTCGAGTCCCCGGCCACCACCATGTTCGACTTCGACTACATGGGAGGCCGCGACCAGCTGTTGCGTCTCTACGACAAGGGGACGCGGCGCCAATGGATCGGCAGCGACCGCCTGGACTGGAGCCAGGAGGTCGACCTCACCAATCCCGTCGGCATGCCCGACGAGATCCTGCCCATCTTCGGCACGCCGTGGTGGGACGGCATGTCCGACGAACGCAAGGGCGAGTTCCGCCGTCACGTCGAGGCATGGCGCTTCAGCCAGTTCATGCACGGCGAGCAGGGCGCGCTGATCTGCACCGCCAAGATCGTACAGACCGTCCCCGACATCGACTCCAAGTTCTACGCCGCGACCCAGGTGATCGACGAGGCGCGCCACGTCGAGGTCTACAGCCGCTACCTGCACGAGAAGGTGCAGCTCGTCTACCCGCTCAACGTGCATCTCAAGGCACTGCTCGACGATGTGATCGAGGACAGTCGCTGGGACATGACGTATCTGGGCATGCAGGTGCTGATCGAGGGGCTGGCGCTGGCCGCGTTCGGCATCATCCGCAACAACGCCACCGACCCCCTGGCCAAGGCCTTGAACGCGTACGTGATGCAGGACGAGGCGCGTCACGTCATGTTCGGTCGCCTGGCCCTGCGCGACTACTACCCGCAACTCACCCAGGCCGAGCGAGACGAGCGCGAGTCCTTCTGCATCGAGGCCTGCTACCTCATGCGCGACCGCTTCTTGGGCGAGGAGGTCTTCGAACGCCTCGAGCTGCCGCCCGAACTCACGACCTATGTCGATCAGAGCGAGTCGCTGCGCGAGTTCCGCAACTTCTTGTTCATGCGCATCGTGCCCATCCTGCGCGACATCGGACTGTGGGGCCCCAAGCTGCGCTCGGCCTTCGAAGAGATGGGCGTCATGGCCTTTGCCGACGCCGACATCGACGCGGAGATGGCGGGTGACGAGAAGGCGGCTCAGGATCTCGACGAACAGCGTGACGCCCGGATGGCGCACGTGAAGGCGGTGGCGGAGCAGGCCTGAGCCGGTCTGCCGCTCAGCCGAACCGCCGCTGCGCTAAGGCGAGCCGGGAGCGGGTGTGCGGCTGCGGGTACGGGTGCGGGTGGGGGCCCGGCTCAGCCGCCTTCGAGGGCGCGCTCGAGCCCAGTCTGGATCTGCTGGGTGGGCTCGTTCGTGTCGAGGTAGTCCCGCCACGAGGTGACCTTGCCGTCGGCGTCGACGTCGATCACCGTCGCACCCTGCATGCTGATGGCGACACCGCCCGAACCCTCCCCGGCGTTGAAGGTGCCGGTGCCTGTCCACTCGAAGACGGCCCAGTCCTCGCCACCGCGGATACGGTCGACCTTCTGGGCCCAATCCGGAAAGATGGCGTCGGTGTCGGTCGCCACCTTGCGCAGGTCGGTGGTCCACGGCGTCACGGGATCGCAGAACCTGCCCCCCGACGCGAAGAGCGCCGCGAACTCGTCGGGGCCTTGCACCGCCTCGAAGGCCCGCGCCCATCCGTCCCAGTCACGCTTCGTTTCCTTTTGCGCGCTCACCGGCGCCTCCTTTTCGTGCCGCCCATCCCCGTACCCCCTGCACCACCACTGCCGTCACCCCGCAGGGATTGTGCGTCGAAGGCGACCACCGCGTCATCGAGGGGCAGGACCACCTCGGGCTGGACGAACTGGTGTTCCTCGGCCACCAGCGTCACCGCGGTGCCCCAGGCAGCGAAGCTCACCGCGTGGCGGGCGAAACTGACCGGACCTTCGGTGACCTTGACCTCGACGACGCCTTGGCCGCCGACGTCGAGCGCAGAGCGCTGCATCTTCTCCATGGCCGACTCCCGGGCGGCGTACATCGCCTGGGTGTAGTTGGTCAGCTCCACGTTCTGGGTCGATTGGCGCATCGCGGCGCCGGCCGTGCGGCGGGGTGAATAGACGAAGCTGGCACCGAAAGCCAGGCCGACCGGCATCCAGCCGGCTCGCAGCAGCAGCGTGAAGTCACGGGCCGAGAGGTCCGAGACGAAGGGCATGGCCTCGGCCGCATCGTTGCCGCGGGGATCCTTCCCTGCCATCGGTCGGACCGCAGTGCCCACGAACCCGACTTCGATGTGGTGCGTCCACACCGACACATCCACCCGGACCCCCACCACGCCGTGTCCGTGCACCTTGGAGCACTCACCACGGAGCTGGCGGGCGGCGTAGTCCACCGCCGAGTTGTAGGCGTCCGAGGCCAGGTTGATCGCGCCACTGCCCCAGTTCCACACGCCGACGGGGACCGAGACCACGCCTACCCCGGCGACGAGGTCGAGCGGTTCCCATGCTGCGGCGTGGAGCAGGAGCGCCTCGTCCACCGAGAGGTCCGAGGTGATGCCGCGGGCCTTGCTCGGAGGCGGGGCGGTCGCCATGGATTGGGCGCCGCGGCGCATCTCGGCGCGGACGTCGAGGGGGGTCGGAGTCGGGGTGGCGCTCATCCGAGGCGCACCGTCGGCCTCGGGAGCGCGATGGGGTCGAAATCCTTGAAGCGCCGCATGCGGTTGCCCCGCAGGGTGCAGTCGATGACCTCGTCGCCCTGGGAGAGTCCCCGTTTGGTCACTTCGATCAGGGCGCCGTGCAGCTCGTCGCCCGCCAGCTGCTGGCGCACATGCTTGCGGGCCAGCTGGCGGACCGCCATGTGCGCCTTGGTGACCTGGTCCACGAGCTGGGGTCCCGCCACCCCGCCCCACGCCATCGTGCCGTCCATGAGGTACTCGGTCATGCAGTAGGCCCACACCCGAACGGAGGCCAGCGCGGCGACGACAGCCACGGGCATGAAGCCGGCCTCGATCGACTTGGTCAAACGCTGCCCGGCCAAATAGGTCGTCCAGGGAACGCCGCCGGCCGGGGGTGGACCGTCCTCGACCGTGACGGCCGTGCCGAGGAAGTGGAACTCCGTCGTCCCCGTGTCGGCCACGTTGCCCACCCGGTCCACCACGCCGATGATGCCGTGGGCGCCGTGCTGTTGGGCCTCCTCGACCATGCGGCCGTAGGCCGACCCGTAGCCCTGAGCCCAGGCCTGCTCCACCCAGGGCTGCTCGAAGTTCTGGCCCCAGGCCCGGTGCTCCATCGACACGTAGCCGTGCGGGCAGCGGTACGTCTCGCTGTATGCGCCCGCGGTCTCGGGACCGAGGGAATAGGGCGTCATGCCGCGCATGTAGCCCGACCCCGGCCCGTACCAGCCCCACTGCATCACGCAGAAGCCCTGGACCAGCGCGACCGGTTGGAGTCCCAACTCGAGGCACGCCGCGAAGTCGGGCACGGTCAGTCCCGAGGAGAACGCGCTCGACTCGAGCCGCCGGACGGCGGCTTCGGGCAGGTCCCCCTTCGGCCCGCCGGTGGCGATCGGGGGAGAATCGGGCGGCAGGCTGAGATCGGACATCAGAATCCGGACATCAGTTGTCGAGCGAGATGATGGTGATCGGTTTGGGCAACGTGACCTCGCCGCTGCGCTTGGTCACGGCCGTGCCGAGCGCCAGGAACTCGATGGTGTGCGAACCCCACTGGTGCGATTTCTCCTCGAGGCGCACGCCCACGATGCCCGACGCGTTGAGCTGGCCCGCCTCGTCCTGCATCCGCGTCATGGCGAGCTCCCGGGCCTCGTAGAGCGCCTGGGTGAAGTTGGGCAACTCGACGTTCTGGCCGACCGAGCCGAGCGCCTGGCCCAGCTTGCGGTGCGCGATGTGGAAGACGCACGTCCCCATGACCAGACCCTGCGGGACGTGCCCGGTCTGCATGAGCGTCCAGAAGTCCTGACCCGAGAGATCGGAGGTGAACGGCTTGCCCAAGGCGTTGCGGTACGACGTCCCGTCCTCGGCCTTCACGGCCGTCCCGAAGGCGATGAACTCGGCCGAGTCGTTGCCCCACTCGTAGTAGTTCACGTCGAGCCTGACCCCGACGACGCCGTCCGCGCCGAGCTCTTGGGCTTCCTCCTCCATCCGATTCATGGCGAGCTCGCGGGCCGTGTACATGGCCTCGGTGAGCTTGCTCAGCTCCTGGCTCTGTCCCCACTTCCGGGTCTGGATCCCGATGTGGTAGATCGACGAGCCCATCACGAAGCCGAGCGGGTGGAAACCGGCCTCCTTGACGAGCAGGAACTCGTTCACCGACAAGTCGGAGGTGAAGAGGCCGTGCTCGAGCTCCTCGAGGCGGTGGGCGGCGTCCTTCGGCAGATCCGTGGGCACCACGGATGGGGTGGGCGCCGCGGGTGCGCTCTCCGGCGGCCCGCTCGGCTGTTGATCCGTCATGACTGTCCTCCGATCACGATCTGTTCGAGTGCGAGGCGGGTCTGCTCGCTGGTCGCCGCCTCCGCCTGCAAGGTGGCCAGGAGCCGGGTGAGCCATTGCGCCATGTCGACCTGCTCGCTGCGAATCCGGATGCCGCCCGACGAGTGGCCGATACTGCAGCGCACCGAGGCGCCTTCGACGACCGCATCGAGGGTGTCGTCCCCCAGGACGATGTGGACCGACTTGACGTCCTCGGACTTGCGAAACCGTCCGGCCCGTTCGACCGCCATCCGCGTACCCAGGACGTCTTCGAGCTGGGCGATCAGCACTTTGAGCATGATCCGAAGATCGGTGCTGTTCGACGCCAGCTGTGAGACCGCCATGCTCAGGTCGAATGCGGCGCCTGGCGTTGGTGTGTCATCGAGCGGCGAGGGCGAGCCGGTGGGCTCCATCGACATTGTGGGCATCGTATGCCAGGTCGTGGGGGTGATCCTTTGCGGGTACCCCATCCGTGGCATCCATCCGGGGGATCCATCCGTGCCGTACCCCCGTGGCCGGTTGGCCCGAATCGCTCCCCTCCCGTCGGATCTGGATGGATCAGCCCGTGCGTGGCTCGAGGATCACGACCGGGATGTCCCGGTGGGCCTTCTGCTGATAGCCCTCGTACCCCTTGTAGGCGGCGACGATCTCTGGCCACAGCGAGGCCTTCTCCTCCGGTGACGCCGTGCGGGCCCGCATCGGCCGGGTCACCCCATCCATGGTGATCTCGACGTCGGGGTTGGCGCGCAGGTTGCGGTACCACTGCGGGTCGCGGTCGTCGCCGCCCTTGGAGGCCACCAGCACCACGCGGGAGTCGTCGTGCACCGGCGTCGTCAGCATCGTGGAGCGCCGCTCGCCACTCTTCCTCCCGACGGTGTGCAGTTCGACTCCGGGCATCCCGAAGAGCAGTTTGGGCCAGCGGCCACCGGTCACCCGCAGCGCCGCCTTGTGCGTCAAGTTCATGAACTTGAAACCTGCGTCGACCATCGGCTTGCGTTGCTCCGTCATTGTGATGCGCTCGTCCCTTCGCTTCGACTTCGATTCGTCGTGCATTCGTTGTGACGACTGGGCACACAGGCTGACCGAAATGTGCGTTGCCTCGTGCGGACGCACGAAATCTACTCTGCGCCCAACGGCACCACTCTGCCGATGAGATGACAGCGAGACATCACAGCTTCGTAACGGAGTTCACAGGTCAACGGTGATTCCTCTCGATACCATTGCGCCAGCGGTATCGAGACAGTCGGCGTAGGCGATCCCGGCAACCTCCCACGAAGCCCCCGACAAGGAGGACGGTGCGTTCCCCAGTACGCAGGACGCGATGGCGGCGCCGTTCCTTTCGGCGTCCGGACAGATCCATACCACTATCCCCCTCCGCCCCATCCGCCCCATCCGCGTGACCTGCATCCGCGCCGCGCTCGCCACACTCGTCGCCGCCACTGGCACCATCGCCCTCGCATCGGTCACGCTCGCCACCGCGCCACCGGCGGCTGCGGCCAACTGGGCTCCGGCCCAGTCGGGCGATTTCCCGGACCCGAGCATCCTCTCTTTCGGCGGCGACTACTACGGATTCGCTACACAGAACTTCGCTCCGGTCGGCCAGACCATCAACGTCCAGGTGTCCACGTCCAGCGACGGCGTCAACTGGAACCGCCTGACCGGATGGGACGCGTTGCCCAACCTCCCGTCGTGGGCCGAAAAGGGGGACACGTGGGCCCCGAGCGTCGTACAAGGCACCAACAACGACTTCGTCATGTACTACACCGCCACGGACGCCGCGAGCGGGGACCAGTGCATCGGTCGCGCCACGTCTGTGCTCCCGACGGGTCCCTACGTCGACAACAGCTCGGCGCCCGTCGTGTGCCAGAACGACTCGTACCCCTACCCGGTCATCGACAACGGCAACTCCAGTCTCGGGGGGAGCATCGACCCCGATGTCTTCACCGACAACTCCGGCTCGTCGTGGTTGATCTGGAAGAGTGACGGCAACCACATCGGCATGCGAACGACTACATCTGGTCGATACCGCTCACCGGGGACTTCAAGCCTGTCGCCACCGACAGCCCGCAGATGCTGCTCACCGACGATGAACCATGGCAGAGCGGGATCGTCGAGGGCCCGTACATGTACGAGACCCCGACCACGGACAACTACTACCTCTTCTACTCCGCCAGCCAGGAAGGCACCGCGACCTACGGCATTGGGTGGGCCAACTGCTCGCAGGGACCCGCTGCCAGCTGTAGCGAGATGTCTGGATCCGGGCCGCTCCTCGGCAGCCAACCTGGCGTCTCAGGACCAGGTGGGCCCGACGTCTATACCCTGCCGGGCGGGCAGACGGTCATGGCCTTCGCCGGCTGGCAAGGGAGCACGATCGGCTATCTGAGCTGCGGATTCCGCCCTATGTACCTCGCCGATCTGTCTTTCGGCAGCGGCAACGACCCGCCGCCAATCCTCTCGCCGTACAACCCGAACGAGGCGGCCGCCACCAGCCCCACCTGTGCGCAGTCGCCGAATCAGGCGCCGGGGTACTGGCAAGTGGCCGCTGACGGTGGCGTCTTCACGTTCGGCTCGGCCGGCTTCTACGGCTCCACCGGCTCGATCCGACTCAACAAGCCGGTGGTCGGCATGGCGGTCACCCCCGACCGACACGGCTACTGGCTCGTGGCCTCCGATGGCGGCGTGTTCGCCTTCGGCGACGCCGGCTTCTACGGCTCGACGGGGTCGATGGTGCTCAACAAACCGATCGTCGGCATGATCCCGACCCTCGATGGCCACGGATACTGGCTGATCGCTTCCGACGGCGGCGTGTTCGCCTTCGGCGACGCGCCCTTCTATGGATCCGCCGGCGGCGACAATCTCGCGTACCCGGTCACGGCCGCGGCACCGGGCTTCCTCGGCGGCGGCTACTGGATGGTGGATTCGAACGGGCAAGTCTTCACCTACGGCGACGCGCACTTCGAGGGCCAACCGCCGTACGCTCCGGGTGGCTACCGCGTCACGGGTATGGCGGCCACGCGCAGCTCCAACGGCTACTGGCTGGCCAGCGCGAACGGCAACGTTGCGACGTACGGCAACGCCGCGTACTACGGGTCAGAGGTCGGCACCGCGCTCAACGCGCCCGTCGTCGGCATGGCGGCGACCGTTGACGGCAACGGATACTGGCTGCAGGGCGCCGACGGCGGCATCTTCACCTTTGGTGACGCGCCGTTCCTCGGCTCGATGGGCGGGGTGCGTCTCAACGCCCCGATGGTCGGCATCGCCGGCACCTGACCCTCGGGCGCCCCTTACTTATGTACCGGCGGCCACACCTCGGGCCACGTGTCCTCCGGTCCGTGTGGCGCGCCACGAACGCACCACGAGCACGGCGAGCACGAGCGAACTGAGGAGCTCGGCCACGAGTGACTCGTAGGCCCAGCCGGTGACCACCGGGAGCTTGAATCCGAAGATGCCCACGGTGTCGGCGAGGACGAACCCGACCGTCGTCCCCACCATGAGCGCCACGCACCCGAGCGCCACCACCACGACCCTGGTCACCACGAGCACCACGCCGAGCACCAACGCGGCCACTGCCTGCACCATGAACAGCGGCCCGAGCGTCGCCACGTGGCGGTAGGCGATGTCCCACAGGTGGATGTGAATCAGCCCCGAACAGATCATCAGGATGGCTGCCGCCAGCACCGCCCCCAGTGCCACCGGGTCACCCCGGCGGCCGGCCACGGTGCCACCCAGCCACCTAGCCACGGGAGGCTCCCGCCAACACGGGGCTTCCCGCCGTCACCAGGTTGCCCTCGACGGGCACAGCCCTCCACCACCTGCCCTGGATGGGGGAGCACAACTGGCGCCCCATCGTCAAGGCCCAGCCGGCGCCCGCTGGATCCTGCTCCACCGGCAACGGCCGGCCCGGCAAGCCGGTCTCGACCGGCGCCGAACGCGTCTCGGGGAACACGGCCATCCGCGCCAGGACATCCCAGACGACGAGGACGGTCCCGAGGTTGACCTCGCGGCGGTCGGCCCGGTCGTGGTGTAGCCGGTGGTAGGCGGGCGTGACGAGCACGTAGCGCAACGGTCCGAGCCGCCAGTTCACGTTGGTATGCGGAAGCGTGCTCAGCACGACGTAGGCAACGAGGAGGGACGGCGGCACCGCGCCGCCCGTCCCCAACACGATCAGTGGCACCGCGGCAAGCTGGAAGCTCGTGTGCACGAGCGGGTGCGCCCGGAAGGCGGTCAGGATGCTCAGCTCCTCCTGCGAGTGATGGAGCGCGTGGTAACGCCAGAACGAATCGAGGCGGTGGTTGAGCACATGCGAAGCCCAGTTCGCGAAGTCCATCACGACCAACACCGACACCACCAGCGCCCAGCTCGGCAAGACGGCGAGCGGGTGCAGCGTCACGCCGCCGTCGAGCCGCAACACCAACGATGCGGCACCGGTGCCGATGAGCGTGACGGCCGGGACAGCCACGACCACGTACAGAGCCAAGTAGGACGCGTCCTGCCGGTGGCCACGTGCACCGATGGGCCGGCGCTCGGCCGGCCAGATCCGCTCGACCACGACGGCGACCGCCACGAGGACGAGCACCGCCGGCCCCACGAGCACGGTGCCTTGTCCGACCATCGCGTGCCACGGGCCACCGGGCGCCGAGGCCAAGGTGCGCCAGCCCTCGACAGCGAGGGCGGCCGAAACCGCAACGACCGCCCAGCTGCCAACCGGGCCCCCGCGCATCGGGCGCATCCGCATCGGGCTCCTCGGCCCCATCAGTACCCGTACCCGCCGCCGCCCGTCATCGTCGTGGGCGTGGTGGTCGGAGGGGGCGACGTCGTCGGTGTCGTGGTCGGTGGGGGCGGTGAGGTCGACTGCGTTGCGGGCATCTGCGAGACCGGCGGGCTGGTCGGCGTCGCCACATGCGAACCTTGCGCCGTCGAGGTCGGCGGCTGGGTGCTCGTGGTGGGCGCAGAGGTCGACGTCGACGGTGCGCCTGCATGCGCCGCAGCCGTGGCCGGGATACCGCTCTTCAGCACGGCGAACCACGAGCCGGCAATCGCCTGTCCCTTTGCTTGCCCCTTCTTCGTGTCACCCTCGAAGCGGTAGAGCGCGACGTTGTGGAACGCGACCTGCCAGTGCCCGTTGCTCACCTTGATCAGCGCGAGACCCTTCACGCCCTTGGGGCCCTTGATGTGGCTGCCCTTCGCCGCCAGCAGCGGTGGCCAGATCTTGGCGCAGGCCCCCGTGCACTTCGATTCTCCCGCGGCGTCCTCGGTGAAGCGGTACAGGGTGAGTCCGGACCCCGTGGTGAGAACGGTCCCGATTTTCGGCACGGTGGCCGTCGAGACGGTGACCGTGTTGCCGTGCGTGCTTGTCGCACCCGCCGGTGACGCCTGAGCCGTGAGCGCGAGGCCCGTCCCGAACCCGGCCGCCAGACCGAGGCCGGCCGTCAGGGCAAGGGCCATCCGTACCGGCGTGGCGAAGAGGGCCCCGGCCGGGGCTACGGGGCCGAAGCCCGGTGCTCGCCTCGCCCCCGGCGAAGCTGAAACCGAGGCCGAGGCCCTCCACGCTTTCCCGCCACCCGAAGCATCTCGGCTCTCGAGCCTGCGTGCCCGTCGCGCCGTCGCTGATATCGCCATGCTGGATCGTCCTTTCGATGTGTCGCCTCCCGGTGCTGGTCCCTCCCGTCGTCGGAGTCAGACCACTTACCATTCGGAGTCGACCGTCTCCTGGTGAGGTCATACGGTCTGAGGCCGGACCCGGATTGCGGCGTATCCTTTGGTCGAGGTCGCGCGACGAAGAGCGATTGCAACAACGATGCACAGGCAACCTCCGGGAGAAGACCACCCGATGGTCGGGCGCCAAAAGGGGAGGCAGGTCATGACAGGCAGCACCGGCCGATTCGAGTTGCGGGGGATCAACCATCTCGCCCTCGTCTGCCGCGACATGGAGCAGACGGTCGACTTCTACACGAACGTGCTCGGCATGCCGCTGGTGAAGACCATCGAGTTACCGGCCGGCATGGGGCAGCACTTCTTCTTCGACTGCGGCGGGGGCGACTGCCTCGCCTTTTTTTGGTTCCCCAACGCACCCGACGGCTTGCCCGGTGTCAGCGCACCCGCAGCGCGACCTGATCAAGGGGACCTGACGAGCGCCATCGGGTCGATGAACCATGTTGCATTCGACGTGGCGCCCGAAAAGATCGAGGAATATCGCGACCGTCTCATCGCCGCCGGCATCGACTGCACCGAGATCGCCAATCACGACGACTCGGAATGGGGAATCAGCGACGCCATGCACTCGGGCGTCTACGTCCGCAGCATCTACTTCCAGGATCCCGACGGCATCCTGCTCGAGTTCGCCTGCTGGATGCGCGAGTTCGCCCTCTCCGACGTCTCGCACACGCCGGCCCGGGCCATCGACGCCAACCTGGCCGCCGAGCCCGAGCTCCCGACCGAGCCGACGCCCGTCTGAACCCTCCACGCACACTCGCCCACACAGCCCACACAGCCCACACAGCCCACACAGCCCACACAGCCCACACAGCCCACACAGCCACACACCCCCCACCCACCCACACCGATGCCCCGCCTCCGCCAGGTCCCGAAGGACGAAGCCACCGCGCCGATTGTCACGACCATGTACGAGTGGCTCTTCGAGGGACGCGACCCCGTGGCCGAGCCGGGCCGGTGGGACGGCACGACCGGTGACTGGTGGACCGTCTTCGCCAACAGTCCTGACATCCTCGATCACTGTGTCAAAGGATTCGGCCTCTACCAGTCTCCGACGCGCACGCTCGACCCCACGCTGCGCGAGCTCGGCCAGATCCGCGCCGGCTGGGCGGCCGGCAGCCAGTTCGTCTTCAGCCAGCACGCCAAGTCGATGCGAGAGCTCGGCATGCCCGAGGCCCAGATCGCTCACGTCCCCGCCTGGTCGACAGCGCCGGAGGGCACGTACAACGCCGCCGAGCGCGCCGTGCTGGCCTACACCGACTGCCTGGTCTACGACCACGGCCGGGTCCCCGACGAGCTCTTCGGTGAACTGCGTCGCCACCTCGATGACGTCGCCATCCTCGAACTGACCTACATCACCACGCTGTATTTTCAGCACGCCGTGATGTCCAAGGCCCTCCGTACCGAATTCGACGACCGCGACGATCCCGTCGTCGAGGTGCCTGGTCCCGAGGGGGCCAGCGCAATGCATCCTGGACCACGCCGGTGACGGCGGCTCACTCCGTTCTGCCCTCAGACGAGGGCCGTCACGCCCCGGACGAGGAGAGCCTGTGGAACGAGTCCTACTACTGCGACTTCGTGACCAACGACGGCACACTCGGCGGCTGGCTGCGGCTGGGGCTCTACCCGAATCGCGAGGTCGCGTGGTGGACGGCGTGGATCGTCCGACCCGCCTCATCACGCTCTCCCGGCTCACCCGGCATCTGCTCGGTCGACTACCGGGCGGCCGTCCCACCCGGCGTCACTCTCGTCTCCGAGTCACCGGTCGAGGGCCGCAGCGGCGGGCGCATCGAGATCGAACTGCGGCGAGACCTCGAGGAGTTCCGCCTCGCGGCCCATGTGCCCGCCACCGCCATCGACGACCCCGCCGACGTGTACACCAAGGGCGAGCATGACGCCGGTCCGCCGGTCGACCTCGATCTCGACCTCACCTGGACGACGGACGGCTCGCCCTATCACTACGAGCTGACGACGCGCTACGAAATCCCGTGCCTCGTCACCGGATCCGTCACGATCGACGGCGAGACACTCACCATGGAAGGACAGGGCCAGCGCGACCACTCGTGGGGCGTCCGTGACTGGTGGGCCTTCGGATGGTGCTGGTGTTCCATGCGCCTCGACGACGGGACGCGCGTCCACCTCGCCGACATCCGGATGCCCGGCATGCCTGTCTTCTTCGGGTACATCCAGACGCCGGGACAGGTCAACCCGGTCACCGCGCTCTCGGTCACCGAGGAGTTGGGTCCGCACGGCTTTCCCGACCGCGCCCGCATCCAGATCGCGGCGGGGCCTGCGCACGACATCGGGATCGACGTGACGCCCGTCGCCTTCGGCCCGGTCGTGTTGCGCGACGACGACCCGGCCGCGGGTGCCACCCCACGCACCAGTCGCTTTCCGCGTGCCATGGTGACCTGTCGCACCGACGACGGCCGATCCGGCTCAGGCTGGATCGAATGGAACCAACCTGATCCTGCGTAGCGTGCCGTCGGCCTCGCACGCGCTGCCTCATCGACGCATCCGTTGCCTGACCGGAGCTGTCGCAGCCATCTCGATGCGCGCCGCGCTCTGCGTCGTCACCGCGTTCACCGCGTTCACCGCCGGCATCGCCTTCTCTGCCGGCACCGCGTTCGCCGCTGGCATCGCCTCCGCCGCCCCCACGACCGGATCCCCCTCGTCGACCACCGACACGACGTCCCACTCGACCACTACCTCGACCACTGCCTCGACCACCAGCACGGGATCGGGCTCGTCGCACCCGACCGTGGCCGAGGACTGGGTGCTCAAGGCCGTCGCGGCGGAGGAGAAACTCGGAAGCGTGCGTATTGAAGGAAGGGTCACGCAGGGCAAGAGCGTGATCGTCCTCGATCTGCTGGTCAACGGCGACGGCGAGGGTGGCGGTGTGCTCGTCCAGCAGGGCAACGTCATCAAGATCGAACGGGTCGGCACACTGCTGTACCTCAACGCCCCCACGAGGTTCTGGTCGACGCACGCCAGCGCGGCCCAGACCAAGGCCTACGGCGGCAAGTGGATCGATGTCTCCGCGCTTGACAGCCGCTTCGAGTCTTTCGACCAGTTCCTGGACGCGGCCGCCGTGGTCGCCTCCGTCTTCCGCGGCTACACCGCCCCCTTGAGAGTGAGCAAGCCGACGACATTTGCGCACCACAAGGTTGTCGTCGTGCAGGACACGCTCAACACCAACGGCACGCGCAGCACCGGTCTCATGTACATCGGCACCGCCGCCCCCCACGATGTCTACAAGATCGTCGACACCACGCCAGGACAGGCGAGCACACTCGTGTTCACCAATTACGGCAAAGCCGTTGCGCTCACCGTCCCGCCCGACTCGATCAACGTCTCGTAAATCCGCCGCTCACGCTCCGGCGGGCCATCGGATCGTTACTTGAACATGTCGCCGAGTACCTTGGCGGCGCCGACTCCCGCCGCCGCTCCCTCGACGCCGTGGTGATCGTCCCGATCCGGCATGTACTCACTGATGACGCCGGCCAAGATCGGCACCGGCATGGACTGCAGCCAAATCCTGCCCGGTCCGGTCAGCACCGCAAAGTGATGGCCGTCAGAGCCCATGTACCGGTTGGCCATACCCTGCACCTTCTGCACCGAGAACTGCACGGACGCTTGGAAGAGCCCGGCGTGACCCGGGTGCACCCGCATCGTCTGACCCGGCTGGAGGTCGTAGACGATCACTTCGCCCGAGAGATCGATGAAGGCGCGGCCTGCACCACCGATCTTTTGAAGGATGAAGCCCTCGCCACCGAAGATGCCGCCGCGGAAGGATTGCTGGAATCCCATCGACAGCTCGATCCCCGGCGTGGCGGCCATGAACCCGTGCTTGTGCACCATGAACTCGTTGCCCGGAGCCACGTCGATGGGGAGGATGTGACCGGGCACCTTCGACGCAAAGGCGATCGAGCCCGGACCGCCTTGTGCGGTGTACGTGGTCATCATGAGGCTGGCACCGGAGACGGCGCGCTTGACGGCGCCCATGATCCCCTTGCCGCCCATGCCGCCGCCGGTGTTGGTCTGCATCTGGATCGAATCTGACATCCAGCTGAACTCTCCGGCCTCGGACACGATGGACTCGCCCGGCTGCAGCGAGAGCTCGAGGACCGGCATCGTCGTTCCGTGGATCGTCTCTTCCATCGTGACCTCCCTGTCCATCCGTGCCGGTGCGGGACCATGGGGTGAATGTCGGTCCCACTCGACTCGGTATCGGTGTTCTTCGGTATCGGTCTGTGCTGGCGCTTCCCTTATTTCTCCCTGCCGGCTTGTCTTCCTCGTGGATCGTGTTCCCTGGTGGACGAGATCCCTCCAGCGTTCTAATCCATCCCGGCCATCAGGTGGCGGCAGCGCCGCCGGGGAGCTCCACGTCGGCGGGCTCGATCAGCTGCCCCGGGCCGTGCGCCCCCGAGATCAGGCGCTCGGCCAGCGACACCTCGACCAGGCCGAGGGCGACGCCGAAGGCCGCCCCCAGGACGAAGTTGGTCAGGAACACCAGGAAAATCGACTCCTGGGGCACCAGATCCGCGATCAGCACCACGATCTCGTGCTCGACGGCCAGCGGGACGGTCACCATGCCGAAGACCAGCCAGAAGTTCGGCCAGACGACGCGCACCGAGCGCCGGAAGGACTCGGGGATCGAACAGTCGAGCAGGTTGATCACTGGGCCCACCAGGGCGGTCAGAGTGCCGACGACGAGACCCGGAATGATGAAGAACAGCGCGGCAACAGCGCTCAACAAGACGAGCAGCACCTCCGCCACCAGGAGGCGCACCCACGGCAATGTCGCCAGGACCCGGCTGACCGGCTGGGGCATCTGATTGCGCTCGACCGCGCCCACCAGGCGCTCGAGCATCCCGCTGTAGAAGGTGAGCCCGAGGGTCGAGACGCCGAAGAACACGATCCCGGAGATCGACTCCAGGCCCAGGTGGTCGACGGAGATCTCGGTGAACCAGGTGCTCTGGAACGCATCGAGGCCGAAGATCACCAGGGCAGGGACGATGACACGGGCTGGCTCGAGCTTGGCCGTCCTCCAGGCCATGGACACCAACTCGAGGGGATGCAGCGGGTGCCGGTCTGGATGGTGGCGCCGGACCGGGGGGATCGAGCGGTCGTAGGGCCCCCGACGGCGGCGAAAGCGCCTCCGCCGGCGCGTCGTGGTCGCGCCGGCGGGATCGGGCAGCGGGTTCAAGAGGTCGTCGAGGTCAGCGGTGGCGTCCTCCTCGCCTCCACTCATGCGGGCAGGAAACCGTCCCCGACGAAGTCGAAGAGCTTCGTCGCCGGATCGAAGGCCAGTGGCTCCCCGACGAAACGTTGCCGGCCGACCGAGAGTACGAAGCCGCCCGGATCTTCGAAGGCGACCTCCTCGAACCCGGCGGCGGCAAAGTCGGCCCGGATGGTGGGCGTGGCGTCGGGCGGCCGGCGGTGCCGGGTCCAGATGATTTCGGACCCCCGGTGGCAGAACCCACGCAGTGCCGTGATGGTCCGGGTGATGTCGTTCAAACTGATGTTGCCGAACACACCGCACACCAGCACCAGGTCGGCGGGGACCTGAGCCTCGTACCAACGGGACAGCGACGCGTCGGCCTCCTCGATCCGCACCCGATCGGCCACACCGGAGGACGCAGCCCGCTCCCGCGCGAAAGCGACCAGGCCCGGGTCGAGCTCCACCAGCAGGGCCGAAACATCGGCCCGCCGTGGATGGGTCGCCACCATGTCGATGACGTCGCGTCCCTGCCCCGCGCACATGCTCACGATGCGGATCGGACCACCATCGCAGGGCGGCGCCCGGTCGAGAAAGTCCCGGACCATCCCCTGCACCAGCCGCAGCCGGAGCGACAACGGCGAGTCTGGGTCCTCGTAGGCCTCGTGCCAACGCACCCAGTGCGAGTCGTCCGCCGCCGAGCCCGCGTCTGGATGGTCCCCGAGGGCCATGACGACCCATCGTAGGGTGGGCTGCGTGACCGCCCCGACCGGGCACGCTCGGCCGTGATCAAGTACATCGGATCGAAGCGCCGCCTCGTCCCGGTTCTGGCCCGCATCTGCGAGGCCGCCGACGCCCGCAGCGCGCTCGACCTCTTCACCGGGACCACCCGCGTCGCCCAGGCCTTCAAGGCACAGGGCGTGCACGTCACCGCGGTCGACAGCGCCCGCTACGCGCACGCCTTCGCCTGCACCTACATCGAGACGGATGCCGCCGCCACCGATGCCGGCGCGCTCAGGGCGGCCGTCACCCATCTCAACTCCCTGCCCGGCACGGAGGGCTACGTCACCGAGACGTTCAGCCGTCAGGCCCGGTTCTTCCAACCGCACAATGCGATGCGGATAGATGCCGCCCGGGACGCCATCGACTCGGAGTATGCGGGGTCACCTCTGTTCCCCCTCCTGTTGACGTCGCTGATCGAGGCGGCGGACCGGGTGGACTCGACGACCGGCGTGCAGATGGCCTACGTGAAGGAGTGGGCGCCGCGGTCGTACAACCCGCTGGAGCTGCGCGTGCCCGAGTTGCTGGCGGGTGGGGGGCGCGCCATCCGTGGCGACGCGCTCGAGCTCGTGCACGGATCGAGTCTTGGTCACGTCGACTTGGCATACCTCGATCCGCCGTACAACCAACACCGGTATTTCACCAACTACCACGTGTGGGAGACGCTGGTCGCCTGGGATGCGCCCGAGTCATACGGCGTGGCCCGCAAACGCGTGGATGCCCGCGACGCATCCACCAGATCCGCCTTCAATTCGAAGCGGACGATGCCCGCCGCGCTCGCCTCGGTGGTCGACGCCGTGGACTGCGATCTGCTGGTCCTCTCCTACAACGACGAATCCTGGCTCGATCTGGCGGAGCTCGAGGCCATGTGCGCCGCAGGAGGGCGCCGTGACGTGGCGGCGCTCGCCTTCGACTCGACTCGCTACGTGGGCGCCCGGATCGGCATCTTCGACCCATCCGGGCGCAAGGTCGGGCGGGTGAGCCATCTCTCCAACCAGGAGTTGCTGGTCATCGCCGGCGACCCCTCCACGGTGCGCCGGGTCGTCGGCTCGGTCGGCTCGACGGCTCCCGGTTCGACCCGTCGCTCGGCGGTGAAGGTCCGCGCCCCCAGCGCGAATCGACTACAACAGACAACGTGAGCAAGCACGATCACGCTGGCCACAGTGGGAGTGGCCATGGCGACGGCTCCCAGAAGGACCATGGATCGGGCACTTCAGGCACGTCGGGCACATCCGCCGCAGCGGACGCATCGTCGGAATCGCACGCATCGTCGGGATCGCACGTATCTCCGGGACCGGTGCACGAAGCGCACTATCCACGGCTCGAGGACTGCGACCTGTCCCTCCGGCTCTCCAACGACAAGGAGAGTAAGCGTCTCGGCAGGGCGCAACGCCGCCTGTTGCACCTGCGACTGATCAACGGCGGCCAGCTGAACGAAGGCAAGCTCGGACCTCCGGTGTGCGTCGTCTTCGAGGGCTGGGATGCCGCTGGGCAAAGGCGGTGCGATCAAGCGGCTGGTCGAGCCGCTCGACCCCCGCCACGTGCACGTCGCCCCCTTCGCTGCGCCGACGCCCGACGAGCTGCGCCACCACTTCTTGTGGCGCTTCTGGCCGCCGCTGCCCGGATGGGGCGGCATGACGATCTTCGACCGCAGCTGGTACGGCCGCGTCCTGGTGGAGCGGGTCGAGAGCCTGGCGACCGAGGTCCAGTGGCGCCGTGCGTACGACGAGATCAACGACTTCGAGCACACGCTGGCCGAAGAGGGAATGATCGTCATCAAGCTCTGGATGCACATGTCGCACGAGGAGCAGGGCCGCCGCTTCGAGCGTCGCCGTGACGACCCCCTGAAGTCGTGGAAGCTCACAGCGGAGGACTGGCGCAACCGGGAGAAGCGTGCCGAGTACGACGCCGCGGTGTCTGACATGCTCCGGCTGACCAACGGCCCGCTGGCGCCGTGGGACGTGATCTCGTCGGAGAACAAGCGGTATGGGCGCGTGCAGGTGATCGAGACGGTGATCGAGCGGATGGAGGAGGGTATGGCGCGCTGGGGCGTACCCGTGCCCCTCTATGACGAGGCCGGCGAGCAGACCGAGCTCGCCCTCATGCTCGACGATCCTGAGTTCCAGCACGGGCCTGCGGGCCCGCCCAACGGGTCGACCTCGGCCTCGACCTCGCCCTCAGCGGAGCGGGTGCAGACGTGAGCGCGGCGCCGGCCCGGCCCGGGATCACGATCCCGTTCGCCGGGATCCCGCTGCATGCGCACCGCGAATGGTTCGCCCGACTGCGTGAGCTGGGTTACACCGACATCTGGTCCGCCGAGGTCGACGGCGCGGACGGTTTCACGCCCCTCGCCCTTGCCGCGGCCTGGGAGCCGACGCTGAACCTGGGTGTCGCCATCACGCCGGCGTACACCCGCGGCCCGGCGCTGCTCGCCCAGAGCGTGGCCGCCATGGCGGATGCGGCGCCGGGTCGCTTCGCCTGCGGCCTCGGCGCCTCGTCGCAGGTGATCGTGGCCGACTGGAACGGCCTGGCCTTCGAGAACCAGTACCGCCGGGTCCGTGACACCCTGCGCTTCATGAAGATGGCCTTCACCGGCGAGAAGGTGACCGAGACGTTCGACACCTTCGGCGTCAAGGGCTTCCGGCTCGCCCTCATCCCCGAGCAGCTGCCCCCCATCTACTTGGCGGCGCTCCGGCCCGGGATGCTGCATCTCGCCGGGCGCGAGGCCGATGGCGCCATCCTCAACTGGTTGAGCGCTGACGACGTCGCCACCTCCGTCGCCGAGGTCGAGAAGGTGGCCGAGGGCTCGCCCCGCCAGATCGTCGCCCGCATCTTCGTCATCGTCACCGAGGACGCCTCGCTCGCCCGCACCATCGGTCGACGGATGATCACCGCCTACCTGAACGTCGAGGCGTACGCCGAGTTCCAGCGCTGGCTGGGCCGAGGGCCGGCGCTCCAACCCATGTGGGACGCCTGGGCCGCCGGCGACCGGAAGGGCGCACTCGAGGCGATCCCCGACGAAGTGGTCGACCAGCTGGTCGTCCACGGATCGGTCGCGGAGTGCCGGGCCCACGTCCAGCGCTACGTCGACAACGGCGTCACCATCCCAGCGCCAGCCGTCGTCCCGATCGGCGTCGAGTTGGCCGAGGCGGTGGCCGGTCTTTCGCCCTCCGCGGGATAACCAGCAGGGCAGGCCGGCAGGCCAGCAGGACGGCCCAGTGAGCCCAGTCAGCCCAGTTAGACAGCCCGGCGCGCGGGCCGGCGGAACAGGCCAAAGCGCGGCACAATCCAGAACACTCTCGGATGGGAAATCCGAGAGCACCGAACGGGAGAGGGACAGCGCAGTGGCAGAGATCGACTTCCGCACCACGTCAGTTGGCGAGCTCGCCCGGTCGGTGAGGGCGAAGGAGGTCAGCGCCCGGGAGCTGACCCAAGCCGCCCTGGCACGGATCGAGAGGCTCAACCCGATCTACAACGCCTTCGTCGCCATGGATGGAGACAAGGCCCTCGGCGACGCTGACGCCGTCGACGCCCGCATCGCCGAGGGAGGCGATCCGGGCCCCCTGGCCGGGATCCCGATTGGAGTGAAGGACCTGCAGAACGCCCGGGGCTACGCCACGACCTACGGATCGGTGCTGCACGCCGACGACCCGCCCGCCAGCGCCGACGACCCCTTCGTGGCCAGGATGCGCGACGCCGGCTGCATCATCCTCGGCAAGACCAACACTCCCGAGTTCGGATGGATGGGGAACACAACCAACGCCCTCTTCGGCCCCTCCTACAACCCATTCGACCTGTCGAGAGGACCCGGCGGTTCCTCGGGCGGTTCGTCCGCCGCGCTGGCCGCAGGGATGGTGCCACTCGCCACCGGCTCCGACGGCGGCGGGTCCATCCGCATCCCGAGTGCGTGCTGCGGCCTCTCGGGCATGAAGCCGAGCCTGGGCCGCGTCCCCGCAGGCGGCTCCAACCCGCCCGGCTGGATCGACCTCTCCACCAACGGCCCCATGGCCCGCCGCATCGCGGACGTCACCTTGGCGCTCGACGTCGCCGTGGGTCCCGACCCCACCGACCTGCGCGCCCTCCCCCGCCCAGAAGCCAACTGGATCGCCGCCCTCGACGACCCGCACGTGCCGGTCAGAATCGCCTACTCCCCGACGCTCGGCTACGCCACTGTCGACGCCGAGGTGGCCGCCGCCTGCGATCGCGCCGTCGAGCTACTCGCCTCACTGGGCGCCGATGTCACCGTCGTGGATTCCGTTTTCGATGACGACCCCGTCGGCGACTTCCTCCTCTTGACCGGGGCCGCAACGCTGCGCACCCTGCGGCCCTACATGGATCATCCCCGCTGGGAGGAGGTCCACCCCGTCCTGCGGTACTTCGTCAACGTGGCGCAGTCGACGACCGCGGAGCAGATCCTCCAGGTGTTCGACCACTTCCACCTCATGAACCTGAAGTTGGTCGACCTGTTCCGCACGTCACGAATCCTCGTCACGCCGACCTGCGCCGCCGTCGCCCCTTACGCGGGCGAGATCACCAGCACCGTGAACGGCGAGGCGACCGCCAACTGGGTCCACTTCACCTACCCGTTCAACATGACCCGCTCCCCCGCCGCCTCGGTCTGTGTCGGCACGAGCGAGGCGGGCCTGCCCATCGGCCTGCAGCTGGTCGGGCCCCAACACGGCGACCTCGTGGTGCTCCGCACGGCGGCGGCCCTCGAGGCCGCCCTGGACCTCGATACGCTCGCATCCATCCCCGACTAGAACTCAGCCACCGAATCAAGAAGGACCCGGATCAAGAAGGACCCGGATCAAGAAGGAGTAGCACCGATGTCGATCGAGACCCCCGCCAATCCGAAGGACACCGTCCGCCTCGTCAGCGAGGAGGACGCGCCCTGGGCGGACAGCGGCATGGGGATCCTTCTCAAGGTTGTCCGCTTCGACGTCCAACATGGGACCTGGGTGATCCTCAACCGGTTCAAGCCCGGCGTGCAGCTGCAGACCCACCGCCACACGGGTTCGGTCGACGCCTTCACCTCGGCGGGGCGGTGGCACTACCTCGAGTACGACTTCTACGTCACCCCCGGGTCCTACCTCTTCGAGCCGGCCAACTCGGTGCACACACTCCATGTGCCCGAGGAGAACACGGAGGACACGGACGTGTGCTTCATCATCGAGGGCGCGCTGTTGAACCTCGCCGAGGACGGCTCCGTCGAATCGGTCTCCGATGGCCCGAACACGCTCGCGGCGTACTACGCGATGCTCGAGGCGCAGGGCGACCCGCGGCCGAACGGCATCATCGTCTGAGCGCATGACGTCAACGACAGGGTCTGCGACCGCCGACGCCGGCCGCCTGCTCGATCCGAGCCTGTACGCGGGCGGTGACCCCTTCGAACTCTACGCAGAGCTGCGCGCGACGGCGCCGGTGTGCTGGGTCGACCGCGAGGGCGGCGGCTTCTGGGCCGTCACGACGCATCCGGAGGTCGCATCGATCGGGGCCGACCCCGTGCGGTTCTGCTCGTCCCGGGGCATCCTGACCGACGAGATCGGCACGTCGTACGACTCGCCGCCCACGATGATGCACACCGACCCGCCGCAGCACACCCGCTACCGCCGGCTGGTCCAGCCGGGGTTCAAGCCGACGCTGGTGCGCCTCATGGAGGCCGGGGTGACCGCGAAGGCACGGGCCCTCTCCGATCCGATCCGGGCCGGGGTGGTCTTCGACGTGGTGCAGGACCTGTCGATCCCCTTCCCGCTGCAGGTCATCTGTGAGCTACTCGGGGTGGACGGGTCGCAGTGGCCGCGCTTCTTCGACTGGTCCGAGGCTGTCATCCCGGGCGAATCCGAACGATCCGAGGAGGAGCGGGCGGCGCTGCAGCTCGAAATGTGGGAGTACCTGATCGGTGTCGCCGACGAGCGGCGCCAAGCGCCGGCCGACGACCTCGTGTCCGCGTTGGCGAACGTCGGATCCGATCCGGACGGTGCCGGCGAGGCGCTGAGCGAGGCGGAGCTGGCGATGTTCTTGATCCAGCTGCTGGTGGCGGGGAACGAGACGACTCGGAACCTGATCTCGGGTGGTCTGGTCGCGCTGGCTGAGAATCCCGAGCAGTGGGCCGCCTTGCGTGCCGACCCATCCCTGGTGCCCACGGCGGTGGAGGAGTTGCTGCGATGGACCACTCCGGTGATCTCGTTCATGCGGACGGCGATGCAAACGGCGACCATCCGTGGCGTATCCGTGGCGGAGGGTGACCCGGTGCTCTTGGTCTACGCCTCGGCCAACCGTGACGAAGAGGTGTTCGGTGTCGACGCCGGTGAGCTCCGCGTCGACCGCCACCCGAATCCGCATGTGAGCTTCGGCTTCGGACCCCATTTCTGCCTGGGTGCCGCACTGGCCCGCCTCGAGGGCAAGGTCGTCCTGACCGAGCTGCTCGAACGCTTCTCGTCGGTGTCATTGGCGGGGGAGGTGGAACGCACACCGAGTCCGGTCATCGCTGGCGTGCGCCACGCGCCGATCGTGTTCGCCTGAGCCGCAGCGCCACCTCTCGCACCATCCGTCACACCGGCGCCAGTGCGGACCCGCTGCCGCAGCGCTCGTCCTCGCCGGTCTCCTGCCGAGGCTCGCCCACACCGAGCGACTCGACCGCATCGACCGCCGAGCTCTGCTCCGGTACCACACCCGTCGCCACCGCTGCGCGCCCGGGCAGCAGCACGTACGCCAACACGGCGCCGACCGCGGCCACGACGGCACCCGCGAGACAGGCCACCCACACGCCGCTGTGGAACGCACTGAAGGCGACGTTCTCAAGGTACGGACGGGCCGCTCGGGGAGCGTGCTGGACGACCGCGAGCGCGGCCGCCATGGACTGATGGGCCTCCGCCTTCGGACCAACGGGGATAGGCAGCGGACGGAACGCGTTGATGATGCGCGGCGCGTACGACGAGGCGAAGATCGAGCCGAAGACCGCCACACCGAGAGTGCCACCGAGCTCTCGGGTCGTGTTGTTGACGGCGGCGGCGGCACCGCGTCTGCTCGTCGGGCACCGAACCCATGACCGCCTCGGTCGTCGGCGCCGTGATCGACGACAGCCCGAGTGCCAGCAGCACCATGGCCACGATGATCGGCCCCCAGAACGACGTCGTCGTCTCCGAGTTGAAGGCCGCGACGAGAAGTCCGCCCCCCATGAGCACGAGCCCGGTCGCCACGACGACCCGCGTCCCGATCTTGAGCGCCAGGACAGCCGCCAGCGGCGTGGCCACCGCTGCGACCACCGCGAAAGGCAGGGTGTGGACGCCCGCCGACAGGGTCGAGTACCCCTTCACGAACTGGAAGTACTGCGTGATGAGGAAGATGAACCCGAACAGGGTGAAGAACGCAACGGAGATCGAGAGGGCGCCGCCGGTGAAACGAGGGATCCGGAAGACCCGGACGTCGAGCAACGGTCCTTCCGTGCGCAATTCCAGCAGCGTGAACGCCGTCAGCAGGACCGCGGCAACGGCGAAGCAGGCCAAGGTCCCGCCCGACGCCCAGCCCCACTGCGGACCCTCGATGATGGCGAGGACCAGGCTCGTCACCCCGATCGTCGAGATGAACACGCCCCGGGTGTCGAAGCGGTGCGACGTCACCTTCGGGATTCTCGGGATCAGCGCCTGTCCAGCCACGAAGGTGACGACGACGATCGGCACGTTCACCAAGAAGATCGAGCCGTACCAGAAATGCTCGAGGAGTGCGCCCCCCACCAGTGGCCCGAAGGCCACGGCGATCCCCGAGGTCGCTCCCCAGATTCCGAGCGCCTTCTGCCGTTCGGATGGGTCAGGGAAGATGCTCGTGAGGATGGCCAGGCTGGCCGGGAAGATGAAGGCGGCGGCGATGCCCATGAGCACCCGTGCCGCGATCAGCGTCCCGGTCGAGTCCGAGACGGCCGCCGCGGCGGAGAACAGGCCGAAGAAGATCAGGCCCACCTGCATGGTGCCTTTGCGACCCAGCCGGTCCCCGATCCCGCCTCCGGCAAGCAGCAGGCCGGCAAAGGCGAGGCTGTAGGCGTCGACGATCCACTGCAACGAGGTAATGGATGCGCCCAGCTGCCGGTTCAGGGTCGGCAGCGCCACGTTGACGATGGTGTTGTCGACCACGACCAAGAAGACCGACAGGCAGAGGACCGGCAACACGATCCAGCGCCGGTCCGATCCCACGGAGGGGGACAGCCCGCCGCCGCCTCCACCGCCGCCGCGGCCAACCTGGCCGCCATCGAGTACCGCCACGGATTGGGGGGATCCGGATCCGAAGCTCATCGCAACCTCCTGAAGAAATAGAACACTGTGCCATTGTTATAGCACGATGTTCTTTAGTAAGCTAGAGACGATGAGAGAAACCCGCCCGACCAGGAACGAGGCCGGAGCCGACGCCAGGAGTGGTGCCGGCTCCGTCAGCGGCACACGGACCAGGACGCCCAGCGCCGAGATGAGGGACGCGCTCCTCACGGCCGCAGCCGACATTCTCGAGAACGAGGGACCCGACGGCCTGTCGGTCCGTCGGATCGCCACGGCCGCCGGCGTCGCACCAATGGGTGTCTACAACCACTTCGACTCGAAGAACGGCATCATCGAAGCGCTGTTCATCGACGGCTTTGAACGCCTTCGCGAGGCCCTCGCCACGATTGCCGACGTTCAGGATCCCTACGAGGCCCTACGCGAGGGAGGCCGCCGCTACCGGGCCCTCGCCCTCGCCCACCCCATGGTCTACCGCCTCATGTTCCTACGCACCATCCCCGCCTTTGAGCCGAGCCCAGCCGCGCTCGAGATCTCCGCTCGCGCCTTCGACGCGCTCGTCGCGGCCGTCGTGCGCGCAATGGACGCAGGCGTGCTCGCAGCCGGTCCGCCGACCGAGACGGCGCAGGTGATCTGGTCGAACGTCCACGGTTGGGTGTCGCTGGAGCTCGCCGGGATGGGCTTCGTCGAGGACCCGGAGGCCGGCTTCGACCTCGGGTGCCGCTCGCTGCTGCGCGGTCTACGCCCCTGACCCCCGAAGAAGCAGATTCAGCGGGGATCCGGCCGGTCCAGGTACCAATGCCGCGACACTGACGGAAACCACACGGCATCACCATCACCCCGCGTCCACGGGATCATGCCGAAGCGCGTGATCGTGCGCTGCCGGCCGTCGTGGTCGCCGTAGAGCAGCTCGATGGTAAAAGGTTCCATGTTGACGGCCGCGCGGCTGAGCCAGTGGTAGTCGGGGTCGTCAGCGCTGCGGATGGCGGCTTGCCAGAACCCCACGTCGGACGGGGCGACGTACAGGTCGCGCGTCTGCGCTCGGAAGTCCTCGGGTTCGGCATGCGTCATGTCGATCGTCGGAGCACCGCCGGTGAGATGCCACCCGAACGGCACCGCCAGACCCGGCCCGACGTTACGGATGGAGATCGCCATATAGATCGATCCGTCGACGAACTCGATGGTGGCCTGGCCTCCCTCGAGGCGAGCCCAGTGGTCGTCCATCCAGCGGACCTTCTGCACCGGATCCTCGATCCGTGACGTCACCAACACCGGCCGCAGTGCCACCTGGTAGGCCGCCTCCGCGATCCGGGCGGACCGGTTGGCCGAGCGCACGGCAACGAACGTCGCCATCGCCAGCACCAGCGTGCCGAGCGCCGTGGCGAATGACGCAATGGTCGACCAGTCCGCGGACAGGATCATCGGGGCAGGTTACGACGCGACGAGGCCGCCCGACAGAGCCTCGCCACAGTCCCCGAGCCCCACGCCTGGGCACACTGGCAGACTCGCTCTCGTGATTGCCCACGTCTCAATACAGTGTGCGGACGTGCTCGTAAGCGCCGCCTTCTACGACGCCGTGCTGGCCCCGTTGGGCGGCTCTCGGATCATGTCGGACGGCGATGCCATCGGGTACGGCGTGCCGCCTGTGGCGGAACTCTGGATCGGGCCCCAGCAGACGGGCGACGGCTTCCGTGAGACCCACATCGCCTTCAGCGCGCCAGACCGCGCCGCGGTCCGCGCCTTCTTCGGCGCTGCAGTGGGCGTGGGTGCGGTGGTCCTCCACGAGCCGCAGCTCTGGCCGCGGTACCACCCGAACTACTACGGCGCGTTCGTGCGGGACCCCGACGGCAACAACGTCGAGGCGGTCTGTTCTTCCCCCGAGTAGATACGCCCTGGGGACGAGCTCAGCCGAACGTCGACACGAAGTGGTTCAGCACTGCCGTGCACAGGTCCTGCTGCGTCACCGGCAGCGTGCAGGTCGCGAGATAGGCGGTCGACTCCGTGGGCTTGGGCAGGTAGAGCACGACCCCGTTCGCCGGGTTCTGACCGCCCGACGGGAACCCGACTCCGGCCACACCCGGCGGATCCTGGAAGGCGACCTCGACGGATGAGTTCGAGTTCCTCACCACGTGCTCAGCCGGCGGATCAGCGGAACATCCTTTGCCGAGGTCCTGCTCGGTCGCGGCCAGTGCGGTGCTGAACACAGGGCAGGCCAACTCCGCTCCTTCGACCGTGCTCCCTCCACTCTCCGTGGCGATGATCGCCTGGATGGGTGAGGCCGCCGCCAGATGCCACGAGGTCCCGGTGTTCGCCGGCAACGACGTCCCCACCGGCGTCAGTGCCAAGGTCCCGCTCCCGTCCGCCCCGAAGGTGCCGTTGCAGGTCCAGCCGGTCAGCGGGCCGATCAGCATCAGCCTCCCGGCCGCATCGCTGTAGATGGCCAGGTTGCCTTGCTGCCCATTCGAGGCGGGGACGCTCACCGAGACCGACGCCGGCAGGGATGTCGTCGTCGTAGGGACGCCCGAGGTGGTGTTGCACACGATGACCGGGAGCGCTGCTGCCACCATCGGTCCGGTGGTCGACGTGGTCGAGGACGACGCCACGGACGACGTCGCGGTGGACGCCCTGCCGGAGGTGGTCGACGTCGTGGATTGTGCCGGGCGGGTCGTGGCGGACGACGAACCCGGGCCTGACGACCCGCACGCCGCCACGACGAGCACCGTGGCGACCCCGGCCACCGCCAACCCCAGCCCCCGCTTCCCCTGCAGGACACCCAGCAGCATGCGCCGGGCCCTAGGCGTCAACCGTCAAGTCCTCGAGCAGGTCGGCGAAGCGCTGCAGCGCCTCCGCCCGCCGGGTCGGGATGTGCTCGCTCGGCACCTCGTGGGGCGTGTAGCCCTTCAGCACCTGGCGGGCCACGGTCTGGCGGTGGACCTCATCGGGCCCGTCGTACAAGCGGGCTGCCCGGGCCGCCCGGTACATGTGCTCGAGGGGCAGGTCGCACGAAAAACCGAGCGCCCCGTGCACCTGGATGGCCCGGTCGATCACGTCATAGAGGACCTTCGCCCCGAAGTACTTGATCATGGCGATCTCGACCCGGGCTGCTGCCGCCCCTTCCTGATCCATCTTCCACGCCGCTTGCAGGGTCATCAGCCGGGCCGCCGACATCTCCGCCATCGAGTCGGCGATCCAGTTCTGGATGGTCTGCTTCTCGGCCAGCGTCGATCCGTGGGCGTACCGCGACACCGAGCGCTCGCACATCATGTCGAAAGCACGCCGCGACTGGCCCAGCCAGCGCATGCAATGGTGGATCCGTCCCGGGCCCAGCCGCTTCTGCGCCAGCACGAAGCCCGAGC
This sequence comes from uncultured Acidimicrobiaceae bacterium, assembly GCA_963736225.1. Classification (GTDB taxonomy): domain Bacteria; phylum Actinomycetota; class Acidimicrobiia; order Acidimicrobiales; family RAAP-2; genus Bog-473. Next base: position 838,202 of record CAVTOF010000005.1, on the reverse strand, counting down.
CCTCGGTCCCCACCAGGTTCCCGACCGGAACCCGTACGTCGACGTAGCGGATCTCCGCGTGGTTCCCGAAACGACCGAACTCGGTCTCCGGATCCTCCATGGTCGCCACGTCGCGGATGACGTCCACCCCGGGCGTGTCGACCGGCACGATGATCATCGACGACCCCTGGTACGGATGGACGTCTGGATTGGTCACCGCCATCACGATCAAGAAGTCCGCCACGGATCCGTTGCTGGTGAACCACTTGTGCCCGCTGATGATCCACTCGTCGCCGTCGCGCACCGCCGAGGTCTGCAACAGCGTCGGATCTGATCCGGCCGTCGCCGGCTCCGTCATCGAGAACGCCGAGCGCAGCGTCCCTTCCAGCAACGGTTCCAGCCACTGCGCCCGCTGTGCATCGTCCCCGCTCATCTCGATACCAATAGCCAGCAACTCCGCATTGCCCGAGTCCGGCGCATTGTTGCCGAACACGACCGGCGCCAGCGGCGACTGGCCGAGGATCTCGTGCATCAACCCGAGCCGCACCTGTCCGAACCCCATGCCGCCCAACGCCGGCGGCAGGTGCGCGGCCCACAAGCCCTGCGCCTTCACCTGCTCCTGCAACGGGCGGATCAGCGCCCGCACCTGGTCGTAGGACAGATCCAAGGTCTCGAGCGGGAACACCTCGTCGCGCACGAAGCCGCGCATCCACACCAACTTCTCCTCGAACTCCGGCTCCGTCGAGAAATCCCAGGCCATCAGCCAACCTCCCAGCCCACCCGCCGCCACACTCAGCTACCGGGGGTCTCCACCCTGCCACTACCGTGGGCGCCGTGACCACAACGAGCCCCGTCACCTTCCGGAACGCGCTTGTGGACGGCCCGCCGCCCCCGCCCCAAGTCGCCCTGAGCGCGGCGGACAGGGCTGTGATCGCCAGAGCCGAAGCGGCGCTCCTCGACGAGCGCCGTCTGTTGAGCAGTGACGAGCTCGCCGCCCTGGCCGCGCTGCCCGACGGCGCCGTCATGAACCTGGCGGCGCTCGCCCATCAGGTGCGCCTCGCCTGGTGCGGTCCCGCGGTCGAGATCGAAGGAATCCTCTCCGCCAAGACGGGAGGGTGTCCCGAGGACTGCCACTTCTGCTCGCAGTCCTCGCGCTTCGACTCGCCCGTCAAGGCCACGCCCTTCCTCGATACCGACGAAGTTCTCGCCGCCGCCCGCGAGACCGCCGCCCTCGGAGCCTCTGAATTCTGCCTCGTGCTCGCCGTACGCGGTCCCGACGAGCGCACCATGCAGCGCGTCCTCGACCTCGTTCCGCTCGTCCGCGACGAGACCGGTCTCAACGTCGCCGTGAGCGCCGGCATCCTCACCGAGGATCAGGCCCGGCGCCTGGCCGAGGGAGGCGTGCACCGCTACAACCACAACGTCGAGACCGCTCGCTCGTACTTCCCTGCGATCGTGACCACCCACACCTGGGACGAGCGGGCCGAGACGTGCCGCCTGGTGCGCGACTACGGCATGGAGCTGTGTTGCGGCGCGCTGCTCAACATGGGCGAGACCGACGCGCAGCGCGTCGAGCTGCTGATGCAGCTCCAGGAGCTCGAGCCCACCGAGGTGCCACTCAACTTCCTCAACCCACGGCCGGGGACCCCGCTCGGCGAGCGGCCGATCCTGGGTGCGTGGGACGCCATCCGCTGGATCGCACTCTTCCGCCTGGCCCTGCCCTCGGTCATCCTGCGCTACGCCGGCGGGCGGGAGGTGACGCTGCGCGACCTCCAGGCCATCGGCATGACCGCCGGTATCAACGCGCTGATCGTCGGCAACTACCTCACGACACTCGGCCGCTCGGCCGACGAGGACCTCCAGATGCTCGAGGACCTGCGCATGCCCATCGGTGCCCTGAGCGCCGCCATCTAGCCCTCGGTCCTCGGCCCTCGGTCCTCGGTCCTCGGTCCCCGGCTCTCCCCTCGTCCCGATCCCCCGTGCTTTCCGCCCACTGCACCGGATGTGGCCAGCCCGCGGCTGAGTGCGCCGGCTGTGGCCGCGCGCTTGATCCCCCTCGGTTCTGCCCCGAGTGCGGACGTCGGATGACTGTCACCGTCGTTCCGACGGGTTGGGTGGCGCGCTGCCGCGAGCACGACCTCGAGCTGCGCTCCGCTTAGCGAGCGCTGCTCCCGCAACCAGCCGACCTCACCGCCTGAGCGGTGGATCTCGTGGCGACCCGTCCGTCGCCTTCGCCTCCGTCGCCTTCTGCGCTTTCCCCGACATCTGTCGAGCTGATCGTCGCCACGTCGGCGAGGGCACCGACACCATGGCTCGTCCGTGCGGGCTGGTGAACGTCACCTCGTCGTTGGCGTCACCCGCCATCGTCCAGCCGAGCTCGTGCACGGCGCTGTGATGACGGCCACAGAGGGTGATCAAGTTGTCGAGATTGGTTTCGCCACCTTTGGTCCAGTGCCGCATGTGATGCACGTCGATGAACTCGGTGTAGAGGCAGCCGGGAAAGCGGCAGCCCTTGTCGCGCCGGTCGATTTCGATCCGCTGCGCAACGGTCGGATCACGGCGCGCCCGGCCCTGGTCGAGGATCGATCCGTCGCGACCCTCGACCGAGAGGATTACGTTGGCGTCGCAGGCCAGCCGACGAGCGACCTCGGCCGAGATCGGTCCGACTCCGGCGATCTCTGGCACGGCCCCAGTCGTGGCTCCGAGCAACACCTCGAGGGGAGCGTGCACCACCAGCCGGGGACGAAACACACGCCGCCGGCCCGCTGTCGGTGAGCTGCCGATCGCAAACAGCTCCATGAGCGCGTCGTAGAGACGCTGGTCGTATGGCACGTACCCCAGAGGATCAGCGGTCTCCCCCTGTTGCCCCGAGTCGTGTGCGCCGTCGAGAGTTGTGCCTTCGGGTCGTTCGCCCTGTATGTGCGAGCCAGCGCCGGCCCTGTCCCGCCGAGTGCGCATCTCGGCCGAGACTTTGCCGACGAGCGCTGATTTGGCAACGGCGTAATCGTCCTTGGTGAACGCGACCCATACCGTCCGCCTGGAGTCGTTGAAGCGCAGTGTGCGGCGGTCGAACTCCCGAGCAGCGCTCTCGGCCACACCGCTGTCGGTTCGTACCCTTGATCCGTCGCCGGCCGCGCTGAGCTCCGCCGCCTCCTTTTGTGCTCGGTGCCAGGCAGCAAGCTCACGCGCTTGGCGCACGCTCCAATGCGCAGATGCTTCCCGAAGACTTGCATCGGTCTCGGCGGACGCCACCTCTGCCAGGGGTTCCACCAAGTCGAGCGAGAGCTCGCCTCGAGAGAGTCCCTCGGCCAAGCACGGCAACGTCTCGAGGTTTGTCGCGGAGCGCACCCACTGACGAGCCGTTGAGGTGCTGACGCCGCACTGACCGGTGACCCAGGCGATCATCGACACAGCGCCGTCACCCCGCCACCCCTCCGCGCGGTCGAACTCGGCGATGTCGGAGAGCTGCTCGCGATGCAGGGCAGAGATCTGGGCCGAACGCTGCACGATTTGTTGCGCCAGTTCCTGGGAACGGGCATCGCCCCCGAAGTTTCGACACGGCGGCCTCCGCCGCGAGACGGTGCCCGCTGTCGCGCTCACTGCAGGCTTCCCTGACGGCTCATGCCGGGTGAACGGTCGGCGGCTGGCCTTGAGAAGCAGAAGACATAAATTTCGAAATCTGGAGCACCGTTGTGCTGGTCAACGGCAACCCTCAACACGAACCTCAACATCGACATGAGCCTTGAGCCTGAGAACCGTGACCTCGGATGGCGGGAGCGACCAGACCGTTGCTCCAGAAAGCAGCCGGGAGACGGGTTCCCGCCTCCCCGGAGCAACGCCCCCTGATCGGGCCGATGGTCGGGACGCCATCCTTCCCATCTCCTGTCTCCAGCCTTCAAATAGACGAACGGCCCTCCCCGGGGGAGGGCCGTTCGAGGCCGCTGCACCGCGTGCCGGGTGACCGCATCAACCGGCGAATCACCCAGGCGCAGGAGGGTTGAACCCGAAGCGGTGTCAGCCGCGGATGAGGTCGGCCAACTGGGCCTCGTCACCGGGAACCGTAAAGACCCTCCGTCCGTCACGCTGCCGCAACCACTCCAGATTTCGTCTGTGCAGATCCATTGCCGCGTCAAAGCGGTTCAACACGATGACGCATCGTCGGCCGACCGACTCGGCTGCATCGGCACTGAGGCGCACGGCGTTGATGGTCCCCAATCCGGCATCGGCCACGAGCAGAACCAGATCCGGAGCGAGGGCGGCACACAGGTCGAGGCAATCGCCGTCGGACGCCAGAGGTGATCGCACGCCCCCGGCGGTCTCGACCACCCCGACATCGACAGCGTCCCCAGCGGTCGCGCCGACCGATTTGTCCGGCCAACCCACCTCGTCTACGAGATCGGCGAGACCGAACGGAGAACGCCCCAGCGCCTCGGCCGCCATCGGAGGCGCCATCGGCACCTCGTACCAGCGGTGGACAGGGCAGACCGTCTCGGGCGCCTCACCGCTGGCCGCACCGAGGACGGCCGCGTCACGGCTGTCGGGGTCGTCGGCCGGGTCGAAGGACTGGGCCGGCTTGCGGGCGGCGACGGTGACGCCCGCCGCACGGAGGCGGGTCAGGAGACGGGCGGCCACCCAGGTTTTCCCGATGTCGGTTCCTGTGCCGATCACCGCTACCAACCGGCGAGGGCGCGCACTCCTCACAAACCGAGACCGTTCATCGACGACAAATCAGAGGGTCGCCGGGGATGGTGCAGAGGAGGAGAGACAGCGGGAAGGGAGCGCGACCAATGCAGCGAGCAGACGGGTGACGTCGTCGTCGGAATGGGCAGCCGACAACGTCACGCGCAACCGGCTTGTGCCGACAGGGACCGTTGGCGGCCGGATGGCGGGCACCCATAGGCCCTCCCCCAGCAAGGAGGACGATGCGTCGAGCGCCGCCTGCTCGGAACCCACGACGACCGGAACGATCGGACTCGGATGCCCGCGTGGAGCCAGGCCGGCCTGGGACACCCGCTCGACCAGGGTGGCGAGGCGGGCGACCAAGGCCTCGCCTTCAGCAGAACGGAGGATTCGCAACGCAGCGAGGGAGGCGGCGGCGTCGGCCGGGGTCGGCGCGGTCGAGAAGATGTAGGACCGCGCCCGGTTGACGAGGAGCTCGACCATGTCGCGGGAGGCCGCCACGAAGCCGCCGAGCGACCCGAGGGTCTTGGAGAGGGTGCCGACACGCACGACCGCGGCGTCGAGGCACGCCGTGAGTACGGGGAGGTCGGGACCGAGCACGGCGTGCGCCTCGTCGAGCACGAGGAGCGCACCGTGATCGAGCGCACAAGGAGACGAGCTCGTCGACCGGCGCGACGTCCCCGTCCATCGAGAAGACAGAGTCGGTGACGACGAGCGTCGGCGCGGCAGCGGGCGACGCGGCGAGGAGCTCGGCCAGATGGTCCATGTCGCGGTGGCGATAGACAGCCAGGCTCGAGCGGGAGAGCCGGCAGCCGTCGATGATGCTGGCGTGGTTCAGCTCGTCGGAGAACACGCGCACACCTGGGCCACCGAGCGTGCAGAGCACGCCGAGATTGGCGGCGAAGCCGGTCGGGAAAGAGATGGCGGCGCTCCGTGCCCTTCCACTCGGCGAGCGCATGCTCGAGCTCGTCGTGCACCGGGCGAGACCCGGTGACAAGGCGGGAGGCGCCGGACCCGGTGCCCCACGCCTCGAGGGCGGCGTGTGCGGCGGCGATGACCGCGGGGTGCGCGCTGAGCCCGAGATAGTCGTTGGAGGCGAAGGAGACCACGGACCGGACCGTCCGACCCGTCGTGGAGCGACCCGGCCGGCCCCAGGGCGTCGAAGGTGCGCGGCGCGCGCCAGCGTCCCTCCTCCACCACGTGTCGGAGCTCGGCCCGGACGCGGTCGTCCCAGGGATTCGTCACGCGCGAGCCGGTCCCGTCACGATCGTCGAGCGCAGCCGTCGAGGGCGTCCACCATCCGGACGACCTCCTCCTCGGTGATCGTGAGCGGCGGCATCAGCACGACAACGTCGCCGAGTGGACGCAGCAGCACACCGCGCTCGACGGCGCCGGCGCAGACCCGTCGCCCCCAGCGCAATCCGGGGCTGGGCGGCGCGAGCTCGACGCCGACCATCAGGCCGCGCTGGCGGATCTCGCGCACCGACGGCTCGCGGTGCGACCCGTTCGCGCAGGAGGATCGCCAGCTGCTCGGCGCGGGCACGGACGTTGGCGAGGACGTCCCAGGACTCGAAGAGGCGAAGGTGTTCGAGCGCCACCGCGGCGGCGAGGGCGTTCCCGCCGTAGGAGTGCCCGTGGTAGAAGGTCGCGGGCCCGAGGTCGGCGCCGAGGAACGCATCGAAGACGCGGCCCGACGCCACGGTGGCGCTCATGGCGAGGTAGCCCCCGGTGATCCCCTTGCCCAGACACATGAGGTCGGGGCGCAGGCCGGCCTGCTCGGACGCGAACAAGGTGCCGGTCCGACCGAAGCCGGTCGCCACCTCGTCGCAGATCAAGAGAGTGCCGGCGCGAGTGCACGCCTCACCGAGGCGGCGCAGGTCCGAGGCGGTCGCCACGAAGATGCCCGATGCACCTTGGACGAGCGGCTCGATCACGACGGCGGCGAGCTCGTCGGCGTGGCCGTCGATCATGGCGCACGCCTTGTCCACCCAGCCCGGGTCGGCGTAGCCGGGGGTGCGCAGTACCGGGAAGCACAGCGGCTCGAAGACCGCACTGAACACACCGCCGTCGCCGAGGGAGAGCGAGCCGATGGTGTCGCCGTGGTAGGCGTCGCCGAGAGCGAGGAAGCGGGTGCGGCGCGGTGCTGCCGTGTCGGAGCCGGCCCGGTTGACCCAGTACTGGAACGCGATCTTGAGCGCCTGCTCGACCGCCACCGCGCCGTCGGCGGCGAAGAGGAAGTGAGGCTCGTCCACGGGCACGACGGCGGCAAGTGCCTCGGCCAGCTCGACCACGATCGTGTTCCCGTTGCCCAGCATGGTCGAGTGGGCGATCTTGGTGGCCTGCGCGGCCAGGGCGCGGTCGAGCTCGGGGACGCCGTGCCCGAGCGTGTTGACCCAGAGGGACGAGATCGCATCGAGGTACCGGGTGCCGTCGGCGGCGATCAGCTCCCTGCCCTCGGCCCGCTCGATCACAAGGGGGGCGTTCTCGGCGTAGGTCGCCATCTGGGTGAAGCCGTGCCAGACGACGGCGGCGTCGCGCTCGATCCAGGAAGCAGGGTCGGTGGCGGGGGTCGAGGCCGAATCGGAGACAAGGGTCGTAGGACGGGTGCTGGTCACCCCCCGATTCTGGACGGCGGCGGGGCGGCAGGCCAATGGGTCCTTTGCGCGAGAATGGGTCATGGACCTGATCGGCGTGGTCGACACCATGTTTGCCCGCTATGACATGGGCGGCGAGGCGCTTGACGAGCTCGCCCAGTGCCCGGGCTACGGCACCCGTTTCACCACTATCCGTCGCACCGTGCCGGGGTTCAAGGACCTGGCGGTGGCGGCCAAGAAGCTGATCGAGGAGGAGGACTGCCGCATCGTGGTCGCCCTCGGCATGCCGGGGCGGGAGAAGGTGGACAAGGTCTGTGCCCACGAGGCGTCGACCGGGATCATGACGGCGCAGCTCATGACGAACACACCGATCTTGGAGGTGTTCGTCCACGAGGACGAGTCCGACGACCCGGCGGAGCTCGCCGTGGTCTTCAAGAACCGCTCGCGCGACCATGCGCGCAACGCGTATCTCATGCTCTACGAGCCGGAGCAGCTCGTGGCACGGGCGGGCCAGGGCATCCGGCAGGGCTTCGCCCACGCCGGGCCGCTCGAGTTCTGATCACGCACGGTGATCGCGCCGGTCTAGCGGGCGGCGCGCCGTGGTTCGCCGCAGTGAGCGACGCGGGCCCCCCTCAGCTGACGAGCCCCGGTTGGTCCCGCCGAACCGGTCGGTTCTGCCCGCCAGCTGAGGGGCGTTGCTGCGAGAGCGCTTTGACTCTCTCTTGCTGGGAGTTTGCTGGGAGTTTGCTGGGATGCCTCCTGGTTGAGATCGACTACGAGTTGTTCCAGGTCACCGTGAACGACGATCCGTCGGAGCTGAGGTTGCTCGGCGTGGCGAGCGTCGTGCCGTTGTCCGACATGGAGATCTCGTTGGCGTTGAAGGCCGACAGCGAGCCGTGCGTGCCGGCAGTGTCGATGAGCGACGAGCCCGAGTACCCGACCTGGCCGAAGTCGGCCAGGGACACCTCGTTGCAGAACACAACGGTGCACTCGGAGGGTGCCTCGGCGATCACCTCGGCCGACGAGCGGGCGAATCCACTGCCGGCTTGGGTGGTGGAGAAGTTCCAGCCTGCGGTGGAGTCCTTGATCATCAAGAGAAAGGACGTGCCCGCCGCATTCGAGGCCACCAGTGCGGTGAGGTGGTCCCCCGGGCTCACGACATCTGACGTGGGCAGCGTGGCCGAGGGGTTGGGGTACATCTCGTACCAGGCGTGGTAGGACGGCGTGCCCGCGTCGCAGTCCGAGTCCGTGCCGATCTGCTCGACGCTCGTCGAGGAGTAGCCGTCGAGACCGACCCAGAACGCCGCAGCCGAACTGGGGCCACCCAGGAGCGAGCTGAAAAGTCCGGTCAGGCCACTTGCGCCCAGTTCGAGGCTCCCCCCGCCACCGCTGCCCGCGCAGGCGACCGCCGGCTGGATCCACGACAACGACACCGAGGCGTAGGTGTCGTTGGTGTCGGCATAGCCCGCCCAGTTGGACGACGACACCGCGGTCGCGTGCCGCTCGCCGCCGAGCAGCGAGCCGAGTCCCGGCAGCACCTGCTTGCCGATGATCGGCACGTGGTAGAGGCCCGGGATGATGTGGCCGGCGGCCGCCGGCGCCGCGGCCGGACGAGCGTGCGTGGCGGCGTGTGACGGCGCCGCCGCAGACGCCGACGCAGGCACGGACAGGGCCGCGGCCGCCATCACCGGACCGGCTGCAGCCGCCAAGCCAACGAGTGCCAGGGCGCCGGACCGAAGCACCTCCCGCATACACCCTCCCTGAGACTCGGACGTGGGTCGACACGTCGTACGACGGCCATTGCAACCGTGCGCGCACGGCACGTACGGCCGGCTATTCCCACCGCCGAGGGAGTAACGGCGGAACGTCAGGGATCTCGCGGGAGACCGAGCACCTTTTCGGCGACGATGTTGCGTTGGATCTCGGCCGTGCCGCCGCCGATGGTGAGGGCGGGGGCGAAGAGGAAGCCCCGGGACCACATCCGGTCGCTGAGGGCGGACGCCACGGATGGAGAGGCACCGTCCACCATGGCGTGGGCCCCCGCAAGATCCCGGCCCAGCCCCATGACGTGCTGACCGTGCGCATCGGCGATCGCCTTGCGCACCGACGCCTCCGCACCCGGTACGCGTCCGGCCAGGACCGCCGAGACCATCCGCAGACGCAACACGCGCAGGATCTGCGATTCCATCCAGACGGAGACGAGTGCGTCCCGCCGGATGGGGTCCGGCGCGCCACCCGCGGCCTTGACCAAGGCGACCAGGTCGTCCGCTGTCGGGCCCATCCCCCAGAGCGCGCCCTCGCCGCTGAGCGACACGCGCTCGTTGCCGAGCGTGACCTTGGCCAGGTCCCACCCTCCCCCCTCGGGCCCGACGAGGTGATCGGCCGGGATGCGGACGTCGGTGAAGAAGACCTCGTTGAACGCGTGCTCGCCCGTCATGTCGATGAGGGGGCGGATCTCGATCCCCGGCGCATCCATCGGGCAGACGAAATAGCTGATGCCCATGTGCTTCGTGGCCGCCGGATCGGTGCGAGCGAGCAAGATGCCCCAGCACGCGATGTGTGCGTAGCTCGTCCACACCTTCTGCCCGTTCACCACGTAGTGGTCGCCGTCGCGCTCGGCCCGCGTGGTCAGCGAGGCGAGGTCGGAGCCGGCGCCGGGCTCGGAGAAGAGCTGGCACCAGAACTCCTCGCCGCTGAGCAGCGGCCAGAGCCAGCGTTCCTTTTGCTCCGCGGTGCCGGCGTACATGAGGGTCGGCCCCGCCCATCCGATGCCGATGGGGTTGACCGGGCACCGGACCTGGGACCGCCGGAGCTCTTCGTCGATCAGCAGTTGGGTGATCGGGTCGGCGTCGAGGCCGAAGGGGGGCGCCCAGTGGGGCACGACGTATCCAGCCTCGGCGAGCTGGCGTCCGGTGGGGTGGCGATGTGTCCTGAGGAAGTCGCGGACGCTGCGACGGCGTGGGTCGTCGTCGCCGGGCAGGCCGAGGTCCACGCCGGGAGCGTAGGCTCCATCGCCTCGTACCGCGTCGAACGGGAGGGGAACCGGGCCAAAGGATCCCGGCACGGACACGGTGTGGTCGGGTACGGAACACGGGGGTCGCTGAAGGCAGTGAGGTCGTTCGGAGGGTCCCCGGGGGCGGCGAATGGAGCGGACGATGACTGACTGGAATTACGGCGACGTCTGGGAGACGGTGGCTGACACCCAGCCCCAGCTCGTCGCTATCACCCAGGGCACGCACAACCTGACCTGGGCCGAGGTCGACAGCGGCGCCGACGGTGTCGCGCAGTTCCTGCTCGACCTCGGGGTCGCGCAGCAGGACAAGGTGGCGCTGTACCTCTACAACACGCCTGAGTACCTGCAGGCGACCTTCGCCGCTGCCAAGATCGGGCTGGTCCCCGTCAACACCAATTACCGCTACGGCGACGACGAGCTCGCCTATTTGTGGGACAACGCCGACGCGGTCGCCGTCGTCTTCCACGGGTCGTTCAGCGACCGGATCGAGCGGGTGTTCGACCGCGTGCCGCGGGTGAAGGGCTGGCTCTGGGTCGACGACGGCACGGGCCCCTGCCCGGACTGGGCCACGCCATACGAGGACGCCAGGAAATCCGCCGTCGGCCGGGTGACCGCGCCATGGGGCCGGAGCGGCGACGACCTTTTCATGCTCTACACAGGCGGCACCACCGGCATGCCCAAGGGCGTCATGTGGCGCCAGGACGATCTCTTCACCTTGCTCTTGAGCGGTTCCGCGCGCCGGTACGACCCCGACGGCGGCGTCGACGGCGTGCGCCGCATGCTCAGTGAGAAGCCCGGGTCCGTCACGCTGTTGCCTGCGTGCCCGCTCATGCACGGCACCGGTGCGTTCACCGCCTATACGGTGCTCAGCGACGGCGGTCGTGTCTGCCTGCTCGAGAGCCGGCGCTACGACCCCGCCGAGATGCTCGACGTCGTCGAGCGGGAGAAGGTCAACGCGCTGGTCATCGTCGGCGATCCCTTCTCGAGGCCGCTGCTGGCCGAGCTGGACGCGCACCCCGGCAAGTGGGACCTGAGCTCTCTGGTCATGATCATCTCGTCGGGGGCCATGTGGAGCGAGCCGGTGAAGGAACGGCTGCTGGCCCACCATCCACAGATGCTCCTGGCCGACGCCTTCAGCTCGTCGGAGGCGCTCGGGATGGGGCAGTCGATCTCGGGCGGTGGCTCCGCCGCCAAGACCGCATCGTTCACGCTCGGGCCCAACGTCAAGGTCCTCGACGAATCCGGCCGGGAGGTCGAGCCGGGCTCGGGCGAGGTCGGTGTGCTCGCCCTCGGCGGGCGTAACCCGCTCGGCTACTACAAGGACGAAGAGAAGTCAGCACGCACCTTCAAGGAGATCGAAGGGGTCCGCTACTCCATCCCGGGCGACTACGCGCAGGTCGACGCCGACGGGACCATCCACCTGCTCGGGCGCGGATCGGTCGTCATCAACTCGGGCGGCGAGAAGATCTTTCCCGAAGAGGTCGAGGAGGCCCTCAAAACACACGGGTCGGTCCGCGACGCGGTCGTCGTCGGCGTCCCCGACCCGACCTACGGCGAACAGGTCGTCGCGGTCGTCGAGCTGGTCGACGGCGCGCCGATGCCCGGCGAGGCCGACCTGACCGGGCACGTCAAGGAGCGGCTGGCCCACTACAAGGCGCCACGACAGCGTCCGCGTCGTCTCCACGATCGGACGGGCGCCCAACGGCAAGGTGGACTACACGCGGCACCGGGCCGAATCCATAGAGGAACTGGGCGTCGCCAACGAATAGCCACCGGCCCCAGTGGGCTGCGTCAGACTGAGTCATGTTCATTGCCCCGGTCGACGCCACCACCGGTGAAGAGGAATGGCGGCCCTTCGTCGAGGCGCACCCCTTCGGGCACCTGGTCGCCCCGGGCGGGCCCGACCGCGCACTGCCGGTCGTGGTACCCACGCAGTTCGTGCTCGAGAAGGCGACGGTGTGGCTGCATCTCGTGCGGGCGAACCCGATCTTCGGCGCACTGGCCGAGAATCCGCGTGTCCTCCTCAGCGTCGCCGAGGACTGGGCGTTCATCCCGTCGTCGTGGAAGGCCGTCGGCGACGAGGACCCGGCGCTCGGGATTCCGACCACGTACTACGGCGCCGTGCAAATGATCGGCACAGCGACGGTGCACGACGAGCGGTCGGCACCCGGGAGCGTGGCTGCGATCCTGCGGCGCCAGCTCACCACCTTCCAGCCGGATGTGGCGGCGGCGGATCCCGACGAGGCGCATCAGCCGAAACTGCTGGCAATCCTCGGCATCGAGATCTCGGTCGACCACGTCACGGCGAAGTTCAAGTACGGGGGCAATGTCGACGAGGCCCACCGGCGGGCGGTGGTGGCGCGCCTGCGGGAACGGGGTGGCCCAGGCGACGCGGCGGCCGCGACCCACGTGCTGCGGAGGCTGGACGCTTAGCCCCGCGGCGTCGGAGTGGACCACGACAGACGCATGCGTGTGCGGCCGTCGCAGTGTGTGACTTACGCCTGGCTGATCGGCGGCACCGTCGTTGCGGGTGACCTGGGTGTGAGCGGGAGCGGATTGACGCCCTGTTCGGTATCGGGGTCGCTTTGTCCGGACACGACCGCGATCCGGGCAGCGCCGCGCTCGATGAAGCAAGGTTGGATGATCTGCGTCTCCGCTTCGTACTGGTAGTTCCCAGGAGCCACGCTCGGGCCCCAGTTGTTCTGAGCGGGGTCCTGATAGATCCCACTCCCCGGGAAGGACCAGATCGTCTGCCACCGCACGACTCCACATGTGATGGACCCGTCGGCAGTCCCGAAGCTCCAGACCTCGTCGCGACTTCCCGCCTGGAAGCTGTAGTAACCCTCGAGACCGTTCTGTGTGCCCCACGATCCCGAAGGGTGCTCGGCGTAGGTTTCACCGGCCAGCGTGGTCCACGTGCCGGGGGCAAAGAGCCTGTACGCGGGCACGTGGTCCTCTTCGGTCCAGGTGTGCCAGTAGGACGCCAACTCCCCCGGCAGCTTCGTCGCGGCAGAGCCTGGGGGCGCAGCGACGTCGAATCCCTCCGGCCCGATCTTCGGCTGGTCGAGAGGCCGTGTGACCGATTCCCCTGGGTCAGAAACGACTTCCCACGGCGTGGCCGTCGACGCTCTGGCGATCACCAAGTACTGCACGTAGGGCGCGTTGTTCAATGTGGTCTTCACCTCGGCCAGAAATGCCGCCGGAAAACTCCGTTGTCTCGGCACGATGACGCTCTCGCCGTACATGGGTCCCCTGACCGCTCTCACCGTGCACCCGCACGTGACTTCATCCGATTCGAGGGCCGGCCCGGTTTCGAATTCAGCCATGAGGGACCGATCGTCGTATAAGAACGCCTCCGTACGAAGATTCCACACGGCGGAAAGGATGAGCCCGGCCTCGTTGGGCGAGAGCACCAGGCCACGCTTGGGGGCCGCTGCCGTCAAGGCCGCCGGGAGAGGGCTGGTGGCGGGCGTCGGATGCTCGATGGTGAGCGGTACCCACACTGGAACCCCGGCCGGTCGCGATCCCCGCGCGTGCTGCGGCCGCGGCCTGCCCGGTGCCCAGGAGCAGCGACAGCATCAAGGCGGCCACGGCAGACCAGACGACCCGATTCGTCATCCTCGTGGTGACCCGTCGCACGTCATGAACCCGAGTTCGCGCCGCATCGTTACGTCTCGGCGCACTCGCCGGTGTGCCTTAATCAGTCTCTCCGGGCGGTTGCGCGGCCCCCGAGGCCGCCGTAACCGCGAGACAGATTTCCCGGACAGGTAGGGGCTCGGGTACGCGCGATTGCCCGTTCTCCGGAGAGAGCGGTGTGGGCTGCATTCCCTGCAAGCGCCACCTTTTCATCACATTCGTTGCCTTCTCATCACGAGTGCACCGCCACCCGATGAGGCAAGCGATTGACCCACCCGGATCTGTCTTATACGTTCCTCCGAGAGCCACCAGGCGGTTCGGCGAACGGATTCGGCGCATCCGGCACACCACGTCTTGGTCTGACGTGGTCTTCGGCTGCGCCGAAGCGGCATAGCCCGTCGCGACGGGCATCCGGACATCCGGACCCACTCCGCTTGAGGGCGTCAGAGAACGGAGGAGGTCCCACGGTGCCAACGACGATGCCACGCAGCAGTGTTCGGAGCAGGTTCAGGTCGCGTTCGATCGGCGCGGCGTCGGCACGCTGCCGCGTCTGATGTGCTTGGCGGTCACAGCGTTGGTCGCGCTCGGCGTCGCCGTGCTGGCGGTCCCAGGTGCCGCCTCGGCGAACTCGGGGACGATCAGCCCGAACGGTGCGACTGTCACGGCGACCATCTCGAGCCCGAGCGTGCCGGCGACCTTCACCTTCATGGGCTCCACCGACGAGGTGGTCACCGTCAGCGCCTCGGGAGGCACGTTCGCGTCCAGCTGCGACGTGAATCTTCTCCTCCTCGACCCCAACGGGAACCAGATCGGGGAGGACGGCTGCAGCGGAACGTCCGGCTTCATCGGCGAGACGACGCTGCCGGGCGGGGGGACCTACTCGATCGAAGTGGATCCGACCAACAGCGACCTGGGGAGCGTGACGCTGTCCCTCTCGGCCAACCTGGCCAACGGGGCGATCACGATGAACGGAGCGGCGGTCACGTTCACGGCCAGCCACACCGGCCAGGGTCAAGAGTTCGCATTCACGGGCAAGAAGCAGGTGGTGACGGTGTCCGCCTACAACGGCACGTTCCCGAGCAACTGCGATCTCTCCATGCTCCTCCTCGACTCGTCCGGGAACGTGCTGGCCAATGGCGGGTGCAGTTCGCAGTCGGATTGGATCGGCGAGACCGCCCTGGAAGGAAAGGGAACCTATTACATCGACCTCGTGCCGACAGGGAACAACATCGGCTCCAACACGGGCAGCGTCACCGTTGCGCTCTCTGCGGAGCCGGCCAACGGGACGATCAGCGAGAACGGGGCCCCGGTCACGGTCACCTCCGCTCACACGGGGACGGGCGAGAACCTCAGCTTCTCGGGGACGGCCGGCCAGGTCGTCACGGTGTCGGCGTACAACGGCACGTTCCCATCCAACTGCGACCTCGCCATGGAGCTCGTGTCGGCCGGCTCGGTTCTGGTCAATGCTGGATGTGCCAGCACGACCGGGTGGATCGGCCCGACGGTTCTTCCCGGCACCGGTACGTACTCCATTGACTTGGTGCCCCAGGGGGTCAGCGTCGGGTCCAACACGGGAAGCGTGACGCTCGCGGTCTCGGTCGAGCCGGCCAACGCGACGATCACACCCAACGGGGCGACCACGACCCTCACGTCCACGCACACAGGGACCGGGCAGAGCTTCACGTTCAGGGGCAAGGCCGGAGAGGTCATGGAGGCCTCGACCTTCGACGGGACGTTTCCGGCCGACTGTGATCTCGCCATGTACGTGCTCAGCCCTGGGGGTAACCTCCTCGTGAATGCAGGGTGCGCGGCACAGTCCGGTTGGACCGGCCCGATGACACTGCCTGGGAAGGGCACGTACACGATCGAGCTCGTGCCGCAGGGGAACAACATGGGGTCCAACACCGGCAGCGTGAAGCTCGCCCTGAGTGAGAACCCCGTAGCGGGGACGATCACGGCCAACGGTCCGAGCCAGACCTTCACGGCCACCAACACTGGGCAAGGACAGAACTTCACCTTCTCGGGGACGTCGGGCGAGACGGTGACGGCGAGTACCTCCAGCGGGACGTTCCCGGCCAACTGTGACCTCAACCTCCTGCTGCTCAGCCCCTCGGGCAGCGTCGTCGCCAATGGCAGCTGCGCCGCCCAGTCCGGGACCACTGGTGCCGTGAAGCTTCCGGGAACGGGCACATACACCATCTCGTTGTCTCCAGAGGGCAACAACATCGGGTCCAACACCGGGAGCGTTTCGGTCACGTTGGCGTCTCCCTGACTCGGCTCGTCTCACGACGACCACAGGTTTGAGGGGCGAGGGACGGCACTCACAGCGCCGTCCCTCGCCTGACCCACGATTCGGTTCCGACCGCGAGTAGCGGGGCCGGGCCGGCAGTCGCCGCGCGCGTTCGGTTGATCCTGATTGCGATCCCTCGACCGTCAGGCGGCGGACGCCCGCGCGGGACGCGTCAGTTCACCGTCACCGTCGTCCCCCGTGCCAACGAGATTGCGCCGGTGGCGTTATTGATGCAGACCTCGCCCCGGTAGATACCCGGAATCGGCTTGACCGAGCGACTCGTGTCGGCTCGCACGCCGCCGATGAATGTGTCGTCCGAGTCCCCGCTCGGACACCTCGTTCCCGTGCCGAGGATGGGCGATCCGAATGTGGTCGACTTCCCGCTCTTCCAGTTCACCGTTCGACCGGTCGCGAGGGTGATCGCCACGACCTTCTTCGACTTCGTGCCCGTGTTGCCGTTGCACCCCTTGATCTCGATCGTCTTGTTGATGTTGCCGGTCACCTTGGTGCACGTGATCGTCTTCGTCGTTGCGGCGCCGACAGAGCCGGCGGAGAGCGCGGCGACCGTACCGATGGGGAGAGCGAGGGTGACGGCCGCCGAGAACACCGAAGTTGCAAAAGCCCTCGGAGCCCTACCCGTCACGGCCATTCACTGCCCTGCCGCCAGTCGACGCAAACGTGCGACGCCGTGGAAATCATGACGTACCCGCTGGAAATAAGACGCCGTTCACCGGGCGATCACCTCCGCACCTCACGACTCATCGAAAGAGACGTGCGGAGTGCGAGTGGGAGCGAGTGACGCAATGCCAGTGTGGTGGCGCTGACGCGCGCGAGCAACGCGAACCACGTGTCTGCGTGCTCGCGAACAACTCAGTGTCTCGACATCCCGTCTGCGTCGGCTCGGACTCGTCGCGTCGCCGCGCCACCTCGAGTGGGCGGCCGTGACGCGCATGCCGAGTCCCGTCGTTGGTGCGGCTCCTGAGGCCCGCACCCGAACCTCGGACCGTTCGATCCTTCATCGAGAACCGGCCTTGGTTCTGCGCGGCCACTCCCCCGGCTGCGACACGTCGGCAACGCGTATGCCGGGACGCGGACCGAGGACTCCGCCCAGGAGGGGTCCGGCGGCACGGCGCGGTGGCCTCCCAGAGCCATCGCAGAGAATGGAACAGGGAACGAGAACGTGTTCTAATCTCGACCGATGGAATTCAACCTGGCCGACCTCTTCGAGGCTTCCGTTGACGCCTATCCCGAACGGGAGTACCTCGTCGCCGACGGGAAGCGGCGTAGCTACGCCGAGATGGAGGCTCGGGCCAACCAACTGGCGCACTACCTGGCGTCACAGGGGATCGGTCCGGGTGACCACGTCGGGATCTACGCATACAACTCCGTCGAATGGGTCGAGAGCGCCTGGGCGGTCTTCAAATTGCGAGCCGTCTGGATCAACATCAATTACCGCTACGTCAAGGACGAGCTGCGCTATCTGATGGGCAACGCCGACCTGAAGGCGCTTGTCTACCAGCGCGAGTTCTCGGCGCTGGTCGCCGCGCTGCTCCCCGAGTTGCCCGAGCTGCAGCACCTGCTCGTCGTCGACGACGGCAGCGACGCAGAACCCGCACCCGGTTCCGTGCCGTATGAGGACGCGCTGGCCGGCCAGTCGTCCGAGCGTGACTTCGAGCCGCGCTCGGGCGACGACCTCTACATCCTCTACACGGGCGGCACGACCGGTATGCCCAAGGGAGTGGTCTGGCGCCACGAGGACGTGTTCTACGCGCTGGGCGGCGGGACCGATCCCACGACCAACGAGCGCGTCACCGATCCGGCGGTGATGGTGGCCAAGGGTGCCAACGGCGGCATGGTGCACCTGCCGGTGGCGCCGCTCATGCACGGCGCCACGCAATGGTGCGTCATGGGCCAGAGCTTCGTCGGCTCCAAGATCGTCCTCATGGCCAAGTTCGACCCCCGCGAGGTGTGGCGGCTGGTCGGTGACGAGCGCGTCAACTCGGTCATGATCACCGGCGACGCCATGGGCAAGCCTCTGGTCGAGACGCTGTCGGAATCCGGCAGCGACTTCGACCTCTCCTCGCTGCTGGCCGTCGTCTCGTCGGCGGCGCTGTTCTCCGCGCCGGTGAAGGACCAGTTCTTCGAGTGCCTGCCCAACCTGATCATCACCGACGCCATCGGCTCCTCCGAGGGCGGCAACAACGGCCTCACGGTCGTCACCGCTGGCAACACGGCCATGAAGAGCGGCCCGACGGTGCACCTGCTGGGCCAGACCGTCGTCTTCGACGAGAACCTCGAGCTTGGTCGAGCCGGGCTCGGGTGTCATCGGCAAGATCGCCCGGGCCGGGGACATCCCGCTCGGCTACTACAACGACCCGAAGAAGACGGCCGAGGTGTTCTTCGAGGTACGCGGGACGCGCTACGTGATGCCGGGTGACTACGCGACCGTGGAGGCCGACGGCTCCATCACCCTGCTCGGTCGAGGGTCGATCGTCATCAACTCCGGTGGCGAGAAGATCTTTCCCGAAGAGGTCGAGTCAGCGGTCCGCTCGCATCCCGACGTGATGGACGCCATCGTGTGTGGCGCCCCCGACGAGCGGTGGGGACAGACGGTGGCCGCCATCGTGGAGCCGCGGCGCGGTCACGACGCGCGCCGTCGCTCGAGGCCATCCAGGAGCGGTGCCGGGAGTTCGTCGCCGGCTACAAGGTCCCACGCCTCCTCTACGTCGTCGACCGGGTCGAGCGCTCGCCCTCGGGCAAGCCCGACTACACCTGGGCCGCCGCGATCGTCGGGGCCGAGGCGGGGGCGGGAGCTCGATAGAGCGGGGGGCAGACCGAGGCCCGCAACGCCGTCTGCCGCCACGCCTGTGCTCAAAGCACACAGGAATGACAACTGGCTTGTCGGATCCGGCGACGGCGTCTACGGTGCGCGAATCAGCCGAACCATGGTGACGCCAAAGCGCATTGGACGCCGGAGTCGGCTACTACCGACGATCGCCCCTGCGCCGCCGAGTTGCTATCGCACGGACCGCCATCGCACGGACGCGGCATCGCACGGGCACTCATCGGGTCGAGCCTCGTCGCTCTCGGTTTGGCGATCGTGGTGCAGCCGGCGGGCGCAGCCGTCGAGCCCCACGTGAATGCCACGTCGAGCTGGACCGTGTACCACGGAGACCCGCTGGGCACAGGTGCCGATACCTCCGGCGTCACGTTCAACCCTCCCAACCCGGCGTGGACGTCTGCCCACCTCGATGGTCAGATCTACGGCGAGCCGCTGGAAGCCACCGGACGCGTCTTCGTGGCGACGGAGAACGACACGATCTACGCGCTGGCAGCAAACACGGGCGCCGTCCTGTGGTCGACCCATCTCGGCACCCCCGTGCCCTCGGGTGACCTCCCGTGCGGCGACATCAGCCCGACGGTGGGCATCACGGGCACCCCTGTCGTCGACGTGGCCCGAGGTGAAATCTTCGCCGTGACAGACGAGCTGGCCGGCGGTGTCCCTGCCCACGTTCTCGTCGGGCTCAACCTCTATACCGGCACCTCCCTGCTGGCGCAGGCCGTCGATCCGCCCGGACAAGATCCAGCCTCGATCCTGCAACGGACGGGATTGAACATCAGCGACGGCAACGTCGTCTTCGGCTACGGCGGCAACGACGGGGACTGCTCGACCTACAGCGGGTGGGTCGTCTCCGTGCCCGAGGGTGGTGGGACACCGGGCTACTACGAAGCCGTACCGATCGGCCATGACGGAGCGGTGTGGATGGGTGGTGCGGCGCCCGAGGTCGACGGGTCCGGCAACATCTGGGTCGCGACCGGGAACGGGTCCGGATCGATGCCGTATGACTTCAGTGACTCGGTGCTCGAGCTGTCGCCCGGGCTGGCTCGCACCCAGTACTTCGCGCCCGATACGTGGCAGACCGACAACTCGAGCGATCTGGACCTCGGCTCGACCGCGCCCGCACTGCTCTCGGACGGGACCGTCCTCCAGGTGGGCAAGTCGTCGACCGCCTACCTGGTGAACCAGGCCGATCTCGGCGGGATCTCCCACCCGACCCAGATTTCAGCGTGCGGCAGCGACGCCGACGGCGGGGACGCCGTATCCGGGACGGTCGTCTACGTCCCCTGTGGCAACGGTGTCCAGGCGCTGCAAACCAGCCCCTCACTCAGTGCGCAATGGCAGACCTCGAGCGGAGCGCACGGTCCGCCGATCACAGCGGGCGGCCTCGTCTGGTCCATCGGCGGCTCCAACCTCGATGGCCTCAACCCGGCCAACGGCGCGACGGTGTGGTCGGTCTCCGTGGGAGGTCAGGCCAATCACTTCCCCACGCCGTCGGTGGGTGACGGGCTCCTCTTGACCCCGAGCACGAACCAGGTCTCCGCCTTTTCCGGCTCGGTGGGGATCCCGGGCCCGCCCTCGCCACCACCACCGGCTCCCCCGAATTCGTCGTATTGGCTCGTCGCGTCCGACGGCGGCATCTTCACCTTCGGGAACGCCGGCTTCTACGGCTCGGCCGGGGGCCTGCCACTGGTCCGGCCCGTCGTCGCGATGGCGCCGACGGCCTCGAAGGACGGCTACTGGTTGGTGGCCTCCGACGGCGGCATCTTCAGTTATGGCGACGCCGCCTTCCACGGTTCCATGGGCGGCAAACCACTCAACGCGCCCGTCGTCGGGATGGCGGCCACGCCCGACGGCGGCGGGTACTGGGAGGTAGCTTCCGACGGCGGCATCTTCAGCTTCGGCGACGCCGTGTTCCACGGCTCCATGGGCGGCAAACCGCTCAACGCGCCCATCGTCGGGATGGCGGCCACGCGCGACGGCGGCGGGTACTGGGAGGTAGCTTCCGACGGCGGCATCTTCAGCTTCGGCGACGCCGCCTTCCACGGCTCCATGGGCGGCACGCACCTGAACAAGCCGGTCGTGGGCATGGCAGCGACGTCTGACGGGCTCGGCTACTGGATGGTGGCATCCGACGGTGGCATCTTCGACTTTGGCGACGCTGCGTTCTTCGGCTCGGCTGGCGGCGTGCGACTGAACCGGCCCGTGGTCGGCATGGCCCCCACTCCCGGCGGAGCCGGCTACTGGCTCGCCGCCTCTGACGGAGGGATCTTCAACTACGGATCGGCAAACTTCTATGGTTCCGAGGGCGGCCTCGCCCTCAACCGACCCGTGGTCGGCGTGGCATCGGCGAGCTGACCACGGTCGCCGTGACGCATACGCTTGTGTCGTGACCATCGACAACGATGCAGATCTCGAGGGCCTGATCAGGGCGGCCGCGGTCGTGCGGGAAGCCCGTGACGCGATGGTTGCATGCGTCACGCCGGGCGTCACGACGGGCGAGCTCGACGCCGTGGGACGCGACGTGTTCCGCCACCTCGGCGCGCGCTCCGCGCCGAGGGTCACCTACCGGTTCCCGGGTGCGACCTGTATCAGCGTCAACGACGAAGCAGCCCACGGCGTGCCGTCGCTTCGCCGCCATCTCCGCGAGGGGAACCTGGTCAACCTCGACGTTTCGGCCGAGCTCGACGGGTACTTCGCCGATACTGGGATCAGCGTGGCGGTCGGCTCGGTCTCGCCGTTGGCGACACGCCTGCTCGACGCCACGAAGAAGGCCCAAGCGGATGCCATGGACGCGGCACAGCCGGGAGGAAGGCTGCGCGACATCGGGCGTGCCGTCCAGCGCCGCGCACGTCATCACGGGTTTTGCGTGATCCACGACTTGTACGGTCACGGCGTCGGACGCAGGCTGCACGAGGCGCCATCCGTGCCGAGCATCGACGACGGCCATCGTGCTGGACGCACCGTCCTCTCCGAGGGACTGGTCCTGGCGGTCGAGCCGTTCCTCTCCGTCTCGGCGCACCACGTCGTCGAGGACGCCGACGGGTGGACGCTGCGGACCGTGGATGGCAGCTTGGTCGCTCAATTCGAACACACGATGGTCGTCACCCACGGTGGTCCCCTGGTCCTCACTGCGTGACTGCGGCCACGCCCCGGGAAGGATCTTCGGACCCTCCACCGCACCGTTGCCGCTGCCCCACTGCGCGCAGCCGGCGATTTCTAACGAGGTGATGCCACTACCGTGTCAAGGGTGACGGAAACCGAGGTGCGGCCCGATGTGCTCTTCGCTGTCGAGCCCGGCATCCGGCGCGCTGGTCTGACGGTCGCGTTCGCGTTCGTCCTCGTGGCCACATTCCTCACGGCCATCGACATCGCGCCCGCCGGGGCAGTGCTGCTCTGGCTGGTCTGCGTCCTCGTAATGGCCGCCATCTGGCGCTGTTACCTCGTTCCCTACATTGCACTGAGATCCGACTGCGTCGAGGTGCAGGGCGCGTTCACCCGTCGCTCGGTGCGCTACAGCGACATCCGCCACGTGCGACCCGGCCTGTACGGCGTCCGGATCGAGACGACGAAGCAGGGAGACGTCGTGGCCTGGGCCGTCCAGAAGTCCACGATCTCCGAGTGGTTCCACCGCGACACCCGAGCCGACGTGGTGGTGGCCGAGATCATGGACCGGGTGCACTGGGCATCGAGCTGAGCTGGGGGCCGAGCCGGCCGAGCCGGCCGAGCCGGCCGAGCCGGCCGAGCCCGCCGAGCACGATGAGGCTGACTGGGCTATTTGCCCGAACACGACCGAGGGGAACTCGCAGGTACGCTCGCGACATGAGCGGCCACGCCTCAGATTCCGACCTCACCCTCACCGATGACGAGCTGACTGAGCTCGCGCTGGCGGCCGACCCCGATGCGCCGCTGCCCGAGGACGCTGTTCCCATCGGTGTCCATATGGCGCAGTTCTCGATCCCGGTGCCGCTGCCCCTCTGGTACATGCCGCCGGTGGTGCGTTCGGGCGGTCGACGTTGGCGAACGCCCATCGTGATCGCCGTGGTCTCAGCGTTCCTCTTGATCGACGCGCTGGGACTCTGCAACACCTACGGGATTCTCAGCCTGGCCTGACGGCTGAAGGACCCAAAGCCCGAACAGGCCTCAAGCTCGAACACAACGAGCTCGGGCCCGACGCCGAAGAGGGATAGGCACGGCACCAGACGTCGCACGCGATGATGCAGCCGTGCCTGCCCCCGCCCCGCTGCTGCTGCTGACCGGTTCCCCCGGTTGCGGCAAGACCACGGTCGCCCCACTGGTGGCGGACCGTCATGATCCTTCGGTCTGCCTCGACCTGGACTGGTTTTTCGCCAAGCTGCGCCGTGGGGCCATCGAGCCCTGGCGGGAGGAAGCCCATGCCCAGAACCGCGTGGTGCTCCGGGCCGCCGCCGAAGCCGTCGCCGTGTTTGCCGAAGGCGGCTACGTCACGGTGGCCGAGGGCATCCTCTATCCCTTCATGCTCGACCTCTTCACGGCCGCTTGCGAGCCACGTCGCATCGCCATCAGCTATGCGGTGCTCCGGGCGCCGGTCGGCGTCGTCCAGGAGCGGGCGCAAAACCGCACCGTGGAGCCGGCGCACGCGGGCGCCCTGGCCGATGCCGTGGTGATCGACGGTCTCTGGATGCAGTTCGAGAACCACCGATTGGCGGAGCGCCACCGGGTCGACTGCGGTGAGCATGGACCGGCGGCGGTGGCCGAGGAGATCGACCGGCGCTGGGAAGCTGGCGAGCTCCGCCTCTGACGCGGAGCCTGATGAAGGAGGCCTACGAACCGCCGGCAGCGAGGCGCTGCTTGGTGGTCGAATGCACCGGGTCCTTGTCGAAGTCCTTCAGGATGTGCTTGCCGAAGGTCTCCACGGCCTCTTGGCACGACTCGATCGACATGGAGGTCGAGAGCATGCCGAAGGAAAGCTGGTCGGCGCCGGTTGCGGCGTAACCCTCAATGGCCTTGCCGACCTCGTCGGGGGTCCCGACCGCGGTGACGCCCGCCGCGATGGCGGCGTCGAGCGTCGCGGCGTCCATGGGCGGGAGGACCTCCGGCCACTGTGGGATGCCGGCCGGCCTCGGGAAGGTGTCGAGGTAGCGGAACAGACAGCTCAGGAAGTACGTGGTGTCGGCCTCGAGGAAGGTCCGACGCGCCTTGGCACCGTCCTCCATGCACAACATCTGTGTCGTGATCATCACGTTGTTGTTCACGAAGCCGCCGATCGGGTTCTTGCAGTCCGCGACCTTCTCCTTGTAGCGCGCGACGAGTGGCGTCAACTGGTCGGGGGTGGAGAAACCGAAGCAGAGCACGCCCACGCCGAGCTCCGCCGCCAGGTCGAAGGTGGGGGGACTCCCAGCCGCCATCCAAATCGGGGGGTGCGGCTTGGAGTAGGGCTTGGGGAGGACGTTGCGCGGCGGCATCGAGAAGAACTTGCCGTCGTAGCTGTACTCCTCGTCCTTCCACATCCGCACGATCTGCGGCAGGGTCTCGGCCACCATCTCGCGGGTGAGCTCGGGGTCTTCGATCCCGAAGCCCGCGCTGCTCGGTCGTCGACGAGCCCCGGCCGGTGCCGAACTCGAAGCGGCCCTCGGAAAGATGATCGAGCATGGCCACCCGCTCGGCGATGCGAGCCGGGTGGTTCACCGGAGGCGTGATGTTGAAGATGCCCGAGCCGATGTGGATGTTCTTGGTGCGGGCGGCCACGTAGGCCAAGAAGGACTCGTTGGCCGACAGGTGCGAGTACTCGGTGAGGAAGTGGTGCTCGGTGACCCAGGCGTATTTGAACCCGGCCTTGTCAGCCGCCTCGACGTAGGCAACCTCGTCCATAATGCGATCGTGCTCGGCCGACGCACCGTGCTGCTCGACGTAACGGGGCAGCACGCACACGCTGTTGAAGATGCCGAATTCCATAGGGATGCACGTCCTCGTCGACGGTGCCGCGGTCCATTCCGGCGGCGTTCCAACGAAGGTAACACGGTGCGGACTAAAGTGCAACGTGTTCCAATAATGGGCATTCCGCCCCAGGTCAGAGACGTTCGGAGTTGTGGTGACCTCAGCTGAAGCAGGGGCGGCCGAGGGGCCGCTGACCATCGCCGATGCGGTGCTGGCTCGCGCCGGCGACATACGTCTCGGCCTCGTGGCCGGAGACCTGCGATTGAGCCATGCCGAGGTGACCGACCGCGCAGCGGTCCGCGCCGCCTGGCTGCAGGCGCGGCGTACGGACGGCCCGTTCCATGTCGCCGTGCTGTTGGACAACGTCCCCGAGTTCGTGTTCTGGCTTCAAGGCGCGGCGTTGGCGGGGGCGGTCGTCGTCGGGGCCAATCCCACGCACCGCGGTGACGAGCTCGTGCGCGACCTCACCCACACGGAGTGCCAGTTCCTCGTCACCGACTCCGCCTCGCTCCCCCTTCTCGACGGCGAGCGTGTGGGCGATGGCCTGGGCACGGTCTCGGCCCGCAACGTGCGGGTGCTGGTCCTCGACACGGACGTGGCCCAGTCAGAGCTGGCCAACCACGCCGGATCAGTGCCCGCGGAGGTGGCGGATCCATCCGTCATGCCGGACTCCCTCGGGTATCTGCTCTTCACGTCGGGGACCTCGGGGGCGCCCAAAGCCTGCCTGTGCAGCCAGGGCCGCCTCGCCCGCATCGCGGCCGTCGTGGCCCGGATGTACGCACTGACGCCCGAGGACGTGTGCTACATCGCCATGCCGTTGTTCCACTCGAATGCACTGATGGCCGGGTGGGGCCCGGCGCTCGTGGCCGGCTCCACCGTGGCCCTGCCGACGACGGGTCGCTTCTCGGCGTCGGGATTCCTTCCCGACGTACGGGCGACGGGGTCGACCTATTTCAACTACGTGGGCAAGCCGCTGTCGTACATCGTGGCCACGCCCGAACAACCCGATGACGCCGACAACCCGCTCGTTCGTGCGTTCGGCAACGAAGGGTCGACCGACGATGTGGCGCGCTTCGCCGAACGCTTCGGGGTCAAGGTCACCGACTCGTACGGCTCGACCGAGGGTGGGGCGACGGTGCAGCGGACGCCCGACACGCCGCCGGGCGCGCTCGGCCGCGCACCTGAAGGGACCGTCGTGCTCGACCCGGAGACCGGGTCGGAGTGCCCGCCCGCACGCTTCGACCACGACGGGCGCCTGCTCAACGCCGAGGAGGCAATCGGCGAACTGGTGTCCAAGGGCGGTGGTGCCGGCTTCGAGGGCTACTGGCACAACGACGTCGCCGAGCGGGCCCGGTTGCGCGAGGGCTGGTACTGGACGGGAGATCTGGCCTATCGCGACGAGGCCGGGTTCTTCTACTTCGCGGGACGCGATCACGACTGGCTGCGGGTGGACGGTGAGAATTTTGCGTCGGCGCCCATCGAGCGAATCCTGCAGCGGCATCCCGACGTGGTGCTGGCCGCGGTCTACGCGGTGCCCGATCCTGTCGTCGGAGACCAGGTGATGGCGGCGGTGCAGGTACGGCCCGGAGTGGACGCGCTCGATGCGGGCGAATTCGCCGCGTTCCTCGGCGAACAGAGTGACCTCGGCACCAAGTGGGCGCCGCGGTTCGTGCGCATGAGCGGGTCGCTGCCCATCACTGCAACCAACAAGGTCCTCAAGCGAGCGCTGCGCACGGAGCGCTGGAACTGCGACGAGGCGGTCTTGTGGCAACCCGAACGAGGTGGGCCGTACGTGGTGCTGCGTGATGCGGACGCGGCGGCGCTCGAAGCAGCAGTGGGCGACCGGCTTCTCTGAACCCTGCCGCAGCCTGGCGGATCGACTCGGGCGCCCGGCCCGGTCCGGCCCGGCTCGGCCCCTCGGCTCAGCGATCGACGCCGAGCACCAGCCCGCTGGTCGGCACCCCTGTGCCCGCCGTGACGACGACATGCTCGACATCGGGCACCTGGTTCACCGAGGTGCCGCGGACGAGGCGGACACCCTCGGCAATGCCGTTCATGCCATGGAGATAGGCCTCGCCCAACTGGCCTCCGTGCGTGTTGATCGGGAGCGCACCCCCGAGCTCGAGGCGGCCGTCGCGCACGAAGTCCTTGGCCTCGCCTTTGCCACAGAACCCCAGCTCCTCCAACTGATAGAGCACGTAGGGGGTGAAGTGGTCATAGAGGATGGCGGCCTGCATGTCCGACGGGCCGAGACCGGAGTTCTCCCAGAGCTGGCGGGCCACGACCGCCATCTCGGGCAGGCCGAGCAGATCGTCGCGGTAGTAACTCGTCATCATGTCCTGGCCGGCGCCTGAACCCTGGGCCGCGGCCCGCACCACGGCAGGGGTGGTCTGCAGGTCGCGCGCCCGCTCCAGCGACGTCACGACGAGCGCCTGCCCGCCGTCGGTCTCCTGGCAGCAGTCGAGGAGGTGCAACGGTTCGACGATCCAGCGGCTGGCCTGGTGCTCCTCGAGCGTGATCGGTTGCTCGTAGAACCACGCCTTCGGGTTGGTCGCCGCATGCTTGCGGTCCGCCACCGCCACCCGGCCGAGGTCCTCGCTGGTGGCGCCGGTCACGTGCAGGTAACGCTGCGCCGCCATCGCAACCCACGAGGCCGGGGTCAGGAGGCCAACCGGCAGATACGAAGCCATGTGCGCGTTTTCTGCGTTGGCAATCGGCACCCGGCCCTGCACACCGGCGCCGAAGCGCGAGCCGGAGCGCTCGTTGAAGGCCCGGTAGCACACCACCACGTCGGCGACACCCGAGGACACGGCCAGCGCTGCCTGCTGGACGGTGGCACACGCGGCGCCGCCCCCGTAGTGAATGCGACTGAAGAAGGTGAGGTCACCGATCCCCAGGCTGCGCGCGATGTCAATGTCCGGATTGGTGTCGGAACTGAACGTCACCATGCCTTGGACCGCCGAGGGTGCGATGCCGGCGTCTTTCAGCGCGGCATCCACCGCCTCGACGGCGAGGCGGAGCTCCGAGCGGCCCGAGTCCTTGGAGAACTCGGTCGCCCCGATGCCGGCGATGGCGACCGTTCCGGAGAAGGAATGTGGCATCAGGCCCCGGTCCCTCCCGCTGCCGCGCCACCGCCACCGCCACCGCCACCGCCACCGCGCCCGCCACCGTCCACCGGCAGGACCACCGTCACCGTCCCGGTCACATGATCGCCCAGGTCGTTCGCGCCACGGATCGACACCGTGACCGTCCCGCTCGTGCCGTCCTCGGCCACGGGTCCCTTCTCCGTCACCGATCCGGTCAACGTCATGATGCAGTCCGGGTGGTTGGGTGCGCCGAGACGGATGTTGATATCGAGCAGTTGGCTGCGTGGCCCGGACCAATCGGTGACGTAGCGTCCGACCAGTCCGTTGGTCGTGAGGATGTTCATGAAGATGTCCTTGGAACCCCGCTCTTTGGCGAGGACGTGGTCATGGTGCACGTCCTGGTAGTCGCGGCTTGCGATGGCGCCTGACACGATCAGGTTCCGGGTGATCGGGAGCGCCAGGGTGGGAAGCTCGTCGCCCACCGACACCTCGGTGTAGGTCGGCCCCGCGGTCGAGATCGTGGTCATCAGCCCGCCTCCGTCAACGCGCGCTCGGCGATGTCGGCGCCGAGCCGGGCCAGCTGCGCACTCGGGCCACCCAGGAGCAGCTCGATCTGCTTGCCCCACAAGAAGTAGCGGTGGATCGGATAGGTGATGTCGGCACCCATGCCGCCGTGCAGGTGCTGGGTGGTGTGGACGGCACGCTGCCCGCGTTCGGAGGCCTGCCATTTCGCCACCCGCGCCGCTTCGGCGGCGTCGCGGCCGGTGTCGAAGCGCCAGGCGGCGTTCTGCCAGGTGACCCGCATGGCCTCGATGTCGATGGCTGCGTCGGCCGCCTTGAGCATGGTGCCCTGGAAGGTGCTGAGCGGCCGTCCGAACTGGTTGCGGGTGTTCAGGTAGGCCGCGGTGCGCGCCAGGGCGGCCTCGCACACGCCGACCTGGAGCGCGCACAGGCCGATGGTGGCGGCGATCAGCGTGTAGGCGAGCACGGTGCGGCCGATGTCGGGACCGACGAGCACGTCGTCGGCCGAGACCGCGACATCCGCGAGGTGCAGGTGCGGGTGGATCTCGCGATTGGTGGTGACGGCGCGCTCGAGCGTGACACCGGGTGTGCGCGGGTCGACCAGGGCCAGGAGCACGCCCTCGTCGCTGTGCGCCGGTACGACGATGTACGAAGCCACATGAGCCTGGGGCACCGCGAGTTCGGTGCCGTGCAACACCCAGCCGCCGTCGGCCGCACGCGTCGCACCCACGGATGGTGTCGAGGTCGGGCTGTCGGCGGAGCCGGAGAGCGACGCGGTCAGGATCGTCTCCCCGGTCACGACACCGGGCAGCACACGGGAGCGCTGCGCCTCGGAAGCGAAATGCGCGATCGGGAGCGCGCCCAACAAGAGCGTGGGCCACAGCGGCACCGGTGCGACCGCTGCGCCCTGTGCCTCGAGCAGCAGGCACACCTCCATGAGCCCGAAGCCCGCGCCGCCGTCGCCCTCGGGGACCGCCAGGCCCAGGAGGTCGGCCTCGGCGAGGGCCTGCCACAGCTCGCGGTCGATCCGGTCCTCGCTCAGCTCGACAGCGGCGATGCGCTCGGGCTCGGCCATCCCGGCAAAGATCGCCGACGTCGCTTCGGACACGGCGAGTTGCTCCTCGGTGAACGTGAAGTCCATCAGGCCCCACCGCCCGAACCGGCGCCCGACCCAGCTCCCGCAGGCACGAACACCGGCAGCGACAGGTCCTCGTCGAAGTCGACGAACTCGGCCCGGAGCTCCATCCCCACCTCGATGTCCTCCCTCGGCACCTCGACCAGGTTCGCCACGAGGCGCGTTCCCTCTTCCAGCTCGATCAAGCCGATCGGCAGCGGGTACTCGAACGACGGCACCTGTGGATAGTGCACGACCACGTAGGAGTAGAGAGTGCCGCGGCCCGAGGACTCGACGGTGTCCCACTCCAATGATCCGCACGACCCGCACGCGGGGAGCGGCGGGTGGCGCAGGGTGCCGCACGACACGCACCGCTGGATGAGCAGGCGATGCGCCTGGGCCCCCTCGAACCAGAACGCGTTGTCCTGGGTCAGCGCCGGCCGTGGCCGCGGCGGACGGGGCGGCCTGCGATCGGGCGGCAGGAACTTGAGGATGCGGAAGCGCATCGTGGCCACCGGGTCGCCGGCGTCGAAGAGCGCCTGGACAACCTCCGGTGTGACCTCGTCATCGGGCGGCACGTCCGCGTCGGGAACGGCGACATAGTCCATGCGCGTGGTCAGGAAGCGCCCGGTGCCGAGCGCGGTCCGCTTGGGGTCAGAGATCGACTCGATCGTCGAGCGCGCCAGCACACGGTCGCCCACCACCAGGGGACGCACGTAGTGCTGCTCGCAGTTCGTGGCCACCACCGAGGTGAGCCCCTCGTCGTCGAGCAGACCCATCATGACGTCGTTGGGACCCGTGCCTTGCTCGGCACCGGCCGCCCGGGCCTCTTCGACGAGTAGCGACGCGCGCAGGCCGCGCATGATCCATGCCTGGAGCATGGCCGGCGGGGCGATGAGCTGGTCGTAGCCGGCCTCGCGCGCCGCCGCGTCCGACACGTAGACAGGGTTGTGGTCGTCCATGGCCTCGACCCAGTGCCGGATCATGGGCAGGTTGACCGCGTCGGGCGACAGGTTCGGCGATCCCGACACCTGCCCGACGAGCGGGGCGAGCTCGGCGCTGTGGTCGGGGAAGGGCGCCAGCTCCTCGAAGCGCTCGCCCGCGACGCCGGCGCCGCTCACCGTGCACCCCGCGTCATCCCGAGCCCGGCCGTCGCCACGATCTCGCGTTGCACCTCGTTCACGCCACCGCCGAACGTGTTGATCTGGGCCTGCCGGCCCGTCGCCTCGACCCGGCCCCGCAGCAGCGCGCCCGGCGAGCCCGGCACGAGATACCCGGCGGCACCGACCACCCCCTGCAACACGCGCGTCACCTCGATAATGCGCTCGGTCCCGAACACCTTGATCGAGGACGACTCGGCCGCCGTGAGGTCACCGTCAGCGACGTGCACCGCCATGCGCCAGTTCAGGAGCCACATCGCCTCGAGCTCGGCGTGGCACTTGGCGAGATCCATCTGCACCCAGCCCTGGTCGATCAACGTCTTCCCGTCGTCGGTCTTCTGCCGCGCCGCCCAGGTCACCACGTCCTCGTAGAGCGAGATGGCCAACCCGCTCCAGGCGGCCAACCCGACGCGTTCGTGGTTGAGCTGGGTGGTGATCATGCGCCAGCCCTCGTTCTCGTCACCGACCCGGTTGGCCACGGGCACGCGCACGTTGTCGTAGAAGGTCTGCGTCGTCGTCAGCCCGCCGACGGTATTGATGATCGACCAGGCGAAGCCGGGTGACGTCGTCGGGACACACAGGATCGAGATGCCCTTGTGCTTGGGGACGTCGGGATCGGTGCGGGTGGCGAGCCAGACGTAGTCGGCCTGGTCGGCGCCCGAGGTGAAGATCTTGGCGCCGTTGACGACGTACTCCTCGCCGTCGCGGACGGCACGCGTCCGCAACGACGCCAGGTCGGTCCCCGCCTCGGGCTCGGTGTAGCCGATGGCGAAGTTCAGCTCGCCGGCGAGGATCTTCGGGAGAAAGAACGACTTCTGCTCATCGGTGCCGTACCGCATGATGGTCGGTCCCACCGTGTTGATGGTGACGAAGGGAAACGGCACGCCGGCACGCGTCGCGTCTCGTCGAAGAAGATGAACTGGTCCGTGGCCGGACGTCCCTGCCCGCCGAACTCCGCCGGCCAGCCGATCCCGAGCCAGCCGTCCTTGCCGATCCGGCCCACGACCTCTCGCCACGCGTCGCCGCCCTCGCCACCTTCCGCCAGCCCGGCACGCACGTCGTCGGTGAGCAGCTCGGCGTAGTACGAGCGGAGCTCGGCGCGCAGCTGCTGCTGTTCGGGGCTCTCTTCGAGGAACATCGTGGGGCAGCCTCGCGTGCTCGCTGCGGTCCCTGCCAAGTCAAGGCCGCGCTCGGCAAAAAATGTAACACGTTCTCGTTTCGGGAGCACCCAAGGAGGTCACCGCCCCGCTCCGCCTCCACGCGTCCGGCGGCCGGCCTCGAATCAACCCGCCGCCGCGGCCACCGGTGCCAACCGGGACAGGAATTCGCTCCATCCGTCTTGGTGCGACTGGCGGAAATCCTCGAGGCAGGTCGTGATGGGTGAGCGTCACCACGGTGTCGTCCCCGTCGGCCGCCAGCACGACTTCCACGGTCGTGCTGCCGGGCGGCATCCCCGCCTCGCCCTCCACGCCCCAGGTGAACACAACGCGGTGGGGCGGGTCGACCTCGATGAAGGTGCCACGCGCCGGATTGCCCTGCACGTCGACGGCGAAGACGCCGCCCGGACGCGGGTCGAGGTCCGCACGCTCAGCGATCCACTTGGTGGCCAGCGCCTGGTCTGTGAAGTACGGGAAGACGACGTCGGGCGGTGCGGCGATGCGTACGCTGGCGATCACCGGCGGAACCGTCGACGTGTGTCAGACATGGGTCACGGTGCTCCTTTTGTGGGCTGCTCATTTCTCGAATGTGCTGCCCTTCTCGGGTGGTCGTGTTCGACGGCTTTCTTCAGGCGCTCCATCGCGTCGGGCCAGAACTCGTCGAGGAGCTCACGGACCGGCTCGAGCGCGTCACGGCGGAAGTGATAGAGCCGGCGCGTGCCCTCGCGTCGCTCGTCGATCAGCCCGGCCCGCTTGAGCACCATGAGGTGCTGACTCACAGCCTGTTGGGTCAGCGGGAAGTTCGAGGCGATCTGGCCGGCGGGCAACTCCTCCTCGCGCACAAGTCGGATGATCGCTCGTCGGTGCGGGTCGGCGAGCGCCCGCAGGACGGCATCGGCTCCTCCGGTCGACGCAACGGTCTCCTGTGACGGTGTCACAGCGGCATTCTCGTGGAAGCCGGGTCGCTCCGCCTGGTCAATCCGCCGACGTACGGCTCGCCTTCGCCGCGATCGACGTACCCGAGAAGGCTGGCCAGATAGTGCGTCCAGCCGGCGTGGCACATGTCGAAACACTCGAGCTCCGGGGTGAGCCCGTCGTGGCGGAAGTGCATCGTGGTGCCCGCCCCCGAGGGTGCCAATTCGAAGACGATG
The DNA here is from genome assembly GCA_963736225.1 of uncultured Acidimicrobiaceae bacterium. GTDB lineage: Bacteria > Actinomycetota > Acidimicrobiia > Acidimicrobiales > RAAP-2 > Bog-473. Next base: position 805,065 of record CAVTOF010000005.1, on the reverse strand, counting down.
GTCGTGCCGGCCCACTCGGGCGTGAGGGGTGCGCTCTCGACCTGCCAGACGACCCGGCCCTTCTCGGCCGGCGCGACGTGGATGACGATCTCCTGCTTGTTGCCCTCGAACGACACGACCAGCGTGCCGCCCGGTTCGGCCGAGCCGGTGGTGGGGCCCCACCACTCGGACACGGACTCTGCGCTGGTCAGGGCGGCGAGCACGGTGTCGGGCAACGCGGTGAACTCCTTGACGGATTCGAAGTCCCTGCTGACTGCGGTGTCGTTGCCGGCGGTTGCGTGCTGTGGTGGTCATGAACTGAATCCTCTCGTTGTACAAGTGACTCTTTGTACAAGCATATACTTGTATTCCCGGGATGTCAACCAACCTCCTGCGACGAGCGAGGCCGCGCCGCGAGCGGGGCGGAGGCGAAGAGGTTGAGGCCGAGCCGCTCGGAGAGGTACGTCGTGATGCGTTGGCCCCGGACGCTGTTGCCCGCGCTGTCGAGCGGCGGCGAGTAGGTGCCAACCCCGCCCTTGCCCGGAGACACCGTGACCAGTCCCCCGCTCACGCCGCTCTTGCCGGGCAACCCGACGTCGTAGAGCCAATCGCCCGAGTGCTCGTAGAGCCCGGACGTCGCCAACACGGCGAGCACCCGCCGGCAGACCCCCGGCGCGACGGCGCGCTCCCCTGTCAACGGGTTCATCCCGCCGTCGGCCAGCGTGGCGCCCATGACGGCCAGGTCCCGCGCCGTGACCCGCAACGAGCACTGGCGGGTATAGACGTCGGTGGCCAGCTCCGGATCGGAGTACATGCGTCCGTAGCCGTACAGCAGGTGGGCGATGCCGCGGTTGCGGAAGTTCGTCGTGACCTCCGAACGGTAGACCTCCTCGTCCACCTCGAGCCGGCGTCCGGCGAAGCAGGACAGCATCTCGGCGATGCGATCGAACTTCTCTTCGGCCGACGCGCCGGGGACGAGGCTCGTGGTGGCCAGCGCGCCGGCGTTGACCATCGGGTTCATCGTCCGCGTGGCGTTGAGCTCGATGCCCATCACCGAGTCGAAGGGAAGACCGGTGCTGTTCACCCCGAGCTTGCGCCGGGCCTCTTGGTGCCCGAGTGCGTCGCAGACCAACGCGAAGACGAAGACCTTGGAGATGCTCTGGATGGTGAAGGCCACGTCGGCGTCGCCGATCGCCGAGACGCCGCCTTGCACGCCCGGCCACACAGACGCCGAAGGCGTCCGCCGGCGCGGTGGCCAGGGCGGGGATGTAGTCGGGAACCGTCCCGGCGTCGAGGTCGCGGAAGAGCTCGTAGCCGTCGGCGACGGCCGCCCGCACGTCGGTCTCGGCCGGGAGGTACCCGGTCGAGACCCGTGCGTCGAGCACCGAGGCGATGTCGTCGCCCAGATCGAAATCGATGTCGTTGTCACCGTCGAGACCGCCAGCAAAGTCTTCGTCCATGAACGCATTCTCCTGCGCCCGTGGGCGTCCGGAGCCGACGACGCCCAGAAGGCGCACTGACAAGGTGGCCCGCGCCGTACTCGGCATCGAACCCAACATCGAGGCGCAGCGTCGAGCCCAGGGCGATTGGCCACTGCTGGGGCCGTGACGCCACCGGGCGGGCCGTGCCTATGATCAACTGACACACGTTCTAGAAATGTGCGCAAAAGACCAGGACCCCGACCATAACGGGGTCTTCGAAAGGGGGGCCCGTGAGCCTCGATGAGATCGACCTCGTCGACGGGCGCAACTTCGTGGCGGGCGTGCCCCACCACTGGTTCGCCGAGCTGCGCCGCGAGGCGCCCGTCTACTGGCACCCCGAGGAGGTCGCACCGCGGGGAGGGTTCTGGGCCGTCACCCGCTACGACGACTGCGTCCAGGTCAACCGCGACTGGGAGCACTTCTCCTCCGCGCGCCGCGGCTCCTTGTTCCACGAGATGGACGACGATCAGCTCGCGCAGCAGCAACTGATGATGGTCAACATGGACCCGACCATGCACACGCGCTATCGGCGGCTGGTCAACAAGGGCTTCACGCCCAAGATGGTCCGGGACCTCGAGCAGCAGATCATCGGCTACGCCGACGGCATCATCGACTCGGTGTGCGAGCGCGGTACGGCCGACTTCGTCGAGGAGATCGCGGCCGAGCTCCCGCTCCTCGTGATCGCCGAGCTGCTCGGCGTGCCCCAGGAGGACCGGCGCATGGTCTTCGACTGGTCGAACAAGATGATCGGCGCCGATGACCCCGAGTACCAGGTGGCCGGCGCAGACCCCGGCGAGGCCGCCATGCAGGTCTTCAGCTACGCCGAGGAACTGGCCCAGAGCCGCCGGCTCGCTCCCCGCCAGGACCTGGTCTCGGTGTTGATCGACGCCGAGGTCGAGGGCGAGAAGCTGAACGAGCTCGAGATGGACCTCTTCTTCATGCTCCTGATCGTGGCCGGCAACGAGACGACGCGGAACCTGATGTCCGGCGCGATGACCGCCTTCTTCGACCACCCGGACCAGTGGGAGCTGCTGCGTCAGGACCGCTCGCTCCTGCCCGACGGCCGTCGAGGAGATGCTGCGCTACGTCACCCCTGTGATGCACTTCCGGCGCACGGCGACCGGCGATATGGAGCTGCGGGGCCAGCAGATCGAGGAGGGAGACAAGATCGTCTTCTGGCACACCTCGGCCAACCGCGACGAGGAGGCGTTCGACAACCCGGACACCTTCGACGTGACCCGTTCGCCCAACAACCACATCGCCTTCGGGGGCGGCGGTCCCCACTTCTGCCTCGGCGCCAACCTGGCGCGGATGGAGATCATGGTGATGTTCGACCGTCTGCTCGAGCGCATGTCCGACATCCGGCTCGACGGCGAGGTGCAGCGGTTGCAGTCCAACTTCATCAATGGCACCAAGCACATCCCGGTCGCGTTCGCGCCGTCCGCGCCGGTCGGAGGCACCCCGCTGCCCGCGCGGGCTCGCTGAGGCCGTCGAGCATGGCTGCACGCCCAGTGCGCTTTCACCAATCTGTCGCCTTCCTCCCGACGAGCCAGCTGCTGCCACTGGCCCGGGCCTGTGACGAGTTGGGCTACGGGGGCATCAACATCTCGGACCACCTGTTCAACCCGCGTCACCTCGAGTCGCGCTACACCTACTCCACGCGCGACGACGGCGCACCGGGCTGGGGAAGCGACACGCCCTGGCCCGATTCCATCGTCAGCATTGCCGCCATGGCTGCGGCCACGCAGAACCTGCTCTTCACGACGGCGGTCTATGTCGCGCCGGTCCGTGATCTCATCAGCGTGGCCCGGTCGGTGGGCACGGCGGCCTTCCTGTCGGGCAACCGGGTCCGCCTCGGCATCGGGGTGGGCTGGTGCAAGGAAGAGTTCGACCAGACGGGTCAGGACTTCAGCACGCGGGGCAAGCGACTCGACGAAATGATCGTCGCCTTGCGCGCGCTCTGGCAGAGCGGATGGGTGGAGTACCACGGCGAGTACTACGACGTGCCCGAGTGCCAGATGGAGCCCGCCCCGACCGAGCCCGTGCCCATCATCGGCGGCGGGCACTCCCCCGTCGCGCTCCGCCGCACCGCTGCGCTCTGCGACGGCTGGATCGCCGCGGGGGCCTACAGCGAGGAAGAGGCCTGGGTCCACCTCGCAGAGCTACGCGCCGAGCTCGACAAGTCGGGCCGCACGGACCTCGACGACTTCAGCATCTACTTGTCGCTCAACGAGCCTCCCGACGTCGATCTGTACCGTCGTTTCGCGGATGCCGGCGTCACCGACTTCGTGTGCGCGCCCTGGATGTTCGTCGACGTCGCCCCGGGCACTGCAGACGCTGAGTCACTCTCGGCACGCCTGGGCGCCGTCCGCTGGTTCGCCGAGGACATCGTCCACAAGGTCTGACCCATTCGGGCGAAGCGAGAGGAGCGCACGTGAAGACGATGAAGATCGGTCTGCAGCTCGGCTACTGGGGCTCGGGTCCTCCTCCGAATGCCGTCGAGCTCGTCACCGAAGCCGACCGCCTCGGCTATGACTCCGTCTGGACGGCGGAGTCCTACGGTTCCGATGCGCTGACGCCGCTGGCCTGGTGGGGCTCACGCACCGAGAGGGTCCGCCTCGGTACCTCGCTGTGCCAGCTCTCGGCGCGGACGCCCACCGCCATGGCAATGGCCGCGTTGACGATGGACCACCTCTCAGGCGGGCGGTTCGTGCTCGGCCTCGGCGTCTCGGGTCCCCAGGTGGTCGAGGGCTGGTACGGCCAGCCTTTCCCTGCCCCGTTGGCGCGGACGCGCGAATACGTCGACGTGGTGCGCCAGGTGCTGGCGCGCAAGGGGCCGGTGACCAACGACGGGCCCCATTACCCACTGCCCTATCCGGGTGGCACGGGCCTCGGTAAGCCGCTCAAGCCGATCGTGCACCCGCTGCGGGCGGACATTCCGATCATCTTGGGCGCCGAGGGACCGAAGAATGTCGCGCTGGCGGCGGAGATCGCCGACGGCTGGTTCCCCATCTTCTTTTCACCCAAGGCCATGTCCTCCTTCGAGGCCTCGCTCGACGAGGGGTTCGCCCGCCCCGGCGCGCGCCGCAGCGCAGAGGACTTCGAGGTGCTCGCCTTCGCCCCCACGGTGATCAACGACGACACCGAGTCGGCCGCCGACGGCTTCCGGCCGTCCCTCGCGCTCTACATCGGCGGCATGGGCGCCAAGGAGATGAACTTCCACTTCGACGTCTTCGCCCGCATGGGCTACGAGGAAGCGGCCCACAAGATCCAGGACGCCTACCTCGACGGGCGTAAGGACGACGCGGCCGCGGCCGTCCCGACTTCCATGGTCGAGGACATCGCGCTCGTGGGGCCGGTGGCCAAGATCCGTGACGACCTCGAGGCATGGCGCGAGTCGCGGGCCACCACCATGCTGGTCAACGGCGATATCGCCACCTTGCGCACCATGGCGGAACTCGTTCTCGGCTGAGCAAATCCCGCGGGAGACCGCGGAGAAGTCCGGATCAGTCCAAGGTGAACGGCGGATAGGTGTCGGTGACCAGGTAGATGTAGAGGTTGACCCGGGTTGACCAGCGGACCACTCCCACGACGAAGTTGCGCAGACTCTCGGGCCATTTGCCCGTGATCAAGACGGCGAAGAACCCGATGATCACGACCACATAGGCGGCGATACCCAAGACGAAAAGGACGATGTAGTGGGGAAACGCCAGCAGCCACTTCACGAAGATGAGTCCTCGGCTGAGCGTGGGCGCGGGCTCGACCGAGACGCGGGCCGGATCATCACCCGGGTCCGGCCCGACTGTCGAGAATTCGAACGGTGGGTAGCTCTCGCGCATGAACAGGAGAAAGGAAGTCACCCGCCATTGATAGCGGTGCGTCATCGTGATGAACCCGAAGAAGCTGTCCGGCATCCTGCCGGTGAACAAGATGGCGAAGAAGGCCAGGATCCAGATGATGCCCTGGACGATGCCCAGCCCGTACAGCACGATCAGCTGCGGGATCGCCAAGAGCCAGTTGACCAGCGGTCGCCATCGGGCGATCGTGTCCGGCGCCTCGAGATCCAGTTGGAGCGGGAAGCTACCGGGTGGGATCGCGGCCACGGTCACGCTGGAACGCTAACCCTCGGGCCTCTCGCAAGGGGGGATCGTGCACCCGGCATCTCGCCAAGGCTGACGAAGCGACGCATCCCTTGCCCGCAACTGGCCTTTCCCAGGGCGCTGACCTGGCATGCACGAAGGGGTCACACTGATCGGACACAATGCCGGACATGACGCTGTTCGACGTCACGGAGCTGTCCGGACCCGAGCCCACCACACCCTCGCAGCAGGGAGCGCCGAAGGCACCGACTCCGACTCAGGCTCTGCCTCCAACTCCGGCACCCGAACGGGCACCTGCTCCTGCGCCGTCCACCGGTCGGGCCGAGTGCCCCGAGGTCGAGGTCAGAGTGAGCGCGCGCCGCAGGAAGACGTCAGAGGCCCGCTGGGACGGTGGGCGAATCGTGGTGTCACTGCCGGCACATCTCGACGCGGAATCGAGGCAGAAGACGATCGACTGGTTGGTCAACCGTTTGCTCACGCGCGAGCGCCGGCTTCCGGCCGACGACGAGGCGCTACTGGCGCGGGCGATCGACCTGAGCGATCGCTACCTCGTCGGCGCGCGCCCGGTCACCGTGCGCTGGGTCACCAACCAGTCGGCGCGCTGGGGTTCGTGCTCGTACTACTCGGGCGAGATCCGCGTGTCGCACCGGCTGCGTGTGGTTCCCCAGTGGGTCCTCGACTCGGTGCTCGTGCACGAGGTGGCGCATCTCACCTACCCGGACCACTCCCCCGCCTTTCATCGGTTGGCGGACACGTTCCCACGCCACAAGGAAGCGGGGCTGTTCTTGGCCGGGTACGGGCTGGGACTGGCGTCCCCCGTCAGGTAAGCACCGGGGGGACGGACTGCAGCGCGCGTCAGACCGGCTCGTCGGCCAGGATCCGGCCCAGCCGGCGCAGGCTCTCGTTCGCTCCGCCGAGCGTGAGTTCGATCTGCTCGGTGAGGAGGAAGTAACGGTGCAGGGGGTAGTCACGGTCGACACCCACGCCGCCGTGGAGGTGCGAGGCCGCGTGGACGACGCGCTGGCCACCCTCGGCCGCCCAGTACTTGGCGATGGCCACCTCGGCCGTGGCCGGGAGCCCAGCCGCCAGGCGCGACGCGGCCTGCCACACGGTCAGCCTGATGGCTTCGGTGTCCACGTAGGCATCGGCGGCGCGCTGCCCGACGGCCTGGAACGTGGCGATCGGCTTCTCGAACTGCACGCGAGTCTTGGTGTACTCGGCGGTCAGCTCGAGTGCTCGACGCGCACGCACCCGCTTCTTGAATGCAGAGTGCGGCGGTGGCGTGTTCGACAATGGAGAGGATCACCGCGGCGCCGTCCGTCCCGTCACCGAGGAGCCGGTCGGGCTCCACGACGACGTCGACGAGCTCCACGATGGCCTCGGGGCGCCCGGTCGTGGTCGTCTGCCGCGTCTTCGTCAGGCCCGATGCATCGGCGTCCACGATGAACACGCCAGCGCCGTTCGCCGTACCATCCGCCTCGCGCAACGTCGTCGGCACCAGGATGGCGTCGGCGACCAGCGCGGCGGGGACACACGCCTTCGTGCCGGAGAGGGACCACGATCCGTCCCCGCGCCGCGTCGCACTCGTGATCGGCTCGGTGCCACCGGGCACGATGACCTCGCCGGCGAGCTCAGCCATCGCCGCGGTCAGGATGATCTCGCCGCTGGCCACACCGGGTAGCCAGGCCTTGCGCTGCGAGTCCGTGCCGAATCGCGCAATGGGCAGCGCGCCGTAGACCATCGTCTCGACGACCGGCACGTACGCCGCGGTGCGCCCGGCCGCCTCGATCACCAGGCAGGCCGCCACGAAGTCGAGTCCGGCGCCGCCGAACTCCTCACCCAGATGGATGCCGAGCAAGCCCACGTTGGCGAGTTCTCGATAGAGGTCGCGATCGATCGGCCCGTCGTCGCCGGCCTCGGTCTCGACCTGCTTGAGGCGGTCGTGGGTCGACCGCTCACTGAAGATCTGGGCCGCCAGCTGGCGGACCGCCTCTTCTTCCTCGCTGTAGTTGAAGTCCATTGGTTCTCCTCGTCGACGTGCTCAGCGCAGCGACCGCGGCATGCCGAGGCCGAAGATTGCGATGAGGTCACGCTGGATCTCGTTGGTGCCGCCGCCGAAGGTGAGGATGATCATGGAGCGGGCGTACATTTCGAGCCGCCCGGCGATGACCGCCGCCGGCGAGCCGCGGGTCAGATACCCGGCCTGCCCGATGATCTCCATCAAGAGGCGGAACGCCCGCAAGTAGAACTCGGTGCCGAAGACCTTGATGCTCGAGGCGTCAGCCACGTCGAGGTGCCCCTGGGTCGCCTGCCAGGCCACCTTCCAGTTGATCAGGCGAAGGAACTCCAGCTCGGCGTGCACGCGGGCCAGATGTTCCTGCACCCACTCCTGGTCGACCACACGGCGCCCGTCGGGGAGCTTCGTCGTCTGGGCCCAGGCACGGACGTCACTGAGCACCCGTTCGATGATCCCGGGCGAGCACAGCGTGACGCGCTCGTGGTTCAGCTGGTTGGTGATGAGGTTCCAGCCCTGGTTCTCGCCACCGACCAGGGCGGTGGCGGGGACCCGCACGTCCTCGTAGAAGGTGTAGTTGATGTTGTGGTCGCCGAGGAGTTTCATCGGGACGACCCGGATGCCCGGCGTGTCCATGGGCACCAAGAACATCGAGATTCCCTTGTGCTTCGGCACGTTGGGGTCGGTACGGGTAGCCAGCCAGATGTAGTCGGCATCACCGGCCAGGCTGGTGAAGATCTTTGAGCCGTTGATGATGTACTCGTCGCCGTCGCGCACGGCACGCGTGGTCAAAGAAGCCAGGTCCGTCCCCGAGTTCGGCTCGGTGTACCCGATGCAGAAGTGGATTTCCCCGGCCAGGATCTTCGGCAGGAAGTATTCCTTCTGCTCTTGCGTGCCGAAGTTCATGATCGTCGGACCCACCGTGTTGATAGTCAGCATCGGAACCGGCGCCCCGCTGCGCATCGACTCGTCGAAGAAGATGAACTGCTCAATGGCAGAGCGCCCCTGGCCGCCCCATTCCTTGGGCCAGCCGATGCCCAGCCAGCCGTCGCTGCCCATCTGCTTGACGACCTTCCGCACGACTGGGCCGATGCCGTTGGCGTGGGACAGGTCTTGCTCCAATTCCGGCGTGAGCAGGTTCTGGTAATAGGCACGCAGCTCGCCCTTGAGCGCCTGCTGCTCCTCGGTTAAGGCAATCTCCACGCTGTCCCTCCTGGGCGGTGGCGGGACCAGGTGGGCCCAAGTCGAGCACCATGGCAACGCCACGTCGTCACCGGCCCTCCCAGCAGGCTCGGCGCGCTGGAACACGTTACAGAACACCCCGGACACCGGGCCAATGACCAGCTCGGAAATGCGGTGGCTACCGGCGGGTAACCTGCAGTCCGCCCCGGGCCCGGGACCCGCGGCACCGAACAACGAGGAGCCGTCGTCATGCCTGAAGCCGTCATCGTCGCCACCGGTCGGACCCCCATCGGGCGGGCCAACAAGGGCTCGCTCGTCGAGTGCCGGCCCGACGACTTGTCGGCCCTCGTGATCCGCGCCGTTCTTGAGAAAGTGCCCCGGCTGAACCCGGCCAACGTCGAGGACGTCCTGCTCGGATGCGGCCAGCCGGCCGGCGAGGCCGGCTACAACGTCGCCCGGGTGGCCGCCATCCTCGCGGGGCTCGAGGACGTGCCTGGTGTGACGGTGAACCGTTACTGCTCCTCTTCGCTCCAGACGATCCGAATGGCGGCCCACGCCATCCGGGCCGGCGAGGGTGATGTCTTCATCGCAGCTGGGGTCGAGACCGTCAGCCGTTACGCACACGGCGCGTCCGACACCGGCCCGCACAACGCCGGGTTCGCCCGCGCCGAGGAGCGGACGAAGCTGCGAGCGCCCGCCGTGACGGAGCCATGGACGGCGCCCGAGGGTCTGCCCGACGTCTACATCGCCATGGGACAAACCGCCGAGAACGTGGCGGAGTACGAGAAGGTGTCCCGGCAGGAGATGGACGAGTTCGCCCTGCTGTCGCAGACGCGAGCCGTCGCCTCCCAGGAGAATGGCTTCTTCGAGCGCGAGATCATCCCGGTGACCCTCTCCGACGGCACGGTCGTCACGAGGGACGACGGTCCTCGTCCCAACACCACGCTAGAGGGGTTGGCCGCCTTGCAACCTGTCTTTCGCGAGGGCGGCACCGTCACCGCGGGCAACGCCTGCCCACTCAACGACGGGGCGGCGGCCGTCATCGTCATGAGCGACACCAAGGCAAAAGAGCTCGGCATCACCCCGCTCGCCCGCATCGTGGCCAGTGGCGTGTCCGGGCTCAACCCCGAGATCATGGGCCTCGGGCCCATCGAGGCCTGCCGCCAGACCCTGGCTCGGGCGAAGATGACCATCGACGACATCGACCTCGTCGAGATCAACGAGGCGTTCGCGGCGCAGGTGATTCCCTCGGCCAAGCACCTCGACATCAGCTGGGACAAGCTCAACGTCAACGGCGGTGCCATCGCGCTCGGACACCCCTTCGGCCAGACCGGCGCCCGCATCATGACGACGCTCCTCAACGGGCTCGAGGACGCAGGGAAGACCTTCGGACTCGAGTCCATGTGCGTCGGCGGTGGTCAGGGCATGGCGATGATCGTGGAGCGCCTCAGCTAACGCGCATGGCCCGCGACCGGATGGCTCTCCGCGACGGCGGGTGCCGGACCAGGGTCGACGCCTTCGCGACCGGCCAGATGGAGTGAGACGAGCTCGCCGAGCAGTGCAAGATCGAAGAAGCGACAGAGGTCATCCTCGCCTTCTGCGTGCACGTCGAAGAGGTTCGCCATGATCTCGTCCGTGGCAGCGCGCACGGCGTCGAAGAGTGGCCCGGCGAGCGCCGGCTCGCCGGCGTGGCGGAGGAAGACGAGCGACATCGTCTGGCGGGTGACGTCACCGCTCTGCCCCCAACCGGCAAGCTCGTCGTAGGTGAGCGACGGCACCGACGCCGCGAACGACGGCGCCTTGGCGTTGAGGTTCACGCCCGCCTTCCACCAGCGTGCGGCGACCGCGGCGACGCCCTCCGCTCCATAGACGAGCGGAATGGTCCGACCCAACCGTCGAGCCAGCAGCTCTGGCGCCCCGCCCAGCGTCATCCACGCGTCGCGCCGCCGCGCCAACGCGTCCGCGGCCGCCATGACCGACGGCGCGGCAGCGGGAATGAGGTCGCAGTGCGCGAGAACGGCCAGTATCGAGACCGTCGTAGGGCCCAGCCCGGCCCGCGGCGTGCCGGCGGAGTCAAGCGGGCACCACAGGGCACCGGCCTGCGCGCTGTCGCGCACCCCCCGGCCGAGGGGTGAGCCAGCGTCTCCTGGTCCGAGGCCGACCAGGAATGCCCCACGCGACCCGGCGATCTCCGCGGCCATCCGCACTTCCTCTGTCTCGCCGGCGGTCGTGGCGACGAAGGCAAGCGTGTGCTCATCGACGTACCCCGGCACTTCGGTCCCCCGCACGACCGTGAAGGGCACGGCCAGGTGCCGTGCGCTGAGTGCCACCGCCGCATCAGCGGCTGTGGCGGCGGTGCCTTGGGCGAACGCCACGACAGCGCGAGTCGGCATCGGGGCGGCGAACGCCGCGGCGCGGGCGCACTCGTCGGCGGCCCGGGAGGCCCCGCTCAACTGCTCGGGCAGGGCAGCGGCCTCGTCCCACGCGCCGAGCGTGTCGAGGTAGCCCCAGTCGTTCACCCCGGGGCCGGTCCGGTGGCCCGCACCTTGTCCTTCTCCGCCTTGGCGGTCAAGCGCTGGTGTTCGACATCGCCGACGTCGACGGCCTCGTCGACCAACAGCACGGGGACGTCGTCGACCACCGCGTAGCTCTTGTGCAACCTCGGGTTGTAGAGGACGTCCTCGTCCTCGAACCAGAGCAACGGGCCCTTGTCGACGGGACAGGCGAGCACGTCGAGCAGCAAGGGGTCGAGGCTCATCGGGCATCTCCTCGGTTCGGGCCCACGCCGGCGCCGGCGCTGGCGTGGGCGGCGATCAGCGCCTGCACCTCTGCCACGTGCAGCGCGCACGCGTCGGGTGTGGCCGCCTCGACGTTGAGGCGGAGCAGGGGCTCGGTGTTGGAAGGTCGGACGTTGTACCACCAGTCGGCGCGCTCGACGGTCAGCCCGTCCAAGCGGTCGAGCGACGCTCCGGACGCGCGCTCATCCTCGGCGATGGCCTCGACGGTCGCCGCCGGATTGGCCACCTCGGTATTGATCTCGCCCGAGTCCGCATAGCGCTGGTAGGGCTCGAGCAGCTCGGACAGCGTGGTGCCGCTCTTGGACATCAGCTCGAGTACGACCAGCGCGGTGATGATGCCCGAATCGGCGCGGTAGTTGTCGCGGTAGTAGTAGTGCCCCGAGTGCTCGCCGCCGAAGATGGCGCCGGTCTCGACCATCACCTGCTTGATGATGGAGTGACCGACTTGCGTACGCACCGGGATCCCACCGAGCTCGGTGACGATCTCGGGCACCACATGCGAACAGATCACGTTGTAGAGAATCGTCTCGCCGGGGTGCTTCCGCAGCATGGAGGCAGCGACGAGCGCTGTCGTCAGCGAGCCAGAGACCGGCTGGGCTTTCTCATCGACCAGGAAGACGCGGTCAGCATCACCGTCGAAGGCTAGTCCGACGTCGGCGCCGAGCTCGAGGACGGCCTCTTTGAGCGCCACCAGGTTCTCGGGCTGGATGGGATCGGCCGGGTGGTTGGGAAAGGTGCCGTCGAGCTCGGGGAAGAGGATCTCGACGGAAAACGGAAGCCGGCCGAACACGGTCGGGACCACCAGGCCGCCCATACCGTTGGCTGTGTCGGCCACGATGGTGAGCGGACGCAACGACGCGACGTCGACGAACGACAGGACGTGATCGGCCCACTCACCCAGCAGGTCCAGTTCGCGTTGGGCGCCCGTCATCGGTGGGACCGGCTCGCTCAGGAGCTTCTCCGCCATCGCTTCGATATCGGCCAGCCCGGTGTCGCGCCCGATGGGACGCGCCCCCGAGAGGCACATCTTGAGGCCGTTGTACTGCGCCGGGTTGTGCGAGGCCGTGAACATCGCGCCGGGCGCATCGAGGTACCCCGAGGCGAAGTACAAGAAATCGGTCGAGGCCATGCCGAGATCGGTGACGTCGACGCCCTCTGCACGAACGCCCTCGGAGAAGGCGCGTGAGAGCTCCACCCCCGTCGCGCGGATGTCTCGGGCCACCAGGATCTCGGGGGCCTGGGCGAAGCGGGCCATGGCGCGCCCGATGGCCAGGCACATCTCCGCGTCGAGCTGGTCGGGCACCGTGCCACGCACGTCGTAGGCCTTGAAGACCTGGTCCATCCTGCTCATCGAGCCTCCACCATAGGGGCCGTCACAACGGCGATTGAAACGACACGAGACCCGAACCAGAGGTCCGGTACACCGCCCGCGGCGGGCCCTCTCTCAGTGGATCACGCCGCTCTGGGTCGCAATGGCGATGATGGCCACAAGGTTGAAGCTGCCGTGCGCCACCATGTTCATGCCGAGGCGTCCAGTCCGATACGAGATGACGGCGAGGATGACGCCGAAGACGGCGAGCCCGGCCAACTGGACCCACTCGCCGTGGGCCAGGCCGAAGAGGAGCCCGTCGACGATGACGGCCACGATGACTCCGGCGGTCCGCGCGCCGCCGGCCGCCCGCAAGGGCGTCATCAGACGGACGAGAGCCTTGAGCAACAGGCCGCGGAAGAAGAGCTCCTCGACAGCCGGGGCGAAGATCACCGTGGCGATCGCGATCACGACGAAGCCTGCGCCGTGCGAGGCGCCGGTGAGCCGCTGGGACGGCCCGTTGAAGTTGTGGATGTCGTGCTGGAACGGCGCGTACATGATCCCGATGAGGATCTGGCCACCGAGACCGATGAGGATGCCGAGCAGGTCCCACCAGCGGAAGCGCAAACCGAGGTCCCGTATGAAGTTGCGCGTCCCCTGGGTCCGACTGGCCAGCCACGGCGCGCCGATGAAGCCGATCCACAAGCCGAGGAGGGTGGTGACCACGTACCACTCCGGCGGAACCGACGCGGAGGCGATCGCCTGCATCTCGGCCGACGTCTTGCCCGCGATGGCACCAGCGACGAGCGCGAAGATCAGCGCCGCGAGCTGCCCGATGAGGAATCCGACAATCGCGTAGACGAGCCACATCCAGCCCTGGCGCTTGGTCTGCGGCGGGACCCAGGGTGTGTCGAGGAAGGGAGCGTCGCCGAGCGCGACAGCGGGAGGGGGCGGTGGGCCCATCGTGCCGCCACCGGGGGGCGGCAGGCCGTATGAACCGGCCCGGTAGGCCGGGTACGGCGGAGGCGGGGGCGGAGGCGGAGGCGGTGGCGGCGGCGCGTGCTGCACCGACTCGCTCGGGAGATAGCCGGCCGGGGCGGCCCCTGGGGGCCGGGCTGGGGGCCCGAGGGGCTCCGAAGCCACTCCGCCCGGCTCGGTGTCGGTCATCGGGCAAACGTTACTGGCGCCTTGTGGGCCCCGGACCTGCAGGAAGGGCCGCTCGCAAGGGGTGAGTGGGCGGTCACCGTCTCGCAGGGGCGGCGCCTAGCATGTGAGTAGTGAGCCCCCAGCGTGTCGAGAAGCCTGCGAGCAGACCGAACCCGCCCGCAGGCCCCGACGGCAACCCCCCACCAGGGGCGCCGTCCGGGCAGAGCTGGCGCTGGCTTTGGGGCGTTCTGGCGATCGGAATCGTCGCCATCTTGCTGGCGGTCGGCACGATCAAGACCTCGAACGCCAAGACGATCACCTACACGAAGTTCTTGCAGGAGGTCACGTCGAAGCAGGTCTCGACGGCCAAGATCTCCAACTCCACTGGCGAGATCACGGGGAACCTGAAGGACGGCACCAGCTACGAGGTCCAAGGACCGAGCCCCTCCCTGCCCAACGACGTCACCACCATGCGCAACGACGGGGTGGAGGTCAGCTTCCCGACCCCGTCCTCGAACATCCTGAGCGACCTGCTGCCCTACCTCTTCATCATCGGGATCGGCGCCGCGTTCATCTACTTCATCGGACGTCAGACCCGGGGACAGATGTCGGGGATCATGTCGATCGGCCGCTCCAAGGCCAAGACCTTCAGCAGCGATCGGCCCACGACCACGTTCGACGACGTCGCGGGCTACACGGGGGTGAAGCAAGAGATCAGCGAGGTGGTCGACTTCTTGAAGACCCCGGCCCGGTTCAAGGAGATCGGAGCGAAGATCCCCAAGGGTGTGCTCTTGGTCGGCCCGCCCGGGACCGGCAAGACCTTGATCGCCAGGGCCGTGGCGGGTGAGGCCGGGGTGCCTTTCATGTCGGTCAGCGGCTCGGACTTCATGGAGATGTTCGTCGGCGTCGGCGCCAGCCGGGTGCGTGACCTGTTCCAGACCGCGCGCAAGCAGGCGCCGGCCATCGTCTTCGTCGACGAGATCGACTCCATCGGGCGCAAGCGCGGCGCCGGGCTCGGTGGCGGCCACGACGAGCGCGAGCAGACCCTCAACCAGATGCTCTCGGAGATGGACGGCTTCGACACGGCCGAGGGCGTCGTGATGATCGCCGCCACCAACCGGCCCGACATCTTGGACCCGGCGTTGCTGCGCCCTGGCCGCTTCGACCGCCAGATCGTGGTGCCGCTGCCCGACCTCGAGGAACGACTGCCCATCCTCTCGGTGCACTGCAAGGGCAAGCGCATGTCGAACGACGTCGACCTCAGCGTGGTGGCGCGGGGCACACCCGGCATGAGTGGAGCCGATCTGGCCAACCTCGTCAACGAGGCGGCCTTGCACGCGGTGCGCCGGGGCAGCGTTGAAATCGCCATGGCTGACTTCGAGACGGCGCGGGACCGGGTGCTGCTCGGCCAACGCCGCGAGTCGATGGTCCTCTCCGAAGCCGAGAAGGAGCGCATCGCCTACCACGAGGGCGGCCATGCCGTGCTGGCCTACGTGCTCGATCAGGCCGACCCGGTGCACAAGGTCACCATCCTCCCGACCGGGATGGCGCTGGGTGTCACGCATCAGCTCCCGATGGAGGAACGCCACATCCATTCGATCCAGTACATCCAGGATTCGCTCTGCGTCCGCATGGGCGGCCGCTGCGCCGAGCTCCTCGTCTACGGCGACCTGTCGACGGGTGCCGCCAACGATCTGGTCGGCAACACCGAGCTCGCCCGCAAGATGGTGCGGGAATGGGGCATGAGCGAAGCCATCGGTCCGATGGCCTGGGGGTCGGCGGGCCAGGTGTTCCTGGGCGAGGACCTCATGCACACGCGGGACTACTCCGAGGACACCTCCAAGATCATCGACGACGAAGTCGAGCGCATCCTGCGCGTGCAGGAGCAGCGCGCCACGGACGTGCTGAGCAAGCACCGCGGGGGCCTCAACGCCATCGCCCGGGCACTGCTCGACAACGAGATCATCGACGGCGCCGAGGTGGCCCGCCTGGTCGACGAGGCGCACGGGTCGCCTGTCCACGACGAGGGAGCCAAGGCGGTCCCCCATTTCCACGAGGCCGCTATCGCGCCGCCCGCCGCCAACGGGGCGAACGGAGCCAATGGAGCGGCCAACGGCCACGAGCCGCACGAGCCGCACGCGGCGGACGACGCGAACGCCGAGTCCGGCGTAGGCCCCGTGACCGTGCCTGCCACACCGGCGCCGGCGGTTGGCTCAGGACGCCGGCCCGACGCCGAGTCGTGGCCTCCGCCGCCGTGGCCGCCTCCGGCGGATCCCGCGGCGGGCACCCCGGAGGGTCCGGTCGCCCGCTAGGGCCCGTTTCGTCGCACCGATGAGCGAACCAAACCCGGCGCCCCGGCGTCATGGAGGGGGATGGTGGAGCACCGGCTGGCCGACTGGCTCGAGGAGGGGTACGTCAGCTCCTTCCGCACGGCCTGCCTGATCCTGGGCAACAGGGCGGACGCCGAGGAGGCGGTCCAGGACGCGTTCTTGCGGGCCTGGCGCTTCCGCGACTCGCTCACGGCCGTCCCGAGCATCCAACCCTGGCTCTATCGGGTCGTCGTCAACGCGTGCTACTCGAAGCTGCGCCGCGAGATCCCCCATCGCGATCGCCGTGCCGGTGACGAGCCGCTGGGTCACGTGATGGAGCAGGATCCGGGCCCCGATCTGCGCGCCGAGCAGTCCGAAATCGCAGAGGCCGTCCTGACGGCGCTCCAAGGACTTCCTATGTCGTTGCGCGTGCCCGTCGTCCTCCGCTACTACGCGGACCTCAGCGAGCGCGACATCGCCCTCGCCATCGGCCGTCGCCCGGGCACCGTCAAGTCACGTCTGCACGAGGCGCGTCGCCGCTTGGCGGCCGACCCCGTCCTGTCCGCCCTTGCCGGCACGGGGGTCTCGCCCGGACGGGCCGAGGCGCCCGACGCGCCCGACGCGGAGGGGGCTCTGTCATGACCATGCTCGACGACGATCGCCTCTCCTCGCTCTTCGGAGCGGCAGGCGCGGCCTTCGAGGTGCCGTCCACTGGGCCGGAGGACATCCTCGTCCGGGCGCTCGGCTCGCCATCAGACGCCAGCGTCGGTGCCGGCATCGGCGCTGGCGTCGTGGCCGGTGATGGTGCGGGCGATGGGGGCCGCGACCACCGAGATGACCGGGGCGCCGACGATGACACGGCAGACGCCGCTCCCGTCCCACCCCGTCGGGCACGGCGCGTCGTCGATGTCGCCCACCGTCACCGCGTGGTGTCGGTGGCCGCGTGCATCGTCGTGCTGCTCCTTGCGGCCGGGAGCGTCGGCGCCTTCGTGTCGGGTCCTTCGCCGCGCCCGAGCCTGACGACTGCTTTGCCCCGACACGGCCGCTCAGCACAGGCGAACAGCCCGGTCACCACGACCGTCCCGGCCTTCTCAGCTGCGGGGGCCACCGCCGGTCACGGCGGAACCGCAGCCGCACCGTATTCGGTCAACGCGCGCGCCCAACAAGGTCTCTCCGGAACGCCGTCGGGCACGGCGACGCCCAGTGCACCCGCGTTGCCGAACGGGGCAGTCGGCGGCTCCGCCAAGATCGAGCAAACAGGCACCGTGGGGCTGAGCGTCGGCCGGGGCGACCTGAACCGCGCCATGGCGCAGCTCAGGGCGATCGCCGGCGCGTACGGCGGCTTCGTCGCCAACTCCCAGACGCAGTCGGGTGCCGGGTCGGGAGGCCCGCCGTTCGGCACCGTGACCCTTCAGGTTCCAGTGAACAATTTCTCCGCCGCACTCAAGCAGGCACAGCGGATCGGCAGGACCACCAGCCTGACCACCAAGGCCACGGACGTCACCGGGCAATACGTGGACCTGCAGTCCCGTATCGCCGCACTGGACGCCAGTCGCCAGCAATACCTGACCATCATGACCAAGGCCACGACCGTGGGCGACGTGCTGGCGGTGCAGGACCAGCTCGACACCATCCAGACCCAGATCGAGCAGCTGCAGGGTCAGCTTCAGGTGCTCACGAGCGAGACCTCGTATTCGACCTTCACGGCCAACGTCAGCGAGGGGACGCCGGCGCCCCGGCCGATTCCGCTCCCCGAATCAGGCATGATCCGGGCCTGGCACGAGAGCGTCGGCGGGTTCGTCGCTGGAGTCGAGGGCGTCATCCGGGTGGCCGGGCCGCTCTTGTTCGCGCTCTTGTGCGCGGCGGCGGCAGTGATCGGAGGCCGGGTTCTGTGGCGGCGCTGTCCAGCGGCAGCGCCTCTAGCACGGACGATCAGAGCCCGATCGCGGCGGCCAGCGGGATCCCCGGCATGGTGACGACGCCGACGCCGCCCGACGGGCCGACATCCTCGCTGACGGCCATCGTGCCGTCCGCACGCACGAGCAGCGGCGTGAACGCGGTGTGCCCGAGGCTGCTCCCCGAGACGACCACGGTTGCCCCGGGCGCGATGGCACCGGCGGCCAGCACCGCTACGCCCGTCGGCGAGACCGCTTCGACGCTGTAGTGCTCAGCGGCGGTTGCCGTGTTGGTGAGAGCCAGCGAATTGGGTGCCGCGCTGGTGACCGCAGGCCTGGCCATGCTGCCCGGCGGGGGCACGAGCCAGGCGACGCCCGACGGCGCTTGGCTCAGCCCGTCAACGGCGAGAGCGATTCCGCTCTGGGCCGCGGGCGCCGACGCGGAGAAGACGACGGTGCGCCCGACCACCACACCAGACCCGCCCGTGGCCGCGATGTCAGCCGTGTAGGGGGCTCCGTCGGGGATCCTCGTCTGGTCACTCGTCTTCAGGGCCCACGTCGACCCCGGCGCCACCGTGTCGGTCAGCGGTGCCAACGGGCCAGAGGCAAGGCGAAGCAGCGCCGTGACCTTCTCGGGCACCGTGCCGGGGTTAAAGACGTCTATCTGCGAGGACGCGCCTGAGGACTCCTGTGCTTGGGGGATCGTCCAGTGCGACTGCACGGTCGCGACGCCCGGCACGATGGAGAGGCCACTCGTGGGCGCCGCGAACGCCTGGAGCTCGGATGCGACGACGCCGCCCCGTACGGGTTGCGACGACCGTGCTGACGGTGGACACGTTCTGGACCTCGGCGGCGACGTTCTCCACGAGCACCGAGTCCGCCTGCAAGACGATCCCTTGGTAGTTGATGGGGTGTATCGCGCCGCCGGGCGTGATGAAGGTGAGGTCCACGACCACCGGCGTCGCCGTCGGATTGAGCAGGGACACGTAGAGCTCTGCGCTGTTGGCCGTCGTCCCTCCTGGGATGTACCACTGTGACGAGGTCGTGCTCTGACACGGTGACTCGTCCCAACCCGACGATGTGTCCACGACCTGCGACACGGCCACCCCGCCGCCGTCGACGGTCACCGTGTCAGCGAGCCACGATCCGGCCGACAGGACGGGCAGGTTCGGGGTGGCGACCCCGCGTGCAGGGACGGAGAGCGCCGTGCCGCGCCGAGACCCCAGCGTCGGAGACCGTCGTCACGGTGGCGCTCACCGGCCGTGTCAACGTGTTCGTCATCACGAGAAAGCCCGGAGCAGCGCCCGTCGAGGTGGACTGCCCAGTGCAGTACCAAGCGGACGACTCGGCATTGGACGCGCTCACCACCGCAGCTGGGCTGGCCGGCGCCGTAGGGCTGGTCGGTGTCCCGTTCGCCCCGGTGGCGATCGCGACACCGGCGATCACGGCGGCCACGAGGAGCAGGATCCGCCAGCGCGCCTCGCGGGTGTGGTGTGCCGGACTCATCGGGGTCACCTCACCCCTGCGGCGTGTGTTGCCCCGTGGGACCGAGGGCGGCGACCAACGAGCGCGACCGCCAACGCGATCCAGAGGGCCACCTCGAGGAGGACGACGAGCGGCACGAAGGGGAAGCTCGAGAACGAGAGCGAGGCGCGGCCCGCTGCGACGCGATATTGGGCCGCCCACCCGAACGCCGGGCGGCGCGCGGCACCGTGCCCGTTCTGGGTGAGGGTGAAGTCGCCTGCCGGCGCGTAGCCGGCGTAGAGCGTGCCCGCCAACACGTCGCCGGCAGCCAGCTGTCCTTGGGCGAGGTTACCGAGCACGGGTTGCCAACCCACCACGTCGGCGGCCCCGGGATACGACCAGACGCGCGCCGCCGGCAGTGGGGCACCGCGGGAGGCCGTCACGGGCATGTTTTCGCCGACCTGGTACACCTGGACCCCGACCTCGCCGGGGACGACCTGAAGGTCGTTCTGTTGGAGAAGGTCCTCCTGCACACCTGGGGGCAACGGCGCGCTGACTGACGGTGTGGCCGAGCCGACGAGCGACGGGGCCAGGCCGTCGACGACGACCACGTAGCGAACGCCGACCGGTGCGAGCAAGCGTCCGAGGTGCACCGTGCCTCCGGACAATGCGAGCCGGACGGCGTCCGCGGTGACCGCAGCCGGACCCGAGCCCGCTGGAGTCAGGACCTGCGCGGAGTCGGGCAAGTCCTCGGGGGTGAGCGAGAACGCCAACCCCGGCTCCACGGACCATCCCCCGACGGGCAGGGCCCGCGGGTCCCCGAGCCAGAGCACCCGAGCAACGCTCGGGCTCGGACGGCTGAGGAACCCGAGCGGCTGCTCCACCCCCTGTGACGGCAGGTCCCACCGGCCCCCGGCAGCCGCTGCCGCGACGGGAAGCAGGCCCAGGACGACCAGGACGAGCGTGGCGACGCTCACCAACTGCCGCCACCCGAACTCGCTCTCAGACAGATCGCTCTCGAACGCGGAGATCGCCAAGCCGACGCACGCGGCGACCGCGAAGGCCGCCGGCACCAACACGACGGTCTCCGACGGGGCGAAGGAGCCCATGGCGCCGCGATAGGCGGCGAACGCCAGGCCCCATGACCCGAGCGCCATGACCCACAGGCGGGTCGCCCAGACAAGCCGAAGGCCCCGGCCCAGGAGCAATGGCAACACCGCCGCCACGACGAGAAGCCAGGCCAGGGGCGACCGGGCGGCCGGGCCGACGGCGAATCGGAGCACGTCGCCCCAGCCCGGCGAGGTCGCGCCAGCGAGGGGCAGGCCGAAGATCCCCACCGAGGCCTTCCCGGCCAGCACTGTGCCGACCACCCAGGGAAGCATGAGGAGGAGCGCCACACCCACCGCTTCGACGGCCACGAGGAGGACTCGCCAGCGCGCGTCCGGTGCGCCCATGATCACGGAACCGAGTGCCCACGCCACGGCGAGGAGCAGGACGACCGGGACGATCGCAGGTGCGAACCCGGCGGCGACAGCGATGATGGCGCCAAGCACGGCGACCTGCCCCCCCGGCCTGCTGCGCCAGTGCGCCGACGGTGCAACGCCGAAGGGTTCCACGGCAGCGGCGCGCGCAAGCCGCAGGGCGATGAACGGAAAGGCGGCATACGCGACCAGGCCGTCCCATCTCCCAGTACCGAGCGCGCCGTACGGAAGCGGGAGCCCCAGGTAGCAGATCACCGCGATGATCCGTGCCCGCGGCGACACAAGTGGCCGCATGAACCGGGACACCCCCCACGCACCCAACGGAATGCACCCCAGGAGGAGCACCCTTTGTAACGTGCCCATGGCGCCGAAGAGCACCGTGCCGGCGATGCCGGCGATGCCGAAGGCGGGAGATGCCGGCGCGGTCGTGCCCACTCCCGCCGACTGCCAGCCCGAGACGAAGTGGTGCCACGTCGTCGTCCACGACGGAAGGGGCGCCAGCTGGCCCACCAGAGGAAGGGTGCCAAAGAAGAGGTCGCGGGTCCCGACGGCGATCACGACAAGCGAGACCACGATGGCCAGCGCGCGCTGTCGTCCGGTGCCGAGCGGAGGCCGGCGAACCCGTCGGCCGAAACGGTCCCTGCCCGCTCGCCGGCCGAGGTCGTCGAGCTCATCAAAATCGGCGTCCTCGCTGAACGCCGTGCCGACGCTGCCCGTGAGGACGGCCACCTCGCTCCGCTCGTCCTCGGCGGGTCGCTCCCGGCCCGAGGTCACGGCGTTCGCCGCCTCGAGGCCCTGGTAGGAGAGTCGGCTCAGATACCGGGAGAGGCGCGCGCTGCCCCTGACCTGCAAGCGGCGCACCTCGGCGTCCGGGAAGAGGCGGTGCTCGGCGAGCTCGCCCCGGAGCAGCGAGAGCTCGGTCAAGTGCCGGGCGTTCCAGCGCCAGGCACCGATGACCGCCCGGGCGCGCTCGCGGTCGCGGGCCAGAACGGCGATCACGACCTCGCCGATCGCCAGCAGGGCGGCCTGAGGCAGCACCCGCAACAGAGTGAGGCGCGTGTAGCACTTCAGCACCGCACGCAGCTCGTGCCGCCGTTGCAGCGCCTGCATCGTCACTGGGCGCTTGCCGTTCGTCTCGACGACGATGGCGAGCGGTTCGGTTCCCCCGGCCACCGCCTCGCGGTGGCGCACCCTGGCGTCTGGCGCCACGACGACCCGCGAACCGGCGACCTGACACCGCCACGAGAGGTCGAGATCCTCCCCCATCGCCACGATGCCGGCGTCGAAGCCCTTGAGCTCGCTGAAGAGATCGCTGCGGACGAGTAGGCAGCCACCGGGCGCCACAAAGACGTCGCGCACTGCGTCGTGCTGGCCGTGGTCGACCTCACCCGGGACAATGCGGTCGATGACCGCCCCCGTCTTGTCGCAGCTCATCCCGACGTGCAGCAGGATGCTCGGGTCGTCCCAATTGACGAACTTCGGCGACACGACGCCAGCGTTGGAGCGGAACGACTCCTCGACCAGCCGCGGGACCGCGTCGGCGTCGAGGGACACGTCGTCGTGGCAGAACAGGAAGAACGCCGCCCCCTCGACCATGCCCAGCACCTCGTTGGCGGCGGCGGCGTACCCCGGCCGGCCGGGCAACTGCCGGACGAATGCGTTGGGCAGGATGCGCCCGACCCGCTCAGCGAGGTCCTCGTCCTCCCCCGTCGCAAGGACGAGAACTGAGAGCTCCGCGTAGTCCTGCGCCGCCAGTGAGGAGAGCGTGTCGTCGAGCCATGTCCTCGGGCCGCTCGTGACCACGACCGCGACCACCGCGGGCACTTGGGGGTCCATCAGGTGGCAGACCCTATCGGGTCCGACCCCCGCCACTGGGGTACCCAGAGGACCCGCTCAGGCACGGAATTGAACCCAAAGTGCTTGCTACTGTTTAACAGTTGTGATACTGTAGTACACGGATGACGGGGAGCCGCAAGAGGGCTCCCCTCACGAGAAATCGATGCAGCACGGACAAGACAGGAGCTCCACATGCCTGACGTCACCAACAACATCAGCTCCCTCTCCAAGGGTGCCACCGACCTCGCTCGCGACGCCGCGTACGTGGCAGTCGGATTCGGGGTGCTCGGGTACCAGCGGCTCCAGGTACATCGGGTGGAGCTGCAAAACCGACTGACCCAGGACCTGTCGCTCGACCAGCACATCGACGACGTTCGTCAGGGTGTGACCAAGGGTCTCGGTCAGATCGACGACCTAACCGAGACGGCGGTGCGGCTGCTTGAGACAACGCTGCAGCCGCTCGAGGACAGGCTCCCGCCTCCGGTCAGCCAGCTCTCCGTCAAGGCGAGGGAGCACGCCCGCGAGGTCCGCAGCCAGATCCGACTGCGCGTCCGGGCTGCCTGACCGGCACTCGCACGCCCTCACGACGCTCGCCGTCATTCCGCTTCCCACGAGGTAAGGACGTCGGCGAGCGTCGTCGCGAGCGGGATGCGTGGCCGCCAGCCGGTCGCGGCGCGCAGGCGGCTCGCATCACCGCGTAGGACAGGGACATCCACCGGACGCACCAGCGCCGGATCCGTCTGGAAGCTCACATCGACGTTCGCCAGCTTGAGGAGCTGGTGGGCGACCTCGGACATGGCCACGTCGCGCCCCGAGCACACGTTGTAGATCTCGCCTCCAGCACCCTGCTCCATCAAGAGGCGGTACGCAGCCACCACGTCGCGCACGTCGGTGAAGTCCCGTCGGGTGGAGAGCGTGCCGACGGGCAGAGTCGTTGCTCCCGAACGCTTCGCCTCGACGATCCGCTTGGCCAGGGCCGGCACGAAGAAGTTGGGCGACTGGCCCGGCCCGATGTGGTTGAAGGGACGCACCACCATGACCGACTGTCCGTACCCCCGCCACGCCTGGAGTGCCACCGCCTCCGCCGCCAGCTTGCTGGCCGCGTAGGGGCTGGCCGGCCGGGTGGGCGTGTCCTCGCCCAGCGGCAGCTGCTCGGGCGTGACCACGCCGTACACCTCTGCTGAGCTGACGACAAGGATGCGGGCCAGCGCAGAACGGGCGCGGGCGGCGGCCAGCAACTCGGCCGTCCCGAGGACGTTGACCCGCAGAACCTGGCTCGGGTTCTCCCAGCTCTCCCCGACGTGTGTGAGTGCAGCGAGGTGGTACACGGCATCAGGTGCGACATCGACCATCACCCGGTCGACTGCTGCGCCGTCGGCCACGTCAGTCTCGATGTCGATGACCGCGACCTCGTCGCCACAGTCCTTCAGGTGCGCGGCGAGCCACTGGCCCACAAAGCCCTTACCGCCCGTGATGAGCGCCCGCATGTCGCGGAACCCTACTGCGACGCTGCCCGCGCCACCTCATAGGCACGCATGTGCAGCGAGGCGCTCGCCTCCCAGGTACGAGCGGCCGCGACTGTGAGACCGTGGTGCCGTCGTTCGGTGCCACGCCCTTGGTCGAGCGCGCTGTCCATCGCGTCGGCCAGCGCCGGCATGTCGCCGGGTGGCACGAGCAGCGCCGCCCCCTCGGCGAATTCGGCCATGGCCGTTCCCTCGGTCGTGACCAGCGGTGCACCACACGCCAGTGCCTCCAGAGCGGGCAGTCCGAATCCCTCCTCGAGCGCGGGATAGACGGCGACGGCTGCCTGCCGCAGCAGCGCGGGAACAGCCTCATCAGGGAGGTAGCCGGTCCTGATGATCCTGTCTCCGAAGCGGGCTTCCGCCAGTGCCCGCTCCGTCTCGGACATACCCCAGCCGGGTTGACCAGCCAAGACCAGCACGACATCGGGGCGCGCGGAGGCGACGCGATCGAAGGCGGCCACGAGTGGCGTCAGCCCTTTCCGCGGCTCCAGCGTGCCCACGAAGGCGACTAGTGACCGTTCTGTGGGTATTCCCATCGACCTGAGCAGGGCACCGTCCGCACCCTCGGTGGGCTCGTCGGGGGTGAAACGCTGGTGGTCGACGCCGTGTGGCGCCACCACGACCGGCGCCCGCACATCACAGGAGGAAGCGAGCCTCTCTGCCGTCACCTGGCTGACGCAGACCAAGGCCCGGGCGTGGCGCGCTGCGTGCCTGATGGCCCGCCTGAAGAAAGCCGACTTGGTGCGAAGATGCCACTCGGGGTGGTCGAAGAACGTGCAGTCGTGAATGGTGACGACACACGGGACGGGCGCCCGCGCCGGCATGGTGTAATGCGGGCCGTGGTGGACCTGCACCTTGAGTCTCCGGAGCACCGACGCGAGGCCGACCTGCTCGAAGGCCAACCGGCCAGGACGTGACGACGGGACGGCGGCCCGGACCGCCGACCCTGCAGGCGATGCGGGCCAGCGTCCTTCGTCGCCGTGGCGCGCCAGAAGAGTGAGGTCGACATCACTCCGCGCTGCCAGAGTGCGTGCCAACGCCACCGTGTAGTGACCAGCTCCGCCGGGCCGAGCGGGCACAGCGGACACGTCGAGGGCGAGCGCCAACGGCGTCATAGGAGGGACCGCCACAACGCCAGATGGTCGCGCGCCGCGCTGCGCCACGTTCGTTCTCGCGCGTAGCGCGACCCGCGAGCGGAAAGGTCTGCCCGCACCTCCTCGTCGGTGAGCGCGGACGCCAGACCGGCTGTGATGTCCTCGATATCGAGCGGGTCGACCAACAGTGAGGGTGACGGTCCCGTTGCGTCAAGGTCGTCCACGCTTGGCACCTCGTTGGCCACGACCGTTGGTGTCCCGGACCGCATTGCCTCGAGCGGCGGCAACCCGGCGCCCTCGCTCAGCGGGACGTATGCGAATGCCCGCGCGCGCACGTAGAGCTCCGCCAGCACAGCGCTGGGCACGGCTCCGGCGAAGACGACACCCTCTGTTTCCGGCGACACGACCGGCTGGCTGCCCCATCCCGTCGGCCCCACGACGAGCAGAGGCCAGGCGGCGGGCAGCGAACCCCGGACCGCGCCGTACGCGAGCACGAGACGCTCCAGGTTCTTTCGCGGCTCGAGTGTGCCCACGGTGAGGAGGTACGGACCGCGAATCCCGAGGCGCGCCAGCAACGAGTCCGCTCCGGCGCGGTCCGGCGCCGGGAGATGATCCGCGCCACTCGGCACGACTGTGATGCGACCGTCCTCGAACCCGGAGGCCGCCAGGTCCGAGGCGACGAGCCGGGACGGGACGACGATGCGAGCCGCCGACTTCCGGGCGCGCGTGAGAGCGGCTTCGTGCCACCGCGCGCCTCGCGACGTGGTGGCCTCGGGGTGCCGGCGCCACGCCAGGTCGTGCACCGTCAGCACGAGGTGGCCGCCGCCTGTATGCGACGGGAAGGGTGCCGCCATTGAGACCGAGTGCTCGACGTCGAACCCTGCGGGCGCACGGATCAGGCGATGGTCCCAGGCACGCGTGAGCAATCGGCTCGGCAACGGTGACACCCGCTGAGGCCATCCGAGGCCACTCAGATCGTCCTCGGTTGCGCCGCGCGGCGCCCTGCTCGCCAACAGCGTCGCGTCGAATGCCTCGCCGTCTCGTCGAAGGGCGGTCAGCCCACCCAGCAGCCCGCGCGCGTGGGCGCCGATGCCCCCGGGCACGCGGCGGCGGAGTTGCTCCACGACGACCAGGATCGAGGGTGAGGGGTCAGGCACCGGAGGCCTTCGCCGCGTCACGGTAGAGCGCCTCGAGGCCCTCGCCGCAACGCCCCCATGAGTATCGGGAGGCCCAGGCGGTGCCCGCCGCCACAAGGCGGTCCTGCAGCGCCTCGTCGCTCAGGACCGCGTCGAGCGCTGCCGCCAACGCGGCCTCCTCGCGCGGCTCCACCAGGATCGCCGCGTCCCCGAGAACCTCCGCGAGGGAGCCGGCCCTGGTCGCGATCACCGGTACGCCAGCCTGCATGGCCTGCAGCGGCGGGAATCCGAACCCCTCGTAGAGGGACGGGTAGGCGAGCAGCACAGCGCTCCCCATGAGCGCAGCCAGATCGCGCTGGTCGAGCCACCCGGTTCGGACGATGCGACTACGGGCCGGCGAGGCCTCGACGGCTGCGATCAGCGCGGCCTCACCCCATCCCGGTGGTCCGGCCAACACAAGCGCGACGTCGGGGTGACGATCCGCCACTGAGCTGAACGCGCGAACTAGTCCGGGCAAGTCCTTGCGCGGCTCTGCGGTTCCCACGGACAAGCAGTGGCGGCCTGTTCCAGGCGGCAGGATCCGGCGAAGCGTCTCCGCCACGTCGGCCTCCGCGACCGACGGGAGTTCGGGAACTCCCGGGTTGACCACACGGACGCGGGCGGGATCGACGCCGAACGCCTCAACGACCTCCGCGGCCACGAAAGCCGAGTCAGTGTGGATCCATGCGCCTCGGCGAATGGCTCGGCCGATCAACCCTGGATAGGCGAGGGTGGCCTGATCGCAGAGTTCGGGGTGGCGCAACGGGGTCAGATCGTGGACCGAGGCCACAGTTGCGGCGCGCGCCGTCGGAGGAACGACGAAGTTGGTGCCGTGGACGACGTCGGTCCGGCCGATGAACCACTCTAAGGGCGGTGCGTCGACGCGGCCCCAGAGCGCGTGCAGTGGGCGCGCTGGCATCGGTCGCTGCCCCGCCTCGACGCCGGCCGGCACGAGCGGGCCGAGCAACCCTCGACGACGCCAGCTCACCGCGTAGGCGCGAACCTCCAGGCCGGGACGCGCCGCCAGGGCTCCGAGTGCACCGTGACAGAAGACGCCGACACCGGTGGGCAATCCGAGCAGGGGGGTCGCGTCGAGCGCAACGCGCAGCGGCCCCCCGGAGGTCATGGGCGTACCGGCCGCGCTCAGCTCGTGATCGCCCCGTCGATGGACAGGATCGCCCCCGTCACGTAGTCGGCTTCGTGCGAGCCGAGATACGCGAACGCACCGGCGATCTCGTGCGGGAAGGCGAACCCGATCGGCGTCATGAGACGCTCAATGAGCTTCATGTCAGCATCGGCGGGCGGTCCGAAGTTGTGGATGATCGGCGTGTCGACGCCTCCGGGCGCGATGCCGTTCACCCTGACACCCCTGGCCATGTACTCGACCGCGAGCGCCTTGGTCAGCAGCTTGACGCCGCCCTTCGACGCACAATAGGCGGCCGAGTACGGCTGGCCTATGACGCCGGCAGTCGACACGGTGTTCACGATGGCGCCCCCGCGCTCAAGCATGCCAGGCAGCACTGTCCGGCACATCAGGAACGTTCCCGTCAGATTGACGGCGATGATCTTGTCCCACCCACTGAGCGACTGTTCCGTCGTGTGCGCAAAACCGCCGATGCCTGCGATGTTGCACAGGTTGGTGATGGGACCCAGCTCCGCCGTGGCCTGGGCCACCGCAGACGCTACGACGTCCTCGTCCGTCACATCGCAGCGCAGGGCAATGGCCCGACCACCCGCCTGGGCCGATTCCGTGTTGATTTCTGCAGCCACGGCATCGATCGTGTCCTCGGCCACGTCGAGGCACGCCACCGCGGCGCCCTCGGCCGCCAAGCGGCGCGCGGTGGCGCGGCCGATTCCTGACGCGGCCCCGGTGACCAGCGCGACATGGCCGCGATAGCGATCCGGGGTGATGGACTCCGGGGCGGTCCCGCGGTTGGGGTCGGACTGGCCGACTCTGGTAGTGGGACTCATGCGCGCTCCTTGTCCTCATCGGCTCTAGGTGGGCTCACTGCCTAGCACTCCGCGGGCTGTTTCGACGAGTTCCCGGCAGCCCCGCGCGTCGTGTTGCTGCACCACGCTCGGCAAGGGCTCCGAGCCGCGCCGGGTCCACCTTCATCATGGGAGTGAGGGGCAGCTCATCCACCACGACCAAGGCGTCAGGCGCCTTGTAATCCGCCAGCATCCGGCGACAGTGTGTGCGCAGCACATCCAGCTCCGGGTTCGAGCCGGGAGCCGCGACGACCACGGCCACACCGACCTCACCGAGAACATCGTCCGGCACGCCGCACACCGCGACGCGCCCCACTGACGGATGAGTGGCCAATACTTCCTCGACCTCGGCGGGGTACACGTTGTACCCGCCACGGATGTAGCGCTCGTGCGCCCTGCCCGAAAGCTGCAAGTTCCCTTCGGGGGTGCGGCGCCCGAAGTCGCCGGTGGTCACCCAGCCGTCGGGGGCAAGCACCTCTCGCGTGGCAGCGGTATCCAGCAGGTCCCGAACGCTCCGGCCCCGACCGGGACCCACGCCCCAATAGCCGCGCATCGCGGCCGCTGAACGCAAGAGCACGCGGCCCACTGATCCGTCGGGAACCTGATGCCCGTTGTCATCCACGATCGCGAGCTCGACCCCGGCGACCGGTCGCCCAACCGTGGTCGCCACCTCCTCGTCCGTGGAGGTGAGTGTGGTACCGGTCCCAAGAGACGTTTCGGTCGAGGTGTAGCGGACAACGACAGGCACGCCCAGCCGCCGTCGCAACTCGGCAACCAACGACGCTGGCACGCGCGCCGCACCGGTGCCGGCGACTCGCAGCGCGCTGAGATCGGCCGTGTCGAGCTCCTCGCTGGCCAGCACCAGCGCCCACTGGGTGGGTACGCCCTGGGCCACAGTCACCCGTTCGCTTTCCATGATCCGGATGGCCTCGTCCGCCCGCCAGGGAGTCGGCGTGATGATGGTCGTCACCGCATTGGCGATCTCGTCCCAGGCCCTAGTCATGTACCCGACATGCGCGAACGGCAGGGGCGAGAGGCGCCGGTCGCCAGGCTGGCTGAGGACGTCGGTACCCCGCGCGACAGCGGCGAGGTTGAGGTGGTCGAAGATCGCGCCCTTCGGCTTCCCAGTAGTGCCGCTCGTCCACACCACGGCGACAGGATCCTCTGGATTGAGTTCCGGCCACGGCTGCTGTGGCGGCGGCCCGGTCCACGCCCCACGGGCCTCGGCCTTGTCGACGACGGGGACACCGGTGTTGTCAGGCAGCGCTGACCCGGCGTTGGCGGATTCGACGACGACAAGCGCCGGCGCAGGCGCGCTCGATGATGGACGCCACCTCGGCGTCACCCAGGCGCGGATTGATCCCAGATGTGATGGCGCCGAGCCGCATCGCCGCGGCATAGAGCACTGCGTATTCGATCGACGACGACAACACCAGGCACACCACGTCGCCCTTGGCGACGCCTCGCCGGGCCAGGTACCCCGCCACTCCGTCCGCCGCCCGGTCCCATTCAGCGAACGTGATGGCGCTCCGGGTCGTCCCGCCGGGTTCGACACAGGCCTCCACGTCGCCATTGACCACTGCCGCCTCCCGCAAAACCGAGACAACGGTCCGGTGGCGGTCCACGGGGATACGCGCGGGCATGGCGGGCGGCGATGGTACCAGGACAGGCCCGAAGGCCCGCGAGC
Source organism: uncultured Acidimicrobiaceae bacterium (assembly GCA_963736225.1). Classification (GTDB taxonomy): domain Bacteria; phylum Actinomycetota; class Acidimicrobiia; order Acidimicrobiales; family RAAP-2; genus Bog-473. The sequence goes on along the minus strand of CAVTOF010000005.1, from coordinate 774,603 downwards.
CGCTCGCCCTAAGCTCGCGGCGTGCTGGTGGCCCTGTGCGGCGGCGTCGGGGCCGCCCGGATGCTCTCTGGGCTCGTGCGCGTCGTGTCGCCAGCGGACATCACGGCGATCGTCAACGTCGGTGACGACATGGTCCTTCACGGCCTGCACATCAGCCCCGATCTCGACACCGTCACCTACACGCTGGCGGGAATGGACAACCACGAGACGGGATGGGGCGTGGCCGGCGAGAGCTGGACCGTGATGGCAGAGCTGGCGCGCCTCGGCGGCGAGGACTGGTTCAGACTTGGTGATCGCGATCTGGCGACGCACCTCTTCCGCTCCGGACGGTTGCACGCCGGGGAGCCGTTGAGCTCGGTGACGGCCACGGTGGCCAGGCGGCGCGGGATCGCCGTGAGGCTCTTGCCGGTGACCGACGACCCACTGCGCACGCGCCTGACGCTGGCAACTGCCACCGAGTTGGGGCCTGCGGGGACTGAGGTGGACTTCCAGGACTATTTCGTGCGGCTCCATCACGACGTGGCCGTGCGAGCGGTGCGCTTCGAGGGAGCTAGCGAAGCTCGCGCGGCACCCGACGTGCTCCCCTCCATCGCAGGGGCAGAGGCCATCGTGGTGTGCCCATCGAACCCAATTGTCTCCATTGAACCGCTGCTGGCGGTACCTGGAGTCCGCCAAGCTCTGGCCGCACGGCGGGACGACGTCGTTGCCGTCTCACCGATCATCGCGGGTACGGCGTTGAAGGGTCCCGCCGACCGGCTCATGGCCGAGCTGGGCACCGAGCCGTCGGTCGTCGGTGTGGCTCGCCTCTACGCACCCTGGGTCGGGACGGTCGTTATCGACGCTGCCGACGCTGATCAGGCGGATGCCGTCGAAGCCGAAGGGGTCCGCTGCATCGTGACCTCAACCGTGATGCACTCACCCGAGTCGGCCGCGGACCTCGCACGGGTGGTGATCGATGCGAGACGGTGAAGGCCTCCTCGTCCTCCCGGTCATCGGGATGGCCGAAGTGGCACCCAGCGCAGATCTCGGAGCCGCGATCGCAGACGCTCTCGCGCCATCGAGTCCAGACGGCCATACCCTGCGCAATGGTGACGTCGTCGTCGTCACTCAGAAGATCGTCTCGAAGGCTGAGGGCCGGCTGGTGGCGATCGGCGATGATGCCGACGCAAAGCTCGCCCTCGTCGCCGAGGAGTCGGTTCGGATCCTGCGCCGACGGGGCGACCTCGTCATAACCGAGACGCGCCATGGTTTCATCTGCGCCAACGCCGGTGTGGACCTCTCCAACGTGGCCGAGGGCACAGCCGCGCTTCTGCCCGACGACTCCGATCGATCTGCTCGGCGGATCCGAGCCGGGCTCCGACACCTGCTCGGTGTCGACGTCGCCGTCATCGTCTCCGACACCTTCGGCCGTCCGTGGCGGCGAGGCGTAACGGACGTGGCGATCGGCTGTGCCGGTGTGGCCGCAGTGCTCGACCTCAAGGGCACTCCTGATGCGGGCGGCCGCGAGCTGGTAGCGACCGAGATCTGTGTCGCCGATGAGCTGGCGGGGGCGGCCGAACTCGTGATGGGCAAGGACAGGGCAGTACCCGTCGCGATCGTGCGGGGCGTGCCGGAGGAATGGTTACGCCCCTCCTCCGTGAGGGATGAAATCGTCAGGCCCCCCTCCGAAGACCTCTTTCGCTGATCAGTTCAGCGGAGCCGCTCCCCTGCGAACTCGAGGACTGCCCTCGTTCCGTCCATCAGCTCGGTCCATGGCCTCCACCCCAACTGGATCCCGGCCCGTTCGATGTCCAAACACCAGCGATGCAGCTCACCGGGACGGGCCGGTTCCTCCACGCGAGCCGGTTCGCCGCCTCCAAGCGCGGCCATCGTGGCGAGGAGCTCGTTCACGGACGTCTCGCGGCCGGTCGCGATGTTGCAGACGAGCCCGCCGCCGCGCGTCGCTGCCCGTACAAAGGCGTCGACGACATCATCGACGAACACGAAATCCCTGGTCTGTGTCCCATCCCCGAAGACAGGCACCGGCTCGTCGCGCACGATGCGCTCGGCGAACACGGCCACGACACCCGAGTCGGCATACGGTACCTGGCGCGGTCCGTAGACGTTGCCCAGCGCGAGTGCACAGAACTCGAGCGCGTGGAGCTCGCGATACATCGACAGGTAGTCGATGACGGCCTTCTTCGAGACCCCGAAGGGCGAGGTGGGTAGCTGCGGATGCGACTCGCGCACCGGAAGCTCCTCTGGGGATGGCCGACCGTAGAGGGTGCTCCCACTGGCCGCGTAGACCACACGTTCAGTCTCGGCCCGGCGGGCACCTTCAAGAACATTGAGCGAACCGACAACATTGACCAGCGCATCAAAGCCGGGCTCGGCGATGGACCGCCCGACGTCGGGCTGTGCGGCGAGGTGGAAGACCAGCTCGGGACGCCGGCGCGCCATCAGTTCGATAATCGCGGGCGCGGTGATGTCGAGGTGGTGGATCGTTAGCGATCGCCCAGCGCTCCCTCGAGCTTCCGACAAATTCGACAGAGACCCAGTCGAGAAATCGTCGACGACATCCACTTCATGCCCTTCGACGAGCAACCGGTCCACCAAGTTGGAGCCGATGAAGCCTGCTCCCCCTGTGACCAACGTGCGCATGCCCGGGCTTTCTAGCCCGAGACGCGCTCGCCGTCGACCAGGGTCCCAGACGAGATCACAGAATCGGCACCGAGAACTGAGACCGCGCGGACGTCGCCGCGCTGCCCGACGATGGATCGCGGCCCCATGATTGAGCCAGCCACCTTCGCATCCGCCGCCACGTGGCAGCCATCCATCAACACTGAATCCGTCACGACCGCGCCGACCGCCACGACACAGCCTCGGCCCAGCACGGACCGCTCGACCCGTGCGCCAGGTTCGACCACACACCCGGAGAACACCACCGAGCGGCCAACGACATCACCCTCGATGTTGCTTTCACCCCCGATCAGGACGCCGTCGCCCCGGTCTGCGAGACCGGGGCCAACGATCGGGCCTCGCTTCTGGTTCACGTAGTCGAAGTTGGCCTGGAGATACGCGGACGGCGTCCCGGTGTCGAGCCAATAGCTGTCGTCAGAGAGGGCGAATAGGGTCCGGTCACGCACCATGGCCGGAAAGGTCTCTCGTTCGATCGACACTCGAGCACCGTCAGGGATCCTTTTGAGAACCGATGCCTCTAGCACGTACGTCCCAGCGTTGATCTCGTTCGTCGGCGCTTCGTCGCGCGGCGGCTTTTCCACGAACGCCGTCACCCGCCCGTCATCATCCGTCGGCACCACGCCGAAGGCCGACGGATCGGCGACCGGGTGCAGCGCGATCGTTCCCTCGGCGCCCCGTTCTCGATGGAAGGACACCAGGCGTGTCAGGTCCATATCGGTAAGGACGTCTCCGTTGACGACCACGAACGTCTCGGCGATGCCGGCATGGGACGCTGCAAAGCGGACGGCACCAGCCGTGTCCAGCGGCTCGGGTTCAACGGCATACGTCAGCTCGACACCGGCAACGCGCCCATCGGGATACGTCTCGAGAAAAGCGTCGGGCAGGTAACCCAACGAAAGCACGGCATGGTTCACACCATGAGCGGCGAGCTGTCCGAGCACGCGCTCGAGCATCGGAACCCCGACGATGGGCAGCATCTGTTTGGGCGTCGTGAGCGTCAGAGGACGCAGCCTCGTCCCCTCGCCCCCGACGAGGACCACCGCCTGCATTACTTCGTCGTCGTCGTGGTCGGAGGTTTGGTCGACGATGTGGTCGTCGAGGGCGGTGCGGTAGTCGTGGATGTCGGAGCCGTCGTGGAGGTCGTGGGAGTGGGCACGCTGGACGTCGCACCCGGCACGGTCGTCGTAGCAGCGACGGGTTGGGTTCCGCCTGCCAGCACCTGCAACAGCGCGGTGACGGTGGAGGCCGGTGGCTTCGGCAGCGTGACGTTGTCGGGCACGAACCCAACCGTGATCAGCTGGCGGTCGGCAAACTTGAGGTCAGCTGGATGAAAAGTCGTGACGCCGCTTGTCTGTTCGAGTTCGCCGTTCGCGCCGGTCTTCGTGGAGAGCAGCCACGTGCGGGCCGCGACCTCACCCACTTTTCCGGCGTCGGGGGTTCCGGCGGCGCACTTCTCACCGTTCTTGTACACGGTCGAGGACGGGTACTTCACACTGGTGTTGGTCAGTGTCAGACCAACGTATCCGCTCGCGAACTTCCCCAGAGTTGCATTGTTGCCCGCTTCGCTCGAACTGTTCGGTGCGATCTTCAGGACGCCATCGCCGGTCGTCGTCAGGCCGGTCTTCGCAGTGGATGGCGATGCCGCAAGCGGGGCCTCCGTCTTCCCACAGATATCGAAGGCCAATCCGGCGTGCCAGGTCGTGCCGACTGCGGGTTCGACCACAGGCGGATTCTGGTTGTAGTGGTACTTCGCGAATGCGACCGATCCGAGCCCGATCAGCACAATGACCAGGAGCGCGGCGTACCAGTTCACCGGCATCTGCCCGCGATAGGTGGCGCCCCCACCCGTCGCGGCGGCGCGTGCGACCGACCTTCCAGAGGAGCTTCTCGCCATGGCGGGAGGCAACCCTACAGCCTGGCGGCGTACCCTCCGGCGGCAGGCTTGTCTTGCAGCAGGTCGTGGTACAGAGCCGCCGTACGGGGGTGCAAGCTGGCGAACAGACTCGACTCAGCCTTCGGCTCCCGGCTCGAAACGCCGGATGCCGCCTCGCCGGCCAAGGTGACCAGCTGCGCCATGGTGCCAGCCAGCCGGGCTCGGTTGCCCTGCGCAGCGGTGGCACGGAGCAATCCGCGGTAGAGCCGCTCGTCGTAGGGGCTGACCACGAGCGCGCGGCGCACCATCCATTCCGCCACGTCGCCGCGGCCGCGGCTGGCAAACGCCGCCGCACCCCGCAATGCCGCGCTTGCGATCGAGGCCTCAAGATCGTGACGCGTGCCGTCGAGGATTGCCCAGTCGATCCGGCGCAGCCCGGAGAAGAGCGGACCCCGGACGAGGGCGAGTGCCTGCCTGAGGCGCCATGGATCGTCTGTCTCGGCGAGCTCGGCGAAGCGCTCCGCGTCAGTGCCGACCGAGCGCTGCAGGCGGAGCTTGGTCCCTCGGGGAAGATATGCGCCGCTGGCGTCGTGGCCCAATCGCGCGCCGAGCATCGGACGCAGTCGCGTGCAGCGTGGACAGTGAGATGGGACGCTCCGGCCAGATTGCCACCGCACACTCTCCGTGACTGGCGCCGTGACGGTGGAACGCCAGGTAGACGACCAGTTCGAGCGCGGCCGAGCGTCGAAACGACCTGGCAGCCCCGCGCACTTCAACCGGTCCGAGCACATCAACCTCTATGGCGCGGTCGCTCACAACCTATGAACGGTCGACACGACCAGGCGGTTACGCGATGCGATTAGAACCCCGGCCTATCCGTTGCGAATCTTGAATGGGCCGGATTTCGGGCAATTCGGCTTAGCCGAGGAATAAATTGATCCGGGAAGGCTCGAGACACCACGACGGGGCCGTGCGGGTGCTCGTTTCGACGACGGGCCGCCAGCTGCGACCTCAGCGGTCTGATAGTTCTGGGCTTTTGTTGACATCTGGGTCCACCCGGCAGACGGCAAAGACACTGGTCGCCAGCTTGTACCGTCGGCACGAAATGCCGTGGGGCAAGAAGCCGGCCACGCGCAGCTTCGTCCAGAGGTCCCCCATCCGGTAGTAGCGCTTGTGGTCGTCCATTTCGGCAGCGCTGATCCCCAGGCGAAACCCGGTGAACTCAAGAAAGGGCTTGTCCAGCCACCCAGGAACGCTCACGGCACACACGCCTCCAGGCGCCGTGACGCGCCGGCAATTCAATGAGCATGGCCTGGTCCTCCCATAGGTGTTCGAGGACTGAGATGCAAAGTGTCACGTCCAGAGACGCCGTCGAGACCTTCTCCATGGCGGAGGGCAGCCCGCCCTCGATCGTCGTGATCTTGGGGTGCTGTTTCAGATCATCGGCCAAGGCGACATCGACAAGTGTCACGTGGGCGGATTGAGCCACAAGCGCCCGCCCCAACCGGGCGTCGAACCCACACCCGAAGTCCCCGACCCGTTTCCCGTCGACGTTGCCCACCTTTGCTCGCACTTGGCGAGCCGATAACCAGACCCCTAGGCGGTCGATCGCGGTCAGTCGATCGACCTGTCCATAGGAAGTCGGTCGGACGCTATCTCTTACACCCTCAGCGGACATGCTCAACCTTCAACCATAGGCTTCGGCCCTTATCTATCGCGAGCGCCACTCGGAACAGCTGGAGTTCATCCGACGGAGATGGGTGTCGCCTCGGACTGCTGTTACTGTCGAGTGGGCTCCTCGGCAAGGTCAATTGCTTGCTTCCGGGCTTCGGCCTCATCCAGTCGGCCAAGCCACTCTTTCTGCGACACCGGCGGACCGGAACCAAGGGCACACGCAGTAGTTATGAAGTGTGCCTGATTTTGGTCCCCTGACCCCGCTGGCCTCGTGGAGACTCGCTTGGGGTCCGTGCCCACCGTGTTCGCCCCCCACGCACCCCAAACTAGTCAGTAAGCAGGCTGCGAACTCGCTCCTGCCTGGCCATTGGGGCACGGACCGAGGGTCGTCTTTGACAGAACCAAGTGGCGGAGTTCTTGTCGCTTCGCCCGTGCACACAAAATGCAAATTTGAGATCGGGATAACCGTCCATCCCCAGTCCGACCTTCTGACCAGGGATTCCGGTGGCGATGACGTGTCAGGCCAGTGGGTGGGGGCGGAGGGATTCGAACCCTCACTGGGGACGGTTTAAGCGCCCTGCCTCTGCCATTTGGGCTACGCCCCCGCACTCCATTCTTGACCCAAGCGGATCGTGCCATGAGGATGCTCCGAGTGACGCGCGACCTGGCCGAGGTCGACCTCACTGACCTCGACACCTTCGCCAACGGTTTTCCGCACGAACTCTTCCGTGCCCACCGAGAGATAGCGCCGGTGTGGTGGCACGAGCCCACAGACCACACTCCCGACGGGGAAGGGTTTCTGGTCGGTCGCCACGTACGACGAAGTGTTACAAGTGCTCCATGACCCTTTGACCTACTCCTCGGAAACGGGCGGTACTCGCCCATACGGCGGGACCATTATTCAGGACCTCCCGGTCGCGGGCATCGTCTTGAACATGATGGACGACCCACGCCATGCGCGAATCCGGCGCCTCGTGACAAAGGGCCTGACTCCTGCGGCCGTGCGCGCGCTCGAATTGGAACTGCGCCGCCGAACGCAGCGGCTTCTCGACGCAATTCCCCTCACCTGCGACTTTCTCGTCGACGTCGCGGCCGAGCTCCCTATGCAGGCGATCTGCCTCTTGCTGGGCGTGCCAGAGTCCGATCGGCACTTTCTCTTCGACGCCGTGGAACACATCTTCGACATTCCGGACGAGACAGATTTCCTGTCGATGAGCCCGCGACGCCAGGTCGCCACACAACAGCTGTTCGAGTACGGTGCCGCCCTCATCGAGGAGAAGCGTGCATCTCCTCGTGCCGACATGCTTTCAACCGTGATCCATGCGGAACTGCCCGATGAGGACCCACCGCGCCTGACAGACGACGAGCTCTCGGCATTCTTCTCGCTGTTGTTCTCGGCAGGCGCTGAAACGACCCGAAACGCCATCGCCGGCGCGATGCTCGCGTGTACCCAGTGGCCTCAGCAGCTCGAGTCCCTTCGATCCCATCGCACGACCATGATCACCGCGACCGAAGAGATCCTGCGATGGACGACTCCGTCACCGTCCAAACGACGCACAGCCACGAAGAACTGCCGGCTCGGCGGCCATTTGATCGCGCCCGGCCAGAAGGTGGTGGTGTGGGAGGGCTCGGCCAACCGCGACCCTCTCCGCTTCTCCGAACCCGACACATTTGACCTCGACCGCGATCCCAATCCGCATTTGGCCTTTGGCCACGGAGCGCACTTCTGTCTCGGTGCCCACCTGGCACGCCTCGAGATACGGGTTGCACTGGAGGAGGTCCTCGCCTCATTCGAGTCGTTCTCGCTCGCCGGGAAGCCGATCTGGACGCGCAGCAACCGGCATACGGGCATCCGGCATCTACCGATGACCCTGACTCGGTCGAAACGAAGAGGTTGACCGAGCGACGCGGGCTGGCAGCGAACCCACGTGCTCAGGCGGGCAGTGCCCCGGGCGAGGTCGAGGCGAGGGGGTGGGCGTGCTCCAACACGGCCAGCTCCCGGTTGCGAGGTGCGTCCTCGAGCCTGGTTTCCGCGCCGAAGACGATCGTGGCCCGACGCACGGGATCCCACTCAACCCATTCCCCGATGCCGTCGTGGCTCGGGGTCCCGGCGGCGGCGAAGGCGAGCCACGCGCGCTGCATGTCCTGCGAGAGCCTCTCGACGGAAGGACCACTGCCAGAGAAGATCTGAACGACCGGCAGGTGCACCGCTCCAAACACGAAGGGCAGCTCAAGCGCGTGGCACGAACCCAGGATCCCCCCAAAGGCCGGGGACTCCCATTCGAAGAGATACACGAACGCACGCGATCCCCGCGCAGTGTGCGCCGCAGCCAGTTGCAGGCTCGGCCAGCGGAAGACGAAGTCCGTCCCGGCCGCGACCCATATATCGGTGGGATCGATTTTCTCCCCGCGTTCGCTACGAGCGGCCCGGTAGGTCTCGATCACCTGTTCGGCATCCAGGTCTGGTGCCGCATTGACGATCCATCGGTACATTCCGTTCTCGTCCAACGCCATCAGCGCCGGATTGCCCAACCCGAACAAGGTGAGTTCGTCACGGTTGGTCCCGATCAAGAGGTCGATCCCGTCAGCCGATCCGTTGGCGACCGACACCAATGGGTGCTCGGGCAAGAACACGCCATCGACCACTGGGAGAAACGGCAGCGGGATCATGCCAGCATCCGGCCTGCGCCGGCCGATCTCCTCGGTCGCGGCCACAAGTTCTGATGCCGGAATCGGCTCGAGCGACTTCCTGCCACAGGCTGCGATACCCAATACAGCTGCCAAGCGATCCGCCGAGCGTTCGGCCTGGTCGAGCGTGTGCACATGCGCGCCACCGCTCTGCACCACCGCGCGCCGAAACAGCCCCCTCGCAGCAGGAATCCCGAGCAGCGCGGCCACACTGAACCCGCCCGCCGACTCTCCGAAGATGGTGACGTTGGATGGGTCACCTCCGAACGCGGCGATGTTCTCGCCTACCCAGGCCAGCGCCGCGACCTGATCCTGGATGCCCCAGTTCCCGACGAGTCCATCGGGGACCTCCATTTCCCGGTGACCCAGGAACCCCAACGCGCCCAGCCGGTAGTTGATCGTCACGACCACGGCGTCGCCGTTTCGGACGAGGTTGCCGCCCCGATAGAGGAAGACCGATCCGCTGCCGGAGGTGAAGCCGCCCCCGTGAATGAAGACCAGAACGGGCCTTCCGGCGGCAACAGCTTGTGCTGGCGAATCGGGAAGGCGCGGTGTCCAGACGTTCAGGAAGAGGCAGTCTTCACTCTGCGGCTCCGAGGACTCGGGATCCGACGGACTGGTGATGCCAGGCACGGCGGCCGACTGCGGCGCAATCGGACCGAATGTCGAGGCGTCTCGGATCTCATCCCACGACTCGGGTGGAAGCGGAGGCCGCCAGCGCAGCCCTCCGACGGGTGCACGTGCGTAGGGGATGCCCGAAAAGGACCACAGGTCCCCACGCCAAACACCCCGCAACCTTCCCTGAGCAACCGATACCACACCTTCCATGCACAAGGCACCCTACGGAGAGCGGTAGATCTGGTCAATCGTGACGAAAGTGAACGGAAGGCGAACTCTGGCTGCAACCGGACCGAAACGTCCGGGTGCCGAAACTGCCACCATCCAGCCGTTACGCTTTGTCGCCGTGGATACAGTGAACTGTCGGAGCACTGTCCGCAGGCGGGGCTTTCTCGTTCGCGCGGTGGGCGTTGCCGTGCTGCTCGGCGCATGGGCATCCGTGACGCTCGAATACGGCGCGGGCGCAACGGGGAATTCGACGCCGACGACGTTGCCCGGTCCTGCGCCGAATCAGTCTCAAATCAATGCCACGCAGTCACAGGTGGCCCAGATCGAGAGCACCCTCGCGCACGAAGAGGAGCAGACCTCGGTCCTCGACGACAAGTACAACACCGCACAGCAGGATGAGCAGAACGCGCAGGATCAAGTCCAGTCCATTGAGGCGAACTTGGTGCACACCAAGGCGACGGTGACAACGGACAAACGACTCGTGGCCAATGACGCTGTGGCTGCGTACGTCTACGGAACACCGGCGACAGGCTTCACGTCCTACTTCTCCACTTCAGCCACATTGAGTCAGGCGCGTAACCAGTACACCAACACGATCGTCGGTAATCTGACGCAAGACGAGTTCGCGCTCCAGCGGTCAGAATCACGGCTCCAGAACGAAGCGGGACAAGAGCAAACGGCAGCAACGCAAGCGCAGCAGACGGCGGCCCAGGCGAAGTCACTGGCGCAGGCCAATGAGGCCGAGGCCGCAACCACGCAGGCGACCCTGAACCAGGTGCAAGGTCAGCTGGCTCAAGAGGTCGCGCAGGCGGCCATCGCCGAGGCACAGCAAGAAGCTGCCGCAGCCGCCCGAGCAGCAAGCGCCGCTGCCGAACAGCAGGCGGCTGCGGCCGCAGCAACGGCGGCAACCGTCGCGGGCGCCGTCGGCGGGTCGGCGAGCGGCGCCGCTGCCACCGATGCTGCCAACCAGGCGGGCGGCGCCACCGGACCGGTCGGAGGCTCGTCGTCGGGCGGAGCCGCCGGCATGGCGGCGGTACAAGCAGCCGTCTCGCAACTCGGCGTGCCATACGTCTTCGGAGGGGAGGATCCAGGGGTCGGATTCGACTGCTCGGGCCTGGTCCAATGGGCGTGGGCCCAGGCAGGGGTCTCCATTCCCAGGACGACCGAGATCCAGTGGCCGTCACTGCCCCATGTCTCCCTCGATGCCCTCGAACCCGGGGACCTTCTCTTCTATTACAACCTCGACGGCGACAACCAGGTGGACCACGTCGTGATGTACACCGGCTCGGGTCCCTACGGGACGGACACCGTGATCCAAGCCCCGTTCACCGGCTCGACGGTGTCCTACTCCCCCATCTTCACCACCGGACTCATCGGCGCGGCTCGGCCGTAGCGCCCGGCACGCCGGCCAGCCTCCAGCGCCTGTCCGATCGATACCATGGCCTGATGGCCAGTGGGAGCCGGGTAGTCGGCGAGCAGGATCGCTCGACCGCCGTCGTTCCCATCCGCCTCCCCTCAGACAACGACCGAGAGGATCCTCGGTTGTCCGACGTCGACGAGTGGGGCCGATCCGAACGAACTCGCGCCGTGGCTCGAGCCATCTACGAGCCTGTTTATTCGAAGTGGTTCAGGACTGAGTGGAAAGGTCTCGAAAAGATCCCCTCGCACGGCGGCGCACTCCTGGTGGCGAACCACGCGGGAGCCATTCCGTCCGATGCTCCGGTCATCATGCACGGGATCGAGAAGGAGCTGGAACGTCCGATCTACGGGCTCGCTGACTACTTCTTTCGAACGGTACCGGTCGTGGGCACGCTCTGGGCCCGCTCCGGTGGCGTCTCCGCCCGGCCTGCCAACGCCTACCGGCTGCTGAAAGAGCAACAGCAGCTCGCCCTGGTCTTCCCCGAAGGCACGAAGGGACCGTCCAAGTCCTTCACCGACCGTTACCAGCTTCGCCGGTTCGGACGAGGTGGCTTCGTAGAGATTGCAATGCGCGCCGGCGTCCCGGTCATCCCGATCGCCGTCATCGGCTCCGAAGAGGCGATGCCTGTGCTGTTCCGGTTGCCGAGCCTGGCTCGCGTCCTAGGTGTCCCCTACGTCCCCATCACCGCGAATCTGTTTGCGTTCGGGCCCCTGGGTGTCGTGGCCCCGTTCCCAGCAAAGTTCAAACTGCGGGTGCTGGACCCGGTCCACTTCGATGTGGCCCCAGACCAAGACCGGTACTCGAAAAGCCGGATCATGGAGGAATCCGAGCGCATCCGCTCGCAGCTCCAGGAGGCCGTGTACGACATGTTGCGCGATCGGCGCAGCGTCTGGTTCGGGTGACGCACCGATGAGTCGACGGGTGCTCGTCACGGGTGCGGATACCTTTTGGGGTGGCCGGATGATCCAGGCGCTCGAAGACGACCCGAGCATGGACGTAATTCTCGGCATGGGCAGCCACGTGCCCGCCATGCCATTCGAGCGCGCTCGAGTTCGTACGCGCCGACCAGAACTACTCCATTTTGAACCGCATTGTGAGAGCAACGCAGGTCGACACCATCTTGCATACGTTCTTGATCACGAATTCGACGACCGTGCCACGTCGCGCCATGCACGAGATCAATGTGATCGGCACGATGAACCTCCTCGCTGCAGCTGGAGCGGCCGGATCGTCCGTGCGCCATATCGTGATCAAATCGTCCACGCTTGTCTACGGCTCTGCCGCAAGCGATCCCAATACCTTTCTCGAGGACACGCCTCGCACCAGCCCCGTTCGGAACCTCGTCGAGAGTTCGCTCGTCGAGGCCGAAGGGCTGGTACGGGACTTCGCAGAGGACAATCCGGGCACCCGCGTCACCGTGCTCCGGTTTGCCAACGTGCTGGGGTCCCATCTCACAACGTCGATCAGTCGCAATCTGTCGCGTCCAGTGTGCCCTTCCATCTTCGGGTTCGATCCTTTGCTGCAATTCATTGAGGAAGAGGACGTCGTGCGAGCGCTCCTCCACGTGACGCGGGCGAGCATCCCGGGCCTCTACAACGTGGCGGGAGATGGCCGGCTCCCCTGGAGCGAGGTCGCGGCCATCTGCGGAACGCGCCTAGTGCCCCTCTCCCCCTACACCATGTTCAAGATCCGTCCTTTGACACGCTTTTTCGACGTCCCCGAGGAACTTCAGGACCTATTGCGGTACGGCCGTGGTGTCGACACCCGGCGCTTCGCCGCAACCGGCTTCGCCTACAACTCAACCAGCGCGGGAGCCGTGCAGGCCTTCATCAGGGAACTTCGGCTGCGCAAGCAGTCTGGACGCAAGCCACTCTCCTATACCTACGAACACGACGTCGAACAGTTTTTCCGACATTCGCCATCTGTCGTCAGGGCGACCAGCGAGAGCTGAGGCTGCGCCAGTCTCCTCGAGGTCAGTCCTCGAGCCACTCAGCAGAGAGCTGGGGCTCGCGTATCACCCACTCCTCCGCAGTAATGGCGTAGCGCACGTGGTCTTCCCAGACACCGTCGATCTCGAGGAAGCGTTGCGCGATTCCCTCTTCACGAATGCCGAGCTTCTCGACCACGCGCCGGCTAGCCATGTTCCTCGGGATGATCGAAATCTCGACTCGATGGAGCGAGATCGCCTCGAAGGCGAATCGCAGGGTCACGACGACAGCCTCGGGTACTAGGCCACGACCCGCCAGCTCCTGGTCGATCCAATAGCCGATGAACGCACTCTGGAACGGACCTCGCTGAATCGACGAGAGCGTCACCTCCCCCGCAAAACGCTCGCCCACGAAGATTCCGAAGCCATACCCAGTTCCGAGGTGCCGTTCACGTTCCCTGATTCCACACCGCGCCGCGAAGCTGGGCCGGTCCTCCGAGGGGACCGGCGCTCCCTTGGGCCTCGGCTCCCAACGCAACAGCCAGTCGGCGCACCGCGTCCGAACCTCGTGCCACGCAGAGAAGTCGTCTTCGGTGAGGGAGCGTAGGAGCACCCGCCGACCGCGAAGCTCGAGTGGCGCGTGACGCACTGCACGGGCGGCGCTCATGATGCCAGCACCTTCTCGAGAGAAGCGATGAGGGCAAGTACGTTACGCGGCCGCGCGGTGTGACCCATGCACCCGATCCGCCAGATCTTTCCCGCCAATTTGCCGGCTCCCGCACCTATCTCGATTCCGTAGGTGCCCAACAACGCACGTCGGACTGCAGCCTCGTCGACCCCGTCTGGGACCTTGACCGTGGTCAGCTGGGGAAGACGGGCATCGGGCGACACCAGCAACTCCAGGCCGAGTCCTTCGAGGCCATCCTGGAGCAACCTCCCGCAGTCGGCATGGCGTTGCCACGCCGCCTCGAGGCCCTCGTCGAGCACGGCACCGAGACCCGCGTGCAACGCGGACACCATCGAGACCGGCGCGGTGTGGTGGTAGACCCGCCCCTGGCCCGACGAGTCGTTGACATAGCGCGCGAGAAGGTTGAGGTCGAGATACCAACTCGACGGGCGCTCGACGATCCGCTCCAGCGCGCGAGGTGCCACCGTCAACGGCGAAAGGCCAGGCGGGACACCCAAACACTTCTGCGTGCCACTATAGGCGATGTCCACACCCCACCCATCGACGGCAACCTCAATGCCTCCGAGCGATGTCACCATGTCAACCAGGAGCAGCGCGTCCTCCCTTGGCCTCGCCAAGGGGCTCGATCGCGTTGCGTACACCGGTCGAGGTCTCAGCGTGTACAACGGCAATCAACGCCGGTGAGGGGTGCGCGGCGAGGAGCTGGGCGGGGTCGAGTGGTTCGCCCCATTTGGCGTCGACGCGAACCACTTCGGCACCGTGGCGGCAGGCGACGTCACACATGCGCTCGCCGAAGACCCCGTTCACGCCGACCACGACGGGATCGCCAGGTCGCACGAAATTGACGAACGAAGCCTCCATGCCCGCTGACCCGGTGCCGCTCACGGGAAGTGTCAGTGCATTGCCGGTCGCGAAGACGCGGCGGAGCCGATCGTTCGTGTCGTCGAGCAGGTCTAGGAACTGGGGGTCGAGGTGGCCCAGGACCGGACCGGCGAGGGCCATGGCGACCTCGGGATACGGGTTGGAAGGTCCTGGTCCCATGAGCAGGCGGTCGGAGATCCCCACGGCCGAATCGTGTCAGGTCGCTACTCACCTGCGCCAACGCCGCCGATGCGCCAGACAGGCTTCGGTAGATTGCCGCTGTGGAACGGGTGCTCTTTGCCCCCCGGGACCTGCCCCGGCTCGCGCCTGACGTAGGCCACGAGCAGGGCGCCTACTCGGACTGGGTCCGCCTCCGAGAGGATGAGCGCAGGCGGACAGCACCGCGACCGAAAGACTCGAACCTTGCCCTTGTCATGGTCCTCGGTGCGGCACCTCCGACGGCGCTCAGCAGGACGCTCCGGAGTCTTGCTGTGCAGACGAGCTCCCGATGGTCGCTCACGGTGGTGTCGGCGGAACCACCACTGAAGGAGATGGGTGAGGTCATGCATTCGTCCCTGTCCCGCAGGCATCGTCGGAGGATTCGAACGGTTGTCGGCGCAAAGGGCGCCGGGCCGGCGGAACTCCTGTCCCTCGGAATGGCGGAATATCACGACACTCCGGTTGCCTTGATCTTTCCGGGGGACGTCTGGGCACCGGACGCGACCGCCCTGCTTGGCGCTTCCCTCACACCACGGGGAGTGGTCTACGCCGACGAAGATCGAGTGGTAACCGACGGGTCCTATGCGATGGCGCGACTCAAACCCGACTTCTCACCAGATTTCCTCTTGTCGTCCTCCTACATCGGTCGCCCGCTCGCCATCGGATCCGAGCTGGTACGGGACTTTCCTCGCTTCGATGTGCCCGACTGCGGTGCGCTCGAGCACGCGTGTGCCCTCTACGCGTGCGAGGTCGCCGATTCCGTGGCTCACCTCTCCGAGGTGCTCTGCCACCGCAGCGATGACGACTGGGGCACCAGCGCGAGCTCCTCGCTGCCCGTGGAGGACGCACTCCGCCGCCGTGGTGATGCCGCAGCAGTTGCGGCCGGTCCGGCGCCTGGCACGTTCCGCGTCAGGCGGCATTCGCCGGCGGAAACCTCGACGAGCATCCTCATTCCGTTCCGCGACGAACCACAGCTCCTCCGGACGTGCGTCGACTCTGTCATGGCGACCACGATGGACCACGACGTCGAGGTGGTGCTCATCGACAACGGGTCCTCTGACCCCGAGACCTTGAGCCTGATTGAGCGGCTGGCCGATCGTCCGGGTGTCGTGGTGCTCGGCGACGCGCGGCCGTTCAACTGGCCGCAGCTCAATAACGCTGGAGCACGGGTCGCCCGGGGAGACGTTCTGCTGTTCTTGAACAACGACATCGAAGCCCATGCAACCGGTTGGCTCTCTGCCTTGTGTGCCCACGCACTCCGGGCCGACGTCGGAGCGGTCGGGGCACGTCTGCTCTATCCCGACCGGCGCCTGCAGCACTGCGGTCTCGTCGTCGGGCTCACCGGTGCGGCTGGCCATCCGCTCACCGGGCTGCCAGAGGATGAAGTCGGATATCTGAACATGGCGGCAGTCACCCGCGAATGTTCGGCGGTCACGGGAGCTTGCCTTGCAACCAGGCGGGAGATCTTTGAGCAACTCCAGGGGTTCGACGAAAGTCTCGGGATCGACCTGAACGACGTCGACTACTGCCTGCGGGCAGGAGCTGAAGGCTTCCGAACGATCTACGAACCCTCCGCCGAACTGATCCACTACGAGTCGCCGAGCAGAGGAACCGCTGGCGGCGTCGGCGACGTTGTGAAGTTCATCGACCGATGGAAGGATTACATTACCGAGGGCGATCGCTATTTCAATAGAAATCTGACTCGCGCCGATCCATCGTGCGGCTTGGCGAGACCCGAGGAGCAGGACGCCTGGAAACGATGGTACGCAACCCTCACGAACCAATAGCCAGCGAACTCGGCGACGCGCCGCTCATGCTCCAGCAACCCTCCGAGGCTCCACCGCTCCTCGGACAGGTGCAAGACGTCGAGTCCGTGCGGTCCTTCCGCCAGGAGTGGGTGAACCAACGAACGGCTTCCACCCTTTCACCCGGCCGGAGATTGCGTGCATGGGCCGGGCGTATCTCCGGCCGAACGGATCGTCGTCTGCTCTTTGCCATTGCCCAGGCCACTGACGCCGTTGCAGCGCAATGCGATCTCATTGTTGATCGCCTGGCGTCGCACGAGGCGATCACTGGTGACGTCACCCGCACCTATGGGGAGGAAATCGCGCAGCTGCGCTCCGAGGTCCTTCATTTGCAGCGCGTCGTGGAGTCTGACCATCGCCCGCATGAGTGACCGAGGGACGGTCATTATCGGCCGGCACTGGCGCGATCGGCACGCCGAGCTGACTTACGTCACACGCTGCATAGCGGGAGCAGCGTCCCGTTGTGGGCCTGTCTGCGTCCTCGTTCCAGGAGCTGAGGACCAGCTCGAAGCTGACGGGGCGTTCGATCTCGTGGGCACTGGAGACGATGGCCGGTTCCGATGGCCCGAAGCGCTTGCCTCCGACCACACCGTGGTCGTCGATGACCTGACACCGGAGCTCGCGTTGCTCCTTGAACGGATCAATCCCAGAAGGGTCTTCTACCTGTCGTCCTCCGCCGACGACTGCAACCCGGCTTGGCTCCAATTGCAGCCAGTGAGCAACGAGGTCAGCGGACCCGCCTCCTCGGTCGGAGTGTACGTACCGGTCAATCCGCTGGCGGCACTTCATCGCCACCACGGATTCGGCTTCACGGGCTATCAACTGGTCCTCTCTGGTCGGCCCGCGGTTGATCTTGCAACACCTCCATTCGCAGCCGCGTGGATGAGCGCGGCGTTCCACGACGCCTATGTCATCGTTGTCGAGAACGCCGTTGCGGCGGCATGGAAGGGGCGGGTCCTGCGCGGAACGACCTCGGTCGACACCCGTATGGACCTGTGGCGACTCATTGCGCACGCCAATGTCTGCGTAGACCTGGATCCGGGCCCTCAGATTGCCCGCGAGTGCATCGAGTCTTTGCGTTTCGGCACGCCGATCATCGTGCCTGAGCACTCTGGGCCGGCCGCAGCGCATGCGCGGGAGGGTGGAGGGTCGACCTTCGGCGATCCGGGCGAGTTGCTCGCCGCGGTGGGGAGCATGCAGGCTGAAGGGGGCCGGTCAGCCATTTCGGACGCTGGGCGGCGCTACGCAGATCGCCGCTACGGCGACCCCGATGTCATTGTCACGCAGGTTCGAGCGCTTCTGAACGAGGACTGAGAGGAAGACCAGGCGAAGGTCACGCCTTCGGTCACGAACCCGTCCCAGGGAGGGCCTGAGCCGCTCGGGCGGAACGGAGGGGCGCAGGTCACTCGATTCAAGGCTCGTACCGCTGCCGACGTCATCGTGAGTGGCGACTCCAGAGGTTACGCTTGGTCGGCAATGAGCCCAGTGTCCTCAGACGCGTGTCGCTGACCAAATCAACCATCTCCGACCTCGCGATCTTCGGCGGCGCGGTCGCATTCGAACGAGTCCGTCCTACTTCTGATCTCTGGCGGCCCGAATTCGACACCTTCCTTGCGTACTCAAGGATGTCATTTGACGCCCGAAAGTACACCAACGATGGTCCTGTGAATCGCGAGCTTGAAGCCAAGTTGGCCAGGTATCACGACGTAGACCGATGTGTGACTTTTTCAAGCGGATTCTGGGGCTTGATACTTGCAATGAAGGCACTGGCGATTTCGTCTCGCTACGAGGTGATCATGCCCTCCATCACCTACCGCAGGCTGGCGGATGCGGCAGCGTGGGCCGGTCTCACACCCCATTTCGCGGATGTCGACCCGGCAACCCTGGCTCTCAGTTCGGACACAGTTGCTGACCTCATCAACGACAGAACTGCCCTTCTGCTAGGAGTTCATCCCATCGTCAATTGTTGTGACGCTACTGGGTTGGAAGCGCTTTCGTCCGCAGCTGGCATACCTCTCCTTATGGACTCCGTTGAATCGTCCTTCGAGATCTTCGATGGGAGACGGGTCGGTACGTTTGGCCGCTGCGAAC
Source organism: uncultured Acidimicrobiaceae bacterium (assembly GCA_963736225.1). Lineage (GTDB taxonomy): Bacteria > Actinomycetota > Acidimicrobiia > Acidimicrobiales > RAAP-2 > Bog-473. The sequence continues at coordinate 755,832 of CAVTOF010000005.1, read as the reverse complement.
TCTTCTCGTTGCACGCCAGCAAACTGCTCAATGGCTTCGAAGGAGGATATATCGCCACCAACGACTCTGAACTGGCTGATCTCCTTGCGTTGACTCGAGCATTCGGGTTCAGGTTGCAGGACCAGACGGACCACTTTGGGGTCAACGCGAAGCTCAACGAGGTCCATGCGGCTATGGCTCTGGCCTCGTTGGATGGGGTCGCAGAGCAGGTCGACCGCAATCGTCGTCTTTATGAGCGATATGTCGAGCTGCTTGCGGCCGATCTCAGGCTTACAGCTGCTCGAATTCGATCTTTCCCAAAGGCCTGGATGCAAGAACATTGTTTTACGGCTCGAGGACGACTGGCCTCTTGGTCGTGCCCGGACTCTCGAACTTCTCAATGCCGAAGGCGCATTGGCGCGTGCGTACTATTCGCCACCCCTGCACACAAGGCGCACGTCCTACCGGACGATTACGAAGTCGTTGCCCGTGACCGAGGCCATCGCCGACCGACTTCTCGTGCTCCCCTCTGGCTATCAGGTCAACATCGAGGACGTCGAGGTCATCTGCTCCGTGTTGTCCCTGATCGAATCGCATGGCGATGACATCAACGGACGCCTCACCTCGGAAGAGCGCGATGCCAACCGAGATTGACGACCTTGCCATCTTCGGTGGCATTCCAAAGTTCAGCGAGGAGCTGCCGGTCGGGCAGCTCTACTTCCCCGACTGGGACTCCTACGTGCGCGAGATGCGCGGCATCTTCAACCGCGAGTACTACACCAACCACGGTCCACTGACCCGAGAGTTTGAGATGCAGCTCGCTGAGTTCCTCGGAGTCCGAAACGCGCTCGTGCGTCACGAACGCGACCGTGGGCCTGATCGTGGTCGCGACCGCTATGTCACTGACCGGAAAGGTAATCCTGCCCGCCTTTACATTCATCGCGAGCGCCCAAGCGCTGACTTGGGCCGGGCTCGAACCGGTCTTTTGTGATATCGACGAGACCACACACCATGTATCGCGAAATCGTCGAACGCCTCATCACGAGCGATGTGCGGGGCATCCTCGGCGTCAATCTATGGGGAGGAACGTGCAATCCTCCTGAACTCGAGAAGCTCGCACGGGACGCCGACCTGTCACTGTTTTTCGATTCGGCGCAAGCCTTCGGGTGTGCCTTCGGTGGTGAGCGCCTCGCTTCACACGGCGCCGCAGAGGTCTTCTCATTTCACGCAACGAAAATTGTGAACAGTGCAGAAGGCGGCTGTATCACGACCGATGACGACGACCTTGCGGCACGTATGCGCAATATACGCAGCAGCTATGGTGCAGGTCCGCCCGTCGGTGTTCCCATCACGACAAACGGACGGTTCTCCGAGGCTCAGGCCGCATTGGGTCTTCTGAGCCTGTCCCGGTTCGGCGATCACAAAGAGAACAACGCACGGCTCTGGGACCGATATGCGCGTGGGTTGAGCTCGGTCCCGGGAATCGACGCTGTTGTTCCCGCCTCCGTCGACGAGTCAAACTGGCAATCGTTCAGTTGCATCATCGATGCGGAGCGATTCGGTCTCTCGCGAGATGCCGTTTTGCGGATCCTAAAGGCGGAGCGGGTGAACGCGCGCCGATACTTCTATCCAGGGTGCCACCGAAGCGTGCCATATTCCACGTGGCTACCGCAGTATCAAGACGCCCTGCCCAATACAGATGCGCTTTGCCGTGCCGTTATCCAGCTGCCGTTGGGTGCTCGCGTCGCGGCCGGCGATGTGGACAAGATCCTCGCAGTCATCGATCTGGCCCAGCGACACTCAGAAGAGGCGGCACGTCGGCTTGCCGCCTAGGGTGATACATGCATTCTCATCGCTCCGCGAAACTCCTCCGAATAGGCGATCGCCGTGAGGCTCGGAATTATGCAGCCGTACTTCTTTCCGTACGTGGGCTATTTCGCGCTCAATTTCGAAGACGGACGCCTGGGTGGTGTTCGATGTGTCGCAATACACACCCAAGTCATGGATGAACCGCAACCGCGTCTTGCATCCGACGAAAGGCTGGATGTACGTCACCGTACCCCTCAGGGGTTCATCAAGAAACATGGCTATTCATGAAGCTCGCGTCGCGGACCGCTCCGGCATCCACCGTTCCATCCTCGGCAAGTTGAGCCACTATCGGAAGCGAGCGCCCCACTACGTACAGGTCTGCAACCTGGTGGATCAGACTTTCGAAGGTCTAATCGACGACTCCTTGGTGCACCTAAACGTGAATGGAATGCGGGCGGTCTGCACCTATATGGGCATACCCTTCTCGTACCGGATTGCGTCGGAGATGGATATCGCCATTTCTCCAGTTAGCCACCCGGGTGGCTGGGCTCCAGCCATTTCCCGCTCATTGGAGGCGGACGAATACATCAACCCAATTGGTGGACGAGAGCTCTTCGACCCCGCGGAGTTCGCCGCGAACGGAGTAGCCCTCAGCTACCTCGACATGCCGACCTTGGTCTACCCGACGGCGAACTTTGCATTTGTTCCCGGTCTCTCCATTTTGGACGTGCTTATGTGGAACGAACCGGAGTCAGTCGTCAACGCGATCGAGGCCGCACGAGTCGTCAAGGTGACCTGACCATGCATCCTCATGAAAGTCCCGCAGGCTCTGCCCCTGACTACGAATACAACGAGTACCCGAAGTCACTCCCGCCTGACGACTTCTGGGGCCAAGTACGCCGTACAAGGTACGGAAAGCCCATCAGTGAAGACGAACTTCGCGTCATCGTCGACACCATCAAGAAAGGCCTCGATCTCAGCAGCGGTGATTTCCTCCTTGATCTCGCCTGCGGAAATGGTGCGCTCTCCAATCGTCTATTTGGCTCATGTCGCGCTTTCGTTGGAGTCGACGCCTCGGAATACCTGATCGAAGTCGCAAAGAAGAACTTTGAGCAATTGCCCGATTTCCGGTTCCTCCACCGCGATGCCGCAGAGTTTGCGTGGGAGGAGCCAGAGCCCCTGCGTTTCACCAAGGCGATGTGTTACGCCGGTTTTCAGTACTTGAATCGGGAAACGGCAGAACGAACGTTGATGGGTCTGAGCCAGCGCTTCGAGAACATCGGCACACTGTTCCTCGGCAACCTGCCTGACAAAGAGCGCGCACAGGTCTTCTTCGGGCCTGAAGCCGATTACAGGGACAAGTTGTCCGAACCAACCAGCCAGATCGGGGTCTGGTGGTCAGAGAGGGAGCTGAACGAGTTCGCAGCAGCGGCTGGGTGGATCGCGAGCTTCCGGCGCATGCCAGAGCATGTTTTCAACGCCAACTATCGCTTCGATGCGCACTTGACGAGGTCATGACGCCGCGCGTCTCGATACTCATACCGGCCTTTCGACCTGAATTCCTTGACCTCAGTATCGCCTCTGCGCTCGGACAGACATGGCGGGACTTCGAGCTGATCATTAGCGATGACAGCGCTGGCACCGACGTTGAATCCGTCGTTTCTAAGTGGCCGGACTCTCGGATCCGATATGTGAGGAATCCCAATCGTGGGCTGCCCGGAGCAAACCGAGATCATCTCATTTCCCTCGCGAGTGGGAAGTACCTGAAGTTCCTGCATGACGACGATTTCCTGTTTCCAGACACACTTGAGCGACTCACGGCGGCAGCCGAACGGTGGGCGGCTGCGATCGTCTTCAGCTCCTGGTGTGTTATTGACGAGACGGGGCGGCCGGGAGAACTTGTGAAGGCGGTGGGTCCCGACGAGGAGCGGGTCTTTCCGACAGGTGAGTTCTTCGAACGCGTAGTCGCCCAAAGGCTGAACCTCGTTGGCGGACCGAGTCACGTGCTCTTAGGGCGCCACGCACTTCAGGAGATACCGGACCCGTTTGATCTGCAAGGCGTGCGGATGAGGTTCTTGACGGACGTCGCACTTTTCACAAACCTCGCCCACCACGGAAAGAAGTTCATCGGCATGGGCTTCCTCGGGTCGATCTATCGCGTGCACGGCGGGCAGTATTCACAACAGAAGGGAACTGCGTATTCGGCTCTACTGTTCGAATTCGAACTTCTGATGCGTTGGTCGGTCGACCAGGGTCACCTGACCGCAGGTCGCTACCGCGAGTCGATGGTGTCGCTTCAAAGGGATTACGCCGCCTCCGTCACGGAGTACCCGGAGCTAAAGCCGTTGATCGAGCTGGATGGTGCGCCGGGAGCGGACGGTTGCTTTCTGTCCCAGGAATTCTTGATGCTCATTGATCAAGCGCATAAGCAGATCGACGATCGCCTCTTCGTTCGCCGAGCAACAGGTGATGGAACGGTGCCCGACGGGGTCGAGTCGAACGCAGGGCTCGCGAACTCCCTCGAGGAAGAGGCTCGTCTCCGGGCTCAGTTGCTACAAGCCCAGAACGAAGGGGAGCTTTGGCGCGCTCAGTACGAGATGCTTCGCCAGACCCGCACGTTTCGCTACTCCAGATGGCCCCGGACGTTTTACGCGAGCTTCCGGCGCAAGGGCAGGGAGCCTTGACGAGCGAGTCGGAAGAGGGAGCTGCAACTCGTACCCGACACTCGGTTGGACGAGCGCCCTATTCAACTACCCCATCTGTCCCAATGAAATTGATCACACCAAGACTTGCTGCTGAGACGCCGGGACCCCGCGACTCAGGGCTGAGGCGGCCGAGAAGGGCGGGGGTCTTCTCCCGCTCCACGTAGCAACCTCACACAGACCAAAGCGCTACGCCGCCCGCGTCGCGGTGTGGGCCAAGGGCTCGATCGAACATAGTGGTAGCACAAGCAGCACCTGTGCTTCCGGTCACGACCACCACGTACCGGGCGTTCCAATCGCGGAGAGTGCGCCGTGTCTCCTCCACCGAGATCCCGGGAGCTGCTCCCACTCCACAGTTTGTCATCGCCTGCTCGAGCGTCGAAGGTGTGCCAACAAACGACGCCGTTCCGTTGGGCGACGACGCAAAGACGGCATACCCTCCCGGCATACGAAACGTCATGTTGGACAACGCCTGCCACAGCATGGCGGATGAATCAACGGGATTCGCGCTCGGATAAACCACGACCGTTGTTCCTGCCGGCAGAGTACGGGCGTTACTGGTGAACCATAAAGGCACAGTCGCCGCGCTCGCCGCGTAGGGCCATGCTGGCACGAGGGGTAGCAGCGCGCACACGGCCACGAGAACACACACTGCGCCTGACTTGAGACGATTTCCTAGACGTGAGATCTGATGGACGGTATCCAAAGTGAGAGCGAAGAGAAGCGCGGCGAACAGCCAGAAGAAGCCGATGTATCGAGATGCGACGCTGCTGTCGAGAAGCGGAAGGTGTGCGAGCACGAGAAAGGGAAGCGGTATGCCCGTCTCGTGCCCATCGACGTGCAAGTGGGATCCCATCGACAGGACCAGACCGCCGAGCGCCATTATGGCGCAATAGATCGCGAATCGGTTTCGACGGAGCAGGACGACGCCCAAGACAAGAACCGCTAGAAGCGGGATGCCGACGTAGGACCCATTTTCGACCGGCGCCTCAAAGGTGATATGTCCCCGAGCGTTGCGTTCGGCCACGTACGAGTCGCCCAAACCTGCTTCACCGAATTGAAAGTGTTGGTTCAGGGTTGGAACGACGAGACCTGCGGGATCACTCGAAAGGCCGGCGATCGTACCGGGCTGCTGTGCCGGACCGTTGATGTGCTGCGGTCCCGCGACGGCCATCCACGACCCGTAACCCACACCCAGTATCACGACGACAGCCGTTGCGGCTCCCAGTCGCGAAAGACGTGGCAAGTCCAGCCGCGGCATGTCTTATCAACAGCAGACCACCGACGATGACTGCCACAACGGACATGACAACCAGTGACGAGAAGGCCTCGGTCGAGATGTAGAACTGCGCCACGAAACAGGCGCCCAGCGCCAAGCCATAGAGCCAAGGCGAGCGGCCGTCCATGGTGACGAACCGATGGATGACGAGGATGACGAGCGGCGGCACCACGGAGAACATCACGAACAGGTGGGCCAGGGAGGAGCCGACAACGAACGGAGAGAAGCCGTAGAGGAGCCCTGCGAAAAAGGCCGCCGGCCACCAGCCAATAAATCGGCGCGCCATGAGGAAACATGTCATGGCCGACCCCGAGAAGCCAAGAGCGATGAGGACGTTGAAGGTCGCAATTGGGCCGAAGAGAAACGTAATGGGAGCACCCAACAGGCCGAGAAGTGGCATGGTGGTGTTGTTCATGAGATTCACTCCGACGGGAGCGTTGAGGAAGCTGTTCTCGAAGGGATTGACAGAGTGAAGGACTGCCCAGGGGGTCTGCGCCAGGAACCACACTTCCTCTCCGATGTCCGCACCACCGGTCGACTGGAGGGTGTGGGCGAACCCGTGCAACCAGACATTTCTGGTGGCGAGGAAGGCGACGAAGACATAGATGGTCAGGCTGAAGATCGTGCCGCGCCATCCCACTCCGGGTGGGCTGTCCACATCCGTCGAATAGCGCGGTCCCTGGTCAGGGAGCGTCGTCGCGCGGCATGCTCTCCACTCTTCTCAAGATCCTGCTTAAGGAAAGGAGACCCCCGCTACGGCCAAGATCATCTCGGCACAGGTGACGGTCGGCCTGTCGAAACCACAGTAAACATCGGCGTGGAACGGGAGGGACCGTCGAGAGTCAGCGTCTGGTCGTGGTAGGTCACGACGTTGTTGGTGAAGCCGAGGACCTCACCAAAACGGACGAAAAGTTGCGGGCTGAACTTCCACCAGGTGTCGAGACTCGGTGAATCGGGCGTTGACAACCACTTGAGCATCGGCACATCGTCCGGGACGTCGGCATGATGCAGGTCAGTCACGACGAGCGAATCAGAGAGACGAGCGCAGTTCTCCACGACCCGAAGCGGGTCACGCACATGGAGCAGTACGGCGCAAAGAACCGCTATATCAAAATGCCCTAGCTCGTCGGGCAAGTCGTAGACGTTGCCGTAGTGCACCCGGGCCTTGCTCCGTAGGCGCTCATGAGCAAACCAGTACCCGTTTCGCAGGCCCTCCATTCCCGCGGTCCTGCTCCGGGAGAACTCCTTGACGTCCATGTGCGCATCGGGGACCGCATCCCAAGCCAGGTCGGGAGAGAGCTCGACGGAAACCACGTCGGCGCCACGTGACTCCATGAAGAAGGAGAGGTACCCGGACGCGGGGCCGATCTCGAGGACCCGCCGCCCGGAGAGGTCGACATGGCCCAGGTAGTCGCCCTCTCCACCCCGAAGATCCCAATGCCCACCCTGAGTCATGCCGTGGCCCGGTATCTCCATGACGTGGTAGAAGTGGCACTCGTCCGCAGTGCCAACTTGACGCGGGGCGGCGTACAACGCTGAGGAGTCCATGGCGGCGAACAGTACCAGTTGCCCCTGCTTCAACTGGTGCCTTGGAACTCGATCGACGGCTCGGTCCCAGGCACTCCCGCTCAGCCTCTCAGTCTTCGACAAACTCGTCTCTAGGTCCCGTTTCTCCCACGCGCCGAGAGAGTCGGATTGGTGATTCCCGCTAGCATGGCGAGAGCGAAACCGACCCCCTCGTACATCACTGCGACTATTTGGATACGTGACCATCGCACCGAAATCATTCTCTTCAGAGCCTGACTCCTCGACGTCGGTGGAGAACTTTGTCTACCAAGATGTGGCTGTCCTGGACGCCGTCCTTCCCTTGGACGATCGCCGCATCGCTGACGCGAACTCGAGCCCCTTCCTTCCCTTCATGTCATGGCTCGTGTCTTCGCTCAAGCCGGAAGTGGCGATATCCCTGGGATTCGAGGTTCGTTCATCCTTCCCTGCAATTTGGGAAGTAGCACGCAATGTGGAGTTGCCTGCCAAATGCACCGTGGTGCTGCTCGCACCGTCTGGCCAATCCGATCAAGGGCGCCAAGCGGCAGTGCGGCAATTCAACGTCCTCATTTCGGAATCTGGATCACGACTTGGAGGCATCCTCGAGGGAGCGGTCGAGGAAGATGACCTCATCGCCTCAGGGTTCCCTCCGATTCAGCTCTTGCATCTTGCACTCTCCGAGAATGTGGGCCGCAATCCGGAACACCTCCAGAAATGGATCAACCACACCACCCCTGGGGCCGTTCTCGTTGTCACGGCGACCGACCCGGAAGGGTCCGAGTACTCGGCGACACGCGACTACGTCGCGGACCAAGTTCCATCGACCGTCATCAGTCTGGGATCCAGCTCAGAGATCCTTGTTGCGCAAATGCCTCGTGACGGTGCGACGCCGTTGGTCGAGTTTCTTCGCAACGCTCCACCCGGATTCCGCGGCCTGTTCGCCCTCTTGGCGGAAAGAGACGCGTTTCGCCACATTCTCGGTCCCGAGGCGACTTCACCATCCGCACTCCGAGCTTTGATCGATTCGCTCGAAGAGAACCGACGACTCGAGAGAGAGACGTTTCACTTCGCCCTGGACGCAACGCGGGAGACCATGGCAACACTTGCGACACAATCCGGGATCCTGAGGGATGAGCTGATCGACTACAAGGAACAGGCAAGACTTGAAAAGGCCGTCATGCAAGACGAGTATTTCGGGCGACTTGACGAACTCACCGCGAAGCTCTCGACGTCGGCAGCCCGGTACACCCGCGAGTTGACCATTCGGGAGCTCGCACTTGAAGCACGGGAGCGTGAGGCCGAGAGGCTTGCGGGTGAAGCAGCCGAGTCCCAACGGCGCCTTACCGAGCTCTTGAGCACATCCTCCTGGCGAATTACGGCCCCCCTCCGACTTTTGTCACGCCTCGCGGGATCAGGACGCGCCAAAGATCAATCGCCACAGCACGACTGAGGATCCGATGGGGCCCGCCGGACAACAGTCCACATTTCACCGCAACATCTCGATCATCGTTCTCAACTACAACCAGGCCATTACAACAGTTGATTGCCTCGAGGCGCTCCATCGTGCCTCGAGTGAGCTAGTTCGAGAAATCATCGTGGTGGACAACGGCTCCGACGACGAGGAGGTTGCTCTCCTGCGAGAGCACTGTCGCAAACGACACTTCACCCTCGTTGAAGTCGGAGAGAATCGGTTTTTCAGCGAAGGAAACAACATCGGAGTCGATCACGCGTCCACCGACTACATCGTGTTCCTGAACAACGATGCTTTCGTCCATCCGGGCTGGGTCGAGACATTGGCGGCAACGATGGAGCGCGATCCATCGATCGCCGCGGTGGGACCGATGTTCCTGTACCCCGATGGCCGGGTGCAAGAGGTGGGAGGAGTAGCGCTCGCCACGGGTGATGTCGTGCAAATCGGGAAGGGCTCAGTGTGGGGACCCGATCACTTCGACACAGAATGCGCAGTTGACTTCTGCTCCGCTGCCTGCTTGATGATGAAGCGGGCCGACTTTCTCAAGGTAGGCGGATTCGGCTTCGAATGGGAGCCGGCCTACTACGAGGACACTGATCTCTGCTTGAAGCTTTGGATATCGTGCGGCAAGGTGATGGTGAACCCACGTGCTCGGGTGACCCATATCGAAAGTCACACCACATCTGATCGACGGCTCCAACTCCAGAACATTTCGGAAATCAATAGAGAGCGATTCGTGTCGAAGTGGGGCCCTTGGCTCGCAGCAAGGCAGCTGGCAAACACGTTCGTGGCCCAGGGTGACGGAAGTTCACACCACAATCGACCCGCCGCAGTCTTCCCAGCTCCGCTCACATCACGGTCGCGGTCCGGCCCTCCGCCCTACATCCTCTTTTCGCCGTATCCCCTCGTGCTTGGAGGTGGCGAACGTGTGATGTTCGAATTGGCCGCCTTGCTCAGCGCGAGCGCGGGATTAGAGAACGTGATATTCAGCACGCCCCACCCTTACAGCACCATTCGGATGGCGCAGATCTCGTCAACATTCGGATTTGATGAGGCCGTTGCGACGCCTCGTCCCTTCGCCGACACCGACATATCGGATTGCCAGTTCGCGGTCATCCTCGGCAATTCGATCGTTCCTCCCATCGAGTCCTTCGGTCTTCGTAGTGCCTACCTGCTCCAGTTCCCCTTCACTGTTCCGGATGCGGAGGTCGAGGCTCACGGACAGTGGCTCAGCAACTTCAGCGAAATCTGGGTTTACTCAGAGTTTGTCCGTCGTCACGTGAACGGTCTTGTCCGCCACTTCGGTTTGACTGCTCCGCCGATCCGCATCATTCCGCCGCCCGCTCATTGGGCCGGCGCCCAATCTGGCGAGCCCTGGAACCGTCGGAGGACGATCCTCACCGTCGGACGTTTTTTCGCCGGCGGGCACAACAAGCGCCAAGACGCGGTGATCGAGATCTTTCGCACTCTGGACAAGAGTCCGAACTCGGACTTCCGGCTCGCACTGGCTGGATCCATCCATCCAACGCCCGAAGGGAGGGAGAGATTCCGAGAACTCCAAGAAATGGCGGAGGGGCTCCCTTGCTCGTTCTATCCGAATGTCGGCCACGATGAACTCGCCCGGCTCTATGGGACGTCAGCAGTGCTTATTCATGCAGCCGGGTTTGGTGTTGACGAGCTCGAATTTCCGGAGCAGATGGAGCACTTCGGGATCACGCCAGTCGAAGCCGCCAGCTTCGGCTGTATACCAGTCGCCTTCTCCGGCGGTGGACCCAGGGACGTAGTGACCCAACTCGGCTGCGACACACTCTTTCGAACCGAAGCAGAATGCGTCGACGTCGTGGAGTCACTACTGAATGATGTACCGGGTTCTATGGCCCTGAGCCAACGATTGGTCACCAGCTCCGAGCAGTTCTCCGCTGAGCAATTTCGCGTTCGGGTCACCGAGGCGATCACAAGCATGGGTCTCTCGCTCCCATGATGACCTCGACCTCGTCGGCCGTGGATACGTACGCTGGGAATCGCGAGGTTCGCCTCACAGTCGGGCAGTCACCTGAACTTGAGGTAGCGGCCTTCTATCTTCCCCAATTTCACGAGATCCCTGAAAACAACGAATGGTGGGGCAAGGGATTCACGGAATGGACCAAGGTGCAACGCACGCGGCCACTGTATTCCGGCCATTTGCAACCTCAGATACCGACGTTCGGCTATTACTCGCTCGACAGCCCCGAGATGCTGCAGCATCAGTACGCCTTCGCGGCACAGCACGGGGTAAGCGCTTTCTGCATGTACGCCTACTGGTTTGGTGGTCGACGCCTGCTCGAGAAGCCCCTGCAGAACCTGCTGGAGAATCCTGGACTCGCTGTGCGCTACTTCCTGTGTTGGGCCAACGAGCCTTGGTCGCGCGTCTGGGACGGTGGAACTGACGATCTCCTCTTGGAGCAGCGGCATTCGGCGCAGGGTGATGTTCGAATCATTGACGACTTGGCTGAGCACTTTTTCGATGACCGGTACGTCAGAGTCAAGGGAAAGCCACTCTTCTTGATCTATCGGGCGGAGCTCCTCGATGAGCCGAAGCGGACGCTCGAGTCGCTCCGTCAGAGGGCGCAAGACATTGGGATAGGTGAACTTCACCTGTCCATGGTTCAGAGTTTCAACCTCCGCGACCCAGATGTCTACGGGTTCGATTCGGCTGTCGAATTCGTTCCCCACGGTTCCGTTGAGAAACCGAACATAATTGATCCTGTAAGTCCGGAATGGCCACGACTCTATGACCCGGGCTCGTGGAATGGAACGCTGGTCGATTACAACCGGACTGTGGAGTGGGCGCTCACCAGGCCGACACCGACGTTCCGCTGGTTTCGTACAGCGATGCCAGGTTGGGACAATTCACCACGGCGTGGCGATCGCTCAACCGTCTACGTGAACGACAACGCGCCAGCATTTCGGCGATGGCTTGACGGGATCGTCGACCACACGTTCCGTTTCGGAGATCCAGAAGCTCGACTGCTCTTCATCAACTCGTGGAACGAGTGGGGTGAAGGAGCACAGCTCGAACCAGATATCGATCGCGGCGATGCTCGCATCGAAGCTGTGGCGTCTGCGGTTGAACGAGCCTACGCATTGTCACGCTCCGGCGGAGCGTGGTGAGCCCGAAACCCGAAACCTTCACGTTCGCGTGAGACGGTGCCTCAGCTTTCGTATCGGCCCGGAAGCACGCCAGGTAAGAGATCCGCGAATCGCCGCGTTCTCTGCCTCAAGCTCACTGATCGTCGCACGAAGGTCATCTTCGACAAAGTTGCACTCGCGTTCGCGGTTCTGATTCTCTGCGAGGAAAGCGGTGGCGACGCGTTGCTGCAGTTCGAGGAGTCGCATGCCCAACTGCTCTCTCTCGCGTCGCAACATCTGTATCTCGTCTTCGAGGCGTGAGATCTCACTCATTGTTGCTCAGACTCCCAGGGGATGAGCACCGTTCCCGGGTCGAAGTCCTGGTCTGCCAGTAGACCCTGGAGTGTGCGGACGATCAGATCTCTGTAGCCCTGGGATCCATGTCGCTCATACGCGACCGCCCGTGCAGCAGTAGCGACCTGCTTTAACTCGCTGTCTGGTTTCTGCAGGACGAGGTGCCAGAGACCGACAAGGGCCTCCAAGTCACGATCTCGTGTCAACCAACCGGTCCTTCCGTCATCGATGAGCTCGGAAATACCGTAGATATCGGTAGAGATAACAGGCAGTTCAAAGGCCATCGCTTCGATGATTGATCGAGGAAGCGACTCCATGTCGGAAGCGCACAGAAACAGATCACACAGTTCGTACCATTGATAAATGTCCGAGGTCACGGGAATGACGTGTATACGACTGTTGTTCCGAGTTCGTTCGATCTGGACTTCTAGAGCCTCGGAATAGTGGCTCGAATTTGCTCCGACGAGCACGAGGTGAAGGTTTTCATGGACAGAGGAGAGTTCGTCAAAAGCAGCCACAGCCGCTGCTTGCGCCTTGCGTGGCTCCGTTGTGCCCATCACGAGCACAATCTTGTCGGTGTCATCGAATCCCGCCGAAGCACGTAGCTCGGCACGTTCGACAGAGTTGCGGTATGCGTCGATCTCATCGATGTCGACGCCGTAGTCCACCACGTAGCTCGGTTTTGGCGAGCGGAACTCACCGAACAGCTCTGCGGTTTTCGATGCCTCGAAGATCAGTCCCCTTGGGAGTTGGAAATTGAGCGCCATCCGGTCCTTCACCCGAGGATCCATGCCCGTTGGCCCCCAGGCCATGTAGCAGTAAACCCGAAGGTCCAAGCTCTCGTGGATCGCCCAAAGGCTCGGGACGTGTGCTCGTTCTGCTGCATCGATCGCGACGAACGCCGTCAGCGTGTTCACCAGACGACTCCGCCGTTGTTCGCCTTGATGAGGAGCGCCAACTCCTGAACCTGACCCTCGTAGCTGAAAACGGAGTCCATGGGAGAATACGAGGTGATGTGAACCGGAATGTCCATGTCCTCGAGCGTGACGCGCAAAGGTCCGTCAGCCAGCGAGATGACACGACACTTCGTGCCCTCGTGCCCTTGTAACTCGCGTAGCAACTCCAGGAGCCAAAGCTGCCCGCCGCCGTAACCCAAGTCGTGCGTGAAAACCACGACATTCGAGCGGGTACTTCGTATCTCCGCCACGACGGATTCGTTTCGCTCGCGGAGGCTCGCAAGGTCCGAAGACTCCGGCGAATGCTCGACGGCCCACCTGACGGTGTGGCCGTCGGGCCGCCACCTCTCGCCCTTCAAACTTGTCGCTTCGACCGAAACGAGAGACGTCTTTCCCTTCGGAAGGTTGCGGACATCGACGAAGGCCTCGAAGCCAGCCACAGCTGCGTCCTTGTGCAGCGAAGTCGGGACTGCCTGATCAACGTAGAGCCGTGCCCGCCCGACGCTCGTCCCATCGACGAAGACCTCGACCTTGGCGACATGCGAGTCCTCGAAGAGGCACCAGCCACGAACGAGAAGCACCTCGCCGTCGATATTCGACTGATCCTCTGGGAAATCGAGGTACCCGGAGCCGCCGCTTCGTATCCCCTCCGAACGCTCGACTGTCAGGTGGCGCCGTACGACGTGGTCTCTCGGTGCACATGCGCCATCGCCGTCATCAACGCTGGTCCAGGGTCGATGTCGGTCAAGTCCACGTGCGCCGACCACGTCACGCAGTCCGACCTTGGACCCGATCGATTGGGCGTCACGAGCCCGGTCACCGGAGTACTCCTGCCGACCTGTACGAGCACCTGAGCTGCCTCGGCGTCGTGAACACCCTCGAGACGCCCCGCGAGATGGAGTTCTCCCCCGCCGAGAACTCACTTCCTCAGGTTGATCGACGATGAGAGTCAATCGGCTGGACGGTCCTCCTCCGCGAGGAGTCCTTTCGTTTCATCGCTCCGTTCGCTCACGACACATGCGGAAGAGGAAAGGCTTCGGCCCGCTCACTGTGACGGGACACAAGGTCACGCCACGTTGAGGCAATGCCATCGCGGAAGGGTCGCGGCTGGTAGTCGATCAGATTCTGAAGGACGCGAATATCGAGTTGCACGCGGGGAACATCGAAATCGCGAGCCGGTCGGCGATCGATTGCGAACGGTCGACCCGTTATTTCCTGCGTGAGAGTGTGGACCTCCTTGAGGCTCACATGTGTGCCGCTTCCAACATTGACAATCTGTGGACCGGCGTTCAAATTCACCAGGCAGGCCGTTGCGTAGCCGATGTCTTCGACGTGAACGAAGTCACGAGAGACTGTTCCGTCACCGAAGACAACGACTGGCTCGCCGCTGAGGCAATGTTCAAGAGTTGTCCCGATAATTCCTTGTCCTCGCGCCCCGGTCTGGCCGGGACCATACGCATTGGCAACTCGCAAAATTCGTACGGGCACCGAATTCAAGGCTCCGTATCGAAGTACGAATCGCTCAGCGGTGAGCCTCGTGATGCCGTAGACGCTCAATGGAGCGGTCGGGGCGTCTTCAGGAATCGGAAACGTGTCGGTTCTCCCATAGACGGTTCCGCCCGACGACAGGAAGGTCAGCGGGACGCCGGGACCCCTTCCCAGTTGGTCGATGAGCTCGAGAAGCGGTTGCAGGATCAACGACAGATCGAGCTGCGGCTCCTGCTCGGCCTCCCCCGGCATGAGCGAGCTCAAGGCGAAGACGACGTGACCGACGTCCGCAGTGCCTCAGCGAGCGTGGCCGTGACTCCCGCGTCGCCGATGACGAATTCGGCGTCTTTCGTAAGTTGCTCGACAGCCCCCGAGGGCGCCGCCGAGTCAGCGCTCTCACGGGATTTCCCTGGTCAAGAAGGCTCCTGATGACATAAGAGCCGATGAAGCCTGACCCGATTACCAGCGTTTGCGGCAGATCCCCACACACGGCGACGCGGCCCGTCCGGACGCCTCCACGCGAAGTATTATATGTGCTTCGGTCTTTGGTCCGGGGTGATCTCGCGCTCCGATCGCCCTGCTCACCACGCCTCGTCAATGTCGCTACGAGCCGATTCGTGGCCGCCTGGAATGCATCGCTCCGGAGTGCTTCCATCTTCAGAACGACGACGAGCATCCTTTGCCCGGCGCGGGCTCTTGCTCCGCTAACCTCCTCCGGTGCCATGGTCCCCAAAGATGGCTTCCGCGTACAGCCGGGCTCGGGCGCAACTGGGCACGACCCAGGATCAATAGCCAAAATATGGCTGAGCACGGTGCGGAATCCATAACGGGGCCGACTTGTCGGATCTGCGGATCGCCGGTCGAGATGGTCGGGCACCGCTATGGGCAGTTCGCGCGGGAGATCCTTCGTGATCGGTAGGTGTCCACAGTGCGGATTTGCGTGCGTTATTGACCCTTGGCTCGACTACGACGCTATCTACAACAATGACTACTACGAGGGCCGGGGCGTGGATCCCCATGTCAACTACGTCGCAGCCCTGTCGGATCCAAGCAGGAGCACACAAAAGTACGAATGGCGCGGGAGTTTTGACCTGCGTACGCCGGATCATGGCTGTGAGCAATACAACCAACTGGCTCGACTATGGGTGCGGCGTCGGCGGGCTCGTGCAGTTTCTCAGGGCCACGACATACCGCGAGCTGTCGGCTTCGAGCAGGGGTGGAGCGTCGAGCGACTCGTCGAAAAAGACATCCCGCACCTGCAAGCACAGGATTCGCGGCCCTCGCCGGAACATTCGATGTGATCACCGCGATCGAGGTGATCGAGCACGCGTCGATCCCCTCGGGGAACTCCGCAAAATGCGGGCGTTGCTCAAGCCGGGAGGAAATTCCGTTCCTGACGACCGGAAACGCGGAACCCTACCGTCGCAATCTCTCGGACTGGCGATACATCACACCCGAAGTCCATATCTCGTTCTTCGAACCTGGAACCCTGGCGCTTGCCTTGAACAAGGCGGGGTTCGTAGCCCAATATCCCGGTTTCGGCCGGGGGTGGATCGACCTGTACCGGGCGAAGGCGCTGCGGACCCTAGGCATACAACGGACCAGCGCCATCAGCAGTGTCGCTCCGTGGCCGATCCTGGCCAGGGCGTTCGAAGCCCGGCTGCGGCTGGCCCGGCAACCGATCGGCGTAGCGAATGCCTAGGCCTACCGGATTCGACCCATGTACCCTCTCCCGATGGGCAGCGGGACGCCTCGGGCTAGCTCCGTCGTGAGCGCCGACGTCAGGCTGCTCGTTCCCCGAGAGGATGTCTCCGATCCGGAGGTCTCCATCGTGGTGCCTGCGCTGAACGAGGAGATGACCATCACCGTCTTTGTCGCCTCGTGCAAGGAGGGTCTGGAAGTCGATCGGTGTCGAAGAGACCCTCATCATCGACAGTTCCTCAGATCGGACCCCCAAACTGGCCGTCGAAGCGGGAGCCCGCGTACTCCGCACTCCGAAACGTGGACTTGGGCGAGCGTACATCGATGCCCTCCCGTACATCCGGGGACGCTATGTCGTAATGGGTGACGCCGATTGCACCTATGACTTCCGGGACCTCGGTCTCTTCATTGAAAAACTTCGCGAACGGTTACGAATTCGCAATGGGTTCTCGATGGCTGGGGTCCATCGAGGACGGGGCAATGCCGCCTCTCCACCGCTACCTCGGCACGCCTCTCACGACCTCGATCTTGAACCGAATCTACGGGAGTGACTTCAGCGACATTCACTGTGGGATGCGTGCGATGACGAGTGATGCGCTCTGCAGGATTGGCCTCACTTCGCAGTCCTGGGAGTATGCCTCCGAGATGGTCCTCAAGGCGGTGCGGCTGAATCTCCGTACGGTTGAGGTACCGGTCACCTTCTACAAGGACCAGGAGGGCCGACTCTCGCACCACAAGCGGGCCGGCTGGTTCAGCCCATTTCAAGCGGCATGGATCAACCTCCGCGCGATGTTCATCTATCGCGGCTGAGTACTTCATGCTCAAGCCCGGGTTGTGCATCATGCTGCTCGGGCTGCTGTTAACACTTCCTCTTAGCTTTGGACCCATTGTGATTGGCCCTGTCACTCTTAGCCTGTACTGGATGCTCTTTGGCCTCACACTCAGCGTTCTCGGATTACAGAGCTTTTTCTTCGGGGTTCGGCACAAATATTCTGCGACCACTCGGGATCTGCGCGTCGAAGGTGGTCCGACGTGTTCCGCTATACCAGGGCAATCGGCGTGAGTGCTCTGGTCTTCTTCGTCGGCTTCATTCCAGCGGTGCTCGTCGTCGCCTACTACCTGACGCACGACCAGAGTCTCCCCTCTCCCGCAAGCACGATCGATCATCTGGGGGTGACGGGCGTACTCCTCATGATCTTCGGATTCTCGGGCTTCTGCTTCACACTCCTTCTGCACTCGACCGGCATCCAGTACGGCTCTGCCGGCGCCACCGACACCGAATCCTCCGAGATGATGGCGGATCTCCCCGGGCATGGCTATGCGCGGGAACTATGAACGGCGTCGTGTCGAACGCCTCCGAGTCGGGACGCCGGGCAGGATCTTCAGGAGTTCGTGAGCGAACCCGGTAAAGGGGCGAGGGGGACGAGCGGCGCGTTCACTACTGCGCATCGATCGGGGACGGCACGATGCGGGTCGCACGTGATAACGCTCAAGTCAACCTGCCTGCTCGGCTATCGACGAGCATTGCCTCGAGCGACAGCCGCAAGGCTTCACGGGTATCCAATCGATTCGTCCAACCCAGGCGACGGATGCGATCGGTATTTAGCCGGACGATCGGTACATCGCCCTTCCAGCCGCGATCCCCTCCCGAATACACGAATTCGGTCAACCCTGGAGCGATCCCCATTACCTCCATCGCGAGCCTCGGCGATCTCCCGGACGGTGATGTAATCACCCGTCGCGACGTTGTATGCGGCGAATGGCAATGGAGCACGTTCGGCGGCCAACAGCACGGCCTCCACGACATCACTTACATGGACATAGGATTTGGATTGCCGTCCGTCTCCAAGGATGTTCAGTCGCGATCAATCAGCATCCAATCGACGAACGAAGTCGAACCCGACTCCGTGTGTCTGCCGAGGTCCGACCACGTTCCCGAAGCGAAACACACAGCCAGTCAATCCGAACATGTAGCAATACGAAGATATGAGCGCCTCACCCGCAAGCTTGCTCGCACCGTACGTGGACACCGGGATCAGGGGACCGTAGTCCTCGGTGCCCTCACGTTCCCCCAGATCCCCATAGATCCCGCTGCCAGAGGCGTACAGGATCCGCCTCGCTCCCGTCAGCCGCATGGCCTCTACCACGTGGTGGGTCAGCAGAGTCCCCTCATCAAAGTCGATCACTGGTTCGGTCATGGCGCGAGCGATATCGGGATTCGATGCGAGGTGGATGACGGTATGGTGACCCGACATCGCTTCGCACAATGCCGAAAGATCACCAACCTCGCCCCGCACCAGGCTGAAACGATCGTCGTTTTCGTGGTGGTCAATGTGCCAACGGCGACCCGATGAAAAGTTGTCGAAAATGGTCACCGACGCTGTCGTTTCCCGTTCCAGCAATCGATCGGTCAAGTGACTTCCGATAAACCCGGCGCCACCCACGATGATGACTTGTCGAAGAACATCGGCACGTTCGTCGTTCATTCGACCGACTCCCATTTGGTCACGTTGACGGCGAGGGCCGGGTGACTCACCAGTAGGTGCCACACGACTGCGCAAAGCCCTTCTGTGATGGGGGTCACGTGCTCGGGGTAAAGGGGAGGAAGAACGACACAGGTGTCGGCCACCTGGGCAGTGAAGCCTCCCTTGCGGCCGACGATCCCGAAAATTGACGCACCAAGGCTCTTGGTCAGTTCGAGCGCCCGAACGAGGTTGACCGACAATCCACGCTCCGAATCACCACCGCCAACGGAAAGGACGAGGACAGCGTCGCGCTTTCCCAATCTTGAACCTCGCAACCACTCGCTGAACGTGGTCTCCCAACCATCGTCGTTGGTCCGGGCTGTCAGCTCAGAGACGTTGTCCGTGGGCGCATAAGACTCGAACCCGCAGATCTTTCGAAAGTCGTTGACCGCGTGTGAGGCATGGCCGGCTGAGCCGCCTACTCCAAGGATAAAGAGCCTGCCACCCCGATCCCGAACTGCGCCCAGACCAACAGCGCAGCGTTCAATCGCCTCACGGTTGGTTGCCTCCAGAACGGTCATGACTTCCACGATGAACGTTTCGCTGAATGTCATTTCGGTCGGGCTGTTGCTAGACATACCGCTCCTCTGCCTTCTCAAATGTAGAAGGTTCGTTTCTGACGTGTGTCTGATGGATATACAGAGTCTGATGTCTCAAAGACGGACCGGTGGTCGTCGGTTCGGTTTCCAAAGTCATCTCATGCATTCCGATTGAGCTCGCCATGGCCGGATCAGCATCGGAGCCTCGGCCGCGAAAGCTGTCGACGTTCTGAATTTCGTAGCTGGATGCTCCACGCAAGCTGTCGGCCACTTCACTCAACTTGACGGTCCGCTTGTGCTCCGGAGCACGCTGAGCGCAACGCGACGCTGGTCATCAGGAAACGAGTCACCCTAGTTCATTCCAGGGGATGCTCAACGAGCGCCGCCGCATCCCTCCCGGGTGACCCGGTGACTCGGCTGCCAATACGGCAGAATGGCAAGATGGACAGGGGACGCCGGTCGAGAAAGGGCCAGTATCTGCCGCCGCCAGAGGTTTCCGTCCCAAGGCGAAGAGCATACTGATCCCGCTTTGAGACAGGCAGACCAGGTCGACCCTAGGGTGCTTCAGCCCTCCGGTACTCCATCAACCCGATCGCCGCGCCATGCCAGCGCCCATCGTCCATGGGCGCTCTGGTTGCGTCTTCGCGGCTGGGATTCCGGCAGACCAAACACCCTTCCCGTGGTTGCGATCGCACTCGGAGTTCTCCTGGCCAATGGCTTGATCCTGACGAAGGTCGTCGATGTGAACCCGATCAACTGGCTGTCCGGCCTCACCACGTCGGCCACGCCGGGATACCTGCCGGGACAGAACACCATCGATCCGAGCGTCGGCTGGATCACGCAGGGTCTCGGTCATTTCGCCGCGATGAGCCTCCTCCACGGACACGTGCCTTGGTGGAATCCCTACGAGGGCTTCGGTGCCCCACTGGTGGGAGAGCAGGGTTCAGCAGCGCTGTTTCCCCTCACCCCTCTACTCGCATTGGCCAACGGCCACCTCTACATGGTGATGGCCCTCGAGTTCACGGCCGGAGTATCCACGTACTTTCTGGTCAGGAGATTTACATCGTTTCGAGCTGGTGCCCTCGCGGCCGCCTTGGCATTTTCCGTCAATGGGACCTACTCGTGGCTATCACACGCGGTGATTAACCCAGTCTGCTTTCTGCCATTGATTCTTCTGGGAGTGGAGCATGCCTTCGATGCCACATCCAACAACAGGAAATTTGGTTGGATCCTCGTGTCCATCGGCCTGGCTCTTGCGTTATATGGAGGCTTTCCAGAGGAAGTCTACTGGTTTGTACCGTTCGTCGGGATTTGGGTCGTCGTCAGGGCAATTCAACTCGGACACCTGCGAGTTGCAGGCCGATTCCTTTTGAAGCTTCTACTCGGCGGCATCGTAGGTACCCTTCTTTCAGCCCCACTTCTGACCTCATTCGTCGACTATTTGCCGAACACCATCGCGCTACCGCACGCGCCAGGTGACAGCTCATTCGTACCTCCACATGCACTGTTCTCGACCCAAGTGCTCCCATATTTGTTTGGACCAATAGGAGCTTTCAGCCCCTTCGACAAGTCGAACGTAGTTGCCCGATCATGGGATTATGCCGGCGGCTATGTCGATACGACTCTGATCGTATTGGCTGTTATCGGGATATTCGGCGCCCGACACCGTGTTCTCCGCCTCCTATTGGCTGCCTGGGTCTTGCTGTACGTCACACGCTTTCTCGGTTTTCCACCTTCAGTTCACGTAATTGACATCCTTCCCGGGTCATGGCTTGGTTTCGAGCGGTACGCATCACCTACCTGGGAACTGAGTTTGGCGATTCTGGCTGGACTTGCGATCGACGACATCGCACGACTGCAAACCCCGAGACGTCGTATCGCCTTTGCCGTCGCAATTGGTTTGATCGTTGTTGGCCTCACTTATATCAATGCACGTTCGGTTGTCAGCGCCATAAACCATGCACCGGATGGCGTCTGGTGGTCTTCCCTCTCGATCGTGTGGGGAGCGTCAATGGTGGCATTGATCGGTTTGGTGGCCCTATCGTTCAAGTATCGCCGGTGGGCTGCAACAGTTCTCGTGGTATTGGTGGGTGTCGATGCGATGGCTCTGTACATAGTCCCTCAACTGTCTTCGGTGCGATCAGTAACAATTGACACCCAACCGGTGAAGTACCTTCAAGAACACATCGGAACTAGCAAGTTCTTCACGCTGGGACCGATCGCGCCGCAATTATGGTTCGTACTTCGGGATTTCTTCCGTCGATGTCATTGATATTCCCGTTCCAAACAAATGGGGGCACTACCTCGTATCTTCTTTGGATCCTGGCGCATCGTACTGGAATTTCACTGGTGCCGACTATTGGCAAGCACCCGGCGCGCCAACCGTGGCAGACGAATTTATGGCTCACGTCAAGAACTACCAAGCTGCCGGAGTGAAATATGTCGTCACATCTCTGAGTTATGAATTTCCGCCAGCTTTTGTGAGAAGTGCGGGATTGCGGGTCGTATTTTCGGATTCCCTCGGGAAGATATACGTGATTCCCGATTCCGCACCTTTCTATGCGGCAACCGGTGGAAGTTGCCATCTTGCAGATGCCACGGTCTCAAGCGTAAATATCTCTTGCAACCGTTCTGCGACGCTGATTCGTCGCGAGTTGTTTATGCCAGGTTGGCAGGCCTCGGTTAACAACAGATCCACCCAGGTTCTCGCTCACGGAAAGCTCTTTCAAGCTGTCCGGGTGCCGAAAGGACGGTCGGTGGTCACCTTTACCTTCGAGCCTCCACATATCTTCTTGGCGTGGATTGCATTCGTAATCGGGTTGTTGGTCACAGGTCTCTCGCTTCTCGAAGCTCGGCGGCACCGGACCTCAGACCGGCGAAACGGCTCAGGAACCATTGTCGCGGCCTCGAACACTCGTGCCTGGGCTGGGCGAATGCCATGACCTCCCGCCAGGCGCTTCGGGCCTCCATGGTGTCCCTGCTCGATGACAGCCGGGAAGGTAAGTTCGGCTAGGTATGTCCCCCGAAATTGGGCGTTGTTGCGTCTTCTTGGACCGCGATGGCGTGCTGAACGAAGCGCTCGTGCGCAGGGGACGCCCCCATCCCCCTTCTTCGGTCGACGAGCTACGTATCCTTCCTGGGGTGCCGGAGAGCTGCGCTCGGCTCTCCCGAGCCGGGTTCGCCTTGGTCGTCGTGACCAATCAACCCGATATCGCCCGCGGCAGCGCGACGCCGGCCGTCGTGGAGGAGATCCACGCCTACCTGCGGAGCCAGATCGCCCTCGACGCGATCTACGTCTGCCCCCATGACGACGCCGAGGGCTGCGGCTGTCGCAAGCCTCGTGCCGGTTTGCTTCTGCAGGCTGCGTCCGACCTCGGTCTCGACCTCGGGCGGAGTTACATGGTTGGTGATCGTTGGCGCGACGTCGAAGCCGGCCAGCGGGCCGGGTGCCGGACGGTGTTCGTGGACCGGGGCTACGACGAGCAGCGGCCTCTCGGATCGGACACCGTCGTGGCCAGCCTGAGCGAGGCGGAAGGATGGATCATGGCGGATTCGGCGAGGGTACCAAGTGCCTTCTGAACACGGCATTGCAATCTTCGGCGACGGTGCGGACCTCGAGACCATCGTGGCTCTTGCGGCGGATCCTCTGATCTCGGGCTTCACCACCAATCCCACCCTCATGCGCCAATCAGGGGTGGACGACTATGCGGGCTTCGCCCACAAGGTTCTCGACGTCGTCGTCGACAAGCCCATCTCCTTCGAGGTGTTCTCCGACGAGTTCGACGAAATGGGTCGCCAGGCCCGTCTGATCGCCTCGTGGGGCGACAACGTCTTCGTGAAGATCCCCGTCACCAACACGCGAGGGGAGTCCTCTGCCGCGCTGATCTCGGATCTGACCGCCGACGGACTGTCGCTGAACGTCACCGCCATCCTCTCCCTCCCCCAGGTCGAGACAGTTCATCAAGCGCTCGGCGGCACGTCGGCGGCCATCGTGTCGGTGTTCGCCGGGCGGGTGGCCGACACAGGGCGGGACCCTGTCCCGTTGATGGCGGCGGCACGTGAGATCCTCAGCGACGATCCCGCGCAGCAGCTCCTGTGGGCGAGCCCACGCGAAGTGCTGAACCTGCGCCAGGCAGAATCGGTCGGCTGTCACATCATCACCATGACGAACGAGCTCATCCGTAAACTCCCGAACCTCGGCCGTGACCTCGACGACCTGTCCCTCGACACCGTGCGCATGTTCCACCGGGACGCCGAAGAATCAGGCTTCGTCCTCTAACGTTCGCCATGATCATCACCCGGACTCCCCTGCGCATCACCCTCGGCGGCGGTGGTACCGACCTCCCCTCGTACTACGAGCGCTTTGGTGGGATGCTCATCTCGGGCGCCATCGACAAGTACGTCTACATCACGCTCAACCGGACCTTCACGGACGACTTCTTCCTCAAGTACTCGGCGATCGAGCGGGTCACCGACGTCGGCGACATCGAACATCCCATCATCCGCGAAGCCTTCTCCCTGCACGCCGTCGAACCGGCCATTGAGATGGTGAGCGTGGCCGACATCCCGGCCGGCACCGGTCTCGGCTCGTCTGGTTCGTTCACCGTCGGCCTGCTCCGGGCCATTTACGCCTTTCGGCGTCGTCACGCCACACCCGCCAACCTGGCCGAGGAGGCGTGTCACATCGAGATCGACTGCCTGCACCAGCCCGTCGGCAAACAGGATCAGTTCATCGCCGCCTTCGGAGGGCTGAACTGCTTCGAGTTCACCACCGAGGGTCAGGTACACGTCTCGCCCTTGATGGTGTCGAACGAAACGCTGCGCGACCTCGAAGAGAACTTGGTCATGTTCTTCACGGGCTACTCACGCGAGGCCCACCTGGTGTTGACCGAGCAGAAGACGCGCTCGGAAGAGGGAGAGCATTCGATGCTCGAGAACCTCCACTTCGTCAAGGAACTGGGCCTCAAGAGCAAGACCGCGCTCGAGAGCGGCGACCTGGTGACGTTCGCCGCGCTGATGAACGAGCACTGGGAGCACAAGCGCCGGCGATCACGTGGAATGTCCAACGACAACATCGACAAGTGGTATGAGATCGGCCTGGAGCACGGCGCGATGGGGGGCAAGCTGGTGGGTGCCGGGGCGGGAGGATTCCTTCTCTTCTACACCAAGGCCCACGACGATCTGCGCGGCGCCATGGCCCGCGAGGGACTGATCGAGGTCCCGTTCACCTTCGAGCACGACGGTTCCGTCGTGCTCGTCCGCGACTGACCCCAGAGCCTGTCCCGTGCAGTGCCTGATCCTCGCCGGCGGTCTGGGTACCCGCATGCAGGCGCAGGACCCGCATGTCCCCAAGTCGATGTTGCCGGTTGCCGGGCGGCCCTTCGTACACTGGCAGCTCTCGTGGCTGGCGCACCAGGGGGCTGACGGTGCGGTGCTCAGCATCGGCCATCTCGGTGATCAGATTCGGGACTTCGTGAGGGACGGCGCCGCGTGGCACCTACCGGTCACCTACGTCGAGGAGGGTGACGACCTGCGCGGCACCGGCGGCGCCGTTCGCCTCGCCGTCGACGAGGGGCTGCTCGACGAGTCCTTCTTCGTGCTCTACGGAGATTCGTATCTGCAGGTCGCGCTGCCCGACGTGCAGGCCGCGTTCGAGACGGCCCGCCAGCCCGCCCTGATGACGGTCTACGAGAACGACGGCAGGTGGGACGCCAGCAACGCAATCTGTGTCGGCGACGTCGTCGTCCGATACGAGAAGGGCTGCGAGGACCCCCCACCCGACATGCGATTCATCGACTACGGGCTGTCTGCCGTGCACGGCAACCTCGTGCGCGAGCTCATCGCCCCGGGAGAGCAACACGATCTCGCCGACTTTTTCCTGACCCTCAGCCGGCAACGCCGGCTGGGTGCCTTTGTGGCGACCGAGCGCTTCTATGAGATTGGCTCTCCGGAAGGGTTGGCCGAACTGGACAAGCTGCTCAGTCTGGGAACCGTTAGCCCACCGTGAGGCCCGCGTTTCGCTGAGTACAACTCCATCGAGAAACCGCCGCGGGTACGACCGTCCGGCAGTACCCGCTCAGACGCATGGTCAGCCTGCAGCCGCCGCGGTCAACAGCGCGAGTTTCTGCCTCGCCACCGCGACCAGCTGCCAGCCGAATGGACTGGACGCCAAGTTCCAGTGGAACGCTGCGTCAAAGAGCTCGCAACACCGCGCCGGTCAGCCGCGAGGGCGGTGCCTGACCTCCCTCATCGAGTTCGGCCATAAGCGCCTTGCCTCGCAAGAGGACTACCAGCTTGTAGAGATCGAAGAACGGAAACCCCGCCGCGTTGCACCTCGAGGACCTCGAACCCCGACTGGCCAAGCAGTTCTCTCAAAGAGAGTTCGGTGAAATGTGTTCCGGTGGCCAATGTGCTTGTCGAAGCGCGGTGCGAGGGCCGCCCGGGACAGTGACGATAACCCGACACTCGGGCGCCAGATAGTTCGTTGCATTCGTCATCAGGACCTCCGGGGAGTCGACGTGCTCCAGGACCTCGGAGCAGATTGCGACCGTCGCCCAGCCACGCTCCGAGTCCTCCAGGTCCTGCGGGCGAAGCAGATCCCGCTGGCTGAACGACACTCTCGTCGAAACCTGAGCACCGGCCGCCGCCTGGCGGGATCGCTCCACTCCGGCGGCGCTGTACTCCAAGCCACGAATTTCCGCCTCGGGGAATGTTCTGGCCAGTAGCACCGCCAGGTCTCCCTGCCCGCTTCCGATATCGACGATCCGAGCCCGAGCGGAGCATCCTCGCATCGCGGAGAGGATCAGTCGCTGTCGATAGGAGATTGCGGGATTGCCGCGAGCCGCGGGCCCAAAGCGATCCCAGTGCTCGTCCCAGTCATCGGCAGCCAGCCCTTCTCGCTGATGCATTGCCGGCGCATCCTACCGTCGCGTGTCGCGAAGCGTCACCGACCGCGTCATGCCCGAAACGCCGGCGCCACGCTTCATGCTCCGCCGGCGTGTACCCCCAGGGACATGACCAGGCCGTCGAGGATGTCGGCTTCCGAGACGATGCACTCAGCGAACCCGAACCTGCGCATGGTCTCCCTGAGGACCAGCGCGCCACCGAAGATCACGTCCTCGCGTCCGGCCGATATCGCGGGGCGACGCTCCCGCACGGCGACTGCTTCTGACCCAAGGACGCTGCACCAGCGCTCGACCGCCTCTCGGGAAAGCACCGCGTGGTGGATCCGGTCCCTGTCGTAGTCGGTCAGCCCGAGCTCGAGGGAGGCCAGCGTCGAGACCGTCCCGGCCAGGCCGACCAGGCGGGCGGCGCCGTCCACTGCGGCGAGCTCGGGAAGTTCCCGCTCGGCGCGGTCGAGCTCGGCCTCGATGGCGCCGATGGCGCCCGCCACCTCGTCCTCTCCCGGAGGATCTCCCTTGAGATAGCGCTCGGTCAGGCGAACACACCCGATGTCCATGGAAAGCGACAGCACGTCGCCGCGTGGCGCAACCGCGATTTCCGTCGAACCTCCGCCAATGTCGAGGACGACCACCGAGCGGTCCCCTCCAGGGAGGTCGGCCGTTGCCCCTGCGAACGACAGCCGGCCTTCCTCGGCACCCGCGAGGACTTCGGCCGGGAACCCGACGATCTCGCCGGCTGGCTCTAAGAACGCGTCGCCGTTGGCGGCGTCGCGGACCGCCGACGTGGCCACGAGCCGGGCTCGCTCGACGCGTTGGGCGTCCATGATGGCGCGGTACTCCATCAGGGCGGCAAAGGTTCGTTCCAATGAGTCGGGTCGAAGCCGGTGCGCTGCGTCCACGCCCTCTCCCAGGCGTGTGATCCGCATCTCGCGAGCCCTGACGTCTCCGCCCGGACCGACGACGAGCAGCCGGGTGGAGTTCGTACCGCAGTCGACTGCCGCGAGCGCACCGGATTCCCTCACGCCGCCGAGTATCTCAGAGCGCTTGTGGTCAGGTCTCCCGGCGCGCCAACCCGAGCCGTCCTGCCGCCCAGGCCCCGACCACGTCGTCGCCACCCGCCAGCCACCACGCCACATCCGCGTGGAGGCACTTGACCCCTCGGCGCGTGCCGCCCACTCCCCGCTCGGGCGCGGGCCGGTCCATGTGGGTGGTATCAGCGCATCGCGCTCCTCTGCGTAGCGACGATGGCAGTCGGCCAGGTCCGCTTCTTCCACCTGCGCCTCCGCCTCCCGCACGCCGCCGGCCGACTCGAGCCGGGCCACGCGGGCCCGCAGCTCGCGATCCACCAGCCAGAAGCGCGTCGGCATCGGCCGGCCGTCGCGCTGGAGGGGCGCGTTCTCGATCACGGCCGGCGTTCCATCGGGCCGGCGTACGACCACTGCGAACGCACCGAGCCGGCTCGCGACCGAGTAGCTCGGTCACCGCCGAATCGTCACTGTCACGCGTCGCCACCCTCGGCGAGGTCTCGTCCGGTCCGACCATCGTCGTCAAGTCTGCCCGGGACTCGGCTCCTCGCCGGGAACGGGCAGAGGGCCCGATCAGCGCCAGAACTCGAGGGCGTGCACCATGCGAGACACCAAGCCCGAACCGTCTTGGCTGCTGGTCCCTGCCCCCGTGCCGGCGTGCCCCGGAACGCTGCTTCCCGACGAGGCGCGGGACGAACCTGCTCCGGTGGATGTCGTGGGGTCGGTCGTCGAGGTCGCGCCGCCCGGCGGCAGCTCGGAGGCAGCTGACGGGGTCACCGGCCCGTTGGAACCCGGGTCGCCGGCGTACGGCGTCCGGCCGGCCGTCGATCCAGTCGGCGGCAGAACCTCGTAGGCCTGCTGGCCTGGGCTCACGAGCTGGTATTGCTCCCGGGCGATGCGGCCGATCTCCCCTGCGTCGCTCAAGTTCTTCTTCTCCTGGGCCAACGCGGCGTCTTGGGAATGCAACGCCGAGAGTTGGGACTGGCTCTCGGCCAAGTCGGAGCGCTGGCTCAGCAGCGAGCTGGCCGGGAACCAGGCGAAGAGGACCACGGCGGAGATCACCACGGCGCCGAGCAGCACCAGCCGCGCGCGTCGTTGCTCCCCCGAGGCAGCGCGGCGCTTCCTCTGTGGGCGGGCGCGGGTCGCTCGGCGCTTAGCCCGGGCCACGCCGCGTCCTTCCCTTACCCGACAGCGCGGCCCCTCCGGGGAAGCTGGCCGACTGACCCAGGTCCTCCTCGATCCGGAGCAGCTGGTTGTACTTGGCCACGCGGTCCGAACGGGCCGGGGCGCCGGTCTTGATCTGTCCTGCGTTCGCGGCCACCACGAGGTCGGCGATGGTGGTGTCCTCCGTTTCACCCGAACGGTGTGAGATCACCGTCGCGTACGACGAGCGGTTGGCCAGGGCCACCGTGTCGAGCGTCTCCGTGAGGGTGCCGATCTGGTTGAGCTTGATGAGGATGGCGTTCGCGACGCCTTCGCACACGCCGCGCTCGAGGATCTCCGCATTGGTGACGAAGACGTCGTCCCCGACGAGCTGGATCCGGTCGCCCAGTGCCTCAGTGTGAGCCACCCAGCCCTCCCAGTCCTCTTCGGCCATCCCGTCCTCGATGGAGACGATCGGATAGCGGTCCACGAGGTCCACCCAGTAGTCGACGAGCTCGGCCGGCGTCAGGGTCCGGCCCTCGCCTGCGAGCACGTACGCGCCGTCCTTCCACAGCTCGCTCGTGGCGGGATCGAGTGCCAACGCCATCTCCTCCCCCGGGACCCGCCCGGCCGCCTCGATGGCCTCGAGCAACAGCTTTACCGCGTCCTCGTTCTGCGGAAGATCGGGCGCGAAGCCGCCCTCGTCCCCGACCGCGGTCGACAGGCCGCGCTGCGCCAGCAGGGAGCGCAGCGCGTGATAACTCTCGCTCCCCCAGCGGAGCGCCTCGGAGAACGACGCGGCCCCAATCGGCATCAGCATGAACTCCTGGAAGTCGACGGAGTTGTCGGCGTGCGCGCCCCCGTTGAGCACGTTCAACATCGGGACGGGCAACACGTGCGCGTTCGCCCCCCCGATCGAGCGGTAGAGGGGCACCTCGAGGTCGTCGGCCGAGGCCTTCGCCGTGGCCAAGGACACGGCCAGCGTGGCGTTCGCCCCGAGGCGGCCCTTGTCCGGCGTCCCGTCGAGGTCGATCATGGCGAAATCGACCGCGCGCTGATCGAGCGCGTCGAGACCGCAGACCGCTTCGGCGATCTCGCCGTTGACGTGTCCAACCGCCCGGAGGACGCCCTTGCCCGAATAGCGGGCGCCGCCGTCGCGCAACTCGACCGCCTCCCGGGTTCCCGTGGACGCACCCGACGGCGCGATGGCGCGACCACGTGCGCCCGAGTCGAGCAACACCTCTGCTTCGACGGTCGGGTTCCCGCGGGAGTCGAGGACTTCACGCCCGATCACGTGCTCAATGCTGCTCACGACGTCTCTCCTTGGCGTCTTCCCTGGTGCGACACCGGGAGCCAAGACTAGCGGTTGCGATTCTCCTGATCGGGGACGCCTTCTGCCTCGAGGATCTCCGCGCGGCAGCGACAACGCGTGCTCGCGCAGCGCTTGTTCCGCGTCGACGCCGACGCGCTGGGCCAGGGTCGCGACCGCGAAGAGCACATCGCCTACCTGGCGGACGACCTCGTCTTCCTCACTCCACAACGGGTCGTCGGGGTGCGGTTCTTGGCGAGATGCCCGCTCCTCGAGCGACGCGAGGTCGCCGACGACCGAGGCGCCCATCGCCGGGGCGGGATCCAGCCCGATCGAGCGTGCCTTGCGGGCCAGCTTCGTCGTGAGCATGAGGGCAGGGAGCGCCGCCGGGATGCCCTCGGTCACGCTGCGCCTCCCCTTCTCGGACTTCTTGATGTCCTCCCAGTTCTGCACGACCTGATCCGGACCGTCGACCGTGAGGTCGCCGAAGACATGCGGGTGTCGATGAACCAGCTTGTCGTGCACCGTGCGTGCCACGTCGGCCAGATCGAATGCGCCGACCTCGTCGGCCACGCGCGCGTGAAAGACGATCTGGAACAGCAGGTCGCCCAGTTCCTCTTGGAGATGAACGTAGGCGTCTTCCCTGCCGGTCAGCCCGCGCGCCTCGCCTGGCTCACCCGCGCCACCGAGTGCGGCCAGTGCGCCGAGCGCATCGAGGACTTCGTAGGACTCTTCGACGAGGTGCGGCATCAGCGACGCGTGCGTCTGCGCCCGGTCCCACGGGCAGCACTCGCGCAGGGTGTCCATCAGCGTCACGAGGTTCGCCACCGCCCGGCCCGCGTCCACACTGGCATCCGCGCCGGCGCCGGCATCCGCGCCGGCACCGGCATCCGCACCGGCACCCGCACCCGCACCCCCGGGAACGACAACGTCCCCGCAGGGATATAGAGCGAGGTCAGGTGGTCGGGCTCGATCGTCCGGTCGAGCTCCCACCAGTCGACCGGGACGACGATCTCGTCGGGGAGCCCGAGGTGGTGCAGGATCACCGGCCGCGGCGGGGCGGTCGTTGCATCGTCGAGCGCGAGCTTCACGTCCGAGAGCACGAGCCGGGACCAGCACTGGGCCACCAGGAGCGGGCCGGGTTCGAGCGCGACCGCACCGACGGCACTCGCGTCCACCAGACGAACGCCCTCCACCACCGGGTCGATCCCGAGGGCGGCCCACGCCAGGTCGAGGAACGACAGAGCCGGGAGCACAGTGACGTCGACCCTCTCGTCCGCGCGCAACAACTCGACCGTGCGTTCGGCGACGAGCGGCGAGCCGGGCACGGCATAGACGACGGGCTCGGGTGCCACCGCCGTCGCCGCTGCGATCAGCTCTTCGACGATGGCGGCATAGACCTCCTCGAAGGTGGCGCCGGACTCGTAGAGGTGGTCGAAGGACCGTCGTGGTCCGAACGACGCCGCGGCGGGGTGGCGGGCGGTCCGCACGTAGCCGTGCGGAGAGGACAAGAGCGAGACAGCGTTGTGCGCCAGGAATTCGGGTCCGGCGGGCCCGAGGCCCACCACGGTGACGTGGGGGCGGGTCGACACGGTCAGCCGTTGATCGGGCTGGCCGGCGCGGCCGCCGGCGTCGCCTGCGGCTGGTTGGCCGATGCGTTCAACACGTTGGACGTCTCCGGAGTGAAGGGCACGAGGATGCCGGCTTCGCTCGGCTGCCACTCGCCGTAGCGCGGGTTGACGCTGACCGACGAGTGACTGGCGGCGGCATGCAGCGCGGCCTGGGTAACGTCCTCTTTCACCAGACCGACGGCGCGGGTCACAGAGGTCTTCGCCTTGGCGAAGGACGTCGGGGCCCTGGAGGTGAACTCGAGCAGCACCCACGAGCCGTTGTCCTCGATCGGTGCCGACACGGTCCCGGTGGCGAGGCTCCCGACCTGGGCGTCGGCCGGGAGCTCGCTCACGACGTCGGACAGCACCATGCAGCCCTGGGGCCCACCTTGCGGCGCCGACGACACGACTTGGGAGAACGGCGTCCCCGATGCCACCTGCGCGGCCGCTGCCGAGGCGGCGTCCTCGCTCGTATAGACAGCCACGGTGAGGCACACCGTGTCGAACTCGGAGTGGTGCGCCTCGAAGTAGCGCTGGAGGTCGGCCGTGCTCGAGTTGATACCCGACAGCTCGTCTTGGAGCGCCAGGACGTTGGCCACGAACTGGACCTGCTGGTCCACGAAGGAGGCCGGCATGGTGTTGAGGACCTCCGCACCGGTGAGCGCCTGCCCGGTGAGGCTGCAGGTGTAGTGGGGATTCTGAGCCTCGGCCGTCTGGGAGACCTCGGACATGATGCTCGAGATCTGGGTCTCCAACGCGGTGCGGGCGCGGGCGAGATCCGCCGCCGTCGACGTGATGTGGTGGCGGTCCGCCTGCTGCTGGACGATCACGCGGGTGATCTCGCTGTCGAGGTAGTTGGCGACGAAGCCAGTGGTGGCCGTGGGGTTGTCGCCGGCGTTCTGGCTCGTGCCGGCGCCGGTGAGCGGGGGAAGCTGACCGCCGCCCGAGGAGAGGTACGCCTGCGAGTTCAGATAGCACTGGTAGTCCGCTGACTTGGAGATCGCCGTGACGTCCGAGTTGAGGGACCCTTGGCTGATGGCCGTGCCGTTCACGACAGCCGCGTTGGTGGGCACCGCGAAGGCCGCCGCGGCGAGACCGCCGCCCAGAAGGACGAGGAGGACGATGAGCCGCTTCACGAGCCGCGCATGTTACAAGGTGTCCCCGTCACGGCCCGCATCGCCCACTGGCAACAGCCCTTCGATGACACCGCGCACCGTGTCGGCCGGGGAGTCCCCGTTGGTGATGGGCACCAGGAGCTGCGCCGAGTCCTCCCGGTACGACGCACCGGGTGCCAAGCGGCGCAGACGCACCTGTGCGCTGGCGGGCAACGCCACGGGCGCCACCCGGACCACCGGTTGGCGGGTCCCTCCGGGCCGCACCGAGCTCATGGCGATCTGGGTGATCCCGCGCTCCAGCGCGCTGGCGCGCAGGCGTGCCAGCGCCAGGAGACCCAGGGCCGGTGGCGGCAGCGGGCCGTAGCGGTCCAACCACTCCGCACCGATGTCCTCGACGTCGGCGAGCGTGCCGGCCCCGGCGAGGCGGCGGTACGCCTCGAGCCGGGCATCCTCGGCCACCACGTAGTCCTTCGGGAGGTGCGCGTCCCCCGGGACGTCGATGGACACGCTCGGCGGCGTGGGGCGGGCTTCTCCCTTGGCCTCGGCCACGGCCTCCGCGACCAGCTGGACGTAGAGGTCGTAGCCGACCGCCGCGATGTGTCCGGACTGGTCGGCGCCCAAGATGTTGCCCGCGCCGCGGATCTCGAGGTCACGCATGGCGATCTTGAACCCCGAGCCCAGCTCGGTGTGCTCGCCGATGGTACGGAGACGCTCGAAGGCCTGCTCGGACAGCACCCGGTCTGCCGGGTGGAACAGATAGGCGTAGGCGCGCTGCCCGCTCCGCCCGACCCGCCCGCGGATCTGGTGCAGCTGTCCGAGTCCGAGCAGGTCGGCCCGGTCGACGATCAGCGTGTTGACCGAGGGCATGTCGATGCCGGACTCGATGATGGTGGTGCACACCAAGACGTCGTAGCGGCGCTCCCAGAAGTCCAGGACCACTGTTTCGAGGCTGCCCTCGTCCATCTGCCCGTGTGCGATGGCGATCCGCGCCTCGGGCACCAGGTCGCGCAGCTCTCGGGCGACCCGGTCGATGTCCGACACGCGGTTGTGCACGTAGAAGGTCTGGCCCTCGCGCAGGAGCTCGCGCCGCAACGCCTCGCTGACCGCAGAGGGGTCTTGCTCGCCGACGTAGGTGAGGATCGGGCGACGGTCCGCCGGCGGCGTGTTGACCATGCTGAGGTCGCGGATGCCCGTCAGGGCCATCTCCAGCGTGCGCGGGATGGGGCTGGCGGTCAAGGTCAGCACGTCGACACCTTCTGCCATCCGCTTCACGGCCTCCTTGTGGGTGACGCCGAATCGCTGCTCCTCGTCGACGACGAGGAGGCCCAACCGCTTGAAGACGACGTCCTGGGTCAGGAGGCGATGGGTTCCGATGACCACGTCCACGCTGCCGTCGGCCAGCCCCTGCACCACCGCCCGCTGCTGCGCCGGTGAGAGGAAGCGGCTGAGCAGCTCGACGCGCACCGGGTAGGGCGCGTAGCGGTCGGCGAAGGTCTGTGCGTGCTGGCTGGCCAACAGGGTCGTGGGGACGAGCACCGCGGCCTGGGTGCCGTCCTGGACCGCTTTGAAGGCGGCGCGGATGGCGACTTCGGTCTTTCCGAAACCGACGTCGCCGCACACGAGCCGGTCCATGGGCCGCGGTTCCTCCATGTCGGCCTTGACGTCGGCGATCGCCTTGAGCTGGTCGTCGGTCTCGATGAAAGGAAACGAGGACTCCATCTCCGTCTGCCACGGCGTGTCGGCGGCGAACGCATGGCCCTCGACGGCCAGGCGGCGCCGGTACAGGTCGACCAGCTCGGCTGCGATCTCGCCGGCGGCGGCCCTCGCCCGGGCCCGTGTTCGCTGCCAGTCCGCCCCGCCCATCTTCGAGAGCGTCGGGGACTCGCCGCCGGTGTAGGGGGTGATGGCCTCGATCTGCTCCACCGGCAGATACAGGCGGTCCGAACCGCGGTACTGCAGGATGAGGTAATCCCTCGTCGTGCCGCCCATGGTCCGCGTCGTCACGCCGTCGAAGCGCGCGACCCCGTGCTGGCGATGGACGACGAAACTGCCCACCTCGAGGTCGTCGAAGAAGCCGTCGGCCGCGCGCGCCCGCGGCCGGGCGCGGCGGTGAGGCACGCGCCGGCCGGTGACGTCGGTCTCCGAGAGCACCGCGACCGAGGCGCCGGGGAGGATGAACCCGTTGGTGAGCGGCGCCACCACCACCGAGGCGCCCGGTGTGCCAGGCGCCAGCGTCGAGGAGCGGTGCGTGGACGCCGTTGGTGGCCAGCGTGTCGGCCAGCCGAGCCGCACCCGGGCCGGTGGAGGCGCACAGCGTGACCGAGAATCCCTCACCCACGAGCCGGGTCACCCCGGCGGCCAGTCGCGCCGGATCTCCTGCGACCGGGTCGAACCGCTGCACGCCCAGGGCCGGGACGCTCGGCCCTTCGGGGACGGGCGGCATCGTCGTCACCGGGGCCGGGCAGTCGCGCAACAGGCGCTCGAAGGGGACGTGTAGTCGCGGGAAGGCGTCGTCCTCGCCCTCCGAGGCCCCCCAGGTGGCGGCCAGCGTCTCGGCCAGTGCCGCCTCCTCGTCGAGGAGTTGCATGCCCCGGTCCCTGATCCGCCGCGGCTCGACGAGGAACACCTGGCCGGCCGCCGGCAACAGGTCCGGCAGCACGCGCTCGGTGGACTCCACGAAGGGCAACCACGACTCCATGCCGTCGAACTGGTCGCCGCGGGCCAGGCGGTCCCAGATCGCCGTGCCCCACGGCCGGCGCGCCGGCAAGCGCTCCGCCGCGGACCGCAGCTCTTCGGTGAGCACGAGCTCGCGGCATCCGTAGATGGCGACTGCGTCGAGGTCGCCCGAGGAGCGTTGGTCGCTGACGGAGAACGCAGTCAGACGGTCGACCTCGTCGCCCCACAAGTCGATGCGGACGGGTTCGTCCGCCGTCGAGGGAAACACGTCGACGATGCCACCGCGCACCGCGAACTCACCGCGGTGCTCGACCTGGTGCTCGCGCCGGTACCCGCGGGCGACCAGCTCGGGGAGGAGCGCATCGAGCTCGAGCTGGTCGCCGGGCCGCACCACCACGGGCGCGGTGACGCCCAGAGGGCCGAGCCGTTGGAGCAGCGCGCGCACCGGCGCGACGATCACCCGTGGCGCAGGGAGCACGCCGTCACCTGCTCCGGTCAGCGCATCGAGGATGGCCAGGCGCCGCCCCATCGTCTCGACCTCGGGGCTGACGCGCTCGAAGGGCAGCGTCTCCCATGCCGGGAGCACCACCACCGGACCGCTGAGCGCCCCGACGACACGGGTCTCGTTGGTCTCGGCCGCGGCGATGAGGCAGGAGAGGTCGTCGCCGATGCGCTCGGCATCGAGCCCGGTGGCGGTGACGACGACCAGGGGGGCGCGCTGGGTGAAGGTCGCCAGTGCGGCGACGACCACCGCCTGGGCTGCTTCGGGGACGGCGACGGTGGCATCAGCCGCGCCGATGACTGCGGCCAGGACGGGATCGGTCCGCAACAGGTGCGGCACGGCGGCCAGCGCGCCGGCGGATCCAGTCGGCACGGTGTGCGTGGGGGCGGTCGTCATCTCGGCGCCATCAGGTCGGGCAGCGCGTGACACCATGCCATCGCCGCGTCGATGCCGTCGGCGGCGATGCGCTCCACCGCGTCCGCCGCGACCGACACGGATGTGGCGAGAATCTCGCGCACCGCCTTGGGCGGCCGGCGCAGGACGTGCGACGCGCCCTGCGCCGCGCTCGGAGGCTTGCCGACGCCGATGCGCACCCGGAGGAAGTCCCCGGAGTGCAGATGCGACTGGACCGAGTGCAGCCCGTTGTGGCCGGCCAGGCCGCCGCCTGCCTTGAGGCGCACGGTGCCCGGCGGCAGATCGAGCTCGTCGTGCACGATCACGATGGTCGCCGGATCGGTGATCCCGTAGCGGCGGGCCAGCGCGCGCACGGCGGTCCCGGACTCGTTCATATAGGTCGTCGGGACCGCGAGCGCCACCCGCCGGCCGCCCGAGAGTGACGACGGCCGCCCGCGCCGCCACACCCTTCTCGGCGCGCAAGGACGCGCCGTGCCGCTCGGCCAATAGCTCCACGGTGTCGGAGCCCGCGTTGTGCAGGCTCCCGGCGAACTCCGTTCCCGGGTTGCCCAGCCCGACGACGAGCAAGTCCGCCGGTGTGCCCTGGCGCTCGGACCGGGCAAAGGGCCGACGCAGTGCCTAGCCCTCTTCGGACGTGGCCTCGGATGCCTCCGCGCCCGGCTCGGCCGCCGCTGCCTCTCCCTCGGCTGCTCCTTCGAGGCCCTCGCCCTCCGCTGCCTCCTCCACGACGACCCGTGGCGGCTGACCTACGACGACGGTCGATTCGGGCTCGACGTCCGTGGTGACGCCGGGTGGCAGCACGAGGTCGGAGACCCGGACCTGCCCGCCGATGGTCAACCCGCTCGACGTCCGCTTCGATCGCCGTCGGGATGTCGGAGGGGAGCGCGTTGATCGGGAGCGTGAACATCTGCTGCTCCACGAGTCCATCGCCGTGATGCACCTCGATCGCCTCGCCCACCACCGTGATGGGGACGTCGGCGCTGATGACCTCGTCGCGGCGCACGATCACGAAGTCGACGTGGGTGACCGTCTGCGCGACGGGGTGCCGTTGCATCTCGCGGGCAATCGTCAAGAAGGTGCCCGATCCGGTGTCGAGCGAGAGAAGCTGGTTGGCCCCGGCCTCGCTGTTGAGGGCCACCCGCAGCTCGCGGGCGCCGACCGCCACGGGCACCGGGTCAGTGCCGTGGCCGTAGATGACACCGGGGATCTTCCCCTCCCGACGCAGCCGGCGGACGGCGCGCGAGCCCAGGGGGCGCCCAACCTCGGCAGCAAGTACGACTTCGGCCATGACGGATCTCCTCGTGGTGGCAAGAACGGCGTGCGCGGACGGCGATTGGCCTCCGGCGAACGGCCCACCAGCGTAGCCGCCCGGCGCGACAGCGACCCACCGGCCTCAGTCCCGGAGCCGCAGTCCCGGAGCCCCGTCCGGGAGCGCCTGTCCCCAGGAGCACTGTCCCCGACCCTGGTGCCATGGCCCGGCGCCGTGAACCCGGCGCCACGCACCCCTAGACCAGGTTGTCCCCGCCGAAGAGCTCGGAGACCGAGGTGTCCTCGAAGACCGCGTCGATGGCGTCGGCGATGATCTTGGCCACCGAGAGCACCTCGAGCTTGTCGAAGATGCGGTCCTCGGCCACGGGCAGCGTGTCGGTCACCACCACCCGTGAGATCGGCGACGCCTTCAGGCGGTCCACCGCGGGGTCCGACAGCAGGCCGTGGGTGGCCATGGCGCAGATCTCGGACGCCCCGGCCTCGGCCAGCAGCTCGGCCCCGGCGCAGATCGTCCCGGCCGTGTCGATCATGTCGTCGATGAGCACGCAGTGGCGACCCTCGACGTCGCCGATGACGTGGCGCGCCTGCACTTCGTTGTAGGTGCCGCGCGGCCGCGTCTTGTAGACGAGCGCCAAGTCGCACCCCAGGTGCTGGCTGTAGCGCTCGGCCACCTTCACCCGGCCGGCGTCGGGGGCCACCACCACGACGTCGTCGCCGAAGTGCTCCTTCATGTAGGCCTCGAGCACCGGTGCCGCCACCAAGTGGTCGAACGGTGTGTCGAAGAATCCCTGGATCTGACCCGAGTGCAGGTCGACGCTCACCACCCGGTCGGCGCCCGCCGCCGAGAGCATGTCAGCCACCAGCTTGGCCGTGATCGGCTCGCGCCCCGTCGACTTCCGGTCCTGGCGCGAGTAGCCGTAGTAGGGGCACACCGCCGTGATGCGCTTCGCCGACACGCGCTTGGCGGCGTCGATCATGATGAGCTGCTCCATCAGCGAGTCGTTCACCGGGGAGGCGTGCGTCTGGATGATGAACACGTCGCAGCCGCGGATGGAGATGTCGTACTTGCAGTAGATCTCGCCGTTGGCGAACTCCCGCAGGTTTGCCTGCCCGAGCTCGACACCCAGGTGGCGTGCGATGTCATGGGCGAGCGCCGGATGTGCACGCCCTGAGACCAGTTCCAACCGTCGACGCGGGATCAGCTCCACAGTCCGCAACGCTACTGCCCCGCCGTTCGCCCCGTCTCGGCTCGTGTGCGGCTCGGGCATCGATCGGCTCGCCTCAGTGCCCGGCCGTCGCCGCAGCGCCTTGGCTCGACCTCAGGCTCAGGCTCAGGCTCAGGCTCCCACCTCAGGCTCCCGGCTCAGGCCCCGGGACCGCGCACCACGTCGTGCGGGGCCACCACGTCGCCGGCCGCCACCTCGGCCCCGGGCTCGAGCACGCTGTAGGGGCCGACGCGTGCGCCGTCACCGATCGTCGCCCGGGTGCACACGGACTCGCCCACCACGGCTCCCTCACCGACGGTGGTGTCGGTGAGCACGGCGTTGGGCCCGATCTCGGCGCCGGCCCCGATCCGGCACGCGCCGCGCAGGATGACCCCCGGGAGCAGGGAGACGTCCGACGCCAGCGTGACCTCGGCGTCCACGTAGGTGCGTTCGGGATCCCACATGGTCACGCCCCGCCGCATCCAGCGCTCGTTGATGCGGTCGCGCAGCTCGGCCTCCGCGATGGCCAACTGGCCGCGGTCGTTGACCTGGGCCGCCTCCATGGAGTCGGGCAGGACCAGCGAGCGGACGGTGTAGCCGGCGCTGTGCAACACACCGATCGCGTCGGTCAGGTAGTACTCGCCCTGGGCGTTGGCCGGGCTGAGCCGGCGCAATGTCGGCGCCAGGATGCTCCGCCGGAAGCAGTAGATGGAGGTGTTCACCTCGTCGATCAGCTTCTCGTCCTCGGTGGCGTCCGCCTCCTCCACCACCCGGGTCACCGCGCCGTCCTTGCCGTGGACCACACGGCCGTAGCCCATGGGGTTCTCCACCTCGGCCGAGAGCACCGTGGCCCCCGCGTCCTCGGTGCGGTGCGCCCGGACGAGGAGCGCCAACGTCTGGGGCCGCAGCAGCGGCGTGTCTCCGGGCAGCACCACGACGTCTTCGACCTCGTCGTCATCGTCGTCGGGCAAACCCGTCAGGCCGACGGCCAGCGCATCGCCCGTGCCCGTCCTCGTCAGCTGCTCGACGAACTCGATCTGCATGCTCGGCGGCGCATGCTGCACGAGGGTCTTGGTGACCCATTCGCCGCGGTGACCGACCACCACGACGACCCTCCGCACGTCGATCTCGGCCATGGCATCGAGCACGTGCAGGATCATCGGCCGACCACACAGGAGGTGCAGCGGCTTGGGTCGCTCGGAGCGCATGCGGGTGCCCTCACCGGCGGCCAGGACCACGGCGGAGAGACGGCGCTCGGGCACGGGCGCATTCTTAGCCCGCCGGGACGGCGGGCGGGCGTATGGGACACTCATGGCGTGCCGGAGCTGATTCCCTACGACGAATTCGGTCTGTTCCACGAGAACGCCTCGGAGTACGGCATCCCCTACGGCGGCCCGCCCGACGTGCAGCGCGTCGCGGTCGAGGTCGACCCCGGCCGGCAGGTCTCCAGCCTGCTCTGGGGCGCCCGCAGTGGTCCGCCCGAAGTGGTGCTGGTCGCACGGCGGCGCACAGAACGCACACACCTGGGACACCGTGCGCGCTGGCGCTCGGGCGTCCGCTCCTCGCCGTGGACCTGCCCGGCCATGGCCATTCCGACGGCGGTCCCGGACGGCTCCATCTCCGCCACCTCCAACGGGCGGGATCTCGCCACGGTGGTCGCGGCGCTCGCGCCCGAGGCACGCGGCGTCGTCGGGATGTCGCTCGGTGGCGTCTCGTCGCTGGCGCTGGCCGACCACGCTCCCGAGCTCGTCCGCAAGCTCGTGCTCGTCGACGTGACGCCTGGCGTCAACGCTGAGAAGGCGACGCCGATCACCAACTTCGTCAACGGCCCGGCCAGCTTCGACAGCTTCGAGGACCTGCTGGCGCGCACCATCGAGCACAACCCCGGCCGCAGCGAGTCCTCGCTGCGCCGCGGCATCCTGCACAACGTGGTCCAGCGCGAGGACGGCAGCTGGGTCTGGCGCTACGCCCGCTTCCGCGCCGATCCCGCCGGCCCCGGCGCCCACCCCGAGTTCGGCGGCCTGTGGGATGCGGTGTCGCGGCTCACCGTTCCGGTGTTGCTCGTGCGC
The DNA here is from genome assembly GCA_963736225.1 of uncultured Acidimicrobiaceae bacterium. Lineage (GTDB taxonomy): Bacteria > Actinomycetota > Acidimicrobiia > Acidimicrobiales > RAAP-2 > Bog-473. The sequence goes on along the minus strand of CAVTOF010000005.1, from coordinate 715,137 downwards.
GGCCTGGCCTGGTCGGTGGTCGACGACGACGACGTCGCCGAACTCGTGCGCCGCCAGCCGTCGGCGACGGTCATCGGCGTCGAGGGCGCCGGCCACAGCGTGCAGGGCGATCGCCCGCTCGAGCTCGCAGCCATCATCCGCGAATTCCTCTCCCTCGAGGGCTGATGGACCGGCGCGTCTGGTTCTCGCGCCGCGCCCTCAAGCTGCACGCGGTCCTCCTCATCGTCGTTCCCGGCTTCATGGCCTTGTGCGTCTGGCAGATCACCCGCGCCCTCGACGGGAACAGCCTCTCGTGGGCCTATGTCTTCGAATGGCCGCTCTTCGCCGTGTACGCGGTCTACATGTGGTGGCGCCTCGTGCACGAGGGGGCCGAGGAGGAGACGCCGCCCGCAGCCGCCCACAACGGTGTCCGGCGGCCGGACCGGTGCGGCCCCGACATCGGCCGGCGCCGCGCGCGACCTCGACGAACGCTGCCGCAGCCGACCCCGCCGCTCGAGAGCAGCAGGAGACGGAGGACGCCGAGCTCGCTGCCTACAACGAGTACCTGGCGCAGCTGGCCGAGCAGGACGAGGCTGCCGGTCGCTGAGGAGTCGGCGCTCCGGGGGGAGGGCTCGAACCTCCAACATCCGGCTCCAAAGGCCGACGTTCTGCCGATTGAACTACCCCGGACCGAGGCGAGTGCCCGCGCAAGGTTAGGCCCGCCGCGGCCGAGCCCGGAAGAAACCCGGCAGTAGCTTCTGGGTCGTGCGCATCCTGGTCGTGGACGACGACCTCGCCGTCAGCCGCTCCATCGACCGGGCGCTCCGCCTCGAGGGCTACGACGTGACCACCGTGGCGTCGGGCGGCGAGGCACTCGAGGCACTGGCGCAGACGCCGCCCGACGCACTGGTCCTCGACCTGGGGCTGCCCGATCTCGACGGGCTGAGCGTCTGCCGCCGCATGCGGGCGGCCGGCGACGACACGCCTGTCCTCATGCTCACCGCACGCGACGCCGTCGACGACCGGGTGCAGGGCCTCGATGCGGGGGCCGACGACTACCTCGTCAAGCCGTTCGCGTTGGCCGAGCTGCTGGCCCGGCTGCGTGCGCTCCTGCGGCGCCGCTTCGAGGGCGAAGGCGGGCTCCTGCGCGTCGGCGACCTCGCCTTGAACCTCTCGACGCGCGAGGGCCAGCGGGGCGAGCGCACCTTCGCGCTGACGCGCATCGAGTTCGACCTGCTCGAGATGTTCCTGCGCCACCCGCGCCAAGTGCTCACCCGCGAGGTCCTGCTCAACCGGGTCTGGGGCTTCGACTTCGACTCGGGCACGAACTCCCTCGCCGTGTACGTCGGCTACCTGCGCCGCAAGCTCGAGGAGGGTGGCGAGCCCCGCTGCATCCAGACGGTGCGCGGCGTGGGCTACGTGCTGCGGGACGGGTGAGCGCGTGACCATCCGGACGCGCCTGGTCCTGGCGACGACCGTCGCCGTGGTGGTGGCCGTGCTCGCCGCGTCCTTCGCCGCCTTCTTCGTGGCGCGCAACACGTTGCTGCAGGCGGCCGACAACTCGCTGACCGCCGCCGCGCAGAAGATCCTGGCCGGCGGCGAGATCGGCTCCACGACGGCCACCCTGGGCCAGGTCATCGAACCCAACGGCGCCGTCGTCTCCGGAGGCGGGCTGCCGGTGACGGGACAGGTCCGGCTCGTGGCGAACAACTTCGCTCCCCCCTTCTTCACGACCGTCATCGTCGATGGCAGCGAGATGCGGGAGTACGTCGAGCACCTGCCCGCCAACGCGCAAGTTCCGTCGGGCGTCCTCGTCGACGGCGGTGCGCTGCAGATCGCAACGTTGCTCAACGTCAGCTCGGAGCTCAAGAAGCTTGCCCTCCTGCTGGGGGCAGTCGCCCTCATCGGCGTGCTGCTCGCCGTTGGGCTGGGGTGGCTCGTCGCCCGCACCGCGCTGGTCCCACTCAATTCCCTCACGCACACCGTCGAGGACCTGGCCGAGACGACCGACGTCACGCGCCGCCTCACCCCGGGTGGCCAGGACGAGCTGGGCCGCTTGCGCCGCACGTTCAACCGCCTGCTCGAGGCGCTCGAGTCCTCGCGCCGGGCCCAGAGTCAGCTCGTCCTCGACGCCTCGCACGAACTGCGCACGCCCCTCACCAGCCTGCGCACCAACCTCGAGGTGATCCGCCGCGTCGACGAGCTGAGCGAAGAGGACCGCAACGTCCTCGTCGACGACGTGCTGGTGCAGCTCCAAGAGCTCACGGATCTCGTCGGCGACCTCGCCGAGCTCGCACGAGGAGACCAGCAGCCGGCCGGACCGGAGGCCCTCCGCCTCGACCTGCTCGTGCGCGACGCCGTCGCGGTGCAGAACACGCACGGGCGGGCCAAGGACGTGACGTTCGAGCTCGACGCCTCCCCCTGCTGGGTCGAGGCGCATCCCGACCGGCTCAGCCGCGCGGTGGGCAACCTGCTCGACAACGCGCGCAAGTGGAGTCCCCCCGGACAGTCGGTCTCGGTCCTGTGCCGCGACGGGGTGGTGGTCGTGCACGACCATGGTCCGGGCATCGCGGCGGAGGACCTCCCCCACATCTTCGACCGCTTCTACCGCTCGCCCGCCGCCCGCGGGCTGCCCGGTTCTGGCCTGGGGCTGGCCATCGTCGCCCAGGTGGTCAAGGGCGAGGGCGGCACGATCACGGCCGAGAACGACCCCGCCGGCGGTGCGCGCATGTCGATGCACCTGCCCACCGTCGCCGCGCCCGACGACTAGTCCATCCGCCGGTCGACGACCGTTCGTTCTCGTGCCGAGGCGGATACCATGCGCGCATGTCCCGAGACGCACTTGAGGGCGACGACGACATTCGACACCTCGAGAACGACTCCGACGAAGCCCTGCAGCGCACCAGGAGACAGAGGTCCCCGCCGAGGACGTCATCGAGCCGAGGCTGGACGAGTAGTCGACCGACCCTCGACTCTCCACTCGAGATCCGTACAGTGGTTGTCGTGGGCGTGGGCGGATTCGTGCGGGCACTGGTTCGGCCGCAGGTTCGACGGACCTGCACACAGTGTGGCTATAGCTGGGTCATGCCTCGGTACTACACGAAGCACCACATTGTCTCTGGGCCGGCAACTTCATCTGGAGGACCACGTGGCTACGAGTCACCGGGCCCGTCCTCGCCGGCACGACGGCAGACCGAGACATGGTCGCGGGACAAAGCGAACAGTGGCTGGAGATGAAGGCGCAACTGGCCGAGTGTGCGAAGTGTGGCTCCGAGCACTACACGCAGAAGCGGATCTGGTCGGAGACCAAGACCGATTTCGGCCTCTGATCGAGGAGCCCCGGCGAGGATGTGATCCGGCAGCGGCCGGCGATTTCTTCGTTTCTTCAGAGAACCCCCACGTCGGACCCAGCTGACCGGCGCAGACTGCCCGTACCCCCGGTGGATTGGGAGATCGCCACTTTCACCACCGATCCCGCCGGCGGGGGCGGCTGGATCCGACGCCGCCCCCGCCGGTGCCTCCCTCCCGCAACTCGCGCCCGGCCTCGCGTCACTCCGCGATCAGCTCGATCCGGTTCCCGAACGGGTCGTCGACGTACGCCCCTGCTCCCGGCTCGGCGTCAGGGTTGGGCCGCACCGCCGCCCCGGCGGCCTCGAGCGCCGTGATCAGGGCGGGCAGCCCGCGGACCACGAAGGCCGGGTGGGCCTTCCGAGCCGGGCGGAAATCCTCCTCCACGCCGAGATGCACCACGGTCGAGCCGCTCGTGAACCAGCAGCCGCCGCGAGCGGCGAGGGGCTCGGGCTTGGGGACACGTGCCAAGCCGAGAAGACCTGCGTAGAAGGCCTCGGCCTCATCCTCACGGCCCGGCGGCATGGCCAGTTGCACGTGGTCGAGACGGACGATCTCAAATCCCATTGGTTGCCTCCTCGCACCGGGAGCGACCTGGCAGTCGGTGCCCCGGACCGCTAGCCTGCCGCACGACATGGGATCGCTGATCAAAAAGCGCCGCAAGCGGATGCGCAAGAAGAAGCACAAGAAGATGCTGAAGGCCACCCGCTGGCAGCGCCGGGCGGGCAAGTAGCGCACGAATCACCCGCCGGCGTCCACGCTCCGGTTGCCGGCCCCGCCAGACCCCTGTTTCAGTCGTTCGATCTCCTCAATTCCCCTGCCAGTCCGCCGGGACCGTGCGCGCCCTGAGCAGGCGGCCGGTCTCGTCCCCCACCCGGAGTTCGGCCACCGCGGCCGGGCCCACTTCGGCCGGGCCCGCCTCGGCCGGGTCCACTTCGACGAACCAGGTGGACCCGCTGCCCGCCAGGGTCGGCTCGGCGCCGGCCAACTCGCCGAGCGCGTCCCGCCAGGCCGCCAGGCTCGGCTCGACCACCAGCGCGGCGGCGGCCAGTTCGTTGGGCGCCTCGTGAGAAGGGTTCTCGTCCCAGGCCCGGTAGACCACGGCGGTGTCGACGCCGAAGGGTGGGAGGAGCAGGAGGTACTCACGGAACTCGAAGGGGAGCGGCGTGACACGCTCTCCCACCCCCTCGACCCTCGCCCGGCCACCCACCACGCAGAAGGGCACGTCCGCGCCGAGGCTCGCCGCGACCGAGGCGTCGACACAGCCCGCCCAGCGCAGAACCGCCGCGGCGTCGGCCGAGCCGCCCCCGAGTCCACCCCCGAGCGGTATCCGCTTGGTCAGCCGCACCGACGCCTGCCGCCCGCAGGCGGCCAGCGCCCGGACCACGAGGTTCCCTTCGGTGGCCGCCAGCTCGTGGGCCCGCGTCCCGGGCTCGGCGTCGACGACGAGGCGCCCACCGGCGCCGTCGGTCTCGTGGGACTCGTCGGTCCCGTCGATCTCGTCGAAGGTCAGCTCGTCGGCCAGGCTGAGCGTGACCATCTCGGCGTCGAGCTCGTGATAGCCGTCGGGGCGCACCCCGCGCACCCGCAGCGACACCGTCAGCTTGGCGGGCGCCAGGAGTCGTGTCACAGCGCCGCCAGCCTGCCCCACTCGGCCACGCCGAGCTCCTCGGCCCACGCGTCGGGACGCACGCCCGCCCGCTCGAACGCGTCGGGGTCGACGACGCCGGCCAGGGACCGCCGCAGCATCTTGCGGCGCTGGGCGAATCCGGCCCGCACGACGGCGTCCAGCCGTTCGTAGGTGACGAGGGCCGGATCGACGGCGGGCTCCGCACGGCGCTCCAGGCGAACCAGCACCGACTCGACCCGAGGCCGCGGGATGAAGACCGACGCCGGGACCCGGCCGACCACCTCGGCACGAGCGAAGTAGGCGACGCGCACCGACACGGCGCCGTAGGCCTCCTGCCCCGGGGCCGCCGCCATCCGCTCACCGACCTCCCGTTGCACCATGACCAGGAGGTGGGCCACGGCAGGCACCTGGACCAAGGTCCGCAGCACCAGCGGTGTGGCAACGTTGTAGGGCAGGTTGGCCACCAGGTGCCAGGGGCCGGCACCCCGCTCCGCCAGCAGAGCGGCCAGGTCGATGGTCATGGCGTCCCCCTCGACGACCTCGACGCCGGCCGGCTCCACGACCGAGCGCAGGACGGGCACGACGTGGCGGTCGGTCTCGACCGCCACCACCGTGGCCCCCGTCTCGGCCAGGGCGAGGGTCAAGGAACCGAGCCCCGCACCGATCTCGAGGACCTGGGAGCCGGTCCCGGCGCCCGACAGCCGGGCGATCCGGCGCACCGTGTTGGGGTCGGCGACGAAGTTCTGGCCGAGTGCCCGGCTCGGCCGGATCCCGTGCGTCGACAGCAGCTGGGCGATGTCGGCGCCGGAGAGGGTCACCAGAAGATTGTGACTTCCACCACTCCCTGGCTCGTGTCTGCGATCTGCGCGAAGCCCTCGGGCGACAGGTCGACGACCCGCGGGTAGCCCGCGTCCTCGCGGTCGTCGACGGTGCACGTCGTCGACGCGCCGGTGTCGTCGTTGGTCACGGTGAGCACCGTGCCGAAGGGAAGCGTGGGGCTGGCGCAGTAACCGTCCGGCGCTGCGGCGTACCAGGTGGCGTCGCCCTCTTCACTGTTCGTCGGTGGTGGTGGCGGCGCGGTCGTGGTGGTGGTCGTGGGCGGCGGCGGTGGCGCGGTCGTGGTGGTCGGTGGCGGTGGCGGGGCCGTCGTGGTTGTCGTTGTCGGTGCCGGCGCCGTTGTCGTGGTCGACGAAGAAGACGCCGACGTCGACGACGTCGCAGGTGCTCGATACGCGACGAGATGCGAACGCAGGTTCACACCCTCGTTGCGTGAGCTTCCGACACCTCTCGCGTGCGCCGCCTGCGGGCTATGGACCGCCCGCGACGCGCTCTGCACGCGCGGCGAACTGGCCGCCGAGTTCTGCAACAACAGGAGAGGCGCGCCGAAGAGTACGCCGCAAATGATTGCAGCGACGCCGAGGCGCCTCCCCCCAGTGCTCTGGTTCCGCAGGGCTCCACCCTTCTCCGGGGACTCAGTGCACCCGCGCCGACATACGGGTGGCGAGGGGTTTCTGGAGAACTTAGATAACCAATCGCAGCACCCGCAAACCAGAAAAGCGGCGAACCGTTTTGCTGCGCTCTTTTCGCAGGTCACACCGCATGGCGGTCGCGATATTTAGGCAAACGCCCTGATCAGAGGACCATTTTTTGCAGAAACTACCTCAAACACCCAGGTCAGAAGGTTCTCGTATTACACACAACAGCACGTGCATTACCTGCCTGTGGAAAACACCATGGCGGCGTTCGCGGCCGTGTGCTCCATTACATCGGAGAGTGTGCACTGCTTGACCGTCGCGATGGCCTGGCCGACGAAGGGAAGGTACGACGGCTCGTTCGTGCGCCCGCGGTGCGGCACCGGCGCGAGGAACGGGCTGTCGGTTTCGACGAGCAACCGGTCGAGTGGACAGCGCGCCGCGGCGTCGCGCACGTCCTGCGCGTTCTTGAACGTCACGATGCCGCTGAACGACACGAACATGCCCGCGCGCAGACACCGGTCGACTTCGTCGGGACCGCCAGTGAAACAGTGCAAGATCGTGCGCGCCGGCACTCCTTCCGCGGTGACGATGTCGAACAGCTCGTCCCACGCGTCGCGCGCGTGGATGACGAGGGCGAGACCGTACGCGTGCGCCAGCGCGATCTGCGCGGCAAAGGCCTCGCGCTGCGCCTGGCGCGGCGAGTGCTCGTAGTAGTAGTCGAGCCCGCACTCCCCCACCGCCACGACAGCGCCGTCACCCACCGCCAGCTCGCCGGCGAGCAGGTCCGCGACGGCGTCCACCCCCTCGCTCGCCTCGTGCGGATGCAGCCCGATGGAGGCCCAGGCCCGCGGCGCGGACTCCTCCCGGGCGGTGGCCCGGGCGACGCCGACGGCCTGCACCGACGTCGTCACGCCCGTCCCGATGCAGATCAGGCGGTCGACCCCCTCGTCCCGGGCGCGGGCCATGAGGGGTTCGAGGCCGTCGTATCCATCCTCTGAGCCACTCGTCTCGTCCTCGCCGCGCACGAACTCCTCTTGGACGTGGCAGTGGGAGTCGAACCACCCCATCTCAGGTCTTGCGCCGGGGGAACAGCGGGTCGCCTTTCACCACCTCGGTCCCGCCGCCGTACCCTCCCCACGTCGCGGCGTTGGGCAGGCGCGCCGCGGTGGGGTCCCCCGGAAGGCCGATGCGGCGCCAGACTTCCTGCGCGGTGGTCGGCATCGCCGGCGCGACGAGCACACCCACGATGCGGAGCACCTCCAGCGCGTCGCCGAGCACGGCGTCGACCGCGGGGCCCGGGTCCTTCTTCCAGGGCTCGGCCACCTCGAGCTCCGCGTTGGCGGCACCAATGAGGCGCCACGTCTCTTCGAGTGCCTCGTGCGGCGCCCAGCGGGCCCAGGCCGCCGTGGCGGACTCGAGCACCGCGGTCGCGACCGTGCCCAGCTCGCTCCCCGGCGCGCAGGCCGGGCCGATGCCACCGCACTTCGAGTGCACCACGGTTGTCACCCGCGACAACAGGTTGCCGAGATTGTTGGCCAGGTCTGCGTTGTACCGGGCCACGATCCCCTCGTAGGAGAAGTCGCCGTCACTGCCGAGCGGTACCTCGCGCAGCAGGTGGTAGCGCAGCGGGTCCACCCCGAAGTCGTCGGCCAGCGCGAGCGGCGAGACGTCACTGACCCGCACGGGGGTGGCCGCGTCCCCCTCGCCGGCGACCCCCGCCGCGATCATGGTCTTGCCCAGCTTCTGGCCGCCCATCAACAGGTAGCCGTGCACGAAGATCTCCGAGGGCGGCTCGATGCCGGCGGCCATGCACATCGCGGGCCACCACACGCAGTGAAACTTCAAGATGTCCTTGCCGATGAGGTGGTGCGCCGCGCCCCAGCGGTCCTCGAACACGCCTTCGTCGCCGCCGAAGCCGGCCACCGTCAGGTAGTTGATCAGCGCGTCGTACCAGACGTAGAAGACGTGCCCGCTGTCCCAGGGCACCGGGACGCCCCAGGTGAACGAGGTGCGCGTGATGGAGACGTCGCGCAGGCCGCCGCGGATGAACCCCAGGGCTTCGTTGCGCTTGGAGACGGGACGGACGAAGTCGGGGTGGCTGTCGTAGTACTCGAGGAGGCGCTCTTCGAAGGCGCTCAGCTTGAAGAAGTAATTGTCCTCCTCCATCTCGATCACCGGGCGGCCGTGCACCGGGCACAGCCCGTCGACGAGCTGGTCCTCGGTGTAGTAGTCCTCGCAGGCCACGCAGTAGAGACCCGAATAGGTGGCCAGCTCGATGAAGCCGTTGTCGTAGACACGCTGGAGGAACGCCTGCACCACGGCGTAGTGCCTCGGCTCGGTGGTCCGGATGAAGTCGTCGTAGGCGATGTCGAGCCGCCGCCACGCCTCGACGAAGCGAGCCGAGGTCAGGTCGGTCCATTCCTTGGGCGTCATGCCGTTGGCCTCGGCGGCCTCCACGATCTTGGCGCCGTGCTCGTCCGTCCCGGTCATGAACCAGACGTCGTCCCCCAGCAACCGGTGCCAGCGCGCCAGCGCGTCGGCGTTGACCGTCGTATACGCCGTGCCCACGTGCGGCGCGTCGTTGACGTAGTAGATCGGCGTCGTCAGGTAGTAGGGCGGCACGGCCGGTAGCGTACCGGCGGCATCGCGGCCGGCCGGACGTGGACGTTCACGCGTCACGCAGCCGCAGCGCCGCCTCGTAGGCCCGTCGCCGCGGCACGCCGAGCATGGTGGCCACGCGGTCGGCCACCTGGCGCGGACCGCTCTCGGGGTCGTCGATCAGCGCCGCCCGCACGGCCGCATCCACCGCGGCGTCGTCGGCCGGATCGGGGGCGGGCGCGCCCTGCACCACCAGCACCACTTCGCCCCGTACCTCGCGCGTGGCGAACGCTTCCTCGGCGGCACGCAGCGTGCCCCGCCAGACCTCCTCGTGGAGCTTGGTCAGCTCCCGCACCACGGCGACGCCACGCTCGGGCTCGGCGGCGGCCAGCTCGGCCAAGGTGGCGCCCACCCGTCCCGGCGCCTCGAGGACGACGGTCGTGCGCTCGTCGGTCAACAGCGCGGCGACGCGTTGGCGGCGCGCCGAGCCTTTGCGGGGCAAGAACCCCTCGACGGCGAAGCGGTCCGTGGCCAACCCGCTCACGACGAGCGCGCCGAGAACCGACGACGGTCCCGGGACGGTGCTGACGGTCTCGCCCGCCGACGCCAGGCGGGCCGCCAGCACGGCACCGGGGTCCGAGATCCCCGGCGTGCCCGCGTCGCTCACCACCGCCACGGTGGCGCCGCCGGCCACTGCGGCCGCCACGCGCTCGACGCGCGCCGCCTCGTTGTGCCCGTGCAGCGAGAGCAGGCGATCGCCCCGGGCTCCTCCCGCCGGGATCCCCGACGCCGAGAGCAGCGCCCGCGTGCGACGGGTGTCCTCGCAACAGATGAGGTCGGCTGACTCGAGCACCTCGCGCGCCCGGGGGGAGAGGTCGCCGAGGTTCCCGATCGGCGTGGCCACCAGGACGAGCCGGCCGCGCCCCGCCTCGCTCAAGGTCCGTCGCTCACGGCGCCGTTCGGCACCTCGCGCACCTCGAGCTGGTCGCCCACCCGGACGCCCCAGCGCTCGAGCGACCCCGCCTCGGCCTCGACCGCGCTGCGGGCCGTGCGTCCGCCGACCGCGATGCGCCAGGGCTTGAGCCGGGCCACCCGCACGACGACGCGGTCGCCCGAGAGGAAGGCCACGTCGAGGACGAACTTCATGCCTGCGGTGTGGACCGTCCGGGTCCCTTCGAGGTGAAGCGCGCCGTCGCAGCCGCTCCGGCCCCGCAGGGCGCCGCGTTCGGCGGCCGACTCGGCCATCTCGAGCGCGCAGACCACGTCCCCGTCCCGGAGCAGCCAGCCGGACCGCATCGGTGCGAGGCTACCGGACCGTCTCCACCGGCCCGTCTACACTCTCACCCTTATGTCGAAACGAACGGTCAAGCGCAAGCTGCGCACCAAGAAGAAGGCCAACCACGGCAAGAAGCCGAACTGCGGCCGCGGCTGACCGCGGCGGACACGACTGACGACGCCTGGCCGCACACCCACCACCGGGCGCGGCTGAGCAGGCCCGCACTCCGGCCGGCGCCTAGCCATTAGCTGACTCTGTTTCCCTCCCAGGCCACGCCGCGGGCAGCCAGCACGCCCGACAGCGCGGTGGGCACGTCCGAGATGATCCCGTCCACGCCGAGATCGAGCAGCCGCTCCATCGACGCGGTGTCGTTGATCGTCCACACGTGGACGGCCTTGCCCGCACGATGGGCGCGCCGCCACGAAGCGCTCGTCGACCACGACGAGGTCGCCCTGGCGCTCGGGCACCTGGAAGGCCACGGCGGCCATCTCGGGCAGGTCCTCCCCCGCCTGGACCGCCCGCCAGGCCTCTGCCGTCGCCACGGTGCCCGCCGAGGTCGGCACCGCGGGCGCGTGCTGGCGGAAGACGTCGGTCGCCGGGTCGAGGAACGACGCGACGATCACGTCGTCGGTGCGGTCGAACTCGGCCAGCAGCCGGGCCAGGGCCTCCTCGTAGGGCGCCACCACGGGCGCCGTCTGCTTGATGTCGAGGTTGAGCACCACGCCGGGGAAGTGCTCGAGGACCTCGCGCAGGGTGGCGATCCCGAAGTCGCGATCGGCCGGGGCCCGGCCCCGATCGGGGTAGTCGCCCGCCGGGCGGCCCGGCGTCACGTCGGCGCCGGGGATCCACCAGTACGAGAAGTCCATCTCGCGCAACTCGGCCAGCGTGAAGCGAGGCGATGGTGCCCTGCGACGCCGTGGTGCGGTCGACCGTGGCGTCGTGGCACACCACCAGCTCGCCGTCGGCCGTGGCGTGCACGTCGAGCTCGATGGCGGTGGCACCCACCTCGAGCGCGTGCGTGATGGCGTGGAGGGTCGACGACGGCGACTCCCATGCGCCTCCCTGGTGGGCGTAGGCGATCACCCTGCGCTCCAGCCAGACCGAGCCCTCCCTCACGCCGCTCACGCGCCCGACGGTAACAGCCACACTCGGTTCCAGTGACCGATCGTCGAGCCGCTACCAGGGGCGAAACCAGCACCTGGCGCAGCGGGCCTATCCTCGTCCGGCGTGTTCGACCACCTCCTCGTCGACGTCATCGGCACCATCCGCGGTTCGTTCGACCGGGCGCTCCTGCAGCGCCAGGCGGTCGAGGAGCGCTTCCAGGTCGACGTCTTCCTGGGCGACGTCTCGTGGGAGACCTCCTACAGCCTCCCGGGCGAGGAGCAGCCGCCCCGGGTCCGCGCCGACGTCTCGGTGGACTGGCCCACCTGGAGCCAGACGGCGTACCGCAGCTGGTCGATCGGCGAGCCGCCCGACGAGCTGCCCGAGGTCGTCATCGAGGTGGCGCTGCGGGTGCAGCGCATGGCCGAGGCACCCGACACGGAGAAGGTCATGGCGGCCCTGCCCGCCGGCGGCCCGCTGGCCGAGCCCATGGATCTGGTCCGCACCGCGACCACCATCGAGCAGGTGCGCACCGACGACGGCGGCCCCGACGCCGAGGCCGCCAACCGCTGGGCGGCCGAGGCCACCTACGAGGGTTCCATCCGCTTCAGCGAGCAGCAGCTCGAGGACACCACGACCATCACGCCCGTCTTCGACGACCTCACCCGCTGGATCGCCTCCACGCTGATCACCCTGGCCGACCTCCCCTTCACCTTCCTGCCCCCCGGGGAGGACGACACCTGACCCTGCGTTCCCCCCGCACGGCCACGATCATCGTCCTGCTCGCGGCTCTCGCCGCGCTCCTCGGCGCCTGTGGCTCCGACGCGCCCGCGGCGCCCCCGGCGTCCCAGGGCCTCGTCCTCAACGAGCCGACGCCGCAACACAGCGCGCTCGTCAACCAAGAGGGACAGACGGTGTCACTGGCCGGGCTCCGCGGCAAGGTGGTGGTGCTGGCGCCCTTCTTGTCGCTGTGCCAGGACGAGTGCCCGCTCGTCACCGGTGCCTTCATCTCGCTCCAGCGCGACCTGCGCGCCGCCGGGCAGGCCCACCGCGTCGTGTTCGTCGAGGCGACCGTCGACCCCGGCCGCGACACGGTGGCGCGGCTCGCCGCCTACGAGAAGGAGTTCGGGGCGGACTGGGACCTCTGGACGGGCACGCCCGCGCAGATCGCGTCGTTCTGGAAGCCCTTCGGCGTCGAGTACCAGAAGGTCCCCGAGGAGCAGCCGCCCAAGGACGACTGGTGGACCGGGCAACCGCTCACCTACGACGTCGAGCACACCGACGGGTACATCCTGATCAATCGCCTCGGGCCGCGAGCGCTTCGTCGACGCGACGGCGCCGAACATGGAGGGCCGGCTCAACCAGAAGCTGACGTCGCTGCTCGACGTCGGCGGCGTCCACGACCTCGACCATCCCCAAGGACCGAACTGGACCACCGCCGATGCACTGTCGTCCATCAGCTGGCTGCTCGGCACCACCGTCCCCGTCGCGGGATCGTGAGGCGGGCGACGCTGCGCCGTACCGCCCCCGTCGTCCCGGCAGCCCTCGCCGCCCTGGCCCTGATCCTGAGCGCGTGCGGCAATTCGGGCATCACGACGCTGTCCGCCCCGCCGACCACCAACCCGTCGCTCACCCTCACCCTCCAGCGTTCGCCGGAGGGCCCGATCCTCGCCACCGGCGGCGGTGACACCCTCTACGACTTCGTCCCCGACACGCCCACCCACAGCGCCTGCCTGAACGACGGCTGCGTGCTGCAGTGGCCGCCGCTGCTCAAATCCGGACCCGTCACCGTGGGCACGGGGGTCGACTCGTCACTGGTCGGCACGCTGCTACGGCCCGGCGGCTCGACGCAGCTCTCCTACGGCGGCCATCCGCTCTACACCTACAACCTCGACGTCACACCCGGCATGGTCACCGGTCAGGCCATCGATCAGGACGGCGGGCTGTGGTACGTGCTCAACGCGAAGGGCCAGCAGATCACGACGGGGTTCTCGGTGACGAGCCCCAACGCAAACGGCTGACGGCGCACCGCCGCGAGTTCGTTGGTCAGTTCGTCGGGCGAGGTTCTGCGTTGAACCGATAGCCGACACCGCGAAAGGTGACGAGATAACGCGGATGTGCGGGATCGGGTTCGATCTTGGTCCGGATTCTCTTCACGTGCGTATCGAGCGTGCGGGTGTCCAACAGGTCGACCCCCTGCCAGATCCGGTCGATGCACGTCTCGCGGGTCACCACTTGTCCGACATGTGTCATGAAGAAATGCAGGAGTTCGAATTCCCTCCGTGCCAGTTCGATCGGGCGGCCGTTCACGCGAACCTCATGAGACGCCAGGTCGAGTGTGATGGGTCCTTCCTTGAGTACCTCGTCGGAGGGACCGGGCACTACCCGGCGCAGGATGGCGCGCATGCGCGCCACCAGCTCGCGCATGCGGAACGGCGCGTAGACATAGTCCGCTGCGCCGACCTCGAGACCCGACACCACGTCCGCTTCGGCGTTCGACGCGCTGACGATGATGACCGGCGCAGGCGCCAACGACCGCAAGACATGACCCAACTCGATGCCCGACTGCTCGGGCAGCGCCGCTTCGAGCAGCACGAGATCAGGTCGTGTCCGCTCGTAGGTCCGCAGCCCTTCGCGCGTATCCGCCGCGCTCTCGACCTGGAACCCTTCGCTCCCGAGGTGGGTCACCAGGTCCTGGCGGGACGACGTTTCCGGTGCGATGGCGAGCACAAGGGGCCATCCCGAGCGTGAGACGTTCGCTGTGTCCTCCCAGCGGCTGACCGCGGCCAACTCCCGGCGAGCGCGTGCGTGGAGCACGCGTGGTTCAAAGGTCGTGCTCACCGACATCGCTCATGCGCCTCCACGGATAAACCACTAAAACTATCGACTTTATATACTATAGGACGGTGCGGGTGTAAAGGGCGACGCACCGCCGCCGCCGGCCACCTGCCCAGACCACGTCTCGGGGCCACCTCGATTCAGGTGTTGAAGCGGAACTCCACGACGTCGCCGTCACGCATCACGTAGTCCTTGCCCTCCATGCGGGCCTTGCCGGCGGTGCGGGCGGCCGCCACCGATCCGGCCGCCATGAGGTCGTCGAAGCTGATCACCTCGGCCTTGATGAAGCCTCGCTCGAAGTCGGTGTGGATCACCCCTGCCGCTTTGGGCGCGGTGTCGCCGGCGTGGATGGTCCAGGCGCGCGCCTCCTTGGGGCCGGCCGTGAGGAACGTCTGGAGCCCGAGCGTGGCGAAGCCCACGTGCACCAATTGCTCGAGGCCCGACTCCTCCTGGCCGTAGCTGTGGAGCAGCTCGCGCGCGTCCTCGGGGTCGAGGGCGGCCACCTCGGCCTCGATCTGGGCGCACAGGACGACCGCCGGGGCGGGGGCCACACTGGCGGCGAGGGCCGCGGCCGCGGCCACGTCGCCGAGCGCTCCTTCGTCCACGTTGAAGACGTAGATGAACGGCTTGGCGGTGAGCAGGTGCAGATCGCCGAGCAGGCGCACGTCCACCTCGCCGGCCGCCGCCGCGCTCGAGATGGTGCGCCCGTCGGCCAAGAGACGCTCCGCCGTGGCGACGGCGTCGACCGTCGCCTTGAGGTCGGCCTTGCCCTTGGCCTCGCGCACCAGCTTGGGCAGCCGCTGCTCCACCGTCTGCAGGTCCGCCAGGATCAGCTCGGTGTTGACGGTCTCGATGTCGCCGGCCGGATCGACGCGGGCGTCCACGTGCACGACGTCGTCGTCGTGGAAGGCGCGCACCACGTGGCAGACGGCGTCGGTCTCGCGGATGGCCGCCAGGAACTGATTGCCGAGTCCCTCGCCCTGCGACGCGCCGCGCACGAGGCCCGCGATGTCGACGAACGTCACGGTGGCGGGAACGAGCGGCGCGCCCTCGTAGAGCGCGGCCAGCTGGGCCAGACGGGCGTCGGGCACCGCGACGACGCCGACGTTGGGCTCGATCGTGGCGAAGGGGTAATTGGCCGCCAGCACGTCGTTGTTGGTCAGCGCGTTGAAGAGCGTCGACTTGCCGACATTGGGCAACCCGACGATGCCGATGGAGAGGCTCACGGCACGCCGGCTAGGCGTTCAGCAGGCCGGCGGCGGCGGCCAGCACCGTGAGGTCCGCTTCGGGCCGCGCCCCGGTGTGCGAGATGATCTCGGCCGCGCACACGCCGCCGAGGCGCGTGCTCTCCACCGGGCCCATCCCGTGCGTGAGGCCGAAGAGGAACCCTGCCGCGAAGAGATCGCCCGCCCCCGTCGTGTCGACGACGCGGTCGACCGGGACCGCCGGCACCTCCTCAGGCCCGCGCGCCGTCAGCACGAGCGCGCCGTCGGCGCCGCGGGTCATCACGACCAGGAGCCCCGTTTCCTCGGCGGCGGCGACGGCACCCTGGGCCGACGACGCCCCGAAGAGCATCGTCAGCTCCTCCTCGTTGCCGAGCAGGATGTCGACGTCGTCGACCAAGAGGTCGAGGAACTCGCGCTGGTGGCGGCTGACGCAAAACGGGTCCGAGAGCGAGAGTGCGACCGAGCCCTCGGACGCGTGCGCCGTGGCCGCGGCGTGGCGCATCGCCTCCTTGGCTGCGGGCACGTCCCAGAGGTACCCCTCGAGGAGGACCACCGACCCGCGGGCCACGAACGAGGTGGGCACACCCGCGGGCGAGAGGGTGGACGCGGCACCGAGGTAGGTCCCCATGGTCCGGTCGGCGTCGTCGGTGATGAGCACGATGCAGCGGCCGGTGCCCAGGCCATCGCCGGCGGCGGTCTCGCTCACGTGCGGCTCGAACTCGACGCCCGAGGCCCGGAGATGCTCGCTGTAGGTGCGCCCGACCTCGTCGTCTGCCACCGCGCCCACGAAACCGGCGGTGCCGCCGAGCTCGGCGATGCCCGCTGTCGTATTGGCCACCGAGCCCCCCGAGACGAAGCGGGGCGCACCCATCTGTGCCTGCACGGCGGTCGCCGTCACCAGGTCGACGAGCGTCATCGAGCCCTTCTCCAGACCGAGCTCGGCCACCTGCTCGGTGGTCACCATGTCGATCACGTCGAGCAGGGGCGACCCGATGGCCACCACGTCGAGATCGTGGTCGCCCTCGCCGGGGGTTGGGGCGCCGTTGCCGGCGGTGGATGCGTCATCGTCAGGCACGGAGCGAGAAACTACCCGCAGCGCCGCGGGTAGCCTTCACCGGATGCCAGGTCGCACGTCTGCAGTCGCGCAGGGCTCCGAGGCTTTCCGGCTCCCCCGAACCGTGGAACCGGAGACATACCGCATCGAAATCGAGCCGAACGTCTCGTCGGCCACGTTTTCGGGCACCGTCGCCATCGACATCGAGGTCCTCGAGCCGGTGGAGCAGATTGCGCTCAACGCGGCCGAGCTGGCGGTGAGCGACGTCGAGGTCACCACCGCGGACGGCGCCATCGTGCCGTGCGCCGTGACCTTCGACGACGAGCTCGAGCAGGTGATCTTCCGCCCCGACTCGGAGCTGGCGCCCGGTCCGTGCACGCTGAGCTGCCGCTTCACCGGCACCCTCAACGACAAGCTGCGCGGCTTCTACCGCTCGACCTACACAGGGGTCGACGGCGAGGTCCAGACCATCGCCACCACTCAGTTCGAGTCCGTCGACGCGCGCCGCTGCTTCCCCTGTTTCGACGAGCCCGACCGAAAGGCCGTCTTCGAGGTCGCGCTGATCGTGGAGCCCGGCGTCGAGGCCATCTCGAACTCGCCCGTGATCGGCGTCGACCCCGTCGGCACGAAGCGCCGTATCCGGTTCTCGCCCACCATGAAGATGTCGACGTACCTCGTGGCCTTCGTCGTGGGAAAGCTCGAGACGTCCGAGACGATCGACGTCGACGGCGTGCCCCTGCGGGTGGTCTGCACCCCCGGGAAGGCGGGCCTGGCCGACTTCGCGCTCGAGGTCGGCGCGTTCGCGCTGCGCTTCTTCACCGACTACTTCAACATCCCCTACCCGGGCGACAAGGTCGATCTCGTCGCCATCCCCGACTTCGCCGCCGGCGCCATGGAGAACCTCGGGTGCATCACCTTCCGCGACAACGCGCTGCTCATCGACAAGGAGCACGCGGCGCGCACCGAGCTCGAGCGCGTGGCCGACGTCATCGCGCACGAGCTGGCCCACATGTGGTTCGGCGACCTGGTGACCATGGGTTGGTGGGAGGGCATCTGGCTCAACGAGGCCTTCGCCACCTTCATGGAGACGTTGTGCGTCGACGCCTTCCGCCCGTCATGGGAGCGCTGGGTCGGCTTTGCACCGTCCCGCGAGGCGGCGCTGGCCGTCGACGCCATGCACTCGACCCGCCCGATCGAGTACCCGGTCGGACCGCCCAAGGAGGCGGAGGGGATGTTCGACTTGTTGACCTACGAGAAGGGCTGCGGCGTCCTGCGCATGCTCGAGCAGTACATCGGGGCCGACGTCTTCCGCGAGGGCGTGCGCACCTACCTGAAGGCACACGCGTACGGCAACACCGTCACCGCGGACCTGTGGGACGCGCTGGAGGACGCCAGCGGCGCGCCGGTGCGCGACGTCATGGACACCTTCATACTCCAGGGGGGCCACCCGCTCGTCTCCCTCACCGGCGACACGCTCAGCCAGCAACCGTTCGCGCTCGGCCCCGTGCCGGCCGGCACCACGTCCTCCATCGGCTCCGCGTGGCGGGTGCCGGTGGCGGTCCGCGGCGCTGCCGCGTGCCGACACGCCGGGGGCGGCGCAGCGGTACCTGGTGCTCGGGACCGAGGCCGCCCGCATCGAGGAGGCGGCCGAGGGACTGGCGATCGTCAACGCCGGCGGGTGGGGCATGTTCCGCGTCGCCTACGAGACGGGGCACCGGCTGGCGCTGGCCGACCGCATGGGCGAGCTGACGCCGCTCGAGCGGGCCGACCTCGTGGCCGACACCTGGGCCACGACGCTGGCCGGTCATTCGAGCCTCGAGGAATTCCTCGTCCTGGCCTCCCACCTGGGGCTCGAGCCGGATCCGGCACCCTGGGCACCGGTCGGCGCCGCGCTGGCCCTGGCCAACCGCATCGCCACCGACGGCGACCGTGACCCGCTGCACCGGGCGGTCGCCGCGCTGGTCGGCCCCATCTTCGGGCGACTGGGCTTCGACGCCGCGGCCGGGGAGGGCGAACGGACGCCGACCTTGCGCGCCCTGGCCATCAATCTCATGGGCACGGTCGGCGCGGACGGCGCGGTGCGGGCCGAAGCGGCACGGCGCTTCGATGCCTCGCCGATCGGCGGCGGGTCGGGCGCTCCCATCCCCGCCGACATCGAGGCGGCCACGCTGGCGGTGGTGGCGGAGCTGGTCCGGCCGGGCGACTACGAGGCGCTCTTGGAGCGCTACCGGCACGCGACCACACCACAAGAGGAGATGCGCTCGCTCGGCGCGCTCGCCGTCTTCCCCGACGTCGACCTGTGCCTGCGCACCTTCGAGCTGGCGATGACCGAGGTGCGCAGCCAGAACGGGTTCATGGTCATCGGCGCCCTGCTGGCCAACCGCGTGGGCAACCAGGCCACGTGGACGCGCCTGACCGAGTCGTGGGACGCCGTACTCGACCGGTTCCCGAAGAACGCGCCTCCCGCATCATCGAGTCGATCCCCGCCCTGTGCGCCGACGAGGACTTCGCGGCGCACGTCATCACCTTCCTCGACCAGCACCCGCTGTCCTCGGGGCCGCGTCGCGTGGCACAGTCGATCGAGCGCCTGCGCGTCAACGTCGCCTTCGCCGAGCGCGAGCGTGGCACGCTCGCGGCGTCGTTGCGCGCCGCCGGCACGCCAGCGAGCTGATGGCCGAGGCGCCGCCGAAGGGCGCCGAGCGGAGCGAGCGCACCCAGTCCTTGCTCCGCCTGGCTCGCCAGACGCGGGGGTTCATGCCCGACGACGAGGGTGAGGCTCTCTTCGACGCGGCGCCGGCGCGCCGGGCAGGCGGCAGTACCGGGCACGTTCCCGCCGACCTTCGTCGAGATCGGCGCGTGGTGCGGGAAGTCGACGGTGTATCTCGGTGCGGCGGCCGAAGCCTCCGGTGCCCTCGTGCTGTCGGTCGACCACCATCGCGGCTCGGAGGAGAACCAACCCGGGTGGGAGTACCACGAGCCCGACCTCGTCGACCCCGAGTCCGGCCGCATCGACACGTTGCCGTACTGGCGCCGCACCATCACCGCCGCCGGGCTCGAAGGCTCGGTGATGGGGATCGTGGGCGACTCCCGTGCCCTCGCGGTGCGCTGGGACCGCCCGCTGATCTTCTGTTTCATCGATGGCGGCCACGGGGACGAGCCCGCCTGGGACGATTTCCGCGGCTGGGCGCCCCACGTCGCGGTCGGCGGGTGGCTGGCCATCCACGACGTGTTCCCCGACCCCGCCGACGGGGGACGGCCGCCCTATGAGATCTACCGGGCCGCGCTCGACTCGGGTGAGTTCGTCGACGACGGCGAGCGTGGGAGCCTGCGGGTGCTGCGCCGGGAACGCCGGGCGTCCTCGCCCGGCTGACGCTTCACGCCGGCTCGCGCCGGTGCGGGTCCGAGGCGGTGCAGCCTTCGGTCGCGTCGCCGCAGTGGGGCTCGGCCAGGTCGAGCGGGGCCGGCAGACCCTCGCCCCGGAACAGCCCGGCCGCCGGTGTCGTGTTCGACAGCGCGTCGGCGGCCAGCACCATCGCAGCAAAGGTGTAGGTGGTGCGCTCGTGCTTGGGGAAGGTCTCGCGCTCGGGGAAGACCATCCCGGTCCAGTACGACCCGTCGCCGAGCCGCAGGCCCTGGCCCGCCGCGAACAGGTCGAGGGCGGGCCCGTCCATGCCGAGCGCATCGAGGGTCAGCACGCACTCGGCCGTCTCGGCGGCCGTGACCCAGTCGCCCGTCGAGACGCAGCGCACGCCGAGCCCCTCCATGACGAACGTCGACCAGCTCTCGGCGATGCGGCCGCGCGCCGCCTCGCCCTCGAGGGCGCCCGAGAGCATCGGGTAGTACCAGTCCATGGCGAACTCGACCTTCGGGGCGAAGGCGCCGGGGTGATGGGCCACCGCGTGCCCGAGGCGCCCGGCCGCCAGCTCCCAGTCGGGACGGTCCTTGGCCAGGCACTCGGCGATCGCCACGGCACAACGAAGCGAGTGGTAGATCGAACACGACCCGGTCAACAGTGCGTAGGCCTCCGGCCGACCGGCCGAGTCGAGGGACCACAGCACCGAGCCGTCGGGCTGCTGGAAGCGCAGGATGAAGTCGATCCCGCCCTCGATGGTCGGCCACAGCTCGCCCAGCAGCTCGACGTCGCCGGTGATGAGGTGGTGGTGCCAGGCGCCCGCGGCCAGGTAGGCGCAGACATTGGTGTCGAGCCTCGGGTCCTTCACGCCGTCGCCCTGGTAGTAGTTGAACCAGCTGCCGTCGGGGAGCTGGCGGCGCACCAGCCAGCGGTAGGCGTCGACCGCCTCGTCCACCAGGCCGCACACGGTCAGCGCCATGGCCGCCTCGACGTGGTTCCACGGGTCGCAGTGGCCGCCCTCGAACCACGGGATCATGCCGTCCGGGCGCTGGACGGCGGCGATCGCCTGGGCCGTGGCGAGCACGTCGGTGGCGGTCAGGATCCCGGGCACCTCGGGCACCGTGGTGGCGGCGGTGCGGAGCTCTTCGGTCGTCACGCGGCTGCCCCCTGCTTCGGCGTGCTGGGTCCCCGCCGTCCCGGTACCCCACGCGGCACGCTCGGGCGCGCGTCGGGCAGGCCGGCGATCCGCTCCGCGGGCTTCGAGAGGTACACCACCAGGCTCTTGCCGATGACCGGGCTCAGCACGCGATCGGCGGTCCGCGTCACGACGGGCGCTTTGACGATGTCCCACACGAGGACCTTGTGGTAGGCGGCCACGACCGGGTGCGCGTCGTTGGAGGGCCCGACCAGGCAGCGCAGCCACCAGTAGGGCGAGTGCAGGCCGTGCGCATAGTGGTAGCCCGTCGGTTCGAGGCCCGCCGAACCGAGCCGCCGCTCGAGTGTCGAACGGCGGTAGATGCGCACGTGGCCGCCGGGCGTGTCGTGGTACTCGTCGGACAGCACCCAGTTGATCGCCTCGGGCACGCAGCGCGGCACCGTCACCGCCATCGTCCCGCCCGGCCGCAGGACGCGGGCCAGCTCGCCCATGGCCGCGGTGTCGTCCGGGATGTGCTCGAGGACCTCGGACGCGATCACGCGGTCGAAGGTGCCGTCGGGGAAGGGCAGCGCCAGCGCGTCGCCCTGCACCGCCGTCGCCGGATGGCCGGGGGCGAGCTCCCCCTGCTCCACCATGGCGCCGATCGTGCCGCGTACCTGCGCCACCTCGTCGGCACCCGCGTCGAGCGCCACCACCGACGCACCACGGCGCGCCGCCTCGAAGGCGTGGCGCCCGAAGCCGCAGCCGAGATCGAGCAGGCGGTCGCCCGGAACGACGCCGAGCCGGTCGTAGTCGACGGTCAGCATCAGGCCGCCCTGGGTGTCACCGGGCTCGCCGCCCCGGCGCCCGGGAGGGGCCGACCCTCGACGACGGCCTGGTAGCACTCGCTGGTCCCCGCCGCGGTGACCTGCCAGGTGAAACGGCTCACGACCCGCTCCCGGCCGGCCGCGCCGAGGCGGGCCCGCAGCTCGGGGTCGTCGAGCAGGCGCGCGATGGCGCCGGCGAGCGCGCCGGGGTCGTCGGGCGGGACCAGCAAGCCGGTCTCCCCGTCGGCGCCGACGACTTCGGGCAGGGCCCCGCCCGTCGTCGCCACCAGCGCGACGCCGCAGGACATCGCCTCGACGGCAGGCAGCGAGAAGCCTTCATACAGGGACGGCACCACGGCGACCTCGGCCTCGCCGTAGAGCCGGGCCAGTTCGTCGTCGCTGATGCCGCTCACACAATGGACGGCGTCGGCCAGCCCGAGGCGCGCGATGGCGCGGTCGACCCGCCCGCCCTCGTTGGGCCGTCCGATCACGGTCAGCTCGACCTCACGCTCGGTGCGCAACTTGGCCACGGCCTCCAGCAGCGGCACGAGGCCCTTCATCGGGACGTCGCTGCTCGAGGTCACCATCACCCGCCCCGGGATCGGGGTCAGGCCCTCGATGGGCCGGAACACGGTGTGGTCGACGCCGACGGGCACGACCGTCATGCGCTCGGGCGCCACGCCCATCTGCGCCGCGATGTCTTGACGCGAATTCTGCGAGACGGTCACGACGGCAGGCAGGGCGCGGGCCACGCGTAACTGCATCCCGAGAAAGCCGAACCAACGCCGGGTCGTGAAGCGCTGCCAGGGGTTGGTCGTGTGCGAGAGCGCGAGCTGGCGGTCGACCGTGATCGGGTGGTGCAAC
This sequence comes from uncultured Acidimicrobiaceae bacterium, assembly GCA_963736225.1. Lineage (GTDB taxonomy): Bacteria > Actinomycetota > Acidimicrobiia > Acidimicrobiales > RAAP-2 > Bog-473. Next base: position 692,434 of record CAVTOF010000005.1, on the reverse strand, counting down.
GTCGTGAGGAGTGGCCACCCGTCCTCGACCATGCCGAGCATGCCGCTGCCCAGGCACTGGTTGTCGTGGACGACGTCGAAGTCGTCGAGGCGCTCGGCCAGCAGCTGGCGGGCCCGGCTCGAGAAGGCCAGCGGCTCTCCGAAGCCGGCGGTGCACATCACGGCGAACTCGGTCCAGTCCTCGCGCGACGTGAACTCGCTGCGGTGCGGGATCCGGAACGGGTCCGGGTCCCGGTACAGATCCAGGCCGGGCACGGGTGTGAAGCCGACCCCCGGATCGAGCTCGGGCCAGGGCGGCCCCGAGAAGACCTCGACCGAGTGCCCGAGGGCGACGAGCTCGCGGGTCAGATGGCGCGAGTAGACGCCCTGGCCACCGCAGCGCGGGTTCCCGCGATAGGTCAGGTACGCGATGCGCAGGCCCCCGGGACGAGGCGGCGCGGCGCTGATCGGGGCGGGCACCTCGATATGACGGGACCGTTCCCAGGACTCCTTGGTCTCGATCCACTTCTGGCGGGGAGTTTTAGGCAACGCATGTCCCGACTCGGCCCACCATGGCCGCATAGCCTCCCCGAACGCCCTGGTCCGGCGCAAGCGGCCCACTGCAGGGCACCAAGACGCGCACGACGCGGCTCATCGCGTGCTCACGAGAGGCCGAACCAGCCCAAGACGGTCAAGAGCACGTACACGCCGGCAACCACCGCCACGGCCACGATGCAGAGGCCACCGAGCCAGCGGGCGACGGCGCCGTTGGCGGCCGAGCCCAGCAGCGAGCGCCGGTTGGCCAGGACCAGGATCAGAATGAGTGTCACGGGGGTGATCACGCCCTCGAGAACCTGGGTGTTGAGGATCAGGGTGATCAGGTTGCCGGGCACCAGGACGACCGCCGCGCCGACCAGGATCTGGAATGTGAAGATCCCGAGGAAGACCGGCGCCTGGCGGAAGCTCGAGGAGACCGATCGCTCCACGCCGATCGCCTCGGCCACCGCATAGGAGGTCGACAGCGGCACCACCGCCGCGGCCAGCGCGGACGCGCCGAGCAGGCCAAGGCCGAAGAGTGTCTCGGCCGCGGCGCCCGCGACGGGCTTCAGGCCCTCGGCCGCCGTGGAGGCCGAGGTCAGCACCCCGGTCCCGCCGATGGTGGCGCCGGTGGCCACGATGATCGACATGGCGACGAACGCGGCGAGCACGGCGCCGACGATGGCGTCGACGCGCTGGAAGTTGTATTCGTCGGGCTTGACCCCTTTGTCAACGACCGCGCCCGCCTCGTAGAGCTGGATGTAGGGGGTGATGGTGGTCCCGATGAGCGCGACGGAGAGCAAGAGGAACGACCGGGTGGCGACGAAATGGGGCCACACCGTGTTCGCGGCCACCGCCTTCCAGTCGGGATGGGCCAGCACGGCGGCGATCGGGTAGGCGATGAACACGACGGTGAGGAGCAAGAAGACCCGCTCGGCGTAGCGGTAGGTGCCGAAGAGGACCAGGGACCAGATGGCCACCGCTGCGATCGGCACCGAGATGTAACGCGAGACGTCGAAAAGCTCGAACGAGGTGGCGATCCCGCCGAACTCGGTCACCATGAGTCCCAGGTTGGCGATGGCGAACGCCGTGATGGCGAAGGCAGTGAGGCGGAGGTCGAACTCCTCGCGGATGAGCGCGGCCAGCCCCTTGCCGGTGTGCACCGCGAGCCGCGCCACCATCTCCTGGACGATCACGTAGGCCACCGTGATCAGCACCATGAGGAACAGGGTGCGGTAGACGAACTGCGCGCCGGCCGAGGAGTACGTCACGATGCCGCCGGCGTCGTTGCCGGCCGCGGCCGCGATGAGGCCAGGCCCCGCAGCGGCGAGGTAGAGGAGCCATCGCCGGCGCGGGGCCAGCATCCTCACGACAACAGGCGCGGAAAGTGGAAGCGGCCCTTGGTGGGCACCAGTGCATCGAGGACGTCGTCGGCCAGGATGCGCCCGATCGGGCGGCCGGTGTCGTCCACCACAACCATGGACTGGCGCCGCGCCTCGACCAGCTGTCCCGCCACCTCTTTGGCCGACTCGTGGGGGTTGACCGTCACCACGTCCTCGTCGCCGAGGAGTGCGGACATTCGCATGTCGGTGTCGGTCCGCAGCGCGAGCAGGATGTCGAGGACGGTCACGTCGCCCAGCAGGCGGCCGTCGCTGTCGACGACCGCCACCGCATCGAGGTCGGTGCCGTGGGCGCGCGCCTCGGACAGGCGGTCCGTGACCTTCTTGACCTTCTCGCCCGACTTCGCCGTGACCAGTGCCGTGGTCATGATGCCGCCGGCTTCGTTCTCCGAGTAGCCGAGGAGCTCGCGCAGCTGCAGCGCCGTCTTGGGCGGGATGTGCCAGAGCACCTCCCCCTGGACGGCGATCGGCAGGTCGCGCAGCGCGTCGACCGCCTCGTCGGGCTCCATGGCGGCCAGCAGGCGCGCCGCCTCGACCGGGTCGGACTCGCGCAGCAGTTGCTCGAGGTCCTCGGGCTGCATTTCTTCGAGCGCGTCCGCCGCCTCATCGGGGCTGAGCGCGGCCAGCAGCTCGCGCCGCTCGTCGCGGCGCAAGTCCTCCAAGAGGTCGGCCAGTTCGCCGGGGCGCAGTCGGTGCAGTCCCTCGTTGGTGGTCTTGAGCCGCATGTGGCCGGCGCCGCCGTTAGGCACGCCGTTGGCCTCGCCCGCCGCCTCGCTGAAGGGCTGGATGGCGGCCCAGTCGATCACCCGGTCGGGCGTTGGCCGCGGCCGGAACCGGCGCGGGCCGAGCCGTCGCAGCAGGGTCGCGTTCGAGACGTCGGCGCCGACGAGCCGGATGCGCCCGATGACCTCGGCGAGATAGAGGTCGGCGGCGCGAATCACCTGGACGCCCTCGACGTCGACGAGCTGATGGTCGAGCACGTCCTTGGCCAGCAACACCTCGCCGGGCCGGCGCACGACATCGCGCAGGTCGAGGCGCGAGGAGCGCAACGTCACCTCGGCATGACCGAGGCGATCGATGGCCGACGCCCCCACGAAGGCCAGCCGCCGGCCGACGCGGATCACCAGTCCGGTGACCGGCGGGTAGACCTGGCCGTCGGCCCAGCGCGCCACGACATCATCGAGGCGACCGATCTCCTGACCGGTCTGGTTGCGCACGGGACGGCCGAGCAGGCCGGCCAACGAGACGATGGAGTCGAAGACACCCTCGGACGCGAGGATGCGACGGGTACGCCGGCGGCGCTGGTGCGGCGGCCGCTCGGGGTCGCGGGCGCGCCCGGGCAAGAGGCGCGGCCGGTTCGGCGTCGTGGATGCGCCGGATGCGCCGGATGCGCCGGATGCGCTGGTCGGCGGTGGCGTGGCCATGGAGCTCCCTCCTGTGGCTCGTCAAGCGGAATCTGGACGGATCGGTCGTATCAGCGGACGCGTCACGCGTCCGGGTCTCAGCGACCGGCGCCTGCCTCCGTGCGAGCCCCTCGACGGGGGCTCACGGCACGCTCGGGCTGCAGCTCAGCCGAGGGCACGGAGTGGGCATGCGCCGGCTGCGCTACTGGGGGGTTCACCCCTGGACATGGCACACACCTCCTTCTCCGTCATTCCGCACGGGCGGTCGAAACCGAGCTTTGCGACCCTCGATCTTACCGGCGGCCGGCCTGAGCCGACGGGCCGGGCGAGGTTGGCGCCGGCGCAGCCCGCAGGCGAACGGTCGGCGTCGGGCGGGCGTCAGGCGGTTGCAAGGGCGGGTACCGTGCTTCGCATGGACCTGGCCTACCCACCAGAAGCCGAAGAATTCCGAGCGGAGATCGCGCAATGGCTGCGCGACAACCTGCCTGCAGGCTGGTTCGAACCGGGGTTCTCCATGACGCGAACCGAGCGCAAGGCCTTCAACGAAGAGTGGAACGCGAAGCTCTTCGCCGGCGGGTGGATCTGCGCCAGCTGGCCGACCGAGTACGGGGGCAAGGGGCTGAGCCTGCTGCAGCAGGTCGTGTTGAACGAAGAATTCGCCCGGGCCGGCGCGCCGCTGCGCGCCGACTTCTTCGGGGACACGCTGGTCGGGCCGACGCTGCTGCAGTGGGGCACCGAGGAACAGAAGCGGCAGTTCATCGGCGGGATCTTGAAGGGCGAGATCGCCTGGTGCCAAGGATTCAGCGAGCCCGACGCGGGCTCGGACCTGGCCAGCCTGACGACGCGGGCTGAGCTGGACGGCGACGAATGGGTGATCAACGGGCAAAAGGTCTGGACGACCCAGGCGCAGTATGCCGACTACATCTTCTTGTTGGCCCGCACCGATCCCGCCGCACCGAAGCACGCCGGCATTTCCTACCTCTTGGTGCCGATGCAGCAGCCCGGCGTCGAGGTGCGGCCGATCGAGCAAATGGATCGCTCGGCGGAGTTCAACGAGGTCTTCTTCACCAACGTCCGCTGCCCCAAAGACAACGTGATCGGTGGCGTCAACAACGGCTGGAAGGTGGCGATGACCACGCTCGGCTTCGAGCGCGGGACGTCGTCGACCACCGGCCACCGACGTTTCAAGAAGGAGTTCGACGAGATCCTCGAGCTGGCACGGGAACGAGGGCTGGACAGCGACCTCCTGACCCGCCAACGGCTGGCGCGATCGTGGTCGAAGATCAAAATCATGGAAATCAACGGGTATCGGACCCTGACCGATGCGCTGCAGGGCACGCACACCACGGCCGCGCTCGGCGCGTGCAACAAGATGTTCTGGTCCGAAGCGCACCAGCAGACGATGCTCCTCGGCATGGACATCTTGGGCATGGAAGGCCAGGTCTTGCTGGGCGACGCCAGCGGCGAAGCGATGTTCGGGGGCCGCGTGACGTCGCCGCGCTACCCGGTCAACAGCCTGCAGTCGTCCTACTTCTTCTCGCGCTCAGAGACCATTTGGGGTGGTTCGGCCGAGATCCAGCGCAACATCGTGGGCGAGCGGGTACTCGGACTGCCCAAGGAGCCCAAGCCGGGTTGAGAGGGATGCGTACGCCGGGTGTGCGTGCGGCTGGCGCGCGTGCGGATCGCGTGTGGCTGAGCGCGTGGGCGCGAACCGGGTTGTTGCACGCGCACTGCTGACTGTTTCGCAGACAGCGAAGGTCGTCGCCTAGGGTGCTCCATCGCGGGAGGAACGACCCGCATTCGCGCGGGGAAGTGGTGGCGGATGGCCGATCAGCCATTGAAGGTGATGGTGGTCGACGGGCATTCGGTCTTCGCAGAGGCGCTCGCGCTCGCCATCGACACGACGGGCGGCCTCAGGTGTGTCGGGACGGCGCGCGACGTGGAGCAGGCCGTCACGCTCGCGAACATCGAACGACCCGACGTCGCCGTGATGGACGCGCAACCCGACGCCGGCGACCCGATCCGGCCCGCACGCCAGCTCCTCGGACATCACCCCGAGACCAGGGTGCTCGTACTGACCGGCCTGCCCGTGAGCCCGGCCCTGGTGCGGGAGGCCGCTGACGCCGGAGCCAGCGGCCTCTTCCCCAAGTCCGTGAGCCTCAGCGTCGTCGTCGAGACGATCTCGGCGCTCCGGTCGCACACCTTCGCGATCGACCGGGGCAGCCTCGTCTCACTCTGCGACGCCGCGCCCGGCGTGTCTGCCGCGCGGCCCTCGGAGGGCGGCGCGTCCACACTGACGCGTCGTGAGCTGGATATTCTCGGCCTGCTGGCCAGCGGGGTCGATCTCCAACGCGCCTCGGTCCGCCTGGGAATCACCGTCAACACGGCGCGGGGGTACGTGAAGAACCTCTACCGCAAGCTCGGCGTGCACAACCAGCTCGAGCTCGTCGCCGTGGCGCGCGAGCGGGGCCTGCTCGACACGTTGCGCTGACGTCAGTCGCCAGCAGGGTGACGTCGCATGAGCCCCGAGAGCCCCCACCCGAGGCGATGATCACCTAGCGTGTGACGCCGATGGAAGTCGTCCGGGACGGCCGGGCCACGGGATGTGAACGGGGTGAGCGGCGATGCTGGTGAGGGAGTGCCTGAGGACTGCGCCGGTAACCGTGCCGCCGACCTGCTCCCTCGAGGAGGCCGCTCGCCTGCTCGGCAGTCACCGCGTCGGGTCCGTCCTCGTCGTCGACGCCGGCCGGTTGATCGGGATCGTGACCGATCGTGACATTGCCGTGCGCGGCATCGGCGAGGCCAAGGCGCCCTCCTCGGAGGTGGCCTCCGTGATGACACCCGACCCCCTCACGATTCAGGGCTCCGCCGACGTGTTCGAGGCCTTCGCCACCTTCAAAACGGCGTCAGCCCGGCGCCTGCCTGTCTTAGAGGAGCGCGAGCTCGCCGGCATCATCTCGGTCGACGACCTTCTGCTCCGGCTCTTGTCCGAATTCGGATCCCTGCTGCACCCGGTCGCCGAGCGGGTAATCCACCCAGCCTGATCCTGATCCGGCCTGTGTGTCCGGGCCGAGTCGGCTCTGCGACCGTGTGCCGGCGCCGCCGCCCGTGCCGCCCTCTGAGACCTCGCCCCTAGCCGCTCTGCCGCTCCCGATCCTCGAAGGCGGCCGGCGCGCGCAGCGGCAGCGGCACCACGTCGGCGACCGCCACCTCGCCGGGTGCCACGATCAGGCCCGCGCTGTCGCCCCGGCCCTGCGGTTCGCGCTGGGCCTGGCGCTGACGGGCGCCCAAGATGAACAGGGGGATCGTCGCCACGAGCGTGGCCGCGCCACCGAGGGCCAGCGCCACACGCGGGCTGGTGGTGTCGCTGATGAAGCCGAGGAGCGGTGCGCCGATGGGCGTACTGCCGAGGAAGGCGATGGCGTTGAGGGACATGACTCGCCCCCGCATGGCCGGGTCGGCTCGCAGCTGCAGCGTGGCGTTGTTGGTGGCGACGAACGAGATGCTCGCCGCCCCCATCGGGAGCAGCAACGCCAAGGCCCAGGCTTCACTGGGCGACAGTGCGACGGCCAGGATGGCAGCGCCAAAGACCAGTCCGATGCAGGCCAAGAGACGCGTCGACGGCCGGCTGCGGAACGCCGTGGCCAGGCCGCCGAGAACGGCGCCCGCGCCCATTGCCACCATGAACCAGCTGTACAGGCCGGCGCCGCCGTCGAAGGTGAACTTGGCGAGCAACGGCAGGGTGACCGTGAAGTTGAACGCGAAGACCCCGACGATGGCCATGGAGAGGAGCGGAATCTTGAGGTCGGGCGTGGCCCACACGTATCGAAGCCCCTCGCGCACTTGTCCCTTGGCCCGCACCACGCCGGGACCCCGGAAGAGCTCCGCGCCGCGCATCATGGCCAGTGCCACGATGACAGCGGCATAGGACACCGCATTCAGGTAGAAGCAGGTGGACACCCCGACCGTGAGGATCAGCACGCCACCGATTGCCGGCCCGATCACCCGGGCCGAATTCATCAGCACGCTGTTGAGGCTGACTGCGTTCGGCAGGAGCTCGACACCCACCATCTCGGACACGAACGTCTGGCGCGCCGGGTTGTCGAACAGGTTCACGAACCCGAGGCCGGCCGCCAGGGCGTAGACCTCCCAGAGCGTCACCGAATGGGTCACGCTCAACGTGCCGAGCATCAGTGCGAGCGCGCCCGCGGCGCCCTGGGTGCAATAGAGCACCTTGCGCTTGTCGAGACGGTCCGCGATGAGGCCGCCAAAGGGACCAAGGAGGAGGAGCGGGCAGGAACTGCAGGCTCGTCGCGATTGCGACGTCGAGGCCGGTGCCATGGAGGGGGAAGAGGATCAGGTAGCCCTGCGCGACCGTCTGCATCCAGGTGCCTGAGACCGAGATCACCTGTCCCGTGAAGTAGAGCCGGTAGTTGCGCACTGAGATGGCGCGGAAGGTGCGCCGGCCGGCGGCTCTGAGACGCCTTGTCACGGCTCGACCAACAAGTCGCTCGAGCAGTCCGACGAGCTCGACGGCCTGCTGCTGCTCGGCCGGGCTGAGCTCGCCGAGGCGGCGGAGCAGGAACGCATTCTTCCGGGTGCGCATGCGCTCGAGTGCGCGCTCACCGGCCGGCGTGACGCGGACGCGCACGCTGCGGCGGTCGTTGGCATCGGCCACACGCGTCACCATCCCGGCCTCGGTCAGGTTGGCGACGATCCGTGTCATGGACGGCGGCTGCACCTGCTCCATCGTGGCCAGCTCGCCCAGCGTCGGGCTCCCGTGCCGGCTGACCGAGCCGAGCGCCGAGGCCTGGGCCGGCGAGAGCCCACCGAGCGACTCTTGGCGAAGCCGGCGCTGCAGTCGGTTCACCGCGATGCGGAGCCGCCCGGCCACCTCTTCATCAGTCAATTCGGTCGGGACTCCTCGCATGAGACCATTATAGTTAGTTGTGTTAACTAATCAATCGATCCTGCCGGGAATCGGCCGCGAAGATGCAGATTTTCCCGTGGCGCAGTGGTGGTCGGCGCAGAGCTCAGAACTAGAAGCTCGGGACGTACCCGCCCGAGCCCAGTGCGGCGCTTTCGTCGACACTCAACGACTCGTCGAGTCCGCCGATGACCTCGGTCACCCAAGGCAGACGCTCACGCAGGATCCGCTCGACCCCACCAGAGAGCGTTGCCGAGCTGATGGCGCACGAGCTGCACGCCCCCTGGAGCTGGACCTCGACCACCCCGTGCTCGACGTCGGCGCGCACGAGGACGAGATCGCCGCCGTCGGCCTGCACGGCCGGACGCATGAGATCCATGATCCCCTGCAGCTTCTGCAGGCGATCGGATCGCTCCTCGTCGCTCAGCACTGACGGCGTCTCGGTCACCCCACCATTGTGCCGTGTCCGCGGGCCGGTGTGACCCAGCCCCCTCAGGATCCCGCCGTCAGCCCAGCCCGACGGGTCGGGGTGGCTCGCCCTGGACCACGGGGTTGGCCAGCTCGCCGATCCCGTCGATGGCGATCCGCACGACGTCTCCTGGTCCGAGGAAGCGAGGCGGGTCGAAACCTGCTCCAACACCGGCGGGCGTGCCGGTCGCGATGACGGTGCCCGGCTCGAGCGGGAACGCCGTGGTGAGGTACTCGATCATGGCGGCACAACCGAAGATCATGTCGCCGGTCGTCGAGTCCTGGCGCAGCTCGTCGTTGACCCACGTGCGAATCCCGAGCGTCCCCGGGTCGCCGAGCTCGTCCCCGGTGACGAGCTCGGGGCCGCAGGGCGCGTGGCTGTCGAACGACTTGCCCAGGGTGAACGTCGGCGTCCGCCATTGCCAGTCACGCGCACTCACGTCGTTGATGATCGTGAAGCCGGCGACGACCTCGAGGGCCCGGGCCGCCGGCACGTGCTGGCACCGGGGCCCGATGACCATAGCGAGCTCGCCTTCGTAGTCGACGGCGTCTGAGACGGCGGGCAGGACGATCGGGTCGCCGGGGCCAGCGATGGCGGTTCGCTGCTTGTTGAACCAGTACTGCCATTCGGGGGGCTCACGTCCCAATTCGGCGACGTGGGCCCGGTAGTTCATGCCGATGCCGAGGATGGCCGGGGGGTCGGGCACGGGCGCCAGCCGGCGCACGTCGGCCAGGGCGAAGCGCGCCGCCCCGAGCGCCGGTGCGGCGCGCGCACGCTCGAGACCGGCGCGTCCGAGCGCCAAGAGCTCGCGCATGGTGGCGGGCAAGCCGGTGGCGGCGTCGCTCAGGTCGACAATCTCGTCGCCGTCGATCACACCGGGGCGGCTGGGGCTCCGGCTCACGGAGAAGCTGGCTAAGCGCACCGCCGCTCCACAGCCACGCTCAGGAGAGCTGAGCCTTGTACGCCTCCCAGTGCTTCTTGGCGTGGCGGGCCGAGAAGGCACCGACGACCTCCACCGCGCCGAACACGATGGCGAGGATCCCGATGAGGACGACCAAGGCTGTCAACGGCGCGCCCGGGGTGGCGGATGCACAGAAAGCCAACAGCCACTGCGATGACGCCACGAATGAGGTACATCCACCAGTAGGGCAAGTAGTGGCTGCGGACGGAGTCGACGATGTCGAAGATGCCGAGCACCAGAAAGGCCCAGCCGATCAGCACGGCGACGATGAAGATCGTGATGTGGGGCCAGACGAAGCCCACGATGCCGGCGCCGACCCAGATGACACCGAAGACAAGATGCAGCCAGCGCTGGCGCGCCATCCGGATCGCCCCGATGATCTCGAAGAGGCCGCCGAGGATGAAGAACCCACTGGCGAGGTAGATGATCGCGTAGACGCTCGCGTGGCGATAACTGATGACGAAGAACCCGAAGATCATGGCGACGATGCCCCAGACCAGGTACCAGCCCCATATCCTCTCGAGTTGCTCGCTGACGACGTCGCCGACCGCGATGTCATCCTCAGTGAGAACAAACGTCATGTCACCCTCCTTGGCGAGGTAGGAGCGCACTGCTGTTTGCGCAGCGTATCGCCGTGACCGAGGCAATTACGGGATACTGGCACGCAACGCGTGCAGTGCACGCCGGCCCCACGACGCGCCAGTTTCGACCCACCTGGACGGGTGCGCCAGTACCTCGTCGGCCTCGGCCCACAGCTCGTCCTCCACCTCCTGGAGCACGGCGCGCACCGCGGGCAGCGCAGCGGGATCGTTCTCGACCCCTTGCCGCACGACGTCCGCGGCATGCCACAGCTCCTCGCTCGAGAGCTCCGTGGGCACGAAGGGGGGCGGACCACCGATCGAGCGCGGGAAGGCAGGCACGTAGATGCTCGAACACGGGCTACCGGGTGCGACGTAGACGCGCACGGGTTCCCCATTGGCGATGCCGGCCGGCAGCTCGGCGATCAAGGACGCGGCCGTGACGGCACGCCTGCGCACGTGCATGCACACGCTCACTCCCCTGAAGTCGTCACCCACCCGCGCCGGTGGCGGGTGGACGGGACCCTCGGTGCGCGGCGCGCCCCACGGCCCCGTGCCGTGGTCTCGCAGGTGGGCGGCGGTGGCAGCCGGGGTGAGTCCGCCGGGAGACGTCCCGGCGAGAAAACGGCGGCTGGCCGCAAGACGAACGTCCGCGTACCGGGTGTCCTCGGCGGCGTCGCGGAAACCGTCCGAAGTCGTCGCCAGGCCCAAGGGGACGCGAGCCCTGTGTCCAATGGGTCCCGATGATGATCCGGTTGGAGATGGCGGTGCCACCGTCCGCCGGTGGACGGCAAAGTCCGAACCGGCTGTATCGAGCACGAACGCGTGCGACGGGTCTACGACGAGAAAGGACGAGTCGTACGCCTCGTGCAGCGCAGCGTCCGCGATGCCTCCCTGGCCGTATGCCTGGAGCAACCCCGTCATCACCTCGACCGCCTCGTCGGCGCAGCGGGCGCGTTCGAGCCCCAGGCGGACCAGGTCCATGCCGATAAGCGCTGGCTGGGCGCGCTGCGCGTCGTGCGTCGTCGCCACCCGCTCATTGCCGATGGCGACGCCGTGCTCGTTGACTCCGTGTTCGGCTCCCCAGAGCCATGTCGGGGACGACAGAAACGTGGCGTGCGCGCCGGTGTCGGCGATGGTCAAGTACTGCGTGCGCAGCGTGCCCCCGGCGAAGGCACGCCGGCCGAAGGGCCGGGCCACCTGGATCTCGCCGGGCGAACGGTCGGAGTTCTTCGCGAACACCATGCCGCGAGGGCCGGGCGAGCAGAGGGTGTCGCACATGGTCGCAGTGTAGGGAGGTGGGTATGGTGGGCTCATGCAGCCACACGCGGTCCTGTCAGTGGACGAGATCAACCTCTCGGACACGGAATTCTGGGCGCGGCCGTGGGACGAGCGGGAGGGAGCGTTCCAGACCCTGCGGCGGGAGCGCCCGATCGCCTTCTTCGACGAGCCCGAGATCCCCGAGGCCCTGACCTATGTGATTCCGGAAGGGCACGGGTACTACGGGCTGACGCGCCATGCCGACATCTCGGAGGCGAGCCGGCACCCCGAGATCTTCCAGTCGGGTCAGGGCGCCACCTCGATCCTCGACATGCCCGACGAGATGCTCGACTTCTTCGGGTCCATGATCAACATGGACAACCCGCGCCATGCGCGCCTGCGCCGCATCGTGTCGGCCGCCTTCAATCCTCGCATGATCAAGTCGATCGAGGACCGAATCGAGTTCGTCGCCGGCGATGTCATCGACCGCGTCGCTCCCCTCGGCGGGTGCGACTTCGTCACCGAAGTGGCGGCACGGCTCCCACTCGAGATCATCTGCGACATGATGGGCATCGGGCGTTCGGACTACGAAACCGTGTTCAACGCGTCCAACGTCATCCTCTCCAACGGCGACCCCGAGTATGTGCCCGAAGGGACCGACCCCATGGTGGCCTTCATGACGGCGGCGCAGCAGCTCAACCTGTTGATGCTGGACCTGGCCGCCTACCGCAAGGACCACCCGACCGACGACATCACCTCGGCGCTGGTCAACACGAACGTCGACGGTGAGGCGCTCGCCGACAACGAGGTGGCGTCTTTTTTCATCCTGTTAGTCGTGGCGGGCAATGAAACGACCCGCAACGCGATCAGCCATGGGCTGCTGGCGTTGACACAGAACCCTGAGCAGCGGGCGCTCTGGGTGGCGGATCCGGCCGGGATCTCGTCGACGGGCGTGGACGAGATCGTGCGCTGGGCCTCCCCCGTCATCTGGATGCGCCGCACAGTGGCCGCCGACACGGTGCTCGGCGAGTCCGAACTGCACGAGGGCGACAAGGTCATCATGTTCTACAACTCGGCGAACCGGGACGAAGATGTCTTCGACGACCCCTTCACCTTCGATGTTCGCCGGACACCGAACCCCCACATCGGCTTCGGGGCGGCGGGACCTCACTTCTGCCTCGGGGCCCACTTGGCCCGTCAGGAGATCGACGTGATGTTCCGGCAGCTGTTCGATCGCCTTCCAGACATTGCGGCGACGAGCGAGCCCGATCGCCTGCTGTCCCCTTTCATCAACGGGATCAAGCACATGGAGTGCTCCTTCACAGCAGTCCCAGGCTGAGAAGAAGGGACGAGAGGTCCGACCCGGGAGGTCAGGCCGACGGGGGCGCCGAGAACTCGCCGAAGGCCTCCAACGCCCGGGGTCCCCAGACCGTGCCCGGTCCGCCGTTCATGGAGATCGCCACACCGATCGTCTCGGCCACTTCCTCCTTGCTGGCGCCCCGACGCGCACAGCCACGCGCGTGCGCCACGATGCAGCCATCGCACTCGCGCGTAATGGAGATGGCCAGCGCGATCAGCTCCTTCGTCTTGGCCGTCAGCGCGCCCTCCTTGAAAGCGGCGGCGTGCATAGCGGCATAGCCGCTCATGACATCCGGCAAGGCGTGGCGCAACGCCTGGTACGGCTCTCTGAGGTCGTCTTGGATCCGGTGGTAGTGGTCGTGGTCCATGCAGGCATGGTCCCACGCCGGGCTTGGCGCTGAGTGAGGCTCGAGTCGGGTCGGCCGAGCGGGGTCCGCTCAGACTCAGCTGTCGGTGCTCCGTGGCCCGCGGTTTCGCACCTCGTCGACGGCCGCCATGGCATTGCGCAACTCTTCGATCCATTCCGCCTCGTGCTCGGCGACCAGTCGGACGCACCACGCGAGGGCCTCGCTTCGACTCCGAGCGACCCCGGCATTGATCAGCGTGTCGAGCACGCGGCGGTCCGCCATGCGCAGCCGCGTCATCACCGGTACGCCCGCAGTCGTGAAGAGGACGGTGGAGCCGCCGCACACGGCGCCCCACGACACGGTGCGGCGGAAGGCGGGTTGGGCCTCGTCCGCGATTCGTATGCGCGCCGCTCTGCTCTCCTCGCGGAAACCGCTGATGCGGGCCTGCTCGGCCACCCGTACCTCGTTCTCGCTTGCCCCCTCAGGCATCTGGGGCGGCGACAAGACGCCGATCACCTGGATCTCGTCGTCATCGATGGCGATGGTGGGGCTGCTCTCGAACCAGGTGCCCGGTACCCGCCCGCTGAACCACGCCCCGATCAAACGCTCCTGCTCGGGTCCGGACGGCGGTGGCGCTGTCGTGCGGCGCCTGCCGCGTTGTGGTCCTCGACGCCCCTCATGCATTCCTTCAGTCATATTACGAGATTACATGATTACAAAACGGGACGCAAGGGGGATTTTGGTTCCCTCGGTCGTGGGGTCCCAGAGCCCCGGGGGCCTTGTTTTCCCCGTATATGGATTTTCTCTGTATATGGAGCCTTCCGAAAAGGGGGTGGTTGACGAAGGATCCGGCCGTATCCTTCCGAAACCCCGCTTCACTCCCCCGACAGAAGCAGCTTGAAGCCGACGTGGGAAGGGGTGAAACCCAACCGCTCGTAGAAGCGGAGGGCGTCAGGACGCCGCCCGTTGGAGGTCAGCTGGACCCGATAGCAGCCGAGGTCCCGGGCCCGGTCAATGGCGGCACGCACCAAGGTCGTGCCCACGCCAGTACCCCGGTGGTCGGGGTGCACGTGCACGGACTCGATCTCGGCGCACAGGCCGCCTCGCGCCTGCAGGTGCCGGAACACGATGAGCTGGCAGACCCCTACGACCTGACGGTCGACCTCCACCACGAGAACGGTGCCTCCGGCGCTGCTCGCCTCTCGCAGTGCGTGCTCGTATCGCCCGAGGTCGACCGGGTTCCCGATCTGTGCCGACGATCCGGGCACAGCGCCGAGTGCAAGGAGCTCCACCACGCGTGGCAGGTCGGCGGGCGCACACCGGCGCACGACGAGGCTCTGGCGCGAACGCGCGTTCGGACTCGACGAATCGGATTCCACTCGGCCATTGTGGCCCGCTGTCAGGTGCCGCCCTTGCGCTCCCGCAGCGTGATGGCGCGACGAGGGCAGTCGCGAGCGGCCCGTCGAGCGACGTCCACGAGCTCGGGCGGCAAGGGTTTGCCATCGACGATCGGATAGCCCCACTCGTCCAGGCTGATCGCCTCGGGGAGCAGCTCGGCGCAATAGCCGTAGGCGTCGCAGGCGACGGGGTCGATGAGGATGCGGATCATGACCGTGGCGCCGTCGCGGGGATCGGAAACCGCAACTGCGTCGTGCGGTTCCAGTGTGCACACGGGCGCGCCTTGCGCGTGGGCCTGGACGTCGCTGCCGAAGACGTGGAGTGCGCTCCGCACCAGGTTGACGGCGCCGTCGGGGTGACGGCACGCGCCCCTGCCATTCACCTCGCGCAGACGTCGCTCCAGGCGGCTCATGAGACCGACGTCGACACGTCCCCGCGCCAGCCGGGTCATGTCGTCGGCGATGGCCGGGAGGCCGTAGACGCACGGCCCGCACTGCCCTGCGCTCTGGCCTGCCAGGTAGTGCGCGACGCGGGCCGACTCGGTCAGCCCACACGCGTCCCGTCCGAGTACGACGACGATGCCGACGCCGGCGGTGGCACCAACCGCACGCAGGGACAGGGAGGCATAGGGCGTCGTGAAGTGCTCCGGGCCTACCCACGCTCCCCCGTACCCGCCCACGAGGAACGCCTGCGGCTCTCCGATCGGTGTCGCACGATTGGCGATGTCGATGAGCGGCGTTCCCCTGTCGATCTCGACGACTCCGGAATGTTCCACTGCGCCACCGATCGTGACCAGTGACGTTCCTGGGTCCTCCACGAGCCCATGGGCGCGGAAGGCCTCCGGGCCGGTCCTCGCGATCATGGCGATATGTGCAAGCGTCTCGGCGTTGTGCACGAGGGCGCCCCGACGCCCGATGCGCAGGGCTGTTCCCTTGTCAGGTCGGAAGGACGGGAGTGCATCCCCCGTCTCCACCCAGTGCGCCAACGCCGACTCCTCGCCGGCGATGAAGCGGTCAGGCGGACGCAGCAGCTCTTCGGGCGCCGCTGCCGGATACCGCGAGGTGGCACGCTCGGTCATGGCGCGGGTCACAGCCGCGGCGACCTGGTCTCGCCCTGCAGGCACGCACACGGCGACCCGCTGCGCGCCGCTGGCCTCGGCCAGCAACTGAGCACCGTCGAGCACCAGGTGCGGTGATCGGATGAGGAGCAGCTTGTCCTTGTCGCTCGCGGGCTCGCCTTCCATGGCGTTGACGAGGATGGTGTTGCCCCGACCGGCCGCGTGCGCCACGGCCAGCTTGATCGCTGCTGGAAATCCGGCCCCGCCCCGGCCGGCCAGGCCCGATGCCTCCAGGGCCGAGACGAATGCCTCTCGCCAACCACGGGTCCCAGCGCCCGGGAGGGGCAGCGGGCCGAGCGTGGCCTCGTGGGAAGCCAGATCGGTCGGGTGCCCGAGCAACCGGTAGCGCCCGGTGGTCGGCAAGGTCTCGCTGGAGCTAGCCACGGCGCGCCTCCGAGCGGTCGCGTGCACTGAGCGCCAGATGCTTCGGCGGCATCCCCGGCACCGATGCATGGGCGCGCCGTGCCGACGACTGTCTCGAGGTCTCACGGAGACGCCATGCCAACGCCGTGCCGACGGCGAGGACGCACACGACACCCAACGCGATCACCCAGTGTTCACGTGAGTCCGTTCCCATTCCAAACGTGTGCGCCAAGGCGATCGGCCAGGAGAGATAGGCGAGCCAGTGCACCGCGCGCCACGTCCCTGGCCGCATCCGAGCACGGAGCAGGCTCGTCACGAACACCGCAACCATGAGATCGAGCGCGATGGTGCCGACGCCCACCCAGAAGGTGCTGTAGGCAGAGGTGAACGGGACGATGATGGCGGCCCAACTGATGTCGACGAAGGTGTCGATCACGCTGGTGACGACATGGATCGCCAGAAAGACGACGGCAAGCATGGAGACGCGACGGTGGATCTCCTGCTGGGCGAAACCCGGCCAGTTGCGGGCCTTCGCCCGCGTCGTCGTGATCAGGCCCAGCACCATCGTCAAGGTCAACAAGATGAGTGCCATCAGACCGCTCGCTCGTGTGGCGTACCAGAGGGCAGTGGAGTTCACGCGGCCACCCCTACTGGCCAACCATTGAGGGAGAAGATCTCACCGTCGGCGCGAACGAGGCGCACCGACTGCTCGAACCCTGTGAGCTTGTCGAGGGCCTGCTCCCCCCACACGATGGCGGCCGTCGTCACGAGGTTCGCCTCGACACAGCTGGCGCCGGTGGCCGAAACCAGTACCCAGAAGGGCTCCGCACAGTCTCCTGTCCTCGGGTCGACGATGTGGTGGACGACGCGCACGCCATTGTGCCATTTCCGAACTGACGTAGAAGAGCTCGCCAGTCCCCCGTGGGTAATGGCGACGACCTGATCGACGAATGCTGCCGGCGTCTGCGACTCCTGGGCGATACCAATGGGCCAGCCGCCGACAGGGGCTTTGCCGGCGACCGCCACGTCCCCACCGAGGCTGACCAAGGCGCCGTTCCCAATGACACGTGCGACCCGCGCCGCGGCGCGATCGGCAGCCAATGCCTTGGCCGTGGAGCCGAGGTCGAGCCGGACTCCACGCGGAATACGAACCGTCTGGTCGGCCGGATTCAGCTGTACGTGTGCGTATCCGGCGACTGACCCGAGCGCGTGAGCCGGTGCCGGGGGCCGGGACAGCACAGCGTCAAGGTCCGCGTCGTAGCCGAGCGCTGCAAGGGCGTTGCCTATGGTGGGATCGACCGCACCTCCAGTACGTGCCGCTGCAGTGACCGCAACGTTGAGGGCCTGGTACAACAGGTCACTGACGTGAACAGGCCGACCGGACCCGTCGTGTACACGCTGGAGCTCGGAGTCGTCTCTGAATCGACTGCAGGTCGCGTCGATGGCCTCGAGCTCTGCGGACAGCTCCCGTTGGGCGGCGTCGGCAGCGCCGGGGTCTTGGACGACGACCGTCGCGATCGTGCCGATGGCGCGGAACGACCGCGACGTGAACCCCATGTACGCGTCGGCGACGCTGGTCACCGGGACGTCCCACCCGAGGTGACCGACGGTGTCGCAGTGCTCGTGCTCGGTGCCGAGGAGTTCCCCGATGACGTCCCGCCGCCGGAATTCGTCGACGAGGAAGATCCTGCGACCGTCGTCGTCGTCACGCTGCCGGAGCCTGTTGATTTGTTCGCGCCGGTCGTGCTCGTGCTCGTGCTCCCCGCCCCCGGGTGCTCGCGAGCGACGACGATGCCGAGGGCAACCGTGGCCCCGGTCGCCACGAACACTGCGACGCGGGTCAGCGAGCGCAGCCGGGATGTCGTCGTCTCCCGTTGGAGCGGTGCACTCGGGATGTGATTCGCGGACATTTGGATGGGGAACCTCTCCGTGGGGACGCCCCTATCCCACCATCATCGACTCGACACACTCGCAGGGCCCCCTGTGGACCTGCTGAGGACAATTGTGCCCGACACGACAAGTGTGCACGACAGGCCCCGTCAAGAATCGTCGGCCCCGCTACTATCGCCCGCCCAGGAACCCGCCAGACAAGGGGAAACGATGTCCCAGGTCAATACCGTGCGAGGCCCGGTCGGTGGGTCGGACCTCGGTCGCACCCTGATGCACGAACACATCTTCGTGTTGAGCCCCGAGATCGAGAAGTCTTCGGCCGAATGGGACGAGTCAGCGGAACAGGCGCGGGCTGTGAGCAAGCTCCGCGAGCTCAAAGCGGCCGGCATCGACACGCTCGTCGACCTCACCGTCGTCGGGTTGGGCCGCTACATACCGCGGATCGCCTCGATCGCGGAGCAGGTACCGGAGATCAACGTCGTGGTGGCGACGGGGGTCTACACCTACAACGAGGTGCCGATGTACTTCCACTTCCGAGGCCCCGGGACCATCCTCGGTGGACCCGAGCCGATGGTGGACCTCTTCGTGCGTGAGATCGAGGAGGGAATCGGAGAGACGCGAGTACGAGCAGCGATCCTCAAGTGCGCGTCCGACCGCCCAGGCATCACACCAGGCGTCGACCGGGTGTTGCGCGCTGTCGCGCGGGCGCATCGCGTGACCGGCGTGCCCATCACGACGCATACCCCCACACCGCCCGAGCCGTGGGGACTCGAGCAGCAGCGGGTCTTCAAGGAAGAAGGAGTCGACCTCACGAGGGTGGTGATCGGTCACAGTGGTGGCACGGTCAACACCGACTATCACCTGCAGCTCATCGAGAACGGCTCGTATCTCGGCTTCGATCACTTCGGCCTGCCCGGCATCACCTTGGAGGAGCGGGTCGACGCGGTCGCACGGCTCTGTGAGCGTGGATACGCCGAACGGCTGGTGCTCTCGCACGACGCCATGTGCTTCGTGGACTGGTTCCCGCGTTCGGTGATGGACGCCTCGAGCAATTGGCGCTGGACCTATATCAGCGACACTGTGCTTCCGGCCATGCGTGCCCGCGGCATCAGCGAGGACGAGCTCACACGAATGCTCGTCGACAATCCTCGTGTCATCCTCGAGGGCGGCCCCGCCTACTGATGGAGCTGGCCTCCCTTGTTCGCCCAGTTCGCCTCGTCCGTTCACCGAGACCGTGCTCCAGACCGAGTTGATCGCGAAGCTCGCAGGCCTGTTCCCCGATGCCGTGGCCTGGCGAAATCTGGCCGACCGCACTGATCTCACGCTCAGTCGGTGGCACCGGGAATCCAACCAACTGGCGCGGCGGACTCCGTGATCTGGGGGTCGAAACGGGCAACCGGATCGGGCTCGTCATTGGCAACGACGAACCGCTGGAGTGGCTGGTGTCATACCTCGCCATCCACAAGTCCGGCGCGGTGGCCGTGCCTCTGCTCGCCAGACTTGGCCCCGCTGAACTGCCGGCCATTCTGCGCCACGCCGGGGCGTCCGTCGCGTTGTGCAGCGACAGTGGCCCGGAGTTGCGCGCCGCGGTTCCGACGGTCGTGAGCACGGGGCGCGGCGGCTCCATGTCATGGTACGACCTCATTGATCCGGACGACACCGATCTCCCTTTCGCTCCTTCCCGCGACGACATGGCCGACGTGATGTACACCTCTGGAACCACCGGCAAGCCGAAAGGGGTCGTCGTCACCCACGCCGGCCTGGCCACGATCGACCGCGTCCCCTCCGCTTGGCTCGGACTGGGGTTCCTCTCGTCGTCACCCTTTGCCACGACCAGTGGGTCTCTGCTCGTCTCGGGCCCACTACGCGGAGGCCTGAGCGGGTGGTTCCTCCCGCGTTTCGATCCCGATCGTTGGATCAGCGCAGTCGAGCGGGACCGACCAGTCTCGGCCTTCCTCGTGCCCGCCATGGTCGAGCTCATCGTGGCGAGTGCCCGCTTTGACGCTGCCGACCTCTCCAGCCTGGCTGCGGTCACGATCGGGAGTGCGCCCATCACCTCAGCCACATTGCGCCGCTTCGGGTCCCGCCTGCCCTCTGCCGACGTCCTCTGTGGCTACGGGATGACCGAGTACGGTGCGGTCAGCGCGACGCCCATGGGCGACCGTGGTCGACACCCCGGGTCGGTCGGGCTCCCCCTGCCCGGCGTCGACATCCGGATCGTGGGACCCGACGGCACGCTGCGAACACCCGGGGACGTCGGTGAGGTAACGATCGGAGGCACACGTCCTGCGCGTGGTTACCTCGACGATCTCGCGTCGACCGGTCGCACGTGGGAGGACGGTTGGCTGCATAGCGGCGACCTCGGCTACATCGACCTGGACGGCTACCTGTGGATCGTGGGCCGCGCAAAGGAGATGATCATCCGCGGGGGCCACAACGTTGTGCCAGGCGAGGTGGAAGCCGCGCTCTACGAGCATCCCGCTGTCGCCGAAGCGGCGGTGGCGGGAGTGGCCCACCCGGTCCTCGGCGAGGACGTCGCCGCATGGGTCGTCCTCCGTGGTCCGGCATCCATCGATGATCTCAGGTCCTTCCTGTTGGACCGACTGGCTGACTACAAGGTGCCGCGGCGCATTACCGTGGTCGATGCACTCCCGCGGAACGAGAGCGGCAAGGTGCGCAAGTCGGACCTCGTGCCACAACAAGAACCGGGAAGCGACACGTGACCACCAGGTACACCACGTTGACGGTCGAGGAGATCGGGCGCGTTCGACGGATCACGCTCAACAGGCCGGACCATCACAACCCGCTGACGCCGCGATCGGTCCGTGAAATCCTTGGAGCGGTTTCTGACGCCGAGAACGACTCCGGCGCCAGTGTGGTCATCATTCGCGGCACCGGACGCTCCTTTTCCTCAGGATACGGTTTCATCGCCGAGGACACCGACCCCGGTGACTTCCCCCCGCAGACAGCGCTCGAGGGCGACGTGTCAGCGATGCTCAGGCTTTCCAAGGGCTGGAGCCGGATCTGGGAATGCGCACTACCCGTCATCGCCCAGGTGCAAGGAAACTGCCTCGCGGGAGGAACCGACCTTGCTCTTCACTGTGACCTCGTCCTCGCCGCAGATGACGCGCGCATTGGATTCCCGCCCGTACGCTCCATGGGCGTACCCCCCACCAACATGTGGCTGTACAACCTCGGCCCGCAGTGGACGAAACGACTCCTCCTCACAGGTGACACCATTTCGGGGACCCAGGCCCGCGAACTTGGACTCGTCGTGACGACGGTGCCAGCCGAGCAGCTTGACACCGTCGTCCTCGAGCTCGCGCAGCGGATGGCGTTGATCGGCCGTGATCTGCTTGTGGCCAACAAGCGCGTGGTCAACATGGGAGTCGAGTTGATGGGGCGGTCCCAGCTTCAGCTTTTCGCCGGCCTGAACGACGCGATCGGACACCAAGCGCCCGAGGCGCTGTCCTTCTCGGAACGGATCAGCGAGGTCGGTCTGCGCCAGGCCATACGGGAGAGGGACGCACCGTTCGACCCGCCGCGCCAGCGCGAGGGCTGAGCGATGGCGCGAGTGCGAGGGACGTCAGACGTCGGTCAATGACGTCTGAGTGATGCCAAGTGCGCGAAGCGTCCGGCCCAGCCCCAGGAATGCGGACAAGCAGATGGTGAGGTCGAAGATCTCCGCATCGGTGAACGGGCCCCGGAGACGTTCGACGAACGCGTCATCGATCCGTGTGTGGTCCGTGGCGAACAGATCGGCATACTCAACGGCGAGTCGCTCTTGTTCTGTGAGGGTTGAGTCGTCGAGAGATCCGACGGCGCAATAGAAGTCCTCATCGAGGCCCTGCGCCCGAACCTTGTCAGCCCGAAACGCGAGACAGACGGTGCAGTCGTTCAACTGGGCGATCCGCATCCGTGCGGCCTCACGAACGCGCACAGGAAGGATGCTCTTGTTGTAGGCGGCGTCCACGAGACGCGTTGCAGCCTTTCCGAGCTCGGGCTGAAGCGACCAGATCTGAACTGCGTCCCCACCGTCGCCGGGCGGGATCTCGAGGCGGGCCATGGTCTGACTCTATGCCAGTATGCGAGCCGGATATACGCCGGATTGGAGGTGGGATGGTCGGGCGGCCGCGGAACCGAATTGCGCGATGAGAGTCGCCCGTTACACCTTCGACTCTGCACGCTCATGCGTCTGGGTCAGCGGACGATCGAGTCTGCACCCGATCAACACAGAGACGCGAGGCCTCACCGGCTGGTTCGAATCCAGCTTCCGCAACGACGGAACGTTGGACCTGGACCAACGGGTCGCGGGCGAACTGGAGCTCTCGGTCGACCGGCTCACCTCGGGAAACCAGCTTTACGACCGTGAGCTACGGCGGAGAATGGACGCGAAGCGCTATCCCATCATTGGGGGTCAGGTGACCCAGGTTGTGGCCAATGGAACGCATCCGAATTACCTGGTGGTCGGAGACGTTTCGTTCCACGGGAAGACGCGGAGTTTCGAACACGAGATGCAAATCACGTGTACAGGCGAGTCAGTCGAGCTGAGCGGTGATTACGTTTTCGATATCCGCGAATTTCGGGATGAAACCTCCGAGCATGCTCATGGTGCGCGTGTATCCGGAGATCAGCGTGCGGGTGGAGATTCACGCCACGAGGGCGGACTAACCGATCGACTCCGTCAGCGAACTGCACCGTGTGCCCGTGGACCGGTGTGTCCGGACACTGGGTAATCGTCGTGTCACAAAGATCCCTGCCAAGAAAGGGTCCGCTGGTCTCGTTGCAGTCGGAGGAAGTGCGCCTGATTTGCCCTTTTGCCCTGGGACAACTCCCCCATCACCACGGCCGACCAGGACGTTGTCGGGGGACTCCAGCGACGAGAGGTCGACCGCAATCGAGCGACCGGGGTGAAACGCTGAGGACGGGATGCCCACCCCTGGAAAACGAACATACGTTCGACTAGCTTGCCACGGGTGGAGCCTCCGCCAGTCGGGAGGGCGACGATCCTGCACGCCGACCTCGATGCGTTCTACGCGTCGGTTGAGCAGCTCTTGAACCCTTCGCTGCGGAACCGGCCCATCGCAGTGGGCGGCAGCGTGGTGCTGGCAGCATCGTACGAAGCCAGGAGCTACGGCGTCCGCGGCGGGATGCCAGGGTGGCGGGCCCGCCAACTTTGCGGTGATCTCCTTTTCGTCGGAGGCCACTTCGACCGTTACCAACGGTTCGGCGACGATGTCGTATCCGTCTTCCATGACTTCACCCCTCGAGTCGAGCGGGTGTCGATCGATGAGGCTTTTCTCGATGTGGCCGGAGCCGTCCATCTCTTCGGAACACCCGCCGAGATCGCAGCTGCCATCCGCCGGCGCGTGCGCGATGAGATCGGGCTCCCGCTGTCGGTTGGCGTGGCGCGCACGAAGCACCTCGCCAAAGTGGCGTCACAGGTGGCCAAGCCTGACGGCTTGGTCGCCGTTGATCCAGACGATGAGCGCGACTTTCTCGACCCACTGCCGATCGGGCTGATATGGGGCGTGGGAGCGACCACGGAACGGCGCCTGCACGAGGCAGGAATCTCTACGATCGGGCACCTCGCCAAGACGGGCAGCCCGATCCTGGGCAGACTGCTTGGCCAGGCGGCCGGAGCAAAGCTGGCCGCCCTTTCGGCCAACGTCGATGAGCGGCCAGTGCAGCAACCGGCTCGGTCCAAGTCCATGGGCGCGCAGGCAGCGCTCGGACGGCGTGACCCAACGCCCGAGCTCATCCGCGAAACGCTCGCCTACCTGGCTGACAGAGTTGCCGGCCGCCTACGAAAAGCAACCCTGGCTGGCCGGACGGTGACCGTACGGGTCCGCTTTCTCCACATGCGCTCGGTGACTCGCTCGGTGACCCTGTCCGTTGCCATCTCAACCACACTGACCCTGACTGAGGTGGCTGAAGGACTCGTGCGTTTGGCAATCCTCGAGAACCAACGAAACACGAGATCACGCTCATCGCCATTTCGGTTTCGAACCTGCGCCCTGACCATTCGTTACAGCTCGCGCTCCCTCTCGATTCACCCAACCTGCGGCAAAATACAGACCCGCCTCCTGGATCCGTCGTTGAAGCCTCCCGGTGGGGAGTTGACCGGACCATTGACGCAATCAGAGACAAGTTCGGCCGCAGTGCCGTTGGCTACGCAACCGTCGCCCTTTCCGCCGCCGAACGAGTTCCCGAGGAGTTCCGCGAACTTGCGGAGCGCAACCAGGTTTGAAGCCAATGACCTAAGGGGATGCTGCCTCAGCACTGGCGATGATCGACTGCAAGGCGGCTACGTGTCCCTCGAATGCCTTGCGGCCGGTGTCGGTAAGAGCGACTCGAACCCGCCGCCGGCGATTGGTCACCAACCGATCGATCGTGACGTATCCAGCGGCCTCCAAAATGGAGAACTGCTTGGACAAGGCCGAATCAGACATCCCGAGGCGGTCACGCACGAACGAGAAATCCGCCCAATCGGTCGAAGCCAGGAGCGCCACTATGGATAGGCGAGTGCAGGGATGGATGATCTCGTCGAAAGTAGCCATACTCATGAAACACGGAGGTGCCGCGTGGCGCGTTGTCGCACGACGTCCATCGATCGAGGTCCTCCTAAGAGAACGAGAAGGGCCACGACCACACTGGCGAACAGGGCGAAATGGCGAGCGCCGTCTGCGTTGGCGATCAGTGCCAGAGCAACGGTGACAGCGGTCATGAGAATCAAGAAACCAATGACCAGCGCCGGCACGCGACGACTCACGAGGTCACTGTGAACGCTCAGACGCGGCCACGCACGCCGACCAGAAAGAATCCGTCTGAAGCCAAGCTCATCAAGTACCACGAAGGCACGTCGATCTCGGCGATCACCTGCTGCCCTGTCGAGCTCAGCGCACGGCGAGCCTCTGCTTCCGTGACCTGGTTCTTCATGTCAGAACACCTTACTTTCCTAGACGGAAAGTCACTCTCTTTCCCACTAGGAAACTCAAGAATCCGAGTGCCGGGTAGCTTGACTTCCGTGGAGCCAAGCGGACGGCTCGGTTGCTGCCGGCTGCGTAGGAGGGTGTTCATGAAGATCTCGGGGATTTCTGCAGCGCTGCCGGCCCAGGACCCAGGCCGAGCCAAGGCCTTCTACATCGAGAAGGTCGGCCTCCAGGCTGTCGAGTCCACATTTCTCGAGGCAACCGATGGGCGGGTGGGCCTCACAATTGGAGATGGCGTCAACCAACTCTTCGTCTATCCCGCCGAGGTGAGCTCGTCTGGGAACTTCACGCAGGTCGTCATTCAGGTCGCCGACGTGCGCGTCTGCCGTCGAAACGATGAGGGGCCGCGGCGTGAAGTTCGAGGAGTACGACACCGCAGAGACGTGGACAGACAACGGCATTGCGCGGACGCCGGATGGCGGCGAGGGGGCGTGGTTCAAAGACTCGGAAGGCAATTTGGTAGGCGTCGTTCGGATCCTCGCTGGCTAGAAACCGGGACGCGATCCTTGAGTTATGCGGTGTGCACGTGCAGGGGTGCAGCTCGATCCTGTTGGAGTTCGATCGTGTTCCCTGCCGGATCAGTGATCCAAATCTGAATCGTGCCCGTCCCCTGCACGGCCCGCTCGTAAGGTATTTTCCGCTCCTCGAGTTCGGCGATTGCCTTGTCCAGATCCTCCACTGCGACACAGAAGTGGTTCCCGGTCGAGTCGATCTCAGTCCCCTGAGGCGGAGCGCCGACGACGTGTAGCTCTTGATTCGACACGCCGAACCAGTGGCCGGGAATCCCTGGGATGTTCGGGCGTTCTTTCGAGTCCAGTCTGAAGAGGTCGGTGTAGAACGAGACCATCTCGTCTAGCGGAGCTTCGTTGCAGTTCACCGACACGTGGTGAAGTCTCGTGACCTTCACTCATCGCCTCCGGAGGTAGATGCTTTCAAGATCGATCGGCCCACAGCTCACGAACCGTACCGCAAGCCCATCAATCTCAGCGACGTGTATCTCACTCGAGAGTCGGGGGGCGTTGATCAGGTCGGTTGCACCGACTCCGAACGCCGACTTCGGCGCTTGTTTCTCGCACCGACCTCTCTGTCCCTGGTCCTGGTTTGCCGCTGAGACTGCGACAGATAGCCCGCTACAGTCTGCGGCGATGCCTGAGATGGACCGAGAGGCTCTGCAGCAGGTCCTCGATCAGGTTGAATCTCCCTACACCGTGGATCAGGTCAGGGAAGACGGTGATGTACGCCTTCGATTGCCCGTTGAACACGCGCACATTCGTCCCGGTGGGACGATCTCAGGTCCGGCCCTGATGGCGATCGCCGATGGCGCTGCGTGGGCGGCCGTTCTTTCTCACAGAGGTCCTGACATGTCGCCAGTTTCGACGAGTCTCCATATTGACTTCCTGCGCAAACCCGATCCGGATGACCTGATCGCTGAGGGTGTCGTTCTGAGGCTGGGCCGAACTCTTGCTGTAATCGACGTGGCGATCCGCTCGGCTGGAACCGAGAGACTGGTTGCCAAGGCTCAGGTCACCTACGCGATTCCCCCGGATCGGTAGGCGCTCTTACTGGCGGCCTTAGGATTTGGCGGGAGCGAACGAGAGCGACAGGATCTTGGTGTTCGCGGCGTTGAGCGAGCCCGCATTGTTGACTGCGATGTAACAGGGATGGCCCGAGTCACAGACTCCATTGCCGACCGTTCCGGTGACGATGTGCATCGTGAAGTGCCCGTGACCCGTTGGATCTGGATGAAGCAGGCCGGCATTGGCAAAATCACAGCCGGCTGAACTGCCCGACGATATGTCGACGTGCGAGCATTCGAGGATGTTGACGGTCTTACCCGCCGTGTAACCGCTCCACGTGACGGTTACAGGTTCGCCAGCGGTGAGGTTGTGGCTCGGTGACACGGATGCCCTCAGGTGCACGACTGGGAGCGCAGGGACTGCGGCGGTCGATCCACGCGACCCAGGTATCAGATCCAATATGATCTTTGTTGTCGGACTTTGCCCATCTGTACTCAATCGAGAGGCCGCCTGCCGATTGCCGGAGAGGTATGCCTCGAAGAAATCGGTCGTGGTGCGGATCACAGTGGATCCCGATCGAGGGTCCTGGCCAGCCGCTGCGTCATGAGAGCCACCCTCGAGAGTGAGGAGGGCCTTGGGTCCCCTGGCCTCGTTGTAGATCAACGGCGCGCTCCGGTACGGAATCAGTTGGTCCGCCGTGCCGTGGACAAGGAGGAGTGGAGGCGACTTGGCGAAGTCATAGTGACCGGGCGGGAACCCTTCGGTCGTGCCAGCCATAACGATGGCCGCCTTCACTCGCGAGTCGAGGCAGCACGTGTTCGCGACCAGACCTAGCGTGGTCACGGCTCCGTTGGAGTGACCGGCTGCACCGATCTCCTTGGGATTGACCAGCCCTGAGAGTGATCCGCTCGGCAAGAGCGAGTCATCGAGGACAGAGTTGATCACGTAGCTCATGTCCTCGGGCTGGTTCACCACGTCGCCCGCATCGGGACCACCAGGAACGTTGCCGTTGGACAGTGGAAAAAGCGGTGCTGCAACGACGAATCCTTCTGAGGCCCAATCGGTGAGCAAGGTGATGTAGCCCTGAGGCGTACCGCCAAGACCGTGGGCGAAGACGATGAGGGGGAAGGGCCCAGCGGCTTTATCTGGTGCTGCTCCTGGAGTGAGATCGCCACCGGCCGCACCGGTCGCCGGATAGAGGATCGTCGTCACCAGGGTCCGTGTGGGTAACGCAGGACTCTGGTTCCAAGCCGGCGTTGTGCGGTGGGTGTCCACGAACGAGTCGGTCACCTCCCCGACGGCGAACCTCGCGGGAACTGGTGGGGAACTCGCTGCCGCAGCCTCTGCGCCCATCCAAAGGGGGGAGATAAGCGAGCCCAGCAGGACCACAGCTGGAACGAGCAATTTCAGTTTGGAGAAGCGGCGCGAGCGCCAGATCTCTGGAGATCGTCGAGCATCAGTGCGCCCGCCGCGAGAGCTCGCGGATGACTCGTCACCAAGAGTAAATCCATCCCGTCGCGCGCTCGTCAGAGTATTGGGTGAAAGGAGACCGACCGCCTTATCCACAGCAAGATCCTATTTGAGCTCGGTTGCTGGCGACGTGCCTCTGTATTCGGAGACTGAGGCGAGACCTATCGGAGCGTTGCATCGGGGTTAAATGTCCCAGATGCGCACTTTGATCCCGTGGTCCTTGCTGGTGGTGCTCACGACCCTCGTCGCGGCGAGCGCCATCGATGCGGCGACGAATGACCGGAACCAGCCAACGCAGCCAGGCCTCCGGAGCACGTTCTACGCTTCGGCCGGGACTCTGAAGGCCATTCCGACAAGCGCGACGACGCTCCCGCCGCAGTCCGGTTACCAGGGCATCGAGAACTTCTGCGCTGTGGCGCCTCTGACTGGAGCCATCCACTACGACGGGTCCAGCGGAGCACTGCACGGCGTGCTTGCGGTGAGTGTGGGCGGTCTGCCGCCCAATGACGAAGTCTTCGTCAACTGGTCGAATGACCATGTTCGAGCGCCGGTCATTGCTTCATTCGAGACCGATTCCAGTGGGACCGCCGTTCAGTCTTCCGTGAACGTCGGCCGACTCGGCGAAGTGAGAGGTGTGGAGATCGTTCTCTCGGCTGCGGATGTTCCCAACCCGGTTCTCGGCCGCCTCGAACCCTGCTGACGAGGCTGCGCTGACGCATATGCCTGTATCAGAACGCCGGAGAGTCCCTTACTCGCCGCCGACCACAGCTTGCGCCAAAATCGCGCCCAGAAGTTGTCCAAGCCTGCGAGGATCGGGACATCCAAAGGATCCCTTAGCCCTGTCGCTCCCAGACAGAAACGTGTTTTGTGCTTTCGCTGGTGAAGGGCGTCTGATCCCAATCGGCCCATCGTTCCCGTAACGTCATGCCAGCCATCTCAGCCATGAGGTCGAGTTCGGCCGGCCAGGCGAAGCGGAACGGTGACTCGAACTGTCCGCCTCGCCCCTCCGCGACGAAGTAGTGGTGTGACACACCACGTTGGTTGGCAACATCAAGCGTGTCGAAGCCGACGTGGTTTGGACTTATATCAAACGGCAGCACTTCGGCTCCGGGTGGAAAGCGCCGCAGGTCCATGACGTCGAGTTCCATTACGAAGACGCCACCCGACTTCAGGTGACGTGACGCATTGCGAAACGCCGCGACCCACTCGGACTGTTCGAGCAAGTTGGAAATGCTGTTGTAGACGACATAGACCAGGGAAAACTCGCGCGGAACAGTTGCGGTTGCGAAGTCACCGACGATTGCCTCTATCGCTTCGGAACCGGGCTTTCGGCGTAGTTGGTCGATCATGTCGGCTGATATGTCGATGCCGTGGACCTCGACGCCGCGCGCGCTTAGCGGAAACGCAACTCGGCCTGTCCCGATTCCGAACTCCAGCGCTGGACCACCGCGGGCCCGAGCCGTAAGGAACTCTGCTGTGGCATCAAGTAGTGCCTGGTCCCACATCTCCGGGGCTCCGAGGTCATAGTTGGTTGCCTTGATGCCCGTGAACAAGTTCTGTGCCACAAACAACAGTATTCGATCTATGCCAACGTCAGCCCGGGAGGCTGAGCCGGGAGGCCGGCTCCGTCGAGTTCGCGGATGTCTCGAACGGTTCGACTGTGAACGGCGACCATTCCGACCACGCGGTGGAGCAACCTCGGCCGCGGGACGACGCCCTGGCTATCCGAGTCCGTCGTGGAGCGCTCCGCTCAGAGTGGTCGATTTCAAAGACCCAATTCCGAGGCTCCCGTCGGCGGTGGAGGAATCAGCCGATCGGATGGCAGCACGCGCCAAGGGATTCAGGTCCGGGGGCCTGAGCTTCGTCAAGGTGTTGCGGTCGACATGGCTGAAGAGCTCGTCTCGACCTGGAATCTGGAGCAGTCCTTCCTCCTCGTATGACCACGTTCCGTCTTTGTTCACCGTGACGAGGATCCGGTAACTCACGGTCCGGAAGGCTTCGTGGAGAAAAGGATTGGACAAGATGCCATACACCTCGGATCCGAGCGAAGCGGTGAGCTCAAAGTGGGTGGCATCAGGTGCAGCCGGTCCAGACGCCAAGAGCACCTGCGCCCTCGGGATACCGAGAGTCAGAGTGACCGACTCGGTGGCGGGCTCCCACAACCAGTAGCCCACCTGGTCGTGGAACGTCTCGCGTTCCCCTGATTTCGTGATGTGAGCGTGATAGCGAAGCCCGTAAAACAGCTGGGGACCGTTTGTCTGCCGATCAATCGGCTGGAGTTCGTAGCGCTCAACGAACGTGTTGTGTTCAGTGCCTTCCGCGACCGGGTGCTGATCAGAGCCTTTGACGCCTTCCCAGACTCCTGCGAGTGGACGGAGGGGGCCAAGATTCTCGAGGGTGTCGGGGTCCCCATCCGGTTCGGTATAGATATCGGGTCCGTACGTCACGAGGCCTCCGCCCGGCATCCTATGGCGCTCTTCGCGCCCACCGGGAGGTGGGCATTGATCCAAGAGGGCCCCAAAATGTACTGGAGAAAACAGAGGGAAACGCCCGACATGCAGCCCGTGGCCAACGTGTGCCCCGGTCAACCCGGTTACGGCGGTACCCCACAGTTGGGATGGTTTGCTCCTGAGTGGACCAGCGTCCTCAGCGAGCGGGTCGTCAACTCCGACTCAACGATGCCAAATGGTCAATAGCGAGCTTGGAAGGCTTGCCAGAGTGGTCTGAGGCGAACCCCGACGGTCCGATAGTGGCAGGCTAAGGACGCCTGCCATCTTTATGAGTCGGCTCGGTGCGAGCGTGGTGCTCTTTCTCTGCTGCATAGGCAAGAATGCACGTGTGGCGTTTGGTCAACAGTCTGGTCCACCTGCCTCGGCAACTCAGATACGCGAACTGCTGGCCCTCCTCAAAGATGCCGGACACGTTGACTTTCGCGACGCACGCGGCCCCATGGGGTTCACCCAGCGTCAGGCTGGAGGCAAGTTCACACGCGACGAAGCGGAAGCGATCATTGCCCAGCTGGTCGACGCCGAGGATGGCGAACGTGCTCCAGTCGCGCCGCCGGCGTGGCGGCAATCCACCCAAGACCAGGTGACGAGAGCGCTGCCTTCCGAGCAACTCGCCGACGAGCTTCGTCGTCGCGGATGGACTGTTATCGAGCCCTAGTCCTGGCGAACTGAGTCATGCTGGTTTGCCCCGACATCCCCCGTTCTGTGCCGGGGCATGGGTACGTTTGGTTCGATGACCGACTTGCCAACGCAGAGTCGTGGCGATGTCGCGTGGGGAATCCAGTCCCATGGAGAGCCACGATGGCCTGCGCGGCTTGCAGTGTTGGTCGCGATCGCACTTCAGATGATTTTGCCCGACAGCCTCATCAGGGGCCTAGGAAACCGAGCGCTCGTTCCATCGTTGGAAGGACTGCTGCTATTGGTCCTCCTCATTGCCAATCCATGGCGAGCCTCTCGCGAGGAGTATCGACTGCGGATCATCGGTGTGGCGCTGATTGCGGTCATCACTATCGCCAACATCGTGTCGCTCGTCGAACTCATCCACGCGTTGTTGTACGGATCCCGTGCAGGAGGACGGCCTCTCGTCTACGCGTCTGTTCCAATTTGGCTTACGAACGTCATCGCGTTCGGGCTGTGGTTTTGGGAGCTCGATCGTGGCGGCCCCGCCGCAAGGCAGCAACCCCAGCACCGGGGCCCGGACTTCCTCTTTCCTCAGATGTCCACGCCGGGTTCGGCCCCGGGCTGGTCACCGTACTTTCTCGACTATCTGTACACGTCATTCACCAACGCGACGGCATTCAGTCCGACCGACACAATGCCCCTCACGACGTGGGCAAAGCTCTTGATGATGCTCCAGTCCTTCGCCTCTTTGCTGACCGTCGCCGTTGTTGTATCGCGCGCGGTGAACATTTTGAGCTGATCAGATACCCACGGTACTCGGCGTCACTGGCCCTCCCGCCATCGCGATCTAGAACGAAGGTGAAGTCCGTATCGACACCAGGCCGTCCCAATATCCCTGGGATAGTCGAACAAGGAGAACACCTGGAGGGCCGCAGCAATGGCACACGTTCGCTTTGACCACGTCGGCATCACCGTTGCAGACCTCGACTTGGTGACGGCATTCTTCGTCACGCTCGGTCTCGAGGTCGAGGGCAGAACAGTCGTGGAGGGCGAGTTTTTGGACACTGTGATCGGCATCCCAGACTCTCGGACCGAGATCGTGATGCTGCGACCACCGGACGGTGGCACGCTGCTTGAGCTGTCCAGCTTCGTCCGGCCCGACCCTCTCTCCGGCTCACCGGCCGCCATGGCCAACGAACTCGGGCTGCGCAATGTCGCCTTCGAAGTGGACGACCTCCAGACGTTGGTCGACCGGCTGGTCGCGGATGGGTACGGGCTCGTTGGGGGCATCGGCCGGTACGAGGACGCCTGGCGTATGGCATATGTACGCGGACCCGAGGGAATCATTGTGTCTCTCGCCGAACGCATCGGCTAAAGCCGTACCATGCACAATCGGAGGACGGCCTGGGCTAGGACCACTTCCACGCAAGCATCCACGTCGGCTATCTCAAGGATCGTGTTGCCTCGACAGACGGCTGAGCCAGGTATACCGAACGCATGTCTGAAGAATCCGTCCCGCTGGGTGGCCGGTAT
Organism: uncultured Acidimicrobiaceae bacterium; assembly: GCA_963736225.1. Lineage (GTDB taxonomy): Bacteria > Actinomycetota > Acidimicrobiia > Acidimicrobiales > RAAP-2 > Bog-473. Next base: position 659,807 of record CAVTOF010000005.1, on the reverse strand, counting down.
GTCCGCCGCATGGGTTTTGGTGCGATGCAACTCCCCGGGCCGGGAGTGTTCGGTCCACCGAAAGACCGCTCAGCCGCGCTGAGCGTGGTTCGGCGTGCGGTCGATGCGGGGGTGAACCACATCGATACAGCACAGTTCTATGGGCCCGACGTGGCCAATGAGTTGGTGCGGGAGGCGCTCCATCCATATCCGGACGACTTGGTGATCGTGTCGAAGGTCGGGGCGGCAAGAGACGATCGAGGCCAGTGGCACGGCGCGCAACGTCCTGATCAACTTCGAGCCGGAGTGGAGGCCAATCTGGCATCCCTCGACTTGGAACAAATCCCCGTTGTCAACCTTCGTCGTCACCCCGAATCCGACGTCCCGTTCACCGACCAGTTGGAGGCCATGCAATCCTTGCGTCAAGAGGGCCTGATCGGTGCCATTGGGCTAAGTAACGTCGATTTGGATCAGTATCGAACAGCTCAGACCCTGATCGACATCGCGTGCGTCCAGAACTCCTACAACCTGGCGGACACTTCAGGTCAGAGCGTCTTCGCCGCTTGCAGAGCGGATGCAGTTCCATTTGTCCCGTTTTTTCCGTTGGGCTCGGCCTTCAACCCCGAGAATCCAGTTCTCAGCGCTGCCTCCGTCAAGGCTACGGCGGATCGACTCGGCGCAACACCGGCTCAAGTTGCGCTTGCCTGGTTGTTAGATCGGGCCCCAACCGTATTGCTTATCCCTGGAACTTCGTCGCTTGCCCACTTGGAAGAGAATCTTGCCGCTGCGGATTTGGTCCTCGACCAAGAGGCGCATGAAGCGCTCCCATAGTGGTGCCTGGGTAATATCCACAGCTCGCTCGCGATTTGATTCGCTGAGTGTCCAGAGACGGTCTGGCCTGCGATGCTTGGTTGCATCGAACGTCGGACCTCCCCCTTAGCTCGAGAAAAGCCAAATCCTGGGAACTGCCGGCTCGGGTCCGGGCAATACGTGTCGATGGGAGGCCCTGGGGGGTCGGCGACCGACGCCGAGCTGGTCGCTGCCTCGCACGACGACCCGCGACAGTTTGCGCAGATCTTCGACCGTCACGCGCGGTCCGTCCACCGTCACGCGGCAGCACGGATCAAAGCGTCGGACGTGGATGACATCGTTTCGGATTCCTTCATTGCTGCCTTCAGGTCTCGGGCTCGCTATGACCTCGCGTTCGAAAATGCCCTGCCTTGGTTGCTCGGCATCGCGACCAACGTCTTGCGCCACCACCGTCGAGCCGAGAGACGGCGTGTCGCCCGCACTTGGACCTCCGTGCAGGCGCCCGAGCCTGCCTCTGATCCAGCGGAGAGCGTCACTGCCGCCATCGAAAAGACGTCGGAGACTGGTCAAGTCGCGAGAGCCTGGTTGCTCCTGCGGCGCAGCGGCCGGCACCGCACTAGCCGAGCTCCGGCGGTTAGGTCACGGACAATGAGTAGTACCTCGATCCGGTGTTTCCCAGACTGTCCGTCGAACCGATTGTGAAGTCGTAGGTTCCGGTCGCGGTCGGCGTTCCGGACAGCAGTCCCGCGCTACTCAAGGTGAGCCCAGATGGCAGGGATCCGCTCGTCAGAGCGAACGTATACGGCGCAGTTCCATCCTTGGCCCTGAATTGCTGGCTATACGCCGTCCCCGTCGCCCCAGAGGCGAGGACCTTGGGCTTGACCTTGAGCGTCACCGGCTCCACGACAGTGATCGAGAGGCTGGCGGTCGCGGAGTTCGTGTTGGCGTCAGTGACTTCGACGGTAAAGGAAGACGTCCCAAGCACCGTCGGCGTCCCGCTTATCTTGCCGGTGGTCGCGTTGAGCCTCATTCCTTTGGGCAATGAACCCGAAGAGAGCGAGAACTGATAGGGACTCGTACCTCCTTCGACAGCGATCCAAGCCGCATAACTCTTGGAGACCGGCGCTCGCTGCAGAGACGTTGTGAGGATTTCCGGCGTGGCGGGCGCCGTCGGCGCAGTCACGGTTTGACTCACCGTGGCTTCCGGGCTCGCTTGGTTGTTGCCATCCCCGTTGTAAGTGGCGCCTAGCTCGTCCGAACCGGGTGGCAGCGTCGATGTCGTCAGCGTAGCTACACCGCTCGTGTTCAGCGGCGCGCTACCGATCGAGGTGGACCCGTCGAAGAACGTGACGGTTCCTGTCGGGCTCGAGCCAGTGACATCGGCGGTAAGAGTCAATGGAGCACCCAGATCGACCGGATTGGCCGAGGTATTCAAGAGCGTGCTTGTGGACGATCTACTAGGCGCCGTCGAGCACGACAACGAGATGGTCAAGTCCGTCGCCGGAGGTGGCACGGTCACCGGTTGAGCGAGTTGGCCCGAGGTGCATCCGTTGGCCGACGCGGACACGTCGTAGGTCCCGGCCAGCGTGTCCCAGCCAAACGAGCCGTCAGCTGCGGTCGTGCCGGGGTTCGTTCGGTTTACCGGCGACATAACGTCGCTCCCATTCGGTACGGCGGTGAACGGTCCGTTGGCGTTAGGGCCTTGTTCCAGCGTGACGGTCGCGCCTGCGATCGGCGCAGTTCCCTGGGACGTGGTTGTCTCGACGATGCCACTCGGGTCGACGTAGATGTCGCCCCCACCCTCGTCACCGCCGCCGACGCTACCCATATCTCCGCCGCCCCCGTCGCCGCAGTCGCTTTCACAGAACGTCACGGTGTTCTGCAGCCCCGGTCCGCCGATATCGAAGTTTCCGTTGCCGCACTGAGAGGTGAGCGCCGGATTGCATCCAACGAGTTGAACGACAGCTGGTGCATAGTTCCCGACATCCACGACAGCGTCGGCATACTCGAAAGCGTCCTTGCCGTCCGGAGTCCATTGAATCTGGCTCGTACAGGTGTCTGTCCCGGGTCCGGTCCCCCCGTTCCCCTCGAGAAGTTGCGCGTCCTCGCAGTCGGGGTATCCAGTCTCTTCGGTCTTCGGGTCCACGATGCTGAAGTCGGACGCATTTGGGCCGGTGATCGACGCGATGTTCACCTGAACACCGGCGGGAATCTCCTGGTTGCTGAATGTCATCAGGTCGTTTTCGTTCGGCAAGAAGCAGAGGTACGGCGTGAACGCCACTCCTCCGGGCGGAATGGCGCCGGCCGAATACGACAGATAGTGGACGAAGGTGGTGACTGGTCCGTGAATCGGCGCCAAGCCGGGAACCTGGATCTCGGTTCCCGGGGCTGCGGGAATCGGCACCTGACCCGGGTCGTTCGCGTCACACTGATCGGCTGAGCTTCCGCCACCCGAAGCACCCATCCTGACCGAGGCTTCGCTACCACCGGTCGGGCTCCCGTCGAAGGTGCCACCCGGAGCGACCTGGAGAAGGGTGGGGAGCCCGGTGACCGTGCTCGTCCCTTCAATGTCGACCTGCGTAATCAAGGTGTTGGACGTCGGGAACAGCGAGGGGCTGAAGTCCAGATCGAATGGCTGTTCCCAGTTGACCGTCGGGGTGCTGTTCGACGAGGTTTCTACCCCGAAGTCCGGACTCGTGATCGACACTCCCGCAGGAAGAGCCGGCGGTGGCGCCAGTGCGATGTCGACTCCCGACACGCCACTCGGTGACGAGACATCCAGTCCTCCGACCGTGGCGGGAGCAGCGTTGGTTCCCGTGCCCGGGTATCCCGTCGCCGAGTAGGTACCGTAGGGGACAGCTACCGAGAACGTCCCGCTGCTGCCAGTCGTGGCGGTCGAGCAGGTTCCTCCACCAGTTGGGCAAACCTGTACGGGAACGTTGGCGATGGTGCCGCTGTTGTAGGTGACCTCGCCGGAGACAGGGGCGCCGGAAGCGAGCGAGAACCCCAGGGGACTCGGAGACGTGTCTGAGCTGGTGGAGAGATCGAGGATGCTCGATCCCGAGGATGATGAGTTGGTCACGTCCTTGACGACCAGCTCTAACTGGTCCCCTCCTTGAATCGTGTTGGGGACGTCAAAGCTGGCCACCGAACCGTTGTCGATGATTGAAGATGCCGAGATCGTTCCACTTCCGGATGTCGTCGTGGAGTCGATGATCTCCGCCTGCCGCGGAACCGAAGCTGGTGCCGTCGTTGGCCAAGAGGTTGATCGTGCCGTTGCCGGCAACGAGTCCTCCGGTGGACGAGGTGGCGAAGTTCAGGGTCCAGGTCGTGCCGGTGTTACCGGCGACCGTCGAGCCTAGAGCGAGCGATGCCCCCGAAACCGACTGCGGAGCCGACGTCGGCAGGCTCACCGAGACGGGGACCGTGTCCGAAGAAGTCGAGATCAGGAAAGAACCTGAAACCAGCGGATTGATCACAGCGGTGATGACGAGCGTGACGCTGTCACCCGCTTGGATATTGTGGGGCAACTGGACGCTGGCGAGTCCATTGACTCCGTCGACCGAGCCCGACGAGCCGGACCCAGATGAGTTGGTGTGGTCGGTGAACGTATAGGTCGAACTCGGTCCGCAGTCGCCGTACGGGCATCCTCCGAAGTTGGTCCCGTCAGGGACTTCGATGTTGACGACTCCCGCGCCGCCAGCTTCGACGGCACCAGACGAGGAGGCGGTGAAGTTGATCGTGTAGTTGACTCCCGTCGCACCGTCTGCCGTGCTGCTGGCGGTCATGGACACCGACTTGAGCGACTCAGGAGTGGTCGCATCGTCGCTCAGGGCGACCGGGTTCTGATCGGCCGAGGTGGAGAGGTAGAGATCAGAGTTCCCCAGGAGGGCGTTCGTTACCGCCGTGATGGTCAGCGTGACGCTGTCGCCAGCCTCAATCGTGTTGGGCACGGGCACGCTGAGGATGTTGTTGTTACCGGTCACACCTCCGACCGTCGAGGCACTACCCGATGACGTGGTGTGGTCGGTGAACGTATAGGTGGAGCTCGGCCCGCAGTCGTTGTACGGGCAGGTGCCGAAAATGGTCCCGGCGGGTGCCACCACGTACACCGAGCTGCTTCCTCCGGTCAGGGTCCCGCTGGCCGACGGGGTGAAGTTGAACGTGTAGGAGACCCCGTTCGCTCCCGCTGCGCTGGAAGTCGCAGAGAAGCTCGTCGATCCAAGGGAGGTGAGGCTCGCTGCGCTCCCGGTCAGGGTGTAAGTCGACGATGATGCGGAGGCGACGTCGGTCGAGGTGAACACGCTGAGGATGTCGGACCCCGCGCCAGGATTCGTCACACCCGCGACCGCCAGACTGAGTGAGTCACCCGCATCGATCGCGTTGGGAACCGTGATGGTCGCTGCGTACGACATGTTCAGAGAAACGTGACTCGCGCAGGAGAAGCTGCCGGACGAGGTGGTCGCGTCGGTAAGCACATAGGAACATGCGTTCGACGGCAGAGCGGTCCCAGGCGGCGCGATCACCGTGATTGATCCACCAGCCGGGAGTGAACCGGTCGCGCTGGGCTTGAAGCCGATGGTGTAACCCACTCCTGTCGCGAGCGCCGCACTGGAGCTGAGCACCACGGAGGGCTGGCTTACCTTCGATGCGGAGGTGACCGTGTATTTCGCAGACTTCGACATCACCGAATCGGTGGACGTGGAAACGGAGAGCGCGTCAGTGCCGGCAGGCGGATTGACCACTCCGTTCACGACCAGACTCAGGACATCTCCCGCGTTGATGGCGTTTGGGACACCGATGGTGACCGCAGCTCCGCGGTTGCCGTCGATCCAGTTGTAAATGTTCGTTCCGGGGTTACCAGACGCGGTGCTCGATGCACTCGTGAAGCTGCCGCTCGATGTGGTCGAGTCGGTCAACACGTAGGCCGAATGTGAGTCTGGCCAGATCGTGCCCGCGGGCGCCACCAAAGTAATGCTTCCCCCCGCCGGGACAGCACCGGCTGAGCTGGTGTTGAACCCGATCGCGTAGGTGACACCGTTCGCGCCTGCTGCAGTTGAGCTGAGGGAGACCGTTGCCTTACTCACTTCTGCGGCTGCAGAGATCGTATAACTGGCCGACGTAGCAGTGGTTTCGTCCGACGACGTCAAGACCGAAAGATTGTCAGTTCCAGCCTCTGGGTTGACGACTCCACTGATGGCGAGACTCAAATGATCGCCGGCATCTATGGCATTTGGGACACCAATGGTGATTGCTGCGCCACGCGGCCCGTTGAGCCAGTTGTAGAGGTCGGTTCCTGGATCAGCCGAGGAGTTGCTTGAGGCGCTCGTGAAGCTGCCGCTCGATGTGGTCAAGTCGGTTAAGACGTAGGATGAATTCGAGTTTGGCCACACCGTGCCCGCCGGTCCCACCAGTGTGATGCTTCCATCGGCGGGGATCGAGCCGCTCGAGCTGGTGGTGAAGCCGACGGTGTAGGTCACGGGGCTCGCACCGGCCACGTTCGAGCTGAGCGCCACCGTCGGTTTACTTGTCTTGGACGCCGAGGCCAGAGTCGCTGCGCCTCCGATGATCGCCACCGGCACAACCAGTGCTGCAATCAGACACCAAGCCATCACGAAACGCGCACGCATCATTGACACCGCCTTCTGATCGTCCCTGGAGGAACGTTGCTCCTCACGCCATTGAGGTAAGCAAAGGCTTGATACCACCGATCCAAACATGTGTCAACGGACACTTAGGCGCAATTAGCTCGAGGATTCCTACGCGCCTGAATCGGAATCAGGGACACCTGAGTCGCCTAAAACTGACATTTAGTCGGCACCCCGGCACGATTCGAACCTGCGACACTCGGTTTACGAATCTGTTGGAGCCCGAGGCCGTAAGATCCGTTCCAGTGAGTGCCGCGTTGTCCGCTGTCGCCGGCTTGCGCTTAGCTCCACGAGAGCGATGAGGCCCTGGCTCTCGAGGCTCCCGCCCAGCGCCGCTGAGCTGCTCAAGCTCGTGGATGGAGTGATTCGCTTCGCCCGACCCGGCACCGATGCGCTGGCTTGATCAGTATCCGTCACCGCTGCCTTGAGAGTGTGGACCGACTCGTCCAGGCAATACGGCCGAGGGATTTTTGTAGGACCCTTCAACTCCACCACGCAGGAGCGCAAGTCAAGGCGGCGTCGATCAGATCATCCTTCGTAACTGAAGGATCGCTGAGCCAGGCCTTGATTGCGCCAGCGAAGCCATGGGCGAGAAACTGGGCAATGACGCCTCGGTTCGACGCCGGTACGCCTGGGTGAGTGCTCCGCTCGATAAAGGACACGGCGTACTCGCTGAAGTGACGCACGAGCGCCTCATAGACCGCTCCGTCTGCTGGATCGTTTATGGCCAGGCGGTACACGGCTTCGAAGCGATCGATGTGGTCTGCGACGTCAACGATCGACAGCCGCAGCATGTCTTCGGCGGAGTGCCTGCCCTCAGCTCGACGTCTGTCCTCATCGAAGTGAGCAAGTTCTAGGTCGGCGAGCAGGACCTCGATGAGAAGCGCCAACGGGGTCGAGTAGTGGTTGTAGAAGGTGGCCCGGGTGACACCCGCTCTTGCGGCCAAGTCGGCAACCGAAACTTGCGAGACGGGGCGCTCCGAGGCGAGCTCGACGATCGCCGTTCGGCAGGCCCGGGATGTTCGAGCTTTGCGGGGATCGGGGCGCTCAGCGCCGGGCCTTGTCCGTGCGCCAGTTGGCGTCGACTCCAGCACTGTTCGTCTCAGCTCAGTTCCTCATTCCTCTTGCGTCGAAACTAAGGAGCTGATTCTATACACCTGTCAAACTTTGACAGGTGTCAATCACGCTGGGAAGGTGACCCATGTCGTCGCACTCCAGGCTCTCACCACAAGAGGCAGCCGATCGCTTGGCTATTCGCGAGCTGTTCGACGCCTACGCCCACTACGCCGACACCCGTGACGCGACGGCTCAGATGGCCCTCTTCACGGCCGACGCGCGCTTTTCGGTGTCATGGACGGCCCTGGCACCGAGCCCACCTCCGTGTTGGAGGGTCGAGAGTCGCTTGCGCCGGTCTTCGCTGGACTGAATCGCTACGAACACACGATGCACTTCAACGGACAGAGCACCGTCGTCCTCGATGGAAGTGGGGCGACAGGAGACAGCTACACCATTGCGCACCACGTCTACACCGAGGACGACACTCGCCTGATGATGGTCGCGTGGCTGCACTATCTCGACCGGTTCACCAAGATCGGCCAGGACTGGTACATCGCAGAACGCCAGATCGTCCTCGTCTGGAGCGAGACCCGGCCCCTCGGTGCTCCCACGGCTAACTGAGACCAGCTTCGATCACTATCTCGGACAATGGCAAATACGCCGACCATTCCTGCGCGCACGAGGTCGTTCGATCGGTCATTGTGGCAGACCCGAGCCTTGGCAGCGCTCGCCTTGCTCGTGCTCCTGGGCGCCGTCGTCTCTGACACGCTCGCGGGCAGCTTCTGGGCGCGTCATGCCTTGCTCACCAGCTTGGTGGGCGGCGTCATCGTCGTGATGCTTTCGGTCGCGGTCATCAACGAGGTCGTCGAACGCCGGAGGCGCCGCAGATGGAGCGTTCTCGCCCAGTATGTGATGTTCGAACTTGTACGCAACGCGCGGATGATCTGGTCCGGAGTCTTGGACCTCGCTGGGCTGACGGTCGTTGATGGTCGCCACCGAGAATCCGTCGAGGAAAGTCGACGAGCCGCCCGCGACACCTCTCGCCTGACCGAGGCTGTTCGCGCGATCGTCGACGATGAAAGCCGTTACGCATCACTGCGGTCCGAGATCGCCTTCTTTGCTGAGAGTTCCGACCAAGTGCTGAGCCGGTGGGCGAGCATCATGCTCACGTCCGATGTCTATGCGGGTGTCATCGACCGACATGTCGAGCTCGGAGGCGACGTCGCTTGGATTGCGGGACTCTTCGATGCCAGCTATCCGCCCGCAGACGCCTCTCGACGGAAAAGGGCACGCAGCTCGCCGGCTGTGGAGATCGAAAGCGAGCTCAGCGGCGAGTGGCTCGCAGACCGCATCGTCGTGATTTCCCAGCTGGCCGAGGAGCTTGACCGGACGACCCTCGAACTCGCGTTACGGATCGTCCCGGTGCAGTGGTGGGAGGAGCGACTCGGCACAAGTGCGTAATGCGCCGGCATTACCAACCGAGATCTGACGCACCAGAACATCTATAGCGTTACGCGACATGCCCCGTCGGCCGGTCATGACCTATCGGCGTGATCATGAGTTCTCGGTTTCCCCGCAGCAGCTCTGGGACGTCATCGAAGAGGTCGACCAGTTCGAAGCGTGGTGGCCCTGGCTGGAGGAATTTCGTCTCGAGGGAAGATCACTCGAAAAGGGCGCTGTGCTCCATGGTGTGATTGCTCCACCCGTGCCGTATCGGATGCGCATCCAAGTCGAACTCACGCAATGCGAGCCAGCACGGCGTATCGAAGCGCTGATACACGGCGATCTCGAGGGGGAGGCGAGCCTTGAACTCCGTGCTCGAGGGACCGGCTCGAGCGTCGAAGTGGCTTGGACGGTCGAGATGATGCAGCGACCCATGCGGCTGGCCGATCGGATGGCACACCCCTTGCTGCAGTGGGGGCACGACAGAGTCGTCGAGGTCACCGTCGCGGGGTTTCGGAAGAGGCTCGGCTCCGCCGACTAGGTCAAGCGGGCGATCGCAAATGCCGCCGCCGTCAACACGACTCCCCACGACATAGCCCGCAGGGCTCCTTCGAGTGGCGCAAGAAGGCGTTGCTGGTCGATCGAGATAGTTCCGCCGTCACGCAGAGTCGCGCGTCCAGAGACGGAGGCGACGCGCCGACGGATCAGTCGGGCGGGCGTACTCAGCTGTCGCTGCGCCAACGACAAGAAGAGCGCACCTGCGGCGGCGATCAGTGGGGCGGTGGACAAACGTCCCGTCTGGGCGACGTATGCGACCAAGACCGGGAACGAGCCCCAGGCGAGTGCGAACCCGATATCGGTATGGACGAATCCTCCGAACAGTTCCAAGTTGTAGGCCAACACCAGAAGTGGGCCGAGCACCAAGAACGGAATAAGGGTCCAACCAACACGTGAGACTGCCCGACGATCCCCAAAGCCACGGCCCCAGCCAAGCCGACGACCGTCACTGAGACGAGCGCTGGGGTCGGAATCCGGGTGCCCAGTGGGCGCCCGTGCAACTCGTCAAGGGCGTGCGCGGCGAATCCGACCGCGCAGAGGAACGCAATCAGGGTTCCCAACAACCGGGACACGCTGACACGTGGGGCCAGACATGCACCGATCACCACGTAGGAGAGGTGCCAGGCGGTGTAGGGGGGGTGCAGGAGCGTCCACCAATCTCGCCACCTGCCCGGGTCGGGCCGCGTAGAACGCCGGACGGTTCTCGCTGGCAGGTTGGGCGGGGGATGCCGAAGGGACTGGGGCGCCGGGGGCGGCGCGGCTGGACGAGGGAACCGCTTCGTCAGCCATCCCTGCGGGTACCCCACATCACCAAACCGCCACCGAGACTCATGACGCGCACCCCAACCTGCTCGAAGCCGGCCTGGCGCCACGCGTCTTCCGTCCATGACAACGGATACTTCCGGTAATGACCTGAGATGTTGGGTCCGAGAAACCGGCCGACACGGAACCATTCCCGACCGCCGGTCAGCAGACCGGCAACGGGGAGCAGCAGTCGCGTGTAGAGCCACCACATGAAGTGCCAGAAATGATTCGGAGGTGAGAAGAATTCGAGACTGCGCGACCGCGCCCCCTGGCTTCACGACCCGCGCCATTTCGCGGAGGGTCTCGAGCGGATCATCGACGTAGCGGAGGAGGTACGTGAAAGTCAGCGCATCGAACGTGCCGTCAGGAAACGGCAACTGCTCGCCTCGGCCAGCCACCAATTGGACGCGGTCAGTCTGCCCCGCTGCGGCAATGTTGCGCTGGCCCCGGGCCAACATTTCAATCGTGAGGTCCACACCGACGACGTCGGCCGATGTTCGCTCAGCCAGTTGCAAAGCCACGCCAGCGGTGCCGGAGGCGACGTCGAGCACCAGGGCCGGCCCTGTGGGCACGATCCGATCGATCATTGCCCGCCGCCAGCGGCCGTTCTGGCCCATGGACAGCACCTCGGCCAAGTGGTCGTAGCGCTCCGGGAGAGGCGTGAACAGCTGCTGCGCGAATCGATTCCGATCGCCGGTCACGTACGAGAGCATCGCTTCTCCAGGGGTGCGAAGATCTCACTGTAGGTCCTGGCAACGAGGGAGGGTCGATGAGGTGTCATCGCGCTTCGACGTCATCGTCGTAGGCAGCGGTCCTGCAGGTAGCATTGCAGCACTCGTCCTTGCTCGAGGCGGCGCCCGGGTGGCGCTGATCGAAAAGGCACGGTTCCCTCGCGACAAGGCGTGTGGCGATCTCGTCGGCCCGCGGGCTCTTCAGCTGCTCACCGACCTGGGCCTGCCCACGCCGAAGGGGCGCAACGTCGGCGAGATGGTGGTCGTCGGGCCCACGGGTCGCCGGGTGCAGCTGCCTTGCGGCGAAGGCCTCACCTACCCCGGACACGGCACTGCGGTCACCAGGACGGCCTTTGATTCGACCCTGCACGAGGAGGCGCTCGGAGCGGGAGCCACTCCAGTGGACGGGCTGGCCGTCGAGCCACTGACCTCCGAAGAGCGAATCGATGGTTTCCGATTGATCGACGGGACCGAGCTGCGAGCCGACTTCGTGATCGGAGCGGACGGAGCGACAAGCCGGGTGGCGGCGGCCGCCGGCCTGGTCGACGACGAGAAGGTCCTCTGGGGTTTCGCGATACGGACCTACATTCCGCAAGCCGTGGACCTCCCAGCCATCGTCTTTTGGGAATCCGCACCGTTCGCAAGGATTCCCCGGCTACGGGTGGGTCTTTCCCGGACCCACTGGTGGAGCAAACGTCGGACTGGGTCTGGGAACGATGGCCGATCGCAAGGCGGGAGCGAAGGTCCAGCAGGCCATGCCACGTTTTCTCGAGCACCTGCGTGAGATCGAACTCCTCGGCGACGCGTCGAGTTCGATGCCAGCGCGTCGCCTTGGTGGTTGGCTCAAGATGGGCATGATCGGCACCGTTCCGGCCGCCGGGCGGGTGCTCCTCGTCGGCGATGCCGCGGGTCTGGTGAACCCCCTGCAGGGTGAAGGGATCGCCCAGGCGATGTGCAGCGGACGTTGTGCCGCCGAAGCTGCTCCTGTGCGAGCCCGGCCGAGCAGCACAGCGCTACCGAGCCACGCTCGGCGGTTGACCACCTTCCGTATCACCGGATCACCGCCGCTCTGCACGGGTGGCTCGTCGGCCGGCCACGGGCGGTGGCTCTGGTGTCTCGGCTGATCATGACTGCAGGCCGAAGCGACGCTCTGGCGGGTGGATGGTCGATCTTCTGGAACGAATTGCTCAACGGTGCTCCTCCCGGTCGTCACCGTTCGGTCGCTGCAACGGCCAATCGGCTCGGCAAGATGATGACGGCGCGCACGGCAACGGCTCGGTGGTTCGATACCACCTTCAGCGATGAGAGCGCCCAGCCGGTGTACTTGGACGTCGGTCTGTGCGCCTCCTGGGACACTCCCAATTGACGTCATGCCATGGTGTCCGGCTTTCCTCTCCCGACCCACAGCGACCAAGCAAGTCGGGGTACGTGACAGCTGCGCATCGACGTCAACCGAATCCAGCTGGAGTCACCATGGCCGGAGGTCATCCCACCCCACGACGTGTGAGTCCGGAGCCATCCGCTCGACCTGGTCCTCGCACTGCAAGAACCCCAATCGTCGGTAGACAGCGATCTTCGAATCCCACACAGTCGGCTTCCTTTGCCGGGGCGATGGTGCGTGCGTCATAGCTCTCGAAGGGTCCGGTTGCTCATGCCGGACCAGCCGTGGGCGGTGTTGTTCGGAGGACAGGGTCGCGCTGCGTCACGGAGCCCACGGACAAGCACGACGCCGACGATCGCCAGGACGACGGCTCCCGCGCTCTCGACTCCGAGTGAGAGACCCGCGTACGGTGCCGCCAGGGTCTCCATGAAACCGAAGAGGCCGACGTAGACGCTCAGCAGTAATCCGCCCATCGTCGCGATCATGAATCCCGCGGCCATCACGACGACGAGAAGTCGCCGCGTTACCAAGAGGAGTGTGGCCAAAAGGAGGCCAGAGGCTCCCTGGAGAAGGAAGAGGGGGCCAATCGTCGGGATGCTGCGATAACCCGTTGACCACAACTCCAGGTGGATCGCACCTGACGCTGCCAACAGCGACGCGCCAAGGAGAAGGCCCAGGCCCATTTGTGTTCGACGTACCTTCGATCCCGCCGGCCTGACCAACGCGTAGCGCCACATTCGCTGGAAACACGCCGGAGTGTCGCGCTCCTTCTCCCGGAGCTTGCGTGCGGCGTTCAGGGCGAACTCGACTCGCATCAATCATTGACATCACCAGTTACCTTTCGTCGCACTACACGTCGGCTCTTCGATCGACCGGTTGCACGTGTCATTCCGGATGGTCGTCGCGATGGGCTAGGCGGCTCGAGCCATCGGCGGTGCGGCGTGTCGGCACCTTACGAGTTCGAATGAACCCAGCAATGTGGATTGGGGTTGTACATGGAGAGCGGGGTTCCACATCCCGCCGTCGAGCAGACTCTCCCCCGCCCGAAGGTCCTCGCTGCTGGCCCGTGAACCAACTCGGTGCCCCGCATACCTCGGCGCCCGAAGCGGTTCTCGATGTTCCTCGCTGTCATTGTCAGTCCTTCCTTCTGCATTTGGTATCCACTCGTTCATTCGTGTCCAACCTGATTCCGGCTGCCCGCGATGCAACAACTGCTGAGCCCGCCCTCACCGGTGCCAGGAGTCGCCGCGAGGGGTCGCTCCGCTCAGAGACAGCGGCCGGAGAGCCGATCTGATGCGGCAGAGACGCGATGCGGCGCTCGAACCACACGATGCCCAACAGCAGATGTGCGGTTATGTTGATGGCACGTCGATCCATTTCCGATCGGTGTGCTCGATTCGAGGCTGGACTCTCATTGCGCTCGCTCATGCAGTGCTCCTTGGTCGGGAACGAATCTCGTTTCCTAATAGGAGCGCGGGTTACAACGGATCACCGCCGCGCAACGACGCGTTTGGACGCGCCGCGAATTCTCCGACGCGTGCGTTTGACCGACGCGCGAAGTCAGGGAGCACCGAAAGCGACGTGCGATCTACGTCAGGCGAAAGTGGCCGATCCAACGACGGCACCGGATGGACTGTAGAGCGTCGCTCCCTGAAGCCGACTTGTGTCCACGTGGATCTTCTTCGAGAGTACGCCTGAACCGTGATGCAAGTCGACGATGCCGGCCGCGACCACTGAACCGTCCATCATCCGTAGCTCGCATTTGACTGTGCCGTTGGACGTCGGAACATCGACATTCATGAACACCCACCCGGGAGATCCGCCATAGACCACGATCTGCCCCAGTGCATGGCCCTGCGGCGTCTCGAAAGTCGCTGTCCGAAGAGCCTCTGCCGGGGGCGCTTGGATCGCTGACGTTGTCGTCGCTCCATTGTTGGAGGCCTCGGTCGCGGCAAAGGTCACCCCAATGAGCGCAATACTCGCGGCAACGCCGATGAGCGCCGCCCGCGTTCGACGCAGCCGCAGAGGGCGGACGTTCGATGCAACCGGGCCACGACTCTCGTCGACCAGGCGCTCATAGAGCTCGGCGACGAACGCGTCGCCAGGTGCTGCGTCACCTGGCCGTGCCGCACGGAGAGCAATGGCGGCGCGCAGGACCTCGGCGTCCTCTGGATCGGCGCGGTAGGAGCTGGGACGCCGACCGGCAGCGAGGGCATCAAGGAACTCTGTCAGGCGGCGGGCGGTCACGGCTCGATCTCCAGTCCAACTTTGGCCGCCATGCGGAGGGCCCGATGTTGGAGCACCTTTGCGTTGCCGACTGAGATCTCCATGGTGTGAGCAGCTTCCTTGATGGAGCATGCCTCGAGGAATCGCAGTTCGAGGATGCGTCGATAACGCTCGGGAAGGGCAGCGAGGATTTTGCCAGCCCGCTGAGGAGCCTCTCCGGCTTCCTCTGGGACTGCTTTCTCCGTGAGCGCGTCCAGATCGGATTCTGGATCGATGGAGGTGACGGACACCCCAAGGGTCCGGCGCCAGTGTGACGCCAGGACGGTTTGCGCCGTGATCAGTAGGTAGGACCGCACCTCTCCCTTTGAGGAGGCCAGGCGAAGTGGACCGAGAGCGGTCCGGAAGACCTCCGATGTGAGGTCTTCGGCATCTGGTCGGTTTCCGACTCGGGCGTACATGAGGCGGTACAGACGGTCGACGTTGTCGCGGTACACCGACTCCCAGTCGGTGTAGATGTCCGCGTCAACCACGCGCAGCCGGGCGACGTCGTTGTCGCCCGAATCGGATCGGGACCGGAATGCCGAAGGCTCGGGAGCAGAAGACATCGCATTTTAAGATAGGGACGCGGGTTACACCGCCTCGCTGCGCCTCGGCACGAGTTGGACTAGGGGGGCGGGCGCCGGCCCCTCGGCCGGAGACGTGGCGGGGGGTCCGTGACCGAGGAGCCGGCGCGGGAGCACTCGGCGATTGGTGCTCAGGGAAATAGCGCAGCGGGTTACACCGTGACCGCACTGGCTGCCTCTCCCCCGTGACGATGGTGCCTGTCTTTCGCCGTCGTCGCGCCTCGCGGCGTTGCCTTCGTAACCCTCATCCCTATTCAGAGACGACAGTCCGACAGACAGAGGAGACATCATGCGTTACTACCGATCCGCCATCTTCAGCGGGGCCGTCGCCCTGACTTCGTTCTTCGCGATCGGAACCGGCGCCGCTGGAGCGGCCGCGGTGTACGGGGCGGGGAACGGAACGGTGACATACCCGTCGCCGGCGTCTGCCGTCATGCCGGCCAGCCACATTCAGCGTGTCGCGAACCCGACCACCCTGCATAGCGCGACGGCGTCCGTAAACGGAAAGTCTGAATCCGTCCTCGTGAACGCGAAAGGCCTCCCCGTTTACTACTTCCAGGGTGACACCGCCAAGAAGTCCAATGTCAGCGGAGCGCTCCTTCGACTCTGGCCCGCGCTGGTGTCCGCACATCCCGTTGGCAGCGGGACGCCGGGAAAGCTCGCCGCCCTTCAGTCCGCCAACGGCCATCAGGTGACCTACAACGGACGTTTCCTCTACACATTCATTGAGGACACCCCAGGACACGTCACCGGTCAAGGTGTCAGCGGCTTCTTCGTCGCCACGCCGCACCTCAAGCCCATCAATGGCTCGACCACCTCCGTCGCAGCGGCGAGCAGCGCGGCGAGCCATGGCTACAGCTATTAAGCCAGACTCGCCTCTGGCATTGAGCGTTCCCAACGCTCCGGCCTCCCTCGCCGCTCGCGTGGTCGAACCGGGTCGGGAGCCGGATGCGAGATCGACCCGAGATCGAAGGGTCGCACGATGGGTTCGTGGTGCCCTCAGCGTCGGCGCCGGCACGGTGTTCGCTCTCCTCGTGGCTAGCAAGCGCGAGGCGCTGACCAAGTCGCTGGGTCGTCTTGGCCATTCTCATTGGTGCTGGGTACTGATGGCCGTCGGACTGGAGCTGACCTCCATGGCGGCCTTCGCCCTCATGCAGCGGCGCCTGCTCTGCGCCGGTGGGAAGCGGTTGGGCCATCGCCCGATGATGGCCACGATTCTGGCGGCCAATGCGCTCTCGGTTTCGGTACCCGCTGTGGGGCCTGAACTCGGCACGGCCTTCACGTACCGCCGATTCAAGCTGCAGGGCGCACCGACGGCCCTGGCCAGCTGGTGCCTGCTGGTCGGAGGCTTGGTCTCATGGGCTGGGGCGATGTTGGTCCTCGTCGCCGGCGGAACTCTCTCGGGGAATGCCGTCGTCACGCTGCTGGCCATCACCGCTGCCGTTCTGATGGTGGCGGCCGGCGTGACGCTGCGCCGGACATTGATCCGCCCCGCACTGCCTTTCCGGGTAGAGCGAGCGTTGGCGTGGTCGGTGGGAAGGGCGGCGAGGCTGCTACATCGCCCACTGGAGGATCCAACCGGAGCCATCCGGGGCTGGCTCAACGACCTGAAGTCGCTCCGCCTGCCGCCCATTGAGTGGGGCAAGGTCGGCGGTTTGGGCCTGACCAACTGGCTGGCCGATGCCGGGGTTCTGGCCATCAGCCTCCTCGCCATCGGTGCTCCCGTTCCGTGGCACAGCTTGCTCCTCGTGTACGGATTGGCAACGGCCGTCGGGAGCCTCGGCATCACCCCCGGCGGGATCGGTCTGGTCGAGGGCACCCTCTGCCTCGGGCTGGTCAGCTCGGGACTGCCGGCGGCACTGGCCCTTGCGGCCGTGCTGCTCTACCGCCTTGTCAGCTTTTGGTTGGTCATGGTGTCCGGCTGGCTCGTCCTTCTCTATCTCCGCCTGGAGCGACCCTCCCGGGCGGTCTCCGTCAAAGGAATTGTGGCGCTATGACCCTCAAAGAACCGAACGATTCGAGCATCTCGCGTCCACGTCCCTCCGGGTCCGGGCCACCGTCAGTACCCCGAGGGTGGCGTCACCGACCCTGGCTGGTGCTCGCCATCGTGACTGCAGCGTTTCTCGCTCTGCGCACCCTTGGCGCGCCAGGTGCTCCCACCCGGGCCTTCAGCTTCAGCTCGTTCTTGTCCCTGGTGCAGTCCAACCACATCCGGACCGCAGCCATCGACCCGAATGGGGCCGTCACCGGCATCCTGACCAATGGGCGCGGGTACTCGAGTCAGATCCCGACCGCACTGCAAAATCCCCAGCTCTCCGGGCTCTTGAGTGCGCACCGCGTGGCGGTCACCGGAGTGGGCGCACCGGACGGGATCGTCCCCGTCCTCTTCTCATTGCTTCCGGTGCTGCTGTTGGTCGGGACGTTCGTCTGGCTCGGTCGGCGCAGCTTGCGCCAGGGGCCCGGCGGGATCATGAGCATCGGGTCGTCCAAGGCCAAGCTCTACGACGAGGAGCGACCGTCGGTCCGGTTCTCCGACGTCGCCGGCTACGAGGCAGCGAAGCGCGAGGTCAGCGAGGTCGTCGAATTCCTGAAGCACCCCGAGAAGTTCGCCGGAGCCGGTGCCACCGGTCCCAGAGGGGTGCTCATGGTCGGCCCACCGGGCACGGGCAAAACACTGCTGGCCCGGGCGGTCGCGGGCGAGGCCGAGGTGCCCTTCTTCGCCCTGACCGGATCGAGCTTCGTTGAGATGTTCGTGGGCGTCGGCGCATCTCGGGCTCGTGCCCTCTTTGCCGATGCCCGCAAGCGAGCCCCGTCGATCATCTTCATCGACGAAGTCGACGCCATCGGTCAGCGGCGCGGTGGGTCCATCGTGGCGAACGACGAGCGGGAGCAGACCCTGAATCAGCTGCTGGCCGAGATGGACGGGTTCGACCCGATGTCGGGTGTGGTGGTGGTCGCCGCCACCAATCGTCCAGAGATCCTCGACCCCGCGCTTCTCCGTCCGGGGCGATTCGATCGCCAGGTCGAGATCCCGCTGCCCAATCTGTCGGAGCGGACGTCGATCTTGATCACGCACGCCCGCAGCAGGCACCTGGCCCTCGACGTCAACCTCCGCACCGTCGCTCGGGGCACGCCCGGGTTCTCGGGAGCCGATCTCGCCAACCTCATCAATGAGGCTGCGATCGTGGCCGTTCGTCACAACCGTGATGTCATCGATGGGAGCGACCTCGATGAGGCACGCGACCGGATCTTGCTCGGTCCGCGTGAAGCGTCGAACGCGCTCTTGCCGGGCGAGAAGCGAGCAGTCGCCATACATGAAGCCGGCCACGCACTCGTCGCCCTGTACTCGGTGCACGCCGACCCAGTAACAAAAGTGACGATCCTGCCGGCGGGACAGTCCCTCGGTGTGACCCAACAGTTGCCGGCGGACGAACGCCACTTGTACTCGGAGAGCTACCTGTACGACTCGCTCGCTGTGCGTCTGGGAGGGCGCGCGGCCGAGCTGCTCGTGCTCGGCGAAGCCTCAACAGGCGCGGCCAACGACCTGGCCGGCGCCACGGAGCTCGCCACGCGCATGGTCCGAGAATGGGGGTTCTCCCCACGGCTGGGCCCGATCGGTTTCGGCGCTGGAGGCCCGGCGTACCTCGGCCATCGGTCGCTCGAGAGTCGGCCGTACGCCGAGGGTACCCAGCTCGTCATCGACGAAGAGGTGAGCCGGATTCTTTCCGAGGCAAGCGGGCGGGCCAACGCCCTCTTGACCGAACGCCGGGCATTCCTGGACTCGGTAATCGACCTCCTACTCGAGAAGGAAACGATCGACGGGGAGGAATTGTTGGACGTGATTCGCCGTCCGGTCGACGCGGTGGACACCGCAATCAAGGTGGACTGAACGGCTGGCGCGTGATGTAACCCCAAGGACTATCTCACTACAGGGATGCACCCGCACCATCGGTGCGGGCGTCTCACGGACTACTCCGAAAGGAACCAGACAAATGTCAATGTCACTGCTCTCGCGAGACAGCAACGGATCCGACTGCGCCGGCACGCGTGAACCCAATATCAGATGCTGTGACCCATGCCATGCTGCGGGGAATCGGGATCGTCATGTTGCTCGGCATTGCAGTGATCCACGTCGTGCAACTCGTGCCAACCTTTCAGCAGATGCCGCTCCTCGGGTACGCCTACCTCATGTTGATTCTCGGTGCTGCGGCCGTTGTGGCACACCTTGTGAGGGGCGCAGCCTCCTCGGTGCATCAGTGGCTGCCGGTTGCCGGACTGGGGCTGGCGGTCATCGGCGGGTACGTGTTCACGAGGGTCTTCAGTACGCCCCTCGACAACCAGGATGTCGGCAATTGGTCGTGCACGTTGGGGATGGCAGCACTATTCGTGGAGGGGTCGCTGGTGGCGATGGCGGCTTATGCCATCCCGCATGGCCGCCGCCTCGTCCCGTCGCCTGAATTGGCGGGTAACGATGCATTACACGATGCATCAGGTGAAGACGCTGAGGGCCGTCGCAAATCCGCCGCTTGGAACTAGCGCACAGATCGCGAATTGTTTCAACGAGTCGCAATTATCCGGAACGCCGAGAGATCGAATTGAATCTCCGACCACCGGGTTGGGCTTCAGGCTTATGGCAGCGAGAGCGTTGGGCCAATCGCACGGATCCGACGATCGGCGCGCCTGAATCGGTCCGACGCGACGTAGGCCCCCGGTCATCGCACACACGAGGCTTGCCAGCTCGTGCGTCTTGTATCTGATACTGACAGTCAAGTCTGAGGTGATTAACCATGTCCGTCGTCCCTAAGGCAGAGCCAGAGGCGGCTAGCAACGACACAACGAATCCGGCTATTCATTTTGGCGAGATCCCAGACAAAGGGCGTCAATCCGACAACCAGCCGCAGGACCAGCAGATCCTCGAGCACGTCTCGCCGAGCAAAGCATGGACGCTGTTCGTTGTCGCGTGGATAGCCGTCGTCGCTGCCGCTGCAGGGTTGGTGGTTTGGGCTGCGTTGGCAAACCCCGCCTGACAAGCTGGCGATTTGGTTTAGAGGCATTGTTGCGATGAGCAGCAATGAGAATCGCCACCGGTATTTCGGTCTCTCGGCAACAGCAGTGGGGCGCTCGCTTCGGGAAGTATCGATGTATCGCACCACCCATCTGGTGCAGATATCGCCGCATCAGGAGCGTTCTAGGGAACCAAAAACGCTAGGAACGGTGACGGGATACGCAGGCGGGGCAAAGGCCCCGGTAGGTGACCTCGGTCTCAGTCACAAGGAACCCGCCGCGGGCATCATCCGTGATGGAAGGAGGCGGCGCGGTGCGCGCCACGTCCCGGATGGCCTGGCAGCCTACGCACACGAGATGGTCGTGGGCTTCCGTGACGTTGGGGTCATAGCGCTTCGGACCCTCAGCAACCTCCACGAGGCGCAGCTCGCCCATCGCAACGAGTTCATTCAGGGTGTTGTAGACGGTCGCCCGGCTGATCTCGGTCAGCCGTTCCTGCGCGCATTCGTGAACCTGTTCCGGAGTGAGATGCACGTGCTCACCGGCGAACACCTCGGCAACGGCTCGGCGCTGCGCGCTTAAGCGCCAATCGCGCTCGCGCAATCTTGTCAGGAGCTCTGCCACGTAGAACAAAGTAGCGCTTGACTTGTTATAAGTCAAATATTAGATTTATTCTAGCTTTAGATCCCCTACACCTAGCCGGTGGAGTTCCCGAGCCGGATTGTGACATCAGGAGGCGCCCAGTGAGCAGGTCCGAGAGCGAGAGCCCCGTAATCGCCGCCCCCGTCCCCAGAGCCCACGGGCCAATGACGAACCAGGACTGGTGGCCAGATCAGCTGAACCTGGAGGTGCTACATCAGGACGGCGCCCAATCCGGTCCGCTCGGACAGGACTTCGACTACGCCGAGGCCTTCAAGACATTGGACGTCGATGCGTTGAAGCGAGACGTCCTCGATGTCATGAAGACTTCACAAGAATGGTGGCCGGCCGACTATGGCCATTACGGTCCCTTCTTCATCCGGATGTCGTGGCACGCGGCGGGTACATATCGCATCGAGGATGGGCGAGGGGGCGGAGGAACGGGCGCCCAGCGCTTCGCCCCGCTCAACAGCTGGCCCGACAACGCGAGCCTCGACAAGGCACGTCGGTTGCTGTGGCCCGTCAAGCAGAAGTACGGACAGAAGATCTCTTGGGCCGACCTGATCGTCTTCGCCGGCAACTGCGCGCTCGAGTCGATGGGATTCAAGGTTTTCGGGTTCGGGTTCGGCAGAGCGGACATTTGGGAACCCGACGAGATCTACTGGGGTCCAGAGGACACCTGGCTCGGAGACGAGCGCTATCGCGGCGAGCGCGAGCTTGACAAGCCGCTCGGGGCCGTGCAGATGGGACTCATCTACGTGAACCCTGAGGGACCGAACGGAGATCCCGATCCGCTGGCGGCTGCCAGGGACATCCGCGAGACCTTCGCGCGCATGGCGATGAACGATGAGGAGACCGTGGCGCTGATCGTCGGCGGCCACACGTTCGGCAAGGCGCACGGTGCGGCCAGGGGGGACTATGTCGGACCCGAACCTGAGGGCGCTCCCCTCGAGCTGCAGGGCCTCGGTTGGATGAACACCTTCGGAACGGGCAAGGGGGCAGACACGATCACGAGCGGGCTCGAGGGCGCCTGGACCAGCGAGCCCACGAAGTGGGACAACGGCTTTCTCGACAATCTGTTCAACTACGACTGGGAGCTCAGTGCGAGCCCGGCGGGGGCAAAGCAGTGGACGCCCAAGGACGCTGCAGCCCGGCGGACCGTGCCCGATGCGCACGATCCGTCCAAGCGGCACGCGCCCATGATGCTGACGACGGATCTCGCGCTGAGAGTGGACCCGACCTATGGGCCGATCGCCAAGCGCTTTCACGAGAACCCCGACCAGCTCTCCCTGGCCTTCGCCAAGGCGTGGTACAAGCTCTTGCACCGCGACATGGGCCCGGTGACGCGCTACCTCGGTCCGTGGGTTCCCGAGCCCCAGCTGTGGCAGGACCCCGTGCCCGCCGTCAACCACCCGTTGATCGATGAGAAGGACATCGCCGACCTCAAGGCCGCCGTTCTCGGAGCGGGCCTTTCTATCTCTCAGTTTGCATCGACAGCGTGGGCGGCCGCCGCCAGCTTCCGTGGGACCGACAAACGAGGCGGTGCCAACGGGGGGCGCCTACGGCTCAGTCCCCAAAGGGATTGGGAGGTCAACGATCCCCACGAATTGGCCGAGGTGTTGGACGCCTTGGAGCAAGTACAAAATGAGTTCAACCGCTCGCAATCCGGAGGCAAGAGGATTTCTCTTGCGGATCTGATCGTCCTCGCCGGCTGCTCGGCTGTCGAGCATGCCGCGAAGAAGGCGGGTTTCCCAGTCACCGTGCCCTTCACGCCGGGCCGCACCGACGCTACGCCGGAGCAGACAGACGTAGATTCGTTCGCCGTCCTCGAGCCACGAGCCGACGGTTTCCGCAACTATGTGCGATCCGGCGAGAAGTTGCCACCGGAGGAGCTCTTGGTCGACCGTGCCTATATGTTGATGCTGACCGCTCCTGAGATGGCGGTGCTCGTCGGCGGACTGCGGATGCTCAACATGAATTTCAGGCATTCGCGGCACGGCGTCTTTACCGACCGGCCCGAGACGCTGACGAACGACTTCTTCGTGAATCTGCTCGACATGGGCACGGAGTGGAGAGCGTCCGCGTCCTCGGAGAACGTGTACGAAGGCCGGGACCGGAAGAGCGGCGAGCTCAGGTGGACGGCTACCAGCGTGGACCTTGTCTTCGGGTCGCACGCCGCACTTCGAGCAATCGCGGAGGTGTATGCCAGCCACGAAGCGAAGGACAAGTTCATCCGCGATTTCGTCGCCGCGTGGAACAAGGTAATGAACCTCGATCGCTTCGATCTCGCGACGCAATGACGCTCGTAGCGCGTCCCTCGGACGGCGTAAATCGACACGCGTCAGGACACTTCAGCGCTGCCGTCGACTCGGGCGGCCGAATCGTCCTGACCGGAGAGCTCGACATCACACAGCTCGGCGCACTGCGCGGAATCCTCGATGAAGCGCTCAATCGATCGCGAGGACCTCTCCTCGTTGATGCCGGCGACCTCTCTTTCATCGACCAGTCCGCCATCTCGGAACTCCTTCGATACCAATTATTGGCCGCGGCACAGCAGCGCCGGCTGTGGCTAGATCCAGTCTCGGAACCGGTCGGGGTGCTTGTCGACGTGTTCGATCTGCAGCACATCCTCGGACCAATGAGCGTTGCCACCTGAACGCCGTTCGCCAGCAGAAGAGCCGGTTCCGTCGGACCGGTCCTGACCTTTGAGTTTTCGGAGTCGAAGTGGCAAACCCGCCACCAACAAAAGAGGTGGACGGCGCTGGCGATTGTTTTTGGTTTCTCCGAGCAATTTCCGGCCGGACATCGACGAGCGGTCAGGACGAGCCACCCCACAGCGTTCACGTGCCACCTCCACGCGCGACACCAACGTCGTGTGCGACGGTTCGGGTGGCGTATGCCGCCAGTTCGACGAGCACAGCCACCACCTCGCTGACGACCCCATCCTGTCGAGGAACCAAGGTCTCGCCGAAATCGCCTATTCCGCGTAGACCTGGCGGTAGCTCGACCTGAACACCATGGGACGAAGGAAGGTTGACCGGGTTATCAGGATGGAATCCGAGCCGCACGCGCTCATCGGCAACGTGATAGCTGGCCAAGCGCTGCTGAAAGAGCTCGCGTGCCGCGTCGACCAATTGCCGCGTTCAGCCCTCCCAGAATGATCCCGCGCAGCGGCCCTGTCTGTCTCCCTCGAATCGCGGGCCCGTACGGTTCGATGATGAGGCCATGGTCGGGGTCGAACCACAGGGCAAACCCGTCGCGCCCGAACCCGTGTACTGAGATGGCAATGTCGACGTGCCCCAAGAACGCCCGCAAACGCGCCGAGTGGCCCGGGTCATGCAGCCGTGACGTCAGATGAACCCGAAGCTCGGGTGGATACACGATGGCGTAATAGGAGGCGCCGGCTAGCTGAGCGGCCCGCCGAGCGATCTGCTCGGAGCCCCGATCCTGCGATCCGCCGTGCAGAGCCATGAAGCCGACGTTGGAGCGCAGGATGCATTCCTCCCTGACCCCGGGCATCTTCAGCAGTTCGGCGAGGTCCATCACCTCAGGCTGGCACGCGCCCGTCGGTCGAAGCCCGCCGGAGGAGTCCAGCCCGGCGGAGCCGAGGCGTCCCGACGTGTCGGGCGCCGGGCCTTGACGGCTCGTGCAGGTTCCGATCGACGCAATGGACGGGGCCGCCCCAGCTGGAGCAGTTTGGGCGCACGTCGTGTTCCCCCTTGGCGTGGTTTAGTCACCCGGAACAAGTCAGGCGGTGCGGCGGGGTGGTTTCGCACAGAGATGCAAGTATGTGTCTCCTCAGGTCGACATCTCTTTTGAGGCGCGGAACGCGCCATTGTTTTCGCAGAAGAGCTAGGTGTCGGTGGGTTCCTTGGTTCGAACTCGCATGATGACATCGCGGAACTTGTCGGGCTCCTCAAAGTGGGGCGTGTGAGCCGACTCCTCGAACCACACCAGCTGTTTACTGGGTGCCTGCACGGTCCCAACGAAGCGCTCAGCTGCCTCCCCTGGCGCCACCCGGTCGAGGCGACCCTGCGCCATGACGAAGGGCACGTCGAGGCGCGGCAGCGTGCGAGTCAGATCCATTCTCGCGAGGTCGTAGAGGAGCGCCGCTTGGGTAGCGCTGATCCCTCGAAGCGTGCGAACGATGTCCCCGGCCGAATAGTCGGGTGAGCGCACCATGCCGGCCAGCAGTCCGCGGGCCAGGCTGCCGTAGGTCTGGTCAGTCGTCACACCGCCGAAGTTGGAGGCCCAGCGGACGCGGGTCGAGAACTGCTTCGATTCCAGGTGCGGGGGCGCCCCGATGGTCTCGAGCTGGCGGATGGCACGTCGCTTGCCGCCCTTCAGGGCCGCACCGAGCGCAAAGTCGTAGGCACTTTTGGCGGCAGCGGCCCCATCGATGTCCATCCCCACGACGACCAGCGCCTCGACGAGGTCCGGTCGCTCGGCAGCGGCGAAGGCGCCGATTGACCCTCCGAAAGAGAAACCGATCACAAAGATCTCTTGGCCGAAGCGGTCTCGTAACCACTCGAGGAGAGACACCGTGTCGGCCACCATGAGCTCAACGCTGATGAGGTCGGGTTCCAGTGATTTCCGTAGCGAACGGCCGCAACAACGCTGGTCCCAATAGACAACCGTGAACTCCTGTTCCAAACCGAGCAGTTGCTCGAAGCGGCGCGCCTCGTTCATCATCGGCAAGCCCGGACCCTGCTGGATCAGGAGGAGCAGCGGGTTGGAGGCATCAACCCCTCGAACGCGGATCCATTGCGTGCTCTCACCGAAGCGGACCTCTGCGCGCTCGTCAACGGCCATGTCGTCTCCTGTCGTGCGATGTGATCGATCGCCGTGCCCTGCCACTGGCCCAGAGTCAGTCCTCGTGTGATTCGAGGGCACCTCGGACTGCCTGCAGTGCGGCCTGAGACCGTGGGAAGCCGGCATATGTCGCAGCGTGCTCGATGATGGCCACGATTTCCGACGGCGTGAGTCCCACCCGCAGGCCAATCGCCACCTGCAAGTTGAGATTGGTCTCTGCGCCACCCATGGCAGTGAGTCCACCAAGGGCCGCAATCGTGAGATCCCTGGTGCTCAACGGGCTCGTGGCATACACGTCGCCCCAGATGTTCTCGTAGATCCGCCGAGCGGTGGCAGGCGAGAGTTCGCCAACCGATGCGTCGATCAGTCCTGGGATTCCCGGCACAAGGTCCTCGAGAGCGCGCGCGACCCTTCTCTTCTTTGTCTGATCGCTCGAGATCCGTAGCAGGTCCTTGGGTGGTCATCGTGAGGCTCCGTTCACTCGTGACGGATTGCTTCGGCGATCGCGCAGCCGGTCGGGCTCCGACGCGGCTGCCGGCGCTTCAGGCGGCACTCGTTGTGCTCAGCGTGTTCGGCTATCCCAGCGCTCGTAGTAGGGCTGGACTCCGAAGAATCTGGCCAGGACCGCCAGGGGCGGGAGGAACACGTTCTGTGCCCAAACGGGCGGCGACGTAGCCCGGCTCTCATGGCGGAAGTGCCAGAAGGTCGCTCCGAGCTGCAGCGGGTTCTTCGGTGCGCCTCTTGGCGTGGTCCGCCCGTCGCGAACCAGCCCAGCCAGCGCTTCGTGGAACTCCTTAGTTCGCAGGGCTGGCCGCAGCTCGACCGTGCCTTCGATGTCGACCGATCCGGTGTTCCCCTCGGAATGGGGGGTACCAGGAGGCACGATGATCGTTTCGCCCGCCCGGGCCACCAATTGTTGACCGTCCACGGTGAAGTGCGCCTCACCTTCTTTGATCGTGAAACGTTCCTCTTGGTGGGGATGGATGTGCTCGGTAATCACGCCACCGGGCACGCTGCGCCAGGTGAATCGGAGGTACGCCCCATCGCTGTCGTCGGCCAGGGCGATGTACTCGATCCATTCGCCGGTAGCGGGATTGAAGAAGGGTCGAAAGCCCGTCATGGAATCTGCGGGCGAAGCTGAACGGCTCTCGAACCCTCCGAAATCCGCAGCCCGGCGAGATCGTGGAATCCGGCAGCAGCTGTTCCCAGAAGCAGCACCCCAGCCGCGATTCCGGTGGTTGCCGCCAGGGCAGCACCAGACATCGTGGCGACGAGGATGATGGGACCGACGGTGAGCGCCCATCCCACGGGGCGGTACCGGGGAATGTGCACCTCGTGGTCAAGCCACAGGAGCAGTGGTCCGATCGTGATGGCGATCGACGGCAAGACCCAGTCCGAACGGCCGGCGGCGATGACGATGACCGGCAGGACGAAGGCCGCGATTAGCTCGATGATCGTCGCAATGGTCACCGATCGCTCGATCCGCTTTGCTTCGTGACCCGATGGACGAGCCCCGGTCCGCGCCGTCGCCCGGACGCCGTAGGCCAGCACCGCAAGGACGATGACGCCGAAGAGACCGACAAGCGCGAACTTGGCTGCACCGTGGAGGTTGAGACCGCCCCGGACGAGCCAGAGGGCGGCGAAGGCCAGTTGGATGAAGCCACCCACACGGCGGACTCTTCGGGACCAGGCGACGGTTGCGTTCAACTCCTCCGCAGTCGGCACCGAGCCCGTCATTTCTGGCTCGCCTGCGCGCGATACCAACCGACGGTCTCACTCACTGCCTCCCCAAGGGGGGTGCCACCCGCACCGAACGTGGACGTGAATTTGCTTGTGTCGAGCACGAACGGCTCGTCGAACTCGTAGGTCATCTCCACGAGCTCGCGCATGGTCGGATTGAACACGCCGAGGGCGCGCACAACCAACTTGGGGACCGAGCGAATACCAACCGGGTGTCCGACCTCGCCCGCCACGAGGTCAAGGAGCGCTCGGGTTGTCACCGTCTCGGGCCCTGGTAAGTGCCACACCTGTCCGATTGCCCGCGCGTCGGTCCCGAGTGTGGCCAGGCCGACTGCAATGTCGGGGACGTAGCTGTAGGTGTGCGGCAGGCTCGGGTTGCCAATGAAGTCGGCTTTGCGGCCGGCAACGGCGTTGGCAAAGACGCGCTCGCCCAGCGTCGTCTCGGTGACCCCGGCACCGAAGAAGTCCGACGCCCGACCGATAGTCATCTGGACGCGACCGTCGGCGGCCGCTGAAAGCAGCTCCTGGGTCATGGTGGCGCGGGCACGACCCTTGACGGTCGTTGCGCCGAGGGGAAGGTCCTCGGTCATCGGTGTGCCGTGGGTTGGCTCGTAGGCGTAGAGGTTCTCGAGCGTGACGAGGAGTGCGTCGGCGCGCTCCGCCGCATCGAGGACCGCGCGCTGGAGAGGCGGGAACAGTTCCGGCCACTGGGTGTATGGGGCGTTGAGGCATTGGTAGATGACCGCGGCGCCCTTCGCGGCGTCGATGGCCGCCTCGGAATCGGTCGCATCAGCAGCCCGCCAATCGACTCCTTCGATGAGCGAGACGGGCCGGTTCCTCGACACCGCGCGTACCGGAAGCCCCAAGCGAAAGAGGTGTGCCGTCAGGGCTCTGCCGACTTGGCCCGTCCCGAACACGACATGGAGCTGATCCTCGCTCACGGCAGGATCCTTTCGTGGGCCCGAGCACGTGGCCGTCGGCGGCGACCGAGCCTCGATGCTCCGGGCGGACCATAGGCCGGTTCGAGAACATATGCAACAGATTTCTGGAATCAGATGGCTAAGGTGCAGGAATGGCGTCCTGGAGCTTCCTCACCAACCATGCCCGGGTGCTCGTGTGCATCGCTCACGACCCTGGGATGCGTCTCCGTGACATCGCCACGACAGTGGGCGTCACGGAGCGCACGGCGTTCGGAATCGTTGACGATCTCATCGCCGGTGGCTACGTGGACAAGGACAAGGCCGGCCGTCGCAACCGCTACTCGATCCGTACTGAGCTCCCTCTAGGAGAGAACGTGGGACGAGAACGGACGATCGGTGAGGTATTGGACCTACTCGTGGACGCCACAAGACGAAGCGATGAAGCGACTTGACCCTGGGTTTATCGGAAGCCCTGCCAGGTTGTCTGGCTGAAGTGATCGCCCTTTCGGAATCCCAGGCCACCCACCGGGCCGACCCGGAAGACGATCACCCGCCCACCGGCGTCTCGGTCGCTGCATGCTCGGCCACCTGCTCAGCCCGACCCTCGATCATGAGGTCGAGCGCTCCGTCAACCAGGTCGCTGCGCCCGGTCGCCAGCACGCACGACGGGTTCTTGGCCAGGTTCCTCGCTTTGCGCTCATCGCGCCCAGCGCGAACCAGAGCGCCTCCGCATGCCAGACAGCGATCAGCGGCGTGATGTGCGGTCGACCGTCGGGACGGACCGTCGATAGTCAGTAGGTGTCCGCCGCGCGTAGGTGCTCGATTCCCACCGCCCACGGCGTCGGCGTCGGCGTCGAGTCCGGCTCGCTGAATCCATGAATCTCCGCTCTCACACCCTTCGCTGGCATCCCATTTCCCGTCTCTCCAAATCGACCCTTTGGTTGCGACCAATCCCCTCTAGGCGGCGACCTCGGCGAGCAGCGCGTCGATCTGGGACATGCACACCTTCATGCCTTCGGCTACGCCCGTGGCGATCGCTTGCTCCATGCCTTCGAGCGAGTCGAAATGTGTCGTGAGGATCATCCGCGTCCTGTCGCCCACCGCTTCGATGTCAATCTCCATGCGAGTCATGGAATGGCCGTCGCTTGGCGTCCCGTCATCTTCGAGGATGGCGTCTTCGACCACGAGCCTGGTCGGTGCGTCGACCTCGACCACGTTCCAGGTGCCGTCGATCCTTTCGCGGCCGTCGGGTCCGGACATGAAATAGGTGATCGTGCCGCCCGGCGTGAGGTCGTGATACTCGAAGGTGGCCGGGAACCCTGGAGGACCCCACCACCGCTCGAGGAGGCGCGGGTCGGCCCACAGCTGCCATACGTTGGTGATGGACGCCTTGAACTCCGCAGTGATGACCATTGTCCTGGCCTCTGCGTTCTTGTCGACATTCCAAGCGGTCATTCGTTTTCCTTCCCAGTGGTTTCGTTGAGGACGCCTTCGAAGCGTTCGAGGCGGGCCCGCCACACCGTTTCGAGTTCATCGAGAAGCTCGTGCGCGCGGCGAAGTTGGTTGACCTCGCCGCGCACGAGTTGTTCCCGCCCGCTCCGGTGCTTTGAGACCAGACCGGCGTCGACCAGGACCTCGACGTGCTTTTGCACCGCGGTGAGGCTGATCGGATACAGCCGGCCGAGCTCGCTCACGGAGCGCTCACGGTCGAGGGTCCGCGTGACGATGTCGCGCCGTGTCGCATCGCTGAGCGCGAAAAACAACCGGTCTGTCTGGTTCTCGGGCTCGAGCAAACCTACAACCATTTGGTTGTAGGTTACACCTCCCGCCATCGATGTCAATCGGTCAGCGCTGTCAGAGCCGGCGCACGGGCACCCTTGGACGCCGTGAACGACGCGCAGAGACGGGGGCCAGTTCAATCCTCGCTGCCGGATCGACCAGTCTTCAGGTTGCCCGCCGCCGGACCAGCCAGACGGTCGCGGCGACGAGCAGCACTGACAGCGCGAACAGCCAGCCGCCTTCAATGACCTGGAAGGGCCAGAATCGGCTGGCCGGCTGGTAGTTGGCCCAGAGGGTGTCGCCGTGCTGGCTGAGACACTGCGCGAATCCCCCCACGAGTCCCGGTCCCGACGACGGCTTGACGGTCACACCGGAAGGACAGAACTGCGCGAGGAGGTTGTACGACGGCTCGCCGGTGAACGAGAACACGGTTCGGCCACCCTTCGTCCCCCAGTTGCCAGTCACCCAGGCGGAGAGGGGCACGCTCTGTTGGCGAGCAATCAGCGGTGTCAAGTAGTGCTGTCGCAGGAACACCCCGACCACCAACACGAGCCCGGCATAGATGGCCAGGGTGGCAACGAGCGCGGGCACGACGCGACGGATGAGCACACCGGCGAAGCCGCCGATTGCGAAGGCGACCAGCGTCCAACATGCGAACGCGACGCCGCGCAGATTGAAGGTGGAAGCAGCGAGAGAGTTGGTCTGACCATCAGCGAGAAAGGGTTGGTAGTACCAGGAGAACAGCAGGCTGAACAGCGCAGCGGCAGCCGCGGCGAGAACGCCGAGCGACACGAGCTTGGCGAGCGTCCAGCGCCACCGCCCGAAGCCCTGGGTCCAGGCGTAGCGAAAGGTGCCCGTTTCCAGCTCGCGGGCCAACACCGGAGCCCCGAGGAACGCCCCGATGAGAGCCGGAATTGCTTGGAGTAGCAACGGGAGGAGCTGCCGCGCCGTGTGGTTGTAGGCGCTCATGAAGTCATTCATCGCATTTACGCAGGCACCTGAGCTGGCCGGGTGGCAGGCGATAGCGATTCCGTACGCGTCGTGCATCTGGCGGCCTTGGAGCCACAGGTACACCGCGAGCGCGCCCAGCAGTACGGCGAGGCCAAGGAGCGCGACGCGGTGCTGGCGCCAGGTGACCCAGGCCATCCTCCGCCAGGGCAAGGGCTGCAGACTGGCGTCCTGCTCCAGATGGACGGGCACGGGCCGCGACGTCAGCGTGGTCATGTCGGCACCTCCGAATGTTCGGCGTCTCGGGCCGGACCAGGCAGCGCCGCGGCGCCGGGCTCGCGCAGGTAGGCAAGGGTGAGTTCTTCCAAACCGACCGGATGCGCCTCCCAGCCTCGTGGCACCGCGCCATTTGTGCCGTTGTGCCTGACGAGCAAATGTGCCTGGGTTCCGCCGAGGGACGCGTGCACGACGCTCAAGCGTTCGGAATACCTCTCGGCTTCGACAGCGGGGCCGGTGAGCAGGCGGTGGCAGGCGAGCAAGTCCTCGACCTCGCCGGCTACCTGTACCCCTCCCCGCGACAACAGGACGAGGTAGTCGGCCACCCGCTCGAGTTCCGCAAGCACGTGCGAAGAAAGCACCACCGATACGCCGTTGTCGGCCATCGCGGCCATCACCGTCGCCATGAAATCGTGCCGGGCAAGCGGATCGAGCATTGCCATCGGCTCGTCAAGCACGAGCAGGCGCGGTCGCCTCGCCAGCGCCAGCGTCAGCGCGAGCTGCGCCTGCTGACCCCCGGAGAGCCTGCCGGCTTTGCGCTTCAGCGGGATGCCGAGCTCGGCCAGCCGGACCTGGGCCGATGCCAGGTCGAATCGCCGGTTCAGGTTGCGGGTCAGATGCAGCATGTCCACGACCGACAGGTTCTTGTACAGCGGCGTGTCCTGGGCGACGAACGCGATGCCGTCCAGCGCGACAGGAGACCCGGGCGGCCGGCCGCCGAGCACGGTGACACTGCCCGCGGACGGCACCGCGAGGCCGGCCGCCAGGCTCAACAACGTGGTCTTGCCCGACCCATTCGGGCCGACCAGCGCGGCCACGTGACCGGCTGGGATCGCGAGCGAGCACTCGCGCAGGGCCCACGTGCTGCCATAGCGCTTGCCCAGGCCGCGTGCCTCGATGACGTTCACGCAACCCCCTCCGTTTCGCCGTCGGCCGCGCCACTGCGCGTGCTCGAACCGCCCAGGCGGTCGTAGAAATCCCGCAGCTCACTTGCGACGAGTGCCGCGATGCCACTCTCGTCGAGTCCAGCCGTGTCTGCCTTGGCCAGCCAGCCCCGCAAGGAACGCCGAAGCCCGGTCAGCTCGGGGAGCGCGACCTGGCTGAGGGTGGCCAAGATGAAGGTGCCCTGGCCCGGACGCCCCTCGATGAGGCCCTTGGTTTCTAATTCGCGGTATGCCTTCGACACGGTGTTCGGGTTGATGGCCAGCGAGGCGACCACATCCCGGACCTTTGGCAGCTGGTCGCCCGGTTTGAGATAGCCGAGTCGCAGCGCGTGCTCGACCTGATGGACGAGCTGGAGATAGGTCGGCACTCCTGAGGCGGGGTCCAGCCGGAACTCGATCGGTGACACCTGAGCGCCGACCTGGTCGCTATTCTCCTGTCCTATTTTCATAAGACAACCCTAGAGGGGTCGACTCCGTAACGTCAACGCCAGGCGGACGGCCGTTCGTCAGGTGGACTGAGACTCGTAGTCAGTGTGCGAGCTTCGCCTTCACAGAGATGCCTGCTGGACCTGAGTCGTCCGCTCTTCGAGCGCTGGCTCTGATGCAACTGCTCCGGTGATCCGAGTGCTGTCCATACCAAAGAAGGCGATCAGGCAGCCGATTCCGGCAAAGACCGCGCCAAACCAGAATGCGACGGAGAAACCGTGGTTGAGCGCGTTTGTCATCACGTCCGGCGTATGGCCGCGTGCGACGGTGAATCTCGTCGTCGCTGACACCGCGATCGTGGACAGGACTGCGACCCCGAGTGCCCCACCAATCTGTTGCGTCGTCGTTATCAGCCCTGATGCGACTCCCGCCTCTTCATGCACGACGCCGGTCATTGCGCCGATGGTCACCGGTACGAACGAGAGGCCGAGGCCGACGCCGGCCAAAAGGAATCCGGGCAGCAAGGTGCCCAGGTACGTCCCGTGCGGCGTGATCTGGGCGAAGTAAATGAGACCGCCGGCCGCAAGCCCCATGCCCGCCGTCATCACCAATCGGACGCCGAACTTGGCCACGAGCGATTGCGCTGCTCCGGC
This sequence comes from uncultured Acidimicrobiaceae bacterium, assembly GCA_963736225.1. GTDB lineage: Bacteria > Actinomycetota > Acidimicrobiia > Acidimicrobiales > RAAP-2 > Bog-473. The sequence continues at coordinate 626,407 of CAVTOF010000005.1, read as the reverse complement.
GGCAACGATGATCGAGCCCGCGATCGCCAGGTAGCCGACTCCGGTCTTGAGGGCTGAATATCCCAGGACCTGTTGCATGTAGAGCGACAGGAAATAGAACATGGAGAAGATGGAAGCGCCCAAAGCGAGCGAGACCATATTGGAGACACTGAGGGACCGATTGCGAAAGATTGACAAGGGGACGAGGGCGGATTTCGTCCGCCGCTCGATGACGATGAACAGGGTGATGAGGGCGAAGGCCACCGCCAGAGTCCCCAGGGTCTTGGCGGAAGCCCAACCCCAACTCGTGCTCTTGACCAGTGCGAACACCATCAACACCAGGCCGGCCGTCAGAGTCACGGCGCCCGGGATGTCGAAGCCACGGTTCTCGTCCTCCGCCAGGGAGTGCGTGAGAACGAAGAGGCTCGCCAGTACCACCACCGAACCAATGGGCACATTCACGTAAAAGATCCATTGCCAGCCGAACTCTTGGGTGAGGATCCCGCCGAGCAGGACGCCGAACGCGCCGCCTGCACCAGCGATTGCCCCCCAAATGCTCAGCGCCGTGTTCCGCTCCCGACCCTCTTCGAAGGTGACCGTCAGGATCGAGAGGGCGGCGGGAGACAGGATCGCGGCCCCGAGTCCCTGCACCGCTCGGGCTGCAACCAGCCAGCCGCTTGATGTCGCCAACCCACAGAACAGCGAGGCGGTGGTGAAGACGACGACGCCTGTCATGAACACACGGCGCCGTCCCAGTTTGTCCGCGACGCGGCCCCCGAGCATGAGGAACCCACCGAACATCAGGGCGTAGGCGTTCAAGACCCACAGCAGGTTCTGCTCCGAGAAATGCAGCCCGCGCTCGATTGAGGGCAACGCGACATTCACGATGGAGACATCGAGAATCACCATGAACTGGGCGACACAGATGACCGCCAGGGTGAGCCATTTGCGCGAATCAGCTGTCATCGTTCCTCCAGTAGTCACCGATCGGTTCCCTGTGAGTGACCTCGGTTCGCCCGCCGGTCCGGTCACCCAAGTCACAGGCTTTGGAACGCCGGCCATCTTCGAAACTGGCTGAGGGCGAGCTCGGTGACGACAGTAGGTTCAGCCTGTGACAGAAGGATGAAAGGGGTCGACTCACGTTCATGCGGGCGATCTTGTCTTGGTCCTCGAAGCATCTCGTCTTTGCATGACGACGAACGGACGATCCGCAATTCGACAACGGACGCGAATGTCACTGGAATTGCAGGGCCGCATCTCACCGGCGTGAGCGCCGATCCGGGGAAGCCTTGCTCTTCGCACTCCGTTTCGGGCTGTCGACGTTGAGCGTCGTGGCGGCGTTGGTGAGACCCAGGCGGCCGGCCACGGTGTTTCAAACGGCGGATGGCTGAGTGTCGCCTAAGTGCCGGACCAGCACATCTGATCTGGCCTTTCTGCCGCGCCCCTGTTCTGCCGCGCCCCCGGCACGATTCGAACGTGCGACACTCGGTTTAGGAAACCGATGCTCTATCCCCTGAGCTACGGGGGCTCGAGGGTGGAACCCTCGGCCTGGCGCGGCTCCATTGTGCACTACAGCCGCGCCGCCCCGACCCCCTCGCTGAGACCCGTCGGCCCCGTCCGACCCGCCCGACGCCGGCAAAAAAACCGTTGAACAGGAATCCCGTGAAATGCGCGACTGGCCGGCGCCACGGCCTAATGTTGACGTGGGCACGCGGCCTCCGACAGAGGTCGGAGCACGTGCGTTGCGCTTTCGCCGTCCGGCCCGCCTAAGTCGTGCGCGCCCGCGCACGTTCATCCGACCCGGAGGAACAAGCCCATGACGACCCCCCCGCCCTACAAGGTGGCTGACCTCTCCCTGGCCGAGTTCGGCCGCAAGGAGATCGAGCTGGCGGAGCACGAAATGCCCGGCCTCATGGCCATGCGGGCCGAGTTCGGCACCAGCCGGCCTCTGGCCGGTGCCCGAATCACCGGCTCGCTGCACATGACCGTGCAGACCGCGGTGCTCATTGAGACCCTGACTGCACTCGGCGCCCGCGTGCGCTGGGCGAGCTGCAACATCTTCTCGACCCAGGACCACGCCGCCGCCGCCGTCGCCGTCGGGCGCGACGGCACGGTGGACGATCCAAAGGGGAGCCCGGTGTTCGCCTGGAAGGGCGAGACGCTCGAGGAGTACTGGTGGTGCACCGAGCAGGCGCTGCGCTGGCCCGGTGAGGGCGGCCCCAACATGATCCTCGACGACGGCGGCGACGCCACCCTCTTGGTCCACAAGGGCGTCGAGTTCGAGAAGGCCGGCAGTGTGCCCGACTCGGCCACCGCCGACTCCGAGGAGTTCGCCGTCGTGCTGGCACTGCTCGGTCGCAGCCTGGCCCAGGACGCCGGCCGCTGGACGTCGATCGCCAATGAGATCAAGGGCGTGACCGAGGAGACCACCACCGGCGTGCACCGGCTGGTCGACATGGCGAAGAAAGGCGAGCTGCTCTTCCCGGCTATCAACGTGAACGACTCGGTGACCAAGTCGAAGTTCGACAACAAGTACGGCTGCCGGCACTCCCTGGTCGATGGGATCAACCGCGCCACCGATGTGCTGATCGGCGGCAAGGTGGCCGTCGTCTGTGGCTACGGCGACGTCGGCAAGGGCTGTGCCCAGTCACTGGCTGGCCAGGGCGCCCGCGTCGTGGTCACCGAGGTCGACCCGATCTGCGCGCTCCAGGCCGCCATGGAGGGCTTCCAGGTCACCACGCTCGAGGACATCCTGCCCGAGGCCGACATCATCATCACCACGACAGGGAACAAGGACATCATTCGTGCCGAGCACATGGCCGCCATGAAGCATCAGGCCATCGTCGGCAACATCGGGCACTTCGACAACGAGATCGACATGGCCGGTCTGGCCAGGACTCCCGGTGTCGAGCGGATCAACATCAAGCCGCAGGTGGACAAATGGGTGTTCCCCGACGGGCACGCGATCATCGTTCTCTCTGAGGGCAGACTGCTGAACCTGGGCAACGCCACAGGTCACCCGAGCTTCGTGATGTCCAACTCGTTCACCAACCAGACGATGGCCCAGATCGAGCTGTACACCCAGACCGGGCAGTACGTGAACGACGTCTACGTCCTCCCCAAGCACCTCGACGAGAAAGTGGCGCGGCTTCACCTCGGCGCGCTGGGTGTGAAGCTCACGACGCTGAGGCAAGATCAGGCCGACTACATCGGAGTCCCTGTCGAGGGCCCCTACAAGCCCGACACCTACCGGTATTAGGGGCGAATCGAGGGCGTCAGCTCAGCGTGGCGGTGGCGATCACCGTCCCGCTGAGCGAGACGACCTCGGCGGTGCGGATGTCCTTGGGGTTGACGTGCTGCAACGGTGCGATCCACGCGCCATACCCCGCACGTGCGACGAACGTCCCCAGGTGGTGCGAGACTCCGTCGTCGGTCACCACGACGCAGTTGACCTTCCCCCGCGCAGACGAATCCGCCAGCATCATCGACATCCAGGGCGCCTTGCCGCTGAAGGTCGCGACCCGTCCGACGGGCATGCCGTTCTCGACGAGGGGCGCTGACACGACCGGCGAGTGCTCATGCTGGCCCAGCGCAGCAGTCCCCGTCGGCGCTGTCGAAGAAGGCAAGCTCAGCCCGAGGCCGAGGGCCACCGCTGCGGCCGCCGCCACCCCGACAACCGCTGCTGCCCACCGCGGGTGACGGAGCCGGTGCCGCCGGGTGCGGTGGCGAGCCAGCTCGTCGGAGAGACCCATCTTCTCGAAGAGACGCACCTCGAAGCCCATTGGTGGCTCTGCCTCGGGTGCGACCTGCACCACTGTGTCCGCCACTCGGGACAGCTGCTCGAGCTCATCGCCACACCGTGGACACGACTCCACATGCGACAAGGCCTGCGCGCGTTCGCGCCCGGTCAGAACCCCGAGCGCGAGCTCCGCCAACTCATCCGAATACTTCTCACATTGCGCTCTCGTGTCGTCGCTCATTGCTCGTCGCTCACCCCCTCTGCATGCTCGACTGCGGCCCGCAACCGGATCAGGGCCGTCCTGATTCGTGTCTTGGCGGTGCCGAGCGGGATTCCTTCGGACTCGCTGATCTCGAGCGCGGTCCTGCCGTAGATGGCAGCGAGCACCACCGCTCGGCGCTGCTCCTCGGGCAGCTGCCCGAGCACACCCCGTACGGTGTCACGGGCGTCGCCGCGACGCACCGCGTCCTCGGGATTGTGCTCGTTGCTCATCAGCGCCGACGCCGTGAAGTCGTCCGGGTCGGTCGGCACGGCACGGCGCAGCCGCAACGCGTCGATGGCCAGGTTGCGCGTGATCGTGAGCACCCACGACGCGACCGAGCCGCGGCGGGGATCGAAGACCGGCGCATGCCGCCAGACCCTGATCATGGCCTCCTGCGCGACGTCCTCCGATACCCCGGCGTCGCTCGTCATGGAGTAGGCGAGCCCGAAGACCCGGCGCTGGTAGCGCCGGACGAACGTCACCGCAGCCGACTGGTCCCCGACGGCCATGCCGGCCAGGAGGCCCTCGTCGGACAGTTCGCCCTCGGCCACACGTAATTCTCGCATCCCCGGGTGTACGGCTCAGAGCGGCGGCGGGATTTCCCCCGGTCAGAGTCAAATCGTGCACAATCCCCCCACCTCGTTGCACCGTATCCCCGCTGTGCCTACGGCTGCTCCCGCCGCCATCCGCGACCATGCGTCCATCATGGTGGATCGTGGGCAGATGTCATGGAGTCTGCTGCTGCGCGGCCCGGGTCGCGGCCGGCGGCCGGCGGCACTGGCGGCCACGGCCTGTTTCGGTGCGGGCGGGGTGCTCCTGCTGTGGTCGGCCTATGTCCACTTCCACCTCTGGGGTGAGACCGACGGCTACCGGTCCATCGCGACCATCGGTCCGCTCTTCTTGGTGCAGTCGATCGCCGGCCTGGTGATCGGCCTCGGCGTCATCATTGTTCGTCGGGTCTGGGCGGCCGTCGTCGGCGTCGGTTTCGCGTTGACCACGATCGGCGGCTTCCTCGTGTCGGTCGTCTACGGCCTCTTCGGGTTCAAGGAGTCGTGGCTCGCCCCCTACGCGAAGGAGGCGTTCGTCGTCGAGGTGGTCGCCGCGGCACTCCTCGCCGCCGCTGCGGCCCTCTCCCTCGCCCAATCGGCTCCCCGCACTCAGGCCGGCGCTCCCTCTGCCGGCGACGCGACGTAGGGGACCACTCCGGACCGGGCCCGCGTCCCAATCTCCCGGTGGGCGCGGGCCCGGCCGTCGCGAGCGCAGACCGGCGAAGAGGTCGGCTTCGGGCACCGGCGCACCCGTCGAGTCGCTCACCCGCACGAAGCTCTCCGAGCTCATGATGTCGGCGAACAGCTCCTCCCCCATCTGGAGGAAGACGATGTTCTCGCTCTGGCTTGCGTGCGCCGCCAACGACGCGTACTCGCGCGCGGCCACGGAGCTACAGTCGACCGTGGTCGTGATCAGCTCGTCGGGCGTGCCCCACTCGGGCATGTCCTCGATCTCCATCGGCTCTCCGATGCCGTGCTCGAGCAATATCTCGCGAAAGCCGCGCATCCTCGAGCGCGCCACCGCGGTGTAGTACAGCTTGGCGGGGATGTCGCTGGCCTCGATGGCGGCGCGGGTCACCCGGTTCGCCTGAATGTGGTCGGGGTGCCCGTAGAACCCCTTCTCGTCGTAGGTGACGACGACCTGTGGCTCGTAGCGCTCCATCAGGTCGGCCAGGCGCCGTCCCGCTTCCTCGACCGGCGCGCGCCAGAACGCATCGGGCGCGTCGTTCTGCGGCCAGCCCTCCATCCCCGAGTCGTGGTATCCGAGGAGCTCGAGGTGCGACACACCGAGCACCTCGCAGCTGGCTTCGAGCTCGCGGAGGCGCAGCGGGACGACGACGGACTCGTCGTGACCGGGCTCACCGGGCTTGACCCCGCCGGGCCCGTCGCCCAGCTCGCCGTTGGTGCAGGTGACCAGAACGGTGTGCACGCCCTCGTCGGCGTAACGGGCCAGGATGCCCCCGGTCGAGATGGCCTCGTCGTCGGGATGGGCGTGGACGGCCATGAGGGTGAAAGGGCGCGAAGGCATGCGCTGCAGCGTACGGGCCGCTGGCGACCGTCCGACACGGCCGGTTGCGCGCGCGTGGGTCCGGACCCGGCGCCGGATTTTCGCTACGTCTGGAGGTCCCCCACCGCAGCGGCCAGGTGCTCGAGTACCGGTTGCCAGGCGTCTGGCGGCGCCATCGGGCGCACGATGAACTTGGAGAACCCGACGGCCAAGAAGCGCTCGAGCATGGAGCGCAAACCCGTCAGCCCGACCGGGATGATGTCCTCGAGCGGGCGGCCCCGCGCCGCGGCGCGCCAAGGGTGACGAGGAGAGCGCGGAGACGTCGGTGTCCTCGGGGGCGTAGGCCAGGCTCACGCCGAAGTGCTCGGGGCTGATGGCACGCTCGTGCGCGGCGGCCACGCCCTCGATCACCGCTTTGCCGTCCGCCGCATCGTCGGGCGTACAAAAGGCGGGGATCCACCCGTCGGCCAGCCGGCCGCAACGATCGAGCGCGACGGGCAGGTTGCCGCCCAACCAGACGTCGAAGGGGTCCTGCACCGGACGCGGCGAAACCGACACCTCGGCGAACGTGCCGGCCGGACCGTCGTGGCTGACCTCCTCCCCTGCCCACAGCCGGCGCAGCACGGGCAGGGCATCGTCCATCTGCTCACCGCGCGCCGCCGTCGGGATCCCGACGGCGCTGCGCTCGGCACCCAACGCGAGGCCGGGGACGAACGTCAGCAGGAAGCGCCCGCCCGAGAGCACGTCGAGGGTGGCAACCGCCTTGGCCAGCCAGACCAGGTTGCGGCCCGGCAGGAGCATGGTCGTGCCGATCTTCAACCCTGGGCAGGCCCCCGAGACCCAGGCCAACCCGACCAGCGGATCAGGCCCCGGGCGGGTCAGCACCTCGGGGAGCCACAGCGAGTCGAAGCCGGTGTCTGTCACCGCCCGGCCCAGGCCGGCCATCGCCTCGGGCCCGAGGCTCTCGCCGCCAGCGCTGATACCGATGCGCACCTTCACGTTGTGCGCTCCCCGGGCGCTGAGGCGAGGGCCTCGACAGCGCGGGCGATCCCGTGATCGTCGACGTCACGGTGGGTGACGAAGCGCATCGTGTCGGGTGCGATGGCGTGCGCCAGCACCCCGTGCTCTTCGAGGTGCGCGAGCAACTTGTCGGGCGCGGGGTGCGTGAACGTGACGATGTTGGTACGGACGGCCGCCGGGTCGAGCCCGCTCCCCGGCCAGCGCTCCGCCACAGCGACCGCGAGGCGCGCCGCCCGTGCGTGGTCCTCTGCCAGCCTCGCCACCATGTCGTGCAGTGCCACCAGGCCGGGCGCGGCGAGCACGCCGGCTTGGCGCATGCCACCGCCGAGCCGTTTCCGCGCCAGACGCCCGGCGGCGATGACGTCCTCGTCGCCGGCGAGCAAGGAACCCACCGGCGCGCAGAGCCCTTTGGACAGGCAACACGAGACGGTCGTGGCGTGAGCCGCCCACTCCGCCGCCGGCACACCGGTCGCCACCTCCGCGTTGAACAGCCGCGCCCCGTCCATGTGGACGGGCACTCCGCCCGCCGCATCGACCACGGTGCGGAGCCGGTCGCGCGACCACGGCGTGCCGGAAGCAGCCATATGCGTGTTCTCGATGCAGACGAGGGACACCGCGGGCTGATGGTGTTCGGCGGCGAGACGGGCCTGGCGCACGTCGTCGGCCCGCAGCATGCCGTCGCCGTCGTCGACCGGGATGAACTGGATGCCCGCGTTCATCGGCGCCGCACCGTACTCGTAGGCCACCACGTGCTGGCGGCGGCCCGCCACCACCGCGGTGCCCGGCTCGGAGAGAACACGCACCGCGATCTGGTTGGCCATCACGCCCGAGGGCACGAACAGCGCGGCCGCCTTGCCGACCCGCGCTGCGAACGCCTCTTCGAGCGCTTGGACACTCGGGTCCTCCCCGTAGTCGTCGTCACCGACCTCTGCCTCCGCCATGGCGCGGCGCATGGCCGGTGTCGGGTGGGTGACGGTGTCGCTTCGCAGGTCCACCACTGCGGCCACGCGCCCAGGTTAACGGTGCCCGTTAACATCCGGCGGTGGCCGACCCCCCTGCGACCCCTGACTCGGGTGCGCCCCCTCCGAACCCGCGCGCCAGCATCCACGACCTGCTTGACGTCGAGGTCCTCGAGGCCGGTCCCGAGCGGGTCGTCATGCGACTGCCGGTGGACTGGCGCGTGCACCAGCCCTACGGGATCCTCCACGGTGGCGTGTCCGCTCTCCTGGCCGAGTCGGCGGCCAGTTTCGGGGCGGCGCTCGCGGCCGGGCCGGACCGAAGCGTGGTCGGGATCGAGCTCAACGCCAGCCACCTACGCTCCGTGCGTGAGGGCCACCTGAACGCCGAAGCGACGCCGGTGCGGGTGGGCCGGACGGTCCAGGTGTGGCGGATCGGGCTGACCGACGACGACGGCAGGGCCATCTGTGAGGCCCGGTGCACCTTGTCGGTCCTCGGCGTGCCGGGCGGTGCCGCCGGCGCGGTCATGCTGCCGGCCAGCCCCGCCTGAATTAATAGGCAGGCAACGCGCACCGGCGTACTATGTCGGTGTGACCCTGGTAGGAAGTGCTGTCCCCCGTCCATCCCTCGGGCTCATCCTCCCCGCCACCATGCAGGGAGAACTGGCAACCGCCGATGGTAATACCTCTGGTGGTACCGGTGGTGCTGCCGCGCTGGCTGAGCTGTGCCGCCGGGCCGAGGCAGCCGGAGCCGATTCGCTCTGGGCCGTGGACCATCTGTACTGGCCCCATCCCATCGCTGAGGCCCTGACGACCCTGGCGGTCGCCGCCACGGCTACCGCCAGGACGACGCTCGGGACCTGCGTGCTCCAGCTGCCGCTGCGCCGGCCGGCCGCCGTGGCCAAGCAGGCGTCCGCCCTCCAGCTCCTCTCGGGTGGCCGCTTCGTGCTCGGGCTCGGGGTGGGAAGCCACCGGCGCGAATACGAACGCGCCGGGGTCGACTTCACCCGCCGGGGACGGCTCATGGACGAAGGGGTGGCCGAGTTGCGGGCGGCGTGGGGCACCCGGACGGCGCCCGGCAGCTTGACCGCCGCCCCGGGCGTCGATGGCGCCGGCGCCCCCTCCGACTACGTCCAGGACCCGGCGCCGCCGCCGATCCCCCTGTGGTTCGGGGGTTCGAGCGCGGCCGCCCGCCGCCGCGCCGCTGCGGTGGGAGACGGCTGGGTGCCGCTCTTCGTGGCGCCCGAGGAGTACTCGACGGCGTTGTCGTCCCTGCGGCGCGAGACGGTCGAAGCGGGCCGCGACGCGGGCAGCGGTCGAGCCGGGCGTGGTGGTCTTCGCCCGTGTCGGTGACGACGAGGTGGCGCCGGTCGAAGGCGCTGCCTGGCTGTCGCATCTCTATCGGCTTCCGCCCAAGGCCTTCCTGCGGCACCTGGTGGCAGGGTCGCCCGACACCTGTGCCACCGCGTTGGCGCGCTACGCCGAGGCCGGCGCCCGCCACATCGTGGTCATGGTGGCCGGTGCGCCCGCGGTCGAGCATTTCGCGCTCTTGCGCGCCGCGTTCGTCGCCGCCACGGAGCCGGCTCTGGCGGGGGTTTCCGCATGAGCGGCACCGACATCGCCATCCTCGGGACCGGCATGACCGACATGGGCCGGCGCGACCAGTCCCCCGACACCATGGCGTACGAGGTGGCGCACGAGGCACTCGACGACGCCGGCGTGTCGCCCGACGGGCTCGGCCTCGTCATCGTGGGCAACGCCATGGCAGGTCGGCTGAGCGACCAGGGCTGCGTGCGCGGCCAGAGCTGGCTCCGCAAGGCCGGCCTCAACGAGGCGGCCATCATCAACGTCGACAACTCCTGCGCGGGTGGGAGCTCGGCGCTGCACATGGCCACCATGGCGGCGGCGGTCCAGGACCGGCCGGTCCTCGCCCTCGGCGTCGAGAAGATGTGGACGGGCAATCGTGGCGGAGACGATCGCCGGCATCGAGGACGGCCTGCCGTCCGAATACCGCCATGACCTCCACGACCGGCGCGACGAAGGCGACAACCCGGCCGGCAGCATCTTGATGGGGCTCAACAACGCCTGGGCGCAGCGTCTGATGAACGAGGCCGGCGCTACGGTTCGCCAGATCGCCTCGGCCGCCGTGAAAGCCTTCAACCACGCGTCACGCAACCCACTGGCCCAGTTCCAGCGCTCCGTCACCGTGGACGAGGTGCTCGACTCACCCCAGGTCGCCGGCGTGCTGACCCGGCTGATGTGCAGCTCGTTCACCGATGGTGCCGCCGCGGTCGTCCTGGCCGGCCGGGGCGTCCCGGCACCCGCCTCGGCGCCCCGTATCATCGGCTCGGTGGCGCGCTCGGGTAACGGTCTCCTCGACTACCACGACCGCCTGACCCAGGTCGCCGATGCGGCCTGGGAGGTGTTCGGTTTCGGGCCTCGCGACACCGACCTCGTCGAGCTGCACGACGCCACTGCGGCCGAGGAGCTCTACGCGTTGGAGTCGCTCGGGTTCTTCCCCCAGGGTGAGGCCGGGCCCGCCACCGAAGCCGGGGCCACGAACGTCGACACACCTGGACTGGTCGTGAATTCGAGCGGTGGCTTGGTGGGCCGCGGTCACCCGCTGGGCGCCACCGGGCTGGCCCAGGTCGTCGAGCTCGCCACGCAGTTCCGCGGCCGCGCCGGCGCCCGCCAGGTCGAGGGTGCGCGTCAGGGCGTGGCCATCAACACCGGGGGGATCATCTACGGAGACGCTGGATTCGTCGGGATCCACGCCGTCCGTGCCGGGTCCGCCGCGTGAGAGGGATCAGGATCACCGGCTGGGGCATCGCGGTACCGGACAAAGTCGTGACCAACGACGACATGGCCGTCAGCCTCGATACGAGCGACGAGTGGATCGTCGAGCGCACCGGCATCAAGGAGCGCCACATCGGCGGCACCACCTCCGGGCTTGCCATCGAGGCTGCCCGAGAGGCGCTCGCCAGCGCCGGTCGCACGGCGGAGGAGATCGAGAACCTCGTGCTGGCGACCACCACGCCCGACTGCATGGTGCCGGGCACCGCGCCGACCGTGCAGAACGCCATCGGCATGCGCGGGGGCGCCTTCGACCTCAACGCCGCGTGCTCGGGCTTCGTCTACGGCCTCATCACGGTGGCGGGACTGATCGCGGTGGGCTCGGGACCCGTGCTGCTGGTGGGATCCGAGACTCTCTCGCGCATCACGGACATGGACGACCGCAAGATCGCCGTGATCGTGGCCGACGGTGCCGGCGCCGTGGTGGTCGAGCCGGTCGAAGGTCCGGGCGACCTCATCAGTTGGAACATGAACTCAGACGGGTCACTGAGGCACCTCTTGAAGTGTGAGCACGGCGGCACACTCTTCATGGACGGCAAGAAGTCTTCCGCCGCGCCGTCCGCGTCGTGGTCGAGTCGGCCGAGCGGGCCATGGCCGACGCCGGTCTCGAGCGCGGATGACATCACCTTGATGGTGCCCCATCAGGCCAACCTGCGAATCATCCAGGCGGCCTGCCAGCGGCTGGGGATCCCGGAGGAGCGGACCGCCGTGGTCATCGACCGTTACGGCAACACGTCCTCAGCATCGATCCCGCTGGCGCTCTACGACGCGATCAAATGCGGCCGCGTCCACGACGGTGACACACTCCTCATGACCGGCTTCGGCGGCGGCATGACGTGGGCCACCGTCGTCTTGCGCTGGAGCAGCTGACCATGACGCAGGGCGGGGCGGGCCTGGCGCTCGTCATCTTGGCGGCGGGACGCGCCAAGCGGTACGGCGGGTGCAAGCCCTTGGCGCCGGTCGGCACGCACGGAGAGGCGGTGATCGACCTCGTCGCCTCCGATGCGCTCGACGCCGGCTTCTCGACGATCGTCTTGGTGCTCGGGCCCAGTACCGGTCCGGCCATCCGCTACCACGTCGAACACACCTGGCCGTCCGGAGTCGACGTGCGCTTCGCCACCCAGCCGCTGCCGCTCGGCACCGTCAACGCCGTGCTGAGCGCGTCCGAGCACGTGGGTGACGCGCCCTACGGCGTGGGCAATGCCGACGACATCTACGGTCGGAACGCCTGCGCCCTCTTGGCCGGGCACCTACTCGCCCAGGTCGACACGAACGACGACACCAACGCACTGGTGGGGTACCGGCTGGCCGACGCCGTCATCGGTTTCTCACCCGTGACCCGCGGCATCTGCCGGGTGGGCGCGGACGGGAACCTCCTCGGCGTCGACGAGCGCCGCCAGGTCACCGCCACCCCCGAGGGTGGCTTCGTCGCCGGCGACGGGCGCCAGCCCGAGGCGCTCTCGGGAGACGACCGCGTCTCTATGAACCTGTGGGGCTTCACGCCCTCGTTCCACAAGACGCTCCAGGCCGCCATGGATGCGGCCGTCGACGCCTCCGAAGAGGCCGAGGTCCTCCTGCCCGAGGTGGTGGCCCAGTCCCTCGGCGCCAACCCCTTCGTGGTCCTCCCCGCGGTCGGGCGCTGCGTCGGCGTGACCCACCCGGGCGACCTCACCCTGGTCCAGGCGGAATTGAACCGCCAGGTGGCAGCGGGCGAGCGCCCCGCCCGCCTGTGGACCTCCGTGCACTAGGCCCGCCGAACAGGCGGGCCGACGGGGCCCAACCAGACTCGGGCGCGAGCGGGCGCGGGGATTGGCTCCTACCGGCGTTACCGGTGCATGGGGAGCGGAACCCGGCACATGAGCCCAGACGCGACGCAACCCCGAGTAACCGTTCGGCCGAAGCCTCCCGTGCTCCTCGGGGCCACGTCAACGATGTGCCGCTGGCGTCGGGCCGGGGTCGTGTCGGACAACCCCCGCCCGAGCCGGTCACGTCGGCTCCAGGGAAGCCACCGTGACGCACCACGGACCATCGCAGTGCGGAGTCTCCATCCCGCTCCGGTCACGCCCCCCTTACGGGGTTCGCTCCCATCCCTCGATCTCGCCTTGCAGCGTTCTCTCGGCTTCCCTCCGTTCCGCCTTGCGGCTTCCCTTCGGGCTTCCCTCGCTCCTACCTTGCGGTGCTCGCTTGAGGTTCGGCGGGTTGTTGTCTCCGAACTGAACAAAGGTTGCGCCTCTGCCCACGCGAGGTCAATGGCGATTCGCGAAATCCAGTGGTTCTCCCCACCTTTCTTGCGGTCATCCCCAAGTGGGGGCGTCGCCATCCCCAGCTCTTCCCCATGGCGGGAGCGACCTCCAACGGCGGGACCGTGCGGGGCGGCACAGTGACCCGGCCCCGGGCCCTGACCACCGCATGCGCCGTTGCGGCGGTGGCGGTGGCGCTCGGGGTGGCCGCCGTGTTCGGTGTGGGCGCCCTCAGCGCGGGCGCACGGTCGGCCCGCGAATCCGAGCTCTCGCCCGACGACTACCTCTCGACCGGCGCGCTCGGGGGCGGCGGCCGGCGACACCGCGCTCGGCTTGCGCACGCCGTACTTCGAGCCGCCCGCGCTGGGCGACCCGGCCACGCCCGGCTTCACCATCAACTCGGGCGCCGACCAGCCCGATCCCTTCATGACGCAAGTCGGCGGCCGCTACTACCTCTTCACCTCGCAGGACAAGGTGCCCCAGAACGTGCCGGTGCGCTCGGGCACCGTGGTGGGGCAATGGGGGGCGCCGACCGACGCGCTGCCCGCCCCCCCGCCATGGGCCGCACCCGGCGTCACGTGGGCGCCCGACGTGGCCCAGTTCGGCTCGCACTACATGCTCTACTTCACAGCGCAACTGGCCGGTGTCTCCCCACCGACGATGTGCATCGGCGACGCCATCAGCACTGCCGTCGCCGGCCCCTATCTCGCCGCAGGCGCGCCCTTCATCTGTCAGCAGTCCCTCGGCGGATCCATCGACCCACGGGTCTTCGTGGACGCCGACGGGCAGCCGTACATGGTGTGGAAGTCGGACCAGAACGCCCGCTCGGACGCCACGAACACACAGATCTACAGCCAACTGCTCAGCGCCGACGGCGTGCATCTGGCGGGGCAACCGACGGTCATCTTCGGACCCGACGAGCCGTGGCAGGGCCGCATCGTGGAAGCGCCGCAGCTCGTGCTCGTGCGGGGCACCTATTACCTCTTCTACTCGGGCGGCTGGTTCAACCAGCCCGCCTACTCCATCGGCGCCGCCCGGTGCGCCGGGCCGCTCGGTCCCTGCGCCGACACCGCTGCCGCGCCGCTGCTTGCCTCCAACGCGCAGGGGCAGGGCCCCGGGGAGGAGTCGGTGTTCTCCAGCGACGCCGGTATGTGGCTGCTCTACACCCCCTTCAACTCCACGCTGCCGCTGCCGGGACCGCCCCGTCCCGTCGCCATGGCGCACCTCGGCTTCGGCCCGGGCGGGCCCTATCTCGCCGCGCCGCTCGACGTCGGCCCGGGCAACACCCGCGGCTGAGCGTCCAGCCGACACGTCGAATTATGAGGGGGGCGAAGGGGCTCGGTGCGCCGCGGCCTGTTCACCGCCGCCGGACCTGTCCTCTCCCCGAGACCGAGACGAGCCGGACCCTAAGCTCGCAGCCCATGACACTGAGCCCGCCGTGCGCCCGGGTGCTCGGCTCGCTCGTGGAGAAGGCACTTACCACGCCGCAGCAGTACCCGCTCACGCTCAACGCCCTGGTGGCCGCCTGCAACCAGGCCTCGAACCGGGAACCCGTCGTCAGCTACGACGAGGCCACCGTCGACGAGGCGCTGCACCAACTCAAGGACGAGCGCCTGGTCCGCTTCGTCCTGCCCTCCCACGGTCGTTCGGTCCTCCGCTACCGCCACGTGCTCGATGAGACATGGGGACTCGACGCCGCCCAGAGTGCCGTCCTGGCCATGCTCTTGCTGCGGGGCCCCCAGACCGTGGGCGAGCTGCGCGCCCGGACCGAGCGGATGGCGCCCGTCGATGGGCTGCACGGCGTCGAGCACGAACTCGAGCTGCTCGCTGACCGTGAGGAGCCGCTGGCCGCGAGCATGGCGCGCCGGCCGGGTCAGAAGGAAGAGCGCTGGGCCAGCCCCTTGCTCGCGCCCGGCGGTGAGGACCTGTCGCTCCCCTTCGTGGGAGGAGAGGACGACCGCCCGCCAAGCGCCACCCCGTCGCTCGCCCACCAGGTCGACGATCTGTGCGCCGAGATCGCCGTGCTCCGATCCGAGGTCGCCGAGCTGCGCACCGAGCTCGATGAGCTGCGGGCCAGCCTGGGCGGCTGACGCCCGGGCCGCCGTGCCCACGCCCTACAGCGGCGTGACGTAGGCGCCCGAGATCCCCCCGTCGACCAGGAACGTCGACGCGGTGATGAACGACGAGTCGTCACTGGCCAGGAACGCCGCCGCTGCCGCGATCTCCGAGGCCTCCCCGAAGCGACCCATCGGGATGTGCACGAGCCGCCGGGCCGCCCGCTCGGGGTCCTTGGCGAAGAGCTCCTGGAGCAGCGGGGTGTTGACGGGGCCCGGGCACAACGCGTTCACGCGCACACCCTGGCGCGCGAACTGCACCCCCAGCTCGCGCGACATGGAGAGCACACCGCCCTTCGAGGCCGTGTAGCTCACCTGGCTCGTGGCGGCTCCCATCACGGCGACGAAGGACGCCGTGTTGACGATCGAGCCCTTGCCGCGTGCGAGCAGGTGCGGCAGCGTGTGTTTGCAGCACAGGTACACCGACGTGAGGTTGACCCGCTGCACGCGCTCCCACGCTTCGAGTCCGGTGTCGAGGATGGAGTCGTCGTCGGGCGGGCTGATGCCGGCGTTGTTGCAGCACACGTCGATCCCCCCGTAGCGGCCGGCCACCTCACCGTACAGCGCCTCGACCTCGTCCGAGGAGGTGACGTCGGCCCGCACGAACATGCCGCCGGTCGCCGCAGCCACTGCACCGCCCGCGTCCTCGTCGAGGTCGACCACCGCCACCTGCGCGCCCTCCGCCGCAAAGCGTTCGCACATGGCGCGGCCGATGCCGCTGGCGCCGCCAGTGACGACGCAGACGCGTCCTTCGAGCCGGCGGGCGTAGCTGTCCGTGGCGCTGCGTGGCGCCGGTGGCGTTGGCGTTGGCGTTGGTCTCGGTCATGCCTCTCCTCTGTGCGCGCGACGCGTGGCCCTACTCCGAGCTGATGAAGACGTTCTTGACGTCGCTGAACGCCTCGAGCGCATCGGGTCCGAGCTCGCGGCCGATGCCCGACTGCTTCACGCCCCCGAACGGCGTCCAGTAGCGCACCGAGGAGTGCGAGTTGACCGACAAGGTCCCCGTGTCGACGGCGCGGGCGACACGCAGCGCACGTCCGACGTCGCGCGTCCACAGCGACCCCGAGAGACCGTACGGCGTGTCGTTGGCCAGCCGCACGGCGTCGGCCTCGTCCTCGAAGGGGATGACGACGACCACGGGACCGAAGATCTCGTCGACCGCGGCGCGGTCGGCGGGGTCCACCGGCGCCAGCACGGTCGGGGGATACCAGTGGCCCGGCCCGTCGGGACACGAGCCGCGCACGGCGACGGGTGCGCCGTCGGGGACGAAGGAGGCGACGGTGTCGCGGTGGGCCGCGGAGATGAGCGGGCCCATCTCGGTCGTCTCGAGCGTCGGGTCCCCGACCGAGACGCCCTGGACGGCCGGCTCGAGCAGCGCCATGAAGGGCTCATACACGCTGCGTTCGACCAAGATGCGCGAGCGGGCGCAACAGTCCTGCCCCGCGTTGTCGAACACGCCGGAGGGCGCGCGGGCCGCGGCCAGCTCGAGATCGGCGTCGCCGAAGACGATGTTGGCGCTCTTGCCACCCAGTTCGAGTGTCACCCGCTTGATCTGCTGGGCGCAGCCCGCCATGACCGAGCGCCCGACCTCGGTCGACCCGGTGAAGCAGACCTTGCGCACGGCGGGGTGGTCCACGAAGCGCTGCCCGACGACGCTCCCCTTGCCCGGCAGGATCTGCAACACGCCCTCGGGCATTCCCGCCTCGAGCGCCAGCTCGCCGATGCGCAGGGCGCTCAGCGGCGTGAGCTCGGCCGGCTTGAGGACGACCGTGTTGCCGGCCGCCAGCGCCGGCGCGAAGCCCCAGCCGGCGATCGCCATCGGGAAATTCCACGGCACGATGACGCCGACGACGCCGAGTGGCTCGTAGAAGGTCACGTCGATGCCGCCGGGCACCGGGATCTGCCTGCCGCTGTGGCGCTCGGGCGCGCCGGCGTAGAACTCGAGGACGTCGCGCACGTTGCCGGCCTCCCAGCGCGCGTTCCCGATCACGTGGCCGGCGTTGGCCACCTCGAGCCGGGCCAGCTCGTCGACGTGGGCGTCGACCGCGGCGGCGAAGCGGCGCAGCAACCGGGCGCGATCCCCGGGGCCACCGCCCGCCACGGCCCCAAGGCCTCGGAGGCCCGCGTGATGGCCGCGTCGGTCTCCGCCGCGGTCAGGCCTTCGACCTTGGCCAGGACCTCGCCGGTGGCCGGGTTGCGCACGTCCATCCCGTGATCTTTGCCGATGGCGCCACACCGGTTCGGCGCCAGGCGCCGCGCGGGGCGCCGGTACAGTGCGGGGCCGTGCCCGACACCCCAGCGCCAGCCTCACCCCCACAGACGGCCGTCCAGTTCAATCTGGCCAAGGCCTTCGACGTCCTGGTCGAGAGCCTGGCCGACCGCGAATGCATCGTCTGGCGCGACCGCCGCCTCAGCTACGGCGACGTGTCCGAGCGGTCCAAGCGGCTGGCGCACTACCTGCACGGGAAGGGCCTGGGCGTGCACCGCGAGCGGAGCGAGCTGGCGAGCTGGGAGTCGGGCCAGGACCATCTCGCGCTCGCCCTCTACAACGGCAACGAGTACCTCGAGGGCATGCTCGGCTCCTACGGCGCCCGGGTCGCCCCCTTCAACGTGAACTACCGCTACGTCGGCGAAGAACTGCGCTACCTCCTCAACGACGCCCGGCCGCGCGCCATGATCCTGCACTCGGCGCTCGCTCCCACGCTGGCCGAAGTGCTGCCCACGCTGGACTCGTCCCCCGACGTGCTGCTCCAGGTCGAGGACGACTCGGGGCACGGCCTCCTCCCCGGGGCGGTCTGGTACGAGGAGGCATTGGCCGCCTCCTCGCCAACGGGCGCGCCGGTGGACCCTTCCCCCGACGACCTCTACATCCTCTACACCGGGGGCACGACCGGCATGCCCAAGGGCGTGCTGTGGCGTCAGCACGACATCTTCATGGCGGCCATGGGCGGGCGCAAGGTCGGCACGTGGGAGATCGTGACGAGCTACGAGGGCCTCACGACCCGCCTCGAGGAGAGCGTCCCGCTGCGCCTGATGGTCCTGCCGCCGCTCATGCACGGCGCGGCGCAGTGGGCCTGCTTCATGCTGATGGCCCAGGGCGCCACGCTGCTGTTCCCCGACGACACGCACCGCGTCGACCCCGACGACGTGTGGACCGTGGTCGAACGCGAGAAGGCCAACACCATGACGATCGTGGGCGACGCCGTCCTGCGCCCGCTCCTCTTGCAACTGGACAAGAAGACCTACGACCTCTCCTCCTTCTTCGCCGTGGGCAACGGGGGCGCCCCGCTCACGCCGGCCGTGCGGGCCATGGCCGTCGAGCGCATCCCCAACCTCGTCATCTCGGACTCGGCCGGGTCCTCCGAGACGGGCGCGCAGATGCACGTCACCTCCGTCGACGACGTCGAAGTCGGGACGTTTCTGCCCGGTCCCGGCACGGTGGTGACCGACGAGACGTTCACGCGCGTGCTCGAGCCGGGGCACGAGGGCAACGGCTGGCTGGCGCAGACCGGGAACGTGCCCCTCGGGTATCTCCGTGACGAGGCCAAGACGGCCCGCACCTTCCCGGTGATCGACGGCATCCGCTACTCCATCCCCGGGGACCGGGCGCGTCATCTGGCCAACGGGGAGATCCAGCTGCTCGGGCGCGACTCGGTGACGGTCAACTCCGGCGGCGAGAAGATCTTCGTCGAGGAGGTCGAGCGGGCCATCGCCGGGCACCCCGCCGTGGCCGACGTGGTGGTCACCGGGCGGCCTTCGGAGCGCTGGGGGTCCGAGGTCGTCGCCGTCGTGCAGCTCGCCGACGGTGCCGAGGGTGGCTCCGACCAGCAGGCCTCCATCGTCAAGGAGGCCTCGGCGCACATCGCCCGGTACAAACTTCCCAAGGACGTGGTGTTCGTGGAGCGGATCCAGCGCTCGCCCTCGGGCAAGGCGGACTACCGCTGGGCCGCCGAGACAGCCGTCAAGGCGCAGGGGGCGTAGCGACGCCTGGTGCGGTCGTGGTCCGCACACCGCGGCTCGTGCTGCGACCGTTCACCGAGGTGGACCGCGAACCCTTCTTCGAACTGCACACCCACCCGGCCGTGGTCGAGATGCTCGGCTCCTCGCCGAGCCGGACCGAGAGCGACGCCATGCTGGACCGCTACACCGCCGAGTGGACGCACGAGCCGTGGGGCCGCTGGGCGGTGGAGGTGGTGGGCGACGGGTACGCCACCGAGGGGACCTTGGCGTCGTTGCGTCACGGCTTCGAGGCCGGCGGGCTCGACGAGATCGTCGCTTTCACGACGACGCTGAACACTCGGTCGCAGGCGGTCATGGTCCGCCTCGGCATGGTGCACGATCCCAGTGGCGACTTCGACCATGCGAACCTGCCCGAGGACAGCCCCCTGCGGCGCCACGTCCTCTTCCGGGTCACTCTGTCGCACCTGGCCCCTACGGTGGCACCGTGACCCCGGCGAAGAGCGACGTCACGCGCTGTAGTTGGGTGGGCAGCGACCCCGAGATGGTGGCGTACCACGACACCGTGTGGGGCGTACCGGTGCACGACGACCCCACCCACTTCGAATTCCTCGTATTGGAAGGCGCACAGGCCGGCTTGAGCTGGTCGACGATCTTGAAGCGGCGTGCCGGCTACCGCAAGGCCTTTGCCGGATTCGACGTCGCCAAGGTGGCTCGTTTCACGCCGGCGCGGGTGGAGAAGCTCCTGTCGGACCCCGGCATCATCCGCAACCGGGCCAAGGTGGAGTCGACGGTGCGCAACGCAGGCGCCTTCCTCGCCGTGCAGGAGGAGTTCGGCTCTTTCGACGACTACGTCTGGGGCTTCGTGGGCGGGCGCCCCGTCGTCAACCGGTGGCGTCGTGTCGCGGAGGTGCCGGCCACGTCGGCTGAGTCCGATGCACTCAGCAAGGACCTGCGCCGGCGCGGCTTCAACTTCGTCGGCCCGACCATCGTCTACGCCCACCTACAGGCCACCGGCTTGATCAACGACCACCTGGTCAGTTGCTTCCGCTACGCCGAGCTCACAGGCGGCGCGTCATGACGACGCGGCTGCCGCCCTCGGCCATGACCGGCTCTTCGGGTGTCAGGCCGTGTGCGACGAGCCACTCGTCGGCCGGCTGTCCGACCTCGACGAAGCCTTCCGACGCGTAGAAGGGGCCGTTCCAAGGCACGTCGCGGTAGGTCACAAGGGTGAGCTCCTCGTAGCCATTGGCGCGGCCCCACTCGACAGCAGCGCGCAAGAGGGCCCGTCCGATGCCGCGGCCGCCGTGGTCGGGGTGCACGGAGAGTTGCTCGAGGTGCGCGCCCGAGCCGACGGCGTCGATGCGACACAGGCCGACCGGTGGGTCGCCGGCGACGAGGACGAGCAACGCGGCAGCGAATTCGGCGACGGTCCCGGGCCCGGGCAGCGGACCGATGCCGAGTGGGTCGAACAGCGTGTCGGCGGCTCGCTCGAGTGGGGGCAACAGCGCCAGCTCGCCGGGCCGTACCGGGCGCACGGCCGGGACGGGGTCCATTCGGGCTGACGGTAGCGTGTCCGCCCGTGCGCGCCGTCGTCTGCAACGAGCTGGGACCCCCGTCGCTGTTGCAGATCGAAGAGCGACCCGATCCGGTGCCCGGACCCCACCATGTCGTCGTCGACGTGGAGGCCGCGGGCGTCAACTATGTGGATGCGCTCTTCATTTCGGGGCAGTACCAGATCAAGCCGCCGGTGCCCTTCGTACCCGGGACCGAGTCCGCCGGGCGTATCTCGGCGCTCGGCGAGTCGGTGGACGACTTCGCCGTGGGCCAGCGTGTGCTGGTGTCGGCCGGCCTGGGCGGGTTCGCCACCAAAGTGGTGGCGCCGGCGGCGGCGGCGACGCGGGTGCCCGACGTCCTCGACGCGCCACGTGCCGCGACGTTCACCCAGAGCTACAGCACCTGCCTCTTCGCACTGCGGGAGCGGGCGCAGGCGCAAGCGGGTGAGTCCGTGCTCGTCTTGGGTGCCGGGGGCGGCGTCGGGCTGGCCGCCATCGGCGTCGCCCGTGCGCTCGGCTGCCGGGTGCTCGGCGTGGCCTCGAGCGCGGAGAAGCGTGCCGCTGCACTGGCGGCCGGGGCAGAGGCGGCGCTCGACCCCGCAGCGGGGCCCGTGAAGGACGCCGCCCGGGAGTGGGCCGGCGGCACGGGAGTCGACGTCGTGGTCGACCCCGTCGGCGGCGCACTGGCCGAACCATCGCTGCGGGCGCTGGGCGACCGGGGGCGCTACCTGGTCATCGGTTTCGCGGCGGGATCGATCCCCTCCATCCCCTTGAACCAGGTCCTGCTGCGCAACCGGACGGTCATCGGGATCGACTGGGGCATCTGGGCCATGCAACACGCCGAGGAGCAGCGCATGGTGCTGGGAGATCTCCTCGCCATGGTGGCCGGTGGGACGATCGATCCGGTCCATCCGACCGAATATCGCCTCGACGACGTGGCGCGTGCCCTCGAGGACCTGCTGGGCCGGCGTACGGTGGGGAAGATCGCCCTCATCCCTTGAGGCAGACCGGCGGGCGCGTCGACGGTCGCCGCCCGCGCGCTTACGTCTTCTTGGTGAGAGAGATGTCGTAGAGCGCGGACCAGTTGGTGCTGACGATGCGGGCTTTGCTCTCGTCGGAGAGCGGCAGCTTGTCGAAGGAGTCCACGGCGTGGGGGTACTTCGAGTCGCCGTGGGGATAGTCGGTCGAGAAGATCAACTTCTCGTCGCCGAAGGTCTCGACGAAGTGCGGCACCGTCACCTCGTCCGCCTCGACCGAGACCCAGCAGTTGCGCTTGAAGTACTCCGACGGCGGCATCGTGAGCTCGGGCGCCTCGTACCAGCCTGTCCACTCCCAGTGCTCGTCGAGGCGGTACATGAACCACGGCGCCCACGAGCAATTGCCCTCGAGCAGCGCGACCTTCAGGTCGGGGAATCGCTCGAGCACGCCACCGCCGCAGAGGCACGCGGTCACGAACTGGATGCCGAGCGGCTGGCTGAAGGTGTGCCACAGCATCAACCTGTCCAACACCTCGAGGCCGAAGTCCGGCGTGAGGTAGGTCTGGCCGCCACCGTGGAAGGACAGCGGCACCCCGAGTCGCTGAATCTCTTCCCACAGCGGGTCATAGGAGCGGTGGTGCCACGGGCGACGGTTCACCGTGGCGGGCGGCAGGAAGATCGCCTTGAAGCCCAGCTCCTCGACGCAGCGGCGGGCCTCGGTGACGGCGCCGGCGACGTCGTGCGCCGCCACCATGCCGGCACCGAACATGCGGTCCGGTGCATGGTCGCAGAAGTCCTTGAGCCAGTCGTTGTAGGCGCGGGCGATGGCGGTAGCGAACTCGGGCTCCAGGCCGTCGGCGCCGATCTGCTCGGACGAATCGAGTCCGAGCACGAACAGGCCCCGTGAGGGGAACAGCACAGCCAGATCGAGGCCTTCGGCGTCCATGGCGTCGACCTGGGACTGCGCGTCCCAGCCGCGTGCCTCGGACGCCGCGTACACGGTGTCGTGTTCCTTCTGCCACCCCGTCTTGCGGCCCTCCACGCGCATGGGGCGCGTCGCTCCCATCCGGAGCATCACGTGGTTCTTCACCCGCACCCGCATGTCACGCGTGATCTCGGAGAGCCCGCGTGGTGCGGCGTGCGCGTAGGCCGGATCGATGTAGCGCTCCCACAGATCGGGCGGCTCCATCACGTGGAGGTCACTGTCACAGATGACGTGGTCGCGCAGCCCCATGAAATGACCCCCGGGTCCCTGACGTACGAGTCAGGTTTCACTATACGCTCTCGTCCCGCACGCACTCAGGGGCGTCACCAGGGCATTTTGAACTCGGGAGGGTCGATGGCGACAGGTGTGATCGGGCTGGGCAATATCGGCGGGGCCATCGCGGCCAACCTCGTGGCAGACGGCAACGACGTGGTCGTCCACGACGTCGACGCCGCGGCGATGGCAGCGATCACCGGGGCAACGGCCGCACCCGACGTGGCGTCGGTGGCCCGTCAGGCCGACATCACGCTGCTGTCGTTACCCACCCCCGACGTCGTGGCGGCTGTCGCATCGGCCTGGGCCGACGCCGCCGCGCCGGGCGCGATCCTCGTCGACCTCTCCACGAACAGCCCGACGGTCGTGCGTGAGTTAGGAGCACGCCTCGCGAGGTCGGGGCACCATCTGGTCGAGGCGCCCCTCACCGGCGGGGCCATCGGCGCCGAGAAACGGATGCTCGTGTTCATGGTCGGTGGGGACGATGAGCCTGTCGCCCGTGTCCTCCCAGCGCTCGAGCCGCTTGGGCGGGCCTCGTTCCACGTCGGCCCGCTCGGTCTCGGCAACACCATGAAGTTGCTCAACAGCCTCATCGCTTTCACCACCACGTGGGTCAGCCTCGAGGGCCTGGCCCTGGCCACCAAGGCCGGGATCGAGGTCCGCGACGCCGTCGAGATCCTGCGCACGGCCGGAGCGTCGAACTTCTTCTTGGACCGCCAGGTCGAGACGATCGACGGGCGGGGCCGGCCCACCCAGTTCGCGCTGGCATTGGCGGCGAAGGACGCCGGGCTCATCGTCGACTCGGGCGTCGCCCTCAGCGTCCCCACCCCGGTGGCCGCCGCCGTGCGCGGCGTCCTCGACGGCGCGGTGGCGGGAGGACTGGGTGGTGCCGACTGGAGTGAGCTGGTCGCGTTCGCCGAGCAGCAGGCAGGCGTCTCGCTGCACTGGGATGCGCCGGGGCCGTCGTAAAAGACGTGGTCAAGGCGTCGGCACCCGAAATTCCGCTGTATATGTAACCTTCCGAAACTCCACTAATTAACGAAGGATCTCGATATCCTTCCGAAACCCACCCAATTACGGAAGGATACATATACGGCGAAAAATTGATCCCAGGGGTTCGGAGGGGAGGCCGCGGGCCGGCTCCCGGGAGGTCCTTGGGCGGTGGCATCGGGGCCGACCACAACGGACGAGGCGGCGCGGACGACCCGCCCCGGAGGGCCTCAGTCCGTGCCGAGCACGTCGGCCGCCACGCGCAGCGCCGAGCCCGCGGCGGGGACGCCGGCGTAGATCGAGACGTGCATGAGGATCTCGACGATCTCTTCGCGTGAGATGCCCACGTTCAGCGCGCCGGCCAGGTGCGAGCGCAGCTCCTCGGGCTGCCCGAGCGCCGCCAGCAGCGCGACGGTGATCATGGAGCGGTCGCGCACCGGGAGCCCCGGACGGGTCCAGATGTCGCCGAACGCGCTCTGCAGCACGTGGTCGAAGTAGTCCGGGGCCAACTTGGCCGCCGGGAACTGCCCGGTCGATCCCTTCAGCGTGGCCGGCCAGAGCTGGCCTTGGATCTCCCGGCCGGCGGCCCGGCGCTCGTCACTCGTGGTCATGTTCCACTCCTCTCCACACCCAGCAGGTTGACTGTCGCGATGCTGCCGCCCCCGACGAGATGGGCCAGGGCGACCCGGGCATCGTCGACCTGACGGCCCTCCGCCTCGCCACGCAGCTGCAGCACCGCCTCGTGCAGCATGGCCACACCCGTCGGCCCGCCCGGGTGCCCACGGGCGAGCAGCCCGCCGTCAGTGTTGAACGGGATCCGGCCCCCCGGCCCCGTCTCGCCTTCGACGACGAGCTTTTCTGCCTCGCCCTCGACACAGAACCCGAGCAACTCGTAGTACTCGAGCTCCTCGTTGACGAACGCGTCGTGGCAGTAGGCCACGCTCACGTCCTCTGGGCCGATCCCGGCCGCCTCGTAACACTCCAAGGCCGTCGCTTTCGTCATGGTCGACGGGCCGACGACTGGGCCGACGAAGGTGTGGCCCGGCGAGTAGGACTCCGACGTCAGCGCGGAAGCCAGCGCGCGGACAAGCGGCCGGCCCGGTTGGCGGGAGCGAACCAGGTCCTCCCGGGCCAGGATGATGCACGCCGCGCCGTCGTCGGGTGGGCAGCACATCATCGTGGTGAGCGGTTCAGCCACCATCCTGGCGGCGAGCACCTCCTCGGCGGTCACGACATGGTCCGAACGCCGGTGGGCGAAGGGGCATGCCGCGCCGTAGTTCCAGTTCTTCGCGGCGATGGTGGCGAAGTGCTCCGGCGTCGTGCCGCGATCGTGCATGCGACGTTGAGCCCAGAGCGCAAAGTACGCGGCGGGGAGGATCGGCGCGTCGATCTGGTCGCGCCCCGCCCCGCGGCCGCCCCCGCCGGTCATGTCGGTGAACTTGTCGAAACACAGCGCCATGGCCACGTCGGCCCGTCCCGACGACACGGCCCACGCCGCGTCGCGGAACGCGACGAGCCCGGTGGCGGACGCGTTCTCGATGTGGGTGACCGGCAGACCGGTCAGTCCGAGCTCCTTCATCGCCTTGATGCCGATCATGGGTGCCGGCTGGATGTACCCCACGAACGCCTCGTCGACGTCGGCGAGCGTCATGCCGGCGTCGTGCAGCGCGAGCAGCCCGGCGTCGCGGGCGAGATGCGAACCCGGGATGTCGCGGAACATGCCAAAGCGGACCATGCCGATGCCGGCCACGGCCACGCCGTCGAAACGCAAGCCGTGCTTCATGACGCACCTCCGGTCCCGATGGCCGCGCCGCCGTCGGGAGCGGGACGGAAGCGGTAGATCACGACATCGTCGCCGGCAGAGTTCTGGCGAAGCGTCTCGAGATCGATCACGACCTCCATCCCGATTGCGAAGTCGCCGGGGCCGCCCGAGAGGATCGACTGCACCCGCGGGCCTTCGGGCAGGTCGACCTGGGCGACGCCGTATCCAGCGACGTCGGCGTCCTTCTTGCCGAAGAGCGGAACGTGGCAGTACGTCCAGGTGTGGATCGTTCCGTGCGTCGACAGCTCGGTGTCCTCAGTGCCTTCATGGAGGCAATTGGCGCAGACCAGCCGGCGCGGGAAGAACACCTCACCGCAAGCGGGACAGCGGCTCCCGAGCAGCCGCGGCAGCTCGGCCGGGTCCTCGGGGATGCGGAAGAACCCTTGCTCAATAGGGACTCGGGCCATGAACTCCTCGCTTCGATCGGTTGGGTGGTGTTCGTCTTCGGTGTTCTGGAGTGGCTCGCCCACTAGATGCCACGGTCGCTGCCCTCCCAGTACGGGTCGCGCAATCGCCGCTTGTAGAGCTTTCCGTTGGGGTCGCGGGGCATGGCCTCGGTGAAGTCGATGCTACGTGGGCACTTGTACTTGGCCAGGAATTCGGCGCAGTGGGCCTGGAGCTCCTCGGCCAGCGCCGGGGACGCGCTGTGCCCGGGCGCCGGCTCCACGACCGCCTTGACCTCCTCGCCCCACTCCTCGTCGGGGATCCCGAAGACTGCCGCATCGCCCACCGCGGGATGGGACAGCAACGCAGCCTCGACTTCGGCCGGATAGATGTTGACGCCCCCCGAGATGATCATGTCGATCTTGCGGTCTCGCAGGTAGAGGAACCCGTCCTCGTCGAGCTCGCCCATGTCCCCGACGGTGAAGTAGTCGCCGTGCCGGTTGGCGGTGGTCTTC
The DNA here is from genome assembly GCA_963736225.1 of uncultured Acidimicrobiaceae bacterium. Lineage (GTDB taxonomy): Bacteria > Actinomycetota > Acidimicrobiia > Acidimicrobiales > RAAP-2 > Bog-473. The sequence goes on along the minus strand of CAVTOF010000005.1, from coordinate 599,730 downwards.
TCGGGGTCGCCCTTGTATCGGAATTCGCCGCCCATCAACTTCAGGTAGACCGTGCCGACGGTGCCCGGGGGAACGTCGTGCCCATCGTCGTCGAGGACCTTGACGTCGGCGCCCGGCCACGGCGTCCCGACCGTCCCGGGGTGGGCCAGCCAGTCGTGCGGCTTGGCGATCGTGCCGCCGCCTTCGGTGGCGCCGTAGAACTCGTAGATCACCGGGCCGAGCCAGTCGAACAGCCGCCGCTTGAGTTCGATCGGACACGGCGCGGCGGCGTGGATCACCTGGCGCAGCGACGACACGTCGTAGCTGTCGCGCACGCCCTCGGGCAGCTGCATCAGACGGTGGAGCTGGGTCGGCACCATGTGCGTATCGGTGACGCGGTAGCGCTGAATCAACTCGAGCGCCCGCTCGGCATCCCATTTCTCCATGAAGACCAAGGTGTGCTCGAAATGGGCCGAGAAGTAGCCGAACGACAGCGGCGCCATGTGATACATCGGCGCCGTCACCAGGTGCACCGCGTCGCCGCCGGGTTCGATGTCGTAGCGCGTCAGGTTGGCGCTGAAGACCTCCACCCACGTCTCAGGGTCGAACGTCGGGAGCGCGCGCTGCACCGCTTTCGGACGTCCCGTGGTGCCCGAGGTGTATTGCATGAACTGCCCGGCCACGCGGTGCTCGGGCGCACCGTCGGGCTGACCCGCGAGCGCGGAGTCGAGCGGGACGAAGCCCGTGATGGTGCCGACGGAGAGGCGCCCGGGCTCGGGCACGCCCGCTTCGGCCGCGGCCGTGGCCGCCACGGCGGCGAAGCGCTCGTCGGCCACCAGTGCCTTGGCGGCGGCGTCGCCGAGGATGTAGGACACTTCGGCCGCGGTCAGGTTGCTGTTCAGCGGGACGAAGTTCCAGCCCGCCTGGAACACAGCCATGAGCACGACCAGGGTCTCGGCCCGATTCGGCAGCAGCATGGCGACGGGGTCGCCCTCACGGAGCCCCCGCTCCCGGAGCGCATGGACGAGACGGTTGGCCGCCGCGTCGATCTCGCCGGCTGTCCACTCCCTTCCCGCCGGGTCGATCAGTGCGACGCGGTCCGGCTCGGCCGCTGCGGCCGCCCAGAACCCTCGTGCTCGTTCCCCGGCCGGGGCCTGGGTCATCGGGACATCACCGGGGTAACCCGAGCACGTGCTCGCCGACGATGTTCTTGTTGATCTCGGTGGTGCCGCCCGCGATCGAGGCCTGGCGCACGCCGAGCAGGTTGATGCCCCAGTAGTCGCCCGTGCGCAGTGCCTCGGGCCCGATGAGATCCACCGCCACGTCGGCGAGCTCCTGGTCGCAGTGGGCCCAGGACAGCTTGGCGAGGCTGCCCCCGGCCCCGGCCGCCGCCGGATCCGACAGCGAGCGCTCGGTCAGGTAGCGCATGCAGCGGATGGAGGCGTAGACGCGGGCCAAGCGGTCGCGCAGCACCGGGTCCCGCAACCCTTCGCGCGCCCGTGGGTCGGCCAGCAGGTCGTCGAGGCGGTTCGCCAGGGAGAGGTGCAGACGCGCCACGCCGGCGCGCTCGTGGCTGAGTGTCGTCATGGCGACCGACCACCCTTCGTGGAGGGGGCCCAACATGGCGGATCGATGAATGCGGGCATCGGTGAAGAAGAGCTCGGCGAACGTCTGTCCGCCCGTGATCGTCGTGATCGGCCGCGCCTCGATCCCCGGTGTGCGCATGTCCACCAGGAAGCACGTGATCCCCGCGTGCTTCTGTGCCGCCGGGTCTGTCCGCACGTAGAGCTGGCACCAGTCGGCCAGATGCCCGAGCGAGTTCCAGGTCTTCTGCCCATTGATGACGAAGTCGTCCCCGTCCTCGACAGCGGCGGTTCGCAACGAGGCCAGGTCCGAGCCGGCGTCGGGCTCGGACATGCCCTGTGACCAGATTTCGTCGCCCCGCAGCATCGGCTGGAGGAACCGCTCCTGCTGGTCGGGGGTGCCGAAGCGCATGATGGCCGGGGCGATGTTGGAGACGCCGATCACGTTCACCGGTCCCGGCGCCCGCACGCGGTTGGTCTCCTCGAGGTAGGCGAGCTGCTCGTCGACCCCGGCACCGCGCCCTCCGTGCTCGACCGGCCACGACGGGGCGGCCCACCCGCCGTCGGCCAGCGTCCGGTTCCACGCCCGCAGCACGTCGAGGGAGCCTCCCTCCACCTGGCGCCCGCCCGCCTGCACCACGTCCGGTGTGAGGTGGTCGGACAGCCAGGCAGCCAACTCGGCGCGAAATGCGTCGGTGGTGGGCTCCCGCTGCGACCTGTCCATCTCACTCCCTCTGTGCCGTGGCCCCTCCTTCCGAGGCCCCTGCGCCGTCGGGATCATGGTGCACCGGCCGCACCGCGGACCAACCGGCTCGTCGTGCCAGGCAGGTCGGCCACGGCCCGACCTGGCGCCGCCCCATCACCGGGACCAGCGTCCCTCCGCGTGTCACGCCCAGCCGCCACAATGCACTGATAGTGCCCGTCGAGATCACACCCCGAAACGCCTCGTTCGCCAAGACCTGCCCCCAGCGGGTCCAACTCGACGTGTTGCGCCCCTGCGAGCCCCTGCCTCCCCCGCCCTTCCTGGAGAAGCTGTTCCAGGCTGGCCACGACTACGAGGGCGTGACGTGTGCGGACCTGTGCGCGGGCATCGAGGGTGCGAGGGTGATCGAGGTCGACGACCCCGACGCCCGCGAGTGGCAGACCATGCAGGCCATGTCCGGTGGAGCCCGAGTCGTCAGCGGGGGCAGGCTCCCGGTCGACCACGAGGCCCATCGGGTCGGGGAGCCCGACCTCCTCGTTCGCGATGGCGACCCCGCCGGCTCCACGGATCCGGCGACTGGCTATCTGCCTGTCGACGTCAAGTCCCACAAGGTGCTCGACGCCGCCCGGAAACCCGGCATCGGCAACGCCCTCGTCTCGCACCTCGACGCCCCCTTCTTCGAGAGCGCCACGCCCGATCCCGAGCACGACGCCCGATGGCGGGTCGACGACCTGCTCCAGCTCGCCCACTATCGGCGGTTGCTCGAGGAGGCGAGGTGCGCGTCGCCGTTGCGCAACGTCGGAGGGATCTGCGGCTCCGAAGGGTCGATCGTCTGGTACGACCTCGACGAGCGGTGCCTCGATCCATCGGAGTACCTCGCGGCGCCCACCGCTGGGCGACTGAGCGCGATGGAGCTCTACGACCTCGAATTCGCACACAGGCTCGCGGTCCACGCCGCCGCGTTGGAACACATCGGAAGCGCGGCCGCGCCACTGCTCGCGGAGCCCATCGCCTGTCGCCAATGCGAGATGTGCCAGTGGCGCGGCTGGTGCACCGAGCGACTCGAGGAGACGGCGGACCTGAGCCTGCTCTCGAGTGTCGGGGTCGCCCGCCGGCGCCAGTACAGATCGAAGGGAGTCGAGGACCAGCACGGTCTGGCCGCGCTCGACTGGACGACGGCTGAGCTGCTGCGCCGCAAAGTGGACCTGGCAGACCTGTCGGCGCGGGTCCGCGACCTCCCGGGAACGACGTCCTTGGACACCGTCATCCCCCAGCGGAAGAAGCAGCTCCAGGACTTGGCGTCGCTCGGCTTCGTCACCGTGGCCGATCTCGCCGCCGTCGACCCCACCATCCTCGCCCTCCATGCCAGCGTCGGGTCGACGCTGGCCACGCAGATCGAGCTGGCGCGGGCCCGGATCGGGCCGTCGCCCGCGTATCGCCGGCGTGAGGTCGAGCGGATCGAGGTCCCCCGCGGTGACGTCGAGGTCGACGTGGACATGGAGAGCACAAATGACGGGTGCTATCTGTGGGGTGCGCTCGTCACCGATTATCGGGGCGCAACGCCGACGGCACGCTACGTGTCGTTCGCGACCTGGGATCCCGACCTCGAGGCCGGTGAGCTGGTCGCGTTCAAAGAGTTCTGGTCGTGGTTCAGCGACGAGCGAGCGCGAGCCGAGGCTGACGGGTTGATCTTCCGCGCCTATTGCTACAGCAAGAGCGCCGAACAGGGTCACATGACCCGGATCGCCGATCGCCTCGGCCTGCGCGACGAGGTGGACCGATTCCTGGCGTCCGACGCGTGGGTCGATCTGCTCGAGGTCGTGAAGGCCAACCTGATCACCGGTCGCAGCATGGGACTCAAGGAGACCGCCCCTCTCGCCTCCTTCGCGTGGCGCTCCGACGACATCGGCGGACAGCTGGCCCTCGTGAACTACGACAGCGCCGTCGACGACGCCGATCCCGCTGCACAGAGGGAAGCCCAACGCTGGATCCTCGAATACAACGAGGACGACGTGCGGGCGACCGCCGCGCTGCGCGGCTGGCTCGACGGGCCGGCTGGTGCTCTTCCGTCGATCACGTCGGCGGTGGCCTGAGCCTGGGCCCGCCCCAGAGCGGGAGGCTCAGACGTCGACACGTTGGCTCAGGACTTGACGACGTGCAGAGAGAAACTGATGCGCGTGTTGCTCACGACAAGGGTGTAGCTGCCCGTCGGGACCCGGGCCGTCGCCCGGCCACCGGCCCCCGGTGCAGCGCTGTCCTCCCCATACCCCCAGCCTGCACGACGCGCGGCCGATGTTGCGCGCGCTCAGTCGGCGAAGTGCGGGATCACCTTGGTCCCCATCAGCTCGATCGTCTGCATGACCGTCTCATGAGGAATCGTGTAGGGGTTCACCAGGCAGAGCAGGAGGTCGACGCCCGCCGCCTCGTACTGGCGGCATGCCTCCACGCATTCCTCGGGCGTGCCGAGGACGCAGGCGTTCGCGCCCACCAGGTACTCGAGGTTGAGCAGGTCGAGCGTGCCTTCGTCGTCCGTCTTCTTCATGTCGGCCGCGTACGAGTAGCTGCCGAGATCTTCTTTGCGCTCGGCCATCCAGTCGGTCAGCGTGGCGATCTGGCGGGCACCGGTCTTGGGGTACCACTCGAAGGACTCCCGGGCCTGCGCGATCGCCTCGTCCCGATCCGGCCCGCAGATGGCCATGGTGAACGTCGCGGCCGCGTTGTGCACGAAGGAGCCGATCGGTGCGTTGCACTGTGCGACGGCGTCCCGGTAGATGTCGATCTTGCGCTTGACCTCCGACGGTGGCAGTCCGACGGCGAACGAGCAGAGCCCGAGGCCGAGCTCACCCACCTGGGCATGGCCCTCGTCGCTCGTCGTGGCACCCCACAGGGGCGGGTGGGGCTTCTGCCACGGCTTGGGCTGCACGCGCCGCCGCGGCATCTGCCAGAACTCGCCGGCGAACTCATACTCCTCGTTGGTCCAACAGCCGACGACGTGCCCGATGGCCTCCTGCCACATGCGCCGGCTCTCGGCAGGATCGATGCCGAACCCTTCGAGCTCGGCCCGGGTGGCCGAGCGGCCCGTGCCGAGATCCACCCGCCCGCCCGAGATCAGATCGAGCACGGCCACCGACTCTGCGGTGCGCACCGGGTGGTTGTAGGGCTTGGGCATCAGGCGCACGCCATAGCCGAGCCGGATGCGCTCGGTCCGCGCCGCGATGGCGCCGTAGAGCACCTCGGGGTTCGAGCAGTGCGAGTACTCCTGCAAGAAGTGGTGTTCCACCGTCCAGAAGGCGTGCCAGCCGTGTCGGTCTCCCGCGATGGCCTGCTCGAGTGTGTTGCGATACGCGACGAGCTCGCTGTCCTCGACCCAGGGACGAGGGACGGGGATCTCGTAGAACAGCGCGAACTTCATGGCCTGGGCTCCCCCGGTCTGGAGTGGTCCCGGGGACGACCCGGGCTAGAACAGTGCACTGCTCCTACCAGCCCGGGTTGGCCGGGCGCAACCAGAACCTGGAGGTGCCAATGCGTGGATTGGGCGATCGGACCTACATCGTCACCGGTGCGGCGTCCGGCATCGGCCGGGCGACGGCCGAGCGACTGCTCGATGAGGGTTGCCTCGTCATGGGCGCCGACCTCGTCGTGCCGGCGGACACCCTCACGGAGAGCAGGGACGAGGCGAACCGCTGGGCCTTCACCCACGTTGACGTCACCGACGAGGGGTCCGTCGCCGCGCTGGTCCGCGCCGCCGTCGACTTCGGCGGCGGCGCCGTGCACGGCCTGGTGAACGCGGCGGGCGTCGCCGGCGGCGGGCCGGTGCACATGCTCGATGCCAAGGACTGGGCACGAGTGATCGACGTGAACCTGACCGGTACCTACCTCACGGCCAAGCACGTCATCACGCAGATGCTGGGGCAGCCGACGCGCCCCGACGGGCAGCGTGGATCGGTGGTGACCATCGCCAGCATCGAGGGTCTGGAAGGCACGGCCGGCGGGAGCGCGTACAGCGCCTCGAAGGGCGGTGTGGTCATCCTGACCAAGAACATGGCCATCGACTACGCCGGCCGCGGTATTCGGGTCAACGCCATTTGTCCGGGCTTCATCGAGACCCCGATGACCGCGATGATCTTCGGCCCGGGAATGGAGGACGCGCTGGCGGACATCGTCCACGAGCACAAGCTCGGCCGGCGCATGGGCCTCCCCGAGGAGATCGCGTCGGTGGCCGCGTTCTTGCTCTCCGACGACGCCTCCTTCGTCACCGGGCACGCGCTGCCCGTCGACGGTGGCTACACCGCCGGGCGTGACCACGGGGTCACCGACATGTTGGGTCTTTCAGGACCGGAGTGAAGCGCCCGCCCCCTTGACGAGAGGGGTAGGCACAGACAATAGTTAAGTTAATGCTTAAGCTTAAGTATGAACCCGTCGACGACGTCTTTCGGGCGCTCGGCGACCCCACCCGCCGCGTCATGGTGGAACGACTCGGGGAGGGGCCGGCGACGGTCAGCCAGCTGGCGGAACCGCTGCCCATGACGCTTTCCGCGGTGGTCCAGCACCTGGGCGTCCTCGAGTCCTGCGGGCTGGTCCGCTCCGAGAAAGTGGGGCGCACCCGCACGTGCCGGCTCGAGCCGGGGGGGCTCCAACTCGCCCAGGACTGGTTCGCCGGCCAGCGCGCCGTCTGGGAGCGCCGGCTCGACCGACTGGGCCAGGTCATCGCGGCTGACCTGGCAACCGAGCAGCAGATCCCGCCGCCCTCGAAAGGAGCATGACATGACGGCACGGAGCACCGAGCACGGCACCTTCACGATCACCCGGACCTATCCCGTCCCGCCCGTGCGTGTCTTCGCCGCCTGGGCGTCGCAGGAGGCCAAGGCGCGCTGGTTCGGCGCGCCCGGCGAGGTGAACGACACCCTCGAACTCGACTTCCGCGTCGGAGGCACCGAGATCAACCGAGGCGGACCACCCGACGGCCCCGTCTACACCTACGAGGCGACGTACAAGGACATCGTGGCCGGCGAGCGCATCGTGTACGGGTACTCGATGGACGCGGGCGGCACGCTGATCTCGGTGTCGGTGACCACGGTTGAGTTCGCCCCCTCGGACGGGGGCACCACGCTCACCTTCACCGAGCAAGGCGTCTTCCTCGACGGGGCCGATACCCCGGCGATCCGCCAGAAGGGAACCGAGGAACTGCTCGACCAGCTCGGCACGGTCGTGACGTGACCGGCCGGATCCCCGTTACGGCGAGCCCAGGACCAGGCGGCCCCCCGTGTAGTCGAGGACGACCCAGCCGTACCGCTTGAGCTGGTCCGAGCCCAATAGCCCTTCGATGCCACCGAGGCTGACCGGCCCGAAGTTCGTGGCGCCGATGAGCTGGTGGTGGAGGGCCACGCCCGGTACGGACCACGGGCCGCTGTGCACGAGGGGCACCGTGATGACAGAGCAGACCGTGGCCTGACGCTCGGCCAGGTCGGTGGCGGCCAGCGACTGTGCCCTGGCGATGGAGATCGCCACCACGCTCTGGGAGGAGCCGGTGTCGACGACGAAGCTTCGACGCGGCCCACCGCCGAACCGGACGGCAACCCCGAGGGAGACATCACCCTGGACCGGCGTGACCGTCAGCGGCACGGTCGTGCCCGCTCCTCCCGTCAGCGCCACGGGCGGCGGACCGGTCGGGCCGGTGTACTGGCTCGTGTCCTCCAAAGGCTGTCCTTCAGAGCCGGGGAGGATGAGCGCGCCCGAGGCAAAGTCGATGCGGACTGCCCCAAAGCGCGCCAGGACGTCGGAACCCAAGAGTCCGTCCGGCTCACCCTTGCCGCCCATCTGCGGCAGCGTCGCCGCCGTCAACTGCTGGGGCGCCAGGTCCACTCCGTCGAGCGACCAGGCGCCAGAGGACACAGGGTGGGCCGTGCCGGTGCACCCGACACCGGCGAACTGGGTGGGCGCGCCATCCGAGGCGAGGTGGAGGCGATGGGCGAGGCCCGCGTCAATGGTGGACTGCCCCGCGCCGGAGTCGAGGACGAAGGGAAAGGGTCCCTTGCCATCGAGACAGACGTTCAACGACTCGGCCACCTGGCCCTGCACCGTGCTCACGGTCAGGGGTACCGTCGCCTGCCCGCCGGGGCGCACGCTGGTGCCCGTGCAGCCAGTCGAGGCCGGCGGCAGCGCGAAGGTGGCCTCCGGTTCCACGCGCACCGGTGCTGGGCCGGGCGCGCGCACGACGGCGGCGAGCACGAGCACCAGCACCGTGACCGCGATGGCGACGAGGGCGGCGATCAACAATCGGGGATGTCGGCCCACGGCCTAACGAGCGAAGACGAGGCGCACGGATGCGATCGCCATCCTCGCCCCGAGCACGAGGACGGCCACGGGCAGGACGGCCCGGCGCCAGCCCTTCGTGGTGCGCATCGTGAAGCGCAACGCCGAGCGGTGATGAGCCACCATCATCTTGTAGGGGTGGCGCGCCGTGCTGAAGCCCTGGACATGGGTCACCGCCGCCGTGCCGGCGAAGCCGACGCCCCAACCCGCCTGGTGGGCGCGCCAGCACAGGTCCGTGTCCTCGAGGTACATGAAGTACGACTCGTCGAAGCCGCCGAGCTCCTCGAGGGCGTTGCGCCGCGCCATGAAACACGACCCCGACACCCAACCGGCCCGCGTCACGACATCCCCCTCCGGTGCGCCCGGGTTGTAGCGGCGCGTGAAGGGGTTCTCGGGGTTGAACTGCGCGAGCAGCGCGTGCCCGGCTGCATCGGTGAAGGAGGGAAACGTGCGCACCGAGGGATAGACGTCCCCCGTCTCGGTGTAGATCCGCGGCCCCACGATCGCCCACGCCGGATTCGCCTCGAGCGCGGCGCGCATGGCCGCCAGCGCGCCTGGGTGCACGATCAGGTCGGGATTGGCGATGAGGACCCATTCGGGAACGGGATCGCCGGACAGCGCAGCCACACCACGGTTCGCGCCTGCTCCGTAGCCGAGGTTGCAACCTGGCCGGACGACGCGGACGGGGGCGCCAGGCGTACCGGCCAGAAGCTGGGCGAGCGCGCCGTCCACGCTGCCCGACGCGCCGTTCTCCACGACGACCACCTGGTCGGCGCCGTTCTCGAGCACGGAGCGAATACACCCTTGGAGCTGTGGCCCGGCGTCATGGTCGACCACGACGGCGCCGATCACGCCAGAATCACGCACCAGTGGCTCAGTACTCCTTGGTGAAGCGGAACCGCACCAACGCCTTCACGGCGCTGATGCCATCTCGCCAGGTGATCTTCTTGCCTTCGTCGAACTCGCGTCCGGCATACGAGATCGGTACTTCATAGATACGAAAACCGCGGCGCAACACCTTGGCGGTGATCTCCGGCTCGAAGTCGAACCGGTTGGAGACAACGGTGAGGCCTTCGAGAACCTGGGCGTCGAAGAGCTTGTAGCAGGTCTCCATGTCGGAGAGGGTCGAGTTGTAGAGCACGTTGGTGATCAGCGAGAGCAAGCGGTTGCCGATCCAGTGCAGCGGCAGCATGTTCTTGCGCTCGCCTGTGAATCGGCTCCCGTAGACCACACGCGCCTTGCCGCGCAGGATCGGTTCGAGCAGTTTCGGCCAGTCGTTGGGGTCGTACTCCAGGTCGGCGTCCTGAATGAGCACGAGGTCGCCGCGCGCCTCGTGCAGGCCGGTGCGGATGGCCGCGCCCTTGCCCTGGTTGACGTCGTGGCGGATGAGACGCACGGTCGAGTCCTGCAGCGCAGAAAGGACCTTGTCCGAACCGTCGCTCGACCCGTCGTCGACCACGATGATCTGGAGCACCACCGGAAGCTGCACCGCTCGCATGCGGCGCAGCACCTCCGCCACGGTCGTGCGCTCGTTGAACACGGGGACGATGACGGTCAGCGTCTCGTACGTGCCCGGCTGCTCGGTCTCGGTCAGCTCCGTATCGGTCATGATCCCCCTACCTTGCCAGCGAAGTAGTCGATGGTGCGGGCAATTCCGTCCTGGAAGCTGACCCGGGGCTCCCAGCCGAGCTCGCGGCGGGCCACGGTGATGTCGGGGCACCGACGCGTCGGGTCGTCGACCGGCAAGGGCTCGAAGGTGATCTCCGACGTGGACCCCGTTGCCGCCAGCACGAAATGGGCCAGGTCGAGCATGGATCGCTCGTCGGGGTTCCCGACATTGACCGGACCCACGAGCGACGAGTCGAGCAACGCCACCAAGCCCCGGATCTCGTCGTCGACGAAGCAGAAACTGCGCGTCTGGCTGCCGTCCCCGTAGACGGTCAACGGCTCCCCTCGGAGTGCCTGCACGATGAAGTTGGACACCACGCGGCCGTCGCCGGGAGAAAGCCGAGGGCCGTACGTGTTGAAGATACGAGCGATGCCCACATTGACCCCATGCGTGCGGTGCATGGCCATGGTGAGTGCCTCGGCGAACCGTTTGGACTCGTCGTACACGCTCCGGGGACCGGTGGGGTCGACGTTGCCCCGGTAGGACTCCACCTGAGGGTGGATCTCGGGGTCTCCGTAGATCTCACTCGTGCTCGCCATGAGGAAGCGCGCGTCGTGTGCCCGGGCGATCTCCAACAAACGCCGCGTTCCCTCGCTCCCGACCGCGAGGGTGTCGAGAGGCCGGGCCAGATACGCGGGGGGCGAAGCGGGCGAGGCCAGATTGCACACCGCGTCCACGCCGCCGTCGTCGGGGAGCTCGACCTTCTCGCTGACATCGGCGACGACCAGGCTGAAGCGAGGGTGTCCGAGCAGGTGTTCGACGTTCTCCCTGGAACCGGTGGAGAGGTCATCGAGGCACACGACAGCGTCGCCTCGCTCGACCAGGTGATCGCACAGGTGTGATCCGAGAAAGCCGGCGCCGCCGGCGACCACGACTCGCGTCACTGGCGGCCGACCCCCGTGTAGCGGAACCCCATGCGGCGAACGGCGGCGGGGTCCAACAAGTTGCGCGCGTCCACGATGGCGGGCTCCGCCATGACCTCGAGGATCCGTGCGAAGTCGACCCACCGGAACAGATCCCATTCCGTGAGCACGACAAGGGCCCGCGCGCCAGAGGCGGCCTCGTACGGGTCGCCGCACAGGTCGAGACCCTGGAGGTCGTCCGGGGGGTCCGCCTCGGCGTCGACCGTCGGGTCGAACGCCCGCACGGTGGCCCCCATTGACACCAGGCGGGACGTGATCTGGATGCTCGGCGAATCACGGCGATCATCGGTGTTCGCCTTGAACGTCAATCCCCACGCGGCCACGGTCTTCCCACTCAGCGATCCGCCGCAGGCGGCCTCGACCTTGCCGAGCACCCGGGTGAGCTGTTCTTCGTTGGAGGCGATCGCACCAGCCAGCAATGAGAAGTCGTATCCCGCCTCGCGCGCGATGTGGAGCAGCGCCTGGGTGTCCTTGGGAAGGCAGGAACCGCCCCAGCCCGGACCGGGACGGAGGAACTCGAAGCCAATCCGTTTGTCGTAGCCGAGTCCGAGGAGGACGTCGCGCGCGTCGGCACCAACCTCCTCGCACAGACCGGCCAGTGCATTGACGAAGCTCAGCTTCGTGGCCAAGAACGCGTTGGACGCGTATTTGATCGTCTCGGACGTCGTGGCGTCCGTCACGATGAGCGGTGCGCCGGTGGAGGCAAAGAGCTCTCCGACTTCGGCCGCCGCTCGTGTGTCGTCCGCTCCCACCACGATGCGGTCGGGGCTCAGACTGTCGAGCACCGCCGTACCCTCTCGCAGAAATTCCGGGTTGGAGACAACACTGATGTCGGGCCGCCCGATCACCTGCTCGACCATGGTCGCCGAACCGACCGGCACCGTTGACTTGTTCACGACGACGGCGCCGGGCTTGAGGTGCGAGGAGATGTCCTTCGCTGCGTTCTGGACGAAGGAAAGATCGGCGGAACCGTCCGCGCCCTGCGGGGTCGGCACACACAGGAAGACGAACTCGGCCCCCTTCACCGCAGCCTCCGCGGACTCCGTGAACGAGAGGCGACCCATGGCCACGCTCTCTGCAACCAGATCGTCCAGGCCGGCCTCGACGATCGGCATGCGTCCCGAGCGGAGGCTGGCCAAGCGCGACTCGTCGCGCTCAGCGAGGACGACCGTGTGCCCGAAATGCGCCAAGGTCGCCGCCGTCGGGATGCCGACATAGCCGGCGCCGATGACGGCGATGCGGTGGAGCGCTGTCCGGGGTTCGCGCGCGTTCGAACGCAGGGTCATCGCACGACCTCCTGTGACCGGAGCGCGGGAACCAGCCGCGCCAGCGCGTCCTGCCAGTCGGGCAAGGCCGGCAGGCCGCTGAGACGCAGCGCCACGTTGTCGAGCACCGAGTACGCGGGACGCGGTGCCAACAGAGGGGGATCGAGCTCCGCGGTGCCGATAGGCCGCACCCGCTCAGGATCAGCGCCGGCTTCGGAGAGCACGGCCCGCACGAACCCCCACCAGGTCGTGGCGCCGCTGTTGGTCACGTGAAAGAGACCCGGACGACGGTCGAGGCCGAGGGTGACGATGGCGGGGGCCAAATCCGCCGTGAACGTGGGCGACCCGTGCTGATCGTCGACGAAGCGAAGCTCGCCGTCGCCCTTGGCCAGCCGGAGCGCGGTGACCACCATGTTGGCGCCGTGGGCGCCGCACAGCCAGCTGGTGCGCACGATGGTCGAGCCGGGCCGGCACTCTCGCTCGCCGCCTAGTTTCGAAGCGCCGTAGACCGACGTCGGATTCGGCGGCGTCCCACTCTCGGTACGGCCGGTTACCCGTGCCGTCAAAGACATAGTCGGTCGACACGTAGACCACGTGTGCGCCAACGAGCGCAGCGGCCTCGGCGATGTTACGGCTGCCGATGGCGTTGACGGCGTAGGCAGCGTCGACCTCTGTCTCGCATCGCTCGACTGCGGTGAAGGCGCCGACGTGGAGCACGAGCTCGGGACGAAACGACAAGACGGTGTGCAACACGACGTCGCGGTCGTCGACCCTCATGGTGTCGATATCGGTCGCCAGCACGTCGTGGTCAAGTCCCGGGCGCGGGCCCTCCGGTCCGAGCAGCGCACAGCGCACACCGCCTGCCGGTACCCGGCCCGCCAGACAGTCGCGCAGATCGCGCCCGAGCTGCCCGTCCGCCCCAGTGATCAGGATGCGCACGCCTCAGCTGCCTCTGGATCCCCAGGCCCCTTCGGCGATGGGCGCCCGCGCCAGCAGCGGCTCCCACCAGTCCCTGTGGTCCGCGTACCAGGCCACCGTCTCGGCCAGCCCTTGTTCCCACTCGACCGACGGCGCCCAGTCCAGCTCGGCGCGGAGCTTGGTCGAATCGAGCACATAGCGGCGGTCGTGTCCCGGCCGGTCGGGGACGATCGTCTTGAGCGACTCCGGCTTCCCGAGCGCTGCGAGGATCCGGTCAGCGATCTCCATGATGGACGCTTCGACGCCGCTCCCGACGTGGTACGTCTCTCCCTCCTTGCCGCGAGTGAGCACCGCATCGATCGCCGTGCAGTGATCGATCACGTGCAGCCACTCGCGCCGGTTCTCGGTGCTCGCGTAGAGGGTGAGGGGCTTGTCGTCGAGGGCCAGCGCGCAGAAGTGCGGCACGAGCTTCTCAGGGAATTGATAGGGCCCGTAGTTGTTGGCGCAATTCGTGATGGTGATGGGCAGTTCGTAGGTCTCCGCGTACGCGCGCACCGCGTGGTCAGCGCCCGCCTTCGACGCGTTGTACGGCGTGCGCGGCCGGTAGGGCGAGTCCTCCGTGAAGATCTCGTCGGTGTCGAGCGGAAGATCTCCGTAGACCTCGCAGGTCGACACATGGTGGAACCGGCTGACGCCCACCTGCCGCGCCGCCTCGAGCATGGTCTGGGTCCCGAGCACATTGGTCCGGAAGAATAAACCCGGGTTGAGGACGGCCAAGGAGTTGTGTGACTCGGCGGCGAAGTGGACGATCGTGTCGATCTCCTCGCCGCGCAGGGCCTTCTCCGCCGCGTCAGGGTCGCAGATGTCGCCCCGGACGAAGACGATCCGGTCCTCGATGTCGGACAGGTTGGGTCGGTTGCCGGCGTAGGTGAGCACGTCGTAGACGACGACATGGTCCGCGGGGTGCTGCTCGACCCAATAGCGGGCGAAGTTCGACCCGATGAAACCGGCACCTCCCGTCACGAGAAGGCGCATATCGCACGCCATGCTAGCCCGCGGCGGCACCCCTCCCGGGAAGCTACACGGGGGTTGCCAGCGTCAGGTCAGGGCTCGTCCGGCGCCGATGAAGGGCGGAGGTGCACCACGTCACCTGCGCTGACGGTTCGGGTCCCCGCCTCCGTCTCGACAACCAGGTGTCCGCCGTCGTCAACGGCGACCGCCCGCCCGACGAACTCCTCACCGGCCAGGACGACCCGGACCGCTCTCCCGAGGGTGGCGCAGCGCCGGCGTACCTCGTCGGCCAGCTGACGCCGCCCATCCTCGCCGTCGAGGAGCGGCCGCCGGGTGGCCAGCCCTGCCAGTGACCGCTCGAGGAGCTCCCGCCGGTCCACCGGGTCGGCGGTCGCCCGCAGCTCGTCGAGGCACGTGCCCCCGACTCCGGCTGGCCCGGGCCAGGCCACGTTGATCCCGATCCCCACCACGACGGCGGTCAGCACGCCTCCCGAGAACTCCGCCTCGGCCAGGACTCCGGCCAGTTTCTTCTCGTCTGGCCCGGCCAACAGGTCGTTCGGCCACTTCAAGACCGGCTCGACGCCAGCGGTCTCCGAACACGCGTCTGCCCCCGCCAGCGCCACCGCGGCCGTGCACAGATGCAGCTCGGCCTCCCCGCACGCGGGGCGAAGCAGGACCGAGGCCAGGAGGTTCGACCCCGGCGGCGATTCCCAGCGGCGGTCGAGCCGCCCGCGTCCCGCCGTCTGGTGGTCTGCCACCACGACGAGGCCTTCGGCTGCGCCCCGCCGCGCCAGGTCGCGCACATAGGTGTTGGTCGAGTCGACCTCGTCGAGCCAGCGGACGTCCCACTTCCCGGCCCACATGGCGGACACCATACGGGTCGTGCAATTGTGATGGCCCGCCTTAGGAGGAAAGACCCAGCGTGCTCGAGAAGATCCTCATAGCGAACCGCGGCGAGATCGCCGTCCGCGTGATCCGGACCTGCCGGGAGATGGGCATCGGAACGGTGGCGGTCTACTCCAATCTCGACCGGGAGGCGCTGCACGTCCGCATGGCCGACGAGGCGTACGCGCTCGGGGGCGAGGCGGCGGCCGAGAGCTACTTGAACACCGAGGCGATCCTGCACGCCATCGAGCAGAGCGGCGCCGACGGGGTGCACCCCGGCTACGGCTTCTTCTCCGAGAACACGGACTTCGCGCGAGCGATCACCGAACGGGGCGTGACCTTCATCGGGCCCCCACCCGAGGCGATCGAGGTGATGGGCGACAAGATCAGCTCGCGCCTCGCCGCCGAGAAAGCAGGTGTCGCCGGCGTACCCGGCCGTTCCGAGCCGCTGACCTCACCCGACGAGGTGGTCGCGTTCGGGGAGGAGCATGGGTGGCCCGTCGCCATCAAGGCCGCCTACGGCGGGGGCGGCCGCGGCATGAAGGTGGTTGGCGCTGCGGCTGACGCCGCCGAAGCCATGGAGTCGGCGGCGCGGGAAGCGCAGGCGTACTTCGGCCGGCCCGAGATCTACCTCGAGCGCTACCTGGGCTGGCCCCGGCACGTCGAGATGCAGGTGCTGGGCGACCAGCACGGCACCATGCTCTGGCTCGGCGAGCGCGACTGCTCGGCCCAACGACGCCACCAGAAGCTGGTGGAGGAGAGTCCCGCTCCCGACTTCCCCGACGAGATCCGCAGCGCGATGGGCGAGGCCGCCGTCAAGGTGTCGCAGGCCTGCGGCTACTTCAACGCAGGGACCGTCGAATTCCTCTACCAGGACGGCGAGTTCTACTTCTTGGAGATGAACACCCGACTCCAGGTGGAGCACCCGGTCACCGAGCTGGTGACGGGGCTCGACCTGGTGGCATGGCAGATCCGCATCGCGTCGGGCGAGCGCCTCGACTTCACGCAGAACGAGATCCGGCACGACGGGCACGCCATCGAGGTCCGCATCAACGCCGAGGACCCGAGCGGCGGACGGTTCTCGCCGTCGCCCGGCACCTTGACCGCCTTTCACCAGCCGTCTGGCCCGGGCGTCCGCCTCGACGCCGGATACGAGACCGGCGACACTGTCTCCCAGTACTACGACAACCTCATCGCCAAGCTGATCGTGTGGGCTCCCGACCGCGAAGCGGCACGGCGCCGGATGCTGCGCGCCATCGACGAGACCCGCATCACCGGGGTGGCGACCACCTTGCCCGCCGACGTGGCGATCCTGAGCCACCCCGATTTCGCCTCCGCCACTCATTCGACAAAGTGGGTCGAAGAGCGGCTCGACTTGAGCGGACTGGTGATGGACGGCGCTGGGGCTCCGATGCCCGCCAGCACCGACGACGACGTGCCCACGGTGCAACGAGATGTGACCGCCGAGGTCGATGGCAGGCGCTTCTCCGTGCGACTCTGGGTGCCGGACCTGGGTACGTCGGCCGGTCCGGGCCGGCCGGCCGGTCGGCCCAAGCGCGCCGCGACGGCCGCGGTGGCGGGCACGGGGTCGGGCCAGGTGACCGTCCCGATGCAGGGGACCATCGTCAAGGTCCTGGTGGCCGTGGGCGACGTCGTGGAAGTCGGCCAGACCATCTGTCTCCTGGAGGCGATGAAGATGGAAAATGCCGTCGCAGCGGAAAAGGACGGTGTGGTGAAGGAAGTGCGGGTCAGCGCGGGCGACTCCGTCGGCGCCGGTGACGTCGTGGCGGTCATCGAATAGGTGTCGACTCGGGCGGACGTCTCGTCAGCGAAGGACGCGGCCGCCGCGGTCGTCGACCGCAACCTCGACGAGCTCGTCGCCCTGAGCCACCGCGTGCACGCCACGCCAGAGCTGTGCTTCGGGGAGACGGCCTCGGCGGGAGCGGTGGCCGATGCCATGCGCGCGGGCGGACTCGAAGTCGACGAGGGGGTCTACGACCTGCCCACCGCGCTCGAGTCGCGTTCCGGTAGCGGTGAGCTCGTGGTGGCAGTCTGCGCGGAGTACGACGCGCTACCCGCGGTGGGCCACGCCTGCGGGCACAACATCATTGCGGCGACCGCCGTGGGGGCCGGACTCGCACTGGCGGCGGTCGCCGACGACCTCGGTCTCAGTGTGCGGGTACTCGGGACGCCCGCCGAAGAGGGCGGCGGGGGCAAGATCCTCATGCTCGAACGCGGCGCCTTCGCCGGCGTCCACGCCGCCATGATGGTCCACCCATGGCCGTCGGAACGCCTCACCGCTACCTGCCTGGCCGTGGCCCACTACGACGTCCACTTCAGTGGCCGCGAGGCGCACGCGTCGGCCGCCCCGTGGGAGGGGGTCAACGCCCAGGACGCGCTGACGGTCGCCCAGGTCGCCATCGGGCTCCTTCGTCAGCAACTGCCGCCCGGCGACCAGGTGCACGGGGTCGTACGCGAGAGCAGCGGCGCGGCCAACGTGATCCCCGCCTCCATCAGTGCCCGCTACATGGTGCGCTCCCGGACGGCCGAAGGACTGGCTGCGCTCAGGCCCCGCGTCGATGCGTGTTTCGAGGCCGGGGCACTGGCCACCGGCTGCTCGCTGGAGTACCACGAGCTCTCCCCGGTGTACTCACACATGGAGGCCGACCCCGAGTTGCTGCATTCGTACCGTGACAACGCGGAGGCGCTCGGCCGGCGCTTTGAGGCCGACGACGCCGGCGCACCGGTGCCGACCTTCTCCACCGACATGGCCAATGTGTCGCTGGCGGTGCCCACGATCCATCCCCTTATCGGGATCGAGACACACGGCGCCGTGAATCACCAGCGCGAGTTCGCCGCCGCCTGCATCACACCCTCGGCGGACGCAGCGGTCCGTGACGGCGCCGTCGCATTGGCCTGGACCGCCATCGACGCGGCTACCGATCCGGCTCTGCGAACCCGGCTCCTCGCTGGTTGATGATCACCGAGCACGCCGTCCTCGAGGTCGTTCCCGGCCGCGAGGACGAGTTCATTGCCGCGATGGATTCGGCTACGCGGATCATCGCCGCCAGCCCTGGCTTCGTCTCCCTACGAGTCGAGCGCTGCCTCGAGCGTCCGAGTTGTTTTTTGCTCCTGGTCGAATGGCAGCGGCTCGAGGACCATACGGAGGGCTTCCGCGGCTCCGCTGCGTACGAGGACTGGCGCGCCCTGCTGCACCACTTCTACAACCCGTTCCCCGTGGTCGAGCACTTCGAGGCGATCGTCACGGCGTAAATGCCGGGATATCGACGGCGGGTCTCAGCGAGGTACCGGCCTATGGGGTGATCACTCGTTGCGCGGGCACGACGGCGTCGAGCACGCCAAGAGGTACGACTGAGTACTTGATGCCCTGGTGCGTCAAGAGTGCCTCGAAGGTGCGTTCCGTGTAGGGACCGGGGCCCGGCTGCGGGTTGTCGAACGCGGTGGCCGCAGCTGTTGCCTGTGCCGGCGCGAAGAAAAGCCACGCTGGGTCCTTGGAATGGGCCACGGCGGCGGCGATGGAGGTCGACCGCGTCACATCGAGCAGCGGCGAAGGGCTGATGACCGGGTAGCCGCGGCTCAAGAAGTCGAGGTCGTACGCGGTCCAGTAGTCGCCGTAGGCGGCCTCGATGTGATGCGCACGCATCGCGCTCAGCACCTGCTCCATGGGGGCATCGCCGTTGCGCCAGCCGGAGAAGAAGGACGCCGACGCCGGCACGCCCTCGTCATGGGCCCCGGCCACGGTGAGGAGCAACGCGCAGAGCAGGCCGCCCGCGGCGATGAGGCGGCTACGGCTCAGCTGGGTCCACCCGGTCGTACCTACAGCGGTGTCGGGTGTGGCGCGGCGGGGCGACCGCCACAGCGGTTGGCGCGGCATCGTGGCCAACAACATCACGACGAGCGTGGGGAGATAGATCCCGTAGCGTCCGTCGAACCAATAGCCCGTTCCCGGGGCTGCCGCGTACAGGAGCGGGAAGCACACCACCGCGAGCGCGAGGGCCAGCGGCACCCGCTGGCTCGAGTCCCGCACGACCAGGACGACCGAGCGGACGACCGCGGCCGCAATGACGAGCAGCGCGACGACGTAGAGCGTCACGCCGAGTGACGTCCCGCCGACCCAGTTGCCACCCACGACCGTCCGGAGCCCGAGCTGCAGCGGGAGCATGTCGTGGAAGAAAACGGACAGCTTCGTCCCGTACGTGATGCCGCCGTTGGCGGGGAGGGAGCTCGTTCGCAAAGACACGAAGCCGGTGTGGGCGTTGGCGTACCACCACGGCACCGATCCGACGATCACGCCGAGCACTGCGAGGCCCAGCGACGACCGGCGCCAGGACGCGGATCGCACCCATCCCCACAGCAATACAAGGCAGGCCGGCACGAAGTAGAGGATCTCGGGGGACGCCCACCAGCCCAGCCCCAGGGCAAGGCCGAGGAGCACGAATGTCCACGGGCCTGCCTTCCCCCGGTAGGCGCGGACACAGCACAGGACAAAGAGGACCCCGCAGCACAGCGTGGCCTCGCGGAATCCCCCTTCACGTACCGACTGCCAGACGACCACGTACGACCACACCCACACGGCGCCGCCCGCGGCCGCGGCCGTGAGCCTGTCCCTGCCTGCCGCGAGTGCAGTGACCGCCACGAGGACGGCGGCGAGCGCGGCGAGCAGTGCGGGTGTCGCGTTGAGTGCCGGCTCGCCCCCACCGCCGATCCGGAGGGCCACCGCCACGAGGTAGGGCTCGAGCCCCCCGTAGTTCTGGCCCCAGTAAAAGGCTGAGAAGTGACCGTTGTCGATGGACCTGGCCATGACGCCGACGATGGCCTCGTCGCCCCACACCGGCAGGTGCACGAGCAGCCAGACGCGCAGGAGCGCCCCGTAGAGCGCGGCACCAACCACCACGACGCCGAGGATGATGCCGCTCAGGCGCAGACCGTGTGCGCCGGGGCCCCGTGAGGGGACGGGCGGCACGTCACGAGGCGTCGCTCTCCGTTCGGATTCGTCGTCCTCGGGCGGTGTCGGCGGCGAGTCGGCAGTGTCGGCAGTGTCGGCGGCGGGCTCCAGGATCGCATCACGGCCCCGGCCGGGCGTGTTCACTCGCCGGGTGACGCCGGAGCGGGACCGGTGAACATCTCGAGGCAGTCCTCGAGCCCGGTGATCTCGACGTCGGCGCGGCGGCGGCCTTCCCAGCCCTGACGGCTCATGCGGAAGCGGATGGTACGCGCGGCCCCGTCCCGGCGTGGGCCGCGGGCTTCGCCGTTCTCCTCGTAACCCACTGCACGCGAGGTGGCGAGAGAGGACACGTTGTCCTCGAAGGCACCGCTCAGGGCCTCTTCGGCGCCCAGCCCGGCGAAGGCCAAGTGCAGCACCGCCTCACGCATCTCTCGCCCCAAGCCCCTCCCCTGGTGGGCCCGGCCGAGCCACGACCCGGTCTCGACCGAACGAAGGGCGGCAAACTGCTTGGCGCTCAACTCCTGGACACCCACCGGACGGCCCTCGACGAAGACCGCTCCGGTGAAAGCCCACTCGTGGGGATTCCAGTTCGCCCGCTGTCGCCACCAGAACTGGGCGGCTTGCCGGGCGCGGCGCGCCGGGCTCGACGTCGGTCCACGGCTGCTCGAACGGCATGGTTGTCGGGTCGTGGATCCCCTCGTCGACGACATCGATGAGGGCGGCGAACTCGTCCTCCCGGGGAAGGCGCAACTCCAAGCGAGGCGTGCGGACGGACAGGCCGAACAGGGGCCAGAAGGTCTCCTGCCCCACGGCGGTCAGCCGCCGGGCTGGTAGACGCCGAATTCGCCGCGCAGCACGTCGGAGACTTCGCCGAGCGTGGCCATCGCCTTCAGCGCTGCTTTCATCGGCACCAACAGGTTGCCCTCGCCCTTGGCGGTCACTGCAACGTCGCCCAGCGCCCGGTCCACGGCGGCTTGGTCACGCTCGGCCCGCACGGCGCGGGTGCGGTCGATCTGCATCTGCTGGAGCGTGATGTCGATCGGGAAGACCTCACTGGGCTCCCCCTCGGCGTCGGTGAAACGGTTGACGCCCACGACGACCTTCTCCCCGTCGTCGACGGCCTTGGCGAAGCTGTAGGCGGCGGCCTCGATCTCGTCTTGCATGAACCTGGCCTCGATGGCGGCGACAGCACCGCCCAATTCGTCGATGCGATCGAGGTAGGACATGGCGGCGGCCTCCACCTCGTCGGTCAGCGACTCGACGAAGTACGAGCCCGCGAGCGGGTCGACGGTGTCCGCGATACCGGACTCGAACCCGACGATCTGCTGGGTGCGCAGGGCGATCTTTGCGGCGCGGGTGGTCGGGAGCCCGAGCGCCTCGTCGAAGCCGTTGGTGTGCAGGCTCTGGGTGCCGCCGAGCGCGGCGGCCAGGGTCTGCACTGTCACGCGCACGATGTTGTTCTCGGGCTGCTGCGCGGTCAATGTCGAGCCGCCGGTCTGGGTGTGGAAGCGCAGCATCTTCGACCGCTCATCTTTCGCGCCGAAGCGATCCGTCATGATGTGAGCCCACATGCGCCGGGCGGCGCGGTACTTGGCGACCTCTTCGAACAGGTTGTTGTGCGCGTTCCAGAAGAAGGACAGGCGAGGCGCAAAGGCGTCGACGTCCATGCCCGCTGCGATGGCCGCCTCCACGTAGGCGACCCCGTTGGCCAGGGTAAAGGCGACCTCCTGCACGGCGGTCGAGCCGGCTTCACGGATGTGGTACCCCGAGATCGAGATGGTGTTCCAGTTGGGCAGGTTGGCCGCGCAGTATGCGAAGGTGTCGACGATCAGACGCATGGAGGGCCGGGGCGGATAGATGTAGGTGCCCCGCGCGATGTACTCCTTCAAGATGTCGTTCTGGATGGTGCCGCGGATCTTCTCGCCCGGTACTCCCTGCTCCTCCGCAACCAGCTGGTAGAGCAGCAGCAAGATGGCGCCGGTGGCGTTGATGGTCATGGACGTCGTGACCTTGTCCATAGGAAGGTCGGCCATCAAGAGGCGCATGTCGGCCAACGAGTCGATGGCCACGCCGACCTTGCCCACTTCGCCTTCGGCGCGGGGGCGTCGGAGTCGTAGCCCATCTGCGTCGGGAGGTCGAAGGCGCAGGAGAGCCCGGTCTGGCCGGCGTCGAGGAGGAACTTGAAGCGCTCGTTCGTGGCCTCGGCCGAGCCGAAGCCCGCGTATTGGCGCATGGTCCACAACTTCGAGCGGTACATCTGCGGGTGGACGCCGCGCGTGTAGGGGTAGGCCCCGGGTTCGCCCAGCTGTGTGGCGGGATCCCAACCACCAAGGTCGCCGGCGCGGTATACGGGTTTGATCTCGATACCCGAGTCCGTGCTGCGCTCGGGACTGCCCTGCGGGTCCTGCTTCTCTGGCGTCACGACCCCCAGGCTACGAAGATTCCGGACGGCCGGGTGAACGCCGCCCGCCACGCAGGGACGGACCGGGCAGACTACGTGTCATGGACGACGCCTCCGGCCCAGTGTTCTCGCACTTCGGAATCTGCGTCAGCGACCTCGAGCGGTCGCTGCGCTTCTACTGCGACGGCCTCGGATTCGAGAAGGCGGAGTCCAACGAGATCGGCCTGGAGTTCGCCCGACTCATGGACCTGTCCGACGTCTCGGTCACGTCGCAGTTCATACGCCGCGGGCCGACCGCCATCGAGCTCCTGGCGTTCCACGAGCCTCCGCCCTTCGGCTCACGCGAGCGGCGCGCCGTCAACCAGCTGGGTCTCACCCACCTCTCTTTCCGGGTGCGCGACATCGTGGGCACGGTGGCACGAATTGTGGAGCTCGGCGGTGCGGTCGTCGAGTCCAGTCGCACTGAAATCGACTTCGGCGGAACGCCGCTCGAGTTCGTCTACTGCACCGACCCGGACGGGGTGCGAGTGGAATTGATGGATTTGGGCGGCTGATCGGGCACGGGTCCCAGCGCCTGCTCCTCGGCGTCGCTGCCGGGCGTCGAGCTCGCGGTCGATCCGCACTGCCTTGCGCTCGTCCATGTGCATCCAGCGGAGCGCCACCGGGATCATCGGCCACAGCATCAGGGTGTCGCCGACGACCCACATGATGTCGCCGCCGACGTGCAGGTCCGTCACGTACGAGGGACCCCAGGCGCGGTGCGTGGCCAAGTAGGCCGAGAAAACCTCGTGGGACTCCCCCGCCAGCGACAAACCAGTGAAGGTGTCGATGGGTATCGCCATGAACAGATAGAAGAACTGCAGCGCGGGGTGGAGGCGGTAGCAGTTGGGGTCGTTGCCGAAGATCTGGCGCCAGAAGAGGTACCCGATCACCAAGAAGGCGAGGTGCTCCGCGTTGTGGATGCTCTCGTGCTCGAGGGTCAGGTTGTACCAGCTCGTCAGGTGCGACACCGGGATCAACACGGCGTAGAGACAGAAGGCCACGATCGGATTTCCGAAGAACTTGGCCACCCGAGAACGCAAGGCCTCGGTGACGACGAGATGGGAGGTCCCAGTGGTGGCGCGCCAGGTGAGCTCCAGGGGGGAGGCGATGGCGTAGAGCGGAGCAGCCACCATGATGAGGAGCAAGTGCTGGACCATGTGGTCCCAGAACAGCTCGCCGTCGTAGACCCCGACGAAACTGAAGATGGCGACGGCCGTCGTCGCGTTGGCGCCGATCCACGCCGCCGTCTTGCCGGCCGACCAGGGGTGCCGCGGGTGCAGCGCATTGTTGCGCCGGACTCCCCACAGATAGAGGGCGATCGCGACGACGATCAACGCCACGGGAACGAAGTCGAACTGGGTCGAGAAGAACTGAGACCCCTGCAACGGCGGGAGACCCGCGTTGGCCAGCTCGGCGATCACCTCACGACGGTACCGCCGGGCTCAGCCGTGCTGCCAGACGCGCTGGGAGATCCCTCGCTTGCCGAAGAGAGATGCAGCATCGAGCTGGGCGATTTCCTCGTCGCTCATCCGCCACCCCAGTGCCCCCGCGTTCTGCTCCGCCTGTGAGCGGTTCTTGGCCCCCGGAATGGGCACCGCGCCCTTCGCGATCAGCCAGGCCAGGGCGACCTGACTCGGCGTGCGGCCCTCGTGGGCCTCGCCGATGCGCTGCAGCTCGGCCACGATGGCGTCGATCTGCTCCATCGGGTGGGCGGAGAAGGTCCGCTTGCCTGGGGGCGGGTTGGCTGCCGTGTACTTGCCGGTGAGCCGGCCCTGCCCGATCGGCGAGTAGGCGAGCGGGACGACGCCGAGCTCCTGGCAGCACGCGACCAGCCCGACCCGCAGCGGCATGGCGCGCAGCAGTGAGAACTCGATCTGGTTGCTGGCCAGCCGCAAGCCGCGTGTGCGGAGCGCGGCATCCATGGCACGGGTCTCCTTGGCCGAGTAGTTCGACACGCCGACTGCCTTGACCACGCCCTCAGCGTGAGCACCCGCCAGCGCGTCGGCCAGCGCATCGTGTGAACGCAGTGAGATCGGACCGTGGATCTGGTACAGATCGATGGTGTCGACGCCGAGCCGCTCGCGCGACGCGCGAGCGGACGAGAGCAGCGCGGCATGGACGTTCACCTTCCACGGCGAGGGCATGAACTTCGTGGCGATCACGACGCGTTGGCGCGCGCTCGGCTCCGCTGCCAGCAGCCGGCCGATGATGCGCTCGCTCTCCCCCTTCCCGTAGACCTCGGCAGTGTCGAAGAGGACGACGCCGGCCTCGATGCTGGCCTCCCATGCGTCGTGGATCGTCGACTCCGTCAGCGCGCCGTCGTAGCCCCCCATCCCCCAGGTGCCCTTGTCGCCCCACGCCCACGTGCCGACGCCGAGCGGCGGGATAGTGACATCGGAGCCCGCGAGCGGGATGCGGTCGCTGGCCTGTGGTGCCGCTGTCTCGCTCATCGGGGGACGCCCACCGCGGCGAGGTGGGCCTCGACCGCTCCCCGCCATGCCTCCGGGTGTGTCAGCTGTGGCGAGTGGTACGCGCCCGCGATGACCGTCAGCCGGCCGTCCGCCACCTCGGCCGTCAGGGCGGGAGCCTGGCCGACCAGTGGGTGGTCGTGCTCACCGACGAGGACTGTGGTCGGGCACGTGATGGAGCCCAACCGGCTGCGCAGTGAACCGTCCACGTCGGGGATCTCGGTCCACAGTTCCATGCCCAGGCCCTTGACGGCATAGGCGTCCATCCCGGTGAAGATCTCGTCCTTCTGCTGCTGCCACCCGGTCGGGACGGCCGCTGCGATGAGATCGTCCTCCGGGCCGCCCATGCTGAGCGTCGTGGGCATGCCACGTGCTGGGTCGAACGCGGTGATGTAGTCCCGGACCATGGTGCGGATCGTCTCGTCATCAGGCTGAAACGACCACGCGCTCGTGTCCATCAAGATCAGCGAGCGCACCAGGTCGGGGCGCTGCACCACCATGGTCATGACGACGCGCCCCCCCATGGAGTGTCCGAGGAGGTCGACCGGACCGCCGCCCACCACCTCGAGGAACGCGGCGAGGTCACGGGACAGCTGCTCGACGCTGTAGCCCTCGAGCGTCCCCGTCTTAGTGGAGACCCCGTGGCCCCGCTGGTCGAGCACGATGACGCGGCGCCACTCGGCCAGCGCGTCGGCCTGGAGCGCGAAGTCGTGCGACGAGCCGGTGTAGCCGTGCACGAGCACCAGCGTGGGTGTGCCGGGGGGACTGCTCCCTCGCTCCCACCACGCCAGGTCGACCCCGTTGACGTGGAGGGTCTTGGTCGAAGCCGCCGTCTGTGTCATGGCCATTGTCTAGCTGGTCGCCCCGCCCGCTTGCTGGTGCGATGCGTCGATCGCCAACGGACCACCGAGGCCCGCATCGATGTTCACCGTGGTCTCGAAGCGAAGTGCCGCGTCCGCCTGGGCACAGCCCAGCGCAGGGCCGCGCATCCGCCACCTAGCCCGAGTCGGTCGAGAGGGCCTGCACGGCGGCCGCTGATGCCGGCGAGGTCTCCGTCTGCACCGAAGCGACCGGCGCGCCAGGGGTCACGGACACGTTGGTGCACGCGCGGGCCTGGTTCCACGCCGCCAACGCCGCGGTGGCGGCGTCTCCGGAGAGAGGCTGGGGAAGGTCGTCGACGATGAGTGCCGGGCGCCACGTCACCGAGTCGATGTGCCGGCCCGTCGCCGTGACGACGAGCGATCCGCTGGCGTTCTCCGGCGGCGAATTGTCGTAGAAGGCGAAGTTGCCGAGCCCGTAGTCGACGTAGGCCGAACCGAGGTATCCGCCACCGAGCAGCACGTGCGCGTGCGTGCCGATGATGATGTCGGCACCCGCCTGGACCAGCACCTGCGCCAGGGGCTCCTGCAACGGGTTGGGGCACGCGTCGAGCTCGGTGCCCCAGTGCAGGTAGACGACGACCGTGTCGGCCGTCTTGCGGGCCGCCTCGACCGCCGCCACGAGGTCGTTGACGTCGTAGGCCGAGGCAAGGCCCGGCTGGGAGGCGGTCGCGGTCCACGCCGATTGGAGGTCGGAGTCGATGACCTGGGTCGCAGCGATGATCGCGATGTGCTGACCGTGGATCGTGGTCGTATACGGCGTGAAGGCCTGCGCCGCGTTCTGCCCGATGCCCAGGATCGTGTACCCCGTCTCAGCCCGTGTGGTCAGCGCCGACTGCAGGCCCGGGCCCCCGCAGTCCTCGCCGTGGTTGTTGGCTTCGGTGATCAGCGTGACCCCGGCGCCTTTGAACGCGTCCACGGCTGATGCCGGTGCATAGAAGACGTATTGCTTCGGCTGGGGATCGGGGCACGTGCCGTCGGTGAGGGCCGACTCGAGGTTCACCATCGAGAGGTCCGCGCCGGAGAGCAGCTGGGGCACCGTCGGCCCGAGCGCGTCCGATGGATCGTCGGCGAGCCGGTCGCCCAAATTTGTGCCTGCAGGGAAGTGCACATCGCCCCCGAAGCCAAAGGTGACCGGCTGCCCGTCGCCCTCCCAATCCGGATCGAGCCGCGGGTTGCCTGCGTGCGGCGGGGGCGATGCCGGGTGGTGGCTCCCGCCGCCATGGCGCCTCCCCGCCGCGTAGGGTCGCCCGCCTCCGCGCGTGGACAGGACGACGATCACGAGCACGACGACCAGCAGCCCGAAGCCCCAGAGGCGCCGGTTTCGCTTGACGCGCCGCGACGTCAGGTCGGGCGGCTCGGGAGGGCAGGGCGGCGATGCCGGCGCAACCTCGGGCGCACGGCGCGTGAGCAGGTCGGTCGGGGACGTGGCGCCACTCTAAGACACGGCCCTTGCCGGCGAGAGGAGCCGCCCGCCGGCCGCTCAGTGCGAATGGGGCATGCAGAGCTCGTCGTACTCTGCGATGACGATCTCGCCGGCGTCGGGTCCGCACGCCGGGCACGCCGGGTCACGACGCACCTTGAACGTGCGGAACGACTCCTCGAGCGCGTCGTAGGCCAGCAGGCGGCCGATCAGCGGGTCGCCCAGGTCGAGCAACACCTTGATCGTCTCGATCGCCTGGATCGACCCGATGATGCCGGGCAGCACGCCGAGCACCCCGGCCTCGGCGCACGACGGCGCCAGCTCGGCCGGCGGCGGCTCGGGGATGAGGCACCGGTAGCACGGACCGTTGTAGGGATCGAAGACGGTGACCTGGCCCTCGAAGCGGAAGATGGAGCCGTGGATCACGGGGATCCGCTTGAGGAGCGAGGCGTCGTTCACGAGGTACCGGGTCGGGAAGTTGTCCGTCCCGTCGACGATGACGTCGTAGCCGTCGATGATGTCCAAGATGTTGTCGGCGCCCAGCCGGACGTCGTACGTCACGACGTTGACGTCGGGGTTCAGCGCGGTGAGCGTCTTCTTGGCCGAGTCGACCTTGCGCTCCCCCACCCGGTCGATGTTGTGGAGGATCTGGCGCTGCAGGTTTGATTCGTCGACGACGTCCATGTCGATGATGCCCAGCGTGCCCACGCCGGCAGCAGCCAGGTAGAGGGCGGCCGGGGACCCGAGGCCTCCGGCCCCGAGCAGCAGCACCTTCGAGCCGAGCAGCTTCAGCTGGCCGTCCTCGCCCACCTCGGGCAACAGCAGGTGGCGCTGGTAGCGGTTGCGCTGCGCCGGGGAGAGGGTCTCGGGAGCCGCCCACGGGCGACCGTCGTCCTTCCACCGGTTGAACCCTCCGACCAGCGACTGCACGTCGGCGTAGCCCAGCTCGCCCATCGTCTTGGCGGCGAAGGCGGAACGTACGCCCCCGGCGCAGTAGACGACGATGGGTCCTGCCTTGTCGGGCAGCTTGCCCTCCACCTGGAACTCGAGATGGCCCCGGGGCAGGTGGACGGCGTTGGGAATGGCGCCCTGCTCGTACTCGTCCGGCTCGCGCACGTCGAGAAACGTCACGCCACCGGCCTCGAGCAACGCCTGCGCGTCGGCCTGGTCCACCTCGCGGATGGACGCCTTCGCCTCGTTGAGAAGGTCTCGGGGAGTGGCCACGCTTTTCGCCTCCGTGTTGCGCCAGACCGCCTGTACGGCCGGCATCAAGCTGTAAAACACTACCAGCGGGGTCAACATTCCCGGGAGGCTCGGGCCGTGGGGACCACCCTGCACCTCCAGTGCCAGACTGCCCGCTCGTGGAACTCCACGAGGCCATTCGCCGCCGCGCCATGGTGCGCAGCTTCAGTGCAGAGCCACTCGATCCGGCCGTCGTCGACGAGATCCTGCATGCTGCATTGCGCTCACCGACGGCCGGCAATACCGGGGGCACCGCCTGGGTGGTGCTCGAGGGTCCGGAGCAGACGGCGGCGTATTTCGAGGCCAGCACCGACACGGCGTGGCGGGCCCGGAACCGCGACCGGATGGAGGGTCTGGTGCGGGCCCCGGTGGTGCTCCTCGCCTACGCCTCGCCCGAGGCGTACGTCTCGCGCTACGCCGAGGCCGACAAGTCCGCGTCCGGGCTGGGCGCCGGGGCGGAGCAATGGCCGGTCCCCTACTGGTACGGCGACGCCGCGTTCGGCGTCATGGCGGTGCTCCTCGGCGCCGTCGACGCTGGCCTGGGCGCATGCATCATCGGGACGTTCAGGGGTGAGGCCGAGCTGGCAACACGTCTGGGGGTGCCCGCGGGGTGGCGGCTCTTCTGTGCCGTCGTCCTGGGACGACCCGACGGACACGACCGCCGCTCGCCGTCACTGGACCGTCCGCACCCGGACTCGCCGGCACGGGTACACCGCGCCCGTTGGTGACCGCGGCGACCGCGGCGACCGCGGCGACCGCGGTGACCTACTCCCTGGCCCTACTTCTGGGCGCAGGCGAAGCGAAAGAGGAGGCCGCTGACCGAATACGTGACCATGGCGCCCACCTGGTGGCAGGCGGCGCCGGCTTGGATCGCGTCGATGTCGCGGTTGATGTCGGAGATCGGCGTCCCGTCCGGGACGTACAAGAAGGCGTGACGAGGGTCGGTGCGGGCGATCAGTCGCGTGATCGCCGGGGACCCGTGCAGCGCCGTGAAGTACGAGCGATCGACCTCGATGTGGCCGGGCGGGACGCGCAGCCCGCCGTATTCCTCCTGGTAGTACTCCCAGCCGGGGACGGCCATGATCCCGGACACCACGAGGTCGTCACCCGGCTTGGCCTGCTCGTTGACCGCCGTGACCGCTGAATCGATGGACGCGCCCCAGCCGACGTACGACGCGCTGTCCCTGATCTGCGCGTACGAGCCTGCTTCGTACGTTGCCGCGAGCCCCACTGCGACCACGATGGCGGCGACGGCGACCGCCGCCACACCTCCGCGCGACCAACGAACGATTCCAACGCAGCGACCCCTCGTCCTGCGTGCGAATCCGAGCAACGAGCACACGCGTCACCCACACCGCGCCGATCCCGGCCAGCAGGATCAGAAGAGGGACGAGATAGAAATTCGTCCGCACGAAGCCGAAGGGCCAGTAGCGGGCGTAGGAGGCGATCAGGGTCACGCCGAGCGAACCGCCGATCGCCGCGAGAAGCGTCCGACCCCTCCGCGAACCCGCCGTTGCGACGATCCCGGCGCACAGCAGCAGGCCGAAGATGAGACTCACCAGCCAGGACAACCGGGTGTTCAACAGTTCGGGGAGGTTTGGGTTGTTGGCGCCCAAGAGCGTGCCGGTGATGAATCCCCGGAGGCCGTCCCACACGAACGCGATCTGACTCGACACCCCATGATGGGGCGCAAAGTTCGAATCCCAGTAGTTGCTCTTGGTGAGTGTGTTCTGTGGCGCAACGAAGAACTTGATGTGCGCGAGCGCGATCGCGCCGGCGGCCACCGCTGCCACCGTCCTGGCTCCGAGAGACCGGTCCCGCGCCTGGCGAAACACATCGAGGAGAAGGACTGGCCCGGCGACGAAGATGGCGGGCGTGCTGAAGACGCAGGCCAGTGCGATACCCCCGTAGGCGAGCCACATCGGCGCGTCCCCCCACCGGCTCCGGTCCCGGCTCGCCGCCACGTCGTAGAGCAGCAAGACGGCGACCACAGCGGCGGCGTCGATCTGATACTCGGACAGTTGGACCGCGAAGCTCACCAAGGTTCCCGTCAAGCCGCCGACCAGCGCGACGACAACCGCGGGGACCAGCGACATCCACCGTCTCGCCAGCAGCATCAGCAGCACACACGTGATCGGCAGGAAGACGGTGACCGGTATTCGCATCACGAGCTCCGTGCTCCCGAAGAGTGAGGCCGATGCGCGCTCGAGGAAGTACCAGCCCGCAGGGAACGGCCCGCCGTCCGTCTTGAGCGCCGACCACCAGTCGCCTGGCTTGGCGATGTAATAGGCGCGCCACTGCTCGTTGTACCAGAAGGGCAGCGTGAGGTTTCGCCACAGCGAGATGATCAGTGCGATGGGGACGCCTGCCGTGACGAGGCCGGCCACACCCAGTGCGCGTCGCGAACGCACCACCGCCCGCCGCTCCGATTGGCGATCTTTCCTCGAGACCGATTGGGCCGGTGCGGCGTCCTCGGCATCCGAGGTCGGCCCGACGGGCCTCTCAAGGTCGACATCAATCGCCACACGGGCATTCTTGCCGATTTCCGCCGATTTCCCCGGGGTTGCCCTGGACGCTCGGCGACTCCCGCGACGGAGCGTCTCCCGCGACAGATCGGCGACGTTGCCCTAGGGGGTCACCTGCTTTGAGAGGAGGTGTTCTGGGCCCTCCTGCCAGCGCGCCATGGCCCACAGCAGGTCCGAAAGGCGGTTGAGGTACGCGAGCACGTACGAGCCTTCCACCGGCTGCGCCACGGCGAGCCGCTCCGCCCGGCGCACGATCGTGCGAGCCAGGTCGAGCGCGGCGGTCAGGCGGTTGTCTCCCGGCACGGTGAAATCGCTCGGCATGGCAAAGCGCGAGAGCAGGTCGTCGATGCCCTCCTCGAGGGCGAGCACCATGTCCGGCGTCACGAGGCTGGAGCCCGCCGTGAGCTTCGTTCGGTTGTCCGGGGCGGTGGCCACCTCGGCCATCAGGACGTAGAGCTCGCGGGCCAACGCCGTGAGGCGCTGGTTGACCTCCGAGCCTGCCGCGCTCTCGGCCCGGGCCAGCCCGATGGCGGCCTGCGCTTCGTCGATCACCCCGTTCAGCTCGATCTGCTGCGAGTCCTTGCGCACCCGGCCGCCGTAGAGGAGACCGGTCGTCCCGTCGTCCCCTTTCTTGGTGTAGATCCTCGGCTGTGCCACCAGCCGCGGATGCTATCGGTGTCCATTCAAGGGGCCGCAAGAGGCGCCGGTATCCTGGTGGAGGTGCCACCCTCCCCTGAACTCCTTGGACGGCTCGATCCGGCCGCCTCGCCGTACCTCCAGGCGCTGCGCGAGCGCGTCGTCATCTTCGACGGCGCGATGGGCACGAACCTGCAGTTGCTGGGTCTCGCCGACGAGGACTTCGGCGGGCCCGAGTACGAGGGGTGCAACGAGATCCTGGTCGAGACCAAGCCGGACCTCGTCGCCCAGGTGCACCGCTCCTTCTACGAGGTCGGCTGTGACGTCGTCGAGACCGACACCTTCGGTTCGACCTCGGTCGTGCTGGCCGAGTACGGGCTGGCCGCCCGCGCCCGCGAGCTGACGCGGCATCGGGGCCGAACTGGCCTGTGCCGTGCGCGACGAGTTCGCCACGCCGGAGCGACCCCGCTGGGTGGCCGGCTCCATGGGCCCGGGCACCAAGTTCCCGACGCTCGGGCAGATCTCCTACGCGGCCTTCCGCGACGCCTACGAGGAACAGGCCCTCGGGCTGCTCGAGGGAGGGGTCGACCTCCTCTTGATCGAGACCCAGTTCGACCTGCTCTCGATCAAGGCCGCCATCAACGGTGCCCGGCGCGCCATGGTGGCGCTCGACCGCTACGTGCCGCTGCAGACGCAGGTGACCATCGAGCTGACCGGCCGGATGCTCCCGGGCACAGAGATCGGCGCCGCGCTCACCGTTCTCGACGCCATGCAGGTCGACGTCGTCGGGCTCAACTGCGCCACCGGCCCGGTCGAGATGAGTGAGGCGCTGCGCCACCTCTCTGGGGCCAGCCGCGTCCCCATCTCTTGCATCCCCAATGCGGGCCTCCCGTCGGTGGTCGACGGCCAGATGCACTACGACCTCACCGCGGAGGATCTCGCCGAGCACCTGCACCGTTTCGTGACCGAGTTCGGCGTCACCGCCATCGGTGGGTGCTGCGGGACCATGCCCGCCCACCTCGCCGCCGTGGTCGATCGCTGCGCCGACGCCACCCCGGCCCGGCGCGAGCCGGTGCGCGAGGCGGCGGCGGCGTCCATCTACACCTCGGTGCCCTTCCAACAGGACACCTCGTTCCTGGTGGTCGGCGAGCGCACCAACGCCAACGGCTCGAAGGCCTTCCGCGAGGCCATGCTCGAGGGCGATTGGGACACCTGCGTCGCCATGGCGCGCGACCAGGTCAAGGAGGGCTCGCACCTCATCGACGTCTGCGTCGACTACACGGGCGCCGACGGCGTGGCCGACATGACAGATGTGGCCAGCCGGCTGTGTACCCAGTCGAGCGTGCCCTTGATGGTGGACTCCACCGAGGGGCCCGTCGTGCGTGCCGCGCTGGAGTGGATCGGCGGCCGCCCTGTCCTCAACTCCGTCAACCTCGAGGAGGGCGACGAGCCCGGCACGCGCCTCGACACGTTCCTGCGGCTCGCCCGCGAGTTCGGCGCGGCCGTCGTGTGCACGTGCATCGACGAGGAAGGCCAGGCGCGCACCCGCGAGTGGAAGCTGCGGGCGGCACGCAACATCCGCGACATCGCCGTCGAGCGCTACGGCCTCGAGCCCCAGGACCTGCTGTTCGACGCGCTGGCCCTGCCGCTGTCGACGGGCATGGAGGAGAGCCGGGGCGACGGCATCGAGACCATCGAGGGGATCCGTGCCATCAAGGCCGAGCTCCCGGGCGTGTCCACGATCCTGGGCCTCTCCAACGTGTCGTTCGGGCTGAACCCGGCGGCCCGGCAGGTGTTGAACTCCGTCTTCCTGCACGAGTGCGTGGAAGCCGGCCTCGATTCGGCCATCGTGCATGCGTCGAAGATCCTGCCGCTGGCCCGCATCGACGAACGCGCCAAGGAGATATGTCTGGACCTGGTCTACGACCGCCGTCGCGACGACTACGACCCCCTCCAGGAGCTGCTGGCGCTGTTCGAAGGCGTGAAGGTGAACGCAGGCGTCGCGGACGATCACGCCGACTGGCCGGTGGACCAACGGCTCAGCCAGCGCATCATCGACGGCAACCGCAACGGGCTGGAGGACGACCTCAACGAGGCACTCGAGTCGGGGCTCGGGGCACTCGACATCGTGAACGACATCTTGCTGGCGGGCATGAAGGTGGTGGGCGAGCGCTTCGCCTCCGGCGAGATGCAGCTGCCGTTCGTGCTGCAGTCGGCCGAGACGATGAAGGCCGCGGTCGCCTTCCTCGAGCCCTATATGGAGAAGTCCGACCAGGGCGGCAAGGGGACCGTCGTGCTCGCCACCGTCAAGGGCGACGTCCACGACATCGGGAAGAACCTGGTCGACATCATCCTCACCAACAACGGCTACCTGGTGATCAACCTCGGGATCAAGGTCGGCATCAACGAGATGGTCGCGGCGGTCGAAGAGCACCAGGCGGACGCCATCGGGATGAGCGGGCTCTTGGTGAAGTCGACGCTCATCATGCGCGAGAACCTCCTCGAGCTGAACGATCGGTCCCTCTCGGCCATCCCGATCCTCCTCGGCGGCGCCGCCTTGACGCGCACCTACGTCGAGCGGGATCTGCGCGGGGTCTACGAGGGCCGGCTGTTCTACGGCCGTGACGCCTTCGAGGGTCTGCGCACCATGGACCGCCTGATCGAGCTGAAGCGCAGCGGCGAGGAGGACCCCGACTTCGGCCGGGAGATCTCAGAGCGCAACGTCCCCAAGCGCAGCCGTCTCGATCCCGACACCAGCCCCGTCGAGGGCCAGCCGGCGCGTTCGGACGTGGCGGCCGACAATCGGATCTTCGTCCCGCCCTTCGTCGGGACGCGCGTCGCGGTCGGCCTGCCGCTCGACGAGATCTCCGAGTTCCTCAACCTCACAGCCCTCTTCCGCAACCAGTGGGGCTTCCGGCCCGAGAACGGTGAGAACGACACCGAGTTCAAGGAGCGGGTGAAGGGAACGCTGCCGCGAGCAGCTGGCCAAGGCCCGCGAGGCCGACCTGCTCGTGCCCTCGGTCGTGTACGGCCACTTCGCCGCCAACGCCGAGGGCAACGACCTGATCATCTGGAAGGACGAGTCGCGCTCGTCGGAGTGGATGCGCTTCACCTTCCCGCGCCAGCGCAAGGAGCCCTGGCTGTGCATCTCGGACTTCTTCCGCTCGACCGGCTCGGGTGACGAGGACTTCGCCAGCTTCATGCTGTGCACCATCGGCAGCCGGGCCTCAGAGGAGACGGCTCGCCTGTTCGCCGAGAACCACTACCAGGAGTACCTCTTCATGCACGGGCTGAGCGTCGAGATGGCCGAGGCCACCGCCGAGTACTGGCACAAGCGGATCCGCGAGGAGCTCGGCTTCGTCGACGAGGACGGCCCGACGCTGACCGGTCTCTTCCACCAGAAGTACCGGGGCGGCCGTTACTCGTGGGGGTACCCGGCCTGCCCGGACCTCATGGACAACGCCAAGGTCGTGGAGCTGCTGGGAGGTGACCGCATCGGGGTCACGGTGAGCGAAGGGTTCCAGCTGCACCCCGAGCAGACCACCGACGCCATCGTGTGCACACACCCAGAGGCCAAGTACTTCGTCGCCTGATGCCGGCGGGGGGCCGGCACCTCGTCGGGCGCACCGCCTGCCCCAGCCTCCGTGCGCTCACGTTCGGAGCTCTGGTCATCGCCGGTGTGTCGCTCGCGGCGGTCGCGGCGGTTGCCGCTGTCGGTCTGGGTGGGATGGGACGGTTGGGCGGGTTGGGTGCCGCTGGGGCGGAGACCGCTCCGCCGACGCTCGGCACCATCGTGATCCCCAACCTCGGGCCCGGCTACACGGTGAGCTCGCAAGGCCCGCTGAATCCGTCGGAGTTCGCATCGGATGCCCCCGACCCCGCAGCCGCGTCGGGCGCGCTCGCCACGTTGAGCACCACGATCAGCACCTACCAACGTCAGTGGCAGGCCAAGGGCGGGTTGAACCAGGTGCAGGATCTGGTCGTCCGCTTCTCCTCCACCACGGGGGCGCGGGTGTTCCTCCAGGCGGCCCAGCACTCCCTCGAGTCGGGTGAGATCGTGAGCAAGGGGCCACTCGCCGCCGTCCCGGGGGCCCGGTTGGTGACCTACTTCGCCACCACCACCGAGTCCGGTGTCGGCGAGGCCATCACGATGCGCGACGGGATCTACGTCGCGTTGCTCTCCTTCTTCTCGGCCGCAACGGGCAATTCCCAGCCCATCACACCCGCTGACGCGGAAAAGGTGGCGCTGGCCCAGCACCAGTCCTTGGTGTCGGCGTCGGCTGGCACGGATGCCGCTGTCCCCGCGAGGGAAAACCACAACTCCGCGTCCTCCGCCGCCGTGGCGCCAACCAAGAAGAGGCTCTCGTCGAGCGACGTCGCGTGGGCCATCGTCGCCGTCGTGATCATCGCCGCGGCGGTGGCGACGCCGCTGTGGAAGCACAGGCGCCGGCAACGCGCCGCCGGAGTGCCCAGTGGCGAACCTGCGGGACCCGCGGCTCCGCTCTAGGCACGGCGGCGGCTCGAAGGCGGAGCCGAGGTCGGTCCCAGCCTGGGCTCGTCGGACCGGGGCGACCAAACTCCGTATGCCGGTCTTGTAGAACTTCACCATGGACCCGCACGCATGATGGCGTTGTTCCGCGAGCCTGCGGGCCGGACGCGACGGCACGGGTGTGCCGTCCTGGCGTTCGGCTTCGCCATGGTGCTGTTGGCCGCGTGCTCGTCCGACCCGACGGCACCGCGCCCGTCCGCCACCGCGGCGACGGGACGTTCGTCGACGACGGCGTCCTCGCTTCCGACGACGAGCCACCCGGGCAGCACGACGAGCACGCCGGGCCAGAGCACGACGACCACCTCTCTTCGCCGCGTCGCAGCCACCACCACTCCCCGGCTGACCACCACGACGGCGAGCGGTGCGCCGCAGCCTCGCGGCGCGCCGCAACGCTCTCATGGACCCATCACGCGCGAAGCGACGGTGGCCTCGATCGGAAACGTGATGGCCGGCTCATCGAGCCACCTGTCGTTCACGCTGAACCTGCGCAATGCAGGAACGCTGCCGTACAACTGTGGCGCCCTCAAGGCGCAGGCGCGCACCGGACACACCGTGTCGGCGATCGTCGGCCCGCTTCTCGGCTCGTCGGGGCTCCCGTGCCCCAGTGCCGACGACACCATTGCCCCCGGCAAGAACCAGTCGTTCGCCTTCTACATCCCGCTCGTCGGGGGCGCGGCGCAGGACATCATCGTGCTGCCGTACGGGTCGTATGACTCCAGGGTCGTGTGGGCCGTCAGCGGCTCGTGACCTTGCCTGACTGAACCTTCAGATCACTGCTCCAAGAGCTCGAGCAGCCAGCGGGGACCAACCACGTCGGCTCCCAGCGCCTGCGCGCGCCGCCGCAGCTCGCGATCCGCCGTGACGAGTGTGACCGCGTGATCAGGGGTGTTCGCGATGACCTCGACCAGCATGTCGTCACCACTGCCGTCTGCGTGGAGGACCGTCACGCCCTCGGCGAGGTCGGCCGGCGCGCCCTGGCGCGCCTTGCCTTCCAGGACCACCACGACAGGTTGCGCGATCCGTCCTGAGCTCGCCGCCGCTCGTACCGTGGTCACGAAGGCCCCGGCTGCTCCTGCTCGGTCCCGCCACCATCCTGTCGGCCGAGATCCGACCACGTTGGCGGCATCAATCAGAAGCACGCTTCAGTCTGACCGCGAGGGAGCAGCGGCAGGTGTTGCTGCGCCCTCAGAGCTCGCCCCACCTCGTCCGTGGAGACGACCGTGGCTAGCCTCGGGTCCGGTGTGGAAGACGTCGCATTCGCTCGTCGCCTGGGCGGCGGCGTTGCCCCTTTTCGTGGGATTGCTGCTCTTCGGGCTGGACGCACCACACACGGACGCGGCACCCGCCTATGTGGGGGTCACGCAGCAACCCCTCCCCTACGGCGACGCCGCGACCTATGGACAGGTCGCCATCGCCACGAGCCACTCGTTCGTCGGCATGGCAGCTACCCCTGACAGCAAGGGGTACTGGCTCGTGGGATCAGATGGCGGAGTCTTCTCGTACGGGGACGCCCGGTTCGACGGCTCGACCGGTTCGCTCGTGCTGAACCAACCGGTCGTCGGAATGGCGGCCACCCCCGACGGCGGCGGGTACTGGCTGGTGGCCGCGGACGGGGGCGTCTTCGCGTACGGGGACGCCCGGTTCTACGGCTCGGCCGGTTCGCTCGTGCTGAACCAACCGGTCGTCGGAATGGCGGCCACCCCCGACGGCGGCGGGTACTGGCTGGTTGCCGCGGACGGGGGCGTCTTCGCCTACGGGGACGCCCGGTTCGACGGCAGCGGGACGGCCGCGTACCCCAACAGCACCGTGGTCGGCATGGCAGCCGACCCGAGGGCGAACGGCTACTGGCTCGTGGATTCGCTCGGGAACGTCACGGCCTACGGTGGCGCGCCGAGCAGCGGATCGATCGCACCGCCCTTCGACCTGAACGCCCAAATCGCTGGCATTGCCCCGAGCAACGACGGGAATGGCTACTGGCTGGTGAGCCGTGATGGCGGCGTGTTCGCTTTCGGAGACGCGCCTTTCGAAGGTTCGACCGGCGGCCAGCAGGTCTTCAACCCGGTCATCGCGCTCGTTCCGACGCATGACGGAAATGGATATTGGCTTCTCACGAACAGCCCTGTCCCGCCACCAGGGGTACCGATCCTCGGACGCGGCCTGCCCGCGCTCGACGAGATTGGCTTCGGGCTGGTCGCACCAACCTCCACCTTTGCTGGTGGCGATCCGGCGGGGGCGACCGGGTCGATCGTCTGGGGCAGCTGGGGAGGACCCGAGGCAACGGGCACGGGCATCGCCCTGTACGCGGCGCCCGGCCAACCCGAAGTCGACGGCTCGGACCAACCGGCGGCGGTTGTCGCATTCGATCTCGAGTCTTGTGACGGACAGCTCATGTATCAGGCCTACGACGTCTACTTCCCCGAATTCGGCCAGAGCTTCGACCCGTCTGATGCCCTGACGTTCTGCCACTGATCGGCTCGATCTCAGCGGACCTAGCCTGTCCGGCTGAACGACACGCGGCTAACCGACGCCGACGCGGCCGACGCCGCTTCACGGGCGTGGTAGCTCGAACGCGTGAGCGGCGAGGCCTCGACGTGGGAGAGGCCGAGCGCGGTGCCCGCCTCGCGCAGACGGTCGAACTCCTCGGGTGCCCAGTAGCGCGACACCGGCAGGTGGTCACGGCTCGGCCGGAGATACTGCCCGATCGTGACGATGGACACACCGACACCGCGCAGGTCGGCCATGGTGGCGACGACCTCGTCCTCTCGCTCCCCCAAGCCGACCATGAGGCCGGATTTGGTCACCAGGCCGGCCACGCCGGCACGGGAGAGGACGCCGAGGCTGCGGGCATAGCCGGCGGAGGGGCGCACCGCCCGCTGGAGCCGGGCCACCGTCTCGATGTTGTGGTTCAGCACATCGGGCCGGGCGTCGAAGATCTCGTCGAGCGAGGCCGCGTCGCCCCGGCAATCCGAGATCAGCACCTCCACCGTCGTTGACGGCGTGCGGGCCCTGATGGCCCGGATGGTGCGCGCCATCGCTCCGGCTCCCCCGTCGGACAGGTCGTCGCGAGCCACGCAGGTGACCACGGCATGGCCCAGTCCCATGCGCGCCACCGCCTCGGCGACGCGCTCGGGCTCGTCGGGCGACAACGGCAGCGGGTGGCGCGTGTCGACCTGACAGAAGCCGCACGCCCGCGTGCAGCGCTCGCCGTTGATCATGAACGTCGCCGTCCCGTCCGCCCAGCACTCGTAGATGTTGGGACAGCCCGCCTCTTCGCAGACCGTCACGAGCCCGAGGTCATGGATGGTGGCGCCGAGCTGCCGGTAGCCGGTGCCGATGCGCACCGGGACACGCATCCACGGCGGTTTGCGCTGTCCGATCTCGAGACCCTCGTCCGGCGAGACGCCGGCCTGGCGCAGGCGCCGCAACAGAGGCCGCTCACCGGCCGCCCACGTCGCGGGTGCGCTCGGGCCTGTCACCACCGAGAAGTGCTCCGTGCCACCCGTCCCGAATACCTCGGTGGCGCGCGCGACCAGGGCGGCGGCGACCTCCTCCATCGACGAGTCGATCCCCTCCGCCGACAGCGAGGTCACGCCGCGGTCGGCGATCCCGCACGGCACGATGTGGCCGAACATGGCGAGATCGGTCGTCACGTTGAGGGCCACTCCGTGCACGGTGCGCCGCCGGCCGGGCCCGGTGCGCAGGGTGCGCACCCCGATGGCTGCGATCTTGCGCGGAGCCGGACCGTCGGCATCGATCCACACCCCTGGATACTCGGCCACCACGGACGCTTCCGGCAGGCCGAGGTCGGCCAGCGTCTCGACGACCACCTGTTCCAAGCGGTGCACGTGCGCCGGCCCGGCCGCCGGCTCGTCAGGCACCGAGACGACGGGGTACGCCACCAGCTGCCCGGGGCCGTGATACGTGACGTCGCCGCCGCGGTCGGCCCGGACGAGCACGGCGCCGACCGTTGTCGGATCCACCAGGACGTGGCGCATGTCGGCGTGCGCGCCCAGCGTGTAGGTGTGCGGGTGCTGCAACAAGAGCAGATAGTCGTCGTCCGCCTCACGCGCCAACGCGTGCTGCAGGACGTCAGCCTCGTGATAGGGAACGGTCCCGAGCGAGCGGATCCGCAGCACGGTGCGAGCCCTCAGAGCTCGGCGGCCCAGTCGCGGGTGCCGAGGAGATCGGCCACCCGCGCCAGGAAGAGGGAGACATACGCGCCGTCGACGGCGCGGTGGTCCCAGCTCACGCCGAGGATGCCGGTCGAGTGAATGGCGATCGACTCCGAACCGTCGGGCTGGGTCACGACCACCGGCCGCCGGGCGATCCCGTCAGTCGCCAGGATGGCCACCTGCGGCTGGTTGATGATCGGGACCGTGAAGTACGTGCCGAACGGCCCGTCGTTGGTGATGGAGAAGGTGCCACCGGCGATGTCGTCCGCGTTGAGCTGCCGGCTGCGCGCCCGCTCCGCCAGGTCGCGGATCCGGCGCGCCACGCCGCGGAAGGTGACCTCCTCCGCCCGGTGAATGACCGGGACGATCAAGCCCTCGTGCGACAAGTCGACGGCGATGCCGAGGTTGACCTCGGCGTGCACCAGAAGTGAGTCCTCGACGACCGACGCATTGAGGAGGGGGAAGTCGCGCAACGACTCGACGGTGGCACGGGCGACGAAGGGCAGGTAGGTGAGCGTGAAGCCTTCCTCGGCCTTGAATCGATCGCCCCACGCCGTGCGCACGCGCTCGACGGCCTCGAAGTCGACTTCGTTGGCGATGAACGCATGGGGCGATGTCGCCTTCGAGCGCACCATGTGCTCGGCGGTACGCCGGCGCATGTTCGAGAACGGCACGATCTGGTCGCCTGCGGCGCGGAACGACGCCATCGACACGGGCGGGGTCACGGGTGCGACCCGAGCCGGCGGGGCTGCCGCGGGTGCGGGCACAGAGGGTGCCGGCGGTGCGGCGGGGGTCGCGGGAACGGTCGGTGGTGCCGCCGGTGGCGCCGGTGTGGTCGCAATCTGGGCGGCGCGGCGGTCGTCCGCGGCCCGCAACGCGTCCTCGCGGGTGATGCGTCCGCCTGCACCCGTGCCGGTTACCTCCGTCTCGCTGATGCCGTTCTCGGAGAGGATCTTGCGCACCATCGGGGAGAGAAGCAGGGGTTCTGGCCCTCCACCGTCACTCGAGGGGGCAGCCGCAACTGGCGCCGGTCCCGGATCCGGAGGTGGTGCCGGTGCCGGTGCCGGTGCCGACGGTGGGGGTGGCGGCGGCGCGGCGGGCGGCGGCGCGGCGGGCGGCGGCGCGGCGGGGGGCGGCGCGGCGGGGGTCGGCGGCGCAGGGGGCGGCGCGGCAGAGGGCGGCGCGGACGGTGGCGGCGTGGGAGCAGCCTCGACAGGTGCGGACGGCGTCTCGGCGGTCGGCGGCGCGGCCGCGGGCGCGCCGGACGACCCAGCGCCGTCGCCGATCACGGCGAGTTTCACGCCGACCTCGACGGTCTCGCCCTCGGGAACCAGGATCTCGGTGAGGACGCCGGCGGCGGGAGAGGGCACCTCGGAGTCGACCTTGTCGGTCGAGACCTCGAAGAGCGGCTCGTCCCGCTCGATCGTGTCACCGACCGCCTTCATCCAGCGGGTGATCGTGCCCTCGGTCACCGTCTCACCGAGTTGCGGCATCATCACGTCAGGCAAGGTGGAGTCCCCTTCCGGTCAAGGCCAGCATCGTCTCGCCGAAGGTCTCGGACAATGACGGGTGTGGCTGGAGGAATTGTGCGACCTCTCCGGGGAAGGCCTCCCAGTTGACGGCGAGATAGCCGCCGCTCAACTGCTCGGTCACCCATGGCCCGCACATGTGCACGCCGAGGATCCGTCCGGCGGTGCCGTCGGGCCGCTTCTCGGCCACGATCTTCACCAGGCCTTCGGTGTCGCCGATGATCTGGGCCCGGCTGTTTCCCCCGAACGGGTCCTTCTTCGTCACGACGTCGTACCCCGCGGCCTTGGCCTGCGCCTCGGTCATGCCGCAGAACGCCACTTCGGGATGGCAGTAGATCGCCCAGGGGACCTTGCTGTTGTCGACCGGCACCACGGGCTCGCCGAGCATGCTGTTCACGGCGACGATGGCCTCGGCGAAGCCCACGTGGGCGAGCTGGGGCGTCCCGGCCACGATGTCGCCGACCGCCCAGACGCCTTCGACGCCGGTGCGTTGGTACTCGTCGGTCACCACGAAGCCGCGCTCGTTGATATGGACGCCGACCCCGTCGGCCACCAACCCTTCGGTCCGGGGGCGCCGGCCGACCGACACCACGATGGCCTCGACGTCCCATGATTGCTGCCCCGCCGTCACCGTGGTGACGGTGAAGTCCGTCGACGGGCTGTGCGATTCCACCTTGACTCCGGTCACGACGTCGATGCCGCGCTTCTTGAAGGC
The DNA here is from genome assembly GCA_963736225.1 of uncultured Acidimicrobiaceae bacterium. Classification (GTDB taxonomy): domain Bacteria; phylum Actinomycetota; class Acidimicrobiia; order Acidimicrobiales; family RAAP-2; genus Bog-473. The sequence goes on along the minus strand of CAVTOF010000005.1, from coordinate 556,936 downwards.
CCGGACCACCAGGCGCACCACGTCGTCGTCGCACCCCGGGAGGATCCCGTCGAGGGCTTCGAGGATGGTGACCTTCGAGCCGAGGTCGGCGAGCAGCGAGGCGAACTCGCAACCGACGACGCCCCCGCCGACGACGACGACCGAGGCGGGGAGCTGGCGCAGGTCCAAGAACTCGTCCGAGGTCATGACCCAGCGACCGTCCAGTTCGAAGCCCGGCAGCAGGTGAGGCACCGACCCCGAGGCGAGCACGACGTTGCGGCCGCTGATGATGCGCCCGGCGTCCTCTCCGTCGACGACCTCGACCTGGAGCCCTGGCTTCAGCGTGCCGGTACCGATCAGGGTGGTGACCTTGCGGCCCTTGAGGAGCCCGGCCAGGCCCTTCCAGAGCTTGTCGACGACCGCGATCTTGCGGTCCTGGCTCCTCGAGAAGTCGACGGTGAATCCGGGGATGTCGAAACCGAAGTCCTTGGCCCCCTCGATGGTGCGTTGCACCGACGCCGTCTCGAGGAATTCCTTGGCCGGGATGCAGCCCCGGTGGAGGCAGGTCCCGCCCACCTTGTCGCGCTCGACGATGGCCACGGACAGTCCGGCTGCGGCACCGTAGAGCGCGGTGGCGTAGCCGCCGGGGCCGCCGCCGATCACGACGATGTCGAAGTCGTCCTCTGCGCTCATCGGTTGTCCTCGTCCTCCGTGCTCACGGTCGTCCGGCCCGGTCGGCTCCCCGAACTTCTCGATCGCACCTGATGGAGTCCTCTGCCGCCCAGCGCGTCGTACGGCCGCAGCCTACCGGCCGGGCCGGTGATTCCCGTCCAGGCACCGTCACTGTGAACGACGACTCAGCCGCTCGTTCCGACCCCGGAATCGGCCGCCTCGGTGGCGAGCTCGTCCACCCGGTCGTTCCAGCGGTCACCCGAGTGTCCCTTGACCCACTGGAAGCTGACGTCGACGTCGTCGCGCAGCGCGAGCGCGAGCAGCGGCTCCCACAGGTCGCGGTTGGCGACCGGCTTGTTGGCCGCGTTCTTCCAGTTACGTCGGAACCAGCCCTTCCACCATTCGTCGGTGAAGCACTTCACCACGTAGGTCGAGTCGCTCACCACCACGATCGGGCCCGGCGTCTCCGGCGTGAGGGCACGCAGGGCCTCGAGCACCGCTGCGATCTCCATGCGCTGATTGGTGGTGTGGGCCTCGGCCCCACTGGCGTATGGCCCATCGGGCACGGCCCACGCCCACCCGCCGGGGCCGGGGTTCCCGCGACAGGCGCCGTCGGTGTAGACGGTCAGAGGTGGTTGCCCGGGAGCCATGACGAATGTGTAACACCCGCGACTGGTGGTCATGGCGGAGCCCTCCGTGCCGGTACCGTGGGGTTGATGCTGTTCGACGGGATCAGCCACCAGGTTCCTGACACCGATCCGGGCGAGACCGAGGAATGGCTCGACTCCTTTGACGCCATCGTCGATGCCCGTGGCCGGGCGCGGGCGCGCTATTTGCTCATGAAGCTCCTCGAGCGGGCGCGCACCAAGCAGGTCGACTTCCCCGCCACCATCTCGACGCCCTACGTCAACACGATCCCCGCCGACGCCGAGCCGTGGTTCCCCGGCGACGAATATCAAGAACGGCGCATCCGCGCCTACATCCGCTGGAACGCCGCCGCCATGGTCACCCGGGCCAACGCGCGCAGCGAGGGCATCGGCGGCCACCTCTCGACCTACGCCAGCTCGGCGGCACTCTACGAAGTCGGCTTCAACCATTTCTTTCGCGGCAAGGCCGACGGCGGCTTCGGCGACCAGGTCTTCTTCCAGGGGCACGCCTCGCCGGGGATCTACGCCCGCGCCTACGTCGAAGGTCGCCTCACCGAAGACCAGCTCGACAACTACCGCCACGAGGTCGGCGGCCGTGGCCTGCCCAGCTATCCGCACCCCCGCTCGCTGCCGGACTTCTGGGAGTACCCGACAGTGTCCATGGGGCTCGGGCCGATCGCCGCCATCTACCAGGCCCACGTCAACCGGTACCTGAACCTGCGCCACCTCGTCGACACCAGCGGCAGCCGCGTCTGGTGTTTCGTCGGCGACGGCGAGATGGACGAGCCCGAATCCATCGGCGCCCTCGGCGTCGCCGGGCGCGAGCACCTCGACAACCTGATCTTCGTGGTCAACTGCAACCTGCAGCGGCTCGACGGGCCCGTCCGGGGCAACGGCAAGATCATCCAGGAGCTCGAGGCGGTGTTCCGCGGCGCCGGGTGGAACGTGATCAAGGTCATCTGGGGCTCGCGCTGGGACGCCCTCTTGGCCCAAGACGTCGACGGCGTCCTGCTGGACCGCATGAACACCACGCTCGACGGCGAGTACCAGAAACTGGCCGTCGAGTCGGGCGCCTACATCCGCGAGCACTTCTTCGGCCCCGACCCCCGCCTGCGCAAGATGGTGGAGCACCTGAGCGACGACGAGCTGGTGTCGCTCCCCCGGGGCGGGCACGACTACCGAAAGCTCTACGCCGCCTACAAGTTGGCCACCGAGCAGCGCGGTGCCCCGACGGTCATCCTGGCCAAGACGATCAAGGGCTGGACGCTCGGCCCCGAGATCGAGGCCCGCAACGCGACGCATCAGATCAAGAAGATGACCAAGGCGCAGCAGCGCACGCTGCGCGACCGCCTGTACCTGACCGACGACATCCCGGACTCGGCGCTCGAGTCCGGCGAGCCGCCCTACATCAGGCCGGCCGAGGCCTCCGACGCGATGCAGTACCTGCGCGCCCGCGGCCGCGTGCTCGACGGCCCCCTGCCCATCCGGATCGTGCGGCCGGCACCCGCGCTGCGCCCCGATGCCAAGGTGTTCGAAGAGTTCGCCGCAGGCTCGGGGAAGCAGTCGGTGTCCACGACCATGGTGTTCGCCCGCTTGCTGCGCAACTTGGTGCGCGACCCCACCGTCGGACCGCTCGTGGCGCCGATCGTGTCGGACGAGGCTCGGACCTTCGGACTGGAGCCGCTCATCGCCGAGGCCAAGATCTACGCGCCGGACGGTCAGAACTACGTCCCGGTGGACGCCGACCTGCCGCTCAACTACGCCGAGAGCTCTTCGGGCCAGGTCCTCCAGGAGGGCATCACCGAGGCGGGGGCGCTGTCCTCGTTCATCGCGCTGGCCACGGCCTACGCGACATGGGGCCAGCCGATGCTGCCCGTCTACCTCTTCTATTCGATGTTCGGCTTCCAGCGCGTCGGCGACCTGGCCTGGGCGCTCGGCGACATGCGGGGCCGGGGCATCCTCGCCGGCTGCACCGCCGGGCGGACGACGCTCATGGGCGAGGGCCTCCAGCACGACGACGGGCAGTCGCCGCTCCTCGCCTCCGCCAACCCCGCCGCCGTGGTCTACGACGCGTCGTTCGCCTACGAGGTCGCCGTGATCATGGAAGAGGCGGTGACCGAGATCCTCGGTGCCCACCCCAAGGACCGCTTCTGGTACCTGACGCTGTACAACGAGACCTATCCCATGCCCCGATTGCCGGAGCGGGAGGAGGGTGCGGCCATTCGGCGCGGCATCATCGACGGCATCTACCGCTTCGCCCCGGCGCCCACGACGAAGGGGAAGGGGGACCTGCGCGCCTCGCTCTGCTTCTCGGGACCGATGTGGAGCGTGGCGCTCGAGGCCCAGCGGCTGTTGGCCGAGCGCTACGACGTGAGCGCGGACGCCTGGGCCGTCACCTCGTGGACCAACCTGCGCACCGACGCCCTCGAGGCCGAGCGCTGGAACCGACTACATCCCGAGAAGCCGCCGCGTACCGCCCGCATCACGGCTGCGCTGGGCACGGGACTCGATCCCGTCGTCGCCATCACCGACTACATGCGCTCGGTGCCCGACCAGGTCTCGCGCTTCGTCGAGCGGCCCTACTCCTCCTTGGGCACCGACGGTTTCGGCCGCTCCGATGCCAGGGATGCCCTGCGCTCGTACTTCGAGGTGGACGCCGCCCATCTGGTGATCGCGGTGCTCCAGCAGCTGGCCAGCCGGGGAAGCATCGATCCCGCCACGGTGTCGGCGGCCATCGCCGAGGCCGGGATCGACCCTGAGCGAGTCGCTCCGTTCAGGATCTGAGCCCGGTCGCCAGCGCCTTCACACGGTCGGCGCGCGGTCGGTCGTCACCCGGTGAGCATGGCCACGAACGTGGCCAGCGCCTCCTCCGCACCCTCGGGCACGGCGAGCACCAGCGCGCGCTGTGCTGGCCCGATGTCGATCGACACGTCGAAGAACGCGCAGCACTGCTTCTCGCGCCGGCCGAGCGACGCCGCCGCGACGAGCGCGTCGTCGGAGTCGGCGAGCGCAAGACGCACCGAAGTCGGCCCCGGCTCTACCGACACGACGGCTGACGCGACCAGCTGGCGCCATTCGTCCACCCGCGCCGCCAGCGATCCCGCATCGAGGTCGCAGGCGAGAGGGACGTCGCGCCCCGCGTCGGCGGTCATCGCCGGCCGGCCGCCACGAGGGCGTCGCGCGTGATCTCCATCTGGCCCAGATGCTGGAACAACTCCTCGAGGATGTGGAGCAACACGGCGCCCTTGGCTTCGTGGTAGGGGTTCGGGTCCGCCGGGTTGCGCTGCACGCCGGCCGGTGCGGCCCAGGTGTCGAAGTCGACCATGTCCTCGTGCAGCCGGCGGCGGGCCTGCTCGGTGCGGCGGAGCAGCCCGGCCACGTCGCCGCGTGCCGCGAACTCCGCGGCCCGGTCGCGCTGCACGGCCCGTTCGGCCACAGTGGCGCCGGCCCAGAACTCCATGACGCCGAGGCAGTGGGTCAGGATCATGAACGGTGAGTTGGCGTCGCGGAAGAGCGGGCGCCGGTTGGCCATGTCGTCGCCGAGTCCCTCGACGATGGATGCCATCCCGCTCAGCGCCAGGTCGACGAACCACAGGTAGTGCGCCGACGAGACGGCGACGGGTGGTCCGCCGGCGGGCTCAGTGGGCGACCCAGGCATCGGGATCGGTCACCATCTTCTGCACGTTGGTCGGCAGGTTCCCGGTGATCACGTCCGTCAACGTCACCTTCTCGAGCACCGAGCGCAGGCTGGCGCGCACTGCCACCCACACCTGCTGGAGGTTCTCGGCGGCGCCGTCGTAGTTGGTGGCCTCGGGGCGGAAGCCGCGCACTTCGGCAAGCGGGCCGTCGAGGGCGCGGATGACATCCGCAATGGTGATGGCGTCGGGGTCGTGGGCCAGGCGGTACCCGCCCTCGGCGCCCCGTTGGCTCGCGACCACCCCCGCCCGGCGGAGGTCGGCCAGGATGGCGCCCAAGAAGCGCGGCGGAAGGCCCTGCTCGCCAGCCAGGAATTCGGCCGTCTGGGGCGTCCCGGCGGCGGCCAGCGCCAGGAGGGCGCGGATGCCGTAGTCGACCTTGGCCGGGATGTGCATGGCGAGAGTCTGCCCGCGACCTGGCTCGGGGCAAAAATGCGCCGGCGGTAGAGTCGGGTTCATGGCCACGACCACGCTCCGGCTCGCCCAGGATCCCGAGTCGGACAGGGTCATCTCGGAGTCCCCGCTCGCACTCGTGATCGGGATGGTGCTCGACCAGCAGGTCACGATCGAGAAGGCCTTTTCGTCGCCGGCCGAGCTGGCCCGCCGGCTGGGCGGCCCGCTCGACGCCGCCGCCATCGCCGCCATGGACCCCGACGAGCTCGCCGCTGCGTTCAAGGAGCGACCGGCGCTGCACCGCTTCCCGGGCTCCATGGCCGGCCGTGTGCAGGAGGTGTGCCGGGCTATCGCGGAGGAGTACGGAGGCCGGGCCGAGGACATCTGGAAGGGCGTGCGCAGCGGCGACGAACTGGTGAGCCGCCTCCGCGCGCTGCCCGGCTTCGGCGAGCAGAAGGCCAAGATCTTCGGCGCGCTGCTCGGCAAGCAGCTCGGCGTGCACCCGACGGGCTGGCGCGAGGCCACGGCTCCCTACGGCGCCGAAGGGAGCCACCTCTCGGTGGCCGACATCACTGACCCCAAGAGCCTCGAGAAGGTGCGGGCCGCCAAGCGGGCTCTGAAGGCGAAGGCCCGCGCCGACGCGTGAGCGGGCGCCTCGACCTCACCGGACGACACCTCTACCTCTGCACGCCGGACCGGCCGGACTTGGCCGCGTTCGTCGCGGCGTGTATCGAGGGGGGCGTCGACGTGGTGCAGCTGCGCGACAAGACACTCGACGCGCGACCGCTCCTCGAACGGGCGACGATCGCCGCCGGCGTGTGCCGTGCGTTCGGCGTGCCCTTCGTCCTGAACGACCGTCCGGATCTCGCGCTCGAAGCCGGGGCCGACGGCGTGCACCTGGGTCAGGACGACGCGCCCGTCTCACTGGCCCGTCGCATCCTCGGTCCCGAGGCCATCGTCGGCCTGTCGACCCATTCGCCCGAGGACCTCGCCGGCGCGTTGGGCGAAGACGTCAGTTACCTCTCGGCTGGTCCGGTGGAGCCGACGCCGACCAAGCCCGGGCGGCCCGGCACGGGCACCGACTACGTCAGTCTGGCCAGCGCACGTGCCAGTGTTCCCGTCTTTGTGACCGGCGGCGTGCGCCCTGAGAAGATCCCCGCGCTGACGGCGGGCGGTGTCCGGCACTTCGTCGTGGTGCGCTACCTGACCCAGGCGCCCGACCCTCGCCACGCGGCGCGGGCCCTACGGGACGCGATCGATCGAGCGTTGAGTAGCGCGCCACCGGCGGCCTGACCGGCTGCTCCTCGCCGCCGGCGAACAGGTCAACCACGACCCCGGACTCGGCCGCGACGGCCGCGCCGGAGGGCTCGGGTACCAGCACCAGAGCGGGCGGCGGCACGAACCCGCCGTGGAGAAGGGCGACCTCTGACATCACCACCTGTGTCGGCGGGGGCAGGACCGGGGTTGAGATCGAGCGCCCAGAGTTGTGAACCCGGAGCCTGTTGGGCGCCGGTGACCCTGGCGGACCGAGACGTCAGTGGCGCCGCTCCAGCCAGCCCACCAGGATGGCGATCGCTCGCGGGTCGGCGCGGAGCCAGTGGCCGGCGCCCAGCACGACATGGAGCTCGGAGGGTCCGGTCGCGGCGTCGGCGAGCGCGCGGGCCTCCGCCACGGGCACGTCGGGGTCGTTGGCCCCGTGGGCCAGCAGCAGCGGGCGACCCTTGAGCAGCGCCGCATCCTCGGCCGGGTGCAGGAACGAGAGCTCCTTGGACCAGGCCTCGACCGAGGCCGGGAAGCCGTCCGTCGTGATGACCCCGGTCCGGCGGCAATGGGTGAGGAGGTCGACGGGGTCCGGCACCAGCGATGCCAGCCCGGCCGGTGTCCCCAAGCAGGCCACGCCGGCGACCCGCTCGTCGCGGGCGGCCAGGTGCAGCGCCAACACACCGCCGAAGCCGAAGCCGACGACGAAGCGGGGCGAGGACTCGGGAATCTCCTCGTCGGCTGCGAAGGTCAGGTCCTCCAGCCAGCCCATGGGCGAGAAGTCGCCCTCGGATTCGCCGGCGCCGCGCAGCGTGGCGGTCACGACCCGCCAGCCCGACTCGCGGGTCAAGCGGTCGGCCAGCGCGGGAAACGTCAGCCCGACGTCTGCCGCCGACCCCCGTGGCCGCGGCAGGTCGTGGCACAGCACCAGATGGCCGCGCACCGGCGCACCGGGGCTCGTCGTGCTGGCGTACAGCGCCAGGTCACCGCTCGGACCGGGCCGGAGCCGGAAGGGGCCCTGCACCTCAGATCCTCGTGCCGGGTCCGGGGACCTCGGGCCGGTGAGCCCCGCGGATCCTCAGATCCCGATCCGCTGGGCCAGCAGCTCGCGATGGTAGGAGGGGTCGCCCAGGAGCAGCTCGGAGGACTTGGCCCGCTTGAAATACAGGTGAGCCGGGTGCTCCCAGGTGAACCCGATGCCGCCATGGATCTGGATGTTCTCCGCCGCCGAGTGGAAGTAGGCCTCGGAGCAGTAGGACTTGGCCAGGGAGGCGACGACCGGGAGCTCGTCGGAGTCCTCGGCCGCGGCCCAGGCCGCGTAGTACGCGGCCGACTTGGCCGACTCGACCTCGAGCAGCATGTCGGCGCACTTGTGCTTGATGGCCTGGAAGCTGCCGATGGGCCGCCCGAACTGGATCCGGGTCTTGGCGTATTCGACCGAGGCATCGAGCACGTGCTGCGCACCCCCGACCTGCTCGGCGGCCAGCGCCACGGCTGCCAGGTCGAGCGTCTTGGTGAGGCCCGGCTCGGCGCCACCGTCGGTGCCGATGAGCGCAGCCGGCGTGTCGGAGAACTCGAGGCGAGCCTGCTTGCGCGTCTGGTCCATCGTCGGCAGCGACGTGCGGGTCAGTCCCGGCGCCTCGCCCTGGACGGCGAAGAGCGACACCCCCGCCGCGGTGCGGGCCGCCACGATGATCAGGGAGGCGACGTGGCCGTCGATCACGAACATCTTGTGGCCGTTCAGGACCCAGCTGTCGCCCTTCTTCTCCGCCCTGCACTCGATCCCGCTGAAGTCCCACTTGCCGTTGTCCTCGGTGATGGCAAGGGTGGCGATCGTCTCGCCCGACGCGATGCCGGGCAGATAGCTCTTCTTCGCCTCGTCGTCGCCCGAGGTCAACAGGGCGTTGGCCCCCAGGGCAACCGAGGAGAAGAACGGCGCACACAAGAGCGCCGCGCCCATCTCCTCGAGCACGACGAGCAGCTCGACGTAGGTGAAGCCCGAGCCGCCGAACTCCTCGGGGATGGTCAGGGACTGCAGGCCCAGCTGGTCGGCCATCTGGCTCCACACGGCCGGGTCGTAGCCCTCCTCCGTGTCCATCAGGCGGCGCACCTCGGTCTCGGGCGACTTCTCGGCGAGGAACCGGCGCACCGAGGCGCGCAGTTCGTCCTGCTCGTCACTGAAGGCGAAATTCATGCCTGGGCTCCTCTGCTGCCTGCGGCGATTCTTGGTCTCCGTCGCTGCTCCACGTGGGTGTCTACCAGACCCGGCGCCTCTGCGACCAGAAGGCCTGCGGGTGTGTCACGCTGGAGCCATGGGACAGCTGAAGGAGATCTGGAGCGACGCGGCAGCGGAGGTCCATCAGATCGTGGTGGGCCCCATGGACAACAACGTCTACGTTCTCCGTTGCCGCCGGACGGGTGACGCGATGCTGATCGACGCCGCCAACGAGCACGAGGCCCTGCTCGAGATCTGCCAGCGGCTGGGCGTGCGCTCGGTCGTCGAGACGCACGGGCACTGGGACCACATCCAGGCTGTGCCGGCGGTGCGCGACGCCGGCTACTCGGTAGCCGTGACCAGCGCCGACGCGGGCATGCTGCCGAGCTACGACCTCATCCTCGACGACGACGAAACGCTGTCGGTGGGGGATCTGCGCATCACGACGCTGGCCACCCCGGGTCACACGCCGGGCTCCATCTGCTTCGCCGTGGAGGGCACGAACCTCCTCTTCACCGGCGACACCCTCTTCCCCGGCGGCCCGGGGAACACCTCCTTCGAGGGCGGCGACTTCCCCACCATCATCGACTCCATCGACCGCCGGATCTTCGCGAAGTTCAGTCCCGACACCCTGGTGCTGCCCGGCCACGGCGACGCCACCACCGTGGGCAACGAGTCCCCCCACCTGGCCGAATGGGTGGACCGGGGCTGGTGACGCGGCCCGCAGGCGTGCCGTTGGGGGCCGCCAGGACGAGTTGCTGCGAACCGGGGCGGCGGGCTGTCCTCAAAACCCGACCAAAACGATAAGCTTTTAGGAATGGGAGCGACGCCGCCACTGCTCGAGATCCGCAACCTGCACGTCTCGGCCGAGGACGGCGCCATCCTGCGCGGCGTCGACCTGACCGTCGGGGCCGGCGAGGTGCACGCGCTGATGGGGCCCAACGGCGCGGGGAAATCCACCCTGGCGGGTGCCCTGCTGGGCCATCCCGCCTACACCGTCACGGCAGGGAGCATCCTGCTGAACGGCGAGGACGTGACCGCCTGGCCGACCGATGTCCGCGCCAAGGCCGGGCTCTTCTTGGCCTTCCAGTATCCAGAGGCGATCGAGGGGCTGTCGGTGACCCAGTTCCTGCGCCAGGCCATGGCCACGCGCAAGAACGAGGAAGTCTCGGTGCTCGAGGTGCGCGTGCTCATGACCGAGTGGATGGACCGCCTCGGCATGGACACCTCCTTCGCCAGCCGCCACCTGAACCAGGGCTTCAGCGGCGGCGAGAAGAAGCGCAACGAGATCCTCCAGATGGCGCTGCTCGAGCCGCTGGTCGCGGTGCTCGACGAGACCGACTCGGGGCTCGACATCGACGCGCTGCGGGTGGTCGGGCGCGGCGTGCGTGCCGTGCGCGAGGCGCGTCCCGAGCTCGGCGTGCTCGCCATCACGCACTACGAACGCCTCTTGACCGAGCTCGTCCCCGACGCGGTGCACATCTTGGTGGACGGGCGCGTCGTCGCCAGCGGCGGGCCCGAGCTGGCGCAAGTGGTCGAGACCAAAGGATACGAGGCATGGCGATGACGACGAGGGGGACGGTGAGGGAGCGATGAGCGACAGCGACGGCACCATGGGGACGCCGACCCCCCTCAACACCGAGGCCTTGCGCAAGGACTTCCCCTTGCTGGCACGGACGGTGAACGAGCGGCCGATCGTCTATCTCGACTCAGCCTCTTCCGCGCTCCAGCCCCAGTCCGTGATCAACGCCATGTCGCGCTACTACGAGGTCTCGCACGCCAACGTGCACCGCGGGGTGTACGCCACCGCCGAGGAGGCCACCGCGTTGTACGAGCAGGCCCGGGTGGCGGCCGGCCGTTTCCTCGGCGCGCCGGACCCCGCACGCGAGATCGTCTTCACCAAGAACACCACCGAATCGCTGAACCTGGTCGCGCAGAGCTGGGGCCGCGCCAACTTGCGCAAGGGCGACGCCGTGCTGCTCACCGAGATGGAGCACCACTCCAATATCGTCCCCTGGATGCTCCTCTCCGAGGAGCTGGGCGGGCTCGACCTGCGTTACATCCCCGTCGACGGGAACGGGCGGCTCGTCCTCGACAACCTGGAGCGCCTGGTCTTCGGCGTGAAGGTCGCGGCCGTGTCCGCCATGTCCAACGTGCTCGGCACCATCAACCCGGTACGCCTGGTGGCCGACGCCGCGCACGGCGCCGGCGCGGTCGTCGTGGTCGACGGTGCGCAGCTGGTCCCCCACGTCCCGGCGGACGTGACACAACTGGGCGCCGACTTCATCGCCTTCTCGGGGCACAAGACAATGGGGCCCACCGGGATCGGCGTGCTCTGGGGCCGGGCCGACCTCCTCGAGGCCATGCCGCCGTTCCTGGGCGGCGGCGGCATGATCCTCGACGTCAAGCTGGACTCCTTCCGCCCTGCTCCCCCGCCCGCCCGCTTCGAGGCCGGCACTCCGCCCATTGCCGAGGCGGTGGGGCTGACCGCGGCACTCGCGTACCTGAGCGACATCGGCATGGACCGCATCCGTGCCCACGAGCTGGCGCTCACCAACCACGCCCTCGCCCGCCTCGACGAGAAGCTCGGCTCAGACGTGCGGGTCTTCGGGCCGCCGGCCGGGCCCGACCGCGGCGGCGTCCTGTCCATCGCATACCGGGACGTGCATGCACACGACCTGGCCCAGGTGCTCGACCAGTTCGGCGTCTGCGTCCGGCCGGGCCATCACTGCGCCAAGCCCCTCATGCGAAAGCTGGGTGTGCAGGCGACGAGCGCGGGCCTCGTTGTCCCTCTTCAGCGACGAGCAGGACATCGAGGTGCTGATCGAGGGATTGCTCGAGGCCGGTAGATTATTCGGTTGATGGCCGACCTCGAAGAGCTGTACCGCGAGATCATCCTCGACCACTATCGCTCGCCCCGAAACCGCGGCGAGCTCGATTCGCCACCGGCCCACCGGGTCGAGGGCTTCAACCCACTCTGCGGTGACGAGGTCGTCATCTCCATGGTCGTCGAGGACGGCACGCTGGCCGACCTCAAGATCGGCGGCTCCGGCTGCTCCATCAGCCAGTCGTCCGCGTCGTTGATGTCCGCCGCCGTGAAGGGGAAGCCGGTGGACCAGGTGCGCCAGCTCATCAGCACCTTCAAGGGAATGATGTCGGTCCACGGGGCCTGGCTCGGCCACGAGCACCAGCACGACGGCAACGGCGCCGAAGTCGTCGAGGGTGAGCCCGAAGAGATCGACCTCGAGAAGTTGGGTGAGCTGGCGGCGCTCCAAGGCGTGGTGAAGTTCCCGGTCCGTATCAAGTGCGCGACCTTGAGCTGGAACGCGCTGGCGCAGGGTCTCGACGAGGTGGCGGCGACCGCTTCGTAGTCGGCCGGCGCCCTCTGGCGCGCCGCTCCGGTGCGCTGCCTCAGGTGCCTAACTCGGGCTGCAGTTGGTCGGGTTGAACGACGGCGGCGGTGTCGTCGTGCTTGTCGTTGCGCCGCTCGCTGTGCCTCCGCTGCTCGTTGCGCCGGAGCTGGCCGGGGCCACCGTGGTCGGCGTGATGGTGGGCGGAGGCTGGGGCACGCCCGAGGCGTCGGGCGGCGGGTTCGTCGGTGTGACCAGGCTCGACCCGAAGAGGTCGACCAGCATCTGCTGCGCCTCGGGCTGCTGCACCGTGAGCACGTCGCCCAGGTCACCGAAGCCGTTGGCCGCCTCGGTGGGCAACGTCTCACCCTGCAGACTCGTCGGGTCGAAGGAGTGGTAGGTCAGGGCCAGGCCGATCAACTCGTTGAAACCGAAGCCGTCGTCGATCGTGATGCCTTCGTGGAGAGAGCCGATGAAGGCGTTGATCGTCAGCGGGTTCAGCTTCGACTTGGCCGCGCTCATCATCGCCTTGATGAAGACGTCCTGGCGTTGGATCCGGCCGAAGTCGCTCGTGCCGTCGTATTGCCAGTAGCCGTTCGCGTAGTACTCGTAGTGCCGTGCGCGCGCCACGGCGAGCGCCTGGGCGCCGTTCAGCAACTGACACCCTGGCGTGGTGATGTCGAGGCCCGAGTAGGCGTCCTTGGCCGGGTACGGGAAGTTCATGTAGACGCCGCCCAGCGCCTGCACGGCGTCCTGGAATCCCGAGAAGTCGACCTGGACGACGTGGTTGATCTGAATCCCGAAGTTGGCGGTGATCGTCTTCACCAGCTGGTTCGCACCGGAGTTGTACGAGGAGTTGATCCGGTTGTAGGTACCGAACTGCGAGTTGTCGGGCGGCAGCATCGTCACGACGGTGTCGCGCGGGATGGACATGATCTGTATCTGTTTCGTGGCCGGCGTCACCCGCCAGAGCTGGACGACGTCGCTGCGCTGCCCGGTGACCTCCGACGCAGACCCGAAGGCCTGTGCGGCGGCAGCACTCTCGCCCACACGGGTGTCCGATCCGATGACCAAGATCGTGAAGGGTGCACCGCTTTGCACGGCGACCTCGTCGCTGATGTGGACCTTGTTGATCTGGTCGTAGCGGTACCACAAGTAGCCGTAGCTGCCGCCCGCCACCGCCACCAGAAGGACGACGACGCCGAGGAGTGAGACGACCACCCTCTTGCGCGCGCTCCAGCGCGGCTTGCCGTTCCGCCGGGTCCTGGACTTCCCACTCGACACGTCGATGCGCGCACCGAGCGAACGCAGCCCCGACTCGTTGGCTGCGCTGCCCTCGCCGCCACCCGTCTGCATCTGGCGGCCGAGGCTGGCCAACCCGTCATGGTTCGCGCTGCGGCCACCAGGTCTGCGGGATGAGCGGCTCGATTCGTCGCCCGGTGGACGACCGTTCGCCATGCCTATGTACGGTACCAAGCACCCCTACGAATTTGGGGGCAGGCCGTGTTGCGCCGGTTACGTTGCGCGCCCAGGGCGTCCGTGCGGCCTTCTCAGCGAATATCCAGGTACTCGGCGTAGCCGGTCTGCTCGAGCTGCAGCGCCAGCGCCGCATCACCGGTCGCACGGATACGCCCGTCGATCATGACGTGCACGAGGTCTGCCTCGAGCTCCAACAGGAAGCGGTTGAAGTGCGTGATGGCGAGGATCCCGACGTCCCACTCCGTCGTCGCCAGTTGCAACCGGCGCGCGACCTCGCCTAACGCGTCGACATCGAGACCCGAGTCGATCTCGTCGAGGACACAGATAGCGGGGCGCAGCACGCCGAGCTGCACCATCTCGGTGCGCTTGCGCTCCCCACCGGAGAGGTCGACATTGAGTGGGCGGGTCAGCAGCTTGGTGTCCAGTCCGACGGCCTGTGCCTCCTCGGCCATTCGCTCGGCGAGCGTGCCGCCCGCTCCCGCTCCCGCCGCGGCGAGCAGCGACGGCAGGCCGACACCGGGCACTTCGACGGGGTGCTGGAGGGCCAAGAAGAGCCCGGCTCGGGCGCGCTCCCAGGCCGGCAAGCCGGTGAGCTCACGCCCGTCCATCGTGATGGAACCGGCCGTCACCTCGGTGCCCGGCCGCCCCATCAGGGCGTGCGCCAGCGTGCTCTTGCCCGAGCCGTTGGGCCCCATGATCACGTGGACCTCGCCGCTGCGCACCGTGAGGTCGACCCCGTGCAGCACCTCGCGACCGCCCGCCGACGCGTGCAGCCCGGTGACCTCGAGCACGTGGACCTCGCTCACGGCAGCACCACCGAGACCATGCCGTCGGCGACCTCGACCTTGTAGACGGCGACGGGCTGGGTCGCCGGCAGGGAGCAGGGCTCGCCGGTCACCAGGTCGAACGTGCTGCCATGGCGCGGGCATTCGATCTCGCACTCATCGGGCCAAACTTCACCTTCGGACAACGAGTAATCCTCGTGGCTGCATTCGTCGTCGATGGCGTGGAACTCGTCACCGATGCGGACCAGTGCGACCCGGTGGTCGCCGACGTCGAAGCGGCGGGCCTCGCCGGGAGCGAGGTCGTCGACCGCGCACAACGTCACGGTCTCAGGGGTCCCGGGGGTCCCGGGGGTCTCGGGGGTCTCAGGCACGTGCGGCCACCACCGGCCTGCCGAGCGCCGCTTCGAGCCGGCTGTGTACTTCGCGCCGGAGGAAGGGAGTGACCTCGGGGACAGGGCCGCGGTCGATGATGGCGTCGAAGAAACCGCTCACGATGAGGCCCTCCGCGACCTCGGGGACCACGCCCCGCGACTCGATGTAGTAGCGCTGATCCTCGTCGATTGGTCCGACGGTCGATGCGTGCGAGCACTTCACGTCGTTCTCGAGGATGTCGAGATTCGGCACCGAATCGGCGTGCGCACCCTCGTCCAGGACGAGGTTGTGGTTCGTCTGCCGGGCGTCGCTGCGGACGGCGCCGCGGTGGACTCGTATCAAACCGCTGTACACCGAGCGCGACTTCCCGGCTATCGCACCCTGACACAGGAGCTCGCTCGTCGTGCGGGGCGCCGCGTGGTCCTGCAGGGTGCGGATGTCGTGCACCTGCTCCCTGTCGCCGAGGTACGCGGAGAGCACTTCGCAGGACCCCTCCTTGCCGTCGAGAGTGACGTCGGCGCGCACCCTGCCGTAGGCGGACCCGAGCCCGACCGTGAACGTGCGCGTCCTCGACTCGGCGCTACCGCGAGCGGCAAGCCGCCCGATCGACCACGCCGCCTCGCCCAGGATCTGGACCGAGAGGTACGACAGGCTGGCACGGTCGGCGCCGGACAACTCCGTGACCGGCACCACCAGTGAGCGCGCGGCGCCTGGCGCACCGGCAAAGACCTCGATGACCGAGACGGACGCGCTCTCCTCCGCACGGACACACAGCCGGGGGAAGACGGCAACTCCCGCGTCGCACCAGTGCACGACAAGGACGGGCCCGGTGACGCGAGTGCCGGCAGGGACGTCGAGGAACACCGGGTCGGGCGCGAACGCGTCATTGAGCCGAACCAGCGCGTCCCCGCCATGCTGCACCGATCCGAGCATGTCGTGTGCAGCCTCGACGTCCTCGGCGTTCCCGACGCTGAAGGGTGCTCCGGCCCCCGAGACCGTCAGTCGCCTGCGCACGGCCGTTGTGCACGAGCACCGTGGCCGCAGGGCGTACCGATCTCCGACGCGAGCGACGACAGCAGGTCGTTCGCTTCCGGGGGTACCGCAGCATCGCCCACGGCCGGGCTGAACTCCTCCAGGGCGAGGTGGTCAATCGGCGTGTAACGCCAGACCTCTTCTCCCTCGGAAGGGAGGGACGTCTCCGAGAACGCCGCGTGACCGGCGGCCCGGCGCTGGCGGAGCCAGTCCGGTCCTGGGAGGCCGGCGGACGCCTCGGCGCTGAACGTGGACAGGGTCAATTCCTCTTTCGGGTGCGCAGGCGGCTCCTCTTTCGGGTGCGCGTGCGGCCCATGCACTCTACTGGTCCGCATCAAGGTCTCCTACCAGGCGGTTAGCCTTCGTGGACATGGGAGACATGGCCAATTTCGAGTCGCCGGTGCTCAGTATTCAGCAGGACGAACACGTGGCGACGGTCTGGTTGGACCGGCCCGAGGCGCGCAACGCCATGGGCATGGACCTGTGGCGCGACCTTCCCCTCGCGATGGCCACGGTGAGCGCCGCCTCGGAGGTTCGTGCCGTGGTGATCGCCGCCAAGGGACCGCACTTCTCCGTGGGCCTCGACCTCAAGGCCATGGGCAGTGTCCTGAGCGGCGGGAGCAGTGTGGACGGGGAGGGCGCCTCGACAGCGGAACGCTCCCCGCAGTCCGCCCAGTCCATGGCGGCGCGGGCCAGAGGTGCCCGCACCGAGGTCCTGCGGCTCCAAAGCGCCATCACCGCGGTCGCGCGGTGCCCCAAGCCCGTGATCGCGGCGGTCCACGGTTACTGCATCGGCGGCGGGGTCGACCTGATCGCCGCGTGCGACATCCGCCTGGCCTCGGCCGAGGCGGTGTTCTCCGTGCGGGAGGCGAAGATGGCCATCGTCGCCGACCTGGGCAGCCTGCAGCGTCTGCCGGCCATCATCAGCGCCGGGCACCTGGCTGAGCTCGCCTACACGGCCAAGGACATCAGTGCGGACCGGGCGAAAGAGATCGGCTTGGTGAACGACGTGGCGGCCGACGCCGAAGGGGTTCTCAAGGCGGCCCAAGCCCTGGCGGCGGAAATTGCCGCCAACTCCCCGATCGCGGTCCAGGGCACCAAGGCCGTCCTTGCGGCCAACGAAACGAAGACCGTCGCGGAAGGCCTCGACTACGTGGCCACCTGGAACGCCGGCATGCTCGCGTCAGACGACCTCACCGAGGCGGTGACCGCGTTCATCGAAAAGCGCACCCCGAAGTTCACCGGGCGTTAGCTGAGGCTCGGCGCCCCTACCGCGTGCCGGCCCTGGCGGCCGCGTGGTGGCCCGCGCGTCGTCCGAAGAACGAGCCGTCACCGAGGCTGATGCCACTGGCGTAATGCTGCGCGGCGAGGCTGGCGGCCGTCCGGCCCACGGCGTAGAGACCAGGAATGCGCCGACCCTCGTGGTCCAGCGCCGCCCCATCCGCATCGGTGACGAGACCGCCCAACGTGAACGTCGCGTAGATGGCGCCGTGGTCGACGCGCAGGTCGACGGCACCGATGCCGCTCGCCGGCGGGACGCCGATCGGCTGAAGATACGGTGCGCGCTTGTGGAAAGCCGGATCCTCGCCGCGGGAAGCGGCGTCGTTGTATTCGCGTACCGTGCGCCCGAGCGCATCGGGCGGGAGACCGAGGTCCTCGGCCAGCTCCTCGGGGGTCGTCGCGGCGTGGCCGATGCGGAGACCGATGAGGTTGGGCTCGTGGATCACGTCGTCAGTGATCATGTAGACGAAGCCGTCGTGGTCACAGAGGGCGTGGTGTCCGATCCGACCCGTGTAGGTGTCCTCGTTGATGAACCGCTCGCCGTGGCTGTTGACGAGGATGGCCCGTGCGAGACGGTGCGGCGGCCCGAGGGGCAGTGCACACTCGAACGCATGGAGCCTGGTCGCAGCCGCACCGGCACCCACGCCCATCTTGATGCCGCGGCCATCGTCGTTCGAGGTGCCGATCCGCCAGGCGGGATCGGGTACGTGAGCTCGTGGGCAGTACTCGGCGACCATGGACTCGTTGTGGATGAACCCACCCGCCGCCAGAACCACCCCGCCCCGGGCCCGGACGGCACGCAGACCCTCTTCGGTCCGCACCTGGACCCCGACGACTTCCCCGCCGCCGACGACGAGGGCCTCGGCCCGGGCATCGGCCACGACGCGCGCGTCGCTGGCCGTCACGGCCTTCCCGAGGCATTCCATCAGGAAGCCGCCGGCGGAATCGATCCACTGCGGCTTGTGGCCGCGCGGGACCGGGTCTGCGATCTCGTCGAATGGGTATGAGTCTTCGCCTCCGCTGAAGAGCAACCCCGCGTCATCCGCCGATTCGCGGTTCGGCTCGTCACAGAAGGCGGCGCGAAACGGCACCCCGACTGAGACGAGCCAGTCGAAGTGGTCGACGGATCCCCCGCAGTAGGCATCGATTCGCTCAGTGTCGGCTCCGGGCCCGAGGGCGGACCGAAGGAAGGCCGCCATGTTCTCCGGTGAGTCCTCGAAGCCGCAGGCCTCCTGCAGTGGCGTCCCACCACCCAAATAGACCAGTCCACCGGACTGGGCGGAGGTCCCCCCGACCCCCGTGCTCCGCTCGACGGCCAGGACCTCGGCATCCGCTTGGCGTGCTGCGACGACGGCGGACGCGCCGGCGACACCGAGGCCCACCACGAGCACGTCGACGGTCTCGTCGAAGCGGACCTGACCTGCGTCGAGTGCCGGAATCGTGTCCATTTCTTCGGCTCTCTCGTGCTCTCGTGCTCTCGTGCTGTCGTGCTGTCGTGCTGTCGTGAAGCGGTCAGACCCCGAGCGACGCTGTACGCAACTGCGTCGCGAGGGCCTCGTCCCCGTCGATCTCCACCCGTGTCGCCCCTTGGCGGCCGGCGCCGAACATCACGAGTTCTCCCGGATCGCCGGCAACGGTGAGGCGTGGCCCGCTGCCCGCCACCTTCTCTTCTCGTCGGGGCGAGGTGAGGACGACCGTGGCGGGGACCTTCTTCGCCATCCCGCCGGGCCCTACCCGCGCCCACAGCGCATCAGCGAACTCCGATGAAATCGGACGGGGTTCCCAGCTCTCGCCGCCGGCTCGACGAACGTCTTCCACATGGATGAAGAACTCGACCGTATTCATCGGCCCGTCGAAGGGACGCAAGACCCATGGCGGTCCCCGCCGCACTGTCTCGACGAGCTGTCCCCACTGCATCCGGTCCCGGACCCTTTGCCGTACCTTCTCCGTGTAGCCGGCCAGCGGGGGCCAGACCAGCCCAGGGCCGCTGTCGGGCCGCCGCTCGCGCACGACAAGGTGCGCTGCGAGATCGACCGTGCGCCACCCCTCGCACAGCGTTGGCGCCTCGGGGCCACGCTCGACGAAGAGGTCGCAGATGGTCTGGCGTTCCTGCTGCGCAAGGCTGAGCGACATCGTCCTGTGTCTCAGACGAACTCGTCGGCGTGCTGGACCCGCCCCTCGCTCCTGGTGAAGAGCACGTCGTTGTAGCCCTGTCCGGGTCCGACCATCTCGAAGGTCAGCGGGGGCACGAACGAGAGGTAGAGCGCTCGCCGCCCAGAGGCACGCCGGTCCTTCGGCGGTGGTGCCGCGTGGAGCGTATGGCCGAAGTGCACGGTGACGTCACCTGGCTCCGTGGTGACCGACACCACGTGGTGGCGCGTCGCCTCGTCTGCATTCGGAAGCCGAGAGGTGCCTCGATGCGAGCCAGGGATCATCTCGAGCTGCCCGGTGTCCTCGGTCGCCGGATCGAGCTGGATCCCGACATTGAGCATGGGGCACTTCACCGGGTGGCCGCCCATGCCGCAGTCGCGGTGCCACGGAAGGTCGGCCAGGCCGCCTTCGGAGCCGGGGACCTTGATGACGACGCCGTTACCGTCGAGACGATCGTAGGCGTCACGCAGATCGGGAGCCCCCAGCGCGGCGATGGCGACGAGGCGGGGGTCGGCGCCAAGCGCGGCGATACGCGGAGACCCCTCGTTCAGGTAGTTGATCCGGTTGCAGACCTCGCGCCCGTCGACCGTCGTCCACCACGACTTGCGATCGTCGGGCCGCGCCCGGCAGAGCGCGTCGTCGACGTCGGCATTCAGGGTCGCGACCTCGGCCGCGTCAAAAACGCCTCGGAGGTGCACGAACCCCGCCCGGTCCAAGAAGGCCTGCGTTGCCGCGACGGGGTCGTCGAGAGTGAAGCTCTGCGCGAGATCCACAACCTGTCCGGCTTCGTCCTCGATTGGAACCGGATGGTCGAGATCGAAGAGCACCTGGTCACTCAGGACGACCCGCAAGGGCGGTTCCCAACGCGCCAGCTGGCCGAAGCTCCCCGTGCGCACCGTCAACTGGTCCGCGTACAGCAGGGCGAAACAAGTCTTGAGCTCCCAGACGAACTCACACCAGGCGTCCGCCGAGAGCTCGACAATCGTCCGCGCGCCGTCGACTGAGGGCCGGACCGAGAACGTCTTGTCTTTGGGCACGTAGGTGTACGCCCTGCCGTCGGTGAGCCTGACGCCCAACGGTCGCAGCACGGCGGCATCCGCGTCCGAGAAGATCGGTCCCCGCTGCTCGAGGAGCGACGGAAGCTCCTCCCGGTGGAACCGGTCGAAGTCGATCGCCTCGAAGCGCTGCAGCCCCACGGGGCGCAATGTAGCAGTCGGTGTTTTCGACGGCGTGACGATGGCGTCCCGCCAGCGCGCCTGGTCAGCCGGGCTGGCCTGGCTCCAGCGAACGAAGAGTATGGATGGCGGGAAACCCGTCGAAGTGGTCCCCGGCGACCGTGATCACCTGGGCGATGTGCGGTGACGCCATATGTGTGTCGATGTCTTCCTGCGACTGCCACTTCTCGACGGTGATGAACGTGCCCGGAGCGGACTCGGAGACAAACAGCTCGTACGAGAGACACCCGTTGTCCTGCCTGCTCGCTGCAGTGAGCTCTCGCAATGCCGCCTCGACGACCGGCTCTGACCCTGGCTTGGCTGTGATGACTGCGACGACATCGAGATGAGTCATGCGCCAGGCTATTCCGGCTTGACCGGGTTCAGCGCTTCCGGCGCCACCAGCGGCCAGCAGAGCGCTCTCGGCGAGCGTCCTCGGCGCGCACCTCCTCGAGCACGTCCGGTGCGATCTCGTTGACGATGTCCTCGGCCGACTCGAGCAGTTCGGCCACGTCAGGCCCACTCGTGCCGGGCTCCTCTTCGATGGCGGGCTCGACCAGGCTGCCGTGCACCCAGCCCACATCGGCCATCCGGCGTTTGTAGGAGGGGCAGTTGTCCGGGCAGCGCCAGGGGGCCTCGGGCGCCAGGTCGAGCACGCAGAAACGAGCCGCCTCGCCGGACGCGTACGTACGGCTCTGGAAATGGACGCACTCCTCGCGCATGGGCACGGCTTCTATGGTGCCACGGTGCAGACGGGATTGCCGTCGGTCAGCCGACCGAGCCTTCCATCTGCAGCTCAATGAGGCGGCTCCACTCGACCGCGTACTCCATCGGGAGGGTCCGGGTCACCGGCTCGATGAAGCCGTTCACGATCATGCTCATGGCCTGCTGCTCGGAGAGACCGCGGCTCATCAGATAGAAGAGCTGGTCGTCACCCACCTTCGAGACGGTGGCCTCGTGGCCGATACGGGCATCGCGCTCGCCGACCTCCATGTAGGGCTTGGTCTCGGAGGTCGACTCGTCGTCGAGCAGGAGTGCGTCGCACCGCACGAACGACTTGGCGCCTCGTGCGTTGGGATCGACGTGCACCTTGCCGCGATAGGTGGTGATGCCGCCGTCCTTCGAGATCGACTTGGACACGATGGTCGAGGTTGTCTCGGGGGCGATGTGGAACATCTTGGCGCCGGCGTCCTGGTGCTGGCCGGCGCCGGCGTAGGCGACCGACAGCACCTCGCCCTTGGCCTTCGGTCCCATCAGGTACACCGACGGGTACTT
Source organism: uncultured Acidimicrobiaceae bacterium (assembly GCA_963736225.1). Taxonomy (GTDB): domain Bacteria; phylum Actinomycetota; class Acidimicrobiia; order Acidimicrobiales; family RAAP-2; genus Bog-473. The sequence continues at coordinate 535,136 of CAVTOF010000005.1, read as the reverse complement.
CATGGTCAGGCGCGAGCCGATGTTGCCGTCGATCCACTCGACGTGCGCCTCGGCCTCGGCCCGGGCCCGCTTTGTCACCAGGTTGTAGACGTTGGTCGACCAGTTCTGGATCGTCGTGTACGTGATCCTCGAGCCGGGCAGCGCCACCAGCTCGACCACGGCGGAGTGCAACGAGTCGGTCGAGTACACCGGCGCCGAGCAGCCCTCGATGTAGTGCACCTGTGAGCCCTCGTCGGCGATGATCAGTGTCCGTTCGAACTGGCCCATGTTCTCCGCGTTGATGCGGAAGTAGGCCTGGAGTGGCATGTCGACCTTCACCCCGGGCGGGACGTAGATGAAGGACCCGCCCGACCACACCGCCGAGTTCAGCGCCGCGAACTTGTTGTCGTTCGGCGGGATGATCTTCCCGAACCACTTGCGCACGAGCTCGGGGTACTCGCGCACCGCCGTGTCCATGTCGCAGAAGAAGACCCCTTGGGCCTCGAGGTCCTCGCGGTTGCGGTGGAAGACCACTTCGGATTCGTACTGAGCGGTGACGCCGGACAGGTACTTGCGCTCAGCCTCGGGGATGCCGAGCTTCTCGTACGTGTTCTTGATGGCGTCGGGGAGGTCCTCCCACTTGTCCACCTGCCCGCCCGTGGGCTTGATGTAATAGAAGATGTCGTCGAAGTCCAGGTTGGGCATCTGCGTCGCGAACCAGGGCGCCATCGGCTTGCGCTCGAAGTGCTTGAGGGCGCGCAGCCGGAAGGTCCGCATCCACTCGGGCTCGCCCTTCATCTCGGACATCTCGCGCACGATGGACTCGTTGAGGCCCTTCTTGGGCTTGAAGACATAGTCCTCGGCGTCGCTCCAGCCCAGCTGGTAACGGCCCAGGTCGAGATCCGTGGTGGCCATGTGGCTCCTGAGGTCGGGGTCGGAGAAACCGAATTTCTCCTACGTAGATAGTAACAAGTACTCCAGCCTGCCGAAACGTCAATGTGGGGCCACCTGCGTGTTGCCAGCCGTGGCAGGCTCTCCGTCGATGATCAGCCCTCCGATGGCGCCGCGGCGCCCCCACCTCGTGACGGCCCACGGCAACGCCCGGGAGGACCCCTGGTACTGGCTGCGCGAGCGCGACGACCCCGAGGTCCTCTCCTACCTGGAGAACGAGAACGCCTACACCGAACAGGAGACGGCCACCCTCGTCGGGCTGCGGACCACCCTCTTCGACGAGATGAAGGCCCGCATCAAAGAAACCGACATGTCCGTCCCGGCGCGGCGCGGCCCCTGGTGGTACTACACGCGCACCGAGGAGGGAAAGAATTACGCCATCCATTGCCGGCGCCCCGCTCGCGGTCCCGACGAGCTGCCGCCGGCCAGTGAGCCGGGGGGCGAGGAGCAGGTCCTCCTGGACGAGAACCGGCTCGCGGAGGGCTCCGAGTACTTCGCGCTGGGCGGGGCAGTGGTGAGCCACGACCACAACTGGCTGGCCTATGCGACCGACCGGCTGGGCAACGAGAAGTACGAGCTGCGTTTCCTTCCTCTCGATGCGGACACCTCGCCCGCCATAGCTGCCGAGTCGGTCCCCGACGTGGGCTACGGCCTGGCCTGGTCGGCCGACACGGACTACGTGTTCTACGTCCGGCTCGATGAGGCTCAGCGACCCTTCCAGCTCTGGCGCCATCGCCTCGGCGGCGACCCAGCCGACGACGTGTTGGTGTACGAGGAGCCCGACCGCCGGTTCGGCCTGGGCACGGGATCGACCAGGGACACCGCCTTCGTGCTGATCGGCCTGCACAGCACCAACACCTCCGAGTGGCTGTCGATCCCTTCGGCGACCCCGCTCGCCGAGCCTTCTGTCGTGCTGCCGCGTCGTGAAGGGATCGAGTACGCGGTCGACCACCTCCCGGCTGCCTCCCGCTCTGGTCCCGGCTGGTTCGTGGTGTTGACCAACGAGGACGCCAAGGACTTCCGCGTCCTGGCCTCTCCCGACTCGGGCGAGCCGTCGTGGCAAGAGCTCGTCCCGCACCGGCCGGGCGTACGCGTAGAAGATGTCGACGCGTTCGCCGACGCCCTCGTGCTCAGCGAGCGCACCGAGGCCCAGACCCATGTTCGTGTCCTTCCCCTGCCCGAGACCGGAGATCCGTTCGCATCCGACCTGCTCGAGTCGGGCTGGATCATCCCCTCGGCCGAGAGCCCCTCGTCGACCTGGCTCGGGACGAACCCCGAGCCCCTCGTCACCTCCCTGCGCTTCGGCCGCACGTCAATGGTCACCCCGTCGAGCGTGCTGCAGATCCGTCTCGACGATCGCCAGGAGACAATGCTCAAACAAGAGCCGGTGCTGGGCGACTTCGATGCGACGCGGTACCGCACGTATCGCGCCTGGGCGACAGCGCCGGACGGCACGTTGGTCCCGATCTCGGTCGTGCACCGCAACGATCTCGCGCTCCCGGCACCGTGCCTGCTCTACGGATACGGCGCGTACGAGATCTCGATCGACCCTTCGTTCTCGCCCCACCGCATCTCGTTGCTCGATCGCGGCATGGTCTTCGCCATCGCGCACGTGCGCGGCGGAGGCGAGATGGGCCGGACCTGGTACGAGGACGGGCGCATGGAGCACAAGGAGAACACCTTCTCGGACTTCATCGCGTGCGCCCGCCACCTCCTCGATGCGGGCATCGCTCGACCGGGCGCGCTGGCCGGGCGCGGCGGCTCGGCGGGTGGCCTGCTCATCGGCGCGGTTGCGAACCAAGCTCCCGAGCTCTTCCGCGCCCTCGTGGCCGAGGTGCCCTTCGTCGACTGCGTGACCACCATGCTCGACGACGAGCTCCCCCTCACCGTCGGCGAGTGGGAGGAGTGGGGTAACCCCGCCGCCGACGAGGCCGCCTACTGGCGCATGCTCACCTATTCCCCGTACGACAACGTCACTGGGGAGAATCCCGATGGGACACGCCGCGTCTATCCGGACCTCTTCGTCACGGCGGGACTCAACGATCCCCGCGTCGCCTATTGGGAGCCGGCGAAGTGGGTCGCCAAGTTGCGGGAGGTCTCGCCGTCGACTCGTGTCCTCTTGCGCACCGAGCTGGGTGCCGGCCACGGCGGCCCGTCGGGCCGCTACGACGCCTGGCGGGAAGAAGCACTGGTCTACGCCTTCCTGCTCAATGCCTTCGGCTTGGCTGGGCCGGATGCCACCTCCGCGCTCGAGGGCGGAGGCAACGGGCGCGCCGACGCCTGAGGATCAGCGCTCGTCAGCGCTCGTCAGTGCTCACGGCGTTGAGGTCGCCGTGCCCGTCGATCCCGCGCTGCCCGTCGATCCCGCGGCGCCCGGCAAGCCCGCCGTCGCGAAGTGCAAGGTGAACGGAGCCTGGTTGCCAGGGGGAAGGGTGACGGCCGCACCGTTGACGGTGGCAGCGAAGGCGCCGGGCGCACCGGCAATCACGGTGACCGGTCCGGTGGCGGGAATGGTGTGCGACTGCCCAGAGAAGAGCGTCATCGTGAAGAGCACAGACCCTGTCGCCGTATTCGTGGCTTCGACCCAGCACTCGCCGTTGGTGGCAGCGAGTACGAGGGAGTAGCTCGATGAGGACACCTGGTAGGTCGCCGCGTGCGCGCTGGCCGCCTGCGGTGCAGAGACGGCGGGAGCCGCCGTGGTCGTCGTGCTGGCTGGATGGCGGCCGGCCGGGTGGTTCGGATGGGTGGCGTGCGTGGCGTGGATGGTGGTGACGGTGCTGGCCGATCCGTCGTGATGCTTCGGGGGGTTCGAGTGCAGGCCGGTGACGATCAAGACCACGATGAGAACGACGACCACCGTGACTGCTGCGATGGGACCGCCGAGTCGGCGTGGCCGGTGGTTGATACCGTCCATCGCCTTGTCGCGGCCACCGCTCATGAACGTGCCAGGGGTCGCCTCGGGTGGGTCCTCGTCGTCGAAGGTGACCGGCTCGATCGGGTTCGATACCGGCGGGGGTGGCACTGGCGGTACCAACGAGTGGCCTGACTCGGTCAGGCGGACGGTCGAGGAGCCGGAGCGGCGGAACGCACTGGCCGGATAGGCCGCCTCCCCGTTGCTGCCCGCGTGGTCGGGCGACGGGTGCGTCCGTATCTCCTCGAGCGTGTGCAGTTGCCGGTGGTAGTGCTCGACGGAGTGCACGTCGTCGTGGGAGCGCTGCCGAACGAGGACGGCCGCGACAATGGTCACGACCACCACGACACCGACGACCCCTCCTATCAGCACCGCCCTCTATTCAACAGGATCCGCCGGGCGCGTTGGAACCGCGGGACACGTATGTCTGCGTACCGCGCCAGACGTTCGCGGAGAGCGGAAACAGTCCTGCATCCCGGCGCCCCTGGACCTCTCGCGACGTCCGTTCCAGGAGTCCGCCACCGGCGGAGTCACCTGCGCCGAAGGACTCAGCCCCCCAGGCGAGGCCGGATCTCGTCCGGGATCGCGTCTCGGCGCGGATTGTTCTGGTCGCGGGCCGAGAGGGTGGGGGTGCTGACCCCCCAGTCGGCCCCTACGGCCGGGTCGTCCCATGCCAGCCCGAGCTCGTCCTCCGGGTTGTAGTAGTTGTCGACCAGGTAGGTCAGGAGGGTGTCACTCAGCGCGGCGAAGCCGTGGGCGACGCCTGGCGGGATGTAGACACCTTGATCGACGTCCTCGTGAAGCACGATCACCTCGGTCGCACCGTCAGTCTTCGAGCCCAGCCGCAGGTCGTGCAGGACGACGCGGGCGTGCCCACGCAAGAGATACCAGTAGTCAGCCTGATACCGGTGAAAGTGCAGGCCGACCAGCGCGCCGGCCTGCTTCTCCGAGCGGTTTCCCTGGACCATCTCGCGGCCGTCGGGGAACCAGCTCCTGCGGTACGTCTCGACGAAGCGACCGCGCTGATCGCCGTGCACATCGGGACGCACGAGCACCACGTCGTCGATGGAGGCGGAAGGGATCAGTTCGGGCATCGGCGCGTACGGTAGTGGCCGCCCCGTCAGGGGGCGAAACGCCCGAACCCGGAGCGGTAGAACAGCAGCGGGTTGCCGTCCCCCACGTCTATGGCGACAACGTGACCGGTGACCAGCTCGTGGTCGCCACCGTCGAAGATGTCGCCGAGCCGGCACTCGACCACGGCCAACGAGCCGGTGATGACGGGCGATCCGGTGACGCCATGTGACCAGCCCACGCCGTCGAACTTGTCGCCCCCCGAGACCGCGAACGCGCGGCAGAGCGCCTCTTGGTGCTCCTCGAGGATGTTCACGCAGAATGCCCCTGCCTGGGCGATGCGGGGCCAGCTCGTGGAGCTGCGGGCAGGGGCCAGGATGACCATGGGTGGATCGAGGGACAGCGCCGCGAACGACTGGCAGGTGAACCCCACGGGTACGCCGTCCTCCAGCGCGGTGACGATGGTGACCCCGGTCGCGAAGTGGCCGAGCACCTCGCGGAACCGGGCCTGGTCGAGGCCCGACATGGCGACCCGGTGCTAGGCCTTGCCGAGGTCGATGGACTGGGCTTCGTGGGCCGACGACACGTCCTCGACCAGCTTGGCCTCGGGGAGCCGGCGGGCCTGGTTGAGGATGCGGTCGAGCTCCCGGTCGGTGTGCGACGGGTCGTGATGCGACAGCAGGAGGCGATGCGCCCCGGCCTCAGCCGCGACGTGCACCGCGTACGCCGCCGTCGAGTGGCCCCAGTCCGCCTTGGCTGAGAACTCGTCGTCCGTGTACTGGCCGTCGTGGATCAGGAGGTCGACGCCCTGGCACAGCTCGAGCACCGAGTCGGGTATGACCCTGCGATCCAACGGCGCCTGATGATCGGACATGTAGGCCACCGAGCGGCCCTCCGCCTCGATCCGGAATCCCAACGTCACCCCACTGTGCGGCACATGCCGGGCCATGACCTTGGCCTGCCCGACCGAGAAGTCCTCCGACCCGACGTCGATGGTGATCAGCTCGCCCCGGAACTGCTCCATGTGGATGGGGAACACGGGTGGCTGGACCGCCGCATGGAGCGCGTCTTTCAAGCTGCCCTTGGGTTGGGCGGGCCCGTAGACGGTGAGCCGGGCTCCGGGATCGTGCAGCGGTCCGAAGAACGGGATCCCCAAGATGTGGTCGAAGTGCAGATGGGTGAGGAGCGCGGTCGCGTGGAGCGGCGTCCCCACCGCGCGCACCTCGCGTTGGAGGACATCGCCGAGGGCGCGCAGACCGGTCCCGAGGTCGACGATGAGCGGCTCGTCGCCCTCGATGTCGATCACGAGACAAGACGTATTGCCGCCGTAGCGCCGGTAGCGATCACCCGAACATGGGCACGACCCCCGCACGCCGTAGAACGTGACGTTCACCGGACCGACGATACCTGCCCGGAGGGCTGTACGTTCTCCACCCATGGAGCAATGGACCATCACCGCAGACGGGCTCGAGTTCGCCTGCATCGCCGACGGACCTGATGACGGGCCGCTCGCGCTCTGCCTGCACGGGTTCCCCGACAGCGCACACACCTGGCGTTACCTGCTGCCCGAACTCGCGTCGGCCGGGTTCCGGGCTGTGGCACCCTTCATGCGTGGCTACGCACCAACGCAAGTGCCGGCCGACGGCCACTACCAGGTCGGCGCAATCGTCAAGGACGCGAACGCGCTGCACGAGGCGCTCGGCGGCGGCGAGGACGCTGTCCTCATCGGCCACGACTGGGGGGCGCTGGCCACCTATGGCGCTGTCGCGCACGAGCCCGCGCGCTGGCGCCGCGCCGTGACCGCTGCGGTCCCTCCCACGGCGTCCATTGGCATGTCATTACTGACCTATGCCCAGCTCCAGCGCAGCTGGTACATGTTCTTCTTTCTCTCGCCCTTTGCCGAGGTGGCGTTGCCCCTCGAGGATTACTCCTTCCTCGACCACCTCTGGCGGGATTGGTCACCCGGCTACGACGGGACATGGGACGTCGCGAGGGTCAAGGAGTCCATCGGCGACCCCGAGCACATCGTCGCGGCCATCAGCTACTACCGGGCGCTCTACGACCCGTCGCTCCAGGTGCCCGAGCTGGCCGAGGAGCAAGCGGCCTCGCTCCTGCCGACACCGAAACCGACCTTGTACCTGCACGGTCGCAACGACAACTGCATGCTCTTGTCCTCCATCGGTTCGCCTCTCGACTTCCTGGCCGACGGGTCCGAGATGGAGATCGTCGATGGGACGGGTCACTTCCTCCACGTCGAGCAGCCAGACGTCGTCAACGCGCGCATCATCGAATTCCTCGGCGCATCCTGACGACTCCGCCCGACGGCGTCCCTCACCGCAAGCGCAGGACTGGCGCTCCGCCGCCCGACCAGCGGGCGAAGCCCTCTTCGACGAGCGCTGCTGCGATTCGTTCGGCGCGGGCCGTGTCGTCGGACCAACCGCACGCTGCCGCCAGTCCGGACGCGCCCACGCCGCCTTGTCGCAAAGCTTCGACGAGGCGACCCCTACCCTGCCGCTCCGAGCCGGCAAAGGTGCTCTGCGGACGAGCGGTGGGTGACGCACGCCACGGATCGGCGCTCTCGAGAACCGTGTCAGCGTGCTGCTTGCGCCACGCGCACTGCCGGCGCAGCGGGCACTGCACGCATTTCGGTTCGGCCCTGCACACCGTCGCGCCCAGGTCGAACATCGTCTGGTTGAACGCCCACGAGTCGCCGCGCGGCACCAACCGGTCTCCGAGGTCCATTGCGGCGCGGACTGACAACGGAGCGCCGGCGACACAGCGCGCGAGCACCCGGACGGCGTTGGTGTCCGCCGTGGCGACGTCCTCGCCAAAGGCGAAGGACCGTACCGCCCGAGCGGTGTAGGCGCCGACCCCGGGCAGGGTGCGCAGCGCGGCGTCACCCGACGGCATGACGCCACCGTGCTCGCCCATGACGACGGTGGCGGCCCGGTGCAGGTTGAGGGCGCGCCGGTTGTAGCCGAGCCCCGACCACAGCCGGACCACATCCGCCGGGCGCGCCCGTGCACATCGGGCAGGATTCGGAAAGGCCGCGAGGAACCGTTCGTAGTGCGGGACGACGCGGGAGACCTGCGTCTGTTGGAGCATCACCTCGGAGACGAGGATCGGCCAGGGATCCCGGGTCCGACGCCAGGGCAGGTCGCGGCGGTGCTCGGCACCCCACGCAAGCAGCCGCTGGCGGAAGCGACGCGCCCTTTCCGCCGAGAGCGGCAGCGCCTCAGTCCCAGACGTCGTCGCCGTAGGGGCGCTCCCGCGGCGGCGCGGCCGCCGTCCGCCAGACCATGAGCTTGCGGCGGAAGTAGCAGACCTCTTCGCCGCGTTGGTTGAACGCCTTGGTCTCGACGGTCACGATGCCGCGATCGTGCTTCGACTTCGACGGAGTGGCATCGAGCACCCGGGTCTCCGCATAGATGGTGTCGCCGTGGAAAGTGGGTGAACGATGCAACAGGGACTCGACCTCGAGATTGGCGATGCACGAACCGCTCACGTCCGGAACGCTCATGCCGAGCGCGAGGGAATAGACCAGGTTCCCGACCACGACGTTCTTGCCCTGGACCGTCTCGTGCTCTGCGAACCACGCGTCGGTATGCAACGGATGGTGGTTCATCGTGATCATGCAGAAGAGGTGGTCGTCGTATTCAGTGATCGTCTTGCCCGGCCAATGCCGGTACACGTCACCCGGTACGAAGTCCTCCAGATAGCGGCCGAAAGGCCGTTCGTACACTGTCATTCCGTTGCTTGTTGGGGCGCCGGCCGGGTCGTGAAGCCGAGCGATGCACCGGGAAGCGCTTCGCCGTCGATGGTCAACCGCCAGGCAAACCGGGTGCCCGGGGCAAGTGGTATCGGGCCTAGATTCACAGCCAAGGCGACGTCAATGGGAGAACCCTCGGGGATCCCCTGCGGCTGGCTCACGGTGAATTCGCCCCGGACCTCCACCGGCTGCGAGCCCTCCGCGGTCTCCATCATCACCGGCCGACCGTCGGCATCTTCCAGGAAGAGCTCCCAGTGGTGTGGCTTCTCGGCCTCGTGCCAGTCCACGTCGATCTTCAGCGCGACGGCCGAGGGCACTGGATCCGGGCCGGTCATGCTCCAGCCACCACCAAGGATGTAGAGCTTCCCGTCGGAGACCTGGGCGGCGTCACACAACAGCATCGTCACTTTCACGGAGGTGCAGGTTATCGGCCCTTCAAGAAGGGCCGAGAAAGCCGATACAGACCATGGGGGCGGAGAGTCGGCCCTCAGGCACCAGATACCTCCCCCGGAGGGGCCGATGGACCGTGCATCCGAATGGGCCGAGCGCCGCGCGGCACCTGTCGTCGCGACAGTAGTCACGCTCGTCCTCGTGATGACCTACAGCCTGCTGGCTCACTCGGTCTTCCACGTCGGCAAGGACGCATTGGTGTCTCCGAGCGATCTCTGGAGCCTGAGCAACTCCTCTTCGGCGATCCTCCATGGCCGCTTCAGCGAGATCTACGTGCGCCACGGCGCGTTGACATCTCCGCCGGCGCTCGAGTTCGTGTTGATGCCGCTCCTGGGCCTGGGACAATTGCGTAGGCCTGTCTCCGCATCTCCGCGTCAGTGGCGAGCCGCTCAGCCTGTGGTTCATCGTCGGCCCCGTGGCGGTCCTGCTGGGCTCCACGGTGCTGTTCGCCGTCGACGCGGTGGCGCGTTCGTGGCGGCTCGGGGAGGGGCAACGCCTGGCGCTGGCCCTGGTGGGCGCGCTCGGCGTCGCGAACGTTGTCGGCTTCTGGGGGCACCCAGAGGACTGCGTCGCCGTGGCGCTCGTGCTCTGGGCGGCATTGACGATGGATCGTTTCGGAGAGCCGGGCGCGGCGACGGGCGGGCCTGCTGCTGGGCGTGGGCATCGCGTTCCAACCGCTGGCCTTGCTCGGCGTCGCACCCGTGTTGGCTCGGCTCCGCTGGCGCGCCGCGGCCGGTCTGTGGTGGCGACTGGCGCTGCCGAGCTTGATGGTCCTGGTCCTGCCACTCGCCTCCGAGCCCCACCGCACACTCTTCGTGCTGGTGCGGCAGCCTTTCCAGCCTCGCTACATCTCGTTCACCCCCCTCACCGCACTGGCGAACCATCTCGGTCCGGGTCTCGACGGCGGCGGGATGACGCGGCTCCTGGCCACCGTCGTCGCGGCAGTTCTCGGAGTGTTCGTGTGCCATTGGCGCCACAGCCTGCCGACCGTGCTCGCGATGGTCTCCCTCGGCTTCTTCCTGCGCATCGCACTCGAGACGGAGATGAATTGGTATTACCTCTGGCCCGTCCCTGCGCTATGTCTGCTCCTCGCCATGCGGCGCAGCACGTTCCGCTTCGCCGTCTGCGCGCTGGCGTTCGTCGCCAGCATGGTGCTGGGCGACCGCCGCGTGCACGACATCGTGGTGTGGTGGCCCGCGCTCGATGGCCACCGCCGTCGTCGTGCTGCTGACCGCTGCGCCGGCGCCGACCCAGTGGGCGGCCCTGGTCGCCGGACTGAGAGCCGCTCGCGGCACCCGCCCCGTAGAGTGCAACACCATGAAGGAGACGGTGGGCGCAGGCCAGCGTCGTGCGTGAGCTCATCGGGCTACGCGACGACGTCTATCGCAGACCCCTGGCGACGGCGCTGCTCCGGCTCGGACTCGAGGAGGGTTGGCGCTGCGTCGATGTTGGTGCCGGGGGCGGGGATGTCTCAGTTGCGTTGGCCGAGATGGTCGGTCGCGACGGGCGGGTCTACGCAGTCGACAGTGACCCGGCAGCGCGTGACGAGGTGGCGCGGGCCGCTGCCGCGCACGCGCAAGTCGTCGCACTGACCCAGGCCGGCGAGGACCTCTCACTGCCCGAAGAGGTGGACCTGGCCTTCTGTCGCTTCTTGCTGTTGCACGTGCTCGAGCCGATCGACGTCCTGAGGAAGATGGCCGCGGCGGTCCGGCCGGGGGGTTGGGTCGTCGCGCAGGAGCCCATCACCTCGGCCGGGCGCATCGCCGGGTCGGCTCTGTCCATGCCGGACGCGCGGCATCCCGATATCGGTGCGCTCCTGCCCGCGCTGGTGCGTGACGCCGGGCTCGAGGTGGTCGACGCCTGGGCCGAGGCGCCCGCAGGTGTTGGTCCCGGACCGGTCACGGAGTATCTGGCTTCGTTGACCGGGGTTGAACCGGGGGACGACCCCGTGGTCCTGCCGCCGCTCGTGACGGTCATCGGCTCTCGTACCTGAGCGGACGCGAGGCACTCCGCCTACGCGGAGACGACACGCCGACACGCCGACATGCACTGAGCGTGAAGCAAAACCGAATCGAAAATCGGGACACTGAAGCCAGCCAGTAGGGTCTGTGACCCGATGAGTGCGCCTGATACCGCTGCGCTCGCCAGCGCCGCCGAGGCCGTCGACCTCGCCCAACACCTGGTCGACTCGGCCTGCGCGTCGATCCGGGAGCGCGGCGGCATCGATGCCACCCAGGTGATCGCCTACGACGTGGCCCATGCCGCGGCGGCCGTGGCGACGGCTCGGTCCACCCTCGAGTACGGCGAGTGCGGGGACGTCGAGGGAGCCATTGCCGCTGCCTTCGTCGCCGACGTCGTTGCCGACCTCGTGGGCAAGGTCGCGGGGCGTGAAGCGCTCTGGGGCGTCGAACCCGGTTGGGCCGCGCCCGCCGCCGACTTCCTCGAGACGAACCGTGACCCCGGCACGATGGCGGCGCTCGCCGCGATCGAAGGTCCACGGCATTTGGGCGAAGACTTCGAGCTCGTGCGCGAGACGTTCCATCGCTTCGCGGAGGACAAGGTGCGCCCACATGCGGAGCACGTGCACCGGGCCAACGCCGACATCCCCGAAGAGGTGATCGAAGGCCTGGCCGAGCTTGGCGGGTTCGGCCTCTCGGTCCCCGAGGAATACGGCGGCTTCGCCACTGGCGGCGAGAGCGACTACATGGGCATGGTCGTGGCGACCGAGGAGCTCAGCTGGGGTTCGCTCGGCGTCGGTGGCTCCCTGATCACCCGTCCCGAGATCCTGACCCGGGCCCTCGTCTACGGAGGCACCGAGGAGCAGAAGAAGCTGTGGCTGCCCAAATTGGCCTCGGCCGAGATCCTGGCCGCCGTCGCAGTCACCGAGCCCGACTACGGATCCGACGTGGCCGGCATCGTGACATCGGCAACACCGGTCGATGGGGGTTGGGTCATCAACGGGGTGAAGACCTGGTGCACCTTCGCCGCCCGCGCCGATGTCCTGATGCTCCTCGCCCGCACCAATCCGGATCGCTCACTGGCCCACCGAGGCATCTCCATGTTCGTGGTGGAGAAGCCGCGTGGTGACGGCCATGGCTTCGTCTTCACCCAGGGGGCCGAGGACGTTGTGGAACGGCCTGCGGACCTGGGACCGGGAAAGCTGGAGGGACGGCCCATCGACACGCTCGGTTACCGCGGGATGCATTCGTACGAGTTGGCGTTCGAAGACTGGTTCGTTCCGGAGGCCAACCTCGTTGGCGGGATCGATGGTCTCGGGAAGGGCTTCTACCTCCAGATGCAAGGCTTCGAGAACGGCCGGCTGCAGACGGCGGCACGTGCACTCGGTGTGATGCAAGCTGCCTACGAGGCGGCTTCCGCGTACGCAGCCGAACGCGTCGTGTTCGGTTCGCCCATCGGCGACTACCAGTTGACGCAGGCGAAGCTGGGCCGCATGGCGGTCTTGATCCAGGCGACGCGACAGAGTGCGTACCACGTGGCCCGGTTGATGGCCCAGGGCGAAGGGACGCTCGAGGCCTCCATGGTGAAGGCGTACGTCTGCCGTGCCGCCGAGTGGGTCACGCGTGAGGCAATGCAGATCCATGGCGGCATGGGCTACGCGGAGGAATTTCCCGTGAGCCGCTACTTCGTCGACGCGCGGGTGCTCTCCATCTTCGAAGGCGCCGACGAAACGCTGGCACTCAAGGTCATCGCTCGCCGCCTCATCGGCTGAAGCCTTCTCGAGGGAGGGCTGCCGGCCTACTGGGCGGAGCGCGTCAGGCCGGCCCGCTCGCCTCGGCTGACGAACTTGATGGCCATCTTGCGGCTTGCTTCGTCGATCATCTCGTCGCCGAACATGACCGCTCCCTTGTGGTCCTCCTCCGTCGCCTTGCGGTAGGCCTCAAGGAGGTCGAACGCGTGGTCGAATTGCTCCTGGGTCGGTGAGAACACTTCGTTCAGGACGGCGGCCTGATCCGGGGTCAGCGCCCACTTGCCGTCGTAGCCGAGCATGCGGGCGCGCATGGAGTACTCGCGCAGCGCGTCCATCTCCCGCACTTTGAGGAAGGGACCGTCAATGACCTGGAGCCCGTTGGCGCGGCCGGCCATAAGGATTCGGCTGAACACGTAGTTGAAGTGGTCACCGGGGTACTCGGGGATGTCGATCCCGCCGGTGAGGACCGGCATCTCGATACTGGCGGCGAAATCCGCCGGCCCAAAGATGATTGTCTCGAGCCGGGGGAGGCGGCGCAGATCTCGTCGACGTTGATGAGCCCGCGGGCCGTCTCGATCTGTGCCTCAATGCCGACATGCCCTACCGGCAGCCCGGACTTCTTCTCCACCTGAGTGAGCAGGAGGTCGAGTGCGACGATCTCAGCGGCAGACTGCACTTTGGGCAGCATGACTTCGTCGAGGCGTTCCCCTGCGTTGCCCACCACCTCGATCACGTCGCCGTAGGTCCATTCGGTATCCCAGGCGTTCACCCGGACACAGAGGACCCGCTCGTCCCAAGGGAGGTTCTTGATGGCGTCGACCACCTTGGGCCGGGCACCCTCCTTTTCCAGGGGTGCCACGGCGTCCTCCAGGTCGAGAAACGTCATGTCGGCAGGAACCGTCGGCGCTTTGGCCAGGAACTTCTCGTTCGAACCGGGGGTTGAGAGGCAGGACCGGCGGGGCAGGTCGCGTGAACGTTCTGACATGACGCCAGGGTAACAAACCGCTTCTGGGGACCTTTTGACCTTTCGAGCGGACGTCTGTCGTTCAGAGCGACGCCTGCAGATCGAGCGGACGTGTGTCGTTCGAGCGTTCGCAGGTCGGTACGGTGGCGCTCACCGCGTAGCGGAAGAGATCGGTCGCGTCGCTCCCGCCGTGTGCGCGCTTGGTCAGCGCAGATGTTCTGAGAAGAACGCCAACGTCCGGTCCCACAGCGCGCGGGACGCGTCGGGGTCGTAGACCTCCTCACGCGAGTCGTTGAAGAACGTGTGGTCCGCGTCGGGGTAGATGACGATCTCGACGGACTTGCCCAGCGCGCGCAGTTCGTCGGCGAGGGCGTTGGCCGCCTCTGGGGTGAAGAAGCTGTCCTTTCCCGCGTAGTGGCCGAGCACCGCCGCGGACATGGCCGCGTAGTCGGGCTGCGCATCCGGCCACGGGATGACGCCGTAGCAGGGCACGACGGCCGCCACTGCGTCGGGACGCTGGGTCGCGAGCACGAGTGCGAGGCCGCCACCCATGCAGAAGCCGATGACGCCGACATGATCGCCCGTGGAGCGGCGGAGGACCTCGTCCACGGCACCGCTCATGTCTCTGGCGGCTTGATCCATCTTCATGGCCATCATGGCCTTGCCCGCTTCGTCCGGCTCACCGGGCTTCACCTTCTGGCCGTGATAGAGATCCGGCGCGAGTGCCACGTAGCCAGCCGCTGCGAACCGATCGCACACGTCCTTGATGTGGTCGACAAGCCCCCACCACTCCTGGATCACCACGACGCCCGGTCCGCTGCCGCTGTCCGGAACCGCCAGATAGCCGCCCGCAGTCGATCCATTGCTTGGAAATTCGATTGTTTCACCCATGGATCACGACCGTAGTTCCAAACATTCGATTTGGTTCTCTCGTCCACACCCAGAAAAGAGCCGAGAATCTTCATCAGGCATGGCCACCTGCGATTTCGCACCTCTAGTACGACCACACACACCCGTTTCTCACCGATGGTGTTTGAAATGCCGAGATGCCCGCTATAAGAATGAGACCCATCGTGACTGACGTAGAGCGGCTTTTAAACCACTCCGCGCCGCGGTCTTCACGGGGCAGCAGGTTGCTCCAGCGGGTCGGTGTCCCCGCGTTGACCGTTGTCACAGTGTTGGCGAGCACTGTGTTTGGTTTTGCGCGCCCCGTTGCTGGCGACGCGATCTCCGACGCCAAGGCCAAGGCGGCGGCGATCGAGGCTCAGCTCAGTCAGGCGCAGAACGAGATGTCCGCTCTGAGCCAGCAGTATGACGAGGCCAAGTTCCACCTGGGCCAGATCAACTCGAACATCGCCACCACGAAGGCCAACATCGCTGCGGACCAGCAGCAGGTTTCCAAGGACAAGGCGACCCTGGCCAAAGCGGCTGTGGCCAACTACATCTCCGACGGCACGGCGGCGGCACAGAACTCAATCTTCAGCGGGAACGAGGAGACGGCCGGCGCCACCACGGAGTACAACCAGATCGCCGAGGGCGATATCTCGCTCGCGGTCGACAACCTCCACACTGCCGAGAACTCGCTCGGCGCGCAGGTCGCCCAGCTCCAGAACGAGCAGCAGCAGGCGCAGTCTCAGGTGACGACCGAACAGAACGCAGTGTCGCAGAACGCACAAGCCATTGACTCGCAGAAGAACGCGCTCGCACAGGAACAGGGTCAGATCGCGCAGCTCGTCCAGCAACAGCAAGCGGCCGAGGCTGCGGCGGCGGCACGAGCAGCCGCCGCCAAACAAGCAGCGGCGGCTGCAGCTGCGGCCGCCGCGGCGGCCGCAGCGACCTCCTCCTCTGGATCCTCGGGCGGCGGTGGCGGCACCAGCCTCGCCGGGCTGTCAGAGGCTGCACCACCGCCGACGGCCGCCGGCGGTGCCGGAGCAGTCCAGGCGGCCGAGAGCCAGATCGGCGTCCCCTACGTCTGGGGCGGCGAGTCCCCGAAGGGCTCCGCCGATCCCGGCTTCGACTGCTCGGGTCTCACCGCCTGGTCCTGGGGACAGGTGGGAGTCGGCTTGCCGCACTATTCGGGGGCCCAGATGGCCGATTCTGCCCCGGTGCCGATCAGTGACCTCCAGCCTGGCGACCTCCTGTTCTACGGACCCGGCGGGTCCGAGCACGTCGCGATGTATGTCGGCCCGGGCGAAATGATCGAGGCTCCGTACACGGGTGCATCCGTCTGGATCACCTCGCTCCGCCTGGGCGACGGGTTCGTGGGGGCCGGCCGGCCTTAGCCAGGGTCGCGTGCCGTACCGTTCCGGCCGCCCTGGCGAGCGTCGGCGGCGGGTCACGAAGGACTACAGGGACCTACAGGGACCTACAGGGACCTACAGGACTGTCTCACCTGCTGGTTCGGCCTGAACCCCACCGTGTGCACGGGGCTCAACGATCGTCACCCGGGGGGCCCGGGGAGTGACTCTCTGCTGTATACGTAGCCTTCCGAAAAGCGGTGGGTTACGGAAGGATAAGGGAGTTTCAGAAAGATACCGATGGATCCTTCGTTAATCGGGGTAGTTTCGGAAGGTTACATATACAGGTCGAAACCGTCCCCGAGCTATCGCCTCTCGGATACGGCAACCCGAACCGAACTTGAGAAACAGGCGCCCCTGAAACGGCGTCAGAAGCACCGCTCCGACCCCGGCTCCGACTCCGTTACCACAGTGCCCGGAGCCAAACGACTCAGCACCCGTCCTAACCTGGCGTGAGCCGTGCAGAACCTCTCGCCATGACACCCATCCCCGTCGCCTTCCACATTGGTCCCCTCGAGGTCCATACGTACGGCATCGGCCTCGCCATCACGTTCTGGTTCGGGTTCACCTACTTCGAGCGGCGACTACGCAAGAACGGCTACCCCACGGAGTGGTTCCTCCCGGTCTTCCTCTGGATCATCTTGGCCGCCATCGTCGGCGCACGGGCGATGCACGTGCTCACGAACCTCAGCGACTACACGCACGACCCTGCCGGGATCATCGCCGTCTGGCATGGCGGGTTGTCGTCATTCGGCGGCCTCATCGCCGCGGTCCCCACCGGAATCATCCTCGTTCGCCGCCGCTGCCCCGAGCTGCCGCTTGGACGCGCTCTCGATCTGGCCGTACCCGTGCTCTTGGCCTGTTGGGCGATGGGCCGCCTGCTGGGACCGCAGTTGATGTACGCGGGTGGCGGGCATCCCACGCACCAGTGGTTCGGGATGTACTACGCCGGCCAGAAGGGCCCCCGGTTACCCGTACCGATCTTCCAGGCCTTGGAGGACTTCAGCGTCTACTTGATCCTGATCGCCATCGAGCGCGCGCTGAACCGTTGGCCCAATGGCACGCCACGAACCGGCTACCCGCCTGGGGTCGTGCTGGGAGTCGGCATGGTGCTCTGGGGGATCGAACGCTCACTCGACGAGCACTTGTGGCTCGGCGAGGACGGCCGCCTGGGTTCGGACCTCGTCCAACTGGCGGGAATCGCCTTGGTGCTCGGCGGCATCGTCATCCTTGTGCGTACCCGCGCCCATTGGAAGCAATGGCTCGTGACTCATCACGCGCCGGTCGATGGAGGCACCGATACCGCGAGCGAGGTAGCCGAGGAACCGGCGGAGCTACCTGCCTGAGTGCGCTTGTTCGTCTCGCTCGTGCGAGACGCGGGCGGGCCGGGTTCGCGTCAGGTCACCCTGGCGCTCGATGGCGTAGGCGTCCCCGTCCCTGAAGATCCAGCCAACCTCGCGCCATGGCCGCAGATCTGGGATCGCCTCGCCAGGCTCCTCAGTCCCAACTGTGACCTCCTCAGGAGGTGTCCTCATCTGCCCGCTCCCTCTCCGTGCTTCCGACCCGCCCCGAAAGGGGAACCGCCCGTGGCGCACGCACCTCCGTCTTTGTCCCACGCTAGGAAACGGGACCTGGACGGTGGTGGACCCTGATCCGCGATGTCTGCACCTGAGTTGCAACGATCTTGCGGCATCCAATGCAACCGGCGCGTCGTATATGCGTTGTGACGGCTGGAAAGCCAGATCACAGGAGACCCTCGTAGGACGTGTCCCGCTCAAGCCTTCTCCTGGTGAGGCCGATACGGCGGGAGGGAGCGAGGTGTGCAATGGCCACACTGCAGCGGTGGATATCTATGACAAACGAAAAGGTCTGGACCGAGGAGGAGAAGAAAGCGTGGCTCGCCGCCAACGGTGACACGCCTACGCACGTGGTGACCTTCGAACCGATGTACCAGATCGAGGTGTGCGTCCCACCGTGGGAACATGCCGACCGCCAGATCGCCCGTTCAGCCGTTGCATGGGGCAAGAACATGCGCAAGCTGTTCGACGGCGACGACGACCCGCGCGGTGGAGCAATGGTCGTCGCGGCGCACCACGAAGGAAACGCACTCGAGATTTACATGAGGGCCCAGCGCATCCCTCGGCTGCACAGGGTGGTCTGAGCGAACGCTGGCACTGCCTTGAGTTCAACGCGCACCCTCGCCGCGCCAGCCTCGGCCCTGCCTCAGGTCTTGGACTTCTCTTTCGCCGCCTGTCGTATCGCCTCGAGCATCGGCATGCGTTCCTGCCCGATGTTGCCGTCGATCCGTTGGGCGATCTCCTCGGGAGTCCAGCGGCCTTCGGCCCACATGGCCCGCACCTCGACCGGCTGGTTCCACACCGCGATCTTGGAACCGACAACGGTGTACACCTGTCCAGTGATGTGCTTCGCCTTGTCGCTCAGCAGGTAGACGACCATCGGTGCCACATCCTCGGGATCGCCCATCTCCGCGAGCTCCATGGGAACGTTGGCCGACATTCGTGTCCGAGCCACCGGGGCGATCGCGTTGGCCGTGATGCCATAGCGGTCCAAGCCAGCGGCCGCCGAGCGCACGAGCGACACGATCCCGCCTTTGGCCGCTGCGTAATTGGCTTGCGCCACGCTTCCCTGGAAGGCACCTGACGTGAAACCGATCAAGGCTCCACCACCTTCCTGTTTGCGCATGACTGCCGCGGCGGCACGGAACACCGTGAAGTGGCCCTTGAGGTGGGTGGCGATCACGGCATCCCACTCGTCCTCGGACATGTTGAAGAGCATTCGCTCGCGTAGGATGCCCGCGACCGCGACGACCCCATCAATCCGGCCCCACCTGTCGACGGCAGTGGCGATCAGCCGCTCGCCCGACTCCATCTTCGAGATGTCGTCGGCCACCGCGATCGCCTCGCCACCGGCCTTGGTGATCCTGGCCACGACGGCGTCGGCCACCTCGCTGCTCGGGTCCTCCCCGGCCATGCCCACGCCGTAGTCGGCCACGAGCACCTTGGCCCCGTCGGCGGCCGCGGCCAGGGCGACGGCACGGCCGATCCCTCCCCCGCCGCCTGTGACGGCGACGACTTTGCCTTCGAGGAACCCAGCCATGGTCGACTCTCCCGATCTCGTGTGCCGGCCCTCACGCGCACCCGCGATTGCCCGCAAGTTAGAACACGTTCTAGCCTGCGAGAGGCGGGGGCTGCCATTTGGTCCGCGCGCGACTGCGAGCCTGCAAGGAGACTGCTGATGGGTGACCTCGGCTTCTGGGCACTGGCCCAAGAAGACCCCGACTACCTGGCCCTGGTGACGCCCGAGGGCGACGAGGTCACGTCCGGCGAACTTCTCGGCCATGCCAACCAGGTCGTGCACACGTTGCGCGCACGAGGCTTCGAGGTTGGCGACGTCGTGGCCACCTTGCTGCCCAACTGCGCCGAGATGATCGAGGTGTACCTGGCCGCGCTCCAGGCGGGCTGGTACCTCGTCCCGATCAACCACCACCTGGTCGCGCCTGAGGTGGCCTACATACTGAAGGACTCGGGAGCAAAGGCTTTCGTCGCCCACGAGCGCTTTGCGGACGTCGCGATCGCCGCGGCCGACGAGGTCGGCCTGGACGCCGCGGGCCGTCTCGCTGTGGGCGACGTGCCGGGCTTCGCCTCCTATGCCGAGGCGCGCGACGCAGAACCGACCACCCTGCCCGAGGACAGGACCATCGGGGACGTCATGAACTACACGTCGGGCACGACGGGAAATCCCAAGGGGATCTACCGCAGGCTTGCGGCCGCAACCCCCGAACAGGCCGCGCTCGGACTGTCCGGACTGCTGTTCCTCTTCGGGATCCAGCCCCAGGACGACAACGTCCACATCATCGGTTCGCCGCTCTACCACACGGCTGTCCTGCGCTTCGGGAGCGCGTCGTTGCACCTCGGACACACCGTTGTGCTGATGGACAAGTGGCTGCCTGAAGACATGCTGCGGCTGATCGAGGAGCGTCGAGTGACGACGTCGCACATGGTGCCCACGCAGTTCCATCGGCTGCTGGCCCTGCCCGAGGACGTGCGACTCAAGTACGACGTCTCATCGCTGCAACACATGATCCACGCCGCGGCACCGTGCCCGATCGACGTGAAGCACAAGATGATCGCCTGGTGGGGCAACGCCGTCGACGAATACTACGCGGCGAGCGAGGGTGGCGGGACGCTCGTGACGGCCGAGGAGTGGCTCCAGAAGCCGGGTACCGTCGGCAAGCCCTGGCCCATCAGCGAGATCGCGATCTTCGATGACGACGGCAACCGGATCGAAGAGGCCGGCGTCATCGGCACCGTGTACATGGCAATGGGGTCGGCCGACTTCGAGTACCACGGCGACAAGGAGAAGACCAAGAAGAACCGGATCGGTTCGTTCTTCACGGTGGGTGACGTCGGCTACCTCGACGAAGACGGTTACCTCTTCCTTCGGGATCGCAAGATCGACATGATCATCTCGGGTGGGGCCAACATTTACCCGGCGGAGATCGAGAACGTGCTCCTCTCACACCCCAAGGTGGGCGACGCCGCCGTCTTCGGGATCCCCCACGAGGACTGGGGCGAGGAGGTCAAGGCGGTGATCGAACCAGCGGAGGGCGTCGAGGCAAACGACGAATTGGCGGGGGAGATCCTGGCCTTCTGCTCCGACAAATTGGCCAAGTTCAAGACGCCGAAGACGATCGACTTCACGAACGAGATGCCGCGTGACCCCAACGGGAAGCTGTACAAGCGCAAGCTGCGCGACCCGTACTGGGAAGGAGTGCAGCGAGCGCTCTGAGCACGAGCCCTCCGGTTGCGATGGGTGCTCTAGCTGACTTTCTTCTGGCCCCATGGATCTCGCGGCAGCCGAAATTCGGAGACGTGTGCGAGCTTTGGTCGGAGCCATCTCCGAAAGGCAACGAGCAGCGAGCCGCTGGCGGTGGAGGTTGTAGGTGCGTGTGCAGCCGGCTCTATCGCGTCTCCAAGTGCGTCAGCGAGGACTCCGATCAGGGCTGGCACCTCGCGAATGTCGATGGGAGTCGAGGCCACGCACACATCCTCCCGCCAATGACTCAGCACGATCTTTCGTTGTTCTTGATGCCGCGTGATCCTGAGCGATGCTCCTTGCCCCCTGGCGTCTTGGATGACGAGGCGTTTGGGTGGCACGAGTCCGATTATGGACCTGCCAGGAAACCGTGTCGAGGGAGAGGTCAATGCGGCTCGTTTCCCGCCAAACCGGGACGCCGGCTCGAGCCGTCGACCTCTGAGCCCGGCCGGGCTACCGCTCGCTGATCAGTTCGATGTTGTTGCCGTCGGGGTCGAACAGATCGACCGACTGGCCTGCGATGTTCGTCTTGATGCCCTCGTGGGAGATGCCGATCGCAGTCAGGTGCTCGCACCACGCGCCGAGTGTCCCGACATCCGAGATGGCCAGGGCGATGTGGTCGAGCGCCCCGCGGGTGCCCGCCTGACCTCCGGAGGACAGCACCACCCGGAACCGCCCGGTTGCGGAATGGAGTGCGATGTACCGGCCAGGCTCACCCCGTAGCTCGGTCAAGCCGAGCGCGCGCTTGTACCAAGCCACGCTGGCATCGAGGTCCGAGACGTTCAACTGGAAGTGGGACAGTCCATCGATCGGCAGCGAATCCATCGCCACCACCGTAAGCCCGGGCTATGCGACGGGCAACCACACCACTCGCATCGCTCATTCGTCGCGGTGGTCGAGATTCCGCAGGCGTCCGACGATTCCTACTCGCCGATCGGCTGATCGATCGGAACGGCCCGCACATGAAATCCGCTGGTGTTCCTTGGCGGAGAACCATCAACCGGAGCATCGGCTTCGTCAGCCTCCAGATCGCGGTTCGTGGCCTCAGCCTGATCCGCTGAGAGGGCCGGAGACTGATCCTCGACGACCTTCACGTGACCCATGGCCGTTCCTGGAGCGACAGACCGTTCGGATGACTCAGCCAACTGTTGGAGTTGGCGCTTCTCTCGACGGCGCCGCAGGGAGCCGCCCCTTGGGGTAGGGAGGTCACCCTGGGCCATGAGCTGAGCCTAGGGGCTGGTGTTGTCACGACGTCGGCATTGCCAGGGGCAGCCGCTCTCGTATGAGCCGGCCACGTCGGAGGCAAGGCGAGGGCGCAGGTGAGGTGGCTGCAGTCCCCCCGAAATGGGCCCGGCAGGTGCCGCCCGCACACACCCGGCCGGCTACGTACCGAGTTCTTAGGACCAGCCGAGCTCTCGCAGCCGCGTTTCACCCATACCGAAGTGATGCCCGACCTCGTGGAGCAACGTGATGCGCACGCGGCGGGCCAGGTCCTCCGTCGTGGCGGCAGACCGACAGATTGTTTGGAGGAAGAGCGTGATCCGATCAGGGTTCACGCCCGCATACTGGCCGCGCTTCGTCAGGGGGATCCCTTCGTAGAGTCCGAACAGCGGGCCTGGGGGACTCTCATCGTCGATGATGATCGCCACGTTCTCCATCTCACCTCGTAGGCGGTCTGGGATGGTTGCGAGCGCGTCGGCCACCATGGCCTCGAATGCGTCGACCTCGATCGGCTCCATCTCCCTTACCTTGTCAGCAGTAGCGAGTTGCCGGCGAACGTGACCGGCCCTGCCGCCCACGGAGTTGGCCCAAATCGGCGCTGCTCAGCTGCCGAGCCACTGCATCTGGCGACGCACCTTGGGTCGCGTGAACACGAGGTAGTAGCCACCGAGGAAGAATCCCAGACCAATCAGCCAAGCAACCACCACGACGACAATCCAGGCAGTTTTGTTGGAACCTGCACCGTAGAAGGCCACAGCCGGACGACTGGCAGCATCGACAAGGGCCCAGATCGGTACTGCGACAGCGCACAGAAGGACGACGAGAAGAAGTAGATCCGGCCCGAATACGTCTGCCAGTACCATCGTCGCTCCCATCCTGCAGCGTCGGGAATCAGTAGGGAATCGTACCGATCTGAACGGTGATGAGCCCGTCGGTCGTGCGGAGCAGGCGCAGAGTCATGACCACTTGACCAAGGATGGAGGCGTCACGAGACTTCACCCGTGCCCGGTGACGAGATCGATCAATATTTGGCGGATCTTGAGGAGCCGAAACGGTCCACCCTGCAGCGACTACGCCAGACGATCCGTGAAGTAGTCCCGGAGGCCGAAGAAGGGATGTCGTATCGACTCCCGGCGTTCAGACTCGACGGGAAGGTCATCGCTGGCTTCGCTGCCTTCAAGAACCACCTGAGTTACCTTCCCCACAGCGGTTCCGTGTTTGCGGTGCTTCAAGACGAGGTGGCGAGCTACAAAACGTCCACGGGAGCACTCCAGTTCCCAGTCGACACACCGCTCCCCAAGCCCCTGGTTGAGCAACTCATCAGGGTGCGAATCGCCCAGGCGTTCCCTGAGGGGTAGAAACGCCAGATGAGAGGTCTCGAAGGCAAGGTCGCTGTGATGGCCGGGGGCGCGGGTGGCATTGGCTCGGCCACCAGTATCCGGCTGGCGGAGGAGGGTGCCGCTGTCGTGGTGGGTGATCTCGACGGCGACGCGGCGGGCGGGGTGGCAACTGAGATTCGCGCGCCGAGGTGGGAAGGCGACCGCGATGACAGTCGACATCAGTGACGAGGCGTCCGTCCAAGCCCTCATCGAGTCAGCGGTGGAGCTCCACGGTGGGCTCGACATCGTGCACGTCAACGCGGCCGATCTCTCCCCTCGCGTCGTCGGACGGGACAGTGATGTGGTGAGCATCCCGCTCGAGGTGGTGGACCGAACCTTGGACGTCAATGCCCGTGGGCACCTCCTGTGCGCCCGGCACGCCATCCCATTGCTCCTCGAGCGCGGCGGTGGCGCTCTCGTCTTCACCAGTTCGGCGGCTGCGTTCATCGGCGAGCCCGAGCGGCCGGCGTACGCCATGGCCAAGAGCGCCATCAACGCGCTCGTGCGCCATATCGCCTCGCGCTGGGGGAAGGAAGGTATCCACGCGAACGCGGTTGCTCCCGGCCTGGTGCTCACAGAGGACGTTCGATCGACGCTCAGTCCTGAGTTCCGTGACTACGCCCTCAGAGTCACCCGGAGCCCGCGCTTGGGTATGCCCGAGGACATTGCCGCCATGGTCGCGTTTCTCGCATCGACTGACGGGTCGTGGATCAACGGACAGATCTTCAGCGTGGACGGAGGCGCCGTACTCCGCTGAGCGAGTGAATCAGCTGGTACGGCAGGAATCGTTCCAGGGCTGTTGGCCATCGGCGTCATAGAGCGCGATGGCGAGATCGTCCTGCTCTGCCGGTGTCGCCTCGTTCGGCGGGACGTTGATGAGCTGGGGCATGCCTGCCAGCTGCGCCGCTTCGTTCCAAGTCGCCTGGCTGAATTGGAAACCCCCCATGTACGTACCACCGGGCGAGACGGCGCCGTAGTTGCCGCTTGACTCGACCTGCAGGACGCATTGGAGGAATGGGGGCAGCGACGGGTCGCCGGACGACGTACCGACGGCGATCACCTGTACCGCGGTAGACGCGGCTGCCCCAGGTTGCGTTGTCGTTGTCGTCGTTGTGTTCCGGATTGCCGCGGCTTGTGCCGCCCGGACCGCCGCGGCGGCGGCGGCGGCCTGTGCCGCCTGCTGCTGGGCCACCACCACCGCGAGTTGGCCCGTCACCTCGGCCTGCTTGGATTCGAGCTCGACCTCGGTCTGATGCGCGGCGTTGGCCAGCGTCGCTTCCTGATTTGTGGTCGCCTGGTCTCGCGCCTTCTGTTGCTCGAGTGTGGCCCGTTCTGCGCTCAATCCGTTCTCGTCGATCTGAAGGGAGTCGATGCTAAGGGTGATATCACCGCTCGCCACTTCTTCGTACTCCGCCCGTACGACCGCTTTGTCCGGGTTTCCCTCGAACAGGCTCGGAGTTCCACCGAACTCCGAGCCCTCATTGATGTAAGCCGATACCGCTTCATCCTGGAGCCGCTTGCGATCGCGGCTGACCCGACCTACGTCCGCGCGAATCTGGCTCTCGCTCGATCCGATCTCCGCTTCGTCCTGTTGGATCTTGGCCGTGTCCACGTCGTACTGCTGTTGATACGCGCCGATTTGCAGTTGCTCCAACACGAGATCCTGGGCGATCTGGGCGGCCTGCGCCTTGAGCCCGGACACTTGGTCGGCCGCGACGAGTCCCGGAGGCACGACCACCGTTGCGGTAGTCGTGGTGACGAGAGTCAGGCCCACCATTCCCGCCCCAATACGGGCGAGTCTGCGTACATGGCGTCGGAGACCTGGCTTCGTCGTCGGGCCCTGGTCGACACCGATCACGATTGGAGAACGTTTAGTCCGTCCCGAGTGGAAAGTGCAACCCTGAGCGTGGATGGACGCTGTGAAACCAGCTGGTAGGCAGCGAATCCGCCTCGATCCTGGAGCTGCGACGAATCGGCACCTCCCGGGCGTGATCACGTATACATGGCGCATGGCCATAGTGATTGTTCAAGGAGTGTTCACGCTTGACCCCACTGAACGGGACAAGTTCGTCGAGACAAGCGTCGAGGGAATGCGTTCCTCTCGACGGGAGGAAGGTTGCCTCGAATACGTGATGGCTGCCGACCCCCTCGACCCCGAGCGCGCCGTGCTATCCGAGCGGTGGGAGTCGATGGACGACCTGCAGCGACATCTGGACCAACAGAGGAGCACGGCTCCGGGCGGCAGCCCCAGGCCGAGGCCGAAGAGCGTTGAGCTCACTCTCTTCGAGGTGGCGACGTCGCGCTCACTGCTCTGACACGAGCCTTGCGTACGACAACAATCGAGACCCAACCCTAGTCAACCTCCCAATAATGTGATATCACTTTTTCTATCACAGGAGGGAGCAACTCATGAGCACAGTAGACGCATCGTCTTCCGCTCAACCCGTCGGCCACCAAGGTGCACGGGTTGACATCAAGCAGCGTCCCGCCATCGCCATCAACGGCTGGCTCGGGGTGATCGTGCTGGCGGCATGCGTCGCCGGGATGGTGCTCGCCGCTCAGCACAATCACGCCCTGCTCTGGTTGCCCATCGTGGTGTTCGTCCTGATCGCACTCTCGCTCGTCGTCGTCCCCCCGGGGCGGACGTCGGTCGTCCAGTTTTTCGGACGCTATGTCGGCACGGTGAGCCGGTCGGGATTCTGGTGGGTGCTGCCGCTCACGGTTCGCCGCAGCGTGAGCGTGCGGGTTCGCAATTTCGAGACCAACCATCTCAAGGTGAACGATGCCGACGGTAACCCGGTGGAGATCGCCGCGATCGTCGTCTGGCAGGTCGCCGACACGGCGAAGTCGACGTACGCGGTCGAGAACTATCAGAACTTCGTATCCGTGCAGGCCGAATCGGCGCTTCGCCACGTTGCCACGAGTCATCCGTACGACGACACCACGGGCGTCGGAAGCTCACTTCGTGGTTCCACGGACGTCGTCGCAGCGGAATTAGCCCGTGAAGTGGCCGAACGGGTTCTGGTGGCCGGAGTCGAGATCGTCGAGGTCCGCATCTCGCACCTGGCCTACGCCTCGGAGATCGCCCAAGCCATGCTGCGCCGTCAGCAGGCGAATGCGGTCGTTGCCGCACGATCACGGATCGTCGAGGGAGCCGTCGGAATGGTCGAGATGGCACTCAATCGATTGACCGAGAATGGTGTCGTGTCCCTCGACGAGGAGCGCACTGCCAGCATGGTGAGCAACCTCATGGTGGTCTTGTGCGGTGATCAACCCGCTTCGCCCGTCGTCAACACGGGCTCGCTCTATACGTGAGCGAACGCCGGCAGGTCCTGCTCAGACTGGATCCGGCCGTCCACGACGCACTCACTCGTTGGGCCAACGACGAGTTGCGAAGTGTCAATGCGCATGTTGAGATGTTGCTGCGCCGGGCGCTTACGGAGACCGGCCGGATGCCCAAGAAAGCCGCACCTCTCCCAAAGCGCGGCAGGCCACGAGTCCACTCGGAGTAGCACAGTGGGACGGGATCACTCGCATTGGCACCTTCGAGCAACCTCGGCGGCCCAACCGCTCGGATGGACCACCTGATGGCGAACGCTGAGCTTCGGATCGAAGAGACGGGTACAGGCACGATCTGCCGACAGATCCTCGACACGCTACCCACCTGGTTTGGCATCCCCGAATCAGTCGAAGACTATGTCGACGCCGCAGAGGCCAACCCGACCGTCGTCGCTTCGCTCGACGGGATCGACGTGGGCGCCTTGACGCTCGTCATCCACACGCCCTACGCCGCCGAGATCTACGTCATGGG
Organism: uncultured Acidimicrobiaceae bacterium; assembly: GCA_963736225.1. Taxonomy (GTDB): domain Bacteria; phylum Actinomycetota; class Acidimicrobiia; order Acidimicrobiales; family RAAP-2; genus Bog-473. Next base: position 507,788 of record CAVTOF010000005.1, on the reverse strand, counting down.
CGTGCGCCCCGAGCACCACCGTCGCGGCATCGGCCGGGCGATGCTCGAGGCGGCACAAGCATGGCTCGTCGCGGGGACATCGAGTACCTCCAAGTCAAGACGCTCAGCCCGCGCCATCCAGACCCCGGTTATGCCAAGACGCGGTCCTTCTATCTCGCCTCGGGCTTCCGGCCACTGCAGGAGTTTCCTGAGTTGTGGGGACTCGACCAGCCGGCGCTCCAGATGATCAAGACGATCGAAGACGAACACGATCGCCTGACGCTGACCTCCCACGATCTCAGACCGCCACCCGCCTCTAATATCGGGGCGTGGTGCGCCGAGACAGCCTTGGCACGGACGCCGACTATCTCCGCGACCAGCAGTACAAGGACCCGAGCAATCTCAACGCCCGGATCGCGTTGCACGCGAAATACTCGTCGTCGGCAGAACCCTGGTTCCCGTGGCTGATCGGCCGCATCGAATGGGCGCCCGGCCTCAACGTCCTCGAGGTCGGCTGCGGCTCCGGCCTGCTCTGGGTGAGCGTGGCCGACATACTCCCCCACGTTCGGCTGACGCTCACGGACTTGTCTGAAGGCATGGTCGACGCGGCAACCGCGGCCGTCGGTCCACTACCGAACATCGAGATCGCCGAGACTCGGATCTGTGACGCGCAGGAGCTCCCATTCGAGGACGGAGTGTTCGATGTCCTGGTCGCCAACCACATGCTGTACCACGTTCCCGATCCGGAACGTGCCGCCGCGGAGTTCGCCCGCGTGCTCACACCCGATGGTGTCCTGATGGCCGCCACCAACGGACCCCACCACCTCGAAGCCGTCCGTGAGCTCACCCGGGAAGTCCTCGGTTGGTCGTCCCTCGACGGTGCCATCGAGCGCTTTGCTCCCGAAAACGGCGCGCGCACCCTGGGCAGCGCGTTCGGCGCCGTCGCGTGGCACGCCCATCCGAGCACACTGGTCTGCACCGACCCCGAAGACGTCTTCGCGTTCATCGTCTCCTCGGCCCCCGGCCACGAATCGTCACCGGAGACACTGGCCGCCTTGCGGCGGACGATCGAAGACCGCTTCGCGGCAGAGGGCGGGTCGCTTGCCATCACCACCGAGGCCGGCTGTCTCGTCGCCGGCGATCCACGCGTCAGACCCCGCCGCTGAAGGTCCGCCCGTTCCACCCCTCGGCGTGCCCATGATGGGCCGGTGGAGCGTGACGACGAAGGCGACGAAGGACCGGCCACCACCTCGACGGACCAGGTCGACGGCAGGGACGAGCTTGCCGGCCTGCGTCCGCGCCAGCTGTTGCGCATGGCGGCCCGGGCCCCCGACTCGTACATTCTCCTCCTCGTCCTCCTCGTCATCGACTACGTGTCACTCAACGTGCTGTGGTCGGGTCGGGCCGCGCTGATCGTCCGAGCCGCGCTCTTCTGCCTGACCGTCCTGCTTGCGTTCCACACATCAGGCGTGCCGAAGACCGGCCAACGCGTCGTGCAGGTCGCCGTCGCCATCGGGTTCCTCGTCGCCGTCGGAGCGGCACTCGATGGGTCAACCACGGCCGACGGCTCCGAGATCCTGCTGACCACAGTCCTCGTGTTGGCCTGTCCATTCGCCATCGGCTGGCGCATCCTGCACCATCGAGCGCGTCACGCGTGAGACCATCGCAGGCGGCTTGTGCATCTACGTGCTCATCGGGCTGATCTTCGCCAACTTCGACTACGGGATCCAGCTCGCCTCGGGGAGGTCGTTCTTCGCTCAGTCCGGCCATCATGGGCTGCCGGACTTCGCCTACTTCAGCTACATCACCATGGCCACCGTCGGCTATGGCGACCTCACACCCGCACCCGGCCTGCCGCGGACCATGGCTGTGCTCGACGCGCTGGTCGGTCAGGTGTTCCTCGTCGTCCTGCTCGCCCGCCTCGTCTCGCTCTACCGCCCGATCGGGTGGCGGACGGGGCTCGAGGAGCGACTGCGCAACGAGGCGGCCGGGTCCGGCGCGGCTGAGAGCTGAGCACCGCGACCACAGCCACGCTGTCAGCCTGACGCGTCGCCTCGTCGCGCCGCCTTCTCCATCATTCGCTGCCAGTCCGCGTCGACGAGCGGACCCTCGGCGCTGTGGGCGCCGTGGGCGTTGCCAGTCACGATGTCGAGCATCCGCTTCGGCTCCACCAGAATGAAGATCCCCTCTGCCTCTGCCGTGAGCTCGCCTTCGTGGTACAGCCCGCCCCAGGCAAAGACTTTGCGGCCCTCGCTCCTGGTGTGGCGAGCCGCCAACTCGAGCGGTGCCAGCAGGGGCGTGGGGCGCCGGTAGCGGATGGTCAGCGTCCCGGTCATCGCGCCCAATCCGGCCAAGATATTGGAAAGGCCAAGCAACTCGTCGAAGAGCTCGGCGATCACGCCGCCGTGGACGCACGTCGGCGGCCCCTCGTAGGGATAGTCGAAGGTCACGCGGCCCCGAAGCTCGCGCTGGCCGTCTGCGCCGTGCACGGCCCACACCTCGACCGGCGGCGAGATCGGGATTGGCGAAACCGATCATGGGGCTGGTCGGGAAGTGGTCCTGCGGGTGCACGCCGGGGAACCCGGTGGGACCCGGCGTGTTGCGGGCTCGCTTCGCGCGGGCAGTGGCCTCTTCGAGGCGGTCCGCGACCCCGGCCAGCGCTGTGGCCGCCTCGTTCAGGTCATCGTCCTCCACCGGTTGCCCGATGGTGACGGCGCCGATGCGCCGGAGCGCCGCAGCGACCTGGTTGATGGGCAGATCGGGTGCCGCCGACGTTGCCTCGCCGTCGACGCCGGGGTACCCGCCGCCCGGGCCCGGATCGAGCTCCTCGCTCACGTGCGGGTGTAGTTGGGCGGCCGCTTCTCGGCGAAGGCCTTCTGCCCCTCCGCGGCATCGTTGGAGGCGAAGACGGGCCAGCCGATCTCGAGCTCGCGGGCGAGGCCGTCCACCTCGGACATGCCCTCGGTCTCGCGCACGCTACGCAGGATCGCCTCGACCGCCAGCGGCCCGTTGGCGCCGATCACCGCCGCGATCTCGAGCGCCCGCTCCAGCGCCTTGCCGTCGGGCACCACGTGGCCGATCAGCCCGATGCGCAGCGCCTCGGCCGCCGGCACCTCGCCGCGCCGTCAACAAGAGCTCCATGGCCAAGGTGTAGGGGATCTGCCGGCGCAGCCGCACCGTCGAGCCGCCCAACGGGAACAGGCCCCGCTTGGCCTCGAAGACACCGAAGACGGCGCTCTCACCCGCCACGCGGATGTGGGTGGCCTGCAGGATCTCGGTGCCGCCGGCAACGGCCCAGCCCTCGACGGCGGCGATGAGCGGCTTGTGCACGTCGTAGTGCCGCAGGAGCGCCTTCCAGTGCAGGTCGGGGTCCTCGGCCTGGCGGGACTTGTATTTCTCGGCCTCGCTACCGCCCATGGCCTTCAGGTCCATCCCGGCACAGAACGTGCCGCCGGCGCCGGTGAGGATGGCGCAGCGGATGTCGTCGTTGCCGTTGATCTCCTCCCAGGCATCCTTCATCCCGACCAGCATCGGCAGGCTCAGTGCGTTCTTGGCCTGCGGACGGTTCATGGTGACGATGGCCGTCGCGCCGTCGCGCTCGTACGTCAGGTGCTCAGTCGATATCGATGACACGGTCCCCTCCGGAGGTAGGCGCCGATTGCAGATTGCGTCAGTTGATGCGGGAGCGCTGAACTCCTCAGAGCCGCTCGATGATGGTGCCGGTCGCCAGTGCGCCACCGCAGCACATCGAGACGAGCCCGTAGGTGCCGTCCGTGCGCTCGAGCTCGTGCAGGATCGTGGTGATCAAGCGGCTTCCGGTGGCGCCGACGGGGTGGCCGAGCGCGATGGCGCCTCCGTTGACGTTCAGCTTGTCCATGTCGGCCTCGTGGACCTTGGCCCAGCTGAGCACGATGGACGCGAAGGCCTCGTTCACCTCGTAGAGATCCATGTCCTTCATGGTCATGCCGGCCTTGGCCAGCACCTTGCTGGTGGCGACGATCGGGCCGTCGAGGTGGTAGTAGGGGTCGGACCCCGCCAGTACCTGGGCCACGATCCTCGCCCTGGGCCTGAAGCCCTCGGCCTTGGCCCGCTCCTCGGACATCCAGAGCACGGCGGCGGCCCCGTCGGAGATCTGCGACGACGTGCCGGCGGTGTGCATGCCGTCGGGCAGCACCGGCTTCAGCTTGGCCAGACCCTCGAGCGTCGTCTCACGCGGGCCCTGATCCTTCGAGACGACGATCGTCTCGCCGCTGTGCTCGCCGCGAGGCCCCTCTTCACCGACGATTGGTGCCTCGACGGCGAAGATCTCGCGGGCGAAGCGGTCCTCGGCCTGCGCCCGTGCGGCCTTCTGCTGGGACTCGAACCCGAAGGTGTCGACGTCCTCGCGGGTGATGCCGTGCTTCTTGGCGATGCGCTCCGCCGCCTCGAACTGGCTCGGCATGTCGTAGGGGAGGTCGGCCGGGAGGGCGCGGCCAACGCCGGGCGCCGAGGCGTTGGCCCCGAGCGGGATCCGGCTCATGGTTTCGACACCGCAGCCGATCGTGGCGTCCGCCGCGCCGGCGGAGATGAGGTTGGCGGCCATGTGGTTGGCCTGTTGCGACGAACCGCATTGGCAGTCGATGGTGGTCGCCGCTACGTCGTACGGCAGTCCGGCCAGGAGCCATGAGGTGCGAGTCACGTTGAACCCCTGCTCGCCGGCTTGGGTCACGCACCCACCGATCACCTGCTCGACCGAAGCGGGATCGATGCCGGCCCGCTTCACGACTTCGACCTGGGCGGCGCCGAGGATGTCGGGTGCCCGCAGACCTGAGAGCCAGCCGTTGCGCTTTCCGATCGGGGTACGGACCGCCTCGATGATCACCGGCTGTGCCATGGCGCACTTCCTCCTTGCTCGGGGCGCTCCCCCGGCTACCCAGATCCCGCCGGGCCGGCTGGATCGCCTGGGCGATTTCTAGAACCTGTTCTAACTTTAGCACCGGCCCCATGAAGTCTGGCCTGGCCTAGTCGCCAGGCGCCAGACGCGGTTCTAGGTTGCCGGTGATGAAGCCGATGCCTACAGGCGTCTGAGCAACTCGCGGGCGATCACGACCTTCTGCACCTGGTTGGTGCCTTCGTAGATCTGCGTCACCTTGGCATCGCGTAGATAGCGCTCGACCGGGAAGTCCTTCGTGTAGCCGTAGCCGCCGAGCAATTGCACGGCGTCGACCGTGATCGACATCGCGGCGTCTGACGCGAAGGCCTTGGCCATTGCACCGAACTGAGTCAGCTCGCCGGCGGGATCGTGGTCGACCATGGCACAGGCCCGGTACACGAGCGCACGGGCGGCCTCGTTGCGCATCGCCATCTCGGCCAACATGAAGCGCAGGCCCTGCAGGTCGGCAATGGGGCCGCCGAATGCCTGGCGCTGCTTCATGTAGCCGGCGGCATAGTCGATGGCGCCTTGCGCGATGCCGACCGCTTGCGCGCCGATGGTGGGGCGGCTGCGGTCAAGGGTGTGCATGGCGATCGTGAAGCCCTGGCCCTCTTCGCCGATGCGGTGTGTGACCGGCACCCGCGCCTCGTCGAGGACGACCTCGCCGGTCGGGCTGCCACGCAAGCCCAGCTTGTCCTCGTGCTTGGCAACGCGGATGCCCCATTCCTTCTCGACCAGGAAGCAGGTGATGCCTCGACTGCCAGCGTCGGGGTCGGTCTTGGCGAAGACGATGTAGACGTCCGAGATGCCGGCATTGGTGATCCAGTACTTCGAACCGGTGAGGATGTAGTCGTCGCCGTCGCGCACGGCGCGGGCGCGCATGGCGGCGACGTCGCTGCCGGCGTCGGCCTCGGACAGGCAATAGCTGGCCTGGATCTCGCCGCTGGCCACCCGCGGCATGTAGGCGCGCTTGAGGTCTTCGGAGCCCCAGTTCATGACCGGGGTCATCCCGAGCTTGGAGATCAAGATGGTCAGTGACGTCGAGGCGCACACCCGGGCCAATTCCTCGGCGGCGATGGCCTGGGTGACGGTGTCGGCTCCTGCTCCGCCGTACGCCTCGGGGATTCCCAGCGCCGGCAATTCCAGCTCCTTGCAAGCTTCGAAGGAGGCCCATGGGTACTCAGCCGTGCGGTCGACCTCGGCGGCGTGCGGAGCCACCTTCTCTTCGGCGAAGGCGCGCATGGTCTGGCGGAAGTCCCGCTGGACGTCGGTCAGGGCGAAGGTGGAGTCGCTCATGGTCTCATTCTCGCAGGCCCCACCGAGCCGTCATCTCAGACTCGCCAGAGGAAGGCCCGGAAGCAAGGCCCGGAAGCAAGGCCCGGAAGAAAACCCGGAAGAAAGCGCAGCCACGTCGAGGCCCACGATCAGCGACGGTCGGGATCAGGACGCGACCGGGTCAGTGGACGCCGAGGTGGCGCAGCAGGAGCGCCGAGAGCTCCGCCGGTGCCATCTCGGGGATCCAGTGCGATACGTGCTCGAGGACTTCGAAGCTGTACGGGCCGTGCACCCACTCGGCGGTGGCCTCGGCCGCCATGCGCCCGACCGCGGGGTCCCCCGTGGACCACACGTAGAGGGTGGGCACCGCGACCGGCGGGAGGTCCCGCAGGGCCTTGCCGTCCATCGCCCGATACCAGTTCAAGGCCGCGGACAACGCGCCCGGCTCGGTGAGCGCCGCCACATACATTCGGGCGTCGTCGTCGTCGAGGCCGGTCTCGGCGAGGAGGTTGGCCAGCCCGCCGCCCGCGCCGTCGGCACCGAGAAGCAGCCGCTCGGGCACTTCCGGAGTGCGGAACGACTCCGTTGCGGCGCCGTGCGCTGTCTGGTCGGGATCGCCGCTCAGGAGGGCCCGTTGGAGCGCCAGCGGGTGTGGCGTCGAGACCACGGCGAGGGAGCGGATTCGGCCTGGGTGGCGGGCCGCCGTGATCCAGCCGAGCATGCCGCCCCAGTCGTGGCCGACCAGGTCGAAGGTCTCCATCTCCATGGAGTCGGCCAGCGCCAAGACGTCGTCGAGAAGGTGTTCGGTGGCGTAGTCGGCCACGTCAGCCGGCCGAGCGCCGTCGCAATAGCCGCGCAGGTCCGGCGCAATGGCGCGGTAGCCCGCCTGGCCCAAGGCCCACAGCTCGTCCCGCCACGCCCATGAGGTCTGCGGGAAGCCGTGGAGGAGCAGGACCCGGCGACCCTCGTGCGGTCCGCAGGCGCGGCCGGTGAAATTGAATCCACCAGCCTCGATCTCGAGCCGGTCGATCGCCCCGATCGTGGTCACGAAACCTGGCCGCGCGCGCCGCTAGGCGGCGGCCGTGCCCTGACCCATTGCCTCGTCGGGACTGAGGCTCAGCATTTCTTCGGGGATGGAGTCGACGAGCGCCCGCTGGGCCACGTAGTCGTGCGTCACCGAGGAGAACAGCGCCCGACGAGCTGCACGCAAGCCGGCCGGCGCAGCCGGGTCGAGGAAGCGCCACAGGTTGAGCGCGAAGCGCACGTCATAGATGCTCGGGGCGCGCCCGAGAGCGCGGCGCGCTTGGAGGCGACGAGCGCGACCCCGAGCACGACGTCCTCCTCCGATTCGCCCTCCCCGAGTTCGAGCTCGTGCTCGAAACGCTTGGCCAAGCGGAGCGCAAAGCCCGAATCGGTTCCGGGCGTCCCGATGTCACGCCCGCGGCGTACCGCGGGCAGGGTCAGCTCCGCGGGCCGCGACGTGGTCCACTCGCCGGGCACATCGAGGTGCAATGCGGGCCGCACCTGGTCGGCCTCGGCGATGGGCACGAAGGTGGGCTGCGTCATGCGCGGGAGGTTAGCCCAGGGCCGTGGTGCGGAGGGAAGGCGGAGCTGTCGAGACAAGCCCTCCGGATCTCACAGGCCGTCGTCCCTTCAAAGCGATTTCAGGACACACCGGCCGGTTCGGGGTGGCGCTGTTCGATAGCGAGAGGACGGCCGCCTGGTCCCGCGTGCACGAGTTTGCCACGTTGCTCTTCGCCCCCACGTCGTCATACGCAGGATCACGTTGCGTACCGCTAGTGTCCGATCGTTCACCCTGCGTCATCAGAGGTTCCGATGATCCCTTCCGCCCCCTCAGGCCAGTGCAGCGTCCGGCGCAAGCGGCTTTTTCGGTTCGCCTTCCTGACCGGCGCGCTCCTCGGGTGCATGGTCGTGCTCCCCGCCTTCACTCCGGCTGGTGCCGCTCAGATCCCACAACCCGCCGCCACCACCGATCAACAAGAGGCCGTCAGCACGTTCAAGGCACTGCAGCAGAACCTCTACGAGTCACCCGCCGACCTCTACAGTGGATCGCCAACAAACACGTGCGGCACCTACTCGTGCCTGTGGCCCTTCACGAACGCAACCGCGGGGACGATCTTCCTCTACGGGACGCCCGATGGTTCGCGCTATCTCAACAAGGTGGCTGCGCGACTCGTCGGTCTCGGCCACTACGCGGATCCGACTGAGATCTCACCGTCGGGAGTGTCCCAACCTCCGGCCTTCCAGTCGGCGGCCGCGCCGCCACTCGGTCCTGGCGGATCCACCTACTACGACGACAACGGCTGGGTCGGGCTCGACCTCATTCACGCCTACCACCTCACCTCGAACTCGACCGACCTGACGTTGGCTCAGGACGAATTCAATTTCGCCATCTCTGGGTGGGATACGAGCACATCTGACGGCTGTCCGGGCGGCGTCTTTTGGGAAGACGTTGCCGGCAGCCAGCGCAACGCCACCGCCAACGGTGCCAACGCTGAGCTCGGACTCGAGCTCAGCCGATTGACCGGGAACACGTCCGATCTCACGTGGGCGACACGGATGTACCAGTGGGTCGTCACCTGCCTCGGAACACCGAGCGGACTCTACGACGACCATGTCAACTCGGACGGCAGCGTCAACACCACGCTGTGGAGCTACAACCAAGGCGTCATGGTGGGTGCGGGCGTGCTGCTCTACCACGCGACCAGGAATGGTTCCTATTTGACCCAAGCCGAACAGACAGCCTCGGCTGCGGTCGCGTATTTCGGCACGGGGTCCACGCTCGTCAATCAAGGACCCGCGTTCAACGCCATCTACTTCCGCAACCTGTTTCTACTCAACAAAGTCGCACCCAATGCCGCCTACAGCAGTGAAGCGCAGAGCTTTGCGTCGTACATGTGGACACAGCGTCAGGCGGGCACTGGGCTCATCGACCCCCAGTACGGCGTGAACGGGACTGCCCCCATGATCGAGATCTACGCATTGCTGGCCGGCAGCCCACCCTCTGCATAACGCGGGACGCCGCGGCTCTGCCGCGAGGTCCAGGTTCCGGTGGTCGGGTGCGCTTCCGCCATCGTGTGCGCGGTCAGGCCCAGCACGTTTCTGGTAGCCGCTGTCGAACCCCGCGATGCACACTCAGCGAGGTTCGGGAGGATCGTCACCGATCAACCGGACCACCCGCAAGGAAATAGACGACGGGCGGCCCGAGTCGTGGAAGACCTCGTGATCGCTCGCGCGGAGGTTGGTCCCCGTCGCCAGCGGCTCGCCCGTCCCCGCGTTGCGGCAATACATCGGATGTGCCCCGCTCGACACCTGCAAGCGGATCCGGTGGCCCGGCTTGAACGTGTTGGCCGTGGGCCACATCTCGATCTCGACCGCACGCACGCCGTCTTCGTCAGCGGGCATCGACCCGGGACGCAGGCGGACAACGCCGTCGCTCAGGTTGTGGGACGTACCCTTTTCGTTGACGTCGCACAGACGCACCACGAAGTCGGTGTGCTCGAGCGAGGATCGGACATAGAGCGTCGCGGTCAACGGTCCGATCACCGTGAGCGCTTCTTTCAGCACCGGGCTGGTGTAGGTGAGGACGTCGTGGCGACTCTCACGCCGGCGTTGATCCTTACGGCCCGACGTGCCCATCGAGAGTGTGGCGCCGCCGACGGCGGGTGTCGGATCGTTCGGGTTGTAGTGGTAGCGGTCGGGTGCGCTTTCCTCCGGCGCCTCCGTGCCGAGTGTGCCCCCGCGCCCGAGGTACCAGCGCTGTGTCTCCCCCGCCGGCGGCCACATCGAGAACTCCTGCCAGGTGCGTGAGCCCATGACGTAGAGGCGCACGGCGGCGCGCGGCTCATGCCCAGGATGCTCACCGAGGCGCTCCTCCCACCACGACGGGCCGTCGCGCACCGACTCGGCGAAGAGGCCCGGGCTCGAGTGGGTCCAGGGCCCGATGGTGAGCCGGGCCACGCGGTCGGCGCGCCGCAGCGCTTCGTAGTCGGCCACCTGGGCCGGCAGGAACAGGTCGTACCAGCCGCCGACCAGGCTGGCCGGCGGGACTTTGTCCAGGCGGCGCCCGAAGTTGACCTGGTCCCACCACGAGTCACCCGGTGCGCTGTGCTCGAGCCAGCCCTGGTAGACCGGTGCCGGCTCGCCGATGGCTGCGCTGTCACACCTGCCGAGTGGGAGGACATCGCACGCGGCTGCCAGCACTTTGCCCCCCGCCAATGTGGTGCGCAGCACCGTGCGCCACCCTTGCTCCTGGTACTTGATCTGGTACAGCCAGGCGACCGCCATCTCGAGCGCAAACGACCCGCCGGGGTAGATGATGGCTTCGCCGAAATCCGACGCCGTCACCTGCAACCCGAGCGCCTGCACGAAGTCCGGCGCGTCCTCAGCGATGGCCCACTGCGTCGCCCCCAGGTAACTCGCGCCCCACATCACGAGGCGTCCGTCGAACCAGGGCTGGGACGCCACCCACGTCAACGTGGCGTGGCCGTCGGCTTGCTCGTGGCGCGGCGGTTCCCACTCGCCCTCCGAGCCGAAGGTGGAGCGGCAGCTCTGGATCACCGTCTGGTACCCGCGCTCCGCGTAAAGCCGTCCCAGCGGACCCATGACCCGCCGCCCGTAGGGGGTCCGGATCAACACGGTCGGCCGGCTGCCCGGATCATCGGTCGGGTACCAGCGGTCGGCGAGCAGCACGACGCCGTCGGGCATCTTGGCGGCCAGGTCGCGCTCGACCGAGACGTCGGTCGTGTGCGGTCGGGGAAGCCGGATCATCGACGCAGCGATGCGGCTCCACACGGTCATGTCCTGGCCCCCTGCCTACCCCTCGTCGGTCCCGGCTCGTCCTGCCTCAGCGTCGAGCTGCCTCTGGACGGCGGTGGGTACCGCCGCCCCCGGTCAGGTCGCGTGGAGCAGCCCGAACACGATCGAATCGTAGAGGGCCTGCCAGCTCGCCTCAATGATGTTCTCGGACACCCCGATGGTCGTCCAGGTCCGCTCGCCGTCGGTGGTGTCCACCAGGACGCGGGTCACGGCGCCGGTGCCACGGCCCGTATCGAGGACGCGGACCCGGTAGTCGGTGAGGTGGATGTGGTCGAGGGCGGGGAACTTGGCCCCGATGGCGCCGCGCAGCGCGCCGTCGAGCGCGTTGACCGGTCCGTTGCCCTCGGCGGTGGCCACGATTCGGTCGCGCCCGACGTGGACCTTGACCGTCGCCTCGGTGGTGACGCCCAATGCGTCGAGCCCGTCGGGCGAGGCGTGATCGGTGATGACCCGAAACGACTCCACCGTGAAGAAGTCGGCCACCCAGCCGGTCGCTCGCCGCAGGAGGAGCTCGAGGGAACCGTCGGCGACCTCGAAGTGGTAGCCCTCGTGCTCGAGACGCTTGAGCTCGTCGAGCACGCGGCCGATCACCTCACCGTCGAGCTCGAGCCCGAGCTCGTCCGCCTTCATGGCCAGCGTGGAGCGCCCGGCCATCTCGGAGACGACGACACGGGTGCCGTTGCCGACGAGATTGGGCACGACGTGCTCGTAGAGATCCGCACTGCGGGCGACGGCGCTCGCGTGGAGGCCCCCCTTATGGGCAAAGACCGAGTTGCCGACATATGGCTGCTGCGCGTTGGGCGCGATGTTCACCAGTTCCGCGATGTGGTGCGCCACCGGGGTCAAACGCTCGAGGCGCTCGGCCGGGATGGTGCGGATGTTGAGCTTCAGCGACAGATTGGGGATGGCGGCCGAGAGGTCGGTGTTGCCCGCCCGCTCGCCGTAGCCGTTGATGCAGCCCTGCACCTGGGTGACGCCCGCCTGCACCGCCACGAGCGAGTTGGCCACGGCGCAGCCGGCGTCGTTGTGGCAGTGGATGCCGAGCTGGGCGCTGGTGCGGGCGCGTACGTCGGCCACCGCCTGGCCCACGTCGTCGGGCAGCGAGCCTCCGTTGGTGTCGCAGAGCACGAGGGCGTCGGCGCCCGCCTCCTCGGCGGCGGCCAGCACCCGGAGCGCGAAATCGGGGTTCCTGCGGTAGCCGTCGAAGAAGTGCTCGGCGTCGAGGAAGACACGCAGGTCGTGCTGGCGGAGGTAGCGCACGGAGTCGGCCACCATGGCCACCGCCTCGTCGAGTGACGTGCGCAGTGCCTCGGCGACGTGACGGTCCCAGGACTTGGCCACGATGCAGGCCACCGGCGCGCCCGCTTCAACGAGGTTCGCCAACACCGTGTCCGCCTCGGGCTTCACGCCCGCACGTCGGGTCGAGCCGAAGGCGACCAGCGTCGCGGTGTCGAGGTGCAACTCCTTCTTCGCCCGGGCGAAGAACTCCACGTCCTTGGGGTTGGCGCCCGGCCAGCCGCCTTCGATGAAGCTGACGCCGAGGTGATCGAGCTGCTCGGCCACTCTCAGCTTGTCGTCGACGGTGAGAGACAGCCCCTCCTGCTGGCTCCCGTCGCGCAGGATGGTGTCGAAGATGTCGACCGCCTCGGGGAGCTCGGGCACCGAGAAGTCGTGCGCGTGGGCGCTGTGGCCGTGCGCGTGCGTATGGGCCGCACCCCCGTGGCGGTGGGTCTCGCCGCTAGTCGACATAGTCCAGCCATTCCTTGTACTGATCCACTTCGCCGCGCACGGTGGCGAAGTAGGTCTGCTGGATCTCCTTGGTGATCTTCCCCGGGCGTCCCGGACCCACCGGTCGGTCGTCGACGGCACGGATCGGCACCACCTCGGCCGCGGTCCCCGTCAGGAAGGCCTCGTCGGCCAGGTACAGGTCGGTGCGAATGATGGGTTCGTGGCGCACCTCATAGCCCAGGTCGTTCGCGATCGTCCTGACCGAGTCCTGCGTGATGCCGTCGAGCGCGCCGGCATCGGATGTCGGTGGCGTGATGAGCACCCCGTCGCGCACGATGAAGACGTTCTCACCCGTGCATTCGCTCACGTTGCCGTTCGGAGCCAGCAGGATGGCCTCGTCGTACCCGGCCTTGAGCGCCTCGACCTTGGCCAGGGACGAGTTGGCGTACATGCCGGTCCCCTTCGCAGCTGTCGGCACCGCGTTGGGATCGTGACGCCGCCACGAGCTGATCTTCACCGAGACACCGTTGGCGACGCCCTCGTCGCCGAGGTAGGTCCCCCAGGGCCACGCGGCCACCGACACGTTGACCGGGCAGGGCAGCGGGTTGAGGCCCATCTCGCCGTAGCCGAGGTACACGAGCGGGCGCAGGTAGCAACCATCGGTCAGGCCGTTGACGCGCACGACCTGGCGGGTGGCGTCCATGATCTGCTCGGCGCTGAAGGGCACGTCGATGAGAAAGACCTTCGCCGACGCGAACAGCCGGCGGATGTGGTCGCCCAACCGGAACACGGCGGGGCCGCGGCTGGTGGGGTAGGCGCGGATGCCCTCGAAGACGCCCGAGCCGTAGTGCATCGTGTGGGTGAGCACGTGCACCGTGGCTTTGTCCCAGTCGACGAGCTCGCCGTCCATCCAGATCTTCTCGGTCGGGGTGATGGGCATGGCTGCTACAGCCTTTCTGCGATGGCGTCGCCCACGGCGGCCGTGGACAGCTGGGTGGACGAGGACGGCGACTGCCTTGACATGGAATCGGCCTGGGCCGTGAGGGCCTTGAGGATGCGTGCGGCGGCATCGGTCTCACCCAGGTGCTCGAGCATGAGGGCGGCCGAGTGGATGGCGGCGAGCGGGTTGGCGATCCCCTGGCCCGCGATGTCATGGGCCGCACCGTGGACCGGCTCGAAGAGCGACGGACCGGTGCGGGCGGGGTTGAGGTTGGCCGACGCGGCGAAACCGATTCCGCCTGCCACTGCGCCGGCCAGATCGGTGAGGATGTCACCGAAGAGGTTGTCGGTCACGATGACGTCGTAGCGCGTCGGCTGCTCGACCATGTAGATGCACGATGCGTCGACATGGTTGTAGTCCCACTCGACGTCAGGGTGCTCCGGCCCGACCTCCCGGACAGTGCGTTGCCACAGATCGCCCGCGAACGTGAGCACGTTGGTCTTGTGCACGAGCGTGAGCTTGCGTCGGCGCCGCTCAGCCAGCTCGAAGGCGAAGCGCACGCAGCGCTCGACCCCCATGCGCGTGTTCACCGAGCCCTGGGTTGCCACCTCGTGCGGCGTGCCCTTGCGCAGGAACCCACCCTCACCGGCGTACGTCCCTTCGGTGTTCTCCCGCACTACGGCGAAGTCCGCACCCTCGGCGATGGACCCCGGGACACCCGTGAAGGGGCGCAGGTTGACGTACAGATCGAGCTCGAAGCGCAGGCGGAGCAGTAGCCCGCGCTCGAGGGTGCCGGGGGGCACCGCGGTGTCACCGACGGGCGGCCCCACCGCGCCCAACAGGATTGCGTCGAAGCCACGCAGTTCGTCGAGCGTCTCGTCCGGCAGGACGGCGCCGTCGCGCAGGTAACGGGCGGCCCCCAGGTCGAAATCGGTCGTCTCAAGGTCGACGCCGGCGGCGGCCACGACCTTGAGCGCCTCGGCACAGACCTCCGGTCCGATGCCGTCCCCGCCGATCACGGCAACCCGATGCCTGCTCACTGTCGTTCTCTCTCCCCGTCTATTTCTCTGCGTCTGTTTCTCGGTCTGTTTCTCGGTCTCGTTTCTCGGTCTGTTTCTCTTACGTGTCCCTGTGTCTGCTCCCAGCATCCTGCCCGCCTGCACGGGATCCGGACCGGAACGGAATCTGGACCGGACCGGAACGGAATCTGGAATTGAAAAACCGCCCACAGTGTGGACGGTTCGAAGGCGCGCTGGGTGGTCGGCGCGCCTAGTGAATAATGCCTACGAAGTGCTCGGAGCGATTCATGCCGCATCAGTCTCTCGCAGTTCGGCCAGTCTCGTCAACACACGGGCTGGATGGTCGGAGTCCGGGCGTCCCCCAGGAAGGAGACGGGTGGACCCGGTGGGGCCGACCCGAGACGGCGCCCATCCCCGCTCCGATTAGCCTGGTTGTCGCCGGCCGCCCGTGCTCCGCACCGCCCGCACCGCCCCCTCCGGAGGACAACGCTGTGACCAACGCTTCCGCCAACCAGACCGAGCCGACGAAGCTCACACAAGCCACGCGCGACCGTCTGTTCGCCGAGCTCGAGGACCTGACGACGCGGGGACGAGTCGAGATCGCCCAGGCCATCGAGGCGGCCCGGGCGCTCGGCGACCTGAGCGAGAACGGTGACTACCACGCCGCCAAGGACTCACAGGGCAAGATGGAGTCGCGCATCCGCCAACTCCAGGCGATGCTCAAGGACGTGGAGATCGTCGGCGAGTCGGGCTCCGACGACGGCACCATCTCCCTCGGCAGCATCGTGACTCTGCGCTACGACGGTGACGACGAGGACGACACCCAGAAGTTCTTCGTTGGCTCCATCGAGGAGCGCCAGGGCGACCTCAACGTGATCTCCCCCAGCTCGCCGCTGGGCCAGGTGCTCGTGGGCCAGCGCAGCGGGAACGCCGTCGAGTACCGGGCGCCCGGCGGCATGCTCAAGGTGCACATCGTCGCGGTCGAGCGCTGATGGCCTCACCCCGCACGCTCAGCGAGAAGATCTGGGACACCCACGTCGTCCACTCGACGGAGGGTGAACCTGACATCCTCTTCATCGACCTTCACCTGGTGCACGAAGTCACGTCGCCGCAGGCGTTCGACGGGTTGCGCATTGCGGGACGAGGCGTGCGCCGGCCTGACCTCACTGTCGCCACCGCCGACCACAACGTCCCCACCGTCGACATCGACAAACCGGTCGCCGACCCCGTTTCGGCCCAGCAGCTGAAGGTCCTCGACGACAACACGGCCGAATTCGGCATCACCTGCTACCCGATGGGCGACGCCAACCAGGGGATCGTCCACATCATCGGGCCGGAGCAGGGCTGGACGCAGCCGGGGATGACCATCGTGTGCGGCGACAGCCACACCTCGACACACGGCGCGTTCGGGGCGCTGGCCTTCGGCATCGGCACCAGCGAGGTCGAGCACGTGCTTGCCACCCAGACACTGCCCCAGGTGCGGCCGAGGACCATGGCAGTCACCGTCGAGGGCGACCTGGCTCCGGGCGTGACCGCGAAGGACGTCGCCCTCGCGATCATCGGGGCTATCGGGACGGGCGGGGGCATCGGCAGCGTCATCGAGTACCGCGGGTCGGCCATCCGCGGCCTGTCCATGGAGGGCAGGATGACGCTCTGCAACATGTCCATCGAAGGCGGTGCGCGTGCGGGGTTGGTGGCACCGGACGAGACCACTTTCGAATACGTGCGCGGCCGCGACCAGGCTCCGACCGGAACGAAATGGGACCGGGCCGTCGCATATTGGCGCACGCTCACCACCGACGAGGGTGCGACCTTCGACAAGGAGGTCGTGATCGACGCCGCGAGCATCACGCCCCACGTGACCTGGGGCACCAACCCGGCTCAGGTGGTGCCGATCTCGGGCTCGGTGCCCGACCCCGAGGCCATGGTCGACGCAGGCGACCGCGAGTCGGCCGCCCGGGCGCTGGCCTACATGGGCCTCTCGGCGGGAATGCCGATGCGCGAGATCAGCGTCGACACCGTCTTCCTGGGCAGTTGCACCAACTCGCGGATCGAGGACTTCCGGGCGGCTGCCGCCGTACTGGAGGGGCGCACCGTACGCGAGGGCTTGCGTGCGCTGGCTGTGCCCGGGTCGCACCGGGTCAAGGCACAAGCCGAGGCCGAGGGACTCGACAAGGTGTTCGTGGCCGCGGGCTTCGAGTGGCGCGAGCCGGGCTGCTCCATGTGCCTGGCCATGAATCCCGACAAGCTGGCGGTCGGCGAGCGATGCGCCTCGACCTCGAACCGCAACTTCGAGGGTCGCCAGGGGCGCGGCGGCCGGACTCATCTCGTGTCACCTGCCGTCGCCGCGGCCACCGCTGTCGCCGGGACCTTCGCCACACCAGAAGACCTGCTCGACCTGGAGGGTACAGACTGATGGAGCCCGTCATCGTCATCACCGGGCGCGCCGTCCCGCTCGATCGCACCGATGTCGACACCGATCAGATCATTCCCTCGGACTGGCTGAAGCGGGTCGAGCGAACCGGTTTCGGAGCGGGGCTCTTCTCCGAATGGCGCGACGACCGCAACTTCGTCCTGAACGACCCCGAGTTCGTCGGCGCGACCATTCTCGTCGCCGGCCACAACTTCGGGACGGGTTCCTCACGCGAGCACGCCGTGTGGGCACTGATGGACTACGGGTTCCGCGCGGTCGTGTCCTCGCGTTTTGCGGACATCTTTCGGAACAACTGCACGAAGCAGGGCCTGCTACCGGTCCAGGTGACTGAAGAGCTCGACCGCGCGCTCTTGGACGCGGTGACAGCCGACCCATCGCAGGAGATCACCATCGACGTCGCCCGGGGCTCGATCGAGGCACCGGCAGCTGGTTTGGCCGGGACCTTCCCGCTCGACGAGTTCACCCGCGAGCGGCTCCTCAACGGTTGGGACGACATCGGCCTCACGCTGCGCTACGCCGACGACATCGACGCCTACGAGCGGCATCGTCCCGAATTCATGCCGTCTGCGTCGTCGCCTGCCTCACTCTGACCACGCCGCAATGACGACGTTCCGGCCCATGACCGAGGCCGACGTGCCCGGCGCCGTCGCGGCCTTCGAACAAGGGCTGCTGACCATGCAGGCGCGGCACAACTTGCCGGTCACCGGCAACTCCATCCGAGACGAGAAGCGACGGCAGGACCGCACGCGCCACTTCCTCGATACCGACCCGGAGGGCTCGTGGGTCGCCGAGGACGGCGGCACCATCATCGGTATGTCGCAGTCGTTCGTGCGCGAGGGCTACTGGATGCTCTCCCAACTCGGCACGCTGCCCGGTCGCCAGGGCCTCGGCGTCGGCAAGGAGCTGTTGCGCTTGGCTCTGGCACACGGGGACCCCGAGGGACCGGGAACCATTCAGTGTTCACGGGACCCCAAGGCAATGGCCCTGTACGCCAGCGTGGGCTTCACGCTGCACCCCGTGGTGGCGGCCTGGGGACCCATGCGACCCAACGCGGTGGCGGCGCGGCCTCGTGAAGTCGAGCGCTTCGAGCCGGACCAGGTCGAGGCGCATGAGCTGGCGGTGGTCGACGCGGTCGACCGCAGTGTGCGCGGGGCGGCCCGTTCCGTCGACATCGTCGCCATGCTCGAGCAGCCGGGCAGCCGGCTCCTGCTCCACGGCGAGGACGGCTACGCCGTGGCCATGGACGAACGTATCGTCACACTGGGCGCGCGGAACGAGGAATCGGCCGTGCTGCTCTTGCGGACGATGCTCGCCGAGGCGCCCGCGGGCGAGACGATCGAGATCTCGTGGCTGACCTCCGCGCAACAGTGGGCAATCCGTGAGGTGGTCGCCTGCGGGATTGAGCTACAGCCCTTCGGACCGGTGATGGTGCGCGGAATGGAAGGTCCGCCCTGTCCCTACATCCCGAGCGGGGGCTTCGGCTGAGATTGCCGGCGAGCTCGCAGGGATCAGGCCCGCTCGGCGACCGACGCGTCCTGCACCCGCTCGGCGAAACGCCCGAGGCCGACACTCCAGCCACCGGAACTCCCCACCGCGTCACGAATGCCTTCCCAACCTTCGCCATGACGGTCGAGGTTGCGGTGCTCCAGCTCGACCCGCGTGCGTGTGTCGCTCTCGGGCACGAAGCGCACTTCGACCTCGCTGGTGCGGCCGAGATCCGTCTCGATCTGCCATTGCAGCGAAATGTCCCAGCTGAACACGATTCGCGTCGGGGGTTCGTAGGCGAGGACACGCGCCCAGCGGCATCGGCTTCCGTCCTCGCCAACGTCGTAGACGTCGCCGCCCTCTTTTGGCTCGAAGACCATGCCCGCCAACGGCACTTGGATGATGTGGTGCTCGGGTGGCCACCAACTGCTCATGTCCTCGGTGAAGACAGTGAACGCGCGTTCGACGGGCGCGTCCACGACGATCGCTGTGGAGACGGCGGTGGTGTTGGTCATCGAGTGTCCTCCTCTTGGCTTTCGTGTTGTGATTCCTGCTGCGCGAGTTCGACTCGCGCCTTGAACGCGTGTAGTGCGGTGTTCCAAAAGCGATCGAGATAGTCACGCAACCCGGCGATGCCGACCGGGTCGAGGCTGTAGACCCGGCGTGTGCCGTCCTGGACGTCGCGTACGAGCCTGGCTTCCTTCAGCACCTTGAGGTGCTGGGACACCGCCGGCCTGCTGACGGGCAGCAAGGCCGCGATGTCCCCGACGGCGCGCGGCCGCTCCCCCAGCCGCTCGAAGATGGCACGCCGTGTCGGGTCGCCCAGCGCTCCGAGCGCGTCGACGGCGCCGGGTGCCGTTCCGGCGAGCGCAGTCGGCTGGTCAGTGGCCGCCGCTCCAGTTGGTAAATAGTTAGTTTCCACTTACCGTAAGTGTAAACTTACGATGAGCGCACCGTCAAGAGGTGACAGGCATAGCCGGCAACTCAGTCGGTCTGGGTGACGCAGACCTCGGTCCGGTAATTTCGGCCGTATACAGACGAAACGACTCGCCCACGCCTCCCCACGGGCACGCCGACCGGGGGCCCAGGCCCGAGTGCGACCCGGTCCCTCAGCCGTCGTACCAGCGATAATGCGTCCAGCCGGCCATCGCCCGTGCCCCCAGCCGCTCGTAGAAGGCGATGGCCGACGAGTTCCACTCCAGCACTTCCCAATCCACCCGCCCTTCGGTCTGTTCGCGCAGGTGGGCGAGCAGCGCGCGAGCGTGGCCCTGGCGCCGATGCGACGGGCGGACGTACAGGTCCTCCAGCCAGATGCCCGTCGTGCCCAGGAAGGTCGAGAAGGTCAGAAACCACAGGGCGTGGCCGGCCAGTCCGCCATCGCCGTCCTCGACGACCGAGTCGTGCACGACCCGGCCTGGGCCGAACAGCGCCGCCGATAGGTCCTCCTCGGTGATCTGCACCTGGTCGGCGAGGTCTTCGAAGTCGGCTAGCTCACGGATCATCGCGATCAGCTCGGGGACGTCGGTCTCGACTGCCGGCCCGGATCACCCCGTGCGGGCCCGGTTCGCCGCCGAGACCACCGCACTGAGCGACGCATCGAGGATCGACGAGTCACGGCCCACGCCCCACCACGTCGAGCCGTCGGGGCCGACGCACTCCACGTAGGCGACAGCCGAGGCGCCCGAGCCCTCGGTCAACGCGTGCTCGTGGTAGTCCTTGACCTCCATCACGACGCCCAAGTCCGCCTTGAGCGCCGCAACGAGCGGCGTCGATCGGTCCGTTGCCCTCACCCGTCACGGTCTGGTGCTGGCCGTCGACGAGCAGTTGCGCGGTCACGCTGGTGTGGCCGCGGCCGGTCGAGACCTCACTCGTCATCAGGCGTAGCCCTGCGTCCTCGGGCAGGTAGATCTCCTCGAACACGTCACGCATCTGGCCGGACGGGATCACCGTCCCGCTTGCCTCGGTGATCTCCTGCACACGCTTGGAGAATTCGATCTGCAGTCGCCTCGGCAGGTCGAGCCCGTGGTCGGTGTCCATCACGTAGGCGACGCCGCCCTTGCCCGACTGACTGTTCACCTGGATGATCGCTTCGTAGGTGCGCCCGGTGTGCTTGGGGTCGATGGGCAGGTAGGGCACCTCCCACTCGTCGTAGTCGCTGCCGATGGCGGCCATACCCTTCTTGATCGCGTCCTGGTGCGAGCCCGAGAACGCGGTGTAGACGAGGTCGCCGGCGTAGGGATGGCGCGGGTGGACGGGCAGGCGGGTGGCGTACTCCGCCACGCGGCGCACCTTCTCGATGTCACGAAAGTCCAGCGTCGGGTCGACGCCCTGGGAGAAGAGGTTCATCGCCAGGGTCACGATGTCGACGTTGCCCGTCCGCTCGCCGTTCCCGAAGAGGGTGCCCTCGACGCGGTCGGCCCCGGCCAGCACGGCCAGCTCCGCCGCAGCGACGGCGGTGCCGCGGTCGTTGTGCGGGTGCAGGCTGAGCACGATGCTGTCGCGGTTCTTGACGGTGCGGCCGAACCACTCGATCACGTCGGCGTACACGTTGGGGCTGTACATCTCGACGGTGGCGGGCAGGTTGAGGATGATCGGCCGGTCGGGAGTGGGCTCGATGACATCCATCACCGCTTCGCAGATCTCCACTGCGTAGTCGGGCTCGGTTCCGGTGAAACTCTCCGGCGAGTACTCGTAGCGGATCGCCGTGCCGGGAACCTGCGCCTCGTACTTCCTGCAGAGCTCGGCGGCCTTCACCGCGATGTCGGTGATTCCGGCCTTGTCCAGCCCGAACACGACGCGGCGCTGCAGCTCGGACACGGAGTTGTAGAAGTGCACGACCGCCGCCCGTGCACCGACGAGCGACTCGAAGGTGCGCTCGAGCAGCTCCTGCCGGCACTGCACGAGCACCTGGATCTCGACGTCGTCGGGGATCAGGTTCTCGTCGATGATCAGGCGCTGGAAGTCGTAGTCGGTCTGGGACGCCGAGGGGAACCCGACCTCGATCTCCTTGAACCCGACATCGATCAGAGTCTGGAACAGCGCGAGCTTGCGCTCGGGGTCCATGGGGTCGATGAGTGCCTGGTTGCCGTCGCGCAGGTCGACGCTGGCCCAGCGCGGCGCGTGGTCGAACTGCCGGTCCGGCCAGGTCCGGTCGTGCAGGACGAGCGGCACGTGTGATCGGTACTTGTCGAATGACATGGGTGACGGATCGCAGGGCAGGGCCAGGCGACCCCGCTCCACGTCGTCACCACTCCCTTTCTGTCCCTTCGCCATCTGTCTGTCCCTTCTCTACGTCCCGTTCGGGGCGTCCGGTTCATGCCCCATCCACTGGGTGCATTCTGTGATGTCGTCTCTGTTCCATTCGGCCTCGACCTGAGCCGGCCCAACAAAAAACCCCCTGGCCAAGGGGCGCAGGAGGTTGCGGGCGAACGCGATGGGGCGTTCGCCGTCAGGTAAGCAGCAGGTCCGAGGTGAATGGCTTCATGACGAGCTCAATTGTACATCGGCGGCGACCACAGTCAAGAACGCCGCCGTAGGGAAGTCAAGATCGCCGTACGGGCGAGCCGAAGCGGAGCAGGTTGCCGTCCACGTCGACGTGTGAGGCCTCCCACACACCGAAGCCGGGATCAAAGAGGTCAGTCGTCTCTCCCACGCCCGCGGCACGCCACTCGGCATGCAATGCGTCAGCGTCGTCGACGGCGATGTAGGCCGCACCGCGCTCCGTTCCCGCGTCGGCCTCCTCCGTCGCCCCGTCGGGCGCCGCGGAGCCCAGCGCCGGCACGTGGCGAAAGTGGATCTTCACCCCGTCACGCTCGACCGTGCCGTAGCCGCCGCCGTGGGCGTGCACCGAGAAACCCAACGCCTCGTAGTGGGCCGCCATGACGTCGAAGTCAGCCGTCGGGAAGATGGGAGCGATGCCCTCGAAGGTGGCCATGGCGGGTCACGCTACCGTGGTCGGGATGCGCCGCCTCTTCTCGACCCTCGTGCGAGCTGCTCTGTTGCTCGGTGCCCTGGCCGTCGTGCGCGCCGTGCTGCTCGATCGTGCACCACGCCGCGAGCTGCACCCCGGCGAACCGGTCATCGGCAGCCTGGACACCTGGCCGGCCGTCCCCCGCAAGCCAAGGACTGAACGCGTCAGAGCGTGACGCGGTGGATGTCGAGGATCCCCTCGTCACCGCGCAGCTGCTCCACGACCGAGTCGGGAGCCACGGTCGTCGTGGAGATGACCATCATCGCGGTCGAGGCCTCCGGGCTCGGACCCACCGCCATGGACGAGATGGACACGCCCGCCGCGCCGAGCACGGTGCCGACGACGCCGATCACACCGGGGCGGTCGTCGTTGCGCACCACGATCATGTGCTCCGACGGCGGCACCTCCACGAGGTGGTCGTCGACCACGACGATGCGCGGCTCGGTGCGCAACCCGACGGTGATGAGCGTGCCCGCCACCGAATGTGTGCCCGAACGCAACGTGATGAGGGACTTGTAGTCGCGTGAGGTGGCCGTCGAGGACTCGCGCACCTGCAGGCCGCGCTGGGCGGCGAGCTGCGGGGCGTTCACGTAGGACACCGGCTCCTCGGTGGAGCCGTCGAAGATGCCCTTGAGGACGGACAGCGTGAGGATGCCGGTGCTCTCTCCGGCCAGCTCGCCTTGGTACTCCATGTCGATGGAATCGGGCAGGCCGTCGTGGAGTCCGACGAAGAATCGGCCCAGCTGCTCGGCCAACCCCATGAAGGGCCGGACCACGTCGGTGACGTCGGTCGCGGCCACGTTCACCGCGTAGGGCACGAAGTCGCCGGCCAAGGCCAGCAGCACCTGCTCGGCGATGGTCACGCCGGCCTTGTCCTGAGCCTCTTCGGTCGACGCGCCGAGGTGCGGCGAGACCACGACGCCAGGCAGCTCGAACAACGGTGACTCGGTGCAGGGCTCGGAGGCGAACACGTCGAGGCCCGCACCCGCCACGATGCCGTCGCGAATGGCGTCGGCGAGCGCCTCCTCGTCGATGATCCCACCGCGCGCCGTGTTGACGATGCGGATGCCGTGCTTGGCCTTGGACAGCAGATCGCGTCCGAAGAGGCCCATGGTCTCGGGCGTCTTCGGCGTGTGGATCGACACGAAGTCCGCCTCGGCGACGAGCTCCTCGATCCCCACCAGCCGCACACCCATGGCCCGCGCCCGCTCCTGGGACACGAAGGGGTCGTAGCCGATGAGCTCCATGCCGAAAGCGTGGGCCCGCTGGGCCACCAGCGAGCCGGCCCGGCCGAGCCCGACGACACCGAGGATCTTGCCGTGCAGCTCGACGCCCTCCCACCTCGAGCGCTCCCAGCGGCCGGCGACGAGCGCCGCGTGGGCCTGGGGGATGTTGCGGGCCTGGGCCAGCAGGAGCGCCATGGCCTGCTCGGCCACCGAGAGGATGTTCGACGTCGGCGCGTTCACCACCATGACGCCGCGCTCGGTCGCCGCCGTGACGTCCACGTTGTCCAGGCCGACGCCGGCCCGGCCCACCACCTGGAGCGAGGTGCCCGCGGCCAACACCTCGGGGGTGACCTTGGTCGCCGAGCGGATGATGAGCGCGTGCGCCCCGGCGACCGCCTCGAGGAGCTGCTCAGGGGTGAGCCCCTCTTGGACGTCGACCTCGTGACCCGCGTTGGAGAGCAGGTCGAGCCCGCTCTGCGCGATCTTCTCCGTCACCAGTACCCGTGCCACTGCGGTAGTCTCCTTGCTCCCCCCGCCTCGAATGTCGCTCTCGACGGCCGTACCCCCGACTGCTGCGCTGCGGTTCAGTCTTGCGCTTCGGCGAAGAGGGCGGCCAGCCGGGACACACCCTCGGCGAGGTCGTGGTCGGACAGCGCGTAGGACATGCGGAAGTAGCCGGGCGCGCCGAACGCTTCACCGGGGACGACAGCCACCTTGGCTTCCGTGATGCAGATTTCGGCCAGCTCCGCGCTGGTCGCCGGACGTTGTCCCCGGAGGCTCCGGCCGAGCAGCCCCTTGACCGAGGGGAACGCGTAGAAGGCGCCCTCGGGCTCGGGGCACACGACACCGTCGATGTCGTTGAGCATCGTGACGATCGCGCGCCGGCGGCGGTCGAAGGCTTCGCCCATGGCGGCGACGTCCTCGAGACCACCGGACACGGCGGCGAGCGCGGCGCGCTGTGAGACGTTCGCCACGTTGGACGTCTCGTGGCTCTGGATGTTGGTGGCTGCCGAGATGGCGTCGGCGGGACCGATCAGCCAGCCGACGCGCCACCCTGTCATGGCGTACGTCTTGGCCACACCGTTGGCGACCAGGCAGCGGTCGGCCAGTTCGGGGACGAGCACCGGCATCGAGTGGTGCTCGGCGCCGCCGTAGACCAGGTGCTCGTAGATCTCGTCGGTGAGCACCCAGATGCCCTTCGACACGGCCCAGCGGCCGATGGCCTCGATCTCCTCGCGTGGGTACACCGCGCCGGTCGGGTTGGACGGCGACACGAAGAGCAGCGCCTTGGTGTTGGGCGTCCAGGCCGCCTCGAGGTCCTCGACGCTCGAGCGGAAGCCCGTCGTCTCGTCGGAGCGCACGTACACCGGCGTCCCGCCCGCCAGCTGGATCGACTCGGGGTACGTCGTCCAGTACGGGGCGAGCACGATGACCTCGTCCCCGGGGTCGCACAGCACGGCGAACGCGTTCGCCACGGCCTGCTTGCCGCCGTTGGTGACCAGTACCTGGGAGGCAGCGACCTCGAGGCCCGAGTCGCGCTTCGTCTTGGCCGCGATGGCCTCGCGCAGCGCCGGGATGCCGCCGGTCGCCGTGTAATGGTGGTTGGCGGCGTCGCGGCAGGCCTCGACCGCGGCCTCGACGATGTGGGCCGGAGTCGGGAAATCCGGCTCGCCGGCGCCGAAGCCGATGACGTGCTCCCCCGCCGCCTGCAACGCCTTCGCCTTCGCATCGACCGCGAGGGTGGCCGAGGGCGCCACAGCGGCGGCCCGGCGGGAGATCCGACGGAGCTCGGTCGGGGATGAGGCGGTCGTCACGGATGCCATGATTTCATACGTGCCAGACATCCCCGACATCACGATCCCCCCCTCCCTGCTGCCCTCCGATGGCCGTTTCGGGTCCGGGCCGTCCAAGGTCCGCGCCGCACAGGTCGACGCACTGGCCGAGGTGGCCGGAACGTATCTCGGCACCAGCCACCGCCAGAAGACGGTCAAGGCTCAGGTGGGCCGGGTGCGCGCCGGCATGCGCTCGCTGTTCTCGCTGCCCGAGGGCTACGAGGTCGTGCTCGGCAACGGGGGCACGACCTGCTTCTGGGACGCCGCCACGTTCGGGCTCATCGAGGAGCAGAGCCAGCACCTGAGCTTCGGGGAGTTCTCCTCGAAGTTCGCCGCGTGCGTGAAGGCGGCGCCGCACCTGAAGGACCCCCAGGTGATCGAGGCCGAGGTGGGCACCCACCCGGTGCCGGTGGCCGATCCGTCGGTCGACCTCTACGCCCTCACGCACAACGAGACCTCGACCGGCGTGGCCATGCCGATCCAGCGGCCGGCGGGCGCCGCGCCGCCCAGCGAGGGCGGCGGCCTGGTCGCCGTGGACGGCACCTCGGGGGCGGGCGGGCTGCGCGTCGACCCGGCCGAATTCGACTGCTACTACCTCGCTCCGCAGAAGTGCTTCGCCAGCGACGGTGGCCTCTACATCGCGCTCATGTCGCCCGCGGCGCTGGAACGGGTCGAGCGCATCGCCGGTTCGGGCCGCTGGATCCCCGCCTTCTTGGACCTGAAGACGGCTGTCGACAACTCGGTCCTGGACCAGACCTACAACACACCCGCGTTGGCCACCATCTTCCTCTTGGCGGAGCAACTCGACTGGATGAACGGGAACGGTGGCCTGGCGTGGAGCACCTCGCGTTGCGACCGCTCGGCCGAGATCCTCTACACCTGGGCCGAGTCGTCGGGCTTCGCGCGCCCGTTCGTCGAAAACCCGGCCCAGCGCAGCCACGTCGTGGCCACCATCGACTTCGTCGACGCCATCGACGCGTCGGTGATCGCCGCCGTGTTGCGTGCGAACGGGATCGTGGACACCGAGCCGTATCGCAAGCTCGGGCGCAACCAGCTGCGCATCGCGATGTTCCCCGCCATCGAGCCCGACGACGTCGCGTCGGTCTGCGGCTGCATCACGCACGTGGTGGGCGCGCTGGCTGACTGAGCAACGGGCATGAGCCAGCACTGGTGCTAACCCCAGTGCCAAAACTGCTGAGAGCACCATGGCTCCATCAGCGATCTCGTTTGTACTATACCGAGTATCGCTGAGACCACATCGGGGCCCGAGGCGGGAAGGTGAAGGTCCGAGTATGAGCACCGCGACACTGGCGAACTCGCCACCCGCGTCCCTCGGCGACAGCCACTTGGCCGTCGAGACCCACGGGCTCACGAAGCGCTTCGGCGACAACGTCGCGGTGAACGACGTCGAGCTCATCGTGCCGCGCGGGTGCGCCTTCGGGTATCTCGGCCCCAACGGCGCCGGCAAGACGACACTGATCCGCGTGCTGCTCGGGCTGACCCACGCCGACGCGGGCACCATGTTCCTTCTTGGCCACAGCGTGCCGCGCCATCGCGACCTGGCCCTCGCCCGCGTCGGCGCCATCGTCGACGAGCCCCGCTTCCACGGCCACCTGACCGGCCGCCAGAACCTCCAGATCCTCGCGGCGGCGCGCGAGCCGGCGGCGAAGGGCCGCATCGAGCCGGGCCTCGAGCGCGTGGGCATCCTGCACCGCTCCGACGACAAGGTGTCGAAGTACTCCATGGGCATGCGCCAACGTCTCGGCGTCGCCGCATGTCTCCTCGGGGATCCACAACTGCTGATCCTCGACGAACCGATGAACGGCCTCGACCCCGGGGGGATGCTCGACATCCGCGACATGATCAAGTCGCTCGTGGCCGAGGGGCGCACGGTCGTGCTGTCGTCCCACCTGCTCGACGAGGTCGAGCGCACCTGTGACGCCGTGGCCATCGTCGACCGGGGCACGGTGATCCGCCAGGGGCCGATCTCCCAGCTGCTCGCCGGGTCCTCCTTCGAGGTGCAGGTGGAGTGCGCCGATCCCGAACGGGCGAGGCACCTGCTCGACGGCACCACCTTCGGTGCCCACGTCCAGGCCGGACCCGACGGTCTGGCCATCTCGCTGCCCGAGGGCACCGAGCGCGACGCGATCGCCGAGATCAATCGCCTCCTGGTCGAGGGCGGGATCCCCGTGTACCGGCTGCAACACATCCAGGCGTCGCTCGAACAGTGGTTCCTGTCGGTGACGAGTCGATTGGGGGATACGGAATGACGACGATCTCCGACGTCGGCGCACCGGCGGGCGGTCCGGCCCCCGAGACCGTTCCGGCCGCGCCGCGGGGCGACCACCGCGGCTCGTGGATCCCGACGTGGGCGCATGGTCACCACGCGCTTCATGGAGCTGCGCCGGCGGCGGGGACTGATGATCGCCCTCGTCGCCGTCAACATCGGCATTCCCGTCGTCTTCCTCGCCATACGCCTCATCTCCCACGCCGTGGCCCCCAAGTCCTACGGGCCGGCCGGGGGCTACACGATCTTCACCACGCTCGTGCTCGGCTTCATGTACATCTTCGGGTTCATCGTGGCGGCGGTCGTCGGCTGCACGGCGGGGTCGGTCGACCTCACCGAGGGGATGTTCCGCCACCTGGTGATCACCGGTCGCTCGCGCATGGCGCTCTATCTCGCTCGCATCCCCGCCGGGTTGGCCATCGTCATCGCCATGGTGGCCGTCGGCTACACGATCGTGTGCGCGGTCTGCGTCTTCGCCGCCCCGACGCAGCTCAACTACGACGGGGTCAACGTGCCGCAGGGGCTGTCGCGCCCGGCCCTGGACAATTGGGCGGCCGCGCATGCCGACGAGGTCATCTGCCAGTTCAACTTCAACGGGGGCCCAGGGCTGAACGGGCCGCAGCCGAGCGTGCCCTGCGGCAACGGTCAGACCAGCGGTCCCCCGCCTGGCGCGGTGATCCAGAACAAGAACGGCCAGTCGATCACCGTCCCCGCGCATGCCTCGCAGGCCCAGGTCCGCGCGTTCGCCGTCGCGGTGGCCAACCAGGACTACTCCGACTACAGCGCCAACTTCTTGGTCCCCCCGACCTCGCTCATGGTCGACGTCGGCCTGTGGATCGCGCTCGAAGCGACCATCGGGTTCATCGTCGGGCTCGGGCTCGCGTCTCTCATGGGACAACGGACGGTCCCGGTGATCCTTCTCGTCGTGTTGGAACTGATCATGACGCCCATCTTCAGCCGCCACGTCATCGCGCACCTGATCAACGTGGAGCGAGGCATCGTGGGCGTCGCCATGCTCCATATCGAGCCGGGCAACTTACCCACGCCCTTCAGCGGGGGCGGCCCGGGTGGCGGAGGCGGCGGCGGGTTGGGCCGGATGCTGCTGATACCCGAGTCGACCTTGACGGCATCACTGGTCATCGTGGGTTGGATCGTGTTCTGGACCGCCATCGGGGCCTGGCGCATGATGACGCGCGACGCCTGACCGGCTTTTCCAGGGGTCGCCTCAGGCGACGGCGAATCCGACCGAGGCGAGCAGCCGCTCGCTCTCGTCCCACAGGCGCACGGCCGCCTCGTCGTCACGAGCCTGGCGGGCCATGTGTCCCGGCTTCGAGCGCACCCAGTACATGCCCGTCTTCCGTGCGACATCGGGCGACGCGGCCAGGTAGATCGATGTCTTGGCTCCTCGCTTGGGGCTGATCTGCACCGGCCGGATCAGCTGGATGCCCAACCCCATGGCGCCCGAGAGGTCGCCGTCCATGCCGAAACGGCTGCGCACCCAACCCGGGTGGGCGACGTTGGCCGTGACCGCGCCGACGTCGAGCCGGCGCGCCAGCTCCCGGGTGAAGAGCACGTTGGCCAGCTTGGCCCGGCAGTAGGCGTCCATGCCGTCGTAGCTGTGCTCGCTCTGCAGGTCCTCGAACCGCATCCCCTTGGATGCGAAGTGATGTCCGACCGAGGTGAGGTTGACGATGCGGGCCGGGGCGGAGTGCTGTAACCGCTGGAGCAGCTGCAGCGTCAGGAAGAAGTGCGCGAAGTGACTGACGCCCATTGTGTACTCGAACCCCTGCGCCGTGACCTGGCGCGTCGACCATGTGCCACCTGCATTGTTGACCAGAACGTCAAGACGGTCCCAGCGCGACAGGATCTCGTCGGCCGCCTTGCGAACCGAGGCCAGGTCGGCCAGGTCGAGCGGCACCACGTGCACGTCATCGTTCCAGGTGCGCCGCACCACCTCCTTGGCCGCCGCCTCCGCCTTGGCCTGGTTGCGACACGCGAGCACGGTCGTCGCCTCCATGGCGGCGACACCGACCGCCGTCTCGAATCCGATCCCGGTGTTGGACCCGGTGATGACGACGACCTTGCCTTGCATACTCATGGGAATCCGATCGATCGGGGTAGATCGATTCTTGCCGTGCCGGAGGCAGCGGTCACGCGCCGGCGCAAATCTCGCACCGGTCTGGTGCCCCTCCCTGCTCCCCGCGTCGGCTCAGCTCGCTGAGCGATCGGCTCGGACGGGCTCGCCGTCCGTCCCGTGCGCTCGCTCGTACTCCGCTGGTGGCCCGATCGTCGAGGCCTCCGGGCCGAGTCGCTCGAGGTAGCGAGGGTGGACGGTGCGCCAGCGATCGGGCGGCTGCCACGGCAAGGGGTCGCCCGCGCACACGAAACCGAGCTGCTCGAGGCAGACATGCCAGCCGGCCGCGTCGCGCGCCGCCTTGCCGCGGTCGGGGAAGGTGACCGTCAACGACAACACACACCCCGGCCCGTCGGCCATGAGCTCGAAACGCAGGAGGTCGTCGGCCCAGCGCAGCTCCATGCACGCGGGCGGGTCGAAGACGAGCATCTCGCCGTCGAAAGGGTCGCCTTCGTTCTGGCGGAACGAGTAGTGCAGCGGCGACCCGGCCGCCCGCGCCCCCTCGATGGTGGTGGGGAACCAACCGGCCAAATGCTCGTCCTCGGTCAGCGCGCGCCACACCTTCTCCGGCGAGTGGGCGAGGCGGCAGCGGTAACGCAGGACGGACAGATCTCCGTCCCGCTCGAGAGTGCCGTATTCGTCGGTGTCACTGGAGTTGTTGGTGTCGCTGGCGTCGCTGGTGTCGTAGCGGGCGGCGGGGACGTCGTCCTTCATGCCCAGGGCTCCTCCCCCGCGTCTTCCATGATCTCGAGATGGCGCTCCAGCGCAGAGAGGTGGGCCGCCCATTGCCGGCGGTACGGCGCCAGCCATGCGTCGACTTCGCGCAAGGGCTCGGCCCGGACCCGGTAGATCCGCCGCTGGGCATCGGTCCGGGACTCCACGAGCCCCGCCTCGCGCAGCACCTTGAGATGCTTCGAGACGGCGGGTTGGCTGAGCGCCAGGGTCTGGGCCAAGTCGCCGACCGGCAGCTCGCCCTCCACCAGCGCGTCGAGGATGCGCCGACGGCTACCCTCGGCCAGCACCTCGAACGTGGTGGTCATCCCCTTAATATGCTCCTATCTGCATATAACTGTCAAGGGATATTAAGCAGGTCCCCTGATCGCTAGGCAGACGCGCTCCCGCCTGTGGCGGCACTGCCAGCGGCCTTGGCGGCGATTCGGCGCAGGGGCGGCAGCGTCGGCGGCGGCTGGCGCCGTGGCGGCAGGGAGGCCAGCAGTGCGGCCGTGGCCACGGTGACCTGCGTCACGGCGCGCTCGACGGCCTCCTCGGTCTTCGGCGATATCGACTGCACACCGCTGACCTTGCGCACATATTGGCGCGCCGCCGCTTCGACTTCTTCGGGTGTCGCCGCGGGCTGGAGCCCGCGCAAAGTGGTGATGTTCCGGCACATGCAGGCCACCCTAGGCCCCGCCCTGTGGTGTGTCGTCAGTGACGCGGGCAGCGACCAGGCAGCACCCGCACGGTCACCCGTTTTGCGGCACGCGCGCTCAGGACCAAGAGATGGTCGCTCCCCTTGGCTGATGTGACGCGCCCGCCCCGCACGGTCGCGCAGTAGCCTCGCTGGTAATGGATCTCGGTCGGTACATAGACGACCGTCGGTGCGTGGATGCGATGGTTCGGGATGTACGTGAGGGCAAAGACGTCGCTCAGCGGTGAATAGCTGAACGAAACCGGGGTGCCGGCGATTGCCTGCGGATACGTCTGGCTGAGCACGAGCGCCGTCGAGCGCAGGTGGCCGTTGGCCATGACAAGCGACTCACCCGTGCTGCCCGTGGGATCGCCGTAGTACTTCCAGGCCCAGTACGCCCAGCCCACTTGCTCGGCGTCCATCTGCGCCGTCACTGCAGCCAGGAGCCCCGGGTCGTTCGACGCGCCGAACTCGCTCACGAACCACGCAGGCCCGCCGGGCTGTTCAGGCGACGCCATGGCCGGGCGGTCGGCCGCCCGCACACCGAGCGAATGCTCTTCCTGGTCCGCGCAGGCGGCGACGTTGGTCGGGTTCCCAGTGACGGGGCTCCGAGCGCCGCAGTAGATGTGGACGTTGAAGACCAGGTTGGAGAGGTCCATTGGCCCGAGATACGTCGGAAGACCGCGGCTGGCGAAGTTGTCCGGCTCGTCGAAGATCAGGTGGTCGGGGTCGCTCGCCATGATGGTCGGTACGACGCCGTCGGCGGGGTCGTGGGCCGGGCACTCGTGGAGCGGCGCGCCGTGGAGCACGCGGCCGATGTGGCCGGTGCCTGTGTAGAAGCACTCGAGCTGCGCATCGAAGTGCGCGTCACCGAAGCGGATGAGGGACGTGGAGAACGGCTCGTTGAACGGGTCGTAGCCGAGGACCCACGGGTTGGTGCGAAAGGCGCGGGCGACGAGGCCCCACATCCGGTCGTACTCACCCTGGAGGTCACCCCGCACGTTGTTGTGCCAGAAGTGGCTGAAGGCGATGCCCGCGGCGGCGGTCCCGTACTCGAGGGACCAACGTCCCGGCGGGTCGACGCTCGGCTTGTTGTTCGTGCACACCGCCCAGTTCGGTTCGCCCTCGCCTTCGAACATCTCGTTGTACGCGTCCTGGTGCATGTCGAGGATCGTGTAGATGTGATAGCGGCCGAGTAGGTCAACCGTCGTCTTCAACCGGTTCAGGTAGCGGTCGAAAACGACCCGATTGAACTGGTGGGGGTTCTGCGGCTTCCCACGGCTGCAGATGGCCGGGTCGTTCGCCGGCGCCGTCCCCGGCTCCAGTCCCTTCCAGGTCATGCCTAGCCGGACCATGTTGAAGCCGAGCCGAGTCATCAGCGACGCGTCGGCGGCGGAGAAGTTCCACGGCTTACCCGGCGCCGGGAACAGCTCGTAGGGCGGGTACTTGTAGACGGCGTTCGCGCCGTGGAAAAAGACGACACGCCCGCTGCGGTCGTAGAGATACGGCCCGCCGGGCGAGTCGATGAGGCCCGAGACAGCCGGCGCGCCCGCGGGGGCCAGGGTCGCCGTGTGGAGGCTGGGCAGCGACGTTGTCGTGGTGGCCGACCCCGAATCGGGCGCCACCACGGCGGCCAGTGACACCGCCGACAAGAGGAGGGCTGTGGCGGCGATCGTACCTGGGAATCGCCTGAGCACCGCCCACAGTTTGGCCCCCGGAGCAGCCCAATTGGGCGCGCCCCCCTGAGACGGTCAGGCGACCTGATCGAGTGCGTGGGCGATCTCGACATTGCCCGACACGCTGCGCACGCTGAGGTCAACCCGCGTGTCATGGATCGTCGGTCCGGGGCGGTCGCCCAGCGGGATGTCCGAGCTCACCGACCCCGACATGGTCTCGACGTCGACATGGAGGTCCACACCGCGGGCGACACCGACCGACACGTCCCCAGACACCGATCGCACGTGCAACGTGCCCTCGCCCAGCGTGAGCACGCGCACGTCGCCTGAGACATTGACGACCTTTGCGCCCTGCGAGAGCTCTCCCAGTCGCACGCTGCCCGAGGTTGCTTTCACCTCGACGCGGGCGCCCGCCGCACCGAGCTCGAGGTCTCCTGACGCCGTCGAGAAGACGGCACTCCCCGTCACACTCGAGCAGCGCAGATCGCCCGAGGCAGTATGGGCGCGTATCTCGCCGCCCACGTTGCCGATCGTGATCTGACCACTCGCTGTCTTGGCATGGACATCGGTCGCTACGTCGTCAGTCGAGATGTCGCCACTCGACGTCTTGACGTCGGCCCTACCAACTGGCCCGGTGACATCGATGTCCGCCGAGGCCGTCATGACGGTCACGTCGCTCCCCTCGGGCAACTGCACTCTGACCGTCACCGCGTTGCGGCGCAGAAAGCGCATCCCGCGCAGATTCGGCACCTTCACGACGACGAGATGACGGTTGCCCGTCGGCCGGTACTCCACGGTCGCTCGGTCGACCAGTTCCTCCGCACCTTGCGTCTCCGGCTCGAGCGAGACAGTGGTCGTCGCCGTCGCCAACGCGGTGATGGCGACCAAGCCGACCGCGTTCTCCACGACGAGGCGCACCTCACCCGGCGTCTCGAATGTCTTTTCCATGTCCATTGCTCCTCTCAGGTCGAGCCGTAGCCCTGCAGGCGGTTCCGCCCGCCCTTGATCCGCTGCGCCGACGCCCCGCGCTCGAGCGTCCGCACGATGTAGGTGTTGACAGAGACGCCGTCGCGCGCCGCACCCTCTTCCACCCGGTTCTTCAGGCCCTCGTTCAGCCGCAGTGTGATCCGCGCTGCAAGCTCCCCGCCCGGGGTCCCGTCTCGGGCCGGGCCGCTGGTGTCGCGCTCGTCTTCGACGAAGGCCAGGTCCACGTCGTCGCCGGCCACCCGGATCTCGACGCGCCCCTCGGGCAGCTCGGCCGAGAGCTCGGCCGCTGCGTCGGACAGGAGATCAAGGATCCGGCCGGGCACAGAGCGGGCCAACAGCTCGGCGATTCGTTCGGCCACCTCGGCCACGGTGTCATCGCCGAGCTCGCCGACGCTGATCACGTCTGCGCGTAGGCCCTCCACCACCATTGACATCTTCATGGTGTCATTATGACATCACTCTACTGTCAGATCAACCCACGCGTGCCGTCGGGGGCTCGACGGTGGCTCGGTGTGGGCCACCAGGACCTGTTTTGGCCTGTATACGTATCCTTCGGAAACTCCTCATCGAGTTTCGGAAGGATACGTATACAGCCGAGTAAGACCCGGCAGACCTTCGGCGGCGTTCGGCGCCCGGCGACGTCAGCGCCCCCGGGGATCCGTCATCCGGGCGGCCAGGTGTGCGGGCGGAGGCCGAATACACGTCCCAGACGGGTTCGTCTGGGTCCCTTCGCTGCCGAAGAGAGACGACGAGGGGGAGATTCGACCACGGATGTTTCGGGCTTCAAGGCTGATGATCCGCGGTGTCATCACCGGGCGAACACAGCTCCGCTCCGCAATCCTGATTGCTTCGACGGCACGGGACCACGAAGGCACCAGAGGCGTCCTCGGACCAGGGCGCGCAACGTGCCATCAACGCCTGAGATCGGTCACCCCAGATTTGTCTCGCCGTTGCGCGGGCCGGGACGGATCGTGCCGAGGAATTGGAGAACACGCTTCCAAGGCGTGGACACCACAGGCCGTTCGACCAACGTCAACGGGCAATGCAGGTCGCCGTCTCGAGGCGTCCATGAATGGGAGGAGAAGCAATGGCGACCGGACGGCGAGCGCCACGCCAGCTGGCCAATGTGGAGGGGATCTGCCTCCTCGAGGACGAGCTGGCCCCAGACGGATGGCAAGTCTGCTGGATCCTGGACCTCTCGGCCCTCGGCATGGGGCTCATGTTCCGTCACCAGCACGAAGCGGAGCTCCTCGGACGGACGATTGCCGTCGAGGTCCCGTCCGCCAAAGAGTCCGCCCGGGTGCCGCTCGGGGGTGAGATCAAGAACGCCCTCATGATCGAGCCGGGCCTGGTTCGGGTCGGGATCGAGTTCACCGGTGAGACGACCGGCGAGCAGGCGCTCGCTGCCGTGCTCAGTGCTTTGGCCGAAGCGGACGCCTCGGACAACATGGTCCTGCTCCGCGTGACTCCCTAGCTCCGCGAGCTGCGCCGTACCCGAAGTTCATCCGCGCCGCCGGCGGCTAAGCGGCCACTGGCCGGCTCAGCCCCCTGAGGCGTCCTGCACCCGGGTCTTCCCCGCCGAGATGAAGGGCATCATCCCCCGCAGTTCGGCACCCACCGACTCGATCTGGTGGGCCTGACCCTCCTTGCGCAGGGCCTCGAAGCGCGGGCGTCCCGCCTTGTTCTCAGCGATCCACTCGTCGGCAAAGGCGCCGCTGCGGATGTCGTCGAGGATGGTCTGCATCGTCGCCCGCACGGCCTCGTTGATGACGCGAGGACCGCGGGTCAGGTCGCCGTACTCGGCCGTGTCCGAGATGGAGTAGCGCATGCCGGCGATGCCCTGCTCGTACATGAGGTCGACGATGAGCTTGAGCTCGTGCAAGCACTCGAAGTAGGCCGACTCGGGCTGGTAACCGGCGTTGACCAGCGTTTCGAACCCGGCGGTCACGAGTGCCGTCAGCCCGCCGCAGAGCACCACCTGCTCGCCGAAGAGGTCGGTTTCGGTCTCTTCGTCAAAGGTCGTGTCGAGAACGCCGGCTCGGGTGGCACCGATTGCGTGGGCGTAGGACAGGGCGAGGTCACGCGCTTTGCCCGTGGCGTCCTGGTGCACCGCGATCAATGAGGGCACGCCCCCGCCCTCGGTGTAGGTGCGGCGCACGAGGTGGCCCGGGCCCTTGGGTGCGACCATCGTGACGTCGACGCCCGTGGGCGGCACGATCTGTCCGAAGCGGATGTTGAACCCGTGGGCGAACATCAACATGTCCCCGTCGTTGAGGTTCGGCGCCACGAATTCGTCGTAGGCCGCCTTCTGCTCCGTGTCGGGCAGCAAGATCATGATCACGTCGGCCTCGGCCGCGGCATCGGCCAGCGACAGGACGCGCAGTCCCGCCTCCTCCGCCTTGCGCCGGCTCGAGCTGCCGTCGCGCAGGGCCACCCGGACGTCGACACCCGACTCCATCAGGTTCTGGGCGTGCGCGTGCCCTTGGGAGCCGTAGCCCAAGATGGCGACCTTGCGACCCGCAATCAGGGTCGGGTCGGCGTCGGACTCGTAGTACAGCGTGGCCATGGTCTCTGCTCTCTCTGTTCTCTCAGTGGTGGCGTTGTTCTCTCAGTGGTGGCGTTCCAGCTTAGGCAGCGCCACCCGCCCTGTCCGTTGGAGCTCGATGACGGTGTAGGACTCGAGCAGGCCCTCGAAGTCGTCGATCTTCTCGGGCCGCCCCGCCAGCATGACGGTCAGCCGGTCGGCCCCCACGCCCACGACCTCACCGCCAAAGACGCCCACCAGCTGGATGACCTGCGAGCGCTCGGTCGGGCCCACCGCCACGGTGACCAGCACGAGTTCGCGCTCGACCGCCTCGGCCGGCGACAGCTCGTCGATCGAGACCACGTTGATCAGCTTGTCCAGCTGCATGATCACCTGCTCGAGCGGCGCCGACTCGACATCGACCACGATGGTGATCCGGCTGAAGCGCTCGTCCTCGTCGGTGGGCGCGACCGCCAAGGAGTAGATGTTGAAGCCGCGGCGGCTGAAGAGCCCGGCCACCCGGGCGAGCACGCCGGCCTTGTTCTCCACCAGCACCGACAGGATGTGGTGGCGCGGCGACCCGGACGCCGACCCCGAGGCGCCTGCTTTGCCCCCCGGCAGTGCGCGCAGTGCAGCAGCGCCCGAGCCCGCGCCGAAACCCGAGCCGAAACCCGAGCCCGAGCCCGAGCCCGAACCGGTCGCCGTCACCGCCCTGCCCCCTGCGCGAGCTGGTCGGGGTGCACGACGATGTCGTCGTTGGAAGAGCCGGCCGCCACCATCGGATACACCTTCTCGAAGGCGTCGGTCCGGAAGTCGACCACCACCGGACGGTCGTCGATCGAATTCGCCTTTTCGATGGCCGGTCCGACGTCCTCGGGCGTCTCGGCCCGGATGCCCACACACCCCATCGCCTCGGCCCACTTGACGTAGTCGGGCAGGTCAGGCGAGAGGTAGACCTCCGAGTAGCGCTCCCCGTAGAACATCTCCTGCCACTGGCGCACCATGCCGAGATACGCGTTGTTCAAGATGGCGATCTTCACCGGGATCTGTTCGGAGCTCGCGGTGACCAGCTCCTGGGCCGTCATCTGGAAGCAGCCGTCGCCGTCGATGGCCCACACCGTGCGGTCGGGCCGGCCGACCTTGGCCCCGATGGCGGCGGGCACGGCGAAGCCCATGGTGCCCGCGCCGCCCGAGTTGACCCAGGTGTAGGGGTGCTCGAAGTTCCAGTACTGCGAGGCCCACATCTGGTGCTGGCCGACGCCGGCCACGACGATGGTGTCCTCGGACGAGGAGTCACGCAGCTGCTCGACCACGTTCTGCGGCTTGATCGCCCCGCCTTCCACGTCCGCGTAGTAGAGCGGGTAGCGCTCTTGCCACTGGCGGATCTGGTGCCACCAGGGCGCGAGATCCCGGACCACGGGCGCGTCGCCCCGGGCGTCCATGGCGAGCAGCAGCTCCCCGATCACCTGGCGGCAGTCCCCGGCGATGCCCACGTCGGGCACGCGCACCTTGCCGAGCTCGGCCGGGTCGATGTCGACGTGGATCACCTTGGCTTCGGGTGCGAACGTCGAGATCTTGCCGGTGACGCGGTCGTCGAAGCGCGCCCCGAGGTTGATCAAGAGGTCGCTGCGCTGCATGGCGGTGACCGCGGTGTAGTGGCCGTGCATGCCCGGCATCCCGAGCGCCTGAGGGTGCGAATCGGGAAAGGCGCCCCGCGCCATCAAGGTCGTGACCACCGGGATCCCGGTGCGGTCGGCCAGGGCGCGCAGCACCTCCGCGGCCCGCGCCTTGAGCACCCCGCCGCCGACGTAGAGCACCGGCCGCTCGGCCCGCGCGATGAGCTCGGCCGCCTCGCCGACGAGCACGGGGTCGCCGAAGGTCACCGGGTGGTAGCCCGGCAGGTCGAGGTCGTCGACCGACGCCGGCCAGTACCACTCCATCGTCTCGTTCGAGATGTCCTTCGGCAGGTCGATCAGAACCGGGCCCGGCCGCCCGGTGGTGGCGACGTGGAACGCCGCGGCGACCACCCGAGGAATGTCGTTCACGTCCTTGATGAGCCAGTTGTGCTTGGTGATGCCCATGGTGACGCCGGTGATGTCGCACTCTTGGAAGGCGTCGGTGCCGATGGCCGGCGTGGCCACCTGACCCGACACGACGATGAGCGGCGTCGAGTCCATGTAGGCGTTGGCCAGCGGCGTGACGATGTTGGTCGCCCCCGGGCCACTCGTCACCATGGCGACGCCCGGGCGGCCGGTCACCATGGCGTAGCCCTCGGCCATGTGGCCCGCGCCCTGTTCGTGGCGCACCAGGATGTGGCGGATGGAGGAGTCGATGATGGGGTCGTAGACCGGCAGGATGGCGCCGCCGGGCAGGCCGAACATCACGTCGACGCCCTGCATCTCGAGGCTCTTTATGAGGGCCTGGGCCCCTGTCAGCTTCATTGTGGCTCCCCTGTTCAGCTGGGTTGTGTCTCTGTCGGAATGTCTCGGATCGGTTCGGGAATTGAAAAGACCTCCCGGGTGGGAGGTCTGTAGGCGCGCGTGCTGCGATGTGGGCGCGCGCCTACGTTACGAGTACCAGAATCCGCGGACGGCTGCTGCGCTCTGTCATCAGGCCAACATTCTGGCATGACCGCCGCCGCGGGACAACCCCGGCCTCTGCACGGCGGCCGGGAAGCCACCCGCCGGACACCTGGCCGCACCCGTCCCGCTCGTCGCCGTGCGACGCGCTCGTTCCCGAGCGCCCGCTCTGCGGGCACGCAGATGAGCCCGGCCTGGCTGGTTCAAAGCGATTCACCCGCCGGTCCAGCGTGGGGCGCGGCGCTCCCCCGAGGCCTGGATGCCTTCAACGGCATCGTGGGTTCTCCCGGCGACGAGCCGCATGGTCTCACCGAAACGGATGGCTTCGAGCGTCGGCATGTGGCGCGTCCGCAGCGCCATCTCCTTCATGACGCGCTGCGCGATCGGCGCTCCACCGAGGAGCCGCTCCGCCAGCGCGTGGGCCTCGTCGAGCAGCGCGTCGTGCGGAACCACCCTCCAGACCAGACCCATGGCGCGGGCTCGCTCGGCATCGATGCGCTCCCCGGTCAGCAGCAGCTCCATGGCGTCGGCCCAGTTGATGCGCTGCGGCAGGCGTATGGAGGCAACCACGGCGGGAACGCCGAGCTTCACCTCGGGCAACCCGAATTCGGCCCGGTCGCTCGCCAGGACGAAATCACACCACGTCGCCAGGGTGAGCCCGTAGCCCAGGCAGTAGCCGTTCACGGCGGCGATGACCGGTTTGAAGATCTCCCAACCGCTCTCGAAGGAATTCAGCGTGGGCTTTTCCCAGAACGTGCCGGCAAATTCCCCGGCCGCCCCCGCCCCATCGCGGAGGTCACCACCGGCGCAGAAGGCGCGTCCAGCTCCCGTCACGATGGCCACCCAGGCGTCCTCGTCGTCTCGGAAGCGCGAGAACGCGTCGTTCAGGTCACGCCGCATCTCGGCGTTGATGGCGTTGAGCGCATCAGGTCGGTTGTACGTGATCGTGGCCACGTGGCCATCGAGTTGAAATGTGACTGCGTCGCCCACGTCGTCAGTCTGCCTGGTCGAGGGGTGTGGCGCAGGAGGCATTCCCGAGGCATTCCCCGAGGCCTTCCCGTACTCAGCGGCCTCGGTGAAACTGTCGACGGGACAGACCTTCGTACTCCCGCAAGAGAACAAGAGAAAAGGAGAAGGCATATGGCAAAGAACCATGCCAAGCAGCCCAAGGGAGGCACGAGCCCACCCGGACGACACACCGCTTGGCTTGCACTGGCTCGACGACGTCGCCACGCACGACTTCGAGGCCGCGGTGGCCTATCTGTCACTGAAACTCGATGCGAAGCGAGCGGACACCGCCGTCGGACGCCTTCGCAAGGCCGAGGTCACCCGTCGCCGGGCGAACGACATCCTGCGTGCCTGCAATCTTGTGGCGTTGCCTCTGGACGACCCCGGCGTGCGCCGTGACCTGCTCAACGCCGTCTCAGGCAGACGGCTCAGTCCCGTGCTCGTGGTCTCCACTGGTGATGGTGGTGACATCGCAGACGGGTACCACCGCGTCTCGCTGGCCTACCACCTCGACCCCTTCGGTGACGTCCCCTTGCGCATCGGCGCCGCTCCCACCTGATCGCCGGCTCGGGTCAGCTCGGCGACGGCGTCGCCATGCCACCGCCGCGCAGGGCCGGCAGCGCGGTGGCGCGCATGCGGGCCAGGACCCGGTCCGTCACCGGCACGGCGTCGGGGTGGACGCCACCGTTGCGATCGGCTTGGGCCTGCCAG
Organism: uncultured Acidimicrobiaceae bacterium; assembly: GCA_963736225.1. Taxonomy (GTDB): domain Bacteria; phylum Actinomycetota; class Acidimicrobiia; order Acidimicrobiales; family RAAP-2; genus Bog-473. Next base: position 466,835 of record CAVTOF010000005.1, on the reverse strand, counting down.
GTGGCGATCCTGCGCTCGAACACGGTGGGGTCTTCGAGCTCCACGCAGTCGATACTTTCGGTCGTGAGGTCGACCACGACGGTGTCGCCGTCCTCGACCAGCGCAATCGGTCCCCCGAGAATGGCCTCCGGTGCGACGTGGCCGATGACCAGGCCCACCGACCCGCCGGAGAACCGCGCGTCGGTCATCAGGGCAATGGTGATGTGCCGCTCGCGACAGAGCGCCGTGATGCGCGAGGTCGGATCGAGGAGCTCGGGCATGCCGGGCGCGCCCCGTGGTCCCTCGTAGCGGATCACCACCATGTCGTGGTCCTCGAAGCTCTCCGGACGCCGGTCGAGCGCCTCGATGAGGGAGCGCTCGCCGTTGAACACGCGGGCGCGGCCGGTGAAGACACCGTCCTGCATGCCTCCTTCGACGCCGGCGACCTTGAGGATGGCGCCACCTTCGGGTGCGAGGTTGCCGCGCAGCAAGCGAAGTCCGCCGGTGTCCTTGAAGGGCTTGGCGACCGAGTAGATCACCTCCTGGTCCGGCGCCGGCGGCGCCAGGCGCGCCAGCTGACCGGCCAGGGTCTCGCCGGTGCAGGTCAGTGCCGCGCCGTCGAGGAAGCCCGCATCGAGGAGCTCCTTGACGATGACCTGGAGCCCGCCTTTGGCGTCGACGTCAACCATGGAGTACTCGCCGAAGGGACGCATGTTGACCAACACCGGCAGACGGCGGGAGAGCTGGTTGAACTCGCCCTGGCTCAGGACCTCGGCCCACAGGTCGATGCCCGCCGCCCGCGCGATCTCGACGCTGTGGAGCACCACGTTGGTGGACCCGCCCATGGCGATGGCAACGGTCAAGGCGTTGCGGAGGGACGGCGGCGTGACGATGTCGCGGGGCCGGATGTCCTTGCTCGTCATGGCGAGCAGGCAATCGACCAGTTGGTCGGGAAATTCGGAGAGGCGGCGCGGGTCGTCCGACGGTGGCGACACCATGTGCAGCGGCTCGAGGCCCAGCACGGCGATGAACGTCTGCATCGTGTTGTAGGTGAACATGCCACCGCAGCTGCCCTGGCCGGGGCACGCATGCAGGGCGAGCCGGGCCCGCACCTCGTCGTCCTGGTCGGCCGCCTGGAACGCCGTGACGAGGTCGATCCTCGCCCCGGTCACGGGATCGATCCCGGGCTTGATCGGGCCGTCGGAGAGGATCACCGCGGGGGTGTTGTTCTCGAGCACGGCGGCCAGCGTCCCGACCGGCGGCTTGTCGCACGCCACCACAGCGATCAGCCCGGCGACGCCGTTCGCCGCCAGGTGCACGTCCGCGATGTCGTGGACGAGCTCGCGACCGACCAGCGAGAACCGCATCTGCGGCGTGCCGTTGAGCTGGCCGTCGGACACCCCGAGCGTGAAGGCCGGCGGGATCAGCCGGACCGGCAGATCGTCCGCGGCAATGCGGCGGGACACCGCCGCTTGGACCGCGTCCACCTTCTCGGGGACGCCCAGGTAACACTGGCTGTCGCCGAGGTTCCCGATGACCGCCCAGACCGGGTCGTGGATCTTGCGGACGTCCTCACCGAGGAATGCAGCCGTGCCGACCCGCTGCACGTCGCGCCCGGGGTTCAGCGACACGAGCGTGGCTGTCTCGGTCGACTCGTCCGTCGTCATGGGCGCCAAGCATACGGCCGCGCCCGGTCGTCTAGGCCGGGGAGGGCGCCGGCGAACGCAACGGGGTCGGTGTCACTTCGACGCCGATGGTGGGGATGGACCGGTCCATCCAGCGCGGCAGCCACCAGTTGACCGGGCCCACGATCTCCATGATGGAGGGGACGAGCACCATGCGCACCAGCGTGGCGTCGACCAGCACCGCGGTGGCGAGGCCGAGGCCGAACACCTTGAGGATGTGCAGCGGATCCTTGATGATGAAGGACCCGAACACGCAGAACATGATCGCGGCGGCCGCGGTGATGATGCGGCCCGTCACCGCCAATCCGTCGGCCACCGCGGTCGAATTCTCGTGCGTGCGCAGCCACTCTTCGCGGATGCGCGACAGCAAGAAGACCTCGTAGTCCATGGAGAGGCCGAAGAGGACCACAAAGAGGGCGACGGGGATCCACGGGTCGATGGGCCCCTTCTCGCCGATGCCGATGACGCTGCCGGCCCAGCCCCACTGGAACACCGCCACCATCACGCCGTAGGCGGCGCCCACGCTGAGCAGGTTCATGATGACCGCCTTGAGCGGCAGCACCAGCGACCGGAAGACGACCATCAACAACAGGAAGGACAAGATCAACACCGCGCCCATCACGAGGAAGAGCCGGTGGCCCAAGAAGTTGGCGGCGTCGATGCTGCCGGCCGTCTCGCCGCCGACCTGCGCGTTCACGCCCGTGCCCGCCACCGCCGGAGGGATCACGTCGTTGCGCAATGTCTGCACCAACTGTTCTGTCTGCGACGACTGGGGCGAGGTCGTCGGGTAGACGACGATGAGAGCGCCGGTGTCGGAGTGGTTGAACTGCGCCGGGGTCACGAACGCGACGCCGTTGTGGTCAGACGCCAACGATGTCTGGAGCTTCTCGACGGTGGCCCGGTCGGTCGGGCCCTGCATGTCGGCCGCGACGATGAGCGGGCCGTTGAACCCGGGCCCGAAGCCTTGCGCCAGGAGGTCGTAGGCCTGCCGCGTCGTCAGCGACGTCGGGTCGTTGCCCGCGTCGGTGAAGGCGAGGCGCATGCTGAACAGCGGTAGGGCCAACAGGACGAGGATCAGCACCGCAACCGTGCCGGTGAGCCAGGCCCGGCGCTGCACGAAACGGCTCCAGCGGTACCAGAACCCGGTCTCAGGCGGCGGGCCGCCGCTCTGCAACAGGCCCGGCACATGCAATTTGTCGATCGCACTGCCGGCGAAACCGAGCATGGCGGGCAGCAGGGTCAGCGCGGCCAGGAGGACCATGAGCACCGCGGCGATACAGGCGGTGGCGAGGCCGATCATGTAGGCCTGGCCGATCAGGTAGAGACCGAAGAGCGAGATCACCACCGTGCTCCCCGCGAAGAGCACCGACCGGCCGGCCGTCATGTGCGCCGTCATCACCGCGTCACGCGGTGTCCGGCCCTCGAAGATTCCTTGGCGGTACCGGGTGACGATGAACAGCGCGTAGTCGATCCCGACCCCGATGCCGATCATGGCCGCCATCTCGGGCGAGAAGTTCGGCACCGTGAGGAGGTGCGTGAGCAGTTCGAGCAAGGCGATGCCGATGCCGAGGCCCGCCAGCGCGGTGATCACCGGCAGGCCCATCGCCACCACCGACCCGAAGGCCAGCAACATGATGAGCAGCGCCGCCGTGATGCCGATCCCCTCGCTCGGCCCGGGCGCCGCGGTCACGGCGGCCGAGATCGGGTTCCCTCCGAGCGCCACCTGGAATCCGGGCCGTGCCTCGGCCCGCGCCGCCGAGACGACGTTCTTGATGGCGCCGGTCGGGATGTCCGCCGTATCGGTCGTGAACTGCACCTGCGCGAACGCGATGTTGCCGTGCGGCGCGATCTGGTGCGCGCCCGCGGCCGAGAACGGGCTCGTCACTCCAGCGACGTAGGGCAGCGGCCGCACCCGGGCCAGCACACTGTCGATCGCCGCCTTGTTGTCAGCGATGGGCGTGGCCGTCTGAAACACGACGTCGGCCGTGTCGCCCGCCTGCGACGGGAAGCGCGCTTGGAGGATGTTCTGCGCCTGCTGCGACGGCGTGTTGCCCGCCGTGAACTTGTTCTTGAAGTCAGTGCCGACGACTTGGGCGACGACCGTGATGGCGATGATGGCGATGATCCAGAGCACCAGGACGAGGCGGCGCCGGTCGTAGCAGTGACCGGCCAAGCGACCGAGTGCGGTGACCGGTTGGGCGTCGCTCTCCTGCCTGCCGCCGGCTCGGGGGGGCGCCGGGGCGATGACGTCCACGATGGCATTACCTCCGTATGGTCGTATGATTCATCACTGATGAGTTCTAACACAGAATTCCTCGCTGGTGAATACCCACTGACCCGGCAATTCGCGCCAGCGGAGCAGCGCCGGTGAGCGCCGCCGTCGGCCGTCGCCCCGGCAACGCCGACACCCGGGGCGAGATCATCGATGCGGCCACCCGCGTCTTCGCTGCCAAGGGCTACGACGGCACCAGCCTGCGGGCGGTCGCCCGGGAGGCGGGGGTGGACCCCGCGCTCGTGCACCACTACTTCGACGGCAAGGCCAGCCTTTTCGTGGCCGCCATGGCCCTGCCCTTCGACCCGCGACAGGTCGAGCTGCACACCTCGTCTCCGGAGTACTCCGGGGCGCGGACGATCGAGTCGTTCCTCACCATGTGGGACCAGGCCGAGGGCTCGGCCTCGTCGTTTGGTTCCTGCATGGCGGCCATGGCCGCCTCGACCAGCGTGGCCGACGCCATACGCGAGTTCGTCAGCGAGCGGGTATGGAGTTCCGTGCCCCGGGTGGAGGGTGAGGGCGAGGCCGTCGCCAAGCGACGCACCGCCATGGTCTCCTCACAGCTCATGGGGCTCGCCTTCACGCGCTACCTGCTGCGGGTGCCCCCGATGTCCACCGCAACGCCGCGCCAGATCGGCCGCTGGGTCGGCCCGACCCTGGACCGCTACATGAAAGAGCCGCTCACGTCGTAGCGCTTTCGTGCCGCTGGGTCCGCAGGGTGCACGGCGCCGGGGCACGTCAGCCCGGAACGCCCTCGCGTCGGCGGCGCAGCTCGGCGGCCACGGCCTTGCCGTCGGCCTTCCCCCTGGTCGCCCGCATCACCTCGCCGGTGAAGAGACTCTGCAATTTGTCCTCGCCGGCGCAGAAGCGCGCCCACTCGTCGGGGTGCGCCGCCAGGATCTCGTCGAGCACGGTGCTCAAGGTGTCGGCCGCCAAGGCCTCGAAACCCATCTCCGTGGCCACCGCGGCGGGGTCGCCCCTGCCGCCGCCCTCGAGCAGTGCCGCCAACACCGCCTTGGACTGCGTCGCGGAGAGCTGTCCGCCCGACTCCATCGCCAGCAGCGCGGCGAACGAGGCGGGGTCGAGGACCAACCCGGCCTCGCCCTGCGCGGCGACCTCGTTGGCCGCCCGGGCCAGGGCGAGTGCGGTGGGTGCACCCGCGTCGGCCGCGGCGTCACCAGCGAGTCCAGCCCGAGATCGACGACGGCGCGGATCTGGTCCGTCTCGGCCTCACTGGGTGAACCGCCCAATGCCGCGGCGAGGGCGCCCCGGCGGTCCGCCGGCAGCAGTCCCAGGCTCTCGCGCACCCGCGTCTGCCAGGCCAGGTCCGGCGCCAGCGGAACGAGGTCGGGCTCGGGGAAGTAGCGGTAGTCGTTCGCCTCCTCCTTGGACCGCATGGACTCGGTGCGCCCCGCCGACTCGTCCCAGTGCCGGGTCTCCTGCGCCACCACGCCGCCGCCCTCGAGCAGAGCGATCTGGCGTTGGGCCTCGTACTCGATCGCCCGCACCAGCGAGCGCAGCGAGTTGAGGTTCTTGATCTCGCAGCGGGTGCCGAAGGCGTCGCGGCCGGCCGGACGGACGGACACGTTGGCGTCGACCCGCATCGAGCCCTCCTCCATGCGACCGTCCGAAGCACCGGTGGCCACGAGGATGCCGCGCAGCTCCGAGGCGTAGGCGCGGGCCTGGGCGGCGGAGCGGATGTCGGGCTCGCTCACGATCTCGACCAACGGCACGCCCGAGCGGTTGTAGTCGACCAGTGCGTGGTCGGCCGCGTTGATGCGCCCGCTCGCACCGACGTGGGTCAGCTTGCCGGTGTCCTCCTCCATGTGCGCCCGCGTCACCCCGACGCGGGACCCGTCGGGCAGCTCGAGCCAGCCGTTGGCGTTGAGCGGGAGGTCGTACTGGCTGATCTGGTAGTCCTTGGCCTGGTCCGGGTAGAAGTAGTTCTTCCGGGCGAACACCGAGGGGCGTATCTCGCAGTGCAGCGCCGCGCCGATGCGCATCGCCAGTTCGACGGCGAACTCGTTGAGGACCGGGAGCGACCCCGGCAGCCCGAGGCAAGTCGGGCAGATGTTCACGTTAGGCTCGTCGCCGAACGCGTTGCGGCACCCGCAGAACATCTTGGTCTCCGTCGCCAGCTCGCAGTGGACCTCGAGGCCCACCACCATCTCCCACTCGCGCCCGCTGCCCGCCGCCGCGTCGACGTCCGTCGTGCTCACGATGTCAGCCCCGGGCCGGCCACGTCGGGCGGGGCGCGGAAGCGGGCGAGTGGCGCTCGACGACGCGGGCCACGCGGAAGAGCATCGCCTCGCCCAGCGCGGGCGCCAGGACCTGCACGCCGACGGGCAGCCCGTCGGCGCCCGCACCGAAGGGCACCGAGATGGCCGGGTGCCCCGAGAGGTTCGAGGGGATGGTGCACACGTCGTTCATGTACATGGCCATGGGGTCGTCGACCTTGGACCCGATGTCGAACGCCGTCGTCGGTGCCGTCGCGCCCAGCAGGACGTCGACCGACTCGTAGGCCCGGTCGAAGGCCCGCATCACGAGCGTGCGCACACGCTGGGCCTGCGCGTAGTACGCGTCGTAGTAGCCGGCGGAGAGCGCGTAGGTGCCGAGCATCACACGGCGCTTCACCTCCGCCCCGAAGCCCGCGGTGCGCGTGGCGGTGTTCATGGCCGCCGCGTCCTCGCCGTCGACGCGGCAGGCCGTAGCGCACGCCGTCGTAGCGGGCCAGGTTGGAGGAGGCCTCGGCCGGGGCGATGAGGTAGTAGGCCGAGAGGCCATAGGTGAACTCGGGCACCGAGATCTCCTCGACCTTCGCGCCCGCGTCGGCCAGCGCGTCGGCCGCCTCCTGCACGCGTGCCGCCACGTCCGGGGCACAGCCGTCGACGAGGTCGCGGCACAGCCCGATGCGGACGCCCTCGACGCCGTCGCCCACCGTCGGCAGCGTCGGCTCGGGCACCGAGGGCAGCGAGGTGCTGTCGAGGGGGTCGTGCCCGGCGAGCACGTCGAAGAGCAGCGCGGCATCCTCCACCGTGGTGGCGAACGGGCCGATCTGGTCGAGCGAGCTGGCGAAGGCGATCAGCCCGTAGCGCGAGACGCGCCCGTACGTCGGCTTCATACCCACCACGCCGCACAACGAGGCGGGCTGGCGGATGGACCCGCCCGTGTCCGAACCGAGGGCGAGGGGGGCGAAACCGGCGGCCACGGCCGCAGCCGACCCGCCGCTGCTGCCGCCGGGCACCTTGCCCGGGTGGCGCGGGTTGCGTGTCGGGCCGAAGGCGGAGTTCTCCGTCGAGCTCCCCATGGCGAACTCGTCCATGTTGGTCTTGCCGAGCGCCACTGCTCCCGCGGCGCGCAGCCGCTGGACGACGGTGGCCTCGTACGGCGGATGCCAGCCCTCCAAGATGCGCGACCCGCACGTCGTCGGCGCACCCCGGGTGCACAGGTTGTCCTTCAGCGCGACCGGCACCCCGGCCAGCGGCCCTGGGTCGCGACCCGCGGCCACCGCGGCGTCCACGGCGTCGGCCTCGGCGCGCGCCTGGTCGGCCAGGACGTGCAAGAAGGAGTTGAGCTCGCCGTCGCGGGCGGCGACCGCCGCGATCGCCTCGTCGGTCAGCTCGCGCGCCGAGCGCCGCCCGGCGCGGACCTCGGCCGCCAGCGACACGGCGGTGCTGGGGGAATCGGGGCTCACGGCGGCTCGCTCCCGATGCGTGGCACCCGGAAGCGGTGGTCCTCGACAGCCGGCGCGGCCGCCAGGACCTCCGCGCGGTCGAGGCTCGGGCGCGGCTCGTCGCCCCGGAGCACGTTCTCCAGCGCGATGGGGTGCGACGACGGCTCCAGGTGGGCGAGGTCGAGCGCGGCCACGTCGGCCGCATGATCGAGCACGGTCTGCAACTGCGCCGTGAAGAGGTCGACCTCGGCCTCCGTCAGCTCGAGGCGGGCGAGGCGCGCCACGTGGACCACGTCGTCGCGACTGAGCGGCGCGCGCGCCGAGGCCACGTCGTCACTCACGAGCGGGTGCCCGATGGCGCGGGCAACACGGAACTGAGGAACTCGACCGTGCGCGCCTCGATCTCGTCCTTGTCGTAGTCCAAGGTCGCCACGTGGTAGCTGCGCTCGAGCACCACCTGCTCGACGGGGCCTTTGGCGCGGGCCACGAGGAGCCGGCTCGACTTCGGGTCCACCACGTGGTCCTGCGTGCTGGTGAAGAGCAGGACCGGGCAGGTCACCGACTCGAGGTCTGCCGCGACGTCGCTCGCCGCGGCGAAGAGGGACAGGGCCGGCCGCAGCGGCAGGCCGGGGTAGGCCGACTCGGCCACTCCCTCCTTGGCGATGTCCGAACCGATGCCGGGTGCTACCTCCTCACCGCTCTCGAGCATCGACTCGACCAGCGCGATCGTGTCGGCGTCGGGTGCTGCGAGCAGCGGGTTCACCACGGCGATGGCGGCGATCTCGGGATGGCGCTCGGCGAGCCAGACGGTCAGGAGCCCTCCCATGGAGAGGCCGACGACCACGACCGCGTCGCTGCGCGCCGCCAGCTCGGTGTAGGCCTCCTCGGCGGCAGCGGACCAGTCCTCCCAGCGGGTCGGGAGCATGTCGGCGATGTCGGTGCCGTGGCCCGGCAGCAACGGCAGCTCCACGGTGAAGCCGGCGTCGGACAGCGCCAGCGCGAGGTCGCGCATCGATTGCGGGTTGCCGGTGAAGCCGTGCAGCACCAGTGCACCGCGGGTGTCGCCGGTCGCGGAATAGGGCTCGGCACCGGGCATGATTGGCGCGCTCACGGATCGGCAGCCTACCGGTGAGCCGAGTAGGGTTCCGGCGGCCGCACGGCTCGGGGGCGGAACGACGAGGTCCCGCACCAGCAGCACGACCGACAACGAAGGAGCAACCGCACATGCCGGCGTACCCGTTCCTCAGCGACGAATGGCTGGATGAGGCCCGCAAGATCCGCGCCGAGTACGAGGGCAAGACGGCGCCGATCCCCCACAAGGTGCGCATGAACCTCGTGGTGACCAACGTGCCCTTCTCCGAGGACGACATCCTGGCGCACATGGACACGTCGAGCGGTGAGCTCATCTTGGACACCGGGCACCTGGACGAGCAGGACCTCAAGGTCACGGTCGACTACGACACGGCCAAGGCGATCCTCATCGAGGGCAACCCCCAGGCCGGCATGCAGGCCTTCATGGCCGGCAAGGTGCGCGTCGAGGGCGACATGGCCAAGCTCATGGCATTGCAGGCGTCGCCGGGCGCCGCCGACTCCAACGCGGCGGAGATGGCCACACGCCTGCGCGACATCACGGAGTAGCAAGCTTCGTCTGCGCGGCCCGGACGCGCCGGGTCATGGGCCGGATGAACAGCGCGGAGACCACCGACAGCGCGGCGGCACCCGCGCCCACCCAGAACGGCACGCTGAAGCTGTGCAGCACCGACCCGCCGTGGTCCGGCGTGACGTGGCGAGCCAGCGATTCCTGAATGGTCAACACGACCTGAATGCCCGCCACCTCCCCGACCTGGCTGGCCAGGAGTTGGGCCGCGCTCATGACCCCGTACTCGGACTCGGCGAGCTCGTTGGACATCGTCGCCGACGTGGCCGGCATGGACACTCCCATTCCGAGACCCGAGAGGGCGAGCGCGATCAGGACGACCACGAGTCCCGACGACACCGTGAGCGTGGCGAAGAGGATCATGGAGAGCAGCAGCGCGCCGGTGCCGAAGAGGGTGGCGTTGCGCTCCCCCGTGCGCACGGTCATGTACCCGGCGATGGGCGCGCTGATGGCGAACACCAGCGGCCGGGCCACCGAGAGGAACCCGACCTGGGAGACGCTGTAGCCGTAGACCTGCTCCATGAGGAGCGGGAAAAGGAAGAAGCCGCCGAAGTAGGCGAAGCTCGAGAAGCCCTTGGCGCCCATGGGGAACATGAAATTGCGCCGGCGCCAGTACGTGGTGGGCACCAGTGGCGTGGCGAAGGTGGATTCGCGCCAGACGAAGAGGATGCCGAGCGCGAGCGCCGCGACGCCGGCGATGACGACACCGATCGAGGTCCAGCCGGCGATGGGGCCGATGCTCAGCACCAGCATGGCGGCGGTGACGGCACCGGCCAGGCTCCAGCTGCCGACCCAGTCCATACCGGCCCAGGTGCGCGCGCGGCCCCTGGAGTCGGTGGCGGCGGGCGCCGCCCCGCCCGGGCGCGCCCGCCGATCCGACGGCAACAACACGGCCACGACCACCGACGCGACGACGAGCAGCACCAGCTGGCCCCAGAACAACGTGCGCCAGCCGAAGTACTGGATGACGGGCGAGCCCAGCGTCACGCCCAGCACCGGGCCGCCGGCGCCCACGAGCGACCACCAGCCCAGCGCCTTGACCCGGTCCTCGGGGTCGAAGAGCTCGAGGATGATGGCCATGGAGGCGGTGCCCGTGGCGGCGCCCTGGACGCCGTCGAGGGCGCGGGCGAACAGGAGCATCCCGACATCGGGCGCGGTGGCGGTGAGCACGGCGCTGACCATGGCGCCCAGAAGGCCGAACTGGTACAGCCGGCGGTGCCCGAAGAGGTCACCCGCTTTGCCGAAGAACGGCGCGGCGACCCCGAAGGCCAGCAACGGCCCCGTCGAGGCCCAGGCCAGTACGGAGAAGTTGGTGTGGAAGTCCGCCTTGACCGTCGGGAGGGCCACCACGAAGACGGTGAAGGTGATGTTGAGCGACAACAACCCGGCCAGCAGCGCGACGAGGGCCCACCACTGGTATCGAGGGCTGCGCACGGCGCGGCGACGAGACACGCCGTTGCAACAGCACGAACCAGTTGGTCTCGACCGCCCCGTCGCCGAGCGGCCCCATGGCACCCCCGCCGGGGTCGGCGACCGGATCGAGCAGCGCGTCAGAGCGCTCGAACTCGGCGCCGGCAGCCATAGCGGACACCCTACCGGTGCCCAATTTGGGCTCTCCATGGGCCGCCGCGACCCATAACCTCACACAAGAGCGGATCGAGTGTCCCACCCGCTGGAGGCGTTGCATGGAGACGATGTACGAGCATGCAGGAGGCGACGAGGCACTGCACCGCCTCGAAGAGCTCTTCTACGAGAAGGTGCTCGCAGATCCCGTGCTGCAGACGGTGTTCACGGAGCGGGTGCCGACACATGTCGACCATCTCACGTGGTTCACCGCCGAATCGTTCGGCGGCCCGGACAGGTTCACCAGTGAGCTCGGGTTCCAGTACATCATCGACGTCCACCGTCATCTCCGCATCACCGATGAGCAGACGCAGAGATTCGTGACCCTGTACCTCGACGTGCTCGCTGAGGCGGGTCTGCCCGACGACGAGGCGTTTCAAAGTGCGGTGCGCTCGCACCTCGAGTTCGGCGCACAGGTGGCCCAGCAGAACTCGTGGGCCGAATCGGATTCGGACCTTCATCCGATCCGTGAAGTGCCCCACTGGTCCTGGTAGATCCGCTGTCCGCCGGCCTGGGGTTCTGGCTGCTCCGGTCCGCCGTCGCAGAGGGCGTCGCCCGGTAGTAGACACACGTCGAGATGACCACACCACCAGAGGTGTTCTCGCCCGAGTTCATGCTCGACCCGCAAGGGGAGATCGCCCGGCTGCGCGAGCAGGATCCCGTGCACTACGTCGAACCCATGGCGCTGTGGCTCGTCACGCGTCACGACGACATCAAGCGCCTCATGTCCGACGGCGACGTGGCCACGCCCGACAAGCGGGCGTGGGAGTACTACGAGCCGGCGCCCGCAGGCAGTTACATCCGCTGGCTCGAGGACAACGACCTGCTGGCACTCGGACCCGACGACCACCGCCGCGTACGCCGCCTGGTCACCGCCGCCTTCACCCCGAAGGCGGTCGCACGCATGGAGAGAAACATCGACGAGGTCGTGGCACGCTTCGCCGCGCCGCTGGACGGACGCACCGGGGTGGTCGACCTCATGGCCGAGTTCACCGATCCGATCCCCAGCACGGTCATCAGCCGGATCACCGGCATCCCGCCTGCGGGCGGCGACGAGCTGCGCTTCCGGCAGCTGGCCCAGGCCGTCATCGCCAACGCGTTGCCGTTCGTCGCACCAGAGGTGCTGCAACAGGCGGAGCAGGCCTTGCTCGAGCTGTCGGACTGGGTGCGCGCCATGGCCGTCGAGCGCCAGGCGCATCCCCAGGACGACCTCATCAGCGACCTGGTGACCACCCACGACATGGGCGATCAGATGACCCATGACGAGATCGTCAGCCTCGTCACCGGGCTCGTCAGCGCCGGGAGCGAGACGACGTCACTCGGCGCGATCGCCGCCATCATGAGCCTGCTGGAGAACCCGCAGGTCTTCGACCAGGTGAAGACCGACCGCACGCTCGTACCGCAGGCCGTGCTCGAGATCATCCGCTACGGCATGGGCGGGCCTGGCGGACTCCCCCGCTACGCCGTGCGGGACTTCGACCTGCGGGGAAGGCAGATCCGCCAGGGTCAGATGCTCATGCTGAGCTTCGGCGGTGCCAACCGCGATCCCGACGTCTTCGCCGACCCTGACCAGTTCGACATCGCACGGGACAACACCGGCCTGCTGATGTTCGGCTTCGGCGCCCACTACTGCCTCGGCGTGCACCTGGCGAAGGCGGAGTTGCGCGCCTCGGTCAACGCGCTGTGCGACTTCCTCCCGACGGGCGCGGAGATCCGGCCCGAGCTCATCGAGTACCGGCCCATGGGCACCTTCGAGCGGCACGTCAACCTCCCGGTCGACTTCTCGGCGAACCGGCCGGTCGACGCGTCGCGGTCGCCGCAGCGCCCCGAGGTCTCCCCCGGACCCCGGGCCTGAACGACACGGCGGACGGTTCAGCGCAGCCCGCGCAAGCGGAACCACCAGTTCGGGTCGCGCGCGTGCGCGTGGAAATGGTTCGGGATCTGGCGCATGACGCGGTCGACCGACCACCCGTCGGGGCCGAAGCGGGCGTCGGCCACCGTGGTCAGCTCCTCGAGCATGTGGGCGACGTCGCCCTCGGGCGGGGTCGGGCCGTGGTGCTTCCAGACGACCATCGGCACTCCGCACACCTCGCAGTCGGCCACCCAGCAGACGTCGTCCTCGTGGTGCCATTCCGAGAGGCGAGCCGCCTCGCAGAGGTCGCATGTGGGATCGAAGGGCAGCGCCACGGTCTCAGGAACGGTCGAAGAGCTACTGCGAGAAGAGCTGCACCGACGAGCCCGTCGGCACCGTGGATCCGATGGAGGGCTGCGTGCCGGTCACGGTGCCCGCCGGGTTGCCTTGTACACCGGAGGGATTCAGCCCCGCCTGTTGGAGTGCCGCCGTCGCCTGCTGCACCGTGTCGCCTTCGACGTTGGGGATCTGGACCGTCGGCGGCCCGGTCGACACGGTGACCGTGACCTGGGAGCCATAGGGCGCCTGCGCACCAGATGCGGGGGCGGTCGAGATCACGTTGCCCGCCGGCACGGTGGGATTGGCCGCGTTGGCCTGCGTCGCTGTCAACCCGACGGCTTCGAGCGCGGCCGCCGCCTGCGCGTAGGTGTAGGTGGTCGGGATGCTGGGCACCGTCGCTGGTTCGTGGCCGAGCGACGGCACGATGATGATGGTGCTGCCGTAGGGGGCCTTCGTCGGATTCTGGGTCGAGCCGATCGACCACGAGATGATGATCGTGGCCGGCACGTTGTTGTCGTAGGTGCCGGGCGTGCAGTTCGCCTGGAGGTGCACCGACTGCAAGGAGGCGGTCGCCTGCGCGCACGTCATGTTGGCCAGCGACGGGACGCTCACATCGGGCGGGCCGTCGGACACCACGACGGTGACGCTGGAGCCCTCCTTCTGCGACACGCCGGACTTCGGGCTCTGTGACACCACGTCGCCCGCGCCGACGGTGATCGACTTGACCGGCGCGCCCTCCTTCAGGTTCATGTGCACCTTGTCCACCGCCGCCCGCGCCTGGGCCAGTGGCAGGTTCACCACGTCGGGTGTCGGATGTGACGGGGTCAGCACATTGGTGCCGAACGCAACGATGAGCCCGCCGGCCAGGAGCACCGCCGCGGCGACCGCGCCGATGATCCAGTACGTGCGGCCCGTGATGCGCCGGCCTCCGCCGCGACCCGTCGGCGGGCGTCCGCCGCGCCCGCCGCCGAATGGCTCGGCGTCGAAGATCTCGCCCGGCCCAGCCCTCGTCCCGACCGGCGCCGCGTCGACGCTCGGCGCGATGGCCGTCGAGGACTGGGACGCTCCCGCGGCCGCCGCGGCGACCACGCCCGAGTCCGTGAGCTCGGAGACGCCGGGCGCGCGGAACCCCGTGATGATCGTCGAGTCCTCGACGTGGTGGAAGACGAGGGGCAAGGGTGCCGGCGTCGGCAGCGCGGCAGCCAATGCACCCAGACGCGCCGCCAGGCCGGCCGCGTCGAGACGGGCCGAGGCCTCGGGCGCGGCGGCGCGCGCCAGTACGTCGTCCAAAGGCCCCAACGCCTCGTCGTGCGGCAACGGCTGGCCAATGCGCGCGGCCAGCGTCCCCATCGTGGTGTCCGTCACGAAGGGCACCGTCCCGGTGACCGCCTCGTAGAGCACCAATGCCAGTGAGTAGACGTCGGCGCGCCCGTCGACCGGTTGTCCCTGCGCGGCTTCGGGCGAGATATAGCGGGCGGTCCCGACCATGGCCCCGGCGGGCTCGGTCCAGGCGGCCTCGGCCAGCGCGCGGGCGACGCCGAAGTCGGCGACCCGCACCCGACCCTCCTCGTCGAACAGGAGGTTCGCCGGCTTGATGTCGCGGTGCACCAGCCCGCGCGTGTGCGTAGGCGAGGCCCTGGGCCACCTCGGCCCCGAGCTGGGCCGCCTGCGAATGGCTGAGCCGGACCCCGCGGTCGAGGAGGTCGCGGAGCGAGCCACCGCCGAGATACTCGAGCACCAGATACGGCCCGTCGGCGTCCTCACCCCAGTCGAACACGCGCAGAACGTGGGGGTGGTTGAGCGAGGCGACCGAGCGCGCCTCGGCGCGGAAGCGCTTCAAGAAGGCGCTGTCGGTGGCGAGGCCCGGCTGGAGCACTTTGACCGCGACGTGACGCTGCAACGACACGTCTTCGGCAAGGAAGACGTGTGCAGAAGCGCCGGTGCCCAGAGCGGAGAGCAGCCGGTACCGCTTCCCTAGGACCCGGCCGATGGAATCAGTGATCAGGGGCATCGGGGCATTCCCTACGCTACTGAGCGCGCAGGCAGGGCCGGTGGACGCCCCCCCACCTGCTTCACTCCGGGAGTTGCCCCGTTTCGAGCAGCGCGTCGAACGCAGTTGCGTCGACGATCGAGGTGCCGAGGTCCTCGGCCTTCTTGGTTTTCGAAGCGCCTGGCGCGTCGCCGACGACGAGGGCGAACGTCTTCTTCGACACACTGCCGGGCGACGTGCCGCCGCGCGCGATGATCGCCTCTTCCGCCCCTTCCCTTGTGTACCCGGGGACCGCGCCCGTGACCACGACGGCTTTGCCGGCCAGCGTCTGGGGCATGGAGGCCACCGCGCCGGTGCCGCCACCGAACCCCTCGGCGGCCCCCGGCTCTTCCGCCGACACCCCGGCGGCGCGCAGGCGACCGATCACCGCAACGTTGGTGTCAGCCGAGAGGAACTCAGCGAGGCTCGCGGCGATGACCCCGCCCACGCCGTCGACGGCGGCGAGCTCCTCCGTGCTGGCCGCCTCGATCGCGTCGAGCGTGCCGAACGCGCGGGCCACGGCGCGGGCACCGGTCGGCCCCACGTGGCGGATGCCGAGGGCGACGAGCAGCCGGCTGAGCGGCCGGTCCCGGGACGCTGCGATGGCGCCCACCAGATTGCGGGCCGAGATCTCGGCGAAGCGCTCCAGCCGGACGAGTTGCTCGACGCTCAGGCCGTAGAGGTCGGCGGGATCGTTGACGAGCCCGGCGGCGACGAGTTGGAGCACGCGCTCCTCGCCCAAGCCCTCGATGTCCATCGCCGAGCGCGACGCGTAGTGGGCGACGCGCTGCACCCTTTGGGCCGGGCAGTCGATGTTCGTGCAATAGGTGTCACTCTCGCCAGGCAGACGGACGAGCGGCTCACCGCACGACGGGCACGTCGCCGGGAACCTCCACTTCGGCTTGCGTCGCTTCGGCACACCCGGCCCCTCCTTGACCGGTCCGACCACCTCGGGGATGACGTCGCCCGCCTTGCGGACGATGACGAGATCGCCGGGGCGAACGTCCTTCGCCGCGACTTGGTCTTCGTTGTGCAACGTGGCCACGCCCACCGTCGAGCCGCCGACGAAGACAGGCTCGAGGCGGGCGAAGGGAGTGGCGCGGCCCGTCCGGCCGATGGAGACCATGATGTCGAGCAGCCGGGTGGTGCGCTCCTCGGGCGGGAATTTGAAGGCGATGGCCCACCGCGGCGCGCGTGAGGTGGCACCGAAGACCGAATGCAGTGCCAGCTCGTCGACCTTGGTGACCACGCCGTCGATCTCGTAGGCCATGTCGTGGCGCGTGACCGCCAGCTCGTGGCATCGTGCCACCACGGCGGCGATGCCGGTGACCTGCCGTGCATCGGGGCTCACGGGGAAGCCAGCCTGCTTGAGCCGGGCGAGCGTCGCCGTCTGCGTCGCCGCCGGCCACGGCTTCTTGGCCGACGCACCCTCCACGAACCCGATCGCGTAGGCCCAGAAGTGCAAGGGTCGTGTCGCTGTGATGCCCGGGTCCTTCTGCCGCAACGCACCGGCCGCCGAGTTACGCGGGTTGACGAACAGGCGCTCCCCCGCGTCGGCCTGGCGCTTGTTCATGGCCTCGAAGTCGGCGACGGGCATGTAGATCTCGCCACGCACCTCGAGCACGTCGGGATACGGTCCCCCCGCCTTGGACAGCTCGGCGGGGACGTCCGCGACGGTGGCGACGTTTGCTGTGACGTCCTCACCCGTCACACCGTCACCCCGGGTGGCCGCCTGCACGAAGCGGCCCTTCTCGTACACGAGCGACATGGCGACGCCGTCGACCTTGGGCTCGCACGAGAAGGCCAGCGCGTCGAGATCGAGCGACGCATCCGCCCGGCGCAGCCGCTCGCCCCAGGCGCGAAGCTCGTCCTCGTCGAATGCATTGTCCAGGCTCATCATCGGGACCCGGTGGCGGACCTCTTGGAAGAGGCCCGACGGCGCGGCACCCACCGTTTGGGTGGGCGAGTCAGCTGTCACCAGCGCCGGATAGTCCGCCTCGAGCTGGCGTAGCTCCACGACGAGCAGGTCGTACTCCGCGTCGGGGATCTCCGGCGCATCGAGCACGTTGTACAGCTCGTTGTTGTGCCGGATCAGCGCGCGCAGTTCCTCGGCGCGCGCTGCCGCCTCGGGTGGGACGCGCCCGCCGCCGTCCCCACCGTTGCTCGAACCGCCGCCTGCTTTCCCCGCCATGGTCAGGCCGCGATACCCGCGCCGACCACCGCATCCGGCTCGGCGGCGTCGTAGAGCGCCACCGTCTGGCCCGGTGCCACCGCCCGCTGCGGCGCGTCAAAGCGGACCACCATGTTCCGGTCTGCGCCTTCCCGCTCGACGGTGCACGAAACGGGCCGTCCGTGCGCACTGACCTGCGCGACGGCGCGCGCACCGGGTGCCAGGGGGCGATCGATCCAGCACAACGAGGAGGCGCCGAGCACGACCGAGGAGCGCAACACGTCCGCGGCGCCACCGACGGTCACCCGGCGGGCCGCCACGTCGACCTCGGTCACGTAGCGCCGCGTGCCGTCCGCGCCGTGGCCCATGCCGCGCCGCTGGCCCACCGTCACCAGCTCGACCGCCTCGACGGCACCGGCAGGACGGCCTTCGACGTCGACGACCTCAGCGGGGTGGAGCGCCAGGCGCGCCGAGAGGAAGCCATGGCGGCCCTCCGCGTCTGCCGATGAAACAGACGTCCTGGCTATCCGGCTTGGCCGCGGTGCGCAAGCGGAGGCGGGCGGCATGGGCCCGCACCTCATCCTTGGTCATGTCGCCGACGGGGAGGACGATCCGGGACAGCGCGTCCTGTCCCAGCATCGAGAGCACATACGACTGGTCCTTCGCCGCGTCGGCGCCCCGACGCAGACGCCAGATCGCATCGGCGGTGACACGGGCGTGGTGCCCGGTGGCCAGCCGGTCGAAACCAAGACGGTCAGCCCGGCGCAACAGCACGTCGAACTTCATGGAACGGTTGCACTCGATGCACGGATTCGGCGTGCGGCCGGCGGCATGCTCCTCGACGTAGGGCGTGACGACGGTGCGGTCGAACTCCTCGGTCAGATTGAAGACGTGGTGGGTGATGCCCAGTTGCTGGGCGACCCGTCGGGCGTCCTCGACGTCAGCCACGGAGCAGCAGCCAGAGTCGGAGGGACCACCCCACAGCTTGAGCGTGGCGCCGGTGACGTCATGGCCCTGCTCGACCAGCAACGCGGCCGCGACGGACGAGTCGACGCCCCCGGACATGGCTACGAGCACCCGCATGGGACCAGTGTGCCACCCGGTCGTCACGCCGCCCGGCGCAGTGCGGTCGTCACGCCGCCCGGCGCAGTGCGGCCACGACGCCCGGCACCACCGAGCACGCGCGGTCCACGTCGGACTCGGTCGTGCCGAACCCGAGCGTGAAGCGCAGCGCGCCCGCCGCGAGGGCGGGTTCGAGGCCCATGGCGGCCAGCACGTAGCTGGGCTCGAGCGCGCCGCTGGCGCAGGACGACCCGCCCGAGACACAGATGCCCGCACGGCCGAGGGCGACGAGGACCTCTTCGCGGTCGACACCGTGCAGACACAGGTGCAGGTGCCCCGGCAGGACGGCGGTGCCCGGGGGGACCGTGCGGTACGCACCGTCGATGCTCCCCACGAGGCCCTCGGCCAGCCGGTCGCGCAGGGCAGCCACCCGCGCGCTCGCCGCCTGACGTTCGGCCGACACGAGCCGAAGTGCTTCGGCCAGGCCCACCGCGCCGGTCACGTCCTGGGTCCCGCTGCGCCGTTCGCGCTCTTGCCCTCCACCGTGCTGGCGCGCACCGAGCGCGACACGCGGGCTGATCGCGAGCGCGCCGACACCCACCGGCCCCCCGAGCTTGTGCGCGCTCAGCGACACCAGGTCGGCGCCGGCGGCGCATTCGGCCAGGTCGAGCCACGGCGCAGCCTGGACGGCATCGGTGAAGACGTACGCGTGCGGGGCGCGCCGGCGCACCGCGTCGACCACGTCGGCCACCGGCTGCACCACACCGGTCTCGTTGTTGGCAGCCATGACCGCGACCAAGGTGACCCGGGAGGACAGCGCCCGTGCCAGCGCGTCCACATCGAGGACGCCGTTGCGGTCCACCGGCAACTCGCGTGCGTCGGCACCGGCCCGTTCGGCCGCACGCGTGGACTCGCGTACCGCCGGGTGCTCGACCCCCGAGGTGAGCACGACCGCCTCGCCACGCCCGTGCAGGGCCGCCTCCGCCGTCCCCAGTACGGCCAGGTTCGCCCCCTCGGTCCCGCCAGAAGTGAAGACGACCTCACCGGGGTCCCGGCCCATGCATGCGGCCACCACGTCGCGGGCTTCCTCGAGCAGGCGCCGGGCCCGCTGCGCCGGCGGGTGGCTGCCGGTCGGATTGCCGAGCGGTCCGTCGGACGAGGCGTGGACTGCCGCCATCGCGGCCGCCACTTCGGGACGGAGTGGCGTGGTCGCGGCGTAGTCGAGATAGGTGGTCGGTGCGGGGTCCGCGGCCACGGCCGGCGCCCTACGCGATGTAGACGGTCTTGGCGTTGGCGAACTCCTTGATGCCGAGCTCAGACAGCTCACGGCCGAAGCCCGACCGCTTGATGCCGCCGAAAGGCAGCTCTGGCATGGAGGCCACCATGGCGTTGACGAACACGGCGCCGGCCTCGATCCCCTCGATGCAGCGCGCCGTCTCGCCCTCGTCGTTGGTCCAGACGCTGGAGCCGAGCCCGAAGGAGGTCGCGTTGGCCGTCTCGAGCGCCGCCGAGAGGTCGGGTACCCGCAGCACCATGGCCACTGGCCCGAAGACCTCTTCCTTGGCGATCTCCATGTCAGTCGTGATGCCCGAGAGCACGGTCGGTGCGAAATACCACCCGTCACCGCCCGGCAGCTCCGCCCCGGCGTGCACCGTGGCGCCCTGACGCCGCGCCTCCTCGACCTGGCTCACGAGCTCGTCACGCTGGGCCTCGGTGACGATCGGTCCGATGTCGGTGGCGGGATCGAACGGGTCACCCACGATCAGCGCATCCATCGCCGCCGTGAAGCGGGCGAGGAACTCGTCGTGCACTTCGTCGACCACGATGAAGCGCTTGGCTGCGATGCAGGACTGGCCGTTGTTCTGCACGCGAGCGGTGACCGCGGTGCGCACGCACAACTCGAGGTCGGCCGAGGGCAGCACGATGAAGGGGTCCGACCCGCCCAGCTCGAGCACACTCTTCTTGAGCGTGTGGCCCGCCGTCTCGGCCACCGACATGCCGGCCCGCTCGCTTCCCGTCAGCGTGACGGCCACAACGCGGGGGTCTGCGATGACCTGAGCGATGTCCTTGGATTCGACGAACAGGTTGGTGAAGACGCCCTCGGGCAGCCCGGCCCGCCGGAACAGGTCCTCGATGGCCAGGGCGGTCTGCGGCACGTTCGACGCGTGTTTGAGGAGGCCAACGTTGCCGACCATGAGTGCCGGCGCGGCGAAGCGGATTACCTGCCACATGGGGAAATTCCAGGGCATGATCGCAAGCACCGGGCCGATCGGCTGGTAGTGCACATAGGACTTCGACGCCGAGGACGCGATCACCTGGTCGGCGAGCAGCGACTCGCCGTTGTTGGCGAACCACCGCAGGCCAACGGCGCATTTGGACACCTCCGCCTTGGCGGCTGCGAAGGTCTTGCCCATCTCGGTGGTCAAGATGCGGGCGACATCGGGGACCTCGCTCTCGAGCAGCTCTGCGGCGGTCACCAGGTGGCGGGCCCGTTCGCCGTAGGTGGTCGTCTTGTAGTCGGCGTACGCGGCGACGGCGCGGTCCAAGATGGCGTCGACCTCGGCCGGCGTGTGGGTGGGGAACACCTTCTCCGTCTGGCCGGTGGCCGGGTTCGTGGTGGCAAAACTCATGGCTCAGTCTTACCCGCTGCTCAGCCCGAGGTGATCGGGCACGGCCCGCCGCATCAGCTTGCCGGTGGCGGTATGGGGCAGGTCGGGGGCGGCGATGTAGGTCTTGGGCCGCTTGTACGGGGCGAGGTGGGCCGACGCGGCGGCCCGCAAGGCGTTCTCGGCATCGGCAGACGCGGTGCCGGGCTCGGTCACGAAGGCAGCGCAGACCCGCTGGCCCCACTGCTCGTCGTCCAGCCCGAAGACGGCCAGCTCGGCGACCCCCGCCGCGGTGGCCAGCACATTCTCGATCTCGGCCGGGTAGACGTTCACACCCCCGCTGATGATGAGGTCGTGGCGGCGGCCCGTGAGGTAGAGGTAGCCGTCGGGGGTGAGGTGGCCCAGGTCTCCCACCGTGCAGGCCGCCCCGCGCCACGCCCGGGCGGTGGCCTCGGGGTCGCGCCAGTACCCGAAGCGGGCGAAGTCGGGCATGTCGGACCAGACGACGCCGCCGTCTTCGGGATGGCCGTCTTCGGTGTGGCCGTCGTCGGTGTGCGCCCGTCGTCGGTGTGCACCTCGTCACCGATCGGTTCGACGAAGAGGCGGCGGCCGGCCCGGGCCCGCCCGACGCTCCCGGGGTGCTCGAGCCACTCGTCGGGAGAGCAGACGCTGAACTGCGCTTCGGTCGAGCCGTAGAACTCCCACACCGTGCCGGGGTTGGCTCGCGCCATGGCGGCTCGCTTGACCGACTCGGGACAGGGCGCGCCGGCATGGGCGAGGAGGCGTAACGAATCGAACCGCTCGCCGGCACCGAGGCCGGGGTGCTGGAGGATGCGCTGTAGATGCGTCGGGACGAGGAAGGCGGTGGTCGGGCGGTGGCGCCGCAGTACATCGAGCGCGGACGCCGCATCGAAGCGGCTCACGATGACGAGCGACCCGCCCGCCAGCAGCGTGTTGGTCGAGAAGCGGATCGACACCGTGTGATACATCGGCGAGCAGACCATGTGGAGGTCGGCCGGGTCGAAGTGCCACACCGACACTTCATCCTCGTAGACCGCGCGGGCGGTGCGCTCGTCCCAGATCCCGGTCGTCACGCCCTTGGGACGCCCCGTGGTGCCCGACGTGAAATGCATGGGACGGGTCAGTGGCAACGGCGCAAGCTCGGCCGGGCGCGCGCCCTCCCCATCGGTCAGCGCGGCGAGCTCGACCTGGCTGAAGACACGGGCCACCGGTTCGGCGTCGTCGGCCAGCAGGTCGCGCTCGGCCGCCGTGAGTGTGGCGTTGAGCAAGACCGGGATGAGGCCGACGCGGGCCGCGCCGAGGACGGCGCAGACGAGGTCGGCCGACGAGCCGAGTGCGAAGGCGACGCGCTCCCCTGCGCGTACCCCCGGGCCAGCAGCGCACCCGCGGCGCGGCGCTGGCGCGCCTCAGCATCGGCGTGGGCAAGCATCTCGACGACGGGTGCAGGCGCAGCTGGGGGCGCGGGTGGCACGGGCGCAGCGTATGTCGGGTCCGTGCCACCATTGCTGCTCCGTGGACCACAACGACAACGACAACGACAACGACAACGACACGACAACGATGCCGACACGAGTGACGTCGAGGGCGCAGGCCGCATCGACGGCATCGCCGCAGAGACGGCGCGGGCGCGCGCCCTGCTGGCCCAGGCGCGGCGGGTGGTCGTGCTGACCGGCGCCGGCATCTCGACCGACTCGGGCATACCCGACTTCCGTGGGCCTCACGGCGTCTGGACCAAGAACCCCGAGGCCGAGAAGATGGCGACCCTGCAAACCTACCTAAGCGACCCTGAGCTCCGGCGGCGCTCGTGGCAGAACCGTCTGACCTCACCGATGTGGGACTCCGAGCCCAATGCCGGGCACGCCGCGCTCGTGGCCCTCGAGCGCGGCGGTCGGCTCGACACGCTCGTCACGCAGAACATCGACGGGCTCCACCAGAAGGCGGGGACCGATCCGGCGCGCGTGGTCGAGATCCACGGCACCGCCCGTGATGTCATGTGCCTGCGCTGCGGGGACCGCCAGCCATCTGAGCCTGTGCACGAGCGGGTGCGGGCCGGCGAAGCGGACCCGGCCTGCACGGCGGCAGGCAGCGACGGGGTCGTGTGCGGCGGCATCTTGAAATCAGCCACGATCAGCTTCGGCCAGAGCCTGGTCGCCGAGGACCTGTTCCGTGCCGAGGAGGCGGCCGCGGCGTGCGACCTCTTGCTCGCCGTCGGCTCGACCCTCGCCGTGTTCCCCGCCGCCGGTCTGGTGCCCGTGGCCGTTCAGCACGGGGCCGTTCTGATCATCGTCAACGCCGAGCCGACCGAGATGGACGCACTCGCCGACGTCATCGTCAACGGCTCGATCGGCGAGGTGCTGCCACAGATGATCGAGGGCCTCGCCCCTGTGAGCTGAGCGTGGCGTCAGCTCGGCGCGACACGGCCGTCATGCACGAGCTCGCGTACGAACGGACTTGCTTCAGGTGCAGGCTCCGTAGGGATCGATGGGAGCATCGGAAGCTCCCGTCAGGACCCAGGAATTGGACGCCTCGTTCATGTAGGCCGCGGCACACGGATCCGCGATGGCGATGAGGTGCTCGTTGTCGCAGACGCCGGCTTCGTTGACGCACGTCATGGCCTGGTGGCCGAGCGAGTAGCCCGGGCACTCGAAGGTGAAGCCGGGCGCGGCGTAGGCCGCAAGGTAGGCGATGGCCGCCGTGCAACCGTAGGTCGTCGCCGCTCCACGGCCGGGCAGGGCGGCGGGCGCGGGCGGGGGTGGTGGTGGTGCCGGTGTCGCCGCCGGTGCGGGTCGGTGGCGTGGAGACCTGACTGACCACTGGTTGGGCGGGCGACGGTGACGACGGCTGGCGTGCCGGCGGTGCCGGCGGTGTTGACTCATGTGGCTTTGGAAGGGGTGGCACGTCGTCAGTCCCCCAGTAGGTGTGCGCGCCGACCGGCTGATTCGTCGAGCCGACCGTGGCGCGCGCGTGCGGCGCAGAGCCCTCGCTCCGAATGGTGTGGAATCCCGAAGCGCCGACCCCTGTCCCGATTCCGTTGACGACCAACAAGCAAACTGACAGCACCAGGCACGCGCCAGCGAACCAAAATGTGACGGTGCCGGCGACCTTGCGAAGGTAAAGCGCCGCCCGCTCTTTCACGATTCCCCCCTCGGGCCGCGATCACGCAGCCACTACGAGTCCTTCGGACCGAGGTGGGCGACACCTGAGGGACCATGACAACCAGTTGTCAGAGCGTTGTGCGCACCGGCTCACTGGAGTTGCACGACCGACGGCGCGCCAAGGGCCGTCATCACGGGTCGCCGTCGCCGTCGCCGTCGCCGATCCACGGAACGCTCTGATGTTGCGGCCGGGGGACAGTCCAACCTCAGTGGCCGGTCACTCGGCGGTGAGCTGGCTGAGCAGATCGACCAAGGACATTCGGGTGCGTTCGAGTTCGTCCGCGCCGCTGAGACGGGACCAGCGACGCTCGACGGCCGCGGCGGCCTTGTGAGTGACAAGCGGAATTCGCTTGCCCCGTGCGGTGAGGAAGATCAGCTGCGATCTGTCGGTCCGATGGGTTGGGCCGGCGCTCGACGTAGCCGGAACGCTCGAGTTGCTCGACGGTCTGCGCCATCGTCTGCTTGCGAACGTGGGAGAGGTTGGCCAGTTCCGAAACGGTGGCCCCCTCTGGGGTCAAGAACGTGAACACATTGGCCGCAGCCGGATTGATGTCGTCGAAGCCTGCCTGGCGCAGTGCGCCTTGAATCTCCAACGAGTAGAGCTGGTAGAGCAGTCGCAGCAGCAGGCCCATCGGGGGGTGTTCGGGGTCATCGGGTCATGCCATATAGACAGGTACCCTGTCTAGTTGCTATAGTGGACAGCATCCTGTCTACCATAGACGATGAAGGGACACTACCTCATGAATGCACTACCTGCGCCTATACCGAGTTCGGTCAGACCCTGGCCTTCACGGAACGGACGCTGACCGCCGTGCTCCGCGACCACCTGGCCCAGCGAGACGTCGAGCCCGAAACGCTGGTACGCCCTCAAGCTGGTTGCCCAGGGAGGCCCGCATGTGACCCGCAGTTCGCTCGTCGCGGGACCTCGAAGGCTCGCCTCGTCTGGACGCAGAGTCCACTTCCGCGCTTTTGGCCCAACTGGCCGCCGACGGCCTGATCGCCGGCGACGACGCCGTGGACCTGACCGAAGAGGGCAGCCGTCTTCTTCGAGAGCCTCCGGGACCACGTCCTCGGAGCGACGGCGAACCTGCTCGGCCAACTCGACCTCAGCGATGTGGAGACCACGGTTCGCACCTGCAAGGCGATCACGCGGCGCGCCCAGGAGGAAGCCCAATCCGCGGCGTAGCGGCTTCGAAACGCTGAGGTCAGCCGGCGACCCAAGCGATGGCTGCTTCACGCTCAGCGATGGAGAAGATCTTGGTCTCGCCGGGGGTCATCCAGCCGAAAAGACCGGTCAGATGGTGTACCCATGCGATGTCGGTGACCACAGCGATCCGCTTGAAGGCCCGGATGTGCTCAATGCCCATCTTGAGATCCTCCCAGAGGGCCGCGCCCGACATCCCCTCGAAATCGGAAATCACGATGAGGTATCGCACTTCGCCGTTGGCCGCAGCCCGCTCGACCGTGGGCAACACGACGTCGCGATAGTCCTCGGCCCGTAGTTTGCCGGATATCTCGAAGCCGGTGACACCAGCCGGCAAATCGCTCAGTGCTTCGATCATCGATTCACTCCCTTCGGGCGGGTGCACTTGCTGTGCGTGCTGGCACCTTTCACCATTGCCTCGACGGACACCGTGCAGGCATCCGCCGGAGCGGGCACCGAATGAAGCGCCCTTCGTGCCGTGGGACGTCGACGTGACTCGACGTGCTACGTGCCGCCGGAGGTGCCACCGCCCTTCGCCTTGCGACGGGGCTTGAGGGCGAACCACCAGATGCTGGCAATCGTCCCCAGCGTGACGGCGGCCGCCGCCACGGGCTTCACGACCTTGCGGGCACCTCTGTCGGCCATGAGCAGACCTTACCCGGCGAGTCCGGAAACCGGCTGGTCCGGGACGCGACACACGACCTGGTCGGACCGGTTCGGGCCGAAGGCGAGGGCCAACGTGTAGTCGGCCACCCACGCCGGCGAATTGAAGCGGTGCTCCTCGGCGATCCGCCGGAACCGGCCCACCTCGGGAAGGATCCTCGTCGGCGCCCCGGACCGCCGCTTGCATGTCGGTGTCCACCACGCCCGGCGCGACGGCGTACGCGTCCAGGCCGTGCTGGGCCTCCTCGAGTGCGACCACGCGGGTGAGCTGGTCGACCGCCGCCTTGGAACCGCAGTAGGCGGCCCAGCCCACATACGGCGTGGTGGCGGCGCCGGTCGAGATGTTGACCAGCACGCCGGGGCCGGGGCGACTACGGACGTGGCGCGCGAAGACCGCGCAGCCGTTCAGCACGCCGACGACGTTGACATCGACCACCGCCGCGACGGCGGCCGGATGCAGGTCGGCCAGCGGCCCGATCGGTCCGAGCACGCCCGCGTTGTTCACCCACAGGTCGATTCGCCCGAACCGCTCGACGACTGCGGCGGCAAAGCGCTCGAGCGTGGCGTACAGAGGCCGAGATGCATGCCCGATCCGATCCATTGGCGAAGTGGAGGGCCAACCCGGCCCCGAGCCCACGGCTGGCGCCCGTGATGACGGCGACGCGGCCGGCGACCTACGCACTCACGCGCTGCGGCGCACCGATCGGTCGCGGCGGTAGGCGGCCGCCGCCTCGACCAGCGCGTCGAAGGGACGCTGGTCCAAACCCTCCTCGGGGTGCCACTGCACCGCCAGCACGAAACGGGCCGAGGGCAGTTCCACGGCCTCGATGACTCCGTCCCCGGCGTGTGCGGTCGCCACAAGTCCGTGCCCGAGCCCCCGGATTGACTGGTGGTGCGAGCAGCGCACCGTCGTGGTGTCGCCGAAAACGGCCGATGTCACGGTGCCGGGCACCGTCGCCACGTCGACATCGCCGAAGACCATCGGCGCGCTGCGGTGATCGACGTTGTCGACCACGTCCGGCAGGTGTTGGTGCAGCGTGCCGCCGAGCTCGACGTTGAGGACCTGGCAGCCGCGGCAGATGGCCAGCACCGGCATGTCCGCCCGCAGGGCGGCGGCCAACAGTGCACGCTCGCTGGCGTCGCGGTTGGTGTCGACACCCGAGACCTCGGGATCGGGCTCCTCACCGTAGGAGTCCGGATCGACGTCGCCCCCGCCCGTCAACACCAGCGCGTCGAGAACATCAATGACCTCGTCGGCCCCGGCACCGGGTCCCCCAGGAGCGCTCGAGGGCGGGGGCACCAACAATGGACGGCCGCCCGCGGCTGCCACCAGCTCGAAGTAGGACTCCGGGAGCACTGCGGCGCGGCGCTCCCAGGATCCCCACGCAGTGTCGGCCACGTAGGTGGTGACACCGACGAGCGGGATCACGAGTGGACTTCCCCGCAGCGGCATGTGCGACGATTCCTCACCTGTTCCAGCGTACATACGGGCTGGACGAGTGCCTACGGCGCGGTCAACATGGCGCATGACAGGTCGCGAGCTGATCGACGCAGGGATAGCCGACGGGTCCATCGACACCATCGTGGTGGCCTTCCCTGACATGTACGGACGCCCGGTGGGCAAGCGGGTAACAGCGGACTTCTTCGCCTCCCACGTCGCCGAGCACGGGATCGAGGCGTGCGACTACCTGCTCGCGGTCGACGTCGACATGACCCCGCTCCCGGGTTACCGCTTCACCAACTGGGACACCGGCTACGGTGATTTCGTCTGCCGGCCCGACTACGCGAACGACGCGGCGCATCCCGTGGCTCGCGGGCACTGCCATGGTGGTCTGTGACCTGACCGACGAAGAGGGCACGCCGGTCGAGGTGTCGCCCCGCCAGATCCTGCGACGCCAGCTCGAGCGGGCCGTCGAGCGCGGCCTGCGCGTGTGCTGCGCCACCGAGCTCGAGTTCTTCCTCTTCCACGACAGCTACGAAGATGCGGCCGCCAAGGGGTGGAGGGATCTGCGACCGCACACCTCGACCATCGAGGACTACCAGCTGCTCCAGACCGCCCGTGAGGAGTACCTGCTGCGACGCATCCGCAACGAGATGCGCGACGCCGAGATCCCGGTGGAGTTCTCCAAGGGCGAGGCAGGACGGGGACAGCACGAGGTCAACGTCACCTACGACGAAGCTCTCGTGACCGCCGACCGGCACCTCGTGTTCAAAAATGGCATCAAGGAGATCGCAGCGCAGGAGGGCCGCGCCGCCACGTTCATGGCCAAGTGGACCATGGATGACGTCGGTTCGTCGTGCCACGTGCACACCAGTCTGTGGGACGCCGAGAGCGGCGAAGCGGTGATGGCCGACGCCTCCCATTCGAGCGGCCTGTCGACGATCGGACGCCACTTCCTCGGCGGGCAGCTGCGCGCCGCGGCGAGCTGGCCTGGCTTTCGGCACCGACCCTGAACTCGTACCGGCGCTACGTACCCGGCAGCTGGGCCCCTACCGCCGTCGTGTGGGGCGAGGACAACCGCACCTGTGGCTTCCGCGTCGTCGGGCACGGCGCCGGCAGGCGCGTGGAGAGTCGCATCCCCGGAGCCGACGTCAACCCCTATCTCGTGCTGGCCGGCTCCATCGCGGCCGGGCTCTACGGCATCGACCACGAGATCGAGCCGGGCGACCCCTACCCCGTCAATGCCTATGAGGCCACCGACGTCCAACGGATCCCCTCCACCCTTGTCGAGGCCATCGAGGAGATGCGCACGTCAGCCGTCGCGGTCGAGGCCTTCGGCGACGACGTGCACCACCACCTGCTGAACACCGCCGAGCAGGAATGGGCGTCGGCCAACCGGCACGTGACGGACTGGGAGCTTGCCCGCAACTTCGAGCGGATCTGATCTCGTCGCGTCCCACGCGAACCATCAGGGGTACGCGTGCACGACGGCTCGATAATTCGCGCTGGGGGCGGAGAGCCGAGGTGGCGGAGAGCCGTCGATGGCCGCGCGGAGCCGCTCGCGCAGCTGAGCCGGCGAGCTCGGCGCGGCGGGTGGGGTGGGTGGGCCGGCCACTGTGCGAACCGATGAGAAGCCGGCGGCTCGGCAGAGGTTACGGAGGGCCTCGATGGTCGGCACGTACCAGTTTCCGAAGTCGGTCTGCAACGAGCTCCCCGCGTAGAACTGCAGCAGGGCTTCGTCGTCGAGACCTTGGATGTGGACGGCCTCGGTTTCGATCACCGCCGCCTCTTTGGTGACGGCTCGGACTCGCTCGAGGGCAGAGAGGGGCTCCTTCATGTGGTACAGCACGCCGAGATACAGCACGACGTCGAACGCCCCGATCTCATCGAGATCGCACGTCTGGAAATCGGCCACCACGGGCTGCACTTTGGAGCCGAGCGTGGCCACAGCGAACTCGAAGCTCCGGCGGCCCGGGAGGTCAGGTTGCCAGAAGTCCGTCTCATCGCGCGACTGGTCAGGAAGGACGCCGCGGCCGATGCACTCTGCCCAATACGCGGCCACGCGCGTCGAAGTCGACGCCCCAGGCGTAGTGGTCGAGGGCGACGACCCGCGCCGCGCCGGCCTGCTCGGCCAGGAAGGAGAACCTGCCGTCCCACGCGCCGATGTCGAGCACACTGCGCCCAGCGACGTCGGGCAGGATTTCGGCACCCTTCTCCTGGGCGCTGGCGCCCTTGGTCACGACGCCGTGGCCGAGATCGATCGAGTGATACCACGACAGTGCGTCGGCCTGTTCCTGCAGTTGAGCCCGCGACGTCATCGGGCGAGAGCGTAGCGAGGGCTCGACGGCAGACACGGTGGGCGTTCCCTCAGCCGGAGCCGAGACGAATCGAACTCCAGCCCTACGACGGCCGTTCGTCCAGACGCGGGCCGTTGAGCCGTTTGTGGATCCCCTTCGTCTTCTCGTACAGATTGACGAATTCCTTCACACGTTCCTCGTAGACGGCGGTCGCAGGCGGGTCGGGCTCGTAGGTGGCCCTGACGGCGACGGTACCGGGGATGTCATCGAGGGACATGTGCCCGAGGGCGACGAGGGTGAGCAGGCCGGCTCCCCGCACGTTGGCCAGCACCGGATCCGCCACCTGGCGGATGGTGCGCCCGGTGGCGTCGGCGTGGATCTGCGACCACAGGTCCGAGTTCGCGCCGCCTCCGACGAAGGCGAGCGAGTCCATCCGGCGCTTACAGAACTTCTCGACCGCCCCGAGGAGCCAGGCCGAGTTGAGCGCGACGCCCTCGAAGACGGCCCGGATCATGTCGGACCGCGTCGACGACAAGGAGAGGTTGTGAAAGCCGCCTCGGATGGTGTGGTCGTCCACCGGCGATCGTTCGCCATTGAGCCAAGGGGTGAACATCACGCCGCCGGCGCCAGGCAGGGACCGATGCCCGCGATGTCGTTGAGCAGCCCGAAGAAGCCGTCAGGCGCTCCCCCGGGACCGCTGCCCTCGCCCTGGCCTGCGTCCGCGAGGGTGTCGCCGGGGAACAGCAGGTTGTCGCGCAGCCAGGTCAGGCACGCCCCGCCCGTTTCGTGTTCGTCGGCCAGCAGGTACTTGGTGGGGAGGCCCGAAGGGATGGACGCGATGTTGGTCATTGCGTCGGTCTTCTTGTAGGGGACGTGGCAGCTGATCCAGCTCGAGGTGCCGATGTAGAGGTGGGCCGCGAAGTCGGCCACGGCGCCCGAGCCGACCGCTGCCGAGTGCAGGTCGCCGGTGCCGGCCACGACCGGGGTGCCGGCCAGAAGTCCCAGCTCCTCGGCCGCACCGGCGGTCAGCCCACCCAGCACGCTGCCTGTAGGCACGAGGTCGGGCAACGTGGTGCGCTCGAGTCCTGCGAGCTCGATGAGCGCGTCGTCGTAGGCGACGGCCCCGCGGTCCCGGTTGTCCGTCACCCAGTGCACGGTGATGGAGTCGTGCGAGGCGCGGGCGAGGCCGGTCAGGCGGAGGTTCAGGTAATCGACCGGCTCGAGGAACACCGCGGTTGCCGCGTACACATCGGGACGCCGGGTCCGCAGGAAGTGGATGTGGCCGACCGGATCCTTGCCCGACAGGCTCGGGATGCCACCGGTCTTACGGATCCAGCGTGCCAGCTTGGACGCGGAGTAACCCTGCACGTTCAGGGCGCCGCGCACCAGTCTCGCGCACGGCCTTGGCACCACGTGAGTCCATCCAGATGATGGCCGGCCCGATGGCGTCGCCCGCGCCGTCGACGGCCACTGTGCCCGACCACTGCGACGTGCACCCCACGCCGGCCACACGCTCCGGCGCGACACCACTGTCGGCCAGGGCGCGCCCACGCCGAGGACACGATCGCCTCCCACCAGGCCTGGGGCATCTGTTCGGCACCACCGTCGTCGGTGAGCGAGAGACCGACCGGCGCGACCGCGTGTGCGACGATCCGCCCCGACGCCGACAACAGCGCCACCTTTGGGCCACCGGTGCCGAGGTCCACAGCGAGGACGAACATGCCGTCCGGGCTCGTTCGCTCGACTGGACGGAGCGGCGTAGCCGACGCGGCTCGCACGCCCGCCGACGACCCTGGCGTAGGCATGGCGGGGAAGCGTACGGCCTCCCCGCCGACGCCGTCATTGAAACGCGGGTGACGGCCGGACGGGCCGGCGCACCACCCGCGCGAGGTCAGTCGGCCTGGGTGGCCTCGGCCTCGATCTCGATGACGACCTTGTTGCCCACGACGACGCTGCCGTCGAGCAGCGAGTGGTTGAAGCTGACGCCGAAGTCACGCCGGTCGATCGTCGCGGTGGCTTCAAAGGCCACCACGGTCTTGCCCTCCTGCATCGAGGGGCCCTCGCCCAGGAACTCCAGGTCGAAGTCGACCGACTTGGTGACGCCCCGGATGGTCAGGTCACCGGTCAGGGTCCAGTGGGTGTCGTTGACCCGCTTGAGGCCCGTGCTCTTCAAGGTGATCGTCGGGTAGTTCGGCACGTCGAGGAAGTCGTTCGTCCGCAGGTGGTCGTCACGCTGGAGCTGGTTGGTGTGGATGCTTTCCGCCTGTACGACAGCGTCGAGGGTCGAGTCCTCGGGGTTCTCGGCCACCGTGAAGGTGCCGTTGACGTCGGTGAAGCGGCCCCTGACCTTGGTACCGACCAGGTGGCGGGCGATAAAGCCCACCTCGGTGTGCGCCGGGTCGATCACGTAACTGCCGGTCCGGGGGAGGGTCTGGGTGCTTGATGTCGTGCTCATTTTCTCGTCTCCTTGCTTGTTCGAGAACTTACTGATGGTATAGTATCTGATTATACAGATACTTGTCAATCAGAGACATTAGATGAGCGAGGCCGGTTCGGGGGAGACTGAGAGGAGGCAGGCAAATGGGAACGGCGACCATCTCGGCGAAGGGCGGTGACGAGGAGCGGGCAGCGCTCCGCCCCGACGAGGGCACCTGCGGCGTCCTCGGACAGATCGACGACGAGCGAATCCAACTCATGGGCCTCATAGTCCGTACCCATCGCCGCCTGACCGACACCCTCGGACGAGAGCTCGAAGAGTCGGTCGGGATCCCGCTGGTCTTCTTCGACGTGCTGATCCACGTAGGGGCCGCTCCCGAGGGCCGCCTCACCATGAGCCGGCTCAGCCTCGGACGTGGCCCTCACGACCGGTGGCGTCACCCGCCTCGTCGACCGCATGGTCGACGCGGGCCTCGTGCAGCGGCAGAACTGCCCGAACGACCGCCGGAGCGTGCACGTGGTGCTGACGCCGCAGGGCCGGTCCATGCTGGACCAAGCCGTGGCCGCGCACATCGACGGCATCGATCGCCACCTCGTGGCACACCTCGACGACGCGGACCGCGCCCGTTGGTGGCCGTGTTGACCAAGGTTCTCGACGCAGGCTGCTGAGGCGGCCTGCTCAGGCTGCTCGACGGGCGATGAAGACGAGCTCGAGGCCGGGCCGGTCTGGTGCATCTCGTACGTCCTCGACGACGAGACCTGCGCCGCGCAGGGAACGCACGATCTCGTCGTGGCTGCGAAAGCGCAACGTCGATTCCGATATCAGGACGGAACCGTCGGCTTCGAAGACGAACGTTTGGCGAAACGAAACCAGAGGGAGATCGACCGAGGTGAGATCGACCCAGGTCGCAATCGCCTCATGCCCCGGAAGCGTGACCCGGCGGTAGGTCCGAGCGCGATCCCACTCCTCCCAGGCTCTCCTGGTGGGATCGCGCACCTCGAAGGCCAGGCGACCGCCGACACGCAGCACGACCCGCATCTGCGCGGCAGGCGCGGCCCACTCTGCGTTCGTCAAGAAGACCTGCGGCGACATTCCCCGTCATGGTGACGAGGTCGGACGGCGAAGACGGCAACGTGGCCGCATCCCCGTGGACCCACGTGACCCGGCCTGAGAACGGTTTGCGAGCGGCCACGGCGAGCGACGCCCCAGCGGGATCCAGCCCCGTGACCTCGATCCCCTGTTGGGCGAGCAGGCAGGCGAAGGAGCCCGTTCCGCAGCCGATGTCGAGCACGGTTCGTGCATCGAACTCAGCCACCATGGCGACATACGCATGCAGATCAGGACGACTCGGCTCGAGCCGGTCGTAGATTTCAGCGAGCCGAGGAGTCTCGAAGATCGCGTCGGCCATGCACCCAGGATGACAGCCGGGCAACCGTTGCCGCGGCCGGGCTGAGGCCGCGAGAACGCGGAAACATCTGGCCGCCTCTCACGCTCCGTCACGAGGCGACGCCGGAGCTTTCGCGAGAACGATCGACCCCCCGGCTTTGTCGTGGATCGTCTGGTTCTGCGGGTCCCACAGTGGAAAGAGCATGTCGAGGACCCAGGGCAGGAACAGGGCCACGAACAAGATGTACTCGACGAAGGCCCGAAGGAGCGCCCTGCCGTAGCCGATGGAGCCGGCCGAGACATTCGCATCGACGCAGCGAACTCCGAGGACCGTCATTCCGGGGCGTCTGTCCACGACGAGAGCCGATGAACAGCATGCCGTAGAGCAAGACCAACACGGCGTGGGCCAGCAGAGCAGGACCATGAAGGCTGAGGCTGACGCTGTGCGTCGTCGCCGTTCTGGTCTCGTGGTAGTAGCCGCCGAATGGGATCAGCAAGGGCAGGCTGATCACGGTGACGATCACCAAGTCCAGGAGCCATGCGCCGAGCACGTGTCCCGTAGCCGGCAAGCGGAGGGCGCGGCGGGACCTCCGGGAAGGGTGGCGGGGGCGGTGCGACCTGGGTCTGCTCCGACCACTGCGTTCCGGTCCACCAGCGGTTGACCCCGGGCGCGCCGTGCGGATCGCGGTACCACCCCTGCGGGGGCATGGTCACGATTCACTCCGATGGCTTCGCGGACAGCGGGACATGGAGGTGGGACCGGTCATATGCACTCCTCAGTCGGTCATATCGGCCGACAGCTCGGCCAGATGTAATCAAAACCCGGTGGCTAGCGTGTCCCGGCATGACGGACCGGCTGCGCGACAAGGTGGCGATCGTGACGGGGGGCGGCGATGGCATCGGACGCGGAGTCGTCCGGCGCTTCGCCCAGGAGGGCGCCAAGGTGCTGGTGGCCGACATCGACGACGCTGCCGGCGCAAGCGTGGCACGCGCGCTGTGTCGCGACGAACTCGGCGCCGACGTGCGCTTCGTGCACACCGACGCCAGCGCGAAGGACGACGTCCTCACGATGGTGGCCAACGCCCACGAGGCGTGGGGCACGGTCGACGTCCTGGTGAACAACGCCTGGGGTGGCGGATCACTCGGGCGCTTCGAGCACATGACGGACGAGCAGATGCGGTGGGGGCTGTCGATCGGCCTCCTGGGTCCGTTCTGGGCCATGCAGGCCGTGCTGCCCACCATGAGGGCGAAGGGCAACGGCGCCGTCATCAATATGTGCTCGCTCAACGGCGTGAACGCCCATATGGGCACGGTGCAGTACAACGTCGCGAAAGAGGCGTTGCGATGCGCGAGCCGCACCGCTGCGCGCGAATGGGCCCCCTGGCAGATCCGCGTCAACGTCATCTGCCCGGGGGCGAAAACAGCGGCATCGAGGGCTGCCTTCGCCGCCCATCCTGAGCTCGAGGCCGCGGCTGACGCGACCAATCCGATGGGCCGGCTCGGGGACCCCGAGGACGACATTGCGCCGGTCGCCGTGTTCCTCGCCAGTGACGACGCCCGTTACGTGACGGGCAACACGCTGTTCGTCGACGGCGGCGGCCACATCAACGGCGTGCAATGGGCGCCCGACCTCGGAGACTGAGCGAGTGACCGAGCTTCAGGGGATGGTGGCCGTCGTGGCCGGTGCCGGGCCGGGCATCGGGCGGGCCTGCGCCACTGCGCTCGGGCATGCCGGCGCAGACGTGATCGTGGCGGCACGCGACGCTGAGCGACTCGACGCGCTGGCGAAGGACGTGGCCGCCGACACGGGGCGACAGATCGTGCCACTGCCGGCCGATCTCGCCGACGTCGCCTCGTGCCGGGCGCTGGTGGACGAGGCTGCCGCCCGCTTGGGCCGGATCGACGTCCTGGTCAACGTCGCCACCTACGGCGGCGCCTTTGCGCGCATCGACGACAGCGACTGGCAGTCCTGGCGCACGGCATTCGAGGTGAACGTCATCGGAACGCTCGAGCTGAGCCGTGTCGCCGCGCGCGGTCATGGCAAAGGGTGGCGGGGGCTCCATCATCCAGATCGGTACGCTCGGCACGCACGGGCTCCCGGCGGGCCGGGCTCGCTACACGTCGACCAAGCAGGCAATGGTGGCGGCGTCGCTCACGCTGGCCAAGGAGCTTGGACCCTCCAACGTCCGCGTCAATGTGGTCACGCCCGGCTTCACCACCGGGCCGGCGTTCGACGCCATGGTGGAAGGCACCGCAGTCCAGACCGGCGAGAGCGCCGACGAGGCGACCCGGCGACTGGCGGCGACCGCCGCGCTCGGTCGCCACGTCGAGCCCACCGACGTCGCGGCAGCCGTCCTCTTCCTGGCCGGGCCCGATGCTCGCAACATCACCGGCGTCGAGCTCCCCGTCACCGCAGGCCGGTGAGCCGCCGACCGCCCTCGTGGGCGAGGGCGTGACGGTGGGCGGGCGGCACGAGGTGCGCTGGCTCTTCCACTCGACCGCGATGGTCGCCGACTATGACGTCGCCGTGGCGGCACTCACGCACCTGGTCGGGCTCGAGGTCCTCGAGTACGGCGAGTCGGCCGAGCCGGGCATCGGCCGGCGTGGTGGCATGGCCTGGGCCGGGGACAACGCGATCGAGATCGGCCAACCGATCGTCGACGGGGGTGCGGCCCAGTTCGTCTCACGCTTCGGCGGCGGAATGCACTCCATCGCGCTCCAGGTCGCCGACCTGGAGGCCACCGTCGCCTTCCTCGAGGGGAACGGCGTGCGGATCGCGGCACGACCGCGCCCTGAGATGTGCTTCACCGATCCGCGTGACACCGGAGGCGTGTTCCTGCAGTGGAGCTGCTTCGAGCTCGAGGTCGACCCACGCTTCGGCGCGTCGCGTCCGGCAGCGGCGCCGCACGGGTTGGCACCGGCCACCCACCACGCCTTTGTCGGCGCGCTGGTCGAGAACCCCGCCGAGTGGGCCGACCGCCTGGCCACGCTGCTCGGCACCACCGTCACCTTCGAGCGTGCTGACTCCCCGCCCGGCCAGCCGGCGGCCGGGGTCTCGCTGGGCGACTGCACCCTCGCCCTGTACCGGTTGCCCGGCGATGAAGGACTCGCCCTGTGGGGACGGCAGTACGGACGAGCGCGCACCCACCTGATGGCGCTCCGTGTCGACGACCTCGACGCGGCCGCCGCGGCGCTGGTCGGCGCCGGCGTGGCCGTGGTGCGCTCCGACGCGGACCTCGTGGTCCTCGACCCGGCGGCGGCCGGAGGCGTCCAGGTCGCATTGACGGGATCGCTGCTTCCGGGCGACCCGCGTCTCTGACCGGCCCGGCGCTACCGCCGGCCCGCCACAGCCCGTCCGCCAGACCGCCAACCGATCAGGTCATTGCTGCCCCTGGCCCGCCCCACTCGTCGACGTAGAGCAGGCCTCCCTGGGAGACGAACGGCACGCCGCCAACCATCAGCGCGGTCACCTGGCCCGTCTATGGGTCACCGAGGCGAGATAGTTGGGAGGGAAGCCGGGGACGGGGCACGTCGCAGGCGCGCTGCTGGCGCCACACGGCGTCGCCGCAGCCACGGGGCGCCCGGGAATTCTCCGGTCACTGCGCCCACCGTGTCGTTGGTGGAGTCGGTCTGTCGGGGCGTGTTCGGAACGCCCGTGAACTGATGCAACCGGCGTCCTCTCGCAAGGGTGTCCGGTCGCCTCGCCGGCAGGGAGCCGGCCCCACGCGCTACGAATCAGTCGTGTGGACGCGCTCGATCCACACCGAGACGGGCTCGACGAGGAGCTCGTCGTCGTCGAGATCCAGCGGTGTCCCCTCGCCCGTCCCGGGCCCGCTGACGATCTCGACGGCGAGCACCTCGCGGGCGATGAAGTCGAAGTCCGCGCGCGGAGCGCATCGAGGCCGACGACGTGCAACCTGATCCGGTCGGAGACCTCGAGCCCGCTCGTCTTGCGCAAGTCCTGCACGAGGCGCACCACGTCACGGGCCAGACCTCGCCGCCGCAGCTCGTCGTCGAGGGTCAGGTCGAGCGCGACCACCTCGCCGCCTTCGCGCGAGACGGCGAAGCCCTGCTGGGGCCGGACCCGCAGCGACACGTCGTCCGGTGTGAGCTCCACTTTCTCTCCGTCGAGGAAGACGGTCACCGGCTGCCCCGACTCGAGCGCATCCGCCGCTGCGACACCGTCGAGTGCGGCCAACGCCGCCTTCAGGCCCTTTCCCCGCTGGCCGAGCCGGGGACCGAGGGTGCGGAAATTGGGCACGAGCTCGAACGAGAGGACCTCACTCAGCTCGTCCGCCGTGTCGATCTCGTCGACGTTGAGCTCGTCCGCCACGATGTCGCGCAGGATCGACGGTGCGCCCGAGGGTAGGAACACCAGGGCGCGCCGCAGGGGCTGGCGCACCTTCACCGAGGCCTCGCCGCGGGCAGCCCGCCCGAGCGACGTCAGCCGCGCCGCGAGCGCCATCTGCTCCTCGAGGTCGACATCGCGCAACGCGACGTCGGCGACCGGCCAATCCGCCAAATGGACCGAGTCGTCATCGCCGGCTGCGGTGAGCTCGCGCCACAACGTGTCGGCGACGAACGGGCAGAGCGGCGCCAGAAGCAGTGACAGCGTGGTCAGCGCCGTGTGCAGGGTTGCCTGCGCCGCCAGCGTGTCTCCAGGCGGCGCGTCGGGATCGGTACGCCAGAAGCGGCGGCGGCTGCGGCGCACGTACCAATTGGAGAGGTCATCGACGAAGTCGCCCAGCGCGGTCGCCGCGTCCAGCGGCTCGTAGCCCGTCAGCGCAGTCGTCATGGCGGCCGTGGTGCCGGCCAAGCGGGAGAGGATCCACCGGTCGAGCGCCCCCCGTGCGGCGGGTGCGGGTACGGCCTTGTCCTCCGGGTCGAACCCGTTCAGTGACGCGTAGGTGGTGAAGAAGCTGAAGGTGTTCCACAGCGTGAGGAGCATGTCGCGCATGGCAGTGTCGATCGCCCCGAGAGTGGCCCGGGTCGGCGTCCACGGGGACCCCTGGCTGAACATCCACCAGCGCATGGCGTCCGCGCCGCGCGTGTCGAGGATGAGCCAGGGGTCGATGATGTTGCCGAGCGACTTGGACATCTTGCGGCCGTCGGCGTCGACGATGTGGCCGAGGCAGACGACGTGGCGGTACGGGCTCTCGCCGAACACGATCACGTTGATGGCCAAGAGCGAGTAGAACCAGCCGCGCGTCTGGTCGATGGCTTCAGAGATGAAATCGGCGGGGAAAGTGAACGCCTCCGCCGACCCCGGGACGTGTGGATAGCCGATCTGCGCCGCCGGCATGGAGCCCGAATCGAACCAGGCGTCGATCACCGGCTCGACGCGCCGGCACAGAGCCAGCTCGTCGTCCGTGCCTTCAGCGACACACGTGGAGCAGGTGAACGTCACGTCGTCGATCGTGGGGCGGTGCGGATCGACGCCGGTGACGTCGTGCCCGGTGAGGTCTGACAATTCGGCCAGCGACCCCACACAGCGCAGGTGGCCACGCCCGCACCGCCAGATGGGCAGTGGCGTGCCCCAGTAGCGGTCGCGCGAGAGCGCCCAGTCCACGTTGTTGGCCAGCCACTCGCCGAAACGGCCTTCCTTGATATAACCCGGGTGCCAGTCGACCGTCTCGTTCGCAGCCAGCAAGTCGTCCTTGCGGGTCGACGTGGCGATGTACCAGCTGGGCTTGCCCCAGTAGATGAGCGGGGTACGGCAACGCCAGCAGTGCGGGTACGAGTGCACGTAGGGCGCACGCCGGATGAGCAGCCCGGCCGCCTCCAGGTGGTCGTTGATGTCGGTGTTGGCCGCGGCGGACCTCGCTGCCGGCCAACCAGCCGATGTCTGCGGTGAAGCGACCGTCGGGCCCGACCGGGTTGAGGGAGGGCAGGCCGTTGTCGCGCCCGATCTGCCGGTCGATCTCGCCGAAGGCCGGCGCGAGGTGCACGAGCCCGGTGCCCTCCTCGGTCGTGACGTAGTCGGCGGGCACGACGCGCCAGCCGTCAGCGCCGGGCGGCACGTCGAGGTCGGCAAACGGACGCTCGTAGCGCAGTCCCACCAGTGCCAGACCCGGGACCCGCGTCGTGATGCGAGCGGACGCACCTTCGCCGAGCACCGAGTCGACCAGATCCTCGGCCACCAGCATCCCGTCGACGACGGCGTAGCTCAGCCCTGGGTTGACCGCGACCCCGGTATTGGAGAGCAGCGTCCACGGCGTGGTGGTCCACACCGCCAGCCATTCGGCGTCGCCGACGACAGTTGGTTCGGGGTCGATGAGGCGCAGCCGGACATAGGCGGTCTCGTCCTCCTCGTCGCGGTAGACGTCGGCCTGCCCGAGCTCGTGGCTCGAAGCGCGGTGCCGCAGCGCGGACAGTAGGGCACGACCTTGAGGTCCTCGTAGAGCAATCCCTGGTCGAACAGCTGCTGGAGATGCCACCAAACCGACTCGATGTAGGACGGGCTGAGCGTCCAGTAGGCCGCGTCCATGTCGACCCAGTAGCCGATGCGCGTCGTCAGGCGGGCGAATTCGTCGACGTACGAGTAGACCGACTCACGGCAGAGCCGGGTGAATTCGGCGATACCGACCTCGTCCTCGATCTGCTGCTTGCCGGTGATCCCGAGCGTCTTCTCGACCTCGACCTCGACCGGGAGCCCGTGAGTGTCCCACCCGGCGCGGCGGGCGACGTAGGCGCCACCCATCGTGCGGTAGCGGCAGAACAGGTCCTTGTAGACCCGCGCCCACGCGTGGTGCAGCCCGGGCATGCCGTTGGCCGTCGGGGGACCCTCGTAGAAGACCGACGGCGGCGCACCCTCCCGCTGCTCGATGGAGCGTTCGAAGACGCGGTGCGCCGCCCAGCGGGCCAGTTCGGCCTGCTCGAGCGCCACGAAGTCGATATCGGGTGGGACGGGCGAGAACACGGGAGAGGGTGTTGGACAGCGCGGAACACGGGCGCCCGGCTGTCTCGGAAAGGATAGAGGGTATGCCTCACCCAACCTTCGCCATCCCCTCGGGCACAGAGCTGGCGCCAGAGCCCGCGGGCGCGAAGCCGGCCCACGCTGGATCGTGACTCGGGCAGAGGAGGAACTCGTCACGCGTTACGGTCGTCTCGACGAGACAGAGCTGGGCCTCACCCCCGCCATGTTCGACCCCCCCGCCGGCGCATTCTTCGTGGCCCGCGTTGCCCGCGTCGCCCGCGACCACGCGCGATTCGATCCCGTCGGCGGTGTCGGCCTGCGCGCCATCGGCGCCGGCACCCAGACAGGCGCCGGCGCCGGCGCCGGCGAGGTCAAGCGGCTCTGGGTCGACCCCGCATCCCGCGGCCGCGGTGTCGGGCGGGCGCTCATGTCGGCGCTGGAAGAGACGGCCCGCGGCTCGGCCTCCTCGAGCTCGAACTGGCGACGGGCGACCGCCAGCCCGAGGCGGTTGCGCTCTACGTCGCCACGGGGTGGGAGCGTCGTTTCGAAGACGCCGACGGCAACGCCCTGGCCGCCGGGTACCTCCGCTTCACCAAGCGGCTCACGTGAGCCCGCCGGCGGCCGCCTCCGCATGTCCGTTCGAGCTCATCTGCGAGATCGAGCCCGCGACCTCGCCCGACCTGAAACGAGTCAGGCACCAGATCGGCGTGCTCAGCTCCATCGCCAGCACGTTCTTGATCCCTGACAACCACATCGGTCGGGCCACCGTCTCGAGCGTCGCCGTGGCGCACGAGGTCGAGGCGATCGGCGGGCGCTCCATTGCGTGCCTGAACGCCCGCGACCGCAACCTGCTCGGGTTCCGCCGCGACCTGCTCACCGCGTCGGCCTACGGCGTCGACCAGTTCCTCTTCATCTACGGCGCGACGAGCCGCTCGCCGGCACCCGCACGAGCGAGCTCACGGTGCGCACGATGCTGGGCGAGGGCCGCGCCTATGCAGCCGGACTCGACCCGCCCGCACCCATGCGATTCGGCACCGTCACCGGGTTGCGGGCGCTGCCGGCGTGGAAGCAGGCGGCGGACTTCGTCTTCGTCCAGATCGGCTTTTCGCTCTCGGACCTGTTGGCCTGGCGGGCGCAGCTCGACGTGGCGGTTCCCGTCTACGCCGGCGTCCTGGTGGTGGCGAGCCCCGGCATGGCCCGCACCCTCAACATTCCAGGCGTGACGCTGCCGCCCGACCTCACGGCACGCCTCGAGCGCGACCGCAACGCCGGCATAGACCTGGCCTGCGACCTGGTGACCGGCATCCGGGACTCGGGCGCCTTCAACGGTGTGCACCTCATTCCCGTCGCCCGCTATCGCGAAGTGGCGGCGCGCCTCGAGACGTTGCTCTGAGGCCGACCGCACCGGTACCAGATCGCCTACGCCTCCTACGCAGCGACACCCGCCCCGGACGCCGTAGCCACGGCGTCCAGCACGGCGTCGTCCACCTCGAGCAGCGAATGGACGACCAGGTCGGCCAACCCGAACGCGGGATGGTGTCCCTCCCCCGCCTCTGGCACGGCGATGCACGCCATGGACGCGGCCTTCGCCGCCACGACCCCTGCGGGCGCATCCTCCCACACGAGGCATCGAGTGGGCGCGGCGCCCAACCGGGTGGCGGCGGTCAGGAACACGGCGGGGTGCGGCTTGCCGTACTGCTCCTCCTCGGCCGAGTGGATGACAGCGAAGCGGCCGCGCAGTCCGAAGTGCAACAGTGCGGCGTCGATCAGGCGGTACTCCGACGAGGATGCCACCCCGAGCGGCAAACCGCGGCCAGCACACAGGTCGATGGCATGGTCCGCCCCGGGCTTGAGCGTCCCCTTGGTCAGGATCAGCTCGATGACGCGGTCGACCACCGTGACCGCCAACTCGTCAGGCGTCGGGCCCACCCAGGGATACAAGGCGAACCAGTGCCGCGTGACCTCGTTGACGAACATCCCTTTCGTCGTGCGGCATCCGTCGGCCGACAGCGGCACGCCGAGCGCGCCGAGGATCTCGATCTCGGCCTCGTGCCAGAGCACCTCGGAGTCGAGCAGCAACCCGTCCATGTCGAAGATGGACGCACTGAACCCCGCCGGGGCGGGGCGCGGCGCGGTCAACCGGCGAGCTGCGCCTCGATGTCGCTCACGACGGCTGCGTCCTCGGGCTCGACCTGGGGGGGGTCGCGCGCCACGACGTCGCCCTGGGGCGAGACGAGGAACTTCTCGAAGTTCCAGGTGATGTCGCCGGCCTTGCCCTCGGCGTCGGCCTTCTCCTCCAACAGCGCGTAGATCGGGTGCCGGCCGTCACCGTTCACGTCGATCTTCTCCATGAGCGGGAAGGTCACCCCGTAGGTGGTCGAGCAGAACTGCTCGATCTCCGCGGCAGTACCGGGCTCTTGCTCGAGGAACTGGTTGCAGGGGAAGCCGATGACCGAGAACCCACGGTCCTCGTACTTCTTCTGCAGGCGCTCGAGGCCTTCGTACTGCGGGGTGAGACCGCACTTGGATGCGACGTTGACCAGCAGCAGCGTCTTGCCCTTGTAGTCGCCGAGCGAGCTGTCGCCGCCCTGAAGGGTGTGGATGGGGATGTCGTAGAGAGCCATGGCTCGGACCCTACCGGGCACTGGCGTGGGCCCGCTCGGCCGTCGGACCGGCTCCGAGCCGTCACCGACTCGCTCCGCTCTAGGGTGGCCGCCATGCACGCTGCGGTCATCCGGGATGGCCACCTGGTCTACCAAGAGCGCGCGGACCCGGTCCCCGGCGACACCGAGCTCCTCGTTGCAGTGCAGGCGGCGGGC
Organism: uncultured Acidimicrobiaceae bacterium; assembly: GCA_963736225.1. Lineage (GTDB taxonomy): Bacteria > Actinomycetota > Acidimicrobiia > Acidimicrobiales > RAAP-2 > Bog-473. The sequence continues at coordinate 423,549 of CAVTOF010000005.1, read as the reverse complement.
ATCAACGGCGCCGACATCGCGCAGCGTGCGGGCTTCTACCCGGCGCCTCCGGGTTGGCCACAGGACATCCCCGGCATGGAGATGGCCGGCGAGGTGGTCGGTGTCGGGCACGCCGTCACCCTCTTCTCCCCCGGCGACCGGGTCATGGCCCTCGTCGGCGGCGGCGCGCAGGCGACCCTCGCCTTCGTGGACGAGTCCCATGCCTTGGCTGTCCCCGCCTCTCTGCCCTGGGCCCAGGCCGGGGGCTTCCCCGAGGTGTTCTCGACCGCCTATGACGCCCTCTTCACCCAGGCCGGTCTGGCCATGGGCGAACGCGTGCTCGTCTCGGGCGCAGCGGGCGGCGTCGGCACTGCCGGCGTGCAGCTCGCCGCCGCGACCGGTGCGGTCGTGGTGGCGACGGTGCGTGAACCCGATCGCCGCGAGGCGGTGGCAGGGCTGGGTGCCGAGGTGGTCGCCGCACCGGGCGAGGAGGCCGAGCACGGCCCCTACGACGTCGTGCTCGAGCTGGTCGGCGCACCGAGCCTGACCAACGCACTGCCGGCACTCGCCAGCGGGGACGCGTCGTGGTCATCGGCATGGGTGGCGGCGCGCAGATGGAGGTGAACCTCTTCACGATCATGCACGCACGGGCCCGCATCAGCGGTTCGACGCTCACGCCGCCCGCACCCGGCGAGAGAAGGCCAACGTGGCTGAGGTGTGCGCGCCCATGTGCTTCCTCTCCTGGCCTCGGGGCGCATCGAGGTGCCCGTCTGCGACATCTTTCCCTCGCGGAGGCTGAGGCCGCCTATGACAGGTTCGCCCAGGGGGCAAAGCTCGGCAAGATCATCCTCGTCCCGTGACGCCGCAACAGTGATTCAGGCCGTCCTCTTCGACGGCGACCAGACGCTGTGGGACTTCGAGCGCGTCGTGCGCGACGCACTGATCGCTGTGCTCGAGCGAGTTCCGCGCCGAACGACCGGGACCCGGCACGGACGCGTTGACGTGGCAGGACATTCAGGACGACCGCGCCGCGGTGGCGGAGGAACTGGCCGGCATCGAGTTCAATCTGGCCCGGCTACACGTACTCGGGTTCTCCCGCACGCTGGCCCACGTACGCGCCGCGCAGGGCGGCGACGAGACGGCCGACGCGGCGTTGGCCGAATGGATCGCCGCCTCCTACTTCGAGCACCGCGACCGCGACCCCGCGCTCTTCTCCGACACGCTGCCCTGCTTGCAGGCCCTGCGGGACCGCTACCGGCTCGGCCTGCTCTCCAACGGCAGCCGCCTTCCCGAGAGGGTCGGGCTCGCCGGCTACTTCGAGTCGGTGGTCTTCGCCCAGGATCACCGGGTGGCCAAACCGGACAAAGGCATCTTCGAGGTCGTCGAGCGCGAGCTCGGACTTCCGTCCAACACGTGCGTACTCGTCGGCGACCACCCGCTCAACGACGTTGTCGGGGCCGAGCGCCGCCGGTGGCACGCCGTGTGGCTCAACCGCCAGGGCGAGGCTGCGGCGGAGGGCAGCCACGCCTTTTGGCAGCTGCACGACCATGACGAGCAGCCCGACGCGGTGGTCTCGTCGCTCTCCGACCTCCCGGTCACGCTCGAGTCGCTCGACCTGGCCTGACCCGCTGCAGCATGTGCTCCGCCAGGCACAGACGATCTCCGTAACATAGACAATCCGATATACTCATGGCGATGAGCGCAGCCTCGGTGATCCGTGACGTCCGCCGCCGCCAGGGGCTGACCCAGGCCCAGCTGGCCCGGCGCGCCGGCACGACCCAGCCGGTGATCTCCGCCTACGAGCACGGGCGGCGCGCGATCCCAGCTACGAGATGCTGCGCAAGCTCGTCGAGGCGGCGGGGGAACGGCTGCACGTCAACGCCACTCGACCCGGGCCGGACCTCCCCCCACCCGCTGACCTCGAGGAGCACGCGACGTCTGCTCGACGTGCTGTCTCTGGCGGACGCCATCCCGCGAAGGCGGGTCGACCCCGTTCTCCGCGCCCCGCTTCTGGCCTCGCGATGAGCACGTTGACGCTCGCTGGCCGCGTGCTGGCGATCGACCAGGCGCTCGCCGAGGTCCCCCATGCGTTCGGGGGTGCGCTTGCCTTGGCCTACTACGCCGAACCTCGTGCGACCATTGACATCGACCTCAACGTGTTCCTTCCGGCGGAGCGCTTTGGCGACGTTGCCGGGCCACTGGCGCGGCTCGGCGCCGCGACAGACGATCCGGCCATCGAGGCGATCGTCCGTCGCGACGGCCAGGTCCGGGTGCTCTGGGACAGGACGCCGATCGACCTCTTCTTCGCCTATGACGCCTTCCACGAGGCGGCCGGGGCGGCGCGCCAATCCGTGCCCTTTGCTGACGGGACGATCCCGATCCTGGCCGCCGACCATCTCATGGTGTGCAAGGTGATCTACAACCGTCCGCGAGGATTGGGTCGATATCGAGGCGGCCCTGGACGCAGGGGCGGACGTGCGTGCGGCTGAAGTCCTGCGCTGGGTGGCGCGGATCGCGGGGGACGAAGACCCGCGGACTACGAGAGGATCGCCGCCGTCCTGACGGCACGATGACCGGTTGCGCCGTCAGCCAGCTATCTCACACGACGGATGCCCGGATCAGGACCTCACCGGCATGCTGCAGGCGCGGCTGATGGTCGGCGCTGGGAGTGCGACCCTCCGGATCGAACTCCATGAATCGGCGCTCCGGTCACGTCGCCAACAAATACGAACTCTTACCGACGAGCCAAAGGCCCACCGCCGCCGCCACGATGACGATGATCAGCTCCGTGTGCCGGTCGATCCATGCCTTGAGGCTTATGAGGGCCTCGTCGCTGCGCTTGGGACGTGCCACTGCATAGATATCCAAAGCGAGGTAGGTCGATACCGACAGAAGTCCGAACAACACGAGGGAGAAGTAGTTGGCCGCCGACGACAGCTTTGCCCCGGTGATGGTCGCTGCGGCTGAGACCACGAACACCGAGGGTTGGAAGAAGGCTCCCAGTCCGATGGCGAAAAGTGGCGACATCTCGTCGATGCGCGCTTGCCACCTGGGCTCCTCTTTGCGCTCCTTCGGGCCGACCCATGCGGCGCCGCTGGCGCTCCACGATGGCCAGCAAAACGAGACCAAGCACAATCTTGACCACCAAGATGCTCAGCGATGGCGCCGTCCCGGGCGCTGGAGGCTTGTTTCCCGTGGCCGAGATCGTGACGGCTGCGACCACCGCCAGGGCCCCCAACCAGCCGAAGATGAACCCAACTCCCTTGCGCGGACCGCGCTTCGACCCCAGGATCAGGATGAAGATCGTGAGCACGACCGGGTAAAACGCCATGGCCAACCCGATGAAGACGAGGTCGATCACCACTCCTGACCCTGATCCTCGCTCTCAGTCTGTCCCGATAATGATCCGCGTCCTGATCGCACTACTACCAGACCTCACTCCGAGTCTGGGTGCTATGAGCCCTGCAGCTGACACCACGACCGCGGCATTGGCACTGTCGGCATGTGTGGTTGAACTTACACTTCCAGGTACAAATGCCCCTCGAAGGTCGACGCCGTTCCAGTCGTGAACAGTGGCACCGTTGCGGCGTCGTTCCCGACGCGCAGAAGGGGCTCACCAGCACTTGGCACGAATCAACTCTGCTCTGACGAAGCGGATGCTCCGGCTTCGATTCCGGTCGATTCCAGGAGGAGGTCGATTCCGGGAGGCCGACATCCGTTGGGAAGGGTGAAGGCGCCCGCGGTACATGAGGCCTCTCGGCCGGTCACGATGAGATGATGACCCCACCTCTCCACCGGCCATCGGCGCGGGTGGTCGTTATCGACGGGACCGGAAGCGTCTTGCTGTTCCGGATTGAGGATCCTCGTGACCCGAAGCCTGCGCTCTGGATCACTCCGGGCGGCGGGGTCGAGCCAGGCGAATCGCTCGTCGACGCCGCCGCGCGAGCTTGCGGAGGAAACGGGAACAGTCGTTGAACCCGCCGCATTGGGCGAGCCAGTCGCGAGGACCCAGGGCGAGTGGAACTTTCGCGGCCAGCCTCTGTACTCGGTGGACACCTTCTTCGCGTGGCGCACCGAGAGGTTCGAGCCATCAACTGCACGATGGGAGCCCCTCGAGCATGAACTGCACGCGGCATGGCGATGGTGGACCGTCGAAGAGCTGGATGCCACGAGTGAGGCCATCCTGCCGGCCCTTCTCGGCGATGTCGTCCGGTCGATCACGCAAGGAGCGATCGGCTCGTCGCCCATTGAGCTGCCGTGGATCAACGTCAATGCGATCGGGATGGGCCCATCGACGGAGACCTCAAAGGATTGATGCCTGAGCCGCGTACGGGACAACATTCAGCGCCCAACACTACGCTTGACACACACTGGAGGCAGGTCGCACATGCGGTGTGGCGAGAGCGGAAGGGAGAGTCTTCGCGTTGGCTGTCAGCCTCAAACGTGTCGACCCGAATCGACCGACCCGCGTGTTCGCTCGCACGTACGCGACACTTGCCACAACGCGCTTCGCCAGGTATGTGTCCCGCAAAGTCGGCTGGAAACTCGATCCGCTCCTCTTGCGAGTGAGCCATGGCCGACTGGCTACGACACTGGTCTTCCCAACAGCCTTACTAGAGACACAAGGGGCGAAGAGCGGAGCGCGACGACTCCATGCGGTCATTTACTTTCACGATGGTGAGACAGTCACCATCGCAGCCTCGAACGCCGGGGGTTCGAAGCATCCTGCTTGGTATTACAACCTCCAAGCTCACCCAGATGTCGTGTTCGGTGGAATTCCGATGAGAGCCAAGGTGGTGCAGGACGAAGCTCATCGAGAGAGGTTGTGGGCGATGGCGGACCGGGTGTTCCCCGCCTACGCCACCTATCGACGTGAGTCGGCCACGGCACATCGATCGATTCCGCTTATTCAGCTTTCTCTACACGGGGTCAGCTAAAAGAAGCCACTTTGGATTGAGGTGAGGATCAGAACCCGCGGAGGTGCTCAGGTACTCCTCTCCAGATTCTGGCTAGCGTCGCGCCATGACAGCGTTCATCAAATACGTCACCTTCGATTGTGCTGATCCAAGAGGGCTCTCGACTTTCTGGTCGGACGTCACCGGTTACCAATCCGTAGTTACGGAGGATGACTTCGCTGCTCTGGCTGCACCCGACCACCGTGGCGTCCGAGGGATCTTGTTCTGGCGGGTTCCTGAACCAAAGACTGCCAAGAGCAGAATGCATGTTGACCTGGCGGCCAAGAATCCAGAGGACGAGATTGAGCGACTAGTCGCTCTCGGCGCGACGAAAGTCGAGTATCGAGAGGGACACGGGAGCAGCTGGACGGTCATGCTCGATCCTGAGGGCAATGAGTTCTGCATAGGGTGAAACAAGAGCGATGCCGTCGCTGAAGCCGCCTCCCCACCGCCGAGCTCGGTGACCCGCCGCTCCCGCTCTGGACCGTCGCCAGATCAAATCTGTTCGCGCCACGCAACAATGGACCCGTGACGCACCTAGTTCTCGTTCGACACGCCGAGCCACTCATGTCCGCAGAGACGCCGGGAACTGAACGGCCTCTGACCGAGCAAGGTAGGAACGACGCGAGTGCTCTCGGATCAGTCCTTGGCAGCCGGTTCCAGAGCAGCGACGTGTGGACCAGTCCGCAACGCAGAGCCCGCGAGACCGCCGCGGTCGGCCTTTCCATTGGCGGCGGCCGGAGTTCGGGCTCAGCTCAGCGAGGTGAAGAAGCCATGGTATGCCTCGGCTGACGAGCACGCGAATGCCGTCGAGAAATATCTGAGCGGGGAGGCGGTCGAGCATTGGGAGTCTCGCGACGCCGTTGTGCGCCGGATCACGCAGCTGAAGTCGGACTTCGGATCGTTGGAGAGTCTGGCGCTGGTCAGCCACGGACTGCTCATCACCACCTGGCTTCACAGTGAGATAGGCCTCGATGATCCGTTCTCGTTTTGGTCCGATTTACGGATGCCTGACGCTTGGGAGGTCCGAGTGGACCAGAAGTCTTCGCGCGAATTCCCTGACGCCGGCCCGGCGTCTTGGGGCACCGAGGCCGGGCGTATGAGACCCGCCGCCAATCGGGACCCTGGAATCCAGCACCGGCGCGGTCTCGGCGCATTGGGTGGTCTCGGACCGCACGCCGTCAGCTTTGGGACGTACGTCCGGCCGTAGCGTTCATCTGTCTGTCACGATCCCTTCGCGTGAGTGTCATGTGACGCCACCAGCGCAAGGCTTGTGCGGATCGCTCTCAACTCAATAGCTTGTGCGCTTCAAGCGGCTTGTGGGCTGAGCCAGTAAGCGGAGGTGCGGTGACAGTCAAGGCTTTGTTTCGCGACGCACAGGGCACCATGCAGGTGCCGTCGCGCAGCGTCGACCTCGTCAGAGACACGTTCGGCGTGGCGACCTTCGGCATCGTCAACCGTCAGATGCAGTTGCAGACTCAGGCCATCACGATGCTCCGGCCCGACGACATGAGCGGCCAGGTGGCTCTCGTCGGTCGTTCCCCTCAGATCGCCCCCCCGTTCTGCGCCCGGGCGCAGCCTGCGCTCCGGTCGTGAAATACCTGCGATCAGGGTGGCGGGACGTCGCCCGCGGCGAATTGGTCGCCGGGCCGGCTGTCGCCGTCGGGGTGATCGTCACCATCGTCGCCCTGATCGTCGGGTCGAAGCGGGGCGATGTCAGAGTGGATATCGCAATGGCCAGCATGGCCGCCTTCTTGTTCGGTGTCCTCCTCGCCTTCACCATCGTCCGTACGCGCGAGCGGCTCGTTCTCGTGCAGGACCTCGTGGCCACGAGCGACGCCACGCTGCTGACCATCCACGACGCAGTGGCTGTGTTCGGCACCCCGAAGGTCGACGAAATCCGGGATCTGGTCGACCTGCATCTCACCGACCAGATCGACTACCGGCTGGTGGACTACCACCGTGCGTCGTCGTCGTTTCGAGCACTCATCCGGTCCGTTCTCGACCTACGGCCCAGCAACGCTCAGCAAGATGCCGTCTACAAGGAACTGGTGGCCCGCTGCTTTGTTCTCGACAACGATCGGTCCTTGATTGAGGCAGCGTCTGGGCAGGCGATGTCGCCGCTGGAGTGGACAGGGCTTCTCCTGCTCCTGGCGGTGCTCCTCGGTCTGCTGGCGGTGCTTCCAGGCGGCACGCCGCTGGGCTCGTTGGTGGCAGGCGTGATGGCGGGCGCCCTGGTCACGCTGATCGTCCTGCTCCGAAAGCTCGACCTTCTTCGCTGGCACGAGCGCGTGACGATCTGGGAGCCGACGACACGCCTCTTCCGGAATATGGGCCGCGATCCCTATGTTCCTCGCGAAGTCATGGACAGCGGTCGCTACCGGCCCGCCGGTCGGGTCCGCGTGGTCGACTACCCCGATCCCTATCCGATCCGAGCGAACAAAGTCGTCACCATCGCCGACTAGTTCGACGCGAGACCTAACGGCTCCACGAGGACGCCTTGAATACAGAGGAGTGGTCCTGCACTCACTTGGCGGAGGGAATCACCCACCCACCTGCGATTTATGCGTAGTGGATCACATCACCAACATGAGCAATGTGAAGATGATCTGTTTCCTCGCAAAGGTTGAACGGATCGAAGTGCAGGGGCGTCATCCCAGCGGCCTCGGCTGACCTGACGTCGTACTTCACGCTGTCACCCACGTAGATAACATCGGAAGGATCCAGACCGAGTGAAGGAAGCGCGAAGTCGAAAATGGTTGGATCTGGTTTTGCGACTCCGACGACGCCAGAATCGATGATCGTTCGAACCGGCACACCTGGTCCCGGTCCTACTTGGCAGATCTTGTTTCGAACAAGCTCCTCCCCGACGTGACCGTCCGAGTTGCTCACAACTCCCAATCTGAGTTCCGCGTCGCAGAGCTGTCGCAACCCAACGATCGATCCGCCGAGAACACGCCGCCATAAGTCGAGCGACGGACCTGTCCAGAGAGGAATAAGCCTGTCGATTGCCGCTTCAAGGCGGTCCGCAGGGATTCCGATCGATGAGAGATAGCCAACGAGATAGATGCGCCGATCTCCATCTCCCGGCACATTCGCCACGTCGAGCGCGTGCATACCCTCGAAATGCGCCCGGTCGCACTCGGCATCCGACGGTGTTCCAATCAACTCGCCGAGCGCGTCGACGACCCGATCTCGGCTGGGCACCAAAAACACCCCACCTACGTCGAGTAGGACTCCTTGCATGTCACCAGTGTGGTCGCGAACGCAGGGATCAGGAGAATCCGCGTGCCCAACGTGTCCCGGCGGAGGGGGACACCTTTGCCCGATCCAATTTCATAGGATCAGCGCTGCGTCAAGACACAACAGTCGAGAAATGCAGGGACTGAGGACAGACCCCCTTGAACCCAGATCGGTCGACCCAACTGCTTCGCTTACTGAAGTCGCACCTCAACGACCCAGAAGCGACGTTTTCGTCACCCCCGAAACGACTCAGCGGCGGTGTCTTCTCAGAAGTGTACAAAATCAGTCTGAGTAGCGAGGGACGTCGTCGACCAATGGTCTTACGCCTCTATGCCGCCGACACCGATCCCATTCAGCCCAGACTCGAACAGGCCGTCCAAGACGGCCTCGCCGATGCGCATTTTCCTGCACCACGCGTGATCTTGGCCGAGGGCGATCCGGATCGGCTTGGCAGGATGTTTGTCGTGATGGAACGTCTTCCGGGTCGCGGATTTCTGCGCGGCGTTCGCCCGGATCAGTTCGTTCCAGATTTTCCGAAGCTCTGCCTGCGATGGCCAAGAGTTCTCTTGGAGGTCGCGGAGCGACTTCACCAAATCGATCCGGCGCCGGTACTTGCCGCAGCAGCCAGGGGTGGGATCGAAATGTCACACCTGACGGTGCGTCGACACATCGAGTTCGTCACCGCCAGCCTCGAAGCGTTCGGTGACCATCGCACCAGGGATGCTTTGGCCTGGTTGAGCGGCAATGAACCAAGCCCCGTCGACAACCCGTCGATCGTCCACGGCGACTTGTGGCCCGCCAACGTGTTGCTGCAACGGCGCCGTCTCAGCGGTGTGGTCGACTGGACCATGGCGGGAATTGGTGATCCAGCACTCGATCTCGGCTTCGCGTGCGCGGGTCTGGCGATGATGCCGGCTCCGCTGCCTCCGCCACCACCGATACGTCAAGGGATCCACGCGGCGGGCACGAACCTGGCACGGCGAATCAGGGAAGAGTACCTGCGAACAACTGACACAACAGCGGAGCGCATCGATTTCTACGAAGCGCTGCGTTGCCTTATGGAGCTCTCTGCCGTCCTGTCCTATCGTCACCGCTCGAAAGACAACGCTGTGGCAAAGCAAAGGCCACCCTGGGACAAGGGAGTAACGGCCCTCGTTGGACACTTTGAGAAGACAACGGGTGTGCCCATTGCAATCAAATGAGCTGCCTATCCGTGAAGCCCTATTGAGTCGCGAAACACCGATGTGCCGCAGGGCCCCAGACCGCCGAAATGAGGCTGCACGCACCGCAGAGATTTTTGGCTGTGTGCCCTATTAGCCGGGCACGAGGGCGAGGAACAAGAGGTTTCCCTCTCCGGTGAAGCCGAGCCGACGGTAGAACGGGAAGGAGAGTGGGCTCGGATGTACGGACAGATACTCCAGTCCCTCTTCTCTTGCTCCTTCGATGAGCGTTTCCACCAACAGGGTTCCCAGACCGCCGTTCCGATGCTCGGACGTGACATAGACACTCTGGAGAAACCCCGACAATCGCCTCCACTTCTCTGGACCTGGGATCCGTTCAACGATGACTATCCACGCCATCCCAACAGCCCTACCTCCCACCTCGACAAGGAAAGGCAGATGCGTGTGGTGACGTTCGGCCACCCACGCGCTAAATCGCCTCGGAACTGATCCGGGTCTCCCTTTTCGTCTCTCTCGACCGCACGCCAGATCCATCGCAGCCGTGCGAGCTCGTCGGAATCCGAAGAGTCGGCCCGGCGAGCGGAAGGCGTGGCTACAGGAAGGGCTCCCACTTCCACAGCTTGTACTTCAGGTAGTAGCGACTTCCAGTGAAGCTCGTTCCAAATACCCCTCCGAGAATTCTTCCGGGCCAACGTCCTAGAAGCCGGGCAACTGGGGCGCCCTTTCGGGGTGCTGTTTTCGTGCTCATGATCCTCGCGACCCACTGCGTCTAGCGTGAAGCACATCGCCCAGGGGGAGGAGATGATGGACCGCGCAAATCGGATTCGTAGTCTCGAGGGGATCGGTCTCGCAGTCGTCCTGCTGATCGCCCTCTGCGGCATCGTCACGGCCGGCGGTGTCTCCGCAGCAACAAGCGGACCGCGTGTCCTCTACGTCGGGAGGCTCGCAGGCATCACCACCCCGAAGTCATCGACCTTCAAGACCATCCAAGCCGCGGTCGAGGCCGCCAAGCCCAATGACTGGATCCTCATCGCTCCCGGCGACTACCACGAGACGGGAGATATGGGATCCAACGCGCCCAGCACTTCTGACCTCTCCGACGGCTGGTACGGCGGTGTCGACATCACCACGCCACGAATCCACCTGCGCGGCATGAACCGCAACTCGGTGATCGTTGACGGCACCCTGCCCAAGTCATCAACACCGTGCAGCTCGGCGACCTCCGATCAGAACACCTTGGGCGGCAAGGGACGTAACGGGATCCTGATCTGGAAAGCCAACGGGGTCAGCGTCGAGAACCTGACGGTATGCAATTTCCTGGCTGGGAGCGGCAACGCCGGCAACGAAGTCTGGTGGAACGGCGGGTCGGGCTCGTCCAAAATCGGACTCAAGGGATACGTGGGGAATTACCTGACGGCGACATCTACCTACTTCAAAGGCAGCGATCCAAAGAGTCCCAGCGTGTGCTCCACGTGCGCCCTCTATGGGATCTTCTCTTCTGACTCGACGGGCCCCGCCTTCTTGAGCAACCTCTACGCCAACAATTTCTCCGACTCTGGGATGTACGTCGGAGCCTGCCAGCGGGTCTGCAACGTAACCATCAACAATGCATGGATGGAAGACAATGCTCTCGGGTACTCCGGCACGAATTCTGGGGGCCGAATCATCATCGAGAACTCAATGTTCGACGACAACAAGGAAGGTTTCGACACCAACACCGCCCTCACCGGTGATCCCCCACCGCCCCAGGACGGGCGCTGCGCCGGCGCAGCCTCGCTGAAACGGTGCTGGGTGTTCACGCGAAACACCCTGGAGAACAACAACAACCCGAATGTCCCGATCTCGGGCACGGCGGGACTGGGGCCGACGGGGACCGGGATGACCATCTCCGGCGGCCGCTACGACACCATTAGCAACAACCGCTTCATCGACAACGGCGCATGGGGGATGGCGTTCGTCCCGTACCCTGAGGGAAATCTCAACTCCGACGGGCGGACGTGCCGCGGAACCGGCGGTATCGTCGCGACGTCGCTGAAGATCTCCGGTCTGCGCTGCCTCTACGACCCCTGGGGAGGCATGCTGTCGAACAACGTATTCACGGGGAACGGATTCTTCGGTAACCCCGGCAACGCCGACTACGCCAACCTCATCGCCGGAGGTGGCCGACCAGTGAACTGCTTCTCGGGGAACGTCCGGGTCGACTCCTCGTTATCTCACGTGCTCGGGCCGGCCACAAGCGCGAACGCGCAGGACGGGCATCCGGGACAGACACCGACTACGTGCGGAACCCTCTTCCCATCCGCCGGCCTCTTTGGTCCGAACTCCGACACGAACCTCGCCGTCCAGCTGGAATGCGACGCCGGACTGTTGAGCGGGACGGCCTGCTCTTCGGCTCGCTATCCTCAGGCCACGACCGTGGTCATGCAACCGCTTCCCACGCTGCCGTCCATGCCAGATCCGTGCGCAGGTGCGCCCGCCAACTTGTGGTGTCCGAACGGGACGCCGGCGATTCGTACTACTGGATCCACGTGACCGCGCTCGAGATTCCTCATGTCCAAACGCGAAACGACAGGGCACCGGGCACCGCAGAAATGTCGTAGCTTGGCTAGACCGCCTCTCCTGGGTGGTCCGGCCCTACGAAGAGAGGTCTCCGCATGAGTGTCACCGTAATTGCCCACTTTCCAGTTGCCGACGTCGAGAAGGCAATAGCGGGCTTGCAAGCCAACGGAGCGCTCCTAGAGGAGATCACAGAGGACACCAAGAGCCGTGGGATCATCCACCACACCTTCGTGGCGGGCGATGGCGAACTCGTCGTCATTGATGAGTGGGAAACAGCTGATCAATTTCAGAGCTTCTTCGAGGGCAACCCCAAGGTCGCGAAGATCACGGAGCTAATTGGCGTCACCGGTCCTCCCGCCATTGCGGTATACAACGAAGTTGAGGCGCCCGGCCGGGTATAGCCAACTGGCGCGTCAATGGGAAACACTGCCCAACTCGTGCCGAGGTGTCCCCTGTTCCACCGACGTGGGACATCTCTCGCGACGCGCTGCCGTTTCCTTCAGTTGAGTCGAATGAGCCCAGCCGTAGTTGGCGTGAAGCCACAGGATTGGAAATAGAAATTCTCTAGATCTGCATCGAAGTCGCAATGCAGCCACCCACAGCCCGCTCTCCGGCATTCGATCCTCACGAGGGCGATCATCCGAGTCCCGATGCCACGGCTGCGGTCCGAGACAGCGACCATCGTGTCTTGAATCCATGCATGTGCAAATCCATCCCACAGGACGTTGACCAGTCCGACCAGGCGGGTGCCATCTCGCGCAACGACCCAGCCGAGGCTGTGTTTGGCGAGGACGTCGTTCCAGTCCCTTTCGTCGTCGGGGTACGTTCGAGTCCCGAAAGCTTCGGCGTGGAGGGCGTTGGCCTCGGCATTTTCAAAGGACCCGCGCCATTCGTAGCTGGGAGGCACGCGTGGAGAGTATCCGGCACCGCTCACGAAAACCGCACTCTCCAGGCGAAATGGGACACTGAGGCAGCCAAGAGAGCCCGACGACAGGATGGTCGGATGGAGAGCCAGAACCGAAGTGTGAGGGGCCGCTTGTTCAACGAGGTGCCCGAGCTCTACGACCGGGTTCGTCCGACCTACCCTGACGAATTGTTCGCTGATCTCACTGCTATAACCGGAGTCGACGAGAGATCATCTGTGCTCGAGGTGGGCTGCGGCACCGGCCAAGCGACGCGCTCTTTGGCGGAGCTTGGCTTCGCGGTGACGGCCGTGGAAGCCGGAGCGGACATGGCGGACCTTGCCCGCCAACGCCTGGTCAGTTTCGACAAGGTCCAGGTCGAGACTTCAACCTTCGAAGAGTGGGATGACCAGGGTCGGCGCTTCGACCTCCTCGTGGCTGCCGCGTCGTGGCACTGGGTGGACCCATCTCTTGGTTGGCCACGAGCGCAAGAGGTCCTCCGTCCGGATGGATGGATGGCCCTACTCGGGAACGTCGTGATCCGTCGACGCGGAGAGCCCGAGGTGTACGCCGAGACCGCCGACCTCCACCAGCTTTATTGCCCTGCCAACCCTGACTGGGGTCATCCACCCCTTGAAGACGAGGTGCGCGGCGACCAACGAGGGCTGGGGGCTCGTCGAGGATCCAGGTCCCCTGTTCGGCCGGACACACGTGCGCCGGTACCCCGTCGTCCAGTGGTTTGACGGAACCGGTTTCGCGGATCTCCTCCGCTCCACCTCCATCTACCGCCGGCTCGACCCAGAGGTCCGTGAGCCCCTGCTCGACGCCATCGCCGAACGGATCCGAACCCAGATGGGGGACCGAGTGCCGCGCCACTACCTGGCGGTCCTCCGGGTCGGGCAGCGTGCCGACTGACTCTGGGGGTTGGCGTCAGAGGCAGCGTATGGGGACGGTCCCTAGCGAAATGGGGCGGTAAGTCGATGGACGCTGCCGTCCCCGCTGACGATCAGTTGGCTGAAATGTGGATGTACCTTTCCGCTGCTGGCATTGCCCCCAAGTCGGAGGCACCTAGCCGAGCGATGTACCTGCTCTCGATTCAGTGTCCGGGCACCCGAATAGAGGCGACGCCAAAGGTCACTCGAAGCCGAGAAATTTGATAGTCGCGTCGATCGCCCCGAAGTCCGACGGTGTCGCGAAGTGATCAACGCCGCCGAGCATGACCAACGAGGCCGAAGGCAACGCCGCCATCAACCGGTCGGCAGGTCCCGCCCAGTCCCGGTCGCCGAGCACAATCAGGACGGGGCAATGCAGCTTCGACAGTTGTTCGTCGGTGACCGATTGGCGTGGCCGGCGAAGGAAGGCAGAAAGCGCTTTCGGTTCGTTGCCCGCAGACTGTGCCAGCCGACGGAAGAGTCGAGCCCGAACGTCCTCTGGTTCCTCGCTGCTGTCGAGGGCCGCCGCGAGCACGGCGGGATCACCCGACTCGAACACATTGTCTCCCAGCCCGAGGAGGACGATCCGGTCGAAGCGCTCTGGCTCGGCGCCTGCCAGGCGCAGGAGCAACTCTGCCCCGGCCGAGAAACCGACGCCCGCGATGAGCCCGTCCGCCGGGAGTGCGCGGCGGACCTCCCCTAGCACGTCGCAGTAGTCCGCCGGATCGGTCGACGCCGAAGACGACCCGTGACCCGGCAGATCGATGGCGGGGACCTTGACACCGAAGTCGGCGAGGATGTCCACCCAGCCCGTCTGCCGCCAGTTGTGATCGAAGGACGATCCAAAGCCGTGCAAGAGGATCAACGAGGTGGGTTCGCGAGTCATGACTTCGTCAGGCTAACGGGGAACACAATGACGATGGCGCCCGTAAAGCGTGCTCTTCAGCCCGGGAGAAGGAGACGCGGCGTCGCCTCGGTCGCGCCTCAGGCTCGGTACCGGCTATTCAACCGGCGGCGGTCGTATATTGATAGCGCCCTTCCGGGCGAAAAGGGGGAATCCTCATGAACGACCGTACGTTCCAACGCCTCGGCGCACTGAGCGGCCTTTCCTTCGTGGTGCTCGCCGTGCTTTCCGGCTTCATCTACCCGCAGCAACCGCGGGTCGACTCCTCGCCGGCGGCGACGTTGGCTTGGGTCACTGATCACCGAGTGGCCCTGCAGACCGGAATGATCTGCGACTTCTTCGCTGCCGGCCTGCTGCTCTGGTTCGTCGGGTACTTGCACCGCGTGCTCCGACAAGCAGAAGACGGCCCCGAGTCACTGGCTCCGATCGTCTTCGGTGCTGGTTTAGGTGTGGCCATCACGACCGCTCTGGCGGCACTGCCCACCGCCGTCCTCGCCTTCATGGTCGCCCAGCCCGGTGGGATAAGCGACCCGTCCCTCGTCCGGATGCTGGGTGATCTGAATACGATCTTCTTCTCGGCGACATCCGTGATGACCGCTGTCTTCCTGCTCGGGTTGGGACTAGCCATGTTGAGTCGGGAGGTCGCGTCTGGATGGCTCGGGTGGCTTAGCCTGGTCGTCGCGGCCTTCAACGGACTCGCGGTCTGGATCGGGGTCACCTTCAGCAGCTATCACGGCAAGACCTGGCAAGTGGTGGGCTGGGGCGCGTACATCGGCTTCCTGATCATCATGTTGCTCGTGAGCGCATCTCTGCTCCGGCAAGGGAACTCTGCTCGCGCAGTCACCGCGTCGGTAGCTGTGTCGTAGAGAGCGCCGGGGTGCAGACTGTTCTACGGTCCCGGCGTTGGTGGAACTCTCCGCTTGGACTTCGGTCACTGGGACTGCGAAAACTCGACGTTGTTCTCAGGTTGGACTTGAAGCAGGTCCGCGAAACGTCCTTGCGGCAATTGGTGTCCGTCTGTCACGTTGCGTTGGAGGTGAGAGATCATGGCTTTGGCGGTCTTGGCGTTGAAGTCCGGCCCAAGGCGTATCGATGCACGGCAGATCCCTCCCCGTGGAAAGGACGTACACGTCGCAAACATCGCCAAAGCGCGCATAGGCCACCGATGTAGTCAATGACATCGGTCCGCTCGCATATCCGACGCACTGAGGTACCCGAATTGGAGAGACATTGGCGATGGATTCCGACGACAAAATGGTCGTAGCCGAGACGGTGTACCGCTACGCGACCGGAGTCGACCGGCGCGATCGGGCCCTCTACCGCTCGCTGTTCACCGATGTCGTGACGATCGATTTCTCGAGCTTCGACCCGAATCTGCTACCTCGCGAGATGAGCGCGGACGACTGGGTGGCCGGGCTGGTACCGCTGTTCACTGGCCTCGCCGCGACCCAGCACTCGATGTCGAACCCGCTCGTCAGGGTGGAAGGCGAGGCGGCAACGATCACGATGTACATGCAGGCGCATCACGTCCATGACCCCGACAATCCGGCGTCGTGGTACACGGTGGGCGGCTACTACGACGACACCCTCGTGCGCGTCAATGGTCGATGGCTGCTCACCGGCGTATGCCTGACCGTCACCTGGCGAGCGGGCGATCCGGCGATAATGGAACTCGCCCGAGCCTCTGGGAACCGCCAGCTACTTGGCCGTTGATCAAACCTCATCGAGTTGGGCCGCCCTTAGAAATCCGGTTGTCGAAGACTACGCAGCCACACTCCGACCCCTGCTGCGCAGCCACAGAGGATTTCGACGGTCCACACGACGGGACTTGGCACAAGGGTCCGAGCGGGTTCCCCTTTCGCAATCGCCCAGACGATGCGCGCCGCTGGCTCCATCGCCAGGACGGACCCGACGACCACCGCAATAAGTGTCCATTGTCGATTCACGGCAAGCCGCGAGCCGACGGCACCCAGGACCGCGCCACCAACAACACCCAGGAGAAACCAGCGGTTCTCGAGTACAGCGATCCGCGTGGGGGTTACGCCACGTAGATGGGCTGGCGGTCTGAGCTCCTCTGAGCGTTCGGACGACGGTGTAACTGGCAAGAGCCGCCCCGCTCGAGAGAGCTCCAACCAATGCTCCCGAGCGTGAGCCGCCGAGGTGCGAGGAATGCCGCCGAAAGGAAGGAAATGAGAAGCCACGGCGCGGTCGACATTGCCGATCGCATCGCGGTGCCTCCATGCTAGCCCTTGATCATCGTGTCAGCTGCACCAAAGACGCAGACAACTACGAGAAGAAAGAGTGATCGAAGTACAAGGCGGCGCCGCACAAGAAAAAGATTAGCGACAGGTCCAACGGGAACATCTTCACCCCGAATATCCTCGTGTCTCGCATCCGATGAGGGACATGTTGTGCCGAGTGTGATTTCGTCGCATCATTGACCCTGTGGAGCAACGATTCGAGGAATGGGACAAGGACCTATCCCTTGTGAGGGCCGCCGCCCGCGAACTGAACGTTGCCGAGTTGAGCCTTCGTCATCGGGTGGCCGTAGCGCGGAGAAACGGACACTCGTGGGCCGCCATTGGATTCGTGCTTGGCATCTCTGAACAGACTGCTCGGGGAAGATTCGGACGGCCAGACGAAGAAATCGCTTGACCGGTCGATTAGCGCTGCAACCCGCGAACTGGGGGCGGTCCTCGTGCCCTGATCCTTGAGGGCGCCCTCCCCCGAGGGGGATGGATCGGGAACGGCGGGGCGTGCGCGGGCCGCATCCCATTTCGCCGAACCAGCAAGTGGTCCGAAACGTCAGCCCGAGAAGTGCGGGAGAGTCACCCAGGACTGCTGGCCCGGCTGGTGGTACACGGCCTGCTCGGCGGCCCGCAAGGTGGTCGCGGTGGCAGGCGGCTCTCCGGTGCCGAGATTGCGGGCATAGACGGGGTGGGCGCCGCTGGAGATCTGGACCCGCAGGCGGTGACCCGTGGCGAAGGGTGACCGACCGGCCACAGCGCCACCACCGCCGTGAACGTCCCGTCCGGATTCCGGCGGATGGACGCAGGGTCGAAGCGCTGCAGCCCGTCGCACACGTTGAGGGACCGACCGTCGGGTGAACGTCGCAGACCCGGAACGAAGAAGTCCGTATGGTCCAGGCTCGAGCCCACGTGCAGCTCCGCCTCGACCGGACCGACGAGCTCGAGCGGCTCGCCCAGCTCGTCGGAGGTGTACACGAGGACGTCGGGTCGGGCCTCCAAGGCCGGTTGTCGACGGTGCCCCCGGTGAGCATGCCGATGCCGCCCATCGACGGCGTCGGGTCGGCGGGGTCGTAGCGATAGCGGTCGGGCTCCGACGGCGCTTCCGGCGGCACGGGCGTGAGGTGGCCTGCGGCCGCGAGGTACCAGCGGACCGACTGTGAGGAAGGGGGCCAGTCCGGCAGGTCGCGCCAGCGCCCACCTTCGCCCTGCACGTGGACCTTCACCGGGGTGTGGCCGAGGAGTCCCTCCCGACCCAGCAACCAGGTGTCGAACCAGTCCAGTGGGGCGTCGGTCATGCCGCCTTCGCCGCCCCCGCCGAGGTGTCCGCCCGCACCGATGCGCAGATGCACGGGAGCGGGCGATGCGCGCAGGACGGCGTAGTCCTGCACCACGCCGGGCAGCGGGTAATCGTGCCAGCCGTCGACGAGCAGGGTCGGCACCGTCCAGTCCGCCAGCAAGGGTCGGAAGTTCACCGGATCCCAAAAGGCATCCCGGGCAGCAGCGTGGGCGAGCTGGTCCTGATAGAGCTGCAAGTCGACACCGGTCAGTCGATTGATCACCTCACCGAGAGGCAGGTGGTCGAAGCCCGCCTTTAGCTCGGCCATGCGCCGCTCGATCCCCTCGGGTGAGATGTCGGTGGTGGCGAACGGCGTCCGCCTGCTTGTTGAACTGGGTGGCGCCCAAGTCCCAGGGGATGATCACCTCGAGGGCAAGCGAGCCTCCCGGATACCACGAGTAGGCACGCACCGAAGTCGAGAGACGCGATCGCCATGGCCTTGAGGTACGGCGGCTTGGTAGAAGCCAGCGCCCACTGGGTGAAGCCCATATAGCTAGCGCCGAACGTGCCCATGCGGCCGTCGAACCACGGTTGGGAGGCGATCCAGTCCGCGGTGTCCCGCCCGTCCCCCGCTTCGGCGAAGTAGCTGTGCGTGCCACCCGACCCGTCCGTGCCCCGGCACGCCTGCAGGACGTAGCGGTAACCGCGGGCGGCAAACTCCGGGCCCATGGCCGAGGCGAAGTTGGCCCTGCCATACGGTGTGCGCTCCAAGATGGTGGGGGCCTCGTCGATGCCCACAGGGCGGTAGACGTCGGCCAGCAGCACCGTCCCATCCGACACCGCAACCTTGACGTCCCGCTCGACCTCGACTTCGTTGGTGCGCTCCCGCATGCCGACCCCCTTCGCTGACCGGGCCTCCAGCAGCCGGCGGCGGACTGACCCTACGTCAAGTCTCGTTGATTCGGAACCCCAGCTCTCACCAACCGGCCTGAGTCCTGCGGCTCACTCGACCGCCGTGGAGTGAGTGCCTTGCCGCCTGCGATCGCTCCGAGACCGGCAGTCGGGGATGGCCCGCCCAGAACTCTTCCCTCATCGGGATATCCGCGGTTTCGATCAACCCACCACAGCGCAGAGTCTCTAGTCGCCTTGCAGGACGCGCCAAGTTGCCCGTGACTCTCGACCGGCACTGCTGACGAGGGAGCGGGACTTCCTTGAAACCGGAACGGCCTTTTCGGCCAACTGGGACACCCACTGATTCCTGAGTAAAGCTTCTTGCATGACAGTGCATGCGCATCGATGTGAGGTGACCGAATCTGCGGACGGCCTCGAACGGTCAGACTATGCGAGCGCCTTCGAAGTGACGATCGCGAAAGGGGATGGCCGGTCCCCTGAGCAATGGGCGCGCGCGTGCATTTGAAGAAGCCCCCGCCGCGCTCCGGTGGCTCGTCATGTTCGGGTGGCGATTCGTACTAGGCCTGCGACTGGGTCCCTCGTCGTCTCCTGACTACATATCTGGCTGGAGAATCCGAGACGCTCGACCAGGCGTCATCATCCTCGAAGTGCACTCTTGGCTCTTGACGGCCGATAAGGAGGTCCGCGTTACAAGCGGCAGCGTTCGCATGAGTACCTTGGTCAGTTACAAGCGGGGTTTGGGACGAGCCTTCTGGACGCTTGTCGCTCCAGTCCATCACAGGACGGAGCCATATTTACTGAGCTATGCAGCGTCGCACCGCGACTGATCACCCGTTCACGCCGAGCAGGGACCGTCGAGATCGATCAGCTCTGGGCGATAGCCACGACGGGTGCGTTGAGGGACATCCCACCAACGTCGCCGTAGTAGGGCGTGTTGCAGGCCGTGTCAACGAGGAAGACGGCACCGTTCGAGTCGGCCTCCCAGTAGCCCTGGTTTGGCGCATTGAGGGCCATGCCGACGATCCCGAGGTAGCCGTTCCCTCCTGGGCTGCCGCAGAAGAACCCACCGTGGAACTCGAATACCCCGCCGTCGTAGGCCACCAGCCAATAGCCGCCGGTTGACTTGTCGGAAACGATGCCGACAACGGGCTGATTGAGCGGCCGGCCCCCCATTGAGCCGTAGAAGGGCGCGTCACCGTAGGCGAACACGCCGCCGTCGGAGGCCACGAGCCAGTAGCCCCTTCCGTCAGGAGTCGCCGCCATGCCGACGATCGGCTTGTTGAGCGGCTGGCCACCAGGTCCTCCGAAGTACGTCGCTGTCTCCGAATGCATCGACACTTCCGCTGGCGTTGACGATCCAGTAACCCTTTCCGTCAGGAGTCGCCGCCATGCCGACGATGGCCATGCTCGGAATGCGGGCGTGGATGGGCGCGGCGGCAGAACCCAAGAACGGGGCATCGCCGAAGGCAAAGATCCCACCGTCAGAGCCGAAGAGCCAGTAGCCCCTGCCGTCGGGAGTGGCCACGATGCCCTTGATGGCTCCGTTGAGTGACTGGCCCGCCATCGAACCGTCGTAGGGGGCATTTCCAAATGCAAAAACGCCGCCATCCAGAGCGACCTCCCAATAGCCCGTGGTGGGAGGTCCCGAAGGCGACGGCGCCGCATGGCGAGGCTGTCCGAACGCCGACGAAGCAGAGCCGATGACTCCAAGGGCGAGAAGCAAGGTGGCGAAACCGGTGACGGCATTCTGAACGATTCCAAGACCTTTCATCACAGCCAACCTCCGCTCGGCAGTCCTGGCACATCTTGACCGATTGGTCACGGGTGATGACGGGCGAACGCAGCCTCTTACGCGACGAGGTCGCTACGACCCGGATGTCCGGATCGGGATAGGCGAATTGGGATCGTAGAAGACGAAGGCAGCGTTGGCGCAGTCTCCTTGCTGCGTCCGGGCGATGACATAGAAGTCATCGGGGTGAGCAGTCAGCACGAAGACGTCAAGAAATTGCTCGTGGTTGAGACAGGACAAGTTCGGATAGTTCGTCGTGAATTCGGACATGACCCCAACCGCCGTCCGTGTGCCAGCGGGCACGGCGGTGGGCATGAGGTTAACCTTCGCGTCAACCCATACGCCCGAGAACGTGTACGAGAGGGGACTCGGCAACGCTGGCGCCTTGGTGCCCGGAGGCGGCGCTGACGTCGTGGTCGTCGTCGACGACGCGGGCGATTGTGACTGCGTCGTCGTCGTGTGTCGTGGTGGTCGCGGAACCGGACGAGGTGTTGGACGTGCTCGTACCGTTCGCAGGGACACTCGATGTGAGGGCCGAGACAAAGGGGGCGTCGTTGGTTCCGTCCGATCCAAGGCCCCAGACTCCGACGCCGGCAATGCCGTTCGCCTGAATCGTCTGCGACGCCAGTCGCAGAGACCGCCGGTTCTCGAAGAACGCCTCGTGCCACTGTTTGCCCACGCGGAAAGCTGTCCACGCGGTCTGAGTGATCCCGTCCCAGTGGGCGGTATGTCTGTTGGCCGGGGCCGCGCCCGCGGTGTCGACGTCAGGCGCGCCCGCCGGCTTGGCCTGCAAGGTGCCGTCGGTGGTCGGCCACTCGAGACCGAACAGCGGCAGGACGGCGATCACCTTGTCGGCTGGAACCTCGGACAGGTACTCGTTGATCGTGGCCTGCAGCGAATCGCCGGCGCTGGTCATCTCCGAACTTGCACTCTGGACTGCAGCGAGGTTGAGCTGCCCTTCGGTCACGAGGAAGCCGTCAACCACAGCGCTCAGTGCCGGAAGGTCATAGAAGCTGTCCGCGGATTGAGCTGACATCGCATTCGTGTCGACCGTCACCTGATAGTGAGCATCGGCCACTTTGAGTGTCTGTGACACGGCGGCAACGAGGTTCGTCAGTGCCGCCTGGTCTCCGGAGCCCTGACCCTCGAGATCGAGGTTGACGCCGTCGAGATCCCGCATCTTGAGGAGGAGGAGCACGCTCTGGGCCAAGATCGACGACGCGGCCGGGGTGGCCAGCACCTGGTCGAGCGATGCCTGATCGAAATCCTGGACCGAGAGAACGACACGCGCACCATCGGCATGTGCGGCGTCGATCAAGTTGATGAAATCCTGGCTGAGATAGCCGTCCCACGCATCTCCCGAAGTTTCAATCGATCCATTCGGATTGATCTGGAGACCGGCGTAGACGACAGTCGTGAGGCCATTGAGATCGAGAGCCGCTGCGTTGGGCAGCGCCCAGTACGGCACGACGCCGAACATTTCGTTTGGCCGCAACGGCGGCGCCAAGGCGACGCTGAACGACGCCGCCTTCGCGGACTCGCCCGGTGGACTCGGGGTCAGGCCCTCAACCGGCTGGGCCAGCTGACTCCACACCGAGCCGATCCCCGCGGCGCCAAGGACGAGTGGGGACTCGTCGGCGAGGGGCGGTGGCTGGACCAGAGGTGTCATCGCCGCCGCAGCGATGTGAGACGGCGGCGAAGGTTGACTCGCCGCTACGAGCTGGCCGACCCCGACCGCGCACAGCGAGGCGACGAGGGTCGCCGCGAGCACTCCCATGGCCATGCCGCGGCTCGACACGCGAGCGAGATACGCTGACGCCGCGCCGAGGGAACGTTTCGACCCGCGCCGGCCGGCAACCCGTGCCGATTCGGGCGCAGGTGATATCCGCTGCGTGTCCGGGACCGATCACAGTTCGATCTGCCCCCAACCCTGGCGTAACAGAGGCATCGCACAAGGGTAGCCCGCGACCGGAAAGCCCAGCTCCGAGGACCCAAATCCTTCACTGTTGGTTCATCCTCGCGTCATGCTCGTGTCATACAAGCAAGAGGCTCGCCATGCAGCAACGGGTCGTCCCCGTCCGATCGCGCTCCCGACCTGGGCCCGGGCCGAGTCCGGCTCTCCGCGCCGACGGCGCCCGGACCGACCGGGTCAGCGGGGTCAGCGGGGTCAGCGGGGTCAGCGGGGTCAGCGGGGTCAGCGGGTCACGATGACGACACCGGCGTTGGCGCCACGGCCGACAGTGTGCGCAAGCGCGACGCGGGCACCTTCGACCTGCCGAGGCCCGCACTCGCCGCGCAGCTGGCGCGTCAGCTCGACAACCTGACCGAGCGCGGAGGCCCCGAGCGGTTCACCTTTGGACAGCAGCCCACCGCTGGGGTTGACCGGAAGCCGGCCTCCGAGGACGGTGGCGCCCGAGTCGAGCAGCGCGGCGGACTCCCCTGGCTCGCACAAGCCGAGCTCCTCGTAGGACTGGAGCTCGCGGGCGGCATCGGTGTCCTGGCACTCGACGACATCGATGTCGGCCGGGCCGAGCCCCGCCTCCTCGTACGCCGCGGTCGCGGCGAGCGTGCTGGGAGCAGGCACGCCGTCGTCGGCCAGGCCGGCGAGCGGTGTCGACTCGCTCAGCACCGGGCCCGGGATGTGCGAGCGCAGGACCGCAGCGGCGAGGGCGACGGGCGCGGCCGACTCGTCGGCGAGATCGGCACGGCGCAACACGACCGCCGCCGCACCTTCGTTGGGTGAGCACAACATGAAGAGGTGTAACGGCTCGCTCACGACGCGTGACGCGAGCACCTCCTCCACCGACGTCTCCTTCTGGTACATGGCGTCGGGATTGGCCGCGCCGTGGCGGCGGTTCTTCACCACGACACACGCCAGGTGGTCCTTGGTGACCCCAGAGGTCTGCATGAGGCGCTGCGCTCGCAGCGCGAAGAAGGCGGGCGTGGCGGCGAGACCGGCCTCCTCTTGCCAGGGCTCGAAGAAAGAGGAACGGATCATGCCCTTGGGCATCTTCTCGGTCCCGAAGACGAGGACCGTGTCGTACTGCCCGGCCCGGATGGCGCCGGCCGCCAGCATGAGCGCCGCACCGCCGCTGGCGCAGCCGGCTTCCACGTCGACGATGGGCATGCCCGTGAGGCCCATCCGGCTCAGCACCTTGTGGCCCGTGGCCACACCGCCGTACGCCGTGCCGCAGAACGCGGCCTGGAACTCGCCCTTGCCGACGCCGGCTTCGCGCAGGGCGGCCCGGACGGCGACCACCCCCATGTCAGTGGTCGACGCGCCGTCGAAGCGCCCGAATGGGTGCAGACCGACCCCGGTAATGGCGACGCCTCCACTCACGAGACGGCCTCCGGTCCGGCCGGGGCGAACGCATAGGTCACGACATCGTCGCCGTTTTCGTCCGTGTGCAGCAACACGATGCACAGCTCCATGGTCTGTCCGGCCGCAAGCGCGCCGGGTTCACTCTCCGTCAGCCGGCTGATGACGCGCACGCCTTCGGGTAGCTCGACCACGCCGACGCCGAAGGGCACCTCGCCCTGATAGCCGGGCGGCGCCGCGGTCACTGCAGTCCACGACCACAGCGTGCCGGGCCCGGCCAGCTCGACCGGCTCGGGGTCGTCCGCCGAGCAATACGTGCAACAGTCGACGCGCGGGAAGAGGACGTTGCCGCAGATGGTGCAGCGACTGGCGAGCAACGTCGGGCCGCGCGCCGTCGCTGAACAGACCCTCGCGGACCATGACGCGCGCGCTGCTCAGAGCTCCACCATCTCGAGCTTGTCGAACTCCCAGAACGCGCGCAGCGACGCCAGCTTGCCTGCGCCATTCGAGCGATAGGTGTACACACCGTGGACCACGGCCTGATGGGTGCCACCCGCCAGCGTGGTGCGGATGATGCCGACGTCGGCCACCTCGTCGCCGCAGAGATAGGACTCGGTGATCTCGAAGGTGATGGCCTCGCTCGAGGCGATCACGGTGTCGTAGAAGTTGGCGATGGCCTGGCGCCCGTGGTGCCCCGTCCCCTCGGGGTCGAACGCCGAGGGACCGATAGGGTCGGCCACGACGGCGTCGTCGGCGAAGAGGGCGAGCCAGCCGTCGCGATCTCCCGCGCTCACGGCGGCGCGGGACCGGATGCCGAGCTCCCGTGCGCTCAGTATTTCATCGGCCATAGCGTGCACCCTCCTCCCGTTCGTGCGGAATCGTCAACGGACCTTGGCGATGACGTCGTCGGCGAAACGCGCCAGGTTGTCGATCTTGGTCTGCAGCGACTCGGTGTCGTGCTCGGTGCCGTAGGGCCAGCGGAAGCCGACGATTACGTCGGTGACGCCGAGCTCCCCCAGCCGCTTGACGCCGTCGGGGCTGTAGGCGTCAGCGGAGATCACGTGCACCTCGAAGGGTTTGCCCTCGGTGCCGTACTCGGCACGTAACTCGGCGAGGTGCTCGAGGAGGCCCGGAAGGTCGGCCGGGTCGCCGCCGCCATGCAACCAGCCGTCGCCGGCGCGGGCGGCCCGTTTCAGGGCGGCCGCGTGGTGGCCGCCGATCAGGATCGGCACGGGCCGACTCGGCGTCGGACACATCTTTATGGAGGGCACGTCGAACACCTCCCCGTGGAACTCGAAGAAGCCACCGGCCATGAGCCCGCGCATCACCGCGATCTCCTCGTCCATGCGCGTGCCCCGGCGCTCCCAGGGGACGCCGCAGATCTCGTAGTCCTCGGGCCAGGGACTGGTGCCCACCCCGAGGACAAGACGGTTGTCGGTGAGGACCGCCGTCGAGCTCACCTGCTTGGCGACGAGGACCGGCTGGCGGATGGGCAGCTTGATCACGAAGGTCACAAAGCGGATGCGCTCGGTCACCGCCCCCATGGCAGGGATGAGCGAGAAGGGCTCCAAGAAGGGCTTGTCCTCGAGGAACTCCCGGCTCCCGTCGGGGTTGAAGGGGTAGGTGGTGTCGGAGACCTCGGGGTAGCAGATGCTGTCGGGCACCACCATGGAGTCGTAGCCGGCCTCCTCGGCGGCGCGAGCCAGCGGCAGGTAATAGGACGGGTCCGTCATCGACTCCGCATACGAGAACCGCACTGCACACTCCCCTCTCCACTGCCCCTCTACTGCCCGACCGCGCCCGGCGCCTACCATGCGGCCCGTGCCCGCTCATCCTGCCAGCACCAGCACTCCCGGGCACAACCCCGGCGGGGCCGGGCCCACGAGTGAGCGCCGAGTGAGCGCCGACGCGCCCCTCGTCGACGACCTCTGCCTCGACGACCTCGAGCGCGACGCCCGCCATGCCATCGGGGAGATGGCCTACGCCTACTACGCCGGGGGGGCCGACGACGAACGCCTCTTGGAGGGCAATGTGGCCGCCTGGGCCCACTGGCAGCTGCACCCCCACGTCCTGGCCGGCCTGGCCGAGGTCTCCACGGAGACGACCCTGCTCGGGACCCCGGTGCGCACGCCGGTAGCGGTGGCGCCGACGGCGATCCAGGGGCTGGCGCACCCCCAGGGAGAGGTGGCGACGGCGCGTGGCGCGGCTGCCGCAGGGGCACTGCTCATCCTTTCCTCCCTCGCCACATCGTCGCTCGAGGAGGTGGCCGCCGCGGTGCCCGAGGGCCCGCGCTGGATGCAGGTGTACATCGTGCGCGAGCGGGCGCGCACCGAAGACCTGGTGGCGCGCGCCGTGGCCCACGGCTACGGCGCCCTGGTCCTCACGGTCGACGCACCGGTCTCGGGACTGCGCCTGCGCGAATGGCGACAGGGCGTCCACCTGCCTGACGATCTGGCACTGCCCAACTTGGCCGCGGGGAGCACCCAGAGCGCACGCGGCGGAGGGTTCATGGCCGTGGTCACCGACGAGTTCGAGCCGGCCCTCGGTCCCGACGACGTGGCCTGGCTCTCCGGGCTGAGCACGCTGCCCGTGGTCGTGAAGGGCGTGCAGCGCGCCGACGACGCCCGCCGCTGCGTGGAAGCCGGGGCGGCGGCCGTGGTGGTCTCGAACCACGGAGCCCGCCAACTGGCCGACGCGCCGCCGACAGCCGACATCCTCGCCGAGATCGCAGACGCCGTGGCGGGGCAGGCCGAGGTCTACGTCGACGGAGGTATCCGGCGCGCCCCCGACGTCGTAAAAGCCCTCGCCCTCGGCGCACGAGCCGTGCTGGTCGGCCGGCCTTCGCTGTGGGCGCTGGCGACCGGCGGCGCGGAGGGCGTCACCATGCTGTTGCGCTGGTTCGAGGCTGAGCTGAGTCGGGCCATGGCCCTGTGCGGCGCGGGACGCGTGGCCGACATCGACCGGAGCCTGGTGCGGCGCGGCACCGGGGTGGGCGCTGCCATGACGACCGTCGCTGACATGCTGGCTGCGCGTGCCGAGGACGACCGCACCGGCGTCATGGACGCCACGGGCCGCTGGACCTGGCGCGAGGCAGTGCAGGAGGGCGCGGCGCGAGGCGCGCTCGCCCGCTCGCTCATGGGCGATGCGGCCCCACACATCGGGGTGCTGCTGCCCAACGGTCCCGAGTACCTCTTCTGGCTCAACGGGGCCGCGCTGGCCGGCGCCGCCATCGTCGGCATCAACCCCACCCGCCGGGGCGAGGCGCTGGCCGCGGACGTCCGCGCCACCGACTGCGCCATGATCGTGACCGATGTCGAGGGCGCGGC
This sequence comes from uncultured Acidimicrobiaceae bacterium, assembly GCA_963736225.1. Classification (GTDB taxonomy): domain Bacteria; phylum Actinomycetota; class Acidimicrobiia; order Acidimicrobiales; family RAAP-2; genus Bog-473. The sequence continues at coordinate 396,023 of CAVTOF010000005.1, read as the reverse complement.
ACTGCTCGAGGGCCTCGCGCTCGACGTCGACACCGAGCGCATCCTGGTCGTCGGGACAGCGCGCTACGAGTCGCTGTTGGCGGCTTTTGCAGGCGGAACGGAGTCCCAGGCGCTCATCGCCGACGTCGACCAGGTGGGCGAGGACGCGCTGTACCTCTTGATCTTCACCTCGGGTACGACCGGCGTGCCCAAGGCGGTCAAGTGCACCCAAGGTCGGTTGGCCGGCATCGCCGAGGTGGCGGCACCGGGCTACGGCTACACCGCCGACGACGTCTGCTACTGCCCCATGCCGCTCTTCCACGGCAACGCGCTCATGGCGCTTTGGGGCCCGTCGGTGATGGTCGGCGCGGCCATCGCGGTGCGGCCGCGTTTCAGCGCGTCCGCCTTCCTCGACGACGTGCGCCGATTCGGGGCCACGAAATTCAGCTACGTCGGCAAGGCGATCGCCTACATCCTGGCCACCCCCGAGCGACCCGACGACGCTGACAACACGCTGAAGAGCGCATTCGGCACCGAGGCGTCGGTGCGCGACCGCGACCGCTTCCGCACGCGTTTTCGCTGCTTCCTGATCGAGGGCTACGGCCAGAGCGAGGGCGGCGCCGCCGTGAACCCCGTGCTCGGTATGCCCAAGGGCGCGATCGGCAAGCCGGTTGGCGGCGTGGACCTGGCCATCATGAGCCCCGAGACCGGTGAGGAGTGCCCGCCGGCCGAGATCGACGCGGAAGGGCGGCTGCTCAACGCGGGGGCCGCCATCGGCGAGATCGTGAACCGCAGCGGGCGGGGCAGCTTCGAGGGCTATTACCACCGTGAGGACGCCGAGGCCGAGCGGCTGCGCAACGGCTGGTACTGGACGGGCGACCTCGGCTACGTCGACCGCGACGGCTTCTTCTACTTCGCTGGTCGCTCGGGCGATTGGCTCCGGGTCGACTCGGAGAACTTCGCAGCGGGACCAGTCGAGTCGGTGCTGTCGCGCCACCCGGATCTGTCGATCGTGGCGATCTACCCCGTTCCCGACACCGACTCGGGCGCCGGCGATCAGGTGATGCTCGCCCTCGAGATGGTGCCGGGTCACGCCTTCGACCCCGATGCGTTCGCGGCCTGGCTCGCCGAACAGCCCGACCTCGGGCCGAAGTGGGTGCCCCGCTACGTCAGGATCTCCGAGGCGCTGCCGCAGACCGCCACGGGCAAGGTGACCAAGGTCGGCCTGCGCGCCGAGGCCTGGGCCTGCGACGAGCCGGTGTGGTGGCGGTCGCTCGGGAGCGCCGACGTGCGCTTCGTGCCGCTGACCGAGGCGGACCGGGCGGAGCTGGCGACTGGTCTCGCCGCCAACGGCCGGCCACCGGTGGGCGCCGCCGGATAACCCGCGCCGCGGGCTGTGGTGGCGCTGACCACGATGACCCGTCCGACTCCGGTCCGCCCCTCATGGTGCGCGAGGCGCCGTGGTGCCAGCGTTGGCCGGACCCGTCGCCCCGGTGTCGCCCGACTGTGCCGACGAACCGGAGTTCGACGACGTGTTGACTGCGCCGGACTGGCCACCGTTGCCCGAGTCACCCGAGACGGCGACCGGGTTGGAGGTCGCGTTGCCCGTGCTGGTCGAGCCCGTCGAGCCCGACGCTGCCTCGGCGTTGCCGCACGACCCGAAGAGGGCCAGGCAGGGCGCGATCACAACGGCGGGCCCCGAGATCCCCGAGTTTCCGGAGTTCCCCGAGTTGCCTGACGTAGCCGTCTCGGTGGCATCGGCTGACCCGGTGTTCCCTGAGTCGGCGTTGCCCGAGCTGGCCTTCGTCACGTTGCCGCTGGACGCAGTCGCGTTCCCCGGGCTGCCACCCGTCGTCGAGCCCTCGGCGGTGGAGTTCCCGCTGTTGCCCGACGTCGCCGTGGAGGACGAGGTGTTCTGTGCGTTCCCGTCGAGCCCGAGAGCCCTGCAGTCACAAAGTGCGTGTGGACGGCGCTAGCCAGTGGAGTTTGCGCTCTGCGTGAAATCACACTCAGAACTCCACCACGATATGAAATTCGCGTACGCGTGCACACGCGTCAGCGGACGGCTCTCGCCGAGAGATCCCGCGCGCTGGAGGTCGCATCGTGAGAGTCGCTGCCGTCGGAAGAGGCATTCCTCGACGGCTGGTGCCCAACCCCGACGGCAGGAAGCACCACGCCAGAGTTGGAGGACGCACGGGTTCAGCCAACGGTCAACCTGACAGAGAGGTCGAAGATGACCGCGTGACGCACGAGGCGTCATGCGACACGGTCAGCCTGACGGGCCTCGCCCCATGAGGCGGGTAATACTTCTCAGGCCATGGACGTCGACGGAGAGCCGGCCGACACGCCGAGCGCACCGACGGGCCGCGGACGCCACGCTAAGCAGGGGCGCTCGAACCGGTGGATAGTCGAGTTCGTCCTTGTCGTCGTCGTGGCGATCATCGTCGCCATCGTCCTGCGCGCCTTCGTCGTTGCCACCTACTCCATCCCCTCGGGCTCCATGGAGCCGACTCTCCAGATCGGGGACCGGATCGTGGTGGACAAGCTCGCCTACCACCTCCACGGCGTCGGCCGCGGGGACATCGTCGTCTTCTCCACCCCGCCGCTCGAGAACTGCGCCGGGCCGCCCGTGGCCGACCTCGTCAAGCGCGTCATCGGGCTACCCGGCGAGACCATCTCGCTCAACGACGGCAAGGTCTACATCGACGGCCGCTTCCTCCCCGAGCCCTGGCTTCCTGCAGCGGCGCGCAACGCGACATACCCCGGTCCATCGGGCACGCCGTACTCGCTGCACCATCCATTTCGGATCCCCTCCGGCGACGTCTTCATGATGGGTGACAACCGGACCGAGTCGTGCGACAGCCGCTACTGGGGGCCAGTGCGCGAATCGACCATCGTCGGCAAGGTGGACTTCCGCATCTGGCCGCTCTCACGAATCGGGTTCTTCTAGATCCCAACTCTCGACGCCGGTCAGCCGGGACGGGTCCGTCGCTCTCGACGCCAGACCACGCGCAGGCCGGACCACGTCTCGTCGATGGCGCACACCTTGTTGTCGACCAGCCCCAGCGGCAGGGCAACGGCACGTACGACGTCCTCGGTCACCGTCGTTGCGAGACCAGAGGTGCGCTTGGGCCACGCGACCCAGAGGCCGCCGTCAGGGAAGATCATGGTGCCGAGGGCGGCGATGCGGCGCTCGAGCTCGCGCCGCTCGGTGAAGAACGCGACAACCACGTCGGCCGAGCCACGGGCCTGGCGCCTGACTCGCACCCCGCCCGGCAGCTGGTCGAGCAGCCCGGGTGGCGTCGACACCAGAGCGAGAGTCGACCCCTCGGTGATCCCGAGCTTCTTGGGGAGCGGGGTACCGCTGTAGCCGGCCATCAAGCCTGGTCGTTGACCGCCTCGTAGACCCGGAAGGCGAGGGGGTACTCGCAGGCGTCGGGTCCGAGCGCGAAGCGCTCGATGTGACGCTCGAGGATGGCCACGGCCTCCTTTTCACGCTCGGGCGCAACGCCCATCAGCGGCAGAAGCGCTCGGTCGGCGACCGCATCGGCCGGTGCCCGCACCGTGGTGTCGTGCGGCGTGCTCTCCACGGCGCCGAAGCCGGCTCCCTCGAGGATCTCGTGGACGTACTCGTCGTCACCCAGTGCGAAGGGGCCAACGGGGCTCTTGCCCGGTAGGGGGAGGGGCGGGCCGGCCAGCAACGGGCGCAACGCGGCGCCGACATGCCAGGGATTCTCCTCGACCCCACGCCAGCAGGCGAACACGAAGCGGCCGCCTGGCGCGATGGCGCGCCGGATCGCCGCGAAGGCCGCTGTCGGTTCGTCGAAGAACATCACGCCGAATTGCGAAGCGGCCAGGTCGAACGCTGCGTCATCGAAGGCGTCGGTCTGGATGTCGAGCTGGACGAAGCGCGCGGCGGCGACGCCGGCCTCGGCGGCACGGTGCCGAGCGAGCTCGACCAGCCAAGCCGACAGATCCACGCCGACCGCCTCACCGCCCGGCGCAACGGCGCGAGCCAGCGCGATGGTCAGGCCGCCGCCGCCGCTCCCGATGTCGCAGACCCGCTGACCCGGGCGCGGGTCGATCGCCTGCACGAGATACGGCGTGACGGCCTCGGTCAGGCGCTCGCGCTTCGGCCATGCCGCCACCCACCGCTCGTCGTTCCAACGCTTGGTCTCCGCCTCGTTGGCCACGACGACACGGTAACCCCGGTGACGGTAGCTTCGGCGCCGTGCGTGTCGGCCTCGTGATCCTTCCCACCGACCGTTGGCGCGAGGCACGCTCGCAGTGGGAATGGGCCGACCGGGCCGGGTTCAGCACCGCGTGGACCTACGACCACATCCGCTGGGGCGGCATGCCCGAAGGACCCTGGCACGCCGCGGTGCCCGTGCTGGCGGCGGCTGCCACGGTGACGTCGCAGGTCCGCCTGGGCACGCTGGTGGCGACGCCGAACTTCCGCCATCCCGTGACGCTCGCCCGCGACGCGCTGGCCCTCGACGACATCAGCGGCGGCCGCTTCGATCTCGGCCTCGGCCCGGGCAGCGAGGGGTTCGACGCAGGCGTGCTGGGCCAGGAGCCGTGGAACCCGGCGCACCGCCTGGAGCGCTTCGCCCAGTTCCTCGAGGTGCTGGCGCCGATCGTCGAGGGCGACGCGACGGCAGCGGCACACGGCGCGCACCGAGCACTACGCCGCGGCCGACGCGCCCTCCACCCCCGGCGCCCTGCAGCGCCCGCTGCCCCTCACCGTCGCCGCCGGCGGGACGAAGGGCATGGCGCTCGTCGCGCGCTACGGGCGCAGCTGGGTGACCATCGGCCCGACGGGGCCCATCGAGCGCACGCCGGAGTCGGTCCTCCCCGTCGTGCGCGCCCAGCTCGATGCGCTGGCCGCCGCCTGTGCCGCGGCCGGCCGTGACGCCGGCAGCGTCGGCAAGGTCCTGCTGTGGATGCCGACGGTGCCGGCGATCGACTCCGCCGAGCAATTCGAGGAGCTCGCTGCGCCCTACGCCGCGCTCGGCTTCGACCAGATCGTGCTGCACCACCCCAATCAGACCGGACCCTTTGGCGGGAACGTCGCCGCGTTCGAGGAGATCGCGGCACGCCACGCGACGGACTGAGGCTGGCCTGGCTCACTCCCCCGTGCCAGGCCGTCACCACGTGCGCGACCAGGGCGCACGTCGCTCCCGCTGAGCGTCAGGTCGAGGATTCGAGTGACTCCTCCAATTGGCGTCGCCGCGAGGCGGGTTCCATCCGCTCGACGACGACCCGCTCCGCCCCAACCCAGGTGGCCGCCTCGGCCAGCGCGCGGGCGACGGCCTCCACCGCGGCCGGATCGTCACGGAGGAATGTGACCTGCTTGGCCACCAGTTCGTCGTCACGCCGGCCCGGGTCGACCAACGCGACGATCGACGTGCCGGCGAGCACGGGCATGGCGAAGTAGCCGAAGGTGCGCTTGTGCCTGGGCGTGTAGGCCTCCATGCGGTGGCGCAGGCCGAAGAGGCGCTCGAGGCGCTCTCGGTACCACGTGAGCGAGTCGAAGGGTGAGAGCAGCACATTCCGCCCCCGCGCCCGGGTGCCGAGCGACGCCAGCGCGTCGGGGTCGGCGTAGGCCCGCCCCTTCCAGCCCTCGACGGTGACCTCGAGGAGCCCTGACGCGTCCACGGCCTCGCGCACCAGACGGACCGGCAACCCGTGGTAGCGCGCCAGGTCCGGCACCATGGCGACCCCGAGCGAGCGCCCGGCCGCGGCCACGAGATACGACGCACACTCCTCGTCGCTCCAGTGTTGGGCGAGCAACTCCGCTGGCACTGCTCGCTCCGCCAGGTCGTAGACGCGCTGGAAGCCACGGCGCTCACGGCAGACCACCTCGCCGATGTCGAGCAGCCACTCGACCGCGATCTTGGTCTCTGACCAGTCCCACCAGGGTCCGCCCTTCTTCGCCCCGCCCAGGCCGTTGGCCGTCAGCGGGCCGTCGTCCCGCAGGCGCGCCACCACCTCGGCGCACGAACGGTCCCGGTCGGCCAGCGCGTGCCAGCGCCGTCCCTTGGCGCGGCGGGCCCGTCGCCCGTACTCGTAGGCCGGCCAGTCCTCGAGCGGTAGCACGCAGGCCGCATGCGACCAGTACTCGAAGGTGGCGCTGCGGGGGCCCCAGTACGCGCCCTCGACCCGGGCCCGGCCGATCGCACCCAGGCGGGCGTAGGCCACCAGCTCGTGCGAGCGCGCCAGGACCGAGATCGTGTCGAGCTGCACCGCGCCGAGCCGGCGCAACATGGCCGGGACGCCGCCCGTGCGGGCACGGGTGCCGCGCAAGCCCTGGGCGTTGAGGGCGACCCGCCGCGCCTCTTCGATGCTGAGCGATTGCACTCGTGTTGGCGCGCCCCACCGACGCGCCAGCGCGCCGCAGGCGCCCAGCGAACACGGCAGCCCTCAGTCGAGGAGGGCTGCCGCCACCGCGTCCTCGAGGGCGCGGTCGTTGGCCCACATCAGCTGCTGCGTCTTGGCCCGACGGAAGTACAACTGGATGTCGAAGTCCAACGTGAAGCCGATGCCGCCGAAGAGCTGCTGGGCCATAGCGGTGATGTCGCGGAAGGTCTCGCAGGCGAAGGCCTTGGCCATTGGAGCGAAGGGGGTCAGCGGGCGGCCGGTTGCCCCGGCCCACGCCGCCTCGTGCACGAGTTGCTCTGCGCCATCGAGCCTCGTGACGGCGTCGGCCAGGTAGTGCGCCAGCGCCTGGAACGCACCGAGTGGCTTGTCGAACTGACGGCGGTCGAGCGCGTACTGGGTCGTGATCTCGAGCGCGTAGCGAGCGCCCCCGACGGCCTGCGCGCCCAACAGGACGAGGGCGGGCTCGAGCACCTCCTGCCACGTGGCCCAGCCGCTGCCAGCCGCCCCGATGCGGTCCTCGGCTCGAAGCGCCACGTTGTCGAAGGTCACTTCGTACTGGGTGTCCGACGCCACGGAGAACTGCTGGCGCAGCCTGATCCCCGACGCGTTCGGGTCGACCAGGAACAGGTCGACGGCTTCGTCGGCATCCCCGGTGCGAGCCAGAACGACCAGGCGGTCCGCAGCCGCCGCGAACGCGACATGGCGCTTGCGTCCCGACAGCCGGAATCCGTCACTGTCGGGTTCCGCCCGCGCCGCGACGCCACGGGGCGAGAAGCCGTTCTCGGGCTCGAACCAGGCCGGGGTCACGATGGCCTCGCCCGAGGCGATCGGGCGTAGCCAACGATCCTTCTGCTCAGCGCTGCCCGCGGCCGCCAGGACTCCGCCCCCCAACACCGCGCTCACGAAGTGCGGCGTGGGTGCCAGCGCGCGCCCGAGCTCCTCGTAGAGCGCAACGCCCTCGACCAGCGACATCCCCGAACCCCCGTACTCCTCGGGCAGCAACAAGCCGATGAGGTCGAGCTCGCCGAGCTGCTCCCACAGTGAGGTGGGATAGCCGACCGGGTCGTCCTCCATCTGGCGGACGACGTCGAGCGAACAGTGACGCGCCAGCAGGTCGCGCACCGTCTGGCGCAGGAGCTCCTGCTCCTGGTCGAAGTCGAGATCAAGCACGGTGAGCCTCTTTCGTGTCGGGCGTCGGCAGCGCGTCCGATGCGGTGGTCATGACGGCGGTGAGGGACGCCACTGGTCGCCCGAGCGGGCCCAGGGGTTGTCGGCGTCGGATCGAGGCAGTGCGATGCGGGCGGTGCACGTGGTCTTCGTGTCGCCGTCGACCGACAGGATCACGTCGACGGTGGCGAAGCCGCACCCCACCTCGTCTACTTCGGTGGAGGACACCACGCCGCGCAACGTCATCGTGTCACCGGGAAAGACCGACCCCTTCATGCGGAAGGTGACCCGGCCGAGGCGCCCGTGGGGTCCGGCCCAGTCGGTGAGGTAGCGCTCGAACCAGGCCGCCTGGTTCGGCGTGTTCAAGAAGATGTCCTTGGTGCCGTTGCGGTGGACCGCGAAGTCCTTGTCGTGGTGCATGGGCCGCCAGTCGCGCGTCGCCAGGGCGCCGAGGACCACGGTGGTGGCGCTCACCTCGTACTCGAGCGGTGGCAGCTCGTCGCCGGCGGCGACGTCGTCGAGCAGCACGGCGCGGTGTGAGTGCGACGCTCACGCCGGATCCCCACGTCGGTACCCGAAGCCGGTGTAGGACTCGACGGCGACCAGGTCGCCCTCCTGGTTCGCGTACACCACGTCGATCACCCAGAATCGACCGGTGCCGAGCTTGGTCGTCTTCTCCTCGCTGACCGACCGCAATACCTGGTGGGTGCGCAGCATGTCACCCATGCGAACCGGGGCGTGAAACTCGATGGTGTTGTCGGTCATCACCGCCTCGGGCAGGCCGAAGAGTTCCTTCAAGTCGAAGTGCACCTGCAGCGGCAGTGCCTCCTCGGTGCGGCCGGGTGCCCAGTGATGGGGACGGAACCACACTGAGACCATGGAGGGCGGCGCGATCGGGCCGCCGGTGAGCGCGTCGGCCACCTCGGCATCCCAGAACAGCGGGTTCCCGTTCTCCACCGACGCGCACGACGTCCACACGTAGCCGCGCTCGACGGGGAACTCACCCACCTCGTGGTACTGCTCCTTCCCGACGCGGTCGAGCGCCTGCGCCAGCGCGTCGTCCGCGGCACGCGTCGCGCTCATGCCACCACGCCCCGGGCGACCCACGCGGCAATCGTCTCGCCGTCGACGCCGGCCTCCTTCAAGAGGTGCTCGGTGTCGTTCTGCCCCATGTCGGGCAACGCCACGACGCCGTCGTGCCGAGCCATCCCCGCCAGCAACGGTGCCAGCTGTCGCAGTTCTCCTTCTTTTGGATGCGAGGCCGCCCCGACGACCCGCCGGGCCCCGAACTGGGGGTGTCCGATCACTTCGGCCACCTCGAGCACCGGCGCCACGCAGGTATCCGCGCCGGCCAGCGCCTCGACCCACTCGTCGCGCGTCCGCCCGGCGAAGGCGTGACCCAACGCGTCGCGGACGTCGGCGTTGCGCGCCGTCGTCGTACTGATTGGCCGCCAACTCCGGACATCCAAGAGCGGCACAGAGGTTGGCGAAGAACTTGGCCTCGATGGCGCCGACGGCAATCCACTTCCCGTCGGCGCAGCGATAGGTGGCGTAACACGCGTAGCGACCCGAGAGGACATCGTGGCCGGGCCCCACGTCGGTGCCGAGCGCCAACTGCTCGTCGATGGCGAGCGACATCAGCCACAACACGCCCTCGGCCACCGACACGTCGAGGTACGCACCGCGCCCTGAGGCACCGCGGCCGGCCAGGACCGCGGTGATGGCGAGCGCGGCGTGCATGCCCCCGCCGGCGGCATCGGCGATGGTGGCGCCCGGCAACGCCGGCCCGCCGTCGGGTCCCCGGCCGCTCATCGCCAGATAGCCCCCGACGGCCAGGTAGTCGAGGTCGTGGCCGGCCCATTGCGACGCCGGGCCGTCCTGGCCGAACCCGCTCGTCGAGCAGTAGACGATGCCGGGGTTGCGCGCCGACACCGCCGCGTAGCCGATGCCCAGGCGATCGACGACACCGGGTCGGAAGGACTCGACGATCACGTCAGCCGCCGCGGCCAGCGCGAGAAAGGCCGCCTGTCCGTCGTCGTCCTTCAGGTCGAGCTGGACCCGGCGCATGCCGCGATGACCGCTGTACGCGAAGAACGGCGGTTCGATGGGGGCCGCATCCGCGCTGGGGACCGGGCCCACTTTGACGACGCGAGCGCCGTAGTCGGCCAACAGCCGCGTGCAGCGCGCCGCGGGGCCGACCGTCGAGAGATCGAGGACGGTGATACCGACAAGCGGCCCCAGGGCGGCGGTGGGCGCGGCGTCGGGCACTCAGAAGTTCTTGGGGAGGCCGAGCTTGCGCCGGGCGATGATGTTCTTCTGTATCTCCGAAGCGCCGCCGCCGATGGTGTCGATGACGGTGTAGCGGTAGGTCGACTCGGATCGTCCCGCCATCGGTGCCTCGGGTGTCTTGACGCGTAGTTGGCTTCCCGGTCCGGCGATGTCCATGGACGCGTTGGCCAGGCGCTTGGAGAGCTCCGTGGCGTAGAGCTTGTACTCCGACGCCCACGCCGTCGGTGCCGCACCGCCCTTGGCGGACTCGAAGACGAACTTGAGCCCGATCACGCGCGCCACCTCGAGCTGAGTGGCCAACTGGGCCAGGCGTTGGCGGATGACGGGGTCGTCCTTCAACGGGGTGCCGTCGCGCACGGTCGACTTCACGTACTCGACGAGGAGCTCGAAGCGTTGTTGGATCGGCGAGATGGTGAACATGGTGAAGCGCTCGAGATCGAGCGCCTCCGAGATGTACTGGAACCCGTGGTCCACCTCGCCCACCACGTACTCGTCGGGCACAAAGACGTCGTTGAGGAACACCTCGTTGGTGCGCTCGTCGCCCATGGTCCAGATGGCGTTCACCGTGATGGAGGGCTGATCGATAGGGACGAGGAAGAGTGTGATCCCGGCGTGCTTGGGTGCGTCGGGGTCGGTGCGGGCCCCGACCCAGTACCACTCGGCGAAGTGGGCCGAGGTGGTCCACGTCTTCTGGCCGTTGAGGACCCAGCCACCGTCGACCTTGGTGGCTTTCAGCTGCATGGACGCGGCGTCCGAGCCGGCATTGGGCTCGGAGTAGCCGACGGCGAACTCCACCTCATTTCGCAGGATCTTCGGGAGGAACTCCTCTTTCAGGGTCTCGTTGCCGTGGCGGATGATCGTCTTGCCGACGATGCCGACGCCCTTGCCGATCTGCGGCCCACCACGGCCCGCCAGCTGCTCGTTGAGGAGGTACTCGTAGACGCCCTCGCCCTCTGATCCGCCGTACTCCTTCGGCCAGGTCATGCCGAGCCAGCCCTGATCGCCCAGCGACTTCATGAAGGCGCGGCGCTTCGGCGTGTCGACGATCTGGGCCATGTTCTCCCTGGTGAGGTCGAAGACCTCGGGGTCGTCGTTGACGTCGAGGAAGGTCTCGACCTCTTTTACGAATGCCAGTTGTTCGGGGGAGAACTCGAAGTCCATTGCCTGCCTCCGGGGTGGCCGACGCGCCGAATCTGACGCTGCGTCAGATTCGCTGGTCATCATAGGGCAGCGTCTCGCCGTGCCTCCCGTGGCGGGAATGGGCCGCCGGGGCTGCGGCGGCGAGCCAGCGGCAGGGACCGGCTGGTGCCACCACGACCGAAAGAAACAGGCGGACGCGAAGGCGGCTGAGCCCGACTGGGTCGGACTCGTGGCACTGGCGCGGCTGCGACGTTCATCGTCGGCCACGAGACGTCGCTGACCCGCTCGCCGGAACCGGCTACAGGGCGAGGCTTGGATCAGCGGCGCCTCGGCGGCACTCGCGATCCCAGGCGTCAGGAGCGCCCTCCTACACTCCCTCGGATGGCCAAGTCGGGGAGGGTGGTCGTTCGGACTGCCGTGGTGCTGATGGGCATCGGGCTCCTCCTCATCGCGTTCGTCGCCTACCAGCTGTGGGGGACGGCCCTCTACGAGGCACGGGCGCAGTCGCACCTGAAGTCGGAGCTGGCCCACCAGCTGCATCAGGCGCTGCCCACGTCGGCCAGTGGCCTCGCGTCACATCACTCAGGGCTGCACTTCTCGCAAAAGACGGCGCCACCGACGTCGGATCCCGCCGTCAACGACCCGGTGGGCCTGCTGTCGATCCCGAGGATCGGCCTGCTGGACGCCATCGTCGAAGGAGTGGGCGAAGCGCAGCTCGAGCAAGGCCCGGGGCACTACCCCGGCACCGCTCTCCCGGGCGAGCCCGGCAACGTGGCCATCGCGGGGCACCGCACGACCTACGCCCACCCCTTCTACAACCTCGACGCGCTCACGCCCGGAGACCCCATCTACATCCTCACCCCGCAGGGGCTCTTCCACTACACGGTCACCGAGTCCCAGGTCGTTTCGCCCACCGACGTCACGGTGCTCGAGACCGTTCCGGGACAGAACACCCTGACGCTCACGACGTGCACACCCCGCTACAGCGCGGCGCAGCGGCTCATTGTCACGGCTGCCTTCGACGGCCACACCGGGCAGGCCTCGAAAGGGGGGACGACGAAACGGCCGAAATTCACGACAATTGCCGGAGAGCGCGGCGAGCAGGCCCTCACGGCGGCTTCGACCGCCTCGCTCGGCGGGGGCTCGGCATCGTGGGTGCCGGCTGTCCTGTGGGGCCTCCTCACTGTTGCCCTCGGCGTGGCGGCCGTTTTCGTGTGGCGCTGGGTGGGACGGCGGTGGCGCTTCGTGGTCGTCCTGCTGGCGATCCCCGTGGTCGGGCTGGCGCTGCTCGTGTGCTTCGAACATGTGAGCCTCGCCCTGCCAGGCAGCTACTAGACATCGCCGACACGGCGACCATCGGCGGGCTCTTGTAGCGACGCTCAAGCGTGACTCACGTGCGCTCTCGAACGGGCATGAGCGTCGAACAGACCCGTCCCGCCACGGGGGTATGAGTCGGCATCTTCCTGGGTAAAGACGCAATGGGCTGGTCCGGTCCGCTTGACGAACCGGCAATTGCCTCATAAGTTCTGGCTTGGTCTCAGCGGGGGTCGGGCCGTTGTTGGAGTCGCGGTCCGGGATCGGCTCGGTCGTGGCAGGGAGACGATCGGGGGATCATGTTCAAACGAACCCACAGGCGGGTCATTGTCGGGATCGCAGCACTACTGATGTTGTCGGGGGCGGGCGGGTTGTTCGTGGCAGCGCAGGCCGGCGCAGCCGGCGCCACGCTCACGGCGACTCCTACCACTGGCATTACACCGGGCGCCACGATCACAGCTTCTGGCGCCGGCTTTGCCGCTTCGAGCACAGGAAGTCTGATGGAGTGCAGCAACGCTCCAGGTCAGCCGACGATGTTAGTCGCCGTCGCGAAAAATTACCGTTCCTGTTTCGTGCTCCAAGGCGAACAACATCCTCCCGACCTCGCCCAGCGGCACGTTCACACCCACCCCGTTCACCGTAAAAAGTCCGGTTTCGGGTCCGCCGGGGCCCGGCAATGACTCGAACAATGTCCCTGGCGCGACGGACGCAGCCCTCTACCCCTGCCCTCCCACGCCGACCCAGCAGGCCGCCGGAGACAGCTGCGTTCTTGAATTTGAGGACGTGACAGGCACGGTTGCGAGCCAGCTCATCAACTTCACGGGTCAGAACACGGTGACGACCACGACCACCGGCGCGGTGGCGTGCACGCCAGCCCCGACGACCTCGAACGGTCCACCGAGCCTGACCGCCGACCCGGGCACCTGCCTGAACGGCGGCACCGTCGTGGCGGTAAGCGGTACGGGATATGACCCAGGTAAAGAAGGCGTCGTGCTCGAGTGCAACAATGCTCCGGGCCAGCCGACGGTGGCACTGCCTTCGCCCGTCAGCGAGGATGTCCCGGTCTCGTGCAGCGGTATCGCCGTCGCAAACGCCAAGTTCGTCACTTCTGCGGGTGCCCTGCCCGCGGGAGTCACCTTTACCATCATCTCGCCGACGCCTGGACCGCCCTGTGGGGCCGGCTATCTGGTCTCGACCTGTCCCGCCGATAGCAGCGGTGGCAACGCGGCGACCGACGCCGCGGCGTATCCATGCCCGCCCACAATGGCGCAGCAGCAGGCCGGCGACAGCTGCACACTCGCCTTCGGCGACTCCGGCGGGAAGACGGGAACGGTGCCGATCTCGTTCGTCCCGAATCCCACCGCCTCCAACGGGAATCCGAACACGGCAGGTGCGTCCACCGCGGCGTCGACCAGTTCGGCGGCCACCACTCCGGCCGCGACCCCGGCCGCGGCCGGTACGGGCGCCTTGGCCTTCACCGGCTCGGGGCCGGACACCTGGTACACCCTGATCGTCGCTTTGGTCCTGCTCAGCCTCGGTTTCTTGCTCCTCATGCTCTACTACCGGCCACGGGAGCTCCTTGCAGTGATCCGGCACGGTGTGGGTAGAACATTCGGGGCGAGGGAGTAGCGCATACCGCCGCTCCTGAGCTTGAAGGAGCCCAGGTCGTTTCCGCCGGAAGCGACCTGGGCTCCTTGCTTTTCGGGTAGCCGAGACCGGGGCTCACCGTCGTCTGGCTGGCTGATCCGAGTGCCCACTCGGGGTCCACCGCCCGTGGGCGGCCACGCCTTCGACTCGTGCCGACGGAGTGGGCCCGCTCCGGCGGGTGCGAACGCCAAGAGTGTGAACACCCGGAGTGCCTCTGATTCGGCGAACCACAGTGTCGCGGTCGAGATCTGCCTCTGAAGTTGGGCGGGTTGGGGATCCGGCCCCCTGGGGGATCCGGCCCCCTGGGGGATCCGACCCCCCGGGCCATCGCCGCCTAGCCGACGCCATTCGGCCGGAGGCGAGGTAACACCCAAAAAGGGTCCGCTCACCCCGCCTCCGCGGCTCCGAGTCCCCCGCGGTGCCCGGAAGCCATCTTGCCCCGACACGACCAACTGTCTGGCGCTGACTCCCTGCTGAGTTGTCCTCGCCGATCCCATCGGGATGTTGACGGGCCAGGACCCAACGATGCCCCCTCTCTGGGCTCTCGACGCCAGGCACGGTCCGTTTCGTCGCGGAGCCATCGCCGTTAGAAGCCGTCCTGTCCTGCCGGCCCCTCACGTTCTGCGACGAGCTGTGGGCAGCAGATGTGGGGATCTCGCGGGCTCGCGCCGATGGACCGACGGCGTGGACCCCGTACACAGAGGCGCTCGCACCCCCGCTTCTGCTGAGTCCATTTCAAGGCCCACCGTTTCAGGGCTCACCGTGACCCTGCATCGAGGGCGGGGGTTGCGCGCGGCCGCCACCTGCGGCTGGGTGGGCGTGTCGGGAGTCTGGGCGACGGCCACGCCGAGTCGCTCAGCGGCCGTCTTCGCGTGTCCGATCGGCTCAACCGGACTCATGAATGAAGCGTCACCGCCGCCGACGTATCGAATCCCCTTTGCGTCGCTACGTGCGAGGGCCTACTCATGAGATCAGGGCCTGCTGCTGGCCGTCACCGTGGCAACAGACCTCGCTTTCTCTGCCACTGAGCACGCCTCGGGCGTCACCTCGCCTCAGGGCGAGTCGGTTGGTGCAACCATCAGCAGCACGGCGTGGGCCGACACGGCAGCGACCGCGGCTCGATGAGACCTCCCCCCGGCAGCGCACCTTGTCTCCCGCGACCAGGCACGATCTGCCCCGAGTGACCAGGCCGCCGGGCACAAGCGAGTACAAGACCGAGACCCGAGACACCTCTCGCTGATGTCGAGGACACGGTGTTAACAGCGCATCGAGGTGCAGGCGATCCGTGTGCGGCCGTCGAACCGCAGATGGTCACGGATGTAAACACCCAGATGGACCCCGACACGATGGCCTCGAAACCGTAAACACTCGCATGAGCTATCAGCGAGACGACGGTCGTCGTGCCGATGGCGTCGGTGCCCAGGCGCTTGGGGCGGAGCAGGACCCTATTGCAGCGACCGGGAGACGATCCGCCAGTTGTCGCGGGCACAGGCGCGGGCGTGTCGGCCGTTGACCTCGACCAGCGAGCGCACGAGTGAGCCCGCCACACCCAGCACATGTCGGGGCAGGGCGGCGACGTGGCGGATGCAGAGCAAAGGCGTCATCGCCGGCGGTATCGGGTCGTGGGATCCAAGGGCACCGGCCGGTGCCGATGCCGGGCCAGACGCCGGGACGTCACTCCCGATTCCCCTCAGCCAGTCGTCACGGTCCTGATCGCCGTGGTGCTGATCGCCGTGGTGCTGATCGCCGTGGTGCTGATCGCCGTGGTGCTGATCGCCGTGGTGCTGATCGTGAGGATGTTGAGCGTGACCGTGCCGGCTGCCGTACGACCCGGCGACTGAAGCGGCGTGCGCGTTGAGGAAGTCGTCATCGGGGGTGGCGACGGGATCGGCCTCGGCACCCTCGTCAGCCCGCGCCCGGTCGATCAGCGCCTCGAAGACGGCGCGGACACTGACGCCCTGCTCGGCAGCAATGGCTTCGACCCATGCGCGCCGCTCGTTGTCGAGGCGCAGGCCCAGGACGGATGACTTGGTGGTCGCGATGGCGCTAACACTAGCCAGCGGCGTAAACGGCGGTCGACGGATCTTCCGTTAACACCACGACCCAACAACGGCAGCGACGCCCGATGAGCAGCGTACGGGCGTGAACACGCTGTGTTAACACCGTCCTTCTCACACGAAAAACGCTCAACGAGCTGGGGCGCAATGCTCCACGTGAAACGACTGTATGGGGGCCTCGACACCTCGCACGGGGGCCGGTTCGAGCGGGCGCAACGACCACTCGTCGGGCGAAAGCGCCTCCGCCACGGCATCGGTAACGACGAGCTCGCCTGGTGCGCCGGTCTTCACCAGTCGGGAGAGGACATTGACCAACGGTCCGAAGTAGTCCCCTTCCCGTGGGATCGCCGGGCCGATTCCCACCGCGCCCCGGGCCGGCGGCAGGACGGGGTCGGCTGCTGCCGCCTCGATCACCTCGAGACCGATCCGACATGCGGCATCGGCCGTCGGCGCGGCGAAGAAGACTTCGTCGCCGATCATCTTGACCACCCGCCCTCCGGCGAGGACCGCGCTCGACCACGCGGCCGATTCGAAGCGGGTCAGGGCAAGGCTCTGCTCGCGCAGACCGAGGGACTGGGCCCAGGCGGTCGAGCTGACGAGGTCGACAAAGCCCAGCGCGACCACCTCGGTCGAGCCCTCGAGTACCAGGGCATCGTCGGCCCCGGGCTCCGACCACGGCCGCGCCAGTTGGGCCCGGCGCTGGGCGCGTTCGAAGGCGTCCAGCACCATGTGCCCGAGGGCGTCGGGGACACCGATGAACGCCCGCGTCGCCGCCTCGGAGATGAGAGCACGGGACAGCTCGTCGTGTCCCTCGCGCACGCTGCCCGGTCCGAACTCGGCAAAGAACAGCGCGATGGCGGACTCGGCCACGTTGATGGCGGCCGCGCCGAGTACGCGCGTGAACGCGAGGATGGGCTCCACTCCCATCAACGCGGATCCCAGTTTGAACGCATCGAGCAAACCGACGAGGTCCGCGGGGAGCTCGGTATCGGCCTGCGCGGGGATGCCGGCGGCCAACAGAACGCGCAGCACATCGCGCTCGGCGACACCACTGCGCGCCGCGATGTCGCGCGCGGTCACCATCGGCGTCGCGCGCTGGGTTACGAGATCGCTCGCGACACCGGGGAGTGCGCCCGCGTGGTGCGCCTCGACCATCTGCTCGATGGTGGCGCCGCGCTCGCTCAAGTACGTGAGCAGAGCCAGACGATCCGGGGCGTTGGTGTCGTTGGGATCGTACAGACCTGCTTCCTCCCAGACGCCGATCTGCGACTCCGTGTTCATCCGTTCACTGCACCCAAGCGAGCGTCGCTGACAGCTGTGCCCGCGCCATGCCTTTCAATTGCGTCTCGCGATGTCCCGCGAAGGTGAACTCCCCCGAACCTTGGACGAGCTGTTGCGAAAGCGACGACACCAGGATCTCGCCGGGGCCCGCGACGTCGGCGAGCCGGCTCGCGACGATCACCGTGTGGCCGAGATAGTCGCCGTCCTCGGCCAGCGCGTCGCCGGTGTGGACGCCGATATGCACCGCGATCGGTTCCATCCCCGCCGGAGGGACGTAGGTGTGCGTTGTCTGCTGGATATCGATCGCGCATCGCAGCGCGCGGGCGGCCCCGCCGAACGCGACCATGAACCCGTCGCCCTGTACTTTGACCTCGCGTCCGCCGTGACGCGTCAATGCCTCGCGGATCAGGCGGTGTTCCTCGTGCAACAGCTGCCGCGAGACCCGGTCTCCCAGGCGCTCGGTCATGCCGGCATAGTCGACCATGTCGCAGAAGAGGATCGTCACCGTGCCATCGGTGGCGACACTGGGGACGGCGGCGGCGAGGTCTGCGGGCGGAGGCGTCGCGGTCGGGGTCGACGAGGTCGTGGCGTGGGCGGTCGCCGCGGCCGGCGCGGGTGGGGGTGGCACAGGGGGCGTGCGCGGAACCGGCGGCGTGGCCGGACCGAGGGACACGCGTGGATCGTCGTCGAGATCGTCCTCGTTCTCGGTCTCGGGCAGGCCCGCGGCAGCCCCACGGCCGAGCCGGCGCTTGATCCGGTTGGGCCGGCTCTTGACTTCGATCCCGCCCATCACGGCGAAGCCACGCACCACGATGAGCGGCGAGCCGGGGACACGGGGTACGTCGCGCAGCTTCAAATCGCGCCCGCCCATGAACGAGAAGCCCTGCAGATCGACGTCGAAGCCCTCGGGGACGGTGATGGTGATGCCCCCCATGAAGGCGAAGGCCGTGATGGAGACCTCGGGGCCCTCGATCTCGGCCCGGCGCAGGTCCATGTCGCAGCCGCCCAGGACGGCCACCGCATTCGTCTTGCCGCTGATGCGCCAGCGGCCTTTGGTGCTGTGCCCGCTCAGGACGGCGATGTGCCAGCGCCGCCGCTTGCGTTGGGTGACCGGCATACACTCTATAGCGGTCTCGGTTACCCGCTCCGGAGGCGTCTCAGGCACGGGCAGGTCGGTCATGACCGCAGCGAGTTCGCCCTTGCTGCGAGCCTCGAGCGCCCGCCCGACCCGCTCGGAGAACTCGTCGAGCGTGAGCCTGCCCTCGACGACGTGCTCTCGCAGCTGGGTGACGGTGCGATCTCGGTCGGCGTCGGAGACGCGCTGGGCCAGCCCCGGCTGATCGCCGGACGGCGGCGGGTCGTCGGGAACCGGTACATCCGCCATATGAGAGGACAGTCTGCCCCCTCGGACCCGCGGCGCGGCGGGTTCCGCGACCAGGCCCAAAGCGCCGGATCGGCGACAGGTGGGCGCGCGTGCTGCCCCGGGGCGGCAGGGCCCGCCGCCCGGCCGTTTCGATCTGACGACCCGTCAGAAGGCGGGAGGGCGAGCCGTTAGGCTCCAGCGCCGTGCGAGGCATCATCAGCGCCGCCGGCTACGTCCCGTACCGGCGGCTCGCCAGGGCGGAGATCGCCAGCTTCATGGAGGCCGGGGGCGGCAAGGGGACCCGGGCCGTGGCCTCCCACGACGAGGACACCACCACACTCGGCGTGGAGGCGGCCCGGCTGGCGCTGCGTGGGGCGCCCGGCCGCGCGCCCGATGCCCTCTGGCTCGCCACCTCCTCGCCTGCGTACCTGGACAAGACGAACGCCACCGCCGTCGCGGCGGCGCTGCGCCTGCCCGGTGACGTGGCCGCCTACGACTTCGGCGGCGCCCTTCGCTCGGGGATGGGCGCGCTGTGCAGCGCCCTCGTGAGCCGCGGAACCACGCTTGTCGTTGCCACCGACATGCGCGACGGCCTCCCGACCAGCGGCGACGAGGCCGCCGGGGGTGACGCTGGTGCGGCCGCGCTGGTCGGCGAGGGGGATGACACCGAGGTGCTCGCCCAGCTCGTGGCGATGGCCTCCGCGTCCGACGAGTTCACCGACCGCTGGCGGACGCCGGGCGAGCGCACATCCAGGCTGTGGGAGGAGCGTTTCGGTGAGAACCGCTACGTCTCCGTCGGCCGCGATGCGCTGGCCCGCGGGCTGAAAGCGGCCGGCCTCGAGAACAGCGACATCGGCCGGCTGGTGGTCACCGGGATGCACGGACGCGCCGTGTCCGCCATCACGAAGAAACTCGGCCTGGCCGAGGGGGTGTTGGCCGATGACCTTGCCGCGACCGTCGGGCAGAGCGGAACGGCACACCCTCTCCTCGTCTTGGCCGCCGCACTCGAATCGATGGCCGCCGAGCGTGTGGCACCGGGCACGGTCGTCGTCGTCCTCCATCTGGCCGACGGCGCCGACGCGGTGGTGCTCCGCACGACCGCAGCACTCGGGGAGTGGCACCCGGCCCGGCCAGTGGCCGACCAGGTCGCGGGCGGGGCACCAATCACCTACGCCAAGTTCCTCGCCTGGCGGGGCCAGCTCCGACCCGAACCGCCGCGGCGGCCGGAGCCGTCGCGGGTCTCGAGCTCGGCGGCGCACCGCAGCGAGGAGTGGAAGTTCGGTTTCGTGGGGTCGAAGGATCGCAGTTCGGGCGCGCTGCACCTGCCGCCGTCGCGCGTCTCGATGGTGGGCGGGGCCATCGACGACATGGACCCGGTCGCCATGGCCGACACGACCGGCACGGTCGTGACCTCGACCATCGACCGTCTGGCCTACTCACCCAGCCCGCCGATCGTCTTCGCCATCGTGGACTTCGACGGCGGTGGGCGTTACCCGGTCGAGCTGACCGACGCCGACCCCGAGGAGATCAGGTCCGGGAGCCGGGTAGAGATGACGTTCCGCCGCCTTTTCAGCGCGGACGGCATCCACGATTATTTCTGGAAGGCGCGCCCGGTGCGCACAAGAGGAGGCACCTGATGGGTTCGCACGGCGTTCGCGACAAAGTGGCCATCGTCGGCATGGGCTGCACCGCCTTCGCCGAGCTCTGGGAGAAGGGGCTCGACGATCTCATCGTCGACGCCAGCACCGACGCGTTCACCTCAGCCGGAGTCAGCAAAGAGGACGTTGACGCGTACTGGTTCGGCACCGCGCAGAGCGGGATGAGCGGCATCACCCTGGCCCGGCCGCTCCAGCTCACGAATAAGCCCGTCACCCGGGTGGAGAACTATTGCACCACGGGTTCCGAGGCGCTGCGCGGCGCGGTCTACGCCGTCGCGTCGGGCGCGTACGACATGGCGATGGCGGTCGGGGCCGAGAAGGTCAAGGACAGCGGATACCAGGGCCTCAACGCGGTGAACCCGCCCAATGACGGCACCGCGCGCACCCTGACCGCGGCAGCAATGTTCTCGATGGTGGCGCCCGCCTACGGCCAGAAGTACGGCGTGGACGACGACACGATGGCCGACGTGCTCGCCTCCATCGCGGTGAAGAACCACTACAACGGCGCGCGGAACCCACGTGCGCAATTCCGGCGCGAGATCACCAAGGAGGCCGTGCGCAGCTCCCCGCGCCTCGCCGGCACCCTCGGCGTTTTCGACTGCGCGGGCGTGGCCGACGGCGCGGCGGCGGCCATCGTCGTGCGCGCAGAGGACGCGCACCGCTATACGGACACGCCGCTCTACGTCAAGGCATTGTCGTTCGCGGCAGGCAGCGGATCGGGCCTGATCGATCCCGGCTACGACTACACGCACTTCCCCGAGTGCGAGGCCACGGCGGTCGACGCCTACGCGCAGGCCGGCATCACCGACCCGCGGCGCCAACTCGCCATGGTCGAAGTGCACGACTGCTTCACCCCCACCGAACTCGTGCTGATGGAAGACCTCGGCTTCGCTCCCCGCGGCACGGCGTGGAAAGAGGTCTTAGCCGGTACCTTCGCCCTCGACGGCGAACTCCCCGTCAACCCCGACGGCGGCCTCAAGAGCTTCGGTCACCCGGTGGGCGCCTCAGGCCTGCGCATGCTCTTCGAGTGCTGGCTCCAGTTGCGGCGCGAGGCCCCGGCCGATCGCCAGATTGCGACCGTCGACCGCGGCCTCGCCATGACGCACAACCTCGGGGGATACCCCGGCGAGATGGTGTCCTTCGTGTCGGTGGTCGGAACCGAGCCGGGCTAAGTGTTCTGCCAAGCCGAACACCGTCGCGGCTCCGACCCGGCCGGCAGCCTCAGTGGGCGAACTGGTCCAGCCACGGCGCGGTGGCCGCCAGCAACTCGTCGGTGATGGCGACGACGTGCTCGTAGGGCAGGCGGCCCGCCATCTGGTCGGTGAGCATGGCCTCGAGCACCAGAGTCCGGTCGCCGGTCAGGGCCGCCTCGACCGTCCGCTCCTGTGAGTACACGACGCGCCGCAGGCACTCGCCGAGTACGGAATCCACCTGGACACGATCGCGGGGGTTGACACCGGTCGCATTCACCACGCCCATGCACTCGAGCACGGGTCCGTGGTCGAGGCCGACGACCTGACCGGTGTTGGGTAGGTTCACCGGCAGGTGTCGCTCTTGGTCGGACACGATCGCATCGAGGAGCGGGGCGACGAGCTCGCCTGAGGACCACGGCGGAAGCTCCTCACCCACAGTGAGCGAGGCCAGGTCGGCCTCGTCCTCCTCCTTGTCCGCCCGATGCCCATCGATGCCGTAGTGGTGGACGCACCAGTCGTCACCGAAGCCACTGGCTTCGGTGACGAACCACGGAAAGAACTCGGCCACGTGGGTGTCAGACGATCCGGGGAGTACCCCAAAACGCCGGAGAAGCTCGAGCTTCAGGCGGTTGTTCGCGAGCACGTCACCCTTCGTCCACTTCTCTCCGGTCGACACCTTGCGCCAGTGGCTGCCGGCCGGAGGGTCCATCCAGATCGGGTCGTCGAGATCCGTGACGGGCTGCTCCATCAGGGAGCGCAGCATCGGGAACCCGTCTGATCCGCCGATACGCAGCGACGTGACCAGCGGCAGGTGGTTGACGCCGCCGACCACTGGATCGACCTCGTGCATCCCGACATCGAAGAGAAGACTCATCGCCCACGTCAGTCCTACGAGCTCGTTGCAGAGTCCCACTGCCGACACGGACGTCTCTCGGGTCACCGCCCGGCACAACGCAGTGAGGGGATTGCTCACATTGACGAGGAGAGCCTCGGGACACCGGTTCTCCATCGCTCGCGCGATGGCGACTGTCACCGGCACGCTCCGCAACGCGCGCGAGATGCCACCGGGGCCGACACTGTCGCCCACCGGTTGGGGCAGGCCGTAGCGCTCGGGAATCTCGAGGTCATGACGCATCGCGTCGAAACCGCCCACCGAGTACCCGGTGATCACGAACTGGGCGCCGTCGAGCGCGGCATCGAGCTCCGTGGTGGTCGTCGTCTGCAGGCCCGCCTTGGAGACGGAGACGATGTGGTCGGCCAACGCCTGGGCAGGCACCAGGCTCTCAGGGTCGATGTCCATCAGCACGACGTGGCACTCGGCAAGTGACGGCGTGTTGACGAAGTCCAAAAGCAGTCGGGGCGTCCAGTGGGCGCTCCCGCCACCGATGATGGCAATCCGCGGTGTCATGTCGCCTCCGGTCTCAGCATCGATCCCGCCGAACTCGGACGTCACCGTACCCGACGGCTCGTGGGAGCGATCGGGGCCGAGGTGATGCCTCCTGGGGGCCGGAGCTCAGTCGAGCAGTTTCGCCAACGGCGTGTAAGCGAGGCCGTGCGCCTCGGCCACCGGCTTGTAGACGATCTTGCCGGCCACGACGTTGACGCCCTCGGCGAGCGCGTGGTCGGTCTGCACGGCTCGCTGCCATCCCTGGTTGGCAATGTTCAGCACGTAGGGCAACGTTGCGTTGGCCAGCGTGTGCGTCGACGTGTGCGGCACCGCGCCCGGCATGTTGGCCACGCAATAGAAGATGGAGCCGTGCACCTCGAAGGTCGGGTTCGAATGTGTCGTCGGACGGGTCGACTCGAAACACCCACCCTGGTCCACCGCGATGTCGACCAGCACCGAGCCCCGCCGCATCTGCTCGACCAACGCGTCGGACACGAGGTGTGGGGCGCGTGCACCGACCACGAGCACGGCACCGATCACGATGTCAGCGTCGAGGCAGACCTCCTCGATGGCGTGCTGGGACGAGGCGATGGTCTCGAGCGCGCCGCGGAAATGATGGTCGACCTCGCGCAGGCGGTCGAGGTTGCGGTCGAGGACGAACACCTCCGAGTGCATGCCCACGGCCATGGTGGCGGCGGCGAAGCCTGCCACACCCGCACCGAGGATCACGACGCGGGCGCAGCGCACGCCCGGCACGCCCGAGATGAGGACGCCGCGGCCGCCACCGGGCCGCATGAGATGGTGTGCGCCCATGAGCGGAGCCATCCGCCCCGCCACCTCGCTCATCGG
Organism: uncultured Acidimicrobiaceae bacterium; assembly: GCA_963736225.1. Lineage (GTDB taxonomy): Bacteria > Actinomycetota > Acidimicrobiia > Acidimicrobiales > RAAP-2 > Bog-473. The sequence continues at coordinate 372,318 of CAVTOF010000005.1, read as the reverse complement.
AGCGAGGAGGGGGAGCGAGTTGTCCTCCAGGCGCACGGTCTCGTACGCGATGGCGACGTTGCCGGCCGCGACCAGCGCGTCGGTGCACTCCCTCGACGCCGCCAGGTGCAAGTACGTAAAGAGCGTCTGCTCGCGCCGGGCCCCGAGGCGGTGGAACTCCTCGGCGACGGGCTCCTTCACCTTGCAGACGAGGTCGGCTGACCCCCACACCTCGTCGGCATCATCGACGATCTTGGCGCCGGTGCGGACGAAGTCGGCGTCGGCCATGGCCGAGCCGTTGCCGGCGCCCCGCTCGACGAGGACCGTGTGTCCCGCCGACGTGAGCTCGCGCACACCCGCCGGCGTCAACGCGACGCGCCACTCGTCGGTCTTCATCTCGCTGGGGACGCCGATGATCATGGGCTACTCCTCGATGTTGCTCATGACGTGCTTGATGCGCGTGTAGTCCTCGAACCCGTACGCGGACAGGTCCTTGCCGTAGCCCGAGCGCTTGAAACCACCATGAGGCATCTCGGCCACCAGTGGGATGTGGGTGTTGATCCACACACAGCCGAAGTCGAGGTCCCGTGCCATGCGCATGGCCCGCCCGTGGTCGCGGGTCCACACCGACGACGCCAGCCCGTACTGCACGCCGTTGGCCCACTCGAGTGCTTCCGTCTCGCCGCTGAACTCCTGCATCGTGATGACCGGCCCGAACACCTCCGACTGGATCATCTCGTCGTCCTGGTGCAATCCCGAGACCACGGTCGGCGCGAAGCAATAGCCACGCTCTCCCACCTGCGAGCCCCCGGTGGCGACCGAGGCGTGGGACGGTACGCGCTCGAGAAAGCCACGTACCCGCTCGAGCTGGTTAGCGTTGTTCAGCGGCCCATAGTCGGCGTCTTCGTTGTCGGTGCCGCCGACGGTTGTGCCCTCAGCCTGCTCCACCAGCGCGGCCAGCAGGTCGTCGTGCACGCGGGGCGACGCCAGCACGCGGGTGGCCGCCGTGCAGTCCTGGCCCGCGTTGAAGTAGCCGGCCCCGGCGATACCCTCGGCCGCCGCGACCGGGTCGGCGTCGTCGAAGACGATCACCGGCGCCTTGCCACCGAGCTCGAGGTGGACGCGCTTGAGGGTGGGAGCGGCCGCGGCCGCCACCTCCATGCCGGCGCGCACCGACCCGGTCACCGACACCATGGCGGGCGTCTCATGAACAACAAGCGCCCGGCCGGTCTCGCGGTCACCGCAGACGACGTTGAAGACGCCGGGCGGCACATACTCGGCCATGATCTCGGCCATCAGCAGCGTGGTGACCGGCGTCGTGTCCGAAGGCTTGAGGACCATGGTGTTCCCGGCAGCCAGGGCGGGCGCGAACTTCCACACCGCCATCATCATGGGGTAGTTCCACGGCGTCACGGCCCCGCAGACGCCGAGCGGCTCGCGCCGGATGAACGAGGTGTGGCCGACCATGTACTCCGATGCAGCCAGCCCTTGGAGGTGCCGTGCGGCGCCCGCGAAGAAGCGGATCTGGTCGACCATGGGTGGGATCTCCTCGTCCATGGTCAGTTGGAACGGCTTGCCAGTGTTCTCACACTCGGCCCGGACGAGGTCCTCGGCCCGGGCCTCGAAGGCATCGGCGATGCGGAACAACGCCAGGCTGCGCTCCGACGGGGTCGTCCGGCGCCACGAGGTGAACGCCGCCGCCGCCACCTGGAGCGCGGCGTCCACGTCGGCTGCCCCCGAGACCGGAGCCTCAGCGAAGGGCTCTCCGGTGCTGGGGTCGATGAGCGGGGCAATGGGCCCATCCTCGGCATCGCGGTAGGCGCCCCCGACGAAATTCTGCAACCTGCGCATCCTGCTCCCTTCAGGTCATTCCTCGGCCGTGGCCCCTCGGTACAGAATCACAGATGCCTGTTGTCTCAACAAGCGTTTTCGCAATATTGGGCCCTGAATGTGACGGATTCAGCTTGACTGAGGCTATTGAGATGACACAATTCTGCATATCAGGGGTTAGTCCTCTGACAGGCGACCGAAGGGAGGTGTGCGATGACCCGTGCAGACGAGCAGGGGAGGCCGGGCGGCCCACCAGACGCCCAGACGGCCGGCACCCTTCTCGACGCGCCCAATCGGGCCATCATCGAGGCACTCCAGCGCGACGGCCGTCAGCCCTACGGCGCCATCGCGGAGGCGGTCGGGCTCTCCGAAGCGGCGGTGCGCCGCCGGGTCCAGCGCCTACGCGAGTCGGGAATCATGCAGATCGTCGCGGTCACCGACCCCCTGCAGTTGGGCTTCACCCGCCAGGCGATGATCGGCATCTCGGTGGAGGGTGACGTGCGCCGAGTGGCCGACAAGCTCTCGTCCATGCCAGAGGTCGACTACGTGGTGATGTGCGCGGGCTCGTTCGACATCCTGGCCGAGATCGTCTGTGAGGACGACGAGCGCCTGCTCCACGTCCTGAACGACTCGGTGCGTGCCATCCCCGGGGTGCGGACGACCGAGACCTTCTTGTACCTGAAGCTGGCCAAGCAGACCTACACCTGGGGAACACGGTGAGCGGCCACCACGGTCGCCAAGCGGAGGAACGATGAGCACGACAAATCCCGAGAATTCCAACCTGAGCACGCAGGCGCGGCGACACCTGTGGATGCACTTCAGCCGAATGGGCTCCTACGCGGACCACGAGGTGCCGGTGATCGTCCGCGGCGAAGGCGCCTACGTCTGGGACCAGCACGGCAAGCGCTATCTCGACGGCCTGGCGGGGCTCTTCACGTCACAGATCGGCCACGGCCGCACCGAACTGGCCGAGGCCGGCTCGAAACAGGCGGGCACACTGGCCTATTTCCCGCTCTGGACCTATGCCCACCCTCGGGCGATCGAACTGGCCGAGCGGGTCGCCGGCTACGCGCCCGGCGACCTCAACCGGGTCTTCTTCACCACAGGGGGCTCGGAGGCGGTCGAGTCAGCCTGGAAGCTCGCCCGCCAGTACTTCCGCATCACCGGCCAGCCCCAACGTACGAAGGTGATCAGCCGCTCCATCGCGTACCACGGCACGTCCATGGGCGCACTCTCCATCACCGGAATCCCCGAGCTGCGCACACCCTTCGAGCCGCTGGTGCCCGGCGCGATCAAGGTACCCAACACCAACTTCTACCGGGCCGAGGTCTTCGCCGACGACGAGGACGCCTTCGGCCGGTGGGCCGCGGACGAGATCGAACGGGCCATCGAGCGCGAGGGCGCGGATACGGTCGCGGCCGTCTTTCTCGAGCCGGTGCAGAACGCCGGCGGCTGCTTCCCTCCCCCGCCGGGCTACTTCCAGCGCGTCCGCGAGATCTGCGACCGCCACGGCGTCCTGCTCGTCTCCGACGAGGTCATCTGCGCGTTCGGCCGGCTGGGTCATTGGTTCGGCGCGCTGCGCTATGACTACCAGCCCGACATCATCACGGTGGCCAAGGGCCTCACGTCGGGCTACGCGCCGCTGGGCGCCATGATCGCGTCGGACCGCCTGATGGAACCCTTCCTCGGCCCCGGCGCGTCGTTCTTGCACGGCTTCACGTTCGCCGGGCACCCCGTCAGCTGCGCGGTGGCGTTGGCCAACCTCGACGTCTTCGAGGGAGAGCACATCCTGCAGCACGTGCAGGCGACCGAGATGTCGTTCCGGAGCGCGCTCGAAGGCCTCTACGACCTGCCCATCGTGGGCAACGTCCGCGGCGCGGGGTTCTTCTACGGGATCGAGCTCGTCAAGGACAAGGACACGCGCGAGTCATTCGACGACGAGGAGTCCGAACGGCTGTTGCGCGGGTTCCTCTCGGGCGCATTGTTCGAGGCCGGGCTCATCTGCCGGGCCGACGACCGCGGCGACCCCGTCGTGCAGCTGTCCCCGCCACTCATCTGCGGCCAGGAGGAGATCGACTTCATGGCTTCGACGCTGCACGAGGTGCTCTCCGAGGCGTGGCGCCGGATGTAGCGCCAGGCGCGGCCTCGGGCTATCAGCGGCTCTCATTGTGGTGGGAGGCCGTCCCGGCCCCCGTGCCACCCCGCCCCGCGCTCAGCGAAGACCTCCAGCTCGACGTCTGCATCGTCGGTGCCGGCTTCACGGGCCTGTGGACCGCGTACGCACTCGCGCTGGCGGACCCGACACTCCGTGTCGCCGTCATCGAGCGCGAGGTAGCCGGCTTCGGCGCGTCGGGCCGGAACGGCGGATGGTGCTCAGCTCTGTTCGCCACATCGGATAGTGCGCTGGCCCGGCAGCACGGCCGCGACCCCATGCGCGCCATGCGCAGGGCCATGGAAGAGACCGTCGATGTCGTCGGCGCCACCGCGGCCAGCGAGGGGATCGAGTGCCACTTCGCCAAGGGTGGCACGGTCGACCTGGTGCGCAGCGAAGCCCAGCGATCCCGCGCGCTGGCCGAGGTGGACGAGGCGCGTGCGCTCGGCCGCACGGAGGAGGATCTGCGCTGGCTCGGTCCCGAGGAGACGCACGAGCTGATCGGCGCCACCAGCGCGCTCGGCTCGACCTTCACCCCGCACTGCGCAGTGCTGCAGCCGGCGCTCCTGGCCCGCGGGCTGGCCGATGCCGTCGAGCGTCGCGGGGTCCGGATCTTCGAGCATTCCGAAGTCCTCGACCTTCGCCCGGGCTCGCCCGCCTCCGTGGTGACGCGAGGCGGCACCGTGCGGGCGGACGTTGTCGTGCGGGCGACGGAGGCCTGGACGCCGACGCTGCCGGGATCCCACCGCGACATCGTCCCCGTGTACTCCCTCATGGTGGCGACCGAGCCGCTCGGCGACGACTTCTGGTCGGACGCAGGGCTCGAGAGCCGCGCCTCGTTCACCGACTACAGGCACCTCATCATTTACGGACAGCGCACCGCCGACGGCCGCATCGCCTTCGGTGGACGTGGCGCGCCGTACCACTACGGCTCGGCCGTGCGCGCCTCCTTCGATGCCGAGCCGGGCGTTCACGCGCTGTTGCGCCAGACGCTCACCGAGCTCTTCCCGGCCCTCGCGGGTGCTCGCTTCACTCACGCCTGGGGTGGGCCGCTCGGTATCCCGCGCGACTGGCACTCCTCGGTCGGCTTCGACCAAGCCGGCGGCCTCGCGTGGGCCGGCGGCTACGTCGGCGACGGCGTGGCCACCACGAACCTGGCCGGGCGCACGCTGGCCGACCTCATCACCGGCGCGGACACGGCGCTCGTGCGCCTGCCATGGGTGGGACACCGCTCACCGCGCTCGGGAGCCCGAGCCGCTGCGCTGGCTGGGGGTCAACGCGGGCCTGTTCACGATGAAGCTCGCCGACCGTAGCGAGGCGAGACGCGGTCGCCCGAGCAAAGTGGCCGCGGCGATGGGCCGGCTCCTCGGCCAGTGATCCGTCGGCGACGCGATCGCCCACCCGCCTCGGTCAGCGCCTATGGCCGAAGGATCACGGGGCAATCTGGTTGATGAGGTTCGCAGCAGCGAGGCGGTTGTCGACGCCGAGCTTGGCCAGCGACCGCTCCACATGCTTGTCGACCGTGCGTGGGCTGATCTGGAGACGCGTGGCAGTCTCCTTGGTCGAGATGCCCATGCTGATGTGGGTGAGCACCTCGGCCTCGCGGGGGGTGAGCCCGAGCTCGCGCAGTGCGGCGGGGGCAGGGGTGCCACCGGCAGGACCAAGCACGAGCACCGTGGTGCCGGCACTGCTCAGCCGACGCACGACCAGCCCGTCCTGCATCATCGGCCAGGCCGGCGCGCTCTGCGAGCCGGTGCGGGCGACGTAGTCGGCCAGCTCCGTCGGGAGGCTGGTTTTCGGGTGGCCGGAAAAGTGGCGGTCGAGCAGTGCGCACGCAGTCGGCGTGCTGTGAACAATGTTCCCAAGCCGGTCGAGCACGATCACACCATCGCCGCTCGCCTCGGACAACGAGTCGAGCGCCTCGAGCGCGGCCTTCGCCGCCTCGAGGGCGACGGCGTTCCGGTAGGCCTGAATGAGATGCGGTCGCAGCAGGTTGAGGATCTCGCGGTCCCGGGGTTTGAAACTGCGATCAGGACGATCGACGGTGATGCCGATGGTCACGTCCGGTGCGGGCAGCACGAAACTCATCTGGTCCTCGGTGCCGAACACGGCGTAGAAGTCCTGATACAACGCGGTCGCGTGGAAGGCTTCCGCGCTCACGAAGTCGGAGATGGCTTGAGGCCGACCGTTCCCGGTGCGCCGGTAGTTGGCGATGACCGGATGTTCGTCGACATGCGCAGCGAAGACGGCCGTCAGTTCGGGCATCCGGTCGCCGATGCTCCGCTCGAACTCGAGGGGGATCGCCGCCGCGATCTGACCCGTGTCGGGGTCAACTTCGTTCCAGGCTGGATGGTCGGACGAGACCAGGGTCGGCAACGCCGCCACGGTGTCGGCCCGAAGATCCGCCAACGGCCGCACGGCGGCCAGCCCGGCGACCACGTCGAGCAGCGCCTCGAGGTCCGTCCGACCCAGACCCGTCTCCACCACCTGAACCTCCTGAGCAGATCGTGCGGCGCGAGTCTGTACGACAATTCACGTATTGCCAAGCTGAACCGTTGTTCGGTTCACTTGTGGTGCGGCCCGCAGCGATGCGGGTGGGGGATGCTGCCGGTTGCAGTTCGACGAAGTACTTGGCGGTCGTCGACCTGCGGCCGGTGGCATTCGTGCTGGTGGGGGCGACGGCCAGCGACCGCGGCAGACGGGTCGCAGACGTTCCGGGCTGCACTGCAGCCGACCGGTCGTGCCACAATCTCGCCCGTGCTGCAATCGGACGAGATGGCGATCGCCAGCCTCATCTACACCTACGCCGAGCGAATCGACGCCGGGGACTTCGCCGGCATCGGCGAGCTCTTCGCGCACGCCACGTTGACGTTCGAGGGCTTCGGGAACGCCGTCAGCGGACGAGAGGCCATCGAGACCCTCTACGTCCGCAGCACCCGGCGCTACGAGGACGGGACCCCGCGCACCAAACACGTCATGACCAACGTCATCGTTGAGGTAGCCGACGACGGCGCAACAGCGGCGAGCCGCTCCTACTTCACGGTTCTCCAGGCGGTGCCCGGCGCCCTGGCGCTCCAACCCGTCATCGCCGGCCGCTACCGGCACACCTACACACAGGTTGACGGCGGATGGCAGGTGGCTACCATGCACATCACCATCGACCTTGTCGGCGATCTGGCCCACCACATGCTCTTCGACCTCGCACCGTGAAGCTCTCCTTGACCTACGGCTGGGACTGCACGCCCGATGAGTTCTGGGCCCTCTACTACGATCCCGACTTCGCGGTCCGCCTGCATCTCGAGTGCCTCGGCTCGACCTCCGCCGAGGTGGTGTCCCAGCAGGGCGATCTCACGAGCGGCCTCGTGCGCACGCTGCGCTACGGGCAGCGGCCCCCGATGCCGGGACCGGTACGGAAGATCTTCGGCGAGGAGGTCGTCACCACCGAGGTGAGCACCTACGATCCGGCCTCCTCCACGACGACCTTCACCATGACGCCGGGCACCATGGCGGACAAGACGCACATCGACGGGTCCATCGTCTTCACGCGTGACGGCGGCAGTACGGTGGAGACCTTCTCACTCGAGGCGCGGGTGAAGATCTTCGGCGCCGGCCCCGTCGTCGAACGCTTCATTGAGCACCAAGCACGTGAGATGCAGGAGAAGTCCGTCGGGTTCATGCGGAGCGAGCTCGGCGGCTGAGCGAGGGGGCGCCGGCCGCCGGCCGCCGGCGCCGTCGTGGCCTGTGTCAGCAGCTGCGGTCCCCGAGCCACGGCTCGCGCCAACGTGGGTAACCCGCCACCAGAGCGTCGGCTCCGGCCGGTCCCCAACTCCCCCGCGCATACGTCTCAACGGGCGGCGGCGCGTCGAGCAGGGGCTGGACAATGCGCCAGGTCTCCTCCACGCTGTCCTCCCGGGTGAACAGCGCCGCCTGTCCGTGCAACGCGTCGCCAAGGAGGCGCTCGTAGGGCTCGGGCAGCGAGCCGAGCTCCTGAGCGAAGACCAAGGAGAGGTCGACGTCGCGGGTCGTCTGGGCCCCGGGTGTCTTGGCCTGGATCATCAGGTCTGCGCCGGGATCGGGATCGATGCGCAGGATGAACTCGTCGGGGTGGGGCTCGAGCTCCGCAGCGAAAGCCAATCGCGGCGGCCGCTTGAAGATGATGCGCACCTCCGTCGCCCGGACGGCCAACGCTTTGCCTGCCCGGATGAAAAAGGGCACCTCAGACCAGCGCCAGTTGTCGATGTGGAGGCGCAGGGCGGCAAAGGTCTCGGTCTTGGAGTCCTTAGCGACGCCGGGCACGTCGAGGTACCCGTCGTACTGGCCGCGCACGTAGTACCTCGGCTTGGCGTCGGGGATGGCACGAAAGACTTCGACCCGCTTGTCCCGCAACCCGTCGGCGTCGGCGGTCGCCGGCGGTTCGGAGGCAAAGAGCCCGACGATCTGGAGGAGATGATTCTGCACGACGTCGCGCAGCGCACCGACCGGGTCGTAGAAGCTGCCGCGATCTTCGACGCCGAAGTCCTCCGCCATCGTGATCTGCACGCACTCGATCCGCTCGCGATTCCAGAGCGGCTCGAAGACGACGTTGGCAAATCGCAAGAACAAGATGTCCATCGCGGGCTCCTTGCCCAAGAAGTGGTCGATGCGCAGGATCTGCCATTCCTCGAGCAGCTTGCGAAGTTCCGCGTTCAGAGCCTTCGCCGAGGCCAGGTCGTGCCCGAAGGGCTTCTCGACGACGATACGGGCTCGCTTGGTCAGGCCTACTGCGCTCAGTCCCTCGACGACGCGACCGAACAAGGAGGGCGGGATCTCGAGATAGAAGACCGGATCGTGGCTGCCCTCGATTGCGGTGGCCACCTTGGCGTAGGTGTCGGGGTCGTCGTAGTCGCCCGAGACCATGGAGAGGCGTGCCGCGAGCCGACCGAACACCGTCTCGTCGATCGTCTCGCCCGAGTCCTCGATGGCCTGGCGGGCGTGCGAGCGCAACACGTCGTCGGACCAGTCGTCCAGGGCGACCCCCACGATGGGGCAGGGGATCATCCCGCGGACCTCGAGCCGGTAGAGGGCAGCGAAGGTCATCTTCTTGGCCAGGTCGCCGGTGATGCCGAAGATCACGAAGACGTCGGCACCCGTCACGGTGCTCTCAGTCATCTCCTCCTCCTTCTGCCGGTCCCGGTGAACAGCGGTGCGCTCGCCCCGGAGCCTGCCAGAATCAGCGGGTTCCATCGGCGTCGGGCCCACCCACGCCCCCATGAGCACGGAGACGCAGAGGCGTGAGCACCGAGAGGGAGAAGCAGGTCGCTGCGGAGGCCGCGGCCGAGTTCGTCGAGCCGTCCATGACGGTCGGACTGGGCACCGGGTCGACCGTGGCCTACCTCCTCCCCGCACTGGCGGCGCGCTCCCTCGACATCCGCTGCGCTGCCACCTCGCCGCGCACCGAGGAGGCTGCACGCGGGCTGGGGCTGCGGATCGAGCCGTTCGTCGACATCGATCGCTTCGACCTGGCCATCGACGGCGCGGACCAGATCGCGCCCAACGGGTGGCTGGTCAAAGGCGGCGGCGGGGCGCACACGCGCGAGAAGATCGTCGCGGCGGCTGCAGACTGCTTCGTGGTGATCGCCGACTCCTCGAAGCCGGTGCCAGCGTTGCACGAGCCCATCCCCCTCGAGCTCTTGGCCTTCGGGCTGCGGGCGACGCTGCACCACCTGGGCACGGTCACGCTGCGGGACGTCCCGCACAGCCCCGACGGCGGTGTGATCGCCGACTACACCGGTCCGGTCGACGATCCGCGCCTGCTGGCCGCGCGCTTGGCCGCGACGCCGGGCGTGATCGGCCATGGACTTTTCCCGCCCGAGATGGTCACCACTGTGCTCATCGGGCGCGGCGAAACCGTCGAACGGACCGACGTCGCTCACCCTGCGCGGTGAGGTAACGCGGATCTTCAGAGCGCAGCCTGGTCCGCCAGGACCAGCGACGCTGCCGCCTCGACCCGTCCGGCCGGGATGGAGGTGTCGCCGGCCAAGAGCTGTTGGAGCGGCACCCTCTTGTCGTCGCCGGTGATCAGCCAGACAAGCTGGCGGGCGCGGCCCAATGCCGGGTAGGTCAGCGTCATCCGCACCCGGCCTTGATACGGCAGGGTCAGGGCTACCAGTCGGTCGGTCACGTCTAGGACCGGGTCACCGGGCACGAGCGAGGCAGTGTGGCCGTCGGGCCCCAGCCCGAGGTGGACCAGGTCGAAGTGCTCGGGGAGGCCGGCCTCGTATTCGGCCGCAGCCGCCTCGAGGTCGGGCTCCTCGACACCCATGGGCCGCACCGTCGCCGGCGCCGTCCCGAGCGCCTCTCGGAGATGGTGGAGGTTGCGATCAGGGTCGTCCGCCGGCGCCACCCGCTCGTCGACCTGGTACACGACGACCGACTCCCAAGGCAGGTCCTCGTGGGCCAGCTCAGCAAACATGACCCACGGCGTATGACCGCCGCTCACCGCAAAATGGAAAGTGCCTCGTGCAGCGACAGCGTCGCGGGCCGCGCCGGCCACGAACGCGGCACCGACCCGGGCCACCGCGGCCGGGTCAGGTTGTGCCTCGACGGTGTGGTGCACCGGATCTAGTGCTTCTTTTCGGCGTGGCCGCCGAACTCGCTGCGCATCGCCGAGAGGATCTTGTCGCTGAACTCACCGAGGCCACGGGACTCGAAGCGCTCGTAGAGCGACGCCGTGATGACCGCGGCCGGCACCCCCTCGTCCACCGCGGCCAGCACCGTCCAGCGCCCCTCGCCCGAATCCGACACTCTGCCGGCGAAGTCGTCGAGGTCCGGAGAGGTGGCGAAGGCGTCGGCCGTGAGATCGACCAGCCAGGACCCCACCACCGAGCCACGGCGCCATACCTCGGCAACCTCGCCGACGTCGATGTCGTACTGGTAGGCCCACGGATCGCGCAGCGGCGTAGTCTCGGCGTCGACCTCTTGGGTCCCCTTGCCCGCGTTCGCATGCTTGATGATGGACAGCCCTTCGGCAATGGAGGCCATCATTCCGTACTCGACGCCGTTGTGAACCATCTTCACGAAGTGGCCGGCGCCGTTGGGCCCGCAGTGGAGGTAGCCCTGCGGCGCCGTCCCGCCCTTCGTGCGATTGGGGGTCGGCTCTGCGCTTCCCTCACCGGGGGCAATGGTCTTGAAGATGGGATCGAGCCGCTGGACCACTTCGTCTTCGCCACCGATCATCAGGCAGTAGCCGCGGTCGAGACCCCACACACCCCCGCTGGTTCCGCAGTCGAGGTAGTGGATGCTCTTGGACTTGAGCTGCTTGGCCCGCGTGATGTCGTCGCGGTAGTAGGAGTTCCCGCCGTCGATGACGGCGTCGTCGGCATCGAGGAGCGGCACGAGCTGCTCGAGCGTCTGGTCCACGATGGCCGCAGGCAGCATGAGCCACAGGGCGCGTGGCTTCTCGAGTGCCTGGACGAACTCCTCGAGCGAACCCGTGCCCGTCGCGCCCTCCGAGGCCAGCGCCTTCACCGCATCGGCGTTGACGTCGTAGACCACGCAGCGGTGGCCGTCGCGCATCAGCCGGCGTACAAGGTTGGCCCCCATGCGGCCGAGCCCGATCATGCCGAGTTGCATTGGTCTATCCGTTGCCATGGTGGCCTCCTAGCTCTTGCGTGTGCGATAGCGGCGAATGAGTGCGTTGGTCGACGAGTCGTGCGCGAGCACAGGCTCCTCCGTGCTCTCGAGTTCGGGGATGATGGCCTTGGCCAGGACCTTGCCCAATTCCACGCCCCACTGGTCGAACGAGTCGATGCTCCAGATGGTGCCCTGGGTGAAGACGCTGTGCTCGTAGAGAGCGACGAGGGACCCGAGCACGTGGGGTGTGAGCAGATCCACGAGCAGGACGTTGGTAGGCCGGTTGCCTTGCATCACCCGGTGGGGCACCACCGCGTCAGGTGTGCCCTCGGCCCGGACCTCCTCCTCGGTCTTGCCGAAGGCTAGCGCCTGGGCCTGGGCGAAGACGTTCGAGGTGAGGATGTCGTGGTGGTCGCGTAGGGGGTTGAGGGACTTGGCGAACCCGATGAGATCGACGGGGATCAGCTTCGTCCCCTGGTGGATGAGCTGGTAGAAGCTGTGCTGTCCGTTTGTGCCGGGCTCGCCCCAGTAGATCGATCCTGTCTGGTAGTCGACGATGGCGCCGTCGAGGGTCACATGCTTGCCGTTGCTCTCCATGGTCAGCTGTTGGAGGTAGGCCGGAAAGCGCTTGAGATACTGGTCGTAGGGCATGACCCCGACCGTCTGCGCGCCGAAGAAGTCGCCGTACCAGACAGCAAGGAGGCCCATGAGCGCCGGGAGGTTCTGCTCGAGCGGCGCGCTGCGGAAGTGCTCGTCCATCTCGTGGAACCCGGCCAACATCTCGCGGAAGCGCTCGGGGCCGATTGCCACCATGGTGGACAGGCCGATCGCCGAATCCATGGAGTACCGGCCGCCTACCCAGTCCCAGAACCCGAACATGTTGGCGGTATCAATTCCGAACGCCGCGACCTTCTCGGCGTTGGTGGAGACAGCGACGAAGTGCTTGGCGATGGCCGACTCGTCGCCCAACTCGTGCACGATCCAGTCCCGGGCCGAGGTGGCATTGGTCAGCGTTTCGAGCGTCCCGAATGTCTTGGAGGACACGATGAAGAGGGTCTCGTCGGCAGTGAGGTCGCGCGTCGCCTCGACGAAATCGGAGGAGTCGACGTTGGACACGAAGCGGAACGTGAGGTCGCGCTGCGAATAGTGCCGGAGGGCCTCGTACGCCATGACCGGTCCGAGATCGGATCCCCCGATGCCGATGTTGACGATGTTACGGATCGGCTTGCCCGTGTGGCCCTTCCAGTCCCCGCGCGGACGCGGTCGGCGAAGGCGGCCATGCGGTCGAGTACCTCGTGCACCTCGCTCACGACGTCGACGCCGTCGACGAAGAGCGACGTCCCTTTCGGCATGCGGAGAGCGACATGGAGCACCGAGCGGTTCTCCGACACGTTGATGCGGTCGCCGGCGAACATCATGTCTCGGCGCTCTTCGAGCTCGGACTGGCGGGCGAGCTCGAAGAGCAGCGACAGCGTCTCGTCGGTGACGCGGTTCTTGGAGTAGTCGAGGTAGAGCCCTGCGGCCTCGAGGGACAGCCGTTCCCCGCGCGTCGGATCCTCGGCGAAGAGGTCGCGCAGGTGCCGGCCCTCCAGCTTGGCGTAGTGCTCGCCGAGCGCTACGTAGGCAGGCCGTTCACGCAGGGGTGCTGTGGCCACGTGTCGCTCCTCTCTGCTGCTTGGTACTCGTCGTGCTCTCGTCGTCCACGCACTCAGCCGGCCAGAGCTGTCGTCTTCTCGGCGATCCGGTTCAGCAATTCGTGCCACGAATCGACGAAGGCCGAGGCCCCGTCGCGCTGGAGCGTGGCCGCCAGCTCGTTGGTATCGACACCGGCTTGGGCGAAGCGGGCCAGCATCGCGTCGGCATCGCCGCCATTCTCGGGCATCGGGTCGCCCACCTCGCCGTGGTCGTAGAAGTCCTCGAGGGTGTCATCGGGCATCGTGTTCACGGTGAAGGGTGCCGCCAGGCCGTGGACGTACAGCGTGTCGGAGGCCGCAGGGTCCTTCGTCTTCGTGCTGGCCCACAAGAGGCGTTGCACCCTGGCCCCCTCGTTCTGGAGTCGCTGCACGCGATCGGAACGCATCAGCTCTCGGTAGGCACGGTACACGTCGAGACCCACGGCCAGGCCCAAGGTGTCGGCAAGGTCTGCGGGGACCTTGGTCGACACCGCGACGTCCCAACGTGACATGAAGACCGACGCCACCGACCCGATGTCCGGGTCGAGTCCTTGGGTCACGCGGCGCTCGACGCCGTCGAGATATGCCCCCGCCGCCGCCCGGTAGTGGTCCGCACTGAAGAGGAGCGTGACGTTGACCGGGATCCCAGCGGCGATGGCCTCGGTGATAGCGGGCAGGCCTTCGGGTGTGCCGGGGATCTTGATGAAGAGGTTGGGCCGCCCGGCCTTGGCGTGCAGCGCCCTCGCGGCGTCGACCGTCTGCGTCGTGTCGTAAGCCAGCAGCGGCGAGACTTCCAGGGACACCCATCCGTCGACCCCGTCAGTGCGCTGATGGATGGGCGCGAACAGATCGGCGGCGCGCTGGAGGTCCTCGACGGCAAGGTCGAAGAACAGGTCTTCGCCCGACAACCCCGCGGCCGCCTTTGTCCGTATTGCGTCGTCGTAGTCCCCCGACCCGATCGCCTTGTCGAAGATGGACGGGTTCGAGGTGAGACCGGTTACCGAATAGTCCTTGATGTAGCGCTCGATCGTTCCCCCGTCGAGCATGCTGCGCGTGATGTTGTCGAGCCAGAGGCTCTGCCCCAGCTCGTGAAGACGCTCTGTCGCCCGCATCGTTGTCCTTCCCCTGCCCCGGACCCGCCTACCCTGCGGCGCCGAACGTGTGCATCGCCATGACCACGCCGTCGCCGCCGATGGAGCGGTTCCACCCAAGGATGAACGCGTGTTCGACCGCGACCTGCGCTGGCACTGACGACGGCAGCACCTGGTCCCAAGAGGCCCGGGGCTCCTGCATGGCGGTCGGGGTACCCAAGGCGGACCTCCGGGTCGGGGGGGACCTGCGTTGTCAGGTGGGAGCATACCGAGGCAGCTCAGCGAGCCCTCCGCGAGCGGACGCCCGAGCGGTCGGCGCCGAAGGACAGTGAGCCGCCGTTGGACCCTGACCACATGACCACTTGACGGGCGGTCTGTCTTTGCGCAACCTGTGGGCCAACAGACCTTCCGTCGCCCGCCAGGGAGGCGCGCCGGAACCTGACGAGTGGAGTGCGTGGTCGCGAGACCGAGGGCGGCTGCCGGGGGGCAGCCTCTGGGACCTGAGCCCGGCCGTCGGTCACCTCTGGAGCGTCCCTCGCACCTCCACGGAGGCGACGACAAGGGAGGTAGAGCGGTGGCGATCGCCGAGGATCTCGCGATCATTCACGAATCGAAGCCGGGGGATCCCCTCCGCGTCGAGCAGCACGGGATCGATTACATCCCGATCAGTGAGCGCTGGGCCAGCCCCAAAGACATCTTCGGCATGTGGGCCGGCGCGAGCGTCCAGGTGGAGTACTTCCTGTACGGCGCCATCCTCATGACATTCGGCTTCACGTTCGCCCAAGCCCTCTCGTTGATCATCATCGGCAACGTGTCGTTCTTGTTGCTCGGGGTATCCTCGCTGCAGGGGCCCGATGCCGGCACCTCGACCTTCGCCATCAACCGGGCCGCGTTCGGACCGAACGGGTCTCGGCCCATCTCCTTCTTCAACTGGCTCACCCAGATCGGCTTCGAGGTCGAAGGGCTCATCCTGATCGTCGGCGCGGGACTCGTCCTGATGGTCAAGGGCGGCTTCGCACCCGGCGACCCCGCCAAGGTGATCCTGGTGATCCTGGCCGTGCTCATTCAGGGGATCCTGCCCTTCCTCGGCCACGCCGCAATCGTCAAGTCGCTCCGCCTCTTGATCGTCCCCTTCGTCGTCCTCTTCGCCGTCATGCTCGGCTTCGCCGTGCCGCACGCGCATTTGAACGCGGTGGCCCATGGGGCTGGCTGGCAGACGTACACGGCCGGTCTTGCCTTCACGATCGCCCTGAGCGGCTTGGGTTGGACCGAATGTGGCAATGACTACACGCGCTACTGCCCACCCGACGTCTCCAAGAAAGGCCTGGTCGGTTGGATCTTCCTCGGCACGGCCGTGCCCGAGATCCTCATCATGACGCTGGGCGCCGTGGTCGGGACCTTCATCGCCGACATCGGGACCGGTTCGGGAGGCCTGCTGCCCTTCGCGCACCAGGGGTTCATCCCGGCCTGGTTCGTGGTGGTCTTCCTCTTGTTCGCCGTCGTGCAGCTCTTTGCCGTCAACAGTCTCGACATGTACTCCTCGGGCGTGTCGCTCCAGGCCGTCGGTGTGCCGGTGAAGCGCTACCAGGCAGTCCTGGTCGATTGCGTCATCGCCTTCATGGTCACCATGTACGCCGTCTTCAGTTCGTCCTTCACCACCTACCTCGAGGACTTCGTCGACGTGGTCATCGTGTGGATCGCTCCCTGGGTCGCCATCTTCCTCGTCGACTGGGCATTGCGAGGCTTCCGCTACGTGCCGAGCGAGCTGCAGGATGTCGAGCCAACGTCTCTGTACTGGGACTCCGGCGGGATGTTCTGGCCGGCGATCTTCGCCCAGCTGATCGGCATGGTCGCGGCGATCTCGGCCCTTTCGGCCACGTTCCACCTGCCGCACTGGCTCAACGAGATCTCGTACCACAACCAGGGTGCGGACTTCAGCGTGTTCCTCGGGGTGGGGGTCGGTGGCGCGGTCTACTACCTGCTGGCGCACAAGGCGGTCGCCGAGCAGAAGACGAAGCAGCTGGAGCTACTGCAAGAAGAGGGACTGCTGCCAGTCTGAGCTGTCGTCGCGGTGGGCGGGGCCAGCCCCGCCTCTGGCGATGAGGCGGGGAGGCGCCTGCACCCACCCCCAACCACCCCGAGGCCCACGAAAGCGGTACGTGGACGTCTCGGGCAGCCGCAGATCCTGCTCCCTGAGGGCGAGCTGTGCAAACCCGGGCCTCACCCCGGCGCGTGGCACTAGTCCCAGTCCTCGACGAGACCCCCCTTGCCGTCGGGGTGGAACAGCGGCATGGCGCCGAGGCTGCGGACGAGGGCGGCGTCCTCACCGAGCGCACGTCGCCAGGCACCACCCTCGGTCATCAGGGTGCCGACGACGACGGGCTCTGCGTCCATGCGCCGCACCAGCCGCAGAGCCGCCGACAGGGAGGCACCGGTGGAGACGACGTCGTCGACGATGGCGACGCGCTTGCCCCGCACGGCGGCGACGCGGGCAGGGTCCATGCGCAAACGCTGTGGCTTGTCGGTCGTGATTGAGTAGACCGGCTCGGACCAGGACTCGCCGAGGTGGATCTTCGGGGTCTTGTGCAGGATCACGTAGTCGTCGATCCCGAGGGCACGGCTGGCCTCAATGGCCAGCGGAATGCCCATGGTCGCGACCGACACGACGATCTGCGGCTCGGCCGAGCGCATCAGCTCAGCCAGCTCACGCCCGGCAGTCTCCGCGAACGACACACCCATGTCGACACAGATGAGAAGCGCGATCGTCAGCTGGTCGTTGAGCGGGACGAGCGGGAGCTCGACCTCCTGGCTCCCCACCGTGGTCATGTAGCTACGATCGGTGGTCGTGGACATGGCTCTCGCCTCCGAGCATAGGTCCCCCATCCCATCGCTCGAGTCGACGACCCTGTCCCGCATGCTCCGCGTCGCAGTCTCCGAAGCTCGCCACGGCCTGTCCGAGGGCGGCATTCCCATCGGTGCCGCGCTGTTCCACGCGGACGGGACGCTCCTCGGGCGCGGCCACAACCGGCGCGTCCAAGACGGCGACCCCTCGATGCACGCCGAGACGGCCGCGTTCCGCGCGGCGGGTCGGCGCCGCCATTACGCCGACTGCGTCATGGTCACCACCCTCTCGCCGTGCTGGTACTGCAGCGGGCTGCTGCGCCAGTTCGGCATCGGCACTCTCGTGATCGGCGAGGCGCGCAACTTCGAGGGAGGCCACGCGTGGGTAGCCGAGCACGGCTGCCGCGTGGTGCTGCTCGACGACGCCGAGTGCATCGAACTACTCGGTGAATTCATCGCGGCCTACCCCGACCTCTGGCACGAGGACATCGGGCTGTAGACGCCGGCGCCGCCCGGCGTGACGCGGCTCGAGATCGACGGCCTCGGGTGACTCAATCCGGAGGGCCGAACAGGCGGTCGCCGGCATCGCCCAAGCCGGGCACGATGAAGCCCGCTTCGTTCAAACCGGCGTCGATGGCCGCACACCAGACACGCACGCCAGGATGGGCGCCGCCGAACGCAGCCAAACCTGGCACCGAAGCGATGATGCAGAGCACCAGGACCTCTGCCGCTCCCCGCTCGACGACCAAGTCGCACGTCTGTCTCAGCGAGCCCCCGGTGGCCAGCATCGGGTCGCAGACGATGACGCGGCGGTCGCGTAGGTCGCGGGGCAGGCGGTTGAGGTAGACGTCGGATTGCAGCGTCTCCTCGTTGCGCCGCAGCCCGACGTCCGCGACCTCGGTGAGCGGCACGACCTCCTGGATCGCCTGCACCATGCCGAGACCGGCCCGCAGGATGGGCACGAGCAGCACGACTTCACCGACGCGTCGGACGGCCACGCCACGTGCGACCGGCGTATCGACGGAGACTTCGGTCGTGCCCAGGTCGCGCAGCGCCTCGTAGGCGAGCAGGCCCGACACCTCTGCGACCAACTGCCTGAACGTGTCCCCGTCGGTGGTGTTGTCCCGCAGCTGGGCCACCCGATGGGCCAGGACGGGATGATCGACGACGGTGACCGACGCAGGCACGTCAGGCCGTCACCTGGTCGACCCTGATGGCGCGCACGCAGCCCACGGCGACACCCTGGTGCGCCGCCGAGCGCTGCGTCAAGGCACGGGGTCACGCCACGGAGTCAAGACACAGAGTCACGACGCAGGGTCAAGAGGCAGGAGAGGCAGGGTCGAGCTCAGCCCAAGCCTCAGCATCGACGAGCGCTACCCGAACATGCCCGGCTCGTAGCTGCCGGCCGGTTGCTGGATGATGACGTTGATCCGGTTGTAGAAGTTGATGAGGGCGATCACACCCACCAATGCAACGAGCTGATCTTCGTCGTAGTGCTTGCGCGCGTTCTGCCACACTTCGTCGGAGACGCCACCGGCAGCATCGGCGATCCGGGTCCCCTGTTCGGCGAGCTCGAGCGCGGCACGCTCGGCCTCTGTGAAAACCGTGGCCTCTCGCCAGGTGGCGACCAGATTGAGCCGGACGGAGGTCTCGCCGTAGTGCGCGGCGTCCTTGGAGTGCATGTCGGCGCAGAAGCCACAGCCGTTGATCTGACTGGCCCTGAGCTTCACGAGTTCCTGGGTCGCCTTGGGCAGGGTTGACTCGTTGACCACGGCCCCAGCGGAGTTGATGTACTTCGTGAGCTTCATAGCCAGCGGGCTGCTGAAGATGTCGAGTCGGGCTTCCATTTGGGTCTCCTTCGTTCTTTGGGTTCCGAACATGTAGACACCTCCCAGCCGCCAAATGTGACACTGCCCCCCTGGCGGTCCGGTGGGTCGGCACGGAAAGTCCGCATTCTCCGTGCATCGACGGGTGCGGCGTACTAAAGAGGGTCGAGTGGACGGAGCGGCGCGGTCGACCATGGACGGTGCCCCGAGCCCAGCGCGAGATCGACGGGGCGGGCCGCTCGACCCTCGGCTCCTGCGCACCGCCCGGGCGACCCGGCGCTTCGTCGTGCGCGCGGTCGCCATCGGCGGCGCGACGGCAATTCTGCTGATCGCCCAGGCCTGGTTCATCTCGACCGTGGTCGCTGGCGCCTTCCTCGACCACCGCACCGTGGCGTCGCTGCGGACCCCCCTGGTCGCGTTGGCTCTCGACGTTGCCGGACGGGCCGTGCTGGCGTGGGCGGCGGAGCGCACCGCACACCGGGCCGCCGCGTCGGCCAAGTCAGAGTTGCGGCTCGCCGCTGCAGAGCACATCGCAGCCGCCGGTCCCGCGGGTCTCGAGACCCACGACGCCGGCGAGCTCGCGGTCTTGCTGACGAGCGGGATCGACGCCCTCGACGGCTATTTCTCGCGCTACCTGCCTCAGCTCTTCCTCGCCGTCATCGTCCCGGTCGCAGTGATCGCAGTCGTCGCCGGAGCGGACTGGGTCAGTGCGGTACTGATCGCCGTGAGCCTGCCGCTGATCCCCCTCTTCATGGCACTGGTCGGTGCCACGACGCGGGACCGCACGACGGCCCGGCTGCGTTCCTTGCAGCGACTGGCCGGCCATTTCCTCGATGTGGTCGCTGGGCTCCCGACCCTCAAGGTCTTCGGCAGGGCCAAAGCCCAGGCCCGCGCCATCGCCGACGTGACCGACCGCTACCGCACGGCCACAATGGCGACGCTCCGGCTGACGTTCCTCTCCTCGCTCGTCCTCGAGCTCTTGGCCACGGTGTCGGTGGCCATGGTCGCCGTCGCCGTCGGCCTGCGCCTCTTGGCGGGCACGCTTGCGTTTCACGACGCACTCTTCATCCTCGTACTCGCCCCCGAGGCCTACCTGCCGTTACGCGCGCTCGGCGCCAACCACCACGCGAGCGCCGATGGGATGCGGGCGGCCGAGCAGGTCTTCGAGCTCCTGGAGGAACCCACCCCCGGTTCGGGCACAGGCGCCCGTCGTGCCGGTCGCACGAGCCTCGAGATCAGCGGGCTGCGCGCCTCCTACCGCGGGCGGACCGTGCCCGCCCTCGAGAGCGCCGCCCTGGTGGTCGAGCCGGGCGAGACGGTCGCGCTGACCGGACCGAGCGGGTGCGGGAAATCGACCCTGTTGGCCGTCATCCTCGGCCTGCGCACGCCCGACGCCGGTACGGTCCGGCTTGGTGGCGTCGACCTGGTCGACGTGGACCTGCCCCACTGGCGCAGCCTTGTGGCCTGGGTGCCACAGCGGCCTCACCTTTTCGCGCGCTCGGTCGCCGAGAATGTCCGGCTGGGGCGTCCGGACGCCTCCGACGCCGATGTCGCGGCCGCGCTCGAGGCTGCCGGCCTGACCGCAGTCGTGCAACGGCTGCCCGATGGCGCGGCGACGCTCCTCGGTGAAGGCGGTGCCGGATTGTCGGCCGGGGAGCGCCAGCGCATCGCGCTCGCCCGCGCCTTCGTGCGTGACGCGCCCCTGCTCTTACTCGACGAGCCCACGGCAAACCTTGACGGCGATACCGAGGCCGACGTCCTCACCGGCGTCAGCCGGCTGTCGGAAGGCCGTACCGCGCTGATCGTGGCGCACCGGCCAGCCTTGGTCGCGCTGGCGGACCGCGTCGTCGAGCTCCGAGTACCGGTGGTGGCAGCGTGAGCGACCGGCCCGCCAGCATCGCACGCACGCTGGCCGTCGCCGGTGCGGCCAGAACCCGTCTGGCCGAGGCCTCCCTGCTCGGCGCCGGCGCCATCGGTGCCTCCATCGCCCTCATGGGTACCTCGGCCTGGTTGATCTCGCGGGCCGCACAGCGTCCGTCCGAGGCGTCGCTCACACTCGCCATCGTCGGCGTCCAGTTCTTCGGTCTGTCCCGCGGCTTCCTTCGCTACGGCGAACGGCTCCTCGGACACGACGCCGCATTGCGCATGCTGGCCGACTTGCGCGTGCGCGTCTACACGAATCTCGAGGCGCTGGCGCCGGTGGGCCTTCCCGCCTTCCGGCGGGGCGACCTCGTCGCGCGTGTCGTCGACGATGTCGACTCGCTCCAAGACGTGGTCTTGCGGGTGATCCAGCCTTTTGCCGTCGCCGTGCTCGTCGGCGGCGCGACGGTGGCGGCGTTGTGGTGGTTCTTGCCCCAGGCCGGGCTCGTGCTGCTCGTCGCACTCGTGGCCTCGGCGACGGCAGTGCCCTGGCTCACCGGCCGGCTCGCACGACGCGAGGAAGCCCGCCAGGCAACTGCACGCGGTGAACTCGCGGCCGACGTGGTCGATCTTGTCTATGGCGCGCCCGAGCTCCTCGTGCTCGGCAACGCAGACGACCAACTCGCACGGATCCGGAGCGCTGATGCGCAGCTGCGTGCCATCGCCCGTCGAGGTGCCGGCACCGCCGGCATCGGCCTCGCGTTGACCACCGCACTGGCCGGGCTTGCCAGCTGGGGCGCCGTGACGGTCGGGATCGGCCCTGTGCACGCCGGTTCGCTCAACGGCGCACTGCTGGCGGTGCTGGCGTTGGTGCCGCTGGCCGCCTTCGAGCTCGTCTCGCCCCTTCCGGCGGCGACACAGGCCCTGCAGCGATCGCGGGTGGCCGCGGGGCGCGTCTTCGAGGCGATCGATGCGCCGCCACCGGTGCGCGACCCCAGATCGCCGGTCGCACTGGGCGACGGGCCGCACACGGTCGCCCTGCGCGACGTGTGGGCCTCGTACCCGGGCGCGGGCAGGGCAGCGCTGCGCGGCGTCGACCTGGAGCTGTGCCCGGGTCGCCGCGTGGCGCTGGTCGGGCCGAGCGGCGCCGGCAAGTCGACGCTCGCCGAGGTTCTTGTTCGCTTCCTGCCAGCCGACGAAGGGGATGCCACCCTCGACGGGGTTCCGCTCGAACGGCTCGCCGCGGAGGATGTCCGCCGCGTGGTCGGGCTCGTGGAGCAGCACCCTCACCTCTTCGACACGACGCTGGGCGAGAACCTGCGCATCGGCCGGCGCAGCGCCACCGACGACGCGCTCACGACCGCGCTGACGCGGGTCGGGCTGGGCGACTGGCTCGAGGAGTTGCCGGAGGGGCTGGGCACCCCGGTCGGGGCGATGGGGGAACGGCTCTCGGGAGGACAGCGCCAACGGGTTGCCGTAGCCCGGGCCTTGCTGGCCGACTTCCCCATCCTGGTGCTCGACGAGCCGGCCGAACACCTCGAGGCACTCGCGGCCGACGCGCTCGACCGCGGACCTGCTTGCGTTGACCGAGGGCCGCGCCACACTTCTTATCACCCACCGTCTCGCCGGCCTCGAAGCGGTGGACGAGGTCGTCGTGCTCGAGGGGGGCCGGGTCGTCGAGCGCGGTACCCACGCCGAGCTGGTCGCGACCGGCGGCCGCTACTCCGGCCTCTGGTGGGAGGAACGGATGAACGACCGGCCCGCCGAGTCCCGCCGACCCGGCCCCGGCGGGCACACCTCTGCCGTCCCCGAAGGGAGCGACCAACCGTGAACGTGGACCTCGCCCGCTGGCAGTTCGCCAGCACGAGCATCTATCACTTCCTCTTCGTCCCGATCTCGATCGGACTGGCCTTCCTCGTCGCGCTCCTCGAGACGGGCTGGTACCGCAACGGAGACGCCACGTACCTGCGCCTGGCCCGATTCTTCGGCGCGCTGCTCCTGATCAACGTGGCCATCGGGGTGGTGACCGGACTCATTCAGGAGTTCGAGTTCGGAATGAACTGGTCGACCTACTCGCGCCTCGTGGGCAACGTCTTCGGAGGACCGCTGGCCTTCGAGGGGCTGGCTGCGTTCTTCTTGGAGTCGACCTTCCTCGGCCTCTGGATCTTCGGTTGGAACCGGCTGTCCAAACGGATGCATCTCGCCTGCATCTGGCTGGTGTCGATCGGGACGGTGCTCTCCGCCATGTTCATCATGGCGGCCAACTCCTGGATGCAGCATCCGGTCGGCTACAAGATGGTGAACGGAGAGCCGCAACTGACGAACATCTTCGACCTCTTCACCAACCCCGTGTTCCTGTGGGGCTTCACGCACGTGGTCCTGGCCTCTCTGGTGACCGGCGCGCTCATCATGTTGGGAGTCTCCGCGTGGCACCTGCGCAAGAACATGGAGACGGAGGCCTTCCGCCGGACCGCCGTGATCTCGCTCGTGCTCCTGTTGCTGGCGACACCAATCGCGATGTTCGTCGGCAGCGAGCTGGGGGTGGTCGAGGGGACCTATCAGCCCATGAAGATCGCGGCGGCCGAGGCGCTATGGGACAGCTGCCCGGGCTACTGCGGGTTCTCGGCCTTCCAGATCGGCGGGGGCAACAACGACCGCACGCCGACGCAGATCATCGTCATCCCCTGGCTGCTCTCCATCCTGGCCACCAACCACCCCAACGGCCCGGTGCAGGGCATGACTCAGCTCAACGCCGAATACCAGAAGGAGTACGGGCCGGGGAACTACATACCGAACGTGTTCATTCAGTATTGGTCGATGCGGGTGATGGCCTACATCGCCACGCTGGTCATGGCGTTCGCACTCTGGGGGGCGTGGCTCCTCTATCGGCGAAAACTCGAGCGCGCCAAATGGTTCCTGCGGGTGGCGCCGTGGTTGATCGTGTTGCCCTTCCTCATGAACACCGCCGGCTGGATGCTGACCGAGAACGGGCGACAGCCATGGATCGTCCAGGGTCTGATGAAGACGGCGAACGGAATCTCGCCCTCCGTCTCGGTGACCGACATCTGGATTTCCCTGATCGTGTTCTACGTCCTCTTCATCGCGTTCGGCGTTGCAGACGGGTGGCTCATGATCCGCTACGGGCGCAAGGAGCTCGACCACGACCCGATCGCCCAGTTGGTCTCGCACACCGACCCCGATGGCGGAGCCGCCCCGATCGACGACGAGCCGGCGCTCGTCTATTAGGAGGCCCTCATGACTCTCGGAGACCTGTGGCTCATCATCGTCGCCATCTTCTGGGTCGGCTTCTTCATCCTGGAGGGGTTCGACTTCGGCGTCGGCATGCTGCACTCGTTCGTCGGTCGCACCAACACAGAGCGGCGCGTCATCATCAACAGCATCGGGCCGGTGTGGGACGGCAACGAGGTGTGGCTGATCGTGGCGGGCGCGGCGACGTTCGCCGCCTTCCCCGGCTGGTACGCCACCATGTTCTCGGCGCTCTATCTCGCGGTGGTGCTGACGCTGGTGGCGCTGATCGTGCGCGGTCTCTCGTTCGAGTGGCAGCGGAAGTTCACTGACCCTCGCTGGCGCCTCTTCTGGCGCTGGGGCCTGACGATCGGGAGTGCGCTCATCCCTTTCCTGCTCGGAGTGGCGCTGGGCGACCTGCTCCACGGTCTGCCCATCAACAGCCAGCACCAGTTCACCGGCGGTTTCTGGCAGTTGTTGACGCCGTTCGGGTTGTGGACCGGCCTGACCCTGGTGGTCCTCTCGCTGCTCTCCGGGGCCACCTTCCTCAGCCTGAAGACGACAGGCGAGCTGCACGACCGCGCGCTGCGGGTGGCGACAGCGATCGGGCTCATGGCGGTGATCGTCACGTTCGGGTTCATGACGTGGGTGCACGTCGGGCTCAGCACAGGGTTCGTGCCCGAGCCGCTGGAGGCGCTCGCGCTCCTGGCGGTGATCGTGGCGGCCTGGGCGGCCCGCGAGCGCGCCGAGGGATGGGCCTTCATGGCGGCCTGCGTCGGCATCGGCGGCACGATCGGCTCGCTCTTCACCGAGCTCTACCCGCGAGTGATGATCTCGAGCACCAACACCGCCTACAACCTCACCGTCGCCAATACGGCCAGTCCCTCGTACTCGCTCAAGGTCACGACGGTGATCGCCGCGATCTTCGTCCCGATGGTCCTCCTCTACCAGGGCTGGACCTACCGGGTCTTCCGGCGCCGGCTCGCTGTGCCGCGGGAAGGGCACGAGGAACCCGGTGCCGGAACGCCCACGCCGGCGCCGGGGGGCGCGACAGCTGCGGCCGCACCGTCGGGGTCCGGTGATGCGGGCGCGGCCGCACCCAAGACGTAGGCGACCGCCGCCGTTAGGATCGTCCCAGTGATTGACAACCCGCTCGTTGAGAACGAGCCGGAGATCTTCCCTCCGATCGCCGACTACGGGTTCCTCTCGGACTGCGAGAACAACTGCCTCGTCGCCCCGGACGGCTCGGTCGAGTGGCTCTGCCTGCCCCGGCCCGACTCGCCCAGCGTCTTTGCCGCCATCCTCGACCGCGCCGCCGGTCTGTTCCGCCTCGGGCCGAACGGCACACACGTGCCACACCATCGTCGCTACATCCCCGGGACCATGGTCCTCGAGACGACGTGGCACACCCCGACTGGTTGGCTGATCGTCCAGGACCTGTTGGTCGTCGAATCAATGACGGACGGCGTGCGCCGCTCCGACTATCGGCGGGCGCCCGGGGACACGGCGGGAACGGGCACGCTGCTCCGCCTCGCCACCTGCATCGGCGGTCGCGTCGAGGTTGTCGTGAACGCCGTGCCCGTCTTCGAGTACGGGCAGCAGACAGGTGGCTGGACCTACGACGGAGACGGCTACAGCTGCATGACCGTCACGCCACCCGCCGCCGGCGAGCCGAGGCTCACGTTGACGTCGACCATCGGGCTCGGTGCAGTCGCCGCCCGCTGCTACGGACGCTCGACCCTCGAGGAAGGCGAGACGGCGTTCGCCGCACTGTCGTGGGCGGACCGCCAGCCGAAGACGGTCGAGGAGGCACAGTCACAGCTCGCCGGCACCGTCGCGTACTGGCGGGGGTGGCTGGCCAACGGCTCGTTTCCGGACCACCCCTGGCGCAGCTACATGGAGCGAAGCGCCCTGACCCTCAAGGGACTGAGTTACGCGCCCACCGGCGCGGTCATGGCGGCGTCCACCACATCTCTGCCCGAGACACCCGGTGGCGCCCGTAACTGGGACTACCGCTATACGTGGATCCGCGACTCCTCCTTCATGCTCCGGTCCTTCTACCGGCTCGGATTCGACTGGGAGGCGCTGGAGTACTTCGCATTCATACTCGAGGCATTGGCGAACGACGCCGGTCATTTCGATCTGCAGATCATGTACGGGATCGATGGGCGCAAGGACTTGACCGAGCGCACCATCGACGGGCTGACCGGATGGCGCGGGTCCCGCCCGGTCCGCGTCGGCAACGGCGCCTGGGACCAGCACCAGAACGATGTCTGGGGGATGCTGCTCGACGCGGTCGACATCCACCTGCACCAGGGTGCCGCCCAGATCATCAAGCCGGTGTGGGACGGCCTGGCCGGCCTGGTGGACACGGCGATCGCACGGGCGGGGGACCCGGACCAGGGCATCTGGGAGATACGGGGCGACCCGGAGCAGTTCACCGGATCGAAGGTCCTGTGCTGGGTGGCCATGGACCGCGGTGCAGACCTGGCCCGGCTGCGGCACGACACCGAAAGGGAGGTGCGGTGGCGCAAGGCGGCGGACGACCTGAAGGCTGAGATCCTGGACAAGGGGGTCGACGGGCGGGGCCGGTTCCGCCAGCACTACGGCAACGACGAGCTCGACGCCTCCCTGCTGCTCATCCCCATCCTGGGCTTCCTGCCACCGGACGACGAGCGGGTGCGCGCCACCGTGCTCGCCATCGCGGACGAACTCACCGAGGACGACCTCGTACTGCGCTACAAGGTCGACACCACCGACACGGGGTTCGAGGGCAAGGAAGGCACCTTCACGATCTGCTCGTTCTGGCTGGTGACCGCCCTGTGCATGATCGGCGAGCGGGAGCGGGCCACCGCCTTGTGCAAGAAGCTGTTGGCGTTCGCCGGGCCGCTCCAGCTCTACGCGGAAGAGATCGACGCCGCCACGGGAGAGCATCTCGGCAATTTTCCGCAGGCCTTCACGCATCTTGCGCTCATCGACGCGGTGGGCCGGCTCATCGAAGCCGAAGGGGCGGACGAGCCGGCCCTGTGAGGCGGGCGCTGGCGCAGGGAGGCTCGCTCCCGTGAGCGACGCGAAGCCGCATCGCGTTGTGGTCGTCGGTGGCGGATTCGGCGGACTCCCCGCCACGAGACTCCTGGCGCGGTCGGACGACATGGAAATCACCCTGATCGACCGGCGCAACCACCACCTGTTCCAGCCGCTGCTCTATCAGGTCGCTACCGGGATCCTGTCGCCCGGACAGATCTCCCCGGTGCTCCGCCACATGATGCGAAAGCACCGCAACGTGCGGGTCATCCTCTCGTCTGTCACGGGGTTCGACCTCGAGCGCCACGTCGTCCACACGATGGCCGTACCCGGTCGCTTCGACGAGTTCCCCTACGACAGCCTCATCGTGGCGGCGGGAGCCGGTCAGTCGTACTTCGGGCACGACGAATTCGCGCTGATCGCGCCGGGCATGAAGACGATCGACGACGCCATGGAGCTCCGACGCCGGGTCTACGGTGCGCTCGAGCTGGCCGAGCTCATGACCGACGATGCACTCCGGCGCTTCTGGATGACCTTCGTGATCGTCGGGGCCGGCCCGACCGGCGTCGAGCTGGCCGGGCAGGTCCGTGAGCTGGCGTGCCGCAGCCTCACCCGGGACTTCCGCACCATCGACCCCACCACCGTGCGCGTGATCCTGATCGACGGCGGCGCGGAACCGCTGGCCAACTTCGGCAACCAGCTCTCACAGCGGGCGAGGCATGCCCTCGAGAAGATGGGTGTCGAGCTGCACATGGGACTGCGGGTCGTCGGTGTCGATCCCTTCGGGGTCGACACCGAGAACGAGCAGAAGGAAAAGGGCCGCTTCGAATGCGGGACGACGATCTGGGCCGCCGGCGTCCAGGCGTCGTCACTGGCCGGGATGCTCGCCGACGCCACCGGCGCGCCGACCGACCGGGCCGGGCGCATCGGGGTCCTGCCCGACCTCAGCCTGCCCGGGCACCCCGAGGTCTTCGCCGTCGGCGACATGGCCACCCTCAACGATCTCCCGGGCGTGTGCGAGGTGGCCATGCAGGGCGGCCTACATGCGGCAAACACGATCAAGCGCAGGCTGAAAGGCAAGGAGACCGCCCCATTCAAGTACCGGGACCTCGGCAGCGCGGCAGCGATCGGCCGCTTCAAGTCGATCGTGAGCTTCCGCGGCATCCGCCTCAGCGGGTTCCCCGGCTGGGTGGTGTGGTTCTTCGTCCACATCGGCTTCCTGAACGGTTTCGGAAACCGGGCCAGCACCATGCTCCGCTGGTTCCGGACCATGGTCGGGCGGGCACGACCCGAACGAGTGTTCAGCGTCGGGCACACCGGTGGCGACCTGAGCCTCCCCGACGAGGTCAAGGCGAAGATCATGCCGCACGCCTTTCCCGTCCAAGCGGATGAACCGGGATGGGCGAAGCTGGTCGAGAGAGCCGAGTCGGCCGACACACAGCGTGCCGCGGGACCCGGAACGACGGCGCCAGCGGCGCCGGAACGACCCGAGTCCACCTGACACGATGGGCGCGCCCGGCACGTTGGGCGCGCCGAGGGTGCTCCCGCTACATTGCGCCCGATGATCCTCGACCGGTTCCTCGTCACCGACCACGTGGCCATCGTCACCGCCAGCGGACGCGGCATCGGAGCCGCCACCGCGGTGGCGCTCGCCGAGGCGGGCGCCGACGTCGTGCTGGCGGCCCGCACCGAGGACCAGTTGCGCGAGGTGGCGAAGAAGGTGGAGGCGGCAGGACGTCGGGCTGTCGTCGTGCCGGGCGACCTGACCGATTTCGACCTTATGGCATCGCTGGCCGAGACGGCAGCCGCGGAATTCGGCCGTCTCGACATCGTGGTCAACAACATGGGCGGGACCATGCCGCGCCCGCTGCTCGACACGTCACCGCGCTTCTTGGAAGAGGCCTTCCGCTTCAACGTCTCGTCAGGGCACGCGCTGGTGCGCGCCGCGGTGCCCCGCATGCTCGAAGGCGACCATCCTGGCGGCGCCATCGTCAGCATCTCCTCGGTCATGGGGCACGTGGCCGGCCGGGGCTACCTGGCCTACGGGACGGTGAAGGGCGCACTCGAGCAGTACACCCGTCTTGCCTCACGCGACCTGGCGCCGCGCATCCGCGTCAACGCGATCGGCGTGGGGTCGACTGCCACCTCTGCCCTCGACATCGTCATGTCGAGTGACGAGCTTCGCACCGCGATGGAGGAGGCCACGCCGCTCGGGCGGCTGGGACACGTCGACGACATCGCGTCGGCGATCCTGTACCTCGCCTCGCCCGCCGGGGCGTACGTCACCGGGAAGGTGATCGAGGTGGACGGCGGCTTGCAGTCGCCCAACCTCGAGATGCCGATACCCGACCTCTGATCTCAGCACTGCGACCACCCGCGACCGAGCGACCAAGGAGTCGGCCATGCCCTACCGCGTCGTGCAATGGAGTACCGGCAACGTCGGGCGCCACGCCCTGGCCGGCATCGAGGCCCACCCCGAGCTTCAATTGGTCGGGGTCTTCGTCTCCACGCCGTCCAAGGTCGGCCACGACGCCGGAGACCTGGCCGGGCTCGCACGCACATTCGGTGTGGCGGGCTCGAGCGACGTCGACGCGCTCCTGGCGCTCGAGCCGGACTGCATCGTGCACACGGCCATGGCGGACAACCGCATCTTCGAAGCGCTCGGCGACCTGGAGCGCTTCCTCGCCGCCGGGTGCAACGTCGTGTCCTCGAGCCCGGTGATGCTGCAGTACCCCGAGCCCGGCGACCCGCTGGCGGCGCCGGTGATCGCCGCGGCCGAGAAGGCGGGCGTCTCGATCTTTGTCAACGGCGTCGATCCCGGCTTCGCCAATGACGCGCTCCCGCTGGTGCTCTCGGGCGTCAGCGAGCGGATCGAAGAGGTCCGCTGCTCCGAGGTGCTCAACTACAACACCTACAACCAGCCCATGGTGCTCTTCGACATCATGGGCTTCGGCCGCGACCTGCGTGACGTCCCGATGCTGCTCACGCCGGGCGTACTGACCATGGCGTGGGGCAGCGTGGTGCGCCAGATCGCGGCCGGACTCGGCATCACACTCACGGCCGTGACCGAGTGGTACGAGCGCGAGGCGGCGCCCGAGGACTTCGAGGTCGACGCCGGCACCATCAAGGCCGGCACCGCGGCCGCGCTCCACTTCGAGGTGCGCGGCATGGTGGGCGAGCGCCCGGTCATCGTGCTCGAGCACGTCACCAGGCTGCGCGACGACCTCGGCGCTGCCTGGCCGCAGCCGGCGGGACACGGCTGCTACCGCGTCCAGATCACCGGCGAACCCAACTACACGCTCGACCTGCAGCTGATGGGGACCGACGGGGACCACAACACCGCGGGGCTCAAGGCCACGGCGATGCGCCTCGTCAACGCCGTGCCCGCCGTCGTGCAGGCGCCGCCCGGACTCGTCACCGCGCTCGACCTTCCCCTGGTGACGGGGCGAGGCCTCGTCGTCACCTGAGCCGTCGCGGGGGCGCTTCGTCTCCCCTGCATTCAGGGGAGACGATATCCGGCGCCCGTGCAACGCCGAGCTGCTATCGACCGTTGCGCTCGCGGTGCGCGCACCGGCTCTCGAGCACCCTACGCCACGCAATGACCGCGGCAACGTAGCCGTCGAGGTTCTCCTGCGTCGCGACGCTGGTCATGACCCGAGTGCCGACGCCACCAGCTCATCGAGCCGGCTGTGGGAGTCGATGATCCCACCCTCCATGCCGTTGGCGACGTGCATGTCGCGCCCTTCGACCGAACTGTGCACCATCGTCGTCACCACCATGGTGCCTCCCTCCACCGGCTCGCAGAGCATGGTCTCGGTGGCCACGTGCTCCGGCGCCCCCGCCCAGACGAATGTGCCCACCCGCTTGCGGGGTGGGTCGAGCTCGAGGAACTCTCCGTAGAACACGAACTCCGTGCCGTCGGGGGCGCGCTGGACCAACCGCCAGGTGCCGCCCACACGAAGGTCGGCTTCGCACTCTGTGGTCTCGAGATGCCGCGGTCCCATCCAGCGGCGGATGTACTCGGGCTCCGTGATGGCGCGGTACACGAGGTCCGGTGGCGCCTTGAAGAACCGGCGGATGTGGATGACGGGCTCCCCTGGTGGAGTCGTGATCTCAGTCGTCATGTCCGTCATAGTCACGTTGCCTCTCCTTTTGTTGTTGTCTGCGTGTCCTGGTGTCGTTCTGGGTGTCCCGTTTCCGACCTTCCTGCAGCTCATCGAGCAGTTCGTCGAGGCGCTCGAAGCTCCCCTCCCAAAATTCGCGGTACGAGCCGACCCAATCCGACAGATGCTTGAGCCGCACCGGCTCGAGGTGGCAGAGGCGCTGACGGGCCTGCCGGCGTCTCGAAATCAGTCCGGCCTCCTCGAGCACGTTGAGGTGCTTGGTGATGGCGGGCTGGCTCATCGGGAATGGTGCCGCCACGTCGAGGACGCCGGCGTCGCCCTGGGCGAGCCGGGCCAGGATCGCCCGCCGGGTGGGATCCGACAGTGCACTGAAGGCCCGGTCGAGCTCACGCTCGGTGAGGTCCGCCGTCTCCGTCAGAGGCATAACCATATGGTTATATTAAGTTCCCCGTTTGTCAACCCTCCGACGCGGCCACTGTCCGACTCGATCAGGTTGCGGCTCGTGCCTCCATGTCCCGGTCGCGTCGCGGGCACGCGGTGCGCGCTGATCTCTTCGAGCGCGCCTCCCCGCCGAGGGAGACGATGTCTGTGCTCGTGGAACGCGGGGGCGGCTATCGGCCGTTGCGCTCGCGGTGCGTGCACCCGGGCCAGCAGCAAGGGCGGCGCATGCCGTCCTCCAACTCCTCCTTGGTCCGGCGAATACGGCGCTCCCGGGTCTTCTCCTGCTTGGCGTCCTCGACCCAGCAGATGAATTCGTTGCGGGCCAGCGGAGTGATGTCCTTCCAAGCGTCGAGTGCCACCGGATTGGCCATGAGCGCGGTGCGCAGATCTCCGGGAAGCTTGTGCACCACCCCGCCGGGGACTCGCGCGCTGCTCACAAGACCACGGTAGCCCCGCCGCGGGCTGGGGCCGCCGTCAGCGGAAGTCCCGGCTGGCCGGCACGGCCGTCCCCACCACCAGCGCCTCCACCCGTTCCGCGTCGAAGCTGACCGCACCCTGGCCCTTGCGCACACGCCCGCGGATCAACAGCACGGGCACGTGGCGCGCCACGTGCTTCCAGCGCGCCCAGGCGCCGCGGGAGAAGACGACGTTGACGTGGCCGGTCTCGTCCTCGAGGTTGACGAACACCGCGCCGCGTGCGGTCTCGGGATGCTGACGGTGCGTGACCACGCCCGCCACGGCCGCCCGCTCCCCGTCGGCGCACGCTTCGAGCGCGACGGCCGTCAGGACGCCCAGTGCCTCGAGCCGCTCGTGGGCCAGGTGCATGGCCGTGCGCTCGGGGGCCAGCCCGAGTGCCCACAGGTCGTCGCCCACCGCCTCGTAGAGGCTGGGCTCGGGCAGCGGCGGGGCCTCGGCCCCCACCACGATGCCGGGCAACCGGTCCGGCGTCCCTTGCGCGGCGGCGCCGGCCGCCCACAGCAGGCGGCGCCGGGAGGCCGCGGTGTCGCGGGATTCACCGTCGCTCCCGCCGTCCTCCGCTTCGGGGTCGAGCGCGCCGCCGGCGGCCAACGTCTCGAGCTGGGCCTGGGTCACCCCGGCCCGGCGCACCAGGTCCTCGCCACCGCGCCAGGGGCGCCCGGCCACGATGCGCTCGGCCGTCGCCTCCCCCACCCCGCGCACCGAGGCCAACCCGAGCCGCAGCACCGGGTCCTCGACCCGTCCTTCGAGCGACGCCCCCACCTCCGAGCGGTTCACGTGTGGGCGGCGCACCTCCACTTCATGGCGTTGTGCGTCGGCGACCAGTGACTGCGGGGACCAGAAGCCCATGGGCTGGGAGTTGAGCAACCCCGCGGTGAAGGCGGCCGGGTAATGCAACTTCAGCCAGGCGGAGGAGTAGACGAGATGGGCGAACGACACCGAGTGCGACTCGGGGAAGCCGAAGTTGGCGAAGGCGGCCAGCGCCTCGAAGACCTGGTCGGCCACCGCGCCGGTCACGCCGCGCGCCGCCATGCCGTCGTAGAGGCGTGCCCGCATCTTCTCCATGCGCGCGGCGGAGCGCTTGGCCGCCATGGCCTGGCGCAGCTCGTCGGCGTCGGCCGCGCTGAACCCGGCGATGGCCACTGCCATCTCCATCAGCTGCTCTTGGAAGATCGGCACCCCGAGCGTGCGCTCGAGGATCGGCTCGAGCAGCGGGTGCAGGTAGGTGACTGGCTCCTCGCCGCGGCGGCGCCGGATGTAGGGGTTCACCGCGTTCCCCTGAATGGGCCCGGGCCGGATGATCGCCACCTCGATCGCGATGTCGTAGAAGGTGCGCGGCGCCACCCGCGGCAGTGTCCCCATCTGGGCCCGGCTCTCGACCTGGAAGACCCCGACCGTGTCGGCCCGGTTCAGCAGGTCGTAGACCGCGTCCTCCTGGGGCAGCTGCCCGAGGTCGACGTGCACCCCGTGGAAGTCGCGTACGAGGTCGACCATGCGGTGCAGCGCCTCGAGCATGCCGAGACCCAGCAGGTCGAATTTCACCAGGCCGATGGCGGCGCAGTCGTCCTTGTCCCACTGCAGCACGCTGCGTCCGGGCATGCGGCCCCACTCGACGGGGCAGACCTCGACGACGGGGCGGTCGCACAGCACCATGCCCGCCGAGTGGATGCCGAGATGACGCGGCCGGTCGAGCACCTCGGCCGCCAGCTCGGCCACCAGCTCGGGCACGCCACCGCCCTGGGACTCCGACACCTCTTCGACGGCGGCGGCCGAGGAGATGCCGCGCCCGTGCCCGGCGTCGATGCCGGCCGACCACGCGTCCACCTGCTCGGGGGTGAAGCCGAACGCCTTGCCCACGTCGCGCACGGCCGAGCGCGGCCGGTACGTGATGACGTTGGCCACCTGCGCGGCGTGGCGCCGGCCGTAACGCTCGTAGACGTACTGGATCACCTCCTCGCGCCGCCCCGACTCGATGTCCACGTCGATGTCGGGCGGCCCGTCACGCGCCGGTGAGAGGAAGCGTTCGAAGAGCAACCCGAGATCGACGGCGTCGACGTTGGTGACGCCGAGCGCGTAGCAGACGGCCGAGTTGGCCGCCGACCCGCGCCCCTGGCAGTAGATGTCGAGTCGCCGGCACACCTGGGCGATGTCCCACACGATGAGGAAGTAGCCGGCGAAGCCGAGCTGGCCGATCACGTCGAGCTCGTGGTGGATCTGCTTCCACGCGCCGGGTACCCGCTCGGACTCGGGCGGTCCGTAGCGCATCAACGCCCCCTCGGTCACCAACTGGCGCAGGTAGCCCTGCTCGTCCATCCCCGCCGGCACGGGAAAGTCGGGCAGGCGCGGCGCGACCAGACGCAGGTCGAAGGCGCAGGCCCGCCCGAGTTCGGCGGCGCGGGCGACCACACCGGGCCAGCGGGCGAAGCGCCGCGACTGCTCGGCGGCCGAACGCAGGCACGCCACCGGGGCCGGAGGCAGCCAGCCCTCGAGCTCGGCCAGGGGGCGGCGCGCCCGGTACCGCGGCGAGCGTGGTGGCCAGGCGGTACCCGGCCGGCGTGGCGTAGTGCACGTTGTTGGTGGCCACGGCGTCGACGCCCCACTCCACGGCGAGGCGCGCCAGCGCGTCGTTGCGCGCCGTATCGAGCGGGTCCCCGTGGTCCCAGAGCTCGAGCGCGACGCTGTCGCGGCCGAACGCGTCGACGAGGCGCCCGACTTCTCTGGAGGCCGCCCGGGGCCCGGCCTCCATCAGCGCGGCGGGGACCGCCCCTTTGCGGCAACCACTGAGCACCAGCCAGTGCCCGCCCGCGGCGCGCGCCAGTGCGTCGAAGGTGAAGACGGGCTTGCCCTTCTCCCCGCCGGCGAGGTGCGCGTCGGCCAGCACGGCTGACAGGCGCGCGTAGCCGTCGGGGTCGCGGGCCAGCACGACGAGATGCGCACCGGTGGGGTCGGGCTCGCCGGTGCGCAGGCCGGCCGGCGCCAGCGTCACCTCGCTGCCGAAGACCGTCGGCAACCCGCAGGTGCGCGCCGCCTCGGCGAAGCGCACCACACCGTAGAAGCCGTGGTGGTCGGTCAGCGCCAGTGCGTCGAGGCCGAGCCGGTCCGCCTCGGCCACCAGCTCCTCGGGGTCGCTGCTGCCGTCGAGGAAGCTGAACCCCGAGTGCGCGTGCAGCTCGGCATAGGCCTCAGTCACCGCGCGCCTCCGGCACCTCAGTCACCGCACGCCTCCGGCACCTCAGTCATAGAGCGCCTCGACCCACCACTGCCCCCGCTCGGTGCGCAACAGGCGCGCCACCCCATCCGCCGTGACCAGTTGCAGGCGGGCCGTGCGCCGGCGCACCGACCACCAGCGCTCGGTGACCGGCCAGGGCCCTGCCCACGCCACCACCTCCTCCCAGGGACCACCGTCGACCGAGAGCCGGTCGATCGCCGCAGTGAGCAGTCCGCGCCCACTCACCACCATGGCGTTCCCCTCGGCATCGACCAGCTCGGCGCGGGCGGCGCCCGCAGGACGTCGGTCGGCGCTGGTGGCGGCACGCGTCCCGGCCAGGGCGCGGCGCGGGGACCCGCGTCCGAGCCCGCCGCGCCCGGACCCGCGTCAGGGCTGCCCCAGGGCACCAGCACCGACTGGCCGGCCGGGTCGCGCCCACCCCGCAGCCGGCCCACCAGCACAGCCTCGATGCCAAGACGCTCCTGCACCTTGACGACCGCGCGCGTGGCGCGGCGGTCGGCCTCGGAGACGCCACCGAAGAAGCTGGGTTGCGCGGGCGGAGGCGGTGCGTCGCCGCGGTCGGGGTCCTCTCCGCGCGCCACACGCAGGCGCCGCTCGATGGCACGATCGCGCAGCCCGGCCAGCTCGCCACTCTCACCCCGGGCCACCGTGTGACAGGCGGCCGCGTCGGCACCGAAACGATCGGACACGCTCGCCGCCGGCAACGCGGCGAACTGGCCCAAGGTGGTGATCCCCAGCCGCTGCAAGGTGACGGCCAGGTCGGGGCGCGCCAACGTCGCGACCGACCAGGAAGCGAGAAAGTCAGCCGAGGTGCCGGGCGGGACGATCAGATCGGCGCGGGCAGCCAGCACCGCGGCGAAGAGCCCGTCGGCCACGCCGACGCTGACGTCCTCGTCCACCCGCTCGGCCAGGAGGTCGACGACCGCCTTCTCGCCGCCAAAAAAGCGGGCAGGCCCGCGCGCCGGCAGCGCGCAGACCCCGAGGCGGACGGGATGCACCCAGGGGCAGATTTCGCTCGCGCGTGCGCCACGACGCGGGCGAAGCGCCGTGCCTCTTCCCCCCTCGCCCCTTCCTCGAGGAGCCCGGGACACCAGATGACGACCAACCGTTCCACGCCTTCTCCACCACGCCGCTCAGGCCGCCTCCGGCCCGTCATCGCCTGGTTCTGCTTCTTCCACGACGCCCGAGCCGGCGGGGAGCCACAGCGCGCATTCGGTGACCCGGCCGGCGGCACGGCGCCCGCTGACGCGCACCGCAGCCCGGCGGCCGTTCAGATGGCCGTGACCCTGTCCGACCCCTTCCCACGCCCCGGCGGCCACCGAGAGCGCGAGGTCGCCACCCTCGGGCCAGGCGCCGACGCGCTCGACCAGGACCACCAACGCGGCCTGGCGGTCGCGGGCCCGCGCGGCAAGTGGCGCGCCGCGGTCAGGCGAGCCCGGCCGGGCGGTCGCACCAGCACAGCGTCGACACCGGAGAGGAGGTCACCGGCTGCCTCGGCCCATCCGCTGCCGGGATGCGGCACGAACACGACCCGCCGCAGGTCGAGCCCGAGCCCCGCGGCCGCCACCACGCCCGGGTCGGGCAGGCCGACGGCGGCGCACCAACTGCCGGCCGTCGACGCGGCGGCGAGGAGGGAGAGGGCGAGCGTGGTCGCCCCGTGCCCCGGCGCCCCGCTCACGGTGGTGGTCGACCCACGCTGCAACGCGCCACCGGGAAAGAGCGGGGCCAGCGGCGCCGGCACGGGCAAGGTCCGCCCGGCCACCGGCGTGACGGGCCGGACCCGGTCGGCCAGCCCGGGGGGGAGCTCCCGAGAACGAGGGGCCGGTGGTCGAACCGGTGCTGGAGATGGCGATTCCCCGGGATGGAAAGCGAACATATGTTCGCAGGATACTGAGACTGTGTGTGTTCTGCTCGGGGCAGCAAAGAGCCAGGTCAGGGGCCGTCATGTCGCCGGAGGACCGAGTAGGACACAATGCTGCCGCCATGTGCGGACGTTTCGCTCTCTACACCCCGCCGGCCCGGATCGCCCGCTACTTCGGCGCCACCGAGGCCGAGGACATCGAGCAGGAGTACCAGCCCAGCTGGAACGTCGCCCCTACCGACCAGGTCCTCGGGGTGAGGGACCGGCTGCCACGACCGGGTCCGGCGGAAAAGGGCAGTGGCCCCTCCGACGGACAGCCCGACGGACAGCCCGACGGACAGCCCGCAGCACAACCCGAACGGCTGCTCATGTCGTTCCGCTGGGGCCTCGTCCCCTGGTGGTCCAAGGACGCCAAGGCGGGGAGCCGCCTCTTCAACGCGCGCAGCGAGACGGTGAGCACCAAGGCCTCCTTTCGCGAGGCGTTCCGGGAGCGGCGCATCATCATCCCCGCCGACGGCTTCTACGAGTGGCGCAAGACGAAGACCGGCGCCAGGCAACCGCACTACTTCACCCGCGCCGACGGCGCGCCCATGGCCTTCGCCGGCCTGGCCGAGCGCTGGCGTCCCAAGGACGCGCCCAAGGACACCCCGTATCTCCGCAGCTGCACCATGATCACGGCCCCGGGCGGCGCGGACATGGAGGGCATCCACGACCGCATGCCCGTCATCCTCGACCCCGCGACCTTCGACCTCTGGCTCGACCCGACCAACGAGGACTCCGAGGAACTGCGCGCGCTGCTGCGCCCCCCGCCGAGCGGCACGGTGGTGCACCACCTGGTCGGGCCGCGTATCGGTAACGTGCGCAACAACGATCCGACGCTCATCGAGGCCGTGTGAGGGACGAGTAGGGCGACGGGGAGGCCGGTTGAGCACTGAGCAGAGGACAGGGGGTGGGGGCCCACGTGAGGGGACGACACGTGAAGGAGCAACGATGAACCTCGACCGCGCGCGCTTCACTCGCCGCACCATGCTGAAGGCCGCGCTGGCAGCTGGCGGCGCCACCGTGCTGGCGGCGGCCAGCCGAGGCGAGGGGGCGGGCGCCGCCATGGCCCAGCTGGCGGCGCGGACCAAGCCGGCGGGGTCCGACCTCGGTGCCATCGAGCACGTGGTGTTCCTCATGCAGGAGAACCGATCGTTCGACCACTACTACGGGACCCTGGGCGGGGTGCGCGGCTTCGACGACCACCCGCACGGCTCACTCGGGAACTTCGCCCAAGCGTGGCCCGGTGGCCGCGACAAGACACTTCTCCCCTTCCATCTCGATTCGAAGTCGGGCATCGGCGAGTGCACCCAGGACCTCGACCACAGCTGGCCGGGTGAGCACCTGAGTTGGGACAGCGGCACGAACGGTGCCTTCGTGTCGACCCACACCAGCGCGCAGTTCCAG
Source organism: uncultured Acidimicrobiaceae bacterium (assembly GCA_963736225.1). Lineage (GTDB taxonomy): Bacteria > Actinomycetota > Acidimicrobiia > Acidimicrobiales > RAAP-2 > Bog-473. Next base: position 333,607 of record CAVTOF010000005.1, on the reverse strand, counting down.
GGCCCGACCCAGGGCGAGTTCACGATGGGCTACTACACGCGCGCCGACCTGCCGTTCTATTACGCGCTCGCCGACGCCTTCACCATCTGCGACAACTACCACTGCTCGGTGCTCGGGCCCACGCACCCGAACCGGCTCATGTCTCTGTCGGGCACCATCGACCCCACGGGCGCGGCGGGCGGGCCGGTCCTCATCACCAACTCATCGCCCGATGCCATCGCGAGCGTGCACTGGGACACCATGCCCGAGGTGCTCGAGGACGCCGGGGTGAGCTGGAAGGTCTACACCCCGACGGGCACCCTCTACACCCCGCAGACCCAGCAGAAATTCGGCCTGCTCAGCGACGCCATCCTCCCCTACTTCAGCCAGTACCAGAGCCCCTCGTCGCCCCTGTACCAGAAGGCCTTCCTGCCGCTGTACCCGAACGACTTCCTGAGCGACATCGAGTCGGGGACGTTGCCCGCGGTCAGCTGGCTCATCCCGCCGGTCGGCTACGACGAGCACCCGTCGTCGCCCCCCGCCCTGGGCGAGTGGTACACCAGCCAAGTGCTCTCGGCGCTGACGTCGAACCCGAAGGTGTGGTCCAAGACGGTGCTCTTTCACATGTACGACGAGAACGACGGTTTCTTCGACCACGTGCCGCCGCCGGTCGCGCCGCACGGCACAGCCGGCGAATACGTCACGGTCTCGCCGCTCCCGAGCGACGCCGACGGCTATGGCCGGCCCGGTCGGCATGGGCTTCCGCGTCCCGATGTTGGTGCTCTCGCCGTTCAGCCGGGGCGGGCACGTGGCGTCGCAGGTCTTCGACCACACCTCTCAGTTGCGCTTCGTGGAGGAGCGCTTCGGGGTCAAGGCACCCAACATCTCGGCCTGGCGCCGCAAGGCGGCAGGCGACCTCACCTCCACGCTGCACATGGGCCAGGCGGACGCGACGACACCGAAGCTACCGAGCACCTCGAAGGACCAGATGGCCAACGTGCTGGCGTTGGGCTGCACCGAGAGCCAGATCCTCGAAGTCGACAACACCATGCCCTCGTACCCGGTGCCGGTCCACCAGTCGATGCCGACGCAGGAGCACGTCTAGGAGCGATGGGCGCGGAGGTGGGCGCGGAGCGGTGGACGGTGGAGCGGCATCTCGAGGGACTGCCGCCGTTCATCGTCGACCTCTACGACACGTTCATCGAGCTCGTCGAGGCGTGCGGGCCGTTCGAGTACAGGGTGACCAAGTCGGCGATCGCGCTCCACGGCGTACGCCGGGGATTTGCGGGGGCCAAGCCGAAAGCCCGCTGGCTCGACGGATTCCTCGATCTCCCGCGCGTCGTCCACGACGAGCGGATCCGGCGGGCCTCTCCCTACACGAAACGGCTCTTCGTCCATCAATTTCGGATTGTCGAGCCGACCCAGCTCGACTCGGAGTTCGCCGGGTGGATCCGCCAGGCCTACGACGTCGGCGCCGGTCAGGCTGTGGACTGAGGCGGTCGGCTTCGACCGCGATCGCCGCACTCTGTCAGGGCCGCGCCCTGTCAGGAACCTCTGGAGGGTCCGGCCAGGACGACGCTGCGCCCGACCGTCTGGCGGTCCGCCATGGATTGGAGGGCGACCGGGAGCGCCTCGAATGCCGCCTCGCGACCCACGACCGGCCGCAGGATGCCGCGCGCGATGCCGTCCAGCACGTCGGCGTGGATCCGCTCCCCGTCGGCGTGCGACGGGAAGTTGAACCCGCTGAGCTCCTTGAGCGCAGCGGGGTCGTCCACGTAGGCGAGGCAGACCCCGAAGAGCGAGAAGTTCCCGAACAGCACCGGCCGCGGCACGATCCCTTCGTCTTCGGCCTCGATCCCCGACGCGAAGCCGACCAGGAGATGGCGCCCGTTGAAGGCCATGCAGCGAAAGGTCTTCGTCGTCACGACTCCTCCGATCGTGTCGAAGGCGACGTCCACCCCGCGTCCACCCGTCGCCTCGAGCACCGCGTCGACGAAATCTTCGGTGACGTAGTCGATGGCCACGTCAGCACCGAGTGAGCGGCACAGCTCGAGCTTGCGCGCCGAGCCAGCCGTGGCGATCACGCGGGCGCCGGCCTGGACGGCCAGCTGCACCGCCGCCGTCCCCACACCGCCGGCGGCCGCGTGGATCAACACGGTCTCCCCGGCATGGAGCTGCGCCCGCTCGTGGAGCGCGAGCCACGACAGATGGAACGGCAGGTAGATGGCGGCCGCGTCCGGATCGGGCAACGCGGACTCGGGCGGCATCTCGAAAGCCATGGCGGTCGGGCCGACGGCCAGCTCGGCGTAGCCACCGAAGGCGCCGTTCGGCACCGCGACCACTCGCTTGCCGAGCCACCCCTCCGCGCCAGCGCCTGCGTCCTCCACGGTGCCCAGCACCTCCATGCCGGGTGTATAGGGCAGAGGTGGGTGAACGGTCAGGTAGCGACCCCGCACGCCGTCGACGTCGTTGAAGTTGAGCGTCGTCGCCGCGACGCGCACGACGACTTCGCCGGGCCCCGCCGCCGGCGCCGGCAGCTCCTCGAGCCGAAGCACCTCCGCCGGCTCGCCGTACTCGTGCACGCGCCACGCCTTCATCGCGGTGTCAGGCCCAGCCCTGCATGACGTGCTCGAACCACCACTGCGGCGCCGTGGCCACGAGTGCGGCCATGTCCCAGTAGTCGGTCCAGCGGGTGATCGTCCCGTCGGTGATCTCGTGCACCGACGTCACCGGGAGCGCCATGGACTCGCCGGTCGGCCACTCCCAGAGCTCGACGTGCTCGGTGATGACGACGTCGTCGCCGGCGACGAGATGACGGCGCTCGTCGCCCAGTCCCGAGAGCTTGCCCCACCCCAAGGTCAGGCGGCGCACAATCTCGTCCGGGCCGCGCGCCACGTCTTCCGCGGGCGTGGTGATGTCGGTGTACTCCCCGTCCGGCGCGAAGCGGGAGGCCGCGGCCGGGAGATCCTGGCGGTAGAGGTCCTCCCAGAAGCCCTCGATCAGCGCGCGGTTGTCGTCGGCTCGGGTCACGACGTCCTCCTTCAGTTCATCTTCGTCAGCTCGCGGTCGCAGCGGGTCGCCGACCGGTGTAAAGCGCCGTCACGAAGGCCCGTTCGATGTGGCCCCCGAAGGTGTCACGGACGAGAGCCTCGAGCTCGTCGAGCACGAGGCGTTGCTCGTCGGGTTCCAGCTGCAGCACGGTGGCGACCGAGGCGTAGAGAGCACGGACCTGGTCGGCGTCGAGAACGGCCGGCGTCCTGATGACCTCGCTCCGGAGATCTTCGAAGCCGCCCCACTGCTGCAGGTCGCGCAGACGGTGCTCGGCGTCCAGCTGGAAGGGTGGCCGATCCGCCTCTTCGAACGCGGCGGACCGCCGTCGCGGGTTGAGGATCTCCTCAGCGGCACGGCTGAACTCGTCGAGCGCGGTGGGGTCCTGGTAGAGCGTCCACCACAGCGCCACCCAGCCGCCGGGCCGGATCGCCCGCCCGAGCTTGGCGAGACCGGATTCCTGGTCGACCCAGTGGAAGCTCGTGGCAGCGACGGCCAGATCGAACGCGGCAGTCTCCACGTCGGCCTCCTCGAACGGGGCCTCGAGCACTTCGAACGAGGGACCCACATCTACGAAGGCCTCTCTGAGGAACGTGGCCAGGTTCGCGTTGGGTTCGACGGCGACGACCGAGGCGCCCGCGGCGAGCAGCCGACGCGTGACCAACCCGGTGCCTGGACCGATCTCGAGCACCCGCACGCCCTCGCCGAGCCCACAGCGTTGTTCGAGCGCGTCGTAGAGCGTCGGGCGGATACTGCGGCCGGCCCGCCTCGTACACCGAGGGGTCCAGCCCGAAGAGGCGACGGCCGTCTTCGCGCCGGAGGACGTCCTGCGGCTCGCCGACCATCGGCCAAGCATAGGAGTGCGCGGCCCTGGTGCGGCCCCTGCCCGGCTCGGCCCGGGTCCCGACAGAGAGAGCCCAGCGACCTCGGCCACCTAGTGTGGGCCGCTCAGCGCAGCATGGGGGTGGACCGTGACATACCGAGTGATCCAATGGGCAACCGGCAACGTGGGCCGGGCGGCGATGGAAGGCGTGTTGGGCCATCCCGACCTGGAACTGGCCGGGTGCTGGGTCCACTCCGAAGCCAAGGACGGACAGGACGTCGGCACGCTGATCGGACGCCCGCCGCTCGGAGTGCGCGCGACCCGTGACATCGACGCGTTGCTCTCGCTCGATGCCGACTGCGTCGTCTACAGCCCGATCTTCGCCGACACCGACACCGTGATCCGGATCCTCGAGGCGGGCAAGAACCTGGTGACGCCGCTCGGCTGGTTCTACCCACCCACCGAGGAGCGCACCCGTCTCGACGACGTGTGTCAGGCCGCGGGCGTCACGCTGCACGGCACCGGCATCCACCCGGGCGGCATCACCGAGCGCTTCCCCCTCATGGTTTCGGCCCTCTCTGCCGCCATCACGCGGGTGCGCGCCGAGGAGTTCTCCGACATCCGTACCTACGGCGCTCCCGACGTCATCCGCGACTGGATGCTCTTCGGCAAGACGCCCGAGGAGTCGCGCCAGAGCATCATGGCCGAGGCGCTCGGCGCCGGGTTCCGCCAGTCGGTGCACATGGTCGCCGACGAGCTCGGCTTCGACCTCGACCCCGAGCTGCGCACGACGCACGAGATGGCCGTCGCCACGGCGCCGATCGAGTCGCCCATCGGCCCGATTCAGCCAGGCCTGGTGGCAGCGCAGCGTTTCCGCTGGGAGGGCCTGATCGACGGCGAACCGGTCGTCACCGCGGCGGTGAACTGGCTCATGGGCGAGGAACATCTCGACCCGCCCTGGCGCTTCGGCCCCGACGGCGAGCACTTCGAGGTCGAGATCACGGGCGATCCCGACTGCCTGGTCTCGTTCCGCAAGCTGCATCCCGACTCCATTGCGTCCGGGCTCGAGCGCAACCGCGGCATCGTCGCCACGGCGATGCACTGCGTCAACGCGGTGCCCTACGTGTGCGAGGCCGAGCCAGGACTGCGGACCTATCTCGAGATGCCGCTGGTGGCGGGCCGGGCGGCGGCGTCACTCCGCCACGGACGGACAGCGGGGTGATCCTCGACCGCTTCCGGCTGGACGACCGGGTGGCGATCGTCACGGGCGCCGGTCTCGGCATCGGCCGGGGCATCGCCGTCGGGCTGGCCGAGGCGGGTGCCGACGTCGTGCTCGCGGCGCGCACCGAGTCCGACCTGACGGAGGTAGCGGGCCTGGTCGAGCAGGCGGGCCGGCGCGCGCTCGTGGTCCCCACCGACGTCTTGGAGCTCGACCAGCTCGACGCTCTCGTCGACACGTGCATCGGTGAATTCGGCCGGCTCGACATCGCCGTGAACAACGCGGGAGGTGCCATGCCGCGTGCGGCATTGGACACCAGTGCGGGCTTCCTGGAGCGGGCCTTCCACTTCAACGTCACCGCACCGTTCACGCTGACCAAGCTGGCGGCGCGGCGCATGGTCGACACGTCAGGCCGGGGGGCGATCGTCAACATCTCCTCGCGGTCGGCCAGCATGACCCAAACGAGCTTCGCCGCCTACGGTGCGGTGAAGGCGGCGCTCGACCGTCTGACCCGGAACATGGCACCCGAGCTGGCGCCGCGGGTACGCCTCAACGCACTCGACGTGGGCGGCGTGGCAACGCGCTCGCTCGAGATCGTCCTGACCGACGACGGCCTGCGCAGCCAATTCCTGGCGGGGACGCCGATGGGCCGGCCCGGCGAGCCCGAGGACATCGCCTGCGCCGTGGTGTACCTGGTCTCCGACGCGTCGTCGTGGGTGACCGGCAAGGTGTTCGAGATCGACGGTGGGACCGAAGCTCCGGCCATGACCGTGCCGGTGCCGCCGTTGGAGCCCGAGAAGGCCTAACTCGATCCGGGGAGCAGTGCGGGCGTTGCCTCGTAGGTGGTCGCGGTCGCTCCCGTCATGCGACCCAGATTGCGATCAGCGAAGTCCGCCTCGTGGGGCTGGGCCAGGTGCGTCTCGAAGGTCTCTTGGGACTCCCAGCACTCGAAGAAGCGAAAGGTGTTCGGTGCGTCGAGATCCTCGGACCAGAAGTACTCGACGCACCCGGCGTCGCGCCGGCTCGCCCGTGTCACCTCGTCGAGGCTGGCCAGCACGTCGTCGCGGTCGGCCGCGTCGAAGGTCATGGAACCGGCGATGATGATCACGGACGCCTTCCTGCGGTGCGTCGACGATCCCAACGAGGCGAGCTCGTCTTTGACCAGTGCGCCGCCCTTCATGATGGCGGCGATGCGCGTCTGGTCTTGGAGCAGACCGATGTCGGCCAGCGGGTCGCCGTCGACAACGAGGAGGTCGGCCAGGTACCCCTCGCGCACCGCGCCCAGCTCGTGTCCGCGACCGAGCAGCTCCGCGCCGTTGCGCGTGGCCCACCGGAGCACGTCGAGTGCAGGGATGCCCGCCTCCTTCACATAGAACTCGAGCTCGTCCGCGTAGTGGCCGTGCGGCAGGCTGATCGCCCCGTAGTCGTCACCGCACAGCAGCTTCACGCCCGCCCTGTTCGCCCGCGGCAGCATGGCCATGGACCGCTCGATCTCTTCCGCCATGGCTGCGGTGAAGCCGAGTCCTCCGCCCATCAGCTCGGCGAAGCGCGCCGGAAAGAGCTGGCTCGGGACCAAGAACGTGCCCAGCTCCACCATCCGCTCGATGGCGAGCTCGTCGAGCCCGTCGCCGTGGTCGACGACATCGATCTTGGCGTCGAGCGCCATGTGGATGGCCTCGCCGTTGGCGATGTGGCCCCGCACCAATGCGCCCCGCTCGTGCGCCGCCTCGATGCCGGCCGTGAGCTCGGCCCGGCTCATCTCCATCTGCTCACCCGGCGCCACCGTGCCGTGGCCTCCGGTGACGAACATCTTGATGATCTCCGCCCCTTGCTTGATCTCTTCGCGCACGGCCCGGCGGAACTCGTCGGGACCGTCGGAACGGTTGACGGCTCCCCGGGCGCCGACATCCCAGTACCACGGGAAGCTCTTGTCGCCGGCATGACCTGTCGTGCTGACGTCGCGGCTGCCGGCCATCAGGCGGGGGCCGGGGAACAGGCCCTCGGCGATGGCCGCCTTCATGGACGCGTCAATGGCGAAGGGCGCGCCGGCACTGACCGCACCGGTGAAACCACAGCGCAGCGCCAACTCGAGGTGGTGGGCGGCCCGCACGGCTTGGAGTGCCGGCGGCTCCTCGAGTCCGAACGGAGCCGTCTTCGAGCCGAGCTCGTGATAGGTGGCGTGGAAATGACTGCTCACCAGGCCGGGCATGACGGTGCGCCCGCCGAGGTCGACCACGCGGTCCTCCGGTCCCGTGTCGACGGTGTCGGCGTCGGTCCCCGTGCGAACGGCCGTGATGCGCCGCTCGTCGATGACGACGGTCGCCCGAGGACGTGGTCCGTCGGCGTCGACGACGGTGCCGCCGCGGAGTACGAGCCTAGACACCGGGTTCTTGGTCCTCGTAGGGCCGGGCCGTCGTGTCGGTACCCTTCACTGGCACGTGTGCAACGATAGTGAGTGCACCCTGAGGTCGGGTCCAGAACAGTTTGCTCTGCGGTGGTGGGGCCGTCGGTGGGCGTTTCGACCTGTATATGTATCCTTCCGAAACTCCGTCACATCAACACCGTCACATCAACACCGCCACAGCAAGCCGCCACATCAACGAGGACGCCGACGTAGCGAGGCATCGGCGATGGCCGCCGGGACCCAGCCCACGTCGGTGGCGTTGAGGTCGGTACCCGGAGGGACGATCTCGTCGATGCGGTCGAGCACGTCGGGGCTCAGGCGCAGCTCGAGCGCGGGCAGCTGCGACTCGAGATGCTCCATCGTGCGCGGTCCGATGATCGGGCAGGTGACGCCGGGATGGGCGGTCACGAAGCCGAGCGCCAGCTCGATGAGAGAGAGCCCCGACTGGTCGGCCAGCGCGATCAGCTGGTCGACGGCGACGAGTTTCGACCGGTTGCCGGCGATCTCCATGTCGTAATGGTGGGGCAGGAAGCCGGCCCGGCGGCTCGTGTTCACCTGGCCGGTCCCGAAGGCGCCCGACAGCCACCCACCGGCCAGCGGGCTCCACGAGAGCACGCCCATGCCGTACTTCTGGCACATCGGCAGGACGTCCTTCTCGATGCTGCGCACGAGGATGGAGTACGGCGGCTGCTCGGTGACGAAGCGCTCGCGAGCGCGGCGCTCGGCCACCCACTGGGCCTCGACGATCTCGTGGGCCGGGAACGTGGAGCTGCCGAAGTAGCGGATCTTGCCCATCCGCACGAGGTCGGTCAGCGCACCCAGGGTCTCGTCGATGTCGGTCTCTGGCGACGGGCGGTGGATCTGGTAGAGGTCGATGTAGTCCACGCCGAGTCGGCGCAAGCTGTTCTCGCACTCGGTCATGATCCAGCGGCGCGAGTTCCCCTGTGCGTTGGGGTCCTGGCCCATCTGCCCGTGCACCTTCGTCGCCAGCACCATGCGATGTCGCTTGATCTGGGCGAGCGCCTTGCCGACGATCTCCTCGGACTCTCCGAATGAGTAGACGTCAGCGGTGTCGACGAAATTGATCCCGGCGTCGAGCGCGGCATGGATGATACGGATGCAGTCGTCGTGGTCAGTGTTGCCGAACGAGCCGAACATCATCGCCCCCAGACAGAGGGGGCTGACCTTGATGCCGGTCCGGCCTAGCGTGCGATGGTCCATGGTGGCCGAGGCTAGCGACGTACCCCGCGGAGCGCTCGCCGCCCGGGCCGGGGTCAGGTTCGTCGTTCAGAACCGAGCGGAGGCGTCAGCCGAGGCCAGGAGCAACGCAGGGTCGCCACAGCGCCCGAAGGCTCGCAGCGCGGCCTCGCAGAGCTTGATCGCATGCTCGTCCCCCGAGGCCAGTGCGCGGTCGATGAGGTCGTCGCGCGCCGGCGCCGGCGTCCGCGGCGCCGGAGTGACCCGGTCCGTGTCGTAGGCAACGTGCAAAGCCGCCGCGGCCTGCCAGGCGTAGCCCACGGCGGCGGCCCGGTCCTCGTCGGCGAGCCACGGCAGGACGAGCTCGCACGCAAGCGGCGACGTCACCGAGTGGAGGAGGCCGATGGCGCCGCCGGCGTCCGCGTTGCGGAGGTACGCGGCCGCGCCCGCCGGCGGCGAGCTGGTCGAGCAGCTCGACCGCGTCTGCCGGTCCAGCCGAGCGACGCCACCGCCTGTTCGAACTCGTCGGCAATGTCGCCGACGGCGGCCACCCGGTCGCTGATCGAGCACCGCGACTGGCGCGTCTTCCGGAAGGTACGGCAAGTCAGCGAGGGCCTGCGCCACGTCCTCGCCGCCGATGAGGAGGGGCGGACCGGGCAACTCCTGGTAGCTCGAGGCCCAGAACGCGAGCGCGGTCGCGACCTCGACGCGGCGGGGCGGCGTGTCGGCCGTCCCGAGCGCGCGCGCAGGGCATGGCCGGTGCGGATGAGGCCGTGGGTCGCGGCGCCGATCGTGCCGGGCAACAGACGCGGTGCCCACTCGCCGGCGACGGCTGCCGCGGGACGGTCCGCCACCTCACGCTCGAAGAGGGCGAGCCACTCGGGATAGCGCGACGCCTGCCCGAGCGCGTCCTGCCACTCGGCTTCCGCCAGCGGGCGGCGCGCCGGGGGCGGTGCCTCGTCGAGACGCTTGGCGTAGCTGGCTGTCCATTCTGCGATGGCGTCGTGCCGGCCCAATTGGGCCAGTGCCTCGGTGGCCATGGGCCCGTGGTTGGCCAGGCCCAGCGGCCCGTAGCTGGGCGCGGTGCTGGCGAAGACGATCAGGGCATCATCGAGGGCGTCGGCGGGGGCGTCGCGCTGCACCGCCCCAGTATGGCCACGCGCGATGGACGGTGCCCTTGGGAACCATCCACCTGGCGGCGATCGTGCCTCACGCTGCGGTGAGTACGATCCGGCCTTCGACGAAGGGACCGCCCCACGAGGTCCGAGAAGACCGAGGGAAGTCCGAGGAGGCCCGATGGCGACGACGCCACCACTGCACGGCATGAGGATCATCGAGTGCTCCGCGTTGGGGCCGGCTGCCATCACGACGGCGCTGGTGGATCTGGGCGCGGATGTGATCAAGGTCGAGCCCCCGGCCGGCGACTACATCCGCGAGATGACGTGGCCCATCGTGGAGGGCACCTCGCTCATGCACCTGCACCTGAACCGAGGCAAGCGCTCGCTCGTCCTCGATCTGCGTACCGAGGCCGGCGTGGGGATCTTGAAGGAACTAGCGACGGGCGCGGACGTGGTGGTGGAGGCGATGCGGCCCGGTGCGCTGGCCCGGCGTGGCGCGGGCTACGACGACGTGCGGCTGCTCAATCCCTCCATCGTCTTCTGCAGCATCTCGGGCTATGGCATGACCGGCCCGTACCGCGACTATCCGAGCCACGGCGTGGCCTACGACACCTGGGCCGGGATCGTGAACGTCGCCACCGACGACGAGGGGTTCACCTATATCCCTGAGCACGTCTCCATCGGGATCAACGCCGCGCCGCTCGTCGGTGCGCTCGGCATCCTGGCCGCGGTCATCCGGGCCCGTGAGACCGGTGAGGGCTCCTACATCGACCTCGCGCAGTCCGATGCGGCAGCGGCCATGGACTGGTATCGCTCCGAGAGCTGGCGCGCCTACGAGCGGCCCGAGTCCGAGGTGACCGGCAACAAGGCCGACGACTACGAGCGGCGCGCCCCGGGCACGGCCGGCATGGTCGAAGGCGTCCGCTACCAGGTCTACGAGGCGGCCGACGGACGCCACGTCCTCTTCATGGCCTCCGAGCAGGCCTTCTGGAAGAACTTCTGCGAGGGCGTCGACCGCATGGACCTCTTCGAGCGCTGGCCCGGATCCAAATACGCCGATCACGCCCGGGGCAACCGCGAGCTCCGGCGCGAGCTGCGCGACATCTTCCGCACCAAGACGGCGCAGGAGTGGCTCGATTTCGGCGGCCAGGTCAACACGCCCATCGCGCCGGTCAACACTCCCAAGACACTGCTGGACGACCCGCAGTTCGCCGATCGCTTCCCGCTCCTCCCCGCGTCGGACCTCGGCGCGGATCAGCTCTTCACTCCGCTCCACTTCGTGGGCGAGACGCTGCCCCCGCCCGCCAAGGCGCCGACCGTCGGCCAGCACACCGAGGACGTTTTGCGCTCGGTGCTCGGCTATGACGACAATCAGATCTCCAAAGCCCGAGAAGATGGGGCGTTCGGATCTGGCGCGTAGGCGGCGCACCGGCGAAAGCGAGGATGTCATGGACAAGGTCCGTCTGGGCGTGCTGGGCGCCGGGAACATCGCGGTAATGAATGTGAAGGGGTATCTCGAAGACCCGCGCTGCGACGTCGTGGCGGTCTGCGACACCGACGAGGAGGTCGGACGCCAGGCCGCCAAGGAGTGGAACGCCGAGTCCTTCTACCCCGACCTCGGCCGACATGCTGGCCGACGACTCCATCGACGCGCTCGAGATCCTGACGCCCACCCATCTCCACCACGACCATGTCATCGCGGCGCTCGAGGCCGGCAAGCACGTGTCGGTCCAGAAGCCCGTCGCCAACTCCGTCGAGGACGCCCTCGAGATGCAGGTAGCCGCCGAACGATCCGGCACGACCTTGCGCATCAGCGAGTGCTTCGTGCACTACCCGCCACTCGAGCTCGCGAAGCGCCTGGTGGCCGACGGTGCCATCGGCAAGCCCACCTCCTTGCGCATCCGCACACTGGTCGGTCAGACCGACTCCCCCTTCCAGGCGGCGCTGCGGCCCGAGGGGTACGGCTGGCGCCTGGACAAGCGCAGTCCCGGCGGGCACCTCTTCGACGACATGGTGCACAAGTACGCCATGGCGCTGTGGCTGCTCGACCTCGACATCACCTCCGTCCAGGCAGTCGTGCGCCGGCGCGACCTGTTCTTCGAACCGTGCGCGGTGATCTTCGAGTACGAGGACCCCGAGGTGCTCGGCACGATGGAGGTGCAGTACGCGCCGAACTTCTACATGCGCTCCTCCTACTACGGTGCCGACGAGTTCTTCGAGATCACCGGTGACGAGGGGCAGCTCTGGGTCACCCGCGCCACGGGCGAGCTGCTCGACCTGGCTCCGGTGATGCTCTTCACGGGCACGCTCCAGGAGCGCAAGACGACAGAATTCACCGACGTCGATGCCGACTGGGGCGCGGGTTTCGTACGCTCGTCACAACACTTCGTGACGTCACTCCTCGAGGGCACGGACGCGGCCATGACGGCCTCGGAGGCCACCGACGTGCTGCGCCTCTGCTTCGCGGTCTACGAGGCCGGGGCGACACGGGCGCCGGTCGACCCCCGGGGCATCACCGGCACGGTGAGCCCCCCCGGCTGGGGCGACTGGTAGCGCATCTCGCTCGGCCGGCCCTTCACTCCCAGGGGGGCCGCCCCACCTCGATCCGCTCGAGCCTGGAGGGGACGGTGCCGAATCGTCCGTCGTCCTCCGCCCACTGGCGACGGGCCTCGGACACCTCGTCTCGCTCGCGGCCGACGAAGTTCCACCACATGAACACGGGCTCGGGGAACGGGACGCCGCCGAGCAGGAGCGCCCGGGCGGGTTCCACCACGCTGAGGGCGCACTGGTCGCGACCCACACCGAGATAGGCGAGCAGGCCCGGCTCCACCCAGACGCTCTCCGACCCGCCGACGCGCACCGCGCCCTCGAGGACGATCAGCGCATGTTCGTGGTCGGGTCGCACCGCCACCACGGCGCCCGGCGCTCGCAGTGACAGCTCCGCGCCCACGTGGTCGCTGTCGCGGCGAACCGGGGACGCCGCACCACCGAACTCCCCCACCAGCACCGTCGCGGTCACGCCGTCCAGCTCGACCTGCGGCAGCGTTGGGTGGTGCTCGAACGCAGGAGGGCCGTGGCGCGTTGCTTCGGGTTGGGCCACCCACAGCTGCACCGCGTGCAGCAGTGGGTGCTGACCCGGATCCTCCTCGGCGTGGGCGACGCCGTGTCCCGCCGTCATGAGGTTCAGCTGCCCGGGCCTGATCAGCTGCTCTGAACCGAGGCTGTCGAGATGGAGCAGTTCGCCCTCGAGCAGCCAGGTGACCGTCTGCAAGCCCATGTGCGGGTGCGGTCCGATACCGAGCTCGCCCGCCCGGGTCTCGGTGACCGGTCCCGCATGATCGGCGAAACACCACGACCCCACCGTGCGACGCGGCCGCTGCGGGAGGAGGCGGCGTACCGGCAGCGTGCCGACCTGGGTCGAGCGCGGCGGCAGTGAGTTCCACCACTGGTCCGGTCGCTCCTGGTGACGTCTCGGGAGCCGGTGTGGTGTCGTCGGTGGCAAGCGGACCGCTCATGTCCCCCTTCTACCCCCATAGGGTGGCGCCCACCACGGATCCGACCGCTCGCCCCCGGAGGACGCACCATGACCAACCCAGCCGATGGCATCGTGGTCGATGACGTTCCGGCCGAGAGCAGATTCGTCGTGCGCGGCAGCGAGGGTACCGCCGAGCTGGAGTACCACGTCAACGGCACACGGCTCGTCTTGATCCACACCGAGGTGCCCGATGCCTGGGAGGGACGGGGCGTCGGCGGGCAGCTGGTCCGGGCTGCGCTGCGGCGTGCCGCGGCAGAAGGCGTGACCCTCGTGCCCTGGTGCCCGTTTGCCCGGGCATGGCTGCAACGCCATCCCGATGAGGCGGCGGGGATCACCATCGACTGGGACACGCCCCGGCCGAAGAAGTGAGCGGAACTGCGGATCAGGTTCGGGCTGCCTCCGTGTCGGAGTTACCTCGTGTCTACGCCACCTGGGTGAATACGCGACGGGCGATCGTGGGGCCGGCTGCCGACAGGACGAACTCATCGTCGTAGAAACCGTAGGCGTGGAGCGCGGATCGGTCGGGGAGCACGATGATGGCGTGCACGTAGCACCTCGAGGCCACCGGGTCCTGCTCGAGATCAACTGAGACGTTGGTGATTCGGTGCAGGGTCGGCCCGAGTGGCTCGTGCGTCTGCGCCATCCAGGCGGTGATCTCGTCGGCACCGTGCCAGTGGCCAATGTTGCCGTAGTCGGCATCGCAGTCGTCGGTGAAGCAGGAGCGCAACAGCGACCAGTCACGAGCGTCGATCCCCGTGGCATAGCGAATCAGGACATCGGTGATCGATTGGCGAACTTCGGCGCCACTCTCGGGCATCAGCTGAGCTTCTGGTCCATGACACCCGCCCCGGCTTCGAGCATCACGCGAGCGGCATCGCCACGGGCCATGCCTCCGAGCACCTTCGATCCATCTCTGAGGAGGTCCCCGACGAACCACGTCGGTCCGGCAGCAAGGTTGTCCAAGGCCTCATCCACCACTTCCCCGGGCGTGGCGGCGCCGGGGATGGCGGTGCCGTCGTCGGCGCTGGCGAGATTCCCTCGCTGCGCGAGCAACCTGCGCAACGCGGGCGTGTCAGTCAGCCCGAGCACCAGAGAAAGGACGTCCACACCGTGGCCGTGCAGCTCCGCCCACAGCGCTTCACCGAGCACCAGGTCGAATGCCTTCGAGGCGCCGTAGGCCACCATACGAGGCGCCCCGACCAGGGCCGCACCCGATGAGACCACGATGATGCCGCCGCGTCCCCGCCCGACCATGGGTCGAGCGAAGTGATGGCACAACTGCGTCGGGACGAGGCAGTTACGCACCACCATGGACTCAGCCGCTGAGACCGGCCCGTCCAAGAAGTACCCGAAGTTCGGGTCGGCCCCGGCGCAGTAGATGAACAAGCCGACCTCGACATCGTCGGTGTGCGCCACGATCGCGCGCGCGGCGTCAGGCTGGGCGAGGTCGACAACCACCGTACGGGTGTCGACGCCCCATGTCGCGGTGAGCTCGGCGGCGACGTCCGCGAGCACGGCCGGCCGGCGTGACACCAAGACGATGTTCAGCCCTCGTGAGGCGAGAGTTCGGGCGAACGCCAGTCCCACCCCCTCCGATGCCCCGGCGATCAGCGCCCAGGCCCCGTAGCGGTCTGCAAACTCGCTCACATCGACGACGCCTGGTGGCGGGTGAAGAACTCGTCGAGGTGTCCCACAACCGCGCCGACGTGGGTCATGATGCCGAGGTGTCCGGCCGCCGCGACCTCGCGGTACTCGCAGCCCGGGATGGCGGCCGCAGCCTCGCGCGCGTAGCGCGGCGGAGAGTCCACGTCGTGCTCGAAGGCGACCACGACGCACGGGACGCGTATCTCCGGCCATCGCGTGGTGCGCGCAGGGTCGGTCGACCAGGCCAACGCCGCCTCGTACTGTCCGAGGCGGCCCGGGTTGGGCCACGGCGGCAGGTCACCGATCATGGACAGCCAGGCGCTCACCGTCTCGGAGTCCTGCAGGTCGGCGATCGGCAGGTAACGCAGTGTCTCGGTGGCATAAAAGAGCGGCGGCAGGTCGTAGTCGAGCCTCGCCAGGTCGCGCTCCACGGTGGTGATCGCGATCTCCCACGCCGTGGGCTTGTTGGCGCTGCCCATCAACGCGGCGGCCCGCACCCGATCGGGATGGTCCAGCACGAGCGTCTCGGCGATCCAGCCCCCCATGGAGTGGCCGGCGACACACACGGGCTCGTTCCAGCCGAGGTGGTCCAGGAGGGCCACGGCGTCGTCCGTCATCTCGTTGACGCTGTAGGGGCCCGGCGGCGAGGACGACGGTGCCACGCCGCGGTTGTCGTAGGTCACCACGGCGTAGCCGGCGGCGACCAGCGGCGGCACCAGGGATACATGCCACGCGACGGCCGGCTGGCCGCACCCCGCGATGAGGAGCAAGGGCTCACCCTCCCCTGTCACGTCGTAACTCAGCACGGCCCCGTTGGCCTCGATCTCAGGAATGGAGCACCTCCGAAAGGAGTTTTGGCGCGACGTTGCGCCCGGTGAGCAATACCACTGTCTGCGTGGCGGCGTCGGGGTGGACGACCCCGGCCCGCAGCGCAGCAACACCGACGGCGCCTGCGCCTTCGAGCACCAGACCCATCTTGGTGGCAGAGAAGGCCATGGCCGAACGGATGTCGGCCTCGCTGACAGTCAGCACCTCGACTCCGTGGCGCAGAGCGATGCTCACGGTCACCGCGCCTGGTTCCAGATTGCCGGCGAGACCGTCGGCGACGGTGGGCTCCACCTCGATCTCGACGATGCCGCCTGCCGCCAGTGCGGTGCTCATGGAAGGCGACGCCTCTGACTCCACGCCGACAATGCGAACACCACTCCCTTCGAGGCCCAGGGTCACGCCGGCCAACAGGCCACCACCGCCGCAGGGCACCACTACGGTGCCGAGATTCGGCACCTGCTCGACCAACTCGCGTGCCACGGTGGCTTGTCCCGCGATGACGTCGGGATCGTTGTACGGCGACACGTAGCGGCTCCCGTCACGCTCGGCGAGATCGAGCGCGTGCCTCTCGGCCTCGCGATAGCCGTCTCCGTGGAGAACGAGCCGCACATCGAACTGCTGCAGTGCGGCGACCTTGGCCGCCGATGCGCCAGTGGGCACCACCACGGTGACGCTGGCGCCAAGCTTGGACGCCGCGTAGGCAAGGCCAAGGCCATGGTTGCCGGCCGAGGAGGCGACGACGGCACGTCCAGGTTCCGCCTCGAGGGTCGCTGCCACCGCGGCGAGGCCACCACGCACCTTGAACGAACCCGTCGGCTGGACCGTCTCGAGCTTCGCTGACACAGCGTCTCCCAGCTGTGGCGCGGCCACGACGGGGGTGACGGCGAGGTAGCGGCGTACGGCCTTCCATGCGGCCTCCATCTGGCCCGGCCGCGGGGGCTCCACCTGACGCACGACACAAGTCTGGCCGAGCCGCGCCTGGCATGCTGAAGCCGTGCGACCCGGAACCAAAACCGTCGACGGCGCGACCGTCCACGTCCACGAGAACGTCTCCACCATGGCGCGGGCCGCGGCAGACGAGGCGCTCGAGGTCATGCAGGCGGCCGTTGAAGCCCGCGGCGTGGCCCATGCGATGTTCGCCACCGGCAACTCCCAGTTGGCGTTCGTGCACACGTTGGTGAAGAAGACCGAGGGCGTCCCCTGGTCCGAGACGGCCGTCTTCCACATGGACGAGTACGTGGGCGTCGGCCCCGATCACCTAGCCGGATTCCAGCGCTGGATCCGCGAGCGCATCGTGGACCCGGCCCGACCGAAGACGGCGTACTACGTGCAGGGCCTGGGCGACCCGGAGGAGGAGTGCCGTCGCTACGCCGGACTGTTGCGAGACCACCCGCTCGACCTGTGCTGCCTCGGCATCGGCGAGAACGGGCACCTGGCCTTCAACGACCCGCCGGTGGCGGATTTCGAGGACCCACGGGACGTCAAGGTGGTCGAACTCGACAGTGCCTGCCGCCGGCAGCAGGTCAACGAGGGGCACTTCGCCGCACTCCCTGACGTGCCGACGCATGCCATCACCGTCACCGTTCCCGCACTGCTCCGGGCAGGCCGGGTCATCGCCATCGTCCCCGAGGCGCGCAAGGCTGCGCCAGTCCTCGGGGCGCTGACGGGAGCCGTCTCGACCACCTGCCCGGCGTCAGCGCTGCGCACGATCCCTCACGCCAGCATCCATCTCGACCCCGAATCGGCCCGGCTGTTGCCCGACTGAGCACGGCAACGGCCCGGCTGTTGCCCGACTGCGCACGGCAACCGCATCGAACCCCTCGGGCAACGACGGGGCAATGACAGACCCGTAGGTTTCGATCACAGACCCGGGGATGGAGCGACAGTGCGACGTGAGCGTGGCGGGACGCGGCGGTGGCGGTGGTCGCACCGCGCCGAAGAGGACGCGGCCAGGTCGCCCGGGACGGCGGATCAGTCAGAGCCCGCGGAACGCAACGAGTCGCCGGAACCCGAGGGGCGGGAACCCGAGTCGCCCGAGCCCGAGGCGACCAGAAGCGGAAGTCTGGGCGACCCGTTCGATCAGGTTCTGCGCCACGCCGCCGAGTCGCGCGCCGAGCGTGTCGACGAGAAGGATTGAGGACCGCTCGCTCACCGGTCCCGACCCCGGACCTCAGCCCGCGTGGGAAGCCTGGTGGCCCAGCCAGCGGTCGAGGAACGGCAGCGCCTCCACGCCGTGCCACTGGTGCCCGCCGGTGAAGATGTCGTGCTCGAGACGGTCGGCTGCACCAAGTTGGTCGTAGACCAGGCGGACGCGGCGAACCGACTCGCTCGCCGCCGCGACGGGAAACAGGTCGTCGTCGCTCCCCGTTTCGATCAGCATGGGCCGGGGTGCCACCAGCGCGCCCAGGTCCTCGTGCTCGAGCTGTCCCAGCATCCCGAACAGGATCTGGGATCCACACATGTTCCAGGGCATGCGATGGCTGACCGCCCACGAGGAGAAGTAGCCGCTCACGACGCACGCCGCGATACGCGTGTCGACGGCGGCCGTGAAGAGCGTCACCGTCCCGCCGTAGGAGATACCGACCATCCCGAGACGGGCCGGGTCGACCAAAGGATGCTCGGACAAGATATCGAGGGAGCGCCGTAGGTCCCAGATGTTCTGAGCCAGTGGGTTCCAGCCCGCCATGGCGGCGTGCACCAGGTTGGTGTCGCAGGCGTAGTGGTCGTCGGGGTTCCAGTCCAGGCGCTCACCGAAACAGCGCAGATCGGGCGCGAGCACGACGTAGCCGCGGCGAGCGAGCTGCAACGCGTAGTCGGCATTGGGCATGTCGGTGTGCTCCAACCCGACGACTTGGGACTTGCCCGGGCCATGCCCGTGGCAGGCCAACACCGCCGCACCCGGAGCGGTGTCCTCACGCGAGTGCGGGACAAGGAGATACGCCGGAACCGACATGGTGTCCTCGGTGTCGAAGACGATCTTGTCGCGTCGGTACCCGTCGCATTCCACGGACTCGAGGGTTTCGACGTTGAGCGGAACCGGTGTCGGCTCAGGGCCGAGAAGCTGGTGCAGCCGGGTGCGCCGACGCTCGACCCAGGCCGGGATCGCGGCAGGATCCGCCTCTGGGAGCGGATCCTCGTGCGTCGTGGCACCGAGGCGGACCATCCACTGGTACCAGGGCGAGTAATTCCGGGCGGGCGGCGGCAGGACCAACTCCGCGCCCACCGCAGGGTCTCCCGTGTCGTTGCTCATGTCGGCCCCTTCCGTCGCCCGCTCGCCGCGAACGGCGCTGGGCCAATGTAGGCGGGTGGTGCAGGCCGTATCCTCGGCGCGTGGGGAGACTCGTGCACCACCTTGAACTCAGGCGCCTCGAGCGAGCGCAGCTTCGATTGGTCGAACCTTGGTTCCACGACGTCGAGACTCAGCGCTGGCTGGGCGGCCCGGATTGGCCGAGTCTCATGGTCGTTCTCGCGGACCGACCCCTCGGTGAGTTCCGAGGGGCACAGGAGACGGGCCGCTTTCGATGGCTGGCGTGGGACGGCGACGACCCGGTCGGCTACATCGACTGTGGCACGTTCGATCGGTGGACGACCTGGGACGTCGGGCCGCAAGGACCCGGGGTCGTGGCAACGATCGACGCACCCTCGGCCGCCATCAGCTATGTCGTTGATCCAACTCGCCGACGGCGCGGCTACGCCAGCGCCATGATCGCCCGATTGGTGGCACTGCCCGATCTCGACGAGATCACGCTGTTCGGGGCGGGGGTCGAACCCGACAACGTTGCCTCGGTGCGAGCGCTGGCGAGGGCCGCCTTTCAGCCTTTGGCAACCGAGCCCGACTTCGAGGGATTCCTCTACTTCGTGTGGCGCCGGACCGAAGAGGTTCCCTGAGGCCGCCCGGCGCCAGAGCGAGCAGCGATTGAGCCCCGCGCTCGCCTCGGGCACAATGAGGCGGTGACCCTCGCCACCTCAGTCCGCGTGCACCCGATCTCGCCCGCCATCGGCGCCGAGATCGCCGGCGTGGATATCTCGGTCCCGCTGTCGTCCGACGTCGTCACGGCGATCCGCGACGCGCTCAACACCCACCACGTCATCTTCTTCCGGGACCAGTCGCTGTCCGCCGAGCAGCAGGCCGAATTCGCCCGCCAGTTCGGCACCGTGACCGAGGCGCACCCGGTCCTGCCCTCCATCGACGAGAGCCCCGAGGTGCTCGCCATCGACGGCAAGGTCGACCGTGCGAACTGGTGGCACACCGATGTCACATTCCTCGAGACGCCGGCGATGGGCTCCATCCTCTACATGCTCGAGGCCCCTGACGTCGGGGGTGACACCATGTGGGCCAGCCTCCAGGACGCGTACGACGGTCTCGCACTCGCCGTGCGCGAGATGTGCGACAAGCTGATCGCCATCCATCACGACCCGTGGTTCGCCGCCGACGTGGAATCCCGCGGCGGCTACGAATGGGACGGGACGTGGCGCGAGAAGCTGCTGCCGGCTCTCCACCCCGTCGTGCGGACACACCCCGAAACCGGGCGCAACGGCCTCTTCGTCAACCGCCAATTCACCCGGACGATCTTCGGATTGTCGGACAACGAGAGCAACGCTGTCCTCGAGATGCTGTACAACCACTGCATCAGGCCCGAGTTCACCTGCCGATTCCGCTGGCAGGCGGGGTCCGTCGCGTTCTGGGACAACCGGGCGACGCTGCACTACGCGCTCGACGACTACGGCACGGCCGCCCGCTACGCCCATCGGGTGACCCTGCGGGGTGACAAGCCTTTCGGGCCGGCTATGCCGCTGCCAGCCGGCTGAGTCCCTTCCCTCGTGGCAACGCCCGGCCTGGCGGCCGACTTCGGCGTCGCCGCGGCGGCATTCGTCGGGACCAATATCGACAACTGCGTCGTCACGACCGCCCTGGTCGCCGGCGCGCCGGTGGAGCGGGCGCATCGCATCGCGGCAGGCCAGGTGCTCGGCTTCTGCGTCCTCGTGACGGCGGCCGCGGCGGCTGCGGTCCTCCTGCTCGAGTTCTCCACGGCGGTGGTGGGGCTCCTCGGACTGGTCCCACTTTCCATCGGCGTGCGCGGGATCGTCGGGCTCCGTCGCGCCGAGCAGGGTGCGGACCAGCCGTCGGGGGAAGCCTCGGGAGCGGCGCGGTCACGCTGGAGGGCACGTGATCCCGTGGCACAGAGGGCCGTGGGCCGGAGCCTGACGGCGGCGGCGCTGGTGACCATCGCCGCGGGCGGCGACAACCTGGCCGCCTACATCCCTCTTTTCCGTGTGGGCGGCTGGAGCCGGCTGGGCGTGATCGCCGTCGTCTTCGCCCTCGGCGAGGTGTTGGTGACGGCACTGGTGCTGTGGGGGGGGCGCCACCCCGGCGCGCGGTCGACGATGGCCCGTCTGGGCACGGTGGCCGTCCCTGTGCTGCTGTGCTGCATCGGGGTGCTGGTGATGGTCGAAGCCGGGACGTTCTCCCTGCTGTAGCCGCGCCCGTCGGCGAGCCCGAGCCCGAGCCTGACGTTCGACTTAGTCCTCGCCGACCTCGAACTCGTAGGAGCGGGACCTGGTGAGATCCGAGTCGACCGGATCCATCGACGAACTGTCGCCGTTGGCAAAGATCCCGCTGCCGTTGTCGCTCATCGAGACGACTTGGACGAGCGCATCGTGCAGAATGACCCGGTCCCTCCCCTGCCGCTTGGCCGTCAGCAGCGCGTCGTCGGCCCGGCTCAGCGCGGCAGCCAGGTCTTCGCCGGCCTCGGCGTCCGTGATGCCGAAGCTGGCGGTGAACTTGGGAAGACCCCCGACGGTGATGGCCGCGTCGAGCTGCGCCCGCACCGTGTCGAGTGCCCGCATTGCGTCGATGGCGGAGCAATCAGGAAAGGCGATGGCGAACTCTTCACCGCCATAACGCGACACGAGGTCGCTCGTGCGGAGCGAGTCCCGCAGAACTCTGGCGAACAACCGCAGCGCGCGATCGCCGGTTTCGTGCCCGTAGGTGTCGTTGAGTGCCTTGAAGTGGTCCAGGTCGGCCATCGCCATCGCCATCGGCTGCATGTGCTGGGGGACGGTGGCGACCTGTGCGGAGAACGATCGCCGGTTCAACAGCCCGGTCAGCGTGTCGGTCGACGCTTGGAGCTGCGTCTCGGCCATGACCCGGAGCAGCCCGATACGGGCACCGGAGAGCTTGGCCAGCGTCGTGAGATCCTGCATCTTGGAGTCCTCGACCTCGTGTCCCGCCTCGCCGGTGGCATGGATCACGCCGACGGTACGACCCATGATCGACACCGGCACGCACATGGCGGAGAGGTGACCCTCCGGGCGGTTGCGCAGCTTTGGGCACGCGTCCAGGGCATCGCTGTCGGTGAAGACCTGGATCTGGGCCCGGCGTGCGGCCGGACAGCGATCGGGCGAGTCGACGGTGCAGCACGGCGGCTTTCCCTCGGGACCGACGCCGGCCATGCGAAGCAGGTGGGCGTGGCTGTTGTCGGCGAGCAACAACTCGGCGGGCGCATCGGGGAGGACGGCCTCGAAGGACCGCTCGATGACGTCGATGACCTCGGGCTCGCCTTCGGCCATGTCGAGCGCGTTCGCCAGCCGGCTCTCGAAACGCTGACGTCGTGCCTGGGCGTCTCGGATGGCGGCCTCGCGGTTGCCGAGTTCAATGGCCTCCGTCAGCTCGGCCGTCAGCGCCTTGAGCTTTTCGTTCCCGGCCCTCGCTTGGCGATCACTCAGGCCGACCATGAGCACGACCAGTGGGACCAGAAGGGCCAGGAGCACGCCGATGATCGTGACGAAGCGCAAGATCCCGTGTGAGACGGCGTCGCCCGCCACGATGGCCGGGATGACCAACAGACCCATCAGCATCAACCCCAAAACGGGGAGGATGATGCGCATCTTGTTGGCCTTCTCTAGTTCGTCAACCCACTCTTCCTCGGTAACCATGTCTGGGTCCCTTCGACAACCGCCTCTATCGATCCACCCCACCGGTCGGATCCACCCCATCCAACGGTGGTTTCGCCACTAGAGTTGTCGGCCGAACCGTGCACAACGTTCACACAATCACGCTCCAGATCGCGCCGTGTTGTTGTGCCTGTTGAGACCTCCGTCGGCCGGATCGTCATCCTCAACGGGGCACCCCGCGCAGGGAAGTCGTCGATTGCCCGCGCCATGGACTCGAAGAGGCCTGGTTCGTGGGTCAACGTCGGGGTCGACGCCTCGATGCGGTCCACCCCTTCGGCAAGGATGCCGGGCATCGGACTGCGCCCGGGCGGAGAACGGCCCGACCTCGAAGCAGGCGTCGTCACCCTCTATGCGGAGCTCTTCGACTCCATTGCTTCCCTCGCCCGTACAGGCCGCGACGTGGCCGTCGACATGGGCCTCCACGAGTCCTACGCGGTGCGCCGCCATATCCAACGCGAAGGCGCGCACCGCCTCGAGGGGCTTCCGGTCCTCTTCGTCGGCGTCCGCTGTCCGCTCGACGTGATCTGGCGGCGCCGTGCCGCGACGTGGGGTCAGGATCGGGCCACGGCGGAGCCGGATCTGGTGCACGCGGTCGAACGCTGGCAGGACCAGGTGCACGCTGGACACGCGTACGACCTCGACATCGACACGTCGGTCTTCACTGCGGCCCAGTGTGCCGACGCCGTACTCGCGCGCGTCGACGCGGGACTGCCGGGAACTGGCTTCTGGCGCGTCTCCGGCGACTGAGCGCGGCGCACTGCCCCCGGATCACCCACGACGCAGTGGCCGGGTCCGTCCTGCCGTGCTTGACTCCTGACACACCGACGGAACGGAGGAGGGCCCGATGGAGGACCTGGAGGGGAAGGTCGCGGTCATCACGGGCGGCGCGAGCGGCATCGGCAAGGCGGTCGCGCAACGGGCGGCTGCCGACGGCATGCGGATCGTCCTGGCAGACATCGAAGAAGGACCGCTGAAGGACGCCGTGAGCGAGCTGGCGCACCGGGGAACTGAGACAATCGGGGTGGTCACCGACGTGTCGGACGTCGCGTCCGTCCGGGCGCTGCGCGACGCGGCCCTAAACCGGTTCGGCGCGGTACACCTGGTGCACAACAACGCAGGGGTCGGGCTGGGCGGCCCGATCTGGGAGGTGACCGAGGAGGACTGGCGCTGGATCATCGGCGTGAACCTGTGGGGCGTCATCCACGGAGTCGCCACCTTCGTGCCACTCTTGATCGAACAGGGCGAGGGGCACGTGGTCAACACGGCATCCATCGCCGGCCTCATCACCGCAGCCTTCCTCGGTCCCTACAACGCGACCAAACAGGCGGTGGTCGCCATCTCCGAGACGCTGTTCAAGGACCTCCAGGCGGTGGCCGCGCCCGTCGGCGTGTCCGTGCTGTGCCCCGGGTTCGTACAGACCCGCATCGCCGAGTCCGACCGCAATCGCCCCGCCTGGGCTCCCGAGCGGCAGGTCGAGGGCACGACCGAGCTGCGCGCAGCGCTGCAGCAGATCGTGGCCACCGGCATCTCACCCGACGCGGTGGCCGACCGCGTGCTCGACGCGGTACGGACAAACACCTTCTACATCCTCACGCACCCCGAGCTCGACGCCGCGCTGGACGCGCGCTTCGAGGACATCCTCCAGGGTCGGCCCCCGACACCGACCGCCATCGCCTGAGCGCAGCGGCTCGATGACCGGTGCGCGCAATCAGGAACCCGGGACCGGCGCGGGTAGCGGCTTGTAGGGCTGGACCGTCACCCAGCACGTCTGGACGAGCTTGCCGGACTTCGGGACCTTGCACTGCGAAGACGGTGGCTTGTTGGTATGCACCTTGACCACCTGGTACTCGACCGGACCGTAGAACTTGTTGGGCGCGAAGCTCCAGACGGGTGACATGGTCCCGGGGAAGTCGGTGATCTTGGACATGGCCTCGACGAACGTGCGTCGGTTCAGGTCGGGCCCTGCGTCCTTTGCCGCAGTGGCGAAGAGGTGGATGGCCCCGCACCACGCTTCGATCGGACCCTGCTCTTCGAGGTAGAAGTACATCGTTCCGGCGATCGGCTTGGGGTGGTAGGCGTGCCACGTGGTGTAACACGCGCGTACGCCGGGGTCGTAGCCGCCCTGGCTCTCGGGGCGGTTGTCGTCGATCCCACCCAGGGTCTCGGTCGTGACGCCTTCCTGCCCGTTGAGCGCCTGGTTGTACGGCTGGGGGATCAAGCCGAGGGCCACCTCGATCGTGTCCTGGTAGTCGCTCAACAAGAGGCGCGGGAAATACTGCTGAGACGTCTCCGACGCCAGGTACGGGAAGAAGGCGTTCTCGGGGAGCAGCGGGATCACCGACTGCACACCGGCCGCCTTGAACCGCTCCACCGCCAGCTGGGCGTCCGAACCCGTCGTCGAGGATTCGTCGGGGTTGCCCGCCACTGTCTCCACCATGGGAACGATGTGGTCCTTGGCGAGATCCGGCATCAGGTCGTCATTGAGCGCGGTCTGATCGGCGGCCTGGTCGGAGACGACGACACCCACCTTGGTGCCGGCACCGAGGCGACCGGAACTCTCACCCCATTGGACCAGTGCGGAGAGCACCGGGGCCATGTCGGGTCCGGTCCACCACAAGTAGGGGGAGCCGAGGTTGGTCCAGTCGGTCGTCGCTGACGAGGCGCTGATCAAAGGCGTATGGCCCTGCTGGGTGACGCAGAGCTGGTTGGTGCCCGTCCACGTCCCGATGCCGTCGACCACGGCGAAGACGGGCGGGCTGCCCTGTGTCCACTGCGCGCACAGTGCCTGCATGTTGGCGTCGTTCGTCGGATCGAACTGGGTGATGATGGGGTTGATCTTGCGCCCGTCGATGCCGCCGGCATTGTTGATCTGATTCACGTAGAGGTGAATAGCCGGGATCTGCTCGTTGTACTCCTTGTCCTCGGCGAAGCCGAGCCGGCCGGCCAGGCTGTTGATGGCGACGACCGGGAAGACGACGTTGATCTCGGTCTTGCTCACCCCGCGCGTCGACGTCTCGGCCTGGCTCGGGGGGGTTGCGGCACCGGACGAGTGCCCAGCGGGCCCCCGCGCGCCGGCGACACCGGAGAGGCCCGCGGCGCCCAGGGGCGTGATGGACAGTCCGCCCACCAGGCCGACGGCGACGAGCACGGCGGGGGCTGCGGGCATCCGGCGGAGCGCAGCCCACCGACGCGCGGAGGCATGCTTCATACGTGTCCGGTCGAGATCGCTCGAGGTACTACGAGCCCGACGAGGACGGCAGGGGCTTGAACGGTTCGATCGTCACCCAGCAGGTGCCCTGCGGCTTGTGGTTGGTCTTGAGCTTGCACTGCGAGGACGGCGGCACGTTGTTGTGGATCTTGACCACCTGGTACTGGGTGGGGCCGTAGAACTTGTTCGGCCCGAAGCTCCACACCGGCGAGAGCGTGCCGGGATAGTTGGTGATCTTGGACATGGCCTCGGCAAAGGTGCGCCGGTTCAGATTCGGACCTGCGTCCTTGGCCGCAGTGGCGAAGAGGCGGATGGCCCCGCACCACGCTTGAATCGGTCCCTGCTCCTCGATGTAGAAGCTCGTCGTGCCGGCGATCGGCTTCGGGTGATAGGCGTGCCAGGTGTTGTAACAGGAGCGCACACCGGGGTCGTAGCCGCC
Organism: uncultured Acidimicrobiaceae bacterium; assembly: GCA_963736225.1. Classification (GTDB taxonomy): domain Bacteria; phylum Actinomycetota; class Acidimicrobiia; order Acidimicrobiales; family RAAP-2; genus Bog-473. The sequence goes on along the minus strand of CAVTOF010000005.1, from coordinate 307,211 downwards.
CTGGCTCTCGGGTCGGTTGTCGTCGAACCCACCCAGCGTCTCGGTCGTCACACCCTCCTGCCCGTTGAGTTCGGCTTCATACGGAGTCGGAATCAGTCCGAGGGCGACCTCGATGGTCGACTGGTAGTCGCTCAAGAGGAGCTGGGGCACGTATTGCTGCGCCGCCTCGGCGGCCAGGTACGGGAAAAATGCGTTCTCGGGGAGCAGCGGGAAGACGGACTGGACGCCGGCGGACTTCAGCCGCTCGACGGCGAGCTGCGCCTGCGAATTGGTGGCCGACGTCTCATCGGGGTTTCCTGCCACCGTGTCGATCTGGGGCGTGATGCCCACCTTCTTCAGATCCGGGAGTAGGAAGTCGTTGAGCGCGGCCTGATCGGCCGCTTGGTCCGACACCACCACGCCGACCTTCTTGCCGTGTCCGAGTCGCCCCGAGCTGAGGCCCCACTGGACCGTCGCCGCCAGCACCGGCGACATGTCGGCGCCGGTCCACCACAGATACGGTGAACCGAGATCGGTCCAGTTCGTCGTCGTGGACCAGGCGCTGATCAGCGGGGTATGACCCTGCTGGGTCACGCAGAGTTGGTTGTCCCCGATCCAGGTCCCGATGCCGTCGACCACGGCAAAGACGGGCGGGCTGCCCTGTGTCCACTGGCTGCACAGCGACTGCATGTTGGCGTCGTTCGTCGGGTCGAACTGCACGATCATCGGGTTGATCTTGCGGCCGTTGATCCCGCCGCCATTGTTGACCTGGTTGACGAAGAGATTGATCGCCGCGGTCTGCTCGTTGTACTCCTTGTCCTCCGCGAACCCGAGCTTGCCCGCTTCGCTGTTGATGGCGACGACCGGGAACACGACGTTGATCTCGGTCTTGCTCACCCCGCGCGTGCTGGTGTCCGCCTGACTCGGCGGCGTGGCCGCGGTGCTCGAGTGCAGCGCGGGCTCGGCCGCGCCGGCCGACCCTCCTCCGCCCGGCGAGCCCGAGGGAGCGAAGGCCAGCCATGCCACCAAGCCCACCACGATGGCGATCACGATGAGCGCCGTGCGCACCTGCATGGCGCGGGGCCGACGGCGAAAGCGCCGCCACGACCGACCCAGGGGCGCCCAGGGATGCCAGACCCCCCGGTGCGCGGGAACCTCCATGCTCGCCTCCATCGTCACCCTCCCTCGGTGCGTTCCTTCGTGTCACCGCTCATACCGCCCGTACCGCCCGTACCGCCCGTACGTCCGCCTTCCCCCGTGACCGGCCCGGATGCCATCAGGGCCTCGTCGCTCGCACCAAGGTAGGCGGCCAGAGCCTTCGCGTCAGCGCGGATGACCTCGGGCGGCCCAGCGGCGACCACGCGGCCCAGTTCCATGACCACGACGACGGAACACAGTTCGAAGACCAGCGGCACGTCGTGCTCGACCAGCACGATCGTGGTGTCGGCCACCTGGTGCAGGCGTTGGAGCAAGGGGATGAATGCCTCGGCCTCGCGCTGGGCGATCCCTGCCGTCGGCTCGTCGAGGAGCAGGATCCGCGGCTTCGCCAGCACGATGGAGGCCAAGTCGACCACCCGGCGGGTACCGGTCGACAGCTCCGCCGTGCGGTGGTGACGGAACCGCTCCAGGCCGAAGGCGGCAATCACCTCGTCGACGGCCTGCATCTTGCGCCGCTCGGCCCGCCGTGCCCACGGCAGGCGCAATGTGGTGGAGAGCACCCCGACCTCGTGGCGGGCGTCCTCGCAGAGCAGGAGCACGTCGAGGACGGTCAGCTCGGGATAGAGCCGGCAGTCCTGGAACGACCGCACCATGCCGATCGCGAGTCGCTCCTCGGGCATGTACTCGGCCAGGTCGGTGCCGTCGAGGCGAACGCTACCCGCCTGCGGCGCGACGAGGCCCGAGATCACGTCGAGCGTCGTGGTCTTCCCCGAGCCGTTGGCCCCGATCAGCCCCACGATGGCCCCCGGCTCGGCCTCGAAGGACACCCCGTTGAGGGCGTGGATGCCGCCGAAACGCACGCTCAGGTTCTCCACCGCGAGGTGGGCCGGGTGGCGCGCCGGCGACTGCGCTGCGGAGACTGTCGCCGACGTCATTTGTCCGCACCGTCCCCCACGAGTGAGGGCGCCATGTCGCCGACCGTTCCCGACGACGCCACGGGTGGGCCCGCATGGCGTGCGGAAAGGCGCTCCTGCGCGGCGCGAATCCCCATCGTGACCAGGTCGCCGGTGCGGTGCAGCACCTCGGCCAGTCCGCCTGGCAAATAGAGGATGAAGGCGATCAGCCCGAGACCGCTCGTGATGAATTGGATCGTCGGGTTGGCACCGAAGACGGCTGGCAGGCCCTCGAGGTAGAGCGCGCCCAAAATGGCGCCGGGTATGGACCCCAGGCCCCCGATCACGACCATCGAGATGATCACGAAGGACGTCGTCGGATCGAAGGTGATGTCGGTGTTGTTCAGCTGCTGGGTCGCGAAGGCGAAGCAGACCCCGGCATAGCCGGCCATGAATCCCGAGAGACCGAAGGCCAGCAGCTTGGTACGCAGGATCGGGATGCCCATGGCGGCCGCGGTGAGCTCGTTGTCGCGCACTGCGACCAAACGACGCGCCACACCTTTGTCCCGCCAGATGCGCACCATGTAGATGGACAGCAGCAACACACCGACCGAGAACCAGGCGAAGGAGCGCTGCGAGGCGAGGCTGACGCCGAAGAGACTCGGCCGGTTGACGAACGTGTAGGCGGGGTTCGGTAGCCCCGTGCACAGCGTCTTGTTGATCCCCGGCACCGTGATGCACGGCGTGGCCAGCACCGCGTTCTGCATGAAGATGGCGAAGGCCAGAGTGGTCACCGCGAGGAAGAGTCCGGGCATTCGCAGTGCGGGCAGTCCGATGAGGATGGCGACGACCGCAGTCACGGCGCCGCCGTAGAGCATCACCAGCGGCAGTGGCACAGAGGTGCCGAGGTGCACCGCGACCAGCGTGCCGACAGCGACCAGCCCGAACTGGCCGAGGGAGACCTGGCCCGCCCACCCCGTGAGCATGGTCAAGGACAGAGCGATGACCGAGTAGATGCAGATCTGACTGAGGAGCACGTTGTTGCCGACGGAGAGCACGAAAGGCAGCAGCGCCACGACGGCCACGCCGAGCCAGATGCCCGAGGTCGACACCCGCCGCCTCAGCTGGTCGGCGCCGGCGCGCACCGTGGTGGCCGCACCGTGCGCCCAGGTGCTGCGGTCCGACGACGTCCGGGCGCCCTTGCGCAGGCCGCCGACCCGGATCAGGAGCACGGCGATCACGATGATGAAGATGATGAGTTGCTGCTTGGCCGGCGAGGGGACGTTCCACTCGAGGATCTCGAGGAAGATGCCCATCCCCACTCCCGCGATGAACGCGACGGTCAAGTTGATCATGGCACCGATCAGGGCGGCGGTGAGCGCGTAGAGCAACAGGTCGGGCGAGAGCGCCTGCGTCAACGCGCTCGTCTGGTTGGGTGCATTCAGGATGGCGGTGAAGGCCGAGAGCGCGCCGGCCACCGTCCAGGTCAGGGTGGAGGTGCGCCTGATCCACACGCCTGAGAGGCGGGCCGAGTCGGCGTTCTCGGACATGGCGCGCATCGAGAGACCCCACGAGGTGAAGCGCACCGCCAGTACCAGCGCGATGGTGACGATCGGAGCGACGATCAGCGTGAGGACCTCGGTGGGCGTGATGATGACGGGCCCGAGCGTCATCGACAGGTCGAAGGGCACCGGGACGGGCTTGTAGAGGTTGGAGGGCCGGATGAAGGGCAGTGCCGTCAGCGCCAGGAGGACGTAGCTCAGACCGATCGTGGCCACCATGACGAGCACGCGGGGACGGGTGAACAGCCGTCGCAGGATCAGCTCGGAAAGCGCGCCGACGAAGGCGGCCAGGCCGATGGAAAGCACCAGCGCGAACCAGTAGTTGAACTTGAAGTCGGCGGTGAGCTTCACCAAGAAGACGGCCGCGATGACACCGATCTGGCCCTGCGCGAAGTTCAGGACCCGGTTGGTGCGGTAGACGAGCACGAGGCCGAGGGCGAGCAGCCCGTATCCCAGGCCGTAGAAGAGCCCCTGGACGAGGACGAAGTTCGGCACGGAGAGGGCGAGCATGGGGTGCACGGGTGGACCTACCCCAGCCCCGCGGCAGCGGTTCCGAGGAAGACGGGACGCAGAAGGTCGTCGCGGCCCATGAGCTCGGAGGTCGGCCCGTCGAAACGGATCTCGCCGCGCTCCATGAAGAAGCAGCGGTCCGCCAGGCTGAGCGCCCGGTTGAGGCTCTGTTCGACCAGGATCACGGTGGTGCCGCTCTCGTTGATACGGCGCACCATGCCCATCAGGCGCTCGACCGTCATGGGCGCCAGCCCCAGCGCCAGCTCGTCGATCATGAGGAGCCGGGGTCCCGTCATCATCACGCGCGACAGCGCCAGCATCTGCTGCTCACCGCCCGAGAGGGTGCCCGCCGGCTGGTCGAGGCGCTCGGCGAGTTCGGGGAACGCCTCGAGCGCCTCGTCGAGAGCCTTGGCGGCCTTGACGCGGTCACCGCGCAGCGTGTGCCCACCGATACGCAGGTTGTCCCGGACGCTCAACCCGGGAAACGTCATCTTCCCGCCCACCAAGAGCGCGACGCCTTCGTCGATGATCTGCTCGGGTTCGAGGTAGGTCGAATTCATGCCGAAGACCCGGATCACTCCACGGTGCGGATGCGACAGGCCCGAGACGGCACGCAGCAGCGTCGACTTGCCGGCGCCGTTGGTACCGAGCAACGCCACCATCTCGCCCTCTTCGACTTCGAGGTTCACATCGAAGAGCACCTGGTTGGTGTCGTAGAAGAAGTCCAGATTGTGGATCTGGAGGGCGGGGATGGCGCCGCCGGCCTGGCGTCGCCGGCCCTCGGCGTAGCGCTCGAGCACGTCCTCGATCACCAACGTGATGTCGCGGCGCACCCAGCGCGAGCCGATGATCAGGAGCAGCCCACCGACGGCACAGACCGGGAAGATCAACGTGAGGGCCACGATGATGCCATGCAGGCCGCCGATGGCGTCGGAGAACGCCCCGAGCAACACCGAGCCTGTGAAGCCGCCGAACACCAGCGAATACACCCCGAACATCGCGAAGCAGATGGTGCGCATCTCGGGCGGCGCGGTGGCGGCCAGCGTGAGGAAGATGCAGATGGCGAGCGGCGAGACGGCGGCCGTGGAAAGGAACTGCAGCGTCACACACAGCCAGAGTTGGGGCACGTAGAGGGAGAGGACGAACAGGCCCCCGTATGCCGTGATGCAGATGCCGGCGATGACCAGCGGGCGTTGGGGGGATTTGCGGAAGTAGCGGTCGCCGAAGACGTAGGCGAGCGGGAGCCCGAGGAATGCCGCGAGCCCGATGATGGCGTAGACCTCGCTCCGACTCGCCGTGTCGAGGTGGAACTTGTCGATGAAGAACAGGTTGCCGAAAAGCGGCGCGCCGGTGCCGGCGAAGCCCAGGATGGCCACCGCGACGAGCTCGTAGTACAGCGAGCGGATCCTCAGCAACCGGGTCACGGCGGAGCCGAGCAGGACCCGGGGCGCGTGCTCCTGCTGGGAGTGCAGGTCCATTCCCGACGCCTTGAGGATGTGGCTGCTCTCGTTGGCGCCCTTCTCCGGCTCGCGCAGCGTGAAGAGGGCGAAGCCGAGGGGGATGCCGGCCAGCGCCACCAGCAACCCGTAGCGCCAGTCGTGGGCGATCGTCACGACGAAGCCGAAGATCAAGATGCCGATCGTCTGCGAGAGTGGGTCGGAGAGGTTGTGCCAACTGAAGATGCGGCCGCGTCCCTCGGTCGGATAGGCGTCCGACAGATACGAGTTGTGCACCGTGTTGTTCACCCCGGTGCCGACTGAGGCGGCCAGGTACAAGAAGGCGAACCACCACACGTTGGGCGACAACGCCATGAGGCTGCCGAACCCGGCGAAGATAAGGAGGGCGACGGCGGCCACCACCTTGCGGCTCCCCCGGTCGGCCCACACCGCCAGCGGGACAGCCCACAGGAGCTGGGACACCTGAGCAATGAAGGCGACAGCGCCCAAGGACGCGTTGGACATGTGGAACGACGTCTTGAGGTTGGCCCCGATGAGATTGATGCCGTTGCCGAAGGTGCCCGGAACCAGCGCGGCCGCGGTCAGGAGGATCAGGGGGGCGTAGCCGGAGCCTTTGAGGATGCCGACGAGGGAGGGGGGCTTGCCCTCCCCCGTGCCGGGCATGACGTCGAGGTCCGCCACGACCTCGGGGTCCTTGACCTGCGAGACCGCTTCCCGCAACAGGTCCTCAGGGACGGCGAACTCGAAGAGAGGATCGTCGGCCACTGGGGGACTTTATCCCTGACGTCGGCGTCAGGTCCTGACGTCGGGTCCTGCGCGTCGTCGAGTCGAACGCGGCCGGTCAGATCCCGTCAGGGTGGGGGCGCGACCGTGGCCACCGTCAGCGGCCCCTCGGGAATGACGGCCACACGTGCCCGCGCACCGAGGCGGCCGAGCGCGACCGCCACCGCGTCGTTGAGGTCCGGGACCGGAGTGAGGAACGCGTCGGTGATGGTGGCGTCGTCCAAGCCGTCGCTGTGGAGGTGGACCTCGGTGCGGGCCAGCACTCGTCCCAACACCTGCGCCTGCCATCGGTCGAGCTCGGCGCCACCCTGCGCGCTGACCAGGTCTGCCGGCGTCGTTGCGTGCGCCAGCATGTGGGCGAAGGCCCCGCCGGCCGGCACCCCGTCCTCGCACGCGGCAGCCATGATCACGACGCCCTCGTCGCGCACGATCCGCTCGGCGGCCGCCATGCCCTTCACGGCTTGGTAGAGGTTGCGATCGAGCGGGTAGCCGCCGTTCGTGGAGACCACGAGATCGAATGGCGCCTCGACGTCGCGCACGGCCGACGCTTGCACGTGCGCGCAGGCCGCGTCATGTGCGGTGGGCAGCGGGCCGGCGAAGACGGCGGTCACCCGGCGCGCCCCGTTGATGGCGACGTCGAGCGAGAGATCGGGTGGCGCCAGCGCCGTCGCCGTGCGCACGAAATCGTGCACCGGGTTACCCGCCCTCGTGATGAACGTGGCCCGGGCGTCGGCGATGCGACGTGGGTGGTGGGCCTCGAGAATCGTCTCCGTGGCCGCCAGGCCGGGACACACCCCCTTGGGGCCGCCACTGAAGCCAGCGAAGAAGTGCGGCTCGACAAAGCCGGTGATGATGCGGACGTCCGCTTCGACGTACTCGCGCTGCAGCAGGATGGGCGTCCCGTCCACCTCGCCGACATGCACGTGGGCGTCGCTCGTCGCGTCGTGGTCCACGAGCGCGTAGCGGGCGACGATGTCCGCGCCCACCAGTTCCTCCATCTCTGGCACCGTCGCCTGCCGGTGCGTCCCGGTGGCGCAGAGCAGCGTGATGCGCTCGTCGGGCACGCCGGCGCGGGCCAGCTCGGCGAGCAGCGGGGGGAGGACGATGCGGTTCGGCATCGGGCGGGTGAGGTCCGGGAAGACCACGGCGACCCGGGCGCCGGGACTCAACAGGTCGGCGACGGGTGCGCCCGCCAGCGGGAACCGCAGTGCCGCCGTGATGGCGCCTGCCTCGTCGGGCACGGTCGGCTCGTCGAGCGGCACCACCACCTCGGCGTGCGCCGGGACCTCAACCGATGCGCCGTGCCGGCCGTAGGCGAGGTCGACGCGCATCGATCGGCTCAGAACGCCGGGCTGCGCGCTGCGCCGGGGAGCGACTCGGTCGCGGCGATGACCGCGTGCGCCACGTGGTCGACACGGGGCCGCAAGCTGCGGTACACCTCCACGGTCTGCGGATCGGGCTCGATGACCGCCTGCACCGGGTCGAGCTGGTCGAGCGTCAGCCCCATCGCCAGGGCGCGGCCCGCCAGGAGCGCGGCGCCCGCGGATGCGGCCTCACCGGAGCGGCGACGGACGGCGGGCACGCCCAACACCGCGGTCAGCACGCCCACCCAGACCGGAAACCCCGAACCCGCTCCGCCCAACGTCACACCCTCCGCGCTGGAACCGCCCAGACGCCCAACCGTCACCACTTCCATCACGCGCAGGACGTCCCACGCGACCGACTCGATCACGGCGCGAGCCAGATCGCTGGCGCCGTGCGCGGCGCCCAGGCCCATGAACCCCGCCCGGGCGTCGTCTCGCCACCAGGGCGCGCGAGCACCGTCGAGCCATGGCACGGCGACCACGCCCCGTGCGCCCGGCGGGCTCTCGCCGGCCAGGCGCGCCAGCTCGTCGGTCGTGCGGTCGAGAAGCCGTCCCAGCCAGCCGAGGAACGAACCCGCAGACGACAGCCCGCCTTCGAGGAGCCAGCCGCCGCCGGCGGCCCGGGTGACCACCGCCCCCGCCGGCGAGGGAACGGGCCGATCCTGTACCGGCACCGACACGTTGCCGGTGGTCCCCCAGCTCACCATCGGGTGGCCCTCCGACGAGCCTGACCCCAGCACTTCGCACTGCCGGTCCCCCGCCCCGATCACGACCGGAATGCCCGGGCGCAACCCGAGCTCGGCGGCAGGGACCGACTTGAGTTGTCCCACCACCGTGTCGGAGGGCACCACGCTCGGCAGCTTGCCGAGCGCCGGTCCGGCCAACTCACGAACCGCGTTGCCGTCGAAGTCGTAGAGGCCGCTGCGCGAGGCGAAGGTGGCGTCGGTAACCGCCTGATCAGTCAGGCGGAGCACGATGAAGTCGCGCGGTGACAGGATCAGGTCGGCGGCTTCGAGCCGTGCGGGCTCGTTCTCGGCCAGCCATGCCAGTTTGGCCGCGACCGCTCCGGCGTCGAGCGGGATCCCAGTGCGGGCCCGGTTGATGTCGTCGCCACCCATGCGCTCAGCCAGAACACGCGCTTCCGCCGCCGCGCGATGGTCGGACCACAAGATGCCCTTGCCGATGGGCTCGCCCCGCGCCGTCATCGGGACGAAGGTCTGCCGCGCCCCGGAGCAGGCCACGACCTCCACCTCGCTGAAGGCCCGGGGCGCCTGCGCACGCGCCTCGGCGCAGGCGATGACGAGCGACGTCCACCAGCGCAATGGATCCTGTTCCGCCCATCCCACTTCGGGATGGGTCGTGGCGAGCTCGGATCGCGCCAGCGCGACGAGTCCGTCCTCCCCCCACAATCCGACCTTGGTGACCGACGTGCCGAAATCGATGGTCAGGATCATGGGCCGTGCACGAGCGTGTCGACGAGGCTCGCCATCTCGGCCGGATCGGGATCTTGGTAGAGGGTCCGGCCCATCGCCATGCCGGCACCACCTCCGTCCATCACGTCACGCACCTCGTCGAGGACGCGGTCGCGCCCACCGTCGCTGCGCGGGCCACCGAGAAACAGCACGGGGACGCCCACACTGGCGACGACCCGCGCCACCGCGCGCCGGCGCTCGGCCCCCGGGCTCACCGCCGGCACGGGCACCTTGATCACCGGCGCACCCATGTCGTGTGCCACGACCGCGGCCAGCACGATGCCGTCGGTGTCACGGCGGATTCGCCCTTCGCTCCAGAGCAACGGCTCGATCAGGGCCTCCAACCCCGCCGCTCGCGAGTGTTCGAGGACCTGTCCCAGCAGCTCGAGCGCCGATGCCGTGACCGGATCGTCCATGTCGATACGCGTCATGTGCTTCACGCCGGTCCACCCGTCCGACGCGGCGCGGCCGACGGTGGCCACCAGACGATCGTCGAGCTCGAAGACCGAACCGGCCAACCCGGTGCGGTTGATGGAGAGGTAGGTCCGGTGCAGCGCGGTGACATGGCCTGCCGCGGCCAGGCCTTCCAGGGGCTGCGCGGTGGCCAGGATGCCGTCGCAGAAAGGCATCGCCTTCGCCAGCGACGCGAAGAACTCGGCCCAATTCTCCGTGGTGAGAACGCCGCGTGCGCGGTGGTCCGCCGCAAGGATGAGCGCGGGCGTGGGGAGCGGGCCCGGGCTCGTCATTCGCCGGCCGAGAGCGCCAGGACAACCTTCGCCACCGCCGAGAAGTCCTCCCTGCCGTAGCCCGCGGCACTCGCAGCGGTGAGGAGTTGGCGCGCCGCTGCCGTGGTCGACACGGGGACGCCGGTGCGCACCGCGTAGGCCATCGCCAGGTCGAGGTCCTTGGCCATCAGATCGGTCATGAAGCCGGGTTGCCAGCCGTTCGATGCCGGGCTCTCGGGGATGACCCCTGGGACCGGCAGGCGCGTGCGTACGGCGACGCAGTCGCCGGTCGCGTGCGTGAGCACCTCGAGCAGCTTGTCCATGTCGACCCCGGAGCGGACCGCCATGGCGGTCGCCTCTGCCGTCGCCGTCATCTGCGCGGCGTAGATCACCTGGTTGCAGAGCTTCACGACCTGGCCCATCCCCGGGCCACCCACGTGGACCACGAGCCCCGCGAAGGGATCGATCGCCGTCTGGGTGTCGGCGAGCACGCCGGCGTCGCCACCCACCATGAGCGTCAACGTGCCTTTCTGCGCGCCGGCCGTGCCGCCCGACAGTGGCGCGTCGAGGTAGCGGGCTCCGGTCTCGCCGACCCGGACGTGCTGCGCACGCTCCACCTCGGGGTCGATGGTGGAACAGTCGACCACCGTCTTGCCCGGTCCCAGGACCGGGAGCATGTCGTCGACGACCATGAGCACCTCGGGCGAGTTGGGGACGCACAGGAACGTGACCTCGGACGCCTCTGCCACACCACGCGGCGAGCCCCCGTCTGCAGCGCCCCGCGCCACCGCGGCGTCGATCGGGCCGCGGCTGCGCGAGGCCACCGTCACGTCGTGGCCGGCGGCAACGAGATGCCCCGCCATGGGGAGCCCCATGGCGCCCAGCCCGATGAACCCGATGCGCATGCGTGTCCTTCAGTTGTCTCGGCCGTGGCCTAGGCGAACTGAGGCAGCCACTGTGCGGTGCCACCGAGCAGCTGTTCGACCATGGCGTCCATCTCCCCGAGGTCGCCCCGGCCGGCCAGCGGGTCCAGCGCGAAGGCCTCGCCGGCCAGCGCGCGGTCACCCCGCAGCGCAGCCTCGACCGTCAGCTCCTGGGTGGCGACGTGCCGGCGCACGAGCTCGTCGTAGGGCGTGGGGAGGGCCGAGCGGTCACGACCGCGGATGCCGTCGGCGTCGATGACGCAGATCGACTCCAGCACTGCGTCGTCGGGCAGCCCCACTCCCTGGCCGGTGTTCGGGATGTTGACGGGTGCCTCGCAGGGGTCGCCGCTGAGCATCGCCTGGATCATCGGCGAGGGCAGCTCGCCCGACTGCCACGTCTGCAGGTCCTTGGTGCCGGCCAGCCATGCGTCGACGTCGGCGACGTAGCCGGCCTGGTGCTCCTCGCGACGCGAGATCGGGCTCAGCGCGATGTTGTATGCGGCGCCCCAGTCCGACTGGGGGGTGAGGGCGAAGGACACGAACTCGGCGATGTGGCGGTCACCTGCCGCCGGAAACGTGCCCCAGCGGTCGAGGAGCGTGAGCTTGAACACATGACGCTGGGCGAAGTCGAGCTTGGAGAACGCCTCGGCCTCCGGTCGCCCCGGATACGGGGCCAGCGAGGCCAGGCCTCCGACCTCCTCGGTGAGCTCGCGCAGCACGTCCAGACCGTTGGCCCCGTCGACGTCGAGGGAGGTCACCACGGGGAAGTGGTTGATGCCCGTCACCGAGGCCGACACGGCGTCCGCGGGACGTCCGAGCGCGATGGCGAGGTCCATGCAGAAGTTGCCCACCTCGTGGCACAGCCCGACGGTCTTGATCGAGGTTTCCCTGCAGACAGCGCGGGTGAGGCAGGTCATCGGATTGGTGATGTTGAAGAGCCACGCGTCGGGACAGCGCTCCTCCATCGCCTTGCCGATCCCGACCAGGACCGGCACGTTGCGCAGGGCCCGGTTGATGCCCCCCGGGCCGACGGTGTCCCCGACGGTCTGGGTGATGCCGTGGGCCGCCGGCACGTCGAGGTCCACCGCCATGGAGCGGAACCCCCCGGTGGAGATGCAGACGATGACGAAGTCGGCGCCCTCGAGTCCGGTGTGCAGGTCCGTCGTCGTGGCGATGGTCGCCTTGGCGTCCATGGCGTCGTTGAGCTTGTGCGCCAGCGCCCCCATCTTGGGCAGCGGCGCCGGGTCGATGTCCTCGAGCACGAGGTGCATGCCCGCCAGCGCCGGCGTCCCGAAGAGGTCGGCCATGAGCTCCGGACCCCACTGATAACTTCCCCCGCCCACGATCGTCACTTGCGTAGCCACGCCGCCACAGTACAGGTCGCCCACGCGTGGTCGCCGAGGCGGACCGGGTCGCCCGGTGCCGATGGAGTCAGGACAATGGCTTCTCGCCCCAGAAGCAGGCGAAGGGGTTGTCGTTGTACGGGGGCACGTCGACGTAGCCGACCGCAGCGGTAGAGCGCGAGCGCGTGCACCTGCTTGGGGCCGGTGTCGAGGCGCACGACCCCGTAACCGAGGGACCGCGCGTCCTCTTCGAGGGCGACCAGCAGCGCCCGGGCGACTCCACGCGACCGCGCCTCGGGGCACACATACATCCGCTTGATCTCCGCCACGCCGTCGGCGAGGTGGCGCAACCCACCCCCGGCGACGGGCTGTTCGCCCTCGTAGGCCACCAGGTACGAGCCGCGGGGCGGGCGCAGCTCCTGTGGGACGAGGGGCGGGTTGTCCAACCGGCTGAACGTCTCGTACGTGTCGTTGAGCTCCTCCCGCATGGCGGCGAGGAGCTCCGAGGCCGGCCGCTCCTCGGGGTCGCAGCGTGCGAAGCGCGGTGCTGTCACGCCACACGGTCGGGATGGAGCGCCTTCGCCATGCGTTGCATGCCCTCGCGCCAGGGCACCGTCGTCCGCCCGGCCAGCTCGTGCATCCGCGTCGTGTCGATCTCCACGCTGTCGATCGTCTGCTCCGTCGGCTCGAAGCGCGCCTCGGTGCCGGCGAGCTCGGCGAGGTAGCCGCACCACTCCTCGATGCTGACCGCCTCGCTCCCTCCCCAGTTGACCGTGACGGCGGGAACGCCGGCGGCGGCGAGCAGGCGGGGCACCATGGCGACGATGTCGTCGGCGTGGAGGGGGTGATAGATGCTCGGCGCGTTGACGTGGACGGGGATGGCGTGACCCGACAGCATCATGTGCAGGTGGATGGCGGGCCAGCCGCCGTTGTCGCCGTAGGGCACGGACAGGCGCGCCACGATGGTCGGGAGCTCGAAGCGCTGCGCGGCCCAGCGCGCCGTGCCCTCGGCTGCGATCTTGCAGATGCTGTAGGTCTGGAGGAACGGCCAGACGCCGTGGTTGTCCCCGAGAGGCCCGCCCTCGTCGAACACGCGGTGGCCGTCGGGCTTGTAGACAGCGGTCGACGAGCAGTGCAGGAAGGCCCGGGCCCGCTGGTGGTGCTCCATGAGATGGGCCAGCCCCCCGCTGTTGGCGGCCAGGTCGTACTCCCAGTCGTTCGTCTTGGCCACCGCGAAGTTGAGCACGTAGTCCGCGTCGGCAGGCAGCCCGTCCACGTCGCCTGCGGCGAGGTCGACTGGCACGCACTCGACTCCGGCCGCTTCGAGCTCGCGGCGCGCGGCGCCGTTGGTGAAGCGAGCGGCGCCGATGACCCGGTTGGCGCGGGCGAGCGCCGTCGCCAGCGGACGAGCGACCTGACCGGTGACGCCGGTCACCACGATGGTCTGACCCTGCAATTCTCCGTCGTTCATGGGACCTTCGTAGTCGCTACGCTGCCCGCCGTGCACCTCTTCGCCGCGTATTTGGGAGGCGAGCTGGGCTCCAGCCGGATGGGCGAGGACCACGAAGTGGTGTTCGTCGTGGCCGAGGACACGCTGGGGGCACGCCGCGCCGCCAAGGCCAAATGGGGCGGGACCGGCCGGGCCCACGTGGACGCATTGACCCGCCTCGACATGATCGACGGGTTCGTCATCGGGCTCGAACGCACCGGGACGGGCGACGCCACCGAGACCGAGGGCTACAACGAATAGGCACAACGAATAGGCACGACGAATAGGCAGGAGGAACGACCTCAGACCACCGGCGACAGCCCGCCGTCGAGGTTGATGGCTGCCCCGGTGACGTACGAAGCCCTCGACGAGAGCAGGTACGACCCGAGGTCGGCGAACTCGTCCGCCCGTCCGAACCGCCCGAGGGGGATGCCCGAGTCCTTCGCCGCACGGTCGTAGAACGCGGCGACGTCGGTGCCCGAGCGGGCCGCGGCCCGCACCCACTGGCCACTCTCGATCAGGCCGATGAGGACGGCGTTCGCCCTGACGCCGGCCGGGGCCAACTCCTTGGACAACGCCTTCATGAGCGCCATGCCGGCGGCCCGGCTGACCGAGCTCGGTTCACTGCCGCCACCGGGAGCTTTGGCCGCGATCGCCAGGGTGAAGAGGATCGACCCCATGGCGGCGCGGAGGTGCGGGAGCGCCAGGCGGGTGAGCCGGACCGCCGCCATCAGCTTCAGCTGCAGGTCTGACTCCCACGCGTCGTCGTCGAGCGCCTCGATGGCGCCGCCCGAGGAACGCCCCGCGTTGTGCACGATCCCGTCGATGCGGCCCCAGCGCGCCATCACCGCGTCCACCAGTGCCTCGAGGTCCTCGGGCCGGCTCACATCCACGCGTTGAGCCAGGATCTGCCCGCCGCCCGCCTCCTCCAGTGACCGCGCGGCGGCACCCAGCCGTTCCTCGTCGCGGCCGCAGACCGCGATCGACGCGCCTTCGCGGGCCAGGCGGGTCGCCAAGGCGAGGCCCAGCCCGTCCGTGCCACCCGTGATGAGCACAACCTTGCCGCCGAGCTCGAGATCCATCATTCCTCCTTCGTCCTCGCGGCTCGCACGCCCGCCAAGAAGCCGTCCGCTTCGCGCTGCGAGCCCAGGCGCACGAAGCGCAGTCGGGCCCAGCGCGTGCTCGCAGCGGCGTCTGCATAGCGTGCCCGGTACACCTTGTGGCGCGTGGCGGTCCACGCGATGATCGAGGTCTCGGGATTGAACGACCACAGGTTCGACAGTGGCTCCGTGTTCCCGTTCCACAGCTCTTCTCGCGTCAACGTGCGTCGCAGCGTGCGCCGTATCGTCCGGGCCAACACGAGGGCGTACGGGAGGTCGAACCACACCACCGTGTCGGCGCGGTTCCAGACGATCTCTTGGATCGCCGAGTAGTTGCCGTCGACGACCCAGCGTCCGTCGCAGGTGGCCTGGTCCACTCGGAGGCCGAATTCCTCGTCGGTGAGGGGTGTCCAGTCGGGCTGGTGATAGATGGAATCGAGCTCGATGTGGCGCGCACCCAGCACGGCCGCGAGAGACCGGGCCAGGGTCGTCTTGCCCGAACCCGAGCAACCGACGACGACGACCCGGTCGATGTCAGCGCTCCTGCTCAGTCGGGCGGACCAGGATCTCGTTCACCGCCACCCGGCGCGGCTGGGTCACGGCATAGCGGATCGCCTCGGCGATGTCCTCCGCCTGCATGATCTCGATCCCGGCGAAATTCTGTGCCATGCCTTCGAGGATCTCAGGGCGGTTCTGGAACGCCAGCTCCGTCGCGGTGGCGCCCGGTTCGATGAGCGTGACCCTGACGTGGCGCGTCGTGACCTCTTGGCGCAGCGACTCACTGAACGCGCCCACACCGTGCTTGGTGGCGTTGTACACACCGCTGTTGAGGCGCGCCACGCGTCCCGCGACCGAGCTGACGTTCACCATGTCCGCCACCGAACGGGGCTCGGCGTCTGCCGCCGACAACAGGTGGGGCAGTGCAGCGTGCGTGCAGTACAAGAGCCCGAGGAGGTTGAGGTGCACCATGCGCTCCCACTCCTCGACCGGCGCGCCGACGATCGGCCCGAGAAGCATGACGCCGGCGTTGTTCACGAGGGTGTCGAGCCGGCCCAGCTCGGCGGCCGTCGTCGCCACGGCGCGCTCCGCCTGCGCCCTGTCAGTGATGTCGGCCTCGATGACGAGTGTGGTGTGCGCGCTGCCAATGCGCTCGGCCAGCGCCTCGAGGCGGTCCCGGCGCCGTGCGACCAGCGCAACGGCCGCACCCTCTTCGGCCAAGGCCAGTGCCGTGGCCTCGCCGATGCCGCTGCTCGCTCCGGTGACGAGGGTGACCGTCCCGTCCAGTCTCTTGGTCATGGTGCCTCCAGCTCGGTCGACACGGCCGTGGGCCGGCCGCCACCACGGTCTAGTGGATACGGCGGGCGGCTCAGCCCGTCGGTCAACCCTTCAACGCGTCGAGGCCTGCACCGCTGCACTCGTCTAGGAGCCGGATGTCGTTCCCTTCTCCTCCGGGCCGGCGGCCGGCGCGTGGGCAACCGCGTCGGCTCCAGGCGCCGGGTGCTGCTCGTCGTAAGGCTCGATCCCGAAGAGGCCGACGGGGACGCCGAGGTCGACCGGGACCCGGGTCGGCGTGTCCCGGTTGAGGATCTCGCCGCGGAAGAAGGCCGGACGGAACGCCATCCAGACGTACATCAGCACCACGCCGAGGATCACGGTGCCCACATCGAGGACGAAGACGCCGCCGATGACCCGACTGGTGCCAGGGAAGGTGAAGTGGGTGGCGCTGTTGCCCGGCTGCCAGTAGTACCAGAAGGACCAGAACATGGCGAACCACAAGATGAGCCCGCCCAGCAGCGGAAGGATTCCCCGCAGCCACAACGTGCGCGCGCTCTCCCCCAGGGTCTTGCGGTAGTACCAGAAGGACGAGAATCCGGTCAGCCCGTAGTAGAAGGCGATCCAGACCCCGAGGGCCGATACTGAGTCCACGATGACGCTGTTGCCGTTGGACAGGTAGTTCATCACCACGTAGAGCACGATGGAGATCCCCCCCATGGCCAGTGTCGACACCGTCGGGGTGAGATAGCGCCGGTGGATCCTGCCGAACGCGTCCGGAATGGCCTTGAACACGGCCATGGACAGCGTGGTGCGCGCCGTCGGCAGGATGGTGGTCTGGGTCGACGCCGCCGCCGAGCTGAGCACCATCAGGATGAGAAGGTGCGACAGGAAGCTCCCGAAGCCTGACGTGCCGAAGATGGACGAGCCGAGCACCGACAGCACATCACCCGTATTGGCGGGGTTCGTGAGCCCGATCCCCTTGCTGCCGATGCCGGCGTAGGACTGGGTGGAGATGATCACGATGGCGTAGATGGCCAGGAGGATGAAGGTGGAGGTCACGGCGGCGCGACCGGGGGTCTTGTCGCGTTCCTTGGTCTCCTCGTTCACCGAGACCGCGGTATCCCAGCCCCAGTAGATGAAGAGCATCAGGGTCAGCCCGACCATGAAGCTCTCGGGGCCCGGCACGGCGAACGGGTTGAACCAGCTCCAGCTCGGGGTGATGTGCCCAAGGGGGGCCGTCCCTGCTCCCACCTTGTAGAGCGCCACCACCGAGAGCAGCGTGAGCATGACCAGTTCGATCCCGAGCAAACACTTCTGGAAATTGGCCGAGATCTCGATGCCCACGTAGCAGATGGCGGTCATCGCCACGATCCACCCGACCCCGACCAGCAGTACCCATCCGCTGTTGGCGTTGTGCCCGATGCCGTCCGCGTTGAAGAGCAAGAACACGTACTGCCCTGCGATCTGCGCCAGGCTCGCCATCACCAAGATGTCGGCGGCGATGATGCCCCACCCGCCCAGCCACCCCGTCTTGGGGCCGAAGGTGCGGGTCGCCCAGGTGAAGGTGGTGCCGCAGTCGGGGTCGGCGGAGTTGAGCGCCTTGTACCCGTAGGAGATGAGCAGCATCGGGACGAAGGCCAGGATGGCGATGATGGGCGTCTGCAGGCCCGCGATGGCGATGACCACGAAGCCCAGGGTCGCGGCGAGGCTGTACGCCGGTGCGGTCGATGCCACGCCGACCACGGTCGAAGAGACGAAGCCGAGCGCGCCCCCCTTCAATCCCTTGTCGGTCCCCTCCTCTTGATGCTGAGCCAACGTCGCATCGAGATGAACCATGGCGACCTCCCCCGTGTTCTTCAGCAGGATGCAGGCAGCACGATACTCAAGGGACGCCGGAATTTCCTGAAATTCTTACTGATCTGGTCGAGGAAGACGGCCGTGAGGCCCTTTTCGGGGGGTGCTTGCGCCTCAGATGCCCGAAATAGTCGCCGCCGACCGTTCTTCAGCCACGCTCCGCCTCGGTCTGGCCTATCCCCTCGCGGAGCTTCTGGAGGCTGGACGAGAGCAGCCGAGAGACGTGCATCTGGCTCACCCCGACCTCGACGGCGATCTCGGACTGGGTGAGGCCCTCGACGAAGCGCATACGCAGAATGGACTGCTCGCGCTCGGGCAACGTGGCCAGTGCCGGGCCGAGGAGCACCCGGTCCTCGATCGAGTCGTAGTTGTCGTCGTGCTCACCGAGCCGGGTCGACAGGGGGTCGTCCTCGCTCTCCGACGCGTCGATCGACGCGGCGCGATAGCCCTGGCCGGCCTCGATCGCTTCGAGGACTGCCTCTTCGGTCGCGCCGGTCGCCTCGGCCAACTCCTTCACCGTCGGATTGCGGCCGAGCTGCTGGGCCAGGGCAGATGTCGCGTGCCCGAGCTCTAGGTAGAGCTCCTGCACCCGCCGGCTGGCCCGTACGGCCCACCCCTTGTCCCGGAAGTGGCGCTTCAACTCGCCGATGATCGTCCGCGTCGCGAACGCCGCGAAATCGACCCCGCGCCCCGGATCGAAACGGTCCACCGACTTCACCAGCGCCACCGACGCCACCTGCACCAGGTCCTCCAGTGGCTCCCCGCGGTGCAAGAAACGGCGCGCGAGTTGCTGGGCCAGACCCAGGTTGGCGGTGATCAGCTCATCCCGAGCCTCGGAGCTGAGCGGCTGGTCCTCGTCGGCACCAGTTGCGTCAGTCGGCGGTTCGGGGTCGCGTGCCCGACCCATGGTCACACCGCATGCCCCCCCCGCCGCTTCTGCAACCATGCCCGCACGTTGCCATCCTCGCTCTCCCGGCCATGCTCGTCGACGAGGGCATCGAGGATCTGTTGGCTGAGCTGGGCACTCTCCTCGCCGTCGACGCCGGCCGGATCGGCGAACGAGGTGGCACGTTCCAACATCGATGCGACCCCGATCGCGTCGTCCAGCACGGTGAGCTCGAGGCAGAGGTCGCCCGAGTGCGCGTCGCTGCCCTGCAGCGTCAACAAACAGAGCTCGCCCACGGCCAGTCGGAGGTCCTCGAGCTCCTCGATGTCGAAGCCGGCGCGCGCCGAGATGGCACTGGTCACCAACCTCGCCAGCACGATGAGGTCGCCTCGCGCCGGGAACTTCAGTTCAATCCGATCACCCGTCCGGAGCGAGTCGTGGGCGTCGGTCATCACGCACCAGCGGCTTGGAGGGAGTCGGTGATGGTGAAGACGTTGGTCAGACCGGTGATCTCGAAGATCTTCATGATCCGCGGGTCAGCGACGACGACGTGGAGATCGCCACCGAGCTCCCGGCACCGCTTCAGCGCGCCGACGAGGACACCCAGCGCGGTCGAGTCCAAGAATGTGACCTCCAAGAGGTCGAGCACGACCGTTGCCTCTCCCTGCGCAATGACGCGGTGGAGGCATTCGCGCAACTGCGGCGCCGTGGCGACATCGATCTCCCCGCTGACGGCGATGACAGGAGCTGAAGCGCCCGCCCGCTCCTCGATTCGAAACTCCTGATCCACTCGTTACTCCTGGCTGCTGCGTGTGATGGCTGGTGACGTGCAGGATCCCCCCCCGCCGGTACCGATCGCAAAGCGCATGCTGCAATGGCGATTGGTCAGTGCGTTCTATTGCCGGGGCACCTAGAACCTAAACCTCCTGGGTCTCGGCTGGGTTTCTCCTGCTCACCACTGGGGTAGGGATGGCGCATACAACCCCGGTGAGGGGCGTCATGATCGCTGGCTCGGGCCGGCAAGAGGAATAGCGTTTCCGAACGGGCCCGAGGCGGCGACCGGGGAGAGAGCAGTGCCAGAACCAGGCAACGACGAGCTTCAGGCCAGCCCGCGCAGCGAGCGTGCGGACCGCGCCGAGGCGATCGCGACCCTGATCGCGCTGGTGTGGGTCTCCGGCGTCGCCATCATCTTCGCGGTCTTCGGCGGCAGCATCTCTCTCGTCGGTGTGCTCGCCATCGGCCCCTTCATCGCCGCCCCGTTCGCCCGGCCCTCGCGGGTGGCCGTGGTCGGCATCCTGGCTGCGTTCTTCGCGCTGGTCATCAGCACCCCGGCGCACAGCTACGGGGAGCTCAATCACACGCTACGCGTGCTGACCCAGCTCGCCGCCACGGCGTTGGCCATGTGGATCTCCTACCTCCGAGGCAAGCGCAACCTGCAGCTGTGGACCGCGCGCACCGAGACGAGGAATGAGCGCCGGCGGCGCGTGGCCGCCGAGACCGCGCAAAGGATGCAGGCGATGGCCCGGGCGCTGACGACGGCGGCCGACCCCGCGCAGGTGGCCGACGCCGTGTTCGCCGCATTGCGGGACGAGCTGCACGTCGACGCGGCGACCTTTGCCCTCCTGAACGAGCGCGGCCAGCTGCACACGCTGCGTCGCTTCGGCTACGGCCCCGGAGAGCCCGTCGACGGGGTGCTGTCCACGCTCCAGCCGGATGGACCCGTGCTGGGCCAGAACGTCGCCGTGTTCGCCGAGTCGCCCGAGGACCTGCGCCGGCAACGTTCAGATCTCTCCGTCTCGCTCGCGCTGACCCGCTTCCGCGCGCTGGCGGTGATCCCCCTCGTCGTGTCGGATCGCACCATCGGCGCTGTCGTGATGCACTGGAAGGACGACCGCGGGATCTCCGAGCCCGACCGAGGCTTCCTCTTGACCATCACCGGGGCGGGTGCCCAGGCCGTCGAGCGTGCCCGCCTGACCCTGACCGAATTCGTCAACCTCGAGCGAACCGAGCACCTGCATCGACTGAGTTCGGCCCTTGCCGCTGCCACCACACCCGGTGATGTCGCCCATGCCGCCATCGCCGAAGCTCGGCGAGCGCTCGGCGCGCAGTCAGCCGTCGTGCGCATCCCCTCCGCCGATGAGCGATCGCTGTCCTGCCTCGCCAGCAGCGGGCACCCCGCCGTGCTGTCGCGCGGCATGGTGCCCATCGAAGGCAGCCGAGCCGGCGCGTGCATCTCACTCGGTCTGACCCAGATCGTGCACATCGCCGCTGGCCAAAAGGTGGGCGAACCGTCGGGCGCGACCGGTACCGCGACCGACGGCACCGGTAAACCGGCGGGCGCGAGCAGCGAGCTCGCGCCCGACGTCGAGGTCGAGGTCGTCCGGCGTGCGCTGGCGCAGCTGCCCACGCCGGTGACCATCGTGACCGAACCACTCATCGGCAGCAGTGGGCCACTCGGAGTGTTGTCGCTGGCATTCGCGGCACAGCCCGAGCCCGGCGAGCCCGAACTGAGGTTCCTCTCGACTCTGGCGGGGTTGACCGCGCAAGCATTCGAACGTGCCGAAGTCTTCGAGCACGAACGGGAGGCGCTGCGCGCGGCCGAAGCGGGACGTGAACGTTTGTCCCTCCTCTCAGAGGTGACGCGATTGCTCAGCTCGAGCCTGGAGCCGACAACCGTGATCCGCCGCACCATGAGTCTCGTCGAGGGACGGCTGGCGGACGCATGCATGGTGCAAGTGCCACGCGAGACGGGACTCGTGCGACTCGACATGCGCGAAGCCAGGTCGGGGGCGCTGGTGACGCCGGGCGGCACGGACTGGGAGCTGGTCCCCTTCTCGTCCGACGCCCCGGCCGCGGTCGCGTTCCGCACCGGGCGCATCCAGCTGGCACCGCTCGAGACACCCGGCGGCGACGACGCTGCAGGCCCCGAGGGCGCCGGTGGGGCTGAGGGCACAAAGCCGGACGAGGCGTGGACCGCGTTGTCGGTGCCCCTGACAGCGAACGGCGAAGTCATCGGGGTCATGACCTTCATCGACGGCCCGGGCCGCTTCTTCGAGGCTGACGACGTGTCCTTGGCCACCGAGGTAGCGAGCCGTGCGGGCGTCGCGCTCTCCAACGCGACCCGGTTCCAGCGCGAGCACGTCGTCGCCGATGTGCTCCAGCGGGCGGTGCTGCCCGACTCGTTGCCGGTCGTCGAGGGGCTCCTGCTCGACGCGGAATACCGCGCCGGGGTGGCCGGTACGTACGCCGGCGGAGACTGGTACGACGTCTTCGAGCTCGGGGAAGACTCCCTCTTCTTCAGCGTGGGCGACGTCATGGGCAAGGGCGCAGCGGCAGCTGCACTCATGGGTCAGGTCCGCAGCGCCATTCGGGCGTACGCCGTCTCGGGGCTGTCGCCCACGGAGGTCCTCTCTTCGCTCGACGGCTTTTTCGACGCGCTCATCGAGGACAGGGTCGTGACCGCGGTCGTCGGGACCATCACCCCCTCGACAGGACGCGTGGTGTTGAGCAACGCCGGTCACCCGCCACCGTTGGTCGTGCGCGCCGACGGCACCGCGACCTTCTGCCCCATGCAGCGTTCCCTGCTGATCGCGGCCGGCCTGAACGGTGCGCCGAGGCCGCGAGACGAGCTCGTGCTCGAACGGGGCGACTCCCTCGTCATGTACTCCGACGGACTCATCGAGCGCCGCGGCGAGATCATCACCGACGGCATGGAACGCCTCGCCGGAAGAGCAACCGACATTGCGCGCTCGGGCTGGCCCGACCGTCCGGCAGCGACCTTCGCCTCAATGCTGAGTGCGGACGAACGGACGGACGATCTCGTCGTGCTTTGCCTCCACTACGCCGGTGTCACCCAAGGGCGCATATCCGCGTCACCCGTGGGTACTTCACGGGATGGCATGTCGACGCTGCACCTCGAACCAGTCATCGAAAGTACCCCACTGGCCCGCCACTGGGTCGCCGCGCACCTGCGCGAGCTCCCCTCCGAGGTCTCGGGCTATGCCGCGCTCTTGACGTCGGAGCTTGTGACGAACGCCGTCCTGCATGCGGCAACGCCGATGTGCGTGACCCTCCACCTCCTGTCCGACCGCATCCGGATCGACGTGGCCGACGGGAACCCGGCCTTTCCCTCGATCAAGGACTACGGACAGGACGCCGCCACAGGACGCGGCCTCACCCTCTTCGACACCCTCGCGTCGAACTGGGGCGTGCAAGCCGTCGACGGCGGCAAGATCGTCTGGTTCGAATTGCCGGTGGACTACCCCATCCGGCCCATCCAAGTCTCGGACGGAACGTTCCGCTTCGACCTGACCGGCATCACTCGCTCGGAGGTGCGCGGGGACGGCGACGACTCGCCGGTGGTGTCGGTCCGGCTGATCGGCATCCCCGTCCTGCTGTTGCAGAAGTCGAGCGAGGAGTACGAAGCTCTCTTCCGCGAGCTCCGCTTGATGAAGGAACGTTCCGGCAGTGCTCCCGGTGCCCCCGAGCTGCCCGAACGCCTGGCCGCCCTCGTTTCCGAGATCGGCACTCGCTTCAACGGTCTCGGCCCCGGCATGGACGACATGTGGCAGCAGGCGGTCGACAACCGGATCGACTACTTCGACTGGACCTTGGATCTACCCCAATCGGCGGTCGTCGCCTGCGAGTTCTACGACGCCATGCTCGACGAGGCAGACGAGTTCGGCTTGGCCGAGCGTTTGCTGACCTTGCCGGCGTCGCCGACCAGCGTCGCCGTCCGGCGCTGGTTCCTCTCGGAGATGATCGGCCAGTTGCACGGGAAGGCCCCGGTGGCCTGGGTCGACAGCCGGTATCACGCTGCACTCCAGGCCGTACCGAGCTGAGGCCGTACCGAGCGGAGGCCGTACCGAGCGGAGGCCGTACCGAGCGGAGGCCGTACCGAGCTGAGGCCGGCCGGGCTCAGCGCGCCCTGGCCATGGCCTTGCGGAACACCTTCCCGTAGTACTCGAGGCCCTCGTTCGACAGTGCTGCCGCAGGGCCGCTGGCGATCGAGACCCGCTCGGGAACAATCCCCCACACCGGCACTTTGAGGTCCGTCCACCACTCGATGGTGGCGTCCAGATCCTTGGTCCCCAGCCTCGCCGAGCAGATCACAACGCCGGCAGGGATGTTGCTGGGGGTCATCTCGAGCGTGCTGACGACACGGTTGGGTTCGATCCCGCCGGCCCGGGTCGGGATGACGACGGCATCGGCGCGCCCGAGCGCCGCCTGGACGACCGTGCCCTCCCCTGGCGGCGTGTCCACCACCACGATGCCATCGGCCTGGTTCATCGCCTTCGTCACCGTTCGGACCGACGGGCCCTCGATCAGGTCCACGCCTTCGAAGGGGTCGACGTCGAACCACTCCGCCGTCGACCCCTGCGGGTCAGCATCGACCAGGGTGACCGGGCCGCGGGCACGCTGGGCGGCCACGACCGCCAGGTACACGGCCGTCGTCGTCTTCCCAACTCCACCCTTCACGTTGCTCACGACGATGTTCATGGAGGTCCTGTCTTTGTCGCTCGGAAAATCCCTGTCGCTCGGGAAATGCGGCCCCACGGTACCGGCCTCTCGGGCCGAGCGATCACGGCAGCAACAGGAGGCCGAGGCGCCGTCTGGTGATGACGACCCCGACCACCGCCATCGCCACGAGGTAGGCGATGTGGGCCAGGAGGACCCAGTTCCAGATACCGAGGTCCGCGGCGCGGACGAGGACAACGCCTTGGTACAGCGGCGTGCAGCGCACGACCGTCTGCAGCCAGCCCGGGTAGACGGTCAGCGGGTAGAAGGTGGCCGAGAAGAGGAAGAGCGGGATGAAGGCGAGCGAGACCATGTCGAAGTCCTGCCAGGTCCTCATGTAGGTCGTCCCGGCCATGCCGGCCGACGCGAAGGCCAGGCTGATCAGCACCGCTGCCGGCCAGCACAGCACCGCCCAGGGCGAGACGACGTACCCCAGGATGGCCATGATGGACAGGAACGCCGCCGTGTACAGCGCCCCGCGCAGCACGCACCAGCTGAGCTCGCCCAACGCGACGTCGCCCACGCCGAGCGGGGTGGCCAACATGGCGTCGTAGGTCTTCGCGATCTTGAGCTTGAAGAAGACCAGGAAAGTCGAGTCGAGCATCGCACCGTTCATGGCGGACGAGGCCAGCAGTCCCGGCGCGACGAACGCCGTGTAGGGGACGAGCCTGCCGTCGACGTTGATCGGGCCGACCAGGTGGGACAGGCCGACGCCGATGGAGAGAAGGTAGAAGAGCGGCTCGAAGAAGCCCGAGACGATGAAGATCCACGAGCGCCGGTACACCAAGATGTTCCGCTCGAGGACGCGCGACGCGTGGCGGCCGCCGAGGAACGAGAGCGGCGTGATGCGCAGCGCCACCCCCGGGGGGCGCTGGTCGAGCGTGGTGTCGGTGGCGGTCGAGGTCATTGCCTCACACCACCAGCCTGCGCGCAAAGGTCCGCCGCCCTGCCGCGTAGCCCACGGCGACGAGCGCGCACAGGTAGGCCGCATGCCCGACGTCTGCCCACACGACCTGTCCGAGCGTCAGATCGCGGCACAGCGCCACGCCGTGGAAGAGCGGCGTGGCGTAGGCGACGGCCCGCAGCCACGCCGGCAGCTGCGAGACGGGGAAGAAGGTTCCGGAGAAGAGGAACATCGGGATGATGGCGAAGCGATAGAGCGTCGAGAAGGAGGAGTCCTTGTCCTGCGTGGCGGCGAACGCACTGACCGGTGCCGAGAAGGCGATGCCGGTCAGCACCGCCGCGGGGAGCGCCAGGATGGCCCAGGGCGAGTACACGACGCCGAACACTGCCATCACCGCCAGGTAGATGGTGACCACGATCGACAGGCGGGCGGCGATCCAGGCCAGGTGGCCGAGCAGCACGTCGTAGACACTCAAGGGCCCTGCGAGCTGGGCAAAGTAAGTACGCATCCACTTGAAGCCGGCCATCACGGGATAGGTGGCGTCGTTGGTGCCGATCTGCATGCACGTGCCGGCCAACAACCCCGGCGCCAGATAGGCCACGTAGGTCACCCCGTCGACGCCGTGGGAGTGCTTGTCGATCAGCGAACCGAGCGCGATGCCCATGGCCGCCAGGTACAGCACCGGGATCAAGAAACTGGTGACGACCGAACTGCGCCATGTCCTCTTGTACTGGTACGCCCAGTAGGTGGCGGCGCGCCACCACATGGGCGTCGCCCGCCGGCGGCCCGGCCCGTCGCCGTGCTGACGGAACGACGCCGTCGTCGCCGGCGCGCCCGCGCCAGTCACGGGCTCACCGGTCAGTCGACCAACGTGCGGCCGGTGAGCCGCAAGAACACGTCTTCGAGCGTCGAGCGGCGCACCAGCGTGCTCTGGGCGACGTGGCCCATCCGCGCCACCTCGGCCAGTGCGGCGTCGCCGTCGTCGGTATAGAGCAGGATCCGGTCGGGCAGCACCTCATGGCGTTCCGCCAGCTCGGCCAGTGACGGCGCCACCTCCTCGTGCTGGCCCGGTGCGAAGCGCAGCTCGACGACCTCCTTGGTGGAGAAGGCCTCGATCAGCTGGCGCGGGCGTGCCCTCGGCCGCGAAGCGACCCTTGTCCATGACCACGAGGCGATCGCACAGCTGCTCGGCCTCGTCCATGTAGTGGGTGGTGATGACCAGCGTGACCCCGTCCTGCTTGAGCCGGTAGAGGCGGTCCCAGAGCAGGTGACGGGCCTGGGGGTCGAGGCCGGTCGTCGGCTCGTCGAGGATGAGGAGGTCGGGGTCCGAGATGAGCGCCCGCGCGATGGTCAGGCGGCGTTTCATCCCGCCCGAGAGGGGGTCGACCCGGTCGTGGGCGCGGTCGGTGAGCTGGGCGAAGGCGAGCAGTTGCTCGGCGCGCTCGCGGATCACCTTCTTGGGCATGTCGAAGTAGCGCCCGTAGATCATCAGGTTGTCCAGGACGGTGAGCTCGAGGTCGAGCGAGTCCTCCTGTGGCACCAGGCCCATGCGAGAACGGATACGCGGCCCGTCGGCCGCTGGGTCCATCCCGAGCACCCGCAGCGTCCCGCCGCTCAGCGGGCTGATGCACGAGATCATGCGCATGGTCGACGTCTTGCCGGCGCCGTTCGGACCGAGAAACCCGAACGACTCGCCCTTGGCGATCGTGAAGTCCACGTGGTCGACCGCGACGAAGTCACCGAAGCGCTTCACCAGGCCGTGCGCTTCGACCATGGCGGTGACGGGTGCGGCCCCCGACTCCGAGGCCGGCGCGTCCAGCCGGGTCTGCTCGGAATTGGGGACGTCAGTCATCGGCGAGGAATGTGACGTCATCGTCAGGGAACGATACCGTGCCGCTCAGGGAGCCAAAATTCGGGAGGCACGCGCATGGCCGGGACCGTACAGAGCCGGGCATTCCCGGACGGGTTCACGTGGGGAACCGCCACGGCGGCGCACCAGATCGAAGGCGGCAACGTGAACAACGACTGGTGGGCCTTCGAGCACACGCCCGGCTCGGGGTGCGCCGACCCTTCCGGTGACTGCTGCGACTCGTGGAACCGTTGGCAGGAGGACGCCGATCTTGTGGCCGGCCTGGGGTTCGACAACTACCGCTTCTCCGTGGAGTGGAGTCGTATCGAGCCCGCAGAAGGTGAGATCTCGCGCGCCGCGCTGGAGCACTACCGGCAGCAGTGCCTCGGCTTACGTGGGCGGGGCGTGGACCCCGTGGTCACCTTCCACCACTTCACGACGCCGCAGTGGCTGACGGCACAGGGCGGCTGGGAGTCAGACGCGACCATCGAGCACTTCGCGCGGTTCTGCACGGTCGTGGCGGACGCGCTCGGTGACGTGATGGCGCGTGCGTGCACGATCAACGAGCCCAACGTCGTGGCGACCATGGGGTGGCATGCCGGCATGTTCCCGCCGGGGAAGACCGATGTCGCGCTCTCACGCGACGTGGCCGCGCGGCTCGCCGCTGCCCATCGGGTCTCCGTCGACGCCATCCGGGCGGCCGCGCCGGGCGTACCGGTCGGCTTGACGCTCTCCATGACCGACTACCAGCTCGCTCCAGGCGGCGAGGAAAAACTCGAGAGCATCCGGCACCACTCCGAAGACATTTTCCTCGACGTGACCGACGGTGACGACTTCGTCGGGGTGCAGGTCTACAGCCGCATGCTGATCGGGCCCGACGGCTGGGCGGGCTACGAAAACGGGGTGCCGATCCTCGACATGGGCTACGAGTTCTATCCAGCCTCGTTGGCGAACTGCCTCCGACGGGCCTGGGACTACACCGGCGGCGCCGTGCCCCTGCTGGTGACCGAGAATGGCATCGGCACCACCGACGACGAGCAACGCATCGACTACGTGCGCCAGGCGCTTGGGGGTGTGCTCGACGTCATCGAGGAGGGGATCGATGTGGGCGGGTATACCTACTGGTCGCTGCTCGACAACTTCGAGTGGGCTCTGGGCTACAAGCCGAAATTCGGGATCGTGCAGGTCGACCGCGAGACCTTCGTCCGCACGTCCAAGGCGAGTGCTGCGTGGCTCGCGACAGTGGCCGCGGCCAACGCGCTCGACGGTTGAGCGCGCCTGCCCGTCGCGAGCGCTGCAGTACTCAGACGGCGGCGAGCTCCGTGTTGGCCACGATGGCCTCGGTGATCTGGCCCCACAGTGCCTCGGGCAGGTCGTGGCCCATCCCCGGGATCGTGATCAACGTGGATCCGGGCACCGCCGCCGCGGTGGCCAGCCCGCCGCTCAGGGTGACGAGCTGATCATCCTCACCGTGGACGACGAGGAAGGGCATGTGCACGCCCCGCAACCCCTCCGTGCGGTCCGGTGACGCGAGGATGGCGGCCAGTTGTCGCGCCGTGCCCTCGGGACAATAGGAGCGGTCGTAGGCCGCACCGGCGCGCTGGCGCAAGATGACCTCGTCCGTAGGATACGTGGGCGAACCGATGACCAAGCTTGCGGCGAGGCTCGCCTCGATGGCCTCGTCCCGGCTGGTCGCCATCGGCCGTAGGAGCGCCGTCATCGCCTCCCCCGTCGGCGCGCCCACGCTGCGGTCCCCGGTCGTCGACATGATGGACGCGGCGGAGAGGAAATGATCGGGGTGGTGGATGACCAGCGCCTGGGTGATCATGCCGCCCATGGAGACACCCACGACATGGGCCTTGGAGACGCCGAGCTGTGCCAGCAAGCCGGCAGCGTCGTCCGCCATGTCCTCGACCGTGTAGCGCGCCGTCGTCGCGTCCCCCGAGAGGAGGGCCATGATGTCGGGCATCCCCTCCCATTTGGTCGACAGGCCGCTGTCCCGGTTGTCGAAGCGGATGATGAAGTAGCCACGGTCGCGCAAACCCGAGACGAAGCTCTCGGGCCAGGCGATCAGCTGCGCGCCGAGTCCCATGACGAGGAGCAGCGGCGGGTCCGAGGGATCACCCTCCATCACGTACTCGATGTCGATCCCGTTGACGTGGGCGGTGGGCACGAGCGGACTCCCTTCGTCGTGGCGTCACCCGCCTTCCTACCAGGCGCCCGGCGTCCCGTCGCCCGATGGCGGTGATCAGGCCGACGGGGAAGCTGGGGCGACCGACGCCGGGTGTCGGGCCCGGTGCAGGCGCGGCCCGGGTTCGAGCCCGATCAGGACGACCTCGACGGTGCCGACGATGACGATGAAGACGGGAAACGCCGCCTCCTCGAAACTCCACTGGGTGATCGTGAGCAGGACGATGCCCATGCTGATCACGGCGCCGATGTACGAGTGGATGGTTTCGGTCTGGGGATGGGTCCAGCTCTTCATCAGCGTCGGCACGCCAGCGAGGAAGTCCGCCGCGATGGCGGCGGCAATGGCGAGGACCCCGTTCTGGGTGGTGAACCACACGATCGTGCCGACGACCGACATGGCGCCGCACGCGTAGTCGATCCGCCTGATCTGCCACATCGAGGCCGAGTTGTGAAACGACGCAATGAAGATCAAGAGCGGCATGAAGCCGATCATGAAGGTGGGCAGCGCACGGAGGCCGACCCCGCCGTGGAATTCGACCCCGGCCGCCAGCAAGGGCGCGAATGCCCAGAGCAGCCAGGTCACCCGGTTCGGCTGGGTCGTGCCCCGCACGGTGTCGCGCAGGTAGACGAGTGCGCCGAGCGCCCCGATCACCGTGCCCAGGTAGATCCAGTTCTCGTTGATCACCGTTACACAGTCTGCAATGTGGGGAGAGAGCCGTCACACCCAGAGGGGCGACGCCCCGCCACCGCTGACGGCCACTAGCTTCGCCACGGAGGATCATCCCGAAGGAGTGCCTGTGACGAGCGACCGCATGAAGCGGAGCGACGACCGTGGGTGAGCTGCTGCTCGTCGCCCTCCTCGGCGGCCTGATCACGGGGTTGTCGCCGTGCATCGTCCCCGTGATCCCGGTCGTCGTGGCCGGTGGCTCCACCGGATCGCGCTCTCGGCCGTTCGTCATCATCGCGGGGTTGGTGCTGAGCTTCAGCCTCACCGTCCTGTTCGCCACCACGGTCCTGAGCTTCTTCCACCTGCCGGGCGACCTCTTGTTCTGGCTGGGCATCGCGCTGCTCGCCGCCATCTCGATCGGGCTGCTGATTCCCGCCATCGGCGAACGCATCGAGCGGCCCTTCGCCCGCATCGGCTCATCGCGCTATGCCTCCGAGGGCGGCGGGTTCGTGCTCGGTTTGAGCCTCGGCCCGGTGTTCGCACCGTGTGCCGGGCCGGTACTCACCGCCATCTCAGTCGCAGGCGATCACAACCGCATCGGCCTGTCGACCTTGCTGGTGACGTTGTTCTATGCAATCGGCATCACGCTGCCGCTCCTGGTGCTCGCCTTCGTCGCGCAGCGGGCGACCACGAGCTGGAGCTCGTTGCGCCAGCACCTGCCGACCGTCCGCAAGGTTGCGGGCGTGTTGCTCGGGGTGGCCACCTTGGCCCTGGCCTTCAATTGGCTGGGGGCGCTGCAGCGCGACGTGCCCGGGTACACGACAGCGCTCGAGGACCACATCGAGTCGACGAACTCGGCGTGCACCGCGCTCCAACAGCTCAGTGGCGAGCACCAGAACCAGTTCGCCGCCGCCAACGCCGAGCTCGAAGGGAAGAAGGCGACCTGCTCGGTGACCGACGCCGGGAACACGGTGAGCGGACGACTGGCCGCCGGGAAGACGACCACGACGACGAGCACCACCAGCCCGGCACCCGCGCCGCACTCGGCTTCACCACCCAAGACGCCCGTGTTCATGGCCAGCAAGACCGACCTGCCCGCCCTGGGACGGGCGCCGAACTTCACGGGCATCACGGCGTGGTTCAACACACCAGGCAACCAGCCACTGACCCTGAGCGATCTGCGCGGCAAGGTCGTGCTCGTCGACTTCTGGACGTATTCGTGCATCAACT
Source organism: uncultured Acidimicrobiaceae bacterium (assembly GCA_963736225.1). Classification (GTDB taxonomy): domain Bacteria; phylum Actinomycetota; class Acidimicrobiia; order Acidimicrobiales; family RAAP-2; genus Bog-473. The sequence goes on along the minus strand of CAVTOF010000005.1, from coordinate 276,081 downwards.
GCCAGCGCTCGTTGCCCCACGTCGAGGGCTGGTACAACGACTACAAGAAGGACGGCTTGGTCGTGGTGGGCGTCTCCGCGCCCGAGTTCGCGTTCGAGCACGTCGTGTCCAACGTGGAGAGCGCGGCGGGGAGCCTGGGCATCGACTACCCCGTGGCCGTCGACGACAACCTCGCCACCTGGGACGCCTACAACAACGAGTACTGGCCCGCTGAATACCTGATCGATCCGACCGGCGTCGTGCGCGCCTACGACTTCGGCGAGGGTGGCTACGGCGAGATGGAGAGCAACATCCGGATGCTGCTCGCCGCCAACGGCGTCGCACACCTTCCACCGAGGACTGATGTGCCCGACAAGACGCCCACCAACAACCTCACGCCGGAGAGCTACGTCGGCTACAACCGGCTCGACAACGCGGTGGGGACGTCGGTCGTCCCCGACAAGAGCATCGTGTACCACCCGCCATCGTCCATCTCGTCGAACAGCCTGGCCTTCGGCGGCACCTGGACGGTGCACCAGGAAGAGGCGACCGCGGGGGTTCACGCAACCCTTGGGCTGAACTTCACCGCCGACGACGTCTACCTGGTCATGAGCGGCAGCGGGACGGTCGGCGTCTCCTACAACGGCAGGCATCTGACGACGCTCTCGGTCGGCGGGATCCCGAAGCTCTACACACTGTTCTCAGGCACGGTGCTGCAGACCGGCGTGCTCACGCTCACCGTGTCGCCGGGTGTCGAGGCCTACGACTTCACGTTCGGGTAGCCCGAGTGCCGCGGCGCGTCCCTACGAACGCGGCGACGGGTCGCCGAACTCAGTTGATGGCGCGATCCTTGCCGACCCAGTAGGGCGCCCGGAGCTCGCGCTTGAGGAGCTTGCCCGAGGGGTTACGCGGCAGCACCTCGATCGTCTCCACTGACGTGGGGCACTTGTAGTGAGCCAAGTGGTCACGACAGTGCGCGATGACCGCCGCCTCGTCGAGTGCCTCCCCGGGGGCCAGCACCACGAACGCCTTCACGGTTTCGCCCCATCGCTCGTCGGGCACCCCGATGACGGCCGCATCGCCGATCGCTTGGTGGGCCAGCAGGACGTTCTCGACCTCCGCCGGGTAGACGTTCTCACCACCGCTGACGATCATGTCCTTGATCCTGTCGTGGAGATAGAGGTATCCCTCAGCGTCGAAATAGCCGGCATCGCCGGTGCGCAGCCAGCGGTCGCCGTCAATGGCCGCCGCGGTCTCAGAGGGCTTGGCCCAATAGCCCGCCATGTTGTAGGGCGAGCGCGTCCACACCTCGCCGACTGCACCCTGCGCCGCGTCGGCGCCAGTTGACGGGTCGACGATCCGTAACTCCACGAACCGGTGGGGCTTCCCCGCTGAGCGGAGCAGGCCGCGTCGCGGGCCGTCCGGGTCGTGGTCCTCGAACGGCAACGCGGTGATGGCACCGGTCGTCTCCGTCATCCCGTAGACCTGGCAGAACGCACAGCCGAAGGTCGCCATGCACTTGACGAGCACGTCCTCGGAGATAGGCGACGCTCCATAGAAGATGACCCGCACACTCGAGAGGTCCGTCGACGCCAACGAGGGCGTGGCCAGCAAGAGCATGAGGACAGCGGGTACGAGGAACATCTCGGTGATGCGCTCGGACTCGATCAGATCGAGCAGCACGGCCGGCACGAGGTCTCGCACGATGATGGACCGTCCACCCCGCGACATCGCGCAAAGCGCCCACCCCGAACCACCGATGTGGAAGAGCGGCATGGCCACGAGGCTCACCGTGTCGTCATCGATGCTGAACGTCTCTCCCGCGTCGCCGACGGCGGTGGAGAGGTTTGCGTTGGTGAGCATCACGCCCTTGGGCAACCCGGTGGTGCCAGAGGTGTAGAGCTGCATGCTGACCTCAGCAGGGCCCCCGACGTGGCCCGGATCCTCCGCTGGGCAACCCGCGACCCACTGCTCGAACGCCACCGCGCGCTGGTCCGCGCATCCATCGGCGGCATCGCCGAAGACGACGATCGTTCGCACCGAGGGCAGCGCGCTCGGCATCTCGGCCAACGCGCTGAGGTAATCCGAGTGGATCGCCAGCACCGGTGCTGCGGCATCGTCGATGATCGCGGCCATTTCCACCGGGGACAGGCGCCAGTTGACCGCGACGTTCACGGCGCCGATGAGCGAGCCGCCGAAGAGGAAGTCGAAGTAGGCAATGCCGTTGCGATCCAGGAAGGCGATCCGGTCGCCGACGCCGAGCCCGTCACGACGCGCCGCCTGGGCCACCATGCACGCGATGTCGTATTCCGCGCGCCAGGTACGCCGATCCGAGCCAAGGACCAGCATCTCGTGGTCCGGTTGGACGTGTGCGAAGTGTCGCAACAGCCCTGCCACGGTGTAGCGGTCGCGCTCGGTGACGGTGACGCTGCCTCGCACTGATGGCCTCCTTGCCCGGATCCCCTTCCGGGACGGGACCCTATGCAGCGCTTCCGGCCCCCGCAGGGACCCCAAAGGGGCGCTACGCCACTTGCAGAAAGGGCCGTTCCTACTGGTCAGCGACCTTTTTGGGAAATTGCAAAGATTCTTAGCCACGTTATTGAGCCAAAAGAAGCGCCCTGACCAGGGGCTTTGTGATCTACATCACAAGGTCAGGATCTAAAAGCCCAGGTCAGAGTCCCACTTGCCTCTCGCACACGGGTTCCACCGAGTCTCCTGCTAAGTTGCCCCACCACAAAGTCAGATCCGCCTTTCGGGTGCATGCCGCGGTCACAGTGCAGGCTGTATAGGGGAAGGGGCATCGGTCTGATCCGTTCAGATTGAGAGGGCCCCGATGCGCCTGACCGCAGGCGATTCCCCCGGGTCCCGAATTGAGGAAATCCACCCGAAGTAATCCAGGGCTGTAACGAACCGGCCGCACACCCTGCGGCGACGAGTCAGAACGGACGATGCCTTCCTGCTCTCCGTTCGGGGCGCGAATGCAAAGGCCGGAGCCCGCCTACACCGAGCAGAGCCTGGTGCGCCGACGCGCGCCCAGACGAAGGGAGGTGCCGTGCGGATCCGCATTGCACTCGCGACGGCGGGAGCCGTCATTGTTGTGATTCCAGTTTTACTGTTGACGCTGTGCAGCCCGGCGCCGGCCGCCTCGGCCCGGGCGATCCGCCATCAAGCGGTCAGTGTGCACAAGGCAACGACGGTCAACCTCACGTTGATGTCGTACGCCCAGGCCCACCAGGTCGCCCAGTTGGCGAACTACTACAACGCCGTGACGGTGGCCCAGGAGGAGTCGTACCTCAGGGAGGTTGCCTTCTACAAAACGTTGCAGACCCAAAAGTTCTACAACGCACTCGTGTTCTACAAAGCAATCGCGCAGCAGCAGGCAGCTGCGGCAGCGCAAGCCGCGGCCGCACGGGCTGCAGTCCCGGTGGCGACACCGGCTCCGGTCGCCACCGCGCAGAGCGCCGGGTCCGACGCCACCAGTACCAACACACCCGATTGGGCGTGCATACGCGAGCACGAATCCGGTGACAACTACGCCGAGGGCGGTGGCGGCGCGTACCAGTTCGAGCTGGCGACGTGGCAGGGCCTCACCGGGCTGCCCTTGCCGGCGGAGGACTACCCGCCGGCGGTGCAGGACGCGGCCGCGCTCAAGCTTTACGCCGAGCGCGGCTGGGAGCCCTGGACCACCCGCTACGTCTGCGGGCTGTAAGGACCGACACGCACCGGGTCCCCGCGCGGAACCCCCGACAGTAAGGACGACGCCAAGGAAGAACCACAGAGGGCTGTACACAACCGGCCGCACACCCTGCGGCGACGAGTCAGAACGGACGATGCCTTCCTGCTCTCCGTTCGGGGCGCGAATGCAAAGGCCGGAGCCCGCCTACACCGAGCAGAGCCTGGCGCGCCGTGCGCGCCCGACGAAGGGAGGTGCTGTGCGGATCCGCATTGCACTCACGACGGCGGTGGCCGTCATTGTTGTTCCAGTCTTACTGTTCACGAGCCCCGGCAGCAGCTCGGCGGCCTCGGCACACGGGAGCCGCCACAGGGCAGCTGCGCAACGCCGAACCCAAGAACCCGGCATGAAGCTGATGTCCTACGGCCGGGCCAACCAGGTCGCGCATTTCATGGCCTTCGCCGACGCCGTCGAATCCCATGAGGTCCGGACGTACCTCGGAGAAGTGGCCTACCTCAAAGCGGTCGCCGCAAACTCCGTGAGCGCGATCCCGGCCGCGTGGCTGCCCACGGCCATATGCGAGGAGGACGGCCGCGACGACCCCTCGGCCGGATATTTCGGTATCCGCGAATGGCACGGCTTCGACGGCTATCCGACCGCCGGCAGCGCGCCGCTCTCGGTGCAGTTGGCGTGGGAGGCGGCGTACATCGGAGCACCGCCCGACGCGCCGGGAGAGTGTCACAGCTACTGAGGAAGCCGTGACACGACGGAACCGCGCCCGCCGTTACCCCATTTCGAAGATGGCCGTCACCTGCGCCATGTCGAAGTAGTCCCGCCATGCGGTGATCTTCCCGTCCACGACGTGGAAGGCACCCATGACGGGCAAGGGGGCGGTCTTCCCTTTCATCGTGAAGCGGTCGGTGCGCTCGGTCAGCACCGTCGACCCGTCGCTGGCGAGGTGGTGCACCTCGAACTCGAGCGCCTCGCACATGCCGACGAACATGTCGATGACAGCCATGGTGGCCTCGATGCCCACCGCGGGCTCCATCGGGATGTTGTGGTACACGATGTCGTCGGAGAAGAAGTCCCGGAGGACCTCGGGATCGCGGGTGCTGGCAGCGGCACAGAAGTCACGGACCACCTGTTCTGCGCTTGGCATGGCTCTCCTCTCATCTTGCTTCGTCTCGATCAGATCTCGGACACGCCCGCGGGCGGGACCCGCCACGCTATCGATCCTTCCGGCATGATGGAGGGGTGACAACCCACACGACGCGAGTGGCGGTGCTGGCTCCGATGCAGCCCGAGCTCAAGGCGGTGGTGAAGTCCTTCGGGCTCGCACCGACGTCCGGCGACCCCGTCTTCTCGCACACGGGCACGGTCGGCGCCTGGTCCGTCTCCGCACTCGTCACCGGCATGGGGCCCGCGCTCGGCCGCGAGGCCACCGAGCGGGCGCTCGCCACCGGGCCTCTCGCGCACGTCATGGTGATCGGGATCGCCGGCGGACTGGATCCGGCGCTCCCGGTTGGCTCGCTCATGGTGCCGAGCCGGGTGCAGCTCTACCCCGACGGGCCCGAGTACGCCACCCGACCACTCCCCTCGCGCCAGGCGGCGGGCGCGCTGATGACGACCGAGGGCCTCTTCGATGACGACGACGTGTGGAAGCCGATCCTGGCCCGCGGCTTCGGTGCTGTCGACATGGAGGCGGCGGGAGTGGCCGAGGTGTGCGAGGCGCGCGGCGTCGACTGGTCGGTCTACCGCGGCATCAGCGACCGCCCGGACGAGCACATCGTCGACCAGGCGGTGTTCGGCCTCAGCAAGCCCGATGGGTCGGCCGATCCCGTTGCGTTGGCGAAATACCTGGCGCGCGACCCGCGGCGCGCCAAGGCGCTGGCGCACCTGAACCGCTGCATGCAGCAGGCGGCCACGCTGGCCGCCGATGCGGCCCGCCAGGACCTCGAAGCCTCCGCGCCGCCCGCTTAGCCGTCATCCTCGGCGGGCAGCCGACCGATGGAGTCGTCGCGGCGGGCGATGACATGCAGATCGATGTCGTTCTCGGACGCCATGCGGAGGATTTGCTGGATCACCGATCCCCGCGTCAGCGACTGCCAGCGCGTGAGGCGCGAGGTACCGATGACGATTTGGGTGATCTGCTGGTCGACGGCGGCAGCGAAGATCGTCTTGGCCACGTCGTCACCCTGCACCTGCTGCCAGGTGCCGCCGACCGCGGCCACCAGCTCCTCGAGCTCCGCTGTGCTGCCACGGGTCGCGTCGGCGTCGTTCGGTACGACGTTGATGGCGATGAGCGGCGCCTTGAGCCTGGCCGCGATACGTGCCGCCCTCCGGATCACCGACGCGTTGCCCGGCGCGCCCGTCACGGCGACCATGATGCGCTCTGTCGTCTCCCACAGCTCGCCACCGGCGCCCTTCGAACGCAGATACTCGAGCAGCTCCTCCTCCGTCTCGTCGGCCACGAAGCGGAGCGAAAGCTCGCGCAAGGCCGCCAGGTTCTCGGCCCGGAAGAAGCCGTTGAGCGCCGCGGGCACCTTCGCCTCGGGGTAGATGTTCCCATGCAACATGCGGCGACGGAGCTGATCGGCCGACGAGTCGATCAGTTCGATCTGGTCTGCCTTGCGCACCACCCAGTCCGGCACGCGCTCACGCACGCCGACGCCGGTGATTCGCTCGACGGCATCCGCCAACGACTCGATGTGCTGGATGTTGACCGTCGAGATGACCGCGATACCCGCCTCGAGGATCTCGAGCACGTCCTCCCACCGCTTCTCGTGGCGACCCGAACCCGGCACGTTGGTGTGGGCCAGCTCGTCGACGAGGACGAGCTCGGGCTTGCGCGCCAACACGGCGTCGAGGTCCATCTCCTCCCACACTGAGTCCCGGTACGCCACCCGCTTGCGCGGCACGACGGGAATGTCGCGGATCTGTTGCATGGTGTAGGTCCGCTTGTGGGTCTCGACGTATCCGGCCACCACATCGGTCCCGCGCTGGAAGCGGCGCCAGCCCTCGTCGAGCATCGCGCAGGTCTTGCCCACGCCGGCCGCCGCGCCGAGATACACGCGGAAGCGCCCGGTCGGCCTGACTCCTTCGTCCTCACCATCTGTGCTCATTTCGACCTCGGCTCGCTCGGACGCCCACTCGCGTCGGTACACTCGATTGCCGGCAAAACGCGGGCTGACGGGACACTGTGACGGACGAGATGCAAGGCAGCCTGGCTCCGAGGGGAACGTACCAGCGGACCGCGCTGGGCATTGTCGTGACGTTGGCGGGCCTCGGCGTCCTGCTTGGCATCCTGCTGCCTTTCCGATCCCATCTCAGCGTGGCCATGCCGGCCCTGGTGTTCGTCGTGCCCGCGCTGGTGGGCACGGTCATCGGTGGGTTCTGGACCGGCGCCGTGGGCGCCGTCGCGGGGTTCTTGGTCTATGACTGGTTCTTCCTCCCGCCCTACGACACCTTCACCGTCCGGTCGCCGCAGAATTGGATCGCGCTGGCGGTCTACGCAGCGGTCGTCCTCGTTGTGGCCCAAGTGGTGTCGCAGCTCCAGCGACTCCGCCAGGAGGCGGACCGACGGACCGACGAGGCCAGGCACCTCTTCGAGTTGTCCCAGGCGCTGATCGGTGACCTGCCTCTCGCTGCGCTGTTGACCCAGATCGTAGAAAGCGTCCAAGGTGTCTTCGGGCCACGCTGGACCGCACTCGTGCTGCCGGCCGGCGGGCGCGACGCACTGGGCCCGGGCGACGTGCTGCGGGTGGCCGCGACCGCCGGCGAACCGCTTAGCGCGTCCGAAGCGGCGTCCGTGACGGCGGGCGACGGTCACGCGGTGTCCTTGGGACTCGAGGCAGGGACCGCGCCACACCGGGTCTCGGTGGCGCTCGCAGTCAGCCACCGTCCCGTCGGCCTCCTCGTCCTCCAGGACGTCCAGCCGGCCGAGGGCGCCCGCAACCTGCTCGGCACCTTCGCCAACCAGGCGGCGCTGGCTCTCGACGGAACGCAGTTACGCGAGCAGGCGCTGCGCACGCAGCTCCTCGAGGAGGTTGACCGCTGGCGCAGCGCGCTCCTCGGCGCAGCCTCGCACGACCTGCGCACGCCGCTCGCCTCCATCAAGACGGCGGTCTCCAGCCTGCGCCAGTCCGACACACTGTTGCGGCCGGAGGATCGGGGAGAGCTGTTGGAACTCATTGAACTCCAGTCAGATCGTCTGGCCCGACTCGTCACCAATCTGCTCGATATGACCCGCATCGAGTCAGGCGCGCTCGAGCTCCGGCCCAGTGCCATTGCGTTTGACGAGCTCGTTGCCGAGGCCATTGGTTCCCTGGGGGACCTTGTCACACCGAACAGCGTCGTCACCGAGGCACCCGCCGATCTGCCTCTTTTGCACATCGACCATGTGTTGATCAGCCAGGTGCTGTCCAACGTGCTCGAGAACGCGGAACGGGTCGCGCCGGAGCACAGTGCGATCGTGGTGTCGGCACGGACCGTGCCCTCTGCTCCCGCGATACGCGGCATCGTAGCGGCTGATGCCGCAGCGGCGGATCCCTCAACCGAGGTGGAGATCGCGGTCCGAGACGAAGGTCCGGGCATCCCGCACGAGGATCGCGATCGCGTTTTCGAGATGTTCAGCCAGAGGGGCGGCGGCGGCAGGGCGGGCCTCGGACTCGCCATTGCCAAAGCCTTCGTCGAAGCCCACGGCGGGCACATCTGGATCGATCCGGACGTCGCCCGCGGCGCCCGAGTCGTGTTCACCCTCCCGTGCGAAGTCGTCGCGCCCGCGCCGGCCGGAGCGCCAGCATGACCAAGGTGCTGGTCGTCGACGACGACCCCTCCCTCCTCAAGGCGTTGCGCATCGGTCTGACGGCGCGCGGCGACGAGGTCCTGACAGCGCACACCGGGGCCGAGGCGGTCAACCAGGTCGCGCTCGTGGTGCCCGACCTCGTGATCCTCGACCTCGGGCTGCCCGACCTCGACGGGATCGAAGTATGCCGGCGCATCCGGGAATTCTCGCAGGTGCCCATCGTCGTGCTTTCCGCGTACGGCGACGAGCGACGCAAGGTGGAAGCGCTTGATCGCGGCGCCGACGACTTCGTGACCAAGCCCTTCGGCATGGCTGAACTCGAGGCGCGGCTGCGCGTCGCGCTCCGCCACGCCGCGACCCGGACCGGTGAGGGGGCGGACCATCCCTCCGCGCTCGAGGTGGGCGACCTCGACGTCGACCTGATCCACCACATGGCGACTCTGGCGGGAACGCCTCTGCAACTCACGGCCAAGGAGTTCGAGCTCCTGGCGTACCTCGCCCGCCACGCCGGGAAGGTCTGCACCCACCACATGATCCTCCGAGACGTATGGGGTCCCGGTTACGGCGCCGAATCTAATTACGTGCGGGTCTATACCCACCGGTTGCGAAAGAAGATGGGGGATGACGACGGCCGGCTGCTCAAGACGGTCCCTGGAATCGGCTACCAGCTGGTCCCCCATGCTCAATCCTCGGTGGCGAACGAATAGAGCGGGTTCAACATCACGACCGCTCCCCCGACCAGGCCCGGGGTCCCCTGCGCGATCACCCGTCGGCCCTCGACAAGGCCCGGGACCAACCTTCGCCCGACGAAGCGAAGCACGAGCTCGCCCGTTCCGTCCCGGATTTGTGCGTCGGTCCGTATGGTCGGCCGCAAGAACGACACCACCGAGACGATCTCCCCGCGCACGGTGTTCCGCCGGCGGAGCACGACCGCCGCAATGGCGGTCGTGCTCATTTCTCGAGGTTGTGGAGTGCCTCGTTCAGCTGCAGCACGTCGATGTACGAAGTACCCAAGAAACCGAGCTCAGCGCCTTGCGTCCGGCTGATGACCAATTGCCTGAGGACCGAAGGCGACAGCCCAGTGGCCCTCGACACCATCGGGATCTGGACCAGCGCGTCCTGCTGGCTGATGTCAGGGTCGTACCCGCTACCTGACGTCGTGACGAGATCGGGCGTCGGCGTGACGCCCCGCGCCTTCCAGTAGGCGACGAGCGCCTGGGTGTTCTCGAGCAGGACCTTGGAGCGCGGACCGAGGTTGCTCGCCCCGGATTCGCCCGAGTTCAAGATGCCGGGCTTCCCGGGGATGTTGTTGGCCTGGAGCGGATTGTCGCCGCCCGCGGCGACCGGCTTCAACGAACCGGCGTAGGGACCCACAGCGTCGGGGCGTCCCTGGAACACACAGGTGCCGTTGCGGTGACCCGGGCACGGCGCCTGGGACCAGTTCTGCCCGATCAGGGTGGACCCGTTGGCGGTGATCGACCCGTCGGCTTGGTGCTTGAACAGAAGCTGGGAGATCCCAGTGCCGAGGAAGGCGTATGCGAAAGTCAAGACGAGCGCCACCACAGCAAGAACGATCGAACGGCGGATGTGGACGAGCATCAGCGGATCTCCATCAGTAGGCGTGCAACGCGACGAGAATGAGATCGATGAGTTTGATGCCGGCGAACGGGACGATGATGCCGCCGACGCCATAGATCCACACGTTGCGACGCAGGATGGCGGCCGAGCCGGCGGCACGGAACTTCACCCCACGCAACGCCAGCGGAATCAACGCCACGATCACCAGCGCGTTGAAGATGACGGCCGAGAGCACGGCGCTCTGCTGATTGTGCAGGTGCATAATGTTCAGCGCGTTCAGTTGCGGGTAGGTAGCGACGAATATGACGGGGATAATGGCGAAGTACTTCGCCACGTCGTTGGCGATGGAGAAGGTCGTGAGCGAACCGCGTGTAATGAGCAGCTGCTTGCCGATCTCGACGACGTCGATCAGCTTGGTCGGGTTAGAGTCGAGGTCGACCATATTGCCGGCCTCCTTGGCCGCCGTCGTCCCCGTGTTCATGGCTACGCCCACGTCCGCTTGCGCCAACGCGGGAGCGTCGTTGGTCCCGTCGCCGGTCATAGCGACGAGCTTGCCGCCTTCCTGTTCCTGCTTGATCAACGCCAACTTGGCCTCAGGCGTGGCCTCGGCCAGGAAGTCGTCGACGCCGGCCTCCTGCGCGATCGTCGCCGCGGTCAGGGGATTGTCGCCAGTGATCATCACGGTGCGGATGCCCATGGAGCGCATCTCGGCGAACTTCTCCTGAATGCCTTGCTTCACCACGTCCTTCAGCTCGATGACGCCGAGGATCACGGGGCCGTCGGCCACTACGAGCGGCGTGGATCCGGCACGTGACACGCGCTCGACGATGGCATCGAGGTCTGCAGGCACGGCACCCCCCTGCTCGGCCACCCATTGCTTGACCGAGTCGGCAGCGCCCTTGCGGATCTGTCGGCCCTCGAAGTCGAGGCCCGACATGCGGGTCGTGGCCGAGAAGGGGACAAAGATGTGGCCTGCCTCGAGGTGGCGCTCGCGGATGTCGAAACGCTCCTTGGCGAGCACCACGATCGAGCGGCCCTCGGGCGTCTCGTCGGCCAGCGACGCTAACTGCGCCGCGTCGGCGAGCTCGCGCTCGCTGTGGTCGCCCACGGGGTAGAAGCCCGACGCCATCCGGTTGCCCATGGTGATGGTGCCGGTCTTGTCGAGCAGCAGAGTCTGCACGTCGCCTGCCGCCTCCACCGCCCGGCCGCTCATGGCGAGCACGTTCTTCTGCACGAGGCGGTCCATGCCCGCGATGCCGATGGCCGAGAGCAGGGCGCCAATGGTGGTCGGGATCAGGCACACCAGCAAGGCGACGAGGATCACCACCGAGACGGCCGTTCCGGAGTAAATGCCGAACGCTTCGAGTGACACCACGACAGGGATGAAGATGATTGTGAGGACGGCCAGCAGGATGGTCAGGGCAATCTCGTTCGGCGTCTTCTGCCGGTTGGCCCCCTCGACCAGCGTGATCATGCGATCGAGGAACGTCTGGCCGCGCTCGGCCGTGATACGTACCACGATCCGGTCCGAGAGCACCCTGGTACCGCCCGTGACCGCCGAGCGGTCGCCTCCCGATTCGCGAATGACCGGCGCCGACTCGCCGGTGATGGCCGATTCGTCGACCGAGGCGATGCCCTCGATGATCTCGCCGTCGGAGGGGATCAGGTCGTTGGCCTCGCACACGACGATGTCTCCCTCTGTTCAGCTCCGCGGCCGGCACCAGTTCCTCCGTCCCGTCGGCCTTGAGCCGGCGCGCCGCGGTCTCCGAGCGCATCCGACGCAGGGTGTCGGCCTGCGCCTTGCCCCTGCCCTCGGCCATCGCCTCGGCGAAGTTGGCGAAGATCACCGTCAGGAAGAGCCAGACGGTGATGGACCAGGTGAAGACGGAAGGGTGGGCAATGGCCTCGACGAAGGTGACGACTGTCCCCACCAGCACGACGAACATGACAGGGTTGCGGACCTGCACCGCGGGGTTCAGCTTGCTGACGGACTCGACCAGCGCCTGGCGGAGGATCGGTCCGTCGAAGAGGCTCCGCGCCTCGGCCACGCCATGAGGCGTGTCCGGGCCGGGCTGGCTCGGCTGGGTGGTGGTCATCGTCATTAGAAGAACTTTCCGTGGCTGAGCTGCTCGACGAGTGGGCCGAGCGCAAGGGCAGGGAAGAACGTCAGGCCACCGATGATGATGATCACACCGATGGTGAGACCCACGAACATTCCGTTGTCGGTGCGGAACGTGCCGAGGCTCTCGGCCACGACCGGCTTGGCGGCCAGCACACCGCCCAGAGCCAGAGCGGGGATCATGATGCCGACCCGGCCGATCAGCATGTCGATGCCGCCGATCACGTTGTAGAACGTCGTATTGCCGGTGAGGCCTCCGAAGGCCGAACCGTTGTTGTTCCCCTGCGAGGTGAGCGCGTAGAGGATCTCGGTGAACCCGTGGGGGATGGCGTTGAGGGGACCGGCGCGTCCGGCGTGGATCGACACGGCGATGGCGGTGAAGATCAGCACGATCAGCGGCATGACGAGGGCCCCGAGACCCGCGAGTTTGATCTCCTTGGCTTGGATCTTCTTCCCGAGGTACTCCGGCGTTCGCCCGATCATCAGCCCACCGATGAAGACGGCGATAATGGCGTAGATGAGGATGGTGTAGAGGCCGCTCCCGGCCCCTCCGGGCGTCACCTCGCCCAGCATCATCCCGCTGATGAGGAAGAAGCCGCCCATCGGGGTGAACGAGTCGTAGGAGGCGTCGGCCGAACCGGTGGAGGTGCTGGTCGAGGACACCCCGAACACCGCCGTCGTGCCGTCGCCGAAGCGGACCTCGTGCCCCTCGGTGTTCCCGACCGTCGACGTCACACCGGCAGCGGCCACGGCCGGGTTGTTCTGGTGCTCGTAGTAGGTGGCGCCGCCTACCCAGACCCCGAAGATGATGACCATGGCCGCCAGGAGCGCAGCGCCGTGGCGGATGCTGCCGACCATCTTGCCGAAGGTGTAGGTGAGCGAGAAGGGGATGGCCAGCAGCAGGAAAATCGACAACCAGTTGGTGAGGCCGGTCGGGTTCTCGAACGTCGTCGCCGAGTTGGCGTTGAGGAACCCACCTCCGTTGTTGCCGAGTTGTTTGATGGCCTCCATGAACCCGATCGGTCCCCGGGGGATCGTCTGGCTCACCCCGTTCAACGCGTCGTGGATCGATACGGTACCGGCCAGCGTCTGCACCGCGCCCTGGCCGACGAAGACGAGCCCGGCGAGGAACGCGATGGGGAACACGATGTAGAGCAGGCCGCGCGTCATGTCGACCCAGAAGTTCCCGATGGTCGGGGAGTTGCGCCGGGAGAAGCCCCGCACCATGGCGATGGCCACCGCGATGCCGATGACCGGGCTCAGCATCTGCTCGAGGGTCAGCGCACCGATCTGGGAGAAGTACGACATGGTCGTCTCGCCGCCGTAGTTCTGCCAGTTGGTGTTGGTCATGAACGACGCGGCGGTGTTGAAGCTCAGCGCCTGGGGTACCGCACCCAGGTGCTGGGGGTTGAGCGGGAGCGACCCCTGGATCCTGATGAGCAGGTAGGTCACGCCCATGGCCACGGCTGAGAAGATGACCATGGAGGCGGCGTAGCGTTTCCAGTTCTGCTCCTTCTCGGGACTCGTCCCGAGGAGCCGATAGACCGGCCGCTCGGCCCAACCGAGGAAGTGCACGCGCCCTTCGAAGACGGCGGCCATGTACGAGCCGAGGTAGCGCCAGGTCAGACCGAGCGCGATGACCAGGGTGACGATCGTCCAGGTGAGCCCCACGTCAGAACTTCTCGGGCTTGAACATGGCGACGCCGAGGTAGAGGAACATCACGATGGAGAGGGCCAGAAGGAGCCCCTGGGTCCAGGTCACACCCGATCCAGCGCCCAGATGAGCCCCAGCATCACGACGACGAAGCCCACGATGCCGAGCACTGCGAGGAAATCAGCCATGGCGACCATCGTGGCGGTGCCGCTGTGAACCCGATGTCAACGCGGCCGAGGCGTGCGTCAACAGAATGTCAATACCAGCCCGGTGCCCGCTGTGCCTAATGTGAGCCCGAGCACGGAGTGAAAGTGGGGTGGACGATGTCGCTGGACCTGAAGGGGTGCCGCACGCTGGTGACCGGGGGCTCGTCGGGCATCGGCGCCGGGCTGGCCGTGGCGCTGGCCGAACGGGGCGCGATCGTGGGGATCTGCGCCCGGAGGGCCGACAAGCTCTCCGAGGTGGTCGGCCAGTGCATGGAGTACTCCCCTGACAGCCGGATGTGGGTGACCAACCTGGCCGACATCAACGCGGTGGACAAGCTGGCGGTCGACGTGATCGATGCGTTCGGCGGGGTGGACCTGCTCATCAACAACGCCGGGATCCCCAAGCGCCGCCATGTGACGGCACTCGACATCGACACGATCACGGCGGTGATGCACGTCAACTATCTCTCGCCCATCCGCCTGACCATGGCACTCCTGCCCCCGATGCTCGCCCGTGGGTCGGGCACGATCATCAACATCTCCTCCATCGCGGCGAAGCTCAGCGCGCCCGGTGAGGCCGCCTACGACGCCTCGAAGGCCGCGCTGACCGCATTCTCGGAGGCGATGGCCGTCGATCTGTGGGAGGACGGCATCAAGGTGATGGTGGTCTACCCCGGGGTCATCGACACCGAGCTCTTCACCCTGCCCGACAACGACATCCCCGACCTCCCGATCGCGGCCGAACCGGTCTCGGTGGCGGTGGACGCCATCCTCGCCGGCCTGGAATCGGGCGCCGCCCAGGTCTACGTGCCCGAGTGGTTCCACGGCGTGACAGCCAACAAGGAGAAGGACGTCGCCGCCTTCTTGGAAGGCACCGCGTCGTACCTGCGCGAGCAGAAGAAGCAGAAGCAGGCGCAGGCCTAGCCGGCGGGCGCGGGGGCGGCGGGAGACGAGAAGAGAGGTGGGCGTGAAGATCGAACCAGACGCAGCCGGCATGAGCGAGGCGCGGCTCGAGCGCCTCACCGAGCACTTCGGGCCCGAGTACGTCGACACCGGGAAGATCACCGGCTGCCAGATCACGGTCGTGCGCGGCGGGCACGTCGCCTACGCCCGCTCGCTCGGGCTCATGGACCGCGAGCGGCACCTCCCGATGGCCGACGACACCATCTTCCGCATCTACTCCATGACCAAACCCATTGCCTCGGTCGCCTTGATGCAGCTTTACGAGCGCGGCATGTTCCAGCTGCTGGACCCGGTCCACCGCTACATCCCCGAGTGGAGGACGCTGCAGGTGGGCGAGGCACACGACGACGGCTCCATTGCCTTGGTGAGACCGCAGCGCCCGATGAACATGCGCGACGTCCTCATGCACACCACCGGGCTTCCCGGCGCGCTTCTTCCCGACAACCCCATCGACGAAGCCTTCGCCGAGGCGCGCCGTGCGCTGGGTCCCGGCCAGACCCTCGAGAGCGTGACTGCGCTCCTCGCGCAGCATCCGCTGAAGTTCCACCCGGGTACGCACTGGAACTACGGGCTCTCCACCGACATCGTGGGACGGCTGGTCGAGATCCTCTCGGGTCTGCGCTTCGACGAGTACCTCCGGCGCGAGATCTTCGAACCGCTGGGGATGGTCGACACCGGCTTCTACGTGCCCGAGGACCAGCAGTCCCGTCTGGCCGCCTGCTACCAATACCAGCCCGCGAGGGAGCCGCGCCTCATGAAGGGTCGGTTCGCCAATGGGATCCTGGCGCCGCACTCGTATCTCTCCGGTGCCGGTGGGCTCGTCTCCACGACCCGCGACTACGTCGCCTTCTGCCAGATGCTGGCCAACGGCGGACACCTCGACGGGCGGCGTGTCCTTGGCCGCAAGACGATCGACCTGATGACGGTCAACCACCTCCCCGGCGGGGCGACCCTGCAGGACATGGCGATCGGTGGGTTCGGTGAGGCCGGCTTCGAGGGGGTCGGCTTCGGGCTCGGCTTCGCGGTGGGGCTGGGCCCCGCCGCGACAGCCATGGCGGGTTCGGGCGGCGAGTTCTACTGGGGCGGCGCAGCCAGCACGGCCTTCTGGGTCGACCCCGTCGAGGATCTCTTCGTTGTCTTCATGACCCAGCTGTTCCCCTCGATCGCCTACCCGTTCCGGGCTCAATTGCGCCGCGCTCGTCTACCAGGCCATCGACGACTGATGGCGCCACCGGCCTCGGTCCCGAGCGAGGCGGACGGGGACTCGGTCGGGCCCGTCGGGCCGGCCGACGCGTCGGTGGTGCCGCGCTTCGCCGGCGTGGCGACGTTCGCCCGCCTCCCCCTGGCCGACCAGGTGTCGCACTGGGACATCGCACTCGTCGGCGTCCCCTTCGACGGCGGGACCAGCTACCGACCCGGTGCCCGGTTCGGACCGGCCGCGGTGCGTCAGGGCTCACGTCTCCTGCGGCCGTACAACCCCGCGCAGGACTCGTCCCCCTTCGAGCTGGCGCAGGTCGTCGACGTCGGGGACATTGCCTGCACGCCCTTCAGCGCCGAAGAGGCAGTGTCGCAGATCGAGGCCGGGGCGGACGCACTGCTCCGAGGAGGCGGCCGGCTGGTCGCCGTCGGCGGTGACCACACGATCGCACTGCCGATGCTGCGCGCCACGGCACGGCGGCACGGCCCACTGGCCCTCGTGCACTTCGACGCGCATCTCGACACCTGGGACACCTACTTCGGCCAGCGCTTCACCCACGGCACGCCCTTCCGGCGGGCCTGGGAGGAGGGGCTGCTGCTGCGGGACCGGAGCATCCACGTCGGCTTGCGCGGACCGCTCTACAGCACCGTCGATCTGACCGACGACGCCGGCATGGGATTCGCCCAGGTGACCACCGACGACGTGGCGCAGGGAGTTCAGGCAGTGGTCGCGCGGATGCTGGCTCGGGTCGGCGATGCCCCGGCGTACGTGTCGGTCGACATCGACGTCCTCGACCCCGCCCATGCGCCGGGCACGGGGACGCCCGAGGCGGGCGGTCTCACCAGCCGCGAGCTGCTCGCTCTCCTGCGGGGTCTCGAACCCGCCCGCATCGTGGGCGCCGACGTGGTCGAAGTCTGCCCCGCGTACGACCAATCCGAGATCACCTCCGTCGCGGCCGCCCACGTCCTCTACGAGCTCGTCACGCTCATGGCGAGGCGCCCGGCCTCAACCGACCGCTCGTAGCGGACAACAGGGAACGGACTGCTTGTAACAGTCCATTCACAACCGGGAAACCGTGCCCGAATGTTCTCCGCGTACCGTGCCAAGTGGACGCGCGTGTCCGGTGTCGGTCTGGAGCGGGAATCAGTGAACCTGGTGGGTCGGTCATGAAGCGGGACCTCCTGGTCGGGGTGGCCCAATGGCTGCCCACGCCGGGCGACGCCGCCCTGAACCTCTCGGTTGCCCTCGGCATGGTCGACAGCGCGGCGACCCGAGGCGTCGAGCTGCTCGTGCTCCCCGAGCTGTGGTCCTGTGGCTACGACCCCGAGACGTTGCCCGATGACGCGCGGCGTAACGCCGAGGCGCGGGACGGGCCGCGAGCCCGGGCACTGGGTGACGCGGCCTGCCGGCACGAGCTGTTCTTGGTCGCCGGCAGTGTGCCCGAGGTGGAAGGGGGGGTCCTCTACGACACGGTCCTCGCCTTCAACCAGCGTGGTCACCTGGCGGCCTGGCACCGCAAGACCCATCTCTACGCGCCCACGCTCGAGCACTCTGTGTTCGCAGCCGGCGAGCGCCTCACAACGTTCGACGACCCGATGCTCGGCCGCGTCGGGCTCGTCGCGGGATTCGAGGCCGACGTGCCCGAGGTGGCGCGTGCGTTGGCCTTGCGCGGGGCCCGACTCGTGCTGGCGCCGTCGGCCGCAGAGGTGGAGCGGGCTCCGGCATGGGACCTCTTGCATCCGGCGTGGGCCCTGGCCAACAGCCAGTGGTGGGTTCAGGCGAATCAAGCAGGCTCGCATGCGAGCTGGACCCTGCTCGGGCAAAGCCGGATCATCGCGCCGACCGGCACGGTGGTCGCCGAGGCGAGCACCGCGGTCCCGGGCGGCACGGGGACGGCCGAGCTGTTGGTGCACCGGATCGATTTGCAACTGGCCCATCGGCGCGAGGGCGTCGGCGGACTCCTCGAGAACGAGCGGCGGCCCCGCCTCTACGCAGAGCTGGTCGAACGGGTGCCCGCACAGGGGTAGGTGACCCCGGCCCACGCGGTCGACGACCAGCTCGATCGACCTGACAGCCGAACCGGCGGCCGTTGCTAGGGTCCCCGCCGTGGCAGGCACCGGTCCTGACGAAGTCTCGCTCTACGAGGGGCTGCTCACCACCCGCGCCATCCGGCGCTATACCGACGAGACGATTCCCGACGAATCGTTGCGCGACATCCTCTTCGCGGCGACGCGAGCTCCGAGCGGGTCGAACCGCCAGCCGTTCCGCTTCATTGTTTTGACCGACGGGCCGGTGGCGGAAGAGGCCAAGCACCTCATCGGCGTGGGCGCCCGCCGCTTCTGGACCGCTAAGCGCGAGGCCGACGGCTACGATCGTGGCTCAGGCGCCGAGGCGGATTCGCCCAAGGCGCGCATGGCGCGGACCATGCAGCACTACGTCGACAGCTACGAGTCGGTGCCGGTGCTGATCATCGCCTGCTACGTGCCCTACCGCAGCCACACTGCAGCGAGCGACGGTGCCTCGATCTACCCGGCCTGCCAGAACCTCCTCCTGGCGGCGCGCGCCCTCGGATACGGCGGCGTGATGACTGGCTGGCAGTTCGCCGCGCAGACAGAGCTGCGAGAGTTGCTCCACATCCCCGACGAGGTCGAGTTGATGGCGACCATCACCATCGGAAGACCCCAGGGCCGGCATGGCCGTGTACGCCGGCGGCCGCTCCCCGAGCTGGTGTTCGGCGATCGCTGGGGCGTGGCACCCTCGTGGGCGGTCGACCCCGAGGGGACCACCCACACTGCGGCGGGACCGCCCAGGCCCAGCACGTAGAGTCAAGGTGTTGCGCACGCCCCTCGCGGAAGGCTGATCATGCACACCCTCGACTCCCCGGTCTTCGACGCCGACAACCACTACTACGAGGCACTCGACGCGTTCACCCGCCACCTCGACCCGGCCCTCGGGCCCCGTGTCATCGAGTGGGTGGAGATCGGTGGACGCCGGTACCACGCGTTGGGTGGACGGGTCAGCCGCGCCGTCACCAACCCCACCTTCAACCCGATCGCACCGGCCGGAGCACTGGTCGACTACTTCCGGGGAAACCCTGACGGCAGGCCGATACACGAGCTCATGGGGAAGCCTGAGCCGATCCGCCCCGAGTACCGCGACCGCGACGCCCGCCTTGCGACGATGGACGCGCAGGGCCTCGAGCGGGTATGGCTCTTCCCGACGCTCGGCATGCTCTACGAGGAATCGCTCAAACACGATCCCGGAGCGGTCGTCCTCTTGTTCCGCGCCTTCAACCGCTGGCTGGCCGAGGACTGGGGCATGGCGTACCGAGACCGCATCTTCGCCTCTCCGTACATCACCCTGGCCGACGTGGACGAGGCGGTGCGCGAGCTCGAGTGGGCGCTCGATCAGGGCGCACGCACGGTGGTCATGCGGGCCGCAGCACCGACGACGGCGAACGGGCCCCTCTCCCCTGCGGCCGACCTCTTCGACCCCTTCTGGGCCCGCGTGAACGAGGCCGGCATCACCGTGGTCGTTCACGCCGGCGACGCCGGGCTCTCCTCGAATGGCTACGCGATCGACGGTTTCTCCGCCTCATTCAAGGGGGGACAGCGGCAGCGCCCGAGCATCAAGTTGTTCGCCATCGAGCGGGCCGCCCACGACTTTCTCGCCACCCTCATCCTCGAGAAACTCTTCGACCGTTTCCCCAATGTGCGAGTGGCCTCGGTCGAGAACGGCTCGGAGTTCCTGGCCCCACTCTTTCGCAAGCTGCACGCCTCGACGCGTCGGATGCCGGGCTACTTCAGCGAGGACCCGGTGATCACCTTCCGCCGCCACGTGTGGATCAACCCGTTCTGGGAGGACGACGTCGACGAGATCGTCGACCTGGTGGGCGACGACCGCGTGATCTTCGGCTCCGACTGGCCCCACGTCGAGGGGCTGCCCGAACCGACCGACTGGGTGACCGAGCTCCAGAAGCTCCCAGCCGAGTCAGTGCCCAAGATCATGGGCGGCAACGTCTCCGAACTGAACGAACGGCGTCCCGCGACATGACCGAGGTCGTGGACCGCAGCGAGACGGTGGCCTCGGCGGGATCAGTGTCGACGCTCGAGCCGTATGTCATCGTCCTCTTCGGGGCGACCGGTGACCTCGCGGCACGCAAGCTGCTTCCCGGGCTGCTCCACCTCTCGATCTCGGGAATGATGCCTGAGTACCGCATCATCGGCAGCTCCACCCGTGATCTGAGCGACGAAGACTTTCGCCAACTTGCCCGCGAAGCCTGCGACCGGTTCGCCTCAGGCAAGATCTCGCTGCTGCAATGGGCCAACTTTGAGAAGCGTCTGACCTTCGTCTCGACGGCGGTGGGACCAGAGGTCTTCGCGGACCACGTCGCCAAGACCGAGGCCGAGATCGGCAGCGACGTGCGCCGGCTGCACTATCTGAGTGTTCCCCCGGCGGCAGACCGCGACATCATTCAGCTGCTGGCGGACGCCAAGTTGGTGGAGCGCTCACGGGTGGTCCTCGAGAAGCCGTTCGGCACCGACCTCGCCAGCGCGGTGGCGCTCAACGACATGCTGCACCAGGTCTTCGACGAGGAGCAGATCTTCCGCATTGACCACTTCCTGGGAAAAGAAGCGGTGCAGAACATCCTGGCCTTCCGGTTCGCCAACGGCCTCTTCGAGCCAATCTGGAACCGCGACCATATCGACCACGTCCAGATCGACGTGCCTGAGACGCTCTCGGTCGACGACCGGGTCAGCTTCTACGAAGCGACGGGTGCGTTCAAGGACATGGTGGTGACCCACCTCTTCCAGATCCTTGCCTTCATGGCCATGGAACCACCGACCGCACTCCGATCTGCGCCCATCAGTGAGGAGAAGAACAAGGTCTTCCGCTCGCTGCGCGAGCTCGACGTGACTCAGGTCGTACGCGGGCAGTACGACGGCTACCGCGACCTGCCCGGGGTTGCGCCCGACTCGGACACCGAAACCTTCGTGGCGCTGCGCTGCGAGATCGACAACTGGCGGTGGGCCGGTGTGCCGTTCTTCCTGCGGACCGGCAAGGAGATGGGTGGCGGGGAGCGCATCATCTCCATCGCCTTCCGAGAGCCGCCCAAGTCGATGTTCCCTGCCGGCTCCGGGGTGGGCAGCCAAGGGCCTGACCACCTCACGTTCGATCTCGCCGACTCGTCCAAGCTTTCGCTGTCCTTTTACGGCAAGAGGCCCGGGCCGGGCATGAAGCTCGAAAAGCTCAGCCTCCAATTCGCGCTGCAGGAAACCGGCCAGGACGCCGAGGTGCTCGAGGCGTACGAACGCCTCATCCATGACGCCATGGTGGGTGACCACACCTTGTTCAATACGGCAGAAGGGATCGAGCGCCTCTGGGAGGTCTCGACGCCATTGCTCGAGAACCCACCGCCGGTGCAGCCCTACGCCAAGGGTAGCTGGGGTCCGCCCGAGATCAACGAGCTCGTCGCCCCGCGCACGTGGCGTCTGCCCTTCGAGCGACGCTGGCGCGCGTCGCCGCGCTGAACAAGCTGACGCGCGAGGACGCCTACGGAACCAGCAACACTCGCCCGAACGCCTGACGGCTCTCGATGTAGGCGTGGGCAGCGGCGGCGTCCGAGAGCGGAAACGTTCGATCGATGACGACGCGAAGCTCCCCCCGGGCGATGGCCTCGAGGTGGCCGGTGATCATGGCATGGGCCCGCTGTCCCATCAACAGTTCCGCCCCGAGGAAGTAGCCCGACAGCGTCTGATTGTTCGGCCGCATGGTCGAGATGTCGAGGTGTTCGGCCGGCGCTCTGCCGGCGTCGCCCACGGTGACGCAGCGGCCACGGTAGGCAAGGGCTTGGATGCTGCCCTGCAACGTCCGGCCTCCCACTGAGTCGACGATCACATCGACGCCGCGGCCGCCGGTCAGCCGGCGCGCCTCGGCTACGAAGTCATGCGTCGCGTAGTTGATGCCGTCGTCGAGGCCGAGTTCCGTCAATCGCTCCAGGCGCTCGTCGCTCGAGGCCGTGGCCAGCACTCGGGCGCCACCCCGCTTGGCCATCTGGATCGCCGCGATGCCGACCCCGCCGGCACCGGCATGGATCAGGGCGGTCTCCCCCGCCTGTAAGCGTCCGAACTCGAAAAGGCAGTCGTCGGCGGTACCGAACGGCACTGGGACACAGGCCGCGTCGTCCGTCAACACGCCGTCGGGAATCATCCACGCAAACGCATGGGGAACGGCTCGGCGTTCGGCGTGGGACCCGTCGATCCCGACAGTGACCACCCGGTCGCCTGGCGCGAAACTGTCGACGTCCGCTCCGACCTCGGCCACCGTGCCGGCGCACTGGTAGCCGACGATGTGTGGGGCCTGCCCGATATCCCCACCCAGCCGGTTGAGCGTGTCGCCGCCCTCAATGCTCACCGCCTCGACGTCGATCAGGATGTCACCCGGTCCGACCACCGGATCGGGCACCTCTTCGTAGCGGAAGACGTCCGGCGTCCCCGTCTCGTAATAGACCGCAGCCTTCATACGCGTTCGCACTCCTTCATCGGGAAGCCGTTCACGAGTCTGCCATCGCAAGCCGGGTACGGTCTGGCCCACGCAGGAGCGAAGGGAGGCACATGAGCGAAGCCGAACCGCTCGCACTGGTCGTCGGGGGAGGGTCGGGGATCGGCGCGGCCCTGGCCGAGGCGTATCGGGCCCGGGGCACCCCGACGGTGACCTGGGACGTTGCCGGGGCCCACGACGTGACCTGCGACGTGACCGAGCCCGACGAAATCGACGAGGCTGTGGGTGCCACACGTTCGCGGTGGGGGGTGCCGACCGAAATGACCGTGACGGCCGGTATCGGGCATGCCGGGCTCCTCGCCGACAGCGACGCCGGCGAGTTCGATCGGGTGATGCGCGTGAACGCCCGTGGTCCGTGGCTGTGCATGCGGGCCTGGGTCGGCGCGATGCAGGCGCAAGGCGTGCCCGGCTCGTTCATCGCGGTGTCGAGTGTCAGCGCGCGGCTGGTCGACCGCAACATGGGCATCTATTGCGCGTCGAAGGCCGCGCTCTCGATGTTGGTGCAGGTGGCCGCGGCCGAGTGGGGCGAGCTCGGTTTGCGCGTCAACGCGGTCGCGCCCGGAGTGACGCGGACGCCGATGCTCGGACGGGGCCCCTCGGCCACGACGTCGGGCTCGCCCTGGTTGGCGGCTGTGGCGGAGCGCACTGCGCTGGGCCGACTCGGCGAAGCAGACGACATCGCGGAGGTCATCCTCGGCCTTCACGCCATGCAGTGGGTGACCGGCCAGGTGCTCGAGTGCGACGGCGGACTCTCCTTGCACAGCCCCGTGGACTCGTGGGGTGAGATGCAGCGGGCACGAGCCACCCGCTGACATCCAGGGGCGGACGATGCGGACGATGCGGTCGATGCGGCGCTAGGCCCGATCACTCGGATTCACCGGCGGGCGGCCATCGGCTCAGCCGACCTGGGAGCGCAGGCCGTCGCAGACGATGGCGAGCAGATCTCTCGAGGGAGTGGTGGCATCGTGCGAACCGGCCTGGCAGGTCGCGCTGGCGAGGGCCATCACCGCGGCCGCCGTCACGTCGGATCTGACCGCGCCGATCTCCTGCGCTCGCTGCAAGAGCACTTCCACCGCGAGGCGCAGTTCCTCTTTGACGTCGGACGCGGCGAGATCGAAGGTCACACCCGCACCCATCACCGCCACGATGAGATCGCGCTTGGCCGAGGCCTCTTCCACCACGTGGCTCAAGAAGCCGAAGAACGCAGCCGCCGGGTCATCCGCGTCAGCCAGTGCCCGCGCGTCGACGGTCAGCGACGCGAGCCGCTCGAGCAGGATGGCCTCACAGAGCTTCTCCTTGGTCGGAAAATGCCGGTACAGCGTGCCCACGCCGACTCCGGCCTTCTCCGCGATCATGTCCACGGGCACCTCGATCCCCTCCGCGGCGAACATCGCTTCGGCCGCATTGAGGATGCGCTCCCGGTTGCGCGCCGCATCGGCGCGCAACGGACGCGCCGTGGCGTCGGCTTCGGCATCGGACTCGTGGCCCGCCGGCGCAGGCAACGGCGTCGACCCCTGAGCTCTGAGGCCCATGAAAACTCTTCCTCCCCGGTTGACAAACGGAATCTCGGTTCCGTATAGTGTATCTGGAACCAGAACTCCGCTTCCGATTCTAAACCCTCGGGACGGCAAAAGACCAGACCCATTTTTGGCAGGGCCCGGAAAAGAGCCCTGAGAGCAGCGGATTCGGTCCTTCTGCCGCATCCCCCACAGACCGAGCAGCACAGACCCACCGGAGGACATCCCATGACCTCGACCTCGACGACTTCGACGATCGAGTCCGCCGCAGAGCCGGCCGCCGACCCCAAGCGCTTCCGCGCCCTGGCCGTGATTGCCGTCGCACAGCTGATGGTGGTGCTGGACGCTTCGGTGGTCATCATCGCCCTGCCCTCGGCCCAGAAGGCATTGCACATCTCGACGGCTAACCGCGAGTGGATGTTGACGGCCTACACGCTGGCCTTCGCCGGTCTCCTTCTTCTGGGCGGCCGGATCGCCGACTACTTCGGACGCAAGCGCATGTTCGTCATCAGCCTCATCGGGTTCGCCGCCGCCTCCGCGCTGGGCGGCCTGGCCCAGAACGCCGTCATGCTCTTCAGCGCCCGCGCGCTGCAAGGCGCGTTCGCCGCGGTGATGGCGCCCTCGGCCCTGTCACTGCTCACCGTGACCTTCACCGAGGCCAAGGAGCGGGCGCGTGCCTTCGCCGTCTACGGCGGCATCGCCGGCGGCGGTGCCGCCATCGGCCTCATCCTCGGTGGCTTCCTCACCGAGTTCGCGTCGTGGCGCTGGACGTTGCTCATCAACGTGCCCATCGCCGTTCTCGCCGCGTTTGGCGCCGCGCGCGTCGTCCGGGAGAGCAAGAGTCCAGCCAACCACGGCTACGACCTGCCTGGGGCGGTGACCGTCACCGGTGGACTGCTGGCCCTCGTCTATGCCTTCACCAAGGCGGGTTCCGACGGCTGGGGCTCTTCGGTGACAGTCTCGCTCTTCGCCATTGCCGGCGTCCTCCTGGTGGCCTTCATCCTGCTGGAGCGCCGGGCGGCGCACCCGCTCCTGCCCGCTCCGCGTCGTGCTCGACCGCAACCGGGGCGGGTCGTTCCTGGCGTCCCTACTCGTGGGCACCGCTTTGCTCGGCACCTTCTTGTCGCTGACCTACTACTTCCAGGGCACGCTGCACTACTCGGCCATGAAGAGCGGCTTCGCCTTCGTGCCGTTCTCGCTCGGCATCATCGCCGGCGCGACCGCCGCGAGCCGGTTGCTGCCACGCTTCGGTCCTCGGGCCGTGATGTCCGTCGGCCTGCTGATGGCCGCCGTCGGCCTCGTCATCCTCACGACGCTCACTGTGGGCTCGTCGTACTTCGTGACGGTGCTGCCGGCCGAAGTGATCATCAGCCTGGGCATGGGCATGTCATTCGTCGCCATGAGCAGCACGGCGCTGATCGGCGTACACCCCGAGGACGCCGGAGTGGCGAGCGCCCTCGTCAACGCCACGCAGCAGACGGGCGGCTCCATGGGTGCCGCACTGATCAACACCATCGCAACCAGTGCCACGGCCTCGTACCTGGTCGTGCACGGCACATCCTCGGCGTCGCTGGCCGCCGGCTCCATCCACGGCTACACCACGGCCTTCACCTTCAGTGCCGCCGTGCTCGCGGTGGCCGCCGCCTCCGCCTTCCTCCTCATCCGCCGGGCGCGCTCCGGTGACCCGGACGCAACGACCGAGGCGACGCTGGAGGCGGTTCCCGGCACCGAGCCCGAGGCGCTCACGCTGGTCACGGTGTGAACCGGCGCTGCCACCGAACCCGCTCGGGAGCGCGCCATTTCGACGGCGGTGCGGTCCCGAGTCGTTCCAGCGGGCTAGTCGCTGATGATTTCGATGGCGTACTCGGGGCAGTTGGCCACCGCCAGCCGCGCCTTCTCCTCGAGCTCGGGCGGGACCTCGTCGAGGATCACGGACGCCTGCCCATAGTCGTCGACGTCGAAGATCTCGGGCGCGAGCCCGTAGCAGCGAGCGTGGCCCTGGCACTTGTCGGAGTCAACGCGGATTTTCATGGAAACACCACCGGAAGGATTCGGGGGCCACGGACTTGTCCGCCAGCCCAGCTGATCTCCTCGCCTTCGGCAAGGGAGAATTCGGGAATACGGTCGAGCCACTCCTCGAGCGCGACCTGGAGCTCCATGCGCGCCAGGTTGGACCCGGCACATCGGTGGATGCCCGAGCCGAACGCGACATGCCGGTTGTGGGTACGGTCGAGCTGCACGACGTCGGGGTGCTCGAATGCCTCGGGGTCGCGGTTGGCCGCGGGGAAGTTCATCAGAACCTTGTCCCCCGCTTTCATGGGGCAGCCCGCATACTCCAGGTCCTCGGTGACCTCGCGCGCCATAGTGACCGGCGCGTAGGCCCGCAAGAGCTCTTCGATCGCCGTGGGCATCAATGCCGGTTCTGCCACCAGCCGCCGGCGATCCTCGGGATGGGTGGCCAGGTGCCACAACGAGGAGCCGATCGCGCTCCAGGTCGTGTCCACTCCGGCGATCAGGACGAGGGCTGCCATGCCCAAGATGATTCCGTCATCGACTGGTGCACCGTCCACCTCCGTGTTGAGCAGCTCACTCAGCAGGTCGTCACCGGGATGCTGACGGCGCTCCTCGAGGTGCGCGAGGAAGAAGTTGAGCAGCCCTTCGGCACCACGCTGGCGCCGCTCGGCGTCGTCGGCGAACTCGAGGACGTCTCGCACCCAGCCGGTGAAGGTGTCCGACAGGTCGGTCGGCACGCCGAGGATGTGGGCGATGACCCGCACCGGAATCTGCTGGGCGTAGCCGGCAGCAGCATCGGCTCGTCCGGTCGCGGCGAAGCCGTCGAGCAGCTGGCGGCACAAGTCGCGTGTCAGGGGCACGTAGCTGTCGACCCGCGTGTGCGAAAACCACGGCAACAGGAGCCGGCGGGTCCACGTATGGAGCGGTGGGTCCGCGGAAATGGGGGGCAGGCCATATTCGAGATTCGGCCCATCGAAGTCCGGGGGGTCCTCGTCCTCGTCGCCCGGGATGACCGCCACCTTGAGAGAACTGAAGTGCTCGATGTCGTGCGCGATGGCAGTGACGTCCTCGTAGCGCAGGGGCATCCAGCTGCTCTTGCGGCGATTGGTGTGGAGGACGGGACAGCTCTGGCGCAATTGGTCCCAGATGCTGAAGGGATCGGCCAGATATTGCGGATCCATGACATCGAAGTCGGTTGCCCAGTCCCTCACCGGCGCGGTTTGTGTCACGGATACCCCCTTGCTGCGTTCCCCTCGAAGTGGACCCACCCTAGTGCCGCCCGCCAGGGACGCTTCGGTGTCAGAGAACTTCTGCGGCCAGACCCGGCGCGGGCGAAGCGAGCACACACGCCCGCGGTGCACGGCGTCGTGTCCAGCCCGACAACCACGAACAGCGGATTACCCGTGCCAAGCGGGTCACCGGAAGGAGACGCCACATGACGAGCACCGGGAGCATTACTGAGCAGCCGATGACGAGTGCGGGCGCCACGTTGCCGACCCCACGCCGGGGCGCCCGCTGGCACTGGGCCCCACCTCACATGCCCCGGGCCGCCGGCCTCCTCGTCGCACTCCGAGCGATCGGCACGACCGCTGCACGCAGGACCGTTGCGGGGATCACGGCCACGCGGCGGCCCAGGGCGTGACGGGCGCTCCGCGCCGCAGGACCTCGTATTGCCGCCCTGCATCGTCCGCCGGAACCCGCAGCGTGGTTCCGCCCGGTTGGGACCGAATGACCTCGGCGCCGCTGGGCGCGAACTGCACAATGTAGGCCTTGCGCACCGAATCGGTGTGGTTCGGTCCGGTTGAGTGCGGGGTGAGTGAGGAGAAGACGACGATGCTCCCGGCGCTCGCCGCAACAGCGATCGCGTCAGCCGGGTCGCGCAGGCACACGAAGCCGATATCGGAGTACTCGTGGGCCAAAGTGCCGCGGCGGTGCACGCCCGGCACGACCCAGGGGCAGCCGTTCTCCTCGGTTGCATCGGTCAGCGCCACCCAGCAGGTCAGATACTGCTGGGGCTCGACGAAGGCGTACCCGTTGTCCTGGTGCCACGGAAAAGGGGAATCGGTGTCGGGCTTCTTGTACACAGCCTGGTCCCAGTACAAGCGGACGTCAGGCCCCATCAGGTCCGCGCAGACGTCGACGAGGAACGCGGAGGCGGTGAACGCGCGCAGCAGCGCGGACTGCAACACGAGGTGTGTGGTGAACGTGATCTCGTCGGCACGGGCGATGAAGAATCGCCCGTCTTGCAGGGATCGCAGCGCTTCCTCCTGGCGGGCCTCGAAGGGGTCGATCGCCTCGGTCAGCGCGGTCACCTCGGCCGCATTCAACGCGTTCTCGAGCACGAAGAACCCGCGCTCGTCGTACTGGCGCGCCTGCTCGGCGCTGACGACACGGAACGGGCCCCGGTGATCGCTCCAGGTGAACGTCGTGTTCAGCTCGTGGAGGGTCGGCCCGTCCATGCTCACGATCCGTGGAAGCGGGCGGTGCGCCGTTCTGCAACGGCGCGGACTCCCTCTCGGAAGTCCTCCGTCTCGCCGAGCCGGATCTGTTCGGCGTACTCGTGTTCCATGGCCAGCTCAGCCTGTTCCACCAGGCCGCGCCGGAGAGTGGCCCGAATGGAACGCACGGCCAGGGGGCCGGACGCCGCCAGCTCCGCGGCGTAGTCGAGCGACTCGGCCAGTAGCTGGTCGGGGTGGGTGATCCGGTCGCACAGCCCGAGCGCCATCGCCTCCTCGCCCCCGACTCGCCGCCCGGTGAGCAACAGATCGCTCGCGGCCTGACGACCCACGGTCGCGGGCAGCGTCACCGTGAGGGCGAAGCCGTGATGGAAACCCAGCCGGGCGAAGTTGGCGCTGAAGCGGCTCTCCGGCGTGGCCACCCGGAAGTCGGTCGAGAGTGCGAGCCCGAAGCCACCGCCAATTGCTGCACCTTGCACGGCGGCGACCACGGGTAGCGGCGCTGCGAACAGGCGCAAGGCGGCCCGGTACAGCGCCGCAATGTCCTGGTCGGCATTGGCCGAGAAGTCGAGACCGGCGCAGAAGTGCTTGCCTTCTGCCGCCAGGACGATGGCACGGCACCAGTTGGAGCTGCCGAGCTCGTCGTAGGCCGATCCGACCGCCTCAATGAGGGGAGTGTCGAAGAAGTTGTTCGGGGGCCGGCGCAGCGTCACCACGCCGATGTGCTCGTCGTGGCGCTGGACCGAGATGTCGTCACTCATGGGTCGGGGTTCCCGAGCGCAATGTCCTCCAGGCTGCGCCAATAGATGATGGCGTCCTCGCCATCGACGGCGCGAGGGATGCGCCCCACTTCTTCGAAGCCGAGCTTGGTATACATGGTGCGCGCCGGGTTGGACTCGAAGACCAGGTTGAACTGCATGGCGTCGAAGCCGAGCCCGCGCGCCGTCTGGAGCGAGTGCTCGACGAGCGTGCGCCCGACGCCCGTGCTGCGGTACGGAGCGAGAACGAAGTAGCCGGCGTTGGCGATGTGGGACGCCCGGCCCACATAATTCGGCTTGATGTAATAGGCGCCGATCAGATAGCCGCCGAAGCGAGCCACTGCGACCACCGAGGAATGGGCGATCCAATAGTCGTCGAATTGTTCGTGGGTCACTGGATGTGACTGCGGAAACCCCTCTCCCGCGCCCACGATGCGGCTGAACGCGCCGAAGAGCTCGTCGTGGTCATCCGGCTTCGCGTCTCGGATCTCGACCGGCACAACATCCACGGTAGTGGTGCGGGCTACTACATCGGCTGATCGCACAGGGGATGCAATCGCGCGACGACCGGATGACTACCCAGCGACAACGCAGCGAGGGTCGGCGGAGGAGGCCCGCTAGCGGTTGACCCCGAAGCCGGTCGAGCCGGTACCCGGCCTGATCGCCTCGATGGGGTCGCGCAGGTCGTCGATGTAGCCCAGCGCGTAGGCCCCACGGTCGTAGCCCATGAGACGGAGCAAGTCCGTGGGCAGCGTGGCCGCTACCTCACGCGGCACCGAGAGGTACTGGTTCTCCTCTTGGCGGAGCCACGCCACGTTGTAGGTGATGTTGAGCCCGATACGCGTGGCGTCGGACCGATTGGCGCCACCGCCGTGGTAGACGCTGCCCGAGTAGAAGAGCACTGAGCCCCGGGGCATCTCGGCTGGCTCGGTGTCGTCCGGCCCGTACGACGTCCCGTCCGGTGCCCTGTTGCTGCCTACCGCCACCCGCGTGGCACCGTTCTCCTCCGTGAAGTCGGTCAGTGCCCAAATCGTGTTGCACTGGACCTCGTAGCCCGACGGGAACGGGAAAAAGTCGAACGCCCACTGGTCCCGGTGGATCGGTTGCGCCGTCTCGCCCGGCCCGATCGCGATCGCCTGGGTCAAGTGCAGCTGGATCGTGGTGGCGTGTGCGAGGAATGTGCGCGCCGTGCCGAGCGCCAGAGGATGCATGACCAGATCGCGACAGGCGGGCGACCGGGCGATGAGAGAACCCGTCCTCCGGGTCGTCATCCCGCTGAAGTCGTCGGGACCGGTTGGTGTGGCGTCGAGGAAGGGCCCGAGCTCTGCTTCGATACGTTGGAGATGCGAGGGCGTGGCGACGCCGTCGACGATGACCGCGCCGTCCCGCCCGACGGCCGCCGCCACCTCGTCTGGGTGCGACTCGGACCGGAGGTGGGCGATGGGCACACACCATCCTCCATACGGACGGGGACTGGCGGCAACTCGAAAGCCGGGAGGTCCCGGCCTTCGGTCCCGGCTCAGCCTTTGACCACCGCCCCACCGTCCTGTGCTTCGTCTGCGACCAGTCCGAGATCGGCCAGTTTGCGCACGGCCTGGTGCACGTCCACCTCCATCAACCTCCTGTCCTCGTCATGCGAGAGGGCGAGCGCACGGACCATGTCGTCGACCGTGGTCTCGCCGTCGCAACGCTCCCACACCGAGGCCGCGCTGGTGTTGAGGAGGATCAACAACTGTCCGACGTCGTCGTAGAGCGCGAGGTTGTCGTCGAGCTCGACGGCCGAGGTGCCTGGACGGCGGCGGGGCCGGGAGTCCCCCCTCGGCCAGTCAGCGGGCATGCCCACCCACCGACTCGGCGGCTGCTGCCACCGCCCTCCCGTCAGCAGACCGGTCGGAGGGACCATGGTGCTCGAGCAGCGACAGCACGAGATTGGTCGCAGTCGCGAGGTCCGACATGGTGAGCCGGACACAGGTGCAACGCGCCACCAGAGCGCCGAGTGCGGCCGCGCCCGACGCGCCGTGCGCCAGGAGGTTCACCGCGTTCAGCGCGAGGGAGAAAAACGCTTCGGTGTCGGAGAGCGGGGTCAGTGTCGTGAGCGCTCCCGCCTGGTAGCACGCCACCACCACGAGTGTGGGCACACATGCTCGCCCGATGGCACGCCCGGTGCCGTGCCCGACGGTGACGTGCCACTCCGTCGCGCCCCAGCAACTTTCATCGACACCGTCAACGGTGCCGTCATCATCGAGACTGCCGACTCCGACACCGGCGAGGCAGGCCGCGGGCGCCATGTCGGCCAACACGTCGAAGCTTCCGGGCTTGACGGTGATGGGCTTGGCGTAGGGCAACGCGCAGCCGTTGTCGAGATCCAGCGCGACAAGTTCGTTGGTCAGATAGCCGAGACCCGCACGGGCCAGACTGGCGACGAGGGTCGACTTGCCCGAACCCGGCGGACCTGAAAGGAGAACGCCCCCGCCGCAGGGCGCCTCGAGGGCGCCGGCGTGAAGGAGGAGGTGAACGCCACTCGTCTCCGCGGCAGAACGCTTGACGTCCCACATCACCCAGGCGAGTGCGTCGGCCAACCGCTGGCCCGACGTGAGCAGCTCCTCGTCGCGCCACACGTCCACGCAGCGCCTCGTGCGACCGTCCGTCGGCGATACCACCGACGGACGCGCCGGCTCGGCCTCCGATACCTGCAACGAGTACCAATGATCGGGGCGCGCACGTGCACGGGCGCCCTCGGGCCTGCCTCCGGACCGCGCAATCCGGCCAACATCGCTTCGGCTTGCCGATCCAACTGCTCGTCGTTAGACCTCACACCGAAGCAATACCCCAACGCGCGCAGGCGAGGGGTGCGGTGCGCCCATCCGTTCTCGGCCCCCGCTACCACCCCATGGCTGACGCGCCGAGGTCATGGCGCAGCTGACATCGGTGCGCTGGCCCCTCACGCACCTCGAGCTTCCGGGTACCGGCTCAACTACGCGTCGGCCGCTGCGCCGATCCAACGGCTCAAGATCCTGCTTGTGCTCCTTGCGTCGGGGTACCGCATCGGGACACGGATTGGCGCCGTGACCGCCTTGGCTCGTCGCGTGCCGGGGCCGCGCGGCGCGCGGGGGCTCACGGTCCGGGGAACACCCGTCGCAGTAGGTCGAGCACCTCTCCGTTGGCGCTCACCATGGGGCTGTGGTCCGGGTCCAGCCGCCCGTAGACCAAGCGGCAGAACGACTCGGCGGGCAGCTCCACGTCGGGCGTCATCCCCGCGTCGCCGGCCAAGAGTTCCGCGTCCTCGGGCGTCAGGCGGACGGTGAAGTGGCGGACCGGGTGACTCGTGCGGACACGGACCTCGCGCTCGTCGCCGGTCGGCTTCGCGGTGAAGCGGGCGATGAGGCCGAGGTTGTCGACGATGACCCTGGCGGCGTCAGCCGGGATCCGAGCGGCCCCGTCGAACATCACCTCGATGTCCCAGGTGTGGAACGCGTGCTCGTTGAGGCGCGCCGCAACCGCCTCTTCGAAATCGAACGTGACGGGACCGAACGAGAAGGTGACGCGGGCTCGGTCGGCGTCGGGGAGCGCCTCGAATGACTCGAGCAGGCGCGCATCCTCGATGAGGGAGTCGTCCGCCTGGGCGCGGGGCGGTTTGGCGTTCCATTGGTCCCACACCGCGGCGGTGAAGTCGTCGGGCGTCTGCGCTCCGGTCAGTGCGTCATCGAGGCGACGCTGCGTGATGACAGCACCAGAGCCCAGGTGCGACAGCACGGCGGCGATGTTCCAGCCGGTGCAGTACGAGGGCTCTTCGAGTTGAGCCACGTCGAGGTTCTGCACACGCTCGCGCAGCCGGGCGACCGATGCCCGCAAGGGGCCGAGCGGGTTCTCCATTGCTCCTCCTTCGTTGCTCCAGTTCGCTGTCGTTGTCCACGCAGGCGGCCGCCAGATCCGCCGTCACGCGCTCTCCGCCCGCGCCGTTGCGAGCGCGTGCATCCACCAGATCATGTCGTCGGCCAGCATGTCGAGACGCGGATCGAGCGGCGCCAGCAACGAGAGGTCGTTGGGGTCTTCCGTTTGTCGCAGCGGGATCAGCACGTCCGGCAAGATGTGCACCGCCCAGCGCAGAGGGGCCATCTCGAATTCCACCGCCACCTGGCGCAGCTGCTCGATGGCCCGGGCGCCGCCGACATTGCCCCAGCCAACGAAGGAGATCGGCTTCCGCCGCCACTCCACGAACGTCGAGTCCATCGCGTTCTTGAGCACTGCCGGATAGCCGTGGTTGTACTCACCCGTGAGAACGAGGAAGCCGTCGGCCCGCGCCACGGTGGCGCCGAAACGCGAGACCTCGTCGTCCTCGTACATACCGCCGGCGCGTGCGGGCGCCATCTCGGCCTCGAAGAACGGCATCGGGTGGTTCCGCAGGTCGATCGCCTCGACATCGAAGCCGCCGTGGTCCAGGAGGCGGTCGAGCGCCCACGCCGCGACCCGTTCGCTGAACCGCCCTTGCCGGGTCGTCCCGGTGATCACCTGCAGCAGCACGCTGGTTTCTGTCCTTTCTTCTGCTGTCCCGATTCCCCGTCGGTTCAGTCTCGATCCTGATTTCTCCGGACCACTTCTATCGGTCCGTCGGGTCTCTCGGGACGCCGGCGCGCTTCGGTTCCATTCGGAGCCGGCAGCGTTAGTTCACTTGACAGTTAATTAACTCTACAGTTAACTGTGTCCATGACCATCACCGAGGATCGGCTCGATGCGGCGTTCGCCGCGCTCTCGGACCCAACCCGACGGGCGATCGTGAGTCAGCTGGCTCACGGCGACGCCACGGTGAACGAGCTCGCGGCGCCCTTCCCCCTGTCGCTGCCGGCGATCTCCAAGCACCTCAAGGTGCTCGAGCGCGGCGGTCTGATCTCCCGGCGGCGCGATGCCCAGTTCCGACCGTGCCATCTGGAGGTCGACGTGCTCGACGGCGCCCTGGACTGGATCGGCCAACACCGCCGCATCTGGAACGAGCGCTTCGACAAGCTCGATGCGCACCTGCACGAGATCCAGCGCGCCGCGGGCGACGGGACCGGCCGCGCGCGACGTAGCAACGGTGTGGCGCGGGTGCCAAGGACGGCACCCAGCACGGCGCGAGGGAAAGGGCACGACGGATGACCACACAGCCAGCAGACGAACTCCGCTTCACCCGCGTCTTCGATGCGCCGCGCGAGCTCGTCTTCGAGTGCATGACCGATCCCGACCACCTCACTCATTTCTGGGGCCCGGCCGGTGTGAGCACCCCTCGTGAGCGCATCAGGGTCGATGCCCGGGCGGGCGGCGTGTTCGAGACGGTCATGGTCAACGACGCCGACGGCAGCGAGTATCCGACGCACGCGGTGTACGACGAAGTGCGTCCACCCGAGCGGCTCGTGTGGACGAATCCGAGCTCGGGCATGCGGGTGACCTCGGAATTCCTGGCGCTCGGGCCCGACCGCACCGAGGTCAGCATCCGCCAAGAGCGTGTGCCCGAGCCGATGACCACGAACGAGGCGCAGGCGGGGTTCCTCTCGTCGCTCGACCGCTTTGCCGCGTATCTCGCTGCGCTGGTCGCCACCGGGCGCGTCGCCGGACGCGCAGCGGAGTAGGAGCTTGCGATGCATACCGACGACGCAACCCTGACGGCCCTCGTCGCCCAGGAGTACGAGGCGCTGGCCGACCTGCTCGAGGGCGCCGCAGAGGACGTATGGGATGCGCCGTCACTGTGCGAGGGGTGGCGCACCCGCGAGGTCGTGGCACACGTGACGATGCCGGCGCGCTACGACGAACGGAGCTTTCTGGCGGAGCTGGCGGCTGTCGCCGGTGACTTCACCGCGCTTTCCAACACGGTGGCGGCACGAGATAGCGCGCTGGCTGCCGAGACGCTCGTTGTCTGCCTCCGCTCACCCACCCTGCACGGGTGGCTGCCGCCGGGCGGCGGCGTGGATGGCGCACTGACACACTGCGTGATCCACCAACTCGACATCACCGAGGCCGTGCCCTTGGCCCGACGCGTCCCGGACGAGTGCATCACGCGCGTGCTCGGCATTGTGGCTGCCCCCGACGGGTCCAACCTTTTCGGCGTCGACCTCTCCGGCGTCGCCTTGCACGCCGCCGACCTCGATTGGTCCGTGGGGTCGGGAGCGACGGTGTCGGGACCGGCTCAGGCGCTGGCGTTGGTGGCCTGCGGGCGCCGGCTACCGGCGGGCCGACTCGAAGGAGAGGCGGCGGGTCGCTTCACTCGAAACCCCGACTGACCCCGGCCGACTGAACGGCTGGACCAGTTGGCGCGCCATCAAGCGGCCCGGGCGGGCACGCGAGGCCGTCTGCTCGACCGGCACCGGCCGCCCCACCAGGCCCGTCTCGACTGGTGTGTTCGCGCGCTCTGGGAAGCGGGCCATGCCGAACGCGACGTCCCACACCGTAAGGACGATTCCGAGGTTCACGTCCGGCTCCCCCTCGGCAGCGTGGTGCATCCGATGATAGGCGGGGCTCACCAGGATGCGACCCAGCGGGCCGTAGGACCAGCGCACGTTGGTGTGCGGGAGGGTCCCCAGGCAGACGTAAGCCGTGATGAGCACCGGCGCCAGCGGGTGCGCGCCGGTGAGCAGCAGGACCGGCACGGTCGCCAGCACGAAGCCAGTGGTGTGCATGAGGGGGTGGGCGCGGAACGACGTGAGCACGCTCAGCTCCTCCTGCGAATGGTGCAGCGCGTGAAGGCGCCAGAGCGTGCCGAACCGGTGATCGCCCACGTGTGCGACCCAGTTGCACAGGTCCATCGCCAACAGGGTGACGACGACCACCGTCCAACGGGGCCAGTGCGTCGTCCACCCGGCGTCGACCCACGTGCTGTGGCCGCGGAGGAGCACCGCGCTGCCGACGCTCAGCAGCGTCATGAACGGCGCCACGGCCAGCGCATACAGAAGGAGGTACCAAGCGTCTTGGACATGGCCGCGGGCGAACAAGGGCCGCGGCTCGGCCGGCCACAGCCGCTCGCACGCCACGGCGGCCAGGACCAGCGCCACAAAGACGGGCGCCACGAGCGTGGCCCACCCCGCGGCCAGGGTGGGGCCGAGGCCGTGCGCGCCAAGCAGCGCGTGGAGCGCCTCGAAGAGAACCAGCCCAGTGGCACCCGCGACTCCGAGCGTGCCCGGCGCCGGCGCGAGCACGCCTCGTCGTGTCCGTCTGCCATCTGCAGCAGATGCGCGGTCGGTCGGCGGGGCACATGGCGCGGCGACGGTCACTGCGGTCATGGCCACTCGACGCTCGCTCCTTCCTGGCAGGCCCGGCACCTGTCTCGGGCCATCCTGCCCGGTGTGCCGGCTGGCCACCGACCGGCGGCCCTGCAGAAGCTACGAGCGCGAACGGCCTTCGGATTCCCCGCGGCCCGAGTGCCACGCCTGCCAGGCCCGAAATCCTCCGGCTAGGTCGGCCGCCCGGGTGAACCCAAGCTCCCGGAGCGACGCCGCGGCCAAACTCGAGGCATACCCCTCCGAACACACGACGATGACCTGTTGGTCGTGCCCGAGGACTTCGGGCAGGACGTGACTGCTGCAGGGATCGAGCCGCCACTCCAGGACGTTGCGCTCCACGACGACGCCGATGTCAAGGTCTCCCTCTTCGGCCCGCTGACGCTCGGGGCGGATGTCGACGACGAGGGCCCCGGCCGCGTGCAGGTCTTCGAGCTGCCCGGGGTCCACCCGGTCGATGTCTGCGCGTGCGCCGGCCAGGAGTTCGTCGACCGTGCGCGGGCTCACCGGGCCGCTCGTTCCCCCAACGGGTATGCCGCAGGGACCGACACCCTGGACGTCGACGCCGCCGGGGTTTCGCCCGACGCCGACCAGTAGACGTCGCGGGCAACGAGTCCCTCGGGTGTCATGTCGTATTGGGTCATGAACGTCAAGGCCGGACTGTAGACGTGCAGGCTGAGCGCATGAAGTCCGGATTCGTTGGTGACATCGTGCACATGGCCCGGCGCGAACCCGAGTGTCGTCCCGCCGACGAGCTCTCGCCGCGCCAAGCGCAGTTTCCCTCCGTCGCCGCGCAAAGGGACCGACTCGGTCAACGCTCCTTCCATGACCCGAATCGCGCCCGCCGACGCTCCGTGGTCGTGCAAGGCCACGTGGCCACCCGGCGGCCAGGCGATGAGCCAGGCGTCGAAGTCAGGCGTCCGGGCCACCAGCTTCCATTCCCGCTCGGCCACCGCCGTCCCCGTGGGCCAGCGCACTCCGAGCGCGAGTCGGTGTACCACCGCAGCGGGGTCGACCGGGGCCTTGGGACGCTGGGTCCAGGGACCCGAAGTAGACCGGCCAGCGACGGGCGACCCGAGAGGCGCAGCCGTCCGCTGGGTGTCGTCGATGAGGGCCGCTCGAGGCATCAGCTGAGGGTAGTCGTTATTTCCGACTAAATCAATCGTATTTATAGTAATATGGGAATCGCTGGTCAGGATGTTCGGGCAGTCAAGATTGCGGTCATGGAGTGGCCGGGACAGCCTGCGGGCAGGGCACACGAAGTCCGGCGCAGTACGGTCGCCCTGCCATGAAGGTCATGGGGCGGGCCGGCGACGAGGAACGCGCGGGCGACGGTGATGGGGCGGGCGACGGGGAAGGCGCGCTCGCCCCACTTCCGGGCGAAGCTGACCATGCGCCGTGGAGCCAGCGGGTCCGCTCGCTCGTCCTCGGGCCGCGTGGCGGCGGCGCGGCGCGGCGGCGCGCGTCCGACGCCATTCGGGTCGGCCTGGCCATTGCCCTCGTCATCATCTTCGTTCCCCTGGCCGACGCCAACACCTCGGTCGAGATCCACGTCGCCGAGCTGCTCACTCCGCCACCCAACGGCGTTCGCTGGCTGATCACCGCACTGTGGTTCGTGGGCTCGGTGGGTGTCACCGTCGCGCTCGTCCTCCTCGGACTCCTGGTGCCGCGACTGACGGCGGTGCGCCAGATGGCGTTGGCCGGAGTCGTCACGATCGCGGTCTGCCTTCTGCTCGACGCAGTCCTCGGTCCGACGGCCGGCCGAGCGCCCGTGCCCACCCTGTCCGGTTTCAACCCGCACTTCCCAGTGGTCCAGCTGGCCGTTGCCAGCGCGGTGGCGTTCGCCGGAGTGCCGTATCTGAGTAGGCCCATGCACCGACTGGTCCTCGTGCTCTTGGGACTCGCCGCCCTGTGCGCGCTCATCGGCGGCTATGGCCTGCCCCTGGGCATCCTGGCCGCCATCGTCACCGGCTGGGGCACCGCGGCCGCCTGCCACCTGATCCTGGGCGCGCCCAACGGCCTCCCCTCCGCCGCAGAGGTCACTGACGCGGTGCGTGACCTGCAGGTGAACGTGCGCGACCTCGCGTCAACGGATCGCCATGAATGGGGCGTGGCCTCGTTCGCGGGTACTGATGCGGCGGGGCATCGACTCGAGCTGGCTGTGTACGGCCGGGACGCCGCCGACGCGCAGTGGTTGCGCAAGGTCTGGCGCTTCTGCATCTACCGCGACTCGGGTCCGACACTCGTGCTCAACCGGCTCCAACAGGTCGAACACGAGGCCTACCTCACCTTCTTGGCCGATCATGCCGGTGTGCGTGTGCCCGAGGTTGTGGCAGCGGGCCGCTGCGGGCCAAGCCGCGATGCGGCGCTGGTGACCCGACTGCCCGAGGGCAGGCAGCTCGGCGAGCTCGGAGCGGAGGACGTCAGCGATCACCTGCTTCAGGAGTATCTGCGTGCGGTGCTGACCCTGCGCGAGGCGGGAATCTCACACGGGGCGCTCAGCCCGGCGACCGTCGTGGCGACCGCGGCGGGGCCGCTGCTCCGCGACTTCCGACGCGGCTCGTCGTCGGCGCCCCCGGCGCGCACGGACCGCGACATCGCCGCCGCCGTGGCCGCAGTCGCCGTGGTCGTCGGCGTCGACCGGACGGTCGCAGCGGCATGCCAGGTCCTCGACACCGAGACGATCCAGACCGTGCTGACCCGCCTGCAGCGCTCCACGCTCGACGCCGAAACCGAGCGGCGAGCACGGACGCAAAAAGGGTTGGTGCGCACATTGCGCGAGTCGCTGGCCGCGGCAGCCGGCGTCGACGTGCCCAAACTGGTGGAGGCCAAGCGCATCAGCTGGCCCAACCTCCTGATGGTCATCGGCAGCCTGGTCGGCCTCTGGCTGATCATCGGCGTGCTGAGCGACGCCCAAGGATCCCTCGAGGTCATCAAG
This sequence comes from uncultured Acidimicrobiaceae bacterium, assembly GCA_963736225.1. Taxonomy (GTDB): domain Bacteria; phylum Actinomycetota; class Acidimicrobiia; order Acidimicrobiales; family RAAP-2; genus Bog-473. The sequence goes on along the minus strand of CAVTOF010000005.1, from coordinate 236,420 downwards.
GGTGCCGCGTGGGGCTGGGTGGCCGCCGCCTTCGTGCTCGCTCAGCTGCCGGTCGTGACCGGGGCGTGGGCGCTGATCGGCGCCGTCGTCGGCACCATCCCCTTCGGCCGCTGCGTCGTGCTCGAAACCTCGAACATGTTCACCTCCTTTGTCGGGGGCGACGCGGCCGTCTTCGGCGTGCGCGTTCGCTTCTTCCAGCGCCAGGGCCTCGACGTGCCCCAGGCCATCAGTTCAGGAGCCATCGCCGGCACGGCCAGCTGGGTGGTGAAGGGACTGCTCTTCATCGTCTGCCTCCCCTTTGCCGCCGGTGATTTCCACGCGCCGACCGACACGGGCAGCCACGAGAACCTCGTCTGGCTCATCATCATCGTGATCCTCGTGGTCGCCATCGCCCTGGGGGTGGTGACGCTCGTCCCGCGCATCCGGCGCCTGGCCACCGAGAAGGCGCGGCCACACCTGAACACCATCTGGAGCGACGTCAAGGCGATCGCAGTCGAGCCGCGGAAGATCTTCTACGTGCTCGGCGGCAGCCTGTGCAGCCAGATCCTCATCGCGCTCTGTCTCGGTGCGTCGCTGCATTCCGTCGGCGCGCACGCCAACTTCGCAACCCTCATCGTGGTGCTGACGCTCGCCGCCATGATCGGCGGCGCGGCGCCGGTGCCGGGGGGTGCCGGTGTGATCGAGGTGGGGCTCATCGCAGGACTGACGAGTGCGGGCGTCCCGCAGGACCAAGCGGTGGCGGCCGTCTTCATCGAGCGCTTCTGCACGGCGTACCTGCCACCCATCTGGGGCTGGGGAGCGCTGGTCTACATGCGCCACAGCGACTACGTCTGAGGTCCCGACGAGGAGGGCGGGGTCGTGGGCCGAGGCGGTGTGACGGTCAGCGAGCGTCCCGATCGAGCAGGGCTACGTCTCGTCGCAGGACGTTGACCGCGCTCTGCTCCTCACCGCCGTAGGTGTACCCCTGTGAGTAGAGGGTGTGCGTGATGCTGTCGTCAAGGTGGGTCGGAGTCCCCCCGACCGGCTCGACCGCGGTGTCCTCATTCCAGTCGTCCCATGACGTCACCATCACCATGGGCAGTGTCGGGTCCAGCTCTGGGATCGCCACCTCACGGAACAAGTGGTCGAGGGTGGAGGCGGGACCCTCGCCCGGCAGCCATTGACGAGGCTGGGCCGGGTGGTTGGTGGCCAGGCGGAAGCCGCGGTCGTTGAAGCCGGGTCCCACGTCAGGAATGACCGGCACCCGGCCCCCGGTGGCGGCGCGGTACTCGTGGAGCAGCCGCTTCTCGTCGGCCACGATGTTCGTCGTGCCCGGATAACCGGTGAAGTCGGCGATGGGGCCGAAGGTGGGGTCGGGGTCGCCGAAGTACATCGTGTACGACGTGACGGCGTCGAACTGCTCGATTCGAGAGACCTGTGGGGTGGTGGTCAACACCGGGCCGCTCGGATTCAAGGCCTCGGGTGTCACGCGCCAGTAGACCTCGTCGCCGATGAAGTACGGGTCATAACCGTGAGCCTCGAGCGCCGTGCGTGCGCCCTGGATCATGGCGGCGACGTTGCCCGTCAGGGTCCGAGTCAGATACAAGAAGACGACGGGCCGGCCGCGGATGCGCAGATACGAGCGGTTCGCGAAGTAGTGCCGGGCGAAGGAGAGCATGTCCGAATCGAAGTGCAGTTCCATCTGGAAGGACACCGGCGTGGACTCGCGCACGGGGTCGAAACCGAGGTTCCACGCCTCATAGAACATGGCGAACTTGATGCGGCCGAGATCCGGCGCGGCAAGGAAGTCCTTCATGGCGGAGTCGGCCTGCAGGTAGTTCCGACCGGAGTAGCCGGGGTCGTAGGGCCACCAGTCGACCGCGAAAAAGTCGATTCCGGCGCGCCGGGCGGTGGCGATGTCGCGGGCCGCGGTGGCGGGGTTGCTCGAGTCGACCTGCGCCGCCGGGGGCTGTTGCGGCGGGATCAGGTGCGCGCGCAGCGTGCCCCCCGAGAAGTTCTCGGGATTCCACAGGTAGTAGTACGCGCCGACCAGTGGGTGCAGTGCCCCGGGGCCCGCCTGGGCCGGTGGGATCGCCGATGCCAGCAGGAGCACCGAGCACAGCGGGACCAAGCCGAGCGCCCGCGCCGCCGCGCCGACCCGCCGCGGTCGGCAGGATCGCCAGGTTCCCCGAGCTCGTTCCCCGGCGCCGCGCACCGGACGCGTTCTACTCGGTGGCGTCAGGCCGTTCAGCCCTCGCGCTGCAAGGCAACGGCCGCGTCGGGTTCGAGTACCCGGAAGCTGAAGCTCTCCTCGATATAGAGACGCACCGTCTGCGCGTCGTGCGACAGGTAGCCGATGGAGAGGTCCTGCCCGCTGTCGATGACGAAGTCTCCGCCGCGCAGGCTCACCACGATGCCGCACTGGACGCCCGGGGCCCACACCAGCGGGCCGCCAAGGATCTGACGCAGGTGGTCGAGCAGCAAGTGGCCGCCGTGCTCGGTGGTCTCGACGATGCCGGTGTAGATCTCGGGGCCGATGGCGAGCCCGTAGGGCCCGCCGATCCCGGCTTGCCGGAGCACGTCGGTCGCCCGGGCCACCACCTTGGGGTACTGGTCCATGTCCTCATCGATGACGATGGGCGGGTGCGAGCTGCGTTCGGTGATGCCCAGGATGCCGGCGGCGGGATAGCCGTGGAAGACGGCGACGTTCTCCGCCCGCGCCACCTGGCGGACTGCCTCGTCGAGCTCCGGCAGTTCGATGTCGTCGGCACCGCGGTCCGCATCGTCGATCTCCTCACGAGAGACGGAGAACTCGGCCCGCAACTCGACGAGCGGGAGCACGCCCCGCAGCGCGCCTCGCACACCCTCGGCGGGACTGTCGACCTCGTCCACCCGCCCGAGGTCGGTGGCGGAGTGGTCCCACCCGTGCGGGCCACTCAGGTCGACGAGTTTGCGAGCGGCCAAGTAGGTGACGAGACGACCCTTTGCCTCGTCCTCGATCTGCTCCCACGCCGCTTCGGAGACCGGCGCCAGCTCTCGGTACAGGTGATTCATCACTCGCTCCCCTTCAGGCTGCCGATGACGAGCGAGCCGGTCGCGGCGAGCGCGGGACCGGCGCTCGCTTCCACCTCCCCTTCGACCTCGGTCACCGGCTCGGTCGTGAACAGATAAGTGCGCAGGTGCCCGTCGAGGACGGGATCGCGCCGGCGTAGCCATTCGAGCGTCATCGCCGCGTGCTCCTTCTCCTCGTCACGGTTGTGGGCCAGGACGTCCGCCAGGCTCGAGTCGTTCGTCGCGTGCACTCGCTGGTCGTACCAGTCAACAGCTTCGAGCTCCTCGATGAGGGAGGTGAACGCCCGATGGCGGTCGATTGTCCCCTCGCCGAGGAGCTCTGCCGGCTCGTGCAGTCCTTCACTCCCCATCTGCGGCCGTCTCCCGTCCCTGCTCGATCGTCCAATGGTCGAGGTGGACATTACCCGTCACGGATCGATACCCGCACCGGGACACTGAAACCCGGCAGGGCACCGTCTCAGTTCCGAACGGGGCTACAGCTCCCAGGCCGGCAGGCGCCCGTTCGCCTCGAACGTGGCGCGCAGGGTGGCCTCGTCGTCCGGGGTGAAAGGACGAAACGACGAGTCGCCCCGGGCGCGCCGAAACAACGGGTCGCCGTGCACACGGTCGGAGATGAACTTCTCGTAGACGAGCGTGCGCGTGAGAATCTTGTTGGTGGGCGTGCTCGGAAGCGTCCCGCAGATGCGGAGGAATCTCGGCTGCCACTTCGGGCCGAGGTCCGCTTGGCCGTCGAGCCAGGACGCGAAACCGGCGCCGTCGAATTCTGCGCCTTCACGAAGGACGAGGGCGAGCATCACCTGGTCGCCCGAGTCGGGGTCGGGGACGCCGTAGACCGACGCCAACAGCACGTCGGGGTGACGGCCGACGATGGCCTCGATCGGGGCAGCAGGGAAGTTCTCGCCGTCGACCCGCAGCCAGTCAGACGTACGGCCGGCGAAGTACACCCAGCCGTCCTCGTCGACATAACCGAGATCGCCACTCCAGTACCACCCGTTGCGTGTCGTGGCGCGCATGGCTTCCTCGTTGCGGTAGTACCCCTCGAAGGGACCGACGCCCAGGGTGTTGACGATCTCGCCGACACACCGATCCGCGTTCACCAGACGGTCGCTGGCGTCGAACACCGCCCGCGGCGCCTCGACACCCGCTTCGTCGACCACCATGATTCCCTGGCGCAGACGCCCAATGGACCCGCTCGGACGGTTCCCCGTGCGGTCGAGTGCGATCGCACCCTCCGTCGAGCCGAACACGTCGATGATCCTCATTCCGAAACGTCGGGCGGCCTCTTCCACGACGTGAGGCGAGCCCTCATTGCCGAACGCGACCCGGAGGGTGTTCTCCGCGTCGTCGGCGCGGGCCGGCGTGGCCAACAGATAGCTGAGAAGCTTCCCCGTGTAGTTGAACCACGTGACGCCGTAATGGCGTACGTCGCCGAGGAACCGCGACGCGCTGAATCGACGCGCCAAGGACAACGACGCGCCGCCGACCAGGGCAGCTGCCAGGCCGGACATCAGCGAGTTCGTGTGGAACAACGGCATGGCGGCGTAGCCGACGTCGTCCGGACCCAACTCGAGCATCATCGACATGCGGTTGCCGGTGGTGAGCAACCGTCGCTGGGTGCACCGCACTGCCTTGGGTGCCGCCGATGTCCCGGACGTGAACAACAAGGCCCACAGGACATCAGCGTCGCAGCCCCCACCACGGGAGCCGTCCGTCGCCGCCGCTCGGTGCTCGGCCCAGGCTGTGTCGAGCGCGGAGCCAAGCGTCGGACCCAGAGGGTCGAGATCATCGGCATCGTTGAAGCGTTCGGAGACCAGGATCCCACCGGGCAGTTCGAGACCCGCCGTCGCCGCAGCCAGCTGAGCCTGGTGCCGGGGCTCGGTGATCACCAGCTGAAGGTCGGTGTGCTCGATGTCGCGGCCGAGGTGCTCACCCACGCGTGTGTAGTTGAGCCCCGCCACGGCAACCCCCGCCAAGCCCGCCCCGCACAGCGCAAAGACGAAGTCGGGGGTGTTGTCCAGCAGGACGCCGACGTGTGGCGGCCGCGCAGGATCGAGTCGAGTCCGGTAGAGGGCCGAGAACCGTTCCGCTTCGGCCAGGAGCTCCTCGTGCGACCAGATCTGGTCGGCGAACCGGAGGGCAGGACGCTGGCCGTGGTCCTGAGCATTGCGCCGCAGCAACGCCTCGACGTTCGGCGCAGGCAATGGAACCTCGGCCAGCGGTGGCGCGAACGCGGGAACAGTTTCGCTGACCGCATGCGCCGCACCCGAGACCTCGCGCATGCCGCTATCGGACTCCGGCCGGGTCACCGCGCATCGCCCGGACACCCTACGCGACGGTGACATCGGGCGTCCCCAGGTCTCCGTCGAGCAGACGCCGCCCCGACTGACGTCGGTGCACCCTAGGCTGTCAGCGACACACCTGCCCCGGGACCGCGGGCATGCCGTGAACGGAGAGGGCGCCGACATGGATCTCGACAGCGTCTTGATCGGCGAAGACGACGTCGTGCCGCGCGCCCGTTACACGAGTCCGGAGTTCGCCGCACTCGAGTTCGAGCGTCTGTGGACCCGCGTCTGGCAGGTCGCCTGCCGCGAGGAGGAGCTTGCCGAGGTGGGCGAGTTCTGCGAATACGTGATCGGCGACCAATCCATCCTCGTCGTGCGTTCGGGCCCGGAGACCATCCGCGCCTTCCACAACACGTGCTTGCATCGCGGGACCCGGCTGGCCGACGGAGCGGGAACCCTGCCCGAGGGCTGCATCCGCTGCCGCTACCACGCATGGCGCTACGACCTCGACGGCCGTCTCATCGACGTTGTCGACGCCGACGAATTCGACCCGATACCACCCGGGACCGGGCTCAAGACCGTCCGAGTCGACCGGTGGGGTGGCTTCGTGTGGGTGTGCCTCAACCAGGACGCGCCGCCGCTCCTCGACTTCCTCGACCCACTCCCGACCCTCTTGGCTCCGTACCACCTGCATCGGCTCCGCCTGCGCACCTACCTGTCGACCATCCTCCCGGCGAACTGGAAGGTTGCGGTGGACGCGTTCAACGAGGGCTACCACGTCCAGGGGACGCACCCCCAGCTCCTGCCATGGACCGACGACGTAAGCCTGGAGTACGAGCCGCTGGGCATCCACTCGCACTACGGGCGTCTGCCGAACGCTCGGCGTCAACTTCGTCCCAGCCCACGCCTCGGGCTCTCCCCCGGCGAGTACGACGAAGGCGAGATCCTCGAGAATTTCATCCGTGGCCTCGGCGGCCTCTTCTACCGCGACGAGCAGGCACTGGTGGAAGAGATCCGGGCCTCGTCTCTGGACGCCGAGACGATGTTGCGTCACTACCAGAAAGGTCGCCGCGCCCTCCTGACAGCCCGGGGCGTGGCGGTGGAGGAATTCGCCGACGACCAGTTGACGAGCGCGGACGACATCTACTTCTTTCCCAACATGGTCGGACCGATCTACCCGGGCATCGCCATCATCTTCCGGGTGCGGCCCAACGGGCTCGACCCGGACACCTGCATCAAGGACACCTGGTTCCTGCAGTGGCCTCAGGAGGGGGCACCGCCGAAGCGAGCCGAGCGGCGTTTCTTCCCCGACTGGACCGAGCGTGACTGGGGCGAGATCACGAACCAGGACTACGCCAACATGGCTCACGTGCAGATCGGCATGAAGTCCCGCGGCGGTCCGGCGCTGCGCCTCAACCGCCGGCAGGAGGTCAACATCCTCCACATGCACAGGGTGATCGACCAATACCTGACTGCGACCTGACGACGCGGCTGTCGCGCGCCTGGCTCAGAGGGTGCGGTACAGACCCCCGTCGACCGATATCTGTGCGCCGTTGACGTAACTGGCGGCCTCACTGGCCAAGAACACGCAGACACTGGCCACGTCCTCGGGCCGGCCGAAGCGCTTCATCGGGTTCGACTCGGCGACACGTGCTTTCGTCTCGGCCGGCCACATGGCGTTCATGTCGGTCTCCGTCGCGCCCGGGAGCACCACGTTCGCACGCACCTTCGGCGCCCACTCGCCGGCCAGCGCGAGGGTGAGTGCGTTGAGCGCGGCCTTGGCCATGCCGTAGGGCAGGTCGATCGCCGACGGCCGCAACGAGCCGATCGAGGAAATATTGATGATGGATCCTCCCTCTCCGGCTGCCATCCGTTCCCCGATCAGCACACCGAGCCGGAACGGTCCCCTCGCGTTGATCGCATGCACCTTGTCGTAGAGGTCCTCGGTCACCGATGGGAGACCGTCGTACGCCGGCGACATGCCCGCGTTGTTCACGAGCACGTCACACCGCCCGAATTCCTCGTAGACCTGTTCGACGAGTCGATCGCATTCATTCCAGCGTCCGACGTGGCACGCCAGGGAAACCACGCGTCTCCCCGTCGCTTCCTCGATCTCGTGTGCAGTGGTTTCGAGGTTCTGCAGCTTCCGGCTGGCGATCACGACATCCGCCCCGGCCGCGGCCAAGTCCTCTGTGACGGCTCGGCCGATGCCCCGTCCACCGCCGGTCACCAGCGCGACCTTGCCACTCAGGTCGAAGAGGTTCGCAGTCGCCCTCATGGATTCGCTCCTGTCCGGTGCTCGTTCACCCGGCAAGTCGCCGAGGTCGTGCCGCGCTGAGATACGGGCGATGGTCGCCGCAGAGGGCTGAGCACCGGCAAAACGTATCGTCCCGATCGTCGCCGGAGGGCTCCAGGGCCGGCTACGCCTCGTACAGCTCGACTCTTTCGAGGATCTTCATCAGCAATTCGAGATCCTTGTGACTCAAGGCATCGAGGGCGGGGGGCGGGGTCCCGAGGATGGCGTCGGCTCGGCGCGCCACCTCCTTACCCTTGCGAGTCGCCTCAACCACCCTGGTCCGTCGATCCGCCGGATGAGGTTTCCGACGAACCAAGCCCTGGGATTCCAGGTCGTCGACCACCACGGTCGCGTAGGGCGCGTCGATCCCGAGCGCCGAAGCCAGTTCGGACATCGCCATCGGCCGCTTGGCCAGCCGCCGGATCGCTCGGATCCTCCCGAAGCTCATCCCGAGCGATTCGGACACCTCTCGCCGGCGCACGTTGTGCAGCACGAGGTCGCACATGCTCGACCAGGCGGCCCGAGATGTGGCCGACGAGACGGGTGCGGCAACCGCATCCGTGGTGGCCTTGGGCTTCGGCATCATGGTTCCCCCTGGAGCGAACCCAGCGCCTCGGGGTTCAGCTCCGCTGCCGTCCTCCGTGCGGACTCGAGCGCTCGGCGCGAGGTCGCCACGAGGCCGAGGATGAGTACGACGGCGCCGCACGCAGACAAGGTCCACCACGCTGCGTGGCTCGCCGACGAGAGGCTCGACTTGACCGAAGAGCCCGCCGCCCCGGAGGCCACCAACGCGCCCACGATGGCGACGCCCAGGGTCTGGCCGATCTGGCGCGAGGTCGACGCGATGGCCGACGCCACACCGGCTTGCGCCCGGGGCATGCCGGACACCGCAGCGTTCGTGATGGGCGCGTTCACGAGACCGAAACCGACCCCGAAGACGATGTAGGCCGCGAAGAGCCAGGTGAATGGAGTGACCGGATCGATCCCGGTGAGCATTGCACACGAGGTCATCAGGCCTATTCCCGAGATCACGAGCGGCGTGCGTGCGCCCCGGTGACCCACCAATCGACCAGAGATGGGCGAGGCGATCACCGTCATCACCGCCATGGGCAGGGTGTCCACTCCAGCCTCCAACGGCGAAAGGCCCCGCACCTCTTGCAGGTAGAGGGTGTTCAGGAAGAGGAACCCGCCGAGAGCAGCGAACGCGGCCACTGCAGTGATCGTCGCCGACGCAAAGGGGATCGATCGGAAAAAGCGAAGGTCGACCAGGGGGTCGCGACGACGCGACTCGTTATAGAGCAGGCCGACGAGTGCGGCGACAGCGAGGCCGAAGGCGACGACGATGATGGGCGAGCTCCAGCCCCGACTGGGTGCCTCGATGATGCCGAAGGTCAGCGTCGAGAAGAGCACGATCATGCACAACTGACCGATCGGGTCGAAACGCCTGGCGCGCGGCGCCTTTGACTCGGGGATGTAGCGCAGGGCGAGGACGATCGCGGCCACTCCGACGGGGATGTTGATCCAAAAGATAGACCGCCATCCGGCCGTCGAGACGAGGCATCCCCCCACGATGGGCCCCAGCGCCATCGAGATGCCGACGACCGCACCCCAGACACCCACTGCCTGTGCCCGCTCGCGGGGATCGGTGAACGTGTTCGTGATGATGGACATGGCGACCGGGTTGAGCATGGACCCACCGACTGCCTGGAGCATGCGGAACACAATGAGGAGACCCAAGCTGGGCGCCAGGCTGCAAAGCAACGACCCGGCGGCGAAGACCGAGAGGCCGATGACGAACGTCCGTCTCCGGCCGAGCCTGTCCGCTGTTGAGCCCGACAGCATCAAGAGGCTGGCCAAGACGAGGGTGTAGGCGTCCACGACCCACTGCAGGCCCGAGACCGATGCATGCAGCTCGCGCCCGATTGACGGGAGGGCAACGTTCACGATGGTCACGTCGAGTCCGACGATGAGCAAGCTCATGGAGCAGATGAGCAGGATCCCGATTCGCCGGTTCCGGCTCAACTCGTGGATGGCCACTCGAGCGCCGGACTGCGCAGGCATCGGCCCCGTTTGTTGTGTTTCCATAACTATTACTACTGTATCAGTACTTTCCTCGACGTCAAGGGGGCCTGCGACGCCGGGCTGGCCCTGCATCGCAGCTCAAGCGGTCTGGACGCCTGCCTTGACGCACTCGTCGCAGGGACCAGTACCCGGCGAGAGCAGTCCTTCGTCGGCAGCGAGCTCGGCCATTTCGATGCAGAGTCCGCTCGCCAATTCGCTGCTCTTCCGACGAGACCGCCTCTCGTGCGAGTCGCGGGACTGCGGAGGACCGCCGAACGCCGAACACCACTGTTGCCAGGGCACCCACGGCAAAGAGTGCGGCGACGGCGAACACGTCGTCGAGAGAGTGGACTGATGCCGACGCGGTCGCACCCGGGACGAGTTTGCCGTGCCCGGCCAGCGAGTTGAAGATGGTCACCAGTACGGCGAGACCAACTGCCGCACCGAGCTGTTGCGACACGTTCACGAGCCCTGACGCGGCGCCGGCGATCTCGGGCTCCGACGTCGGCCAGTGAGGCCGACGTCAGCGCCACCAGCGTCATCCCACTCCCGGCTCCGATCAGGACGAGGCAGAGCACGATCTGCGAGTAGGGCGAGGCAGACCCCACTCGGGTGGCCAACAGGAGTCCGACGATTGCGATGCTGTTCCCGAGGATCATCACAGCCTTCTCGGGCAGATGCCGAAGCAGGCGCCGGCTGGCGAGCTGGGAAGCAAGAAAGACCGAGACCGGCATGGGAAGGAACGCGAGGCCGGCGCGCAGTGGGCTGTATCCCTGCACGTCCTGGAGAAACTGTGCCAAGAAGTAGAAGAGGCCGTAGAAGCCTGCATAGAGCAAGGCACGTGACACGTTGGCCGAGTTGCGCGTCGCGTGGGCCAACAGGCGAAGCGGGAGAATCGGCTCCGACACCCGGCTCTCGTGGTGGAGGAAGTAGGCGAAGACGGCCACTCCGCCGAAGAGAGCCACCAGCGACACGGGGCTCGTCCATCCCATTGATCCGGCCTCGACCAGGCCCAGCACGACGCCACTGACACCGACGGTGCAGGTGAGGGCGCCGATTAGGTCGAAGTGGCCGTTTTGACGTTCGGTCTCCGCGATGACGGCTCGACCGAGGAGCCAGACGCCAAGTCCGATCGGGACGTTGACGAACATGACCCAGCGCCACGACACCAACTGCGTGAGCAGGCCCCCGGCCACGAGCCCAGTCGCACCGCCGGCGGCCGACACGGTGGTGTACAGGCCAATGGCGCGGACGCGTTGCTGACCCTCGGGAAAGGCCGTGGTCAAGAGGGAGAGAGCACAGGGCGCCGCGAGCGCTGCTCCCATACCCTGCACCGCTCGGGCGCCCAGGAGGGCCCAGCCGCTGACAGCGAGACCCCCGACCAGGGAACTCAGGGTAAAGACCGCGATCCCGATCAGGAACACCCGGCGGCGCCCGAAAAGATCTCCCGCCCGTGCCCCGAGGAGGAGGAACCCGCCGAAGGTGAGGATGTAGGCGTTGATCACCCACGACAGCGCACTCGAGGAGAAGCCGAGGCTCTTTTGGATGTGCGGGAGGGCGACGTTCACGATCGTCGCGTCCAGCACCACCATGAGCTGGGCGGTGAGGATCACCGCCAGCAGGATCGAAGCGCCTCCGAGCCGCTGTCCGGACTCTGGGCCAGGGGAAACGCGAGAGCGTGACCCGGCGAGGCCGGGACCGGGACGTGCGGGTGCAAGGGAGGATTGGGGCATTGACTACGACCTTTCCGCTGGTAACCTGTTGAAGCGGAAGCTTCCTCCGTTTATTATACGGAGGGTACCTCCGTTTAGCAACCCCGTGAGGAGAAAAAGGAATGGCGACGCAGAAAGCGGACACGGTCGTGGCGAACCGGCTCCTCGGACACCGAGCCGACCGAGGACGGGCGGCCCATGCGCGCCGACGCCCGCCGCAATCGCGAACTGCTCGTCGCCACGGCGCGGGAGGTCTTCTCGGAGCAGGGTGCGGCGGCCTCCATGGAGGCGATCGCCAAGAGGGCCGGCGTGGGCGTGGGAACGCTCTACCGCCACTTCCCCAACCGGCTCGACCTGGTCGAGGCGGTCTACCAGACCGATCTCGACGAGCTCTGGTCGACGGCACAGCGCGTCGTCACGGAGCTCGAGCCGTCGGCCGCGCTCGACGCGTTCTTCGACGTGTTCATTCGCTATGCGCAGACCAAGCAGGCACTGCTGACCGAGCTCCATCAGGCTTTCGAGAAGAAGCCGGGATTCAGATCACAAGCACGCGAACTCATCGAGTCGTCGTTCGACCTCGTGATCGACGCGGCCAAGGAGGCCGGGATCGTCCGCGCTGACGTCGACGGCTCTGACGTCATGCAACTGGTGAGCCCCGTCTGCACCAACGCGGCTATCTCTCCGGAGCAAACGGCGCGTCTGCTCGGCATGGTCCTCGACGGCATGCGGGCCGGGGCGGTGCGCACCGCCGGCGTCTAGCTCGACCCTCGTACCGTGCCCGGCCGGCGGCACGGCCGGCAGTGGTCTCGCCGTCGTCTCGTCGCACCAAGGCCTGTACCGTGACAGCCGATGAGTGTCGAGCGAGGTTCGGGCGGCGGGTCCTGATCGGTGAGCGCAGTCAGCGGCCGGGGCTGCTCGTGGCCGGGGTCGAGCCTGCCGATGTGGCTGCGGGGATCGGCGCGATCGTCTCGGCCGCTCCGCGAGACGCTGGCGGCGGCGGGGTCACTGCGGCAACCTGACAGCCTCCCCCACCCGCACCTGCCAGCCGGGACCGACACGCTTCCGGCAATCGAGCACGTGGTGATCCTGATGATGGAGAACCATTCGTTCGACGATCACTTCGGACGGCTGGGTCGCGGTGACGGGCTCACGGTGGCACGTGACGGCACACCGCTCAACTACAACCCGGCCGCAGACGGTGGGTACGTCCTCTCCTATCCCATGCCGAATACCGCGGTACCCGAGGATTCAAAGATCGGGCAGGACTGGAACGCCTCCCACCTGTGTTGGGACGGCGGCACCAACATGGGCTTCGCCCGGACATGCGGGCCCGCATCGATGGGCCACTTCACGCGTGAGCAACTGCCCTTCTACTACTCGCTGGCCTCGCAGTTCCCGATCGGCGACCGCTACTTCTGTTCCGTCATGGCACAGACATATCCGAACCGGCGGTTCCTGATCGCTGCCACCGCCCTCGGCGACGTCGCAACGAACATCACGGGCATCTCGTCCAAGGATGCACCCAATGGGACGATCTTCGACCGGCTCGACACCTACCACATCACCTGGAAGGACTACTTCCCGGACGCACCGACAGCAGCGCTCTTCCTGCCGGAGTACAGCGCCAATCTCACCGACGGCAAGCTGGCCCCGATCAACCAGTTCCTGACCGATGCCGCTGCGGGCCAGCTGCCGCAGTTCTCGCTCGTCGACCCCTACACCAACTACTCCGAAGAGGACGGGGATATCTCGATCGGCGAGGCATTTGCGGCTCGTGTCATCGATGCCGTGCTGACTTCCCCCAATTGGCCGCACACAGCGATGTTCCTCGTCTACGACGAACACGGGGGGTGGTACGACCACGTGCCGCCCCAACCTGCAGTGCGTCCCGACGATGTCCCCCCGGAGATCACGGTCCCCCCGGACCAGCCGGGTGCGTACGACTACACCGGTTTTCGGGTGCCGTGCGTGGTGATCTCACCCTTCGCCAAGCGTGACTTCGTCTCGCACGTGGTCCACGACCACACGAGCCTGCTCAAGTTCGTCGAGGCGAAGTGGAACTTGCCGGCCATGACCTTTCGCGACGCCAACGCCCAGGACATGCTCGAGTTCTTCACGTTCAGCGGACGCCCGCCGTTCGTGCACCCGCCGAGCCTGCACGGCCCGCTCAATCCCTTCATCGGACCTCTCCCCAAGACCTCGGGCTCGCCGGGATTCCACCCCATTGCGACCGGCGTGCCGGCCGCCAGCCTGCCGCCTGACCAGTACCGCGTGAGCCGACGTCCTCGCCCCTGACGCAGACGCTTGACCGTCCGACAATTCGATGTCGTAACCTGACACCAAATCCGAAGCGCGGCGCTCGTGGAGGCACACGTGGACGACGTCTACTACGACCAGTACAGCGTCGAGATCAATGCCAACCCCTATCCCGTCTATCGGCGGCTGCGCGAGGAAGCACCCCTCTACTACAACGACACGCACGACTTCTTCGCGGTGAGTCGTTTCGAGGACGTGGAGAAGGGGCTCCTCGACGCCCAGACCTACATATCCGGAAAAGGCGCCATCCTCGAGGTCATCAGGGCGGACATCGACATCCCGCCCGGGGTCATCATCTTCGAGGACCCACCGACTCATACCATCCACCGCCGTCTGCTGTCGCGGGCCTTCACTCCTCGACGCGTGCGCGGAGCTCGAGCCCAAGATCCGGGAATTCTGTGCGCACAGCCTCGATCCGCTGGTCGGTTCGGACCGCTTCGACTTCATTGCCGACCTTGGCGCCCAGATGCCGATGCGTGTCATCGGCATGCTCCTCGGAATTCCCGAGAGCGATCAAGAAGCAGTACGCGACCACGTGGATGCGAACCTTCGAACCAACGAGGGCGAACCGATGAAGGTCACACAGAACTTCGTAACGGGGGCGATATTCGCCGATTACGTCGACTGGCGAGCCGAGCACCCCTCCGACGACATCATGACCGAGCTCCTGACCACCGAGTTCACCGACGAGACGGGGACGGTCCGCCGACTTACACGCACCGAGCTCCTGACGTACATCGAAGTCCTGGCGGGCGCCGGGAACGAGACGACGACGCGCCTCATCGGGTGGACCGCGAAGGTCCTCGCAGACCATCCGGACCAACGCGCTGAGCTCGTGAAGGACCGCTCGCTCATTGCGAACGCCATCGAGGAGATCCTACGCTTCGAGTCTCCGGCGCCCCATGTGGGCAGGTACGTCGCGCGCGAGGACCTCAGCGTGCACGGCACCACGGTCCCCGCCGGCAGTGTGATGCTCTTCCTGCTGGGCTCCGCCAACCGGGATGATCGCCGCTTTCCAGACGGCGACAGTTTTGACATTCATCGCGACGACGGACGCCACCTGACCTTCGGAAACGGCATTCACCTGTGCATGGGCTCAGCTCTGGCGCGCATGGAAGGCTGCATCGCGCTCGACGAAGTGCTCTCACGATTTCCCGAGTGGGAGATCGACACTGCCGGCGCTCGCCTCTCACCGACCTCGACCGTCCGAGGTTGGAAGACTCTTCCTGCATATCTCTCGTAGCCCGAGCGACGCGATGCCTGTTTCTTCAGGGCCGACGGCACGCAGGTACGACAGCCCGATGCGCCGGCAGCGGGCGGGCGAGACCCGCGAGCGGATCGTCACGGCAGGTTGCCGGATACTCCAGACGTCCTCCGTGCGGGACTGGAAGGCATTGACGATCCGCGGCGTCGCCGAACGGGCCGGCGTCAATGAGCGGACGGTCTACCGCTACTTCGGGAACGAGCGGGGGCTCCGCGACGCCGTCATGCAGCGGCTCGAACAAAAGGCCGGCATCGATCTCGAAGGCATGGAGCTGGGGGATGTCGCGAGCATGGCAGCCCGGATCCTCACCCATGTCTCCTCCTATCCGCTGCGGCCAAAGCCACCGCTCGATCCGACGTTGGCCGATGCGAACCTCCGCCAGAGGAGTGCGCTCTTCGCCGCTCTGGCCGAGTCAACAGCACAGTGGAGCGAGAGGGACCGTCACGCTGTCGCCGCCCTGCTCGACGTCCTGTGGAGTGTGGCGACCTACGAACGCCTCGTCTCGGACTGGGAAATGGATCCCGATGAGGCGATCCGGGTCGTCACCTGGGCCATCGATCTGATGACAGACGCCGTCCGGGCCGGCCAGCGGCCTGCACGGCCGACGGACGCTCGGTGACGATCTATGCGCCCGCTTTCCGCGCCTCTCGGGATCTGAGCTCTTCGATGACGTCGTTCGAACGCTCGGCATCGAATTCGTGCCCGCTGATCCGTAGGTCTGCCAGGAGATCGACGAGCTGACCTCGTTGCCGTTCGGACAAACCAATACGTTCGTAGACGGTCGTGTTGAGGTCAGCGGTGGCTTCGGTGGCCACCCTCCGGCCACGTGGTGTGATGACGGCCAACGTGGTGCGGGCGTCCGACGGATGCGGCTCGCGACGAACGAGCTTCTCGTCCTCGAGGCGGTCGATGATGTTCGTGACGGTGGCCGGCGGGATGCGGAGGGTCTTGCTGATCCAGCTGAGGGTCAGGGCGGATTCGGGGTCCGTCGCCAACCACGCCAGGACCTGGTAACGCGCAAAGGTGAGGTCATGGCTGCGCATCACGTCGTTGACCTGGTCGTTGAGGAGTTGGTAGGAGCGGAGAATGGCGGTGTACACGGCCATCCCCGACGCTGCCTCGGGTTCCCAACGCTCCAGCCACACCCGACGTGACGCTTCAACGACGTCGAACGGGGCCGCCTCGAATCCCATCCCGGAAGGATAGGACGCGCGCAGATCTCCCCTATGTCTGCGCCGCGAGCCAGCCACCGATGATCCCTTCCTCGCCGAGCGCGTCGATCTCCAGGCGGGTCAGGCCGAGATCTTCCAAGAGCTCCTGCGTCTGTTCACCCAGCAAGGGCGCGTGGCGGCGGTGGAGACGGGCGGGACCGCGGGAAAAGCGCATCGGCAGCGTGCTGTAGCGCGCGGTCCCGGTCACCGGATGATCCACCTCCTCGAAGAAACCACGGGAGGCGAGCTGCGGAAGTTCGGGCTGGCAGTGCGGCTGGACGACCCGGCCCACCGGCACACCGGCCTCCCAGAGGCGCGCGACGATGTCGTCGGCTGACTGGTCGCGACACCAGGCCTCGAGGAACGTGTCGATCCGATCGTGGTGTCGCACCCGCCCTGCCACCGTGGCCAGCGCCGGATCCACGGCCCATTCGGGATCACCCAGGGCGTGGCAGAGCGACAACCACTGCTCGTCGGTCGACACGGCGATCGCGACCCAGCTGTCATCACGTCCGAGGTCGTCGGGGCCGGCGGCTTGATAGAGGTTCTGCGGGGCCGCAGTCGGCCCTCGGTTCCCAGCCCGGGCCAGCAGCTCGCCATAGGCGGAGAATTCGATCGCTTGCTCAGCCGCGATGTTGGCGGCGGCCTCGACCATGGCCGCTTCGACGAGACCTCCTTCGCCCGTCCGATCCCGGTGCTCGAGCGCAAGCAGCAGGCCGAACAGCGCGTGGAGTCCGGCGTTGGGATCACCGACACAGTAGGGCTCGAACGGCAAAAGATCGGGATGACCGGTGAGCCACGTCAGTCCTGAGGCGTCCTCGATCACGAACGCAAACGCGGCGTGGTCGCGCCACGGCCCGTCGAGGCCGAAGCCGGGCATTCGGAGCATGACGAGATCGGGCCGATCGGTCCGCAGCGTCTCGTATCCGAGACCGAGCTGGTCCAGGACACGCGGGGTGTAGTTCTCGATGAGGACGTCACACGTCGCCACAAGCCGGCGCACGAGTGCGATGCCGCGCTCGTCACCGAGGTCGATGGTCATGCTCTTCTTATTGGTGTTCAGTGCCGCGAAAATCGGCCCGCGCTCCCAGAATTGGTCCTCGGTCTGGGGAACACCACCGACCAGGCGGGCACCATCGGGTCGGCTCGGCGACTCGAGGTGGATCACTTCCGCGCCCAAGAGCGCGAGCACGTGACCGGCCAACGGACCAGCCCAAAAGGCCGTCATGTCGAGCACGCGCAGTCCCTCGAACGGAAGTCGCCTTCGTGCCGCCCAGGCGCTGGCCTTTGGGCGGGGCTCGCTCCGCCACGGCTGGTGGATCGAACGTTCTCCCAACCGAGGGGCGGGCGACGGTGGGCGGAGGCATCCTGCGCCCAGCCTGAAGGGGGGTCTCGGATTGGCCGATCCGTCACGCGGGTTGGCGAGGAAGGTGTCACGGACGCGGAACTGCTCGAACGTGGTGATGGAGGATCCGTTGGCGACCGGCGCGTTGGGAATCCGAAAATCCGAAGCAAGGTCGAGCACTTCAGCCGCGGTGTGGGAGCCGACCCAGGCGTCGATCGTCGGTTCCAGCGCCGTACGGTCGAGGAAGAGTTTGGGATCGTCCATCCACTCGGGATGCTCCACCATGACGCAGAAGTCGAGCCACTGCTGCCCGGTCCCGCAGCCCAGCCCGACGAGCCCGTCGAGCGCGGCGCCGACGCCCGGTGTGGCGACAAAGCGGCGCTTTCGCATCGGACGGCCCAGTTGATCCTTGAAGGTCACGGGGTAATACGTGAGGCACAGAGCCGATGCTTCGAGCATCGATACGTCGACCAGCTCGCCCCCCGAACCGCCGCGTCGGACGGCCGCCAGCGTTCCGATCGCGCCGAAGAGCCCTGAGAGCCACTCTCCGATCTGCCCGCCGACGAAGACCGGCGCACGCTCCGGCCTGCCGCGGGCGAGGCCGACGATCCCGCCCGACCACGCCTGCAGCGTGAACTCCGTCGCCGCCTTGTCGCGCCACGGGCCCTCGAGCCCGAAGGACGTAATGGACGTCACGACCAGATGCGGATGTGCCCGCAGGATCTCCGCAGGCACCAGCGTCGGGTCCTCCACCACCTGGGATCCGCGGGACCAGATGACGACGTCCGCCGACGAGAGCAGCGCGTGCACAGGGCCGGCGCCCTCGCTGCCCTCCGTCTCGACAACGACGCTCTCTTTCGATGCGTTGAGGAAGTTGAACAGTGCGCCGTCGGTACCGGGCAGAATCTCAGCGCCCGACGCCGACCACCTCCGCAGGGGATCGCCCTCGGATGCTTCGACCTTGACCACCTCGGCGCCGCCGTCGGCCAGCAGTTTGGTGCAGTACGCACCAGCGATCCACGTGGAGAGGTCGACAACACGGAGCCCGCTCAGTGGTGGCAACGAAGGAGCGCCGCTCGGAGACATCCCCTGCGAATTCGTCACCGTCAGTCGGTCTCGCGGTGCCGGCCGGATTGACTCAGGCGCCACTCCGGAGGGAACGCCGCGTCGTTGTCCTTCACGGCGAGGTTAAGGCCGGCATCCATCGTCTCCTGGCTGAGGGTTGCCCGCTTTCCGTCGACGTCATCTCGGAGCATTCCAGCCATGGACTCGAGCCAGGCACTGAGAAGACTCCCCATGTACTCCCCCTGATGCTGCTTCATCACCTCAAAGAAGACCTTCTGCATGAACACGGTGTCCGTGGGACGGGTGCGTGCACACGCGTTCGCATATTTCGCCACCTCAGCTTCGAGTTCTCTACGCGGCACCACGCTGTTCACAAAGTTGCACTCGTACATCTGCTGCGCCGTGAAGGGGCGCCCGGTGAACACCATTTCCTGGAATTTCCTCAGACCCATCATCATCGCCCACTGCCACATGCGCGGCGCGTACCCGACATAGCGGAATGCCGGATGCCCGAAGAGAGCGTCGTCGGACGAGATCACGAGGTCGGCGTCGGCCGCCTGGTAGAAGTGCCAGCCGTAGCAGTACCCCTTGACTTCGAGAATGCTGATCTTCTTGAAGTCTTGCAACGTGCGGCAGCCTGATCTCGTATTGCCGTACCAGTGCAGGAGCGACGCGCCGGCCCGGTACGAGCGGGGGTTCGGCATGGTGACGTCGTCGTCGTCGAGGCCGAACTCCTCTTGCAGCGCGGATCCCTCAGCCCGCTTCGCCATCAACTCGTCGAGATCAGCGCCCGTGCCCAAATGATCGCCGACGCCACGTACGACCAGGACCTTGACGTCATCATCGATGCTGGCTTTGAACAAGAGGTCCGCATACCGCTTGCGGGCGGCGATCGTCGGGATGTTCAGCTGGTCGGGCCGGTTAAGTGTGATTGTGGCGATCCGGGTGCTGGGATCCTTCTCGTAGAGAATGATCTCCTCCGGTGGCGGGACGTCGACATCGGTCACGTCAGGGTTTCCTTTCCTCGCGAAATGGCCTCGTGCACAGCAGTTCCGGCCCCGTCGCGCTGATGGACACCGGCTCGTGGACGTAGAGCGCGCCTCGCCCCTGCTTCCACACCAAGGCCGTCAACGCGAAGACCATGCCCACCTCGATATGTTCTTCGCCCGCAGCCGCCGGGAGCGCGTGCGTGACGAGCGGGAGGTCGAAGCCCAGCCCCAGCCCTCGTGCCACCGGCATGGGGGGCGGCGAAAGCCCCGCCTCTTCATACGCGCCAAGGAGATCGCGCAGCGGGACACCCACCCGGCAGCGCTCGATGAGGCGGTCCCAGAGCTCGCACCAGAGGCCAAAGAGTGGCCCGTCGCCTCTGACATCTCCCCCCACTGCCCGGGTCCGGCCGAGCTCTCCGACGTAGCCGTCAAAGATCACCCCCGCATCGAATGCCACGAGGTCACCGCGGTCGACCGGGACGTCCCTGCTGGCGCGACGCCACGGGTGCTCGGGCGACGTGATCCAGGCAACATCCTGCGACGCCGGGGTGGTGACGCCCGCCTCTGCCATGGCCCCCATGAAGACGCCA
The DNA here is from genome assembly GCA_963736225.1 of uncultured Acidimicrobiaceae bacterium. Classification (GTDB taxonomy): domain Bacteria; phylum Actinomycetota; class Acidimicrobiia; order Acidimicrobiales; family RAAP-2; genus Bog-473. Next base: position 216,238 of record CAVTOF010000005.1, on the reverse strand, counting down.
GTCAGCTGGCGCTCGGTGAGCCCGGGTTCGAGCGCCGCCTCGACCGCGGCGAGCGCCGCCTCGGCGACCCGGACCGATGCGCGGATCTCGTCGACCTCATCGGGCAGCTTGACCCGGCGGACCCGGCGCAACAGGGGCTCGGCGTCCAGGAGCTCGGCCGACGGGAACGCCTTGGGCAAGAGCCGCGCCGACGAGGGCGTCAGGCCGTCGGTGCCGACGGTCCGAGCAGTCGCCGCCCCCTCGACCTTCCGGAGAGCCTCGAGGAAGTTGTTCGAATTGAAGGAGATTCCGTACAGGTTTTCGTGGGGTATTTCCGGAGGGATACCCTCGTCCCAAGTGCTCAGCAGGTGGACAGCCCCCGTCGCACGCACGAGCACACAACCGGGACCGAAGGCCCGGGACCCCGCGGTCCAGAGCCGCGGTGCGCCCGACACGTAGCGGGCGTTCGCCTCCCGTCCGACCACGAGCACATCAATGTCCGCCGCCTCCATCTCGGCCAGCACCCGCTCCCGGCGGGCACGGCGCAGGACTGCATCATCGGGAAGAACGTCGACGACCGTCACCGGCTCAGAAGGGGTCGTAGGGATAGTCCGTCATCGGTTCCCACCCGTCTTCGGTGATCAGAAGGACCTCCTCGGAGCGGTAGCCGGCCGCGCCGTCCTCCCAGACGATTGGCTCGAGCACCAGCACCATCCCGGCGGCCAGCACGAGGGACGCGTCGAACGCCTGACCGATGTCACTGCCGACGTAGGGCATCTCCGCGCTGTCGATGCCAAGACCGTGACCCAGATAGAAGTGAGGCATCCACGGCTTGCGCCCTCCAGCCGCACCGATGGCGGCCGCGGTGAGATCGGCTGCCGTTGCCCCGGCCTGGGTGACATCGAGGACGGCGTCCATGATCGTCCGCCAGCGCTCGAACTGCGCGCGTTGGCCAGCATCGGGTTCGCATCCGACCACCCAGGTGCGACCGAAGTCGGAATGGAAGCCTGCGTAGCTGATGCCGGTGTCGACCCACAGAACGTCACCCTCAACGAGCTCTCGCTGTGTCGACAGCAGCGGGCACGCCAGATCACCGGTTGTCGTCCATGGCCCGTCCGCGATCGCGGCGGGCATAACCTGCCAGATCGGGTCGAGGACATTGGCGTCGGCCCCGGCATCGAAGATCGTTCGTAGAAAGGTTGCCGTCAGATCGGTTTGCCGGACACCGGGAGCCAGCCTCGCCTGCACCTCGGCGATGGCGCGTTCGGTGATGCGCAGGCCTTGGCGCATGCACGAGAGCTCGTCTGCTGTCTTGATCACCTTCGCGTTGCTGATGATCGGCCCACCGTCGACTGGGGGATCGGGTGCGAACAAGACCGATCGCTCCCGGCGCAGCGCGTTAGTCCATTCGTCGATCGCGATCTTGGCGTTGGCAGGCACCAACGGGGTCACCTGCGACGCGAACAATTGCACTCCCTCGTCGAAATCCAAGTAGACGGGTCCGTGCATGTGATCCGGAGGAAGTCCTGTGCGCAGCCCATCATCCTCCCGCAGCGGCGAGAAGAGATGGGGATGCTCATCGTCGACCAGGACGACCGCCACCGGTTGCTCGAAGTTGGACCGACCTGAATCGGCGAGCGGCCAGATCGCGCCAGTTGCGTAGACGACGTTGGTGTTGCCGAGCAGGATCAAGGCGTCGAGTCCCTGCTCACCCATGATGGCCCGGATTCGCTCCCCGCGATCCCGCTGCAGCCGGGCGCGATCTGCGTCACGTGGGATGCGCGTGGCCGGCGCGGACGCCATCAGCCCGGCCGGCATCAGCCCTCCAGCCCGAGATACCGCTTGATGTTGCCCCCGACGATGGCGGTCGCGGCCTCGGCACCCACTGCCTCGACGACTTCGGCCAGCGACTGCGAGCTGTACCCGTACGTGCTCTCGTTGTGCGGGAAGTCCGTCGACCACATGACCCGCTCGATGCCGATGCGGGCCAACAGCGCCAAGCCGAGACGGTCGACCATGAACGAGGCGACCATGTGGTTGTCCCAGTAGTACGTCGGCTGGTGCTGCACCTTCAGGGTTGCGAGATGCTGAAACGACGCCGCGATGTGCTCCGCGTCCTGCAGGGCCGACGGCACCCAATTGATCCCGCCCTCGAACCATCCGACACGGAGGCCGGGATGACGATCAAGGATGCCGCCGAAGATGTACTTGCCAAACGCGTCGCGGAAGGGAGCCACGGACTGGAGCATTCCGATACTGACGGCGTTGAACTGGTTCGGGGTCGCGGGCGGGTTCTCACCGATGTGATGCGAGACGGGGATCTGCGCCTCTTCGATCACGTCCCACACCGGATCCATGGCGGTGCTGGCGTAGTCGATTGGATGCTTCTCCAGGTCTTTGCCGGGCGAGAGCGGCATGAGGAACGTCTTCAACCCGAGCGCCTTCAGCTCGGTGATCGTCCTGCGAGCTCCCTCGGGGTCCCACCAGTTGATCAGTCCGACGCCATAGATGCGGTTGTTCGACCGCTCCTGGAGTTCGGCAATGTGCTCGTTGTAGATGCGGAAGCACAGCTCGCGCACCTCCCGGTCCGGCCACCCGAACAAGGCCAGAACGGAGTTGGGGAAAACCAGCTCCTTGGAGACCCCTTCCGAATCGAGCGCCGCCAGGCGGGCATCGACGTCCCCGGTGTGCGACCCAGACACTGGGTCATATTGCGTCAGCACCTCGATGAACTCGGGCACGAGGATCGATTTCCCGTCCATGCCGATCACCCACCCGCCACCGACATTCATGACGCGTGGGGCGCGATCTTTCATGCTGTCGGGAAAGTGGTCGAAGAAAATGTCCTCGGCCAGCGAGATGTGGTCGTCGGCCGAGAACACCTCGGTCCCTGCCGGGAGTCCGAGGTCGAGGACCGGACCGGGATGACGATCCTTCGGAGCGCCAAGACCGTCGGGTGGGTAGGTCAGCCGCGTCGAATTCCCAGTCATCGCTCCCGCTTCGCTTGGCAACGGATCGGTGGCAGATTACTTCGGCTCCGTAGCAATCGTCAACGGATCCTGCTAGCTTGCTTCGGCACTGCAGGAGTATCGGGGAGGTCCGAGAGGTCGTGACATGACGACGTGGGACGACTCCGTCGACGTCGTGGTCGTCGGATCCGGCGGGGGCGGCATGGTCGCAGCCCTCACAGCGGCCGACGCAGGCGCGACCGTCTTGATGCTCGAGAAGCAGGATCGACTGGGCGGCTCGACCGCCATGTCGGGCGGCATTGTCTGGGTGCCCAACAACCCGGTCATGCTGGCCGAGGGGGTGCCGGACTCCTACGAGGATGCACTCGCTCATTTTGAAGCAGTGGTGGGCGATGTCGGGCCGGCATCGTCGTTGGAGCGCCGACATGCCTTTCTGTCTGCGGGTCCCGAGATGATCTCGTTTCTGCAGCGGCTCGGTGTTCGCTTCGTCTTTTGCCGAGGCTACAGCGACTACTACTCGAGCGCGAAGGGCGGCCACGACATCGGACGAGGGATCGAGCCCGTCCCTTTCGACGGTCGGCAACTGGGTGCGTGGCTCGACAAACTCCAGCCTGGACTCGCTCAGAGCCTCGGTCTGGCGGTGATGACGAACGAGGCTCGTTCGCTCTCGCATTACAACCGCAGCGCGGGCGCGTTCGCGGTCGCGGCACGTGTGGTCCTCCGCACCTATTCGGCGCGACTCCGGGCCCAGACACTGCTCACGAATGGCGCGTCACTGATCGCACAGATGCTGTCCATCGCGCGCTCCAGTGAGATCTCGATCTGGACCGAGGCACCCCTCGAAGACCTGATCGTCGAGGACGGGTGCGTCGGCGGCGTGCGCACGACGCAGTCGGGGACTCCCAAACAGATCCAGGCCCGACACGGGGTCCTGCTGGCTTCGGGTGGCTTCGCCCACAACGCCGAGATGCGGGAGGAGTTCAGCGGCGATCAGCCAAATCGCGCACGATGGTCGATTGCCAACGCCGGCGACACCGGTGACGCCATCCGGATCGCCATGCGGCTCGGTGCGAAGGTGGACCTGATGGACGAGGCCTGGTGGCTGCCCTCTCCTCGCACCGGCCGGTTCGGACAATCCACGCTGGACCAGGCGCGTCAACGTCCGCGCACGATCTACGTCGATGCAGCGGGACAACGGTTCGTGAACGAGTCGAATTCCTACATGGAAGTGGGAAAGGAGATGTACGCGCGCGACAAGACGAGTCGAGCCGTCCCGTGTTGGCTGATCTTCGACGACCGCTACCGCAAGCGCTACGCACACCTCCGCTCGAGGCCCGGCCGTTTCCCTCGGAGCCTTCTCGAGAGCGGGATGTTGAAGCAGGCATGGACCCTCACCGACCTCGCCCGCATGTGCGACATCGACGCGGCGGGCCTGTCCGAGACGATCGAACGGTTCAACGAGAACGCGCTGGCTCGGCGTCGACCCTGACTACGGCCGTGGTGAGTCCGCCTACAACCGTGCGCTCGGCGATCCCAATCCCAACGTGCACCCGTGTCTGGGTCCCATCGATGAGCCCCCGTACTTCGCAGTCCAGGTCGTGCCGGGTGATATCGGCACCTGTGGTGGCGTCCTCACCGACGAGCACGCTCGGGTCCTGGACCAGCAGAGCCAGCCGATCGAGGGCTTGTACGCAACCGGCAACGGTACCGCCACCGTCATGGGACGCCACTACCTCGGACCTGGTGCGAGTATCGCCAACACCATGGTGTTCGGATACGTCGCGGCGCGGCACGCGATGGACCGGCACCGCGACCAGCGATGACATTCGGCGAGGTTGCCCATGAGTGAATACGAAGACGATCAATTTCTTCACCGACCGGTCGGTCCAGGACGATCCCTACCCCTACTTCGACTGGGTGCGGGAGCAGAGCCCGGTCTGGCGGGAACCGCACTACGGCTTGTTCATGGTCACGGGTCACCCGGAGGCCATGGCGGTCTACACCGATCCTGCCTCCTTCCCTCCGGATGACACGCCTGCGGGGACCTATTCGTCCTGCAACGTGGTCAGCGGCACGTTCGTGAAATTCTCCACACCGTTCGACGGCGACGACATCAGCGACGTCATCGTCCGGTGCCGCGACGAGCTGCCCTTCAGCGACCAGCTCCCCTCATTCGACCCACCCACTCACACTGCACATCGTCACCTGTTGCTCCGCCTGATCACGCCCAAGCGGCTGAAAGAGAACGAGGACTTCATGTGGGAGTACGCCAACCATCTCATCGACGGATTCATCGCAGAGGGATCCGCCGAAATGGTCGGCGCCTACGCCGAGCCGTTCACTCTGACGGTCATCGCCGATCTCGAGGGCGTTCCCGAAACCGATCACTCCTTGTTCCGGCAACGTCTGTCGACGGCCCACGAAGACGTCGGCCACAAGCCACTCGAATTCCTCTACGAGCGGTTCAGCGGTTACATCGAAGATCGCCGGCAAGCGCCACGCAGCGATGTCCTGAGCGGCCTGGCCACCGCGACCTTCCCCGACGGCTCGACTCCGGAGGTCAAGGACGCCGCACTCCTGGCCGCCAACCTCTTCGCCGGGGGCCAAGAGACCACCGTGCGACTGCTCTCCTTCGCCCTCCGGATGTTGGGCGAGCGGCCCGACCTGCAGCAGCTCGTCCGCGAATGATCGAGCACGGATCCCGAACTTCATCGAGGAGACCCTGCGGGTGGAAAGCCCTCTGCGCACACAGTTCCGGTTGGCCCGTGTCCGCTCCCATCTCGGGGGCGTGGACATCCCCGCCGGCAGCACGATCATGCTCGTGCCCGGTGCATGCAACCGCGATCCCCGGGTGTTCGTAGACCCCCAGGAATTCGACATCGACCGAGCGAATGCGCGCCAACACATTGCCTTCGGCCACGGCATCCACACCTGCGCCGGGGCACCGCTCGCTCGAGCCGAGGGCCGGGTCACGATCAACCAGTTCCTCGATCGCACGACTGACATCACCATCTCGGAGAAACATCACGGCCCGCGTGGCGCGCGACGCTACGAGTACCTCCCCACCTTTTTCCTCCGCGGGCTCCAGCGCCTGTATCTCGAGTTCGACACCGTCGGCTGACCAGGCGAGCGAGGGCTTGCTGCCTCCGCCCCGTCAGGACGACGCCGTCGGCGACCCCTCCTGGGGTCGGGCCGTGGACATGATGAGCTTCGTCTGCGCATAGGGAGGTCCGGCGGTCGTGCCCCCGTCGATAGGAAAGACGATCCCGGTCACTTGCGCGGCGCGTTCGCTGGCGAGGAACACCACGGCGTTAGCGACGTCTTCCGGTTTCGCCTGTCGCTCGAGCGGCTGCATGTAGCGCAGCACGGGTCCCATCTCGTAGGTCGTGATCCCGGTGCGGATGTGCGCCGGCGTCAGGCAGTTCACTCGGATGCCATAGGGAGCGAGATCGATAGCCAGGCACTTGGTGACGTGGGCCACCGCCGCCTTGGACGCCCGATACGAGACCATGCCGGCGCCGGCGTTGACTGCTGCGATGGACGCATTGTTGATGATGCACCCGCCACCGTTGTCCTTCATGTAGCGCGCTGCCCGCTGCGCGCCGGCGATCACCCCGAAGAGATTGACGTTCATGATATGGGAGAAGTCTTCGAGGTCGTCGTGCAGGAAGCGTGTGAGCGAGCTCCCGATCCCCGCGTTGTTGAACATGATGTCGAGGCCGCCGAACCGGTTGACCGCGAAGTCGACCAGCCCCTGCACCTCGTCCACGTCGCTGACATCCGTCTTCCAGAAGGCGGCGGCGGCGCCGATTCTCTGGGCAACCTCTTCGCCTCGATCAATGTCGATGTCCCCGATCACGACACTCGCGCCCTCGGCCACGAGCAGCTCGGCGGACGCCTGACCGATCCCACCGGCACCGCCAGTGACGATCGCTACCTTCCCGGCCAGCTCTTGCTCCTTCATGGTGCAATGTTACGGCGTCGTACCTTTCGCTGCAGTGGAATTCCACCCCACGGCGCCCGTTCGCGCCGAAGGCTCGCCGAGCAACTGGACAGTGCCACCCGCCAGCACCGGGCCCGCCGTGTGCAGATGACAGCGGACGGTGGTCCCGGCCGGTGTGCGGTACGGCTCCGGCTCGACGCTGGCGCACATCTCCATGGCGAAGGGGCAGCGGGCTCTGAATCGGCAGCCCTCGCACGGTGCCTGATACCTCGCCGACCTCGCCCCGCAGAATGATCCGCTTCCGCTCGTGCTGGCGCGCCGGGTCCGGTACCGGGATGGAGGAGAGCAGCGCGGTCGTGTAGGGATGCGTGGGCCGCTCGTAGACCTCGTCCGCGTCGCCCTCCTCGACGATCTGGCCGAGGTACATCACCGCAATCCGGTTGCTGATGTGTCGAACGACCGAGAGATCGTGGGCGATGAACAGGTACGCGACTCCCAAGTCGTGCTGCAGCTCGGTCAAAAGGTTGATCACCTGCGACTGGGTGGAGACGTCGAGGGCGCTCACCGGCTCGTCGCACACCAACAGCCGGGGTTCGAGGGCCAGCGCCCGTGCGATTGCAATGCGCTGGCGCTGCCCGCCGGAGAACTCATGGGGCTGACGCGACAGGACGTGGGAACCCAGCCCGACCTGAGCCAACAGCTGCACCACCCGCCGTTCCCGTTCGGCCCTGTTCATGGAGGTGTGGATGGCAAGGGGCTCACCGACGATGTCGGCGATGGTCTGCTTCGGGTCGAGCGACGAATACGGGTCCTGGAAGACCAGCTGCATCGATCGCGGTGACGCCGGAGCGCAGGACCGCGTAGCGAGGTGATGTCCTTCTCGTCGACAACCACGGTGCCCTCGGTCGAGTCGATGAGGCGCAACACCAACCGCGCCAGGGTGGACTTTCCTGAGCCACTCTCACCGACGAGACCCAGCGTCGTCCCGGCGTCGACGTGCAGGCTGACATGATCCACCGCGCGAACTGACCCGGTCACCCGCCGTAGCACTCCGCTCCGCAGCGGAAAGTCCTTGACGAGGCTGCTCACCTCGAGCACCGGGGTGGCGACCCGAGAGGCGGCACCGGTCCGGTCCACGGAGCTCGGGAGCGCCCCGCTCGTCAGCGCGTCCGGCGGGCCGGACAGCGACAGCTCATCCTGCCTGACGCAGCGAGCAAGCGCGATGGATCGTTTCTCACCCAGTCCCACTCGCGGTCGCCTCCCCTGCGAGGGAGGATCCGCGCAAGGACACGGGACCCTCCGAGCACGCCTCCTCCGCGTAGGAACAGCGTGGAGCGAAGCGACAGCCGATGGGGAATTGGTCCGGACGAGGCACCATGCCAGGGATGGTGTGCAGCGGCTGGCCCTTCGGGCTCAGCTGCGGGAATGGAATGGAGCAGCGCTTCGGTGTAGGGGTGCTGGGGATGGGCGAAGAGATCCGCCGCCGATCTCTGCTCGACGATCTGTCCGGCATACATCACGACCACGTCATCCGCCACGTCGGCGATCACGCCGAGGTCGTGGGTGACGAAGATCATCGCCATGTCCTCTTCGCGCTGGAGCGTCTGTAGCAATTCGATGATCTGGGCCTGCGTCGTGACGTCGAGCGCAGTGGTGGGCTCGTCGGCGATCAAGAGCTTGGGTGAGCAGGACAGGGCCATGGCGATCATGACCCGCTGACGCATCCCGCCCGAGAACGCGTGCGGATAGTCCTCCGCCCGGAGGCCGGCCTGGGGGATCTCCACCCGGTCGAGCATCTGGACCGCGACCTTCTTGGCGTCAGCGCGGCTGATGTCGCTGTGCGCGCGCACCTGCTCGGCGATCTGGTTGCCCACCGTGTACGCCGGGTTCAGGCTCGTCATGGGCTCCTGGAAGATCATCGCGATCTCGCTCCCGCGGAGCTTGCGCAAGCCAGCGGGGCTGAGAGTGGTCAGCTCGTGTTGCTCGAACTGGATCGAGCCGGTCACCCGGGAGACCTTGGCCGGCAAGAGGCCCATGACCGCCAGCGCCGACACAGTCTTGCCCGAGCCGCTCTCGCCCACCAGGCCGAGCGTGGTCCCCCGGGCCACTGAGAACGTGGCGTCCTCCATGACCGGACGCCACTCGTGCCGCGTCAGGAATTCAATACGGAGCCCGTCGACCCTGAGCAGTGCAGGCTCTCGGTCGGGTTCGGGCGGGCGCGGGCGCGGTCGGCGCTGATCCCGTTGTCCCCCGAGCCTGCGAGGGCCGCGGCGCCGCGCTGCTCGAGGCGCCTGCGGCGCCGCTCTCCTCCCCAGCCGATCAACCCGCCGCCCGTCGGTCGTTCCCGACCCAGCGAATCCCGCAGTCCGTCGGCGACCAGGTTGAAGGCCAGAACGGTCAGCATGATCGCGATGCCCGGAAAGATGACCGCCCAGGGTGCCGAGTTGATGAACTGGAATCCTTCTTGGAGCATCCCACCCCAGCTCGGCGTGGGCGGTTGTTCGCCGATGCCGAGGAAGCTCAGGCCGGCCTCGGTCAGCAACGCGAAGCCGAGAGCCAGTGCAAGCTGGATGATGATGGGCGAGGCGACGTTCGGCAGCACATGGCGCCCGAGGAGCCTCTTGGAGGTCGCGCCGAGGCTTCGAGCCGATTCGATGTAGGCCTCTTCACGGACTGCGATGACCTCGCCGCGCAACAAACGCACGAAACTCGGCACGAACACGATGGCGATGGCGATAGCGGCGTCGTTGATGTCGGCCCCCAGCAACGCGGCAACGGTGAGGGCCAGGACAAGCGGAGGAAAGGAGAACAACGCGTCCATCGTGCGCATGATCACCGAGTCGACCGCGCCCCGGAAGAATCCGGCGATCAGACCGAGTGGGATGGCGATGACAGCAGCGAGGCCGACGATTTCGAAGGCTGCACGCAGTGAGATACGAGCACCCCAGATGAGACGGCTCAAGATGTCGCGCCCGAGGTCGTCGGTTCCGAGGAGGTGGGAGAGCGATGGCCCGGCGTTGATGGCATTGATGTCCTGGGCGTCGGGTGGGTGCGGGGCGATCAGTGGGGCGAAGATGGCTGCCACGATCGCGACGAGGAGGAAGATCACGCCGGCGATCGCCCAAGGCTGATGGAGGAATCGGATCCAGAACCCGGGCCGGCGCTCGGGCAGCTCGTCGGGGCTGTCGCCCGTCTCGGGGATCGTCGTGAGGCCGACAAAAGGGTCGCCGGCGTCGGGCAGGCTCCACGTGCTCATCGATGCCCCCTCACGTCAGACGAACTTTCGGGTTGAGGTAGGCGTAGATGATGTCGACGACGAGGTTGATGAGGACGAAGGCGGTCGCCACCACCAGCACCACTCCCTGGATCTCTGGGATGTCCTTTTCTTCGATCGCCTGGATGATGTAGGTACCCAGCCCGGGCAGGGAGAAGATCTGTTCGATGATGAGCGTGCCTCCGAGCAGGTAGCCGAACTGGATGCCGATCACCGTGACGGCCGGACTCAGAGCGTTCTTGAGAGCGTGCTTGCCGACCACCATGCGAGGATTGAGCCCCTTGGCCACCGCGGTACGCATGTAGTCCTGGTCCAATGTGTCGATGAGTGCGCCACGTACTTGTCGGGCGATGACTGCCGAGCCGCCGATGCCGAGTGCAAGCCACGGAAGCAAGAGGTCCTGGAACCATTCGGCCGGTGACTGGGTGAACGGCGTGTAGCCAAGGGCGGGAAGCCACTCCAACTTCACCGCGAAGAGGATCACGAGGAGCATGGCCAGCCAGAAATCGGGGATGGCGACGGCGATGCTCGAGCCCACGGTGACCGCTCGATCGCGGGCCGTACCCTGATGCAGCCCCGAAAGAATCCCCGCAGGGAGGCCGATCAGAATGGCCACGAACATCCCACCTGCCGCCACGCAGAACGTGACGGGGAAACGTGCGGCGATTCCCGATGCCACCGTCTCGTTGTTGAAGAGGGAGTTGCCGAGGTTTCCGTGCAGCGCCCCCCGCAACCAGATCCAGTACTGCGCGAAGAAGCCCTCGTTGAGGTGGAGCTGTCCGGTGATCTTGGCGATCTCGCTCGGAGTCGCCTTGGCGCCCCCGGCGAGGGCGACGGCTGGGTTGCCGGGGATGATCAGGATCAGCGAAAAGACGCCGAGAGAGATCAGGAACAACAAGAGGACGGTGATGAGCAGCCGACGGGCAACGAACGTCAGGAGAGAGCCACCGCTAGACGCCATTGCCGTCGGCTAGCTCAGCGCGATCCGTTACTGAGGTGCATCTTCCGCTCCCGTGCAGTCCTCGTGTGGCCCACGACGGCCGCTACTTCTTGATGTAGATGCCGGCCAGGTCCGAACGGCACTGCCCGATGGGTGCGACAACATGCCCACCAACACGGCTCTTGTTGTAGGCAACGATCGACGGCATGAAGACCAGAGGGACGAGCAGTCCCTGCTGGATCACTGTTTTGTCGATCTGCTGCATGAGGGGCCCCTGTAGGCTGGGGCTCAACGACGCGTTGGCCTGCACGATCAATGGCGTCAGCTGCTGGTTGACCGAACCGAACGCGTTGGCGGGGAACCCGCTCGACTCAAAGAGAGCTTCGAAGCTGTTCGTGAGGTCGGGGCCGTTGCTGAGCTCCTCGCTCAGCACCGCGTCTCCCTGCTTCTTGACGTAGACGTCGGTCTCGAAGTCCGAGCCGGGGATCTGTTGGATGTTCGCGTTGAACCCTGACGTGGCCAGCTCCTGCTGGAGCAGGGCGGCCGCTCGGAGGTACGTCGCGTCACCCGAGGGGATGATGAGGCTGAAGCTCACACCCTTGGGGTAACCGGCGGCCTTGAGCATCGCTTTTGCCTTGGAAGGGTCGTAGGAGTCGCTGCTCCCGAGGGACTTGGAGTATCCCGGCGACCACGACGGCACCGCTTGGAACGCAGGCTCGCCGAGACCGTCGAAAACGACCTTGTTCAGCGCGACCCGGTCCACGGCGTACTCGAGCGCCGCCCGCACCTGCTCGTTGGCGAAGGGCCCGGTGTTCTGGCGCAGCTCGATGTCCATGTAGTCGTACGACTTCGTGACCGAGATCCCGACGTTCGGGTCACTCTTGAGCTGCGGGTAGTTCTCGGGCTCCACTTCGATCATGTCCACCGCGCCCGACGTCAGCGCTGTGGCCGCCTCAGGCCCCTGGGTGACCTGGGTGAAGTCGATTCCACCAAGGGGGTACGCCTTGGAATTCCAGTACTTCGGATTCTTGGCCAGCACGACCGACGAGCCTTGTTGATAGCTCTTCAGGACGTACGGACCGGCGCCCACCGGGTGGCTCGATTGGGTCGAGATGGCGTCCGCCGGGTAGATCTGCCCATCGATATAGCTCGACGCCCACAGGAAGTCACCGGCCTGCGGCTTGCTGAGATTGACGACCACAGTCGACGGGTCGGGCGTCTGGATGCTCGAGATCGCGAAGAGGGACGACCGGAGTGGACTCGTCTTGGTGTGGTTCAAGCTTGCCGCCACGTCCTCCGAGGTCACGGGCTGGCCGTTGGAGAACTCGAGACCGGGCCGGATGTGAAAGGTCACGGTGGAGCTGTTGTTGGAAATGGTCCAACTCTGGGCGACTCCGCCCGTGATGGCGGTGTTCCCCGGGATGGTCATGGACTGATAGATGTTCGACGTCATCGTGAACGAGCAGTCGTTCAGTTCGGTGGCCGGAGCAAAATCGTTGCTGAACTCATTGTTGAGGTCGAAGCCGTACTTCAGTACGCCGTTCGGGTTGATGTCCGAAGACGCGGCGGCAGCCGGCCCGCCGGTCGACACCAACTGGGCCACAGGGGCCACGAGTATTCCTGCGACTCCGAGTGCAACCATGTTTCGACGCGTCGCTCGTGGTCGTGGCCTGTGACGGGCGAGCGCCCCGCTCCGACGGCCCGGCCCCTGCCCCTCGAAACCAATCCCCATCCCCTCGACTCCCTCCCGAACGACTCCCTCGGGGCTGGTACGAGCACCCCCATGAACCGATCCGGAATATAGCCAGTCACTGACACTCGTGTCAGGTCTCGGCAGTGGAAACTGCGGTCCGGGACACCGAAGCAGGGGCGTGCGTCGAGTCACGGGCCGGATCAGCCCGGACATGGGATCAGTGGTCAATTCCCGACGCGCGTTTGCCCCAGCGCAATCCAGCTCGTCCCGCTGACACGACCAGTCTCCCGTTGACGTCGGCTTCGAAGGCATAGCCATGCGGTCCCGCGTCGTAGAAGTGGACAGTGAGCGTCTCGCCGATCAGGACGGGTCGGGCGAAACGGAGCGCGATGCGACCAACAGGGTCCTGGTCACCCGCGGCCACCGTCTCGGTGAACCCTCGGGCGCAGAGGGCCATGGAGCAGACGCCGTGGAGGAACGGGCCTTCGGCCCCGCTTCGTCGGGCGGCCTCGGCGTCAAAATGATGGGGGGACCAGTCCCCGGAGAGCTCTGCGTAGCGCCGGGCCATATCGCTGTCGATGTCGACTTCCCAGGATCCGAGTGGGCTGGCACGTGCCGAGTCGGGAAAGTCGTGTCGGGGTGGGGCTTCTCCGGCGTCCGCGCACCCGACCCCGAGCCACACCGTGCTCCAGAGCTGCTCGGCCACCACCTCGTTCCGAGCGCCCGTTGTCACGTAGCGCAGCGTGATGACCGCGTTGGAACCCTTTTTGGTGCGTGCCGCACGACCCTCGACCCACGTCAGCAGCAGTTCACCAGGCCTGATCGGACGGTGGACGACGAGGTCGTGGTCACCCTGGACGGCGCCGATCGCCCGCGACTGGAACTCAGCTGGGATGAGCTCAGCTCGACCCGCTTCCTGCGCGTCCCAGAGCAACATGACCACCGCGACGGGTGGTGCGGGTCGAGTAGCTCTTGCGCGTCCGAGCGGTGCCCCGGTCGCCTCGGCGAATTTTTCGAGCAGCTCGGGGTCGAGGCGGCCTTCAAAGGGACCGATTCTCCGTCCGAGTTGCACACCACTCCTCAGCATGTGCTCCACCTCAGCACGATCCGCAGGGGGATCGACGAGTGGCGGGAAGCAACGGACTCCCTCACTCCCCCCGACGAAACCATCATCCGCCCCGCTCAGGCGGGGGTGGGTGTCCCCGGCGGCAGCGGGTATACCGGGTTCTTCTTCGGGTCGATGGACGCGAAGCACACGAAGACGTTCTTTCCCTGGTTCAACGTCGGGAGATACTGGTCACCGACCACCTTGATATAGGCGCTGCAGTACGGTGGCGCGTGACCAGTGTGACCGGCGTCCTTCCAATTGGTCGGTGTCCGCAGTCCCCCCGCGGTGAACGCCGTCAAGGAATTGTCCGCGTTGATCACGTTGGCCTGGGTCAAATCGTTCCCGGCCATCCTGACGCCCTGCACGAAGAGGGCAGCCGACTCCCAGCCTTGGAGGGCTAGCTCGTCGTCGACGTAGCTCGGCTCGTACTTCTTCATCTCCGTCTCGTACAGCTTGAGCCCCGGGTACTCCGACTGCGGCGCGATGAAGGGAACGTGGGAGATCGAGAAGTAGATACCCTGCATCAGGCTCTTGTTCTCGTTCAGGGTGGACTGGTCGTTCCCGTTGAGCCAGAGCTGCGTCATGTGCAGGCCATATTGCTTGATGGCGCGGGCCATATTGATGTTGCCTTGCACGTCCATGCAGCTCACGACGAGGTCCGACCCGGCTGCCTTCATCCGCTCGACATCGGTGGCGACCGTCGAACCCGGGTAGGACACCTGCAAGTCCGAGTAGCTGACGACGTAGCCCGCCGCCTTGAGCGCGGTCTCTGCCGCTTGGCACGCGTTGGAAGACGCCGCGACGTCGTACGCGAGCACCGCAATGGACTTCGAATGCGTCTGACGCGCCAGGTACGCAACGGCGGGAGCGCCGGCTGGGTAGTACTGCACAGACCCTCCAGCGGCGAAGAGGTTTGGCGCGTTGGCCCAGTTGCCCGTGACGTTGTAGCCGTAGGTCGGGGTGCCCGACTCGACGAAGAGGTTGGGCGAGAAGAAGGCGGTTCCCACGCCGGTCACGGCGAACACGTGGTCCTGGTTGATCAGCGTGTTGGCCAGTTGATTGAAGGTCGTCGGGTTGCCCCCGTCGTCGAGCTGGTACTTGTAATCGATCTTGCGGCCGTTCACGCCGCCCTGCGCGTCGATGTAGTCGTAGTAGGCCCGCTCGCCATAGATCAGCGACGAGAAGTTCGCCGCCAGCGTTCCAGTCTGCGTCGAGATGGTCCCCACCGTGATCGAGTTCGACGTCACCCCAGGTGCGCTGCTCGAAGATGTCGCCGCCCCAGCCCCGTTGGCCGGGGTTAGCGCGGTTGCCCCCGCCAACACGATGCCCATCAGCGCCGCTGTGGGCATCAGTGCTTTGAATGCCTGGCTCACGTGCATGCCGTCCCCATTCGTCGGTGGCTGCATCCCCCCGGGATGCCGGTCACTGTAGTGAGAGAGGACACCAAATGCGCTGCACGGTCACGAGTTCGATATCGCCGCCGGCACGTCGCTCTACGGACGCGCGCTTGTGCGGACATGCACAATCCAATAGCCGTCGAGAATTCGGCCACGTGGGGTTCGACCGAACGCAGTGATTCGATCCTTCGATCCTCCGGTGCGGGTCGGTTCAGTGCGAGGTCGGCTCCGTCCCGGCCTTCACCAAGGGAGCGCAAATCGTCGTGCCACCGTGCAGGAGCACAAACTTGCCATCCTTGATGCCCATTTCGAAGAAGCAACTGTTGTTCGCCGGCTCCCCCTTCACGAAGTGCAGAGGCGGTGCGAGCCCGCCGAGCGTCTCACCCGAGGGCAGCCCGTACAGGCCTTTGAGGATGAGTGCGGAGGTGATGGGCGTCGTGGGGGTGGCTTTGGCGGCCTGCACGGCGGCCTGGAGGAGGGCGCCGTCGGACCAGGACTGCAGGACGATCTCACCGAAGTTCGGACCGCTGGGCACCTGGGACGCATATTTGTCGAGGGCTGCGTACATCGTCGATGTGACCGAGTTATGGACGAACCAGAGGAAATCCGATTGGGTGTCGATGTTGCCGTTGAAGGCTGGGATGGTGAGCCACGCACTCGCGACCGTCCCGTCGCTCGAGAGCTGGCGCGGGGTGAAGTCCTGGGCAGCGCAGTCCTGGACGACGTGCTCGACAATCGAGGAGGCGTCACCAACGGTCATCGCAGTCGCACCAGATTGCTTGGCTGCCAGGCACTGCGCTGTGTAATTGGGGGCAGCGAACCCGATGCCAGCCGTGTAGACGTACTTGATGCCGTAGTGCGATGCCACCTGCTCGCCCTGGTGAACCGACTCGGCGCAGATATTGACTTCCACGCAGTAGAGCGCGGCCATCTTCTTCACGCCCGCGTCCTTGGCGACGATGGCACCAACCGAGTTCGTGTAGTTGAAGGTGGCCCCGGCTGGAAAGAAGTCAGAGTTCTGCCACCCCGAATCGGTTTCCTGCCCGCCGAGGACGGGAACGTTTGCCCCCTTGACCACCGAGGCGAAGGACGGGTCCTCGTCGCTGTTGTCGAAGACGGCGACGGCATGATCTTGATTGATGGCCGTTTGCGCGTTCGCCAAAGCCTTCGCCGCGCTGTAGCCGTCGTCGAGAATGACAAGGTGCACCTGGTGCCCCTCGAGGCCCCCGTGGCTGTTGACCCACGATGCCCACGCCTGCATCGTAGGAGAGGTCTGGCTGATCGACGATGCCTCCGGACCGGTGCAGCTGCACAGATCGGCGATCGTGACCGCGCTCGACGGCGCGGCGGCTCCCGCTCCTGCAGGTACGGCCGTCATCACGGCAACACTCGCAGCACCCGCGACAACTACCGACGCCGCGGCCAGAACCAACGTCTCCCTGACGCGTCCGAGCACGTGTACTCCCCCCTGGGCTCCCGGCCCCGTTCCGACGGCGCAGCGCACCGTCCCTCCACCGGCCCGACTCGACTCTCGGTCGGGACGGTGGCATCGCTGTTTCGGACTATATCCACCTTCGGCGTGGCGAGTCCGCTCAGCGATCCGTTCCGTCCAAGCCGCTCGCCCCGTGTCGAGCGAGTGGCGCGGCCGAACCCAATCGACTACGTGTACGTCGTGTCCGAAGGGATGGACATGGCAAGGGGGGACGAGAACTTGGCCAGGACGTGCTCGAGCGACATCGGCTCGCGGTGTGACGAGGTCCGCCGCGGCGTCACGGTGGGCGAGCGCTGACCTGTGCAGGACTTTTTGCCCTTCATCGTCATTGGTCTCGCCACGGGGGCCGTCTACGGCCTGGCCGGCGTCGGCCTGGTGCTCGCGTACAAGACCTCGGGCATCTTCAACCTCGCCTACGGCGCGATCGCGGCTCTCACCGTGTTCGTCTTCTACTGGCTGCACGACGAGCACGGCTGGCCATGGGGACTGGCGGCAGTCGTGTGCGTCCTGGTGCTGGGCCCGATCGAGGGACTCTTCATGGAGCTGCTCGGACGCGCCCTCGAGCCCGTGGGTGCGACCCTCAAGGTGGTCGCGACCGTAGGCCTGCTGCTCATCGTGTTGGGTGTCGGTGAGCTCTGGTACGGGAACAACGAAGTGAATTTTCCGCAATTCCTGCCCAGCTCAACCGTGCCGATCCTCGGCGTGAACGTCGGCTGGGACCAGATCACGGTGACGATCATCTCCATCATTGCGACGGCTGTCCTCTACTACTTCTTCCGCTCAGTGCGGATGGGATTCGCCATGCGCGGTGTCGTCGACAACCCCGATCTCCTGTCGATGACCGGCGAGAACCCCATTCGGGTGCGACGTTGGGCCTGGGTCATCAGCATGACGTTCTGCTCCATGGCGGGACTGCTCCTGGCGCCCGGGTTGAGCCTGAATGCCGTGATCATCTCGACCCTCGTCGTCTACGCGTTCGGCGCAGCAGCGATCGGCTACTTCTCGAGCCTTCCGCTGACCTTCGCCGGTGGTCTGTTCATCGGCATCGCGGGATCGCTGGCGACCAAGTACGCCGTCTCGATCAGCTGGCTGAGCGGGCTGCCCCCTGCCATCCCGTTCATCGTGCTCTTCGTGGCTCTGGTCGTCACCCCGAAGGCACGGCTGACAGAGCGCCGGATCGTCACGACGCTCCCGGTTCGCAAGGCGTGGTACGCGCCCTGGAGGGTGCGGCTCGGAGCGTTCGCGGTGGTCCTGGTCATGTTGTGCCTGGTCCCGAACCTGGTGGGCGACAACCTCGCCATCTGGGCGACCTTCCTGGCGGACGCGATCCTGCTGCTGTCGCTCGGCCTGCTGGTCCGTGTCTCCGGTCAGATCTCGCTCTGCCACCTTGCGTTCGCGGCCGTCGGTGCCTCGGCATTCGCACACTTCGCGGACAGCTATCACCTGCCATGGCTGCTTGCGCTGGTGTTGGCGATGTTGGTCGCCCTGCCGGTCGGGGCCATCGTGTCGATCCCGGCCATCAGGCTTTCCGGCTTGTTCCTGGCGCTCGCAACACTGGGTTTCGGGATCCTCCTGCAGTACCTCTTCTATTCCACGAACCTGATGTTCGGGTTGACAACCGCAGGAATCCCGGCGCCGCGGCCGCAGATGAGCGTCTTCGGTCTGTCTCTGGCGTCGGACCGGGGCTTCTATTACGTGCTGCTGCTCGCGGCTGTCCTCTGCACGGTTGTGATCATGGCAATCCAGCACGGCCGGATGGGCCGCCTCCTCGGCGCACTGTCGGATTCTCCGGTGGCACTCGAGACCCAGGGCGCCACGACCAACGTGATCAAGGTCCTGATCTTCTGCATCTCGGCAGCGTTCGCCAGCCTCGCCGGCGCGCTCATCGCGATCGAGTACCACTACGCCGTCGGGAGCAACTACGACCCCTTCCAGTCTCTGGTCTACGTGGCGCTGGTCGTCATCGCCGTCGGCGCCGAGCCGTGGTACGCACTCATCGCCGCTCTGGGCGTCTCGATCATCCCGGGCTACTTCACGGCGAACAACGTCACCACCTACCTCCAGATTCTCTTCGGCGTGCTGGCGGCAGGCTTTGCTGTCTTCGCCAGCAGGACCGCGACCGTGCCGCTGAAAGTTCGCCAGATCCTCGACCGGATCGGCGGACGCCAACCCGAACAGACGGTGACCGAGGAACAGGTGCGTCTCGCAGTGGCACAGGCGGCCTCGGCGGAGGGGGAGGCCGCACGTCACGACACGGAGGTCACCGCCGCAACGACGACTGCACGCAAGCGAGGGGGCGCCGGGATCGAGGTCCGGCGACTGTCCGTTCGGTTCGGCGGCATTGCGGCCGTGCAAGACGTCAGCCTCAGCGCGCCGATGGCGACCATCACGGGGTTGGTGGGTCCCAACGGAGCGGGGAAGACGACGACGTTCAACGCCTGCTCGGGCTTGGTCAAGCCGACCGAGGGCCGCATCGTGCTGCACGGACGTGATGTCACATCCCTCGGGTCGGCCGGCCGGTCCCGGCTCGGGCTCGGGCGCTCGTTCCAGCGGGTCGAGCTGTTCTCGTCCCTCACCGTGAGGGAGAACGTCGCCCTGGGCCGGGAGGCATCGATGGCCGGTGCGAATCCGGTCCGCCAGCTTGTGAGCAGCGCGGCCCAACGTGCGATTGTGCATCGGGCAGTCGAAGACGCCATCGAACTCGCCGGCATCGGCCCTCTGGCATCTCTCCAGGCGGGGCTGCTCCCGGTCGGGCAACGACGGATGGTCGAGCTGGCACGTGTGCTCGCCGGACCGTTCGACCTGTTGTTACTGGACGAGCCGTCGTCGGGCCTCGACAGCGGGGAGACCAGACGCTTCGGCGAGATCCTGACCAGCGCGGTGGCCGAACGTGGCCTCGGCATCTTGCTGGTCGAGCACGACATGGCCTTGGTACGCCAAGTCTGCCGGAACATCTACGTGCTGGACTTCGGTCAACTCATCTTCGAGGGAACTCCCGCCGAGATGCTGGCGAGTCCGGTCGTGCGGAGCGCGTATCTCGGCTCGGAGAGTGAGAGTGGATCCGGTGGCAGTGCTGCCCGGTCAGCGGGAGTACGCGGTGCTTGAGCTCGAGGCGGTGACAGCCGGGTACGGCGAGACCGTCGTCCTGCGCGATGTGACCATGTCGGTTCCTGATTCAAAGGTCGTCGCGCTGTTGGGTCCCAACGGTGCAGGCAAGACGACGACGCTGCGCACCGCGTCGGGGCTCATCAAGCCGATGGACGGCCGGATCCTGCTCGGCGGAGAAGATGTGACAGGCAAGAAGCCCTACGCGCTGGCGCGGCGCGGGCTCTGCCACCTGCCGGAAGGACACGGGATCTTCCCCTCCCTGACCGTCAAAGAGAACATCGTCTTGTACTCGCCCAAAGGAAAGGAGCAGGAAAGCCTCCTCACGGCGGCGGACCGGTTCCCCGCCTTGGCCACGCGCCTCGGACAGCAGGCCGGAAGCCTCAGCGGCGGTGAACAGCAGATGCTCTCGCTGGTGAGGGCCTACCTGTCGAATCCCGCGATCGTGGTGGTCGACGAGGCGTCACTCGGGCTGGCGCCGGTACTCGTCGATCAGGTCTTCGAGGCACTGACTCAGATCGTGGCGAGTGGCGCGTCGCTTCTGCTCGTCGAGCAGTACGTCACGCGGGCACTCGACCTCGCCGACAACGTGTATCTCATGAACCGCGGCCAGATCGTGTTCTCGGGGTCGGCCGCCGACCTCCGAGGAGAAGACGTGTTCGAGCGCTATCTGGGAATTGAGGTCAGCGAGTGACACGTCGGGCGTAGCATGAACGACAGGATGAACCGGAGCAATCTTGCATTGGCGGCCAAATTGCTTGCGAAGGCGCAGGACACCACGTTCGAAGCCGAAGCGGCCGCGCTGGTCGAGAAGGCGTACGTACTCCTGGCTGAGTTCCTCAATGGGTTCGAGGACGATGCGTCGTGTCGCGGTGTCGGGAGACGACGGGAACGCAGGCTGTTGCCCGACCGTCGGGCGGCACGCCGGATATTCGCGCGACGATCAACCGCAGCACGAGGCGACCCCGCGGCGACCTACCGCCAGGAAGGCCAGGAGGCCCGCGGACGCAGTGGCGGGGACATCGACCTCAGGGCCTGAGCACCTCCATCGGCGCAGCGCCGGTACCGCGAAGACTTCAGCGGAGCCAGTCGTCGACAGACGCCTGCCCGGTCTTGTATTTGGTGACGAGTTGCGATTGCAGATTCCTCAGGCGGGATTCTGCGTCTTCCCACCGCCGGGTCACCGCGGCCAACTCGTCCTCGAGGTCCGCCATCAGGGGTGCGAGGTCGGCCGGTGTGGAGATATCCGCACGCGCCAGCCTCTGGTGCAGGGCGAGCAACTCGTCCGCCTCTCCCTCGATCAGCTGCTCCGCGGAGTTCATCGTCGCCGGGGCGTCGGGTGACAGCGACCAGCCACCCCCGAGAGACGCGGACGCCAGCGTCTCGGGCAGTGAGTCCACGACCGACGCGAAACTCGTGCCTGGCGTCTCGCTGGCCTCCCTCAGGATGCGGACGTCCACCGACAGGACGTGCCGCGGATAGGCCAAGAGCACCGCGATATGCGCCAGTTCGTCGCGCCACGCTCTGATTCGCTCGACTGACACGTCCGCTCCGATTGCCGCTGTCGACTCCAACAATTGGTCGATGTCCTCGGCTGTTACCGCCACGACACCACGCTAGCCCTTGCCCCGTCTACGAGAGGGTCCCCCTGGATTCCTCGCCACGGCGAGACGTAGTGGAACCGTGGGGCACGACGACGCACCCACTCACCGCCCGACGGTGAGCATTGTCATTCCGGCCTGGAACGCCTGGGCGCATACCCGACGTTGCCTCGACGCGCTCTGCCCCACGCTCGGTCCCGGCGACCAGGTCGTGGTGGTCGACAACGGCTCGCACGACGAAACTGCGCACGCACTCACTGGTTACCGGTGGGTACAGGTCGTGGCCAACAAGAAGAATCAGGGGTTTGCACGTGCGTGCAACCAGGGTGCCGCGGCGGCGCGGTGTGAAGCCGTTGTGTTTCTGAACAACGACACCGTCGTCGCGGAAGGATGGCTCGAAGAGTTGGTGGCCCCACTCGTCGAGCGCGACGTTGGGGCGGTCGGCCCGCGATCGGACAACGTGTCCGGCCACCAGGCGACGACTGCCGTCCGATACTCACCGGATCAGCCCGATGTATTCGCTCGATCAGCTCGGGCCTGGCGCAACCAGCACCGTGGCGCGACGACCGACGTGCAGCGCCTGGTTGGATTCTGTCTCGCTGTGCGGCGTGACGTCTTCGACCGCATCGGACGTTTCGACGAACGCTATGGCATCGGCGGCTTCGAGGACGACGACCTCTGTGTGCGCCTCACCCAAGTCGGCCTGCGCTTGCTCGTGGCGCACGGATCCTTCGTGCACCACCGAGGTCATGCCACCTTCGATGCGAACGACGTTGATTGGCGACAGGTGCAGGCAACCAACCAGAAGCGATTCGTCGACGAATGGGGCAGCGAAGCCCTCCCGCGCCTGCCGTTGCTCAGTGCCTGCCTCATCGTCAAGGACGAGGAGGCCATGCTGCCGGAGTGTCTCGACTCGTTGCACGATCTCACCAACGAAGTTGTCGTCTATGACACCGGATCGTGTGACGCCACGATCGATATCGCACGCCAGGCAGGAGCCCGGGTGATCGAGGGCCACTGGGAAGACTCGTTCGCGCAGGCCCGCAACGCTGCCCTGGCCCATGCCTGTGGCGAATGGGTGCTGTCCATCGACGCCGACGAACGGCTGCAAGCCAATCCCGAGGCAGTGCGCCGCCAACTCCTCGACCGGGCAGGGAACGTCGAGGCGTACCTCGTCGCGATCGAGAACCTTCACGGCGCCGGCAATCCGCGGTCGGTGCACAGCGCGCTCAGGCTGTTCCGTCGTCGATCCTGCGCTTGGCTGCACCGGCTCCATGAACAGGTGGTCGCCGCCGACGATCCTCGACGTCCGCTGCGGACCGACTGCTTGTCGGGTGCCCGGATACTGCACCACGGCTACGAGGCGGGCATCTTCGAGGCGCGGAACAAGAGCGAGCGCAACCTGCGCCTGGCCGAAGCCGCGCTGAGCGATGACCGGCAGGCACCTTCGTACGCGCTCATGAACTACGGCCGCGCCCTCGAGTCCGCCGGACGGAGCGACGAGGCCGTCGAACAACTCTCCCGCGCCGCGGAGATGTCGCCGGACCCCATCACCGGACGGCTGGCGGTCAGCAACCTGGCCTACATCTTGGGCCGGATGGGGCGCTACGACGAGGCACTGGACCGGGTGGCCGTGCTTCGGCAGCTCTCGCACTCGCCCGTGGCGGCCGACATCGCAGAGGGTCGCACCCGCCTGGCCATGGGTCAGGCCGAGGAGGGGCTGGCCCTCCTCGGC
This sequence comes from uncultured Acidimicrobiaceae bacterium, assembly GCA_963736225.1. Classification (GTDB taxonomy): domain Bacteria; phylum Actinomycetota; class Acidimicrobiia; order Acidimicrobiales; family RAAP-2; genus Bog-473. The sequence goes on along the minus strand of CAVTOF010000005.1, from coordinate 193,002 downwards.
CGCATTCCACCCAATGCGCGCGACGACGACGGAATGGAGTACGCGCCCCACATGGTCGCCGCCATACGGGGCGAGGCGCTGGCCACCCTTGGCCGCTTCGGCGAGGCGGCCGACGTGGTCCTCGAGGCCGTCCGGTCGGACGGGGTGCTCGAGGCGGACATCGGCGAGCTCGTCCGGTGGCTGCTCGGAGCCGGCCGCTCACCGGCAGAAATCGCATCCGCCCTGACCGAGGGCGACCTCGTTGCCATGCTGGGACGCATGCTCCGCCAGCCACCTCCCCTGGCCGACGTCCTGATCGAAGGCGCGTGGGCGCGTTTTCCGGACCGGCTCGAGCCGCTCGCGGCCGCGGCCCGGATTGCGCCCGAGCTGCCCGTGGCGAGGGCGCTGCAATGGTCGTCGCGGCTGCGAGCCCGCGGCTTGGCCCATGCCTGCCCGCTGGTGGCCATCGTCGCCGGCAACGCGGAACCCGCCGTCAGGATCAGGGCGGGAGCCGCCGCCTTCGGCGTCTTCGGCGAACGTGACGTCATCGCGGGCATCGAGGAGGCGCTCGCTCTGCTCGCCCCGGCTGCGCGCCAGGCCTCGATGGCCGAGGTCGGCCGGCTGGCGCCGGGCCTGCCCGACGTCCTCGAGGACAGCCTCACCGGCAGCCCCGCCGGCAGCCCTGACGACCGTTCCGCCGGCGTCGGGCGTGATCGAGTCCGCAGCGTCACCTGAGCCGGCGGGCTAACGCGACCGAGACGCGTGGCCGGAAGGCTGGGTGGCGTCGTCGTCGGGCACCTCGAGACCGAGCTCGATTTGCAGATTGCGCAGCCCCTGCTGCATGAGCTGGGTGATGCGAGAGCGACCGACGCCGAGCACGTCGGCGATCTCGCCTTTGGTCATGCCCTCGAGAAAATGCAGCACGAGAACCTGGCGCTGACGTTCGGTGAGCCGGCGCAACGCTGCCTTCACCGTTTCGAGCGTCTCTGCCATCTCCGCCCGCTCGACCGGCGAGGGCGCGGGCGTCGCCGCGCCGAGCAGGCGACCCTCGGTCGCCTCGCTTCCGGTCACCAGCGGCGCCAGATGTGTCAGGACCGTCGCGTCGTCGTGCAGCTTGATCGCGTCGTCCACGCTGACGCCGAGTTCGTCCGCCATCTCCTTGATCGTGGGCGACCGGTGCAACCGAGCGGTGACATCGTCGCGCGTGACGTTGTAGATCTGCACCCGCGCCCGCAGCCGCTTCGGGAGGAAGTCCTCCCGACGGAGCTCGTCGAGGATCGCTCCTTGAATACGTCTGGTGGCGTACGTGGCGAACTTGAATCCCTCCGACGCATCCCAGCGCTCGACCGCGTCGATGAGCCCGAAGCAGCCGAAGGAGTAGAGCTCCTCGAGCGATTCCATCGAGCGTGCCCGCCGGGCGAATCGACGGGCCACGATCGTGACCAGCGGCGCGTAGTAGGTCACCAAGCGGTTCCGAAGTTCAATGGATCGGTCCTGCCAATACTCCCCCCAGAGTGTTTCCGGTGTTGTTGTCTCGTGCTCAATCGTCCGCACGCTGGATTCCCCCCTCTTGGAATCCATCGGCCCAACGAGCGTCATCAAACCCTCCGATCGCGCGTCATTGCAGTGCCAATGAAGTCTCCCCCCCGTGCGATATCGGGCACTCCCCGAGAAACTGAAGGCAACACTGTGACAAGCGGCCGACAATCCCGTCCGTCGCTCGATCCGATGGGCGCATCCACCTGAATTCCCGCCGCTCACGTGACGTAATCGATGTGGAGCACGGAAGCTCCCCCTCCCGAGGGAGGGTCAACGTCACAGGAGGACACTCACATGTCAGGGCTTTACATCAACGACAACTCGACCGCTGTCGAGGCGTACAACAACCTGGACGCGACCAGCGACATGCTGTCGTCGGCCGTCAACAAGCTCTCGTCTGGATTGAACATCCAGACGGCAGCCGACGACCCGGCCGGCTACCTGGTGGGCCAGTACCTGCAGGAGGAGTCGAACGGCTACGGACAGGCGATCAGCAACGCCCAGGATGCCGTGTCGGTGCTCCAAACCGCACAGGGCGCGCTCAACCAGGAAGCCTCGGTGCTCCAGACCATGAACACGCTGGCGAACCAAGCTGCCAACGGCGGCGTCCAGGACGCGTCAACGAGTGCGGCGGTCGAGGCCGAGTTTTCCTCGTTGCAGTCCGAGCTGGACCAGATCGCCAGCAGCACCACCTACGGCACGACGCCGCTGCTCGGTGGAACCTACGCGGGCGAGACGTTCCAGGTGGGTCCGTACAACAGCGCGAGCGACCAAGTGGTGGTCACCATCGCCGCCGCCACGTCGACGGCACTCGGTGTCAACGCCGCGGCGGTCAATGTCGGGACGACCGCCGCTGCGGAGACGGCAATGGGCGCCGTCCAGGCTGCCATCGCGACGGTCGCCAGCCAGGCGGCCAACGTGGGCGCAACCCAGAACCAGATTCAGGCGCTCGCCTCGAACCTGACCACGGCGCAGCAGAACATCGAATCTGCGCACGCCAACCTGGTCGACGTCAACGTGGCTTCTGAGACAGCGACGTTCACGTCGGACCAGATCCTGGAACAGTCCGGCGTCGCCGTGCTGGCCCAGGCCGAGCAACTGCCGAGCCTGGCTCTCAAGCTCCTGCAGTAGCCCGCGACCCCTTCCCCCGGGGCGGGGGCCTGGGGGGCGGGACAGCGAAGCACACGCGGGGCGGGCACCCCCTGAGTCGACTCGGCTCGGGGGGACCCGCCCCACGTCCCGCACCGCGACACGACGGCCGGCGCCGCGACATGACGGCGCAGAACGACACGAAGAGAGGAAGGGGAGGACACGATGGTCAACGGCCCTGTCAGTTTCTCCGGCCTGGTCTCCGGGTTGAACACCCAATCGATCATCAGCGCAGAGATGGCCGTCTACGAACAGCCGCTCACCAGCCTCCAGAACGAGCAGTCGGCCATCAACGCCAAGATCTCGGCGTACCAGACCATCAACTCCCAGCTGTTAGCACTGCAACAAGCGTCGGACGCGCTGGCGGACCCCGCCAGCTACGAGCAAGCCTTCACGACCGCCTCGTCGAACGCGTCGGAGGCAACGGCGAGCGTCACGTCGGGGACCCAGAGCGGGACCCTCACGTTCGCCGTCGACCAATTGGCGACCGGGTCGACCCAGATCTCGGGCGGGACGGTCGCCTCGCCCAACGACGTCGTGGCGTCGGGCAATCTGCTCATCGGCTCCGGCGGCGCCGGACTCGGCATCGCCTCCTTCGGTACCGCATCGGGCCTGGCGTCCGGTGCGCACACCATCACCGTGACCCAGTCGTCGTCGGGCGCGGCACTCACGGGGACAGCGCCGTTGGCGTCCAGCGTGACCATCGACGGGTCGAACGACCAGCTCTCGGTGGTGGTCGACGGCGCCGCCCAGACCCTCACGCTGACGTCAGGCACCTATGACGCCCAGCAGCTGGCCCAGGCGGTAACCCAGGCGTCCGGCGGCACGTTGAACGCCACGGTGACGACGTCGGGCCTCCTCTCTGTGGCCACCGCCCAACAGGGCTCCACGGCATCGCTCCAAATCATTGGAGGCTCCGCCGCGGCTGCTCTGAACCTGGCCGCAGGTTCGGCGGTCACCGGTATCGACGGCGTGATCGACCTCGACGGCACCTCGACAATCGTGAACGACATCGCAGGCTCGGGCACGACGGCGGTCACGTTGAGCTCGGGCGCCGGCGGCACGCTGCAGGTGCAGCTCGAAGGAGGGCTCACCGCCGGATCGATCACCGCCCAGAACGTCTCGGTAGGCAACGGGTCGCTCAGCGCGGTCGTCGACGCCATCAATGCCGCGGGCGTCGGCGTGACGGCCAACGCCCTCCAGGTGGGCGCCAACCAGTACGCCCTGGAGCTGACGTCGAACGGTACGGGCACCGCGGCCGCCACGACGATCGACGCGGGGGCCTTCGCCACCTCGGGTCTGGGCACGCTGACCACGACGACGGCCAGTCAGAACGCCGTCATCTCCATCGGGGGCACCGGCGGCTACCAGGTGGTCTCGGCCTCCAACCAAGTGACAGGACTGCTGCCGGGCGTGACCGTCAACCTCGCGCAGGCCAGCTCCTCGCCCGTGACCATCACCGTCTCGCCCGACGGCACGCAGCTGGCCACCACCGTGCAGACACTGGTCACCGCAGCAAACCAGGTGATCTCGACCATCTCGACCGACACCGCCTACAACGCATCCACCAACACGGCCGCCATTCTCAACGGTGCGACCTCCCTCAACAGCCTCGCCCAACAGATTCTCGCCGCGGTGGGTACCGCCGTCGGCACGTCGGGGGCGGGTTCGGACGGAACGGCCGGCGAGTCGGCCGGGCTGGCGATCACTTCGCAGGGGACGATCACCTTCAACCAGTCCGCCTTCGAGGCCGCGTACGCCAAGAACCCCGCTGCGGTCCAAGCGATGTTCACCGAAGGCGGCACCTTCACTGCCGCGTCGCCCTCCCTCGACGGCGCGGCCACTGTGGCGGGGGCCAGCGACGACACCGCGCCGGGTTCCTACACAGTCACCGTGTCTCAGTCGGCCGCGCAAGCCGTCGACACCGGTTCGGCCACGTGGTCCGCACCGACGTCTGCCCTCTCGGCGGCGGAGACCTACACCGTCACCAGCGGGTCGGCGACAGCGACGTACGCCGCGGCCGCCGGGGAGAGCATCGCCGGCGTGATCAGCGGGCTGAACTCCGCCCTGGCCACCGCGGGCATCGGCGCCTCGGCCGCGCTCACGGGATCGGCCGGGGCCTACCAGGTCCAGCTGGCCAGCGCCTCGTACGGCGCGGCGGCCACCTTCTCCGTGTCGGCCTCGGCCGCCGACCAGCTCGGCCTGACCACCGGGGGGTCGACCTACAGCGGGGTCGACGTCGCCGGCACCATCGACGGCGTGACGGCGACCGGCTACGGACAGGACCTCAGCCTCGTCTCCAGCGGCGACCCCGCCACCGGTCTCGTCGTCGACGTCAGCGCGACCGGCATCACGACCCCGACGACGCTCGGCACCATCACATACGCACCGGGATTCGCGCAGGGACTGGCCCATCTGGCCAAGACGTCATCGTTGGCCCCGAGCGGACTCGTGCCCGATTCCATTGCCGGCCTCCAGGGCACGCTGCAAGAGGTCAACAGCGAGATCACCATGCAACAGCAACTGGTGGCCACGCAACAAGCGGCCCTCACCCAGGAGTTCACGAACCTCGAGGCAACGTTGTCCAAGCTGCAAGCCACGAGCTCGTTCCTCAACGCGCAGTCGGGCACCTCGTCGTCGTCGTCCAACTTGAGCTCGTCGAACACGTCGTCGAGCTCCGGATCGAGTCCGGGCTGACACGATGAGCACCACCCAGGACGCCGCGCTGCGCTACCAGAGCCAGGCCGTCCAGACCGCGCCCGGACCGCAGCTGCTCGTCATGCTCTTCGACCGGATGGCCGCGGACATCGAGATCGCCGAGCGCGCCCTCGAGGGCGGCGACCTCCTGGCGACGAACGAGCGGCTCCAACACGCCCAGCAGATCGTCCGCGTCCTGCGCCACAGCCTGCGGCCGGACGGGTTCGAAGGCGGACGCACGCTGCTCGGTCTCTACGAGCTGTTGCTCACCGAGCTGATCGAGGCCAACCTCACCAAGGACCTCTCGAAGATCCACCGCTGCGGCCAGATCGTGGCGCCGCTGCGGGAGGCCTGGCGGCGGGCGGTCGCCGAACCGGAGGTGGTCGATGGCCGACGACACCTGGCCTGACTATCTCGAGGCCGCCGCGGAGCACCTGCGAGCCGCGCGCCGGGCGGTCGAGCAGGGCACGGCATCACCCGAGCCGCCCGGGCATCCGGCGGGCGCGCTGCCCGACGAGCTCCAGCCGCAGGCACGCCGTCTGGCCCTCGCCTACGACCAGCTGGCGCTCGAGGTCGCCACGCGCATGGCGGACATGCAATGCCACCTGGCGCCGCCGCGGGTCGAGTCGCGGTCCGTCCCCCACTACGTCGACCAGATGGCCTGAAGCCCAGACCCCCTGAACTTTTCGCCCGGGGGGTCCGTAGAAGAAACGGCGAGCACGGACTGCTCGATGTTCGGCCAGGACGGCCGGCCAACTCTGCTCGCATCGAGGAGTCCGAAGAGTGACCGACGCCGCCGAATCGATCGGGATCCTGCAGTTCGCGCTGGATTCCGTGGTCGACCAGCAACAGGCCATCGCCAACAACATCGCCAACGAGAACACCCCGAACTTCCAGGCCGACCAGGTGACGTTCCAGTCGTCACTGGCTCAGGCGCTGTCCGACGGCGGGGTGGCGAGCGCCCAGACGACCCCCGAAGGTCTCCCGTCGGGAACCAACGGGAACAACGTCTCGCTGCCGACGGAGATGACCCTCATGCAGGAGAACGATCTGGAGAACCAGACCGTCGTCAACTCCATCGACGGTCAGTTCGCCGTGCTCTCGGACGCCATCACAGGCTAGGAGGTCCTATGTGGGAAGCGATTGACATCGCCGGATCCGGTGCCGCCGTCGACCAGACCTGGATCGACACGATCGGCGGCAACGTGGCCAACATGGAAGACGGTGTGACCCCGGGTCAGCCCGTCTATCAGGCGCAGTACGTCGATGCCGGCGCCGCGGCCGAACCCGACGGGAGCGGCGACGGGGTACGGGTCGACTCCATCGACCTCGGTCCGGCGCAGGGCCAAGAGGAGTACGACCCCACGAACCCCGTGGCCAACGCCAGCGGCGAGGTCGAGTACCCCGTGGTGGACCTCGGCGAGGAGATGACAGACCTCATCCAGTCCCAGACCTCGTACCAGGCCAACTCCGCCGTGTTGTCGCACGCCACGAGCGCGTACCAGTCCATCCTGAGCATCAAGGCCTGACGTGATCCCCGCCATCCCTGCCATCCCGAGCGTCGGCTCGGCCGTGAGTGCGGGCGCGGCGCAGGCCGCGCCGTCTGCCACTGCGGGCGCGTCGGGCGCGGCGGGCGCGTCGGGCGCGTCGGGTACCGCGCCCACGTCGTTCTCCGACGTCCTCGGGAACGCGCTCGACTCCCTGGACGCGACACAGCAGTCCGCCACCAACCTGTCGCTCCAGGCTGCAGCCGGCGACGCCAACATCGCCGATGTCACCGTCGCCTCCACCCAGGCCGACCTCGAGACGCAGCTCGTCACCACAGTTCGCGACAAGGCGGTCGACGCCTTCAACTCCATCATGGACATGCAGGCCTAGCCGTGGCCATGTTGCCGTTCACCCGCGACACGTTCTCCTCGGCACGGGGCCGGGCCGGCTCCGTCCTGGCGGACTTCACGCTCGGACAGAAGGCGATGGTCGCCCTGGCCCTCGTCGTCGCCGTCGTCGGCGGCGTCATCTTCATGCGGGCCGAATCCCGGCCGAGCTACCAGCCGCTCTTCACCAACCTGCAAACGGCCGACGCCGGCGCCATCACGCAGCAGCTCACCAGTTCGAAGATCCCTTACCAACTGGCCAATGGCGGGACCACCGTGCTGGTCCCGGCGGCGGACGTCGACCAGGAGCGGATCGCCCTGGCCGAGCAAGGCCTCCCGCAGTCGGGGAACGTGGGCTTCTCGAACCTCGAGAAGAGCGGCATCACCACCTCTGACTTCGTGCAACAGGTGGAGTACCAGCAAGCCCTCGAGAGCCAGCTCGAGCAGACGATCGAGTCGATCCAGGGCGTGCAGTCGGCCCAGGTGAACCTGGTCGTGCCGCAGCAGAGCGACTTCGCGATCGGCACGACGCAACCCACGACCGCGTCCATCCTGGTCGACCTCACCCCTGGCACCGTCCTCTCCTCGGGGCAGGTGCAAGCCATCGTCCACTTGGCCGCATCGTCGACCCCGGGGCTCTCCGCCTCCGACGTCACCGTCGTCGACAACCACGGCGACGTCCTCACGGCTCCCGGTGACACCGACGGGACGTCGGGCGCTTCGGACGCCCAACAGACCGACTCCTACGACAACAGCGTCGCCACCTCGTTGACGTCGCTCCTGAGCCGCGTCGTCGGGACCGGGAACGCGGCAGTGCAAGTGAACGCAGTGCTCGACTTCAACCAGACGCAAACGACGACGAACGGGCTCCAGACCAACGCGGCGGGTCAACCCGTCAGCGCCCCCACAGGACAGACGACGTCCAACAGCAGCTACACCGGTACCGGAGCGCCGCCGGCGGGCGTGCTCGGTTCGACCCAACCCGCGACCACCACGGGCGGCAACGGCACCTACACCAGCACCAGCTCCCAGATCACCAACGCCGTGGGCCAGGTGACCCAGACCGTCAAACAGGCACCGGGGCAGGTCCAGAAGACCTCGGTCGCCGTCCTGCTCAACTCGTCGGCCGCGCGCAAGATCAACGACGCCACGATCCGCTCACTCGTCGTGGCCGCAGCGGGGCTCAACCTCAACGGTGGCGACCAGCTGGTCGTGTCCGCCCTGCCGTTCGCCGCGACCAACAAGCAGGCCGCCGTGGCCGCGGCCGGAGCCGGGCACTCCCAGCTCATGGATCGGGCGGCGGAGGTGGGCGGCCTCATCCTGCTCATCGCGGCCATGGTCGCCGCCACCGTGTGGGCGTCGCGCCGGCGTCGCCCGCTGTACCAGGAGATTCCGCTCGGCGAGCTTCCGACCGCCTCCGCGTTGCCACTCGAGCCTGGCGGCATCGAGGTCGAGCGCGACCCGACCGGTGAGCTTCCCGTGGTCGGTCAGGCCGCCGCGCTCTCGTTCGGGCCCGAGGCGGTGCTGGCCCAGGTGAACGACTTCGTGACCGATCGGCCGGCCGAGGCCGCCGCGCTGCTGCGGTTGTGGGCGAACGACCGCGCGGACACGCCGGGCCAACCCAAGGCGTTGCCGGTATGACCAATCCCGCCGTGACCACCCTCGATCAAGCCGAGGCCGCCATCGCACCGGAGGACGTCGCGCACGCCACCGACGACACCGCTGACGCTGCCCTCTCGAACCGCCAGAAGGTGGCGGTCGTCTTGGCCCAGCTGGGCCCCAAGCGCGCCACCGCCATCCTGCGGGAGATGACGGACCCCGACGCGATCGAGCTGACCACCGAGATCGCCAACCTCCCGTCTCTCGACACCGACACTGTGGTCGGCGTGCTGGGCGAATTCGTCGACCGGGTCCGGGGCACGTCACTGGTGAGCCAGGGGGGCCTCGACCTGGCGCGCCAATTCCTGAGCGAGCGGCTGGGCAAGGTGCGTGCCGACGAGGTCCTCGACCAAATGGAGTCCAAGCTTGCGGTGGGCCCTCTGGCCGTGCTGGCCACGGCCGACCCACGGCGGGTGGTGGGCGTGCTGGCCGAGCAGCAACCACAGACGGTCGCTGTCCTGCTCGCCCACATGCGGGCTGAGGACGCAGCTCGCATCATCGGTGCGCTGCCCCCCGAGTTCCGGATCAAGGTCGCACGGCGCATCGCCCAGCTCGACCGGGTGGACCCCGCTGCCGTCCGCCAGACCACCACGCTCATCGAGGCCAAACTGCGAAGCCTTCATACACTGGGCTCCACCAGCAGTGTCGGCGGCGCGTCGGCGATCGCCGAGATACTCACCCACGCGGACCGCAATACAGAGCGCCAGATCCTCGGCCAGCTCGATGACGAAGACACCGAGTTGGCCGAAAAGATCCGAGCAAACCTGTTCACCTTCGAAGACGTCGTCGCACTCGACGACCGCTCGCTGCAGCAGATCTTGCGCAAGGTGCAGCCCACCACGCTGGCGGTGGCGCTCAAAGGCGCCAATCTCGACGACGGCGCCATGGCGCGCCTTCGTCAGAACCTGACCGAACGGGCGTCCAAGTCACTGGACGAGGAGCTCGAGGTCCTGGGTGCCGTGCGGACGTCCCAGGTCGACGACGCGCAGGCCGAGGTGGTCCGGACCGCCGCGCGAGCTCGACGACGAGGGCGTCATCGTCATCGCCCGTGACGACGAGATGATCCGATGAGTCGCGGCCTGCAGGCGACGAGAGACCTCGGTCGCTCCCACGGGGTATCGGTGCGAACCCGTCCGCAGGTTCCCGGCGTTCCGATCGACTACGTCGCGCTGTCCAGTGACGCCGAACCTGCGGCAGCGGACACAGGGCGCGTCGCCGGCTTCGAGGTCGGCTACGCCGCCGGCCAGGAGGCCGCCCGAGCCGAAGCGTTGGCGGAGGCACGCCGGAGTCAGGCCGGCCTGAAGCAGGCGCTCAGAGCCATCGGGCACGCCACCCACTCGGCCGCGCTCGCCTTCGACGAACGCCGGGACCAACTCGAACACTCGGTGACCGCGTTCGCGTTCGAACTCTTGGAGACACTCCTCGGGCGCGAGCTGGCGCTGGCGGCCCACCCTGGGCGCGACGCGGTGGTCCGGGCACTCGCCGCCGACCACAGCGCCGTACCGGCGACAGTGCGGATCCACCCCGACGACGCGGCGGCGCTTCGTGCCGTGGACGCCGAAGCCCTGGCGGGAACGCGCGAACTGAGCATCGTCCCTGACCCTTCGGTCGAACCAGGTGGGGCGCTGGTGGAGATCGGCGAGGCGACCATCGACAGCCAGATCTCCACTGCCGTGCAACGGGTACGCGACGTTCTGATCGGCGAGCAGGCCGCGGCCCGCACCGGGTCCGACGAGGAGGCGCCGTGACCGAGGTGCTCGAGGAGCTCGCGCGGTCGGTGCACGCCGCGGCCCGGCCCCTTCGCTATGGCCGCGTCGACCAGGTCGTCGGGATGTCCATCGAGGTGGCCGGGCTTCCCGCTGCGGTCGGTGACGGGGTGGTGCTGCTGCTCGACGACGGTCCCCTGGAGGCGGAGGTCGTTGCCCTGCACAACGGGAGGGCAGTGTGCGTGCCGCTCGGCGAGACCACCGGCCTTCGGGCCGGCACACCGGCCACGTTGTACGGACGACCCATCTCTCTGCGCGTGAACGACCATCTCCTCGGGCGCATCGTCGACGGGCTCGGCCGGCCCATGGACGGCGGGCCGCGCCTGCGCGGTGACGACCTGACGGTCCACGGGGTGCCGCCGCACCCCTTGCGGCGCGGCCTCGTGGACGAACAACTGCCGCTCGGCGTGCGGGTGCTCGACGCGCTCGTCCCCTGCGGCAAGGGGCAGCGGCTCGGCATCTTCGCCGGGTCCGGTGTCGGGAAATCGTCGCTGCTCTCCATGATCGCCCGTGGCACCCAGGCGGACGTATCCGTGCTGGCGCTCATCGGCGAACGCGGTCGAGAGGTGGCGGAGTTCATAGAGCGTGACCTCGGTCCCGACGGTTTGGCGCGAGCCGTCGTCGTCGTGGCCACGTCCGACGCGCCCGCCATGGTGCGAATCCGCGCCGCCTTCACGGCGACGCGGATCGCCGAGTGGTTCCGGGACTCCGGGCGCGATGTGTTGCTCATGATGGACTCGGTGACCAGATTCGCCATGGCCCAACGCGAGGTCGGCCTGGCCGCCGGCGAGCCGCCGGCAACCCGCGGCTACCCGCCCAGTGTCTTCGGATTGCTTCCCCGCCTTCTCGAGCGGGCGGGGCGGGCCGAGCGGGGTTCGATCACGGGCCTGTACACGGTGTTGGTCGAGGGCGACGACATCAACGAACCCATCGCCGACACCACCAGATCGATCCTCGACGGCCACGTGCGGTTGACGCGCGCCCTGGCCGAGAGCGGGCAGTACCCGGCCGTCGACGTGCTCGAATCCATCTCGCGGGTGGCACCTGCCATCGCATCCGGCGACGTGGTCCGGGCCGGCTCTCGTGTGCGGGAGTTGCTGGCCGCCTGGCGTGACGCGCGCGATCTCATCGAGATCGACGCTTATGTGCCCGGGACCAACGCGGTGGTCGACCGGGCCGTGGCCTGCAAACCGGCCATCGACGCGTTCGTGCGCCAGCCCGTCACCGAGGTGAGCGACCTCGATGCGGCCCTCTCGGGTCTGATGGCGCTGGCCGCTGACGAGGACGCGGCGCCGTGAAGGCGTTCCGCTTCCGTCTCGAGCCGGTGGCCCGCGTGCGCGAGCATCAAGAGAGGGCAGCGGCACAACGGCTCGCGCTGGCGGCACGCGACCTGCGCACGGCGCAGTCCCGGTGCGCCCAGCTGCGCGCCGCGACCCGGCAGCTGCGCTTTCCCGAAGGCCCTTCCGACATGGCGGCCCTCTTGTGGGTCCAGGACCAGTCGGATCGCATGGCCGACCTGATCCGGCGGCACGACGCGCACGCGGCCAGGGTCGAGACTCGGGCGAACGAGGCGCGCGCCGCCTGGGTCGAGGCCGAACGGCGCTGTCGTGCGCTGCAGCGGCTTGAGGAGCGCCAGCGGAACCGCTGGCAGCTCGAGGCCGACCGTGCCGTCGTGACCGAGCTCGACGACATGGCCACGGTCCGCTTCCGAGCCGCGCAGGGTGCGCCATGACGGTGACGTCGGTCACACTGGCCGACATCCAACAGACGCTGGCCCAGCTGCAGGAAGCGGCGGGGACCACGGCGATCGGTGCGGGCACTGCGGCCGGCAGCGCCGATACCGGCTTCGCGGCCGACCTTGACGCGGCAACGAGTTCGCAGTCGGCAGTCGGGCTGGTCGACGACCTCCTCGACGCCGGGGCCATGGGGAGCGCCGCGTCGGGTGACACGGCGCTGTCCGACCAGTCCGACCTGCTGGCCGTGTTGCTGGCGACCGAGGGTGGTGCCGGTCTCGAGACGGCGCCCGGCGTTGCGGGGAGCACCGACACCGGCGCGGTGGACGATGTCGCGGCGGACACGAGCGCGGGCGCAGGCAGCGTCAGCGGCGCCGACGTCGTCTCCGAGGCGGAATCCTTCGAGGGAACCCCCTACGTGTGGGGCGGCACGAGCCCGTCGGGATTCGACTGCTCGGGCCTCGTGCAATACGTCTACGGGCAACTCGGCATCTCGCTCCCGCGCACGAGCGAAGAGCAGAGCCAGGTCGGCACCCCTGTGCCGTCGCTCAGCGACGCCCAGCCGGGCGATCTGCTCTTCTTTGCCGGATCGGACGGCACGGCCAGTGCGCCCGGTCACGTGGGCATCTACGTCGGGAACGGCGAGATGATCGACGCGCCGCACACGGGGACGACCGTGCAGGTGCAATCGGTCCCGGCGGACTCCGTGGTCGCCATCCGGCGCGTGCTCCCGACTGATCCGGAGTCGACGACCTCTGCTCCGGCGGCCGGTGCGGGCGCCGGCGGATCGACGCAGATCGGGAACGTCGCCGTGCCCGACCAGTACGTCCAGACGATCGAGCAGGCGGCAGCGTCCAACGGCATACCGGCCTCCTTGTTGAGCGCGCTCCTGTATCACGAGAGTCGGTTCGAGCCCGCGGTGGTCAGCTCGGCCGGGGCCGAGGGCATCGCGCAGTTCATGCCGTCGACGGCCGCCGGCATGGGTGTGAACCCGCTCAATCCGACGCAGGCGATCAACGGGGCGGCCCAGCTGCTCGGCAGCTACACCCGGCAATTCGGCTCCTACGCCGATGCGCTGGCGGCGTACGACGCCGGCGCCGGCGCCGTTGAGCAGTACGGAGGCGTACCGCCCTATGCCGAGACGCAGGCGTACGTGCCTGCCGTGCTCGCCCTCGCCGGCCTCTCCGGCAGCGGTGGCGGGGGGGTCTCGTGACGCCAGGGCCGGTTTCGACGACGACATCGCTCGGGGGCGGCCCGGCCACGGTCGGACCCGCTGAGCCACCGGCGGCCACGCCGGAGACGCCGACCGACACGCCGCTGGACGACCGCGCGGTCTCTCCGTTCGAGCAGATCCTCTCGAGGGATCAGGGCGCTCCGCCGCCCGGACGGACCGCTCGGACAGCACGACGGGGGGACGACCACAACGGCGGGGCGCCGGGCTCCGGACAAGGCGCGGTCCCTGGACCGCCCGCGACGCACCCGGACGCAGCGTCCAACGCCGGCCGTGGGCGCGGGACGTCGGTCGCCGTCGGTGACCGCGGCGGTCTCGACCCGGGCGTCACGGGCAGCGCGGATGTCACGGGTACGGAAAGCACCGACGCAGCGGGCGCCGCGCTCGACCCGGACGGCGCGCACGATCCGGGACGCCGCACACGGTTCCGACGCCGCACGCGAGGCGGATGGACCCGGAGGCGACGGCGCGACAGCGGCCGATGCCAGCTCAGCGCACACCGGACCCTCCACGCCCGTCGCCGGCCTTGCCGGGCTCGGCGTCGCCGCACGCGGCAACGAGACCGCGACGGCTGGTGCCGGCGTCGGCGACGGCTCGGGCAGCACGTCCACGAGCTCGATCGTCACCTCGGCGGCGACGACTCTCGACAACGGCCCACTACTCTCGCTCCCGCCGTCGTCCACGGGCTTCGGCACCGCACCCGGCACACCCGCATGGCGCGGTGCGGTGCCGACCGCCGACGAGTCTGCGGAGGTTGCCGCGTCCGTTGGTGCCGCGTCCCGCGCCGCGATGTCGGGTGCGGCACCCCCCAGTGCCGCGCCGCCCCGCGGACCCGTGGCCGGCGTGACCGGGCCGTGGACCGGGTCGCTTCGCGCCGACCGCGGCCGGCGGTCTGGTGCCGAGTGCAGTCGTGGACTCCGTGGACTCTGTGGGCTCCGTGCGAGCTGACGCCACCGACGCCGGGCTCGGATCCGACGAGCCCCTCGACACAGCGGGGCTGGCCACCACCATCTCGGGTGTCCTCAGCCGCGGCAGCGGTACGTACAACGTCGTGTTGAACCTGCATCCGCCCGAGCTGGGCCAGGTGCAGGCACGGCTCTCGTTGCGTGGAGACCTGCTCCAGGTGGACCTGTCCCCCGAGCACGCCACGGCCCACGACGCGCTCGAGAGCGCGTTGCCCGACTTGCGCGAGCAGCTGGCCCAGCGGGGCGTCGAGGTCGACGTGACCCTGGGCGACCCTGGCGCCGCGCAGCAGGGCGCGCCAACCGGAGAGCAGGCAGGACAGAACTCCGGCCGGAGTGGCGAGACCGAGGGCAACCTGTCCGACTCCTCCCAGCCGTCCGCGTCCGCAACCGCAGCCGCAGCACCGCCACCCGGACACGCCGACCGCCTGCACCTTGTCTTATGACCTCCAGCCCCGACCGAAGGGACATCAGATGACCACACCTGTCTCAGCCGTGAACGGCGGCAGCACTGGCGCGGAAGACGCAACGCAGGCGAGCGCAACGGCCGACGGGACCGCCGGCCTGCTCGATCCCAGCACCTTTCTCACGCTGCTCGTCGACGAGCTGAAGTACCAGAACCCACTCGACCCCACGTCGGCCTCCGATTTCATGGGCCAGATCGCCTCGCTGTCCCAGGTCGAACAACTCCAGTCCGTCTCGACGGCGTCACAGATGGGCGAGGCGGCCGGGCTGATCGGCAAGACCGTCACCGCCGGCGACGGAGACAGCACCCTCACCGGAGAAGTGACCGGCGTCACCAACGGTTCGAGCGGACCGCTGCTCGACGTCGGTGGCTCGACCGTGGACCTCACCGCCGTCCAACAGATCAGCGACAGCTGACGAGCCGGACCAACAACGCGACCACGCACACGACAACGACCTAAAGGAGCAATCACATGAGCGTTCGATCCCTCGGTGCCGCCGCTTCAGGCATCGAAACCATGCAGACCGATCTGGACACGATCGGCAACGACATTGCCAACTCCGAAACGGACGGCTTCAAGTCGGGCACGGCCGAATTCGAGGACCTGCTGACCGAGCAGCTCCAACCGGCCGGAGCGGGGGTGGGTACCACCGTGGCCAGCACAAACCCCTCGTCCATCGGCGCGGGCGACGAGGTCTCGGCGATCAGCACCAATTTCTCCGAGGGCCCGGTGACCCAGACCGGCGTCAGCACCGATGTCGCCATCGAGGGCAACGGGTTTCTCGTCGTCAGCCAGAACGGGCAGACGGTCTACACGCGTGACGGTGATCTGCAGATCGACTCCAACGGGAACTTGGCCACCGCGAGCGGCGGACTCGTCCTGGGTTGGACCACGGGGCAACCGACGACCTCGACTCCGACGCCGCTGAGCATCATCCCGGGATCGACCGAGCCACCGGCGCAGACCGCCAACATCAATCTGGGCGGCAACCTGGCGGACGGCTCGACCGCCGCGGTCAACGTCACCACCACCATCTACGACGCGCTGGGCGACGCCGTGCCGGTCGACCTCACCTTCACCCCGACAGGCGCCGCCAACACCTGGAGCCTCCAGGGCACGGTGGCCGGCGCCGCCTCGCCACTGTGGGCGGCGCCGCAGACCATCGTGTTCGGCAACAACGGGCAACTCGCGTCGATAAACGGAGCAGCCGTCGGGACGAACGCGACGCCCATCGCCATCGCCAACCTCCCGAGCAACTACACGTGGAGCGGAGGAGCGGTCAACCTGGACCTGCCGGCACCCGGGTCACAGGACGCCATCACCCAGTTCGCCTCCGACCAAACCCTGGCCGTGACGAGCCAGGACGGCTATGCCGCTGGCACGCTCGACTCGTACTCGATCGGCTCCGACGGGACGATCACCGGGAGCTACTCGAACGGGACGAGCCAAAGCCTGGGCACGATCGCCCTGGCCCAGTTCGCCAATCCCAACGGGTTGGAAGACGTCGGCAACACGGACTTCCTCCCCACGGCCGCGTCGGGAAACCCGCAGCTGGGGATCCCGGGGACGGGCGGTCTGGGCACCCTGCAGGGTGGTGCGGTCGAGGGCTCGAACGTGGACCTGGCCACCGAGCTCACCGATCTCATCGAGGCGCAAACGGCGTACCAAGCCAACACGAAGGTGGTCGATTCCACGTCGACGGCCCTCGAGTCGCTGGTCGAGATGTCCTGATACCCGTCGGGTCCGGCACGTCTGGCGCGTCAACCCTGAACTCTGGACCGCCGCGGGCCGTTACAGATCAGTGGACGGAGCAATTTCGGGGGGAACGGAGCCGTGATCGGCCTGCGCAAATTGGACGGATCCACCATGTACCTCAACGAGGACCTGGTGGAGCGAATCGAGGGAGGAGCGAACTCGGCCGTCCACCTTGCCGACGGCACCTACTTCGTGGTGCGCGACGACGTCGACACCATCAGGGACCGCATCCGCGCCGAGAAGCAGGCGGTGCTCGCGGGGGCCTTGGCTCTCGCCTTTCGAGAGATGCCCGCCGTCGCGCCCGTGCTCGCCACGGCCGGGCGTGCCGACGCCGGTGGGGACGTGCTGCCGTGACACCGGTCGGCATCCTGATCGCACTCGTCGCCGTGGTGGTCTCCATGACGATGGACCACGGTCACGTGGCGTCGCTGATCAAGGTCCCGCCACTGCTGCTCGTCATCGGCGGGAGCCTCGGGGCGACCATGGCCGGCTTCGACCGGCGCCAGCTCAAGGCCGTCCCCAAGGCCGCGAGAAGCGTCCTGTTCCCGCGCCACCGGCCAGACGTGCGCACGACCATCGACCAGCTGCTCGGTGTCGCCAAGGAGGTGCGCCAAAACCCCTTGGTGCTCGAGCAACTCGAGACCGACGACCCATTTCTCAAGACCGGGGTCCAGCTGATCACCTCGACCTCCGACCCCGAGCGGGTCCACGAAGTCCTCGACGCGGAGATCGACGGCCTGCGCACGCGCCACGCCACCGCCATCAAGTTCTTCTCGGACATGGCCGGCTACTCACCGACCTTCGGGATCCTCGGCACAGTCATCGGTCTGATCGGCGTGCTCGGCCAATTGCAGAGCCCCGGGAAGCTCGGCCCGGCCATCGCAGCCGCCTTCACCGCCACGCTGTGGGGCGTCATGCTGGCCAACGTCGTCTGGCTGCCGATGTCCAACAAACTCCGACGACGTTCCGAGGAGGAGGTGGCCTACCGCGAGATGGTCACCGAGGGCCTCCTCACCATGCAGCTGAACGTCTCGAGCATGGACCTGCGTGACCGCCTCTACAGCTACCTCCCGCCGTCGGAACGCAGCGAGAACCCGGCTGCCGCCCCCGAGGTCTTGGTCGCCGTGGAGGCGGCATGACAAAGTCAGCCACGCCGGCCACCCGCCGCACGGGTCGCGCGCACCGGCACCGGGCCGAGACGCACAGCGACAACCAGGATCGCTGGCTCCTCACCTATGCCGACATGATCACCCTCTTGCTCGTCCTCTTCATCGTGCTGTTTGCGCTCTCGAAGATCGACGAGGCCAAATACAAGGAGTTCCAGGAGTCGGTCTCGGACGATCGTGTCGTGAACGACTCGTCGGTGCACGGGACGACTCCCCACCCCTCCCGCGGCACGCGACCGTCGGTCGCTGCACACGAGACAGACCAGCTGCGCGCGATCGAAAAGGCGCTCTCACAGGCCCTGGCGCAGCGGGGGATGCTGGGCGACGTCACCCTTTCCATCAATTCGTCCGGGCTCGTCGAAGGCCTGGTAGCCGATTCGACCTTCTTCCAGGTCGACTCGGCGCAGCTCTCGCCCCTGGGACAGCAGATCGTCGACGCCTCGGGCCAGGTCCTGGCCCGTTACGCCAACAACGTCGACGTCGCCGGGTACACGGACAATCAAGTCATCACCGGCGGCCCGTACGCGAACAACTGGGAGCTCTCGGCGGCGCGCGCCACGTCGGTGGTGGAACGTCTCACGCTGGTCGATGCCGTGGCGCCGCAGCGGGTGGTGGCACTGGCCTACGGCCAATATCACCCTGTGGTGCCGAACGCGTCGCCCGCTGCGCAGGCGCAAAACCGGCGGGTCAACATCGTCGTCAAGCGGCAGCCGTCGAGCACGGACGCGGTGACCACGGGCACGGTGACCTCGTGAGCAGTGCGACGCAGGTCGCGCGCCACGACTTTCGGCGCACCAAGACGCTGGACCGGTTCCACGTCCACACCGTCGGCATGGTGCTCGAGAGCTTCGCCCGCTTGGCCACGACCCCGCTCTCGACGGTGCTCCGCCAGCCCTGCTCACTCTCGCTGGTCTCGCTCGACCAGGTCACGTGGGCTGAGGCGGGCCAGTCCCTCGACAACACGTTGCACTTCCTGACGTTCACGCTGCCACCCGTTCCGGGCTCGAGCGTCCTCGCACTCCCCATCGCCGAAGCGTTGGCCATCGTCGACCTGCGCCTCGCCGGCAGTGGCGAGGGGGACTACCCAGAACGAATACTCACCGAGATCGAGCAGGAGCTGCTCTCCCCGGTCATCGTCAGCGTCCTCGACGAGCTGAAGCGAGCGGTGGCCCGTTTGCAGCCGACCGAACCCCGGCTCGAGCAGCACGAATCGAACGTCCAGTTCCTCACGATCGCCGCGCCGGGAGACACCACCTTGCTGGCGCACTTCGACCTCTCCATCGGCAGCCGCCCCACGAGTCAGCTGATCATGTGCCTCCCCTTGCCGACGGTGCGCCAGCTCGTGGAGCCGACGAGCCCCGGAGGCGACCTCAACGAGCTCTCCGGCGTGTCCTCGACCGAAGCTCGTCGCCGGCTGCAGGACGTCCCGCTCGATCTGGTGCTCCAGTTCCCGAGCTTTGGCTCGACTCCCGAGGCTCTGCTCAACCTCGCCGTCGGCGACGAGCTCCATCTCGGACTCTCGACTGATCGCCCGCTCGAAGTCCGGGCCGAGGGACAGCTGATCGCGCTCGCCACCATCGGACGCTCCGGTGTCCGCAAAGCATGCTGCATCACTGAGGAGGTTCTTTCATGAGTACCGACGTCGACCGTATGGCCATCCGGGAGGCGCAGTTCCGCTCCGTGACCGTGGAGGTGTCGGTGTGGATCGGCAAGACACGACGCAGCTTCGGTGACCTGGCGCGCTTGCGCCCCGGGGACGTGATCGAGCTCGACCGCGCCGTCGGGGCGCCGGTGGACATCGTCTTGAACCGCGAGGTGGTCATCGCCCGGGGTGAGGTCGTCGACGTCGGCGACGAGTACGGGGTTCGGATCACCGAGATCGTCGGCGACGAGTCGGAGGCGGGCTGAGCGCGATGGTCCTCGAACTGGGGCGCATGCTGCTGTCCCTCTCGATCGTCCTCGGTCTGCTCTGGGTCATCGCGCGGGTAGGACGCGGGCGTCAGACAGGTGGGCGGCTCGGCCGCACCGTCACCGGGCCCGGCGTCCAGCGCATCGACATGTTGGGACGGCGCTCGCTCGGCCGCCACAGCGCGGTCTTCGTCATCCGCGCCGCGAACCGCACGATGGTCCTCGGCCAGACCGCACAGCAGATCACCGTGCTGGCGGAGTGCGAGCCGAACGAGCCGAACGAACCGAAGGAGCCGCACGAGCTGGACCGGCTGGACCAGCTGGAGGTCCACGACGAGACGGACCCGGCCGGTCACAACGAAGACGCGATGCCAGGGCTGGCATCTGAGAGCGGAGTTCTGACTCCGAAGGCATGGGATGCGTTCGTCGACCGCTTGCGGGAGATGACAGTACGCCACTGAGTGGGCCGGCACGCCGGCCCGCCCACTCGGACCTCCGAGGACTGCAATGACTCACGCGCTGCTCGCTGCTGCGCCGAACGTCAACGTCAACATCAACGGGCTGAAGGACCCCTCCACGGCGGTCCTCATCATCATCGTCATCACGGTGCTGGCCATCGCGCCCGCCATTCTCATCCTGACAACGGGGTTCACGCGCATCTTCATCGTGCTCTCCCTCACGCGCAGCGCGCTAGGAACGCAGACCGTGCCGCCCAATCAGGTCATCGCCGGGCTGGCGCTGATCATCGCGCTCTTCATCATGTCCCCCGTCTTCAGTCAGATCGATCACGTCGCGGTACAGCCCTACGAACACGGCAAGATCACGGCGACCCAGGCCATCGATGCCGGCGAAGTGCCGCTCAAGCACTGGATGCTCGAGCAGACCAAGACCTCCGACCTCCAGCTCTTCGCGTCGGCGGCGCACGAGCAGGTCGACCACCCCGCCGCGCTGCCGCTCACGACCGTGGTGCCCGCCTTCGTCCTCTCCCAGTTGGAGGCGGCCTTCCTGATCGGCTTCATGATCTTCATCCCGTTCATGGTCATCGACCTGGTCGTCTCGGCGATCATGATGTCGATGGGGATGTACATGCTCCCCCCCACCTTGATCTCGCTCCCCTTCAAGATCCTGCTGTTCGTCCTCGTGGACGGGTGGACACTCGTGGCCCACTCCCTCATCCAGTCGTTCCATCCGTGAGCGACAACACCGTCATCCACCTCGCGTCGCAGGCCATGCTCCTCATGGCCGAGCTGGCCGGACCCGTTCTCGTGGCCAGCCTGGTCGTCGGCCTCGTCGTGTCGCTCTTCCAGGCCGTGACGTCGATTCAGGAGTTCACGCTCACCTTCCTGCCCAAGGTGGTCGCCATCGGTCTGGTCTTGCTGTTCTTCGGCCACTGGATGCTGGCCGACACCGTCACGTACACCGAGCACCTCTACGACTCGATCCCGACCGTCCTCAACGGGACGTGAGGCATGACCTTCCATCTGTCGTCGACCTTCGCCGTGGCCTTCGTGCTGGCCCTCGTGCGCGCCTCGGCGTGGGTGGCGATCTGCCCACCCTTCTCGAACAAGGGCATCCCGGCCATGGCGAAGATCGGGATTGCCCTCGGCATCGCGCTCGACGCCGCGGGCCACCTCCAGCACGACCCCATGCCGACGACCGACGCGCAGATCATCACCGAACTGGTGGTCCAGGTGATGGTCGGGTTCCTGCTCGGGTTCGTCGTCTCGATATTCGTCTCCGCCGTGGCCGCCGCAGGCAACCTGGCCGATCTGTTCTCGGGTCTCAACCTCCCACCCTCGATCGACCCGCTGTCCCAGCAGCAGTCCCCCCTCTTCGGCCAGTTCTACAACCTGGTGACCACCGCGTTGCTCTTCACGACCGGCGCCGTCCTGGTCATCGTGGACGGCTTCGTCCACTCCTTTTCGGCGATCGGCACCACCTTTCCACCGACCACGCTCGGCTCGGTCACCAACGTCCTCGTCAATGACCTCACCACCTTTTTCGCCGCCGCCGTGGAGATCGCCGCGCCGATCATCGCCGTGCTCTTTGCCGCGCAGGTGGTCCTCGCCCTCCTGGCGAAAGCGGCACCGCAGATCAACGTGTTCGTGTTCGGCTTCCCCCTCCAGATCCTGCTTGCGCTGGCCGCGGTCGGCCTGGCCCTCGTGGCGCTCCCCGGGGCCGTGACCAACCTGGTCGGTCGGGCCACCGTCCAGCTCTTCGGGGCCTAGCCCGTGGCAGACAAGTCCCAGCGCACCGAGCGCCCCACCACCAAGCGCAAGAAGGAGTTCCGCGAGAAGGGCAAGGTCGCGCGGTCATCCGAGCTCGGGTCCTGGGCCAGCCTCCTGGTGGTGGCCACCCTGCTGCCGCGGCTCGGCGGTGCCGCGGCCGGCCGGGTCGACAGCTTCCTCCAGCAGGTGGTCCACTCAATGGCCCACCCGAGCACGGCCGCCGCGGTCGGGGTGCTCGGCGCCGGCCTGGTCACCGTGGCGTGGGCGTCGCTCCCCGTCGTGGCGCTGTGCACCGCCATCGGGGTCGCGATCTCCTTCGCCCAGGTCGGACTGCGCTTCACTCCGAAGGCCCTGCGCGTCGACGTCTCGCGCATCAGCCCCCGCACTGGGTTCAAGCGGATCTTCTCCGCCCAGGGGACGTGGTCGCTCGGCAAGACCGTCTTGAAGTTCGCCATCCTCAGCCTGATCGGCTACGCCCTGTTACACGGGCTGTTCACGTCCGTGCTCGGCGCGAGCACGCCGCCCTTGGCGTCCACCTTGACGAAGACCGGTTCCACGTCCGAGACACTGCTGCGCGACATCGGCGTGCTCGCCCTCGTCGTAGCCGCCGTCGACTACGGCTTTCAGCGCCGCCAGTATCAGCAGAACCTGCGCATGACCAAGCAAGAGGTCCGCGACGAACTCCGCCGGACCGAGGGTTCCCCCGAGATGCTGCGGGCCCGCCGGTCCAAGGCGCGGCGGCTCTCGAGGATGCGCATGATGGCGGCCGTGGCCACGGCAGACGCGGTCGTGGTCAACCCGACGCACTACGCGGTGGCCATCGCGTACGACCGGGCCAAGGATCGCGCGCCGCGCGTCGTGGCCAAAGGGGTCGACATGATGGCCGCCCGCATCCGCGAACGCGCCGCTCTGCACGGCGTGCCCGTAGTCGAGAACCCCGAGTTGGCCCGCACCCTGCATGCCGTCTGCGAGATCGACGACGTCGTGCCCGCCACCCTCTACACGGCGGTGGCCCGCCTCCTGGCCTTCGTCTACTCGCTCTCGCCGACGGCCCGCGCCCTGCGGAACGTGCACCAGATGGCGCTCGTCGGACCGAGACCGGTCTGAACTCTGCATCCGAGCGGGACGTAGAACCAAGTGGCCAGGAAGGCCGGGCGACGACCAGGGACGGAACTCGAGCAGCCGCACCAGGGGGGCCTTCCGTGCACGACAGTGTCCATCGCTCGCTCAGCGGAGCGCGGCGTGGCTGACGCGGCCGCGCTCGGCGCGGGCGGTGGTGGGTCAGCTCGATGGCGGCGCCTGATCACTGCGGCCGTTCCGCTGTCGGTCGTGGCCGTCGTGGTCGTGCTCGTCGTGCCTCTGCCGACCTTCGTGGTGGATCTCTTGATCACCGCCAACATCACCTGCGCCATCCTGGTGCTCCTGACCGCCATGCAGGTCAAGCGCCCGCTCGATTTCTCGGTCTTCCCCACCCTCGTCTTGGTGGCCACGATGTTCCGCCTCGCCCTCAACGTGGCCGCCACCCGCCTCGTCCTCCTGCACGGGTACGCGGGCGTCGTGATCGAGAGCTTCGGTCACTTCGTCGTGGGCAGCTCGATCCTGGTCGGCCTGATCGTGTTCTTCATCCTGATCGTCATCCAGTTCGTCGTGATCACCTCGGGCGCAGGCCGGGTGGCCGAGGTGGCGGCCCGCTTCACGCTCGACGGCATGCCGGGCAAGCAGATGGCCATCGATGCCGACCTGCACGCCGGGGTCATCGACGAGGAGGGTGCTCGCCGCCGGCGCCAGGAGGTAGCCGACGAGGCCGACTTCTACGGCGCCATGGACGGCGCGTCCAAGTTCGTCCGCGGCGACGCCATCGCCGCCATCGTCATCACCATGGTCAACTTGCTCGGCGGCCTGGCCGTCGGGGTCCTGCAGGATCACCTGTCGCTCTCGCAGGCGATCAGTACCTACAGCCTGCTCTCGGTCGGTGACGGGCTGGTCTCACAGATCCCGGCCCTCCTGCTCTCGCTCTCGACCGGCATCATCGTGACGCGGGCCGCCACCGAGCACGACCTCGGTCACGACGTGTTCAGCCAGCTCTCGCGCTACCGGCGCATCGTGCAGACGGCCGGCGTCGTGATGCTGTGCCTCGCCATCGTCCCCGGCCTGCCCAAGCTGCCGTTCATCATCGTCGGCGCGGCCGTGTGCGTGCTCGGGTCCCGCTTGCCCAAGGACGTCCCCGCCCCGTCCGAGGCGCCCGAGCCGGCACCGGCCGCGCCTGCGGCCGACTCTCCCGAGGCGCTGGCCGCCAACCTCGGCGTGGAACCGCTCGCGCTCGAGCTCGGGCTCGAGCTCATCGATCTCGTGCAGCCCGAACGCGGCGGCGATCTGCTTGACCGCGTCAAGTCGCTCCGTCGCAACATCGCCATGGAGCTGGGCATCGTCATGCCCCAGGTCCACACGCGCGACAACCTCGATCTGGCGCCCGCCACCTACGCCATCAGAGTGCACGGGGTCGAGGTGGCGCGGGGCGAGGCCCCCCGGGGGAAGCTGCTGGCGGTCGGCCCGGCCATCGATCAGCTCCCTGGCACCGACACCCGCGACCCGGCGTTTGGCGGCCGGGCCAAATGGATCGCCGCCGACTTGAGCCATCAGGCGGCCGTCGTCGGCGTCACCGTGGTCGACCGCTCGGCCGTGGTCACGACGCACCTGGCGGAGGTGGTGCGCGAGCACGCCGGGTCGTTGCTCTCCCGTCAGGACACCAAGGTGCTGCTCGATGTGGTCAAGACCTCCAACCCGGTCCTGCTCGAGGAGATGACGGCGGCGGGGCTGACCCTCGGCGACATCCAGGGCGTGCTGCGCGGCCTGCTCGACGAGAGCGTCCCGGTGCGCGATCTGGTGCGCATCGTCGAGGCGGTGACCGAGCAGGCCCGCACCCCGCAGAAGGACGCCGACTGCCTGCTCGAAGCGGCGCGCATCACCTTGGGTTCGACCATCGGATCGCTGTACTCCCCCCACGGCACGTTGCCCGCCATCACCCTCGCTCCCCCGCTCGAGCACACCCTCATCTCGTCCATGCAATCCGGCGACCGGGGGCGGACCCTCGCCATCTCCGCAGCGAGCGCCGAGGACGTCGTGCGCCAACTGGCCCGGCTCAGCCACGACGCCGAAGCGCGCGGCACCGTCCCTGTGGTGCTGTGCTCCACTCGCCTTAGGCCCGCATTGCGGCGCTTGCTCCGGCCCAGCCTCCCCCGGTTGGCCGTAGTCGGCGCCGGTGAGATCGGTGCCGCACTACCAGTCGAGACCATCGGGAGCGTGAACGATGAAGCCGTGGCCCTTAACTGACCGCATCGGCCCGGATCGGGCCGCCACCGACGAGTACGTCGGACGTACGGCGGAGGAGGCGCTCTCCAAGGCGGCCGCCGCCCTCGGCTCCTCGGCCGAGCTGCGCTGCTGGAAAACCCGCCGCGGCGGCGTCGGCGGGTTCTTCGCCACCGAGGTGTACGTGGCCGGCTCGACGCCGCCCCAAGGAGCCGAGCGCGCGCGCAGTCGGCCCCGCCGCACCCCGACCGACGGGACGGCGAGAGCCCGATCGCCACAGGCCGCTGGGGCACCGGAACTGCCGCCCCCGCCGCCCCCGGACATGGACGGTGGCCACGACCCGCTGACCACGTTGGCCGACGGCACCACCGATCACGTGTCGATCCACAACGAGGTTGTCCCGCCGGCCGCCTTCCACGCGCTCTTGGCCGAGGCCGAGGCCGCCCTGGTCCACGACCCGGCCCTCCCGGCGGCCCACGCCCCGGAACCGGAACCAGAACCGGCACTGGCACCACCTCCGGCTCCGGCATCGGCAGCGGCATCGGCATCGCCACCGGAACGGATCCCCGACCTCTGCACCAGGCTCCGCGTGCTCGGCGTCCCTGAGGCCTACCTTCCTCAGGGCCCACGACCCACGCTCGACGCGCTGGCCTGCGCCATGGGGACCCTGCCGCCAGCGCCCGCGCCCGCGGCCGGTGCCGGTGCCGGTGCGATCGTCCTCGTGGTGGGCGCGCCGGGCCTGGTCGAGCCGAGCGCCGCGCTGCTCGCGGATGCGCTCGGTCTCCGTCGGCGCGATCTCGTGCGCTGTGATCTGCAGCCCGCTGTCAGCGACGACAGCGCCACAGCCCGGACCGGAGCGGCCAAGCTCAGCGCCGCGGTACGGGTGGCCAAGCGCCGCGCCAGCGGCCTGATCTCGCTGGTGAGCCTGACCACAGCGGCCGATGCCGACGGCTCGGCCGCGGCGGCCGACGTCATCGACTGCCTGCGGCCGCACACCGTGCTCGCCGCGGTGGACGCGTCGGTCAAACGCGTCGACGCAGAGCGCTGGCTTCAGGGGGTGGGGCCCGTTGACGCCCTCGCCGTGTGGGGCCTCGACGCGACCCGTACGCCAGGGGAGCTTCTCGGCGCAGCTCCCATCGCCTACGCCGACGGAACGGCGTGCACGGCCATCAGCTGGACCGCCACGCTGCTGGCCCGTCTCGCGGGCGACGACCTCGCAGAGGACCGGACATGAATCCGCGTGACCACCAGCACTTCGTCATCGACGTGGGCCGGTACCGGCCCGTCCTCACCGTGGTGCTCGCCGCGCTGACGGTCATCCCCTCGGTCTGGGAGGCGGCGACGGGCAACCTCTCGTTCATCACCGTGCTCGGCCGGCTCTGCCTGTCGCTCCTGGTCTGCGGCGTGCTCGTCTGGGTCACGACCGGGGTCATGGTGCACTACGCGCAGGTCCGGCTCCGCTCCCGTTCGGCGCCCGACTCGAGGCTCGAAATAGAGCCCTGACACCTCAATTCTGGAGGTCGGCGGGACGTTGTTCTAGCGTGAGCCCGGACGAGCTCCTGACTGAACTGGTCGAGGTCCTCGACGAGGAGCTCGAGCGTATGGCGACCCTGCGCTTCCGCCTGGTCGTACTGGGATCCTTGATGGCGGCCGACCAGACCCCGTGGCTCGAGCGGTCGATCAGGGACCTCGAGCTCGCGTCGGAACAGCTCCGGCTGTCGGACCTCCGTCGTGCCGCAGCGACCGTCGGGCTGCTCCACCAATACGACCTCGAGGACGACGCCCGACTGGAGGAGATCGCGGAGAGGACCGACCATGTCTGGGGCGAGTTGCTGCGCGAGCGTCGGCTCCGCCTCCTCGAGGAGATGGCCGGCGTGTCACGTCTCGTCGACACTGCCGCGGCAGCCGCCGGCAGCCGGACCGCCCTCGTCCAGGAGGCGCTGACCTTCCTGCGCAGCGAGACAACATCCGACTACGGGCAACGTCGCGGGGGGACGGCCCGATTGGTGCAGGGGTCCATGTGAGCGACTTCGGCCTCTCCATCGCGGCCAGCGGCTTGATCGCCGACACGGCCGAGCTGGACACCGCATCGAACAACCTCTCCAACATCAACACAGCGGGGTACGCCCGCGAGATGGTCAACTTGTCGCCCGAGGATGCTGCCGGGCCTCTCGGCGTCGGCCGCGGCGTCTCCGTCGGGTCCGTGAGCGAGCTCACCGATGCCGTGTACGAGGGCGCCAACGTGGCCGCCGAAGGCGTGCAAGGGGCGGCCAATCAGGCCAACGAGGTCATGACCGCGATCGAGAGCATCTTCCCCGAGCCGAACACCGACGGGCTGGCGACGCAGCTCTCCACCTTCTGGTCCGACCTGTCGACCCTGGCCTCCAATCCGGGACAGGCGGGGGCCGAGCAGACCGTGGCCACCGACGCTCAGCAGCTGGCGTACACCCTCAACGACTCCACGACGCAGCTCTCCCAGCTCTCCTCCACGCTGCAGAGCGGTATCGGGACCGGCGCCAGCGACGGCGGCTCACTGGCCCAGGCCAACGGGTTGTTGCAACAGATCGCGCAGCTCAACCGCGGCATCGTCGCCGGCGACGCCGGTGGCCAGAACGTGAATGCGCTCACCGACGAACGGCGCGCCGCGGTGGACCAGCTCGCAGGGCTGCTCGGCGTCAGCACGACCACACAGGCCGACGGCGCCCTGAACGTGCTCTCCGGTGGTGTGCAGCTCGTGAGCGGCACGGTGGCGGCGACGCTGACCACGACGGGCTCGGCCAGTGGTGCCAATCTCGCTGTGACCACCGCTAACGGACTCGACCTGGCCCCGGGTGGCTCGATCGGCGCCAGCCTCGCCGCCGTCAACACGACGATTCCCGGGTACCAGAGCGAGCTCTCCGACGTCGCCAACGCCTTGGCCGGCAACATGAACACGCTGCAGGCGGCCGGGATGGATGCCGCCGGCGATCCCGGGTCGGCCATCGCGGGCGGCTACGCCGGAACGATCCTCCCCAACATCTTCGTCGACGGCGGCTCGCCGACGACCTACACGGCCAGCGCCACATCGGCGGCCAGCATCGCCGTGTCCGCCGCGTACGCCGCCGACCCGTCTCTTCTCGCAACTGCGGCGGCACCGGGACCGGGCAACAGCAACGTGATCGGCACCGCCACCAACGACAGCTCCAACGCGCAGGCCATGGCTGCTCTGGCCGGTTCGAGCACCGGACCCGACGCGGCCTACCGCGCCTTCATCGGGAATCTCGGAACCGACGCCTCGAACGCCTCTGCGACAGCCACCTCCGCCACGAACCTGGCCACGACGGCCTCGAACAACCTGGCGACGATCTCGGGTGTGAACCAGAACGAAGAGGAGGTGGACATCTTGAGCGCGCAAAACGCCTTCCAAGCGGCGTCCCAGGCCATCAACGCCATCAACGAGTCCTTCCAGTCCCTGCTGCAGGCGGTCTGAGATGCGCGTCGCCGACATCAGCCTCTCGCAGGCCATCACGTCACAGCTCAACCAACAAGAGTCGTCCATCGCCAACCTGGAGGAGCAGGTCTCCTCGGGCAAGTCGCTCAACCAGCCCTCCGACAACCCGGCTGCCGTCACTCAGGTGCTCCAGCTGTCGAGCGAGGCAAGTCAGTTGAGCTCGTGGCAGGCGAACACCCAGATCGCGACCTCGTGGCTGGGCATGGGCAACAACGCCCTGAACTCGACACTGAGCGATATGCAGAGCGCGCGGACCCTCCTCCTGCAGGCCCTCAACCAGGGCACCCAAAGCACAACGACCTACCAGGCGATCGCGTCGCAGCTACAAGGGATCAACGCCAATCTGCTCGACACGGCGAACACGGAATACGAGGGCCGGCCGATCTTCGCCGGCACGTCGGCCTCGTCGCAGGCCTACGACAACGCCGGGAACTACCTGGGGAACGCCGACTCGCCCACCGTCATCGTCGGGCCCGGGTCCGGTGCGGGACAGGCGGTCAATCTCTCGGTGCCTGGCCCGACCGTGTTCGGAACCGGCGCCGCCAACGTGTTCACCACCCTCTCAACGGTGATCGGACAGTTGGGCTCGGGGGCACCCACTGCGACGCAACTGAACACCGCGCTCGAGCGCGCTCGACGCCAACATCAGCACAGCCGAGCAGGCGAGCGCGGCGCTGGGCAACGGGTCCGACGCCGTCACCTCGACCTCGGCGGCGCTGACCACCCAGCTCACCGCCGTCCAGGGTGGCCAGTCCAGTCTGGAGGACGTCAACATCGCCACCGTGACCACGCAGTTGGATTCCGAGATGACCAACTACCAGGCCGCGATGTGGGCGGCGTCACAAGCCATCCCCGAGACGCTGGTGAAGTTCCTGTGAGGTCGGCGACCTCGCAGTCACGAGACACGGAGAACCCCCAATGATGCAACTCGGCGCAACCCACCCCGCCATTCATCCTCGAAGCTGCACTCGGCGGTCGACTCCTCACGATGGAGGCGCGGTCGGGACGCTGGTCAGGCCGATCACGCTCTCGACCATGGAGATCACGTTCCGTCGCGAGATGCTCGGCTGGGTCGGCGCCGTCCACTTCGTGCTGGAACCGCTCGCCGACGACGATCGGAGCGACGCCGTCTTCGCCGCGTTGCGCTGCACGGACACGGTTCGCCTGCGCGGCGGCGCCGTCGTCCCCAGCCCGCAGTTCCTCGTGGCGCCGCCGGGGTTCTTCGCTCCCCGGTACCAGGTCTCTCTCGATGAGCACTTCGCCGAGAGCCTGGACCTGGTGGTGCCCGACGATGCAGCCATCCTGGCGATCGTGACCCACCGGACACCGGTCGAACGATCAACGGTGAATCTCTTTTCCCCGATCGTGGTCAACCGCCACACCGGATCTGCCGATCAATTCGTGCCGGCATCGAGCGAAGCCGAAACGGGTTGGAGCGTACGCACGCCGCTTCCCTTGGTGCTGGTGGCAGACGACGGCGTAGGAGACTCGACATGCTGACCCTCACCCGGGAGCCCGGACAAAAGATCGTCGTCGGTGACGACATCGTGATCACGGTCGTCTCCGTGTCGGAGAACGGTCGGGTCCGTCTCGGGATCGAGGCGCCGCGGCAAATCCGCATCGACCGCGAAGAGGTGCTCGAGCGGATCCAGAACGAGAACATCGAGGCGGGCGCCGCCGGCCCGGCGTCCGGCTGGGCGGCCTATGCGGCGCGCCGGGCCAACCGACAGGCCGGCGCGGCGGAGCCGGAAACAAGCGACGCCGACGTCGCCTCCCAGCGATCTGCACGTGGAGAGCCGCTCGTCGCCCAGCGCTGACGCCCGGTCCTCAGGCCCGCGACCTCAACGGCAGAAAAGCAACCGGTCAGCGACCTCGTCGAGCGAGCGCGGATCGAGTCCAACGACGATCTCGAGGTCGTGGAGGCTGTCGAAACCGCCGACCTGCCGCCGCGCCTCCATGATCCGGCTGGCCAACGCGGCGTCCACGCCGCCGGCGTCTCGCAGGTACTCCTCTGGGACGTGGTTCACGTCGACCAGTCCCCCGTCGTCGTAGTCTGACGGAAGGTCGGGCCGACCGATCTGCAACTCTCTGGCCAGTCTCGGATCGGTTGCCGCGATACGACGCGACTCGTCACGCCGGCGGATCCGGTCCTTGGCGGCGGCGACGGCGTCCTCCTCCGTCGGAGGGAAGAAGACGCTCTGTCGTACCGCGAGCGCATGGACCGAGCTGACTGTCCAGAGCGCGACGACGGCCAGGACACCAGCGTTGATGCTCAGTGTGCTTCCGGGGCTCCAGACGTTGCCCCAGACGATGGCCGCGCTCACGACCCCGTATGCCAGCGCCGCCACTGCGAAGGCTCGGCTGCGTCGCCGCACTGCGGCGTACGCGAAGCACGGCCCGGCGGCCATGCCGACGGTGACGAGCGGCGCCAGTGCCCACCCGATCGAGCCCAACTCGGTCGGCGACGGGTGGACCACCGCCGGGAATTTGCCCGGGGGGAACGACGACCAGGGGCCGAGACCGGGGTACGGCGGGTACGCGTCGGTGCCACCATCGCCGCGCCTCGATGCAGCCGCACCGCGGCGTTCGCCTGGCTCACGCTCGAGTACTCGATCATCAAGGCCGCCTCCCTCCGTCGTAAATGGTACCAACCTGGCGGTGCGGAGAACGAGGGAAGCACTGCGGCGCCACAGGAATTGTCCGGCTGTTCATCACGGCCGGGTGTGCTCGTCCTTGTCGCCTCGGTGAACGACCGCCACCCTCACGAAGGCGGGAGCAATGGATTGATGGCTTGGTGCGAGGTGCGGGAAGGAAGGCCCTGGGAGCAGAGTGCCAGAGCCCTTGATCTCAGGACGCGATCGGCGTCGGCGCGAAGGCCAGGTACTCGTGGATCGATCGAACCGCAGCGGAGCCCTCTCCGACGGCGGTCGCGACCCGCTTGGTCGATCCCGATCGCAGGTCGCCGACGGCAAAGAGCCCCGGGCGACTCGTCTCGTACGGGAGGGGCAATCGATCCAATGCGGTCCACGGCCCGTCGAGGAGATCGGCCGTCAAGGATCGATCGGTGAGGACGAACCCGTGGTCGTCAAGGGCCGCGCACCCAGAGAGCCAGTGCGATTGAGGATCGGCGCCGATGAACGAGAACAAGCCCGTGCTCGCCCGCGTGCTCTGTCCGTTCGGCCCCTCGATGCGCACAGACGTCAGCATCTCGTGTCCCTCGAGACCGACGATCTGGCTCGAGACGAGGATGTCGACACGCGGATGGACCTCCAGTCGATCAACGAGGTAGCCCGACATGCTGGCGCCGAGATCTGCACCTCGGATCACCACTGTCACCGCGCTTCCCTGTTCGGCCAAGAACATCGCAGCCTGTCCCGCCGAATTTCCTCCACCCACCACGACCACCGGGTTGCTGCCACACATCCGCGCCTCGAGATCGGTCGCGGCGTAGTAGACGCCCTTCGCCTCGAACTCGTCAATACGCTCGACCGGGAGACGCCTGTAGTGGGCACCGGTCGCGGCGATGACTGCTCGACCCGCCACCTCTGAGTTGTCAGACAGCTCGACGACGAGATGGCCCGCTCGCTCGCTGATGCCGACGGCCCGGCATGGCGTGGTCAACTGTGCACCGAACTTCTCGGCCTGGATGAATCCCCGTTGGGCGAGGTCGGCACCCGAGATCCCCGTCGGGAAGCCGAAGTAGTTCTCGATCCTCGAGCTCGTTCCGGCCTGACCACCCGGGGCGACCATGTCGACACCGAGCGTCCGAAGGCCCTCGGAGGCACCGTAGACCGCGGCGGCCAGCCCGGACGGACCTCCTCCGACGATGACGAGGTCGAAGCAGCGCCCAGGCAGGCGCTCGACAGTCAGGCCGAGATACTCGGCAAGCACACCGGGCGTCGCACGGCGAAAGACCTTGCCCGAGACGACCACGACGGGATAGTCGGACGCCTCGAGACTGAACTGCTCCACCATCGTCTCGACGTGCGGATCGCCGTCAGGGTCCAACCACTCGTGAGGGATCCGTGTACGCGAGAGGAACTCGCGCAGTTGCAGCACCTCGGGGGAGAAGCGAGATCCGATGACACGCGTGGCGGGGCCCGCGCCGGACATCAGCTCGTTCCGCCGCGTCATGAACGTCGCGAGGATCTTGTCACTCAGCTGTGGATGTGTCGCGATGATGCGTCGGAACTCCTCGACCGGGATAGCGAGAAGCTCCGCGTCTTCGGCCACCCGAGCCGACACGAACACGCGCAGACCCGTCAGCAGGTTCAACTCACCGAGAAATCGTCCTGCCCCGTGCGTGACGATCACGCGCTCTTCTCCGTCGACGTCCAGAACGATTTCGATCGACCCGGAGAGGACGACGTAGAAGTCGTAGCCGCTGTCCCCTGCCCGGTAGAGGTACTCCCCCGCGCACCACACGATGCGTGCCGTGCGGCTCCAATTCGGCGAGCTCGGAACGATCGAGGTCGAGAAGCGCCGCTGGGTCAATCATGAGACATCTTCATTTCTGATGACCATTTCGCACGGTCATCGCGCACATCCGGTCCGGCCATCGACTGACTTTATCGATCAATCACGTCTGATCGTCCGCCCGTCGGCAGTTCCACCAGTGTCACGCCATCGCCCGCACGCAAGACGCCAGCCTTTCCTCAGCGCCACCGTTCAGGCGTGTGGCGTTGCCACCGGTCGAAGCCGGATTGCGATCTCCCACCGATGTGCCTCGAACCTTCGTGTGGCGAGGGGCCGCGAGTAGATCGTGACGGTGTGGCGCCGGCACCATGGGTGGCGCCATGGCCGCCCGCCTCCCATCGTGGGATGCACGTCGCCGTGTGGTCGAGGCATCCCGAGTCCAACAGTGACCTCGTCGAGCATGGTGCCGTCGCGTTGCAGATGTGACCGAAGCCGTCGCTAAGGCCGACGTGGTCATCACGATGCTGCCCACCTCCGACGTGACTAGGCCGACCGGGACTACTACCTGGCGCAACGCTGCTGTCGAGTCGTCGGCCATCCGTGACGACCCCGACATGGAAGAGCACACGTTGCGGGAGCTGTACCGGAGCAAGGGCTTCTCGGGGCCGCTCCTCGATGAGGTCGTGACGACGATCGTCGCCGACCGGGAACGTTGGCTCGCCGCCATCCTGGCGGAGGAGCGTCACCTCGAGCCGGTCGAGAATGGTGAGGTCGCACGCGTGTCTGTCGTGATCACGGCCGCCACTCTTGTCGGCCACATGATCCCGCTCTTCCCCTTCTTGTTCCTCGATCGCTCTTCTGCTCTGGTTCTCGCGGTCGTCCTGAGCGCGGTTGTGCTCTTCGGTGTTGGCGTCTACTCGGCGGTCACCCGTGTCGGATCGTGGTGGAGAAACGGATTGAAGATGATCGCAATCGGATTGGGAGCTGCCGCGATCGGATTCGTCGATCGGGCGCCTCCTAAACGCAGGGGGTGCGTGATGGCGGTGCAGCAGCCAACCTTTCCTCTTCAGGTCGTCCTCATCTGCTCGACCGCGACGACCGGCATCATCGACGCGGTGTGCTATCTCGGCATTGGTCACGTCCTGGTCGCAAACATGACCGGGAACATCGTGTTCCTCGGCTTGGCTCTCGCGGGTGCCAAGGGCTTCTCAGTCTCGTCGTTCCTGGTGGCGCTGGGCTCCTTCCTTGTCGGCGCCACCATCGGCGGCCGCCTCGGCAAGGTTCTGGACACACACCGACACCGCTGGCTCACGACGACGTCGGTGATCCAGGCGGGATTGGCCGCGACGGCCGCACTTGCGGTTGCCGCGGGCGTTCTGGGTCCAACCGGCACGGCGCGCCTCTGGGTGATCGCACTCCTCGGGGCGGGCACCGGCGTGCAGAACGCGACCATTCGCCGTCTCGCCATCCCCGACCTGACCACGTCGGTTCTGACCATGACGATCACCGGCTCGCGGCCGATTCCACCCTCGGCGGGTGACCACCCGCGTCGAAGCCGCAGGCTCGGATCGATCGCCGCCATGCTCATCGGCGCGCTGATCAGTGGCGCGCTAATGGTCCATGTCGATTCACCCCGACCTTAGGTTTCTTGGCCGGCGTTCTGGCACTGGTCGCTGTCGGGTTCGCTCTGGTGCCCGAACAAGATCCTCAGACTGCGCCCGCACCCGCACGATACCGCAACGATCATCTTGCGATGAAATCCAAGATGTCCCGATCGAGCGCGTCCTGGTAGTCACCGTAGATACCGTGCGGAGCTCCGGGATACACCTTGAGCGTTCCCTGCTTGACAAGTTTGATCGACTTCTCGGCCGCTGCCGCGATGGGAACGATCTGGTCGTCGTCTCCCTCCGCGATCAAGATTGGCACGTCGATCTCCTTCAGATCGTCCGTCTGGTCCGTCTCAGAGAACGCCTTCACGCAGTCGTATGCCGCAGCCAGATTGACAAGCATCCCCTGGCGCCAGAAATCGTCTTTCGCTCCCTGGGACACCTTGGATCCAGCCCGGTTGGCACCATAGAACGGTTCGGACAGGTCCTTCCAGAACTGTGACCGATCCTTGAGGACGCTCTGACGAATCTGATCGAAGGCTTCCATAGGTGTGCCTTCAGGATTGCTCGCGGATTTGAGCATGATCGGTGGCACCGCCCCGGCCGTGACAACTTTCGTGACCCGTCCCTTGCCGTGTCTCGCCGCGTACTTGACGACCTCGCCGCCACCGGTCGAGTGCCCGACAACGACCACGTTGTGAAGATCGAGCGCCTCGATCAGTTCGGCCAAGTCCATGGCATAGGTTTCCATGTCGTTACCGTTGTATGTCTTTGCCGAACGGCCATGGCCGCGACGGTCGTGCGCGATGACGCGATACCCGGCGTCGGCAAAGAGTTTTAGCTCGACCTGCCATGCGTCCGAACTCAAGGGCCAGCCGTGACTCATTACGATCGGCTGCCCGCTCCCCTGTTCCGTGTAATAGAGCTCGGTCCCGTCCGAAGTGGTTGTGTAGGGCATTCCTTTGCTCCTTTGTGGTCATTCACCGCAGCAGGCCATCCATTGCAGACCACTGAGCCTGTGCCTGCGATTCCTGCACAGAGTCCGATGTCGAGGGTCGACCTCTACGCGCAGGCTATGCCTTCCGCGCCGCGGATTCATATGGCTCGGACAGCTCCGGCCTCGGCAGGCTGGTCAGAAGGAAGTAGGAAGCGATTGACCGAGCTTCTTTGGAGTCGTTTTCCCCAATTCCGGACGCCGGTAACCCACGCAGGTGCGTGATCCCGGAGAGTCCCCGTCCGCCTGACGTAGCGTCTACGCATGGTTGGCTCCTTCACCGGCACGGCCTAGCGACTGGTGGATCGACGCACGTTTCTCCGCCGCGTGGCCACGGTTGGCTCGTGCATCGCCGGAGGTGCCGCGGCGGGATGCTCGCAAGAGACGCCCGCGCCACGCGCCTCGAGCACTCGTTCGACGCAATCCCCGGTTGGGAGGGCACATCCCGGCGGTCCAGTGGATTGGAGCGCACTTGAAGAATCCCTCGATGGCGCCCTTCTTCGACCCAGTGATCCTGCCTACCTCGCGGCCGGGCATCTCTACAACGCTCTCTACAGACCCGACTCCGCAGCCCTCGCGCAGTGCGCGTCGGTCAGCGATGTGCAACGTTGCATCGACTTCGCCCGCACACAGGACGTGGAGCTCGCGGTGCGGGCGGGAGGCCATAGTTACGGCGGTTACTCCTCGGGGCCCGGATTGGTCATCGACGTATCTCCGATGCATGGTGTCTCGACGGTGACGAGCGCGCAGCAGCCGAGTTCGCCGTCGGGAGGCCGGATCGTTGCCGTCGCCGCCGGCACCCAGCTGATCGAGGCCTACAGCCAGTTATCGTCGCAGGGGTCTTTGCTGCCCGGAGGATCCTGTCCCACCGTCGGCATCGCGGGACTGGCTCTTGGCGGGGGCATCGGAGTCTTCTCTCGGGCCTACGGTCTGACATGCGACCAGACAGCGTCCGTCACGATCGTCACCGCCGACGGCGTGGTGCACCAGTGCGGACCGGATGACAACGAAGACCTGTACTGGGCCTGCCGTGGTGGCGGAGGCGGCAACTTCGGCGTGGTGACTGGATTCGAGTTCCAGGTGCAGCCCATCCCCGACGCGATCACGCTCTTCACACTCGAGTGGCCGTGGGCGGCAGCGTCGAGCGTCATTGACGCGTGGATCCGATGGATTCCCCTGACGCCCCCGGAACTGTGGGCAAACTGTCAGCTCTACAGCGGCGGGGTCGTGGGGAACGGATCCGTCAAGGTCACTGGGGTCTTCATTGGCCCGGTTTCCCAGTGTTCCGGCGCGCTGGCTTCGTTGACCTCCGCCATACCGGCGGCAACGACCGACCGCTTCGTCGGGCCAGAGGACTACCTGACCGCGACCATGATCGAAGCCGGATGCGAGGGCGAGACGTTGGGCCAATGTGGCGCACCTGTTCAGTCGCCCTTTACCGCCAAGTCGTCCTACCTTTCCGGACCACTCCCAGCGGATTCGGTCGGTGCGCTCGTGTCTGCCCTTTCGACCCTCCCATCGACGTTGCCCGGTGCCGCTGGCGGTGTCGTCCTCGATGCGTACGGAGGAGCCATCAACCAGGTGAAGGCGAGCGACACGGCGTTCGTCCACCGGGACTCTGTGGCGTGCGCCCAATACCTCATTACGTATCCAACGGCATTGCCAACGCCTCAAGCGACCCTTGCTGCCTCGGCATGGCTCGACGACCTTGAGGGCCTGTTCTCGCCTGTGACTCAGGGGTCGTACCAGAATTACATCGACCCCTCGTTGGATGATTGGGCCACTGCCTACTACGGAGCGAACCTGCCCCGTCTGCAGCGGGTAAAGCGAACGTACGACCCCGACGATGTGTTCCACTTCGCGCAGTCGATCCGTCCAGCATCGGTCCTCTCTGCCGCAATCCGCAGCTTCTGAGGCCAAGCTCGCCTCTACCCTGTCAACTCAAAGGCTGATTCCCAGGCGGTGTCGAGCCCAGCGCTCGGGCCGCCCCGCCAACACAGAATCAGGAGGGGCGTTCCTGTATTGCTGTCGGGTGTTTCGGTTGGTAGAGACCGATCTGGCTTCCGCCCGGAAGTTGAATCTTCGTGACAGAACCCCACCTGGCCTCTTCGACTTCCGATGTTGGAACGCCCTTTTCCGTGAGAGTCGCTACTTCGGCGCGGAGGTCGTCACACATGAGATACAACTCGTGCCCCACGTCCTGGTCCGCAGGGTGCATGGCCAACTCCGACGGTGGCAACGCAAAGATGAGCCAGTCCTGGCCGGCGTCAACCGACGGGTACCGAAGAACGTCCCGGAAGAATGCCCGGTCGGCTGAGACATCGTTGCTATAGATGATCACATGGGCGCCGAAGATCATGAACCGCACTCCTCTCTCTAAGTCCTCTCGCCCGAGCCTGTCACAGGGTCGTTCCGCGGACACCCATTGCACGACTGGCGCTGAGTACCCGCAGCGGCTGCACCGCTGGATACGCGCTTGGTAGACCGCTAGCCATGGAACTCGTTGTTGCCGTCGACGATCCCCGTCGTGACGACGTTCAGGCCGTGTTGGAAAAGCACCTAACGTTCTCACGGATGGTCACGCCTGCCCAAGGCGTTCACGTCCTGCCACTCGAAGGTTTGCTCGACCCGGACGTGACGTTCTTCAGCGCACGGTTCGACGGGGAGCTCGTGGGGATCGGGGCCCTCAAGCAGCTGGACCCTACTCACGCCGAGTTGAAGTCGATGCACACGGTCGAGGCGGCAAGGCGCCGAGGAGTGGGACGGACACTCGTCGAGCATCTACTTTCGGTCGCTGCCCATCGGAACTACCGGCGGGTCAGTCTCGAGACCGGTTCTTTCGACGCGTTCGCACCTGCTCGCTCGCTCTACACAAGGCTTGGCTTCACACCGTGTCCACCATTTGGCGAGTATGTGGGCAGTCCGACCAGCGCGTGCATGACCATTGAACTTGGCTCTGGGCTGGCGGCCAGATCGCTCGATCGCTCTTGAGTTAGACGCGTGTGCGCTGACGAGTCTGATGTGGTCGACCTCGCCGGACGGGAGGGTGATGTTCATGGGCTGGCTGCGTGGACCACTGGCCGCGCTGCGCGGCGCAGAAGGACCGTAACGGATGACCGTGTACTTGCCAGAAGCTGGTGGCACTGGAACCGTGCCTTCCCCGCCGTTCTCAACATACCGCTCACCGGTCGCTTGCAGCAAGGCCTTGATCGGTGCGCAGAATCTCCGGCCCGAACCAAAATCTGCGGAGCAGGAGGGGGTGGCGTATGACCAAGCATGCGGTGGTGATCGCTGGAGGCGGTCCGACGGGAATGATGCTGGCTGCTGAGTTGGCGCTGGCAAAAGTCGACGTCGCTGTCGTCGAGCGGCGACGCGATCACGTGCTCGTCGGCTCAAGGGCCGGCGGTTTTCACTCGCGCACGATCGAAGTGTTGGATCAGCGTGGCGTCGCAGATCGGTTCCTCACGGAGGGTCAGATAGCCCAGGCCACGATGATCGGCACGACCGTGTTGGACATGAGCGACTTCCCGACGCGTCATCCGTATTCACTTGGGATCTGGCAGAACACCATCGAGAAGATCATGGCCGGGTGGATCGCCGAGCTTCCGGTGCGGATCTACTACGGGCGTGAGGTGACGGGTTTTGAGCAGGACGAGACCGGCGTCGACGTCGAGTTGTCCGACGGGCAGTCGCTGCAGGCGCTCTATCTCGTCGGGTGCGACGGCGGGCGCAGCGTTGTCCGTAGAGCGGCCGGCATCGAGTTCCCTGGGTGGGACGCGACAAAGAGCAACCTGATCGCCGAGGTCGAGGTGACCGAAGAGCCACCGCGAGGCATTCGCCACGACGCGACTGGCGTCCATGGCCTCCACCGGTTGGACGACGGGCGGACAGTGCGAGTCGTCGTGACCGAACTGGAGCTCGGGCCAAACAGCGAACCCACTCTGCAAGATCTGAGCCAGGCGCTCACCACTGTGTACGGCACCGACTTCGGGATCCACAGTCCCACGTGGATCTCCAGATTCACCGATATGACACGTCAGGCGTCGGCCTACCGTGGGGGACGAGTCCTCCTCGCCGGCGATTCGGCGCACGTGCATTACCCGGCGGGTGGACAGGGCCTCAGCCTCGGCGTGCAGGACGCGGTGAATCTGGGATGGAAGCTGGCTCAGGTGGTGAAGGGCACCTCCTCGGAAGGCCTGCTGGATACGTATCAGGACGAGCGCCACCCGGTCGCGGCCAGAGTCCTACGACACACCATGGCGCTCGGCGTGCTCCAACGGGGCGACGAGCGAACCAAGGCCCTGGTTGACCTGGTGTCGGAACTGGCCACCATGGACGAGCCTCGCAAACGGCTCACCGGAATCATCTCCGGCCTGGATATTCGCTACGACCTCGGCGAGGGGCACCCCCTGCTCGGTCGACGCATGCCAGATCTGGACCTCGTAGTCGCCGGCGCTTCGCGACGGGTCTTCACCTTGCTGCACAACGCCGAGGCGGTTCTGTTGAACCTCGGTGAGCCCGGCGGCGCTGATGTAGGCCGATGGGCTGACCGGGTCCAACTGGTCGACGCGGCATATGTCGGCCCCTGGGAGCTCCCCGTACTCGGTCCGGTCGGCGCACCCACTGCCGTATTGATCCGACCCGACGGATATGTGGCGTGGGTGGGGCACGGCCCAAACACCGGACTGCGTGACGCCTTGGCTACCTGGTTCGGAGCGTCCGCAGTGGCGACGACGCGCTCCTACCTGTGAAGAGCATCGGAGTTTCCGAGGAGCTGCAACCCATATTGAAAGCCCGGTGCGATTCGACCGTGTGTCGTCAACGTGCGTGTTGGCCAGGCGTTCTGCGCGATTGAGGGCGTCATGACTCTCTCGATCGATGGGGCTCTTGTGACCACCCTGGTCCTTGCTCGCAGTGTGCGGCCTCTTCCTGAGATACCTTGTCCCGCATAGGCCCAGGAGCAGCTCGATGTGAGCGCCACGCAACGGGACCAATGACCAGGTCTTTGGGGAAGGGTCCAGACGTCAACCAACTTGCAATCGTCCCGCAACGCCGTTTGTCACTTTGTTGATTAATCCTGTGTCCGCCAAAGCAGT
This sequence comes from uncultured Acidimicrobiaceae bacterium, assembly GCA_963736225.1. GTDB lineage: Bacteria > Actinomycetota > Acidimicrobiia > Acidimicrobiales > RAAP-2 > Bog-473. The sequence continues at coordinate 151,980 of CAVTOF010000005.1, read as the reverse complement.
CCAACGACGTTTGAGGGGGATGAGTCGCCGCGTCGACGTGCGAGACGTCGCATGCGACCAGCATCGCCCTCGTCAAGTGATCCGTCTGGGTCAAGTGGTCTGTCCGGACCGAGTGAGGGGGGACCAGATGCGTGTGGGAAGACTCGAAGGTGCCTGTGAACCAGTCGTGTTCGCAGAGGGCGCGAATGACAACACTGTCGGGACGACCAGATCGTCGTCAACCTCGATTGACGCGCGCCGGCGACCTCGCGTCGCCTTCGGTGTCCTATCGGTTCAGCTCCCTGCGTATCGCCTGTCGACCGCGTTCTGTGTTCTTGCCTTCCTCGTCGCATCGTTCGTCTCGATTGCGATCAGTGCTCCTTCCCACGCCGGTGCATCGCCGGTACCTTCAACCCGCGCCGTCGCAATCGTGGCCACACCCGACGGCGGGGGCTACTGGGTCGCGAGCTCGACGGGTGGCGTGTACGCGTTCGGCGACGCGCAATACCACGGCGGTATGAGCGGTCAGACTCTCAACGCGCCGATCGTCGGTATGGCGGCGACACCGTCGGGCAACGGGTACTGGCTTGTCGCATCTGACGGGGGCATCTTCAGCTACGGCGACGCTGGCTTCTTCGGGTCGGCGGGCTCCATCCACCTCAACAAACCCATCGTGGGCATGGCCTCCACGCCCTCGGGGCACGGCTATTGGCTGGTCGCCTCCGATGGTGGAGTCTTCAGTTACGGCGATGCGACGTTCTGGGGATCGACCGGCTCGATCCATCTCAATCAGCCGGTCGTCGGGATGGCGACCACGCCCTCTGGAAACGGCTACTGGCTCGTCGCCTCGGACGGCGGCATCTTCAGTTACGGCGACGCGAAGTTCAAGGGGTCGACGGGCTCGATTCATCTCAATCAGCCGGTCGTCGGGATGGCGGCCACGTCCTCGGGACAGGGCTATTGGCTGGTGGCGTCCGACGGGGGCATCTTCAGTTACGGCGACGCGACGTTCTTGGGCTCGACGGGCTCGATCCATCTCAATCAGCCGGTCGTCGGCATGGCCTCTGCACCTTCGGGGGGCGGCTACTGGCTCGGCGCCGCCGACGGTGGCGTGTTCACGTTCGGCTCGGCGGCCTTCTACGGTTCGGCCGTGGCAGATCTCGCTCCGCCCAGCGGGGCGCACACCCTCGCATCGGGAGCCGCTCTCGGGGTCTACGCCGGCGCCGGAAACCCGCCCGCCGTCTCGGACTTCGCGGCATCGTTGGGGAGCCGACCCCGTTTCGCCATGGACTTTCTCGACGGGACGTCGTGGTCCACCATCGACAATCCCGCGTGGGAAGTCTCCCAATGGGCCGATTCGGGCTACACCATGATCTGGGGGGTCCCGATGCTCCCCAACTCGGGGGCGTCGCTTGCCACAGGTGCCACGGGTTCGTACAACGGCTACTTCGCCACCTTGGCCCGTGCCCTGGTGGCCGACGGACAGGGAAGCTCAATCATTCGCACGGGCTGGGAGTTCAACGGAGGCTGGTTTCCCTGGGCCGCCAACGGGCAGGCCACCGCCTTCGTCCAGTACTGGCAGCAGATCGTGAACACCATGCGCTCTGTGCCCGGCGCCGCCTTCACGTTCGAGTGGAACCCGACCCGCGGGGATCTCGGCGTCGGAAATCTGGCCAGCTACTACCCAGGTGACGCCTACGTGGATTACGTCGGTCTCGACGTCTACGACACGGAGTGGGCGTCCTATCCCGGTATGCCCGCCGAGTTCGAGCACATGGAGACACAGACCTACGGCCTCAACTGGTTGGCGTCCTTTGCCGCGGAACACGGCAAGCCCATGGTCTTCCCCGAGTGGGGCCTCGGGTGGGGCACCTGCAGCGCAAGTGGTCAGCCGGTCAGCGGCTCGGGCCAAGTATGCGGCGGCGACGACGGGACCTTCGTGGATGAAATGAGCGGGTGGATCGCCACGCACGACGTGTTCGAGGCGACCTACTGGGACTACGGCACGAGCAGTATCGACCAGGGATCGAACCCCAACACTGCCGCCGCGCTCCGCGTCGACTTCGGATAGGCGTCCTCTCCAGGGGCAGCGGGCGACAGCCCGGAGTCGACAGACGTCCCTTCGCCGGGAGGAACGGCCGCGAACGTCTTCGAAAGAGACGACATACATCTCGGTCCGCGTCGGGTCAGAGATAGTCCCTCTTCCGCATCCACATGAGGGTGAACCATCCGACGATGGGTGGGAGGTACGCGGTAAAGGTCCGCTGCACAAACACGGCTGCCGTCGCCTGATTCTTCGAGATACCCGCCGCGGTGAGCGCCAGAATGAGACCCGCCTCCGCGACTCCCATGCCCCCGCCGGCTGGCGACGCGGACGCCAGCACACCGGCCACCGTCGCCGTGATCACGAGCGCACCGAGCGAGAGCTGGGTGCCGAAGGCGTGCAAGGCTGCCCCCAAGCCGAGGATCACGAGAAGCTGCGCCGCGACTTGGCCTCCGAAGAGCTGGACGATCTTGATCGGCTGGGTCGCCAACGCTTTGAAGTCCTCGACGACCGTTGCCAACTTCGGCCGTAGCTTTTCTTTCACGTGTTGGCGCCAACGAGGAACCGCAAATACCGCCGTCAGAACGAGCCCAATGACGATCACGACCACCAAGAGTCCCCAGAGGATCTTGGCGTGGCTTCCTTGGTGCAGGGTGTGCCCGAAGTGGAACGAGCTCCACGCGATTGGAAGCGCGATCAAGAAGAGCACAAGCTTGACGAGGAGGCCGGACAAGCTGGTCAGCGCCCCCGAGGTCACGGCCGTCGCGGTGTCGTAGCCCTGCTGCTGGTAGAACCTCACCTGCGTCGCCAGCACTGCCGCGCTGCCTCCGGCCAACGTCGTGAACGAGTTCGCCAGTTCCAGGCCCACCACGCGGCCCATCGGGAGCGCACCGGGCACGCTCCCGCGATTCGAGGTCGCGCCGCCCAGATAGGCGGATGCACAGAGGAATGCAGCCGCCACGACCCAACCCCACTGGGCGCTCCGGATCGTGCCGATCGAATGCGAAGCGTTGATGAGGACCAAGATCAATGCCCAGCCACCGACCAGTGATCCCACCGCGACGAGGACCTGATTCCAGCTCAACCGTCTCGGCTCGACCAGCGCAGGGACCTCGATGCCGGACACCTGAGCGGTCCGTGACCTGAGCTGGTCCAGCAACTGTTTCTTTCCCTTCAGCGCCACATTGACGGCGGGATCGAGTCCCGCGCGACGCACATGGCTCAGCGCCCCACCGAGTAATTCGGGGGGGACAACTCGCTGGACGGATCTCGCCGCGCGTTCCGAACCCGCCACGATGGCCGCTGATGCCATCGCCCCTGCAAGGTCCTGGTCCAGAAGGAAGTCGCTCGCGTTCGAGAGGCCGTTCCGGAAGTCCATCAATGTCGCGGTGCCGTGGGCGTTGTCGACGAGGATGGTGTGCGGGCTGATGGCCCCGTGTGAAATCCGAGCGCGTCGAAGGTCGAGCAATTGGGCGAACATGTCGTCGAGGACATCGTCGGGTACGGAGCTCTCGACCAGATCGGAGAGCGGGACGCCTTGCGGTAGCCGGGCCACCAACACGGCGTCGTGGCTTGGTCCGATCTCGGATGCGCTGATCACCTCCGGCACCCGGGCGGACCGGGCCGCAAGCTGGGTGACCGACGACTCGTGCTCGACCTGGTGGATGCGAGTCAGACTGAGCGGCGGCCCTGAGTTCCGATAAGCGATGAGGCGGTACACCTTGCCGATGAACTGCGCGTCGGCCGCGTCGCGGCCGTAGAAGGACACGGTCAGCGACTCGCCACCCACAGTCGTCACGACATAGTGGGCGGCACCCCAGGTCTGGTACGGCGTCGGAGTGACCGAGGCCGCGTCAACTCCGACGGTCTCGAGGGCGGCACGAAGCTCGTCGCCGGACGGCAACCCGAGCGGCGAGCCCCAGCCAAGGTGAATCGCTGCGGTCACGCCCCAACCGATAGCCATGCTGCCCAGAACGTTCGCCGGCAGGCCGTGCCCCGCCACCACCGTGGCCAGCACGGCCAGGAACACGATGAACTCGATGAGGCGCTGCACCGTCCGGGAGAGGTACGGCAACCCAACGGTCGCGATGCTCAGCGCGAGTGCGACATGCAGAACGGGAAAACTCAGGGTATAGCCGTCGAACTCGATGCTGTGGGGCCTCCCTCCGCTTGCACCGAGCGCGAGGATGAGGAGCCCACTTACGGCCAGCGTCCCGGCCGCGGCGACGGCGAGATCCCGCACCACACTCCAGCGCTTGGCCAGACAGGCCATGAGGACGAGGAAGGCGATCGTCCCGAACGAACCGCCGATCCAAAAAAGCGTGACCAGCCAGCGGACTCCGTACGGGGCAGGGCTTAAGACGTGCGTGATCACATCCTCGGGATGCGAGTTCGAGCGGAGTACGAGGACGGCGCAAACGACGGCCAGGATGGCGACGATGAGCCGAACGCCGTCGGAACCTCGGCGACGACGTCTGCCATCCCCGATGGGGGCAAAGAGAACAGCCCGCCACGACCTGCGCGTTCGGTCCGATGCCGATTCGGACTCGGCGATGGTGGGGGACTCGGTCGACACTCTGCGCCTTCTCGTAGTGCGAATGTGCCGCGGCGTCAATCGCGGTCGCCTGGGAATTGGTCAGGCCATCTCAGCCGAGCTGTGGTAATCGCGCTCAGCCAGGTTGCGTGGCGGCGGGCGCAGCCGTACTCGACACGGGACAGAAGCTGGCGCGGTTGCTGCTGACCTGGGAGCTCAGATCGCCCAGCTGGCGGGCCACGTGTGACCAACCGGGAAATTGCGAGTCAGCTCTTCAGCAGCGCCAATACCGAGGACTATCACCTCCGCAAGGTGTTTCAGAAGCTCGGCAATTCCTGGCGCGAGCTTCCCGGGCAGCTGACCGACGAAGTCGGTCAGCTGACATCGTCCTTATTACCAGGACTGCGCTGGCCTCGTTCAAGGTGAGGCACCGACGACTGGGATCGGTCACGATTGATCGTTCAAGATTGTTAATGCTTGCGAAAGTTGATCCACAGGAACGAAGACGGCAACGCCATCCGAAAAGCTCACTGACTCGTATACGGAATCTGGGCCCAGCGTTGCGGCGATACCCTCGCTACGCAACCGTGCAGTGAGAACTTCTGCTTCAATTGGCTGGACGCGCGTCAGCTCGACGAGTCGTTCGCGAGAGGCGTCGGAGCCGTTGTCACCAGACACGGAACGTGTCGCAATCTCTACTGACAGGTATGTGCACGAGGCACGCAGATCGAGTCATTGATCGGATTCCGCTAACGGACTCAGCTGACGTCTGGACACGCTCAAATCCATTAGGTCTCTCAGCGTGAAGCTCTTCTTGAGCGCCAGCGTGGGATTAGCAACACGCAAGCGCCGAAGCCGAGGAACCCGACGCCGGACGCGAGCAGAGCTGAAAGGTCGATGCCAGTAAAAGCGAGAGTCGACACGGTTGCGGAGGGAGCCGTGCTCGCTGCCGCCTGAGACGGGGACGCGGATGTGGACGCGGACGGCGATGAGGACGTGGATGAGGACGTGGATGGGGATGGGGATGGGGATGGGGATGGGGATGGGGATGGGGGCGATGTTGGCGTGGTGGCGACAGCGGTCACGACAAAGCACTCGTCTGCTTGGACGACACCGCTTGTATTGTCACTCGAGGCCGTGTAGTTAGCAGTCTTGTCAGGGCTGTAGACGGCAGCGAAGCAATAGGTGCCGGCCGCTGAAGGTGTGAAGGATGTCGAAGTGGCGGTCGAGCTCTCCCCGCCAGAAGAACCCAACGTCACTGGCATGCCCACCTGAGTGCCAGCTGTGCACAAGGCGGTCGAAGCTGCCGGACCGCACTCGAAGAAGGTAACCGTGCCGCTCGGTGCTCCCCCGGCCGCGTTGCCCGTCACGGTGGCCGTGTCGGTGACCGACCCGCCGAGGACGATGGAGCCGGAGCCCGAGGACGACGTCGATTGCTGCGTCGTCGTCACCGAAGACGCGAGGCTCACCGTGAAGCACTCGCTGTCGCTTTGTTGCCACACCGACGAGTAGTTGCCGCCCGGGGTCGCCGTATAGGCGGCGTTGTAGCAATAGGTGCCCGGACTGGTGGGCGTCTGGGCGTCGGCCGCCGGCAGGGCGAAGGTCGAGACGTCGCCGACCGAGGTCGGCACGGTCACGGTGCCGACCGGTGTCCCGCCGCTACAGGGCGTCGAAGGCTTGGTCTCGGCGCACAAGGTGAAGGCAACCGACCCAGTCGGCGCACCCCCCGTCGCGGTGCCCGTCACCGTCGCCGTGTCGTTCCACGAGTTCCCGACCGTGGTGTGCATCGGGGCGATCACCGTCGTGGTGAGGGTGGGCGTGACGGTTTGGACCGGGCAGACCGTGAAGCACTCGCTGTCGCTTTGTTGCCACACCGACGAGTAGTTGCCGCCCGGGGTCGCCGTATAGGCGGCGTTGTAGCAATAGGTGCCCGGACTGGTGGGCGTCTGGGCGTCGGCCGCCGGCAGGGCGAAGGTCGAGACGTCGCCGACCGAGGTCGGCACGGTCACGGTGCCGACCGGTGTCCCGCCGCTACAGGGCGTCGAAGGCTTGGTCTCGGCGCACAAGGTGAAGGCAACCGACCCAGTCGGCGCACCCCCCGTCGCGGTGCCCGTCACCGTCGCCGTGTCGTTCCACGAGTTCCCGACCGTGGTGTGCATCGGGGCGATCACCGTCGTGGTGAGGGTGGGCGTGACGGTTTGGACCGGGCAGACCGTGAAGCACTCGCTGTCGCTTTGTTGCCACACCGACGAGTAGTTGCCGCCCGGGGTCGCCGTATAGGCGGCGTTGTAGCAATAGGTGCCCGGACTGGTGGGCGTCTGGGCGTCGGCCGCCGGCAGGGCGAAGGTCGAGACGTCGCCGACCGAGGTCGGCACGGTCACGGTGCCGACCGGTGTCCCGCCGCTACAGGGCGTCGAAGGCTTGGTCTCGGCGCACAAGGTGAAGGCAACCGACCCAGTCGGCGCACCCCCCGTCGCGGTGCCCGTCACCGTCGCCGTGTCGTTCCACGAGTTCCCGACCGTGGTGTGCATCGGGGCGATCACCGTCGTGGTGAGGGTGGGCGTGACGGTTTGGACCGGGCAGACCGTGAAGCACTCGCTGTCGCTTTGTTGCCACACCGACGAGTAGTTGCCGCCCGGGGTCGCCGTATAGGCGGCGTTGTAGCAATAGGTGCCCGGACTGGTGGGCGTCTGGGCGTCGGCCGCCGGCAGGGCGAAGGTCGAGACGTCGCCGACCGAGGTCGGCACGGTCACGGTGCCGACCGGTGTCCCGCCGCTACAGGGCGTCGAAGGCTTGGTCTCGGCGCACAAGGTGAAGGCAACCGACCCAGTCGGCGCACCCCCCGTCGCGGTGCCCGTCACCGTCGCCGTGTCGTTCCACGAGTTCCCGACCGTGGTGTGCATCGGGGCGATCACCGTCGTGGTGAGGGTGGGCGTGACGGTTTGGACCGGGCAGACCGTGAAGCACTCGCTGTCGCTTTGTTGCCACACCGACGAGTAGTTGCCGCCCGGGGTCGCCGTATAGGCGGCGTTGTAGCAATAGGTGCCCGGACTGGTGGGCGTCTGGGCGTCGGCCGCCGGCAGGGCGAAGGTCGAGACGTCGCCGACCGAGGTCGGCACGGTCACGGTGCCGACCGGTGTCCCGCCGCTACAGGGCGTCGAAGGCTTGGTCTCGGCGCACAAGGTGAAGGCAACCGACCCAGTCGGCGCACCCCCCGTCGCGGTGCCCGTCACCGTCGCCGTGTCGTTCCACGAGTTCCCGACCGTGGTGTGCATCGGGGCGATCACCGTCGTGGTGAGGGTGGGCGTACAGACTTCGCCGGCTGCCGCTGACGGGCACTCGAGCGCGCAGAAGATCAGAAGCACAATCAAGACCGTTCCCGCCGCCGACGCGCCATTCCGGATAAACGCTCGAAGACTGATTACGTCAGCCAGTCTTGAAGCCCCGCGTCCTACCGCCCGAACCCTGCCCATTGATTCTCTCCTGCCCTATCGCCGCAATAGGGCCCCCTCAATAGGTGTTGGTTCCTATCCCTTTCGGAGACACTAAGTCCTTCGAGGCGATTTGCAAAGTGAGAACGTCATCGATCGCGAGATCGATCGCCTTCGCGCTGTCGAGGGATCGGACCGATATCGGCAGAGATCTCTACTCTCCCTTTGGAGAGACCACGTCCGTCAAAGCAGTCTGCAACGTGGGAGCTCGCCGGCCATTGAAATTCGAGGGCCTGACCCCGTCGAGGGATGGGATGGGATGGTTGGTTTCAGAATCGGATGGCAAACCGACCGCGATCTCGTTCTCCGTTTGGCCGCACCACGTCCTACGAACCCTTTGCAACGAGCGGCTGCGCTGGTCACGAGATCGACCGCCTGAAGTCGAGATAGCGGATTTCTCCGGACGGGAAACTCTTTTGCCGTTTCGATTTCGGCGGTAACGGCTCCACGCCGCGACGGAAAAACAAGGTCAAAGTTCCCTGGCCGGATCCCGGAGCTATACCAGCGGCCATGAGTCCGGCACCGGAGACCGACGGTAGTCGTCCAGTGTTAACACCTGGCCTTTGCCGGGTGTTAACACCGCATGGGTGCTCGTGCGCTGAACACCTGCCTTGTTTGTGTTAAGGCCCCACCATGCCCCCTATCTGGACTTTTGTCGTGGGGAGCTTTACCGTCAACACCACTCTGAACGTCCGCATCCACACGGTTTGCCCCCCGCAATCCAGCATGACCCGCGATCACGACAGAAGCGGTGACTCAAATCCTGGGCGACAATCGGTGGGACGCGTCCAGGGGAATGGGCCCACCGGGCGAACCCCGGGGAACGACTCGGGCTCACCCTTTTCATCGCGAGCCAGGCCTCAGCGGCGAACGGGCGCCTGGGTCACCCGGGCGGTCCAGTTGAGCCACACCCGCCTCCTCTGGATTGTCCGTTCTCTTTCGTTCTCGTCTTTCATCACGGGTTGAGCGCTGGGCCGCTGGCAGGATGTCGCTGTTCGATGGTCGCGACTTGTCCCTCAGCGAACTGACCCGTTTCTCTCCGCGCCCGAGTGAGGTACCGGCCGACCTCGTAAAAATGTTGCGGTCGGCCGATGCCGCTCGAAATCTCCAATTGACGCCGTTAGGCCGCTCGAACCACCTCGTAGGTGAGCAACAGCAGGCCTTCACCGATGGCCTGGGTGCCGACGAGACGTAGGGGCGTCATGTCGATCGATTCTCCGAAGAGGCGTTTGCCGGCCCCGAGAAGGACCGGGAAGATCACGAGCCGAAACTCGTCGACCAGGCCATGCTCGATAAGTGTGCGCACCAGCTGGTAGCTGGCGTAGATCAGGATGTCACCATCGATCTCCTGCCTCAGCTTGGAGACCTCCTTACTCACGTCACCCTTGAGCACAGTCGCGTTCGACCACTTCGGCTCTGTCAACGTGGAGGACACGATGTACTTGGGCAGGCTGTTCAACCGGTCTGCCCACTCGCCTGTCCGGTCCAGCCACCTGGTGGCGAACCATTCGTCACTCTTGCGACCCAGCAGCATGGCCTCAGACTGCAGCGCTTCCTCGGTCTCGACTTTGGCCCATCCATCGAGGTCCTTGCCGCCAAACTGGCCGAACCAGCCCCCGTGCCTGAAGCCTTCCTGAGCGTCAGGGTCCTCGACGACCCCATCGAGCGAGACGTTGGTGGTGACGACGATCTTTCCCATTTCAAATTCTCCTCTCATCGGCTTTGCCCGTGATGAGTGGTGTAGACACCGCACGATCGAGAACTGGGCGCTTACCAACCGCCCAGTTCGAGCTTCGGCCGGTGTCTATATGAGGATGGGGGTGCTTGAGCAGACGGAAGGACGTGATGTCATGGTGGTGCCAGCCGACTTGATCTCGAGGGCGCGGTCCGGCGACGGCGACGCGTTCCGCCAGCTGACCGAGCCCCACCGCCGCGAGCTCGAGGTGCATTGCTACCGGATGCTCGGATCCATCCAAGATGCCGAGGACGCCCTACAAGAAACGCTGCTAGCCGCCTGGCGGAGCTTCGGAGACTACGAAGAGCGCGCCTCGCTCCGCACATGGCTCTACCAGATCGCCACCAACCGGTGCCTCAACGCGCGTCGCTCCGTCAGCCGACGCCCCGCCAAGGAGTGGGACATGCCCAAGGTTGATCCACCCGAGCCGACTCGATTCGGCGAGGTGTTGTGGCTCGAGCCCTATCCCGACTCCCGGCTCGAGGGTGCCATCGACATGCCGCTCGGCCCCGAGGCGCGCTACGAACTGAGCCAGTCCATCTCCTTGGCGTTCGTCACCGCCCTCCAGGTCCTGCCGCCACGGCAGCTCGCTGTGCTTGTGTTACGCGACGTCCTCGGCTTCCAGGCGAGCGAAGTGGCCGACATGTTGGGGTCGACTGTTGAATCGGTCAACAGCGCCCTCAAACGGGCGCGCGCCAGTCTGGAGCGGCGGTGGCTGCGGGCCGCCGACCTCGAATTGCCGCCCGCCCCCGACTCAGACTCTGAAAATGCGATCGTGGACAAGTTCGTCACCGCATGGGAGTCCGCAGATCTCGCCGCGCTGGTGGCCCTGCTCACCGATGACGTGTTCATGTCGATGCCACCGATGCCCTTCGAATACGAGGGTCGAGACGCCGTCGCCAACTTCTGCGCCCGCATCTTCGGGTCGGGCCGGCGCTTCGACCTCGTGCTAACGCGAGCGAACGCTCAGCCGGCGTTCGGAGCGTACGTGCGCGCTCCAGACGGCATCAGCCACGGCGTAGGGCTCTTCGTCCTTGCCATCGCCGGCGACCAAATCTCTGCTTTGACTCGCTTCGAAAACAGTGTGTTGCCGTGGTTCGGGCTGCCCCGATCGCTTTCCGGTCGATAACGTGATCACTTCTCGCCCGAGATGTTCGAAGTCGATATAGACACATCGGCGTCCTCGATACGGTTCGTGACAGACACGGAAAGTCTGGCCTACGGCGGCGCCTTGACGCTCTGCCTGGATTGGGCACTAAGTCGTCCGCTAGGCCGAGCTCATGAACATTGAGAAGAAGTTGCCTCTTCAGTGGGTGGGTCGTCCGACGCGGGCAGTCTGACCGTTCATCTCTCTTGGGAGGTCGTCGGCTGGGTCGTCGACCGCGCTGGGAGTCAGCACTCGTGTTCGACGCCGTCAACAACGCGAAGGACATCCGGCGTGAGCGCTCTTCGACGTTCATCTGGTCGGACCACTGCTCCCAGTACACCTCGTGGGCCTTCACCGAGAACGTCAGGCGTCTCGGTCTCATCAGCTCCATCGGCACGCTCGGCGACTGCTACGACAACGCCCCCTCGATTCGTTCTGGGGCTCCATGCAAATAGCTCCTCAATGACAACGCTGCCGAACGAACGTGCAATGGCCCTTCCGCATGGCCGACTACATCGAGAACGTCTACAACCTGGCTGAGCACTACACCTAGGTCGTTCGCCTTCGACGGTGTGCCGGGAGGTCAACGCCAACGGGGGACCGAAGAAGTATCGGGCGCTCGTGGCCGGCCGAGCGGCCGCCCGGCGAGCGCTCAGGCCAAAACGGGCCAAGTTGGCCGAGTGCCGGCGGCTTCGCGGAATCGTCGAACGCAAGCTCGAGGCCAAGTGGTCAGCCCAGCAAATCTCAGCGTGGTTGGCTTTACACCCCGATCGCCCGGAGCTGCAGGTGTCCCACGAGACCATCTACCAGTCACTCTTCGTCCAAAGCCATGGAGCGCTGCGCGAAGAGCTCCATTCGTGTCTGCGCGGTCGGGCCATGCGTCGGGCCAAGGCCTCTGTCAACGCCAACCACATCGGCCAAGGCAAGCTCAAGAACATGGTGATGATCTCTGAGCGTCCCGCCGAGGTGGCCGACGGAGCGGTGCCAGGCCACTGGGAGGCGATCAGATCTTCGGCAAGAAGATGACCTCGATCGGGACACTGGTCGAACGCCACAGCCGCTACGTCATCTTGCTCAAACTCCCAAACGGCCACGGCGCCGAGGCCGTGCGCAAGGCTATGACCAAGCGGATCTTGACCTTACCCGCGCAACTGCGACGCTCCATTACCTGGGATCAGGGTAAAGGGATGGCCGAGCACGTCCAGTTCACCGTGGAAACCGGGGTCAAGATCTACTTCTGCGACCCCAAGAGCCCTCGGCGCGGCAGCAACGAGAACACCCATGGCCTGTTGCGCCAATACCTGTCCAAGTACTCAGATCTCTCGCTCTGCACACAACGAGAGCTCGACGCCATCGCTCGCTCGCTCAACACGAGGCCTCGACAGACGCTCAACTGGATGACACAATTTCAGGCGTTCGCCGAGGCTGTTGCGTTCACTTCTTGAGGCCACAGGTGAAATGGGGCGGTTAAGGGTCCCATCGCATGAACCAGATCTGCGGCCCGTCGTTGGGAGCGCGGGCGTCGTCGACGACACGGAAGCCATATCTCCCATAGATGGGCACGTTGCGCTCTGTGCCTGTAGAAAGGAAGGCGCCCACGCCGTCAGCCCGTGCCCGCTCCTGGCCTTCGAGGATTAACGCCCCTCCGCAGCCCTGGCCCTGGAGCCTTGGCTCGACAGCGATCGAATCCAGCTGCCAGAGGGAGCCACACGGGCTTCGGGCCTCTATCCAGCGCCAAAACTCGTCGTAGCGACGGCCGCCGTCCTCTGTCAATCCATGGATCCGCGCTTGGTTCCAAGGATGCTGCTCCCACGATTCGAACTTGTTGGGTGGGATCCACACCGCTGCCCCACTCGCGTTGTCCGCCTCTGATACAAGTTCCAGATCAAGCGCTACCTCAAGAAAGAGCGCGAAGCAACGCGTGAAGCGCTCAACGCGATCTTGCACCTCACCCATAGGCCAAACCATCATCGGTTCGTCAACGAAGGCACGGCCGAAGACGGCTGCGAGCGTAAGGAGTCGATCTGCTCCGGCCGGCGATACCGCTATCCGCGGGCGGTCCACTGCGATGTGAGTGTAACGGGCCACCCTGAACAGGTCCCCGTTACTCGCCATTATCCGGCGAACCGGGATACCCGGATGCTGCTACTTGTTGAGATACTCGGCCAGCTTGACCAATGACGATGACATGCCTTCGGCATGGTCCTCTGTCACAACCAGGTCTGGAACGTTGTCCGCCGTAATCCGTACGCGGGTGCCTCCATCAATTGCGACGACGTCCCATTTCATGATCATCGTGCTGTCGTAGCCGGGATCGTCGGATACAAAGTCCACGGCCCAAACGACCCTCTCGTTCGGAATGAGCTCGACGAAGCTTCCCTCGATAACGTCAGTGTCCGAGGTTGTCTTGCCCTGCGAGACAGAGAAATCGGGATGCTTTAGCTCCATTCGAAAAGAACCGCCCGGGCGTGGATCGAACCGCTCGATCGTGCCGGTCATATCTCCTGGCGGCAGCCATTCGATCAAGGCTCGGGGATTGATAAGGGCTGAATAGACCTTGTCAACCGGTGCGAGAATGTCCAGGGCTGCAGAGTCTGTCCGAGGCATATCCAGACACTACGAGGCCCGGTCGAACACGACCTCGAGGAGGCCTCGAGGAGGCGCCCCACGATGTACTCCCTGACCGCTCCCCAGCCTAATGCGATTAGGGGACGCAGGTCAGTCCGCGACCGCGAAGAGTCGCCAGCTTCCGGGCACACCTTTCAGCTGATACTCGCCCTTATCCTCGAACTCGAGGCCGGATCCCGCCACGAGCATTGGGACAGCGGCAGAGACCAACACCTCGCCCGGTGAAGCAGACTCAAGGACTCTCGCGGCGATGTGGACACCGTCCCCGCGATATCGGTATCTCGGACCTCTATCTCCCCGGTGTGGAGTCCCACACGGATCTGCAGACCGAGAGGCCGCAAAGCATCGCTGAGGGCTACCGCACAGCGAATGGCTCGGCCAGGACCCTCGAAGGTCGCGAGCACCCCGTCGCCTGTCATCTTGACGAGGCTGCCCCGGTGCTGTTCGACAACCGTCCTGGCTACGGCGTCATGGGTCTCCAGGAGGTTGCGCCATTCTCGGTCGCCGAGGGCCGTCGCTTTCTCTGTGGAACCAACGATGTCGGTGAACAAGATGGCCGCCAAAGCCCGGTCTGCGTCGATTGGTTCTTGGAGTCCCTTCAGAAACTCCTCGATGTGGTGCAGGCCCTCGGCCATTGGCTCGGTGTAGAGGGCAGCGTCGTTGCCTGGGAGGACAACAAAGCGTGCCCCCGGTATCTGCTGAGTCATCCGGCGACTCTCTTCGAGTGGGAGTCGCATATATCCCTCTCGGTGCATCACGAGTGTGGGAACGCGCAACGAGCCGACTGCCTGACGGACGTCAGCGACCTGATCGAGATGAATGGCCCTGCTCGCCTCCCGCGGATTCGAGCGCGAGTCGTTGACACTTTGCTTTCCATCGCCGAAAAGCTGGGTCACGAGCCGCATCTGGAAAACCGAACTCGGCTATGTCTTCGGTTCCCCAGGTCTCATGGACGAAGTGAATCGCTGCTTCTGAGTAACCGCTTTCACCTGGCTCGCTAGCACGAAGAAGACCTCCTGTGTTGAGGAGAATCAGGCCCCTGGTCCTGCTCGGTTGGGTGACCGCAAAGAGGATGGCAGTTGGACCGGTGCTCGATCCCCCGAAGACGACCACTCGCTCAGATTCCACCGAATCGAGCACGACCTGGGCATCGTCGACCCAACGCTCCCAGTACGGGAGGGACGCACCAGAAGGGTCGTCGGACGCCCCCGAGCCCCGCTGATCGAACATGATGACCCGGGCGTACGTGCTCAGCCGCCGCAGGAAGCTGGCATACGACGGCCACTCCCAGCGCACGTCGATACAGTCGCCAATGCCCGAAGGGTAGATGAGGTCAACATCCCCCTCGCCGAAGACCTGATAGGCGATGCGATCGTCGCCGAGCCTGGCAAACCGGGTCTTAGGAATGTCCTGCATCAAACGACAGTCTGACCGATCCGACCAAGAAGCGTTCGGAAATGCTGTGCCGTGCCTGCGTCGCCGAACCCTCCGGACGTTCCCCATTGCCGGGTAGTCGGCGGGCCGAGAGGGCTCGACGATCAGCCTCTACCCGGCGTTCGGTGACACCCTGACTAATGCCGATCTGGGCAATGATTACGTGGTTCAAGGTGGGGGGAATACCACCAGGGTCATGGGGTGGTGCCACCCTTGGAGCGTGACGCCCCGTCGTCTTAGCCTGCCTAGTAGGCGCACCGTGGCGCCACGCCGGGGTGCGAAATTCAGTTCGACGGCGGTCGACAGGGACGGATTGATCTAGTGAACCGACGCGAAGGCCAGACCGGCCACCGGTACCAGCCGGGGAAGGCGACCGGCACGTGGATGCGCTCGGACTGAGGAGAATCGCCATGTCGATCGTTCGGAGGTCAGCCGCAATGCTGGCCGTTGCCATCGGGACCATGGGACCTTTCGGAGTCGTCGGGTTGGCGACCGCCACCCCGAGCAGCGCCCAGCCGACCTGCACCGATAATTGGATCGGCCCCGACACAGGGACCACCAATTGGGGGGCCAGCGCCTCGAACTGGTCGAGCGGCATCCCGAACGGCTCCGCCGTGGCCTGCGTCAACGAGGCCGGTAGCTACACCGTGTTGTTCAACAACGCCGGCCAGACGCCCGAGGCCCTCGAGGTCGGAGGCGCGACGAGCGGTACCCAGATCGTGGAAATCAACGGTGCCAATATGAGTACAACTCAGGACGACGTGATCGAAGGCGGCGGGGTGCTGAACCTCGTCCCCACCTCGTCGACCGACGCGGACATCACCGGTGGCGCATCGAACGATCTCACGATCGACACCGGCGGCAGTCTGACCTCGTCGGGGGCCTCGGAGGAGGCCGACATCGGCCTAACGCTCGACAACCAGGGCACCATGACCTTCGGCGCGGCTACCAACATCGTCGGTGGCAACACGACCACCAACCAAGGCTCCTTGACCGTCTTGGCTGGAGCCACCGTAACGGAGAACAGCGCCACCTTCACCGACGCCTCCGGCACGCTCACCAACGATGGCACGTTCAACGGCGAGAACGAATTCGTTCAGTCGGGTACGACGGAGTCCGGCAATCCGGTGGTCCAGCACTCGGGAACCTTCATCGACTCGGCTGGGACGGGGTCATTCGAGACCGTCGCCAGCACGACGCTCGACGGGACGATCCCGGTCGGCCAGACGCTCACCAATCTCGCCTCCCCGGGCAACTCCAACGACACGATCGGCTCGAGCTCGGCCGGTGTCACCGTCGACGGCACTTTGGCCTGCCAGACGGTTAGCGGGACCATCTGCTCCTTCAGCACAGACAATGGCACCTGGCCGGGGATCACCGTGGCCTCCGGCGGCACGGTCGAAACGACCGGACCGGGCAACGAGACGACCTACGTCAATCTGAGCACGGACATCCAGATCGAGCCAGGGGGAATGGTGAGCATCGCCAACCCAGTGACGAACCTCAACTCCTACGGAGTAACCGACGATGGCACGCTGCAGGTCACCGCCACCGGACAGCTCATCGTCGGTGGCGACACCCCGGTGGACGCTGCCGGCGGCACGATCGGCGTCACCGCCGGTACGACGGGTGGCACGATCGACTTCACTAGCGGCACTCTTTCCTGCGGCACCTTGGCTGTGGCCACCGCCGGGTCAGCAGCGGATGAAGACGTGATCTCAACCCCGGGCGGGGAAGGTTGCGATTTCGACAGCTATACCTTCGGACCGGACTACTACACCGTGACCTACGTCACGAACGGCTCGGATGAGATCACAACCGTAGAGGTCACATCGGCCACGCCCTTCAGCGCCTCCCCGACGTCCTTCTCGGCGGCGGAGAACGAGCAGGTGACAACCCCCGAGGTAGCAACCTTCGACACCGACGGCGAGCCGGGTACCTACTCGGCCACCGTGAACTACGGGGATGCGACCGGGACCCAGACCGCCTCGGTCGACCTCAGCGGGGACAGCGGCACGGTGACCGGCCCGGACCACACCTACACCGCCCCGGGTCATTACACCGTGACGACGACGATCTCGACCACGTCCGGCACCACCATCTCGGTGAGCGAGTCGGTGACGGTCACGGGGCCGACCATCACCAGCTTTAGTCCTTCCTCTGGACCGGTGGGGACGGTGGTGACCATCAGAGGCACCAATCTTGCCGGGGCGAGTTCGGTGACTTTCAACGGTGTCGTTGGAACCATCAAGAAAGACACAGCCACCAAGATCAAGGTAGAGGTGCCCAGCGGTGCGACAAAAGGGAAGATCGAGGTGAGCACTCCCGGAGGAAACGTCGAGAGCACCACGAAGTTCAAGGTGACCTAACCGCGATCGGCGTCGCAAGTTCGTTCCGGGTTTCGAGCCGGGGCCCAAGGTACGGGGTATCCCAGTCGTGCCGCATGTTGACACCCAGTCCCGCCGTTCGGGGATAGGTGAACGCCCGTCGAAGCCTCAACCACTTTCAGTCCGCTCGGGTGATTGCGCCTTGGGAGAGGATTTCCACAAGCTCGGCTTTCAACACTTCGTATTGACGCTGCAGCTCGGCGCGCTCGTCGGTGTTCTCGCTGGCTTCGAGCTCCAAATGGAGGGCGACGAACTGGTCCAGCAATTCCCTGGCCCTTACTGCTTCCGCGTCAGTCTTCATCGTGAGGCTGCCTACACCGTTTCGGCGAGGCACTCTGGCTATCACACATATCCGGCGAACCGGGGCGGGTTTCTCAGGCGACGAAAGGTTGTAGACGCTCTACGTTGATCGGCTCCAAAGGCGCCCACGACTAGCGAGTCCGGCATGCCCTCAATCGCGACGGCAGGGACATTGAGGACGTTGTAACGGCGAACTTCCTCGACCGCCTGGTCGTAACGCTCTCCCTGACGGTCACTCCGAGGCGCTCGGCCGCCGACGTGACTTCGGCACGGTGTGGGTCACAGATCGACTCGGCCCACCCTGCGACGAAGTGGATCAAACCGATCCCATGCCCGCACCTTATGGTGGCCCTGACCACCCGCTGCGGAGACCGCCCACCGAACCGGCTATAGGAGGCATCCGAGAAACGCAACGGGTCGAAAATCGGCTCGCCCGTCATGGGTTGTCCAACTGCGTGAGCGATAGCAGCTCGCGAGTCACTGAGGTCTAACTCAAGGTCGCGCTCGCGTTCGGATGGTGTACCGCTATGGACTTGAGCCATCCAACACCAAGGTCTTAGTGACACCCGCAGAGCTGGTCGAATAACCCACGGCGTCGCAGTTCATCGAGTCGACACAGGAAACGCCGCCACTGAGGTAGGAGCTCGTGCTCCGTGTGGCGCTGGGCGTCATAGACCAACTCGTCCCGTCCCAAGACTCGGCGAGCGTTTGAACGGGTCCACCTTCGTGCAGGAACCAGCCGGTGCTCACGCAGTTCGTGGTACTTGTACAAGACACCGCTCCGAGTAAGTCCCTGTACTTGGCGGGGTTGGGGCTAGGGACAACCGTCAAGGTTGTCCCGTTCCAGCTTTCAACGAGTGTCTTCCCCTCATCCAAACCTACTGCGACGCAGAGCGTCGCACTCAAACATGAAACCCCGAACAAGATCGCGTTTGCAATAGGACCGGACGTGACTGTCCAATTGGTTCCGTCCCAGGTCTCGGCTAAGGTCTGCGTGCCATTGGTGGTGACGTCGGAGCCCACGGCCATGCAGCTCGTCGGGCTCGCGCACGAGACGCGGTAGAACTGGTCGTCCGAAGAGTCGGGGCCATCGGAACTCGGAGTGACCGTCCAGCTGGTGCCGTCCCAGGTCTCTACCAAGGTATTGCTGGCGGCGCCATAGGAAGTGCCGTAGGAACCGACTCCGACGCAGAAGGTCGGGCTCGTGCACGACACCCCGCTCAGTTGGCTAAAGTTTGACGGAGCGGGACTGGGCACGACCGACCAGTTCGTACCGTTCCAGCTCTCGACCAGACTCGCGGTGGGACTGCCTGAGGCCCCAGACCAGCTGCTCCCTACGGCAACACAGCTCATCGTTCCGGTGTACGACACGCCCTTAAGTATGTTGCGCGGGTTGGGATTCTGACTCGGCACGACCGTCCACGTGCTCCCGTTCCACGTTTCGACCAGTGTCTGCTTTCCGCGGTCTCTCTCGAAACCTACTGCGACGCAGTCAGTGGAGGTGGTGCAGGACACGTCCGCCAACGAGCTCATGCTCTTCGAGGGATTCGCACTGTGAACGATGGACCAAGTGCTCGGAGCAGCTCGGGCAAGACCTTCTGTGAGGGCCAAGGTGCTCAGAGCCGACGCAGACAGAGCCCCTACAGCCAAAGATCATCGTCGATGTGGCTCGGAGTCGAATGAGACTCATGACAGGTCTCCTCCTGGGCCATTCAGCATGGAACCTATGGCCCTGCAATGGGGGAGACGATACCAACCAATGCGTGAAGAGTCTCGAATTTTCGAATCGCGTCACCCACATATCCGGCGTCACTGTTCGGGGGCAGGTGACACCGGCAGGAGAGTTGCCTACGAGACCTTCCTACGATCGCCGTCCCGGCGTTCTACATCACTCTGCGCGAAGGAGTGTCGCTCCGAACCCCTCATCCCAGGTCGCTACGGTCGCCGAATACGGATCAGAGGGGTCGTCATAGAGGTACACCCTGATGCCCGGCCGGGTGCCTTGCCTTCGAGGCTCTTGGGGACTTGGCGGTCTGTCGTCCTCCCACTTCGATGGCCCGCTGAACTTGACCCACCCACGATGGCTGACTTCGTCCAGCTCCATTGCGGCGACCATCCTCCAAACCTCGGCGTTGGCGCCGACGATCTGTCCCCGCAGCCTCCGTGGTTGTACCTCGTCTCGATCAAAGAGCGCATTCCTGATGACGGCGGCAGCCTCCTCTTCCAGTTCTGTAAGTGTGACGCTCTCGCCGTCCTGGGAGACGTGCTCAAAGACCTTCACAGCCGAGCGAACGAGCATGGACCAGTCCGGAAAATCCGAGTCCAAGGTTGCCGGTAGGGACGGATCTTGCACAGTCCAGCCTGGACCAACGGGCTCTGGTGTTTCCAATGGTCCGACCTCCTGAAGCGACGGGCCGATAGGGCTAAAGATACCGACTTGGAGTTGCGATGGGAGCATCGCGAAAGTGATGGCATGACCGCATGGTGGCACCCAGTCCCGGCGACTGGGGCAGGGTCAAACCAGCTGGGGCACACTTCGTCGACTTAGGACGGCGCTAGGCCCTCCGTGGCCTCACCGAAAGAACAAGCACGCATCGCGTGGACACGGTTCCGGCCGAATCACGGACTTCGACTGGGACCTCTACTTCCGCACGATCGCCTTTCTCGACGAGCGACCGAGCAGCAACGAAGGTCTCCGGTGGGATTTGGCCTGTCGCAACCACAGCTCCTCGAGCTGGCGCCAAATAGTCAATCTCGGCCCGCTTCACCACCGTGTACGACTGTGCAGCAAGCTCCAACATGCCCGCGACGACAGCTCCGGCACCGGCGACTTCTGCCAATGCATAGAGGATCGGTGCATTGACAGTCCCATTGTGATTGAGATGAAGGGGCTGAGGGTCTAAGCGTATGACCGCTCGACCCTCACCGACCTCGAGTGGCTCGATCTCTAGGAACTTGATCCATTCCATCTCCGTGAATTGGTCCGTAGAGTTGCTCGCAGGGTCCGACAGCTCGGATTCAGTCATTCTTGTGGCTCCACTTGCTCGTGGTTCTTACATCCGCCTTGAAGGTTGCAGTGTCCCACGTTGCTTCTCCCAAGCGGAGATTGGGTGCCGAAGTGACGACTGCCCCTGTCTTCATGCCGGCGTACCGGACTACCCCCGAAATGCCGTGCTCGAGTGTCGTGGCGGTGACACACGCTGTGTCGTGGCGGCGACAGACAAGCCCAACCCTGCTCGTCACCATGGAGGTATTGACCAGACCGGTCATTCTCAAGGAGTGCGGTCCAATGAGTCCCGGTGTTGCTGTTGTTGCCTTCATCGTCTGGGCGTGCGTGATGATGCCTATGATTGCCTTCCCACGTTCGCCGTGGGACCGACTCGGCCACTCTGACAACTGTGCGGACGCCGAGACATCTCGTAGAGCTCGTGCTTTTCTCGACTACATGAGACACAAGACGAACGACCTCCTAGTCCGCGCAGAAGCTCAAAGGCAGTTACATGGGTTCGTAAGTCGTAGGGACCGCGGAATTTGGTGACCTTTCTGCATCGCGACGGCTACTGGCTCCAAGTGCTTAAGCGCACTCGGCGCAATCAGCGTCGATCCGGAGCGGATCGAGTTGGAGATCGTACGAGTGATCGACACCCCAGAAGTCACCCACATCCGATACCGCATCGTCTCCTGACTGTCAGCTTGTCCACACGCCCCACATCTGCCTGCTTCGGAGGGTGGCACCCGGTCCCGGCGTACTACGGCACCCTTTGAGTTCTAGATGTTTGCTAGTGAGTGCTTCACCGACTGAGCGGCTGGTAGCGATAGCCGATTCCGGGCAGGGTCTCGACCGGACACTCCGTCAAGTCCATTTGGCTCAGGCTCATCTGAAGTCGTGCTGTGAGCTTGACGGCCCTCTTGGCGGCCTCTTGGTTGGTCTCACCCCACACCATTTCAGCCAGTTCTTCCGCGGAGAGTGTCTCACCCCGATGTTGAACTAGTGCGCCAGGGACGCCGGACTCCATCGGGTGAAGGATGACCCGGTTTCGCAAGCTGGCGCGACGGTGGTCGAAAATCACCATGCGCTCGGTGAAGTCCATATGCAGGTTGCCGTCACTGAAAGTGCTTCTTGGGGAGCGGTCACCGGAGCCGGGCATGTCGTCCACGACCCGACCGTAGCGTCCGATGATGACGCATACAGATCCCGCCCTGTAAACCCGTCAAAGGTGCTCGAACCCGGCGTCACTGTTTGGGGGCAGTCGCCGCCCAGCACCAAGCCCATGCGCCCAGGCCCGTCTGGCAGAGTTGCGGTGTGGCGGAAGAGATCGACCCGGACGCACTTGCGGAGTTCAATGCACTTGACCGGATCCCCGTGAACTGATCCACCCGCTGTGCGAGCCCGACGCCCACCATGGTGGGATGGAGGACAGCACGGCAATGAAGAGACGTCACCACACGCCCGAGCAGATCATCCGGCTCTTGGCCGAGGGAGAGAAACTTCTCGGCCAGGGCCAGCCCGTCGACGAGGTCGCGCGTCACCTCGAGATCTCAGAATCGACCTGGCATCGCTGGCAGAGCCAGTACGGCGGCATGAAGGCCGACGATGCCAAGGAGCTGCGAGAGCTGCGCAAGGAGAACCAACGCCTGAAGAAGATCGTGGCCGACCAGGCGCTCGACATCGACATGTTGAAGGAGATCGCCCGGGGAAACTTCTAACCCCGAACTGCCGACGGCGGGCCGTTCGTGCCCTCCAAGGCCTGTGTCCTCAACCGATCATTGCAACACCAGCCTGATCGGCGAACAGTGATGTCGTCGATCAGGAGGTCTAACGATGAGGCGGTTCAGCGAGGCTGAGAAACAGACGATCTGGGACATGCGCGAGGCTGGAGTGCCGGTAAAGCGCATTGCCAGACATCTGGGCAGGCAGAACGTGTCGTTGCGAAAGTTCATCGCCGATGCCGGCGGGAAGCGACCCACGGCTCGCGAGCGCTCCGAGTTGCGCCTGTCGCTTCGAGAACGAGAGGAGATCTCGAGGGGGTTGGCGGCGGGTGATTCGATCCGCGCCATCGCCGAAGCCCTGGGACGCTCCCCTTCGACGGTGTGCCGGGAGGTCAACGCCAACGGCGGTCGCAACAAGTACCGAGCTCTGGTCGCCGACCGAGCGGCGTGTCGGAGGGCGCTGCGACCCAAGCGGGCGAAGCTGGCCCAGTGCCGGCGACTCCGAGGGATCGTCGAGCGCAAGCTCGAGGCCAAGTGGTCACCGCAGCAAATCTCGGCGTGGTTGGCTCTGGAGTACCCCGATCGCCCGGAGATGCAGGTGTCCCACGAGACCATCTACCAGTCACTCTTTGTTCAGAGCCGTGGTGCGCTGCGCAAAGAGCTCCATTCCTGCTTGCGCAGCGGCCGGGCCATGCGGCGAGCTAAGGCCTACGTGAAGTCCAACCACATCGGGCAGGGCCAGCTGAAGAACATGGTGATGATCTCGGAGCGTCCCGCCGAAGTGAAGGACCGGGCCGTCCCGGGTCACTGGGAGGGCGACCTGATCTTCGGCAAGAAGATGACTTCCATTGGGACTCTCGTCGAGCG
This sequence comes from uncultured Acidimicrobiaceae bacterium, assembly GCA_963736225.1. Lineage (GTDB taxonomy): Bacteria > Actinomycetota > Acidimicrobiia > Acidimicrobiales > RAAP-2 > Bog-473. The sequence continues at coordinate 128,725 of CAVTOF010000005.1, read as the reverse complement.
CCACAGCCGTTATGTGATCTTGCTCAAGCTCCCAAACGGCCACGGCGCCGACGCGGTGCGCAAGGCCATGACCAAGCGCATCTTGACCTTGCCGGCACAGCTGCGACGCTCCATCACCTGGGATCAGGGCAAGGAGATGGCCGAGCACGTCCGCTTCACCGTCGAGACGGGAGTGCAGATCTACTTTTGCGACCCCAAGAGCCCCTGGCAGCGCGGGAGCAACGAGAACACCAACGGTTTGCTGCGTCAATACCTGCCCAAGTCCGCCGATCTGTCTCAGTGCACGCAACGTGAGCTCGACGCCATCGCCCGCTCACTCAACACGAGGCCTCGACAGACACTCGGCTGGATGACACCATCTCAGGCGTTCGCCGAGGCTGTTGCGTTGACCGCTTGAGGACACACCAGTTCGGGGTCTCCGAGCGACGGGCCTGTCGGGTGCTCGACCAGCCACGGTCCACCCAACGCCTCGCTGCGCCAGTGCCCGGCGATGACGAGCTCGCCCTACGGGCGTTCCTCCGCGACTTCTCGCGACGCCATCCGCGCTGGGGCTGGCGAAGAGCCGCCGTCGCGGCCACGAAGGCCGGCTGGCGGGCGAACCACAAGCGGATCCACCGTCTCTGGCGTGACGAGGGACTTCGCGTCCCTTACCGCAAGAAGAAGCGCCCGCTGCGCGGCATCGGTCTGTCAGTTGGCGCCATGTCGCCGATCCGGCCCAACGTCATCTGGGCCCTCGACTTCCAGTTCGACCAGACGAGAGAAGGGAGGCTGCTCAAGCTGTTGAACGTGATCGACGAGTACACCCGCGAGTGCCTGGCCATCGACGTCGGACGCTCCATCGACGCCGACGGCGTCGTCAGCTGCCTCGAACGCCTGGCCGCCGAACGTGGCGCTCCGGCCTACGTGCGCTTCGACCACGGCCCCGAGTTCATCGCCTACGCGGTGGCCGACTGGTGCGGGTTCAACGGCACGGGGACTGTGTTCATCGATCCGGGCAGTCCCTGGCAAAACGCCTGGATCGAGTCGTTCAACGGGAGGCTGCGCGACGAGTACCTCAACGGTCAGCTCTTCGAGAGCCTCCTCGAGGCGCAGGTCCTCTTGGAGGTCTGGCGGATCGAGTACAACGATGAGCGGCCCCACAGCTCGCTCGGCTGGAAGTCACCGGTCGAGTTCGCCGAGGAGTGGCTCAGCAAGCACCAACTACAGCTCGCATAGTGGGTGGATCAACAATCGGGCCCGGTCACACTCACCCGGGAGGCTGCAGGGTTTAGACGGCAGTCCTACGGCCTACCCATGAACCACCCGGTAACCAAGGAGAGTGGACACGCTGCCGCACAACTCAGCCACCGCCTCTTGGCGATTCACCACGTGGTTGAGATCCACCCAGAGCTGCAAGATCACTACCGAGAGTGGAGGCGCATCTACCCAACATTCACCTCTGACCAAGAGGACCGCTGAGTCCCACCTACCCGGCGCGGGGGCACCCCTGCAATCACCGTGGGAGACTCAAAGAGCGGCTACCGAGCGGCCGTTGACCTCCTTCGACGACGGCTCCCAGCGCATCGACTTCGAGCAGCAGGTCGTGACGTTCGAGCGGATGCCGGTCGAACTATCCCCGGTCATTTACAGCGTCCTCGCCACGCTGGTCCGCCACAAAGGTCAGGTGCTCTCATCGGAGGCACTCATGGAGCTGGCTTGGGGTGGTCCCAGCGCGCCATCCGCCCAGCGAATGCAGTACGTCGTTCAGCGCCTGCGCATCAAGCTGGGATGGGACGGAGTCGGGTACACGCCGATTGAGACCGTGGCGGGGTTGGGCTACCGGTACCGTTCGCGGCCCTAGCCCCGTTTGTGCCTGATTCGGTATGTGCCTGATGGGATGGCGACCGCCACCGTGACGGCGGGGAGCTGTTGTGGCAATCCGAATTGAGAGATGGCAATCAAATCAGTGGTACAGAACGGACGCCGGTGGATGCCATGGACGGAGGTCCTATTCAGAAGTACAGGGTCGACCCGCAAAGACGGTCCAGACAAGCAGACGGGCCTCCGGAGCCGGTGACGCAGGTCCGAGTCGTGCCGAGGCGGCTCAATTTTCGATCGCCCTACACCATCACGTCCTTGAAAACGGCGGTGCTGTTGGCGGTCTCTTCGGTCACCGGGAAGTTGAAGCCGCACTTGGGACAGGGCTCCGCCAGCGTCTTCTGCTCGACTGCGAGGTCGTACTCCTTGTCCTGCAAGGTGCCGCAGGTCGGGCAGATACGCAGCAGGCGGGTCGCCGTCAGCTCGAAGTTCGTGATGATGTCCTCCATAATGGCGCCATTGGCGGCCCACTCCTTGGCGTGCTTGTGATATGTGTCCATGTGCCAGTCGTCGACAGCCTCTTTGCTGGTCCACAACGAGACTTCGTTGTACCAACCAGCTTCGTCGGGGTGCTCCCACCAGGTGAGGTGGATGAACCCGGGCTTGGTCATCAAGTGGTGGCGTACGTCGCTGAAGACGGTACGAAACTTGTCGTAGGCGTCGGGGCTGCTGAACCGGACGCGCTGCATGCTGAGGTAGATACTCACTACTTCTCCTTGACGTGATGGGTTGGCTGGTTTCGGGTGGCGTGCGTGTCGATCCCGGCGGCGACTAGGGCGTGACCCCCTCGACGGTGACGCCTGGTCCGAGCTTCTTGGCCACTTCCTTGGCGACGTCGCCCTCGACGAAAAGACGCCAGCCAACCTTCTCGGGCCGGATCACGAGCACGTGCTGTACGCCTCGGGCCGCAGCCGCCTGGGCGATCGTCTTGGAGGGTCGGCGCGAGGCGGCGAGTTGGCCCCAGGCTTGCGACCCGGCCTTTTCGATGGCCGACACCGCCCGCTGGACGATCTCCTTCTGCTCCGCCATCTCCTTCCTGGTGGGCATCAGACCAGGGTTGGGCAGCCCGTACGCGGAGCCGTAGATGCGGGCGATGGTCATGACGGCCACCGGATCCCCGGCCGCCATACGCAGGGCCTGGCGGATGGCCGCGCCGGGAATCTTCTCGCCGTTCGATGCAATCAGGACGGCCGCCGCCTGTGTGGGCTGTTTGTCGAATTTCCGGCGCCCGAACTTGTTCCGGACCGGGGAGGAGCCCGCAGTCGCCACGTCCGGGACAGGCGGAGCCATGGTCACAGCTCGGTCTCGGCCTGCATGGTGGACATGGTCGGTACGGCCTCCGGCTTGACCACGGTGGGACCGGGACTGTCATCGAGGTCGATACCGCCCGGTGAACCGAGGACCAGCGGCATGGCCTCGGAGGTGTCGATCCCGCGCCGCTTGTCGCCAATCTTGCGCCACCAATAGAGCGGAACATACGCCGCCACGATCACCAAGCCCAAGATGTAGAGGAAATGCCCCTGGCCGGGCCCGACGACGATGTCAGGCGAATTCCAGCCGCCGACGAAGTAGTCGAAGGTGAGGAAGAAGCGCGCAGGCCAACGCAATCCAGCGGAACCAGCCGGGCATGCGGAATGGACTCACCCGTTCGGGTCGCATCTGGCGCAGCAGGAAGTACCCGTACATCGACGCCGCGACGGCGACGATGTAGCCGACATTGGAGAAGATGTAGATGCGCACCGGAGAGCCGAAGAGGCTCACGATGAGGGCGCAGACCACATTGAAGGCCATGGCACGGTCAGGCACGTGGTACTTGTTCTTGTGCTCGAAGAAGCGAGGGAGCAGCCTATCCTCGGAGGCCTGGAACAGCGACCTTGCCACACCCATGATGGCGTTCAGTACTGAGAGCAACAGGGCGAAGATCAGCGGTATCCCGATGAGGTATTTCACCCAGGCGGCGTCACCGAAGATGTGGTCGCAGAAGCTCGTGTACAAGGTGAGCGGGTCAGCCGTCTTCAGGGAGGCCCCCAGGACCCCGACGAAGACGATGGCCGTTCCGATGTAGACGAACACGCCGTAGAGGCCCTCGGCCGTCAGAGCAATCTTGGCGTCACGGGCTGGGTCGCGACACTCGCCGATGTAGCACGCCGCAGCCTCCATCGCGATCGCGTTCCATGAGATCACGAAGATCCAGGCGAGGAAGAAGATCGTCCCAGAGCTCGCTGGGCTGGCGAAGTGGAAGCCTGAGATGTTCGACCAGTGGAAGGTGGACGGCTTGAACACCGGCAAGATGATCAACAACGTGAGCGGGACCATGGAGGTCACCCCGAGGATTGTGGCGAAGCTGGCGCCCAGCCGGATCCCGAGGTAGCAAGGAACGAACAGGCCGATCAGTCCGACGAATGTGATGACAAGGACACTCATGGACACCGGCGTGCCCAGCGTGCCGAGCGGCGAGAAGGTCCGGCCGAGCGGCACGTGGAACAGGACGGCGATGTAACCGGCGGCGAGCAACATGTTGATGGGCGCCACCGGGAACCAGCCGAGCCAATATCCCCAACCGGAAACACCGCCGATGTGCTTCGCCGTCGTATGACCGAGTGGCTCGAAGCTGTCGTAGGCATAAGAGGGCATGCCGCCAGTCCGGTGCGGCAAAAGAGCGGCCAACTCGCCCATGCACAGGCAGACGATCAACCCAATGATGACGACTAGCGCGATGGCTGGAATGGCGGCCGCACCCATAGATGAGACGGCGAACGGGACGATGCCGGTCACCAGGATCGTGCCGGCCAGGCCGATCACGAACGCTCCCCACCAGTTCGTCCCCCTGCTCAGGGAGGTCGCGACTTCGGCGGGGGCGCCGCTCACGGCAGTTCCTTCTTCACTCATGTGCTCGTCTCCTCGGTGAGTTCGGACGTGTTTCGCGATGGTCGGTCGATCGGTGTCATGGTTCGAGTCCCGTTCAAAAGGCCTGCAAGTAACGCTCGAGCTCCCACGGCGTGACCTCGGCATGCGATGCTCTGACTTCGGCGCGTTTGGTGGTGACGAAGTAATCGACGTAGTCACCTCCGGGCGTCTTGCCCAGGCCGTCGCGCAGCACCTCGTCGCGCTCGAGGTGGTCGAGCGCGTGCCACAGCGTCATCGGCATCGTCCGCAGTCCGAGCTCGGCCGCGTCGATCTCGCCGAGCGCGAGCAGGTTCAGCTCGCAAGGGTCGCCAGGGTCGGCATCTCGCTCAAGGCCGTCAAGTCCTGCTGCGATCAGCGCGCTCAGCGCCAGATAGGGGTTGGCCGAACCGTCGATGCAGCGGTCCTCCACGCGACCAGGATCGGGGACACGCAGCATGTGGGTGCGGTCGTTGCCGCCGTAGGTGGCATAGACGGGCGACCAGGCGGCACCTGAATTCGGCGGCGCGCTGGCCAACCGCTTGTAGGAGTTCACCGTGGGACAGGCCACTGCGGCCAGGGCCTCGGCGTGGTCGAGCAGTCCCCCGATGAACGCGTACCCCAAGGCGGACATCCCGAGGCCCCGCTCGTCGTCCTCGTCGGCAAACAACTCGGCATCGTCCGCGTCCCACAGGCTGAGATGCATGTGGAGGCCGTTCCCCGTCAGATGGCTGAAGGGCTTGGGCATGAAAGTGGCCAGCATCCCGGCCTCGGCCGCCAGCGAGTGGACCATGTAGCGGAACACGATCACTCGGTCGGCCGTGGTGAGCGGATCGGCGAAGCGGAAATTCTGCTCGAACTGCCCGTTGGCGTCCTCGTGATCGTTGGCGTAGTTAGCCCAGCCCAAGGTGTTCATGTGGCGTGACACTGAGGTCAGGTGGTCGTACATGCGGGTGAGCGCCCGAGCGTCGTAGCAGGGCGTCTTCGCCTGGTCGTGCGGATCCGCGACTTCAATGCCACCATCCGCACTGCGGCGAACGAGGAAGTACTCCGCCTCGGCGCCGACCTTCGAGCGCGTAGCCCGCATCCGCCAGCCGCTCGAGCTGACGCCGCAGGATGACCCGCGGGGCGAACGGCCACGGCTCGCCGAGGACGAAAGGGTCGCACTGGATGATCCCGAGTCCGGGCCGCCACGGCGCAGGCATGTACGAACTCAGGTCCGGCATGGCCAGGATGTCCGGTGACGACGGTGTCTGGCCCATCGGCCCTGCAGCGAAGCCGGCGAATCCCGCGCCCTCAGAGAGCAGCCCGTCGACCGCGGAAACCGGCACCATCTTGGCGCAGGGCTTGCCGTGCATGTCTACGAACATGGCGAAGAGGAAATCGACCCCGTCCCGCTCGGTGGCCTCCTTGAGCTCGGCCGCGGTCGTCGGGGTTGGGCCTGTTCCAGTGAGTGTGCTCACCGTCGCGGTTCACCTCCCATTGTGTGTCAGTGCCGTGTGTCGATCCTCCCCTGATTCAACGATGTTGCCCCACGGGAAACCGGCGATGGTTACCGAGATGTTGCGAAATGTTGCGTGCCCGTTAACTGCATGGCTGTGGACCTCCGGGACGCCGACCGCCCGGGCCCACCAGCGCATCCCGTTGCATATTCCTCTACATTGTTTCTTGACAGGCAACACCGGGACATCGTAAGAATGAAGCATCGTGAACGTCGCCGTCTCGGAGCGCACCACACTCCACCGCTATGCACACCGGGCCGCCTACGACCGGGTGACGATCGACGCCATCTTGGACGAGGGCTTCGTTTGCCACGTCGGCTTGCAGACCGACCGCGGGTACCCAGTGGTCATCCCGTTGGCCTACGGCCGGAGCGGGGATGTCGTCTACCTGCACGGCTCCGCCGCCAGCCGTCTCTTCCGCGGCGCTCGCGAGCCCGAGGTGGAGATCTGCATGACAGTGACGTTCGTCGACGGACTTGTCGTTGCCCGTTCCACCTACAACACCGACATCAACTACCGATCCGCCGTCATCATCGGAAAGGCGACCGAGGTAAAGGACCTGGACGAGAAACGGCACGGCCTGGACCTGATGGTGGACCACATCATCCCGGGCCGCAGCCAGGACGCCCGTCCCCCAACCGAGAAGGAGCTGCGAAGCACGATGCTGCTCCGGCTGCCGCTGGCGGAGTCCTCGGCCAAGCTGCGCACCGGATGGCCCCTAGACGAGGAGGACGACTACGACCTCGACGTCTGGGCCGGCATCATCCCCATGTCCACCACTGTCCACCAGGCCCTCGCCGACCCCGCGCTCCGGGTCGGCGCGCCCATGCCCGGATATGTGGCGCGTTACCGGCGCCCGCTCGCCGGCCCCGGTCGAACGGAGCAGGCGGTCTGACATGTGCGGCGTCGTCGGACTCCTGATTCGGGAACGATCACTCGAGCCTCTCCTCGGGTCCATGCTGGGGCCGATGATCGCGGCGCTCGACGAGCGCGGCCCAGACTCCTCGGGGATCGCCCTCTACGCCGACGACCCGTATGGCACCGACACTCCTCTGCTACGGGTCTCGCTCGGTGCCGACACCGAGATCGATTGGCTGGCGGTCGGTTGCTCTGTCCTCGACCAGTGCGGCCAGGGAGCCGAGTTGCATCGTTTCGGAGCCGGCCTCGTCGTGGACGTGCCTGAGCTGTCGTTCGCTGCCGTGAAGCAGCAACTCTTGGCGGAGTGGCCCGAAGTGCGCGTCCTCGGCATCGGACAGAACCTGCCGCGTCCTCAAGGACACGGGGAGGCCGACCGACACGTGCTCCCGCTTCGGCATCGCAACGTGGGAGGGTTACCTCGCGGTGGCCCACACAAGGATGGCTACGGAATCGGCCGTCACCGTCCTGCACTCACACCCTTTCGTGCCCGCTCGCGATCTCTGCGTCGTACACAACGGCTCGTTCTCCAACTACGCCACCGTCCGCAGGCGGCTCGAGGCGGACGGGATCCGCTTCGACTCTGACAACGATTCGGAGGTGGCAGCTCGTCTTCTGGCGAGCGCCTCGAGTTCGGCGACGATCTCGAGGAGGCGACCCGCTGGGTCATGAAGGAGATGGACGGGTTCTTCACGCTCGTGATCTCGAGCACTGACGCCATGTCGGTCGTGCGCGACGCGTTCGCCTGCAAACCGGCAGTCGTGGCCGAGACGCCTGGCTATGTAGCCGTGGCATCGGAGTACAGGGCCCTCGCGGAGCTACCCGGCATTGCGGAGGCCACCGTCTTCGAGCCCCGCCCCGAGGAGGTCTATACGTGGAGCCGCTGATCGTTGATCGATCGGATCTGGACGAGACGACGCTCGATGACCGACCGGACGGTGGGCGTCTCGACTGTACCGTGCTCGGCACCCGTGGCGTCAACCGCGCCGTGCAGGCCCTGCCCGTTGGGGCTGAGGTTCAGATCCTCCAGCCGCGGGGGCGTCACAACCTGGCCGTCGGCGTGGCACACGACGTCACCGTCAGCGTCGAGGGCAACGCCGGCTACTTCCTCGGCGGCCAGTGTCGGCGGCGCGGCGGCGGCCCCGACATCGTCGTCAACGGCTTCGTCGGTTGGTCCGTGGGCGAGAACCTCATGGGGGGCTCGATCAGGGTGCGAGGTGGCGCGTCGCAGAGCGCGGGGTCGAGCGCCCGGGGGGGAGACATCTTCATCGAGGGGGATGCCTCGCTTCGGGCGGGCATCTCGCTCAAGGGCGGCACGCTGGCCATCGCCGGCGACGCCGGCCCCATGACCGGCTTCATGGCGCAGGCCGGCACGATCCTCATCGGAGGTAACGCCGGGCATGCCCTGGGTGACTCGCTCTATGAGGCGGTCATCTACGTCTACGGCGCCATTGCGTCACTCGGCGCCGACGCCGTGGTCGAGGAGCTGACGGACGAAGACGTCTTGGCGGTCAAGCGGCTGGTCGAGGCGAGCGGCTTTGACCACATCGAGCCAGAGAACGTCACCCGGGTGGCGTCGGCCCGTCAGCTGTACCACTTCTCCGTCCGCAACCACAGCGCCTACTGATGGCCGACCCGCCTAACGCCAGCTTTCCCCCGGAGGTCATCGACCGGATCCACGATATGGCCGCCACTGGCCAGTACCCCATCCGCGGGCTGGGCGCGCGACGCAAGCTCCCAACCTTCGACGACCTCGTCTTTCTCACCGCGTCGGTATCGCGCTACCCGCTCGAGGGGTACCGCGAACGATGTGAGACCAAGACGGTGCTCGGCGGCCGGCACGGGGCAGTGCCGCTCGAGCTCGAGATCCCGATCACGATTGCCGGCATGAGCTTCGGAGCCCTGTCCGCCTCGGCCAAGGAGGCCCTCGGGCGAGCCGCGACCGAGGTCGGGACCACCACGACCACCGGCGACGGCGGCATGACGCCCGAGGAGCGCAAGGCTTCGTCGCTCCTCGTGTATCAAGTCCTGCCCTCTCGCTACGGCTTCGACCCCGCCGACCTCCGCCAGGCCGACGCGGTCGAGATCGTGGTCGGGCAGGGCGCCAAGCCGGGCGGGGGCGGCCTGCTCCTAGGGCAAAAGGTGAACGACCGGGTGGCCTCCATGAGAACGCTGCCCCCCGGGATCGATCAGCGCTCGGCCAGCCGGCACCCGGATTGGGTCGGGCCCGACGACTTGCGCATCAAGATCGAGGAGCTGCGCGAAGCCACCGGGTGGCGAATCCCGATCTACGTGAAGCTGGGCGCCACCCGGGTCGACCACGACGTGAAGCTGGCGGTCGCTGCTGGAGCCGACGTCGTGGTGGTCGACGGCATGCAGGGCGGCACCGCTGCCACCCAGGACGTCTTCATCGAACACGCCGGCATCCCCACCTTGCCGGCGGTGCGTATGGCCGCCGAGGCGTTGCGCGACGTCGGCGTCCGCGGGGAGGTCCAACTCGTCGTTTCCGGCGGCATCCGTTCCGGCGCCGACGTCGCCAAGGCCCTCGCGCTCGGGGGCCGACGCGGTCTCCATCGGCGTGGCCGCCCTCCTTGCGTTGGGCTGTAACCGGCCCGCCTACACCGACACCGAAGGGCTCGAGGTGCCGGTTTCCGCCGACTATGCAGCGCTGGGCACCTCGCCCGGCCGCTGCGCCCACTGCCACACAGGACGCTGCCCCGTTGGCATCACCACGCAGGACGCCGCGCTCGAAGCACGGCTCGATCCCGTCCACGCCGCCACCTCAGTGGCCAACTACCTGCGCGCCATGACCATGGAGGTCACCGCGCTGGCCCGAGCCTGCGGCAAGTCCGACGTGCACCACCTGGAGCCCGAGGACTTGGCCGCGCTCACCGTGGAGGCCGCCGCCATGGCCAGGGTCCCGCTGGCGGGAACCGGCTGGGTCCCAGGCTGGCCCACCTGACCGCTGTGCGTTCTCCCCGCGTCGCGGAGGTGGTGGTAATCGGTGGCGGCGTGGCCGGACTTTCCACCGCCCGCGCGCTCGTTGAGGTGGGCGCCACCGACGTGCTCGTCCTCGAGCGCAACACCATTGGCTCGGGCGGCAGCGGGAAATCCAGTGGCATCGTGCGCTGCCACTACGGCATCGCTTCACTGGCCGCCATGGCCTGGCACGCGCTCCCGGTCCTCGAGCACGCGGCTGAGATCCTCGGCGCACCCTCGGGCTACACCAGGACGGGCTATCTGGTCGGTGTGGACCAGCAAAACGTGGGCGCGCTGCGAGCCAACGTGGCCATGCAGCAGCAGCTCGGGATCGAAGTGAATCTCGTCGGCCACGACACCGCCCAGGAACTGTGGCCCACTGCCTTTCTCGACGACTTCGCCGAGTTCGCCTACGAGCCCCGCGGTGGTTACGGCGACGGACACCAGACCGCGATGGCCTTCGCGTTCGCGGCGCGCCGACGGCGGCGCGCTGCTGCGCCAGCACACCCCCGTGGCCGCGCTCGACGTGCGACACGATCGCGTCGCTGGCGTTGTCCTGGCTGACGGGAGCCGGGTCAGCGCCTCCCATGTCGTCCTGGCGGCCGGGCCCTGGTCCACGACGCTGGCCGCAGGTGCCGGTTTCGAGTTGCCCGTCCGCGCCCAGCGGGCCCAGATCCTCTTGGTCGAACCGGGTCGTTCGGTCGGCCCCGCGCCAGTCTTCTCCGACCTCGTCTCGCTGCAGTACGTGCGCACCGAAGGGGCCGGCATCCTGGTTGGCGACAGCGACCACTCAGACCCCGACTGGTCCGACCCCGACAGTTACCGCGAGAAGGTCAGCAACGAAGAGCTGGCGGTGGCCGTGCCGAAATTCGCCCGCCGCTTCCCCGGCCTCGACGGCGCCGCGCTTTCCTCCTCCTACGCCGGCTGCTACGACGTCACGCCGGACTACAACCCCGTCATCGGACCCTCTCCTCTCACGGGCCTCTGGCTCTGCGCGGGCTTCTCGGGACACGGCTACAAGATCTCGCCCTCGGTGGGCGAGCTCATGGCCGACATCATCGTGCGCGGGCACAGCCGGCACACCGACGTGGACCACCGGGACTTCCGCTGGGAGCGCTTCGAGGAGGAACTGCTGCTTACGAGCCCACATCCCTACGTGGGTGCCGGTCAGATGCGCTGAGACGTACCCACGTGCGCCCATCTGCAGCTCCCGACCCTCATCACGTGCCGGGGCATAGAGTGATCGGCCGTGGCCACTCGCCGGACCGCCCCCCTCCGCACGTCGCGAGCCGAGTCACGTGGCGCCACAAAGGCCGTGAAGGCAGTGAAGGCCTCCAAGACCGCCAAGGCCACGAGAGCCGTCAAGGCGGCGACCGCGATCAGAAACACGAAGAAACCAGTCAAAGCTACGAAACCCATCAGGAACAACAGCAGGTCTGTGACGACCGCCCAGCGCAAGAGGGCGTCGTCCACGCCGAGAGCCGCCAAAATAGTGGCCCTCGATAACGGCGCTCCGGTTGGCCACGAGGGACCACTCGGGCAGGTCATTGCCAATCACGTGCGGACGCGGCGACTTGAGATCGGCCTCAGTGTCGGCCAGCTGGCCGAACGCACCGGCATCTCCAAGGGGATGCTCTCGAAGATCGAGAACGCCCAAACCTCGCCCAGCCTCTCCACCCTCGAGCGCCTGGCCGGTGCGCTCGACATGCCCGTGACCTCGCTCTTCCGGGGCCTGGCCGAGGAACGCGACGCTATCTTCGTGAAGGCTGGCAGCGGGCCGGAAATCGTGCGCAAGGGCACTCGCTCGGGGCACACCTATGAACTGCTGGGCAGCCTGCGGGGCCCCTACAAGCGCGTCGAGCCCTTGCTTGTCTCCCTCGACGAGGAGAGCGAGGTGTTCCCGCTCTTCCAGCACGCCGGCATCGAAATCCTCTACATGTTGAGCGGCGTGCTCGAGTACGGCTACGGCCGGCAGCGTTACAAGATGGAGCGGGGCGACACCCTGCAATTCGAGGGGGACATCCCACACGGCCCGACCATGCTCGTCAAGCTCCCGATCCGCTTCCTGTCCATCACCATTTACGGCGGCGACCGCGGCTGACGTACACCTCGGTAGCACGACGGGAAGCGTTCGTTCAGCGCGATTTAACAGAATGGATACGCGCCGGCCCTTGCTCGGCGTGTCCCCGGGCTGTTCACTATTGGTGAACGATGTTTCCGGAGGGACAACCAGGCTATGCCGACGGCGATGCAGAGTGACCTGGAGCGATTCGTAGACCAGGACGGGCGGAACGAGGCGATCGCCGATGTGGCTCGGCGCATCGAGACGGAGAAGATCACCTACATCTACTTCCAGTTCGTCTCGGTTACCGGCCGCATCATGGGGAAGGGCATCCCGGCGGCGCACTGGGGATCCGTAGCCGCCAGCGGCTTCCAGCTTGTCTATGGCGCCACTGCCAATCTCTTCATCGATCGTCATGGGCAGTACATCGGCTACGGACCCGAGGCGGCGGAGTTGGTTGGCCTGCCCGACGTCGACACGTTCTGCTCGCTCCCATGGGACCCGAAGGTGGCCCGGGTCTTCTGCACGCTCTTCCGCGGCCGTGAGGAGTCAACCGATCCCGGAGCATTCCTGACGTCCGACTGCCGGGGCAACCTGCGCCGGCTCCACGCGCAGTTCAGCGCCGACACCGGGCTCGCCCTGTACGCCGGCTGCGAGCCCGAGATGATGTGGCTGAAGACCAATCCTGATGGGACCGCGTCGGTCGAGGGGATGACCAAGCCGTACTGCTACCACATTGACCAATTCTCCGAGCTGCAACCGGTCATCCATCGCGTCATCGAATACGGCAACGCCATGGGGCTGGACATGATCCAGGGCGACCATGAGGACGCGCCAGGGCAGCTGGAACTCAACTTCGCCTTCGGACCAGCCGAGGAGACCGCCGACCGCCTCACCACCTACCGGCAGATCTGCAGGCAGGTTGGTCGGGAGTTGGGACTGTTCCCGTGCTTCATGCCCAAGCCCTTCATGGGTGTCTCGGCGAACGGGTGCCATCACAACATCTCGCTTTGGCAGGACGGCGTCAACATGTTCCTACCTGAGGGCGACAACCAGCGCATGCCGTCAAAGACGGGACTGCACGCTATCGGTGGGGTTCTCGCCCACCTGCGTGCGCTCACTGCCATCACCGCGCCCACGGTGAACTCCTACCGGCGTTTTGCCGACGCCGGGTTCTGGGCGCCTGTCTTCGCCGACTGGGGATTCCAGAACCGCACCACGGCGTTGCGCGTGAGTGCGCCGGGCCGCTTCGAATACCGCTCGGTCGACTCCGCGGTCAACCCGTACCTGTCGATGGCAGGACTCCTGGTCGCCATGCGCGACGGACTGGACCAGAGCATCGATCCCGGACCACCGGAGGAGGGCAACATCTACGACGCCATCGCGTCGGGCAAGTCGGTGGACCGCATTCCCTCCACACTCGGTGAGGCCCTCGATGCCCTCGAGGCTGATCCCGTGATGTGCCAGGCCCTCCCCGGCGAGATGCTCGACGTCTTCTTGCACTACAAGCGCGATGAGTGGGAGCGCTTCATCGGCACGGTCACCGACTGGGACATCAAGGAATACCTCGACATCCTGCCGTGACCCCACCCGACGCCATGACCTCCCCCGCTCCCGCGAGCCCTCCTTCGGGCAGGCCGCGAGCGCGTCCTCGTCTTTCAACACCATCCTGACGAGGATCCCGGCGCCGTCGGTGTCCTCCTAGAAGATGCGGGATTCACGATCCACACCGTGGAGCTCGATGCTGGCGCGGCCATTCCCGACCTCGATCCCTTCGACGTGCTTGTGGTCATGGGCGGGCCCCAGCACGTGTGGGAGGAGGACGAGTACCCCTGGTTGGTCGACGAGAAGGCGGCCCTCGTGCGCTGGGTGGCTGACCTGGAACGGCCCTGCCTCGGCGTGTGTCTCGGCCACCAGCTCCTGGCCGACGCGCTGGGCGGGACGGTCAGGCCGATGGCCGTCTGTGAGATCGGCGTGAACGAAGTGGGGCTCACCGCCGAGGGCGTCGCGGACCCGGTCTTCGGCAGGCTGCCACGAACCCTGCCGGGCCTGCAGTGGCACGAGGCCGAAGTGGTCGAAGTGCCGCCCGGTTCGGCCGTGCTTGCTCGCAACGCGTACAGCTCCGTTCAGGCGCTGCGGGTTGGTCGTTTCGCCTGGGGTGTGCAGTTCCACCTCGAAGTGGGGCACGGGACCGTACCGAAGTGGGCGGCGGTGCCCGAGTACCAGCGGACCCTTACGCAGAGCCTCGGTAGCGCGCGGGCGCTCGAGGAGTCCGTCGCGTGTCACATGCCCGCCATGTGCGCTGCCACCGTAGAGCTGGTGGCCGGGTTCCTCGAGACCTCGTTCGGGATCACGCCGGCCGACGGCATCGCCACGCCCATCTCGGTCGGGCGCGTCGCGTGAGTACGTCCGCCGACGTTGCCGGCGCACTCGCACCCGACGTCGTGCGCGCCGCCATGGAGACTCGGGGCGTCCTGGACTGGCTCGACTCGGCTGGCGTGCGGACCGTGCACCTCGGTCTCGTCGACGCGTCCGGCGTCCTGCGAGAGAAGCGGTTGGCGTCACCGGCGGCCGCTCGAGCTTTCGAGGAAGGTTGGAGCTTCATCGATGCAATCCAGTGGTGGGGACCGGACGACACCGTGTGGCACCGCGCCGGCGCAGCCTCCTGCCTGGCCATCGTCGATCCCGACTCGGGCCGTCCCTATCCCTTTGCCGACGGCGCAATGCTCTTCCTCGCCGAATTCGGCGCGCCGCTGCACGAACTTTCGCCGCGCTTCCAACTCCGGCGGATGGTCGAGCTGGCCGCTGCGTCGGGGATCGAGGCCAGGGTCGGGTGGGAGTTCGAGTGCATCGTGCTCGAACCGGGCCCCGGTGCCCCCGGTCCTGTGCAGCCCGTCATGGCGGCCAACCGCTGCTGGTCCGCCCTGACCATGGCGACCGAGGCCGAGGAGCTCGACTTGCTGGTGGACACCCTCGACGCAGGCGCCGTCCCGGTCGACCACGTGTGTGCAGAGCTCGGACCGGGCTGCCTCGAGATCGCCACCGCTCCCGAGCCGGCGCTGCGAGCCGCCGACTCCGCAGTTCTTGCGAAGCTGTACACCAAAGCGCACTTTGGCCGCGCTGGTCGCCGGGCAACCTTCATGGCTCAGCTCGGGCCCGACTTCCCCGGTCTTGGGGGCCATCCGACTCTCTCTTTGCACGGACTGGCCGATGAGATGGACGTGTTGTGCGATGAACCCGGACGTCTCTCCAAAGTTGGCTCCTGGGCCGTCGCGGGTGTGGTCACTCTCCTACCCGAGCTCCTGGCCATGGCCGCCCCGTATCCGAACTCGTTCCGCCGCTTCGGACCAGGAAATTGGGCGCCATCGACCGCGACCTGGGGGCCAGACGCGTACAGCTGCGCGCTGCGTGTGGTGCACCGCCCGCGCGTCGCGCGGCTCGAGCTGCGTGTGCCGGGTGCCGACGCGAGCCCACACCACTGCCTGGCCATGTTCCTCGGGGCGGCCATGTGGGGCATCGAAGAGCGGCTTGAACTGCCGCCGGCGGTCATCCCGCCCGCCGACGGTCGCCACGCGGCAGCCGTCGCGCTGCCCCATGACCTCGTCGAGGCCTGCGACCGTTTCGGCGCGAGCCGCGCGGCGAAAGAACTTTTTGGCTCCCGCTTCGTCGAGCACTTCGCACAGTCGCGCCTGCTCGAGGCCGCGGCCTGCCACCGCTTCGTCTCCAACGAGGAGCGGGAACGCTATTTGGACCAGGTCTGAGCACGGATGACAAGACGGGTGAGGCGGTGAACCGCGAATTCGAACTGTGCGACGATCAGGTCGAAGACTTCCATCGCGACGGCTTTGTCATCGTGGAGGACCTGGTGGACCGCGCGCTCGCCCAACGCGCGCTCGCCCGTTACGAGGACCTGTTCGCCGGCTCCTTCGAAACCGGGCTCTACCCCGATGAGTGGAACTGGCGGCCAGGCGTCAATGCGCCGGACCTCACGAGGCAGATCTGCAACGCGTGGAAGTCCGACCGCGACATCGCCCGGATCGTGCTCAGCCCCGACATTGGCCGAGCCTGTGCGCGGCTCGGTGGGTGGCCGGGAACGCGGCTCAGCCAGGACAACGTGCTGTGGAAGCCTCCGGGGGGTAAGCCCCTTGGTTTTCACCAGGACTCCAGCTACGAGCAGTGGGCCCTGCCCTCGGAATGGGTCAGCTGCTGGATCGCGCTCGAGGATACAACGGCCTCACAGGGCACGGTGGAGTACGTGCGAGGCTCACACCGCTGGACCCACCACTGGGGAAAGATCGAGCAGTTCCACGGACCGGCTGACCCCCACCTCGAGCTCCGCGAAGCGGCCGCTGCGCAGGGAACGGAACCCGAACTCGTCCCGGTCGAAGTTCCGGCGGGGGGCGGGGCCTTTCACGACGGCTGGACTTGGCACGGCTCGGACGTAAACCACTCCGAAAGCCCGCGCCGGTCACTTGTGGCCCATTGCATGTCCTCACAGACCCGTTTCCACCCCGACAACACCGGCTACCTCTATAGCCGGTACAAGCGATTCGGTGACGACGCGATGGATGAAACGTTCTTCCCGATCATCTGGAGACAGGATGGCTATCGCTCGCCCTTCCTCGAATCCTACCTGCGGCGCGAAGTCGGTTGGGCCGGCGCGCGACCCGCCCACTCCGCGTCGCCGCACCCTTCGCCAACGGAGTCGAACGCGCTTCTCAGCTGACGCCCGAAGTCTCCTCGGCTGGTGCAGGAAGCGGGACGAGACGTCGGGTCTCGAATCGCCTGGGGATTCTGAGAGGGGCTGGTGCCGTGAGCGTTGGCAGTCCGGTCGCCGCAGTCACACGCTCGCGCACGCCCGCACCACCGAATCGCCCAAAGCGGCGGCGCCGCTTCGAGCCGAAAACGATCACGTCTGCTCCCCAGTCCAGAGCTGCCTCGGCAATCCTGTCAGGGACCGTGAAGCAGTTGGCCAGGAAGTGGACGCCGTCAGCGTCAACCTCGGCGCAACGCAGCCGAGCGACGGCTCTGTCCACAATGTCCATCGCTTCGGACTCGCTCTCCGCGGCCACGCCGCGGCCGCCGACCAGCAGTTCGTTCACGTGTGCCACTCGCACTGTCGCGCTGTGCTCTCGAGCCAAGGCGGTGGTGAAACTGAGCGCAGCATCTCCCGACTCGGCCCCGTCTGTGGCTACAAGGATTCGGCTGAACATGACTGTCACCTCCCTGATGCGCGGTGCTCTCCTGAGCTTCTCGACCATTCGTCTGAAACACTTGTGTTTCCACCATGTTAACAGTTCCAGCCACTGTGGGGAACCATCGTTTCCTGTCAATAAACCGTTAATCTGCCGCCACGGTCTGGAACGACCCCTCGGCCATCGCCTGACGCCACTGTGAGTTCACGATCAAAGGTCCCTCGGATCGTCGGCGCCTACCCTGAGCTCGTCCTGGTCGGGGTCGCCGCCGGGCTTGGCCTTGCGGTGGGTCGTCCTCTGCGTTGGGCGGATACCCACCAAGCCATCAACATCTTGTTGGTCGTCCTCGTCTTCGCCACGGCGGTGACCTTGTCTGCTGGTTCGATCCGTCATGCGTTGTCCGGCTGGAAGCATCTGGTCATCGCCTTGGTCACGGGGATCACGCTGCTCCCAGCCCTGTCGTGGTTGGCATCACGGCTCGTCACGGCGGGTGCACTCCGCGATGGCGTCATGGTGGTCGGCGTCGCACCCTGCGAAATCGCCTCGGTGGCAACGACGGCGTTGGCGGGAGGCGGGACCGCTCTGGCCGCCGCACTCCTGATCGGGTCAACTCTGCTCAGCGTCGCGTTCGCCGGCCTGATCATTTCTTTCATGGCTGTCAACGGTCACGTGCACCCGCTGCACATCCTGATCAATCTGGTCGTCGTTGTCGGAATCCCGCTCGTCCTCGGGGTGGTGCTCGCAGGCTGGAGGGATCTCAGCCCTCGAGCCCTTGCTGCTGCCGAAAGAGCAGCGATAGGAGCACTCGCCGGACTTGTGTGCTTGGTGGCCGGCCAAGTCCATTTCGGAGTCGCTTACATGAGCGTGCTGTTGGCCGTCCTGCTGATTGTCGCAGCGTCCGCGTTCCTGGGCATCGGACTCGGACGCAGTTCGGGTCGGGAGAGAGCCATCTCACTACTGCTCACCACTTCTATGAGGGACTTCGCCATAGCCGCCAGTCTCGCCACGTCGGCGTTCGGCCCAGCCGCTGCCGCGCCGCTAGGTCTTTATGGAGTTGTCGTGATCCTCTGGGGAACGGGCACAGCCGGGTTGCTGCGTTCGCGATCCCGCGAGTGACCCTTCAGCTGAGCCGGCGGACAGGGCATTGAGAACAACAATGGCGCTCGCGCGTTATGGGGCACCTGGCAGAGGGCTGCCCCTCGAGTTGGCCTTGCCTCGGGCTTAGGTGGGCAGTGCGGCTTCTTCGGCTCCAAAGCAAGACGGATATCTTGCCTCTGAACTGGAGATTCTTTTGCCCATTTTGCAGGCCCCAAGGTCAAGGACCAGTAGAAATCTCAGACGCTGGTTCTCAGTTCGGAGCGCACGGATCTCGTCCATGAGCGCATCGTTTCCAGAGGTCCCATGTCGTTCATCGACACCTACTCGGAGGGGTCACCGTCGGCTGCGTTCTTGATTCGGTCGCCGGAATGCGGCCCCAGCTACCAGACCCTACGTTATTTCGCACTGCGTGCGATATTTCACACCGTGTGCGCTACAATGTACGGCGTGCGATATTTCAAAGAATTGGAGCTGAGGCTCAATGGACGTCAGTAACCCCATTTCTAGCGTGATACCCAGCCTCGACGGCCGCGTTTACTCCGCCTTGAGCTCGACCAACGGCCCAATGACGTTGGGAGCGGTACACCGACTTACGGAAGGGGCCTCCAAGAGTGGTGTCCGGACCGTATTGCTTCGAATGGTCGCTTCGGGACTTGTGGACCTCGTCCCTGGCGGCTATCGGCTAAACCGAGAGCATCTTGCGGCTGGACCTATCGAGGCCCTCGCTTCCCTCTATGGCGAGTTGACCACGCGCATTCGGGCTGAGGTCGACTCGTGGCAGCCGAAGCCACTGCTGGTCGGCCTCTTTGGATCGGCAGCGCGCCGGGACGGAGATGAGGGAAGTGACATCGATCTAGTTATCATCGGAGATGTCGAGAGCCTTGGCGATTCGGCACTGCATCTTGCCCACCTCATCGAGCGTTGGACAGGTAATCCGGCTCAAATTGTCCTTAAGAGCCCAGCAGAGATCGGGCGGTTGCGACGCGCTGAAGGAGCCAATCGTGAGGAGCTGGGAGCAGGACCTCGCGGCGATCAGCGGGACCCGCTCGGCGCTGGCACAGGCCTCGTGACCCCTCGAACACAAACGTGCGGCAGACCTGAGGCGCGGACGCGACTCGAACAAGCCGATGCCTTCGTACTCGCGGCGCAGCTCGTTCTTGAAGATACATCGGCCGTCGCTAATTCCGGTGTGGCAGCGGCTCTGGCCATCCTCGCTGGCATTGCGGCGTCAGACGCCGCTTGCTGCGCCCGCCTTCGCCGACGAGCGCGTGGGCAAGCTCACGAGGAAGCCGTCGCTCTTCTGGAGACCGTCGAGCCGGGCGGAACGGAAATGGCCAAAGACCTCAAGAGGTTGCTGCGGAAGAAGGACTCGGCCAGTTATGGCGTCTCTTTCATGGCTCTTCGAGAGACACGGGATCTCGTTGGATGGGCCAAGAGGCTGATCGAGCGTGCGCGAACAGCCGTAGAGGCTTAATCCCTTATTCGACGCTCAACCGCGGATCCTGCCCGCGGCTGTCGGGGTGAGCCGCTTATCCACAGATGTCGCCACCCTTTCTGGGCGGAGACACGATAATCGGCACGGCCTATGTCATCAGCGACTCTTTGGACAGCGAGCTCACCTTCTCGCCGGCCACGAGACGTACACAGACGGCCCTGCGGAAATCCCTCGCATATCGCTTGGGCATGACTACCTCCTGGTAGCTCACGACCAAACTCTCATAAGCCTGGCTCCCTAAATGGGGGTTCAGGCCACAGAGCAGCCCCAACGGGATTCGAACCCGTGTCGCCACCTTGAGAGGGTGGTGTCCTAGGCCTCTAGACGATGGGGCCGAGCGGAGGCCTCCGGCATGCGCCTGGAGTCCGCCGGTGCTCGGGGGGAAGGACTCGAACCCTCAATAACTGGACCAGAACCAGTCGTGTTGCCGATTACACCACCCCCGAATGGGTGGACGTTCAGATTAGCCGAGCGCGCCGCGAGGGCTGACCCGCTTGGATGACCCCGGAAGGGGCGCGTTGAATCGCAGCCGTCCCGGTGGAATGATGCGGCGCCCGGGATCCCCCGGGAAGGAGATGGTTCGGAGGTCCTGGCCATGCAGCGGAGGTGGGCAGCCGCAGTGGTCTTCGGCGTCCTCGCGGCCGCAACCGGCACCGGCGCTGTGATGTGTGGGGCGGCCGCGGCAGGCGCCGCATCCGTCGCCATCAGGGTCACCCCAGCCACGGGGTTGGTCAACGGCCAGACCGTCACCCTTTCGGGCCGGGGCCTCGCGCGGTCCTACCGCGGGACGGCGCAGACCTGGTTCGCGACCGAGTGCACCGGTTCGGTGCAGGGACGGATGAACCCCAATACCGACACCCCGCATTGCGATATCACGAACGCCAGGGCTATTCGTGTCGGACGCAACGGAACGTTCACCGCCCGTTTCCGGGTCGTCACCGGGATCATCGGTGACGGCTACTGCGGGACGGCGGGCCACCTCTCGTGCGTCATCGGGATCGGCACGGCCCAGGGGCTCGGCACGGTGGTCCGCATCAGATTCAAGACACCCGCCGCGGTAGAGCCCGCGAGCTCCACTACCACGACCCGCTGAACACACGAACACACCTCGCCGCCAGCGACCAGCACCGACCCTTTTGTAGTGCCGCGCCTCTACGCGTCGTGCAGCCACTCCAGGTGGTTGAACCCGATGATGCGCCCTAGCCCGACACCGACGGCCTCCTTCAGGAAGTAGGGCACGGTCGACCAACCCGAGATCGGCGAGGTCCGCGTCGGAGTCGGCGACGGGGAGAGCGAGAAGTTCGAGGCGATGGCCATCGATCGGTCCTCATGGAACGGGTCGGTGGTGACGAGCACCACATGCACGTCGTGGGCCTTGAGGCCTTCCATCGCGTCCTGGATGTTCTCGTAGCTGTCGTTGCCTCCGGCCTCGAGGATTGCGGT
Source organism: uncultured Acidimicrobiaceae bacterium (assembly GCA_963736225.1). Classification (GTDB taxonomy): domain Bacteria; phylum Actinomycetota; class Acidimicrobiia; order Acidimicrobiales; family RAAP-2; genus Bog-473. Next base: position 107,296 of record CAVTOF010000005.1, on the reverse strand, counting down.
CGAGGGAACGCCTTTCTGCTCGAGATACATCGCGCCTGACTCAGCCTCCGTGCACTTGTCCCCCGGCTCCTTGCTGCCCGTCACCATGATGAGGTGCGCATAGCCCTGCTGGTAGAGCGTGAGCGCCTGGTCGAGCCGCGCCCGCAGATCCGGAGACGGCACGCAGTTGTATTGGGCCGCTCCCATGACCAGGATGGCCCCTGCGGGGCGCGGATCGTACTGGCGCGACGTGAGCCACACCTGCACCAGGGTGATGCCGAAGTAGAGAACGATCGCGGCGACCACCAGGGCGCCGATGCGCAGCGCCCAGCGGAGCGGGGCGAAGAACATCAGGCAGAAGGTTCGAGGCGGGTCAGTGCGGCGGCGATCCGTCGGCGCGTCTCGTCGCGGCCGAGCACCGCCAGCGAGTCGAAGAGCGGCAGGCCGCGGGTGCGGCCCATCACCGCCACCCGGATGGGGGCCTGGGCCTTGGCGAGCTTGCGTCCGGCCGACTCGGCCAGGGCGAGCGTCGCTTCGTGCAGCGAGGTGGCGTCCCACGGGCACGACTCGTAGACCGCGAGGGCGTCGGCCAGTATGCGCGGAGCCAGCTCGTCGCCCGCCACCGCCTTCTGCCAGCTCTGCGGGTCGTCGGGCGCGTCGGGAAGGAAGAGGAAGTCCACCAGCTCGGGCACCTCGCCGAGCACCGTGACGCGCTCCTGGGTCACCGCGGCCAGGGCGGCGAAGACGGCGGGATCGAAGCGCGCCGGATCCCACGCCGGGGGCTCGGTCGCCGGTGCGCCCGTGTCCGGATCGCGCCACGTGCCGGGGGCCCACTCCCCCGGTTCGGGGTCTACCCACGGCCGCGATCGGAGGACGAACTCGTCCACCGTCAACGCGCGGATGTACACGCCGTCGATGTGCGCCAGCTTCTTGACGTCGAAGAACGCGGGCGAGCGCTGCACGTCCTCGAGGCGGAAGCGCTCCACGAGCACGTCGATGGGCAAAATCTCCTCCTCGCCCGGGCTCCAGCCGAGAAGAGCGAGATAATTGCGGAACGCCTCGGGCAGGTAGCCCTGCTCGCGGTACATCTCGACCGCGACCGGATCGCGCCGCTTCGAGAGCTTCTTGCCTGCCTCGTTCACCAGCAGCGGGAGGTGGGCGTAGGCGGGCAAGGCCAGGTCGGCGCCCTCGGCCCCGTTGAGCGCGCCCCACAGCAGGATCTGGCGCGGCGTCGTCGGGAGTTGGTCCTCGCCACGGATCACGTGGCTGATCGCCATGGTGCGGTCGTCCACCGCGTTGGCGAGGACGAAGAGTGGCTTGCCGTTCCCCTTCACACAGATGAAGTCCTCGAGCGCGCGCAGCGGGAACTCGACCTCGCCCCGCACCAAGTCGTCGACCCGCACCACGCCGTCGTCGGGCGTGCGGAAGCGCAGCGCACGCCCGTCGCCCCGCGGCAGCCCCAGGTCGCGGCAGTGCCCGTCGTAGCCCGGAGTGGGATCGCCGGCCGCGGCCCGGGCCTTGGTGCGCGCGTCGATCTCCTCACGGGTGCACGCGCAGGCGTAGAGCGCGCCGCTCGCCCAGAGGGCGTCGATGGCGGCCGTGTGTATCTCCTCTTGCGCCGACTGGAAGTACGGCCCCTCGTCGGGCGCCATACCGAGCCAGTCGAGCGCGCTGATGATCCCGTCGGTCCATTCCGGGCGGTTGCGCAGCTCGTCCGTGTCCTCGATACGAAGGATGAACGTCCCCCCGTTCCGACGCACGAAGAGCCAGTTGAACAGGGCGGCCCGTGCGCTGCCGACGTGGAAGTACCCCGTGGGCGACGGGGCGAAGCGAGCCCGGGGAGGCGTCAGTCTTCCTCGATGGAGATGGCGCCGGTCGGGCAGCCGTTGACCGCCTCGCGCAGGCGGTCGCGGAACTCCTCGGGCGGGTGCTCGTTGAGGACGTAGAGGTACCCGTCGTCCCGCACCTCGAAGACCTCGGGCAAGATGCCCATGCACACGGCGTTGCTGGCACACTCGTCGAAGTCCACGACGACCTTCACTGAGACCTCCTGGTCAGAGCTGGCTTGGCTCCGCCGAGCATACCGGCAGGGCTTCTCGAGTCAGGGCCGCTCCGCGCTCACGACCCACATGGCGAAGAACTGGGACCCACCGCCGTAGGCCTGTCCGAGCGCGCGTCGGGCGTCGGCCACCTGGTGCTCGCCGGCCAGACCACGCACCTGCAGAGCGGTCTCGAGGAAGCGCAGCATGCCTGACGCGCCGATCGGGTTCGACGACAGCACGCCGCCCGAGCAATTCCACGGGATGTCCCCGCCCTCGATCATCGACGTCGCCCCGGCCTGTGTCAGCTTCCAGCCGTCGCCCTCGTCGCAGAAGCCGAGGTTCTCGAGCCACATCGGCTCGTACCAACTGAAGGGCACGTACACCTCGGCCATGTCGAAGTCCTGGCGCGGGTTGGTGATGCCCGCCTGGCGGTACAGGTCAGCGGCACAGTCGCGCCCGGCCTGCGGGTTGACCTGGTCCCGGCCCGCGAACATCGTCGGCTCCGAGCGCATGGCCATGCCGTGGATCCACGCCGGCGGCCGACCCGTCGAGGCCGTGGCCGCACCCGCCGCCTTCTCCGACCCGATGACCATCGCGGCGGCGCCGTCGGAGGACGGGCACGACTCGAGATAGTGCAGCGGGTCCCACAACATGATCGACTCCTCCACGGTTTTGATGGAGATGTCGGGCAGATGCAGGTGCGCGTACGGATTCTTCAGCGCATGGAGGCGGTCCTTGACGGCGACCATCATGCCGATGTCGCGCGGAGCGCCGGAGCGGTACATGTAGGCGCGGATGATCGGTGCGAAGTAGCCGCCGGCCCCGGCGAGCAGTGGGGCGGAGAAGGGCTGGGGCACCGAGAGCGCCCACATGGCGTCGGAATCGCTCTGCTTCTCGAACGCCACCGTCAGGACCCGCTCGTGGATTCCGGACGCGACGAGGTGCGCCGCCACGATCGACGTCGAACCGCCCACCGATCCGGCCGTGTGCACGCGGAACATGGGCTTGCCCACTGCGCCCAGCGCCGGCGCCAGGTAGAGCTCGGGCATCATCACACCCTCGAACATGTCGGGCGCCTTGCCGACGACCACCGCGTCGATGTCCGCGAACGTCAGGCCGGCATCCTCGAGCGCGGCGAGTGCCGCCTCGCGCACCAGGCCGGCGATGGAGACGTCCTCCCGCTTCGACTTGGCCACCGTCTGGCCGACTCCGATGACTGCGCAGCGCTCCGCCATCACACACCCTCCAGCACGCAGACCAGGTTCTGTTGTAGGCACGGGCCCGACGTGGCATGGGCCACCGCACGGTCTGCCGCACCGGACCAGATGGCCTTGGCCGACTCGCCGATACGGATGAGGCCGGCCGACATCATGGGGTTGGCCGCCAGCGCGCCCCCCGACGGGTTGCGGGTGACGTCGTCGGACAGGCCGAGCGCCTCGGCCAGGATCAGCTCCTGGTGGGCGTACGGTGCGTGCAGTTCGGCGAGGTCCACCTTCTTCGCCCCCACGCCAGCCTTCTCGCCCGCGAGCTTTGTGGACGGTGACACGGTGAGGTCGCGGGCGCCGACAGAGTGCGTCTCGATCCGGTGGTCGATCCCGGTGATGAAGGCCGGGCGCTCGCACCATTCGTACGCCTTGTCGCCGGCCGCCAGCACGACGGCGGCGGCGCCGTCGGTGAGCGGGGGCAGCGCGTGACGCCGCAGCGGCGCCACCTCGTAGTCCTCGGCCAGGAGTTGCTCAGGCGTCCGGTCGTACGCCACCTGTGCCTTGGGATTGTCGAGGGCGGCGCGGCGCGATCGGCTGGCCACCGCGGCGAAGTCGGCCTCGCTCGCCTTCCCGGCGTCGATCATCGCCTGCGCCTGCAAGGCGGCCAGCGACGTCGGGTCCGGCCACAGTGGCGCCAGATAGTACGGATCGAGTTGGACCGAGAGGATCTCGCCGAGGTCGCCCATCGACGAGCGCCCGAAGGCATAGACCAGCGCCGCGTCGATCTCACCTTCTTGGAGCAAGACCCAGGCTTCGTAGAGGGCCCACGCCCCGTCCATCTCGACGTGCGATTCCGCTCGCGGCGGCCATACGCCGACCGCGTCCAAGGCTGCGACGAACGAGAATGGTCCGCCGATCAGGTAGTCGGTGGAGCCCGAGCAGATGAACCCCACGTCGTCCTTGGTGATACCGATGTTGCCGAAGACCTCTGCGACCACCGGCATCAGCATCTCGACCTCGTTGCGCGCGTCCTCGCGGCGCACGTTGTCGTACTGCGCGAAGGACACGACGCCCACCGGCCGGCTGCCCGAGGTCAAGTCCGGGAATCCCCGCTGAACGCTCACAGGTACTCCTTGTAGGTCTCGTACTCGGCGTCGGCTTCGCCGGTGGGCCTGAAGTACTTGACCGACGCCAACGTGGGGCCGAGCTCTTCCGGCGGCACCCACACGGCCTCGACCCGCAGCCCCATACGGACCTCGTCGGTCGGGATCTCTTGCAGGAGGCCCATGAACGACAGGTTCGCCCCGTCCAGGAGGATCTGTGCGCAGATGTAGGGGAGCTCGATCGACTGTCCGGCGAAGGGCACGTTGACCACGCAGTACGTCGTGACCGTGCCCGTGTTGGGGAGCACGACGATCTCGTCGGTGGGCACGCCGTCTGTCGGACACGCGCCCCGTGACGGCACGTAGACCTTCTTGCACATCGGACAGCGCTGCCCGAGGAACTTGCCCTCCTCGTACCCGCGCAGGTTCTTGCTCATGGCCACACCGGCGGTGAAGCGATAGTCGAGATGCATGGGTGCCGCCATCATCGTCACAGGTTCACGCTCGGTCATGCCGCACCTCCCGCAGCGACGAAGTGGCTGATGTCCTTCACGTGGCCGACCCGCTCCGACTCGGGGGCGAACTCGGGCCGGACCCGCATACCGGTGGAGATCGCGTCGGGGCCTGACGCCTTGAACACGTGGAGGAACGACGTGTCGGCACCGTCGAACTTGACGAGCACCCAGGCGAAGGGCTCTTGGAGGGGGTGCTTGGGCCGCGGCTTGGCCACCCACGACCACGAGGTCACGGTGCCCTCGGGTCCGACCTCGACCACACCGGACGTTTCCTCGCCGGTCTCGGGGTCGTACTCGGTCGGCGGCACGATGACCCGGCCCCCACTGCCCGTCGTTCCCACGACCCTGCCGTCGCGCAATCCGGTCAGGAAAGCGCCCACGACGGGTCCGACCGAGCGGACGTAGGGGTAGTCGAGGACGTGATCGGCCGTGTAGATCTCGGCTTCGTCTGCCATGTCACCTCCCCTGTTCCGCGGGCCGTAGGCCCGGATCGTGCTGAAACTAGAACAGATTCCATTTTCGTGCCAGGAGCACCAAGCAGCGCCAGGACGAGGAGCCCCCGGGGACCGTAGAGCTCGGAGCCCGGGCGGCGGGTCGGGTACCCGGTCAGCTCTCCAGGCTCGCCATGTCCACCCCGGCCAGCAGCTGCTCGATGAAGGCGCGGTCGTTGAGGATGGGCACCTCCGAAACGAACATGCGCCCGTAGCGCTCGAAATACATGAGCTGCTTGGCCAAGAGGAAGGTGCCGCGATCGAACTCGGACATCAGCCCGCCGGCCTCGTCGGCCATCCGCCGGACCCGTCGCTGGGTGCGCAGGCGGCGCACGATCGCCCTGACGCTGCGCCGGTGTGCCTCCACCCCCTGGGCTCGGGCCATTTGCAGCTGGATCGTCTGCATGATGCCCGCCAGGCTCACCTCGCCGAACGGCCGGGTCAGCGCCGGCTCGAGGATGGAGCGGAAGAACGCGGTGAGGTCGTCGCCCGACAGGCCGACCGCGACGCCGATGGCGGGCCCGTAGACGTCGGTGATGTGCTCTGGTCACCACCGGCCATGCGTCTTCGTTGCCCATCGCGGCCGACAGCAGTGAGATGAAGAACCGGTGCGTTGACGGATCCAGGCGGCCGACGATCCCCCAGTCGATCACCCCGATGCGGCCGTCGCGCAGGAGCATCATGTTGCCGGCGTGCACGTCGCCATGGAACGCGCCCCAGCGCACCGTGGTGAGGAAGAATGCGCGCATCACCTCTTGCACGAGCGGTGCTGGGTCGTATCCGAGGTCGGCCACGTGGGCCACGTCGTCGATCGGGACGCCGTCGAAGAACTCCATGGTCAACACGTTGCGTCCGGACAGGTCGACGTGCGGCTCGGGGACCGCCATCAAGCGGAGGTCGAACTCGTTCTGGAGCCGGCGGAAGTGCATGAGCGAACGCGCCTCGTTGCGTAGATCCATCTCCTCGCCGATCTGGACCCGGAACCCGTCGAGCACCTGCAACACGTTGCCCGCCATCTGGTCTCCGGTCTGGCGCACCAGGATCTCGAGGAGCGGCTGCATGAGGTCGAGGTCGGTCGCGACGATCTGCTCGATGTCGGGACGCAGCACTTTGACCGCCACGACACGCCCGTCCAAGAGCCGTGCCCGGTGCACGACGGCGATGGAGGCGGTGCCGACGGGTTCGGGGTCGAACTCGGCGAAGGCGTCGCGTAGCGACAGTCCGAGATCCTCCTCGACCCGCTGGCGCACGTCGGGGAACGGCACGGCGGGCCCGGTGTCGAGGCAGGCCCGGAATTCGTCAGCCACCTCGTCGCCGAACATCCCGGGCGACGACGCGATGATCTGCCCGAACTTCATGAAGGTGCCGCCCAGGTCCTGAAAGCTCTTGCGCAGCGGACGGGCGAGCTGCGCCGGCGGCAGGGCGCCGTGGCGGATGGTCCGCAGTTGGCGCAGCGCCGTGGGTGTGAAGTGGACCGCGACGACCTTGGCGATGGTGCGGCTCCGCCGCAAGAGCTGGCGGCGCGTCGGGTTCGGCAGCCGGCGCGGGTAGATCCGCGGGACGTCCTCGGTCAGTGGACGCGGCGTGGGCCACCCGCGGTAGGTCGGGAGCACCGTCCCCCCCTGCGTCCGCCGCGCGTCGGGTCACCGGGTCAGGGTAGGCGAGGGGGCAGCAGGGGCTTGCATTCGCCTGGTGAGCGGCTCGTGCCGCCCAACGGATCTCGAACCGGCCTTCCTCGAGACCCTTAGGCGAAGGTCCCCGCAAGCGATACCAGGGCCGCCTTGTACGTGTCCCCGAAGATCGGCGCCATCTCGTCCGGCGTGACGTCGTAGGCCCAGATGACCTTGGATCCATCCCCCTCGGGCTCGACCGAGATGGTCGCCGTGTGGCTGTCGATCGGCACGCCGTCGACCACCGAGTAGGTGATCACGCGGTTCTCCTCGTCCTTGGCCAAGAGGCGCTCCCGGATCTCCATCCCGAACATTCCGATGATCCGGTCGTCGCCCTCCATACGGAAGGTGTCGATGCCGGGAAAGAAGTCCGTGATGCCGGCGAAGTCGCCGACCTTCTTCCAGACTTCGTCCGGTATCGCCACGACCGACACATCCACTGCGCCTGCTGCCATTGCCCTCACCTCACGCTCGTCGGGCCGCCCAACGGGACCCGCCGGTACAGTACTGCCGGCTCCTCGCCGACGCCGCCTGCCGGCTCTGAATCCGGCGTAGAGAGTCACGAAGAGGAGCTCACCAAGAGCACAACGAAGAGGAGGTCGCCGATGGAGACGCGCACGATCGGGTCGCTGAAGGTGAGCGTGGTCGGGCTGGGCTGCAACAACTTCGGCGGGCGGATCGGCCGCACCGAGACTGCAGCCGTCGTCGGCGCCGCGCTCGATGCCGGCATCACCCTCTTCGATACCGCCGACATCTACGGCGGCGCCAAGAGCGAGACGTACCTGGGTGCCGCGCTCGGTCCGCGGCGGGACGACATCGTGCTGGCCACCAAGTTCGGCGCGCCGTATGAAGGCCACGAGGGAGGCGCCTCGCCCGCCTATGTGCGCACGGCCGTCGAAGACAGCCTGAACCGTCTCGGCACCGACCGCATCGATCTGTACCAGTTGCACGTCCCGGACCAGAAGACTCCCGTCGCTGAGACCATCGGGGTTCTCGACGAGCTGGTCGCCGAGGGCAAGGTGCGCGAGTTCGGCTGCTCCAACTTCAGCGCGGCCATGCTCGAGGAGGCGGCCGCCGCCACCCCCGCCGGCGCGCCGGGTTTCGTCAGCGTGCAGAACCAGTACAGCATCCTGGAACGCTCACCCGAGACCGACGGAGTCCTCGACGAATGCAACCGCACCGGCGTGGCGTTCTTGCCCTACTTCCCTCTCGCCAAGGGCCTCCTGAGCGGCAAGTACCGCGCCGGGGAACCACTGCCCGAAGGTGCACGACTCACCAATCTCGGTGACCACGCCGCTTCGGACTTGACCGACGAACGGCTGGGCGCGGTGGCCGCGCTCGAAGACCTGGCCCGCCGCCACGGCCACGGCGTCCTCGACCTGGCCTTCGCCTGGCTCCTGTCACGGCCGGCGGTGGCGTCCGTCATCGCGGGCGCGACCCGCCCCGAGCAGATCGAAGCCAATGTGGCGGCTGGTGCGTGGCGTCCCGACGAGGTCGTGTTAGCCGAGGTCGACGCCATCGCGCCCGGAGGCTGAGCCCGCGCGTCGCGCCGGCGCCTCTGCCGGCACGCCGGCTGCCGGTCCACCGGTCGTGCGGCCCGGACGTACCGGGGCCAGGTGGACCAGGAGGTTGTAGGTGATCAACGCGATCGCCAGATGCATCGTCATGAGCACCGCCACGGCGTGCGCCGGTTGGCCCTGGTGCCAGATGTAGACGTCGGGCAGGAACAGCACGAGCGTCACGATGATGGCCAGGCGGAAGAAGAGCCACCGTGGTGCGGAGCTGATCCGGGTCACGATCGGCCAGGCCGCACACGCGATGACGACGCCGATCACCGTCAGCTTGGCGTAGTCCCTGAAGGTGAAGTGGACGTACCCCTTGGTGCCCGGGAACAACCTCGTCCCGATCGCCACCAGCGCCGCGTCGGCCGCAAGGGACAGGGCGATGGCGAGGATCGTCGCCAGGGCGAGGCGCCACCACTGCGGGGGGCGATGGTCCGGGGAGAAGTCGACGCGCGCCCAGCCGAGCACGCGCTGTGTCACATCCGGTGACGCCGCCATAGCTCAACGTTACGGACGCGTGGAGCCCGGCGGGTCAGCCGCGAGGCGGATTCGCGCCGCTGCTCCTCATCCTTTCGGCTACGGCCCCGTTCGGAGGCCCGCCCCCGGACGGCCCCTTCGGAGGCCCCGCCCGCCCCGGCCCGTCCGACTCGCTCCACGCCGCCGTTCCCTGGGATTGCATGATGGCCGCCTCCACGATCTGGATGTCAGGCGGCTGGATCGCCAGCGGCCCCCCGGCCACCGGGACCTGCCACACCATGGAGAGGTAGGGCGTCGGCCGGACGACCGACCCGCTCGGGCACGGCGGGGAGCCGGTGATCGTCAGCGACGTCGTCGCTGACGTCGTCCCTGGCCCGCACACCTGGGTTCGGCGGTGCCACTGCACCAGCGCGCCGTAGGGCATCGGCACGTTGGTGACGGTCGAGGGGAGGATGTACATCGCCGCGGCGAGCACCTGCTGGCCCGAGGGCGTGGTGGCGTAGACGAGGCCGTCGACGTGCGCGGAGTCGAGCGTGCGATGGGCCGCCGCGTTGGCCGCCACCACATCGGGGTTCACGTAGTAGACGACCGGATAGTCGGTCGGCGAGACGGGCACATACCCGGCCGCCATCGCCGCGGCGGGTGTCGCATAGGGGGTGACCGCCGCGCTCGTCTGCTGGACGTACTGCTGCGCACCGATGTCCTGCGCCGCAGTGAGTCGCGGTGCGCACCCGCTCTCCGCCATGGCGATGTCGTCCGGCCCGTTGTTGCCGTTCGTCAAGAGCGCGTCTGCCTCGGCCTGCGGCAGTGCTGGCCCGCTGTAGTGCCAGTTGGGCTTCGTCGTGTTGAAGCCGGCCGCCGCGCTGGCGTCCGCTCCGTTCATGTCCATGCCGTTGGTGCCACCCATGATCATGTAGGGCGTGTTGGCCAGGTCGAGCCCGGAGATCTTCAGCCCGACTTGGTGGGGATGACAGGTGCTGGCCGTGGCGGACTGCGAGGCGGAGCCGGCCATGGCGCCCCCGCCGCTTGCGTCCATCGTCATACCCGACATGGCAGCAGCGCTCGACTCGGGTGCCGCGGCGGGGTAGCTCGCGCTCAGCGCCAGTGCGGCGCCCAGGGCGGCGATACCCAAGCCGGCAGCCGCCGGGCTCCGCCGCACGATGTCCGTGGCGGGCGACCGCCACTCCGCGCGGCGCGCGATGACCGTCGGCACCATCGCCGCCGCGAGGAGGATCACCAGCGGTCCCGTGTTGGGGTCGGTATCCGAGCCGCTGAAGACGTTGCCGACGAGTCCTTGGCCCGAGATCCAGAACAAGAAGGCGACCAGTGCGCCGGTGGCCAGGAACCAACCGGGCCGCCGCGCCACCAAGGGACCCAGTCCGATGACGACCGACACGAAGGGCGAGGATCCACGCCGTCTGGGTCCCGCTGGTGGAGAACAGGTTGCCGAGGTGGGTGAGGAAGGTGGCGTACCAGCCCGGCGTGCTGGCGCCCATGCCGACGATGGCGCTCTGCACCGACGTCGTGGTCCGGTTGTCGGGGAGGAGGAAGAGGACGGCGGCCAGGCACCAGTACCCCGCCCACACGACGAGCGGCGTGATGGAGCGGCCGATGCCCTGCGCCGCCGCGGAGGACGCCACGCCCACCGGTCGGTCGCTTCGCTCTGCATCAGTCCGGGGCGACCGCGGCCAGGCCATGAGCCCGAGCAGCCCGTACATGAGGACAGAGCCGGGCGCTCCCGTCAGCGCACTCGAGGTGCCGGTGAGGAGCATGCCCATGCCCTCGCCGATGACCCAGACCCCGAGAGCCCAGACGAAGGACACGGCGAGCGCAGGCTTGACCGTGTGGCGGAAGAGGAGACCGACGCCGATGAAGAGCTGGATCAGCGCGAAGAACGTGTTCCAGACCGCGATGTCCGGAGCCAGGAAGTTCCCGATATGGGTGATGAAGTCACCCAGCACGAAGGGCTGGCCCTGCGCGTTGGGCAGGATGAAGCTCGTGACGAAGCCCCGGCCGAACATGAAGGGCTGGAACTGCAGGGCCGCGTCGAGGATCCAGAACAAGCCGAGGACGACTTGGAGGACGCGTTGGGTGCGGATGGCGAGAGGGAAGCGGCTGACCTCGCCGGCCGCCGTGCCCTCGTTCGCCGTCTCGAGTGTCGACGTTGCGTCCATGCCCCGCTCTACGCTACCGGCGGCGTGCGGGATGGAATCGTCACGGCCTGGCGCGTTCACCTGCACCTTTGCCGCCCCGAGGTCCCGGCCGGCTCGCTCCGTACGCAGCTGGAAGTCCTGGGCGATGGAGTCGGTCGGCGTGATCGCCTGCCGGCTGGCCCGGCGATGGTTCACACGCTGGCTGCGGGTCAGGCGAACAAGCGCCGACCGGGCCGTGCCCGGCGGTGCGGCCCTCCGGGGCTCAGGCCGCGGCCACTGCCGCCACCAGCTTCTGGAGCGTGTCCTTGGCGTCGCCGAAGAGCATGGTGGTTTTCGGGTCGTAGAGGAGGTCGTTGTCGATGCCCGCGAAACCCGGGCGCATCGAGCGCTTGAGGAAGATGATGTTCTCCGCCTCGTCGGCGTTGATGATCGGCATGCCGTAGATCGGGCTGCCGGGGGTTGACTTCGCCGCCGGGTTGACCGTGTCGTTCGCCCCGACGACCAGCGCGACGTCGGCCGTGGACATCTCGAGGTTCGCCTCGTCCATCTCTTTCAACTCGTCGTAGGGCACGTTGGCCTCGGCCAGCAGCACGTTCATGTGCCCGGGCATGCGGCCCGCCACGGGATGGATGGCGAAGAAGGTGTCCACACCGCGCGCCTTGAGCGCCTGGGCAAGCTCGTTGACCGTGTGCTGGGCCTGCGCGACGGCCAGGCCGTAGCCGGGAATGATGACCACCTTGCGCGCGTAGGCCAGCAGGACGCCGACGTCCTCGGGCGTGCCGGTGCGCACCGGCCGGGCCGCGTCGCCCGCCTCGCCTCCCGTGGCAGTGATCACCGAGCCGAACGCGCTGAAGAGGATGTTGGGCAGGGAGCGGCCCATGGCCGCGCTCATGAGTCGGGTGAGCAGGATGCCCGACGCACCGACGAGCGTGCCGGCGACGATCAGCAGCGCGTTGTCGAGCACGAAACCGGACGCGGCAACGGCAAGCCCGGTGAACGAGTTCAGCAGCGAGATGAGGACCGGCACGTCGGCACCACCGATGGGCAGCACGAAGATCACCCCGAGCACCAGCGAGAGCACGAGGATGACCCAGACGTAGGCGATGCTCCCCGTGACGAGAGCGAGGAGGATCATGACGACGATCACCACGCCGACCACCCCGTTGATCACCTGCTGCGCGGGGTAGGTGATCGGTCGGCCCGTGATGAGTTCTTGGAGCTTGACGAAGGCCACGGCGCTGCCCGAGAAGGACACCGACCCGATGATCACGCCCAGCAGCACCTCGGCCGTCTCGTAGACCGCCGGTTGCAGGCCCAGGGAGTGCAAGTGCAGCAGCTCGATGATGGAGATCAGCGCCGCCGCGCCGCCGCCGACGCCGTTGAAGACGGCGACGAGTTGGGGCATCGCGGTCATCTTCACGAACCGCGCCACCGGCACCGCGATGGCGGCGCCGAGGATCATGGCGATGATCGCCAGGACGAGGTTCTTGCCCGAGTGGCGCAACTCGGGGAGCGTGAAGGTCATGCCGATGGCCAGCGCGGCCGAGGCTGCGCCGACGAGCTCGCCCCGGCGCGCATGGCGGGGTGAGCTGAGTCCCTTGAGGGCGAGAATGAAACCGATGATGGTGACGAGGTACGCGAGGTCGCGCGTCGGCCAGGGTGAAGTTCGTCGCCAGCATCAGGCGGCACCCCCACCCGTCTCACCGGCACCGGCGTCGGCGCTCCCCGCGCTCGCACTAGGCCCGCTGTCGGCGGCCGCGGCGGCCTGGCCCCGTCCGCGCTCGCCCGGCTTGGACTTGAACATCTCGAGCATGCGGTCCGTGACGACGAAGCCGCCGACCACGTTCAGCGTGGCCAGGAACACCGCCAGGAACCCGAGGGTGAGCTGGGCCGCGCCGTGCGCCTCACCCATGATGGTCAGCGCGCCGACGAGCACGATGCCGTGAATGGCGTTCGAGCCCGACATGAGCGGGGTGTGCAGGATGCTCGGAACCTTGGAGACCACCTCGAATCCGACGAAGGCTGCGAGCACGAAGATCGTCAGGTAGGCGACGATCCCGGTCGAGGTGGTCGGCTCCAGAAATGCGATCACGCCCCTGCTCCTTCCGTCCCAGTCCCACTGCCACCCAGAGCCTCGACCGCGGCGGGCGCCACGGGCGTCCCGTCCCGCAGGACGCACATGCCTGCCACGATCTCGTCGTCCCAGTCCGGCGCCAGCGAGCCCTCCGGTCCCATGAGCCCGAGGACGTTGGCCACATTGCGCGCGTACAGGAAGCTCGCGTGCGTGGGCATGCCCGACGGTGGGTTGGCCATGCCCACGATCTGCACCCCGTTGTGGTCGATCACCTCGCCCGCCTCGGTGAGTTCGCAGTTGCCACCCTGGTCCGCCGCCATGTCGATGACGACGGCCCCCTCGGCCATCCCCTCGAGCATGGCCGTGGTCAGCAGGATCGGCGCCTTGCGCCCGGGGACGGCTGCCGTGGTGATGACGACGTCGGAGCGGCCCACCTCCTCGGCCAGTGCCGCGCGTTGGCGGTCGAGCTCTTCGGGGGTCAGCTCCCGGGCGTACCCGCCGGCGCCCTCAGCCGAGACGCCGGTGTCGACGAAGGTGGCACCGAGGCTCTCCGCCTCCTCCTTGGCCGCCGCGCGTACGTCGTAGGCCTTGACCACCGCGCCGAGCCGGCGCGCCGTGGCGATCGACTGCAGGCCCGCCACCCCGACGCCCATCACGAGCACCTTGGCGGGGGGCACGGTACCGGCGGCCGTCATGAACATGGGGAAGAATTTGGCCAGGTGCTCGGCGGCCGCCAGCCCGGCGCGGTAGCCCGAGACGGTCGCCTGCGAGCTGAGGGCGTCCATGCCCTGGGCGCGACTGATGCGGGGCAGCAGGTCGAAGCTGAACACGGTGGCACCCTTGGCCGCCAGCGCGCGCAGCGCGTCCTCGGACTGGGCCACGCCGAAGAAGCTCAAGACCGCGGCGCCCTGAGGCTGCGCGGCCGCCTCCGCTGCACTCGGCGGGTTGACCCGCACCACGAGCTGCGCTCCCGAGAGGGCGCCCGCGGCGTCCGGGGCGACCGTGGCGCCCGCCTCGCGGTAGGCGCTGTCGCTGAACGACGACGCGGTGCCGGCGCCCGCCTGCACGCCGACGTCCCAGCCGGAGGCGACGAGCTTCTTGACCACGTCGGGCACGAGGGCCACGCGGCGCTCCCCCGGTCGGGTCTCGGTGAGGACCGCCATTTTCACGGTCGCTCTGTTTAGCAGCTGATTCCTGCTGCGCCCCTATTGGGCGCGGTCATCGGGCGCTCCTACCCCTATGACGGTTCGTGCGCCGCGCAGGAAGGCCGGAAACTCGCCACCTCCGTGCACGACCAGGTTGGCCCCACTGATGTAGGAGGCGCCCGGACTGGCGAGGAAGAGGCAGGACCGCGCCATGTCCTCGGGCGTGCCCATCCGGCCGAGCGGGACGGTGGCCGCCATCCGCTCGAGCCCGCCGGGTCCGCCGTAGAAATCATCACCCGCGCCGGTGTCGAGCAGACCGCCGCTCACGCAGTTGACCCGCACCAGGGGCGCCCACTCGAGCGCGAGCGTGGCGGTGAGGTTCACCAGACCCGCCTTGGCTGCGCCGTACGCGGACGCGCCCGGAGAGGGCCGCAGCGCAGAGACACTCGCGATGTTGATGATGCTGCCTCCGTCCTCTTGGACGTGCATGACCTTGTGCGCCGACTGCGCACACCAGAGCGGCGCGAGGAGGTTCAAGCCGATGACGGCCTCGACGAAGCGGGGGGACTGATCCGCGGCCAACGCATGCGGCGCGCCTCCGGCGTTGTTGACGAGCACGTCGAGCCGACCGAAATGCTCGACGGCCTTGGCGACGACGCGTTCCGCGTCGGCCGGCTTGCGCACGTCCGCGGTGATGAAGACCGCCCCCTCGACCTCGGCCTCGTGGCGTCCGCAGGTGACCACGTGCGCGCCTGCGCTGGCGAACGCGGCCACGATGCCTGCCCCGACTCCGCGCGAACCGCCGGTCACCACGACCACTCGTTCGCTGAAGTCGTAGACCGGCTGCGTCACGGCGCAAACCCTACGGCACCTCCCGCCCGGCGGCTTCCGGGGTCGTCGCCCGCCCGTGTTGGCCGGGTGCCGCACGCTGGCCTAAGTTCCGGGCGGCTACTGGCGTGCGTCAGAGCCGGCACCGAGGAGACACCCGGCACCCAATGCCCATCGATGTGGTCCAGGAGCACGACGGCATCGCCGAGGTGGTCATCGACCACCCGCCGGTCAACGCGCTCGACGTGGCGGGCTGGTTCGCGTTGGCCGACGCGCTCGACGGCGGCGGGCCGGGTCCCGACCAACCGCGTCGTCGTGCTGCGGGCGACCGGGCGCGGCTTCTGCGCCGGCGTGGACATCAAGGAGATCAACGCCAAGGGCGACGAGGCGCTGGTGGGCGTGAACCGCGGCTGTTACGCCGCCTTTGCCGCGGTCTACGACTGCGAAGTGCCGGTCATTGCCGCCGTGCAGGGCTTCTGCCTGGGCGGCGGCATCGGCCTCGCCGGCAACGCCGACATCGTCGTGGCCGCGGACGACGCGACCTTCGGGTTGCCCGAGGTGGATCGTGGCGCGCTCGGTGCGGCGACGCATCTGGCCCGCCTCGTGCCCCAGCACGCCATGCGCAAGATGGTCTACACGGCGAAGCCGATCACCGCCGCCGAGCTGGCGTCCTATGGGTCGGTGGCCGCGGTGGTGGCGCCGGACCGGCTGCGAGCGGCTGCGCTCGAGCTCGCCGCCGACATCGCCACCAAGAGCCCCACCATCATCCGCCGGGCCAAGGAGTCGCTCAACGGCATCGACCCCGTCGACGTGAAGCGCAGCTATCGATTCGAACAGGGCTTCACCTACGAGCTGCACGTGCGCGGCGTGGCCGACGAGCAGCGGGCGGCCTTCGTCGAGAAGCGCGACGCCGACACGTCCACATGACCGGGCGCAGGCGCCGATGAGCGACAAGCGCGTCAGCGTCGACGACATCGTCGGAGAGCTCCGCTCCGGCATGACCATCGGCATCGGCGGCTGGGGGTCGCGCCGCAAGCCCATGGCCGTCGTACGGGCGATCTGCCGCTCCGACCTCACCGACCTGACACTGGTGGCCTACGGCGGCCCCGACGTCGGCTTGCTGTGCGCCATGGGCAAGGTGCGCAAGGTGGTCTGCGGATTCGTCACGCTCGATTCCATCGCACTCGACCCGCACTGGCGCGCCGCCCGCCAGCGCGGCCGCGTCGAGGTGATGGAGGTGGACGAGGGCATGTTCTTCCTCGGCCTGCAGGCGGCGGCCTGGCGCGTGCCGTTCCTCCCCACGCGGGCGGGGCTCGGCTCCGACGTCCTCACCGTCAACCCAGACCTGCGCCTGGTCCGCTCACCCTACGGTGCCGGCAGTCCCTACGTCACCGATCCGGCCGATGCGGACGTCGAACTGGTCGCCATGCCGGCGCTCCAGCTCGATGCCGCCATCGTCCACACCAACCGGGCCGACGCCGCCGGCAACGGGCAGATCCTCAGCCCGGACCCGTTCTTCGACGCCCTCTTCCTCGGTGCGGCGCAACGCCGCTTCATGACGACCGAGCACATGGTGGAGGACGGGACGCTGGTGGGTGAAGGCGAGCCGCTGCTCTCCGTGCCGATCCACCGCATGCTCACCGACGGCGTCGCGGCGACGCCCGGCGGCGCGCATTTCACGGCCAACCCGCCCGACTACGGGCGCGACGAGGCGTTCCAGAAGCACTACGCCGCGTCGGCGGCGGATCCGGCCGAGTGGGAGGCCTTCGCCACCCGTTACGTCCTCGTGGGCGAGGACGAGTACCAAGCCCGGGTGCGCGAGGAGCGGACGTCGTGAGCGGGGCCGCCGCCCACCCGCTGGGTGGGAGTGACAGCGGCGTCAGCCGCGCCGAGTTCTGCATCGTCGCCTGTGCCGACGCCTGGCGCGGCGCCGGCGAGATCATGGCCAGTCCCTTCGGCACCATCCCCTCCCTCGGGGCCCGCCTGGCCAAGCGGACCTTCGCGCCGGACCTCGTGCTCACCGACGGCGAGGCCGCGCTCATGGTCGGCGCGCCGGCCATCTCGACGCGCCCGGGCGAACTGGTGCGCGAGGCGGCCATGCCGTATCGCAGCGTGTTCGACGTCGTGTGGTCAGGCCGGCGCCACATCATGATGATGGCGAGTCAGATCGATCGCTCGGGCAACCAGAACATCTCGGCGGTCGGCCCCCATGACCGGCCGAAGGTGCAACTCGTCGGCGTGCGCGGCGCGCCGGGCAACTCGGTCAACCATCCCACGAGCTACTGGGTGCCCGACCACAGCCCGCGTACCTTCGTCGAGCAGGTCGACGTCGTCTGCGGCGTCGGCGCTGCCCGGGCCGCCGCGGCCGGGCCGGGCGCCACGCGGTTCCACGACGTGCGTCGAGTGGTGTCGAACCTCGGGATCTTCGACTTCGAGACACCGGAGCGGTCGATGCGGCTCCAGTCGTACCACCCCGGGGTCAGCATCGAGGATGTCGTGGCCGCCACCGGGTTCGCGTTGACCATCCCGCCCGACGTCGGCGAGACCCGCCTCCCGACGCCCGAGGAGCTCGACGTCATCCGCGTCGTACTCGACCCCGGCTCCCTGCGCGATCGCGAGGTGAGGACCTGAGCAGGGTCCCCGACCCCGCCGCGCTCCACCCGGCGCTGCACACACGGCTGTGCGAGCGCGTCGGCGTCCGCTTTCCGTTGGTGCAGACCGGTATGGGCTGGGTCGCCGGACCGCGTCTCGTCGCCGCCACCTGCGAGGCGGGCGGGCTCGGGATCCTCGCCTCGGCCACCATGACCCTCGACGAGCTGGCCGGCGCCATCGCCGAGGTGCGCAGCCGGACCAGCGCGCCCTTCGGGGTCAACCTGCGCACCGATGTCGCGGACGTCGGCGAGCGCATCGACCTCATGATCGAGACGGGGGCCGCGGTGGCCAGCTTCGCCCAGGCCCCGAACCCGGCCTTGGTGGCCCGCTGTAAGGAGGCCGGCCTCTTCGTGATGCCCACCGTCGGAGCCCGGCGCCACGCCGAGAAGGTGGCCGAGTGGGGCGTGGACGCCGTCATCGCCCAAGGGGCCGAAGGTGGCGGCCATACGGGGTCCGTGCCCACCACGCTGCTGCTCCCTCAAGTCGTCGACGCCGTGGGCGACAAGGTGCTCGTACTGGGCGCCGGCGGCTTCTTCAGCGGGCGCGGCCTGGTGGCCTCCCTGGCCTACGGTGCCGCCGGGGTGGCCATGGGCACCCGCTTCCTGCTCTCGGCCGAGAGCAGGGTGCCCGACGCGGTCAAAGAGCTCTACCTCGGCACGGCGGTGACCGGGACCGTGGTCACGACCAAAGTCGACGGGGCTCCCCAGCGGGTCGTCCGGACCGACCTCGTCGACCACCTGGAATCGCAGTCGTGGCTGCCGCGCTGCCCCGTGCGCTGCGCAGTGCCTACCGCTTCCGCCAGGAGACCGGCGCCTCGGTGACCTCGCTGGTGCGGGAGGGCCGCGCCATGAAGGAAGGCAACGAGCTCACGTGGGCCCAGGTCGTCATGGCCGCCAACGCGCCGGTGATGACCAAGGCCGCGCTCGTCGAGGGACGCACCGATGCCGGCGTGCTGCCCACCGGTCAGGTGGTCGGCGTATTGGAGTCGCTCCCCTCGGTCGCCGACATCGTCGGCGCCATCATGAGCGAAGCTGACGGGATCCTCAGGGGTTGGAGCGCCGCGTCGCCCTCAGGCGCGCGTTAAACGCCGTTCCCGGTGCCCGCGCTCCCCTGCGCCACCCGCCGCAGCAGGTTCGAGACCCGCTGGTGGGTCACACCGAAGAGGTGGGCGATGCTCGGGATGCTCTGGCCCTCGGCCCGCAAGGCCACCACCAAGGACCGCCGCAGGTATCCGCTGGCTTCGGACTGGCGCCGCAAGATCGTGCTCACGAGCTGGACCGTGCCCGGGTCGTCCTCGTCGCCGAGGATCGCCTTCCACTCCCGACCGTTCTGGCGGGCCAGTCGGACCTCGGCGATGCGCTGAGAGAGGAGCCGCTCACTCTCGGCGTTCTCCCGCAACACGGATTCCAGCTCGGCGAGGGCGTTGAGCACCTCGTCCGACCCGGTCCCGCTCCGGTCGTCGTTGTGGTCCGGCATTGCGCGTTCTGCTCCTCTTCGTTGCTCCTCATCTTGGCGCAACTCAGTCGCATCCGTGGACAACATGCAGTGGCTCCTCCATTCGCAGTGTCGTTCCGCTCCGACGCTGAATCTCGACGACTCACCCGGGTGCTCGGCCAAGCAAGCTGGCTCCCGTGCTCGTCGTCCTGCCAGCCAATACCCCAATAGCCCCGGCTCACACACGATGCGGCCCATCAAGGCCGAACTTGTCCGCTACCAGGGTTTCAGCCGAGCCTGGCGAGGGGCTGCTACGAGGGTTTCAGCGGCTGAGGACGACCGAGGACCCGTGCCCGAACAAACCCTGGTTGGCGGTGACGGCGACCGTCGCTCCCTCCACCTGACGGCCCGACGCAGTGCCCCTGAGCTGCCAGACGCACTCGCACACCTGGGCGATGGCCTGGGCCGGGATGGCCTCGCCGAACGAGGACAGCCCGCCCGAGGGGTTCACCGGCACCCGGCCGCCGAGTGCGGTGACGCCGTCGCGCAACAGCTTCTCCGCCTCGCCCTCGCCACACAGGCCGATGTCCTCGTACCAGTCGAGCTCGAGCGCGGAGGAGAGGTCGTAGACCTCGGCCAGGTGCACCTCCTCGGGGCCGATCCCCGCCTCGGCATAGGCCGCGGCGGCGATGGACGGACGGAACCCCTGGGGCCCCGCTCCCGATCCACCATTCCCCGTCGCGCCGTCACCGGCCGCGGCGACCGCCGAGTCGGTCGAGAAGTTGGGCATCTCGATGACCGTGTTGGGGAACACAGGTGTCACCGTCGACACCGCGTCGATGGTGACGAGCGGCGACGCGCCGCCGGCATGGCGCCGGGCGAACTCCATGGACGTCAGGACCAGCGCAGCCCCGCCGTCGGAGGTGGCGCAGATCTCGAGCAGTCGCAGCGGGTCCGACACCATGGGGGACGCCAGCACCTCGTCGACGCTCACCTCTTTGCGGTAGCGCGCGTACGGGTTGGCCAGCCCGTGCCGCGCGTTCTTGACCTTCACCTGCGCGAAGTCCTCCTCGGTTGCGCCGAAGCGGTCCATGCGCCGGCGCGGCGTACAGCGCGAAGTAGGCCGGATTGGTCGCACCCAGGAGGTGGAAGCGCAGCCAGTCCGGGTCGTCCTTGCGGTCGCCGCCGACCGGGGCGAAGAAGCCCTTGGGTGTCGTGTCGGCGCCGACCACCAGCGCGACGTCGCACAGCCCGGCCAGGATCTGTGCCCGCGCGTTGGCGATGGCCACCGCACCAGAGGCACAGGCGGCGTAGACGCTCGAGACCCGCGCGCCGGTCCAACCCAGGGCCTGGGCGAAGGTCGCACCCGAGACGAACCCGGGGTAGCCGTTGCGGATGGTGTCGGCCCCGGACACGAACTGCATGTCGCGCCAGCCCAGGCCGGCTTCGGCCAGCGCGTCGCGCGCCGCCGCCAGGCCGTACTCGACGAAGGGCCGGCCCCACTTGCCCCACTCGTGCATGCCGGCACCGAGCACCGCGACCTTCGAGTCGCTGCCGCTGGGCATGGCTCAGCCCTCCCAGCCGGGGGTCACGGCCCCGGCGCCGACGGGACGCCACTTCCACACCAGATAGTCGCAGTCGTCCTCGCTGTAGAGCGTGTCCACCACCAGCTCGACCTCGTCGCCCACCGCCAGGTCACCCACGGCAACGTCGCCGGCGACCTGGCCCAGGACGACGAGCTGCTCCGCGGCGAGCTCCACCGCGGCCAAGCAGAAGGGCACGTAGGGGTCGGCCGCCACATAGGGCGGAGGCGGTTGGTAGCGGGCGTCGGTGTAGGACCAGATGCGACCGCGGCGCGACAGCTCCACCGTCTCGAAGAAGGTCGACTCGCAGTCGGGATTGCGGCACGACAGCTGCTCGGCGGGGAAGGCGTACGTGCCACAGCTCGTGCAGCACGAGCCCAGCAGCGCCGGCGCGCCCCCGTCGTCGCCCGTCGTGAACCAGCCCTCGATGGCCGGCACCCGCGTCGGCATCAACCCAGTCGCTCCAGGATGGTCGCGTTGGCCTGGCCGCCACCCTCGCACATGGTCTGGAGGCCGTACCGGGCGCCCGTGCGCTCCATCTCGTTGAGCAAGGTCGCCATCAGCCGCGCGCCCGAACACCCGGTGGGGTGGCCGATGGCGATGGCGCCGCCGTTGGGGTTGACCCGGTCCATGTCGGGGCTGTACTCCCGCTCCCACGCCAGGACGACCGAGGCGAACGCCTCGTTGATCTCGATGACGTCCATGTCGTCGAGCGTGAGTTTCGCCTTGGCCAGCACCAGCGCGGTGGCGGGGATGGGCGCGGTCAGCATGATCTGGGGGTCGTTCGCTGCGACGGCGAAGGTGTGGAAGCGAGCACGCGGGCGGAGCCCGAGTGTCGTTGCCCGTTCCTCGCTCATGATCAGCACGGCTGCCGCGCCGTCCGAGATCTGCGACGAGGTGCCCGCGGTCACGGTCCCCGTCTCGGCGAACGCCGGCCGGAGCGCCGCCAGCTTGTCCGACGAGGTGTCACGCCGGATGCCTTCGTCGCTCGTGAGGAGGCCGCGCACGTCGGCCGCGCCCGGCACGTCGGGATGAACCCGGGCCTCGAGGGGGACGATCTCGTGCTCGAAGCGGCCCTCGTCGCTGGCGCGCGCCGCACGCTGATGCGAGCGCAGCGCGAACTCGTCCATGTCTTCGCGCGAGATCTTCCAGCGCCGCGCGATCTCCTCGGCGCACTCGCCCTGGTGGATCAGCTCGTAGCGCTCGAGGTAGAGCGGCCCGTAGGCCTCGCCCGGCCCGGGCTCGGTGGTCGACCCGATCGGCACCCGGCTCATCGATTCCACACCGGCACCGATCGCCACGTCCATGGCGCCCGCCATGACGGCTTGGGCGGCGAAGTGGATGGCCTGTTGGGCCGACCCGCACTGGCGGTCCACCGTTGTCCCCGGCACCGACTCGGGGAGCCCGGCGGCGAGGGCTGCGTTGCGCGCGATGTTCATCGCCTGCTCACCCACGGTCATGGTGCAGCCCATGACGACGTCCTCCACCAGCGCGGGGTCCAGGTCGTTGCGAGCCAGCAGGGCGGCGAGGGGCTGGGCCGCCAGGTCGGTGGCGTGCCAGCCCGAGAGCGCGCCGCCGCGGCGGCCCACCGGCGTGCGGACGGCGTCGACGATCACGGCATTGGGCATACGAACTCCAATTCTGACGCCGAATCAGATGGGGTGCCAGACGGCGCACCGGGATGGCCGGACCAGCCCGGGACCCTGATCGGCGAACATACAGAGACATGGGCAGCCTACGGGCGCCCCACCTTGGCAAGAGCCGCAGCCCTGTGCGAGATTCGCACCGCCATGGACCTGACCTTCAGCGCCGAACAAGAGGCGTTCCGTGCCGAGGCCCGGGCCTGGCTGGCGGCCCACGTGCCGGCCGACCCCCTCCCCTCGCTCGATACCGCCGAGGGCTTCGAGGCGCACCGCGCCTGGGAACGCACCATGTACGAGGACCGCTGGTCCGTCGTCAGCTGGCCGGCCGAGTACGGCGGGCGCGACCTCGGCATCTTCGACTGGCTCGTGTTCGAAGAGGAGTACTACCGCGCCGGGGCACCCACGCGGGTGAGCCAGAACGGGATCTTCCTCCTCGGGCCCACCATGCTCGAGTACGGGACCGACGCGCAGAAGGCGCGCTTCCTCCCGCCGATGGCGTCGGGCGACGAGATCTGGTGCCAGGGCTGGTCCGAGCCCGACGCCGGCAGCGATCTCGCCGGCATCCGCTCGCGGGCGTCGCGTACGGACGGTCCCACCTGGATCCTGAACGGTCAGAAGACGTGGGCCAGCCGTGGCGTGTTCGCCGAGTGGTGCTTCGGCATCTTCCGCACTGACCCCGAGGCCGAGCGCCACCGCGGCCTGACCTATTTCCTCGTCGCCATGGACTCGCCCGGCGTGACGGTACGGCCCATTCCCCAGATCGACGGCGAGACCGGGTTCGCCGAGATCTTCTTCGACAACGTCGAGGTGCCCGAAGACCAGCTCTTGGGCGAGGTCGGCCTGGGCTGGTCCGTCGCCATGGCCACCGCCGGCTCCGAGCGCGGCCTCTCGCTGCGCAGCCCGGCGCGCTACACCGAGGCAGCTGACCGCCTCCTGCGGCTGTACGCCTCGCGCGGCGGCCCGGCCACCTCCGCCGACGCGGTGGCGCGGGCGCACATGCACGCCGAGGCGTACCAGCTCCACACGTATTGGACGGCGACCAAGGTGGCGCGGGGCCACCCCGTCGGCCCCGAGGCCAGCGCCAACAAGATCTGGTGGTCCGAGACCGACGTGGCCATCCACGCCGCGGCGCTCGACCTGCTCGGCCCCGAGGCCGAGCTGCTGCACTCGGGCGCACCTGGTCCGTGGCTGGATGGCTATCTCTTCTCGTTGGCGGGGCCCATCTACGCGGGAACGAACGAGATCCAGCGCAACGTCGTCGCCGAGCGCCTGCTCGGGCTGCCCCGCTGAGCGAGCGGGGCGGGGCGCGGCACAGACGATGGACTTCGCGTTCTCCGAGCAACAGGACGAACTGCGTGAAGGCGTGCGCACGGTGCTCGATACCGAGTGCACCCCCGACACGTTGCGCACCTTCGCGCTGGCCGACGACGAAGGCCGCGCCGAGCTGGCGGCCAACCGCTGGGCCGTCCTCGCCGAGCTCGGCGCACCGGCTCTGGTCGTGCCCGAGTCATCCGGCGGCCTCGGGCTGAGCGACGTCGACCTGGTGGGCGTGCTCGAGGAGGCCGGCTACGCGTGCCTGCCCGAGCCCCTGCTCGAGACGGCCGCCCTGGCTGCGCCGACGCTCGCGGCGCTCCTCCCCGACCCGGCGGCCGCCGCCGCCCTCGCCGCGTTGATCGAGGACGAGGTCGTCGTCGCCGTGGGCGGCATCGACATCGGCACCGGGGGCATCGCCTCGCCGAGCGAGGTGTCCGCCGACGGGATGCTGCGCACACCGCGCGTGGTCGGCGCGCGCGACGCGGCGATCCTGCTGCTCGCCTGCCGAGACGACGAGTCGGGGTGGCAGCTCCACGCGGTGCCGGCGGCCTCGTGCGTCATCGAGTCCACGCCGGCCCTGAGCGTGGGGCGTGACCTGGCGACGGTGCACTGGCCGCTGTCGTCGGACACCTTGTTGGCCTACGGCGTCGCGGCGGAGGCGGCCGCGGGCCTGCTGGCCGATCGCGCCGCGGCCGGGTCTGCCGCCGTCCTGATCGGCCTGGCCGATCGCATGATCACCATGGCGGCGCACTACGCCAAGGAGCGCCACCAGTTCGGCAAGCCGATCGGCAGCTTCCAGGCGGTCAAGCACCTTCTGGCCAATGCCCGCGTCGCGCTCGAGTTCGCCCGCCCCGCCACCTACCGCGCCGCGTGGTCGCTGGCGACCGCACAACCGAGCCTCTCGCACGACGCGTCCATGGCCAAGGCGATGGCCTCCGACGCGGCCGAGCTGGCGGCGCGTGTCGCCCTTCAGGTGCACGGCGCTATCGGCTACACGTGGGAGTGCGACCTGCACTTCTTCATGAAGGAGACGTGGGCGCTCGCACGTGCCTGGGGTGATGCGGCCACGCACCGCCGCCTCGTGCTGCAGCACACGCTGGCCACCACGCGTCCCTGAACATCCTCACGTCGGGACCCCTGTCGGGCCTTCGGTCCCCTCAGCCCGATACGGCCGGAACCCAGCTCGCCACGTCGACGTGGCCCGTGAGCCGCACGGGCCTGCCTGTGCCCCGGTGCCAGACGTAGAGATAGCTGGCGCCCGAGGTCGTGGGCGACAGCGACCCGAAGGCGTAGGGGATGGCACCGGCCACGAGCACGTTCGACCCGGAGGAGTCGGCGACGATCGGATTGGAGAACAGCGACGAGCACTCGTTCGGACCGTTGTCGGCGATCGCCTCGCAGACCGCGGCCGGCGCCTGGAACAGGATCGCGATGACCCGGCCGGTGCCGGGGTCGATGGTCACGACGGTCTGCCGGCCGTCCGATGGGCTCGTGAGGACGCCGATGCCCTGGGGCTCACCGTGTGCACCGGTCCCGAAGAACCCGTTCCAGGTCAAGCCCACATCTTGGACCGGGATCCGCGTCGCACCGGCCAGCGACGCGACACCTGGACCGACCGGCGTCGTCCATGCCGTCGCGCTGCCCGAGGTCGGGTCGTAGAGGTCGAAGGAGAGCAGCCGCCCGTCCGGCGACCACGACAGGTCGCTTGCCCCCTGGTCGACCTGCGCCGGCCCGGGTTCGAGCGTCCGCACGGCGGTGATGGCCCCGGTGGCCGAGAGCATCGCGACGTCGATGCCCTGCGGCGGGACCAGGTACGGCGCCTCCCCGGCGCTGCCCGCGGGATCAGGCGCGATGTAGGCGAGGAACTTCCCGTCCGGGCTGACCTCAGGATCGGACCCCGAACCGAGGTCGCGCACCGGACCACCCTCGATGGACACGCTCAGAATCTGGTCACCACTGGAGACCTTCGTGGGAGGAGGCGTGGCCGACTCGAGCGACTGGGCGGACGCCGACTCGAAGTACACGGTGCCATTCGGCCCCACCGACACGCTCGGCAGCCCCGGGGCGAAGACGGAAACGCCCGAGTCCAGCGTGCGCTCGACCCGGCCCGTCCTCGTCGAGACCACGACGAGCTGTCGGTTCGCCGTCCACCCCACGATCTGGCGCGGCATCGCCGCCACGTCCGCCGCGCCAGCCGCCACGACGCGCCCCGCCGATCCGGGCCGGCGGCCGGACGGCGACGACGGCCAGAGCGCGACGAGGGCCGCGACGACGGCAACGACGAGAAGGGCGCAGGCCCCGGCCAACCACCGGTGCCGGCGCCGGCGCCGCGCCTCTTTGAAAAGGACTTCTGCGTCGGGCACGGGCGCGTCGGTGGGACGAAGCGGGCTCGGCCGCAGGAGCGTCACGTCGACCCTTCCCCGGCATCCTGCATGGCACTACTATGACTAGGACCATGTTGGAAGTCAACGTCGACCGCAGCGAAGCCACTCCCCTGCACGATCAGGTGGCGGCCGAGATCAGGCGCGCCATTGCCGAGGGCGAGGCGAAACCTGGCGAACGCCTGCCGCTGGCCAGGGACCTCGCCGCGGTGCTCGGCGTGAACAAGAACACGGTGCTGCGAGCCATGCACGTCCTGCGCGACGAAGGCCTCCTCGACTTCACCCGCGGCCGGGGCATCACGGTGTCGGGCACCCCCCAGAAGGGGGCGGTGCTGAAGCAGGTGCGCGAGCTCGTGGAGTTCGCCCGTCGAAACGGCTATCACCGCGACGAGGTGATCGAGATGATCACGACGCTGCCGTCGCCGTCGGGTTGAACGGCAGCGTTCCGAGATGATCAGGTCACGTGGGGACCAGCGCGAGCGGCGAGTACGAGCCGTCGAGAAAGCTCTTCGGGTCCGCACCCAGCACCGGTCCGAGCATCGTCGCGTACAGCGTCCGGAAGTCGGTCGTGTACACCGTGTTCCCGTCGGAGAGCTTGGTCAGGCTCGGCGGGTCGCCGTAGAAGCCGCCCGCGACCGAGGGACCCGCCACGAACGCGACGTTGGCCCAGCCGTGGTCGGTGCCGTCGCTCGCGTTGCCACCGACGCGGCGGCCGAACTCCGTGTAGATCAGCACGACCGTCCGTGACCCGTGACGCGTGCCGCGCAGCGCGCCGACGAAGGCCGTGACCGCCGTGTCGAGCTCGGACAGCAACGTGCTCTGGACCGGAACCTGGTCGGCGTGGGTGTCGAACCCGCCGAGCTCGACGCTGTAGACGTTGGCGTTGGCCCCCGCCAGGATCAGGTTGGCCACCACGCTGAGCTGCACCGCCAAGATGTTGCCGCTGGCCTGCCCACCGCCGCCGTCGGCGATGGCGAGGTTGTCGGCGGCGCCCGCGGCAAGGGTCGACTCGTCGGGCAGGTGCAGCGGGTTCGAGGTCGACGTGCGATCGAGCAGCGGTCCAAGGCGTTGGTGCAGCTCGAGCAGGACGCGGTCCGACGCGGCGGTCTCGGCGGCCAGAGGCGCATCGGCGCGATCGCCCTGGGCGACCGTGGCATACAGCTGCTGCTCCAGTGCGCTCCCCGGCAGCACGAGTGGACCGACGGGGATGGCCGCGCCCTGCACCTGGGTACCCGAGAGTGCAGCCGGCAGCGTCGGACCGATGGCCAGCGCGCGCAGGGGGCTCGACTTGGTCCCGTCGAGCCAGCGACCCAGCCAGCCGGTGGAGGTGGCGGCGTCGGTGGAACCGGCCTGCCAGATGTCCATCGACTCGAAATGGCTGAAATTGGGATCGCCGAACCCGACGCCGTGGACGATGGCCAGCTCCTTGTTGTCCCAGAGCTTCTTGAAGCCCGGCATCTTGGCGTGGAGCCCGAACCCGTCGGCCAGCGGCAACACGCTTGAGGCGTCGACGGCCAAAGGCCCGCGGGCAGGGGCATACGCCGGGTCCTTGTAGGGGATCACGGTATTGAGTCCGTCGTTGCCGCCGTAGAGAGTGAGGAGCACGAGATTGCCGCCACCGGCGTCGCCCATCGCACCGGGCGTGGCGCTCCCCCCGAACAAGGTGTCCCACGCACGCGGCCCGAGGACGGCACCGAGCACACCGAGCGCACCGACGCCTCCGGCCAGGCCCAAGAACGCGCGGCGGTGCATGCGCCGGCGATCCGAATCCGGCGGCGGCTCCACCACTGCGCCTTTGGCATGGCTCCCCCGCACGTCGGGAATGGACAGCGGAAGGTCGAGGGCGCGCGGGTCGGTCGGCTCTTGTGCTGGCCAGTCATCGCCGGTCACGTCGACCTCCTCAGTTGCTCACGTACTCGGGCGACACCAAGGCCAACGTGACCAGTGTCGGCGGGTCTTGTCTCGCTGCAGCCAGTGCCGTCGCAGTCGTCGGGCTCCAGCTCGGCACCGACAGCAACGCCGCGGCTGCCGCGACCCGTTCGGCGGGTGACGCGTCGGCGACCGTCGAGATGTCGGCGGTGCGGGTCAGCTCATGCGCGAACTTCCAGCGCGCCAGTGCCGCGGCGGTCGAGAGCCAGTAGCCGTTCTGGGGCCAGCCGCCCACGCTCGGGGGATCGAAGAGCACCTGCCCCAGGCCGGCGAACAGCGACACGAGCCTCGCCGGTCGCATGCGCTGCACCGCGGTCGGGGTGACGCCCAGCGCGCGAAACGCACCCACCACGTACTCGGTTGGCTGCTTCACGAGTCCGTGCATCGCCTGGGACTGGCTGAATGCCGGGTGCCGGAAGATCGCGGCGAGCAGGTTCGCCACACTCCGATCGGCGGCGTACGCCGGCGCCAGGTCGGTCACCACCGGATCGCTCGGTGTCACCGGATAGGCGAGGTAGCTCCAAAAGCGCGACGGCACGAACCTGCTGGAGGCGTCGCTCTGCGTCACGAGGTCGATCACCTGCTGACCCGTCGTGACACCGCTCACCCCGAGGAAGTCCTGCGGCGTCGTGCTGTGCTGGCGCGCCGCGATGGAGAAGCTGCCTGCCCGGTCGAGCCGCCAGCCGGTGAAGCAGTAGGAGGCGGCGCGCACGTCTGCTTGCGTGTACGTGCCGATCCCCATGGTGAAGCGCTCCATGAGCTCGCGCGCGAAGTTCTCGTTCGGATTGGACGCCTTGTTGGAGTTCGCATCGAGCCAGATCAACATCGCGGGGTCCTGTGCGACCGCCTGCGTGAGCGCGGTGAAGTCGCCGCTCCCTTGGGTGCGGAACAGCTGATTCTGGGTGTACATGTAGAGGGGGTAGCGCACCTTGGAGATGGCGGTCGGGAAGTGGCCGTGGAGGAGGAACGTCAGTTTCTCCTTGAGGGGGTTCGTGGTGGCCAGCATTCGGCTCAGCCACCAGGCGGTGAGCTCGGCGAACTGCTCGTGCAACCGGCGGGACTGGGCGCGCCGTTCCGTCACGTCCATGGCCGCGCGCTCGGCGCCGCGGATCGGGGTGCTGAAGGTCGGCGTGGCGATGGCGTCGGCGCCGTCGTCGGGCGCGGCCAGTCCGGCCACCAGGGCGTCGACCGTGGCGCCGTATCCGGCGGCGGCGGCCGACGACAGCTCGCTCGGCAGGGCACCGAACCCCGCCCGCCGGTACAGGTGCGCCACCAGGTCCGTCGTAGTCACGGATGCGGCGAGGGTCATCGGCTCGTACCCGTTCTGAAGACGACCTCGTTCCGCGCAGACCGCGCCATGCCACCAGAATCTCCGCCGCGGCTTACACGTCCGTGTTGAGAGTATGAGGGAATTGTCAGGCCTCCCCTCGGGCCGGGATTTGCTCGTCCGTGGTGATGTCCGATTTCCGCCAGTAATCGACACAGCGGCGTGCCAGGCTGTGGTCCATGCTCGAAGACCCGGAGCGCTGCTACCAGGCGGCCCAGAGCAAGGACGCCCGCTTCGACGGCTGGTTCTTCTGCGCGGTGACCTCGACCGGCATCTACTGTCGGCCGAGTTGCCCGGCCCGGACGCCCAAGCGGCAGAACATGCGCTTCTACCCGACCGCGGCGGCGGCGCAACAGGCGGGCTTCCGGGCCTGCATGCGCTGCCGGCCCGACGCCACGCCCGGTTCGCCCGAGTGGAACGTACGCGCAGACGTCGTGGCGCGGGCCATGCGGCTCATCCGTGACGGCATCGTCGACCGCGAGGGCGTCGAGGGTCTGGCCGAGCGGCTGGGCTACAGCACGCGCCAGCTGAACCGGCTCATCACCGCCGAAGTCGGCACCGGTCCGCTCGCCCTGGCCCGCGCCCAGCGCGGCCAGACGGCGCGTGTGTTGCTCGAGACGACGGAGCTCCCCGTGGCCCATGTCGCCTTCGCCGCCGGGTTCGCCAGCGTGCGTCAGTGCAACGAGACGGTGCGCGAGATCTTCGCCGACACGCCCACCGGACTGCGCGGGCGGGCGCGCCGCTCGGCGCAGGGGCGGCGCCCATCGGACCTCGGCGCCGGCACCGGCACCGGTGCCGGCGCCAGCCAGTCCATCCGCTTACGCCTGCCCTGCCGCCGGCCGTTCAACCCGGCCTCTGTCCTCGAGTTCCTCGGCCTGCGCGCGTTGCCCGGTGTCGAACACCTCGACGGCCGCGCCTACCGGCGCAGCCTCCGGCTCCCCCACGGGCACGGGATCGTGACGCTGACCGCGCCGGAGACGCCGAACGGGGCGCGACGCCGCGCCGGCGCGGCGCCGGAGGAAGCGGCAGCGGGGCCTGCCTATGTCGAGGGCGACCTCGTCCTCTCCGACCTGCGCGACCTCACCACAGCGGTCGCACGGTGCCGACAGCTGCTCGATCTCGACGCCGACCCCGTGGCCATCTGGGAGTCCTTGCGCCGCGATCGCCATCTCGGTCCGGTCGTCCGACGCGATCCCGGGCGGCGCGTCCCCGGCGCGGTGGACGGCTTCGAGCTCGCGGTACGCGCCGTCATCGGACAACAGGTCTCGGTGGCAGGAGCCCGCACGGTCGCCGGACGGCTCGTCCACGCGGTCGGCGACGCGCTGCCTGCAGTCGACGGCGCGATCACCCACCTCTTCCCGACACCCGCCGCGCTGCACGAATTGGCGCGGCGCGATCCGGGCGCGTTCGCCATGCCGGCCGGGCGACGGCGCGCGCTCGTGGCGTTGGCCGCCGCGGTCGAGGGCGGCGACGTCGTCATCGACCCGGGTGCCGACCCGGGCGAGCTGCGGCGGTCGCTCATGGACCTGCCCGGCATCGGGCCGTGGACCGCCGAGTACGTGGCCATCCGCACGCTGCGCGACCCCGATGCCTTCATGCCAACGGACCTGGGCATCCGTCGGGGGGCGGCGGCCGTCGGCCTGCCCGAGGACCCGACTGAGCTCGTCGAGGCCACCGAAGCGTGGCGGCCCTGGCGTAGCTACGCCATGGCCCACCTCTGGTCCCTTCCGATGATCCAGGGCCCGACCGCGCCAAAGACCCGGCAGAGGTCGACGCCGACGGCGACGTCCGGGGCGAAGACCTCGATGAAAGCGAGGACGACACCGATGAAAGGACGTGCCGCATGACGACCACCGCAACCCTCACCGCCACGATGCCGCTGCCGAGCCCGATCGGGACCCTCGTGCTCGAGTGCGACGGTGACGTGCTGATCGGGGTCTGGCTTCCCTCGGAGAAGCGGCATCGCCGCCGCGATGTCGATGACGTCCCGCCGGTGCTCAAGGAAACCGCTACCCAGCTCGAGGAGTACTTCGCGGGCGAGCGCCGCGACTTCGACCTCCCCATGGAGCTCGACGGCACGCCCTTCCAGCGCGAGGTGTGGTCCGAATTGGCGCGCATCCCCTACGGCAAGACCATCAGCTACGGCGAGCTGGCCCGCCGCGTGGGCCGGCCAAACGGGCCGCGTGCGGTCGGACAAGCGAACGGTCGTAACCCCATCCCCATCATCGTCCCCTGTCACCGCGTCCTGGCCAGTCACGGCATCGGCGGTTACGGCGGCGGGCTGGCGGCGAAGCGCGCGCTGCTCGCGGTGGAGGGTGTCGTCGCCTGAGTCGCGTAAGGTGCGCCGGTGGAAACCACCCGGAGCGTGCAGGACGCATTCAGCCTGATCGGTCGCGTGGCCCTCGTCACCGGCGCCGGAGGCGGCATCGGGCGCACCACCGCCGAAGTGCTCGCGGCTGCGGGCGCCACCGTGGTGTGCGCCGACATCAACGCCGCCACCGCGGCCGAGACGGCGAGCGGCATCACGGCCGCCGGCGGCCGAGCCGAGAGC
This sequence comes from uncultured Acidimicrobiaceae bacterium, assembly GCA_963736225.1. GTDB lineage: Bacteria > Actinomycetota > Acidimicrobiia > Acidimicrobiales > RAAP-2 > Bog-473. The sequence continues at coordinate 75,238 of CAVTOF010000005.1, read as the reverse complement.
GCCGAGCTCGACGTGGCCGTCCCGGGCGCGGTCGGCACGCTCATCGGCCACATCACGGCGCGCCACCAGCGCCTCGACGTGATGTGCAACATCGCCGGGATGATGATCGACAGCGCCATCATCGATGTCGACCCCGGCGAGTTCGACCGCATCGTGGCGGTGAACCTCAAGGGCGTGCTCTACGGATGCCAGGCCGCCGGGAAAGTGATGGTCGCGCAGGGCGGCGGCTCCATCGTCAACATGGCCTCGGCCGCCGTGCTCGCACCCGCCGCCGGTGTCGGTCCCTACGCCATCACCAAGGCCGGCGTGGCGCAGCTCACCCAGACGATGGCCCTCGAGGTGGGCAAGCGCGGCGTGCGGGTCAACTGTGTGGCGCCGGGCTTCGTGCCCACCAACATGACGGCGCGCTACTACACGAACCCCGACGGCACGATCGACGAGGCGACGAAGGCGGCCGTGCTGACGCCCATGGCCAGGTCGGCACCCCTGCGTCGGGTCGGCGAGACGTCGGACATCGCGTACTGCGTGCTGTATCTCGCGGCGGACGCCAGCAGCTTCGTCACGGGGCAGCTCCTGAGCCCCAACGGCGGCGTCTCCATGCACTACTAGCGCGCACGGCGCCGAGTACCGAGCGCCGGCGGCGCCGAGTACTAGGACAGCCGTACCAGATCGAACTGGCCCGTGGTCGTGTCGGACGTGACGACCGCGGGCGCCGGGCCGAGCAGCGTCACGGCGGCCCCCACGACGACGGCGTCGCTGACGGTGCCGTGGGGGTCGATGCGCACGACGCATGACGACGGTGCCGGCTGGGCGGACTGCGGACAGGTGGCGGTGGCCCCGCCCTGTTCGAGCGCCAGCGGCCCTGCCGCCGTGTCGACGACGGTGCTCGTCACCGAGCCGCTGTACGAGCCCGTCGTCGCGAGGGTGGCGGCGTCGTAGGTGGTGTAGAGCGCATCGAGGCCCTGGCCGGCGGGCTCGCTGACCCACACCGTGCCGCCCGCCACGACGTCGAGATACTGCACGCCACCCCCGAGACCGTTGGGTGTGTCCGCCAGTGCGGGGCCGGTGAGCACCGAACCGTTGGGCCGTCGCACCGCCAGGTGATGCGTGGCGTCCTCGTAGTAGATGGACCCGTCGGGGTCGATGGCATCGCCCAGGCCCTGCACGAGGAGGCGCGGCCCGGCCGAGGAGGTCGGCGTGATCCGGTAGACGCGCACCGTGTTGCCCTGCGTGACCGACACCAACACGTCGCCTCCCGCCGCGGCGAGCGCGACGAGGTCTGCGTCGGAGCTGTTGGCGGCGTTCACCGCGGGCATCGTCCACTGACCGTCCTGGTTGCCGCTGGCACGGTTGAACGCGAACACGTTGGAGTACGTCGCGACGTAGAAGTTCGTGCTGTCCGCGGCCATCGCCGCAATGCCGTTGGCCACGTGCTCCGCGACAGCGGCCGGCCCGTTGCCGTCGACCACCCACGCCACCGCGGGAGCCGGGTTCGTCGGATCTTGGGGCGCCACGAAGAACGCGCCGTCCGGACTCTCGGCGGCCGTCACGCGATCCGCCGAGAACGGCAGCGCGATGGGCGAGCCCGCCAGCAGCGGACCCGAGGTGGCGACGGGCGCCAGCGTCGAGCCCGGAGTCGCCGTGGTCGAAGTCCCCTGCCCCGTGTTGCCGGCGCCCGCGGTGGATGCGGTCGACGAGCCGGCATGTCCCCGCGAGCTTCCAGCCGAGGGAGCCGAGGGGCCTGAGCTGCACGATGCCAGCAGCAGCGCGAGCAGCGCTGCCGGTAATGCGACTTGCAGGCCCCGGCCGGGTTTCCCGCGCACGGGGCCAGTATGGCGTGGGGCCGCACCCGATACGTTGCGCCTATGGCAACCACCCGCGACATCTCCTACGAGGCTGACGGTCGTTCCATGGTCGGCACCCTGGCCCTTCCCGACGGCACCGGCCGGCGACCCGGTGTGCTGGTGTCCCACGAGGGACCCGGGCTCGACGACCACGCCCGGCTGCGCGCCGTGCGCCTGGCCGACGAACTCGGCTACGTCGCCTTCGCGTTGGACTATCACGGCGGGGGCCAGCCGCTGGCCAACCGTGACGAGATGATGGCGCGCATCGGCGAGTTCCATGCCGACCCGCTGCGGGCACGCGCCATCGGCACCGCCGGGCTCGACATCCTGGTCGGCGAGGAGCGCACCGACCCGGACCGCCTGGCCGCCATCGGCTACTGCTTCGGCGGCACACTCTCCTTGGAGCTGGCGCGCGGCGGGGCCGATCTCAAGGCCGCCGTGGGGTTCCACGCGGGGCTGCGTACGGCGCGACCGGAGGACGCCGCCAACATCCGCGCCAAGGTGCTGGCGCTCATCGGTGCCGACGACCCGATCGTCGACAACGACCAACGGCGGGGGTTCGAGGAGGAGATGCGGGCCGGTGGCGTCGACTGGGAGCTCGTCGTCTACGGCGGCGCGCAGCACTCGTTCACCAATCCCCGGGCAAGCCAGATCGACCTGCCCGGCATCGCCTACGACGAGCAGACCGACCGGCGTTCGTGGCAGGCGATGGTCGACCTCTTCACCGAGGTGTTCGGCTGACGCCGCGTGCGGGCTCCGGGCCGGTGTGAGCGGTTTCTGACGCCCCGTCAGGTGGGGGCTACGCTCGATGACCATGTCCGAGCCCCTGCCCATGATCATCTCGGTCGACGACCACGTCGTCGAACCGCCCACCGTGTGGCAGGACCGCCTCCCGTCCAAGTACGCCGAGGTCGGGCCCCGGGTGGTGCGCGCGCCGATGCCCGAGGTCGAATTCCGGGGCGGCCAGCTCAAGGTGAAGCCGGGGTCGAAGGGTCTGCCGGTCGACTGGTGGTACTACGAGGATCTCAAGCGACCGTTGCTACGGGTCGACTCGGCCGTCGGCGTACCGCGCGACGAGGTGACCATGAAGGGCGTCACCTACGAGGACATGCGCCCGGGCTCCTACGAGGTCAAGCCGCGGCTCGAGGACATGGACGATGAACCACATCGAGGCCGCGCTGTGCTTCCCGACCTTCCCCCGTTTCTGCGGCCAGACCTTCACCGAGGCCAAGGACAAGGAGCTCGGCCTGCTGTGCGTGCGCGGCGTACAACGACTGGATGGTCGAGGAGTGGTGCGCCGACACCGCCGGGCGCCTCATCCCGCTGTGCCTGATCCCGTTGTGGGACGCCCAGCTGGCGGCGGACGAGGTGCGGCGCAATGCCGCACGAGGCGTGCGCGCCGTGTGCTTCAGCGAGATCCCACCCTTCTTGGGGCTGCCCAGCGTGCACGACCCCGACCACTATTGGGACCCGTTCTTCCGTGCCTGCGCCGAGACGCAGACCATCGTGAACATGCACATCGGGTCGTCGTCGAAGATGCCGTCGACGTCGGCCGACGCCCCACCGGCGGTCGGCTCGACGCTGACCCACACCAACGCCACCTTCTCGCTGGTCGACTTCCTCTTCAGTGGCGTCTTCGTCCGCTTCCCCGACCTCAAGGTCGCCTACTCGGAGGGACAGATCGGCTGGATCCCCTACATCTTGGAGCGGGCCGACCGCGTCTGGGAGGACAACCGCGGCTGGGGCGGGGTGGCCGACATCGTGCCCGAGAAGCCGTCGAGCTACTTCAAGGACCACGTGTGGGGCTGCTTCTTCGACGACGCACACGGGCTGGGCTCGGTCGACGAGATCGGCGAGGACAACATCACCTACGAGTCGGACTACCCCCACTCGGACTCGACCTGGCCCCGCACGCGCGAGATCGCCGAGGAGCAGATGGCCGCCTTGACCGACGAGCAGCGCCGCAAGATCGTGCGGGGCAACGCCATCCGGCTCTTCGGGCTGGACTTCGCCGCCTGAGCCCCATCCTGGTCGCCGCGTCGCTCGCTCGCACCCCCTCCCGCTCCCCGCTCCGGCTTCACGTTCGCGTCCGCATTCGGCTTCGCACCTGACGGCATGGACCTGCGCTACACCGAGTCGGAACAGGCCTTCCGGGAGGAGTTGCGCGCCTGGCTGGCCGCCACACTCCCCTCGGTCGGCGCGCCGCCGGCGCATGACGACTGGCCGGCCCGACGGGCGTATGACCTCGCCTGGCAGCGCACGCTCTTCGACGCAGGCTACGCCGGTGTCGACTGGCCGGCCGAAGGCGGCGGGCGCGGCTCGTCGCCGGTGGAGCAGCTGATCTTCAAGGAGGAGTGCGAGCGGGCCGGCGCGCCCTACGTGGGCGTCAACTTCGTCGGCCTGCTGCACGCCGGGCCGACGATCATCGCCGAGGGATCCGTGGCCCAACGCGAACGTTACCTCCCGCCCATCCTGCGCGGCGAGGAGGTCTGGTGCCAGGGCTTCAGCGAGCCCGACGCGGGGAGCGATCTCGCCTCGCTCCGCACGCGGGCCGTGCGCGACGGCGACGACTACGTCATCACCGGTTCGAAGATCTGGACGTCGCACGCAGAAGTAGCCGACTTCTGCGAGATGCTCGTGCGCACGGGCGACGAGGGCAACCGAGGCATCTCCTGGCTCATCGTGCCGATGGACACGCCCGGCATTGAGATCCAGCCGCTGCGTACGATCGAAGGCACCACGGAGTTCGCGCAGCTGTTCCTCGACGAGGTGCGGGTCCCGGTCGCCAACCGGGTCGGTGACGAGAACGACGGCTGGCGCGTCACGATGGTGACGCTGTCCTTCGAACGTGGAACGGCCTTCGTCGGCGAACTACTCGAGGCGATGCGTCTGTTGGACGAGCTCGATGACATCGGTGCGCGGCTCGATCTGTTCGCCGACGACCGCAGCGGCCTGCGGCACCGGGTCGGCCACCTCAGGGCAGCGTTCGACGCCCTGTGGGCGCTGACCAAGCGCAACGTCTCCGAAGCGGCCCAGACCGGGGTGCCCGGCATCGGTGGCTCGGTGTTCAAGCTCTCCTTCTCCGAGCACGCGCAGGCGCTCGGCGACCTCGGCATGGAGATGCTCGGGACAGCCGCGCTCAGTGCGGACCCTCTCACCCGTGACGGCGAGCCCGTGGGCAACGCGGAACAGGTGCACAACTGGTTCAAGTCGATCAACCTGACCATCGCCGCGGGCACGTCGCAGGTGCAGCGCAACATCGTGGCCGAGCGCATCCTCGGGCTGCCGAGGACACGCTGATGGACTTCCGCCTGGGCGAGGCCGAGCACGCGCTGGCCGAGGGGATCCGGACCATGCTCGCCGGACGCCTACCCCTCGACGCCATTCGCCTTCACGAAGGTGAGGAACGGACGATCAGCGCCGAGAGCTGGACCGCCCTCGGCGAGACCGGCGTCTTCGCGCTCGACACTCCCCGAGCCGGCCGGCACCGGACTCGGGTTGGCCGACGCGGCCGTGGTCTTCGAGGAACTGGGGCGGGCGCTGGTGCCCGGACCCCTGGTCGGGACGTTCCTCGCCGCCGTCAGGAACCTGGTGCCCGGCGCGGCCGAAGGCCGGGCGTGGGTCGGGGTGTGCAGTAGCGACGGCGGACCACCCTGGTTGGTCGAGCACCTCTCGTCGCTCGACGCCGCCTTCTTGCTCCCTACTGGTGGCGTCGGAGGAGTCTGGAGCGTGCTGCCGACGATCCGCCAGGCGCCCGGTGCCCAGCGTGTCGCCGCGCCGCTCGATCCACTCACCCCGCTCTGGCAGCTGGCCGCGCTGCCGGCCGGCTGGTCGGTCGACGACTCCGAGGCGCGGCTCTTCGCCGATGGCGCCATCCTCACGGCCGCACTGCAGGTCGGCCACGCGGCCAAGTGCCTCGACCTCGCGGTGGCCTATGCCAAGGAGCGGCACCAGTTCGGCAAGCCGATCGGCAGCTTCCAGGCGGTCAAGCACATGTGCGCCGACATGCTGGTGCGAGCCGAGGTGGCCCGGGCCGCCGTCCACGCCGCGGCCTGCCTGGCCGACGCGCCCGACGTCCTCGTCGCGGAGGCAGCGTCAGCCGGCACCACGCCCGTCGCCTGGATGCGGCGAGCGACCGCCGGCGCAAAGCTGCTGGCCGACGAGGCCGCCATCACGAACGCCCGCACCGCGATCCAAGTACACGGAGGCATGGGCTACACCTGGGAGGTGCCACTGCACCTACATCTCAAGCGGTCGCGGGTCCTGGCGACGACCTTTGGTTCGAAGGACTCGCTCTCGTGGCTGGTCGGCTCTCCGCTGCCCTCGGCCAGCCACTGACCGTGCAGACCATCACCGACATGGGCGACCCCGTCCGAAGGGAGTACCCGCGATGACCGACACCGACCTGATCCCAGCCGACGTGGTGCGCACGGTGCCAGAGGGCGAGGTCGTCTACGGCATGCAGCTGCCCATCCAGTCCCAGTCGACGCTCTACGTCGCCGACTGGGAGAAGGAGGCCGGTCCCGTCGAGCTGGCGCGGCATCGCGCGTGTCGCCGACGAATCGGGCTTCTTCTACCTCGGCGTGTGCGACCACACGGCCATCCCGCGCCGTCTGGCCGACGCCATGGGCACCATCTGGTACGACACGACGGCGACGCTCGGCTGGCTCGCCGCGCTCACGACGCGCACGCACCTGCTGTCCCATGTCCTGATCCTCGCCCAGCGCCACCCGCTCCGGGCGGCCAAAGAGCTCTCGACCATCGACCTGTTGTCGGGCGGCCGCGTGATCGTCGGCGTCGGCGCCGGGCACGTGCCCGAGGAATACGAGCTCCTCACCGGTGGGTTCGACGAGCGCGGGCGCCACACCGACGAGGCGGTCGCCGCGCTGGCCCGCTGCCTGACGGAGGAGTTTCCGGTGTTGCCGGGCCCCCGCTTTCCCGCCAGCGACATGGGGCTGGGGCCGCGCCCGGTGCGCCAGCCGCGGCCGCCGATCTGGATCGGGGGCTCGTCACCGGCCGCGATCCGCCGCACCGCCGCCTTCGGCGACGGCTGGTTGCCCCAGGGCACGCGCCGACGCGACCTGCCCGGACAGATCGCCCGCCTGCGCGAGCTGCGAGCAGAGCTCCGGGGCGGCGCCCCCATCGACATCGGCACCATCGTCGAACCGATCTACCTCACGTCGGGCGGCTCGGGCTGGGACGTACCCGGTTGGGTGCTCTCGGGCCGCGGGGACGAAGTGGCGACCTCGCTGCGGGAACTCGTGGACATGGGCGTGAACCACCTGCAAGTCCGATTCATGGCCCGCAGTGCGGAGGAATTCTGCGAGCAGACGGCGCGTTTCGGCGTCGAAGTGGCACCCCTGCTGAACAGCTGAACCGACCCCGGCCCTAGGGTGGATGGCGATGTCGTTCTTCTCGTATGCACTGGGCGCGGTCATCCTGATCCTCGTCCTGCTGCGCCAGGTCAGGGTGCGGCCGGTGCGCCGCGTCTTCCAACCCCGGCTTCCGATCGTCATCGGCGTGATCGGGCTGTTCGAAATGTTCTCGTACGCCGGCGATCACCACGTCTCGGGCACCGCCTGGGCCTGGGTGATCGGCTCACTGGTGATCGGCGCACTCGGTCTTGGGCGCGCTGCGGGGTCTCTCCATGCGCGTATGGGCGGCCGACGGCTGGGTTCTGCGCCAGGGCAACGCGCTCACCATGGGCCTGTGGTTGGTCTCACTGCTGGTGCATTTCGCCGGCGACGCGGGGGGTGAGCATGCGGGCGCGAGCGGCCTGGTCGGCGCGAGCTTCTTGCTCTACCTCGGGATCACGCTGGCGATGCAGTACTACGTCGTGTACCGGCGCGCGTTGCCGTTGTGGGCTGAGCTCGGACCGAACGCCGGCCGGCCGCTCCAGGTGCAGTTCACCCAGGGACCCGGCACCTTCTTTGCGACCTTCCGCACGCCCGGCGGCGGACCCGGTACTCCGGGCGGCTGGGGTGCACCGGATGCCGGGACGGCGACGCGCGGCGACCAGACCATCATCGACGCGGAGGTCGTCGAAGACGACGACGGGCCTCCCGAGCTGTCGCCGCCGGGCTGATCGTTCCTACACTCGGCGTCCGTGACGGCGCCCCGCACCTTTAGCCAGCGGCCCTACATCGGCCCGCCCGGCTCGACAGAGCTGTTCCTGGTTCGCCACGGCGCGTCGGCCGACTCGGTCGAGGGCGAGGCCTTCGAGCTGGTGGAGGGCCAAGGTGACCCGCCGCTCTCCGACGTCGGACGGCACCAGGCCGAGCTGCTGGCGTTACGCCTGGCGACCGAACCATTCGACGGGCTCTACATCAGCACCTTGCAGCGAACGGCACAGACCGCCGCGCCGCTGGTCGCCCGCAGCGGCATGACGCCGGTGGTCGACGCCGACCTGCGCGAGATCTTCCTCGGGGAATGGGAAGGCGGGCTCCTCCGCCAGAAGGCGCACGACCGCGATCCCATGCTCGAGCAGGTGTGGCTGGAGCAGCGCTGGGACGTGATTCCCGGCGCCGAGTCCCGCGAGGTGTTCGGGGGACGCTTGCGGCACGCCATCGAGCGCATCGCAGTGGCGCACCCGGGCGGCGCGTGGTGGTCTTCAGCCACGGTGCCGCCATCGCCGAAATGCTGGCCCAGGCCAGCGGCTCCGAGCCCTTCGCGTTCATGCACGCCGACAACGCGTCCATCTCGCGGCTGCGTGGTCGCGCCCGACCGTTGGATCGTGCGCAGCTACAACGACACCGCACACCTCGCCGGGTAGGACGAAGAACGGTGGCACGCGTCGTCCTGGTCCACGGAGCCTTCAACGAGTTGTGGGGCCCGAACGAGCTCAAGGCCCGCTGGTTGCCCGCCGTGCGCGACGGGCTGTGGCACCACGGCGTGGAGCTGTCGGCCGACGACCTGTCCGTCTGCTTCTACGGCGACATCTTCCGCCGCCACCCCGGCAGCGACGAGGACCGCCAGCTGGAGCAGTCCCGCGCGGGCGTCGCCGAGGCGCTGTCGGGGCTCGACAACGGCGACGCGATGGGCGCCTTGAGTCAGATGATCGGTGAGGCGGCGTTCGACCGGACGGTGGACATGGTCACCATGATGTTGACGGAGCCGGACCTACGCGAACGGCTCCAGGAGCGGATCGAGCCTGCGGTCACGGCCGAGACCCGGGTCCTCGTCGCGCACTCGCTCGGCACCGTCCTCTCCTACGCCGCGCTGGCGAGCCACCCGGAGTGGCCGATCCACACCTTCGTGACCCTCGGTTCCCCGCTCGCCGCCCCCATGGTGTTCGACACCTTGTCGCCCCCGCCCGTCGACGGGAAGGCGTCATGGCCGGGCTCCGTGGTGCGGTGGGTGAACGTGCGGGCGATGAACGACAAAGCCTGCGGGTCGTCCTTGACAACCGGCTTCGGACCGCAGGTCGAGGAGTTCGTCATCGACAACGGGCACCGTGCCCACGCCGCCGAGCCCTACCTGAACGCAGCGGTGACGGGCGCCGCCATCGCCGCCGCACTGAACGCCTGAGCCACCAGACTGCGCAACACTTGCGGTCGTGGCCGCCAACCGGAAGCGCCGCCGCAAGCCGAAGCAGACCCTGCCGCCGGTGCCCGACTATGTGCGCTACACCGGTGGCGGCAGGCGCTACTGGCGTCTCGGCGGGCCGCTCACCCGAGACCACGAGGCGGAGGCCAGGGCGGCGCAGCGCAAGCGTCCGCCCGGCCGTATCGGCCGCTTCGTCCTCCGTGTGCTCGGTGGGGGCGGGTCCGGGCCGACCCCGTGAGGTCAGGGTCCCCGGGGGTCAGGCCTCAGGCCTCAGGCCTCAGGCTTGAACGATGTTGCTCGGTGCCGGCGTTGGCTGGGGCCGGCGCAGCTCGGAGATCACTCCTGGGTTCGCCGCCGCGTCCAGAGCCGACTCGATCACCTCGGTGATCTCAGAGCCCACCAGCTCGTCGCGCTCGAGCAGCGCGTCACGCAGTGCCTCGACCACCTCAGGATGCTCGGCCACGATGGCCTTGGCGCCGTCGCACGAGCCCATCAACAGCGTGTCGAGCTCGGCACGAGCGGCCTTGTCCCCGAGCACCTTGTCCACGAGGCCGCCGGCGAGGTATCCGCTCCCGGCTGCCGCAACGGAGATCAGGGAGTTACCCATGCCGCAGGCGCCGATCATCTGGGCGCCGATGCTCGTCGCAGCGGCCAGGTCGGACGCCGGCCCTGTCGACACCTCGTCGAACCACTGCTCCTCGGCCACCATGCCGCCCATGGCGATCTGGAGGAGCGCGTGCATCTCCTCGCTGCTCTTGGTGAACCGCTCCTCGGAGTCGGAATGCTGGAGCAACCCGAGCGAGTCGCGTCGCTTGACGATCGACAGCACGTCGAGCTGCCGCGTCTGACCCACGAAGTAGGCCACGGTGGCATGCCCCGCTTCGTGGGTGGCAACCCGCTCGCGCTCGTCGGGCGTGTAGATCGTCTCGTCGGTGACGCCGAGCTCCACGAGCATCTTGGCCTCGGCGACGTCGGACATGGTCATGGCCGAGCGGCCGTGCGTGAGCGCGATGACGAGCGACTCGTCCATGAGGCGCTCGAGCGCCGCCGGCGAGTATCCGAATGTCATGCCGGCGACGATGTCGACCGCGGCATGCCCGTCGAGATCGCTCTCGTGAACCTTCTTGCCGAGGTAGTAGGCGATGATGTCGGCACGGGCCTTGCGCCCGGGAAGCCCGAAGTAGATGCTTCGGTCGAAACGTCCCGGCCGGATCAGCGCTGGATCGAGATCGTCCTTGCGGTTCGTGGCAGCAACCACCAGCACGTTGGCCGGCGTCACGGTCGGCTTGCGGAGCTTGCTGCCGTCGGGCACATAGCGGTTGACGAGGTCGATCCACGCCGAGGCAAAGCGCTGGCCGCGGGTCGGGCTGTCAAACGACTGGAGCTGCACCAGCAACTCGTTGACGACGCCCGTCACGCCCTCAGTGCCTCCACTGCCGCCAAGTCCCCGGCGCGACGCCCCGATGGCGTCGATCTCCTCGATGAAGCCGATGGCACCGCCCTCCTTGCGGGCGTGCTTGCGAAGTTGCTTGAAGAAGGAACGGATCTTGCGGTTCGTCTGGCCGTAGTACATCGACTGGAAGGCTGAGGCCGACACGAACAGGAACGGGACGTTGGCCTCTTTGGCCATCGCCTTGGCCACGAACGTCTTGCCCGTCCCGGGCGGTCCCTCGAACAGGACCCCGCGGCGGGCCGAGCCGCCCATCGTGTCGCGGAAGGTCTGGTGTGAGAGGAAGAGGTTGACCGAGCGCACGACCTCGGCCTTGATGGAGTCGATCCCGACCAGGTCCTCCAAACCGACGGCCGTCTCACCGGGCCGGATCAGGGTGTGCGGTGACCGGCCGGCGCCGATGAAGGGCGCCAGCATGACCGCGCCGAGCATGAGAACGATGAGGATGATGGGGAAGGCGCCGCCGAGCCAGTGCGGCAGGTGCACCGCGGGAAAGATGCTGTGTCCGCTCGCCTGACGGATGACGATCCAGCCGAGGACGAGCGCACTCACCGCCACGAGCCGGCGCACGCGTGCGATCCGGTGGCGCTCCCGCGCCTGAGCGACGTCGGCGTTGCCAAGGATGGAGTCGCCCACGATCCCCGTCATCGCACCGGTCGGGCGCTTCCTGGCGCCCTGGTCGGAGAGTCCTGGGTCGGCGTTCACCTCGAGCCGGGGCTGCAGGCTGGGGTGGCGGCCGGCGGAACCGGGGCGCGTCGCGCCAGGGATCGCATCGCCAGGTCGACTCATTCTCCGGACTCCGTTCATCCCCCGTGGACGTTTCCAATTTAGAGAATCCCACAGGTTCTACGGCCTTGCGAAGTGACGAAAGTCATAATTCGGGGCCGTACGTACCGGGTTTGCGCCAGTTGTGTTCGTCCGTTGCGATTCGGCGGCGGCAAGACCCCCGCGATGCGGGCGTCAGCCGGCCGGTCTGCCCTGGTGACAAGCGGGCGTGCCAGCAACTTTGGCGGGTGGGGATGACTCGGAGTTGAATGTGACGCGCCGTCAGATTCGCCGGCACGCCTATCGCCGACCTGGGAGCACACATGGCACAGAGCACCACCCGCGACGAGCACCAACTCCTCATCGGGGGCAAATGGGTCGATGCATCCGACGGGACCTACGAGATCGTCAACCCGGCAACAGAGGAGATCGTTGGCAGCGCGCCCAACGCGAGCGCCGACGACGCCCTCGCGGCCGCGGCCGCGGCCAAGGAGGCGCAGCCAGGGTGGGCCGCCTGGTCGGCCGAGGACCGTGGCGCCCTCATGCGCGAGGCCGCCGCGGCCATCCGCGCCAAGTCCGCCGAGCTCTTGCCCCTGGTCATCGCCGAGACGGGCGCAACGGCGACCGTCGGCTCACGCATGCAGGTGCCCGTCGCCGCTGATCGATTCGAGCGCTACGCGCGCGATCCCCGGGTGGTGCTCCAAACGCCGCTGCTGCCCCAACCGGCGCAAGCGACACCGCTGGCACCCGGAGGGATCATCGGCGGGATGGTCAACCGCCAGCCCATCGGCGTGGTGGCCTGCATCACCTCGTACAACTTCCCGATGGTGAACATGGCGGGCAAGGTGGCGCCGGCCTTGGCCGCGGGCAACGCCGTCGTAGTGAAGCCGGCCCCGCAGGACCCGCTCGCCATCGTGGAGCTGGTCCGGATCCTCAACGACGTGGGCTTCCCGCCCGGGGTCGTCAACCTGGTGAACGGCAACACCCCGGCGTCCTCTGCCGCCCTGGTCGATGCCGACGACGTGGACTGCGTGAGCTTCACCGGTTCGACCCAGGTCGGCGTGACCATCGCCGAGAAGGCGGCGCGCACGATGAAGCGGACGCTCCTCGAATTGGGGGGCAAAGGTGCCTGCGTCGTCTTCGAAGACGCCGACGTCAAGGCTGCAGTCGGTTGCATTGGCTCGACTTGGTCGTTCCACTCCGGCCAGATCTGCACGGCGCCGACGCGGGCCGTCGTCCACCGCAGCGTCTTCGATCAGGTGCGTGACGGCCTGGCGCAGATGGCGGACTTCCTCAAGGTGGGCGACCCCACGGACACCTCGACGATCATCGGCCCGGTGATCTCCGCGGTGCAGCGGGGACGGATCGAGGCGCACATCGAGACGGCGAAGGAGGATGGGGGCGAGATCGTCGTCGGCGGCGAACGGCCGGCCGACCTGCCCGTTGGCTACTACGTGGCGCCGACCCTCATCACCGGCGACAACTCCATGCGCGTCGCCCGTGAGGAGATCTTCGGCCCCGTGGTCACGATGATCCCCTTCGACGACGAGGAGGAGGGCATCGCCATTGCCAACGACTCGGACTTCGGCCTGTACGACTACGTCTTCTCGAAGGACGGGGCGCGGGCCCTGCGCGTGGCCAAGCTGCTGCAGGCCGGGCACGTCGGGATCAACACCGCCCAGCGCAACCACGATGCCCCCTTCGGCGGTTTCAAGATGTCCGGCATCGGACGGGACGGGGGCGACTACGGCCTCCTTGCCTATACCGAGCCTCAGGCGATCATTTGGAGCTCGTAGGGGCGGCGAACCAGGGATTCGCCGCTGGTCGAAACCGGCGCTCGGGAGTGCTCCGGGGGTTTGCGTTTGCGCTGTATATGTATCCTTCCGAAATTCGGCTAATTGCGGAAGGTTATTCGAATATCCTTCGTTAATTGGGTTTCGGAAGGATACATATACAGGCCGAATTAGGTGCCGGCCCGCCGAGTCATCCAGGCAAGGGCGAACCGGCAAGGACAAAAACCTGGACCACAGTGTCGATCAACCAGTCGTGGCGATGAAGTTCGACGAAAAGGCCTCCATCGCGTCGAACACCTCGGCCGAGCGACTCCAGGGGGTCACGATGAGCCGGTCCACCCCGGCGGCCTCCCAAGCGGCCACGTCTTCGGGCGTGGCGCATTCGCCGCCGACCGTCACCTCGAAGGCCACGTCGAGCCGCCCTGCGTCCGCGCGGTGGGTCCTGATGGTGGTGATCGAGGCGGCGGCGGACTCGGGGGTATGCCCCATGCCGATCCAACCGTCACCCAGCCGCCCGGCACGCCGCAGAGCGGGTGCGGACTCCCCGCCGATGTAGATCGGAATCGGCTGCTGGACCGGCTTGGGCTCGAACGCCACCTCGCCGAAAGGGAAATAGGGGCCGTCGTGGACGACCGACTCCTCCGTCCACAGTCGTCGGCACACCTCGATTGCCTCGTTGAGACGGGCGCCCCGGGTGGCCGGATCGATCCCGAGCGCCTCCCATTCCGAGCGCAGCCACCCGGCACCGGCCCCGATGACGGCGCGGCCGCCGGAGACCCAGTCCAACGTCCCGAAGGCCCGCGCCGTGATGAAGGGGTGACGCAAACCGAGCAAATAGACGTAGGTGCCGAGGCGGATCGACCTCGTCCGGGCGGCGATGAACGAGAGCATCGAGCCCGGGTCGAAGAGCTGGGTCGAGGGAGGCACCGGAGGGTGCTCGTCGTCAGCGAAGGGCGAACCGGCCATCGTCATCGGCAGCACGAGGTGCTCGGGCAGCCATGCGGACTCGAAGCCGAGTCGGTCGGCCTTTTCTGCCGCTTCGACCCAGAGACGCGGATGCATCCGCCCGAAGGTCACCGCGAACTTCATTCGGACCCCCGGGTCGCGACGTGGCGCTGGGCCGGTGGCTGACCAGGGTCGGCCACGGCCTCTCCCTCATGGTGATGTGGTCGAGCAGTGTGCATTCGGGCGTCGGTCCTTCCAGATCGCTGCGCTGTGTTGTGACTACGAGTGCGTACGACTCGCTCGTGCGACTAGCTCGTCATGCCGCCGTCGACCGGTAAGGCGGCCCCCGTTACGGCACCCGATTCTGGTCCGCACAACCAGGCGATGAGTGCAGCCGGCTCACTTGGTTCGAGGAGTCGCTCCACCAGCTGCTGCCCGGCGAACTCTTCTGCCGACGACAAGCCGTAGACCGCAGCCGAGGCATCGAGCATCGCTCCACGGGTCGAGCCCGGGCAGACCGCGTTCGCCGTCACGCCGGTGCCCGCCAGGTCCGCCGCCAAGGAGCGCATCAACCCGATCACTGCGTGCTTGGAGGCGCTGTAGGCACCAAGGCGCCGCAACCCGAGGAGGCCGGCCGCCGACGCCACCGCTACCACCCGACCATGCCGGGGGGTGGGTGCGGCGAGCAACGCCGGCACGGCCACGGTGGCCAGGTTGCGGACGCCGTTGACGTTGACCGCGAACAGCGCGTCCCACTGCGCGTCGGGTGTCTCCCACAACGGCGGGCCGCCACTGATCACCCCCGCCGCCGCAACAGCCGCCTCCACGCTTCCGAAGTAACGGACGGCTTCATCGACCGCGGCCCGCATGTCCGAGACGCTGCGAACGTCGCCGACGACCGTCCGCACCGCATCGCCGTGCCGAGCGGCGACCGCCTCCAGCTGGGCTTTGGTGGCCAGGGGGTAGTCGAGGGCGGGGTCGTCGGCACCGCGGTCCACTGCGACGACCTGCCATCCCGCGCCGACCAGCGCGTCGACGGTGGCGGACCCGATACCACGCGCAGCGCCTGTCACTACAGCAACCGGGCTCATGTCGCGGGCCACCGTGTCGACACAGCGGCTTCGAGATCGTGCACGAGACCCGCCAGGATGGCGCGGCCCTCGTCTGCGTTTGCACCCGTTGGATCGCCCAGCACGCCGTTGGACGATACCGGGCGTACCCCGCTACGGCGTAGACGGGGCAAGAGCTCGGACAGCGGATCAGTGCATCCGACCTCGGCGCGCTCCGAGCAGCACGGCCGCCGGGTCGATGGCCAGCATCAGGGACGTCTCCGTCCGACCCGCGTGGGCGTCTCCACCTTTTGGAGTCGCCTGCCATACAACGACGGCGTCACCTTCTTCGGCGGTGCGACGCCGCACGTCGGTGAGTGCATCCGTATTGCCTCCATGGGCACTGATCAGCACGACCCCGGAGAACGAGTGACGTGCGGAGCGCACGAGCTCGACGATGAGATCCGCGAGGACATCGTGGCCCACGAGAAGCGTTCCCGGGAAGTCCGCGTGCTCACCGCTTGCGCCGTACGCCACAACAGGAGCCACCGCGACATCGAGGCGGCGAGCTGCCAATCCGGTCGCCAACGCAGCTGCCACGCGGCTATCGGTGTCGAGCGGGAGATGCGGGCCGTGTTGCTCGAGCGAACCCAGTGGTACTGCCAGGATCGAATCACCACCACTCGCCTCCACCTGGGGCCAGGTGGCGCGGGCAAGCTCCACGTGCTTAGGCGCGTGCCGGCGAGCGGAAGCGAACCGGCGTGGGTACCGGCAACGGCACTCCGTCACGGCTCACCTTCGAGTGACCAAGCGTGGCGCTGGGGCGCTCGGATCGCGCCGCCAACGCCGTTTCGCCGTGTCCGTGCACACACTCGGGATCGGGTCCATCGAGCGGGAGACCGGTAAAGAACTTGGCTGCCATGCACCCGCCTCGGCAGGCGTCGAAAGACCCGCACGATGCGCAGGCGCCGGCACTGTGCGGCTCGCGAAGGGAGGTGAAGAGCGGTGACTCGCGCCAGACGACAGGGAAACCTCCAGGTGCGCGTACGTTGCCAGCCAAGAACTGGCGGTCGATCACGAACGGGCAGGCATAGACATCGCCGACGGGATCGATGAGGCAGACCACACGTCCGGCTCCGCACATGTTCAAGCCGTCGAGCGGCTCCCCGAGCGCGGAGAGATGGAAGAACGAGTCGCCGGTAAGAACGCCGGGCCGCTCGAGTAACCAGTGGTACAGGGTGCGTTGCTGGGCCGCGGTCGGGTGCAACGTCTCCCAGCTGTCGACGCCCCGACCTGAGGGACGCAGTCGGGTGAGACGGAGCTGTGCGCCGTAGCTATCTGCGATGGCGGACAATGCATCCAGCTCGTCGATGTTCTGCCGCGTCACGACAACGCTCACCTTGAATGGGCCGAACCCCGCTCCGGCGAGATTGTCCATGGCGGCCCGGGCGGCCTGGTACGCGCCCTCGCCGCGGACGGCGTCGTTGGTGCGTGCCGTCGCGCCGTCGATGCTGATCTGCACGTCGAGGTAATCGAGCGCGGCCGAGCTGTCGCGCCGCTGTTGCCGTCAGACGCGTCCCGTTCGTAGAGAATTTCACTCCGACCCGTCGCTCGACCGCGTACGAAACCAGGTCGAAGAAGTCGGAGCGCAACATCGGCTCCCCTCCGCCGATGTTCACGTAGAAGACCCGCATGTCGACAAGCGCGTCGACGATCGTGCGGGCCTCGGCCGGCGTGAGCTCGCCCGGGTCGCGCTGGCTGGAGGAACTGAGGCAGTGGACGCAGGCCAGGTTGCAGGCGTACGTGAGCTCCCAGGTGAGGCAGATGGGAGCGTCGAGCCCACGTTCGAACTGTTGCTGGAGCGGCGGCGGTGCGGTGTCAGGCGACATCGATCACCTCGGAGCTCGCGAGTCGCGCGAGCGCTCGCTCGTACGAACCGCGCTCACGTTCCGGCACGATCGCCGCCACTGCCTCCCGTGCGCTCGGATAATCGTGCAGGGAGGAGACAAGGGTCACGAGCAACCGTGACTTCAAGAACACCAGCCGCCGATTCCCGTAGTGATAGGCGAGAGCGCCGAAGGACTCGTCACGCAGCGCGATCTGCGCATTGAGGCGGTAGGCCTTGTCCGCTGAGAACGCGGCCGCCGCGTGCCGCGTATCCGTCACGCTCAATAGACGCCGCACATCCCGTCGATGGAGACCTCTTCGACCAGGAGCTCGTCGATGTCCTCGTCGGACACGTCCTCGACGTTCTGCGTCTCTTGGGTGTCTTGGTCCTCAACCAGCATCCCGACCTCCTGTGGGCACGAGCCCAGCCTATCCCCGACCCCGAACTGTCAGAATTCAGGGGTGCCCGACGCCAGCACACCCGACTCGCCCTCGCCCTCGCCAGTTCGCCCGGCGCCGCCACGAGGGTCGACACCGCTGCCTGGCAGCTTCGCGTTGACTCAGGATGCGTCAACCGAGGAATTCGACGATGGCGCCGTCCTCCTCGGTGGAAGCCCACTCCGGTTGTTCACGGATCACCCCACGAGGTCACGTGCTCGGTGGCGCGCTGGCGGTCCGGCGCGGTCGTGGGCGACGCCGAGCCGGCGCGGCGCCTGGCACGACGTTTCGTGTCCGCCGGGGTCTTCACCCCCGAACCGTGGGCCTCGGCCCTCGGTCCGCACGACGTGACGGTCGTCGTGCCGGTGCGCAACCGCCCCAGTCAGCTCGGGCGACTTCTCGACGCACTCGCTGGTCTGTCGTGCGTCGTCGTGGACGACGCGTCCGCCGACGCCGGCGCCAGCGAGGAGATCGCCGAACGGCACGGCGCACGCTTTGTCGCCCTGAGGACCAACTCGGGGCCGTCAGCGGCGCGAAACGTGGGACTGTCCCTGGTTGACAGCGCACTGGTGGCGTTCGTGGATTCCGATTGCGTGCCTCCCGACGGGTGGCTCCAGTCGCTCCTCGGTCATTTCGACGACCCCATGGTTGCGGCGGTGGCACCCCGGATCGTCAGCCCTTCGTCGCGTACGAGCGTGCTGGCCCGCTACGAACGTGTTCGGCCGTTGCTCGACCAGGGCACCACACCAGCACCGGTTCGACCGGGCGGCCGGGTCTCCTACGTCCCGAGCGCAGCCATCGTGGTCCGTGCCGACATCGCGGAAGGGCCGGACCTCTTCGACCCTTCCTTGCGCGGCGGCGAGGACGTAGACCTCGTGTGGCGTTTGCACGAGGCGGGCTGGGATGTCCGCTACGTACCCGGGAGTGTGGTCACCCATGACGGGCCGGCCGACACGCTCTCATTCCTCGAGCGCCGGTCTTTCTACGGATCGACGGCTGCGCCTCTCGCGGCGCCACCACGACAAGGTCCGCCCAGTCGAGGTCTCCGGATGGACGCTGGCCGTGTGGGCCCTGGTGCTGGCCGGACGGCCCACGATGGCGCTCACGACACTGGAAGCATCCATCGCGGTGTTGGCCGATCGTCTCAGCGGCCTGGTGCGAGACCCGGTGGCCGTCGCGACCCGGATCGTGGGACGTGGCACAGCCCGGGCCGCGCTTCCCGCGCTCGGCGGCCTGGCAAGGGCATGGTCTCCGGCGCTCGTCCTCGCTCTGGCCTCTCGCCGGACGCGTCGTCAGGCCGCGCTGGCACTGCGTGCTTCCGGCCCTCAACGACTGGGCCGCTGACACCGAGGCCCTCGACCCGGTCCGGTTCACCGCGCTGCACGTGCTCGACGACATCGCCTACGGCGTCGGGGTGTGGGCGGGGTGTGCACGGGAGCGAACGTTGGAGCCACTGTTGCCGCGTGTCGTGTGGCGTTCGAGGACGTGGTCCGCCATCACGCTGCGACAATCCCTCGGGCTCAAGGTCCGCCGAAAAGGCCACGCGTCACCCTTTGGCGTAACGCCGCTGGCCGTGCTGGTGCTCCCACTCGGAAGCCTCCCAGAACCGGAGCGCCCCCTCGCTCGACCCGACGACGATCGCGTGCATCCGACGTGCCCCGAGCTCGGCAAGACGCGACTCGGCGGCGCGCAACAGTTCCCTGCCCAGGCCGGCTCGCCGAGAGTGCTCCGCCGACGGCGAGCCGGTAGACAGACCCGCGCCAGCCGTCCCAGCCGGCCACCACGGTGCCAACGATCGTGCCGTCGGCCTCGGCCACGATGAGGGCGCCGGGGTCGCGGGCGAGGAGCCCCGCCACGGCCTCGCTGGAGTCGGTCGACGTCGGTTCCGCGGCCTGTTGCCAGAAGGCAAGTACCTCAGGAATGTCGGTGACGTTCGCCGCTCGCATCGCCGTACCCATTGCGTCATGTTACGAACCGATCCCCCACGGCCTCGTGTGTCACTGGACGAGCAGCACCGAGGCCGCCCGAGGGACGCATCGTCAACCCTGACGCCGCGCCCGCCAGACATCCGCTCGGTATCCAACGTCGACGGTGGCCTCGCCGTCGAGCCCGAGCAGGTCCCGCAACGCGCGCCGTGCAGCATCGAGCAGCCTCGCTCGCGCGTCGTCCTCCATGAGGATCACCCAACTGAAGGTGCCGAGCAGCCCCACCAGCTCCTCTGCATTGAGCGCCACGTCCCACTGCAACACAGTGTGTTCGGGCTGGTCGAACGGGACGCCGGCGGGGATCTCGAGAGTCTGGGTCGTTGCGTTGGGGACGGTCACCGCAGCGGACAGCTCCGCACGGCTCTCCTCGTCGAGGATCGACGCTCCGTCACCGTTTCCACCGTCTTCACCTCACCTCCCGCCACGCAACAACGCCTGCGCCTCGGTGATGAACGCACCGTCGGGGTCGGGACCCGACCAGACCACTCCGAGGACACCGCCGGGGACGAGCACACGCCCCACTTCGTGCAAACCGGGAACGAGATCGACCCAGTGCCACGAGGAGGACGCGATGACAGCGTCGGCGCTGGCGTCGGGCAACGGCATCGACTCCCCTCGACCCTCGACCGCCCGCACGCCGGGGACCGCATCGGTCAGGACGGACCGCATCCGTGCATCCGGCTCCACCGCGATGACTTCGTCGACCTGGTCGACAAGAAGCCGGGACAGGGCTCCGGTCCCCGCCCCGAGATCCACGACCGTGTGCGCCCCTTCGGGGAGGATCCACCCGACCGCCTCCACCGGGGGCCCAGGACGGTACCGCTCGTAGTGGTCGGCTATGCCGCCGAAGCTGCCGGCGCGCTCGGCCTTCTGCTCAGCGGAGAGTTCGGTGGGCTGGGTCTCGGCCATGCGCCCGACCCTAACAACCGGGCCCATCCACGCTTCTGGGCCTCGACAGTGGGAACGCGGCCCTGGGCGCCTAAAGTCTCCCGGTTGCCGATGCTCCTGCTGAGGTGGGATTTCAGCCAGGGCATCACGAGAGGGTTGGTATGGCTAACAAATGGTTCGAAACGGTGGCCGAGGCGCAGCGTCGGGCCAAGCGCCGCTTACCCAAGTCCGTCTACGGGGCGCTCATCGCAGGCTCCGAGATGGGCATCACTGTCGAGGACAACGTGCACGTGTACGCCGAGCTGGGGTTTGCGCCACACGTCGCGGGGTTGGCCGACAGCCGGGATCTGGTGACCAAGGTCATGGGCCAGGAAGTCTCGTTCCCCGTGCTCATCTCACCCACCGGGGTCCAGGCCGTCCATCCCGAGGGCGAGGTCGCCGTGGCGCGGGCGGCGGCGGCACGCGGGACTGCCATGGGGCTGAGCTCCTTCGCCAGCCGGCCCATCGAAGAGGTTGTGGCGGCGTGCCCCCAGACCTTCTTCCAGGTGTACTGGATCGGCTCGCGGGAGCAGATGCTGGCGCGCGTCGAGCGCGCCCGGGCCGCCGGTGCCGTGGGTCTCATCGCGACCCTCGACTGGTCCTTCTCGCACGGGCGCGACTGGGGCAGCCCCACCATCCCCGAGAAGATGAACCTGCGCACCATGCTGCGCTTCGCCCCCGAAGCGCTGGCGCACCCGCGCTGGTTCCTCTCCTTCGCGGCACGGGCAAGGCCCCGGATCTCACGACACCGAACATGGTCCCGAAGGGCCAGCCGGGCCCGACCTTCTTCGGCGCCTACGGCGAGTGGATGCAGACGCCACCGCCGAGCTGGGAGGACGTGGCCTGGCTCCGCGAGCAGTGGGGTGGGCCGTTCATGCTCAAGGGTGTGACCCGCGTCGACGACGCCAAGCGCGCGGTCGATGCCGGCGTCAGCGCCATTTCGGTCTCGAACCACGGTGGCAACAACCTGGACGGGACGCCCGCCACCATCCGCACGCTGCCGGCGGTCGCTGACGCAGTCGGCGACCAGATCGAGGTGCTCCTCGACGGCGGCATCAGGCGCGGGAGTGATGTGGTCAAGGCCGTGGCGCTGGGCGCCAGGGCGGTCATGATCGGCCGCGCCTATCTGTGGGGGCTCGCGGCCAACGGTCAAGCCGGCGTCGAGAACGTGCTCGACATCCTGCGCGGCGGCATCGAGTCAGCCTTGCTCGGCATGGGCCACGGCTCCATCGAACAGCTGGACCGCGGCGACCTCGTGGTTCCCGACGGGTTCAGCCGGCGCCTCGGCGGCTGACGTCGCCGACCGCGTCGTGTCGACGGCTTACGAGTCGAACGCGACCACCCCGCGGATGATCGTCCCGGCGGCCTGGTCGTCGTAGCCCTGCTGCACCTGATCGAGGGTGTACTCCTGGGTGATGAGCTCGTCGATCTTGAGCGCGCCCGACTCGTAGAGGTTGAGCAGGTTGGGCACTTGCACCCGCGGACTCTCTGACCCGAAGACCGTGCCCAGGATGGCTTGATTGAACATGGCCAGGTTGAACAGATTGAGCTTCACGTCGACCTGGTCGAACGGCGCGATGGCCGTCACCACGATCCGAGCGTCCTTGGAGCCACACGAACAGGCGGCAGCGATCATGTCGCCGCGCAGCACGCCGGGCGTCAGGATGACCACGTCGGCGTTGCGGCCCATGGTGAGCTCCGGGAGCATCATCTGGGCGTCGAACAGGGACGCCGCCGTGTGCGTCGCACCGATCTCCTTGGCTCGCTCCAGCTTGAAGGGCACGGGATCCACCGCGACGATGGTGCGCGCCCCGGCGATGCGGGCGCCCTGAATGGCCCCCGAGCCGACGCCGCCGGCGCCGGCCACCACCACTGTCTCCCCGGGCATGACCTTGCCCCGGTCGACCGCAGAACCGAAGCCAGTGGCGATCCCGCAGCTGATCAGCGCGGCAGCCTTCATGTTGTCCCATGGGTTGATCCGCACGAGCGAGTTCTCGTGGACGACCATCTCGTCGGCGAAGGTGCCGAGCTGCGCCATGCGATTCAGGTTCTCGCCTCCCAGGTGGTAGCGGTAGGTGCCGTCGCTGATCATGCCGCCCGCCAGCGTCATCATCCCGAGGTCGCACAGGTTCTGACGACCCGAGGCACACCAGAAGCAGGTGCCGCAGGACGGGATGAAGGACACGGCGACGTGGTCGCCTTCCGCCACCTGGGTCACGTTGGTCCCTACCTCGGTGACGATGCCGGACCCCTCGTGCCCCCCGACCACCGGGAACATGGACTTCACGCCCATCATCTCGAGCACCTCGGGCGTCTGGCTGATGTCGCCCGTGCGCAGGTGCTCGTCGGAGTGGCACATGCCCGACCACACCATCTTCACCCGCACCTCGCGGTTGCCCGGAGGGTCGATCTCGATCTCCTCGGTCTTCCATGGCTCGTTGAGCCCGGTGCACACCGCCGCACGCACAGTCGACATGGTCAATCCCTCCTGAGGTTTTGCATGAACCCGTTGTTGCAGACTCAGTATCGTCCTCCCTCGGGGTGGGGACAACCGGCCGGACCCGTCGCTCTCGGCGGTAGTGTGCGCGCCGTGACTGTCCCCGCCGTGTTCGCCGAGGTGGCAGCCCGCGTACGCAACTGGGGGCGATGGGGTCCCGAGGACGAGATCGGCACCCTGAACTTCGTCGACGATGCGGCCCGTCGCCGTGCCGCGGCATCCGTCCAGACCGGCCGGGCCTTCGCACTCGGCTTGCCCCTCTCGGAGGCGGAGGGGATCCAGGTGGGCGTCGTCGAGGGCCGCGTCAACCCGACCCGCACCATGGTCCAGGTGAACGTGCCGGTCACCGCAGGGGAACCCGACTGGGTCTGCTTCAGCGAGGACGTCCTCACGCTGGCCACCCAGTGCGCGACCCACTGGGACTCGCTGGCGCACAGCAGCTACGGCGGCGTCATCTACAACGGATACCCGGCGGCCAGCGTCACCGTGGAGGGCGCCACGCGGTGTGGCATCCACCGGCTGACGACGGTGGTCAGCCGCGGCATCCTGCTCGACGTCGCCCGCGCCCTCGGGCGCGACGTGCTCGAGCCGGGGTACCCGATCATGCCCGGGGACCTGGACGCCGCCTGCGAGCTCGCCGGCGTCACCGTCGAACCGGGCGACATCCTGCTGGTGCGCACCGGTCAGATGGTGCATCTCGGCGCGGACCGGCGTGACCTCCTGGCCTACGTCTACCCCTCACCCGGGCTCACGATCGAGACGGCCGAGTGGTTCCACGCCCACGACGTCGCGGCGGTCGCCACCGACACACTGCCTTTCGAGGTCATCCCGTGCCAGTACGAAGACGCCTACCTTCCCGTCCATCTGCTGCACCTGGTCGAGATGGGCATGACCCAGGGGCAGAACTGGGTGCTCGACCCGTTGGCCGAAGACTGTGCGGCCGACGGCCGCTACACGTTCCTGCTCGACGCCACGCCCCTCCCGCTCACCGCGGGACTCGGTTCCCCGCTCAACCCGGTGGCGCTCAGGTAGTCCCGCTTCGGCGCCGCACCGTGGCGCCGCCGAGTACGGGGCCGGTACGGGGCCGGGTTGCTTCTCGCGGTGGGATCTCGGCCGAAAGGGCGGGTCGGCCCGTGACGGCCCAGTGCAGCATCCGGGCCTGCGTGTCGATGAGGTTGCGGGTCCGGATGCCCCAGAACTCGAACCCGTAGCGGTGGGCCGACACGCTGGCGAACATCGCCACCAGCGTCCCGGCGACCGCCATGGGATCGGCGCCGGCCGGCGACGACGTCGCCGCGCCGGGCCCCGCTTCGGGTGAAGGCGACGCCGCGGCAATGACCTGCGCGAGCGCCACCGTGACGGCATTGAGCGCGCGCACCCGGATGCCCCGCAACTGCGCGTCGCCCTCCTCGGTGGCGAGGTCGACGACGCGGAATACCGCGCGGTTGTCCTCCCAGTACGAGAGGAACCCTTCGGTCACCATGAGCGCGGTGGCCCAGCTCGCCTCCTCTGACCAGTCACCTCCGACCAGATCGGCCAGTTGCGCCGCCTCCTCGACCATCTCCTCGGCCAACACCTGGATCGCCTGCTCGACGTTGCCGAAGTACTGGTAGAAGGTCGCCGGCGACGTCCGCGCCTGCCGGGCGATGTCGGTGACTTTGACCGACCGCCACGAGGTCGTGGTCAGCAGTTCCACGGTGGCGTCGAGGAGGCGTTGCCTGGTCTGGCGTCCGCGCTCGCCGGCCACGCGCCCGTCGGTGGTGGCCACCTGTTCCGCGTAGGCCTCGAGCGGCACGACGGCAGCGTCGCCCCGGTGTCGCTGGCCGGACATGGAGGCCCAGCGTAGTGGTTCCGTTCCTGAAGCCCCAGGTGGCGGTGCGGATACGCTGTCGGGAATGGAGCAGACGGTGACCCGCCCGCTCACCCGCGCCCAGCAGGCCCGGCGTCAGCGCGTCATCGACGCGGCGATGGCGCTCGGGCTCGAGGGCGGCTACGAGGCGGTGCAGATGAGGGACGTGGCGGCGCGGGCTGACGTCGCCATGGGCACCGTGTACCGCTACTTCACCAGTAAGGATCATTTGCTGGCAGCAACGCTCGTCCACTGGGTCGAGATGCTCGACACCCGCATCGGACAACACCCGCCCCGTGGCGACCATCCCGCCGACCGCGTCCTCGACGTGCTCGACCGCGCGCTGCGCGCCATGGGCCGTCAGCCCAGGCTCGTGGCCGCAGTCTTCACGTCGCTCTCGTCGCCCGACCCGGCCGCGGTCGGCTGTCAGCAGCAGATCACGCTGCTGATGGAGGGGATCATCTCGCGCGCCATGGGCGAGCCGGCGGTCCCCGACATGTCCGAGCGTGCCCGCATGATCGGGCACGTCTGGTATTCCGCGTTGGTCGGGTGGATCAACGGCTGGTCCACCATGGCGCGGGTCTACGACGAGCTGGCCGTCTCCGTACGGCTGCTGCTCCCCGACGAGCTCCAAGAGCGCCGCACCTCAGCCTGATCGCTGCGCGGACACGCGACGCGACCTCGGTCAGGAGATGCGCTCGCGCTAGGGTCGCCCGGATGACCGCCGGCGCCACCCCCCGCGGCCTCCCCATCGAGTTCAACGGATTGTCCAAGCATTTCGGCACGGTGCGTGCCGTCGACAACCTCTCCTTCACCGTCGAGCCCGGGCGAGTGACGGGGTTCCTCGGGCCGAACGGGTCGGGCAAGACCACGACACTGCGCATGCTCCTGGGCCTCGTCCACCCGAGCGCGGGCACCGCCACCGTCGGCGGCCGGGCGTACCAGGATCTGAACAATCCCACGGCCACCGTGGGTGCGGTGCTCGAAGCGACCAGCTTCCATCCCGCCCGCCGCGCGCGCACACATCTACGCATGGCCGCGGCGGCGGGTGGTCACGACGAGAAGCGCGCCGACGAGGTCCTCGCGCTGGTCGGCCTCGCCGGGGACGCCAAACGCAAGGTCGGCGGCTTCTCGATGGGCATGCGCCAGCGTCTCGAGCTGGCCACCGCGCTCATCGGCGACCCCGACGTCCTCATTCTCGACGAGCCGTCCAACGGTCTGGACCCCCAGGGCATTGCGTGGCTGCGCGACTTCATGCGGTACCTCGCCAGCGAGGGCCGTACCGTGCTGGTCTCCTCGCACCTGCTGGCCGAAATGGCGCAGACGATCGACGACGCCGTCATCGTGTCCTTCGGACAACTCAAGGCCCAGGGCACGCTCGATGAGATCACGGGCGCCATGACGGGCGTGGTCATGCGGGCCCGCACGCCCGAGGCCGACCGGCTGTGCGCGGTGCTCACCGAAGCCCACATCGCCTTCCGGAGGCTCAGCCACGAGGAGGTGGCGATGGACGGCGTGACGCCCGAACAGACTGGACCGCTGCTCGCTTCGAACCAGATCGTCCTCTACGAGCTAATCCAGGAGGGCGCTGACTTGGAGCGCGTGTTCTTGTCCCTGACGTCCGGCCTCGGCTTCGGTGAAGTGGCGAAGGACACATGATCGACGCCATCCGCGCCGAGCTGATCAAGATGCGATCCATGCCGGGCGTCTGGGTCGCCTTCGCGATCGGCTTCCCGCTGACCGTGCTGATCTGCCTGGCCGTGTTCGCGAGTTCGGGGGGGTTCCCCGGGCACACCTTCTACTTCGCCCAGACGCTGAAGCAGCGGCGCGAGCTGCTCGGCGCCGGGTACTTCGGCATCGAGGTCCTGGCGCCGATCATCGGTGTCCTGTGCGTGACTGGCGAGTACCGGCACAAGACCATGACCACGACGTTCGTCCTGCGTCCCGTCCGGACCCAGGTGCTGGGCGCCAAGGTCGTCGCCACCGCGGTGTGGTCGATCTTCCTCGCGCTGCTCACCCTCGTGGCGGTGTTCGCCGTGGGCCTGCCCTGGAACGCCGCACTCGGCGGGGTGACGTCACAAGTGACCGACCAGATCGGCGCCGTCGCGCCCGGCCTGCTGCTCTCGGCGGTGCTGCTCGGGCTGTTCGGTCTGGGCTTCGGCACCCTGGTGAAGAATCAGATCGCCGCGATCCTGCTCACCATCGGGGGCACGCTCATCCTCGAGAGCATCCTGATCGCGCTGGCCAGAGCCATCTTCCATTACAACCTGAACTGGCTCCCCAACGCCGCCGGGGCGGCGCTGGCCGGCGATATCGCGCGCGGCTTCGGCGGTGGTGGGAGAGGTCCGGGCTTCCACCTCTTGACGTGGTGGCAGGGCGGTCTGGTCATGCTCGCCTGGGGGCTCGTCCCCCTCACCCTCGGCTACTTCACGACGTTCCGCCGCGACGTCACCTGAAACCGGCAGCTCCGGGCCGCGGGCCCGCACACTCCTAGCTGCGCAGCACCACGCCCGGCCGCGCCGCCAGTCCCTCTTCGTCCGGTGCCCCGTCGACCCGGATCGGCACCCCGTTCACGAGCGTGTGGGTCATGCCCTCGGGCGCGTCGGCCGTCAGCCGCTCGCCGTCGGCGGGGAAGTCGCGTATGCGCCGCAAGGGCCCGGGGGCCACCGTCTCGGGATCGAAGACGCACAGGTCGGCCGCCTTCCCCACCTCGACCGTGCCCCGGTCGGCCAGCCCGTAGACCGCGGCCGGTTCTCCGGTGAGCTTGTGGATGGCGCGCTCGAGCGGCATCACGCCCCGGTCGCGTACCCAGTTGCCCAACAGGTCGGTCGAGAAGCAGGCGTCGCAGAGCTGTGAGACGTGGGCACCCGAGTCGGCCAGACCCAGCAGCACGTTGTCGCGCGGCAGCAGCCACGCAATGCCCTCGGGATCGTCGTTGGCCAGGACCGACCAGAAGCGCGACTCGAGATCGTCGTCGAGCGACACGTCGAGCATGACGTCGAGCGGCGTGCACCCCCGCTCCTCGGCCACCGTCATGACGGGGCGGTCGGTCAGGTCGGGGTGCGAGCGCGACTCCGCCACCGAGATGTTCGCCCAGTTGAGCGGGAAGCCGCCAGCCTTGCCGCTCACGTCCTCCCAGGCGCTGGAGCGCCAGGTCGGGTCGCGGTAGGCAGCGAGCCGCTCGTCCTTGGACTTGCCCATGAGCGCCGCAAAGGTCGGGCGCATGTTGAGGGTGAAGGGCTCGGAGAGGTTCATCTGGAACACGAGGGGCCGGCACGACACCTGCGGCCACACCTCGACGCCGTCGGCCCAGGCGGCGTCGTGCTCGGCCACCACCTTCTCGTGGTACGGGTAGCCCTTCACCGTGAGCAGCGCCGTCCAGGTGAAGGGCCGTCCCACCTCGCGCTGGAGCTGGAACACCTGCTCGTTGGGGAAGACGCCGCCGGGGAGAAGTGCCACAACGCCGCGGCCGCACTGCTTGACCGGCTCGAGCAGCGCCCTCAGCTCGGCCAGGTCGGCCACCCGGGAGGGCACCGGCCGCCCGCTGTCACCGTTGTGGGTGGGCGACGCGCTCGAGGCGAAGCCGGCGGCACCGCCGGCCATGGCGTCCGCCACCACCGCCTGCATGAGCGCGATCTCGTCGGGAGTCGCCGGGCGCTCGTAGGCGTCCTCGCCCATCACATAGAGCCGCACCGCCGTATGCCCGACGTAGCAGCCGTAGTTGAGGGCCACCCCGCGGCCCGCCACAGCGTCGAGATACTGCGGGAACGTCTCGAAGTCACCCCAGGGCACCCCGGCAGAGAGCGTGTCGAAGCTCATGTCCTCCACGTGCTGGAGCGTGCGCGCCAGCAGCGGCACGCAGTCGGGGCGGACCGGCGCAATGGAGAACCCGCAGTTCCCCGCGATGACGGTGGTGACGCCGTGGTACGAGGAGGGCGTCAAGGCGGGGTCCCAGAACACCTGGGCGTCGTAGTGGGTGTGGATGTCGACGAAGCCGGGGCAGACGACCTGGCCCGACGCATCGAGCACGCGGTCGCCGTCGAGGCCGCTGCCGATGCCGCTGATGTGGCCCCCTGTCACGGCGACGTCGGCGGCAGTGCCCCCGGCTCCCGTGCCGTCGATGACGGTGCCTCCCCGGATGACGATGTCGGCGCGCATACAACCATCGTCGCAGGCTGGGCGCCCGAGCGCACGCGGCTACCGCACGGCACCACCTGTGGTCGGATACCGTGGACCCCCGATAGGTCCCAGGCGGTAGCGAGCGGGGAAGGAACGCACCAGGTCGGCGCGGGACGGGAGAACGCATGGCGGTTCGGATTTTCAGGTCGAAGGCAGCGCCGCAGCTCGATGACTCGCTGCAGATCTCGGGTGCCATCGTCGCACCCTCCGACGGCCCCTCCCCCGTCGAGCTCGTCGACGCCGGCCACGCCCCCCATGGCCTCGGGGTCGTGCGGGACCAGTACGAGCGCAAGATCCGCAAGACCCCCACCATCCGGATGGTCCCGAGCTCCATGATGATCGAGGGGCGGCGCCTGCGCTTCGCCGTCTCCGACAACGTGCACGCCCACGGCCCCGACGGACCCGGGAGCCCACCCATATGGGCGGTGAGCCTCCACGGCTACTTCGCCGGGGGCGGCATGTACTGGCGCGAGAGCGCCCGCCTCGCCGAGCAGCTGGGGTGGCGCGTCATCAACCCGAGCCTGCCCGGGTTCGGGGGCAGCGACCCGCTCGAGTGGCGCGACGTCTCGATGGAGAGCCTGGCCAACCAGGTCATGGCGATCGTGCACAAGGTCGATGCCGGTCCGGTCGTGCTGCTCGGCCACTCGATGGGTGGTGCGGTCGCCGTGCAGTTCGCCCACGACCACCCGCGGCGCACGCTCGGCGTGATCTACCGCGACGGGGTGAGCACACCGGCGTGGAAGGACCGCACGGGCATTCTCCCCGCCATCCTCTCGCCCGTGCTCCCCGACGTGGCGCCGATGGTCGACTTGATCGCCGCGGTGATCTTCGACCTCCCCGACCTCGCCATCGGGCGCATGTACTCGACCGTGCGCGCCGTGCTGCCCGACATGCGCCAGAACATCCGCACGGTGGCCCAGACCATGCCGGTCGGCAGCATGCTCATGAGCGTCGACCAGCGCAGCGAGGTACGCCACCTGGTGGCGCAGCAGATCCCGATCCTCAACGAGTGGGGGTGCTTCGATCGCATCACGCCCGGCCGCACGGCACTGGAGTTCGCCTCCATCGCCCGCGCACCGGTCCTGTGGGTGCCGGGCGGGCACAGCTGGATGCTGGCACGGCCCCAGGGCCAGGCCGACATCCTCACGCATCTCGTTCGCGGCCAGGAGTTCATCGCGTCGGTCGAGTCCCGCTGGCGCCAGCTCACTCCGCGCGAGTACGCGCTGCGCGCCGTCAACTGATCTCCTGATGCCGCGGGCCCTGGACGCCGCGCGGCAGCGCGTCGCCGGCGGCGCGCCGTGATCGACACGCCGTGATCGACAAGATCCTCCAGCCGCTCCTCTCGCTGCACGGGTGGCAGGCCTACCTGCTGGTGGGCGCGCTCGTCTTCGCCGAGGCCGCGATCTTGCTCGGCTTCGTGTTCCCGGGTGAGACGGCGGCCATCTTGGGGGGCGTGCTCGCCTCCAAGGGCGGCGTCTCCCTGGCCGGCATCTGCGTGACGGTGGTCCTGTGCGCCATCGTCGGCGACTCCGTCGGCTACTTCGTGGGCGACAAGTGGGGGGGCACCCTCCTCCAGCTCGGCCCGCTCAAGAAACGACAGAGAGGGCTCGACATCGCGCTCGACCAACTGCGACGCCGCGGCGCCGTCGCGGTCTTCGTCGGACGGTTCACGGCCTTCCTGCGGGCGGTGATCCCGGGTCTGGCCGGGCTCTCGAAGATGCCCTACCGGATCTTCCTGCCCGCCAACGCGCTCGGCGGCACCTGCTGGGGACTCCTCTTCGTCTTCCTCGGCTACTTCGTGGGCGAGCGCGTGGAGAAGGCCACCGGGATCGCCTCGGACATCCTGCTCGGGCTCATCGTGGTCGTCATCGTCGCCGCCATCATCCGCCACCGCCGCAAGGAGAAGCAGTTCGAGGGGCCGGCCGAGTCCGGCCCGCCGGACGTCGACGCGGCGGGGTGACCCGGCGCCCGCCTCAGGCGGGCGGGTCGAGCACCGAGCGGTCCCCTGAGCGCAGACCGGCCACCACGCGGGCGAACTCGCCGGCGGCGTCGTTGCCCGCGGCATCGGTGTCCAGCCAGCGCACCTGCGCCGGGTCGGCGCGGTCCATGCCGTAGAGGCCGAAGCGCGGCTCGTAGGTGCCCCACTCGTAATTGTCGACGAGCGACCAATGCAGATAGGCGCGCACCGGCACACCGGCGGCGACCGCGTTGACGACGGCCGCCAGGTGTTCGCGCACGTAACGAGGCCGGTCCATGCCGTCGGCACGTGGCACGGCGCGCCCGTCGCGCACCTGCGTCGCCATCCCGTTCTCCACGACCCACAACGGAAGGCCGGGCCGCAATGCGGCCTCCGTGGCGCACCACGCTCCCAGCCGGGCCGGGTCCGGTTCCACGTCCCACAGCGCGCGCCCGAAGGACCAGTCGCGCCCGCCGGTCGGCCCCCGCCGTCCCGGCACGCGCATGGCATGGCTGGCCACCGGGTCGTACCAGTCGAAGCCGACGGTGTCGATGCCGCGCGGTCGTGCCGCGTCGTGGACCGCGCCGACGACCCGGCGCGGGACGCGGCGCCTCGTCACGCCGCGCAACCGAGCCCACCCCGCGCCGCGGCCGGGTTCGTGCAGCTCGCCGTAGGGAGACACGGCGGCGAAGAAGCCGCGGATGAGCGCTTCGCCCGCGTGCTGGGGAGGGAAGGCGGCGTCGTGGATGGCACGGCGCTCGTCGATGTAGCGGTCGACGTCGACGGGGTCCACGCCGGCGTCGCGCAGCTGCAACAGGTCGAGCAGCATGCGGTCGTGTTCGTAGACCGACGACGAGCTCGTGTTCATCGTCACGTCGGCCTCGGGCTGGATGGTGCTGACCACGTCGGCGGCCAGGACGTGCGCGGTGAGGAGATTGTCGAGCGCGCAGTAGGCGTCGGCCACCGCCATGTGCCGCCCCGGCGGGCTGGCGCCCTCGATCCAGCCCATCAGCACCACGATGTTGGGCTCGTTGATCGTCACCCAACGCCGGCAGAACGGCGCCAGGGCCGGGGCGATGCGCGCCACGTGGCGGGCGAACACGTCGGGCGAGCCCGGGCGCAACCAGAATTCTTCCCCGTGCCACCACGGGTGGGTGAAGTGGTGCAGGGTGACGATCGGCTCGAGGCCCCGGTCCAAGCAGAGCGAGAGGATCTCGGCGTAGCGTGCCAGCGCGGCGTCGTCGTAGCGACTCGGGCGGGGCTCGAGACGGGCCCACTCGACCGACAGGCGGAAGGCGTTGCAGCCGATGGCAGCCGCCCGGTCGAGCACCTCCTCGGGGTGGCGCCAGAAGTCACAGGCGGCGCCCGAGCGTTCGATCCGGCCGATGTCCTCCCAGCCGGCCCAGTTGTTGTGGGGCTGGTCCGTTCCGTTGAATCCGCCCTCGATCTGGTAGCCCGACGTCGCCACGCCGATGACGAAATCGTCCCCGAGCAGGCTCCCGGCATCCGCCCGTGCAGCCGCTGGACGACGTCGTGGTGGCACCCGCTCAGCTTGGCAGGAAGAGCGCCCGGGCAGTGACGTTGGTGCTGGCCTCAGTGGGGCTGCGCCAGCGAGCGCATGCGCGAGAGGGCGGCCGACACGATGTCGACCTCGTCGCGAGCCTGGCTGACCAGCGCACGCACCTGCGGCCCCGTGGCGTCGCTCCCGGCGCGCAAGGCCGCCGCCTGGACGTCCCGCGCGGCGCCGATGACGTCGGCCACCTGCAGACGCACGGCGTCGGTCCGTGCCGCGTCCCTGGGCAGCCGGCGCTCCAGGCGCAGCAGCGCGTCGAGCTCGCCGGCGACGCCGCGGAGTGAGCGGCAGACCGACGGCAGGTCGGCCACAGGGGCGTCGTGCGATCCGGCGTGCGCGACCGCCGCTTCCGCGTCCTCGACCGCGACCCACATGCGGCGACGCACGCGCGCCGCCGTGCCACGGCTGAGTTCGTCGGGCGTGGCCCGTCTGCCGTAGCGCTCGCGCCCGGCGGACACGAGCGCAAGGGTGGCCAGCACGCCCCGGGTGGCCACGTGACCCCGGACGAAGTGCCAGCGGCGGCGCACGTAGCGGCGGGCCAGGACGAAGGAGACTGCCAGCACGAGCCCGACGACCAAGCCCGCGACGACCAGGAACTCGAGCACGTGGACGGCAAAGCTCACAGACGAATTCTAGGCGGGCCGAAACCACGAATTCCGGCGGTACCCTTGGCGCATGCATCCGGAGGAGCCGGGGGGCAGCGAGACCCCGCCCTCCTCGCCCGTCTCGGACCCGGCGCCGGAGGTCGACCCGGCCCCCGCCGGCGGCTCCCTGACCGGGTGGCAACCGGGGATCCCGTCGCTCCGGGAGCATCTGCCGAGCCTCGTCTTCGGCGCCGCGCTGCCGATCGGCGTCTACTTCCTCGTACGCAGTCACGTGCGGACCGACACCGCTGGCCTCGTCGTCGCCGGCTGCTTCTCGGTCGGCTGGATCGTGATCCAGTTCGTGCGCCAGCGCCGGATCGACGTCGTGGGCGCGATCGTCCTCACCGGCTTCGCGGTCGGGGTGCTCAGTTCCACGCTGCTCGGCGGCAACGACTATGTGCTCAAGGTGCGCGACGCGTTCTTCACCGCGCTCTTCGGCGTCGCGTGCATCGTGACCATCTTCACGCACGACCGGCCCGCCCTCTTCTATGTCGGCCGGTATCTCTCGGCCGGCACCGATCCGGCGAAGGTGTCGGCCTTCGACCGTCTGCACGAGGTGCCCATCGGCCGCCACACCTTCCGCGTCCTCTCGGTGGTGTGGGGTATCGGGCTGGTCATTGAGGCCTCGACGCGCCTGGCGCTGGCCGATGTGCTGCCGACCGGCACCTTCCTGGCGGTCTCGCCCTTCATCACGGCCACGGTCATCGGAACGTTGTTCGCCTTCACGGCGCTGTACAGCAAACGGGCGCAGCTCGCCTTCGCAGCCTCTGTCAGCGGCGACGGCGCGCACGACAGGGCGCCATCACCGCCGCCCGACGACGGCCCCCGCCAGATTCCCTTCGCCTGAACCGCGCCTCTATTCTCAACCGTCCGGGCCGGCGCCAGGCCGGCGGCGGGACGACGTCAGCGAAGGAGAGCACGATGGCAGACGAAGTGCTGCGGGAGCGCCGCGGGAACGTCGAGATCCTCACCATCAACCGGCCCGAGGCTCGCAATGCCATTAACGGTGCGGTGAGCACGGCGATGTCGGGCTTCATGGACGAGCTGGCCGAGGACGCGGACTGCTGGGTCGTGGTGATCATCGGCAGTGGCGACAAGGCCTTCAGCGCCGGCATGGACCTCAAGGCCTTCAGCAGTGGCGAAGGGGGCGGCATCATGGGCGCCCGCGGCGGCTTCGCCGGCCTCACCCAGCGCGACTTCCCCAAGCCGATCATCGCGGCGGTCAATGGCTCGGCACTGGCCGGCGGCTTCGAGATCATGCTCTCGTGCGACCTCGTGGTGGCAGCCGACCACGCCACCTTCGGCATCCCCGAGGCCAAGCGCGGCCTCGTCGCCGGCGCCGGCGGGCTCATCCGCATGCCCAAGCGGCTGCCCATGGCGGTGGCGCTCGAGCTCGCCATGACGGGGGACGCCATTGACGCCGAGCGCGCGTATGCGCTCGGACTCGTCAACAAGGTCGTGCCGCCCGACGTGCTCCTCGACGAGGCGATCGCGCTGGCCGAGCGAATCGCAGCCAACGCGCCACTGGCAGTGCGCTATTCGAAGAGCGTCATGAAGCGCGCCGCCGAGTTGCCCGAGGCCGAAGGCTGGAAGATCAACGCGGAGGCCGTCGGCGTCGTCTTCTCCTCGGCCGACGCCATGGAGGGGCCGATCGCATTCGCCGAGAAGCGCGCGCCGAACTGGCAGGGCAAATAGCGCGTGCTCGCGCCGGCGCTCGAGACGATCCGCCTGACGCTTCACGTCCTTGCGGCGACCGTCTGGGTGGGGGGCCAGATCGTCATGATGGGCCTGGTCGGGCCGGCTCGCACCTTGGGCGGCGACGCTCCCAGGACCCTGGCCCGTGCCTTCGCCCGCATGGCCTGGCCGGCCTACGTGGTCCTCGTCGTCACCGGCATCTGGAACATCTCCGCCTTCACCTGGTCGGCCCAGAGCTCAGCCTGGAGGGCAGTGTTGATGGCCAAGATCGTCGTCGTCCTCCTGGCCGGGCTCGGCGCGTTCTTGCACCAGCGTGCGACGACCAAGGAACAGCGAGCCCTGTGGGGATCAGTGGCCGGCACCGCCAGTGTCGCGGCGCTGGTCATGGGCGTCCTCTTGGCGGGATGACACCGGCGGACCGGGCGGCACGCCGCCGCCTCGGGCCTGGAGGTCCGGGGAGGTGGGAATAGGTCTAACCTGGGGGTCCTAGTTCACCGCCACGTGGACCAGGGTGAAGGAGAACCCCCATGCTCGCTGACATTTTTGGTCCAGACCTGCTCATCGTGGCCATCGTTCTCGTCGTCCTCCTCTTCGGTGGGGCGGCCATCCCCAAGTTGGCCCGCAATCTCGGTTCGGCGAAGAACCAGTTCGAGCAGGGCATGAAGGATGGAAAGGCCGAGGGCGCCGCGGCCAACGGCACCTCCGCCGCGACGGACACGTCTGCGCCGTCCGAGGAGAAGTCACCGGGCGCCTGATCCGGCGGCTCCGTTCACCCGCCACCCGAACGAGAGCCCATGCCGTCGGACGTCCTGCGCGTCGCCGAGCGCCTCTGGAACGGGGAGCTCTCCACCTCGACCTTCCACCCCGTCGACCACATCGGGGGCTTCGTCGAGATCACCGACGGCGTCGGTTTCTGCCCGTCCTTCGCCAACGTCTCCTCTTTTGCGACCGAGGACGGCCTGCTCCTCGTCGACACCGGGAGCGCACCGCTGGCCCAGGTGGTCCACGACGACATCCGTGGCTGGAGCCCGTCCCGCCTCAACACCGCCGTCTACTCCCACGGCCACATCGACCACGTCTTCGGAGTGCCGGTCTGGGAGGCTGAGGCGGCGGCACAGGGTTGGGCGGCGCCCGAAGTCATCGCCCACCACGCGCTGCCGGCGCGCTTCGACCGTTACATCTTCACCGCGGGGTACAACACGATCATCAATCGCCGCCAGTTCGGCTTCACCGATCTGGTCTGGCCGACCGAGTACCGCTATCCCGACCGCACGTACCACGACCACCTCGACATCTCGGTCGGCGGCCTCGGCTTCGCGCTGCGCCACGAGATGGGCGAGACCGACGACCACACCATCACCTGGCAGCCCGACGCGCGGGTGCTCTGTTGCGGCGACCTGTTCATCTGGGCCTCGCCCAACGCGGGGAACCCCCAAAAGGTGCAGCGCTACCCGCGCGAGTGGGCGGACGCCCTGCGGCGCATGCTCGCGCTCGACGCCGAGTTCCTCCTCCCCGGGCACGGGTTCCCGGTCATCGGGGCGGACCGTGTCCGCCAGGCCCTCACCGACACGGCCGACCTCCTCGACTCCTTGGTCGACCAGACGCTCGCCGTGATGAACGCGGGCGGACGGCTCGACGACGCCATCCACACCGTGCGCGTGCCGGCGGCACTGGCGGACCGGCCGTTCCTCCAGCCCGTGTACGACGAGCCCGAGTTCATCGTCCACACCGTGTGGCGCCAGTACGGCGGGTGGTGGGACGGCAACCCCGCGACCTTGAAGCCTGCGCCCGAGCGCGCCTTGTCGATCGAGCTGGCGGCGCTGGCCGGTGGCGCGAGAGCCTTGGCCGAACGCGCCCTGCACCTCCTGGCGGACGCGACGGACGCGCCCGAATCCGAGGCAGTGCGGGCCGACGGGGCCCTCCGCCTGGCCGGTCACCTCGTCGAGCACGCCTGGCTGGCGGAGCCGGACGACGAAGGTGTGCAACGGGCCCGCCAGCAGGTCTTCGCGGCGCGGGCGGCGCGGGCCACCTCGACCATGGCGCGCGGCGTCTTCACCTGGACCTCCAACGAGTCGGCCCCGCCGGCGGCGGGCCACGTGCATTGAGCTGACGCGGGGCCGGCACAGCGAGCTGGGCGTGCGGTCGGCGGGGCGCGGACGGGAGCGCAGGACAGGGCGCTGAGCAGGTAGGTCGGCCTCGCGGTGGCACGGCAGCGAATTCCAGTTTTCGGACCGGGTTCGATAGTGTCAGCTGCGTGGACTCGCCGCTGACAAGCGTCTCCTCCGGCACGACGGAAACCCCAGCTCAAGGCCCCAAGAAGCCGCGCCGCCGGCTGGCCGCGGCCGGGGTCGTCCTCGGGGGCCTCATCCTCAGCGGCTGCCAGCTCCCCACCTTCGGGGCCTACAAGGGTGCGACGACCCAGGCGCGCTCGACGTTCCACCTCTGGCAGGGCTTCTTCGTCGCCAGCTTGATCGTCGGCGGGTTCGTCCTGCTGCTGATCCTGTGGGCCGTCTTCCGGTACCGGCGGCGTTCGGACACCATCCCGGTGCAGACCCAGTACCACACGACGACCGAGATCATCTACACCATCGCGCCGATCCTCATCGTGATCGGACTGTTCGTGGCCACGGTCTTCGTCGAGAACACGGTGACCGCCGTGGAGCCCAATCCCTACACCGAGATCCACGTCTTCGCCTTCCAGTGGGGTTGGGAGTTCCAGTACAACAACGGAGTCAAGGTGATCGGCCAGACCACCGACGCCCCGACGATGGTCGTGCCGACGGGCCAGACGGTGCGCATCTACCTGCGCTCCTACGACGTGCTGCACGGTTTCTACGTCCCCGAGTTCAACTTCAGCCGCTACGCCAGCCCGGGCTACTGGACGTCGTTCGACTTCAACGTGCTGCATAACGGCGTGTATCGAGGCCAGTGCACCCAGCTGTGCGGCCTCTATCACTCCTTGATGTTCTTCAACGTGCGTTCCGTTTCCCCCTCCGCCTACCAGAGCTGGCTCCGGGTGACTGGTGCCTTCCAACGGGCGCACCCCAACGCCATCGGGCAGCTGCCGGCCGGCGTGCACGCCAATATCAACGGGACCGCGCCCAACTACGCTGGGACGTCCGGCAGCTCGGGCAACACCGGGAACACGGGAGGTGACCTCTACGGTGACTGACGTCATCGACCCCACCACAACGGGGCTCCAGCTCCCGCACCAGGTCCCCACCGACGGCCACGACGCGCACGCCGGCCACGAGGACCACGGGCCCTCGGGCATCTTGAAGTGGCTGACCTCGACCGACCACAAGGTCATCGGGCTCAGCTACATGATCACGGCGGTCGTGATCTTCTACATCTCGGGGATCATGGCGCTGTTCATGCGTCTGCAGCTGGCCTCGCCGCATTCGTCGCTGCTGAGCTTCTCGCAGTTCAACGCGCTCTTCACCATGCACGGCAGCCTGATGCTGTACCTCTTCGCCGGCCCCTTCGCCTTCGGCGGCCTGGCCAACTTCATCGTGCCGCTGCAGATCGGCGCACCCGACATGGCATTCCCGCGCCTCAACGCACTCAGCTACTGGCTCTATCTGACCGGCTCCATCACCATGTTGCTGGGCTTCTTCGTCGCCGGCGGCGCCGCCCAGTTCGGGTGGGTGGCCTACGCCCCGTTGTCGAGTGCGACCAGCTCGCCGGGGGCCGGGCCCGACGTGTGGATCATGGCCCTGGTCCTCACCGGCTTCTCGGCCATCTTCACCGGCGTCAACCTGTGCGGCACCATCTTCTACCTGCGCGCGCCCGGCATGACCATGTTCCGCATGCCGATCTTCACCTGGAACATGCTGGTGACCGGGATCCTCATCCTGATCGCCTTCCCCGTGTTGACCGCGGCGTTGGTCATGCTCTTCTGCGACCGCCACTTCAACACCCACATCTTCACGGCAACCGGCTGTCACCTCGTCAGTGGTGCCGTCGCGCCCTCGTGCGGGTCACCATTGTTATGGCAGAACCTTTTCTGGTTCTTCGGCCATCCCGAGGTCTACATCCTGGCCTTGCCCTTCTTCGGGATCGTGACCGAGATCCTGCCCGTCTTCTCGCGCAAGCCGGTGTTCGGGTACAAGGGGATGGTCTTCGCCACCATGGCGATCGCCGCTCTCTCGACGGGTGTGTGGGCGCACCACATGTTCACGACCGGCGCCGTGCTCCTGCCGTTCTTCTCGTTCCTGAGCCTGCTCATCGCGGTCCCGACCGGGATCAAGTTCTTCAACTGGATCGGCACCATGTGGCACGGGCAATTGACCTTCACCGTGCCCATGCTGTTCAGCGTCGGGTTCCTCTTCGCCTTCTTGATGGGTGGCATCACCGGCATCATGCTGGCTTCACCGCCGATCGACTTCGCCACGCACGACACGTATTTCGTGGTGGCCCACTTCCACCAGGTCCTCTTCGGCACGGCCGTCTTCGCCGGGTTCGCCGGCCTCTACTACTGGTATCCCAAGATGTTCGGCCGCATGCTGCGCGAGAGCCTGGGCAAGTGGCACTTCTGGCTGATGTTCATCGGCTTCTGGGTCACCTTCATGCCCCAGTACGTGGTCGGCCTGCTCGGCATGCCGCGGCGTGTCGCCTCCTACCCGTCCAACCTCGGCTGGCAGAGCTACAACATCGTCTCGACGGTCGGCGCCTTCATCATCGCGGCGTCCTTCGCCTTCTTGCTCGTCAACTTCGTGGTGTCGTGGCGCAAGCCGATCCCGGCCGGCAACAATCCCTGGGACGCGCACACCCTCGAGTGGTTCACCACCTCGCCGCCGCCGCACCACAACTACACGCACCTGCCGCCGATCCGCTCGGAGCGCCCGACGTGGGACTACAACCACCCCGACGCGCTGACGGTCCCGCACGGCAAGGCGGCGCATACCAACGGCAAGACGAACGGAAAGGTCACGGCAGGGGTATGAAGGTCGAGTCCCTCTTCCTGCTCTTCCTCGGGGCCTTCTTCGGCGGGATCGGCATCTGGTACTGGTTCTGGGGCTACGACGACGGTGGCGGCACGATGCTGCTCGGCGCGACGCTGCTCGGCTTCCTGCCGGGCAGCTACTACTTCTTCTGGCACCGTCGCTTCGAGGGCCACCGGTACTTCTTCTGGGGTCGCGTCCCCGCGGTCGGGGACCGGCCCGAGGACCGTGACGACGCCGAGCTGGCCGACGGCGCCGGCACCGTCGACTCGTTCCCCGGCTCCTCCATCTGGCCCTTCGTCATGGGCATGGGCGCCTTCACCCTGGTGCTCTCGATGGTCTTCGGCATCTGGCTCGCCTTCCTCGCCATTCCCCTCATCATCACCGCGCTGACCGGCGTCACCGCCGAGAGCCGCCGCGGCGGCAACGTCTGACGCAGGCGCTGCGGCGCCTACCCCCGAGGGAGCCACGCCGGCACCGCCGGGCATGTCGCGCTCCCTGGTCGTCCTCATCGCGGTGGCCACCGGCGCCATCGTCGCCAACCTGTATTACGCGCAGCCGGTGCTGCACCAGGTGTCGCGCAGCTTTCACAGCGGTCCCGGCGCCACGTCTTCGGTCATCACCGCCACCCAGGTCGGCTACGCCGCCGGACTCCTCTTGATTGTCCCCCTGGGTGACCTCCACCCGCGGCGCGGCTTGGCCACGCGCCTCTTCGGCGTGGCCGCGGTCGCCTTGGTCGCGTGCGCCCTGGCCCCCAACCTCTGGTTCTTCGCCCTCTGCTCCGTCGCAGTCGGTGCCGCCTCGGTGGCCGGCCAGGTCATGATCCCCTTCGCCGCCGACATGGCCCCCGAGGAGCGGCGGGGCCGGGTGGTGGCCCGGATCATGACCGGTCTGCTCATGGGGATCCTGCTCGCCCGCACCGTCTCGGGCTTGGTCGCCCAGGCGGCAGGGTGGCGGGCCATCTACTGGCTCTCGGCGGCGCTCATGGTCTGCTTCGCCGTTGTGCTCTGGCGCGCCCTGCCGGGCGAAGGGCCCCGCCCGCACCGCAGCTACCCCGAACTCGTCGGCTCGTCGCTCCGCCTGCTCGCCACCGAGCCCGTGCTGCGCCGCCGGGCCTGGCACGGCGCCTGCGCCTTCGCCATGTTCAGCGTCCTGTGGACCACGCTGGCCTTCTTGCTCTCAGGGAGCCCCTACCGCTACTCCAACGCGGTGATCGGTCTCTTCGGCCTGGTCGGCGCGGGCGGGATCGTGGCGGCCAACCTGGCCGGCAAGTTGGCCGACGCCGCGCATGTCACTGCCACCACCGTCGCTGCCGGCGTCCTGTTGATCGGCTCGTTCGCACTGCTGTGGGCCGGCCATACCTCCCTGGCGGCGCTCATAGCCGGGATCGTCGTGCTCGACATCGGCACCCAGGGCATGCAGATCACCAACCAGGCCGTGATCTATGCGCTGCGCCCCGACGCCCGCAGCCGGATCAACAGCGCGTACATGGTCTGCTACTTCATCGGTGGCGCGGTGGGCTCGGTGACGGCAGGCGCCGTCTACGGCGCGCACGGCTGGGCCGGCGTGTGTCTCCTCGGTGCCGGCTTCGGCCTGGGGACCCTAGCCATGTCGGTCTACGACCGCGTGCACCCGGCTCGCACCTCCGAGCCAGGCGCGACAAGGAGTCTCGGCGCCGACCGGCGACGTCCCAGCCGCTGGCTTACCCGAGCTCCCTGATCTTGAGCCCGTTGCCGTCGGGATCCCGGAAGGCGAACATGGCGGGCGTGCCGGGCCAGCGCAACACCTCGTCGGTGTCGACGCCGGCCGAACGCAGCGCCTCGTGGTCGCGCTCGGCATCAGACGTGGCCAGGGTGATACCGGTGTCGAGAGGCGCCTCGCTGCCGCCCTCGTCCCCGTCGCCGACGCCGACGAGGGCGATGGCGACTCGACCTCCGGGTGCCGCGACGTGTACCCAGCGCCGTCCGTCGGGCGTGGGCACGTCGAGGCGCACCTCGAAGCCGAGTTGCTCGACAAAAAAGGCAATGGCCCGGTCCTGATCGGCGACCGGCACGGCCACGCTGGCCACGTCGATGATTCGGGTGACCATCGTCACGAGTAGAGCAGCGATCCGGGCGTGGTGAGCAACTCACCGGTCTCGAGCCAGGTCTTCAAGCCGGAGAGGATCATCGGCCAGCCGCCGTAGATCTCCGCGTTGGCGCCGTCGCGCATCTGGTCGTGGGTGAGGGTCAGGTGACACGAGTCGCCGACCTGCTCGATCTCCCAGGTCACCCGAGAGAAGCCCTCCGCCCGCACCTCGTCGTCCCACAGCGCCGCCATGGTGTGCACGAGCCGCCGCGGCGGATCGCACTCGAGCACCTCGCCCTCACCGAGGTGGATGCCGTGCGCCTCGACGTCGACGCTGATGGGCGAGCCCACCCGCCAGTCCGAGGTGACCGCGGCACCGAAGTTGTACTTCGCCCGGATCTCGGGGTCGACGATCGCCGCCCAGAGCTGATCAGGCGTCGTCTTGATGAAGATCTCGTACACCTTTTCCATCTGCCTCCAACCTCTCTTTGATCTCGCTCAGCCCTGCCACCCAGGGCTCGGCGAACTTGTGGACCCAGCGATCGTGGATGAGCCGGATGGGCACCGGGTTGAGGAAATGCAGCTTCTCCCGACCCCGCCGCCGCGTGACGACCAGCCGGGCCTCCTCCAGCACCTTCAGGTGCTTCATCACGCCGAAGCGCGACATGGCGAATTGCTCCTCCAACATGCCCAGGGTCTGGCCGTCCTGGCGGTAGAGCTCATCGAGCAAGCTCCGCCGGGTCGGGTCGGCCAGCGCCTTGAACACCTCGTCCACCCCAGCACGATATGTGACCTTTTAGTCACATGTCAAGCCACGATCCCGGCCGACAGCAGGCCGGGCATCTCGCCATGGCGGCCAGACTGTCGTCGATGTCATCCGCACCGTCCTCAGGACCCCGGGCCGGCTACCACAGCGTGACCCCGCGACTGGTCGTCGCCGACGTGTCCGGGCTGGTCGAGTTCTTCCGTCGGGTCTTCGGTGCCACGGGCGACATCGAGCCCGGGCGGCCGGTAGGGCTGCATCTCGGCGACTCGGTGGTCATGGTCTCGCCGAACACCGAGCGCGAGGCCTTCCGCGGCTTCCTCTACATCTACGTCGACGACGCGGACAGGGCCTACGACCTCGCGCTGGGCGCGGGTGCCACCACCATGGAGGCGCCGCTCGACACCCCCTACGGCGACCGGCGCGCCATGGTGCGCGACCCCTTCGGCAACGTGCTCCAGATCGCCCACCCCCTCTGAGTCCGTGGAGTGAGGACACAAACCATGAATGGCGGCTGTTTCTGCGTAGCCC
The DNA here is from genome assembly GCA_963736225.1 of uncultured Acidimicrobiaceae bacterium. Taxonomy (GTDB): domain Bacteria; phylum Actinomycetota; class Acidimicrobiia; order Acidimicrobiales; family RAAP-2; genus Bog-473. The sequence goes on along the minus strand of CAVTOF010000005.1, from coordinate 31,912 downwards.
CCCACAGCACTTCGGGGCGTGTCGATAACAGGCGCGATTGGCTTGTCAGGGGTGCACGAGGTCGGTGGTGTCGCTATGCCCAGATGTACTCCTCAGCGATGGCGCCGTCGCGCCACTTCGCTACCGTCACCATGCGTGCGCCGCTGGCGAACTCGCCTACGACGCACGTCCACGCTCCTGAGCCAAACCTGATGGGGTGGGATGTGATCTGGGGCGGTGTACCGCCACCGTTGTGTTCGACGTATGCCTTCATGGCCTCGATGTGCTCCTCGATGCCGTGGGTCGGCGGCTGTCCTTGCCAGTCCACTACGACATCGTCGGTGTGATGGTCAGCGAAGACGCCGGTCCAATCGGCGGTGTTCCAACCCACGAAATCAAGGTCATCCATGCCTTCAAGGTTGCGATCAACTGCGTCATTGTTCGGCATAGCTCGAGGACCTCCAATGCAATCGAATCATTAACCCCTCACTGCTCACGGTACCCCTGGGACGCGACGACGGCCTCGCTGCCGGGTACGTGCGCGGGCCGACGGCTCGTATCACGGAAGACCCGCGTCCGGGCTACCTCGCTACGTGTTGGTGTCGTCGGTTGGGACGAGGTCAGGACTTGGAAGCGGTGCGGCAGGTGAAAACACTTGCCGCTCTGGGCAGTGAGCGTCGAGCGTAAAGGCAGTCATTGACAGCGACCCGTAGGCGTAGCCCTCCACGAGCACGTCCGTGGTCGATCCCTCAGCCTCGGCCAGTCCGGCGAGATAGAGGAGCGGCAGGAAATGGTCGGGTGTGGGAACCGCGTTCGTGTAATCAGTGTGATCGCGTAGGCCGAGGACCGCTGCCGGTGAGGTAGTCATGTATTCGCGAGCAGCTTCATCGAAGCGATGAGCCCAGTCGAGCCCTCCGTCGGGTCGGCGCCAATCGATACGGCGCAGATTGTGGACCACGTTTCCGCTGGCCACGATGAGGATGCCGCGCCGGCGCAGCGGTGCGAGCTTCGCCCCGAGGTCGAGGTGGTACTCGAGAGGCCTCTCGGCGTTGAGCGATAACTGGACGACGGGAATGTCGGCATCAGGAAACGCGTGCACGAGGACCGACCAGGTGCCGTGGTCGATGCCCCAACTGTCGTGGTCAAATCCGATCCAGGCGGGCTTGACCACCTCGGCCACTTCCTCTGCAAGGGCGGGGTCGCCTGGAGCAGGATATTGCACGGCGAAGAGTTCGTCGGGAAAGCCATAGAAGTCGTGGATCGTCTTGGGTTGAGCCATGGCAGTGACCGCCGAAGCGTTGACGTACCAATGTGCGGAGATAGCCAGAATCGCACGAGGTCGTGGCACCGAGTCCCCAAAGGTGCGCCATGCCTCGGTGTAGCCATTGTGATCGAGCGCGTTCATCGGGCTTCCGTGCCCCAGAAATGCCGCAGGCATCACCTCACTCATACGCCGCGTCCTTGCCGAACCATCTCGATTGGGTCAGTTGTTGGCTCCGCTGCTTCTACAGTCCATCGCACCACAGTATGGGCTCCACGTAACGCAGCCAAGGCGACCCCGAACGCCGGTCCGGATGCAATTGCGGTGGGGTTGCAGTAGGAAATTTCGCGTGCGAGTCGTCCCAATCGAAGAGGTATTCCTCGTCCGACATGGAGAGACGGAATGGAACCGTACAGGTCGCCGCCAGGGTCAGTTGGACGCACCCCTGACTGAGAGTGGATTGGCGGAGATACAGCGGGTCGGTGAACGAATCGGGTCGCTACCGATAGACGCAGTATTTTCCAGTCCGCTCGGACGAGCCATTGCAACGGCTCAGGCATACGCGCGAGCCCTTCAACAGACGATCACAATTATCGATGATCTTCGAGAGTTGGACCACGGCGATATGGCGGGCATGACGAATGTGGAGATCGAACGAGCCTTTCCGGGCGAATTGACTCAGCGTTCAAGGGACAAGTACAAGTGGCGATTTCCCAAGGGCGAGAGCTATGCCGACGCTGACGTGAGGGCTGCATCGGCTCTTCGCCAGATCGCCACATCCGGAAGAGTTCGGCCCTTGATTGTGACTCACGAGATGATTGGTCGGATGCTTCTTCGGAACCTTTTGGATCTGGGACCAAAAGAGGCGCTCAGATTGGGACTGAACCACAAAGAGATCCTCCAGGTCCACGTTGTGTCCAAGACAATCACTGAGATCACCCTTTGAGTCCGGCGACGGAGGCTTCTGAGTGCCCCCGTTCGCCGGGCTGACGACGTGCTCGTCTTCGGGTGATTTATTCCGGCTCTCTGCAGGCCTGGACTCTGGCACAAGATTCGAGTCGCCAGAGGGGTGAGGGCGGAACCGGCCAGCTCGTAGTACAACGTTCACGATGCGAGAGGTGGAAGTCAGGTACCTCGTCCGAGACGGAGCCCGGATCGCGCATGAGGTCTTCGGGAGCGGTCCCGTCGACCTTCTCGTGGTCCGTGGCGGAGCACAGTTTCCGATAGATCTGATGTGGGAACTGCCTCAGCTCGCCGAGTTCATGGACGGACTAGGTGCATCGGCGAGGGTCATCGTCTATGACTCCCGGGGCACGGGCGCATCGGATCCGTTGCCGACCAGCGACGGCGCGGCAGGCCTCGAGAGTGGAGCCGCGGACATTTTGGCAGTACTTGACGCTGCGGGATCCGACAGGCCAAGCATCTTAGATCTTGGTTACGGAAGTTTCGCCGTCTTCATGGCAGCGACGTATCCCGAGCGCGTTCGTTCAATCATCCTGACAAACCTCCGCAGCTCCTTTCCCCAGTTAGGGGTTCTCTCTTCGGAGCAACGGATAGAAACAGCTGCCTGGCTCGCTACCGTCAGCGCCCTGCAGGCCTACAACCCACGCGTCTCTCACGATCCCGAGTTGCAGCGATGGTGGGGACGGGCCCGATCAGCCTGAGGTCGTGTGATGAGGCGATTCGTGCCAGCTCGTCCATCGGCGGGAAGGCCGGTTGACTCGGAATGACGCGCGCCATGGCCGGAGCGCCCAGATCGCGAATGAGGTCCCGAAAGCTGGTGTTGTCGTGCACCAGCAGGATCCGTGCCTCTCGGTCACCGACCACCCGGAACGTATGCGGCACACCGCGGGGCAAGGAGACCCAGTGACCGGCTCCAACGACGAGCTCGTCGTCACCACAGCGAACGACCATCTCGCCATCGAGGATGTACCAGGTGTCGTCGAGGTCGTCATGGACGTGCAAGGGGGGTGCGGAGCCGGCCGGCAAGGTCATCTCGAGCACGACGGTGTCCATTTCCGGAGCGCAGCGATGTTCGACGACCAAGGTGTCGAGGAACCACCAGGCCTGCGCCTGCTCGTTCTTCGGGGAATCAATGACTGCTGCGGTCATGTCGACCACCTCCTCGCTAGAACCTGCCCCGGATCGGATAGTCAGGCTTCCGTACGACTTGATAGTATGGTAACCTTACGATCATGTCAAGTGACTCATCCGACCGATCCGAGGGTGAACGAAGCCCCTATGTGGGCGCCCAGTTGCGTGTCGTTTGGCAGTGGGTGCGTGAGCAGCTCTATGCAGGCGTCGTTGCGGCGGGATTCGATGATTTGAACGCGGCGCACGTCGGGCTCTGGCGCTACCCCGGTCTCGAGGGAGAACGTCCAAGTCATCTTGCAAACCGGGTGGGGATCACGAAACAGTCGGTTAACGACCTGCTCGGGCACTTGGAACAACACGGGTACCTATTGCGCGAGCCCGATTCGGCCGACGGAAGGATCCGCGTGATCCGACTCACTTCCAAGGGACGGCGGCTCGAGCAGACAATCTACGCCGTGGCGGGGGCGGCCCAGCTGCGGATTGCAGACATCCTGGGGCCGCGTCGCTTCGCCCAGCTGCACAGCTCCCTGATGCTGCTGACCGAGCAGTTAGAGGGTTCACAGGCTGCCCCCTAACAGTCGCCGGGAGCGGGACGTTATCTGGTGCGCTTTGGTCTGCGGCCAACATCCGCAGGACGAGTGGAATTCCGACTGGAGAGACACATCGATCGGAAAGCCGCCTCGCTGGGTGAGGTTAGAACCTGAAGCGGGTCAGCCCGCCCGGCTCGGTGCCCAGTGTCACGGTCACCGAGTGTGGCTTGATGCGATAGACGTTCCACGGGGGTGGTCCCTGCGACGGCGCATTGAACGGGGCGGTGATCCCGGTCCGGGTCTCATCGAGTTCGGCAGGCCACCCCTGGGCCGCCCAAGCCCTGGCAAGGCGCGTCAGTATGGCCGGGTCGGTCTCCCGCCCTGCTTCACCTTCAGCAACGACGTCTGCATCGAGGATCGACACAGCGAGCGCGCAGCGCGAGTCGCGGGCGACGTTGCGGCTCTTCCGGGTACCGGATCCGCTCTGGAACCAGAAGCTTCCGTCCAGCCAGAGCGCACCGACCGCAGTCACGTGGGGGCTCCCGTCCTCGTTCACCGTCGAGAGCCACGTCGTGCGAGCGTTGTGGGCGTCTGGAGCCGGCGACGAGCCGGCATCGAGCTTTTCGAGCACGTCCGCCCAATTCACCGGGGGCAGCCCGTCCGCGGCACCTAGGTTGATGATGTCCACCACGTCTCCCTTTTCATAATCCGGCGGTCCTACTCACGACCGCGACTCTACGTACGCGCCGGTTGACGAGGTGTCCCACTTCACACCGGAACGAGGGCGGCTATCGCGCCTGACGCGTTCAGGGAGCTAGACGGATACCCCTAATGGCCGCTAGTGCAGGTTCAGTCGAACGTCCACCGTCGACGACCCTCGGCCGCCAAAAGTCGACCGAACTGGAGCCCAGGGAAGTGGCTCGCCGCGGCTGGGATATCTGAACCTTCGAGCTCCCTGGCGAGAGCCTCGCGTGAGTTTTGCGCGAGTTGGGTGTCGACGTCACCAATCATCTCCCAGTCGTCGCTGAGTAGCTCGGCGGGGCAGTGCACGACGTCACCGAGGAGCATGGCTCGCTCGGTCCCGGCGGAAATGACAATAACCGTGCTGCCGGGTGTATGACCGGGTGCGCTGCGGACATCCATGCCTGGAAGAATCCTCCCGTCGCCGCTCCACGTTTCGAGGCGGTCAGCGATCGGCGGAAGCAGTTCCGACGAAGTTCGGCCACCCATCAAGGAGACGGACAGGCTGTCATCGAACGGTGCGGGTCCCATGAAGAACTCCCAGTCCGCCTCGTGACACCGATACGTGGCGTTGCCGAACAGACGGCGTTCCCCGTCGGTGGCCCACCCGAGATGATCGAAGTGAAGGTGAGTAAGTACGACGTCCGTTATCTCCGACGGCTGGACACCCAAGGCCGTCAGGTTCTTCATGAACAGCCCCGTCCGATCTGGGGCGGCGTGTGGACCTATTCCGGTGTCAACGAGTGCGAGACGGTCACCGCTTCGCACAAGAAACCCGCCCATTTCGATCGGCAGCAATCCCTCTTCGTCTAGGAACTGAGAATGCTGCAGCCAGTCCTGATCGGTCTTGTTGAACATGAGCGTCGGGGGCACTTGGAGACTCCCGTCCGAGACGCCTTCGATCGTCACGGCTCCTATCTGCATCCGCCCGACCATAGTGCTGAGGGTGCTCCAGTACGCCGGATGCAAGCCAGGCAAAATGGGGTCAATTCTCTTCTCGCCCACCCAAAGCGAGATCGGCTGCCCGAATCTCTCGAAAGTACTTCCAACTGACTTGAACGTCGAGCACGGGGCAATGCCAAAGAAGTCCCCGTGGAGGCCCCAGCCGAACGGAGCGAGGAAAGAATCCGATGGAGTCGGCTATCTGGCCACGTCTGGCGTCGAAGAGCACGATCTGCTCGTTGGTGACAACCACGACCGAATCAAATCCTCCGTTGCGCACGCGACCCCGGATAGCAGGGAACGAGGCTTCGATGGTCTCGTCACGCGCCAGATATGGCGTTGCCTGACTCTTCCAACGTTCTCGTCGTCTCACCAGCCACTCCCATCGGTCCGCGACATGTCAACGTACCCGGTCCCAGTTCGCCGGAGCCGCGAGTCATGCGGCACCACGGGCGTAGGCGCCTCGCCTGACACCGAGGCATCCCGAGCAACATCGGCGGGTGTAGCTTGGTGACTGCTCAATCAGAAAACCAGCGTCCCCGCTTTCGGTGACAGATCGAGAGTCCCGATGGGTCCCAATGTCACATTGTGGGTTTGCCCGGCCCCTTATCGCGGCCCGTGTCGTAACAAGCAATGACAGCGGCGAACGAAACAGGCATGGAACTTCTCATCGAGTCTGCCAATATGCTCGATGTGACAGGCGGGGCTTGTGAGAGCTCAGAGGATGCGGCGAGCCTCTACGCACTGGCGGACCGGATCCGTGGCTACTTGGCGACGAGCCGCCCTACCACGACTCTTGGAATGCCCCGGATTGTCTCCGACACTGCCCGGCTCACGGATGAAGACGTGATTCATCGGACGGAAGATTTCAACAAGTCGCACGTACGAATCTTGTCGGACTGATATTCATTTCGAACTCCGCCCCAATGAAGCTGGCGCACACGCGCCTGTCATTCAGGTATGCCAGTTTGCCGGGAGGCGGCGCGTTGGAGTGGTTGGCTTAGCTCATGAAGTCGTGTCGCGACCGCTGCCACGTGGAGGCGGATCGGTGCCCGGGACTCCACGATCATTTACGTGCTCGGTCCACTCCGACCCTGACCAGTACCGCTTCTCATGTCGGCCCGTGGGGTCAATCAGCCAACCGGGAGCGATGCCGGTGAACCCAACTTGCCCAGACCCGCCGACGGCGTTCGATACGTGCTCAATGGATGAGGCGTCCGTGAACGAGCGGACGGGGGGCGAACCCCTTGAGCGACCCCTCCGACGCTGAGAGGACAACGTCCGAAGGGCGAACAGGGCGATAAACACGACTAAGGCGATTGAGGAACCGTGACCGTACAACGTGACCGCAGCATATTGGGCGGATCAGGGTCGGGTGCCGCGCGGCCCATGTGACCCCGACCGCCGGGATGGGGTGCATCGATCCTCAGAAACTCGACATCAGCAGTAGCTTTTCGCTGTGCTTGAACGTTTCAGCGCCCGGACGCAAAGGGTGTTGGTGCTGGCGCAGAAGGAAGCGCGTCGCTTGAATCACACCTTTAGCGGCACCGAGCACATCCTGCTCGGACTGACCCAAGAGGGAGAAGGTATCGCGGCGTAGGCGCTCGGTGCCCTCGGGATCTCTGCTGCGGCCGTACGCCAGGAGGTCGAGGAAATAATCGGCAAGGCCATGACCTTGCCGATCGCATCGCCGCCGTTTACACCGCGAAGCAAGCAAATCCTTCACCATGCCGCCGAAGAGGCAGCGGCACGGGGAGACAGCAACATAGAGACCATGTGCTGATCGCTATCGCGAGGGATGGGAACAGTGTCGCTGCAACTGCCCTGGAGAATCTTGGGACGGATCTAATCAGTGTCCAGTTGGAAGTGATTGCGCTCAGGTCCAGGTAATCAGACAGCAGCGTGAGCAACGAACGAGTCGGGACGTCCCCATACGGGTATGAGCGGCCACTTGTTCGACACCGTGGGGCTGGACAAGTCGACACTGGACACATCGCGGTCAAGAACCACAATACGAATGGGTGACCCTGGGCTAAGTGTCCCTCTCGCTGCGGCTGTCACCGGACCAAAAGACCCGCGAGAAGAAATCGAAGATCTGATGCAAGAATCCCTCAACCGCCCTCGGCCCCAGTCCAACTCCCGTTCGGGCTCCTTCATGGCCGAACTCTAGAGGGGTGATGCGACTCGGATGCCCCCATACAGCGGCTGGGAGTTGCCACATATACTCGCCATCCGTGAGTTATTCCGTTGATTTTGTCAATGTATCTACCGTGGGCCTGGAGTCGTCGCAGGTGATGACCGCGTTGGCCGGTCTGCGGGCGAACGAGGCCCGCTACTTCAAGAATAAGTACGACCATGTCTTTACGGTTGAACCTGCCGCCAAAGCCAAAAAGGACATCGAGATGGTGCGCCGCATCCTCAAGGAGGAACGTGACATCGTCATCGCGTCACCCCCGCTCGAGGCAACGACGTTTCAGGTCGAGAACATCCGATGGACCTACGTGTTCTACGAGAGCGGGCTCTCGATCAACATCCTGTACACGCTCGACGGACAGAATCCGAAGCGGGCGGTCGGGTTCAAGCTCTCCGAGGGGATGGATGTCCCCGCCGAGTTGGGTTCGTTCAAGTTCGCACGCCAGAAGTCGAAGCTCGCAGGGACTATCCGAGGCTCGTACTTCGTGATCAAGGGCCAGTACTGAAGCCATAAGGCGTCGGATCCGCAGGCACTGAGTGCCGACTAGGCCCGAGGGGCGCTGCATCTAGAAGAGGCCACACTTCGACAACGCCGCGAGCCACCGCACATGGCGTCTTGGCCACACGCTGGACTGCCTCTTCCTGCGTTGCCGCCTCAATCAGTGCAAAGCCAGCTACCGGAAGATCGGAGAGCGCAGTAAGGCACCTGACTCGATCGTCATTCCAGACCCGTCTGGATTACGGACCTGCATTGGCGTTCTAGCTATTCCGATCACTGCACCCTGCGATGCGAGCCAAGCGTCATGAGCGTGAGCTTCGTCCCGGACCAACGGATCGGTCGACTCGTAGTCCTTCTCATCGCCATAACCGATCGTAAGAAACCTCGGCATCGAACTTCCCTTGATCGTGCTCCATATCGGCAAGATCACCTTCTCAGAATCACCCGGGTTGACAACATCTACACGGTGCCCCACAACGCCGGCTGGGTGGCGCTCAGCGGCACGTGGCAATCAAAGATCCAGCCGGGTCGCTTCAGCTTGGTGTCGAGAAACGCCTTCATGTCACCCATCCCACCTTCAGTATTGATGTCTAAGAGGCCGATCAGCTTCTTGGTGTTGTCGTCCGTTTCTTGGCAGCGGGTATCCGCAGCCAACGATTGGACCTGCTGGCCAACCATGATCACGGAGAGCAGGACGAGTTGGAAGAAGGTCTGGGCGATCCAGGCCACCAGTGCGATCAGGCTGGCCTTGACCAACCAGGATGGGAACACGCCCGAGAAGATCGAGAAAGCACTGAGTACGTCGGGCAACGACACCAGGGTCAGCAGGATGAAAGCGTAGGCGCACCACATCGACCCGACAATGTTGGTAACAACAACAGCGAACTTGGCATTGAGGGTGGAGACCTCCGCCATTCGGTGTTTGATATGTGACGGGCTGATACCTGCGGCCAGGTCAATGTGCTGACGAGTCGTAGCTGCCATCATTCCTCCTCGTTGGTATCCAGGCGATTAGACGCCGCATCAACGGTGGCCGCGTTCAGCGTTGTGACGAAGCCAGGTCAATGCCCGGGGCGCCCGTAGCCGACGTACTGGGGCAGGGACGGCGGAGCGTCATTCAATCGCAATGATGCTCCCAGGCGGTCTCCAGGTGCTTCGACGCTGGGCCTGAGCGCGTAGGAGCATCGTTATGTCGTGGACGTGAACTGCATCATATTGGAGTCGTGCCACAGCACGTGGATCTTCGACACAGAGCACAAGGAGTTCCGACGCATACTGAAGGGTATGGAAGTCGCTGATAGGCCAGTGACGACCGAGTGGCGTTCGTATTCAGACCTCCACCTTGACCCGTGGACTGAGACCTTTACTGTCTATCTCAACGCAATGCATACGCGTCAGATCCGGTCCTGGCGGCACACGCACGACTGCGACCAGTGCGGCGGTCATGAGACTACGGAACTTTCACTCGACGACATTCGAAACGCCATCCATTTGTGATTCGGTTGCACTGGGAATCGCCGGTCCAGTAATCGTTGCTGTGCCAACGACCCGGCGTTCTGGGCTACCAAATCCATCAACTTGCGACATTTGCCGCCGACACGATCCGATCTGGGTGGAGTCGGACGAGAAGCTCTCCCTCAACCCCGTTCCGAGCGCCGAAATTCTTCGGCCCGACTCGTTCCCATGTAGCGGCCGCCGATGATTGTGGCCCACCTACCAACCTCACCCAGGTCTTCGGAAAGAACTACAGACCCTTGGATCGTTACGAACGAATACGGAGCTCGATCATCTTGGACGCAAAGAGCGGCAAAGAGCGTTCGGGCGAGGTTTCGACCTTTCACGGTATCTCTGCCTGTATTGAAGACGATGTCCCCGTTGTCGTCGGTGACAAACCAAACTGGAGCGACGTGAGGCCGCCCATCGACTCGAGTGGTGGCGAGCGTCCCAGGGCGTGCCGGATTAGACGCAAGAAAGCTTTTCACTTCCTGGTTAGTCATCAGATGGTAGGCCATCAAGTCGTTCTAGCGCGGGGGACGTTCGCACGTGTCGCTTCCGCGACCTAGGGCCACTCAGGCACCTGGTGACTGGCCGACAAATACGGAGTGTCCCCACCCTCCCGGCATTCGGGGTCGCCGTATCGGGTTGTGATGGCTCGTTTCGCCCGGTCCAGTCGGAACGCCGGGCGGTCACGGTGATCAGCTCTTCGCGGCGAAGAGTCTCCAGGTCCCCGGAACGCCCTTGAGTTCGTGTTCGCCCCGATCCTCGAACTCAAAGCCCGCACCCGCCACGAGCATGGGCACCGCGGGAGACACAAGGAGTTCACCCGGACCGGAGTTCTCCAGAACCCTGGCTGCAATGTGAACGCCAATACCGGCGATGTCCTCCCCCATCACTTCGACCTCGCCGGTGTGCAGACCTGCCCGGATCTCCAAACCAATCGAGCGAAGCGCTTCACTCAGCGACAGGGCACACCGAATTGCTCGACCAGGGCCGTCGAAGGTAGCGAGCATCCCATCACCAGTCATCTTCACCACCCACCCCTTATGCTGGTCGACCAGTGTCCGTGCCAGTGCGTCGTGAGTCGCCAAGAGGTTCAGCCAGGCCCGGTCTCCAATCGCCGAGGCCCGTTCGGTCGACCCGACGATGTCGGTGAACAAGATCGCAGCGAGGGCCCGATCGGGCACGACAACAGCAGTAAGCCCGTTCAGAAACTCATCAATGTGTCGCAGTGCCTCGTCCGCGGGATCGGTGTAGATCAATCCGTCTCTTCCTGTCACGATGGCCAGCTGCGCACCGGCGATGTGCTCGGCGAGATACCGCCCGTTCTCAACGGGAACGATCTCAAACCCTTCGCGATGAAGCACGAGCGTGGGTACTCGAACCAGTGGCAGCGCGTCGCGTACGTCCACCATGTGCGCGAAGGCCCGGCCCGCAGCTCTGGGACTCATATACATCCGCTGGGCCTTGGCGAACCAGGGACCGAAAGACGGATCTCGCTCCACGAGGTCGGGACAGACGCGTGGGCCAAGACTTTGTGTACCCCAGGCGTCTATGACGAATTGTGTCAAGACGGCCAAATCCTCTTGTGGAAGGCCGACCGGATAGTCGGTTGTGGCCAAAGAACCAGCCTGGGTGTTGATGAGAACCAAACCCCTTGTGCGCGAAGGGTGACTACCGGCAAAGAGGATCGCCCCAGCTCCAGAGTCCACGACTCCACAGATCACTGCCCGCTCGGATCCGACCGCGTCGAGGACAACCCGCGTATCGTCGGCCATTTGTTCCCAGAGAGGAAGGTTGTCGTCCGATGGAGGATCAGATGCCCCAGTCCCTCGGCGATCGAATGAGATGACCCGCACCCGGGCGCCGAGCCAGTCGAGAAACTGCGCGTAGGGGGGCCAATCCCAGCGCAACTCGATGCAGTCACCCGAACCCGCAGACCAGAGCAGATCCAGCTCGCCGTGTCCGAACACCTGGTAGGCGATGCGATCCTCACCGAGGACGGCATATTGGGTTTCTGGAACCTCGATCACAGCCTCAGTTTCGCCCACGATCCAAACGGGCGCTCGGAAACAACCGTAGGGTGCCAGTACCGGTCGAGCAGACGATCGCGAAAGGCCCTGATACTCGTGCCCGGCTGGCCGAGGTCAGACAGTCCCAGACCGGGGTACGGGGCCACTCATAACGGTCGTGGGGGTCTCGGGGATTCCGCCACCCAGCCTCATGGAGATGGGCACCTTTGACCTGGTGATCTTCGATTGCGATGGTGTCCTCGTCGACAGCGAGTGCCAAGCCGTTCGGACTGAAGCCGAGATTCTGACGAACCTGGGGTGGCACTCACCGAAGCTGACGTCGTGGAGCGATTTGTGGGTCGGTCGGCCGCCTACATGCAACCAAGAGATCGAGCAACGTGCATCCGATCCTCTTGAGGCTCCTGCATTTGGCAGCGCCGATTTAAGCTTGGCCGGTGCCAAAGCGAACCGTGTGGCTGGATGAACGCGCCCTCCTGTCGACACGTGTGCCGGGGTGGCTCGCTCTTGCCGCCGTTTCTCTGCGCGCCCGAGCGATCCAGAACGCACATCCGTGATCGCTCGCTGGGTTTGTGTCGTCATGATGATCGGCATTGGCATCGAATTCACGCTCGGTGTGGCCTGCTTGGTGCTCGTCCCCCTCGGACGACCTGGTCAGTGGGTGCCTCCACAGAGCAGGGTGGTGTACGTCGCCCACGCTGCACTGGGAGGTCTGCTGGCGATCGCGGCGCTCGCCATCCTCGTGACGGTTCTCGGTGGGCTGAGGTTCACGCGCCTCGGAGCGCAGATGGGCCTCGTCGGACTCTTGCTCAGCGCCGCCGGCGGGATGCTGACAGTGTCGCATCCTTGGAGGCTGGCCGGCATCGGTTTGATGTTCGTCGGGGCACTCTTTGCCTTCTTCGGATATGTCATTCCCTTCGCTGACATCGCGGTGCACGAACGAACGCAGATGGGAGAGACGCCGTCCGGGTGAAAACATCGGTCCGTTGCGCTGGAGTGTCACACCGAACGGGGGCGCCTTTCGAATCGCTCAAACGGGTTTGCCGGCGACTGCCGGCGATTGGAATGTTCGCCACTCTTGTCGGGGCGCGATGAACGAACCCGCCGTAGTTACACGAGATGGGACCCGAAGAACTGTTCCATGGCCTTCCAGTGACGCTCAGCTGCGTCTTCGTTGTAGCTCGGGTTGTCGGGCACGGCGAAACCATGGTGGGCTTGATAGGTCTCGATGGTGTGGATGACCCCGGCTTCGCTCAGGGATTTCTCCAGTAGATCCTTCTGCTCCTCGGGGAACGACTGGTCCTCTATCGCCCCCGCCACGTACACCACGGCCCAGATCGTGCTCGCCTTGTGGTGCGGACTGTCAGGGTCATCGGCTTTGGCGAGGTTGCCACCGTGGAAGGAGGCTGCAGCAGCGATGCGCTCGCCCAGGTTCGCAGCCGTGATGAGCGAGAGCCGCCCGCCCATGCAATAGCCGGTGGTGCCGATGCCACCCGGCTTCTTCTCGGGCAGCGAGTCGAGGTAGTCGACGAAGGCGCCGGCGTCGCGCACCACCAGGTCAACGGTGTAGCCCCGCATCATGCCCATGATCTTTTCAGCAGTCTCCTTGGTGGAGAACGCGGTGCGCATGTCGACCGGGTCGTAGGGGCCGTCGCGGAAATAGAAGTCAGGCACCAGGACCACATAGCCGAGATCCGATAACCGCTCGCCCATCTGACGCACGGTTTCGCGCATCCCCCCAGCGTCGGGAAACATGATCACCGCCGGCCAAGGCCCGTCTCCGACGGGAAGACTGAGCGCGGCGGGACAGATCCCATCTACGGTCTCGATCTCCACAGAGCGTTGCGTCACTGTGATTCCTTCCTCGCGCTGGTGCTCGGACCCTACAGGCAGTGGTACGCACCGATCGGCGCTGGCCTCGAGGGGTGGCGGCCCAGGGTGTCGAGGTGCCACCGGTCCGACGAAAGGGGCACCTACGCTGACGCGCAGGCCGGTATCTTTTGGAGCAGCGGAACCTGGAGGGATGTTGCAACGAGCAAGCTTCCGGATTTACCGCCAGGATGCCGGGGGATTCGATGGACCACCTGGTGCCATGGTCAGGTGACCGAAGCGATCTCGGCGATGGCCTCCCCACCCAGGAGGCAGAATATTGGCCGCCATGCCCGACGTACTCCCTCTTCCAATCAACCCGCCCGAGCACTGCGAGGAATGCGGCTGGCAGGCGACAAACGTCACCGCTGACAACGCTGAGATCGCAGTAAGCGATCTCGGGCCTAGGTACCGGGCGGCGCTTGCTCACCTGCTTCCCGCTGATCGTGAGGACGTGCTTCGCCGACGACCTAGCGCTCATTCTTGGTCGGCTCTGGAATACACCGCCCATGTTCGAGACGTGATCGCTCTCTGGAGTGGGGCTCTTCACAAGCTGCTCGCTGAGGACCGGCCAGTCCTACCTCGTCCGGATCCGTCGCTCGCCGACGAAGCGGCCGCAACAGGCGGCTATAACGCCCTTGATCCCACCACTACAGCAGACGAGCTGGTCGCGAACGCGAATCGCATGGCCCGGAAAGTCACCACCATCAACGCCGACCAGTGGGGTCGGGTGATCGTCTTTGGCGAAGAGGAAATGACCGCCATCGCAGTCGTGCGCAAAGTCGCCCACGAAGGGGCACACCACCTCCTAGACATCCATCGCTCACTCGGCGCCGCTCGTGGCGCATGATGGCGTCGCCGACGAGCCGTAACAGAGGTGCGCCCAATTTCCGGCGTAGTGGGGCATCCAGATCACCAGGACGACGCTGCTTGGCTGCCGTTAGGCAGTGTCCGTGTCGACAATCAGAACGTCGCAGTGGCAGCTATGAGCAACTGTGTTGGGCACGCTTCCTTTGACGAAGCGCTTCGCACCGCTCATACCCCTGTTGCCGACTACGACGAGATCCGCAGAGACGTTCTCGGCGGTGCCAAGAAGCGCCTTCGCTGCATCCCCGCCTGGATTGTGGACCTTGAGAGAAACCCCCTCGGCTTCGGCTTCGGCGAGCAGCCGTGACCGGATCGACTCAGCTTCTTCGCGCATGGTGTTCACCTGATCCTGCCCCGCTCGCGAGTCGGCGAATCCGATAGGGACGGCTGGGTGCACCACATTGACGGCGTGCAGTTGAGCCCCCCACAGCTTGGCCAAAGCCATGGCTTCCTTTACGGCGATCCCCGCTCGATCCGAACCGTCTGTACCTACCACGATGACCTTGTACATGGGCCACACCCCTGTTTTTCTTGGGCAATTTGCCATTGTGAACACTAGATCCACTTGAGCAGATTTGCCTCGTGCCCGCGTGACGCTGCGGGGTGATGCTGAGCCAGCAGGACGGCGAGACGCTGTGTCGCGGGTCCCGGCCGCTAGATACGAGAGGAATGTTCCCGGAGGGAACATTCCGTCGTTCATCGGAGCGATTGAGAACTCACCTGGCTTTGCAGCCCGCGGCCCCGGCCGGCAGGTTTTGGTCCGGACACAAGCGGGCGAGGTGGTGGACGGCGTGCCAGCATGGGGCCATGGACACCGTGAGATCCCCTCGTGGCGCGACCAGCGACGCTCCGCGATGGGAGCTGCGGCCCATGGGTCTCGACGACGTCGAAGCCGCGATGGTCGTGGTCGAGGCCGCCGACGCCGCGCAGGCAGAAGCGGGTCAGCTCCCGCCGCGTACCCCACCGAGCGACGCCCGGTTGGAGGCCAACCGCGTTGGCCATGCCCGTTTCGTGCAGCGCGACGGGCCCGGAGCCTGGGTGGCGGTCTCGGAAGGGCAGGTGGTGGGCGTTGCAGAGTCTGTCCGACGGGAGAGCTTCTGGGGGTTGTCCATGCTGTTCGTTCACCCAGAGTTCCAGAGCCGCGGGAGTAGGCAGGCGGCTCCTCGAGGCGGCCGTGGGCTACGCCGCCGGCGCCACCCAGCGCATGATCCAGTCGTCGTCCGACCCCCGGGCCATGCGCCGCTACTTCCTGGCCGGACTGGCCATGCACCCGACGGCCGAGATGGGAGGCCAACCCGACCGCCGGGCCATACCAGCCTCGTTACCCGGACGCGAAGGCGATGAGGGGGATCTCGAACTGGTGGCCGAGGTGGAGGCGCAGCTGGGTCGCACGCGTACCGAGGATGTGGCCTTCGCGCTGAGTGACAGGCGTTGCCGCATTGACGTGGTGGACAGCGACCCCAGGCGAGGGTGGGTGCTTTGGCACCCGGACCGACTGGTCATGCTCGGGGCAACTGACCAGCAGACAGCCGCCGTCCTCCTGTGGCGGTTCCTCGCCGGCTCCGAGGGACAAATCCTGGTCCACGGGCTCACCGCTGCCCAGCAGTGGGCGTTCGACGTACTCCATAGGGCGCGTCTCACAGCGCAGATACGGGGGTCCTTGTTCGTTGACGGCATGGCCGTCCCTGTCCCTTGGATCGCTTCGGGCTGGTACTTCTAGACCCTGATGGAACGGAAAGTCGTGGACCGGTCGAACGCTCGTCGACCCTCCCAGCGTCTCGTTTCAGAGTATCTCGTGCCTCGATTCGGGCGTCAGCGTTGCCGTCGATCGCTCAGGTAATGCGGTGGTCATCGAGTTGCCAAGTCATGGTGTTCACTTGCCCAGCAGCTGTTTCGTGAGCGAATGTATTACGGAAACGGTGTGACCTCTCGCGTGCGGTTGGTCGGCTGACGCTCCACGCCAAGCGTCGCCTAACCCAGGCGAACTGAGGCACCCTCACCCTCAATAGATCGTCAGTGCGTTTGAGCCCTCGCGACCCTCGTTGGGTCGTGGGCTTTGCGCAAGGTTCTCAAAGTCGGGTTAGTTCCTCCGTGACCGCCTTCTCGACGCACGTTCCCTCGAAGAATCCCGGGTTTGTCTCCGCCCAGAGTCGCACCGGATTGGCGAAGGTGAAGTGGCGAAACCCCTCGGGATCGAGGAGGCCGTGCTCGACAAGTTCCCACGCCTCCTCGAGCACCATGCGGAAGTCCGGGACGTCCCAGTGGCCGATGTCGCTGGCAAAGAGGGCGGCTATGCGGGCCCCGAGCGGGTTGAGCCGCTCGTCGAAGGCCACTGCAGCCATGGGGTCGTCGGCCTCGCAGCCGAAGAAGTATTGGCGGCTGAACACCTCGCGAATGTCCTCGGGCGAACGAATCAGGGATTCGGCGAAGTCATCGACGCTTGCCCCCTCGACCATCGGCTCGGACAGCAGGCTGAGGCCCTCGTCGAGTCGGCTCAAGCGTTCCCGGACCGGACCCTCAGCGAAGTCGTCGAACAGCGAGGTGAGCATCTCGCGGTCAAGCTCGGCCGGGTCGTAGCGCTTCACAGCATCGCCGTTGCGCTTCGCCCAGTGCCCGATCACGTCGCTATAGAGATTGCAAGCCCAGGCGGTGCCGCCCTCCTGGAAGGCGAAGCGGAGTCCGGGGAACCGCAGTGGCACCCCTCCCATGAGAAGCGAGCGAGCAGTCAGTTCGCCCGCGGCAGCGAAGTTGCCGATGTGGTTGTAGACGAAAATTACTTGTCGACATTCGGGAGCCCCATCCCGAACCGGTCGAGTGGAAAGTCGGGGAAACCCCAAGCTCGGCGCACCGCTGCCAAAGCGGGTCGTAATTCGTAGAGAGAGCCGTGGCCGAGTCCGTCCATCCAGATCGCGCTCGGACCACCTTCGGGAATCGGGCGGGGGATGGCACCTCCCATCATGACCGCCCGGAGGCCGAGCTCGACTACAGCGTGCTCGAGCTCGGCCAGCGCCTCTTCGGGAGTGAACGTGGGGATGCACGCCACTGGGATCAGTCGGTCCGCGTAAGGGGCGTACTGCTCTGCGAGGTAGGCGTTGAACGCAGCCGCCATGGCTTGGCGGAGCTCCTCGTCGGTGATGTGGATGGGGATGAGTCCGTAGGTGGGGTACAACACGGCAACGTCGAGACCGAGCTCATCGAGGCGCTCGTAGAGCAGGCGCGGGAGCATGGCGGTTGCCCGGTCGAGCGTATTGCGGGTGGGGATGCCCCACCAGGGCGTCTGGGTGATGCCGTGGCGCTTGCGCATCTCGTCGCTCACTCCCTGGAGCGTCTCACCGCTGTGCACGAGGGCATCGAAGCGCTGCGCCACCGACTCGTCGGCCAGATCGACCAGCAGGTCCCGTACAAGGGGGAGGAACTCGATCAAGTGTCCGTCGCTGTCGATGATGGGATGCTCGAGCTGGGCCCGGATGTGCCTGACCCCGTCCGACGGTTCGTAGTTGGTCATCTCCACGCTCCCTCCCTCGACTCCGTGATCCTACGACTGGGACCAGGCGCTGAAAGGTGGGAAGCGATCCACGGACCGGCATCGAGTCCCTCAGATGTTGCGTCACAGTCCCAGCGTTATACAGGTGATCCGTAGGTCCTGGGCTGTGTCCTATGGAATCACACTCATTGGGCATCGGCGACTCCTTCGATGAGGCCTTCGAAGAGCTGATGGCGGTCGCTCTGGCCGCGCTCGTCGGCGTGTTTGCGCTGGCGCTTCAAGATGCTGAGGAACTGCGGACCGGTCTCGAAGAAGCCGCACCGCTCGCAGATGCTCTCGAACGCGCAGTCGAGAAGAGCGGGCCTCGTGCAGTGACCGTTGGCGAGCAGTCGGCGGTGGTCGCTGACCGGCGCTGCGCTCGTGCTTGGAGCTCGAAGTCGAGCTTTGCCGGAGAGCCCGTAGTACTGGGCTTCGACCGCTTCGGTCACCTTGAAATACGCGTCGGCGACCGTCTCATCAGAGATGCGGGCATAGGTCAGCGTCATGTCCATCGAGCGGTGCCCGAGCAGAGCAGCGATCGCCTCGAGGCTCATGCCCCGGTTGATCGACTGGGTGGCGAGCGTGTGGCGCAGTTGGTGCGGATGGACGTGGCCGATCCCGGCCCGCTTGGCCACGCTGGCCACGTAGCGATGGATGGTGCGCCGGTCGAAGGGCTGGCCGTCGTCGCGCTCGAGGAGGTGGCCCGAGCGTGAGCGTCCGCGCGCGGCCTTGTACTCGACGATGAGATCGACCAACAGCGGCAAGAGGGGCACGTAGCGGTCGTTGTGCAGTTTGCCGATCGGGATGCGGAGCCGGTGGCCGTCGCCGTGGCGCACCATGGCGTCGTCTTCGACTCCGGAGAGCTCACCTACACGCATGCCGGTGCGGGCCAAGAGCTCGACCATGAGGCGGCGACGCTGGTTGGGATCGACCGACAACGCCGCCATGAACTTGGCGGCAGTGGGGTCGTCCAAGAACCTGGGCAACGGCTCGTCGAGGGCGGGGAAGTCGCTCATGTAGATGAAGAGTCGCGCCGGGGCGTCGTCGTAGTCCCACTCCATGATGCGCTCGAAGAAGGTGCGCACCGTGCTGAGGCGGTGCCGGATCGTCATGGTGGCCAACCCCTTGCCGCTCTTTCCCGGACGGGCGGCCACCCAGGTCTTGAAGTCCTCGATGTGGGAGCGCCCGATGCGTGCCACCGAGGTGCAGCCCGGATCGGACTCGGTGACCCGATGAGCGAACAGCCGCAGCGTCAACTCGGTCGCCGCCACGGTGCTCGGACGGGCCGAGACCTCGAGTTGGTCCAGGTAGGAGGCCATGGTGGCGACCATGACCGGGGCCCGTGGGGCGAGCTCAGCCCATGTGACCTCAGGCGTCCCGCCGCCTCGTCGCCGTGGTTCGGGATGTACGTGGGCGAGCGCGTTCATTGGGCCAGCCCCACGAGCGCCTGGGCCTCGATGGCTTCTGTGGCGCGGCGGTATTCGTCGGCCAGCCAGTCGACGCTGAGGTGCAGATAGACCCGCGTCGAAGTGATCGAGCGGTGCCCGGCCTGGGCCTGGATGGCTTCGATGGCCATGCCCGCCTCTCGCAAACGCGTGAAGCAGGTGTGGCGCAGCTCGTGGCAGGTGCCGTGAGTGAGACCAGCGCGCTCGGCGTGCAGCGCGGATGATCTGATCGAGACCGGGCACCGAGAGCGGCTGGCCGCGACGCGCACCTTTGAGGGCGACGAAGAGCGACTCGCTGGTCGTCTCCGCTCGCTCGTGGTTCATGTAGCGCGCCACGGTGGAAAAGAAGGTGGGAGACAACGGCACCAAGCGCTCGTGTCCGCCTTTGCCTTCCCGGATCAGGACCCGCCATTCGCCGAGGCGCAGATCGCCCAGGCGCAGACCGAGCACCTCGCAGCGCCGCAGGCCACCCAGCACCATGGCCTGGGTCATGGCCCGGTCGCGCTCGGTGCGCAGCGCTCCCATGAGCGCGTCGATCTCGTCGACTTCGAGGATCCGAGGCAGCCGGCGCACGCCGCGCACTAGCGGCAGGCCACGACCGCTTCGAGAGCGGCTCTGACGAGTCGCGATGCCTCGGGGCACCGGGTTGGCCGTCACCGCTACGTCATCGCGGGTGATCAGGTAGCCATAGAAGCTCGAGACTGCGGCCAGTCGTCGCTTGATCGTCGCCGCCGAGAGTCCCGCAGAACCGTCGATGCGCACCACGTTCTCCGCGCCGGGTTTGGGACGCCGTTGCGCGGTGACAAACGCCATGACGTCCTTGGGTCGCACTTCGACGGGGTCTTTCTTCAGCACCGAGAAGAAGACGCTCAGGTCGTGGGCATAGGCCCGCACGGTGTTCGGACGGGCCCGACCCACCACGAACTCCAAGAACTCGTCGACTAGCAGATGGCCAATTCTGTACTCGTGTTCACCGTCGGGACGGACGTGACACTCGAACGTGGGACTCCACTGCACCGCACACCTCCTGATCGGGTTTGCACCCGAGGAGGTTCCCCCGGATGCCTATCCCAGGAGGTGGATCACCTGTATAACCAGCGATCAGGGGCACTTCACGACAGGCCAGCAAGCTTGTAGAGGACGAGGGAACCGGCGACTGCCACGTTGAGGGAACTACCCACTCCGCAGTCGCGACGCAGACGCGAAAACGCCCCCTGTCGGGGAGGACTCAGGGGGCATTTCGCTTCCGTCTTCCTTGTGGGACTTAGGGGGAGTCCGTTCAGGTTTGCCAACCGTGTCAGGCAACCAGGCCCCAAGCAATAGGCGAAACGCGATGTTCATCCGGCGCCGAAACGGCCCGCGTCAGCGCTTCTCATTGACCGAGACAACGGCGCTCAACACTTGATTGGGACCTGCCGAAGTAGACGAAGCGCCCCCGGCCCGATTACGCGGGCCGGGGGCGTCTCGCTGGGCGTACACGCCTAACGGCGGGGTTTGGCGGGAAGACCCGCCGTGGGGTAATGAGGGTAACCCTTGCGTGCGCCGAATAGCAGTTTGGCAGGCGCGAGGCGGTTCGGCCACTGGGACCGCCTCTCAGCTGCAACGGGTTTGTCATCCGGATGTCACGCCTAGCTGGCACAGGAAGCCTGCCCGGTCCAGTTAGTGGGGTCTGGTTTAGGTCGGTGTACGTCGAGGAGACTTCAGGAACGGCGGACGACTTCTGGCACCGCGCAGCTCGGTGCCGAGTCGTAGAGGCGAAGCGACCCGCCGTTCCCCTCCGGGCCGGCGGGTCGTCCGCATCGCGACTGCCGGTGGGCAGCAGGATCAAGCATTGCTCGTCCGCTCTTCTGCGGCTATCGCCCGAACGGGTGATTGTGGCGAGTGACGTTGATCCGACGGCACAGGGTGCTCGCCACGATGGAGGAATTGGCGGTTCTTTTGAGCGGAGCGAAAGGGCATAACCCCCTGATTGGAGCCGCACTTTTTGGCGTCGCCCGTAACCGATGTGATCGGGGATACTTCAAGCTGGGGATCCCAAAGGGAGCGATCGAGTATCGCTAGCCCTTCTCGGTGGAGTCGGTGATTCTCATACTCCCGTTCCTGGCGCTTGGCCAAGTTCAGCGCCGAGCCAGGCGACGGCCGCTCTCCGTGGTGATCGGCGTGTAGTTCATCTCGAAGTGGTGATAGAGCGTTGATTCGTCGGCTTGGGAGAGTTCCTCGCCATGCATCTCAATGTGGGGAGCAGACTTAACCTGCTCTTTGGTTACTGCCACCTGCAGGTCATCGGGACCGATCTGGATGTTGCCCAAAGGCACGAAGGCCAGGTGTCGATCTATAAACCCCTCCTTCACCGTGGCGAACTGCGGCTCGTCGGTCTCGACGTCAACGTAGACATCTTGCAGTTTCCCGATCTTCTGGCCGTTCCGATCGACGAGCATTTTGCCGTGCCAATCGGCCACATTCCATTGAGCTTCCTGAGCGTCGGTCATAACAACCTCCTCGTCGTCTCCGAACGCAGCCTACCGAGCGCACTGCATGCGCGAAACCGCCACATCCCGGCGGAATCGGTTTGAAGTGCCGATCAGCCACCGCCGCCGGTGGCGAACGCCCTCGCGGCGAAAGGGGACGCCTTCTCCAGGGTCGAAGCAGTCCACTTGGTTTCACTACTCGCCGTCTGTGTCTGGCAAGTTTGGGCGGACGTCTCGTTGTTCCTCCTCAACATCAAGCATGATTCATCCCGGTTCGCTCGACGGCCCCCGAGACGGACAAGCACCGTAGCGGTCCCGCTCTGTGAGCCAAGGTCGCACCTACGCTTTTCCTCGATACTCAGATGCACTTTTCACCGGGCCAGCGATGCGAGAGCGATCTCCCGATGCCCGGATCGCCCAGGCATATCCGGCTTATGGCCTGTATCGCACATATGCGCCCAGGGACTACGGCGATGAGCACATCAGGTCCTATCAAGTCGAGCTATGGCTCGTGACGGAGGACGGGTGTGTGATGGAGCGCGCCGAAGCCGAAGAATGAGTCGGTTGGTGCCTGGGCGAACGCTCACGTAACCGGCGGTCTGGGGCACTCCGGCGCGTGTCCTCATGGTGCCCTTTCGTGCAGCCGAACGGGGAGCGGGGGTTCGCGTAGAAGACCCGATGCGGCGTGAAGGTTGTCGGTTGTCGGCTGGCTCAGACCGACGCGCCGACTTGCGTGTGGCGGGGCCGGCGACCGAGCCAGTGCAGACCGGCTTGGGCTTCGGTGAAGGTGGGCTCCCATTGCGCGGCCCGGTCGCGGCCGCCGCGCTTGGCGACATAGAGCGCTTCGTCGGCGCGGCGCAGGATGGCCTCGGGGCCGTCGTCGCCACCGAGCCAGCCGCTGACACCGAAGCTGGCCGTCACCGGGTCCGAGCTCTCGACGTCGTGGAGAGTCTCAATGAGCCGGAGGGCCACCGCCAGCGCGTCGGACGGGCCGGTCTCGTGCAACAACATGGCAAATTCGTCACCGCCCAGGCGCCCGACCACATCGGACTCGCGCGCGGCCTCTCCGAGCACCGATGTGAGGAGCCGAAGGGCCCAGTCCCCCGTGTCGTGGCCGCTGCGGTCGTTGTGCTCCTTGAGGTGGTCGACGTCGGCCTCGATCAGGCTGAAGGTGGAGCCGTAGCGCCGGGCCCACATCGCCTCCTGCTCGAGCCGCTCCTGGAAGGCTCGGCGGCTGAGGCAACCTGTCAGCTCGTCCACGCTGGCCGCCTCGATCAGCTGGCCCATCAGCTTGTCCCGGTTGAACGCGGCAGCGGCGGTGATGATGCCGGCGATGAGAATGGCCACTCCCAAGAAGGCCGTCGTGGACCAGTTCGGATCCGTCGTGAGGCCGCAGACCACCAACGCCGCCAGCAGCCCGAACCCGGACAAAAGGACCACCGTTCCGACCGAGTAGGCGAGACCCGCGAAGAGCATGGGCAGGATCAAGAAATAGCAGATCGGGCTGCCGATCCCGCCATCGAGGATCGCGCCCACGGCGATGAAGACGAACGTCATCGCCGCCCACGAGGTGAAGAAGACCTTCGACCATCGCGTGGTGACCAGGCGCAGCCCGAGAAGCCGGAAGGGGCCGATGGACGCCAGGAGGCTGAGGCAGCTGAGTTCGAGGATGACGAGCCGGTGCGGATCGTGGGGGGTCGCCGAGCGCGTAGGCGAGGACCACGAGGGCCCCCAGGCTGTACGTCAGGACGCCGATGTGGACGTACGTCCGCCAGAAGTCCTCCATGGTGTTCGACGTGAGGTGAGCCCCATTGCGACGCATGCGCTGTCTTTCCCCGTTCCACGCTCGATCGGCCACTCCGATATCGGCGCACCCGGGCGACCCGTTGAGGAAATAGGCGTGAACGTGGGCCGACGGTGTCGCACGCCCGTGGCGCGGGCCGGCTGATGCTCAGGTGGCGCCGGCGTGCGTTGGGCGCCTGCGCCAAGTGTCTACACATCCCGGCGAGCAGAACAACACGACCGAGCCGCGCACGTCGTGGGCGATCTCCTCGGCAGTGTCGTGGCTGAGAGGCAGGCCGCAGATCGGGTCGAACAGCCCGTCCGGCCCGGCTGCGGCCATAGCGATGCTCGTCGTCGGCACCGGTTTCTCGACGCCGCGCAAGGCGACCTCGGTCTGGCGGAGCACGACTCCCCAGCTCGGCAACTCGTCGATGACGGAGGGCGCGACGAGCGCCTCGCCCGCCGGTGCCTGGTCGCACAAACGCGCCGCGACGTTCACCGAGTGCCCGATGTAGTCATCGCCCTCCATGAGGATGACCTCCCCCGAGGTCAATCCCGAGCGGATGGAGACGGTCTCGACGGGGCCCGAGACGACGCTCACGACGTAGTGGAGCTCGAGGATCGTCTCGAGCAACGGCCGGGTCGTGACACACACGAGCATGACACCATCTCCCAACCACTTGGCGATGCGCACCCCACGCCGCGCACAGATGTCGCGCAGCAGCGCGCGGAACGCGGTGAGGACGTCGACCGCGCGTTCGTCACCCTCGAGCTCGGTCAGCGCCGTGAACCCCGACACGTCGACGAAGGCAAAGCTGCGGTGGACGCGCACGATCCGATGCTGCCATGCCGTTTGCCGGCGCTCCCGATCGAGGGGACTCTGACCAGGAGGAGCGAGCCGCCCTACGATGGCCCAGTGATCTCGCGGCTCTGTCGGACCAGCGCGCCCGCGGCACGGGTCGTCATCGGTCAGGGGGCGCGCTGAAGTGGGCCAGCTCGAGGGCAAGGTGGTGCTGATCAGCGGCGGTGCCTCCGACATCGGTCGCGCCACTGCGGCACGCCTTGGCGAAGAGGGTGCCGTCGTCGTGGTCGGCGACGTGGACGCGGGGGGCGCCGCCTCGGTGGCCGAGGCTGTGACGCGGGCTGGCGGACGGGGTCTCGGGCTCCCCTGCGACGTGCGCGACGAGGCGTCCGTTGACTCCTTCGTCGAGCGCGCGGTGACCGAGTTCGGTGGCGTCGACTGCCTCGACCACAACGCAGCGTGGAGTCATCCGCGCCTCGATACCGATGCCGCCGGGGTCGACCTGGGCGTGTGGGAGCGCGTGATCGAGACGATCACGCGGGGCGCCCTCCTGCTCGCCCGCGCCGCCATCCCGTCCATGATCGAGCGCGGCGGGGGGTCGATCGTGACCATCTCCTCGGGCACGAGCACGATCGGCGAGTCGACGCGGGTCGCGTACGGCGTCTCCAAAGCGGCGCTCAATCAGCTGACGCGCCACCTCGCCGTCCGCTACGGGCGCGACGGCATCCGCGCCAACGCGATCGCTCCCGGCTTCATCCTCACCGAGACGGCGGCAGCCATGGTGCCGCTCGACGTCCAGCGCCGACTGTCCGAGGCAAACCCGACTCGGCGACTGGGCACCCCCGACGACATCGCGCGGGTGGTCGTGTTCCTCTGCAGCGAGGCCGCGTCCTACGTCAACGGGCAGGTGCTCCACGTCGACGGCGGGCACCAGATCGCGGGGATGATGTAGTGGCCGGGGGGACGCGGGTCGCGCTCGTCACGGGCGCCAGCCGCGGCATCGGGCGCTCCGCGGCCATCGCCCTGGCCCGGCGCGGCCTCGACGTCGTCATCACGGCCCGAACGGTGCACGAGGGGGATGGCCGCGCCCATACCTCGAGTTCGCTGGTGCACGACGAGCCGGTCCCCATTGCCGGCAGCCTGGAATCGACCGCGGCCGCCATCGAAGCGGTGGGACGGACCTGCGTGGCCGTGCCGATGGACCTCATGGACCACGCGTCGGTGGAGGGGGCGGCCGAGACGGCGCTCGCCTCCTTCGGCCGGGTCGACGTCCTGGTCAACAACGCCATCTACCAGGGCCCAGGCACGATGGACCGGCTCTTGGACCTACCGTTGGAGCTGGCCGAGCGCTGCCTCGTCGGCGACTACCTCCACCCCTTGCTGCTGACCCAGCTCGTCCTCCCCGGCATGCTCGAGCGCGGCGAGGGCCGCCTCGTCAACATGCTCTCGGAGGCCGCCTTCACCACGCCGCCGGCTCCGGCCGGACGCGGCGGCTGGGGCGTGGCATACGCCGCGGCCAAGGCGGCCTTCCACCGGGTCACCGACATGTGCCACGTCGAGTTCGCGTCCCAGGGCGTCTGGGCCTTCTCCATCGCACCCGGCCTCACCCTGACCGAGTCCATGCGGGCCTCGGGGACCGACCAGGTCCTCCTGGAGGCCGGTCACGTCCCGGCGCCGCCCGACGTGGCCGGCGAGGTGGCCGCCTGGCTCGGTGTCGATCCCGACGCGGGGCGCTTCGCGGGTCAGATGGTCTCGTCGCGCACGCTGTGCAAGGACCTCGGACTCGTACCCGGCTGGCCGCCGGCGCGACCCGCCTGACCCAGCAGCCACGTCCCAGCCACGCCGGCGCCGGCGTTCGGGCCTGAGCCTCAATGCCGGCTGGAGCGCGCCGGCGGCAGTCCGATCGGGTTGGGGTAGCGCAGCATGCCCGACGCAGTCACCTCGACGGCGCACCCGAGCAGCGCGCCCTGCACGTCGGCCAGCGCGGCGTCGCTCAGGCCCGCATAGGCGGGCTCGGCCAAGCGGTCGGTAAGGGCCTCTACCTCGGCGTGCAGGGTCCGCCCGGCGGCCGTGGCCCGGCCATCGCGCTGCAGGAGGCCACGCGCAGCAAGATCCGCGGCGGCGGCGTCCCAGTCCTCCGTGCTGAAGCCGCGGCTGTCGCGGAGCACCTCGGCCGGGATGCCCTTGGTGCCCGCCGCCAACAGGTGCGCCTCGATGCCGCGGAGGCCTTGGCTCACGAGCGCGGCCACGTGCCCGTCGCCCCGGTGCTCGCGCAAAGTCGTGACAGCCTGCCACGCCTCGCCCATGCCGCCGGTACCGAGGGCGGGCGCGATCTGGGGCCACAGCGTCCGGTTGGCGCCGGCCAGGATCCGTCCGGCGCCGTCCGCCGCCACCGCGGCTCGGCGCAACAAGGGCAGCGCGGCGATCAGCGCCGAGCGCGCGTGCGTGCTGCACACCTCGCTGAGGGCCTCCGCCGCTGCAATGGCGCGCACCCGGCACAGGGTGTCCGGCTCCACCACGTCCCAGCAGGCCGGGACCGCCTTGGCCACCATGGCCGGGTCGAAGTTGAAGAAAGCGGCGGTGACGGGCCCGGCGCCGATCCGGCCGAGGGGTGCCGCTCTTGCCGCGAAGTACCCCGACCAGAAGCCGCGCAGGCCCGTGTCGCGCAGCGTGTCACGACAACCCGGTGCGAAGTAGATGACGGCGTGGACGGTTTCGGCGGCGACCCACAGGTCGCGGGCGCTGGCCCGGTCGGGCCGGCCCGGTCCGCTCAGCGTGTGACCTGGCGCACGCCGGTCGGCGAACTCTCGGGCACGCGGGCTCCGCCGTTGGAGAGCGGCTCGATGTCGATGCGCTCCGGCACCGGCTCGGGATCGAGCTCGATGTGCTCGTCGTCGGGACGCGGTCCGGCCGGCACCGTGGAGTACTCGCCCTCGGCGGAACGCCGCACGATGACGGCCCGCTTGCGCTTGCCGATCCCGTGCACACCCTGCATCTCCTTGCACAGCTGGTACGCGACCAGTCCCGCGATGATCGGCACGACGATCACCGCGATGCGGAAGAACCACAGCGTGGCATTCAGCGACACCTTGAAGAAGTTGGCCAGCACGTCGGTCGAGCTCGCCGCGAAGAGGGTGAAGAGGAGCGCGAACATCGCCACGCCGGCGGCGGTGCGCTTGGGCCGGTCTCGCGGCCGGTCCAGCAGGTTGTGCAGCTCGTTGTCACCGGTGAAGCGCCGTTCGATCATGGGCCACGCGAAACAGATGGTGAAGATCAGGCCGGGGAACACCACAGCGGGCAAGAGGACCTCGAAGGGGATGGTATGGCCGAGGCCCATGAACTCCCACGAGGGCATGATGCGCAACGCGCCGTCCAACCACCCCATGTACCAGTCCGGTTGGACGGCATAGGAGATCTTGGACGCGTCGTAGGAGCCGAACTGCCAGATGGGGTTGATCTGGGCGAAGGCACCGAGGAGCGCCGTGGCCGCAGTCACCATGAAGAGGAAGCCCGTGGTCTTGGCCATGAACGTCGGGAACATCGGAGAGCCGACCACGTTGTGCTCGGTACGACCCTCGCCCGCAAACTGGGTGTGCTTCTGGCGCACCAGGAGGCCCAAGTGGGCGGAGAGCAGCCCGATCAGGACGAGCGGGATGATCAAGACATGGATGATGTAAAAGCGTGGAATTATGATCCCGCTACCGGGGAATTGGCCGCCCCAGAGGAACGACACCAGGTAGCTGCCGACGAGCGGGATGGACTCGGCGATGGAGTAGCCGATACGCAGCCCCGTCCCCGAGATGAGGTCGTCGGGCAGTGAGTAGCCGATGAAGCCCTCGAAGATGGCGAGGATCAGCATGAGGAGGCCGATCGTCCAGTTCAGCTCGCGTGGCTTGCGGAACGCACCGGTGAGGAAGATGCGGCCCATGTGCACCACGATCGACCCCGTGAAGATGTCGGCCGCCCAGTGGTGCATCTGGCGCACCAGCATCCCGCCGTGGACGTTGAACGAGATCTGCACCGTGGAGCGGTAGGCCTCCGACACCCACTGCCCGTCGAGCGGCTTGTAGGTGCCGTGGTAGATGACCTGCTGGGCCGAGGGGACGTAGTACAAGGACAAGAAGACGCCCGTCGCCAGGAGCACGACGAACGAATAGAGCGAGATCTCGCCGAGCATGAAGGACCAGTGGTCCGGGAAGATCTTGTCGAGGAAGACCCGTCCACCCTTGGCGACCCCGAGGCGGTCGTCGAGCTCGTCGACGATCTTGCCGACGGGGCCGAAGGGCCCCTGGGCCTGGCGCCGGCTGCGCTTGGTGATCGGGGCCGTGTCGCTCATGAGCGCTCCCAGAAACCGGGGCCGACGGGCTGATCGTAGGGTCCCTGGGCCACCAGGAAACCGTCATCGTTGAACATGAGGGCCAGTTGGGGCAGCGGCCGGGGTGCGGGCCCGAACTGGGGCACGGCCCCGTTGCGCACGTTGAACATCGACTGGTGGCAGGGGCAGACGAGCAGCTCGAGCTCCTGCTCGTAGAGCCCGACCGGGCACCCGAGGTGCGTGCACACCTTCGAGTAGGCGACGTAACCCGCCGGAGCCCAGGTCTCGCGGCCGGGCTGGGTCACGAAATCCTGGTCGGAGAGCCGGATCAACACGGTCTGGTCGACGGCCTGACCCTCGTCGGTGATCTGGGGCTGCGGTCCCGCGTTGACCAGCACGGTGCCGCGTGGGTACACGGTCATGATGCCGCCGACGACGAGCGTCTCGCGGCTGGACCGGACGGCCGTTCGAGTCGACGAGCAGCGAGTTGCGCCGCCAGTTGGTCCGGTCGAAGGAGTCTTCCGGGAGCGGCCCGAGCGAGCGCACCAGCGGGAACAGCGCCACGATCCCGAAGATCCCGGCCCCAACGGCGAAGAGGCCACCGAGCAGCTTGCGCCGTTTGACGACGACGGCCGAGCGCTCGACCAGCGCGGCAGCCATGGCGTCGCGCTCCTCCGGGGTGCTCGCCAGCAGGTGTCGCTCCTCGACGAACGGTCCCTGGGGCATCAGGTACTTGCCCCAGGCGGTCAGCCCGAACCCGAGCAGGAACAGCCCGGCCCCGACCGTGCCGCCGAGTGCCCAAGGGTCCCAGTTCTGCCAGTACGCGGCGCCGAAGAGGCCCATGAAGATGATGCCCAGCACCAGGATGCCGGCAATGATCCGCTCGGTCCGCTGGGGGTGGCGGGCGGCTTCGCCCATGTGCGGGTCGCTCAGCGCGGCGACCGGCATCGGCACCCGGGTGCGCGACGGCTGATGGTCGGCGTCGCTCACGAGCGGTCCCCGATCCAGAAGCAGATGAGCGCGAGGCCCCCGACCCCGATGAGCAGGGCCACGAAGCCCTCGGCCACCGGTCCCACACCGCCGAGCGAAAACCCGCCGGGGTTGTCCGGGTGCTGCAGGCGGCCTGTCACGTACGAGACGATGTCGGCCACCTGCTGGTCGGTCAGGTTGCCCGAGAAGCGCGGCATGTTGGCCGGCCCGATACGGATGGCCTCGGCGACTTGCTGGGCCGTCACGTTCCTGTTCTGCAGCGACGGCGCATTCGTCCCGTAGGCCAGCGTGTCGCCCGAGCCCGTGATGGTGTGGCAGGCGGCGCAATTGAGGGAGAAGAGGTCCTGGCCGACCGACTGGTTCGTACCCTGCAGGTGCGGGTAGGGCACAGCCGGCACCGCCGGATCGAGCGAGTTCACCCACGCCGCCAGCTCCAGCGCTTGCAGCGGCGTGAGGCGGGTGGCGCGCCTGCTCCGCCTCCACCGCCTTGACGTCGGCGGCCGGCATACGGCCCGTGCTCACCCAGAAGTCGACCGTGGCCGAGCCGACGCCCTGCAGGTTCGGGCCGATGGTGGCCTGACCCTCGGGGCCGACGCCGTTGGCCTCGTTGCCGTGGCAGCTCGAGCAGGTCTGCGCGAACAACAGCCGGCCGGCCTCGATGAAGGACCGCGGCGGGTTGGCGTAGGTGATGTAGGCGTTGCCGTAGGAGATCAGATGGCCGTTGAGGCAGTACCGGCTGTCGCTCTTGAACGGGTTGCCGGCGTTGTGCACCGCGTTCGTGACGCCCTTGACGGTGACCGTGCCGCACGCCCGCGTCGTCACCTGCGAGGGGTTCAACGCCACCTGCGACGCGTCAGAGTGCCCCGCCGCGCCGGCGTCGACACCGGGGAAGAGCACCGCCAGCGACGCCATGGTCGCCACGACGAGAAGGCCCGCGGGGAGCAGGATCCCGGTACGAAACGTCCTCGTTCGTGGTGCGTGCATGCCTCGCATGCCTACTTGAGGAGGAACAGGCAACTGTAGAGCCCGACCCAGACGATGTCGACGAAGTGCCAGTAGTACGAGACGCCCTGTACGGCGGACAGTTCGCCGGGGTCGCCCCCGACGTCACCACGCATGCGGCCGAGGAGGAAGACCATTGCCACCAGGCCGATGAAGACGTGGAGCCCGTGCAGGCCCGACATGATGTAGAAGAGCGACCCGTAGAGAGTTCGTGTACCAGCGGGTCGGGCTGAACAGCCACTCGTAGACCTGGTTGCCGAGGAAGGCCGTCCCCAGGATCATTGTCCACACGATCCAGATGCGGGCTGACCGCCGCTTGCGCCATTCCACCTGGAACACCGCGCGCTGCATCGTGAAGCTCGAGGAGACGAGTATCAGCGTGAAGAACCCGGCCCGCAGGGTGTCGAGCTGGGTGCCGGCCGGCGGCCACGGGCCGATGGTGTTCGCCCGGATCGTGAAGAAGGCCGCGAAGAGTCCGCTGAAGAACATCAGCTCGGACCCGAGCCAGATCATGACCCCGACGGCCAGCATCGGTGGCCGGTCGTGGACGATCTTCCCCTGGGGCGCGGGGACCTCCGCCGAGACAGCCTGGGTCACAGGGCTTTTTTAGCCGACCGCGCGCGCGAAACGCCAACTAACGAGGTGCCCGCGCGCGCCCGCCCCGGCGCGCCCGAATGCCCTGGTCAGCCCAGGTCGACGGGGAGCGGCTCGGTGTGCACGATGCTCAGCCGCCTGGTCGGCCGGGTGAACGCCACGTACAGCGTCCGGAGGCCCCGTGTCGTGGCCACGGGCGGGCCCTCTCCCGCAGCGTCGTCGCCCACCGCCGCCACCAAGGACGGCTCCACGACCACCACCGAATCGAACTCCAGGCCGTTGGTCTCGTCGGCGGGTAAGACGACCAGCGCAGCGGCCAACCCGTCACCCGCGGGGTCGCGCGGGATCGATGGGATCGAGGCCCGCCTCGTCCAGCGCCCGGACGAGCTCGGGCAGCATCACAGAGGGACCGAGCACCGCCACGTGGCCCGGAGCCACCGCGGCCAACTCCTCACGCGCCACCCGCGCCACGGTGCCCCAGAGGGCATT
>CAVTOF010000004.1:0-762894 GCA_963736225.1 uncultured Acidimicrobiaceae bacterium | reverse complement strand
CTCCCCAGCCGATGAGCGCGGCACTGCCTGCGTCGTCCAGCGCGGTGACACCCTCGACGCCCTTGCGCGAGACAGGAAGCTGGGCGCCGACGAGGGCACAGCCGACACCATCGAGCATGAGGTGCTTGGCATGCTCGCGGACAGAGGTAGGAACATCGTTCAGATTGGTGGCCGCCAGCCAGGTTGCGAGCCGGCCGGTGGGTCCTTCAGGGTCGGTGGCGGCCCGGGCACCCCCGTTGAACACCTTCGGACCAGTGCGCGTCGTAGAAGAGGACGACGGCTTCCTCCCGCTCGGGCTCACCGGGATCGACTGGCTAGTCCCGTGGTCGTCGTCTTTGGTCTCGATTCTCGAGGTTTTTCCCGTGCTGGTCACGCTCGCTCCTTTGCTCGGTCGTGGATCCATGCGACCACGGTAAGGAAAGCGCTCGGTCCACCTCTAGCGTTGGGCGACGATCCCTTCATCGGTCATTTGACGCTGGACCAGTTCGACCAGGTCTTTCGCGGGCAGGTCTTGCAAGATCCACCCCAGCCAGAACTGGATCGGCCGAGTGGCAACCGTCGCTATTGGAAATCGGACATGATTTCGGGGTCAGCGGCTAGCTTTAGATCTCCTGTCGGGTTGCTGTTTTCGCCACTGAGCCCGACCGTTTGATCCAAAGGGTGGCGCCGCATGGGTCTCACCGAAGAGTCGCTGGTCGGACGTGGGCTGGAACTGGCACTGATCGATGCATTTGTAGAGCGCGCCGCTGACGTCGGCGAGGCATTGGTCCTGTTCGGTGAACCAGGCATCGGAAAAACGGTCCTTTTGGATAGTGCGGCCCAAACCGCGTTAGCCGCGGGCACCCAAGTCATACGAGCCTCGGGCGTGGAGTTCGAGACCGAGTTAACGTTCTCTGGACTCCACCAAGTCCTGCTCCCTCTCCGGGGTGACTTCGTAGACGACGCAGACACGGATATTGAGGCGCTCAAGATTGCGTTAGGTCTTGGCACAGGTCGGCTGCCGGACGGATTTACGGTGTCGAACTCCACGCTCGCGGTTCTCCGAAATGCGTCGGCCTCTCGCCCGCTGCTCTTCGTGGTGGACGACCTCCAGTGGCTCGACCGCGCCAGTGCGACGGTTCTTGCCTTCACCTTCCGCCGACTGATCGGAAGTCCTGTGGGATTCCTAGGTGCCACACGCAGCGATGAGGAGAGCTTTTTCGAACATGCAGGCCTTCCCGAGTTGGAAGTGCTGCCGTTGGAGACCGGCTCAGCGCGGGACCTAGTCGACGCACGGTTCCCGTCGTTGGCACCCCAGATCCGACAACGCGTCGTCCTCGAGGCGCGTGGAAATCCCTTGGCGTTGCTCGAGCTGCCTCCTTATTTCTCAACTTCTCGTGGCTTTAACCCCCAGGGATCGCCCGGGGTTTCATCTCCGGGCAGGAGGCTGCAGGGACTCTTTCTGTCCAAGATCGCTTCGCTCTCCGACGGTGCGCGTTGCTTGCTGCTGCTTGCGGCACTCGATGGTTCAGGCGATCTTGCCATTCTGCCGGCCGGGGCAGGATTCGACGATTTCGATGAAGCTGAACGTGCGGGATTGATTCGCGTCGACGCGGCGACCCGCCGTGTCCTCTTTCGCCACCCCCTCGTGTGCACGTCGGTCGTTGCAGGGTCCACTGCAGACGAGCGCCGCCGAGCCCACCGTGCATTGGGAGCGCAGTATTCGGATCAGCCTGAACGGCGCGCTTGGCACCTGGCCGAAGCTTCTCTTCACCCTGATGAAAATGTCGCCAGTTTGCTCCAGGACACGGCTCATCACATCCTGCGACGAGGTGACGCACCGGGAGCAGTCGCCGCTCTGACACGCGCTTCGGAGCTCACACCGGACAGCATCACGCGCAGACGACGTCTTGCCCAGGCTGCGTACGTCGGATCGGGCCTAACCGGCACTCTCTCGGACGCGTCCGACCTTCTGTCGGCGGCACGAGACGGTGATCTCGACTCCACTGGGTCGCTCTATGCCTCCACAGCAGCGGCTTATCTCCTCGTCAACGGCGACGGTGATGTTGACACCGCCTATCGTCTCCTGGTTCGGACAATCGAACACGAAGGTGACGACCCAGGCGTCGACCTAGTCGCCCTCGAAGAAGCGTTCCAGCTACTCGTTCTGCTCTGTTATTTCGGTGGTCGCGACGAACTCTGGAAGCGTTTCAATGAGGCACTCGTTCACTTTCCTGCCCCGTTGCCAACCTCTCTGTATCTTGCAAGTACCATTTTCGCAGACCCCTGTTACGCATCGGCAGATGCACTCGAGAGTCTCGACCGAGCGATTATGGACCTCACGGTACAGACGGATGCGATCGAGAGTGTGCGCATCGCCAGTACGAGTGCATTTGTCGATCGACTGACTGATTGCCGCCAAATCCTGTGGCACGTCGTTCGTGAGGCGCGGGCAGGTGGGACGATTGCTCTTGCCGTCCCGGCTCTGGCGTTACTCGCCACCGACGACATCGAGACTGGCCGATGGGAGGAGGCCGATCAACTGGCCGACGAGAGCATCGAACTCTGCGAACGGCATGGATACGGGCTCTTTGCGTGGCCTGCAATACAGACGAAGGCTGTGCTTGCAGCGTTTCGAGGCGAGTATGAGACGACGCAAACGCTGACAGATCAAATGATGCGCTGGGCGACGCCACGACGTGCTCGTACGGTCCACGCGATCTCAAACCTCGCGCTGCATTACTCCGCAATGGGGCAGGGTGAATTCGAGACGGGGTATCAGTTGGCAGCATCAATCACACCGGCAGGCCAACTCCCCCCATACGTTTCGACAGCCGTCTACAGCATCATGGGATTCGTCGAAGCTGCTGTTCGCACTGGTCGACGTGCCGAAGCGACGGCGCACGTCGAGGCCATGCGCCGAACCAATATTGCGGGGATCTCTCCGAGGCTTGCTTTGCTTTGCGGAGGTTCAGCTGCGATAGCGGCATCGGACGAGCATGGCGGGGAGTTGTTCGAGCGAGCACTTGCGGTACCCGGCGTCGACCGGTTTCCTTTTGACGTCGCGCGTGTTCAGCTCGTATATGGAGAACACCTAAGGCGCAACCGGTCCATTGCGGACGCTCGTCGGTATCTGAATGCTGCGGCCGGAACCTTTGAGCGACTCGGGGCTCGGCCGTGGGCCGGGCGAGCGGCCAGCGAATTGCGGGCCACGGGCCTGGCGAAGCCACTCGCCGAACGGCCTCAGGCCGAGTCGCTTACTCCCCAGGAGTTGGAGATAGCCCGCCTGGCCGCGACAGGTATGACAAACAAGCAGATCGGGCTGCAGCTGCATATGTCATCCCGTACCGTGGGAACACACTTGTATCGCGTGTTCCCCAAATTGGGTATCGCCTCGCGAGCCGCGCTACGGGACGCATTGAACCGACAGAAAGAGATGGCTGAGCATGACACGCGATAGCGGGGACGCTTTGCTCACTGCGCATGCGAGCTCCATCCTGGTTCGATCACGGGCGACCGAAGCATAGGTGTGGTCGCCAACGAATTGTTTCGACCGACTGAGCCTCTCCCGGAGGGGCAGGTGAGAGTCAAAATGCGCCGTGGCCCTCTAACTCTGCTCAGAGCTCCGAAGTCATAACATCGTGACAAGTTTCAAGCTGCAAGTCCGATCCGAGCGTTCGTGACGTAGTCCTCCCCTGATCTGTCGATCGTGGAAAGAGCGCGTCGAAGCTCGATGGCTGCTGGGGGGTGGTCCGCTTCGAGCGACGGTCGACCTTGGTGTAGAACACGGCGTCGCGGATGCCGTCGGAGGTGACTCGGTTGGTGTGGGTGCCCGGCAATCGCTCGATGATCCCGTGGAGCCGGAGCCGTTGCAGGTGATAGGTCATCAAGCCCCAAGAGGAAGCGGGGCCGAAGGTCGCTGCAGATCCTGGTGTGGCTGTGGGGCGTAGTAGACCGCTCTACAACAGGGTCGAATTCAGGCGGAACGGGTGGACATTGTGTGGACTGACTAGCAGCTCAGACGATCGCTCAGCATGCCGTGGACGATCTCAAACACCTTGCCAAGGTGAGGGTCGTGGGTTCGAATCCCGTCTTCCGCTCCATCGTAGCAGGTCAGAGCCGATGTTTTAACCCCGGCTCCGCCTTCGCCAGGGTCCCGCTTTCAACTCAAAGCGCTGCCAGGTGTCCAATCGCTTTGTCGGTTCATCTGTCTTGACCGTCGTCACCCTGAGCCGCGAGCTGAAGCTCAGTTTGGTGCGGCGGGAGGAACGTTGAGCAGCACTCCGAACTTCTTTCGGACGTCGTCGGTGGGGTCGTCTGCGAACCTTTGCCAAGGCGAGGGTCGCGGGGTCGAATTCCGCCCTCCGCTACTACGATGCGTCTCCGTCAGGGCCTAGAGCGCCCCTGAGTTGCAACTTTCCTTTTGGGATGGCCGTGTTCTTGCGGCGGTTGACGGGCTCCGGTTCATTGGCTGATTGCGGCGGTGGCTGAGGTGTAGGTGCCGTTCGCGGCAAGGGTCAGCGTGGCGGTGGTCCACAAGGCGCTCGTGGAGGACGTGAAGGTGAATCGCGTTGACACGGCCGCGCCCGTCGCTGGGAATGCCTGAGCGCCGGTCGGCGTGCCGGACGCTCCGGGACCTGCATTGGCGAACGTGAACGTCACCGTATGGCCGGAGCCGATGGCTGACTTGACGTTGCCCTCGTTGTCGGTGACGGACACGGTGAACGACGCCGTGGTCCCACGGCCGAAACCCGTGAGCGGGCAGGTGAAATAGCAGGGAAGGGTTACCGGGGCCGGGTTGATGCTGGTAAAGGCCAGTCGAGCAGCGGCGCCGGCCGTGATCGCAATCGGCGCAAACGTGAGGTTGCGGGCCGTCCCGTCGGTCACGTTCAGTGTCTCGGTGTCAGCGGCAACCAAGATGATCGGGATGGTCACGCTGCCACTGGCCCAAGAGGGGCTTGGGAGAGTCGCCACCGCTCCCGATGGGCTGGCATTGGCACCGCCCCACGTGAGCGTGTGGGCGCCGGTGTAGGTCGTATCGAGGGCCCCGTTGCTCAGGGCATGGATCGTGACGTTGAACGCGGTACCTGCGGTCGCCGTGGTCGGCTGAGTTCCAGATATCGCAAAGCTGAGCGTCGGCGCGGCAACAGGGCACGGATTGGCGATGTTGAGGGTCGGACCCGTGATGCAGATGTCAGTGGCTGTGCCGGTCGTGCTGTCCGTTCCCCCCCTCCCACGATGCAGTTCCCGGTACCGGTGTCGGTGATCGTGTTCGAGCCCGCACTGCCCAACACGAGCGCGTTCGATTGACTGTTCGAGAACGTTCCGGATCCTTGCACCAGCACCGTGAGGGTGAGCGAACTGCAACCCGCCGGGGCCAGCTGCATGATCGTGCGGGCCTGGGTACTGGTGCCGGCGTGGCTGACCGGGACGTTGGTGCTGGCGGTGAAGCTCGTCACCAGGGTGATTGTCACCAGGAGGACGACGATGCCCGCACCGACCCGGGCCGCGATGACGTGCTGCGGCCGGCGGAGACGCCTAGAGCGTCGCGACACCTGCTTCGACCTCCCTCGCCCGATGCTCCTGACGGTCGCTCTCGGACCAAAGGCCCGAGTCGTCCCCGGCGCGCCCGGTCGCAGCATTGGCGTCGGAGAGAATGCTCATCTCAGACGCGGGCTGATAGACGTACCGACGAGTCTCGTCATCGACCTCGTAGCGTCGTTGTCCGTCCCTCATCTCGTAGAGGATGGGCCGCTCCAGATAGTGGGCAAGGCCGGCGAGATGAGCGAAGTCGAGGACGACCAGGCGCGCTGACCCGTCGGTTTCGGCTAGCCGGTCGACCGGCACGATCAGTGACCCGACCTGTTTGGCGATCTGTTCTTCGTCGCTTCGCACCGTCTTGCGGCGGCGCAGGACGTCGTGCAGCACCGCAACGAGCACGGCGAGCACGGCGAGAGTCAGGCCGCCCGAGCGGAGCAGGGAGACTCGGACCTCGTACTTCAGCACCGAGACCATATTGGGGTCGATGTGGGGAACGCTTCCGGACTGCGTCGGGTTGAGGCCCGCCGCCAGGGCGGAGGCGGCTGTTGGGGCGACGTAGGTTGCTCCTGGCGGAGCGGGTGCAACGGGGACGTCGAGAGTGAGCGCCGTCGGGGCCACTTGGAAGGGAAGTACGGGGAGGAACGTTGTCTTGATCGGATTGCCGCCCACCGTGCCCGTGATGCGGACGACCGGCTGCACATCGACCGCGTAGTTGGCTCCGGCCACGCCCGACTGCGCGGAGACAGCGTTGATCAGGGCATAGAGACCGCTCAAGGCCAGAGTGGTGGAAACGGTCGCTGTGTCACCGGCGAAGGGGGCGGTAGCCGTACCGGTGGAAAGGCTCTTCCAGGTGTTGGTACTCGACAACACCAGCGTGCGGAGCTGAATGGTGCCCGTGACGTGATGCGGAAGCGGCGACGCAAACTGGTACTTGAAGTTCAGCCCGAGCGAACTGACCAGGCTCGGGTAGACGGGATCGCCTGTTTTGACGGCGCCGGTCGGATAGACCGCCGTCGGAGCCTTCACGGCGGCCGAGTAGGAGAAGGTGCCGGTCTGTCGATACGCGTCATTCAGCGGTGCAGTCCGGAGGAGCGGTCGGCTGTAACCAACCCCGAGAAAGACCGCGGCGAGCAACGTCAGGAAGCAAAGCGCTATCAGGGTTGACTTCGGGCCCTCGAAGTAGGAGGGGGCACGACGCGCCGCGACCTGCTGAGGCGTCATGCCGATCCCGGATCTCCGCTCCTGCTCTGGTCTCGTCGTTGCCGGTCCGGATCCTGTGGCAGAGCGCCGCTCGCCGGGTCCCCGCGGCTCGTTCCCGTGTCTCGGCGTCGATTCGCGGGTCATGGTGTGCGACAGCTGACCCAGACGAGGTGGCGACCGGCCGCGCCGGCGCCGGCGCCGCCCACCCTTGGATGTCTTGGCACCAGTGAGGACGACGGCCATGGCGGCGATGCCGGCCAGCAGGGATGCATGCGCCGGCACGCCGAACCAGCCGAGAACCGCTCCGACGTGGGGGATGTGGAACCAGAGCTCTCCGATGAGCTCGCTACGCGTTGCGTACCCAGGATCAACGAAATCATTGTTGTCCCCCTTAAAAAAGTAGTTGCCGTTCTGAATCAAGATGATGCGATGCAGCACCGGCTTGTGCAGGACCTGGCTCTGGTAGAGGACGACCTCGCCCACGTGATAGCTCGACTGAGCTCGGATGACCGCAAAGTCGCCCTTGTACAGCAACGGGTTCATGCTGATGCCGTCGGTGATCGAATAGGTCGTCGTCCCGCCTAGCTTCGTTGGCGCGAAGAAAGTCCACACGCCAAAGAGGACCGCAGCTGCAACGATGACGCCTGCGATCTTCGCTCGGTACGATCTCATGAGCCCGCGCGGGCCTCCTCGGCTGCATCCCGAGGACACGGGCGCTGTGGCGCGGACGCCATCCGCTGCACCACACCCGTTTCCTCGTCTCGTTGGGGCGTGTCACCTCGCCGCTGCTACTGAGCTGCGACGACCGTCACGCCTGTCAACAGTGCTGCCGTGAGTTGTGTCGGGAGAATGGTCGCGCACGTGACGTTCGAACCACCGGTGTCAGTCGTGCAGGTGTAATTCGTGGGGCCACCAGTGCTCAGAGCCGCTGCGATGATGACCTTCCCTGAGCCCGTACTCGGAACGGCTGGGCTGATCGTGAACGTCAGCGAATCGATATTGGCCGGCGTCGTTGCGTCCAGCGTGTAGTGAAGATTGGTCACCGTGTATCCCGAAACGGCACCGGCTCCCGCACCAACTGTCGTCGCCGGAACGGTGTTCGAGGCCGTAAATGCATAGGCACCACCACCGATCGCCAGTGCGATACCGCATGCCACCAAGATGGACAACATCCTCTTATTCCGCATCTGCACCATGAGGTGCACCTCAAGTCTCACTGCTTGCCCTACACCAACAAAATGATGGCTATACAGCTATGTCGGCAATTGCTGAGGATTCTTGAGTGAATCCCCGCTGTTGCGACGAGAGATTGCGGAAACTCTGGGGTTTGCGCATGTTTGTTGAAATCTGGGAGATGCGGCCGAACCCGCGGTGGGGCACGATGAGCGGCGAGTGATGGCCCTTCACAAGGGGGGATGGCACGCTTGGGTCGAGGCGACCAACCACAGCGACCCTCAACCGTCAACCGTCAAACACAACAAAGTCAAGGTGCTCTTCGGTTGATGCTGGAGGACGAGCGCGCCACCTACTCCGATCCTCTTGCCAAGCGATTGTTGCGCAGAGACACACACTTTTCAGTTGCCGGGCAAGTCCCATGACTGGCTTCTAGGCCTAGCGGAGAAACACTCGAATACCTGCCGCGTTGTCGTAGTAGAGCGCTCTACTACAGGGACGGATTGGGTGGACGGAGTGGAAATGAAACTGGATGGACGGAACAGCATGACAGGGGAGTGGCGCCGACCGCGGAGACGGAAAACACCACCTTGCCAAGGTGAGGGTCGCGGGTTCGAATCCCGTCTTCCGCTCCATCGTGGCAGATCAGGGGCGCTTTTCAACCCCCGACGCTCCCATATCGAGGAGTCGCTCGCGTCTCGATGTGTTGAGTTGGCGAGTGCGTGGGCGCAGGACCGCCTGCGCGTCGAACGCGTCACTAGCGCTGCAGATTGGCGCGTTCAACCAGCTGCCGGCGAGACCTGGGCCCAGAGTTCGTTGCACTGAGATGCAGTCGCACAAGGCAGGGCTGTCTATGCCTTGCCGTCGCGCATCCGAATGAACCGGGCGTCAGTGTGTCGTGTCGTCGTAGACGCGGCGGATGATCACCGCTCAGAATAGTCCCCTGGTCGAGCACCGCCGGCCGACCTGGGGAAAGCACCTCGTCGATGAACTCCTCCTA
Organism: uncultured Acidimicrobiaceae bacterium; assembly: GCA_963736225.1. Lineage (GTDB taxonomy): Bacteria > Actinomycetota > Acidimicrobiia > Acidimicrobiales > RAAP-2 > Bog-473. The sequence continues at coordinate 754,001 of CAVTOF010000004.1, read as the reverse complement.
GTTCGCGTGAAGCGCGTGAGCCGGCAGAGTGGTCCACGATCTCCCGGTCATTTGGGGGCGACGGTGTCGGTCTCCCAGGTGTCCTCGTCGCGCCACTCCTCAAAGGCCGTAGTCATCGCTGCTCGGTCGTTCGGTGAGGATGGGGGAGATGGGTTCAGGGCCTCAATCAGGAGCCGAGACTCCCGGATCGCCAACGTGGGCGAGGATCCCCAGCAGGGCGTCGATGTCGATGTCACGTTGAAACGGCAAGCTGAACGGCCGATCAACTCTCACGCTGTAGACGTTCCGCCGGCCTTGCCGTTCGCTGTCGATGTACCCGGATTTGACAAGATCGGCAACGATGCGCTGCGCAGCGCGCTCGGGGATGTCGAGCAGTGCAGCGATGTCTCGTATGCGAATGCGGGGATCCCGGGCGATCAGCAGTAACGCATTGCCGTGATTCGTGAGGAACCGAAATTCGGGAACGGTCCCCAGGGCGCCAACCACCTCTTCACCGTCCATGGTTAGCACTATAACGATGACGCCGGTTTCATGCTGCTTTATCAAAACCGTCCCAATATTACCGGGTAATTAACATCAGTTTCTAAATGACAGGTATTGTTATACGGGTCGATCGGATTCAGTTCGAGTCCGAGGCCGCTCACGCGACTCAGCGGTGCCGTTCCATAGACCCGCTCTCGATTGCCGAGACGAGGGGTCGTGAGGGGGATTTCTAAGCAGCGCCCAGTGTCCACGGTTGACTTCACTCAGATCACGGCATCAGACGATCGGCTCGTTGATGGGATTCGAGAGTCGCAAGTGGGGCAATCGGCGAACTCGCAAAATATGCCATTGCCAACACAGTCTTTTGAGGTCCTTCGGATCAAGGAGTCGCGGGTCAGGTTTCCCCGCCCTTCACAAAGAGAAGGGCGGAGAAAATGAACCCTAAGATGGCTAGTAGGCCTGCGTCCGCGGTCGTCGTCGCTTCGTTGGTCGGCCTCATCCTGTTGATGGGGCAGTTCATAAATTCTCGACCAGCGCAAGCAGGTGTTGCGCCCATGCCACTGAACCTGGGTACCGCCGTGAACTATGGCGTCCTGGGCGGGACGGGCGTCACCAGCACGGCCGGTACCGTCATCAACGGTGACCTCGGGGCAGGCCCTGGCGGTCTGATCGTTGGCTTTCCCCTCGGTGTCGACCACGGCACCACGCATGCTGGGGACTCACAGGCCGTGCAGGCACAGGCGGACTTCGCCCAGGCCTACTCCGCCGCAGCCGGGCGCACACCGAGTGCCAGCATCAGGGGGGACCAGAACGGAGCAATCCTCGACGCCGGTGTCTATTCTGCCGCAGCCGCCATCTCGCTGACAGGGACGATGACGCTCGATGGTCAGAACGATCCGAATGCGGTCTTCATCTTCCAGGTCAATGCCGCTCTCAGCACGGCAGCATCCAGCACGATCCACCTGATCAATGGCGCCCAAGCATCCAACGTCTTTTGGCAGGTCAACGGAGCAGCGACAACCGGTGCGTCGTCCTCGTTCTCGGGGACCATCATGGCGATCGGAGCGATCACACTGGGTGCGGGCGCCTCCCTCGACGGTGGTGCTCTCTCCGACGGCCTGGTCACTTTGGCCGACAACACCATCTCAGCTCCAGACGCGGTGACCTTCATCTCGCCGCCCACTCCGACGAGTGCCTTGACCAGCACCACGACCGATACGGTGTTTGCGACTGGAGCACCTAGTGACACGGGTGCCATCACCTATACCTCGTTAACCGCCTCGGTCTGTGCGGTGGGCTCAACAAGCGGCGCATTGACCTACGTCGCATCTGGCACGTGCACCATCGAGGCCACGCAGGCGGCTGATGTCATCGACGGTGACGGATCGAGAACGAACAACACCAGCATCCGGGTCTCGTTGCCCACTATGCCACTGAACCTGGGTACCGCCGTGAACTATGGCGTCCTGGGCGGGACGGGCGTCACCAGCACGGCCGGTACCGTCATCAACGGTGACCTCGGGGCAGGCCCTGGCGGTCTGATCGTTGGCTTTCCCCTCGGTGTCGACCACGGCACCACGCATGCTGGGGACTCACAGGCCGTGCAGGCACAGGCGGACTTCGCCCAGGCCTACTCCGCCGCAGCCGGGCGCACACCGAGTGCCAGCATCAGGGGGGACCAGAACGGAGCAATCCTCGACGCCGGTGTCTATTCTGCCGCAGCCGCCATCTCGCTGACAGGGACGATGACGCTCGATGGTCAGAACGATCCGAATGCGGTCTTCATCTTCCAGGTCAATGCCGCTCTCAGCACGGCAGCATCCAGCACGATCCACCTGATCAATGGCGCCCAAGCATCCAACGTCTTTTGGCAGGTCAACGGAGCAGCGACAACCGGTGCGTCGTCCTCGTTCTCGGGGACCATCATGGCGATCGGAGCGATCACACTGGGTGCGGGCGCCTCCCTCGACGGTGGTGCTCTCTCCGACGGCCTGGTCACTTTGGCCGACAACACCATCTCAGCTCCAGACGCGGTGACCTTCATCTCGCCGCCCACTCCGACGAGTGCCTTGACCAGCACCACGACCGATACGGTGTTTGCGACTGGAGCACCTAGTGACACGGGTGCCATCACCTATACCTCGTTAACCGCCTCGGTCTGTGCGGTGGGCTCAACAAGCGGCGCATTGACCTACGTCGCATCTGGCACGTGCACCATCGAGGCCACGCAGGCGGCTGATGTCATCGACGGTGACGGATCGGCCGCCAGCGAAACGAACATCACGGTGTCGGTTCCGATAAGCCATTCGGTCACCTTCAACGGCAACGGCTCGACGGGCGGCCTCATGGCACCCGAGACCGACTTTGCCCCCACCCCCTTGAGCGCCAACGCCTTTAGCCGCACCGGCTACGTCTTCGCCAGGTGGAACAGCGCCGCCGACGGCTCGGGCACCGCCTACGCCGACGGAGCCAGCGATCCCTTCACCGCCAATCAGACTCTCTTCGCCCAGTGGACGATCAACGCCAGCTACAGCGTCACCTTCAACGGCAACGGCTCGACGGGCGGCCTCATGGCACCCGAGACCGACTTCGCCCCCACCCCCTTGAGCGCCAACGCCTTTAGCCGCACCGGCTACGTCTTCGCCAGGTGGAACAGCGCCGCCGACGGCTCGGGCACCGCCTACGCCGACGGAGCCAGCGATCCCTTCACCGCCAATCAGACTCTCTTCGCCCAGTGGACGATCAACGCCACGAACCCCGCTCCACCAACGGTCGTCCCCACAGCACCAACGAGTCCTCCCGGCGCAGCCGCAAAGGGCTACTACCTGGTGGGATCCGACGGGGGCATCTTCACCTTCGGTGGCGCCCAGTTCTACGGTTCGACGGGGAGCTTGAAGCTCCAGCGCCCGGTTGTCGGCATCACCGCGACCGTCAGTGAGGGTGGCTACTGGCTGGTGGCCTCAGATGGGGGAATCTTCAGCTTCGGTGATGCCGGCTTTTATGGCTCCATTCCCGGGCTGGGCCTTGCACCCGCAGGTACGGTCGGAGGTAAGCACCTCAATGCCCCCATCGTCGGCATGGTCCCATCCTTCGACGGTGGCGGCTACTTCATGGTCGCTTCTGACGGAGGGGTCTTCGCATTCGGTGACGCCGCCTTCGAGGGCTCCTGTCCGGGGATTGGCGGGTGTGGGGGTGCGGCCGTAGCGGTCGCTCCCGATTCCAGCGGTCGGGGCTATTGGCTCATCACCGCTTCGGGGAACATCTATACCTTCGGCAACGCGTCGTACTTCGGGGCCCCGGGACCACAGAGCTCTCCCGTCACCTCCATGGTGCGTACCACCGACGGACTGGGCTACTGGGTCCTTCTGGCCAACGGGAGTGTGTACGCCTATGGCGACGCTGTTGACCGGGGAAGCCCTCTGGGCTCAGTGGCGGCCGCCAACTCAGCCTCGGCCATCTTCACCACCTCGGACGGCGGAGGGTACTGGGTGGCCTCGGCGAATGGCGAGGTATTCACGTACGGCGACGCTCCCTATGACGGAGGTATGTCGGGCACGCGCCTGAACGGCTCCATCATCGCGGCCACCGGGTTCTGATGTTCTGTGAGTGAGATCGAATGAACTTCCTTGTTGCGTGGGCCCCGACTGTCGAGCGTTCTGATCGAGTCTCAGAAGAAGCAGACCGATGACCCCCGTCGATTGCACTCAGACAAAGCGGTCAGGCGATTGCCCCCAACGCGCAATTCGAGACTCAGCAGAAGCGGATTCAGTTCTCGCCATGTTCGACGCCTCGTCCGTGGGCTTGGGCTTCGTCGACTGTGACTTTCGGATCATTCGCATCAACGAAGTACTTGCTTCTGTGACTGGCGGAGCCGCAGCGGACCAGATCGGGCGATTGACTGCGGATGTCGTGCCCGACCTTTGGCCACAGTTGGAGCCGTTGTACAAGAGGGTGATCGACCAAAATCAGCCGATTGCCAGTGTTCCGGTGACCGGTGTGACTGCGGCCGACGGCGACCGCACGCACCACTGGCTTTGCAGCTACTACCCAGTGCGATCGGCTAAAGATGTCATCGGACTCGGGATCGTCGCGATAGACATCACCGAGAGGATCGAGGCGCAGCAACAACAGCACCTCGCTTCGTCTCGTTTCGAGGCCGGTTTCGAGCAAGCCGGAATCGGTGCGGCGATTCTCGATCTTGAGGGTGTGCCGATCCGTGTTAACGCCGCGGTGTGCGCTCTTCTCGGTCGACCGTCAGAAGAGCTCGTCGGTCGACGCTGGACCGAGTTCAACCATCCGCACGAGGTGCCGCTTTGGCAGGTTCTCCTGAAGCAGCTTGCCCGCGACGACGACACCTATTCGGACGAGCGCCGGTACGTGCGACCGGACCGCACCGTCGTGTGGGCATCAACACACGTCACCCTCGTGAGAGACGAGATAGGGAAGCCACAGTGCTTCCTCGCGCACTTCCTCGACATATCTGACCACAAGTCGTTAGAAGAGCAACTCGCTCATCAGGCACTACACGACATGCTCACCGGACTTCCGAACCGGGCGCTCCTCTTGGACCGTGTCGCCCATGGGCTTGCAGGCTCACGCCGGCACGGCACCAAGCTCGGGGTGGTGTACGTCGACATCGATCACTTCAAGATGACCAATGAGGCGTTGGGTCACGCTCTTGCAGACGAGCTGCTTTGTCAGGTGGCCAGCCGGCTGACTAGTTCAATTCGACCTGGCGACACTGTCGCCCGGATCGGAGGAGACGAGTTCGTCATTGTATGCGACGACCCCTCTTTGTTCGAGATCGAACATATCGCGAATCGATATCTTGAATCACTCCGCCAACCGTTCATGATTCGCGGGGAGGAAACCAGCATCACGATCAGCGTCGGGATTGCCGTGGCCGACAGGGTCGCCACTCCAGAGTCCTTGTTGCGAGACTCCGACAGCGCCATGTATCGGGCGAAGGACCGGGGGGGCGGCTGCATCGAACTTTTCGACGAAGAGTTGCGATTAAAGGCCGAGCAACGCTCGACGATGGCCGCAGCGTTGTGGCGTGCACTTGAACGCGAGGAGTTCACCGTCTATTACCAGCCCATTGTCGATCTCTCGACCGGGGCTATGGTGAGCGCAGAAGCACTCCTGCGGTGGGAGCATCCCGATGGGGTCCTCGTCGGTCCCGATGAGTTCATTCCTCTCGCCGAAGAGACCGGACTCATCGTTCCGATCGGAGCGTGGGTACTTGAAGAGGCCTGCCGAAGGCTGGCCGAATGGCAACGCGTCGATCCCGCGATGTCAGTCGCGGTGAACCTCTCAGTGCGTCAGATGATCGCTCCAGACGTCGCCGAGCTTGTCGCGGACGTCATCGAGCGGACTGGTGTTCGCCCGGAGGGACTTTGCCTGGAGCTGACCGAAACCTCGTTCGTCAAGGATGTGAACGAGTTCAGCGATACCCTTGCTCGCATCAAGAAGTTGGGCGTGTTCCTCTCGATCGACGACTTCGGAACGGGCTACTCGGCGCTCAGTTACCTGAAGCATTTTCCGATTGATGCGGTGAAGATCGACCGCGCATTTGTGATGGATCTCGGAAAGGATCCGCACGCGTCGGCCCTCGTCGCCGCAATTGTGGCGATGGCCGATGCTCTCGGTATCCATGTAACGGCTGAGGGTGCCGAGACCGCTGACCAACTCGCGAGGCTGAAAGGACTCGGGTGCCAGAGAGTGCAGGGCTATATCTTTGCTCGACCGATGCCTGCAGCGGCTTTGGAAAAGCTAATGATGGAGTCCCACCACTTTAAGGCGATCGATGAGTCAGGATGGCCAGGAGGCCGGCGCGACCTGGCGATAGTAGACCGCTCTACTACAGCGACGGATTGGGTGGACGGGCTGGAAACTGGGTGGACGGAACCGCACGACAGGGGATTGGCGCCGACCACTGAGACGAAAACCGCCACCTTGCCAAGGTGAGGGTCGCGGGTTCGAATCCCGTCTTCCGCTCCATCGTAGCAGGTCAGAAGGGGTCCTCTAGTCCTCTGGCCGCAGACATTTTTTCGCTCCTGCTGCCAGTGCTTGCTCTTTTAAATGAATGGAGTAACCCGTCAGTGCGGTGCTTCGCAACGGACGAAGCGCCATCGGTCCTCACCAGTGGCGCGTCAGCCGCTCACCCTGGTACTACCTCGAATTTCGCCGCTACGCCTTGTTGGTCATGGAACGGGACCTAGGAAACGGCATCGTCGCCGATCATCGAGCGATACACGGCGAGAAGCGCTCGCTTCTGCGACTGATCGAGTCTCGGATCGTCCCTGATTGCATTCGTGGTCCGGGACGTCGATTCCTCATCACCGTCGACGCCGGCGGCATGCGCCAGCAGTTCCTCCGTCGAGATTTGGAGCGATTCGGCGAGAGAGCGAATAATACCGACGGAAGGGAGGTGCAAGCCGCGCTCGATCTGACTCAGGTACGCGTCGGACACTTTGGCGAGGCCGGCGAGCTGGCGCAGGCTCAGTTCGGCGAGCTGGCGCTGGGTCCGCAGGTACCGTCCGAATCCGTTCTCCGCGGCTCGCTGGGCCGAACTCGCCGCACGATCCATCGCCTCGAACCTCCCGTGTCAGGTCCCGCGCTCGACGCCGTCGACGGTGTCGTCGTGGACACCGGACATTGTGAACCAGATCCCAGAAGAAGATGTCGTGAACATATGGTTCAACGCTTGACGACTTCCCGGACGCGGGCTACGAATCCTAGGGCAACTTCACGCCAGCACCGAAAATCCGTCCCCGGGGGTGACAAGTGCCGGACACGCCGACCCGCTTCGATGCCGAGCTCCCAGTGGGTGGTGGGGACCTGCTTGGGGCGTTGGATCTTTTCGGTTTCGCACAGGCCATTGGTTCGGTATTCGCTCGCGTAGGACCGGGCGGCACCGTCAAGCGGTGTTATGGGCTGGGAACCGAGTGGGCCCGGATCGCCGCTGATCGCTCCACGGTCGACCCTTCGCCGCGGGACTGGAGGTTTAAGAACAGAGCTTGGGAGGATCATCCCTTCTATCGCCGCCTGTGCCGCTCATACTTGGCCTGGGCGGAGGCCGTCATGGGACTCGTCGACGACGCGGGACTGGACTGGCGTACCGACGAGCGGGCCAGATTCGTCGTCAACAACCTGACAGCTGCCTTGGCCCCGACCAACCTGTTTCCCCTGAATCCGGACGCGTGGGAGAGAGCATTCGAGACGGCTGGACGAAGCGTGCTGAAAGGGTGGCGCAACATCTGCAGGGACATCGTGGAAAACCGCGGCCGTCCACGCACGGTGGAGAGAAGTGCGTTCGAACTGGGCCGTACACTCGCGGCAACGCCGGGCGCAGTGGTCTACCGGAACGAGGTGTGCGAGCTCATCCAATACGTGCCAACGACGGATGTGGTGTGGGAGATCCCTGTCGTCGTGGTGCCACCGCAGATCAACAAGTTCTACGTCATGGATCTGTCGCCGGGCCGCAGCTTCGTGGAGCATGCGGTCGGGCGAGGATTCCAGGTCTACGCCGTGAGTTGGCGCAACCCAGCTCGCGAGCAGCGCGCCTGGGACCTCGACACCTACGTGGGAGCTCTGGAGGACGCATTAGGCGCGGCCGCAGAGATCTGCGCCAGCGACTCGGTGAACGTGGTGGGCGTTTGTGCCGGTGGTCTCACCACGGCCAGTCTGCTCGGACACCACGCCGCCCAGGGAGACCGCCGGGTGAATGCAGCGACATTTGCTGTGACGCAGATCGACTACGACGTACCCTCGATGATCGGCATGTTCGGGACGGACAAGGCGGTTGGCAACTCGGTCCGTCTCTCTCGGCTCTCCGGCGCGCTCGATGGTCTCATGCTCGAGACCATGTTCGCCGCACTACGGCCGAACGACCTGATCTGGAACTACTGGGTCAACAACAACCTCTTGGGCGAAGAGCCTTCGGCATTCGATGTCCTGGCCTGGAACGCCGATTCCACGTCTCTGCCCGCAGCCCTGCATGCGAAGTATCTCGACATCTACCTCCACAACCGACTGGCCAATGGTGATCTCTCGGTGCTTGGGTCGATCGTCGACCTGGCGAAGGTCGATTGCGACACGATGATCGTGGCCGGCCGGAGCGATCACCTGGTCCCATGGCAGGCTTGCTACGCCAGCTGCCGGCTCTTCGGCGGGACCACCGAGTTCTGCCTTACCTCGTCGGGGCACATCCAGTCGCTCGTGAACCCGCCGGGGTCGCCGAAGATGTCGGTGACGACCGGCGTTGACACGGACCGCAGCGCCGAACGGTGGATGGCCGACTCCCAGGAAGAGCCGGGAGTCTGGTGGCAGAGCTGGGCCGACTGGCAGGCCCGGAGGGCCGGACCCGAGCGTCGTGCTCCCAGGTCGCTCGGGAGTCGTGCGCACCCTGCCGGGACACCAGCACCCGGCGATTACGTGAGAAACCGGTGAGGGTCGTCGCGTCAACGGGACCGTCGGGAAATTCGACAAGAAGATCCTGCGGGCGCGCTTTGCGTCGTCCGCCTGAGTTCGCAGATCGACCGGGCATTGACGAAACCGCACGTGCGTAGTATAGTTCGCAACCGATAAGTTTCCCAAGTGACTAGGGCGCTGGCATACCGGTGCGCAGGAGGTCCCGATGACGTCGACGATGGAGTTCACCGAAACACTGCAGGACGGATTCCTCAAGGTCCTCGAAACCGGTCAGCGGCTGACCCTGGAGGCGGTGGGAGCGGGCGTGGCATCCCTCAAGGACGTGATGCCCGTTCGTCCCGAGGTGCCCTTCGCGACGACGATGGTGACACCCGAAGACGCCATAAGCGCCAGCTTTCGATTTGCCGAGTTGCTCATGGAGAGTCAGAAATCTTTCCTGACCGAGTTGGCCGCCCTGGCGGACCCGATCACGGGATCAACCAAAAAGGTCGCCAAAGACTGACGGACGCGGCAGGGCAGTGTCGGCCCTCGGGTCTGGCTCCCTGCGGCATGACGTAATGTGGCGAGCACCGTCGGGGTGGCACAGCACCTCGCCCAAGCCACGGGAGTGCCATGAGCCAGGCCACCCTGGCCATCAACAGCCGCAACTACGGTGCATGGTCGTTGCGCGGCTGGCTTATGTGCCGCTTCGCCGGCCTCGACTTCTCCGAGCGCGTACTGGACAGCCGCGACCCGGGAGCCCGGGCAGAGCTCCTGCTCCTCTCGCCGTCTTTCCTTGTGCCGAGCCTCGACATCGACGGCATGCAGGTGTGGGACACGTTGGCGATAGGAGAGTACCTCTGGGAGACACATCCGGACTCATCTCTGCTTCCCTCGGATCCTTCGGATCGGGCGTGGTGTCGGTCGGTGTGTGGCGAGATGCATGCCGGCTTCGCTCAGCTGCGCGCAGCGCTCCCCATGAACGTGAAAGCGCGTCATCCGGGATTCAAGATTTTCAGCGGGGCACAGGCTGACATCGACCGTATCGTCGCCATCTGGCAGGACTGCCTCCGATCCAGTGGCGGGCCACTGCTTTTCGGCACCGCGCCCACCATGGCCGATGCCATGTATGCACCGGTCTGTACGCGGTTCGTGACCTATGAAGTCGAGCTGCCCGAGGACTGCGCGACCTACGTCGGCGCCGTGCTCGATCTCCCTGACATGGTGGAGTGGCTGGCCGCGGCGGAGAAGGAGCCCGATGACCTCGCAGAGCTCGACGTCGACGTCGAGTTCTGAGATCGCTGTCGGCTGTCCCGAAGACGTTTTCTGAAGGCTGCCGCCCGGTACCGCCCGAAGCTTCGCGCTGCTGTCTCAAACGCTCCTGCCTCGTCCAGTGCCCAACACCGGATGGCGGGCCTCTAGGACTCGTTGGCCAGGATGAAGTTGCGCACGACAGAGCAGATCTGGCGCTCCCAGGCGGTGCCACTGAACACGCCGTAGTGCCCGACCCCTGCTTGGAGGTGGTGCCGTCGCCGACTGTGTGGCACGTTCGCGCAGAGGTCCTGCGCGGCCATGGTCTGGCCCAAGCCGCAGATGTCGTCTCGGGCTCCTTCGACGGTCAGGAGACCAACATTTCGCATGGCCTCGAGCCGAACTCGTCGCTCGTTGACCATCAGCTCGCCGCGGGGGAGAAGGTGTCGCTGGAACACCCGATCGACCGTCTCGAGGTAAAAGTCCGCGTGGAGGTCGAGGACCGCGCAGTACTCATCGTAGAAGGCCTTCGTGGCCTCCGCCTTGGCCGTATTCCCAACGACCAGGTCGTGGAAGAGATCGAGCTGGCGATCGAGGTGACTCTGCCAGTTCATTGCCACGAACGAACCGAACTGGAGGAAGCCGGGATAGACCCGGCGACCCGCTCCCGCATAACGCCATGGCACTACGGTGATGGCGTTCTGCTCGAACCACGACAGCGGGCTGTCCTCAGCGAGTCGATTCACCACGGTCGGGCTGATGCGGGTGTCGATTGGTCCCGCCATCAAGGTCACGCTCCGCGGGGCATTCGGATCCCCGTCCTCGGCCATCAACGCCACCGTCGCCAGCACCGCCGGACACGGCTGGCACACGGCAACTACGTGTGTGCCCGGGCCAATTGTGGTGATGAATTCTCGGATGTGCTCGACGTAGGAATCGAACCCGAACGAGCCTTCGGTCACGGGGACGTCCCGCGTGTTGTGCCAGTCCGTCACGTACACGTCGTTGTGCGCCGCCAGCGCTCGCACGGTTGACGACAAGAGGGTCGAGAAGTGGCCGGCCAGCGCGGCGACGACGAGTACCTTTGGTTGGACAGTCTTGGTGCCATCTTTGGCGAAATGCAGCAAGGTGCAAAAGGGCGTCGTCGCGATCGACTCCTCACGGACCTCCACGGGCACGCCGTCGACCAGTGTCTCGGTGAACCCAAACGAGGGTCGCGAGTGGCTGAGCCCGATCCTCCCGGCCATCTCACTGCTAGCCGCCAGCCAGCGCAGGATAGGGTCGGCTCGGAATGAGTCCGGCAGGAGGCTGATCGCGTCGGTCGTGAAATTGGGCGAATGCCTTTACCGGCGCCAACGCGTCCATTTGGGCTTGATAGGCACCGTAGAGCATCGGCCCCTCCTGGACTCCTGCAACGCTCCTTGTGCGGGAACACTATCCGCCCCGCGCAAACCGCTCCACGACCTGAGCGCCCCAGCGAGGCGGAGGTGGCATTGACAGGCTCGGGTGGATAGTAGAGCGCTCTACTACAGCGACGGATTGGGTGGACGGGCTGGAAACTGGGTGGACAGATCCGCACGTCAGTGGACCCACCGGACCGAAACAGACGAAAACCCTCACCTTGCCAAGGTGAGGGTCGCGGGTTCGAATCCCGTCTTCCGCTCCATCGTAGCAGGTCAGGAGTGGTTTTTCAACCCTGACTGGAGCTGACCGTCTTCCGCTTCGCTCGTCGCATCGAGTTCCTCAAGTTAGCTGCTCTCGAGCTACGCAGGTCAACGATCGTCCTTTCATCCTGCCCGCCGACGGCGAGCTGGCTATTCGTCAGAGATCCAGTAGCCGTGGAAGCCGTGCGGCACGCCGGCCGGCCGGCTGTAGGGGCGTGAGATGCACGAGCGTGTTCGATGTCCGAGTTGCTCTGCGTCACCAGCTCAGTCGCCTTAAGCGCTGACCTCGATGCTCTGTGACGTTTTCGATGTCACTCAGGAGACGTCCCTTCGACCTCTTCCAGTTGGATACGTCTAAGAGCACCGTGGCTATTGCTGCATTTGTTGCTCCTCGAGGAGCATCCTGACAAGACCCGAGAACTTTCGCGAGGCGAAAGAGACGGTACGACTTATCCCAGAGGAGCAAATCACATGGGCACCAAAGACCGAGCCTCCAACAGGACTCAAGACGCCAAGGGCAGGGTGAAGGAGGCCATAGGCAGCATCACTGGCAACCGCGATCTTAAGAACAAAGGGAAGACCGACCAGGCCGAGGCCGGGATGAAGAACACTGGAGAAGACCTGAAGGACGCCGCGCACAGAGCGAAGGATGCCGTCACTAGCTGACAGATGTACACGAGAGCATCGTCAGTGCTCGCCCACCGCCCTCTCCCGGGAAAGGCTCTCGATGAACGTTGCCATCGCCGGTGCTTCTGGCTTTGTTGGGCGAGCCCTCACTGCGCACCTACTCGGTAGTGGGCACGACGTTGTCGCCCTCGGCCGCTCCGTGAACTCCATCTCCACGGGGGCCAGGGCTGTCTCCGTTGACGTAGGCGACGAAGTCGCTACTGCTAGCGCCCTGGTAGGCGTCGATGTCGCCTACTACCTCGTCCATTCTATGGGCGCCGGTGGTGGGTTTCGCGAGGTCGACCTCCGCCTAGCTACCGCGTTCGGTCGCGCGGCAGCGAAGGCCGGCGTCGGTCGGATCATCTATGTCGGAGCGCTCGGGAACGCGCCGAGCTCTGCACACCTGGCAAGCAGACACGAGGTGGGTTCGGCCCTCGCCGCTTCCGGCGTCGTCGTGGTCGAGCTTCGTGCCGCGGTGGTATTCGGCTCGGGCAGCATCTCCTTCGAAATGCTCCGCTATCTGACCGAGCGACTGCCGGCCATGGTCTGCCCCCGATGGGTCCGCACCCGGATTCAGCCCATCGCGCTTGTCGATCTTCTTGCCTATCTGGAACAGTCACTTCACGTCCCACCGGGCGTGTACGAAATCGGCGGCGCTGACGTCACGACCTACCGCGACATGATCTCTGAATACGCCCACGTCCGGGGTCTACGTTCCCGTCGCATCCTGGACGTTCCACTTCTTACGCCGCACCTGTCGTCGTACTGGGTCGACCTCGTGACGCCGGTCAATCGCTTGGTCAGCCATGCACTCATCGAGAGCCTCGTCACCGAGGTCGTGGTAGTCGACCCCGAGCCGGCAAGACGAGTGTTCTCGGTCTCGCCGATGGGGGTCGACTGTGCCCTCACCGCGGCGCTCGATGACCAGGACGAGGAGCTGACCCGTTCGCTCTTTGCGCGTTGTAACGGCCTGATCGACGGCGTGTACTCCGTCGTAATCGATGTCGCCGTCTCACCAGGCACCGAGGACGTGCTCGTTCGCGATTTGGAGGCGATCGGCGGGAGGTTCGGCTGGTACGGCGCTACGCCGGGGTGGATGGCTCGCCTTCTCCTCGGGCGCCTGGTGGGCGAGCACCTTCGACGACGACGACCTGCGGCCGTTGCGCCGGATGCGCTTGTCGACTGGTGGCGGATCGCCCGGTTCGGATCGGGCGAGCTGGTTCTGCGTAGCGTCGGATGGTTCCCCGGTGACGCTTGGCTGGGTTACCGCGCCCGTCGGGGTTCTCTCCGGCAAGTAGCCGCGTTCCGTCCCCGTGGCATACCGGGCTTTCTCTATTGGAAGCTGCTCGCGCCGGTGCACCGGGTTGCGTTCCACCGGATGGCGCGCCACCGCGTTCGCCGAGCGTTGGGGAAGCTCTGACGGCAGTCGTCTGCGTCCGAGTGCAGCGAGGCAACCGAACTCGGTGGTGCGTCGGGCTCGAGAGAGGGGCCGAGGTGGTGGCCTGGCATCGCGGACGGCCATCCGTCTTTCAATCCCGACAAAGTCCGATTGCAGTAACTCGAACTGATGCAGTCCTTCTGTAGAGCGCTCTACTACAAGGGCGGACGCCGTGGACGGGCTGGAAACTGGCTGGACTGGTTTGCACGCCGCGGGATCAGCCAGACGCAGACGGACGAAAGACACCACCTTGCCAAGGTGAGGGTCGCGGGTTCGAATCCCGTCTTCCGCTCCATCGTAGCAGTTCAGAGACGGTTTTCAACGCTTTGCATCCGCGAGGCCCGTAGGCGGTTGTCGCGATTCGAAATTAAGAATGTGTCTGAGAGCTTTCGAGTCCCAGGCTGCATTCGATCGCGACAAGAGGAATCGGTTATCCGGCTCGCTCGGACTTCTCTCGGATCTTGAGTCTCGTATAGCGCCCGCCGATGCGCCATTCCGAGACGTAGACATTGCCATCTGCGTCTGTGGCCAGTGAATGTGGGGAGTTGAAATCATAGGGAGCCGGCTGGTCCGCCCGCGTAGAGCGCCCATCACCGCTTAACACATTCGGCCACCCTGGACGTTCGGGCCAACCGAGGCTCTCTGCGCTGTCGCTGGCTCCGACGTAGCCAATGAAGTTGTCATTCGCATCCAGGACGGCGAGCCGCGAGTACAACTCTGCAACGACGAGCAGGTCGTTCAAGACTGCGAAGCCACTGGGGCTGTTCAGAAACGGATGTCCAAAGGTTCGCACGTACTTTCCTTGCTGGTCGTACACCTGGACCCGCTTGTTCTCGCGGTCTGCGATATAGAGCTCCGGCGTCTTGCCACTCCTCCGATCGATGAACACGGCGTGAGGGCAGAGGAAGCGTCCGCCTCCTTCCTCACCAGTCAAGGTCAATTGATGGTTGCCTTGCTTGTCGAAGCGATGCACCAAGCTCGCCCCGTACCCGTCCGCCACCCAGATGTCACCGTTGCCTCCGAACCTCTCCTCGTCCACTGCCGTACTACACGGGCAGTAGTCGCCCATCATGCCCGGCGATGATTCGGGCCCCGGGGGCGGGATGGGAAGTTCGGCGACGATCTCGCCGTCGAGGGTCAGCTTGACGACTCTGGGTGGACGCGATTTCACCCGGACGCCCTTCCCAAAGACGACTTCCCACGCCTCGTCGCCATCATCGAGTCCGACCTCGAAAACGAAGCCGGGGTCGCTCACCCACAAGAATTCGTCATCGCCTTCTCGCACCAGGGTGATGCCGTGTCCCTCGGTCAGACCAGTCTTGAGCGACTTTGAGAGATGGCCGCTGCGGTCGAACGTCATCAGTCGCCCAGCATGAAAACCGATCAGTTCTCCGGCCGCCTTGACGACGATCCCGTTGTGGGCCCAAGAGTTCACGGCTTCGGGGACTGAGGACAGATCGGCCCAATCAAACCTCATGTCATACGCGTGCACCTCACCTCCTTGGTTCTAGCTCGGTCGACCCGAGACGCTTGCGGCAAAACCCCGCGCAGCTGTCGCTCATTCCTTTAGCACCGCAGGAACTTGCGCTTCAGTCCTTCTATTACAGCGTCGTAGCCCAGCTCAAAGAGCTCCTCGCGTGAGAATCGCGAGGAGCTGGTCACGTTGTCCAACGTCGCTGTCGAGACACCGTCTGCAACGAAGTGTGACATCGCGTCGAGGTCAATCTGACCTGTCATGAACGTGAACAGCGTCGCAAAGCAGACAACAGCGTCATCTGGAGAGAAACCGCCTTCGGCCAAGATCGCGAGCACGCCGTCCGCCAGCCGAGCACCTTCAATTGACCCTCCGTCCCCAAGGTGCGCGGACACTCCAGGGTGATCGGCGAACACTCGACGGGCGTCCGAGTGCAGCTTTCGAAGCCGCTCCTCCCAGTCGCCTTCATCGGGGCTCGGAATCCGAATCTCGCTCAGGATGTCGTCGACCACCAGCGCGTGCAGATATTCCCGGCTGGGCGCGTAGTGATAAATGGTCATCGGCGGGACGTTGAGCTCCCGGGCTAGCGCTCGCATCGAGAGGTTGTCGAGGCCGACCTCGCGAGTCACCCGTAGGGCCGCCTCGACGACCGTGTGCTTGCTCAGCGACGGCGGACGGCCACGAGAACGAGGTGTGCCATTTGCTGCGGGCCGTGTACGGGCCCTCGGGGATCGGTCATTTTTCACGCTTGCTCACCCCGCCGCTTTATTTCTAGTATACCGTACGACAATATCACCAGCGCTTGACCCAGAGAGCGAATCGGTTGCTCGCGCCAAGGGTCAGGCCAGAAGAAAGGACCAGGTGGACCAGGAGATCCCCGGAACCCTGCTGCTGGACCCGGAGGTGCTTCGTGACCCTTACCCCCTGTATAGGCGGTTGCGGGAACACGCACCGGTGTGGCAAGTAGCCGGGACCGAGGTCTTCATCGTCAGTACGTTCGAACTGTTGGTCGAGGCAAGCGCCCGGGTCGCCGATTTCTCGTCGGCCATGAAGTGCTTGCTCTATCGCGACGAGACCGGATTACCGGGCCGGTTCACGTTCGGTGACGCCGGCGGTCAGGTGCTGGCGACTGCGGATCCGCCTTTGCACGAGATTCATCGCCGGGCGGTTTTTCCCGAACTGGTGACGAAGCGCATGGAGATGCTCGATCCGGAGATCCACGACCTCGCACAAGGGCTCGTAACCACTGCCCTGCAGAGCGGGACGATCGAATTCATGAACTCCATTGGCAATGTTGTTCCCATCACGATGATCAGCCGGCTCATCGGGTTCCGCGGTAGCGACCTCGGTGAGCTCTGGCGCTCAGCGGTGCACATGACCAAATTGGTTGGGTCGACATTGACCCTCGACGAGCTAATGAACTACGCGTCCGGTGGCGACGAGGTCCAAGCCTGGATTGACGGCCAGGTTGCTATGGCCGTAGAGGAACCGAGCGAGGACCTCCTAGGCGCGGTGGCTCGAAGCATCGCTGACGGGATCCTCACTAGGCCCGAGGGAGCCGGCATCTTGACCATCCTGTTGAGCGCGGGCGGCGAATCCACCACCAGTCTGCTCGGGAACGCGGTGCGCATGCTCGCCGAAGATGCGGAGCTTCAAGATCATCTGCGCCGCAACCTCGACCAGGTGCCGCTCTTTGTCGAGGAGGCGCTCCGGCTCGAATCCCCTTTTCGCTACATGATGCGCACGGTGCCTGCGGACACGACGCTCGGCGGCGTCGAGATTCGGGCCGGGGCAACGGTGTTGTTGCTTTGGGCCGCCGGCAACCGTGATGAATACGAGTTCGAGCATCCCGACGAGATCGACCTGAGCCGGCGGGTCCCGCGTCGTCACGTGGCCTTCGGGCGGGGAATCCATCACTGCGTAGGGGCGCCGCTCGCCAGGATCGAGGCTCGCAACGTGCTCTCCGTGCTCCTTGATCGCACCAGCAGTATTTCCCTCGACCCCGAGCGCCCGCCGCGTTGGGTCGACAGTTTCTTAGTCCGACGTCATCAAGATCTGCCCGTCCGGCTCCATGCCCGATGAGTCGGATGAAGACCATTTGCCGAAGTTCTGGGGAGGAAACGTGTTCCAATGCCGCGCCATGCGTGCTGCACTGCTCGCGACCGTTGTCAGCGTGCCCTTCGTCTCATTGGGGGCGCTGACCACGACAGCGTCGGCGTCACCCGCGCCGATCACCCTCGCCTACATCACCGACGTGACCGGCCAGGCCGGGTCTGAGAACGGCACATCGCCGGCGGCATTCGAGGCCCGCCTCGACCTCCAGAATGCGGAAGGTGGTGTAAATGGGCACAAGCTCGTGCCCTTGGTGATCGATGATCAGACGAATCCTTCCGTGATCACGAGTGCCGTGCAGGAAGCCATTGCGAAGGGGGCATTCGGCATCGTCTCCAATAGCGTCTTGATGTTCCTTGCGGCCAAGTATCCCGAGCAGGCAGGGATGCCCGTGACGGGCGCCTTCACCGACGGCCCCGAATGGGGCACGCAGCCTTACACGAATATGTTCGCCTCGGACGAAGGCAGCGTGGACCCGAAGTATCCGGCCAACACGACGGTCGACTCCATCTTGAAGTCGCACGGCGGCACGGTGCTCGGTGCCTACGGGTACGGCATCTCGCCGACCTCCACTCGAGCGGCCGAGGGTGACGCCCAAGCCGCCACCCATTTGGGGATGAAGGTGGGCGTGCTGAACACCTCAGTTCCTTTGGGGAGTGTCGCATTCACCAGCGACGCCCTGGTTGCCAAGCAGAACCACGTGAACGCCCTTGTGCCATCGCTCGACAACAATTCCAACTACGCCTTGGCGGAAGCGTTCAAGCAAGCCGGAGTGAAGCTGAAAGCAGTGCTCTTCGCCACCGGGTACCAGCCGGACGTGATCCACTCTCCGGCCTGGAGTGCCCTGCAGGGCGACTACTTCGATGCTCTGTACCGTCCCTGGGTCCTGCCGGACGCGGGAACAGAGCAGATGCAAGCCGCAATGGAGAAGTACGCGCACTTCACTCAGAGTGACTTTCCCAGCTTCGGGCAGTACGAGGCGTGGGCGGGCGCCGACCTCATGATCAACGGGCTGGAGCTGGCGGGGAAGAATCCCACCCGTGCAGCGGTCATTACGGACCTCCGGGGTCTCAAGTCCTACACGGCTGACGGCCTGCTCGCCGAGCCCATCAACTACTCCACGATCTTTGGGCACGACCTACCACGTCAATGCTCGTGGGTCATGCAAGCGGAGAAAAATGGTTTCGTTCCCGTGTCGTCGAAACCAATTTGCGGACAGGACATCCCGGGAACATCGACGGTGAGTGCGTCATAGCCTCGGGCGACTCGAACGCGGCGGGCGTTAGGACCGCAGAGTCTCATCGCGCCGTCGGCATCCTGGCGACGTTGCCACAGTGGTGTGGCGCAGCCAGCGCAAGGGGACCTCGCCGGTGAGGGTCCGGACGACCACAACCTGCGTCACAGGCACTGCTTAATGGCCGCATCCGCGGCCTCACGCTGAGTCGGGTTCTTCCTTCACCCCGTCCGTGCGGGCCCGCCCGGCGGTTACGGGTCCGGCGAGGTCAGCCCGATGGTGGCGTAGGCGGCACGGATGGCGGCCTTCTGCGCCTCGGGCAGGGGTGGCTGTGGTGGGCGGGAGCGGTCGTAGCTCCCGACCGGCAGGCCGAGCTCGTGGGCGGCGGCCTTAAAGGCCGACCCCCAGTGGGTGTAGACGGCCTCGACGTTTGACGCTCCGAACGCGCCGTGCAGTCGGGCCACCAGTTCGTCGAGGCCTGACTGGTACCAGTGGTCGATGGCTTCTGAGAGCTTGTCCGAAACCAGGAGATCCCACTGCGCGCTGTAGATCTTGTTATTGGGCAGTTCATAGAGATAGCCAGAGCCGCCGAGGATGCCTGCGGCGGTAATACCTTGGCGCAGGAACCCGCCCCGGTAGGCCAGCATGTCGCATTCCCAGATGACGAGCTCTGGGACCAGTCGGTGCAGTGCCGCGCTGTGGCTGGGGCGGAACATCCCGTTCTTGACGGCGCAGATGGCGGGGAACTCATCGACGAGGCGGGCGCACTCGTCTGGAGTCAGGATCCATCCGGCGGCGTGCGTGTTGAACAGCCCCAGGGCGATGTCAGTCCGGTCGCAGACGTAGCGGAGGAGTTCACGGGTGGACTCGTAGCCGCGCGCCTCGAAGTAGGGAGGGATCAAGAAGCAAATGTCCGCTCCGGTCGCAGCGGCGTGCTGTGCGAGTCTGACAGTCTCGAGAACGTTCGTGCTGGCCGGGCAGGCCTCGATGAGAGCCGATGGCTTAATAGCCCGGGCCTCCTCAACGGCGACCTCGAGAAGCCGCTTGCGCTCAGTCGTGGACAGGGCCCAGTACTCACCGACGAGGCCGCCGACCCAGATCCCGTCGTGGTCCAGAGCACCTACGCAATGGGCCACGAGACCACGCAGCGCCCTCTCGTCGATCTCCTCGCCGCCGGGTCCGCTGAAGGGGGTGTAGAGCGAATCGATCATGCCTCGGAGCGCCCCAGGTGCCCACGCACGGGCCTCTGCTGCGTGTGCCATGTCTCTATTTCTCCTCTTGACCTATTGGCCAGATTGCTTTTCTGGGCATCAGGATTTGGGTCTGCTGCGAGGCAGCCCGAGCAACTGCTCCGCGATCAAGCTACGCAAAACTTCGCTCGAGCCGCCGTAGATCGTGCTGGCCACCGAACAACGGAAGTGGTATTCAAAGACCCCTCCGTGTACGGCCTCGGGATCGGACCAGTCGACCATGCCGGCTGGCCCGACCATGTCGAGCATCTCCTTGGACCATTTGACGTAGCTCTCTGGTCCGAATAGCGCTGCGTGGGGGCCGGATTTGGCCCCGAGCTGCTCGAGAAAGGCAACCCGCCAGCCGAGGAGCTCGCTTACTTCTGCATCAATGGCCAAGCGTGCCAGCCTTCGGCGCACCGACGGGTCATCGAGCATCGGGTTAGCGGCAGCGTCGGCTGTCTCGGCAGCCCAGGCCACCGCGGCGTCGTAGAGGTGCGAAGTTCGCGAGGTGGGAGCGACGTTTTGCTCGGCCTCGAGGGCCGCTCGGATCACATGGAGGCCCTGTTCCGGTTCGCCCACCCGGAGTTCGTCACTCACGCGCACGTCGCTGTAGAAGACGATGTTCGTGCGCTCGTACCCCATCGTGTGTAGCGCTTGGATCTCGATGCCGGGAGTGTCCATGGGAACCAGAAACATCGTCAATCCGCGCGGTCCGCTGGATGCGGGATCACTCCGGGTGAGCAAGAAGCAGTAGTCCGCTCGGTGCGCAAATGTCGTGAACATCTTCTGGCCGTTGACGACCCATTCGTCGCCGTCACGCACCGACCGAGTCTTGCAGGCAAAGACGTCGGAACCTCCCTCGGGTTCGGTGTAGCCAAGGCAGATGAGGATCTCGCCGGCCGCCACCCCTGGGAGGATCCTTTGGCGCAGCTGCGCCGACCCCACGGCGCGGACGGCGTTGGCGGTGAGCATCGTCGTACCCGGGCCGATCGTGGGTCCACCAGCAGCGCGGACCACAGCCAGCATGGCGGCTGCCTCAAAGGAGTCGAGGCCGGCTCCGCCCTCCTCCTCGGGCCACATGGGGGCCACCCAGCCCTTCGCCGCCATGGCCCGCAGCATGGGACGGCTGACGCCGTCGCCTGTCCGGAGCTCCTCTTCGAGCAATTCGCCCGTCACGTGCTCGGCCACAAAGCCTTCGGCTTCGGCGCGGATGTCTTTCAGATGTGGAGGCTCGGAGAAATCCATCACGCTCTTTGGTGGCCGGCTCGTTGTGGTGTGCGAGTGTTTCCAGGTGCGCCGAAAGCCCTGTCTGCGATGACATCGAGCTCTCGATCGGGGTCGGCGAACGTGGTGACCCAGGCCTTGGCTCGCCGGTAGTACAGCTGGATGTCGCATTCGACCGTGAAGCCGTAACCGCCGTGGATATGGAGGCTGTGCTGCGATGCGGCGTATGCCGTCTCGGCGGAGAAGACGTAGGCCATCGCAGCCAGCGACGATGCACGGGGGAGGTGTTCGGTCGACGCCCAGCACGCCTTCCAGGTCAAAAGCTGCGCTCCGTCCTTGGCCACCAACATATCGGCGAGCGGGTGGGCGACCGCCTGATATGTGCCAATGGGCACGCCGAACGCCTGGCGCTCGCGCGCGTAGGCGGCACCTATCTCGATGGCTTCCCCGGCCAGTCCATTGAGTGCGGCGGACCGGAGGATTCTCACGTCGTCGAGCGCAGCGGCGAAAGCTCGCTTCGGGCGGACCCCTTTGGCCAGGATGTCGACCTCGGCCGCGGGTCCCCAGCGAGCCATGGGCAGACTCCCCATGTTCGAAATGGGGCGGACGTCGTGGGGACGGTGGACCGCGACCAGCTGGTCGCCTTGAAGTCCGAGGACAATGTCCGCCACCGCACCGTCGCTCAGGAGCTGACGCTCCACCGCCCCCGAGCCCGTGGCAAGTGAGACGAGACGGACACCCGAGAGCGCATCGTGGAGGAGGTCTCCCACACCACATGCGCCCAAGAGGCGCGCCGCCGCGGCCGCTTCGGGAAAGGGAACAGGGGCCACCCGGCGGCCAGCTTCCTCGGCGATGAGGGCCAGTTCGAGAAGGCCGCCACCTCCGCCGCCGAGGTCCTCGGATACTCCGACCCCCAGGGCACCGGTCTCGATCAACAGCTCCCAGAGTGCAGGGTCGTGGCCGATGGATTCGGCGTTGCGGACCCGGGTCGAGGATGCCTCCCTAGCGAAAAGCGAGGAGAACGTTTCTCGGAGGAAGTGCTGTTCGTCGGTCAGGGCGAGGTTCACGTGATCACCTCTTGGCCCCCTTGAGGACTGCCAGCTGCGGATCCTCAATTCTGACGAAGTCGGCACCCCAGTCGGCCAAAACAGCACCGGCAGCAGGAACGAAGGTCCAGGCGGCCGTCTCGCCGAGAAGTACTTCGTCGATCAACGATGCATCGACGCTCGCTCGAGTGATCGCTTCGCTGACCACGCGCAGGACTAGGTCGTACGGATCGGAGTTGAACAACGTCCCCTTGCGAGCCGTTCTAATCGCCGTCGTCGGACATGCAGAGACGATCGCAGCATCAGGCACGCCAGAATCCCCTGGTCTGGGCGCTCCGGGTCGATTGACGCGTCAAGGGCGAGTAGAATAGGGTTCTCCGTTAGAAAAAGTCAAGACTGCGGTATTCACGATGTCCCGTGACCGCCTCAGTTTCGCGTGGGGGTCTGTGTCGCACCACAGAATCGAATTCGATCCGTTCTCGGACACTTTCTTCGACGATCCCTACGAGACCTACGCCCGCCTCCGAGAGGAGGCCCCGGTCTACTTCAACGAGAAGTACGGCTTCTTTGCGCTCTCGCGTCACGCGGACGTAGTCGCCGCACACGGTGATCCGGTTCGCTTTGTGAGCTCTTACGGCATCACGCTCGAGCTGTTGCTCAAGAAGCGGCCGATGGTCACCAACATGATGATCGTGATGGATCCGCCCGAGCACACCCTTCAGCGCAAGCTGGTGAGCCAGGCGTTCAGCCGAAATGCCATCGGCGGTCTCGAACCGCTCATCGCGCAGGTGATCGACGGCTACCTCGACCAGCTCTCCGGACGCAAGCAGTTCGATCTCGTGGCCGAGTTCGCGGCGCTCTTCCCCGTCGAGGTCATCTCGACGATTCTCGGAGTCCCGGCGGGGGAGCGCCAGCAGGTGCGCCTGTGGGTTGACACCTTCTTGCACCGCGAAGAGGGCAACCCAAATACGACCCAAGAGGGGATAGAGGCCTCTTTCCACATGGCCGGATACATGTTGGATCTGGCCCGCCTTAAGCGGAGGGAGCCCGACGGGCTGCTCATTTCCCAGCTGACCGAGGCGGCGCTGGTCGATGACAAGGGCCGCAAGCAATACCTCAGTGACGAGGATGTAGCCGCGTTCTCCGTCCTTATTGCCGGCGCGGGCAGCGAGACGGTCACCAAGCTGATCGGCAGCGGCGTCGTGCTCTTTGACCAGCATCCCGACCAGTGGGCGCTCGTCCAGGCTGACAAGGCGTCCATCCCGCATGCGGTTGAGGAAGTGCTGCGGATGCACCCACCCTCGCAGTACCAGGGTCGCTTCGCCATGGCGCCAGTGGAATTCGAGGGTGGGACGCATACCTGCTCAGTCCCCGGTGATCCTTTTGACCGGTTCGGCCACACGAGATCCGCGGGTGTTCGACCAGCCCGACACCTTCGACATCACGCGTGGCGGGCGGACAACGCTTGCCTTTGGCTACGGCGTCCACGGCTGCCTCGGCGCCTGGCTCGCTCGACTCGAGTCGAACCTGGCCTTCCAAGGCATCCGGTCGCGTTGGCCCTACTTCGAGGTGCAGCACGACGGGCTGCGCCGGGTCAATATGTCGAACGTGGCCGGCTACTCGCACGTGCCCGTGGTTGTGTCCTAGTACCTAGTACGCCGATCAGATCGACGTCGATGGCGAGCCTGCCGTGCCGAAAGGTCCCCGGCGGCGTCCGCAGCGTTGCAGCAGCGCGCACGGAGCGCGACCGACCCGTTCGTGATCGGTGCGGGTTTCGGCTGACCTTCACGAGACGGGGGCCCGCAGTGCCGTCCTGGCCCGAGGCTGATAGCGCGTGGTGTTGGCGAGGGGCGGGCGTCGCGCGGCCTATTCCCAATGGTCCTCAATGGGTTGTGACCCGCTGGCGTTGGCTCGCAGCCAGGATCCGATCACCTCGGCGGATGTCGTGCGCTCGTCGTGAGCGGACCGGTCAGGCACCCGCGTCGTCGAACAGTTTGGCCAATGACGCTCGATCCACCTTTCCAGTTGGGAGCAGCGGAATTTTGTCTTCGGTGATGAAGCGGAAATGCCGGGGGACCTTGTACGAGGCGAGCTCGGCGCGTGTGTGTGCTTCGACTTGGTCCTGAGCAAGAGCGCTGCCTGGCCCCAAGACGACCACGGCCCCGACCTCCTCACCCCTGACCGGGTGCGCCAACCCGAGCACTATTGCGTCGTTGACGCCTGGCACTTCTCGCAGAGTTGATTCGACCTCCTCCGGCGACACATTCGAACCCGACGTTTTGATCATGGCGCTTGCGCGTCCGGTGAAATGCAGGAAGCCATCGTCGTCGAACCATCCCTGGTCTCCAGTTCGATACCAGCCGTCTGACGTGAACGTCTCGAAGCGCTCGCGTTTGTAGAGCTCGTCCATTACGAGCGGGCCACGAACCATGATCTCGCCCTCGATCCGTTCCCCGGTCTCCTCGCCCGCTTCGTTTGAGGCGATCAAGTGTTCGACGCCAGGCAGAGCTCGGCCGAACGTGCCGTATCGTTCGGGGGGCAGAAGGGCGTAGGGGTCGTCGGCCGCGGTATGGGGACCGCCTGTTTCGGTCATTCCGAGCGAGGCCAGCAGCGGCGACGCCGATGGATTCTCCGGTCGAATCTCGGGTGGGAGGGCCTCCACGAGTGTTCCGCCGCGGATTGCGGAAAGATCACGTTCGGCGAAGCTCGGGTGTTCTGCCATCGCCCGAGCGGCGGGTGGCCAACACGAAATCTGTGTCGCCGGTGCCGCTTCGATCAGGTCGAGCGCCGAGCCGGCCTCGAACCGTTCTTGGAGGGCCACTGATGCGCCGCTCGCCATCGCCGACAGGAGAACCAGCGTGAGACCGCCAACCCAAAACAGCGGAGCCGCAGTGAAGATGCAGTCTTTTGCATCAAGTTTCCTGATGTTCGCCATCAGGCAGCCGTGCCGGATGAGAGAACCATTGGTGTGCACGACTGACTTCGGGGCGGCCGTTGCTCCGGAGGTACTGACGACCACCAACAAGTCCGATGGCCGCACCTCCGCCTCAGCTGCTGACACCAGCTCCGGATAACCGGCCGTGGGGAACGGGCAAGCCCAAGAGGGTCGATCGACATCGTCGACCCAGATCGTGCGCAAGTAGGGCGTGCCGGCTAACTGGAGCTCACTCGTGCTCCCCGCAAGTCCCTCAAGACCGTTTTCAAGTCGCCCCGAGAGGCTCTGTCCGTCGAATGACGGAGCCATTGCTAGATACTGCACATCGGTGTGCCGGATGGTCAGCGCTAATTCTCGGCCGGGCGCAAAGGTCGACAGTGGAACCGTGAGCGCTCCGATTCGTGCGGCGGCGAGCCACGTTATGACCCAGCCGACGCCGTTCGGATAGAGGATGCCGACTCGGCTCCCTTTCCCGACTCCTTCTCGGAGAAGCGCTCCGCCGAGCGCGGCGCTCCGACGATCCGCTTCTCCGAAGGTGAGTCGTTCGCTAGCGGTGATCACGAATACGTCGTCGGCGCTACTCTGCCGGGCCGAGAGCAACTGCGCCACCGTGGCCGACATCCCCAGGAATTCTCGGGGGAGTTCCGTCATTGCGGCGGCCGTCACGAGGCATCAGCTCCCTGGGAACGATTCGTTCTACCCCGCTCCGCCTGAGACTTCCCGGAACATCGAAAGGCTGCAGTGCCACTGGCGACGATGGCGTCCTCCGCCCCCTCGTCACGCAGTGTGAAGCGGGCAAGCACCTTTCCTGCCGGCCCGCTCCAGGCATCGGCATATGCGAAGAAGGGCCCCTTCCGGCCCGGGGCGACGAAATGGACCTCCCAATCTTCGACCTGCACGGCTCTTCCGTTCTCCGGCCCATGTTCTAAGTCGCCCCCATTGGCACTGGGCATTTCGTGACCGCCGAGGGCGACGGCGAGGGCGGCCTCGGCGGCGGCGGCCTCGCATATGACGTGGATTGGTCCCAGGTGGAGCGAGGCCGACGTCGAGGCCAGTCGCGTCGTGAGCTCGGGCAGGCGCCAACCATCGGGGTCGCGACGAGCGCCGAATACGACGTGGAGAGGCGGCAGGTCGCCTTCGGGAAGATCGGATGGAAGATCGACCGGGCGGAAGCCCGAGGGTGCCGGACCAAGGGAGACCCCGGTGCCCGAGGTGAGCGCGATGATGCGCCCTGGGTCGTCGGCGTCGGTGACGACGGAGCGGCTGAACCCGATCTTCCGACCACGGCGTACTGTCTCGCGGGTGACTCGGACAGCGCGCACGTCGGGCGCTGGATCGAGGACGTGCAGCGCGTAGGTCATTGGTGCAGGGACGACCTCGCGATCCCTCCATCCGCCGGTTTCAGGAGCGGCAATGGCGAGGGGGGCCGCCATGAGCCCGCCGTCGCGGTTGCGCATGTCAGAACGCAGGGTCATGGTGTCGGGATCGACCTCCTGGTTGAAACCTCGGCCGAGGTACCAGTAGGTGATGAGGCCTTCGGGACCCATCAGGTGTCGGAGCCGGTCCCAGTACTCCTCGGCCGGGCCGTCTCGGATGTCTCGGACTGACGACTCGTCAACGTCCTCCGCGTCCGTCATCGGCCTAATAGGCCGTAAAGGTTCTCGCCCATCATTTGAGCCACATCTCGTGCCGGGTAGCGGTCAGCAACCTGCCCGAGCCAATTGAGAGGTTCGGCCATGCCTTCTGGGTGCGGGTAGTCCGAGCCGAAGAGGATGTGGTCCGCTCCCATGAGAGCGATGAGGCCCTCGAGGTCGTCCTCCCAAAATGGGTTAATCCAGATGTTTCGCAAGAAGACGTTGCGGGGGTGTTCACTGAACTCTTGGGGCATCTTCTTGTAGGTCGTCTCCAAGGCTCGGAGGCATCCAGGCGCCCAGCTTCCCCCATTCTCGATACTGGCAATCTTGACGTTCGGGAAGCGCGACAGCATGCCGTGACAGACCGCTGAGGCGACGGCGTCGTGTATGGCGCGTCCTGGAGTTACAGACTCGTGGAAGGGCCGGGGCTTGAACGTAATCGCTCCCCGTGATCCGCCTTCCCACTCGCTCGCGTAGCGCTGGTAACCCGAATCGGAGGAATGGAGGGCCACGAGCAGGCCAGACTCCGCGATACGGGCCCAAAATGGGTCGAACTCAGGTAGAAACGGGGAAAGGGTGCCGCGGGATCCAGCGACAGGGGCCGGGCGGAGAAGAACGACTTTGGCGCCTCGGTCGAGCAGCCAGTCGAGTTCGGCGACGGCGCGAGCAACGACGCAAGGATTGACGATCGGTGTGGCGAAAATGCGATCGCCATAGTCAAATGTCCACTCGTCGTGGAGCCATTCATTGAAGGAATGCACAAGCGTCGACGTGAGTTCGGGATCGTCAGTGAAATGGATCTCGAGAAGGCTCGCCAAAGTGGGGAACATGAGAGCAGCGTCGAGGCCCAGTTCGTCTAAGAGGGCAAGTCGGGCCCCCGCCGACCGGAAGGCATCGATCGATCGCATGGGCTCGCCAATAATCTCGCGTGGAGTGCGTCCCTCGGGGTTGTTGCCGCCGAAGTAATCGGCCAGGGCACCGGGGCGGCCGACCACCTCGAAGGTCGGGTTGGGGATGTACTCGCTGATGACATTGTCGACTGCGATCTTGGTGCGTCCGTGCACCTGCACGTACTTGAAGATGCCTTCGTACTGACTCGGAAGATGTCGGGTGAAGGCGTCCTCGGTTTCGTAGAGGTGATTGTCGGCGTCGAAGACGCGCCCTTGGAATGCTCGACGGGCCATTGTCTCCCCGGGTGAGAATGGGATGATCCTTTCAATATAGTCCTATGCAGAATCAAGCACAGCCAGGAGATATGGGTTCCCGGCAGGGGCCTCGACCTCCCGACGTGGCGCGGGCTGGACCTGATCGGCGGGACCACTGGCGCGAGGGAGGCTGCAAGTGAACTCGGTCGAAGACATTGCCTGCTCGCAGGTCCCAGTCGTTTTCGGTGACTAGTGGCCCATCCCGAGCCCGCCATCGACTGGGATCACGGCGCCAGTGACGTAGGCGGCGTCGTCATGGAGCAGCGAGGCGACGACATGAGCCAGCTCTTCGGGTCGGCCGAAGCGCCCTACCGGCACACTCCGCTCGATGGCTTCCCGGTCGGTCAGAGTGAGCTCGCTGAGCAACTCAGTCGAGAATCCGCCGGGGAGAAGGCAATTGACTGTGATGCCGTATCGAGCGACGGAGCGAGCCAGCGATCTGGTGAGGCCGATGAGGCCTGCCTTTGCGGCGGCATAGTCGATTTGGAATGGGCTTCCCATGACCGCAGTCACCGATCCGATGTTCACGATCCGGCCGAACCGCGCTTCTCGCATGGGGGCGGTGGCAGCTTGTGTCAAATGGAAGGCGGCGGAGAGGTTGATGCGCAAGCTGTTGTCCCAGTCTTCGGTACGGAGGTCCGCCAGCTTGTGTTCGTGGAGGGCGCCGGCGTTGTTGACGAGGTAGTCGATCCTCCCGTAGGCGGATAGGACGTGTGAGATCAGCTGACCACACGACCCGGGGTCACCAAGGTCGGCACGGTAGGTGCTGAGGGTCTCTGGTGAGCCGTGAGCCGTCACGAATCGTTCTGCAGTCGCGTCGTCCGCGCGATACGCGGCGGCCACGATCACTCCCTCGCCGACGAGTCGCGACGTGATGGCGGCACCCAGGCCCCTGGTCCCCCCGGTGACCACTGCCACCCGACCGCGCGAGTCACTCATCTTGGGGCGTCTTGAACCGCCCGGAGTGTTTACTGACCAGAGCGAGCAGCTCTTGGGTGTCGAAGCTCTGCTCCTCGGCGCGCAGGGCGACCTCGAAAGCCGTCCGGGCCGCTTCGGCGACTTGGAGATTGAGCGCGCGCTTGGTTGATCTGACCGAATGGCGGGAAAGGCCAGCCAAGCGATCGGCGAGCGCTCTTGCATCTGCAACGACGGTGTTCCCCGGTACGACCCGATGGATCAAGCCAAGCCGGTACGCCTCCGATGCTGACATGCGGTCCCCGGTCAACAGGTAGGCGCGCGCAGCGGGGACGCCGGCCAATGCCGGCCAAAGGATCGCGCCGCCGTCTCCGGGCACCAGGCCGATCCCGACTCTCGGTTCCGCCAGATATGCCTGCTCTGCCATGAGCACGATGTCGCAGAGCAGCGCCAGCGTCGCCCCGGCGCCCACTGCCGGTCCGTTCACGGCGCCGATGACCGGGATGTCGAGATCGAGCAGGCCCCAGAAGAGGGAGCGGCTCGTGTCGAGGGTGGCCCGCCGCAAATTCGCATCCTCTTGCATGTCTCGGATCAAGCTGAAGTCACCGCCGGCGCTAAAGGCGTCGCCGGCACCTGTGATCACGACCGCGCGCACTTCGCTGTCAGAGGCGATCGAGCGGACTTCTGACAACAGGGCCTCGTGCAAGTCGCCATCGAGCGCGTTGCTGTTCTGCGGTCGATTCAAGGTGAGGACCCTGACATCAGTGCCCTCGCACCGAAGAACCTCTCGGGAGGCCCCGTCATTCACAGTTGCACCAGCCGGGGCGCCTCACCGCGCTCGATCAGTCGCCGCCCCACCTCGGGTGCCAGCTGATGCGCGCTGCCGAGCATCCGTTCGAGCACCAATGTGCGCTTCATGAATCGGTGGTACGAGTGCTCGGCGGTGAAGCCGATGCCGGCTAGAAGCTGCTGGGTGTGCGCGGCAGTCACTGAGACCGCCCTGCCCGTGATCAGCTTGGCGGTTGCCGCGGCCAGTAGCTGGTCATCGGCTTCCCAGCCCGCAAAGGCGCTACATTCAGCGGCCGTCGTCGCGACGTGCGCCTCTGCGAGCTTGTGGCGCACGGCCTGGAAGGTTCCAACGAAGCGGCCAAACTGCACTCTTTGGGAGACGTGCGACCGGGCCTGTTCGATCATCACGAACAGGGAGGTCACCATCTGGTGGCACAGTCCCAGACGTCCCCGAGCTTGTGCGGCTTGCCACCATGTCGTGGCCTCCTCTCCCTGTGCGTGCACAGTCAGCCTCTCCACTGAGCCCGATACCTCGTACACGCCGAGCTCGGGATCGATGCCGTGCCGGGGTGTCACGATGAGATCCGTCGGCTCCACGGCGATGACGAGGAGTCGATCTGCGTCCGATGATCTGATCAGCGCAACCACTGTCGAGGTGACATCGCGCGGTCCGATCAGGAACCCGGTCAAGGCAGCGCCGCGGCCCTCCTCCCATGCCCCCGCCACCGAGCTGTTTGGTCTCGGCAGGACGACGTTGGCGTTGCCCTCGACACCGAGGCGTGTCAGATCGGTCGCCAAGACGTCTTGTAATGCCGCCGACCACTGGCCGGTTCGTCCTTGGGCGCCGAAGAGCGACACGATCGCCGCGCGAGGCTCAGCTGCGAGAACGTCCAGCCATCCGAATGCGTCCAAGGCGGAGGTGAGGTGGCCGCTCTGCTCTGCTTTGGCGAGCCCGAGCAGCGTCTCGTCGAGGAGCTTCAGCTCATCGGGGTTCATCAGGGCACCTTGGGCAGGTTCAATAGACGCGACGCCACGATGTCCTTTTGGATCTCGCTGGTGCCGCCGTAGATCGTCGCCGCGGCGAGTATGCCCATTCCTTGCGGTAGCGATCGGCCAGTGGCGAGTCCCCGAGCTCGACGACGCCGGGAAGCACGTGTCGAGCAGCGTCGAAGACAGCTTGGTCCGCCGCGGCGATGAGGATCTTGTCGATCGAAGACTCGGCCGCCCGCAGGTCGCCCGCAGCCACCCGTTCCTGGGTGGAACGGGAACGTGCCCTTAACGCGGAGACGTCGGCGAACGCCAGTCCGATCAATCGCTGCGCCACCGTGTCGGAGGCATCGGCCATGGTCGCGATTTCGCCCAGGTGGTGCAGGAGCCAGCTGGCCCGCTGCCAGAAGATCGGTCCCCGCTCACAGGCCAAGATGTGCTGGGCCACCCGCCAGCCTTGTCCTTGGGACCCGAGCAAGCGTTCCTGGGGAACTCGCACCTCGTCGAAGAAAGTCTCGCAGAACTCGTCCACACCGGCCATGGTGTCGAGCGGGTGCACGCTGATGCCAGCGCTGTCCATGTCGACGAAGAACGCGCTAATGCCCCGTGAACCCGTGTCGGGTCCCTCGGTCCGTGCCAGCACGATGCACCGAGCCGCGTGGTGGGCCCAGCTCGTCCAGAGCTTCTGGCCTCGGAGCACCCACGCCTCCCCATCCATGACGGCCGTCGTCCGCAGCGACCCGAGATCGCTTCCTGCCTCGGGCTCTGAGAACCCCTGACACCACGTCTCGTCGCCGCGGAGCATGGGCGGCACCACATCGGCAGCCAGAGAGACGCTCGCGTATTCGACCACCGCAGGTCCGAGGACCTCCGTCATCGAGTATGCGGCGCTGTGCACCAACCCGCGGCCGGTGAGCTCCTCACCAAGTACGGCACGGAATAAGGGGCTACCTCCTAATCCACCTACCGCCGTGGGCCATCCCCAGCGCATCCAGCCCTGCTCGAAGAGGAGCCGCTGAACCTGACGCTGATGGGAGAGGATCTCGTCCGTGCTCCCGTGGTCCTCGTAGGGGGGCTCGAGCTGCGCTCGGTGGTCGTCGATCCATGCGACCAGGGAGTCTCGGAACTCAGCGGTCGTGGCGACGCCAAAATCTCCGCCGGTTACGTCCATCGCTCATCGACGACCATGGTCGGCACCATCCGCTGCTCGCCCGCGTAGTTTCGAACCTCCTTGAGGGAGCTGTTCATTGCCCACCCTTCGATCCATGCTTTCGGTCCCTGGCCCTCCCCTAGCTCCTGCAAATCTGCATACTATTATGCAGAACGGATCATCTCATTCTCATATTCCGAGGGAGATCGTGGACCGGCGACAACTGCAAGGCCGCATCTTCGATGCCGACAACCACCTCTACGAGCCGAGGGAGGCCCTGACCCAATTCCTCCCCGAGCCCTATCAGAGTGCGGTCACGTACGTAGAGGTCGATGGTCGCACCAAGATCGCGGTCCGGGGCCAGATCAGCGATTACATCCCCAACCCCACCTTCGACAAGGTTGCCGCTCCCGGAGCTCAAGAGGACTACTTCCGCACCGGCAACCCCGAGGGCAAGTCCCATCGCGAGGTTATGGGAAGGCCCATCGACTGTCTTCCTGCCTTCCGGCAACCCGAGCCCCGGCTCAAACTCATGGACGAGCAAGGGCTCGACCGCACCATCATGTTCCCGACCCTGGCCAGCCTGGTCGAGGAGCGCTTCCGTGACGATCCCGAGGCAACCCACGCCGTCGTCCACGCCGTGAACCAATGGCTTGATGCCGTGTGGTCCTTCAACTACGAGAACCGCATCTACGCGACACCGATCATCACGCTGCCGATCGTCGAATTGGCAGTCAAGGAACTCGAATGGGCCATCGAGCGAGGTGCGAGAGCCATCCTGATCCGCCCCGCACCTGTCCCGGGGTACAAGGGCCCTCGATCCTTCGCCCACCCCGAATTCGACCCGGTGTGGGAGTTGGCCCAGGCGGAGAAGATCGTGGTGACGATGCACGCGTCGGATAGTGGGTACAGCCGCCAGGTGGGGGAGTGGGAAGGGGCGAGCGAGTTCAAGCCGTTCCAGATGGCTCCGATGCGCTCCTACTGGAACGTCGCCCATCAACCCATGGCTGACGCCGCCGCCGCGTTGGTGTGCCATGGCGCGCTCGACGAGGTTCCCGGACCTGCGGATCATGTCGGTTGAGAACGGAAGCGACTGGGTGCCCGGACTGCTCTCACAACTCGCGGGCGTCTACAAGAAGATGCCTCAGCTCTTCCTCGAGGAGCCAGTTGGCGCGATCCATCGCAACCTCTATATCAGTCCCTTCTGGGAGGACGACATCCAGGCCCTCGGCAAGCACCTGCCGGCGGATCACATCGTCTTCGGTTCGGACTACCCCCATCCAGAAGGTTTGGCCGATCCCCTCTCCTACGTCGATCACCTGAGCGGGTTAAGCGACCCGGAGGTCATTCATTTCATGGGCGGCACACTCGCATCCCTGATCGACTAGACGGCCAATCGTGAGCTGAGGTGGTTCAGGGTGCCCGCAATGTGCCCTACGTGAAGTCAGACCCTCCGTCGACGTTGAGATGCGCGCCCGTCATGTATGTATTGGCTTCGGAAGCGCAGAAGGCCACAACTTCGGCCACCTCAGCCGGCAGTGCCACCCGGCCTAGATCCACCGACGAGCCGTACTGCTCGGACATGACGCGATAGGCGTCGACGGGATCGTTCGGGTCTCCATGCGCCGCTCGGACCGCAGCCCCAATCGGACCGGTGAGGACGGGTCCCGGCGCCACGGCGTTGACCAAGATGCCGTCTTGCGCCAGGCCACGGGCGAGATTCTTCGAAACACTGACAAGAGCGGCCTTGGCTGCCGTGTACGCGATGAGATCCGTGCTCTGGTGTTGCACCGACATGGCGGTGATATTGACGATCCTGCCCCACTGCGCTCGGCGCAGAAGTGGCAGCGCATGGCGTATGCAGCGAACGGCCGTCAAGACACCCTGGTCGAACGATCGCATCCAGGCATCGTCGGACAAGTCATCGAAGCGACCTGACCCGCTCGGTCCCACCGCGTTGACCAAGGCGTTGACCTCGCCCCATTTCGCGCCGATCTGGCGGAAGGCATCGGCTACCTCGGCCTCGTCGGTCGTGTCGACAGTGAAGGTCAGCGCACTTGCCACATTCTGCGCTTCGATACCCGCTCTCGCCCGCTCGAGGGACTCCGGGCGGCGACCGAGAAGGGCAATGCGCCCGCCGTGAGCGCCAAGGACTTCGGCGACAGCGAGGCCGATGCCCGCTGAGCCGCCGCTGATGACGCTGACCGCCCCTGGAGTCGTTGCCTTTTCTTTCAGTAGAGTGATGTCCTACTTTAACAACATTCATCTTCTCCAAAAGGGGGAAAATGAGAGGACAGTCTGGGCCGCTGGCGACGTCGGTCGGCACTGTGCTCGAGCGAGCACTGGCGTCCGACCCCCAACACGAGGCGATGGTCTGCGCCGATGCTCGGCTGACCTACGAAGCTCTCGATCAAGCAGCCGACCGTGCCGCATCGGCCCTGGAGACTCTCGGCGTGAAGCGACATGATGTCGTCGCAATCAGCTTGCCGAACGCGAGCGATGTGGTGGTGACATTCCACGCGGTCACGCGACTTGGCGCGATCTGGCTGGGCGTGAACCGGAACCTCGCGCCGCCCGAGAAGGTCTTCATTCTTCGTGACTCGGGTGCGAGCCTCCTTCTGGCGTCTCCCGACGTCGAGGCGACACTCAAGTCGGACAGCGATGCCGCCCAATCGATACCCATCCTCGTCGTTGGAGACGAAGAGGATGTCTGGCGAGACATGGTGGCGAGTGCGGCTTCGAGTTACCGTCGTCCCATCTGCCAGGCCACCGACGCAGCTGGGGTCGCCTATACGAGTGGCACGACCGGCCGGCCCAAGGGTGTCGTGCACTCTCATCAGAACCTGCTGCTGCCCGGAGCAATGGTCGTGGAGGCTCGACGTCTCGGCCCCGAGCTCCGCAAGGGTGACTGCGCCGCGCTCACCATCTTGAATATGCAAGTCACGAGTACGCTGCTCGTGGCACAGGCCTGCGGGACGCAGGTCGTCATGGATCGAGTCGACCCCCTCGGTGTGGCGGAATGGATCAAGAAGGCATCGATCAACTCGTGGTTCGGCGTGCCCACTATCTTGCAGAGCCTCACCGCAGAGTCGGAGCTCGATGCCCAGGATCTCTCTACTCTGCGCGATGTCTGGACGGGAGGCACGTATCTCCCCGAACCCATTCGCCATGCCTTCGAAGAACGATTCGGCTGTCGCGTCTGTGCGACCTACGGTCTGACTGAAGCCCCCACAATCGTGACGATGGAAAGGACAGAGGGAGGACGGCTACCTGAATCGAGTGGCGCGCCGCTCCCGCATCTACTTGTCGAGATCCGTGGCGATGACGGGCCGCTCCCGGTCGGGGAGACCGGCGAGATCACAGTCAGAGCGGCCGAGACAGGCCCTTACGCTGGGCTGTATCGGCCCATGCTGGGCTACCTGGGGCATCCTGAGGCCACCGCACAAGCCGTGCGAAACGGTGTGCTCTATACGGGGGATCTGGGATTCGTCGATCCAGAGGGCAGGCTGTTCGTGCGGGATCGCAGGAACGCGCTCATTCTCCGCGGTGGCGCCAA
The DNA here is from genome assembly GCA_963736225.1 of uncultured Acidimicrobiaceae bacterium. GTDB lineage: Bacteria > Actinomycetota > Acidimicrobiia > Acidimicrobiales > RAAP-2 > Bog-473. Next base: position 718,594 of record CAVTOF010000004.1, on the reverse strand, counting down.
CGTGTACCCGGCCGAGGTCGAGCGAGTCCTCATCGAAGCACCTGGAGTGTGTGGGGTCTCTGTCATTGGCGTCCCAGACGATCGACTGGGACAGCGCGTGGCTGCTGCGATCGAGCTCGATGAGGGGATCGCTCTGGAGACCGACGATTTGGCGAGCTTCTGCGCCTCGCAGTTGGCTCGCTATAAGGTTCCGGATCTCTGGAGGATCGGCCCTTTGCCCCGGAATGCGATGGGCAAGGTGGTCCGGACCCAACTCGAGGAATGGTTCAGCACGAGCGGCACCACGCCTGCGCGCCTTCCAGCGAGCTCAGTCGTCCCTCACGCCGATGCCCAATGAGCAGAATGTCCACAGCTCAGCGGCCGTCACTCCGTGCTCCTGCTCGGCTCCGAGGATGCGCGCGTGGATCGTGGCCAAGACCGTGTGATGCAAGAGGCGTGCGGCCGATTCGGCGCTGAGAGGCGTGCGGAGGCGGCCGGTGGCCTTCGCATCCTCGATGAGCTCGATGACAAGGTCAATCTGGGGTTTGAACGCTCGATCGAGATCCTGTGGACGGGTCTCGGTCAGTCGATTGCTATAGGTGGTGAGCGCCTTCGAGACGGGCCCAGGGTTCGACGTAATGTCGTATATACCCTCGATGTATGCCTCGACCCGTTTGATCGGATCGGCGACAGCATCGCACTTGGCCCGCATACGCGGAACGACTTCGGTCGCGAGGATTGTCTCATGGACGGCAACGAGTAGATCGTCCTTGCTGGCGAAGAAATTGTAGAACGTCCGAATCGACATCTTCGAGCGGTCAACCACGTCTTGAACAGTGAAATCGATGCTGCCCCGCTCCTCCATGAGCTCGATTGTCGTTGCGACGAAGCGGTCCGTCCGTTCCTTCGCCCGGGCTCGGGGGCCTTGGAGCGATCGCTCGATACTCAGGCGCTTCCACTCGGGCATGGACTCATCGCCCTCGATCTCCACCTCCTCAACCGACTTGGTCACCTTGCTGCTTGCTGCCATGTCACCTGCATCCTCCGGATGACCCGACGACACGGTTTGCGCCAGTCACCATGCTCCTATAACGGATATCCGCTTTTCCTAAGCGTACCGCTTGCGCCTTGCCGGCCCGGACATTCCCCAGCTCGTGACATGGATCGGTGCGCGGCAGCATTCTCGGGGAGACGACCCAAGAACGACCCGATGGCACCGACGACCTCCGCCGGCCGGTCCTTGTGGACCGCGTGGCGACCTCCCTCGATGACGACGATCTCGGTCTGGTCGTGTGCGTCTCGCATCACCTCGGCCTGGCGGAGGCGTCGGGGATCGTCCTCGCTGCCTAAGACGAGAAGGACTGGGCAGCGGATCTGGGCGATGGCCTTCAAGTCCGCCCTCGGCCGGGCTACCGCCCGCTCGCAGAGCTCCAGCATGATGTCGAGCCAGTGGTCTGCACCGTGCCGGTCGGTATGGAGTGCCCTCAGCGTGCGCGGCCATCGTGCCTCGAGTTGGGGACGCGTCGGCACACTGGACTTGGGGTCGCCGAGTCCAGGACTCAGCAGGATCAGGCTGGCCGCGGTGCCAGGATTGGCGAGTTCCAGATCCAAGGCTGCCTCAGAGCCGAACGAGAAAGCCAACACGTGCGGCGGTTCGAGATGCTCGTGGGCGATGAGTTCGATCAGGTCCCGGTCGACCGCCTCGATGCTCATCTCGCCGGCGCGGTAGTCCGAATCTCCGTGTCCGCGTAGATCCGGAATGACAAATCGGTACTCCTCCTTGAGGGCGTCGGCGACCTTTGACCATTCGTAAGCGCCAGCGCACGACGCTCCGTGCACACACAGAACCGGGGGACCGGTACCGACGATCTCATAGTGGAGACTGAGGCCCTCGTGTTGAAACGTTGGCACGCGCTGGACTCCTCTCAGCGAACCGGCAGAGCGATGTTCTTGGTCTCGACGTACTGCAGCGGAGCTTCGGGCCCGCCCTGTCGACCGACGCCACTCGACCTGTATCGCCGAACCGAGAATGTGCGGCCTACTGGTTGTCCGCTATGCCGGTTCGGATATTTGACTTTACCAGTGGGATATTTGACTTTACAAGAAAGCAACTCTCATTCTATTCTGCGCGGAGGCCGCGATCGGGGGGAAGTCGCGCTGGTCACTACGAGCTGAGCCGCCGCAGGGGGGACATGTCCGATCTCGATCACAGGGCGAAGGCGCCGAGGGTTCTCGTGATGGGCGCCTCGAGTGGCATCGGCCAAGAATTGGTCCGCCAGCTTTCTTCCCGGGCGGCCCACGTCGTGGCTTGCGCTCGCCGGGTGGAGCTGATCGCGGAAATGGCGGACGTCGTGGCCTATGGGTGCGACGTGCGCGACGACGAGCAGTGCGCAGCTGCAGTGGCCCGAGCAGCTGAGGTCATGGGCGGTCTCGACGTGCTGGTCTATTCCGCCGGACTGAGCAGGATCACGCCTCTTGAGAGCACCGGGTATGACGAGTGGACCGAAGTGTTCGCCACCAACCTGTTCGGGGCAGCCATGGTGACTCGTGCCGCCATCCCACACTTGTCCGACGCCTCCAGCCAGGGCCGTGCCTTGTTCCTCACCTCCACCTCCGCCGATTTGGCCTTCCCCGGCCTGGTGGCGTACTCGGCCTCGAAAGCGGCGTTGAGTCGGTTTTGCCAGGGCCTTGCCGTGGAGTTCCCTTCGCTGCGGGTCTCCGAGGTGGTGGTCGGCCCCACCGCCGGGACGGGAGTGGCAGACAACTTTGAACCCGCGGCGTTCGAAAAATGGGCAACACGCTGGTTCGAAGAGGGCTTCGTCCGTCACGGCATGCAGCAGCCGGCTGATGTTGCGGGGCTGATCGTTGACGCGATCTTCGACGATCTTCCCCCTGCCCTCCTCGAGGTGGCGGGCCCGTCACAGCTTGCCGCGACTTCCCTCGAGGAGGGGCGTCACCAGGCCGAGAGACGATAGGTCCATGGTCGCCACTGAGCTTGTCGAAATGCTGGACCTCGAAGCAGTGGGCCCGAATAAATTTCGGGCGCGACCGCTTGCGGGTTCCAGGGCCGTCGTTTTCGGGGGCCAACTTCTCGCCCAGTCGCTCGCCGCCGCAGCACATTCGATCGACGGGATGCGGGTCAAATCCATGCATACGGTGTTCCTGCGCGGCGGGCGTCCGGAGGAGATCCTCGAGATCGACGTCGAACCGCTTCATGCTGGCCGAACGTTCGGCGCCAGCGACGTCACCGTGCGTCAAGGGGAGCGAATATGCGCGAAGTCCGTCGTGCTTCACCACGTCCCCGACGACGAGGTCATCTCTCACCAAACCGATCCTCCCGAGATTGGCTCGCCCGGGGAGGCCGCTGCCATCTCCTCCAATGAGTCACGCGGGTGGGAGGTACGGATCGCCCGGGACGCCGACATCTTCGATCCGGACGCGATTGGTCCCGCAGAGCTCTATGTGTGGTCTCGCTTCCGGGGAGTTCCACCTGAGCCCTGGGCCAGTCAGGCTCTCTTGGGGTACGCCTCCGATGGCTTCCTCATCGGAACGGCCATGCGCCCTCACGCAGGGGTAGGTCAAGACCTCGCCCACGGGTCGATCGACACGTCGGTGATCACGCAGACGCTGACATTTCACGACGACTTCGATGCCGGGGAGTGGCTCGTCTTGGCACACCGGAGTCCCGTTGCCAGGCACGGGCGGACCTTTGGACGTGCTGACGTCTACACGCCGGAGGGCAGGCTCGTCGCCTCGTACTCACAGGAGAATCTTGTCCGGGAAATGCCGCGTCGCTGACCCGGGCAGATCACTGCTTGGAGCGTGCCTTCATCGAGGCCAGATCCGCCATGACCGAGGTCTGACCGCCGGAGTGCGCGATGGCTCGAGCATGGCCGAGGTGATGGATGTCGAAGTTCGTGGCGATGCTGCGGGAGAAGCCCATGGCATCGACCGCACTGTTGACCGCTCGTTTGGCCAGTCGTACGGCCCATGGGTCCATCGCTGCGATTTCGTTAGCCAGGCTCATGGTCCGCTCCCGCAAGGTATCCAGAGGCACGACCTCATTGACCATGCCGCATTCCCGCGCCTGTTCTGCCGTGAGCGACGATGCGGTGAAGAGGATCTGCTTGGCCCGCCGCGGTCCAAACTCCCACGGATGGGCGAAGAACTCGACTCCGGGCATTCCCATCAGGCCAACCGGGTCGGAGAACCGGGCATCGTCTGCGGCGACGATGAGGTCGCACGGCCAACACAACATCAGGCCGGCGGCGATGCACTTCCCCTGAACGGCGGCGATCGAGGGCTTGACGAGGTCGCGCCATGTTCTGGCGTAGTGCAAGTATCCGCGCTCTTCCCAATCGAAGTACGAGTCGACGGTCAGGGATCCGTCCACTCGTGTCGGACCAAGGCCCGAGTCCCCACTTCCCTTCATGTCGTGACCTGCTGAGAAGTGCTTCCCTTCGCTGCGCAGGACGACTACCCGAACGTCGGGGTCCTGGTCCGACGCCGACCAAGCCTGATCGAGATCCTTGAGCATCTGAGGGTTTTGCGCGTTGGCCGCCTGGGGGCGGTCGATGGTGATGACGGCGATGCCCTTCTCAGCGGCGTAGTGCACAAACTCGGTATCCACAGCTTCCTCCCCACATGGCCGGATGGGCCGCACCATGTCGGGACAAATGCAGCCGGACCCAAGGGCTCAGGTTTTTCCGCAGCTGACCTCTGACGTAGAACGGGCATGGCCTAACAGAACAGTACGATATCGCCAAAATCAGAAGCATACTTTACCTAGCCTGATGGATTCGGACGAGGGGGGGAGTCCTCGGATGGAAACAGAAGACCTCAATGTTGGAAGCGTCGTCGACGACCACCTGGTCGAGCCTCCGGACCTCTTTGACCGCCAAGTACCGGCCAGGATCAAGATCAAGCTGTCAGGTGCGCGCTGTTTGGTCGGCGTCACCCTCGATCCGGAGTCGGACACATGATCTCTGTCTGTAGCAATCACATCGACTTGCGCGTCTCGAACCCGCCGACGCGAACGGGAGCTTCGCAGTAGAGCGCTCTACTACAGCAACGGATTCGCTGGACGAACTGGAAACTGCATGGACGGAGGCGCACTTCAGCGGACTAGAAGGACCTGGCAGCACGAAAACCACCACCTTGCCAAGGTGAGGGTCGCGGGCTCGAATCTGATCACGGAGCACGAATCTCAAGGCCGCGATCAAGGCCACGAAACGGCTTATGACACCGACGGTGTTCTTTCAGGGTGCCCTAGACGGAGTCACGCCACCCAGAATCACAGAAACCATGGCGCAGACATTTGTCGGACCTTTGAACGGATCGTTATTGATGGGGCAGGTCACCTTCTGCCCCGCGAAGCACCTGAGGTCGTCGGCCCGAAGCTCGTTGAGCACTTTCTGTCCAGTCCGAATTAGTGCCTATCAAGTAGCCCAGGACGCCGCTGGTAACGCGCCGACGAACTGTAGGTTGCAGCGCGGATTGAGTATTAGGAAATAGGGGTAGAAACGCGGAGCTGGGTGCCTTACGTTGGGTCGTGATGCTGCACGCTGGCTCCTGCGACTCCGTTCGGCCCGTGGTTCTTGTCAAGACGTTCGATGCATCACGCCACTACCGGTAGACCAGTGTCAGCAAGCCAGAAGTGCCGAGAGTGGAGGTGCCAAATGGCCGAGTCCGCGTTGCCCCCGGAGAGAATCGTGCTCGCTCACTTCATCGTCTCAGACGACGTCGAACGCTCCAAGCGCTTCTACACCGAAGTGCTTGGAGGCAGGCTGGCCTTCTCGGGACCCGGAGGGCTGACCTATGTCGAACTCGCCAACAGCTGGATCATCATCAATGTCGGGGGTGGCCCGACCGACGACAAGCCCGCGGTCACCTTGGAGACGCCACGCGACCCCGATCGGGTCAGCAGCTTCCTGAATATCCGCGTGGCGGACGTCCACGCCGTGTACACGGAGTGGAGCGCCCGGGGTGCGCGGTTCCTCACGGAGCCGAAGCAGCACCAGTATGAGATCCGTTGCTACATCCGCGATCCCGATGGTTATCTGATCGAAGTGGGGCAGACCACGGACACGAGCGGGGATTGGGTGCCAGCCCACTGGCCATCGGACCAGGCCAACTAGGAGTCCCCCCACGCCATGGTCGCCGCCATCGAGCCAAGAGAGAAGCGGTCAACTCCATACGTCCCGACATCAAACGCGGCGGAGTGCTCCCCGTCTACTCGTTTCCGGACCACTGGAACGGTCCGTTCGTAGAGCGAACTCAGTAGCACGCACGCCAGACGGGGCCAACGCGAGGATCACGATTTGCCGCTCGCGGTCGAGAGAGCGTGGAGCCTCTTCAATGGTGATCTCCCAAGTCCGCCACAGCTCGAGACGCTGAACGACGCAAATGCTCTTGGAGGTGGCGTCGTTGTCCTCGAGGCAAGCGATGCGCTCGTTGCCTATCTCCGGGAGGGGTCAGGGCGACTTTTTCAAGCGATTCTTGAAATGGTCTCATCCGCTGCGTTGGCGGGCGCGTTCATGTAGATAGCACGGCGGTAGCGGACTCGATCGGCGTCGCGTCCTACCATGTTCAAGGTGGTGACCCCGCTGATGCTGGCGACGCTGAGCGATCGTCGCGAGTTCGGCGACGATTGGCTCCTCGAACGCAAGTTCGACGGCGAACGGTGCGTGGCGCGTAAGACGGGCGGCGAGGTGCGACTTGAGTCGCGTACCGGCAAGGATCTGACCTCCACCTACCCCGAGGTCAGTGCGGCAGTGGCGACTCAACCGTCTCAGACCCTGCTCCTCGACGGCGAGGTCGTGGCCTACGACGGCGATCAGACGTCCTTCACTCGCCTTCAGCAGCGCCTCGGGGTAGCGAGGCCGACCGCCGAGCAGGTCGCGATGTATCCGGTCGTCTACTGCGTCTTCGATCTCTTAGAGGTTGACGGAGACGACCTCGCCGGCCGGCCATTCGTGGAGCGTCGCGCCCGGCTGGCCGCGACGATAGTGCCGAGCTCGTCCTTGCAGCTCACCGAGGCCTGGCGCGGCGACTCGCAGCGGCGCTTCGCGGAGGCCTGCCGGTCGCGCTGGGAAGGCCTCATCGCCAAACGCGCAGACGCCCCGTATGCCGCTGGCCGCTCCAAGGACTGGTTGAAGCTGAAGTGCGTCTGGGAGCAGGAGTTTGTCGTTGGCGGGTACACCGATCCTACGGGCAGCCGGTCGGACTTTGGTGCCCTGCTTGTCGGCTTCTACGAGCAGGGCGGCCTCCGCTACGCCGGGAAAGTCGGCGCCGGCTTCACCAGGGCGATGCTCCACGACCTCGGCACCCGGCTCCGAAGGATCGAGACAGCCGAGGATCCGTTTGTCGACGTCCGTCCGGTCCCGCGTGGGACGCACTGGACGCGGCCAAACCTTGTGGTTCAAATCGGCTTTGCCGAGTGGACAAGCGACGCCCGGCTGCGCCAACCGCGCTTTCTCGGTCTACGCGACGACAAGCGCCCGACCGACGTCGTCCGTGAGGAGCCGCAATGAGCCACAGGCCTGTATTCGGTAGTAGAGCGCTCTACTACAGCACCGACCGGGTGGACGAGGTGGAAACTGGGTGAACGGAACAGGACATCGGAAGACCGAAGCAGATCTCAAAGACAAAACCCTCACCTTGCCAACGTGAGGGTCGCGGGTTAGAATCCCGTCTTCTGCTCCATCGCAGCAGGTCAGAAGTGGTTTTTCACCCCCCTACCGTTGGAGCACCCCGGTTCGGCATCAGTGGGCTTTTCGAATCTCAGCCGGCGAGCTCACGAAGTGCGGGTGGCGTGGCGGCACGCCCACTGCGTCTCGCAATTTGTACTGGTCCGGTCCGCCGTCCTCATTTGATTGATGTCAAATGTTTCATTGCCACGATCCGTTCGCGCACCTCGAGCTCGAGATGTGACTGCTTCGCCCACCCACTTACGCACCATGGGACATCCAATTTCAGCATCGGTCGAGTGCCCCCGGTCTTGTTCAGACCTCATGTGCGACTCCAGTACGTGCTGAGCCGGTCTGCTTTGGCAGCTACTCGGCACCGACCACCTTGAAGATCCCCGACAAGGTGCTGATCTCAGAGCGCCCCGCCGAAGCAGCCGATCGCGCCGTGCCCGGGCACTGGGAAGGCGACCTGCTCTTGGGCAAGAAGGGCCAGGGCATCGCCACCTTGGTCGAGCGCTCGACGCGCTATGTGATGCTCGCCCAGTTGCCCCGGGGCTATAGCGCCCCAGAAGTGCGAGACGCCTTGACCGAGCTCGTGACCCGCTTGCCCACCGAACTGCGACGCTCGCTCACCTGGGACCAAGGCGGCGAGATGGCCCAGCACGCGGCCTTCAGCGTCGCGACGGGGGTGCCGGTCTACTTCTGCGACCCAGCCAGTCCCTGGCAACGCGGCACCAATGAGAACACCAATGGCTTGTTGCGCCAGTACTTCCCCAAGGGCGTCGATTTCCGGCCCATCGGCCAAGAAGACCTCGACCTGGTCGCGAGGAAGCTCAACGGACGACCCCGCAAGACCCTCGGATGGAAGAATCCGGCACAGAAGTTCGCAGCAGCTGTCGCAACGACCACCTGAATCCGCCCAGACATCGACGAAACCGGTGCGGTCTACGTCCGCGTCGGTTTCGTCGATGAGCAGGTGCGATCCCGGGTGGTCCGACATGGAGCTGGTGTCCACGTCCAGCACAGACCGAGTCGAATTGTTCGGGCGTTCTTGGATTTGCCGTTCGCTAGCTGACCTGACCGCACTCCGACGACCACCGTGTCGACGACGGCCCGGGTAAGCGATCACTCAGAGGGAGGTGGGTCTGCAGGAGCCGACGGTAGGCGGGCCCGTAGATACCTGAGCGTGGTCGCGGTTGCGTACTTCAGGTGGAAGGTACCCGAGACCGAAGGGCTGACCTTGGAAGAGAGCGAGCGGGAAATGGCATAGCGCAGCTCACTCGAGACGAAGGGAACCGTGTAGACGAAAGGAGTATGACAACGAGCATTTGGGGTCACACCAAGGAGCAACGCCGCGAGTCGCAGTAATAGGGACAGGGACGAAGGGGTACGGCGATGGGCGTTCGTCTTCTCCTCTCGGGGATTGAGGTGGACGCGTGGTCGCGGCACGGGGGATCGACGACCTCATTGGTCGACCTCGGAGCCACGGCGTATGACGTGGCGCGGCGGACGCAGCGAAGGACGCCGACGCCGTGATCACGATGCTGCCGACAGGAGAAGCGACTGCCGACGTGATGTTCAGGCAGTTGGCACTGCAGGCCATGCGACCCAAGTCCACGTGGATCCAGATGGCGACGATCGGGGTCGAGGCGACTGAGCACCTGGTGACGGAGGCGCGGATCCGGCGGCCGAGAGTCACCTTCGTCGTTCTGGCGTCTGGTCCGCAACGGGTGGCAGGCGCGCTCGAATCCGTCTTCAAAGTTTTCGGACCGGCGACGCTCTGGCTCGGTCCTGCTGACGCGGGCAGTGGGATGAAGCTCGTGGTTAACGCTTGGCTGGCCTTTCGGACCGAAGGCGCCGAGGCAGCAGCCCTGGCCGAGCACCTCGTCGTTCCCACCTCTGCCTCTTCGACGCCTTGCGGGACAACCCGCTGGCGTCGCCGTATGCACTGAGCAAGCTCACCAAGATGGTCGAAGACGATTGCTAAGCGGACTTCGCGCGGGACTGGGCCTTGTAGGTGTGGGTGTCGAAAACCAGACACACGATCCCGCTCTTGGTCGTACCAGATATGCAACGGTCGTACGGCGGTGGGAACGACAGGTTGCGATTTGCATCGTCCCTCGCCAGAAGGTCGATTGACATTTCGGCACCCACACCAAGGCGAAAGCGCAGGCGTGGCTCGACTCCGCCATCGCGGTGCAGCGGACTGTCAGACCTTGACCTCCGGCGAGGTGGCCAGCAGGGTCCCGGAGGCGTCGAGGGCACGGGCCGCCACGTAGGAAGCGCTGGTCGCCACCCCGATCGACGTCTCGAACCCTGTCCGGGGCGCGGCCACGATCGAAACCAGCTCCGAGCGGCTCCCACCCGCGAGGACTTGCCAGCTAGCGATCTCTGTGGACCCGTTCCAGCTGGCGTAGACAGTGAGGTGCTTTGCCCCATCGCGGTTCACGGCCACTGCTGGGGCCTCGGTTGGAGTACCGATCCAGGGGAAGCGGAAAGCTCGGTAGGACTGGCCCTCCGCAAACTCGGCGTCGAGGACCAGCATGCCGTCGTTTCTGAACTCGGTGTAGTACGGCTCAGCCCCCCAGCCCACCAGCACGTCGCTATTGGGCAGCACCTGGAGGCTGCCCTGGCTCCCGGCCAGGAGTTTTTTGGCTGGGTGGTAATACTGCGCAACCAACTGCGCGGTCATGGCCGTCTCGTCGACGTTCAGTACCAGGCCGCGAGACTGTTTCGCCTCAGGCGGGTCGCCCTCGTCGTCGAAGAGCGTAATGACGTCGTTGGGGTGCACCCGGGCATCGTGCTGCCAGGCGAAGCGCACTCCGTCGTCGAGCGTGAAGTCGCTCTTCTTGCCGGCGAGTCGCCAGATGATCTGGCCGGACACTGGGTCCAATTTGTAGACGGTCCACGTGTTGCGGGCCGAGACGAGCAGCTTGCCGTCAGCCGTTGTGTCGATCGAGTTGACGTGAACCGGGTCGAAGGGGGCGGTTGAGGCGGCGTCATAGGCCGCGTAGGACTCGGTTAGAAGAATGTGGTCCCGGCTGTGCCAGTCGAATACCAGGTCGCCGGTAGCGAGGTCGAGACCCTGGATCGTGGCGTCGAGAGCGGTGCCACTTTTCGGGCCTTTCACGCTCCGGAGATCAGTGGTGAACGTCTCGTAGGCGGTGAAGTAGGCCGTGCCGTCTCCGGTGATCAGGAACTCGTGGAGGTCCGCGGGCAGCCCATCGCGCGCCTTCACCCGCATGATCTGGCGGTAGGAGCTGTCCATGACGACATACTCACCCTCGAGGCCGACCCCGTACGACGCGATCTCCCCCTGCCACCACGAGAGCACGGGTTGGCCTCGGTACCGCTGTACTCGGAAGTTGGTGCTGGCATGGGGCACCGGTTTGATCCAGATCGGCTCCCCGACGTTGTCGACGATCAGCGGTCCGCTCGGGGTGACGAAAAGGTAACCCGCAGCCGGGATCCCGGTCGGCCCGGTGACGCTGATCAGCGTGGCCTTGAGGTCCGGCCGTGACCGGTAGGAGGCGGTGACCGTTTTGGCCGTTTGCGACGGCGAACTACAGCCGGCCAGAGCGGCCGCGCCCAGCGTTCCAGCGGCAGCTGCCAGGAACTGACGGCGCGAGTACGGATAGCTGCGGATCACAATCAAAGGAGATGCTATCGACTGGCCGGAAATAATGAACAGGTTCAACCCAGTTCGGCGAGCGCAGCAGTGCGATGGTGACACGAACGACGCCCACGCTGCGGCCGGCCGCCGAAATGGGAGCCGCCTATGCCCGGGGGCGGCGCGCCTTCGCGATCCCCATCGGCACCTAACAGGCCGTGGCCCTGGGCCCTCGAAACCGATCATCCCGACGGCGCACGTGCTCGCCCGCCAGGCCTTCATCTCGCCACGCTGTGGTGGGTGCACTGGTTCAACGAAGAGCGCCTCCACGGGCTACTGCGGCCACATCCCCGTGCAGAGTTCAAAGCCGCGTTCTACGCCGCCACCAACCCACCCTGCCGGGGCTTGGAAGCCAACAAAAACGAGCCTCCATCAGACCCAGGGCGATTCACTTCGCCCCGCGATGGACCCGGCCGAAGAGACCGGAGTTGGTGTGCGCTTCGGACCCGCACTCGAAGCGCTCTTGACCACGGTTATTGATGCTGATGGTGAGTGGCCAGACTTCGCTGCCGTGATCGAAGCACTTTCCTGAAGATTTTACGGAGACGACAACCCCCATCTGGCATCCGTCGACACCGGATGGACGCCAGATGTCCCGTCAGTCAATGGGAAAGACAATCTCGCGCAAAGTAATCACATTTTGATGTGTGATCACATTTTGATGAGACGCTTACGGTTCTCTGATAATTCTCAAAGGTTCGGGAGGTAAACCGCTTGTTGGGCGAGGATCGCAAAAACTATTCGCACTTCGCTGAAAGAGGAAACATGAGCAACATATTGTCGGTCTTCATCACGCTTGCGACGCTCGCGGTGGTTGTCTGGGCGGTCGTCGACGTGGCCAGACGCCCCGCGGTGTTGTTGGCAGGGAAGTGGAAGGCACTTTGGATCGCCGGCATGGTTGGAGCATGATTCTTGTTGGGAGCCATCGGAGCGATGGTCTCTGCCTTTTACCTAGCCGGACCGCGAAGGCGATTGAACTCCATTACTTACTCTGGGCGCCCCTAGGCGCTACACCCTTGAGAACGACAAATATGGCGTCGGGCGCACGGTCCAGGCTGCCGCTCCCGCTCACTAACCACCAGCGGGACGCCGTGCACGCCGCGTATATTGCCGCTGGCTTGGTCGCCGGCGAACATCGATCGTAGACCGCTCTACTACAGGGGCGCACTGAGTGGACCCAGCTGGAAACTGGGTGGACGCAACAGCAAGCCAGGGACTGAGCGGGACCCCGCGGACCAAATTCATCACCTTCCCAAGGTGAGGGTCGCGGGGTTCGAATCCCGTCTTCCGTCCGTCGTAGCAGGTCAGAGCCGGGTTTTCAATCTCTTGCGGGACAGACGAGGCAAAACCAATGCGGCAGTGAGAGATGTTCACTTGCCTCCATCGGGGTCCGATCGACATTCTCGTGAACAACGCGGCGGTCAGCGGGTGGCACCAACGCGCGGTCCGGCGGGAGCGATGGGAAGCTCATTAACTCGTCTATTTTGCGGTTAGGGTCAGCGCTTCGGATCTCTTAGGCGTTTGCTCCTGAGGGCACTGGGGAATCGTTGGTAGACGGCGCTTGGAATGAGACCCTTCAGCACCGGCGGGCAGACAATGATCAGATCGTCGACCGTGCGTCCACCTCGCGCACACGCTGAGCAAGAGCCTCCAGCAACTTGCGAACCACCGGCGGGGCTTTTTTCATCAACGCGAGCAGGTCCTCACGATCCAGCTCCAGCACCTCGAAATCGGTGGTGGCCGTCACCGTGGCGGATCGTCGCTTACCGTCGATCAGCGAAAGCTCACCCACCACATCGCCCGGCCCCAGCTGGGCGATCCGCTTGCCGTCCCTGGTCACCTCTGCCTGCCCGGTGGCGATGAGGTAGGCCAGGCCGCCGAATGCGCCCTGGCGAGTCATCACGGTCCCTTTCGGGAGGTCGGCCTGGACCGTTAGGGCAGCGACCTGGGCGAGCTGATGCTTACTGCACGTTGAGAACATCGGCATTCCTGCGAGGAGCTCGATTCTGCGAGCCCGACCTAAGGAGCCCTTCACCAGCGACACCATAGCGAAGAGCCGAATCTGGCGCTGGACTGCCACTGATCGCCAAAGGCCCTGCGCCCAACGCTCCCACGCCAATCGCACCAAGGAGCGAACGCCGATTTACGCGCAGCGCGAGGCCTGCGTTAAAGGTGACACCGCAAATCAGCCAGGTCGGTCCGGCTAGCAGTCTCGCACCGAGGAAATGTCCTCAATGTATGGGGACGGAACCCAATGCAGCGCACCAGAATCAGCGGCAAGACGTCGCGCTTGTCATCCGACTCCCAACACGAACGGCCAACTGGCAAGCTCGCCAGATAAGAGCCCGTGCCTTAGGAGGACTGGGTGCGATGCATCGAGCCGGCCAGCCACGATCCGCGCCGGTCGTGGTACAGATCGTCGCGACTACGGGCCTTTCGATCGCCATGGTATTTGCTATCTGCACGAGCCGCGGAGCAAGCGCGATGTTGATTCCGAACCGGGCCGCACCGAAGGCAAAGGTCGTCGACGGGGTGCCGCTCATCCCGACGGCGCCATCTGAGCGCGACGAATGTCAGTTCGCCAACCACCTGAAGAGGCCGGTTCCGTGCCCGGGATTGTTACCCGATCCCATTCCCGATGCTTCGGCGTCCGCGACAGAGCAGTGCATCGGGCAGGTCGGAGCGTTTTCTGAGACCGCGTGTGGACCGGCGGCGATTGAATGGTTTGGGAATACATTCGAACTGAGCCAGTCCAACTTCCAGGTGCCGTCTAGCTATGTCGGTGTGACGTTTGAGCAATACAACGGAGCGGTGGTACCGCAGCGTTCAATCAGCGGTGGACCGCTAGGACACTTTGTCTTCATGGCTGGGACGGATCTTCCCTATGTCATGACGCACAAGCGTGGCGGGAACATCTCACCGGTGCCGTCATACTGTTCGCCCCTCCGCGGATCACATGTTCGCGTGCAGGAGCAGGCGGCCAGTGTCTACCAATGCGGTTCGGATCAGTCACTCAACCAGATCGAGCTTGTATCGGGGCACACTCTCTTGGTCTGGAGAGACGCGGGAGTCACCTCTGAAGTCAGCTTCCACGGGCACACTGAGGTAAACGTGGATCTGGATGTTGCCGTGGCGAATGCCACTGTGCTGGTCTCACCTCAGAAGGGATGACGGGACTCATCGAGCGGTGTCCAACTAAACGAGCTCAGAACGTAGGGCGGGTCGGGATAGGAGATCGCGGTCACATTGCCTTGCTAAGTCCCGACCTTTACGTCTGGATGCAGGCCAGCCCTCCAAAGCAATAGGGCTCAGGCTCCACGCGGCTATCGATGCTGATAGTAGAGCCCTCTACTACAGGGGCGGACTGGGTGGACGAGATGGAAACTGGGTGGACGAAACCGCACAGTGGGGGACTGGGGTCGACTGCCCGGACGAAAAGCACCACCTTGTCAAGATGAGGGTCGCGGGTTCGAATGACTGGATCCGGTGGCTTGTTGTTTCCGTGCCGGCCGCGGGTCGGCCTTTTGTGAAATCGCTCGGCGAAAGACGCCATCCGTATCCCGCTCGTTGCTGCTCCCTCGCGAACCTAGGCTGGCTCCATGCGAATCACGATCTTGGGAATGGGCAACATGGGTCGGGCATTCGCCGCCCGAGCACTCGAAACTGGTCACCAGACGACGGTCTGGAATCGCACGCCAGGTCGGATCGGCAGCCTCGTGGCCAGCGGTGCTATCGAGGCCAGTACTTCCACGACCGCGGCGGCGGGTGCTGACGCCGTTTTCGTCGTGCTCGCCGACGACGCAGCCGTCCTCGACGTATGCCTGGGCGCCGATGGTGTGCTGGCATCGCTCGAACCCGATGCCGTGTTCGCCAACGTCAGCACGGTCTCTCCAAAGACTGCTCGACGCCTCGCCGAGGTGGGACCTGAGGGTCGGGTCCTGGACGCTCCGGTGATGGGTTCGCCATCGATGATTGCTGGGGGATTGGGGCGGTTCCTCGTCGGCGGCCCCGCCTCAGCGATTACGGCCATCGAACCGCTGTGGAATGACCTTGGGTCCGGCTACACCCACTGTGGGCCGGCCGGCGCTGGGGCGACGATGAAGATCTTGGCCAACTCGCTGTTGATTACGGGAGTGGCTTCGCTTGCCGAGGCCATCGCCACGGCCAGGCAACTGAAAATCCCCGACGAATTCCTGCGGACCCTCCTTGCCGACAGCCCGGTGATAAGTCTTTCCAGCAATCTCCGATTGGAGAGCCTGCTCGATGCGAGACATCCCGGTTGGTTCTCCCCGGCACTGGCTCGCAAGGATCTGCGTCTCGCCATCGACCTGGCTGAAGAGATCGGGGTTGGTGTGCGGATCGGACCCGCAGTCGAAGCGCTCTTGACCACCGTTATTGATGCTGGCGGGGAGTGGCCAGATTTCACCGCTGTGATCGAAGCACTTTCCTGAAGTTCGGTCATTCCCAGGGGCAAGCGGATCGGCCCCAGCTCTTGGTCCCCTGGGCGATGTCCTTTGAGATGGACAGCAGCGCGATCGGTTCGAACGAGCGGCCGTTGCTCCCATCTCGAGGCATGACGTCCCTTGATTAGGCCCAGGGGGCGTGGTGAGCTGATACCGATCCGTGACCAATTGGGCTGACGTCGAGAGGAGTAAGCGATGGCTCGAGGGAAGGAGCCGGTTGCGTTTTTGGGCATCGGCACGATGGGGCACGCAATGGCAACGAGGGCCCTCGGTGCCGATATCCCTACCATTGTGTGGAACCGGGACCCGAGCGCAACGCGGGATCTGGCGGCTCTCGGCGCAGAGGTGGCCGAATCGGCCGCCGATGCGGCTCGACGGGCCGCCATCGTCGTCACGATGGTGACAGATGCGGACGTCGTCCTTGCGATCGCCAAAGACCAAGGCATGTTGGCTGCCCTGGCCCAAGGTGCGATCTGGGCGCAGATGAGCACGATTGGTGATCGCGGCATGAACCGCATCCAATCGCTTGTACGGGCCGAGCGTCCCGATGTAGTCCTGATCGATGCACCGGTCTCGGGAAGCAAAGAACCGGCACAACAGGGTCAGTTAACGATATTTGCCTCAGGTCCTGACGCTGTTCGTTCGCGGCTTGCCCCACTTTTTGACGCGCTGGGCCGACGAACAATCTGGGTTGGACCCGTAGGGACCGGCTCGAAACTCAAACTCGTCGCCAACACATGGCTGGCGTTGGGAGCGGAAGCGGTCAACCTGTCGGTAGCCCTCGCCCGTCAGTTGGGCCTCGACGTCGAGAGCGTAATCGACGCCCTCGATGATGGACCGCTCGTATCGCCGTGGCAGGCGGCCAAACTGCAGCGAATCGCCCGAGGTGACTTCTCAGTCCAGTTCGCTCTGTCACTTGCACTCAAGGACGTGGATCTCGTTCTGGACGATGCTGGCCGTCAGCGGTTCCCAGTACTTGCTTCGTTGGCCGACGAATGGCAAGAAGTCGTCGACCACGGAGACGGAGAAAAGGACCTTACGGTCGTCGCGCGAGTACTCGAGCAACAAGGAGGCCTCGAGTGACCCGGTACGTACCCGCCGAAGATCGCTACCAGTCCATGACATATCGCCGTTGTGGTCGCAGCGGCCTACTGTTACCTGCGGTATCGCTCGGGTTGTGGCAGAATTTTGGTGATGACCGACCGCTTGAAACCCAGCGCTCAGTCCTGTTGCGAGCCTTCGACTTGGGGATCACTCATTTCGATCTGGCCAACAACTACGGACCCCCTTATGGCAGTGCCGAGACGAATTTCGGGCGAATCCTCCGCGAGGACTTCCGGTACTACCGTGACGAACTCGTGATTTCCACCAAGGCGGGCTGGGACATGTGGCCGGGCCCCTACGGCGACCTCGGGTCTCGGAAGTATCTCCTCGCCAGCCTCGATCAGAGCTTGCGCCGGCTTGGTGTCGACTATGTAGACATCTACTACCATCATCACTTTGATCCTCAAACGCCCCTTGAGGAATCACTTGGTGCCCTTCACACGGCAGTCACCTCCGGGAAGGCGCTCTATGTCGGGATCTCTTCCTACTCGGACAAGCGCACGGCCGAGTCAGTCACCATCCTGCCGCGAGTTGGGCACTCCGCTGCTCATCCATCAACCTTCGTACTCGATGTTCAATCGGTGGATCGAAGACCGCCTCCTCGAAGTCCTTGAGACTGAAGGAGTTGGGTGTATTGCCTTCTCTGTTCTGGCACAGGGCCTTCTCACCGACCGCTACCTGAACGGGATCCCCCCGGGCTCCAGGGCGGCTCTTGAGGGTTCTCTGACTCGTGACATGCTCAACGACGAGAATCTCTCACGTATTCGAGGACTGAACGAGATTGCCTTGGGACGAGACCAGTCACTCGCGCAGATGGCCATCGCCTGGGCATTGCGGGACGCACGGATTACCTCAGCGCTTATCGGAGCAAGCAGTGTGGCCCAGCTTGAGCAAAACGTGGATGCGTTGAAGCACCTCGAGTTCACCCCCCAAGAGATCACTGCTATCGACGAGTATGCCGTTGACGGCAACATCGACTTGTGGCGCACTGCCGCCACATCCTGAAGGACATCCCTTACCAGCCGTGGTGCGCATAGTAGGGCGATCGGCATTTGGGGCGGACGGAGTGGAGGGGTGAAAACTGCGTGAACAACAGTCGGTTCGAGTCGTTTGCCTCTATGCGCTGCGCAGGTGAAGACGAAGCGATGCGCCCACCTGGTCGGCCAAGGCGACTGCGACCACACGAGGTTCAAGCGGTACCTCGTAGCCCGGAGTCGGTGTGAGGAGGAAGCGACCTAGGGTCTTGCCTCTGTGCTCGACGAGGAGCTCGATCTCTGGTCCTGGCAGCCCCAGGCGATCGACGCCCCATAGCCTTCCTCCTAAGAGCACCTGGGCGTCGTGGTCGAGGCGCATCATGGGTCGAGCGCTGAGACCATCCTCGTATCGACAGGCTCGGAGGTGCAGCAGCTCGACTAGCGCGGTGCGCACACGTTCGACGACATCAGACGCTGGTGCGTCAGAGGCAACAAGTTCCGACACTTCGTAGATCAGGGCGACGTAGTCGGACTCCTCCGTTGCGATTACGTGGTGATGACGGTTGCGAGCGGCGAGTTCGGTGACGATGATCCCGACCACGAGGAGGCATACCGCCGTCTCGACGTCGGGGCGGTGCGTGATGGCCAACCTCTGGTAAGGCTGGGTCAAGAAGTAGTCAAACCACAGCGTGGCGCTCAGCGTCGCCACAAAACCGCTGAAGCGGTTCCCGAGGGCGGCGACCGCCACGATGACAGCCACAAGGATCAGAGCCGACGCGGTGTTCGCAAAGTTCGCGCGGAACGGAACCAAGAGCGCCGCCACACCGAGTGGCAGCACGACGGCAGCGACGAGGGCAAGCTGATCTCGATACGGACGGAGTCGGTCCATCGTTGCCTCGCTTCGATCAAGTGATGCCAGTGTTCCACCGTGACTGTGCTGTTGAGAAGGGTTGATCGCCGATCGATGCCGACGGCGGACCTGCAGGACTCGCGCCGGAGGAAAGCCCGACTCGGAGCGCGACGGCGCCGACACGAACGGCCGCAGCCCCCAGGGCAGAGCTTGCGCCGAAAACGTATAGCCTGAACAATAGTTGGCATATGCAAGAGATTCTGATTGCCCCTCAGTCCAAAGACCAACTGGTCGAGGCCGTCCTCAGCGCCAGCCGGGTGCTCGTCGCCATAGCCGCACGCTCCCTCGCTGACGTGGGAGAAGAGGTCACCCTCACCCAGTACCGCTCCCTAGTGGTGCTGGCCTCGCGAGGCCCCCAGGGCGTCGCCGCCCTGGCCGACGCCGTCTCGGTCACGTCGCCCACCGCCTCGAGAATGTGTGACCGCCTGGTGAAGAAGGGCCTAGTGACGCGCCGGACCGACCGGCGTGACCGGCGCCAAGTGCGAATCGCTCTGTCACCAGGCGGCCGGCGCCTGGTCGACGCGGTGACGGCTCGGCGGCGCACCGAGATCGAGCAGCTCGTCGCCAGCATCCCGGCCGGGTCCCGGGGCGGGGTCGTCGATGCACTCAGGCACTTGAACGAGAGTGCGGGTGAAGTGCCCGAGCAGGACTGGAGCATGGGCTGGGACCTGTGAGCTCGCTTCCGGGCGAGGCCGCGCAGGCCGACGCACCCCACCCGAGCCGCTCGGTTCGCGCTCGAAGCAGTGCAGCAGCGGTTGGTCGATGGATTCGTTCCGCGTCGTACCTGCAGCGCTGGATCGTGCTCGGCGTCACGATCGGTGCCATCGCGGGGCTCGGCGCCGTTGTCTTCTACGAGGCGCTGCGGCTGTGCACCGACTTCTTTTTGGAGGTCCTCGCCGGCTACAGCGTGCCGACGCCAGTGGCCGAAGGCCACGTCGCGGGCTCCGTTCACGCCGCCCGGCCGTGGACCCTGCCACTGGTCGCTGGGGCCGGTGCTCTTCTTGGCGCAGTGTTGGTGTACCAATTCGCCCCCGAAGCCGAAGGCCACGGCACCGACGCCGCCATCTCGGCGGTGCACCACAACCCGAAGGGGGTGCGCTTTCGCGCGGTCGTCGTCAAGATCGTGGCTTCCGCCCTCACCATCGGATCGGGGGGATCGGGAGGGCGCGAGGGCCCGACGGGCCAGATCAGCGCTGGGTTCGGCTCGTTGCTCACGCGTGTGCTCGAGCTCGATCCAGCCGACGGCCGTATCGCGGTGGCTACGGGGATCGGCTCAGGCATCGGTGCCATCTTCGGCGCGCCGCTCGGCGGAGCCGTGCTGGCCGCCGAGATCCTCTACCGCGACGACTTCGACCCGGCTGCGTTGTTGCCATGCTTCATCGCGTCGTCAGTGAGCTATGCAGTGTTCGGATCGGTCGAAGGCTTCGGCCCCCTTTTCGGCTACGTGGGCTCCTACCGCTTCGGTGATCCTGCGCAGCTCGGGTGGTTCGCCCTCATCGGCATCCTTGGAGGCCTGATCGGAATCCTCTACGCCAAGGGGTTCTACGGCATCGCCCAGATCTCGGCCGCCGTTCCCCGTCTGCCCAGGTGGGTGAAGCCGGCGATCGCCGGGCTAATGGTGGGGGCGATCGGTATCGCCATTCCAGAGGTGCTCGGCACCGGGTACGGCTGGATCCAAAAGTCGCTCGGCCCCGAGCTCTTGGGGATTCCTCTGTGGATTGTGCTGATCGTGCCTTTTGCTCGCATCGTCGCCACCGGACTCTCGATCGGATCCGGCGGTTCCGGCGGGATCTTCGGCCCAGGCATGGTGATCGGTGCTTTCATGGGCGCGGCGGTCTGGCGACTCTTCGAGCCCATCGCGCCATCGATGGGCCACGACCCTTCGCCCTACGTCATTGTCGGCATGATGTGCTGCTTCGGCAGCATTTCGCGGGCTCCGCTCGCGGTCATGTTGATGGTGGCCGAGATGACCGGCAGCCTCTCGATCCTGACTCCCGCGCTGGTCGGAGTAGGCCTGGCCTGGCTGATCGTGCACCACCTCGATGACACCATCTACCGGAGCCAGATCCGCAGCCGCTCCGACACTGAAGCACGCCGCCTCACCGCAGGGCTGCCCCTGTTGGGCACTATTCCGACGGCACACGCCATGGCCGTCCCTCGGCTTGTGCTTCCCAATTCGGCGACGGCGAGCGAAGCCATCGAACGCATCCAGGCGGCCGGCGTCAGCGGCGCACCAGTCGTCGACGCGGCGGGGAGATTCGAAGGCACGATTGCTTTGGATCAGCTCGTGAACTCGACGCATCGAAGGACCCGAGTTGGCGACCTGGCGGACGCGGGCGCACCCGTCGTCACGGCGGACAGCCGACTCGACACCGCACTGGAAGCGATCACGTCGGCTGAGACGTCCTGGGTGAGCGTTCTCGACGACGACCGGCGGGTGGTTGGGACCATGTCGATCTCGGACGTCGTCGCCGCCTACCGCTCGGAGTTGCTCGCCTCGGCTCAACGGGTGAGTGCCCTCGGCGCTGCCAGCGGGGCATTCGAACTTGCAGTGACGGAGCGTTCCGGCCTTGCGGGCCAGCCGCTTCGGACCGCCGACCTTCCCGACGGCACGCTGGTCACCTCCATCGCCCGCAATGGAGCGGTGCTAATGCCAAGCGGCGATGTGGTGCTCAGAGCGGGTGACCGGCTCTCGCTCCTTGGGTAGCACTGCCGCTGACCAGGGCATTTGAAAATGGACGGCAGTCGCGGGGGTCGGGTCCAACCCCTGATGATTACACCTGTGGTGAAACGGGCATAGCAGGTGCGATGTCGAGATGGTTTGTCCTGACGAGCAGTCCACCGGTTCTGACGGGTAGTTGCGCAGGCAGGTGAGCACGGTCGCGATGCCCACACACGAGATCGAGTTGCCAGCCGATGTCGCGAGTTGCTCAGGGGCGCGCCGCTTCGTAGAAGAAGCCCTCGCCCAAGCAACCGAGGAGCTGCGCTCAAATGCGTCGCTTCTGGTCTCAGAGGTTGTTGCCAACGCGGTGCTCCATGCGGGTGGACCACTGACGGTCGAGGTCCTGCAGAAAGGCAGCGCATATCGGATTGCAGTGAGTGATGGAAGCTCGATGCCACCGGCCGACAAGGGCTATGGGACGCACGATGCCACCGGTCGGGGTGTGCAACTCTTGGAGTGTCTTGCGGCCGGATGGGGTTGCACGCGGACCGGCACGGGCAAAGTCGTCTGGTTCGACTTGCCGGTCCCGTTCGACGATGCCTCGCCACGCGGCACTGAGCGCAGGTCCCACGACAATCCCTATCCGAACGGGACCCCAATCGCCCTCCTCGGGGCGCCCATCCAAGAGATGATCCGGTCGGCTGCACACTACGACGCGCTCTACCGTGAGTTCCGTCTTATCTTGGAGCTTGATCCCACGCATCTCGAAGCCGTACCGGGGCGATTGCTGAGCTTGATCGACGAACTGGGAACCTCGTTCTTAGGCGTTGGCCGAGCGGCCGAAGAGACATGGGACGCGGCCGTCGAAGAGGGCCGAGAGACGATCGACCTACATTTCCGCCTCCCGCCAGAAGCGGCTCCCGCCGTCCTGCGATACAACCAACTCCTGGACGAAGCTGACGACTACTGCCGGCGGGCCGAGCTCTTGACGATCGCCCCCAGTGACGAGGCCGTGGCCGTGCGAGGATGGGCGTTCGGGCAGATCGTGTCCCAGTGCCACGGCGAAGTGCCTACGCCTTGGTTTCGATCGCCTCATTAACGCGGATCTTCGGCCAGGGTCGTGAACAAATTCAGAGGCCTGAGTTAACCCGAAGGTGGTTCCTTCGATCACTCTGCTGCGCCAGCCCAGGACGACGCCGTGACTGAGAACGCGTGATCGACGCTGGCAGCTCTCCGCAGCACGAGACAGTGTCCCGACTCCATGGAGGCAGCTCATGCCAGAAGACGCGCCACAGCTTACGAGTTAGCACTCACGCATTTCATCGTTGCAGAGAGGAGGTGGAACGCTCCGCTCGGTTCTACGGCGAGGTACTCGGTGGCGGGGGCTCGTCCGCTCGGATCAACCGTCCTACGTGGGGCTCGCCAAAGGCGCCGTCATAATCAACGTCGGTGGGGTGCCGACCGACGACAAGCCAACGGTCACACTCGAGACGCCACCTGATCGGTTCGCCCTCGGAGGTAAACGCCGAAACTGCTCCGTAACCGTCTCGATTCGACCGCGAGGAGATGGTAACGATCAATCGACTTATAGCGACTCCTCTTCTCGACGTGTTACGCCGATGCAGTTGGGTCCCGTCGACCAAAGCTGGCCCGGCCGAGTCAAGAATCTTGTCTGCCGCCGTCCGAGTCAAGTGGCGACCGAAGCCGTGAGGGACGCAGCGATGTACGCCACTCATCGTGTCCGGTGCCGAGTCGCTCGGTGAACCAGTCCGCATTGAAAGGCGATTTCCAATCCAACTGGTTCTCGCCTTCCAACGACCCGAAGCTCATGCGCGTCGCGTGGAGACCCCAACTACGCGGGTCGGCTGGCCGGCGGGTGAGACCACGGTGGGTCATGTCCGCGCAATGGACTGTCCCGC
Organism: uncultured Acidimicrobiaceae bacterium; assembly: GCA_963736225.1. Lineage (GTDB taxonomy): Bacteria > Actinomycetota > Acidimicrobiia > Acidimicrobiales > RAAP-2 > Bog-473. Next base: position 695,225 of record CAVTOF010000004.1, on the reverse strand, counting down.
TTAGTGGCGAAATCGGATCTAGCCCGGCAGATCCTGCGGTCGCTTCTTGGCCAGTTGGCCGGACAGGAGGCCTGTGGATTGACCGACCTCGATCATGTAGCCATCCGGATCGCGGATATAGCAGCGGATCTCGGGACCTCGATCGATCGGAGGCGTAACAAATTCTGCCCCGCGCTCACTCCATTCTTTGTAGCAGGCGTCGATATCTGCCACCCGCAGATTTAAGAAGATCGACGTCGTATCGTCGCGCTCATAATTGACGACCGAGATGCCAGGCTTGTCGGGCGTGGGCCCACCACCAGGGTTCATGATGATCCAGCTGTTGGCGAGCTTCACCATGCATGGGTTCTCCTCTAGAACCACCTTCCCGCCGAGGACGCGCGAATAGAAATCGCGTGATTGGTCGACTTTCCGCACCGTAATGAACAAAGTCGCAAGGATCCCCTCGGACGGAACCGGCAGATTCTCGTAGTCAATGTATGGAGACTCTTCTGCCATGAAGTCATTCCCTTCGCATGCGCAGGTCGACTCAGGACACAGCCGCTGACCAGTGCGACTGCCGGCTACATGCCGGTCAGCTCGCGCGCTCTTGGAGTATGCCCCTCAGGGTGTGACCCAAACAACCCCCTTTGCAATGGCGACTGGCCAGCGCGCCTGGTAGTTGCACTTCACTGGGCAAGCGGCATTTTGATTGCGACGGGACTGGACCTCATGCGTAATGGTGACAACGTGATCGTCGATTCTGCGTCATGTAGTCGTCTCGGAAGTCACCCCTAAGGGTTCTTTCAGGGTGGCCGAACCGAACCCGAGCCCCAGGACTATTCCGACAACGCCGTGGTGGCTCGCCGGGCGACGCCAACGTACCCGCGGCTGACGGCTGCGTCGCGAGCTAGGCCTAGGAGATCGCGGGCTCGTTCGAGATCGCCGGGGCCTCCGCGGGCCGAGAGCATGCAGCCCCACTGCAGATGGGTTACGGCTGCAGCGAACTCCAACTGACCCCTGGCGTTGAGCTCGGCTGCTTTGGCGAAGTGCCTTTCGGCCTCGTTGTAGCGGCCAAGAACCGACTCTAGGCAGCCGCAGTAATACGCCACGGGACTTCCGGCTGTCGCCCCGATGAAGAGAACCTGGTCGTCGAAGGGCGCGAGCAGATCCAGGAGCAGCCGAGCAGGAGCCTCGGCGTGGAGTGCAGCAGCGACGTCGGCGTACGAGGCCACCGCGAAGATCCATACGACGTCGTAGGGCAATGAGGCGAGGTCCTCAGCCGCAGCTTCGAGCATCTGGCGAGCCGTGTCGACGTTGCCGGCTTCCATGTGTCCTTCGGCCAGGGTCGCACGGAACACCGGGAGGGCTGGGTTCTCAGCCGCCACCTGCTCGATCATGGGGACGAGTTCGCCGTAGCGCCCCTGTTGGCGGCGGACGCCGATTATCTCGGCCCCGTAGAAGCCGAATGCATCCGGCTGTCCGCTCTCCGTGCCGATCTCCAACGCAGCCGTGGCGAGCTGTTCGGCTCGATCGGGATCCCCGGACAAGAGTGCATCGGCGGCGTCGTTGAACAGGGTGACCCACATCATCGTCGGCTGGCGGAGTCCGTCTACCACGGCGCGCATGGTTGCGAGGCACCGACGTGCCATCTCGAAGTCTCCGGCCTGCACTGCGGCCAGCCGGCTATAGGCGCCGGTCCAAAAGAGCAGGTCGGGGTCCCCCAGGAGCTCCGATAGCTCCAGCGCTTCCTTTGCATCGACCATTCGCTCGGTGAGGGTGGACGGGACCTGGAGCGGGTCGCTGACCAAGTTCAGGGTGCGGATGACGGTGTCCGGATCGCCCACCCGCCTCGCCATCGCCCTAGCGGCGTCGGCCAATTCCTGGCGCCGGTCGAGCGTCGTGCCCAAGGCGAGCTCGCTGCACAGGGTGGCCAGAAGGAGCGCCCGCTCGCGTCCGTCGTCATCGCCCAGGGCGTCAAGCGCCGACTCCAGTACCGCGACCTTGTCGGAGTCGATCACCCCGATCGAACTGAAGAAGCCGCGGCTGTTCCCTAATGCAGCGGCCACCAGGCGGTCGGTTGCGTCGAGCTCTTGGGCTCGGTGTGCGGCGTCGAGGAACGTCTCCCTGAAGCCGGGCAACCCGGCCTGGCGTTGTGCTTCGCCCAGGGCCAAACGGAGATCACAGCCGACTATGGGATCGTCCTCGGGCACCATTTCCGCGAGGTGGAGCGCCATGGAGAAATACCGGACCGCGTCATCGGGGGCCAGGGCGGCCAGAGCTGTCTCGCCTGCCTGCCGGGCGTAGCGGATGGCCTTGGTGGCGTTGGCTGGTTGGCTGGCGCTGAGCCAGTGGTGGGCCAGTTCGGCCACCCGCGCCCCCGGCTTCTGGCTGACGGTTGCCTCCATCGCTTCGGCCACCTGCTTGTGGGCCTGTGTTCGCCGGACTCTCGGCAGGCCTTGGTACAACGTGTGCTGCGTCAAAGCGTGCGAGAAGCTGTAGCGCCCCGGTACGTCAGGAACCTCGCGCACGAGGGCGGCGCCGCACGCAGCGTCGAGGAGGTCGAGCACCTCATCCTGGCCCAGGTCGGTCACGGCGTCGAGCAGCTCGAAGTCGAATTCACGTCCGATGACCGCTGCCATGGAAAGGATCGGACCTGCGTGTGTACCGAGGCGGCGGACGCGGGCGGAGATGACTTCTCGCACGCTGTTAGGCAGCACCATCTCGGACATTTCCCCCGCCGACGTCCAACGGCCACGATCGTCCTGGTAGATGGCGCCGGTCTCCATGAGACTCCGCAAGACCTCTCCGACGAAGAACGGGTTGCCTTCGGTCTCGATGTAGAGCGCGCGGGCGAGATCCGTCGCGGCCTCCTCCAGGCGTTGCCCGGCTGCAGCCTCCATGAATGCGAGCACGCCGGTGTCATCGAAGCCCTTCAACTGGATCCGACTGATCGTTGGTTCGCGTTGCAGGGCACCGAGGAGGTCGCGGAGCGGGCTGGAATGAGGGAGCTCGCTGTCCCGAAACGTCCCGAGCACGAGCAGCCGTGCCGAGTCGACGTTAGCGACGACATGACGCAGGAGTCGAAGGCTTTGACTGTCCGACCATTGCAAGTCGTCGAGCACAAGCACTGTTGGTTGGAGCGTGGCGGCAGCCGTCAGAAGGCCCGCCACCGCCCCGTAGAGCAGGTAGCGCTCGGTGTCGGGATCCGTCCTCGTCGGTGGGGGAACTGTTCCCAGCCGTTGACCGAGCGCGGGGACCATCGATGTGATGTCGCCGCCGTGAGCCTCTACGTGGGTTCGAAGCACGTGCTCGGGCGCATGCGCCACGTAATGCTGCAGCGCCTCGGCGAAGGGTGAGTACGAGGCACTGACATCTTCTTGGCAACGTCCAAGTAGCACGCAGGCGCCCTCTTTGGCGGCACGCCGGGCGGCTTCGGCGACCAGGGTCGTTTTCCCGACACCGGCGTCACCTGACACGAGCACCACGGCACGCCCTTCCCCGGCTGCCGCTCGCTTGTAGGCATCGGTCAGCAGTGCCGCCTCGGTCTCGCGGGCGACCACTCCGGTGAGCGGCGCGTGCGTCAGGCGCGCCGGGAGCGGCGCGCCGTTTTCGGACGCAACTTCATCGAGCGGCTCCCAGCGGACCTCGAGGACCTCCATGGGTTCTGGCAGGCCTTTCAACTCAAGCGCACCGAGCCGGTCGAACAGGTAAGGGCTGCGCCGGCCAGCCATCACCCGGACTGCGTCCGCGGCCAGAATCTGGCCAGCATCGGCGCGGGCACAGAGCCGAGCCGCTTCTATCACCGGGTCGCCGTAGTAGTCGCTGGACTCCATTGTCGCCTCTCCGCCGCTGAGTCCTATGCGTAGCCCCAGCTTTCGGCGGGCCCCGACGTTGTCACGGTGGACGGCTTGCTGCATCGCGACGGCGCACGACAGGGCGGCAGAAGTGCTGCGGAATACCACCATGACCCCGTCGCCTAGGCCTTTCACCTCGACCCCTCCGGAGCCGGCGATGGCTTGACGCAGCACCGAGAAGTGGACACGGAGCAGCTCGTCCGCCGCGTCCGGAGTGATCTCGTAGCTGATCTCGGTCGAACCGACCAGGTCCGTGAATAGGACCGTGATGGTCTCGGTGACCGCCAAGGCTCGCCTCCTCCGGTTTCCACTCTGCTGGCGCCAGGGTAGACGGTTCGCAACGGGAGATGCCTCAAGGCGGAAGCCGTTGCGGACGATGGGGGTTTTCGTTCAGCAGGCTTGCTGTCGGCCCGACAGTAGAGCGCTCTGCGACAGCGACGGACTGGATCGACGGGGTGGAATGAGCTTGACCCCGTTTGGGCGACCAGCTTTAGAAGAGTCGGGTCGTGAGCTACCTGGAGGGAGTCCCATGCCCAAGCGATATGCGAGGGAGTTTCGTCGAGCCGTCTCTGGACGTCTGGTCGCCGGCGAGATGGGTCGCACACTGTTAGAGGAGCTCGGGGTCTCCGAAGCGACCGTGGGCTAACTCCGCACGTTGCATTGCGCTCGCGAGCTCTTGGGTGGAACCGAACGAAATGACAACGGTGCTACCTCATGGCGACCCTCAGGGGTAGGAAGTGTCTGCCGACGTCCACGGCGCAAGTTTGGCGGAGAGTGAGGTATCAGATTCGACCGGGCAGCCGTGTCGTTACCTCTTGGACCAGCCACGCATTGCCGTCAGGATCGCTGAACGAGCAGAACGACCCGTAACCGGCGTGCTCGGGGTCGGGGCGGCACCAGGTGCTCTTCTCGTCCTGCCTCGGTTCGCCTCACTCGCAATGAGCCTCCCTGGAGCGACGACCGCTAGCGCCGTGAGCTGTATCTCCACCGGGCTCTGTGTCGGCGTCGGAGATGAGCCGGCTGGCAGCGGCGGGTGGAGAGTTTCAGGGTCTGGGACTAAGAGCCCGGGGGACGCGATACGGGCGCGCTCGATGCAGCGAGAGGCCCGCTCGAAATTTTCGTCGAGAATGCGCGAGATCTGTTGCGATATGTTTCTGAAACATCGGAAGGTGCAGGAGACGGACCCGTTTGCGGATTCTCTACTTCGACATTTCGTGACCACGTCTGGCCGTCGTTCCTGCGTGACACTGCCATGCGGATCCTCAAGCTGGGGGAGCGACGATGACACCTATTCGGAGAATCCCCTATGCCGGCAGCGTGCACGACGAGCGCGAGATCGAGGCGGTGTGCGCAGTGCTGTCGGGCGGATCGCAGGCACTTCGCATCGGCGCCAATGTGCGAGAATTCGAGCGTCGCATCGCCGAGCTATTCGGTAAGCGACGTGGGGTCATGTGCAACTCCGGCTCCTCGGCGCTCTATCTCGCCGTCGAGCTTCTCGGGCTGAGGCCGGGCGATGAGGTGCTCACCTCGGCCGTCACCTTCTCGACGGATATAGCGCCACTCGTGCGGGCGGGCCTCATTCCTGTATTCGTGGACGTCGAGGCCGACACGTACAACGTCGATGTGAACCGGATCGCCGAGATGATCGGTCCGCGGACCAAAGCCATACTGGTACCGAACCTGATCGGCAACGCGCCCGACTGGGATGTTATCCGAGCCTTAGCCGACCGAAACGGCCTGAAGGTGGTGGAGGACTCATGCGACGCACTGGGTTCGACGTTGCGCGGGACTCCCACGGGTGCCCGGTCGGACATCTCGGTGACGTCCTTTGCCCTCAGCCACATCATTACAGCCGCTGGGACGGGCGGGATGGTGTGCGTTGATGACGACGGGCTGGCCGATCGTTGCCTGTTACTTCGCCGGTGGGGCCGCCGCTCGGAGATTCAACTGTTCGGCTCGGCCCGAGGGTCTGAAAGTCGATTCTTCTCCTCCCTGGGCGAAAATGATCTTGAATACGACAATCTGTTCATCTTCGACGAGGTGGGGTGGAACTTCGAACCCTCTGAGCTGTCTGCGGCCTTCGGCCTCGTGCAGCTGGACAAACTCGAGGCCAACCTTGAGAGTCGGAAGCGAAATTCGCCCGTTTGCACGAGCACTTCGGCCAGCGCCCCGACGTGTTCGCCCTCGCTCGAACCACCACTGAGCTCGATACGGCCTGGCATATGTTCCCGATTCGCATCCTGCCCGAGTCAGGAGTAGTGCGCTCTGCCTTTCAGGAGCACATGGAGCGCAATGGCGTCGATACCCGCATGGTGTGGACGGGCAACGTCACCCGCCAGCCAGCGTTCCGCGATATTCCCTGCCGTGTGCCCGCTGGCGGCCTGCCTAGGGCCAACCAGGTCATGGAGCAGGGACTCGTCCTACCCTCGAGCCACGCGCTGGTCGACGACGACATCGACTACATATGGGAGGTTGCAGCGGCCTTTCTTCTGTAAGCGGCACCGCCGGCGACGATCGGCTGTTGCCTCGCTTTCTGGTGATGGGCACGCCGGAGGGAACGTACGGTGTCTGCGAGAGGACGAAGGCCCTCGCCCGTCATTCGAGAAAGGATCGGCGCGATGTCGGAGCGAGTGTGTGAAGGCAGGGTCGCCCTCGTGACCGGGGCGAGCAAGGGGGGAACAGGAACGGCGATCGCACTTCGCCTTGCCGCCGAAGGCGCCAAGGTGGCGATCACTGCCCGCTCAGTGGAGGGCTTAGAACAGACAAAGCGACGAATCGACGACATGGGTGCGGAAGCTTGCGTCATTCCATGCGACCTCTCCGTTCCGGCCGGTGGACGAGCTGACCTCATCGCACGCGCCGAGGAGGAGCTGGGTCCGATCGACATTCTCGTGAACAATGCGGCGGTCAACGGCTACGAGCCATTCGAGACGACCACGGTAGAGGCTCTGGAGCGCTGTCTCCAGGTGAATCTCTGGGCGCCCTGGGAGTTGATGCGGGAGGTCGTGGCTGGCATGCGTGCACGCGGTCAGGGTTGGATCCTCAACCTCACTTCGTTCGCCGCCGAGCTTCCACCTGGGCCGCCCTTTCCCACCAACAAGCCGGCCACAGCGGGCTTTCAATACGGAGCATCGAAGGCTGCGTTGAATCGCTTGACGGTCGCAGCGGCGGGCGAGTGCGAGGGTGAGGGGATCGCGGTCAACGCCCTTTCACCCCAGGCGGCCATTGCCACGCCGGGCCTCGTCGCAGCGGGGTGGATCGACGAGGTGATGTTCGAGCCGCTCGACACGATGGCTGAGGCAGCGTTGGCGCTGTGTACAGGTGATCCGGCGGTGCTGACAGGCCGCATCGCCTACAGCCTGCAACTTCTCGTGGAGCTGCGTAGACAGGTGTACTCCCTCGATGGCGATCACCTCGTCCAAGAATGGCAACCAACCGATCTACCGGCCGTCATCGCGCGTCAAGAAGCGCGGCTCGCTGACATGGGCTGGCCAGAAGCCTACAAATTCGGTCGGGTACACAGCCCCGATACCTGACGCAGTCTGCGGTCAGTTCCGACCACCGGCGCTAGGAGTCTCCGTGTAGGCCTCGAAAAGGGGGCCCAACTCGGCGAGCAGATCCAAACTGACACGATTTCCAACCGTCCGCTTACGGGAACACCCGCAAGGCGTGCACCGTCAGTTTTGTACCGCCCCACTCATTTTGACGGCTCCTTGCTGTGCACTCGCGGTCGCTTCTAGGTGTCGTCGGGAATCGGTTGCCCAACACAGGAAGTCCCCTCGCCAATCAGAGCGAGTGTCCTTCTCGAAGACCTCCAGTGCTCCACGAGAGCATCAATGCAGCGCGCACGGCGCGTCGCACACCAGTCTGGACTTCAGCTCCAGACCGTGGCTCGGAGTTTGCTACTCGCCTGCAAGCCAGCGGCGGTAGAGCTCGGTGAGCTCGTCGACCGCTCCGGGAGAAAGGTCATCGGGTTCGATGCTTCCGCTGAGACGGATGGTGATCCGGATCTGCTCGAGATAGGCGGAGCAATTGGGGCACGCGTCGAGGTGGGCCCTCGAATCGTCGGCGCTGGCGCCGAGACAACGTCCCTTCGAGATACTCGGTCAGGAGCTCGATCGCCTCTTGGCAGACCAGGTCCCTTCGACGCAACGTCGGCATCTTCATGCCCTCCCCATCTGCGTCGTAAGCATCTGACGGAGCCCGGCCCGGCCGCGGTGGAGGAGGACTCTCTGGTTGCCGGGGCGGATGCCGAGGACCTCGCTCGCCTCTTCGCTGGAGAGGCCCTCGACGTCGCGAAGCAGCACCACTTCACGCTGCCGAGACGGCAGCCGATCGAGGGCGGTGCGTAGTGCTGGAGCTACCGAATCGGCGACGACCCGGTCGTCGATGTCTTCGTCCCAGCCGACGACCGGTTGGATCCAACTGGCCCGAAGAGTCGAAGAACGAGGGATCGACCGAGGGTGCCCGACGGGGCGTGCGACGTTGCTCGCCCGAATGGGCGGAGCGGACGCGATTGACCAAGATCCTGAACAGCCACGTCTTCAACGACGATCGGGCTTCGAAGCGTTCGATCCCCTTTACGACGCTCATCCATGTGTCCTGGACCGCCTCCTCGGCGACCGCCTCATTGTTGACCATCGACCTGGCCAATCGGAGCATCGGCATCTGGTACTGGCGCACCAACATGACGAAGGCAAGCTCGTCACCGTCGCGTAGGCGCGCGACCAGCTCATTGTCCGACTCCACGAGACGGATCGTAGAACGTACTTCCCTCCAAGTCCAGCGCGAGGTCGGCTCGCAGCGGTGCATTGCGCTTCCCTACCCGGGTCCAGACGAGACGCCACGTCATTCGTCCGCCGCATCGACGAAGTCGTTACGTCGACGATTTCAGATTATCCGTGTAACGCGGGGTACCTCCTCGAGGACTGTATCTACAGCAACCTGACATCAGGAGGAGATAAATGAAAACCATTGCTCGATTTGCCCTGGCCGCTGGGAGCGGCCGTTGGGCTGTCTGCGTTGGTCTTGCCAGCAGTAGCCGGCGCTGATCCTGCGGGAATTCCTGCGTTCGCCCAGGGTGGCGATCACGCTTTGTTCGTACAGACGGACAACACAGCGGGGAACCAGGTCGTGGCGTACCACCGCAATGCCGACGGTACCCTGGCGCCTGCCGGAACCTACGCCACCGGAGGCCTCGGCGGCGTCCTCAACGGCTCGGCTGTCGATCACCTCGCCTCGCAAGGCTCGTTGACCTACGACCAGGCGCACAACGTGCTCTATGCCGTCAACGCCGGGAGCAACACAGTGTCGGTGTTCTCCGTCTACGGAGATCAACTCTCCTTGCGACAAGTGATCAACTCCGGCGGCCAGTTTCCCGTGAGCGTGGCGGTGCACGGCTTCAACGTGTACGTCCTCAACGCGCTCAGTGCCAACGTGCAGGGGTACGTGTCGTTTTTCGGGCGCCTCGTCCCGCTTCCCGGCTCCGACCGCAGCCTTGGGCTCACGGTGCCGACCAATACGAACGAGTTTACGAACACTCCCGGTCAGGTGGCCGTTTCCCCCAATGGCACCGAATTGATCGTCACGACCAAATTGAACAATGACGACATCGACGTTTTCCACATCGGGTTTTTCGGAACGCTGTCGCCCTCGCCGGTCGTGACGTCCGATCCGGGTGGTCCGTTCGGTGTGACCTTTGATGCCGCGGGTCACCTCGTAGTGGCAAACACCGCCTCCAACTCCTTGGCGACATATGTCCTGGAGCCAAACGGCACGGCAGCAGCGATCGACACCGTTCTTGACGGGCAGGCCGCGACCTGCTGGGTGGCTGGAGCGCAGGGCTCATTCTTCGCTTCCAACGCCGGGAGCGCCGACCTCAGCCGCTTCCAAGAGCAGCCGTTCTCGGGAGCACTCACACTCACTGGTGAGACAGCTACCGGCGCCGGTACGGTCGACGCGGCGGCCTCTCTCGACCAACAGTTCCTCTATGTCCAGACTGGCGCCAACGGCATCGTGGATGAATACCAGGTAGGTCCCGGCGGCACGCTGACCGCTATCGGCTCAGTGACGGTACCGGGTGCAGTCGGCGGTGAGGGGATCGCTGCCCTCTGAGCGGAGTTTGCTTTGCGCCACCAGCGCCGGGGAGATCGTATCCCCGGCGCTGGTGCGCGTCGGTACCTTGATCTTCGTTGGAGCAGCATCGACGGCGGACGGCGTCAGACTCAGTGATTGACGAAGGGAAGGCAGGCCGCGTACGCGAGCAGCAGCACGATCGCTTCCACTCGTCGGAGCGTTCCCCCTCTTGCCATGGCGAGCCACGACGCGACCACGACCACAGTCATGAGCACGAGCGCGAGATCGCCGACATGCACGGACTTGGTCGACGCGAGGAGTCCGACGATGGCACCGCCCCCGAGGGCGATGAAGAGGTTGCCGCCGAGCACGTTCCCGACGACGAGGTCGTGCTCGCCTTTGCGAGCTGCCTGGACCGACGCCGCGATGAGCGGTGCCGAGGTGCCGATGCCGACCAAGGTGAGCCCAGCCACCCCCTCGGAGAACCCGAGATGTTTTGCCACGCCGAGTGAAGAGGTCACCATGACCTCGGCGCCGCCGAGCATCAAGCCGAGCATGCCGATCGCCCGAACCGACTCGACAGACGATCTTCGCGTCTTGGTGGAAGCGAACTCGACCATCTGGGATTCGAGCGGGTCTTCCCTTTCAAGTCGTTGTCCGAGTAGCAACGCCCCAATTGCAGCGGGGAGCGCGACCAACATGAGTAGGCCCTTGACCATCGTGAGGCCCCCGACAGCGAGGATGGCGAACAGAACGACCGACACGACGCTGATCGGTGCCTCCCTCCGGACGGTTGCCGAGTCGACTTTCAGGGGGATGATCAGCGCCGCTAACGCCAAGGCCAGGCAGACGTTGGCGACGATCGACCCCACCAGGCTCCCAATGGCCAGATCGGGCGACTTGGCCGCGGCGACACCGGCCACGATGAGTTCCGCGATGCTGGTGCCGAGGCCGCCGACGAGTGCGGCGGCAACCGTCGGGCGGATACGCACCGAAGCGGAGATTCGTGCCAGGGCGATCACGAACTGGTCTCCGCTGATGGCGAGCACGACGAGGCTTCCCAATAGCCCGACGAAATCGAGCCACAAGGGGGCCGTAGAGGGCACGAGGAATGCAAGCATGGTGCCGACCAGGCTTCCCGGCGCCCCGCTATGTAATTGGATCAGCGCATCGTAGTGCGGTAGCTCGCGGCGGCCATTTAGATCAGGCGATCAAAATCTGCTCGCAGTTTTATGCCACCTCTTTAAGCGCGGTAATGATGTCGGCCACTTCGGTCCGGGCGGTGTAGTCGGGCTGGACGTCGACGAAGCGAACGATGCGATCCTGATCCACGATCAGCACGGTGGGCCGGGGCAGTCGGACGGCGCCTTCGGCATTGACCTTGGTCAGGTCGAGACCGAGCTCGCGCTGGGCAGCGAGGACTTTGTCGGATTGGTCGAACGCGATGCCAACCCGATCGGCCAGGCGAGCGCCCGGGTCAGAGAGGACGGTGAACTGCAAGCTGGCCTTCTCAACGGTCGAGAGCGACTCGTCGGGTGATTGCGGGCTGATAGCGACTAATCGGGCTCCGAAGGCATCCAACTGGGGGAGGAGTTCGTGCTGGTAGGTGCGCAGGGCAAGGTTGCAGTACGGGCACCAGCCGCCTCGGTAGAACACGATGACCGCTGGGCCACCCTCGACAAGTTCATCAAGAGTCACCGGATTTCCCGTGGCGTCGCCGAGCGTGAACCGTTCGAGCACGTCGCCCACCTTGATGCTGTTAGTCGGAATCCCCTGGTCGAGGAAGTTCTGGATGCTCCGATCGAACACCTCGAGCACCTCGGATGGCAGGTGCTCGGCTGCCGCAGCCTTGAGCTGATCGGACTGTTCGCGGATCGATTGGGGCATCGTTCCTCCCGGATCGGTGGGTTAGTCGAGAACTGGACTGGACTATCGAGTCCAGTCACCATCCGAGCACGAGGCAGACTGGACTGTCAAGTCCAATTGCCGGGATACTGGAGGCCATGGGAGCGATGCCAACCACCGAAAGAGGACGCCAGACCCGTCAGCGCATCGTCGGCGTGGCGACCGAAGTGGTGGCCGAGAAGGGAGCAATCGGGGCGAGCTTGGACGAGGTCGGCGCCCGGGCCCCTGCGTCGCGCAGCCAGCTTTACCACTACTTCGACGACAAGAACGATCTCTTGCTCGCTGTCGCGGAGGCCACTAATGACACCGTGCTCGACGGCCAACGCGATCTCTTCGACCACCTCGACACATGGGTCGGACTGGTCCGATGGGCCGATGCGCTCGTTGCCTTCCAAGAGGAACGGGGCGGCAAGGGAGGCTGCCCGATCGCCAACCTCCTCGGCCAGCTTGGTGAGCGTGATGACGGCATCCGCGCCGTCTTGGCCTCAGGGTACGACCGCTGGGAAGCCGAAATCCGCGCCGGCCTTGCGGCCATGGTGAAGTCAGGCGAGCTCCGGCCCGATGCTGACGTCGCTTTGCTCGCCTCCTCGATCCTTGCCAGCGTCCAAGGCGGCCTTGTTCTCACCCAGGCGCGCCGGGACCCGCTGGCCCTGCGCCGCGCTCTCGACGGCGCCCTGGCACTGATCGCGAGCTATCGCCCGATCTGAGGATCCGAGCGTTGTTGGCCGAAGCGATGCGTTTGCAGCCAGGTTTAGCAGTTGTTCACCCGCGGACCTCGGGTCTGCAACCCAAAGGCGCGTGTCAGAAGGTCGTGTCTTTGTCGCCGTCGTTGTGGCCGGCTTACCAAGACCACAACGGAGTGTCCCCGCACGGTCGGTTCGAGTGTTTGCCTCTATGCGCTGCGCAGGTGAAGACGAAGCGATGCGCCCACCTGGTCGGCCAAGGCGACTGCGACCACACGAGGTTCAAGCGGTACCTCGTAGCCCGGAGTCGGTGTGAGGAGGAAGCGACCTAGGGTCTTGCCTCTGTGCTCGACGAGGAGCTCGATCTCTGGTCCTGGCAGCCCCAGGCGATCGACGCCCCATAGCCTTCCTCCTAAGAGCACCTGGGCGTCGTGGTCGAGGCGCATCATGGGTCGAGCGCTGAGACCATCCTCGTATCGACAGGCTCGGAGGTGCAGCAGCTCGACTAGCGCGGTGCGCACACGTTCGACGACATCAGACGCTGGTGCGTCAGAGGCAACAAGTTCCGACACTTCGTAGATCAGGGCGACGTAGTCGGACTCCTCCGTTGCGATTACGTGGTGATGACGGTTGCGAGCGGCGAGTTCGGTGACGATGATCCCGACCACGAGGAGGCATACCGCCGTCTCGACGTCGGGGCGGTGCGTGATGGCCAACCTCTGGTAAGGCTGGGTCAAGAAGTAGTCAAACCACAGCGTGGCGCTCAGCGTCGCCACAAAACCGCTGAAGCGGTTCCCGAGGGCGGCGACCGCCACGATGACAGCCACAAGGATCAGAGCCGACGCGGTGTTCGCAAAGTTCGCGTGGAACGGAACCAAGAGCGCCGCCACACCGAGTGGCAGCACGACGGCAGCGACGAGGGCAAGCTGATCTCGATACGGACGGAGTCGGTCCATCGTTGCCTCGCTTCGATCAAGTGATGCCAGTGTTCCACGACATATCAGTGGGCGGAAAGGCGGTGGATGTCACCGTTAGCGGCATGTGAAAAGTCACGGGTTCCCCGACTCCCCAAATCGGTACGCGAGTGATCGTGGTCTGATGGTGCGTGCAATTGGAATCATTATTCTCGAGGTATTGGGCACACGGGCTTTGGCAGGATCCAGAAATCCCTCGGCCTAGAATTGCTCGGCATCCCAAGCTCGGGGTGGTCGCGACAAAGTCCGCCGGCCCAGGGCTGCATGCGTAGTGCCATCGCCCGAAGATCCGAGAAGGAAGAACAGTGGCGGCTCGGGCTTAGACTGAAAGAGGCGGGCTGCCCGAGGAAATGTCGGAATGCGGCGGAGACGGCCTGTCATCGTCGAGACCAGAGTTGAACCAAACGGCCTGACCGCTGCCGTGCATCTTGGCCCAGTAGAGCGCCAGGTCGGCTCGGTGGATGATGGAGTCAATTTCCGTGTCCGATGGCTCGGAGACAGCAATTCCGATGCTGCAGCCGACGACAATGCTGGTGTCACCGATCGTGGCGATCTGGCCGGAGACCTTATTGACGATTCGGTGGGCAAGCTGGGTGAGGCCGTCGGGATCGAGCGGACCGAGCCGACCCACAATGAATTCATCGCCTCCGAGTCGCGCGACGGCGTCTGATTTTCGTGTCGTCGTTTCGAGCGCGCGGGCGATCGCTACCAGCGCAGCATCCCCCGCTTCGTGACCATGGGTGTCGTTTATCTGTTTCAGCCCGTCCAGGTCGATGAACAGAATGCCGAGAGAGGTTCCCTCACGGTGCACGCTGGCGAGGTCACGATCTAAGAACTCGAGTACCGCGCCGCGGTTCAACAGTCCGGTCAACGAGTCATGGGTCGCTCGCTCGGCAAGGAGTGCCCGTTGCGCTTGATTTTCGTGAACTGAATCAGACAGGGTGGTAAGGGGCTCCTGCAAAGCTCTACCGGTTTCGCCTGGCAATGGAGAACGTAAGATCGGGTCATCCAAATTGCTTCCGCTCAGGGCGACGGCATGCGCTTGCACTGCGCAAAGGGTTGAGGACATGTCATTGAACGCCCGAGTCGCTTGCGAGAGTTCCTTCGGACCGCTCACCGCAAGAGGCGGAACATCAAAATCGCCCGCCTGGACCGATCGTGACGCCCCGACAAGTCTCGCTAGGGGCCGCCCAACGGACCGGTTGAGGATAAGTACGCTCAGGAAAGCTAGGGCTAGGGCCAGGATGAGCCATACTGCGTCCGCGTAGAGCGCCAAGGAGGCCGAGTGCTCTTGGATCGTGGTGGTTTGTCGCAGATCGCTCGATGCGTCCAACGCAAGGGTTGTCCTCGAGCGAACCATTGTCAGGTTCGCCCGGAAGACCGCGCCTGATTTCGCCAGGTTGGTAGCGTATGGTGCAGGCCCGTCGCGGAGCCCCGTTGCGATGGCTAACTCGACGGAATTGTTGAACGTCGAAGTGAGGGGGTTGGCGACGGTTTCGATCCAGGCCCTACTCGCCAAGGGACCAAGTTGTCTTGGAAAATTCTGCACAGAGGTGGTGTATTCCTCGGTGGCCTCTATGAGTTGGCGAACTTGTGCGGCGTCCGTCGATTGTAGGAGCAGCGACGGCAGGAGCGATGATTGCCGGTTTCCCGATGTGAAGGCGGCAAAGGTCGCGCTGAATGCTTTGAGGCTCTGCCTTGTGGTCAACGACGACGAGGCGTCGGCTTCAGCGGATATCTGATTGACGACATTCTGAGCCAAAGCCTGGATGTGACTATTGAGCTCGGTGAATACGCTCTGTACATCTGCATAGGGAACGGTTCCCCTGTCGAGTCCGTGACGAAGCGCCAGGAGCTTGGCGAAATAGGGCGCCAAGGAGCGGTTACGACCTAGCACAGTCTGTTGATTGACCTCCTTTCGGGTGCTGGAAAGCTCGCTGACGAAGTCGATGCGCAGAAGTGAGTCGAGCTGGGAAATAGGGACTCCGTAAGTCTTGGCATAGGCAATGGCCGACGTAGGTACCTGTTCGTCGAGGACGGCATCTTCGGCCCGAAGATACGAGTCGAGCGTGAGAGAAGACTGGCGGGCAGCCACGGCCTGGTTGCGACTCGTCCAGAGTGTGTGGATTGCGGAGTAGCCGAAACCCACACCGACTGCGATTGGGAACACCAGTACGACTACCAGCCACGAGCGGAAGCTCAGTGAGCCGATACCCCGCCCACGCGCGCTCGGGCGAGAGATCGTCATTCGGCGATCGGTGGGTTGGTCTCCGGCGTACTGTCACAGAGGTCCCGTTCTCTGTAGGAGTTGATGTGAATCCCGCCTTGTCGGGCTACAGAGGCCCCCCTTCAATTGCTTGCAGGCTGTCGTCTACGTCGGCGATCCGAGTTTTGGGTGACGGCACTCCCGGGACGGTCAGAGTGGACAAAGTCCATGAACGCGTCTGCACTCATCGGTTTGGCAATGAGAAAACCCTGGCCAATATCGCAGTGCTGGCGTTGAAGCCGCTGGAGCTGATCCTCGGTATCGATGCCTTCGGCAACAGTTTCAAGACCCAACTCTTTGCCCAGTTGAACGAGCGTGTGCAGCAACGCATCGCCGCCGTCGTGGTCGCCCGTCGCGCTGATAAAGGATTGATCGATCTTGAGGATGTCCACGGGAAATTGCCGGAGGTAGGCCAAGGAGGAGTAGCCGGTACCGAAATCGTCGATGGCGATGCGGACTCCAAGGGCTTTAATGGCCTTGAGTCGTCCGATCGTGGCCTCCCCATCGCGCATGAGGATGCTCTCGGTGATCTCGACGACCAGGGCGTCCGATGGCAGTCCACTCGTCGTGAGTGCGTCAGTAACGTCGCGGATAAATGAGTCCGATTCCAATTGGCGAGCCGACACGTTGACGGAAATCGTCAGCGGGAGTCCAGCGGCATGCCATCGGGAGCACTGTCGGCAAGCTTCTGACAGGATCCAGCGTCCGACGGGGTGAATCAGCCCGCTTTCCTCGAGACTGGATATGAACTCGAGCGGGGACAACGCACCCCGGTTTGGATGTTGCCACCGCAGGAGTGCTTCGATGCCGACAGTAGTCATGTCGACGAGGTTGAAGGTCGGCTGGTACTCGAGGAAGAATTGCTCGGCGGCGAGAGCCGCCTTCAGATCTGTTTCGAGAACGAGACGGTCCTCGAGTGAGTTCCGCATCTCCGAAGCGAACATCTCGTAACGGTTTCGGCCACCAGCCTTCGCCTGAGACAACGCGAAGTCGGCATCACGGATCAAGTCTTCGGAGTGTGATCGGTCACCTGTAGCGATGCCGATGCTGGCAGTTACCGAAACAGGCGCCGAAACTCCTTCCCTTGAGCAGAGCATGAAGGGTTCGTGGAGCACACTCAATAGTCGCTCGGCGATCAGCGCTGGCCCCGCACCCAAGGAAGCGCCTTCTGCTAAGACGACGAACTCATCACCGCCGAGGCGTCCGATCGTGTCGAAGGGGCGCAGTGCGCGCCTGAGACGCGCTGGCGAGAAATTTGAGGAGCTGATCCCCCGCATCATGGCCCAGGCTGTCGTTGATGTCCTTGAAATGGTCCAGATCCAAGAAGAGGGCCGTCACTGGGATGTGTTGACGTCGCGCTCGGGTCAACATCTGCTCAGTCCGGTCGAGGATCAGGGCTCTGTTTGGTAGATCGGTGAGGAAGTCGTGAAGTGCCTGATGGCGGAGCTCGCCGGATTTCTCATCGACGAGGGCCAGAGCCTCCTTCAGCCGGCGGTGATCCGCTGCGGCGGCCGTCACGTCCACCGCCGTACCCATCAAAGCCACCGGCCTACTGTTCTCCCCAACGAGCGGCGTGAGCGTCATCAGAACGGTGAGCGCTCTTCCAGTGCGGGAGCGGCCATTCAACTGCCCGGTCCATGCATGACCGCGACGAATCAGCGTTTCCGCTGATTCAATGCCGTTCAGCTCGGGTGAGGTTCCGAGCAGCGCATAGATGGGTTGCCCTAAGGCTTCGCTCGCACAGAATCCATACAGGTCAGTCGCGGCCTGATTCCAGTACAGAATCGTTGTGTTCAGGTCGCTGACGACCACCGGCTGGGCCAACGCATCCAGGATTGGTCGGGCTGCATCGAGTCCGGGCACGCAATTTGTCGGGCAAGCCCTTGGCTCGGATTGCACCCCCATGGGCACAGCCCTTCAAGATGTCGGTCACAGAAAGTCTGCTCTTAACCCATCGTCAGATTGGCGCCTGCGCTGAAGCAAATTGCCGTGGATTGCCGGACAGGCAAACTGCCAGACGTCTACGTTGACGCTGAAACCGGTCTACCTCTGCGTTCCTTTCCCGCCCACTCCATTTTGGATGTCTTCGATCTGCGCTCTTTGGCCGCTGGGCTGAATCGATGTTCCGCACCCTGCGGAGTAATCCCACCCACTGCCTCTCCTAGCTCTCGCCAGCTTGCACCGTGGTCTCGGGCCGCCATCGCCGATTCGTGACACAGGCGATCCGCTGAACGTCGCAAAATATCGGCGAATCGAAGGAGTGCAATTGACCCTTCGCGCGTGTCGGGAATGCCGGCGACAAGTTCGCGTCGGCCCCTCCGCAGCAAGGTTTCGACCATCGTCTCAACGTCCGTTGACATAAAGACAAGGATAGGGGCTGGGTGACCCTGTTTCAACTTTGTGTTGACAACCATGTGTTGAGGCAGTAGCCTTCAACACATGGTTGATACAGTCCGCGAGGTATCTCGTCTTGACGTCGAGGGTGACGGGAGACGTTTGTCCCTCGTCTCCCGGATTCGCCGAGCTCGGGATCACATCCACCCTCCGCCGAAGATCATCGCCCTTGTGGCGATCCTCCTCTTCGGGGCAGGCTGGGCGCTCAGCTCCTCGGGAGGTGCCTCGACCGCTCGAGCATCGAGCCGACTGTCGAACGCTGCCGCGGTGCACAAGGTCGCTGCAGTGTCGGCCGGCCAGGCTGCGACCACAACTACCGCGGTTGCGCCTCCTGTCGCGACGGCGACATCTACGACAGTCACGACGACATCTACGACAGTCACGACGACATCTACGACAATGGTGACGGCTCCGGTGACCGTGCTGCCGGTGGCGACAGTTGCTCCCGCTGTGTCCGAGCCCTCAGTGGCTGCGCTGGTGGTCGAAGTCGAAGCCGCAGGGATCGAACCGGGGTCGAACTGGAGCTGGAGCATGGGGGACACCGCCACGCACTGTGGTGCAATGACAGGCGCCGGGACAGGATGCACCTACGGATCGAACGGTCTCGAGTACAGCGTGTTTTCGGGCTCGCCCACGCTTGCCCTGGTTGCCCATGAGCTGGCCAACGCCGAGACACAAAATGATGCCGTGCCGAGCCTCTTGAACGAGGTGGCTGTGGCCGCAGCAGGGTCGTCGTGGTCACCGACCGATGCCGTGGCGTCGTGCCTCGTGGCACACTTCATGGGAATCCAGGATCAGTCTGCCGGAGCCTGGCAATGCCCAGCGGCGCTCGCCACGACAGTGGCTGCCAACATCCACGATTCCCTCTGACTTCCCTGTCGGGCCGTCATTCTACGTTGCCCCGCTTGGCAATGTCGTGAGCTGCAGAGGTAAAGGGCCCAAGCTTCCCAAGGCCGGGTAGCTACGCGCGCTATGAAGCGGTGCCAGGCGGAATGAGAGCCACCAGGGATGTGTAGACGACAGTGTTGGAGAGGTAATGGCCCGTCTGCGCGTCGAAGTCCCCTCCGCAGGTGACCAACTGCAAAGCGCTGTAACCGTGTGATGTATAGACCAGCTGATCTGGGAAGTTTGTCTTGAGGTACATCGCCGCCGCGGTGACTTCGAACTGGGCGGTGACTCCGTCGGCCAAGGTCACATCCACGATGTCTCCGAACGTGAGAGACCGCAGGTCGAAGAACACGGCGGGACCTGCCTGGGAGTCAACGTGCCCCAAGATCACTGCGGAGCCGGTCTCGCCTGGGGATGGCCCCAAGCCATACCAGCCGGGCTGTTGGACGTCGTTCGGCACCTGCACCGTGCCATCGGCGTTGAGTCCGAGAGTCGACAACGAGACTGCCAGCGAAAGAGCGGGGATCTTCAGCTCGACGGGTGTGGATCTCGCGGTGGCGAATATTGCGCTCTTCGATACTGCGACCTTGGGCTTCACGGCTCTGGGCACCCTCAGGGATGGCGCCGGCCCGGCCAAAGGATGCTGGTGTTCTTGCAGACCAAGGACGAGGCATCCAGATCCGACGAGCACCAGTGCGCCAGCCACCAGCCCCCATGCGCCTAATGAGTGGCGAAAACGCTTACTCCAAACGCTCGGCTTCATGGCGTTTCATGGGCACCTTGACGGGAGAGGGTCCGACGGCGGAGGGAGGCAAGAGTCAAGGCGAGTCCCGCTCCGACAAATGCGAGCACGCCTGCGAACAAGAGGCTGCTGTCGCGAGAGTGAGATGCTCCGCCAAATCCGGTCTGTGCTCCGCCGGAGGGTATGGCACCCAACGTCGCCGCGACTGTTGGCGGGCCAGTCGAGCCTCCAGCTCCCGGGGACGACCCGGTGAGCCCAGTCGATCCAGAACCGCCGGCCGCACCTGGCGTGACGCCAGACCCAGGCGACGAGGTGGTGGTAGTGGTCGGCGCGGTCACGAAGTCGTTCTGTTCTGTGGCCATGCAGGTCACGGCACTACCGCCGCCGGTCGCGTTGCCATTGCACTGGTTGATGGTCACGGGCAGCGCCGACGCAGCACCCGTCACGTCACAGCCCACCGTCGTCTCCCCGTTGTATGTGCCCCCGCCAGTCGCGGAGCCGTTGCACTGGGTGACGGTGGCATTGGTCGTACTGCCGCTCGGATCGCACGCTTGAGTGCTGCCCCCGCCGCTGGCCGAGCCGATGCACTGGTTGACCGTGACGTCCGAGGTTGACGTTCCAACCGGAACGTCGTTGGTCACTGTGACGTCGCAGTACACATTGCTTCCGCCGCCCGTCACGATGCCGTTGCACTGGTTCACTGACGTGACGAGTTGGGTCGAGGAGGTAGTGCTGGTGATCGGCCCAGAGTTCAGTGGACAGGAAGGAAACGGTACGCCGGCGGCCGCTAGGCACGCGCTGACGGTGACCGTCGAGCTGGTGGCCCCCGTCGAGGTGGTGGTGTTCACAACCGAGACGGTGCATGTCACCTGAAACCCGGCCGTGGTGGGAAAGTCGGGCGGATCGCACTGAGTGATCGAAGGAGCGGTGGTGGTAGACGCGGAGGAAGCTGGTGCCAAGGCGATGCCGAGGGCCGCCACGCCTGCAAATGCCGTCCCTGCGGCAACCGCGGTGACAAGGCAACGCCGGGCGATCCGCCTTGAGCTGCGGGCGCGACAACGAGAACTACGAGAACACAACGACGACAATGACAAGGCTGACCACACGGTCGGCCCCCCCTCTTGGATACCCCGAAATAAACAACCGTCGGTGACGGACGTTCGAGGTTTTGTAGGATCGTACTATGGATTTATGAATCTAGCAATATGTTTCTAGTAAAATGTCGGTATGGTGTGTTAGTGCCCAACTGGAGCTTTCTCACGAACCACGGACGGGCCTTGCTCTGCATCGCCCACGACCCGGAGATGCGCCTGCGAGTCATCGCGGCCGACTCGGCATCACCGAGCGACACGCCTACGCCGTCGTCACAGATTTGAGCGATGCTGGGTATGTCGTCAAGACGAGAGAGGGTCGACGCAATCGCTATCAAGTGCAGAACCACCTATTGCTGCCGGACCTGAAGGATCGTGAGCAGGCAATCGGGGAGGTGTTGGACGTGCTGACTGGTCGAGCGGTGAACGGAAGTGACAGCGCGGGTGAAGAACTGATTGATCGGTTGATTCACTCTCCTCGAGTTGATTCAAGATTGCACTCGTGGGGATTCGTCGGGGCTCCGATCTTCGCCGGCGATGGCTTCGCCATGGGCGAGCCCACTGCCTCTTTGGACTTGCGCTTCCAGGGCTATCTTTCGGCTCGATCCACTGCCGGGTGTCGAAAAGACATTTCGCGCCCTCGCCTTAATGATCGTTCCTCTGAGCCCAGACCTGAAACTCAGCTTGGTGCAGCGAAACTGGATGCAGTTAAGTTCCTCGAACTCAATCAGCAGTAGCGCCTCCGTGTCGTTGGAGCGACGGGCGATAGAACGTCCGGCCAGCTACTGACTCGACCAAGCCTGGAGCAATGGTCATCGTTAGCTTTACCGTGCCCCATTCCGTCTTGGACTCGGTCGGGAATCCGGCATCGTGGAATACGGAGAGCATCGCCCGGTTCTCTGCCAAAACCTCGGCGGTGAAATGCGAGATTCCGAACGATCGTGCCGTGTTCGCCAAATGTTGCAAGAGCATCGTCGCGATTCCTTGGTGCTGGTAAGCGTCGACCACGACGAATGCCACTTCAGCCACTGTGTGGTCATCCAGCCGGTCGTAGCGACCCACCGCGATGAGTTCCATGTCTCGCTCGACTACCAGCGCCACTCGGGCCACGCCATCAACCTGCGTAAAGTGTGCCACTTCGTCGGGACTCAAATCCTTGTGCGGGTAGAAATACCGCATTTGAATTGTCTGCGGGGAGAGGAGGGAATGAAATCGCAAGAGGGTTTCGGCGTCGGCCGGAGAGATTTGGCGCACAACAGCTGTGGTGCCGTCATTGAGATTGACGAGGTTTTCGGGTCCTCCTTCTTTTGCGGTGATCTCTCCCTCTATTTCGTCCGCCCGCTCCGAGTAGGCCTCCGAGATCCGGAATCGACAAGCAGCTCGAGCAATTCTCCTACGGTCTGCTTTCGACCGATGGTCTCGTCAAGCGGACCTGCAGCTTCGATCCGGTAGCGGTTGCGACGGCCATCTTTCTCCTTGATGACGTAGCCCTCCTTGGTCAGATCGGTGACGATGCTGAATGCGTTGCGCTCGGTGATTCCGAGAGTCGACGCGATGTCTATGAGCCGAACCCCCGGATCGTGAGCGATGCAAGCGAGGGCTCGCGCATGATTCGTGAGGAAGCTCCATGCCGGCATGCCCGGTATCCTAGCTCATCTATTCTGGAACAGAATTGCTAGTTTGCATTAACTAGAGTAGGGTCTCATGCATCGGGTTCGGCTGTGGTCGAATCCGAAGAGCCGCTCGGTTCGCCTCGTGAGGGTCAGCTGGGTCGGTGCATCGCGCACCAGGCCGATCAAAAGACAACGAGGAACTCCCTATGCGACGAATGACCTTCGATACCTTGGTGAGTGCCGCCGGATTTGCTGTTGGTGGGCGTCCTACTCGTCGCCGGTGGCCTCCTAGCCTGGACTAGCAGCTATATCAACAACGAAGTGTCTAGCCAGCTCTCGGCCCAGAAGATCACCTTCCCGGCCGCCAACAGCGCAGCTGTCGCGGCACCCGAGTTCCAGGCCATGCGCCAATACGGGGGTCAGCAGTTGACGACCGGTGCTCAAGCCGAGGTGTACGCCGATCACTTCATTGCCAATCACCTGATCAAGATTGGGGGCGGAAAGACCTATGCGCAGCTCTCGACGGAAGCGCTCAGCCAGCCGACCAACGCCAAACTCGCCGCTGTGGTCAACACGGTCTTCAAGGGTGAGGCTCTGCGCGGTCTGCTGCTGAACGCGTATGCCTTCGGAACCATTGGCATGATCGCCGGGATCGCAGCTGTGGTCGCCTTCATCGGGGCAGGCTCCTACTGCTGTTGTCGCTCCTTGGCCTCCTCCACGCCCGCCGGGTCCCGCCGACCGAGGAAATCCTCTACACGAATGAGAAGAGCGCACCGAGCCAACCAAACAAACTTCAGGAACGAGAGCCGGTCACCGTCTGACCAAAGAACCAAAGAAATCGGATCCTCCGGTCGACCAGACCTACCCGGTCTGCGTCCCTCCAGTAGGAACCTGGGCAAGGAGAGTCTGATTGAGCGACTCTCGCCGCCCACGTCCAGCCGAGAGACACGTCATGATCGAAAATGAACTGATGCCGCCTCGACCATCAAGAAAGTGAACCCAAATGAAAGGTCTCGTGTACCGCTGGTCGAATGACAGGAGTTGGAACGGGGAGCGTGATCCGAAGGTGATCGATGAGAAATCTGGGACTCCCGGGTGGTCGTCTACGAATCGGAAGGTGTGACGTCGTGACCGCTGTGACCGAGCCCGAAGAGCAATCTGTGCCGGGACAGCCACCAACTGAGCCCAGCCCGCTCGAGACCCCAGCCGTACGAGAACCCGGCCGAACGCGGATCTCCGCCGCTTGGTTCGGCGTGGTCGCCGCAGCCTTAGTCGTATTGCTCCTACTGATCTTCATTCTCCAGAACATGAGATCGGTGAAGATCACGTTCTTCACCGTGAGCGGGACAATTCCTGTTGGTGTCGCGCTCCTTTTCGCAGCGATCGGCGGTTTGCTGATCGCCGGTCTCGTGGCCTCGCTCCGAATC
The DNA here is from genome assembly GCA_963736225.1 of uncultured Acidimicrobiaceae bacterium. Lineage (GTDB taxonomy): Bacteria > Actinomycetota > Acidimicrobiia > Acidimicrobiales > RAAP-2 > Bog-473. Next base: position 671,331 of record CAVTOF010000004.1, on the reverse strand, counting down.
TGGCAACTTCATCATCGACTGACTCGGGCGTGAGTGAAGTGGCCAGCGGACTCCGCAGTCCGGAGGAAGCAGATCGGTCTCGCGCAAGTGAGAGCTCGACGTCTTGGGCGGCGGCCCCCACATCGCCAGGATGCCAGTGCAGTGGCCCGCTGATCCGTTACTTTTGACAAATCCGATGATCTAAGTCATATTTTACGGTCGGCGGGACAAAGGAGGTAGGTATGACCGCGACGGACGAGCTGCTGGCGAGGAACGAGCAGTATCGAGCATCGTTCGACAGGGGCTCTCTGCCGCTACCTCCGGCTCGGAAGGTCGCTGTCTTGGCGTGTATGGACGCCCGGCTTGACCCGGCGAAGGCGCTCGGTCTTGAAGAAGGTGACGCACACGTCATCCGCAACGCTGGCGGAGTGGCCTCTGAGGATGCCATTCGTAGCCTGGTGATTTCCCAGCGGCTGCTTGGAACCGAAGAGATCATTCTCATCCACCACACAGACTGCGGGATGGAGACCTTCACCGATGACGAGGTGAAGGAGCAGATCTTTGCTGACACCGGGCTCCGTCCAGGATTTGCCCTCGAGGCCTTCGAGAAGGCCGAAGACGACGTCAAGCAAACAGCTCGGCGCATCGAGGCCAGCCCGTTCGTTCCTCAGAAACGGGTTCGCGGATTTGTCTACGAGGTTGAGTCCGGGGCGCTGCGTGAGGTGCCGTTGGCCTAGGTGGGCATGCGTATCTTTGGCCTCCCAAACAGTCGCTGGATCGGGTTCTCGCTAAGCTCACCAGCAAGCTCACCAACGAGAGGTGAGAGGTGACGATCGAGAAGGCGTTTGAGTCCTGGGGGTCGTTCGACATCGACGATCCCTTCTCAGTGTTCGCACAAGCTCGCGCACGCGGACCGGTGCACCCCGTCACACTCGCTGACGGCCACGACGCCTGGCTCGTCGTTCGCTTCGACGAGGCAAAATCTGCTCTCAACGATCCGCGCCTGTCAAAGGACATGCATGCTGCGTTGGCGAGTGGCTCCGAGGTCGTCGCCGAGGGACTGCCGGGACCGGAATTCGCCCGACATATGTTGACCGTCGACCCGCCCGACCACACGCGGCTGCGGAAGCTCGTCTCTGCTGCCTTCTCCGCGCGGTCGCGTCGAGGCCCTCCGCCCACGCGTCCAGTCCATCACCGACGATCTGCTCGACACGATCGCTGCTGCGGGTCCTGACTCCCGTGTGGATCTGGTCGCCGCATTCGCATTTCCTTTGCCATTTACGGTGATATGTGAACTTCTGGGCGTGCCCGAGGGGGAGCGGGAGCGACTGGGTCACGAGTTCACCAGGCTCTTGGTGCCTACCACGACTGCGGAGGAGTACGCGCAAGCCAAGAAGGCATCGGACAACGTCGTCGCCACGTTGCGGCGTCTCGTTGCTGGGAAGGAGGCGACACCCGGCGACGATCTCGTCAGTGCATTGATCAGTGCGCGAGACGGCGACGAACGACTGAACAGCCAAGAGCTTTTGTCGACGATATTCCAGCTCATGGTTGCCGGCCACGACACGACCGCAAGCCTCATCGGGAACAGTCTCGTCGCTCTTTTTCGCAATCCGACACAACTTGCCAAACTTCGAGAGGATCCCACAAGACTCCCTGCCGCTCTCGAGGAATTTTTGCGATTTGATGCTCCGGTGCCCCACGCCACTTTTCGCTATGCAGCGGAGCCCGTCAGTCTGGCTGGCCGAGAGATTCCAGCGGGCGCCCAGGTCATCATCTGCATGGCGGCCGCCAATCGTGATCCCGAAAGATTCGTGAACCCCGAGTCGCTCGACCTCGACCGTAAAATCACCCGTCACCTGGCATTCGGGCATGGAGTCCACCATTGTCTCGGCGCACCCCTGGCGCGCATGGAAGGCCAAATCGCCTTGGGCTCCTTGCTTGATCGGTTTCCAGAGCTCTCGCTCGCCGTGCCCTCCGAGGAGCTCCACTGGGACCACGGTGATGGTCTGGTGCTGCGCGGGCTCTCTGAGCTGCCTGTCATCCCCGGCCGGGCTGTCCCGAGGGCAGACCCGGCTGGCACTCGTGAATCCAGCGCAACGCCATGACGTCGGGACCGGGTCTGCGTCAGCACGACGAGCAATGGCGTGTTGTTGACGAGGGTTGGGGTCGAAGGGCTGTGGAGTTTGCCACCCTCAGCGAGCCTGGCAACTGCCGGGAGTACATCGCGATGCACCATCGACTGGGCGTCAGCACCGGTGACAGGTTGCTCGATGTCGCATGTGGATCTGGTCTGGCAGTCGAACTCGCCGCGTTGCGAGGGGCTCAGTGTGCGGGCCTCGACGCGTCACCACGTCTTGTGGCAATCGCGCGTGACAGAAGTCCCGGCGCTGATCTACGGGTAGGCGACATGAACGCGTTGCCGTGGGCTGAGGGCTCCTTCGATGTGGTCACAAGTTTCCGCGGGATTTGGGGGACCACGCCTAAGGCGGTTGCCGAAGCGTTTCGGGTTCTCGCCCCTGGTGGGCGGTTTGGAATGACCGTCTGGGGACATATCAAGGTGTCGCCTGGGGCCTGGGCCTTCGCGCCGTTCAGGCTGGCGCCCGAGCCGAAGGTGCAGAACCAGGCCGACATGGTCGCGCTGGGCCGACCCGGAGCCGGCGAAGCGCTTTTGGCCGAGATGGGCTTTGCGGATATCGAGCGACTCGAGGTGTCGTTCGTGTTCGAGTTTGCTGACCCACAGATCTACGCTCGCGCACTTGCCTCTACGGGACCTGCCTTCGAAGCGATCCAGGCGGTTGGAGAGCGCTCCTTCTTAGAGTCAGCTGAAGCTTCGGCGCAGCAACAGGTGCGAGAAGGACTGCCGCTGCGAGCACCGATCGCGCTCGTCGGATACGTCGCTCAAAAACCCGGTCGCAGCGATTCTCAAGGGCCGAAGAGTTCGGCTGGCCTGCCTGCACCGTCGAGAGTAGGGTTCCTCGCCGCTCCACCTCAGACCCCCGAGGCGCAACGCCTTTTCGAGAGTGATCTCGAAGGCGTGGGCTACATCATGAACGTCTCGCGCTTGTGGGCCCACCTTCCCACCGCGCTCGACAAGCTTTCCGACCTGATGGCCGAGACGACCGCCGCCGGCTCGATTTCTTCGCGCCAGAGAGCTGTGTTGGTGACAGCCGCCGCTGCGGCGCTCGGCGATTCGTATTGCTCCATGGCCTGGGGCAAGAAGCTTGCTGAAGCATCGAGTCCTGAACTGGCTGCCACTGTGATCGACGGCGGCTCGGAGGGTCTTGAAGACGATGAGAAGGCCCTCGCAGGCTGGGCTCGCCTGCTTGCACGGGATCCGAATTCGATCACGAGCGACGACTTGGAGAGACTACGAGAGGCCGGCTTTGACGACGGCCAGATCTTCGCAGTCACGGCGTTTGTCGCGTTACGGTTGGCATTCGCCACGGTGAACGACGCGCTCGGTGCCTCCCCTGATCATGAATTGAACGAGAGTCTCTCCGATGAAGTCCGCTCGGCCGTCTCATTCGGACGGCGTCCTGACGTAGTCCCGAGCGAGAACTGAGTGGAAGGTCTCGCTGTCAAGTGATTTCCTGAAGACTGCTACACGTCCCGAACTAACCACAAGCAAAGGAGATAAATCAGATGACGACGACAGATACTCCGGTGAACAACGGCGTAAATGTTGAAGCTCTGCTTGGAGCGCGCGCCGCGTTGACCCAGGCGCCTGAGGCCGCGGCATTCCAGTGGCGGGCAACCTGCACATGGCAGAACGGGACACACAGCCGGTCCACGGTAGAGAGTTTCTTTGGACTCGGCGAAGAGCAGAGTCATCGCAGCAGCTTCTCGTTTGACGCAGATCACCCCGAGATCTTCGCCTCGGAGGACAATGGCGTGACGCCCGTCGAATACGTACTTGTCGCGCTGGCCAGCTGCTTGACTGCAGGCGTCGCTGCGGTCGCGCAAAATCGGGAGATTCAGCTGCGCAGCGTCGCAGCGACGATCGAGGGCGGAATGGACGTTCGGGGCATTCTGGGCGTCGACAGCGACGTTCGCAACGGGTTCAGCGACATCAAAGTGACGTACAACATCGACGCTGATGCAACATCCGATGAGATCAAGGCTCTCGTGGCGCAATCCCAGAAGCGGTCTGCCGTGTACGACATCATCACGAATCCCACAAATGTCAGTGTCGAGGTTGCGTGAAGGACTGAGGTATCAGCTCGTCTAGCGGCGGAGCTTAGGTGTACGCGACGACGGTCGTTATCGGCGCTGGGCACTGTGGTCTCGCGGTCAGCCGCTGCCTCTCACGGCAGTCGGTCGATCACGTCGTTCTGGAGAGGAACGATGTGGCCAACGCCTGGCGTCGCGACCGGTGGGACTCGCTCCGGCTGCTCACCCCCAACTGGCAATGTCGGCTTCCTGGCTTCTCGTACGGCGGGGAGGATCCGGACGGCTTCATGACTGCGTCGCAGGTCGCGGATTTCATTGCTGAGTACGCCAAAGCGATTGCGGCCCCGGTGATGACCGGAACGACCGTCGCATCGGTTCGCCCGTCCAACGATGGATATGTAGTGACAACCGACCAGGGCGAATGGAGCTGCGCGACCGTCGTCATAGCGTCGGGCGCGTTCAATATCCCACGTGTTCCTTCACTTGCGGCAGCGGTGCCACCGCAGGTGACGACCCTCACGCCGATGGATTACCGCAACCCTGACGAGCTCAGCGAGGGACGCAGTAATGGTCGTAGGAGCGTCAGCCACGGGAGTACAGATCGCGGCCGAACTTCGCCGATCGGGTCGGGAAGTCGTCCTTGCGGTGGGCGAACATGTTCGCGGGCCTCGTCAATACCGGGGCAAGGACATCCACTGGTGGATGGAGGAGGCGGGAGTGCTCGACGAGCGTTACGACGAGGTGGACGACATCGTCAGAGCGCGTCGCGTGCCTTCCATGCAGCTCGCAGGTTCTGACGAGGGCATGTCCTTTGACTTGAACGCGCTTACGAGCATCGGCGTGGAGTTGGTGGGCCGACTGGCTGGTATCAACGACGGCTGGGCCCAGTTTTCCGGTTCGTTGCGGAACAAGTGCGAACTCGCCGATCTCAAGCTCGGACGCCTTCTCGATACGCTTGACGAATGGGCGACAACCCAGAGCGTCGACGATTCCTTGCCACCGCCTCACAGGTTCGAGCCAACGGTTGTCGATCCAGCTCCGAAACTCGGACTTGACCTGAAAAGCGGTCACGTGAAGACCATCGTGTGGGCAACAGGGTTCCGACCCGATTACTCCTGGCTCGACGTCCCAGTATTGGACCACAAGGGCATGATTCGGCATGACGGCGGGGTCGTCGAGTCGCCGGGCATGTACTTGATCGGAACTCCGTTTCTGCGCCGAAGAAAATCGAGCTTCATCGACGGTGGAAGGGTCGACGCGGAGGAACTAACTGGCGAATTGATGTCGTATCTCGCGGGCCTGCGGTCAAAGGCGGACCATGGTCGCAACGGATGAACTCGTTGCCGCGTGCGTCGGCGCAGTCAGCGATCCGGATCCGAGGGCCGCGATTCGAGAAGTTCTCACGCGGTTCGTGACGGACAAGACGCCGCGGAATCTCACGTCGGACAGTCTGAGCATCGGGCTCCACGTCTTGTACCGATCCCCGGATCTGACTGTGCTCAACGTGATTTGGCCCCCCCTCATGACGCTTTACCCGCACGACCACCGCATGTGGGCCGCAATCGGCATCTACAGCGGACGTGAGAACAACACATTTTACCGACGACACGAGCAGTCCCTGGTTCCCTCGGGGGGACGAAGCCTCACGAACGGCGCAGTGCTTCTGCTTGGTGCCGACGTTATCCACCGCGTCCACAATCCGGCATCATCCTCGTACACGGGAGCGATTCACGTCTACGGCGGCGACTTCGTCGGAACGCCTCGAAGTCAGTGGGATTCGGACACGTTGACTGAGGAGCCATACGATCTCGGCGCCGTGCGACTGGAATTTGACCGGGCCGAACGCGCCTTTCGCACTTCCTTAGAGTGACTGACGGAGCCGCGGGAGCCCCGAATTGGAGCGATAAGGCAAATCCGCGTCGAGCAAACGCGAAGGGGTGCATGCGAGACTCGTCGACAGTCGAGCGCTCTACGAAAGGAGCACACTGGATAGACAGGCTCGAAACTGGATGGACTTAGCGAGCACGCGAGGGGAGCTGCCAAAGCTAGTAGGACGAAAACCAACACCTTGCCCAGGTGAGGGTCGCGGGTTCGGATCCTGCCTTCGTCTCTCGGCGAGCATCCTGGTCAGGGCGATATCGGCGCGAGTTCAACCGCAAAGGGTTCTCGAAGACCGCGATCGCCACGCGAGTTAGGGTTCGGAAATGCGGCGCGATGCGGTTACGGGCTACTGCTGGCCGCAATCGGTATGCGCCGGCGAGCAGGTCGGTCTGCACCTGTCATCGTCGGCCGGCCGACCTGTACGCGTCGAAGTTGCAAGGGTCGGCGGGCTGCGGGAGGTCGTGTTCCGTTCTGACGCGGTCGCGGCTGACGAACATGAGATACCAAAGGACGCTTCCTCGAACGGGTGTGGGTGGCCTATCGCCCTCACCCTGGCCATCGAGCCCGCCTGGCGGTCCGGGTACTACGAGGTCGTCCTAGAGATCGACGTTGGCGAGAAAGTGCGCCGCGACTACGCGTTCTTCGTCGTGCGTCCACCTTCTGGCATCCGCATCGTTGTCGCGCTCGCTACCAATACGTGGCACGCCTACAACGACTTCGGCGGATCAAACCTATATACGGGAGCCACCCGCGTCGCCATGAAGCGTCCAATGTCGGCCGGCTACCTCTTCAAGCCGCCGGGCAAGGGCCGTCGCGTGACAGGTACGGGCGCTCCCGATCCGCAGAACGCTGCCCACGTGGGTTACATCCAGCTCAACCATCTCTCGGGTTATGCCGGGTCAGCCGGCTGGCCCGACTGGGAGCGGCCGTTCTTGGAGTGGGCCGAGCGTGAGGGGTTCGAGATCGGTGTATGCACCAATGCCGATCTCGAAGAACATCCCGAGGTGTTGGATGATGCCAGCCTGTATCTCTCCGTCGGCCACGATGAATATTGGTCTCGCGGAATGCGCGATACGGTCGAGGCGTTCATTGCGAACGGCGGCAATGCGGCGTTTTTTTCGGGCAATACGTCGTTATGGCAGGTGCGGATCGAGGGTGACGATCACGATGTGGTGGTGGGGTACAAAAGCTTCTTCAAGAACGACCCGCTGATGGGAACCGATCGCGAAGCGGAGGTGACCACGTTCTGGTCCGACGTGATCGTCGGACGACCTGAGAACTCCATGACTGGCGTCTCATTCACCCGAGGTGGCTATCACCGCATAGGTCGCAATGTGACTGCGGGCCTCGGTGGCTACACCGTGCATCGCGCTGATCACTGGATCTTTGCCGGCACAGGGCTCGGCTACGGCGACGTGCTCGGCGCATCCGCAACCGTCGTCGGTTACGAATGCGACGGGTGCGTGTTCACCTACCGAGACGGCCTGCCCTACCCAACCGGCGAGGACGGCACGCCCTCGACGTTCGAAATCCTCGGCACCTGCCCGACCCAGCATTTTACGCGGGAGACTGCGCCTCGTCCTCCCAGGCCGAGCGAGCCAAGTGAGCTGGAGTACATCGCGTCACGTGTGTTCGGGACTCGTGAGTCCGCGGCGATGGAACGAATCCGTCACGGCCACGCGGTGTTGGGTGCATATACAAACAAGGCAGGCGCGAGCGTGGTCACATCGGGGTCCACGGACTGGGCTCACGGGTTGGCAGCGCGAGATCCGCAGATAGAACAGATCTCCCGGAACATTCTGACGCAGCTGGGATAGAACTTGACACAGAATCATGCTGGTAGGTGTTGTATTTGGACCTCGTCCTGGCGTACTGAACATCCCTTGTCGATGAGCTGAGACCGGCGGAGATGTCAGGCGGACCTGTGATCTAACGTCATGCCCCCAAACGGTGTTCGACAGCTCAGAGTTTCCCTGCACACGGTCGGTGTGAGGTGCAGGAGGATTCCTAGGCTCCCTTGTGGCCGCACCGCAATTCATGCGCGCGCGCACGGTGGGTTCGGATGCAGCGGCTAACTTGAAGTTCGCCATGGGCCGACGAAAAGGGTGGGTGATGGAACCGGGCCCTTGGTCGGAGCTTGAGCCACGTCGGATGCTTCCCATTGTGATGGGAACATTGCTTCTCGCCACTGCGACTTGTGTCGTAGCGCTCCCGGGTGCGCAAGCGACGGCGAGGAAGTCCTACACGACAACCACCACCCGTGCAGTCGCTTCGCCCGCGCAATACGGGGTCGGCCAAGAGACCCTGAACCTCGTGGACAACAGCAGAAGGACCCCGGCCAATGGCAGCGCTCCAGAGCTTCCCTATCGGAGACTGACCACTTGGGTCCTCTACCCGTCGAAGGGCGCACCTACCCAGAATCCCGTCGCCAACGCACCGCCCGCGATCGGCGCCAAACCCTTTCCGCTTATCGTCTTCGCACACGGACTCGATTCCGAAGGTTTCATTTACGACCCACTGCTCGAACAGTGGGTCGAACACGGCTACGTCGTGGTCGCTCCGACTTTCCCACTATCGAATATCGCCGCGCCCGGCGGCGATACGGCCAAGGATCTGGCCAACCAGCCGGGTGACATGTCCTATGTCCTCACCCAGGTCCTCACGCTTTCCCGGGAACCAGGGAACCTGCTCTCAGGCATGATCGATCCCAAGAGGATTGCGGGCGTGGGCCACTCCCTCGGAGCAATGACTGTCCTCGCCTGGACCGAGAACACGTGCTGCCGGGATTCCCGGGTCGATGCCGCCGTCATCATCGACGGTACTGAAACGAATTTCGGCAACGGGGAGTTCTTCAAGAGCCGAACGACGCCAATCCTCGTGCTCCACGGGACGGCGGACAAGACCATCCCGTACTCCGCTGGGAAGAAGATCTACGAGGATGCCAAGCCTCCAAAGTACTTCGTGAGCCTGATCGGAGCACCCCACGTCTCGTTCCAACAACTCGAACTATCTAATCAGAAGCCCCCAAAATGGGAGAGAGTCGATGTTCAGACCGTGCTTGACTTTCTTAACGGGGACCTCGACCACAGCAGTGCCGCATTGCGACAACTGGCCACCGTCGGCCAGCAGCCCGGCCTCGCCCGTCTTCAAGAGGCTACGAAACCGTGACGGATTGACCTTGGTGTCTCCGACATCTGTGAGTTCAGGAGCCGCCGGCAGAAGCGTTGGAAACTGAACTCAGATACCGCCTTCCGTTCTCAATCTGGAGTGACGCCGTCACTTCGGGTTGGAACATTCCAATACGCGAGTGCTGAAGATCACGGCGGTCCTCGTGCAATGCCAGAAGGTCAGTGCATCTGGATTCGCTTCGCCCGTCTCACCAACCGGTGGCGCCAATGACCGGAGCGTTGAGGTGTTCGGCGTCGAGATCACCGTCGTCTGAGGCGTCGCCATAGGTGTTGACAGCGCCATTCGCCGTCGCCACCGAGTAACCACCACCGTCACCTGTCGCAAAGATGGTGGTTGCCGGATCGAATCCGCCGAGTCCAACCGCACCACCCAGATATCGAGCGTCGCCATAGGCATAGACGGAGCCATTCGAGAGCAGAATCCAATAGCCCGCGCCGTCCGGCGTACGAACGGCCGATGTGACAGCCGGCCCCTGGTTACCCGGCGCACCGTCGTAGAGAGCATCGCCAAACGCGTACACGTTGCCTCTGCCGGTCACCAGCCAGTACCCGGTGCCAGAGGAGTCGGTCATGATCGCCACCACTGACCCTTGGCATCCCCCGATGGTCTGACACGATCCTGCGAAATGCGCATCGCCAAACGCGAACACACCGCCGTCAGAGGCCACCATGAAGTAACCGCCTCCATCTGGGGAGGGAACCATGCCTACAATCGGCGCGCTGAGCTTCGGAACAGACCCAGGCGTACCTGCCGGCGCAATACCCGATCCTGGGATCGAGCCGTAGAAACCTGCATCACCGAAGGCAAAGATGCCACCGTCCGACGCCACCAGCCAATAGCCCTTCCGATCTGACGTCGGCGTGATCCCAACAACAGGACGTTGAAGCGCCAGCGAGCCGGTCGAGCCAAAGAACTGGGCTGCACCGAAGGCAAAGATCCCCCCGTCCGAACCAACGAGCCAGTAGCCGTGATTGATCTGCGTTGAGATGGTGAGTGGTTGGGCCGATGAGACGGAGCTCTGGTAGTTCCCGTCACCCGGATAGTTCGCCGTGAGCGAATAGGAACCGAGCGAGAGCTGGTTATCACTCAAGCTGCAGCTCCCGCTCGCTGCATTGGCGGCACTGGCGCGAAGGCTGATTACGCACAGCGCGGTTCCGCCGCTCTGCACAGCGACTGATCCCGTCGGGGATCCCGTCGTCCCTGAAGTCACATTCGCAGAAAGAACAACCGAGCTCTCGTTGCCGTATGCGGCGGAGGACCGTGTCTCGCTTAAGACTGTCGAGCTTGTGGCTGGGAACACGGAAAGAGGGACCGTCGAAGAGTCCGCGGTGAAGTTAGCGTCACCGGGGTAGCTCACCGTGACCATATATGGGGTCGTGGAAGCCGGGAGCGCGGTGGCCGAGTCGATATAGCAGGGATTCCCGCCTCCGTTTCCAGCCGAGCAGGTATTGGGTGCGATAAGGCTTGTCCCGTTGGCTGTGATAGTGAAGAACCCCGTTGGGTTCCCTCCATTGCCTCCGCCCACTCCGGTAATAAAGAAGTTGCCGTTTTCCGCACCGTAGAAGGCATACCCCGGCACCGGAAACACTTGCATCTGGCTTGTCACTTGGTCGATGGTGAAATTTTGAGGCGAGGACGAGGAGCCGGCGAAGTTGGTATCACCCCCATACGTCGCCGTGAGTACATAGAGACCCGCACTGATCTGGCCGTTATTGATGTAACAATTCCCGTTGGACTGACCGGGTCCGCTCCCGCCGAGGAATCCTGTGCACAGGTACGTATTCGGTCCGGGGACACCGTCATACAAGTTGACGCTTCCCGAGGGGGAGTTGTCGGCCACACCCGGGGCAGACACTGTGAAGTTGAAAGAATTCTGACCTTCGTTGCCATACGACACGGACGAACCGGGGGACGGAGCAGTGATGGCAGTGGTCGTCGGCGCCTGATTGACCGTCTGGTTCAAAGAGCCGGACCCCTGGTCATAGGTCGAATCACCGGGGAATTGCGCCGTGATGTTGTGGGATCCAACCGACATGTTGTTGGCGGATTCGTCACAGGTGGCTACGTATGTCCCGAGCGTTGGAGTACTCGCGAGAGGTTGGGAGCTGCATCCCGAGATATCGCCTCCGTTGTCTTGGAACTCGATGGTGTCAGTGATGTCGAGGTTGCCCGAATCCGACGTTGTCAGCGTCGCGGTATACATGACGTCTTGATCGAACGTGGAGGGATTTGCTGACGACGACACCACGACTGTGACTGGAAGGCCACCCGGCATTGCCGTGGCCGATGTCGACCATCCCAATGTGACCAACGACAAAGCGATCGCGGTTGTCAGTCCAACGCAATTTCGGAACGGCATGCCTCGACGGCTCACTGGCCTCTCCATCCTCATTCACATAAGGAAACGACAGTTGTGAGCCTTTCTTGAGGGGCGTTGAGGAATATGGACGCCCAGCGGAGGTGACGTCGGCGGGTTCGAAGTCCCGCCACCCGTATCAAAGCTCCTGGTCGGAGAAATGAAAGGACGGGCGGCGGAGCGGCCCTACCCTTCCAGGGCGGAATGGTAAGAGCGCTCTAAAACAGCGGCGGATGGAGGGGAAACTAGGTGGACGAAACCGCACGGTGGGGGACGGGAAACGACCGCTTAGACGAAAAACACCACCTTGCCAAGGTGAGCGTTGCGGGTTCGAAATCCTGAGCCTGCAACTTTCGCGTCGCCTTGGAGCCGCTCAGCGGCCGCCGGGAGCGGTCTCACAGGGCGTCGATGCGGACGACGGCGAGGTTGTAGCTCTGGTCTGACCCGTGCTGGGCGATCGCGAACGCTACGTCGCTATGGTGTGCCGGTGTTCATCAGTGGCGGCGGTGGAGGTGAGGCAGAAACGATCCGTGTCGTGCAGTGGACGACAGGCAACGTCGGCAAGCAGTCAGTGGAGGCGGTTATGAAGCGCCCGGATCTCGAGCTAGTCGGTTGCTATGCCTGGTCCGAAGACAAGTCCGGCAAGGACATCGGTGAATTATGCGGCCTCCCGCCGATCGGACTCACGGCGACGCATGACGTCGACGCGCTGCTGGCGCTCGAGCCAGATTGCGTGATCTACAACCCGATGTGGTTCAACGTGGACGAAATGGTCCGCATCCTCGAGTCTGGTGCCAACATCGTGGCCACGGCGGCATTCATCAACGGCTGGTCGTATCCCGACGACGGACGGCAACGGATCCTCGATGCCTGTGCGAAGGGTGGCAGCTCGATGTTCGGCAGTGGCGTGAGCCCGGGTTATGTCGAACTCATCGCGGTGGCGTTGGCTAACGCCTCGGACCGCATCGATCACGTGCTGATCAGCGAAGAGGCCGACACCACTGCATACGACTCACCGCCAACCGAGATACCCGTCGGATTCGGTCGGCCGGTTGACGATCCCGCCCTACCCGGGATGACCGCAGCGGCGACAGTGGTCTTCAGTGAAGCGGTCGCCCTGGTGGGTGACGCTTTGGGGATCGTATTCGACGAGATTGTGTGCGAGGCCGAGTACGCCAAGACCACCAAAGATCTCGACCTGGGGTCGTGGATGCTGGCCAAGGACACCGTCGCCGGCGTAACGATCCACTGGCTTGGCAAGATAGGCGGCAAAAGCATCGTAGAGATGCGGGTGCGCTGGCGAAAGGGAGACGCCCTTGAGCCCGACTGGGACGTTGGAATGGGGTGGACGATCGAGATCCAGGGGCGGCCAACGATCACTACGAAGATCGACATCTTGCCACCGCCGTACTTCGAGGCGACGACGATGGAGGAGTTCATGGTTCTCGGGCACATCCTCACGGCGCTGCCGGTCATCAACGCCATTCCAGCAGTCGTGGCCGCGCCATCTGGAATCGTCACCTACGAAGACATTCCTCTTCCGCTGCCGAAGGGCTACGTCCCGACCTGACCGGTAAGCACCGCGTCGGTAGAGGCTTGCCGTCGGGCGACGGTGTAGGCATGAACGGCGCCGGTAGACAGATACGAAGTTTTTGTTGGGCCCAGTGCAATCTCGCGATGCCCCACGACGCCGGAGATACTCGAAGTGAGTCCAAAGGGCGGAGCGCTAAGTGTCAAGAGATGGAAGAGCACTCTACGGAGGTCGATCATGATGCAACGATTCGCTGGCCGGTGCGCAATCGTGACGGGAGCGAGCCGGGGCATCGGCAGGGCAGTGGCCATCCAGCTGGCTTCGGAAGGTGCTGACGTCGCCATCGTGGCTCGAAGCGTGGAGCCAGGGACCAAGATTTCTGGGAGCTTGAACGAGACAGCGGAGCAAATACGAGGGCTCGGTTCGGATTGCGTCGTTATCGGCGCCGACTTGAGCGACAGCGACGACCGTGCTCGCATCGTTCCGGAGGCGATCGACGCCCTGGGGCACGTTGACGTCCTCGTGAACAATGCCGCCGCAGCCATCTACCAATCGCCCGCGGCATACAGTCTCAAGCACCGCCGCCTGTCCATGGAGGTCAACTACCAGGCCCCGGCGGACCTCATGCAGGCGCTCGTCCCGCACCTGGTCGAAGCCGGAGAAGGATGGATGGTGAACGTCACCAGTAGCGCGGCGAATCTTGCGGTCGGCCCTCCCTTCGAGGTGAAGGTTGAGATCGGTCTTTACGGAGCGACGAAAGCCGCGCTGAATCGGCTGACAAACGCTATGGGCGTCTCTCTGTACGGGAGCGGTATCCGCGTCAACGCGGTCATGCCCAGGGCCGCCGTCTTGAGCGAGGGGGCTGACGTACTGGTAGGGGGGCTTCTGCGGCCTGACCAGGTGGAACCGATGGAGAGCATGGTGGAATCGGTTCTGGCCTTGTGTGCCTGTGAGCCGTACTGCACCGGTCGAGTCTGCGTCAGCCTGGACCTGTTGGCCGAACGTTCCGGACCGCGTGCGGAGGGAGCAGTGATCTGAATTGCTGAAGCCGATGCGGAGCAAGAGAGGTAGGAATGACGGCGACGGGCGACGACGGAGCGAGAGTGACCGACAGGTGGACCGGCGCCAGACGAGGGAAGACCCCACTGAGTTCGGGGCACTCGGCAACAGGTCGAAGGCAGCGTTAATCTACGGACCTGTTAACGAGATCGACAGAAGCCCCGAACGACTGGTCCGGTGGTGCAGCTCTCGCTGGTTCACTATCGACCAGTTGAGATGAGGGCGATATGGAAAGAGAGACCACGAGGGAACAGAGCGACGTCGGGCATTGCGCTCCTTCTTCGCTCTTGAAACACTCCCGTACTGGCAACGTTCGTCCGGTGTTCCATTTTCAGTGGCGGTGGGTCAGCGCACCTGCTGATAGATCAATGTCTCGTGCTTGAATCCGCTGAACCAACGCAGACGCCAAGTGCGTTGACTCCGGACGCGACAGTTCCACAAGTGCCGCCCCCCGGAGTCGCGTCAGAACCGCTGGGTCCTGCATCGAATGCGGGTTCGCGAATCGTCGACCTGATCAGAGGGACTGCCAAATTGGGGATCGGCGCGGCGACCCTTGTAGCTGTCGAGATCACGAGCAGATCAATAGGGATCGCGAGAGTCGTCGTACCGGCGTCGATCGCTGAAGGTCCTCTTGACGCAGTTGAGCGACACCTCGGACGGCGTCAGGGCGAGGCCCACAGGAACGAAAGGGAGAACCGAGACAACGTGGCCGAGGCTGCGGAGTCCGTGCTCAATCGGGTCGTTGTCGGGGTTGTCGACATGCTGGACATGGAAAAGTTGATCGATCATGTGCCCATCAACAAAGTTGTGGCCAGAGTCGATCTCCCGGGAGTAATCAACGAGATCGACCTTGCGGGGGTCATCCGTGAGTCCACGACCGGACTGGGAACGGAAACACTCGACGCGAGCCGTGCCGGGCTCATGGCGATGGATCTGTGGAGCGCCCGACTGGTCGACAGGATCCTTCGACGCAGGGAGCCTCGAGACTTGGCGGTCCAGTGGAATGGCATTGCTCGACCGGAAAGTGCGAAGCCCGAGTGATCTCGTGAGTCGGCGTCGCGAGATCCGCAGTGAGGGGGGGCGGCGGCTCCAGGGCCTGCGGGCAGGCTTTATTTCTCGGGCAGTCGCGAGCGCGACTGATGTTGTTCTCGTTCTCTGCATCTATGTCGTTGGAGTGATCCTGGTGAGCATTGCATGGGATCTATTTTTTTCAGATTCGCTTTCAGTTGCGGCTCCCCAGCATTGGGTGAATGAACTGTTGCTGTGGATCCTTCTTGTGGTGTACTTGACAGGCGGATGGTGCTCCACCGGGCGCACGCTGGGGAAGCAGATGTTGGGCTTACGAGTCGTGTGTTCGGATGGGAGCCCCCTTCGGTTTTGGCGGGCGCTTTTCCGAGCGCTCCTCTGCGCTTCGTTCTTCCCGGCCCTTCTGCTGGCATTGGTGAACCGACGAAATCGAGGTCTCGAAGACGTCGCGTTGGGGACCGTCGTCATCTACGATTGGCTCCCCGCAAGTTACGAGTCAGCGGCTGAGCCGTCCGAGACACAGCCAATGATTGAAGTGCGGCAATCGTCCGTTCCGATTGTGCGTTCCTGACGACTCGTCACCCCTCTTTGTCTTCTCACCTTCTATCTGGGCGAGGACTGGTGGTGGTGGTTCACGGACGGGGTTTCACAGACCTTGCCACTGAGGCGCCGTCGTGAAGCCTAAGTACCTCCTCCGCAGAGCCACCGCGTCCTTCCCATATTTGTCGAGGACTCGCCGGAAACCTGTTGGGGCAAGTGTCGTCTGAGCCGCAGCGGCAACGTCGCGCTACTGCTGGAGGGCTTCGAAGTAGGGGGTGAGCATTTCGGCAAAGAGCTCTCTGCGTTGTTTGGGCCGGGATCGAGGCCGTGGCAGCGTCCCGTATGCGATTGAGTCGTTGAGTTGCTCGCTGAAGCAGAAGCCCCTGATGGCCAGAATGATGTTCGATCGAAGACCCTGTGGCATCGGAGTGTCTCCGACAGTCTCCTTCAGTAGCCTATGAATGTGTGCCGTTGAATGATCTGCGGCCTTGCGCATCGTCTCGCGCACCTCCTTGCTGGTCCGTGGATCGTGCTCGAGGTTGAGGATCACTTGAAGAATTGCCAAGTACTCAGGAGTGGCGTACTGCTGAGCAAGCAGCTCGATCAGCTGACTTAGGCGCTCCCGCACTGTCGATCCGGCGACGTGTGCCTGCGAGACGACCTCTTCGAGGTCTTCGGTACTCGCTTCGAGGACGGCAAGCATCAGCGCCTGCCGTGAGCCGAAACGATGCTGGATCACGCCCCAGGTGACTCCTGCCCTCCGCGCGATCTCGTTCGTGCTCGAGCCGCGGTAAAAGCCGAGGTCCATAATGCTCTGGAGAGCGGCCTGGATGACGCGTTTCCTCGAGTCAGTCTCGCTGGAGTCACCTTGTGCCCGACGCGTGATCCGCTTGTTTGTTCGCTGGCTCTCAGTCACGGCAACGAAGGCACGCGTCTGCAGCAAGAATGCGCGATGTCATGCCCAGTCACGCTATCGGCGCAAAGCTGGTCCAAGGGACATCCGGCCTGAATTCGTTGGCCACGCCGGAGGGGGTTGAGTTTTTCGAGGGAGGTGACCCCGTCAACGCGAGGTCTCCGTGAGGGGGTACACCGTGGGGTACGAGGAAGAGAGCGAGATCCTTGAGCTCAGTCGCGCCGCAATCCTCCAGACGCCTGGACCGCTTCGAGAAGATGCTGACATAAGGCTGGGGACAGCGGTGATGCCTTCTTGCCCAGTGTCGAGGGTTGGCTCGACCATTCTGCACGCTCGTCCAGGCGATGGACACGAATTGATCGTGAGCCAAGGCGGAAAATGGAGCTCTTGCGTGTGAGGTTGGTCCGTGCGGTGGACGAGTGGTCCGGCGGTGGTGGAATGGACCGGGTCGCTTGTCTAAAGACGGTTCTCTCCGACGTGCTCACTCTTCACGCCCTGGAACGCGGCAGTATCTAGCTCTGATTCTGAGAGCCCCTCGAACGAGATCCCAACCCGGACAGCTTCCGCGGAAGTCGGCACCGCGTTTTTGACCGTACCTTCGAGTTGGATGCTGGCGGAGTCACCGACCGCTGGGACGTCAATGAAGATGCGGCGGCCCAACAGTTCGGACGGCGAAGGGTGGGTGAAAGTCATTCCGAGACCGAGCATCGAGATGTCGATGACCCGGCAAGCTCGTGACCCTGAGGCGGACTCGCCCTCTATGTGACAGGTCCCTTCCCATCCAGCAGGCTGGCGGGGGACTCGGCGGCGATGCTTCATGATGTACTCTCCTCTGTTCTCGGAACTCCGTTGGTAGCAGTTGTTACAACGTCAAGCCCAGCACCGTGCTGATCGATCATCTCTTGACGGTCAATCAGCTGAGCAGCATCGCGTCGCCATCTGCCGCAACGAAGGTGGATCGAACCATGTCAGCCGCAGCGCGATAGGCGATTATCTGGGACTTGAATCGTCTCCCAATCGCCTTGTCCGGGCACGGGTTGAGTTCGAGCCATCGCACGGCCTGATTGGCCACGTGGTGAAGGTGGTCGTAGGCAGCAATGGCGGGTGAGTCGTCGGTGTGGCTGTTGAGCGCATCGAAATGCCGCTCGGCTGCCATTATCGGATTCCACGGTTCATGCGCCCGATCAAACCAGAGCGCGAGTTCAACGCCGTTGTCCGGTTTGACTGTATAGCCGATCGTCTCCACCATCAGGGCCGCTCCCTGTTTGTTCGGACAGCGTTGACTCGATCACCGCAGTCGGTGCTACCGACCGTGGTTAGTTACTCGGAGCGCAACCCAGGGGTGCCTTTAGCCCTCTTCCTCTGGTTCCCTTGATTCCTCAGGAACGGAGCGTCCGACCTCATGGACTCCGCCTCTTTCTGACGTGCTGACACGCATCTCCCGGGTGCCTGACTCAATGACGAGCTGGGTGGGGTTGCCAGGCTTCGCAGTGGGTGTGATTGTCGCAGTTGTGCAAGTCGAATCCTGTGCGCCCGATCGAGTCGCTGAGACCTCGGTCGGCCCGTTAGACGTCCGGCCCAGGTGCCAAGTTGGGGACCGGTGAAACCCGTTCCTGATGGTGTGGAATCGCTGCATCTCAGGCGGCGTCGGTGCTTCCTGCAGCGTCCCTCGACCTCGGCGCGGAGAGACCTTGCTTCGGCAAGCATCCGCGTTGAGATGGAAGTCGGCCAGCCATGGTCACCGCACAACTGAGGGGTGGCGCAATCTCGCCCCTAACCTTGCCCGGTATCGCTTGCTCAGCCTGCCGGCTAGGTACAATCGCAAGGACCCTAACGCTGGGTCTGCTTGCCTCAGTCGGCTGGCACGGAACCTTATAGAAGATGGATCTGCGATGAGCCGCATAGCGAGTACGCCCCGGCTGTTGGAGGCGATCAAGCGAATCGAGCAGACCGGCGTAGAAGCACAGAGAGCGATCGGCGAAGGCCTCGCATCTATGGACGGGGCACGGGAGCGTCTGATAGCTGGTGTGCCTGTTTCGAAGATCGTCGCTGACCTCATCGAGCAAGGCGGTCGCGACGCCCGTCTGAGGTCTTCGGCGGCAATCGACGCCTTCGAGCATGCCGTCATGAAGTACCGAGTCGGCTTGATCCGCGCAATGGTCGATGAAGAGGAGTTGAGTTTCGCCGAGGTAGCACATCGTATGGGCGTATCGCGGCAGATGATCGCAAGGTTGTACCGCTACGACGAATGCCTGGCTCTTGCATAAAGAGTGTCATCAATTGCGGTCTGCGGTCTCCGCGAGACTCTAGTAACGCCTACATGCCACACCTTCGGTTCGATCGCCTCCCACACCGGATCGACCTCGATCGGCTACGGCGGGTTCCACACCAATCGATAGACCGGATTCTCGTATCTGGTGAAGCTCACCCACTTTGCAGGATTCGACGATGCGGCAAGGAGCATTCAGAGCGACGACGGCGTGGTGGTGCTGTTCGGTCTTCACCCTGATTTCACTGATTTTCGAGCCGAATCCCACTGGAGCCGAACTACTGATTGAATATCCGGATCACTAGACGCTCGGGGGTGGATATGAAGGGTTGGCCGAAGGGTCTCATTGAGCTGCGACGGACGGCGATGCCGCTCGCAACCGCGACCGTAATCCTCGCCGCAATGTTTGTTTCTCTATCGTCAGCCGCGACGGGGGCGGCCACATCGTCCAGTCGCTTGCTGTCGTCGAGTGTGCCCACCAACGGTGTGTGGCCCGGCGTGGGCAAGATTTGCGAAGCGGGTCCGGGGGGTGCTTCCTCGGGCCGCGGCGTGGGAGCCAAGACCATCAACATCGCGGTGTTCAACGATGCCGCGAACACGATCGAGCCAGGCCTGGAGGCGGAGTTTCCCCAGCAGGCCCAGGCCTTCGCGGACTGGTGCAACGCGTCGGGCGGCATCAACGGCCGCAAGATCGTCATCGACAACCGCGACGCCGCCCTGTTCAATGCGGCGCAGGTGACAGATCAGTCCTGTCAGAGCGACTTCATGGCGGTGGGGGGTGGCATGGCCCTCGACCAGCCCGCCGTGCCGGTGCGTGAGAAGTGCGGGCTGGGCCAGATCAGTGGCTACGTCGTGTCCGACGCAGCTGAACTTGCCTCCGATCAGGTCAACCCCAGCGGCGGCAACACCAATACCATCACCTCGGGTTGGTTCGGTGCGCTCGCCAGGGCCTACCCGCAGGCGGTCAAGAAGGCGGCTATGGGCGCGGAGAACACCCCCTCTGTCCTCGAGGCCGAGCGCAAGGACGAGTACGGCGCCCAGGCCCAGGGGTGGAACGTGCTCGACTTCCAGGAGCCACCGATTTCGGTGACCGACTGGGCGCCCTATATCGAAGAGGTCCAGAGCAAGGGCGTCGAAGCTCTCTGGCCGTCTTTGGACGACAACATCGTGCCTTACTTTCAGGCGATGACAACCGCCGGCTTTCACCCTGCGTTCGTCATCCTCGGAGTCCAGTTCTACAATTCGTCGACCACCACCGGAGTGGCCGATAACCCGGGTCTCTCACCGGTCTATGTGGAGACATCGTGGTGGCCGCTCGAGATGGCTTCCCAGAACCCCTCCACCGAACAGCTGGTCAACATCATGCACACGTACGCCAAGGGCGACGCGGTCGACTTCGATGACGAAGAGGGTGCGGAGTCATGGCTCTTGTGGGCGAAGTCTGCCTCGGCCTGTGGCGCTGATCTGACGACGTCGTGCGTGCTCAGCCACGCCGCCGCCACCAAGGACTGGAGTGCGGGAGGCATCGAGGCACCGGTGGCGCAGTTGACCATGTCCGATCAGAACCCGCAGCCGTCACCGTGCTTCGCTCTGCTCAAGGCCGAACCCCACAAGTTCGTTTATGACAAGGCGATCACGCGGCCCACCCAATCCATCTGGAACTGCAACCCGAAGAACGTCGTCCACCTCACCGCGCAGCAACAGGCGTCGTTAGGTGGCACTTCGTAAAGCGTTGTCCGGAGCCTGTTTGATTCTCGCGACCGGTGGAGATAGCGAGACGACGACTCCGTCATGCACCTACAGCGATACGACCATGCTCGGTGTCGGTCCATCCCTCGCTCTTCGAGCGGGTACGAATCCGTCTTCCGCTCCACCACGAACAGGGTAGAGGCGTTGTTTCAAGCTGGCTCGACGTCAACCCTGTGCTGTCGACGTTGTTGGTTCGTTCCAGCGATCAACGAGCGGTGGAGCGGAACGGTTCTGGCTACAAGGCCGTTCAGACGTTGACAGGTAGACCGGGACCGGGTCGGGGGTGCCGTGCGACGACGGTGTCTCGTTGCTCAGTCGGCTGGGTTTGGTCTTCCTGAAATAATGCAACCCCCGGATCGCGCCCACTTGCCGCGACGCTTGCATTGTCACAAGCAGGGTCGTGCAGGACGACTCGGTCCCGGCCTTCGCGCTTGGCCTGCAAGAGCGCCTCGTCGGCACGCCGAAGAACAGCGTCGAGCTGCTCGCCGGGCTGAGACTCGGTGATGCCGAAGCTGACAGTAAATTTGGGCAGGCCGCCGACCGTTATGGCGGCGTCGAGCTGAGCCCGCACGGCGTCGAGGGCACGGGTGGCGTCTATCGACGAACAGTCCGGAAACGCGATGGCGAACTCTTCACCGCCGTATCGAGAAGCCACGTCACTGGACCTCAAAGAATCGCGGAGCACTCGGGCGAACAGACGCAAGGCCCTGTCTCCCGTTTCGTGACCGTACGTGTCGTTGAGCACCTTGAAGTGGTCGAGATCGGCCATTGCCATCGCCACGGGATACAGATGTACCGGCACCGCAGAAACCTGCTCCGAGAACGACCGTCTGTTGAGGAGTCCTGTGAGGGTATCCGTTGAGGCCTGCAGTTGAGTCTCGGCCATGACTCGCAACAATCCGATCCTTGCTCCCGCCAGTTTGGCCAATGTGGCCAAGTCATCGACGCGGTCGCCAGCAACCTTCACGCCCGGTTCGCCAGTAGCGTGGATGACGCCCATTGTGCGCCCCATGATCGACACCGGAACGCACAGAGCGGAGATCTGTCCCTGTGGCCGATTGCGCAACTTGGGGCAGGCATCGAGGTCGTCGCTATCGTGAAACTCTTGAACCTGGGCTCGGCGCGCTGCCGGGCAGCGATCAGGCGAGTCCACTCCGCAGCATGGCAGCTCACCTTCCGGCCCGGCCGCTGCCATCCGGTGCAGGTGGGCGTGACTGTTGTCAGCCAGCAGGAGTTCGACCGGCGACTCCGGCAACACCGAGGCGAATGATCGCTCGATCACCTCGATTACCTCGGTTTCGCCTTCGGCCATGTCGAGGGCATTCGCAAGGCGTGTCTCGAACCGTTGGCGCTGCGCCTGTGAGTCGCGCAATTCCGTCTGCCGGTCCGCGTCGGCCATCGCCGCGGTCAACTCACCATTCAAGCGGTCGGCGTCAGCGAACGCGGTACTCAGCTCTGCATTCAAGCGGTCGGCATCAGCGACTGCGGCGCTCAGCTCGGCGTTGAGGCGGTTGCCGTCAGCGACGGCAGTAGTGAGCTCGGCGTTGAGACTGCGTACTTTCTCGTCGGTCCGCGCCTGTTTGCGGTCTCCCATCACAACGAGGATCGCCGCCATAGGAAGAGTGAAGGACATGATGATTCCGACCGAAATCAAGTCCGCATAGATTCCCGAGGCCAGGGCGTCCCCAAGCATCATGCAGGGGATGTAGGCCAAGAAGCCGACACCGAGGCCGATGACCGCGCTGAGCCATCGGAACCGAGCCGATTTAGCGGCCTCGCCTGACCATTCCTCTTCTGTGACCATCGCTCGTCTTCCCTCTGGCGCGGTCGGTTGCCGTTCCTCGCTGTCCAGGACAGCCCGCGGATAGGCGGGATTCAGTACATATCGTCTAGTCGAGATACGACCTTAAGTCCGCGAGCTCCTGCGGTTGCATCGCCGCAGATCAGCTCAGAGGATTGTGCGAACGTTGACCAAGGAAGCCCGTGACGGAGCCAGCTGCGGGATGTGTGAGCGGACACAGCCTGAAGGCAACAACATCTGGTTCGAGTCGCTCGAGCCCTTCGCTCAGCTCGATCAGCTATCAGTAGCTCGCATCTGCCGTTGCGCCCCTATTTCGTTACGTCGCCGGCGGGCAGGTTGAGTAAGGCTGATTCTTCGCGAAAGGTCTGCCACATCGATTGTTCCCATGCGGCGTTCAGCTGACCCTTGATGTGCCCAAGGCGCGCACTCACGTCGCGACTCTCTCCATACGCAGCCGGACCCTTCGAAGGACCCTCGAGCGTTGCCAGCTTCTGTGCCACGCCGGCGGCAACCGTTTCGAGCTGTTCGGCAGGTACACAACCGTTGATCAGCCGCCATTCGAAAGCCTGCTGGGCGCTCAGAGGCTCACTCAGCAAGGCCATTTCCTTGGCGAGGGGAAGGCTGAGGGACCTGGTCAGCAGCCATGCGGCCCCACCTTCGAGCGGGAGCCCGATGCGGGCGAAGATCTCCCAGAAGGTTGCACTCTCGGCTGCATAGATCAGATCGCACGCCAACGCGAGCTGGCATCCCGCCCCGACTGCCGGCCCATTGACCGCGGCGATGAACAGTGTCTCACTGCGCCAGATCGACTCGAGGAGTCGGTACCAGCCGTAGAGCAGCCCGTCGTCGCGGGCCACCGTCGGAGGCCGCCTGCGTTCGGGTGGGATCTCCAGGCCTTCTGTCTTCAGGTCTGCACCGGCCGAGAACACTGAGCCATTGCTTGTGATCACGGCGACCTTCACCGCTCTGTCCTCTGTAGCGTCGCGGATGGCTTCCAAGAGCGCGTCGCGCAGACCCATTCCGTCTCGGCCCTCGCCGCTTGGATAGTGGTCTAGGGCATTTCGCCGTTGCGGTCGGTTCATGCGCAGCCACGCCACGCTCCCCGACAGTTCGTAGATCAGACCAGCCTGGGCCCAAGCTTCCACATCGGTGGCCATGTGACCTTCCTCTCTTTGTGGCTCGGACAGTATCCCCGGGTGTGTGATCGGGCTAGGGGCGGTCAGTACCAGGGTCGCGGGTGCCGCAGGAGACCGTCGAGCAAACGAGAGCATTGACGGCGACCATGTTGACTCGATCCCTGGTGACGATCCAGGGCATTACCGTCGCTGCGGTACGTGAGACGCGGGGTCTGGATGCAGGGAGCGGCGATACGATAACTCCGACGCTGCTCAGGGCGTTGGCGTTCTCATGCGTCTGAATGGATAGGGAGCCCACCACTCCGATGAAGACCGGAAACGACACCATCGATCAAGCTGACGGCCATTACACGATCATTACGGCCGACAGCCATGCCGGCGGCAGCCATGCCGCGTATCGGGAGTACCTGGATCCCAGGTATCTCGAGGATTTCGACGCATGGCGTGGCAAAGTACAAGAACCCCTTCAAGGACCTTGGAGACGACCGGCGTCTGCGCAACTGGGACAATGACATGCGCAATAGCCAACAGGAAGCTGACGGCGTGGTAGGCGAAGTCATATTTCCGAACACAATCCCACCCTTCTTCCCGAGCTTCGTGCTCTTCGCTGCCCCACCGAAACCCGAGGACTACGAGCATCGTCTCGCTGGTGTGCGGGCGCACAACCGCTGGCTGGTGGACTTCTGCAACGAGTTTCAGGACCGTCGAGCCGGTATCGGTCAGATCTTCCTCAATGACATCGACGACGCGATCGCCGACGTGCATTGGATCAAGGAGCACGGTCTTCGCGGCGGGCTCCTGCTGCCCAACGTTCCTCCCGATGTGAAGTGGGTGCGTCCGCTCTACGATCCGGCCTACGACCGGCTGTGGGAGGTGATCCAGGACCTCGAGGTGCCGGTCAACATCCACGGCGGGACCGGAGCGCCAGACTATGGCAACTACCCCTTCGCCATGCTCTTCTATATCAACGAGGTTGGTTTCTATTCGCAGCGGCCCTTCGTCCAGTTCGTGCTGGGAGGCGTCTTTGAGCGCTTCCCTCGACTCAAGTTCGTGATCACGGAGACCCAATGTTCGTGGGTCCCAAAGCTCCTCAGCGACCTCGATGCCACCATCGACCGAATCCGCAAGACGGGCCGGACCGGAGAGATTCGTTACGGGGATGAGCACAACCTCGACCACTTGGCCAGCGAGTACTTCGCCCAGAATGTGTGGATGGGAGTGAGCCAACCCCGGCCCGCGGACATCGCGGTGCGGGATCAGATCGGTGCTGAGCGGTTCATGTGGGGGAGCGACTATCCCCACGACGAGGGAACGTACCCATTCACTCGTGAGACGCTGCGTCAGGTGCTGCCTGGAATCGGTCCGGACGAGAAGCAGAAGATCCTGGGTGAGAACTGTGCCAATCTCTACGACTTCGATCTGGCCAAATTGGCACCCCTGGCTGCCACGTGGGGTCCGACAGTGGAGGAGCTGGACGAGCCCTTAGTCCGGCTTCCGGAGAACCCGAACGACGCACTGCTCAAATCTGTCATTCCGTCTGGATGACAGTCGCGGCACCCGACCGACCTGGGAATCCACGGGTCTGAGCCGAGCATCGAGCGGGTGCTGGACTCGACGCGAGATCTCGAGAGAGGACCGTGACCGGGTTCTTACTTGACCGTGTTGGCAAATCGCGCCGGGTGTCGCCCTACTGGCACTCGATTTGATTTCATCGAGCGCTTCTTTCTCCAACGGCCTTACGATTCTCCAGGCAATCGTGGCGCTGCGGAGCAGATCGCCCAGGGGACAGGAGGAGTGGAGTGGATCTCGGGCTTACTGACGCACGCGTACTTGTGGTGGGCGGTTCGCGCGGGATGGGCCGCGCCGCCGCAGAGGCTTTTGCGCGAGAGGGTGCCCGGGTGGCGGTGCTCGCTCGCGCGAGCGGAGCACTCGAGGACACGCTCGCCATGCTGAGGTCCGTTGGGAGCCCTGAGAGCGTCCCTTTGGCGGCGGACCTGAGGAGCCAGAGTGAGGTCGATTCGGCGATCGACCGTTTGAGCGAACGATGGGAGGCCTTGGAGGTCCTGGTCAACGCCGCTGGACCAGTCGACGTCGGGGTCGGTCCCTTCGACCGAATCGACGATGACGAATGGCTGGCCACCTTCGACATCGGAGTGCTCAGTGCGGTCCGCACGATTCGCCGCTCTGTGCCGCTCCTCCGCCGGGGTGCCTTCGCGAGGATCGTCAACGTCTCAGCCCATTCCACCAAGCGACAGAGTCCCGACCTCGTGGCGTACACCGCAACGAAAGCTGCGCTCAGCAGCCTGACGAAGAACCTGTCCCAATCGCTGGCACCCGAAGGCATCCTCGTGAACACCGTCTCGCCTGGGTCCTTTCTCTCGGACGGTCTGCAGAGTTACCTCCGCTCGCTCCCACCGGAACGTGGAGTTGACAGCAGCAGCCTCACCGATGCAATGCGGGTCATCGCCGAGGATTTTGGTCACCCCGCCTATCTGGGACGAGCCGGCAGTCCCGCCGAGATCGGGCCCGTGATCGCTTTTCTCGGCTCCCGCGTGAATAGCTATATGACCGGAGCCGATGTGAACGTGGACGGTGGCTCCGATTTCACCTGAGAGCGCCGACGCGGATCTCCCGCGGACCTGCACGATGTCAATCCGAACGCCGCTCCTCGGTGCCGAGTTAGATTGGCGAACTCGACGAGCGTATGGAACGGCGCCTCAGCTCCGGTCAGGTTTCCTGCCAGCCAGAAGGGATCTCTCTTGTTCGCAGAACGGCGCACCCCCGGTCCAACGATAGGGGTCATCGGACTTGGCATCATCGGCGGCGGAATCGCCACCAATATCCATGCGGCCGGCATGTCCCTGGTCGTGTGTGACATTCGGGATGAGGCGACTCACCCCCACACCGACTACGCGAAAGTGACCACTTCGCTCGCCGATCTGGCCCACGAGTCCGATGTCGTCGTGGTGGCCGTTGTGAACGACGAACAGGTCCGTGCCGTACTGTCGGGCCCCGAAGGCGTATTGGCGGCCGGTGCACCTGGTACCACCGTCGTCGTAGTCAGCACGATCACCAGTGCGTGCGTGGCCGCCATCGGCGACGAAGCGAGGGCTCTTGGCGTGCCCATCATCGATTGTGGCGTCAGCGGCGGGCCATCTGCGGCGGCTTCGGGCAACCTGGTCTGCATGTGCGGCGGCGATCCTGAGGTGATCGCCGGCCTTGCTCCGCTGTTCGACGCCATTGGCTCGGTCACCGTGACCATGGGGCCGTTCGGCACTGGAATGACGGCCAAGCTCGC
The DNA here is from genome assembly GCA_963736225.1 of uncultured Acidimicrobiaceae bacterium. Lineage (GTDB taxonomy): Bacteria > Actinomycetota > Acidimicrobiia > Acidimicrobiales > RAAP-2 > Bog-473. The sequence continues at coordinate 644,431 of CAVTOF010000004.1, read as the reverse complement.
TCGCAACCTCGTGCAGTATGGAGGGTGGTTGGCCGCCTACGAGGGGCAAGTCCTGGCCGAGGCGGCCGGCATTGAGCTCGCCAAGCTGGCCCAGGTGGTCAGGGCCAGCGACGCTCAGTCCGGCGGCCCAGCCACGCTTATGTTCCGCAACACGGTGGCGCCCTTCACCCCTGCGGATGATCAGGGGTTGGTCAGGGCGATGAGCGCGGCAGCAGACCTCGCGTGCAAGGACCTGCAGGCCGCTTTGGTGTTGGCGGACGAGCTGAACCTCGAGCTGCCGCTGGCGGCCATGGCCGAGGAACAGTGTGGCCAGATCTTCGGGGTCGGCGTTCCGCCAACCGACTGAGGGCGGAGCGAGCGATCCTCACAATTCTCCTCTACGCGAACGACGACTGCAGCGAACTACCTACACGGTGAGTGAGCGACCCACCCCACGGCATGCCGCCCACGCGACTCGTCGCCGAAGAGGAAAACAAGATCGCCTGCGGACCGGCTTCGTGCTTCGGAGTTCTTGCTCCGTTAGCGGGTGACGAGACCACCATCGGCGTGGACCACGGTCCCCGTCACGTAGCTCGACGCATCGGAGGCGAGAAAGAGAGCCGGCCCCACCATCTCGGAAGCGTTCGCCACCCGTCGCAGCAAGGCTGCCCTGGCCATGCCGGCGGTCGCTGCTGATCCGGTGGCGCGGGTCATGTCGGTGTCAACGGCTCCTGGAGCGATGGCATTGACTCGGATCCGTTCAGGGGCCAGGCCAGCCGCCAGCGCCTTGGTGTAGGAGACCATGGCGGCCTTGGCGGCGGCGTAGTGGGCGACTGTCGCAGAGAAGAGCCACGCTCCCGCTGAAACCATATTGATAACCGATGCATGGTCCGAGTCGCGGAAGTAGGGGAGGCATTCTTGGATGAGAAAAACTGGACCCCTCACATTGACGTCCATCGATTTCGTAAACCCGGCCTCGGTGAAGCTACCGACGGGCTCTGTGAGCGCATTCGCGGCGTTGTTGACCACGACATCGATCGCACCGAAGCGTTCCATGGTTGCGGTGACGAGCGCACGCACATCGCTCAACGAACCCAAATGGCATGCGATGCCCATTGCGTCGACACCCATCGAACGCAATGCCTCCTCGGTTGCCGCACACGCATCGGGTTTTCGACTTGCCACAACCACGCGAGACCCGGCCTGCCCGAATCCTTCGGCAATCGCGCGTCCGATTCCGCGGGTACCCCCGGTGACCAGCGCCACCCGCCCATCAAGGCGGAAGAGCCGAGTTACGTCGACACCTGCGGCTTCGTTCTCTATAGTGCCGGCATCGACACGTGCTGGGTCGATCAGGTGTTCGTTGCTTGCTTCGGAGTTCATAAGAGTCTTGGCAACCAGTCCATCACTCGCAATACCTCTTTCGTGGGACGACGCTGGAGTCCAATCCGGAAGTCGTTGGCTGATTTGAGAGTTGCATATTATATTATTTAGGGTTCGGTGGCACTGCTGTGGATACGACGCGTCGGATGTACGCACTCGTATTTCCAAGTCGTGACTACGGTCGTTCGTCACGTGTGGCCTCAACGTACGCGTCAGAGATGGAGGGCGGCGACGTTGCCAGCGTTTGATACCTTCGGGCGATGAGCACCGTGGTGATACCGGCTGGTCTCACGACGATCACGTACGACCTTCGCGACCATGTCGCTCAAGTGACGCTGAATCGGCCCGAGGTGCACAATGCGTTCAACGAGCGTATGCAGGACGAACTCGCTGCACTCTGGCGCCATATTCGCCTCGACGATTCGGTACGGGTTGTCGTCCTGACTGGCGCCGGAGATCGAGCCTTCTGCACGGGTATCGATCGTGGCGATATTCCGACTGACGAGGAATTCGATCCCTTCACCTACGACGACCCTGGCCAGAAGATCGGCCCGAAGAGTCAGGGATTGTGGAAGCCTGTCATTGCTGCAGTGAACGGCATGGCGTGTGGCGGAGGGTTCTATCTCCTTGGCGAGAGCGACATCATCATCGCGGCGGAGGACGCCACGTTTTTTGATCCGCATGTGAGCTTCATGATGACGGCTGTCTATGAGCCAATCCTCCTGACCAACAGAATGGCGTTCGGGGATCTGGTGCGGATGAGTCTGGTCGGGGTTGACGAGCGGATGTCGGCGCGGACAGCGCGTGCGGCCGGACTGGTGTGCGACGTGGTTCCGAGCGAACAGCTGCTCGAGTCGAGTCGAGAACTCGCAGAGATCGTTGCGTCGCAACCGCCGACGAGTGTGCAGGCAACGCTGAGGACTTTGTGGGCGGCCCGTAGTCTCTCACGGGAGCAGGCTCTTGGCCTGGGAAATGTATTCCTTCAGCTCGGTACGAACGCTCGGGCGCTGCAGGAAGGCCAACAGCTCTTTACTCAACAAAAGCGAAGAGAGTGGAAACTGCGCTAACGGTTCGTGACGCGATAAGGAGTCGCCTTCTCGTCAGCGCGGCCGTTCAACGCAACGAAAGGAGACGCGACCGGAGGTCCTGCTTGAGAACCTTGCCCATAGCGTTCCGGGGGAGCGCATCGACGATTTCGAGTTGCTCTGGGCACTTCTGGACAGAGAGTCCTTCAAGACTGCAGTGCTCACGGATATCGTCGAGCTCCACCTGACATCCCTCTTCCAGCACCACGACTGCCACGACCCGCTCTCCTGTGCGTGCATCGGGAAGTCCGAATACGGCCGCGTCGACGACGGCCCGATGACGGTAGAGCATCTCCTCGACCTCGACGACCGAAATGTTCTCTGCGTTACGGATGATGATGTCCTTGAGGCGGCCGGTGATGCGTATGTTTCCGGCGGCATCGATTGTGCCGAGATCACCCGTGTGGAACCATCCATCTGCATCGAACGAAGCCCGGTCGAGCGTCGGATCGACATAGCCGGAGAAGCATTGTGGGCCTCGAAGTAGCAGTTCACCCTCTTTCCCCGCTGCGCAGACATCCCCGTGGGCGTCGACAACGCGTACCGAGACGCCCGACGCCGGCCTTCCAACCGACGTCGTGAGGATCTCCGCAGAGTCAGTGGGTGCCGCAGACGTGGCATTGGGGAACTCGGTGAGTCCCCAACTGCCGACGAGGGGCACACCGAAAATCGCTCGCATTTCGTGGTGGATCTCGGTGGGAACGGGCGCACCGCCGAAAGTCCCGAACCGCAGGGCAGGAAAGAGTGCTGCGTGGATGTTCTGGCGAGCAGCGTCCAGGTACGCCCGGAAGAATGGGACAGCCGTGCCCAGCGCTGTGGGCTCGTAGAGAGCCATCCGGCGGGGGGTCTCCACGGGTTCAAAGGTCTCAAAGAGGACGAGATGGACTCCGCCGCGAATACTGGAGGTCAGAACGGACGCGCCACCGATATGCGTGATCGGCCAGGGGATTGGATAGACGTCGTTCTCGCCGAATCCCATGAGTTCGAGCAAGGCGTTGGACGAGGACATGATGCTGGTGTCCGTATGGCGAGCACCTTTGGGGTCGGCAGTGGTGCCTGACGAGTAGTAGATCCAACGGGGACCGTCGAGGGATGGCGGTGGCGATAGCGCCGAGCTGCTTGGGTCTGCAATCGGCAGCCGGAGGCTCTGTGGGGATCCGGGAGAATGCAGCTCGTGCAAATCGATCTCCATCACCTCAAAACCGCCGGAAGCGGCAAGTTCCCGCGCCATGGCGCCATGCGGGAAGCCTCGCCATTCCTCGGGCACGATGAGCAGCTCAGTACCGACCTGCTTGGTAATGAACGACACCTCGCGCTCACGCAGGATGGGGATCAATGGGTTCTGGACGGCGCCGATCCGTGCCAAGGCCACCAGGAGGACCGTGGCTTCGATCGTCGTTGGCAATTGCCAGGAGACCACGGTGTCGGGTCTGACGCCCCGATCTGCGAGCGCTCCCGCAGTAGCTTCCGCTGCGTCCCGGAGCTGGGTTCGCGTCAAGGTGCGGCCGTGGTCGTCGGAGATCACGGGGGCCTCCGGTTGCTTCTGTGCGGCTCGAAGGACGAGGTCCCAGAGTGTCGGTGGCAGCATCGACTCCATCATCCGACTCCGTCGCCGCCGAGACTGGCGACCTGGCGGCGTTCATGAGAATCAGTGTTCTTGACCTCCAAGTCGCTTTCGAAGATGAGGTCGATGCTCTCGCTGAGATAGTCGTAGAGGCCGGTGATTGGTAGACGACCAGCGGACCATGCACGCAAATGGCTGTCAAGCACGGCATCCACTGTCCGGACGATCGTACGCGCACGACGAGGCTCCACGCCATCGAGCAACTCCATGTAAACGCTCGATGTGGTCTGGTCCATTCTCTCGAGAATCTCTGTGGCGAAAGGATCCGACGACAACTCGAGTGAGGCGATGAGCCGGGCCAGCTGGGGCTGATGCTGGAAGGCCCGAACGGAACGATGGAGCGCCTCGGTGAGTTTCTCCCGTGGCGTCATACCTTGCGGGGGATGACGAGCCAAGCTGGACTTGAGCGTGGCTGCCCATTTGATCAGGACCTCCGCGAAGAGATGCTCCTTCGAAGAGAAGTAGTGGTACAGCGTGCCAAGAGCGACATCGGCTTCCTCGGCCACGTCCTTGATTTGGATGCGTTCGTACTCGTTGCTTTCCAGCAGCACGAGTCCCGCGTCAATGATGCGCTGACGGCGTGCCAACTGATCTTCGTTCAATAGGTTCGGTGATACCGGCTCGGCCATGTCAAGCTCGTCCTCGAGACTTCATCACGCCGATCGATGACCGTGCGACTCGCACGTTGATGCAGAAAACAGTCACTAGAAGTAGAGTCTAACCCGCAGGTAAATCCGCTAATGTCGTGCACGGAAGCTATTGAAACTGAGTTCTATTACGGGAGATCACTGACGGGGCCGGCAGGCACCAAACGAACAACAGCAATGGCGACTCGTATGAACGCCGGGGCGGTGGTGCAGGGTTGGGTTGTGCAAGAAGCCCAAAAGGATGGATGCATGAGTAACGCGCGCGTACATGAGGGAACCAAGAGATGAGCAGATTCCCCGGACAACCCGACGACCTGCGTTGGGACCCATTCGACGAATCGCTCAAGGACGAACCTCATCCGGTGTGGAAACGGCTCCGCGACGAAGCACCGGTGTACTACAACGAGCAGTACGACTTCTGGGCTCTGAGCCGCTTTGATGATATCGACCGAGCCCACCGCGACCCCCAGCGTTACAGCTCCGCACATTCCACCGTTTTGGAGAGCATGACTGAGGAGGCTCAAACGGAGGGAATGATGATCTTTCTCGACCCGCCTGAGCACACAGCTCTACGTCGTCTCGTGTCAAAGGCCTTCACGCCTCGTCGCGTCGCAGAGCTCGAGCATGAAATCCGAACCCTTTGCGCAGGGATCCTCGATGCTCAGCGAGGTCGCGACGGCTTTGACTATGTACAGGATTTCGGAGCCCGGCTCCCCGCCACTGTTATTGCGATGTTGCTCGGCGTGCCTCCTTCTGATCGTGAGGATGTACGCCAGCACATCGATGGTCTGTTCCATATTGAGCCCGGGGTCGGCATGGCGAATGAGATGTCGGTCCAGTCAGGCCTCTGGCTCTTCAACTATCTCAATCAATTGATCAAGGAGCGGGGACAGAAGCCACAGGACGACATGCTCACCGACTTGGTGCAAGCGGAGATCGCCGGCAGCGATGGCGTTCCGCGCCGCCTCACGCCCGAAGAATGCACAGAATTCGGCATTCTTCTCGTCAGCGCAGGCACGGAAACTGTTGCCCGCCTGCTGGGGTGGGCTGGGCTCATTCTGGCTGACCATCCTCAACAGCTGGCCGCCCTCGCAGAAGATCCATCTCTTATACCGAACGCCATTGAGGAGCTCCTTCGTTACGAGTCGCCGTCACCCGTCCAGGGTCGGTGGCTCACCCAGGAGGTCGAACTTCATGGGCAACGCATTCCCGTCAATTCAAAGGTTCTCCTGTTGACGGGTTCTGCCGGGCGCGATGGACGTGTGTACCCTGAACCGGATCGATTCGATATTCGCCGCAACTTCAAACTGCACGTATCATTCGGTTACGGCATCCACTTCTGTCTGGGCGCCGCTCTGGCGCGGATGGAGGGCAAGATCGCACTCGAAGAGACCTTCAAGCGCTACAAGGGTTGGACCGTCGACAAGGATCGATCTGTTCCGCTCCACACCAGCACCGTGCGCGGCTATCAGCAGCTGCCCATTCGGGTGTAGCGCCGCGGCAATCACGCGACGTCGATCGCGATCGTATGCGAGCTGTTCTCGCCGTCCTCAGATTGAGGGGAAGGACCGTGAATTAGATATAATATATGCGATGACGAGCGTGCGGGAACCAGACGCAAACACGATCCCCTGGATCGTGGACCTTGATGCGCATGTCGTCGAGCCTCCGGACGTGTGGTCCAGCCGGCTTCCAGCCCGCAAACGCGACGCGGGGCCCCATATCGAGTACATGCCGGGCGGGGTGCCCAAACTCGAAGGGGCGTCCTACGTCGAAGCTCCGGGCGCCGACGGCCCGCTGGTTGCCTGGTGGTGCTACGAAGATCATCAGGCCTCGGTCAAGCGCACCATCGCCGCGGCCGGTTTCCCGGCCGAAGAAGTGGTGCTCAGGGGGGTCACCTATGACGAGATGCGCCCGGGCTGCTGGCAGCCTGGGGCGCGTCTGGAGGACATGACTGTCAACGGCGTGCAGGCCCAGTTGTGCTTTCCGAACTACCCCCGTTTCTGTGGGCAACAATTCTTGTGGGGCAAAGACCGGACACTCGCGCAGTTGTGTGTCGAGGCGTACAACGACTGGATGGTGGAGGAGTGGTGCGGTTCGAGCGAAGGCCGGCTGTTGCCGCTGTGCCTCATCCCACTTTGGGATGTTGATCTCGCGGTAGCCGAAGTCACGCGCAACGCGGCGCGCGGTGTTCGGGCGGTGGCGTTCAGCGAGCTTCCGACCTTCCTGGGTCTTCCCAGTATCTACTCGGGTTACTGGGACCCACTGTTCCGGATCTGCCAGGAGACGGGGACCGTCGTCTGTATGCACGTGGGTTCGGGCACCAAGACGCCACAGACGTCGCCCGATGCACCGGACGCAGTGCCGGCGACCATCCTCTTTGGGAACAGCGTTGGCGGGATGTCCGACTTCATGTTCTCCGGTGTGCTGTATAGGTTTCCTGAGCTCAAGTTGCTCTTCGCGGAATGCCAGATCGGCTGGATTCCTTATTTGCTCGAGCGAGCGGACGACGTGTGGCTGACCCATCGGGGGTGGAGCAACTCGCAGTTGTACTGTCCCGAACCGCCATCCACGTATTACTACCGGCAGATCTGGAGTTGCTTCTTCAAGGATCCGGTCGGTATGGCTCTCCTTGATCGCGTCGGTCCACGAAATGTGGTCTTTGAGACCGACTATCCCCACCAAGACGGCACTTGGCCGCACTCGATCGAGGCAGCCGCTGAACAGTTCGGTCAACAAGCACCCGAGATTGTGAACCGCTTGGCACGGGGTAACGCCATTGAGTTGCTTGGCCTCGACCTGCCGCTGGAGGCGCCGCGGGTCTGAATAGCTAGGCGGTTGCCTTGCCCGCCATGGTGCCCAAGTCAACACCTTTGCCCGTACGCTCGAAGCGACCCTGATCGAACGAGCGGATGGATACGTCGTGTCCGATCGCCTCAGCCCGTAGCGCGCTGACGGTGCATCGTTCCAGGGGCCTATGGGCCAGCGGATCGAAGGAGTACCAGCGGCACGCATTTTCCCAAGTGATCTTCTGCATTTCACCATCTGGCACGCCGGTCGCAACATCAGCCAGTTCTTCAGGAGCCTGTGGCCATGATGAGTCGGAGTGGGGGTAATCACACTCCCAGGCAATATTGTCGATTCCGATCTGATGACGAAGCTGAATTCCGATCGGATCAGAAATGAAACAGGTCAAGAAGTGCTCTCGAAATACCTCGCTGGGCAACTTGGCGCCGAAGTCTTGCCCTGTCCATTTATGGTGCATTTCATACGTCCGATCGACCCTGTCAAGAAAGTAGGGAATCCATCCCGTTCCTCCCTCGGAGAGGGCAATGCGAATGTCCGGGAAGTTCTTGATCACCCGAGACCACAACAGGTCTGAGGCAGCGCTGCAGATGTTCATGGGCTGGAGCGTGATCATGACGTCAACCGGGGCGTCCGGAGCAGTCACGGCGAGTTGTCCCGATGATCCGAGGTGGATCGACAAGACAACCTGCTCGTCGCAGAGCGCCGCCCACAGTGGGTCCCACGAAGGATCATGAAAGCTGGGGTAATCGAGCGCAGCCGGGTTCTCGGTAAAGGTCAGCGAGTGGCAACCCCTTGCCGCTACTCGCCGGATTTCTTCCGCGCAAAGTTCGGCATCCCAGAGGATCGGCAGCGCCATTGGGATGAATCGGCCGGGGTACGAACCGCACCACTCGTCGATATGCCAGTCGTTGTAGGCGCGGCAGAACGGCCAGAGCCAGTTCCTTATCTTGACAGGCAGCGAAGAGGCGAGCACTGAAGCCGGGGAAAGACGGGAAGTTCATCGAGCCAAGGACTCCACCGGCGTTCATGTCTTTGATGCGCTCATGAACGTCGAAGCATCCAGGCCGCATCTCTTCGAACGCCGTCGGCTCGATTCCGTACTCCTCTCGTGGCCGACCCGCAACGGCGTTCAAGCCGATGTTTGGAATGGTGTGCCCGTTGAACTCCCATACGTCGCTGCCGTCGGGCAGCCGTGTGACGCTGGGGGCACTGTCCTGAAACCTCGCAGGCAGTCTGCCTACGAAGAGGTCGGGTGGTTCGACCAGATGGTCGTCCACGCTGACCATGATCAGGTCGTCCGCTCTCACTGCGTGGTTCCCTTTCGATTTGGGGTCGTACCCGTGTGCGGGCTGGCCCGAAGCGCTGAACTACCGACAACGAACGATCCTGGTTCGATCCTCATTCTGCGGGTTCAAACAGCCCTTCGAACTCGAGTTTTGCGTTGCGCACTCGGCCGTAGAGCAGCCAGTCCCCTCGGAACATCCCGTGCTCATGAGGTGCAGCGGCAATGTGCGTCCGCGGGCCGCCCGTACTGCTGGGCATGAATCGAATCTTCTCCAGCCCGTCCTTCAGTCCCGGTCCCGAGAGTGAGGGTGCTCGAAAGAGACCCTCAGTAAGCACGCGCGCCGTGTCGTATGCCAGGACCGGGATCGCATTGGGCCACATTGGTGGATCCTCGTGATGGCGCTCGACATAGCGCTGGTGAAATCCTTCGACCAACGGGTTGTTGGGGTCGAACTGGTCGATTCCCACCCAGCCCTCGAATTTTTCAAAACCCATCAAATAGAACATGAAGGCGGTCCCCATGATCCGCGGCGGATCCCAAGCCAATTCGTCGAGTGCCTTGCGAAGTAGACCTTGTGCCGCCAACATGCCGTATCCCATGTAGCACAGTGCGTCGGGATTTGATTGCCGAAGGTTGTCCAGGTTCTCAGTGAGATTCGCTGGCGACTGGCTGACGGTCTCGAGCGACACAATTTTCAGGTTGTGCCTGCGGCACTCTTGTCGGAAGAAGCGGAAGTACTCCTCACCATTGGGTGAGACCTCGCTGAGGACTGCGACACGCTGATACCCGTTGCGAGCAAGCCAGGACACGCAGAGCGCAGCGTCACCTCCGCAGTCGCCGTTACCAAGTCGAAAGCAATAGTCGCCGGCCAGCCGCTCAGTACCCGCCCAGCTGATCAGGGGGACTTTGAGCTCGTTCGCCAGCGGGGCGGCGACGATCGCATTGTCGGAGCTGTACGCACCGGCGATGCCGATACAACCTTGGTCGACGAGGTACTTGAAGCCATCCGCGGTATTGCGAGCCGAGCCACGCGGCAGGCCGTTCTCTGCGTGGATTACGAACTCCACCGGTCGATCGAGCAAGCCCTCCTCGAGCGCCTCATCGAAGGCCATTCGATGGATCCTGTTGTAGCCGCCGTCAGGACCGTCAAGCGCCGAACCGAGCCAGCCGATCTTGATGGGGTCCGGAGATCCCGCCCAACTGGTTGCACTGTCTGCCATTGCGGGACTCCTTACATTTGGGTGCGGGCAGGCCATGCCGCTCTGCTCGCCGTCTTGCCGACACACACGTGGCAGCCGCTCAAACAAATATAATGTACAATCGTCTCGGCCGGAGGGCCGGGACGGCGTGAAGCCGCCGGAAAGGAAGTTCCCTTGTCTGAGCCCTTCATCCACCGGCCGAGCGTCGGCACGCTCCGGAATGCACGATCCGCAATCTCGTGCGACCGCGTGCGCCGAGGCGTCCTCCCGTGGTTGCACCGGGTCATGACGGAGCCCGCAGCGAGCCTGGCGGATTTGTTGACCACCCATCCATTTGCCGATGGTGATGACCTGATCAACACCGTAGACCGGACGGTGACGGCGGGCACCGCACGTGCGGAAGCTTCGAGGATCGCCGCTCGGCTGCGTTCTGCCGGGGTCGAGCCTCGCCAAGCCGTGGTCGTGCAACTCCCCAACGGTCCCGAATTCGTCTTCGCCATGTTCGGCGTCTGGCTGGCTGGCGCTGTGTTCGTACCGGCGAACGCTCGGCAGCCCCAGGCCGAGCTGGACCACGTTCTCTCGTCCACGGCGCCCGCGTGCGCAGTCAGTTCACGTGGAATCCACGACCAGGGCGTGTCCCCGACCATCTACGAGCCCGATACGGCTTTTGTCACCTGGACGTCCGGAACCACCGGACAACCGAAGCCCATCCTGCAGACGCACACGGGGTACCTCGAACTACTTGACCGTGTCCTCGGTCCGTTGCGGGGACGGCCCGCCGATCCAGCTCGCCCGCCGTCACCCAACCTGGTACCGGTTTCACTGGCGCTCAACGCTGGCATCTACAACGTTCTGTTCGGTCTGCGGGCCGGAGCTTCGTTGGTTCTCATGGACCGGTTCAGCACAGCGGAGTTCGCCGTACTCATCGATCGATTCGCCATTCGCTCCACGGTGTTGCCGCCGGCCGCCATGGTGATGTTGGCGGATGACGCAGACGTGACCGATCTGACGCCGCTCCGGTACGTCAGGAGTATCACCGCGCCTCTCTCGCCCCTTGCCGCGCGTCGATTTACCGAGAAATTCGGCGTCACGGTGCTGAATGGCTACGGCCAAGCTGAGATCGGAGAGGTCATAGGTTGGACCGCAGCCGATGCCCGGGACCACCCCGGGAAGATCGGCGCGGTGGGACGACCACATCCCGGGGTGGCGATAAAGGTGCTCACGGGGGACGGGTCGCCGGCACCAGTCGATACAGTCGGGGAGCTGCTGGTGAAGCCGCCCCGCATGGCGTCCGGCTACGCCGATGGCCAGAAGTTGGACGATCGACTTGATCCGGAGGGTTACGTCCGGACCGGGGACTTCGCTCGCATCGACGATGACGGCTTTGTCTGGATCGAAGGCCGCGTGAGCGATGTCATCAATCGCGGAGGGAACAAGGTCTTCCCGAGTCAGGTTGAAGAGGTGTTGCTGCTCTCGCCCGGCGTGAGCGACGCGGCCGTCGTCGGTCTACCCGACGATCGTCTGGGTGAGGTGCCGGTCGCCTTTGTTGTGGGAGACGCCTCCGATGCGGAGCTCTTGCAACTGTGTCGAGACCACCTTGTGGCGTACAAGGTTCCGGTCGCCTTCCGGCACCTGGGTGCGCTCCCGCGGAGCGAGGTCGGCAAACTGTTGCGCCGGGAGCTTGTTGCGAGTGGTCCAGCGGGCGAATCCGACACGAGTGCGGACGCCTCCGTTCAGACGCCATAGACCGCGAGCTCTGGTCCGCCGGGGCGCCTCAGTCCTTCCATTCCTCGGTGCGATCGGCGCGAGACGGTTGGCGACCCAGACGCATCGGCGAGAGCGCTGAGTCTGCCAGCAAAATACGGCTGACGCGTCCGGTCAACGCCAAGTTCTGCGCTTCCAGCTCAACCAGTCCGGGGTGGTGGCGCCGTGCCTTCTCGCGGTCGGCCCAGTCCTGCCATGTCGGGATAGCCCACAGCAAAAAGCACTCGCCGTCGTCGACGAGGGCCGTTTCCCAGGCTCCGACCAAAACCCATCCGAACTCTTGCATGACCGGTACAACGTCACGGTGAACGAAGTCCAAATAAGAAGCGGAACTTCCCCTCGGCACCTGGATCTGCTCGTGTGCGTACACGGCACCCCGTATCCCCGCCGAGCAGACTTGCTCAATCGTGGGCATCCAGGGAGCTGGGACTAACAGGCGGTCGACACCACCGGCTCGCAGTTCGGCTGCGGCTGCCCACCACGCAGCAAGTTTCGGGTCCTGCAAGTCGCGATGGCCCAGTTCATGCCCAAAGGACCGAGCCAGCCCATCGAAGCCGTCCTCTTCCCAAACGTTGACTACTTGTGGCCACCGTCCGGTGCTGCCGACGACGCCCCAGACGCCGTAACAAAGCTGGTGACGATCCTCTTGCGCGGCAGGGCTCCAATTTGCCGTCATGTGGTACATGTAGCGCCCACGGTTATGCCCAATGATGTCGATGTATTCGTGGATATAGACCTTGTCGTTCACGTGAGATCCCACTTCGGTCACTGCTGACCCACCACGTCCGGACCGAAGTACGGAAGAACGATCTCATCGGAGGCAGGAAAGAATTCAACCGAGAGCCGCATGCCGTCGTGAAGCTCGTCTGGTTCGCAACCGATCACGGAGCTCAGCATCCAAAATCCTTCATCCAGGCGTACGACAGCAGGGGCATACGGCACGCGAAACTCGGGGTTGGGCGGCCGCCATACCACTGTCCAGCTGTAGAGGGATCCTCGGCCGGCGCTGGCCTCCCAGACGGGTGACGTTGCGTGGCACTGTGCGCAGACGGTGAACGCGCCGAGCCCACGGTAGCCGCACACAGCGCACCGCTGATAGAGCAACTCATGTCGGCGACACCCGTCCCAGTACTCCTGACTGTGGAGGCTTGGTCGTGGCGTCGAGATGTCCACAGGCTGGGGAAGCAAACGGCTCATGGGCGTTCTCGCCCGAGCAGGAGCACGTCACAGAACAGTGCGCCCGCACCCCCGTTCGAGCAGAGGGCGACCTCCGCGCGAGTGACTTGGTTTGTCGTGCACGTGCCACGCAATTGCATCACGGCCCGAATGACCCGTTGCAACTGTTGCGCGCTGATCCCAGGATGACTGAACGACATGGTCCCACCGTCTGTCGTGACAGGGAGCGGCGCTCCCGGTCCGATGTTCCCGTCGGCGACGAAGGAGCCGCCCTCGCCGGGCGAGCAGAAACCAAACGCTTCCAACTGTCTGATGACCTCGAACGAGAAGGGGTCGTAGAGTTCGGCGACATCCACCTCGGCCGGTCTGAGCCCGGCCATTGCGAACGCCCTTTTGGCGGCACGGGCACCGACCATTCCGGCGGAATCGGACTCGGGTCGGGGCCGGAAATCCCATACCGGTGCAACCGTGTACGCGGGCCCGAACGAGTCACTGGCCCCGCCGAGGATCCATATCGGCACCCCGCGCTCAGCCGCCCGGTCGGCGCCCACCAAGACGACGCCGCACCCACCCTCCGATGTCATGGCGCAGTCGAGGAGGTGGAACGGGTCCGCGATCATTCGAGATTGCAAGATGTCCGCAGGTGAGAACGGCCCCCGGGCATGGTAGACGGCATCAGGATTTGCATGGCCATTGTTACGAATTGTCGCGGCGACGGCAGCCATCTGTTCGGGCGTGGTGCCGTAGGTGAGCATGTGACGACGGGCCATGAGGGCGAATTCAGCGGCAGTAAATAGCCCGTAACCCATGACGAGCTCGTTGGCCGGCCGAGTCCAGGGTGCCGTCGAGGCCCGTTGCGTGTGGATTCCGGCCCCGCCGGCTGCGACCAACACGACCTCACATTGGCCGGTTGTGATCAGCGCGGCCGCGTCGAGAATCGTAGGAATTCCCAGAGAGCTCGGTCGGCGGGTGCATGGCCCGAGACCGAACTCAAGGGCTAGCTGAGCGCAGTCGGGACCGACGACGCCGTCGACCTCATGCGGAGCGATGCCGGCGTCGGCGAGCGCACCCAGAGCGCCAGCCAGCGCGATCGACGTTGAGTCGTGGTCTGGGAGTCGGCGCGCCTGTACCGTGTTGTGAACACCGGCAATGGCGACGCCCCGAAAGGGATGTGGTGTCACGTGGCGGGCTGGTGGTCGACTTCTCGACCCTCAAGCCGTCTCTTCAATGGTCTCGAATAGGGAGCGCTCCCGGAAGAGCTGCGTCACCTTGTTTCCCACACCCCGCATCATCTTCACATATTCGGCGGATGCTTTTTCCCCGTCGCCCTGTTTCATCGCCCGCGTGATGGCGGCGAGACCCCGGCTTTCGACATCCACAGCTGCTGGGACTTCCTCGAAGAAGTTCCCGGGGACGAGAGCGGACATCGCCCGAAGCGCCACATTGATGCGGGGTGATGCTGCACCCTTCACGATCAAGCTATGGAATGCAATGGAAAGATCGTATTGATCCGCCGCCGTCGTGGCCTTGGCAAACTGCACCTGAATCTCGCCGAGTTGTTGCAGGAGGTCGTCACCCGCACGCGCCAGTGCACGCTTGGCTGCGAATCCATAGATCAGACCGAACAGTTCGTAGTGGTCATGGACGGTGGGCTCATCGAGCGCATTGATAAAGGCGCCCCGGTGCATTTCATTGGTGACCCATCCCTCTCGCTCGAGCACGATGAGTGCCTCGCGCACTGGGATCCGACTCACGCCGAGGTCCTGGGCGATTGCATCCTGAGGAACCCGCATCCCGGGACGAAGCTCGCCCTCGAAAATCAGGCTTCGCACATACGACGCGATGTGCTCTCCACTCGGTGTGCGGACAAGCTTCGCTTGACGACTACCGTTCGAGTGACCCTTCGCCTCCACGCGGGCCCGAGAAGTGGGCGATGGCATGCATATATCTTATGCGAATCCACTGACCGGCCGGCCGATCTCGGCCCTCGGGCGGCCCCAGCGTCGCCGAGCGTCGGCGAGGGGCGCAAGGCCCGGCCTCCTGAAAACCGTGGACATGATAAAATATACAATCTCACCAACGGATCACGTGGCCTACGTATTCATGGCTGACGACCGAAGGACGGGTCAGTGGGCGATAGTGAAAAGAGAAGGGGTGGCGATGCGTCCTCGCTGGCCGTAACCACGCCTCGGGTGAGCCGATGACGGAGCAGGTCACGCTCCAGGGCTCACGCGACGACGCGGATGGGTCCCTCTTTGTTCCGCCGAATGCCTCCGCCGACGATGTCGTCGATGTGGTTCGACGCTGGATCGCATCGAACGTACCCGTGGCGTGGGTCGAGGCCGGCCGCCGAGGCGGGCCGGCCGCGGTTCGCGAGGTCCGGACCAGGGCCGAGTACGAGGCGTGGTACCCGACCTTTGGAAGATCAGGGTTGGTTGCCGCAACGTGGCCGCGTGCGTACGGGGGGCTCGATCTCTCAAGGGAGGCGGCCCGCATGGTGGAGCAGGAACTCGGCCCGTTGAACCTTGGTCGTCTCAACCCACTCGGTCTCAACTTGGCTGCTCCCGCCCTCTTCGCCCACGGGACCGAGGACCAGCGGCTTCGTTTCCTCCGTCCGATCGTGCGCAATGAGGAGGCCTGGTGCCAGCTCTTCAGCGAGCCGGGGGCTGGGTCCGATCTCGCGTCCCTGGCCACAAGGGCCGAGAGCGACGGCGATGACTGGGTGATCACCGGTCAGAAAGTCTGGACCACCTGGGCGCATCGATCCGACTGGGCCGTGCTCCTTGCTCGCACCGACGTCGACGTGCCGAAACGCCAGGGGCTGACGTACTTCCTCATCGATCTGCATCAGCCCGGTGTCGAGGTTCGTCCGCTGCGTCACTTGGGCGGTGAGGTCGACTTCAATGAGGTCTTCCTCAACGCGGCCCGGGTCCCCGACGGGTGCCGGGTGGGCGACGTGGGTGCGGGGTGGAAGGTCGCGAATGCCACCTTGTCGGGGGAACGCCAGATGGTGTCGGGCGCGGGCTCGGGAGGCGTGGACCGCATCGGAGGATCGGGTGTCGGCTATCTCATTCGGCTGGCAAAGCATCAAAGCGCCGAAAGAGCGCCGGGGGGGTGGGACGATCCAGTGCGCCGAGACGAGATCATGCGTCTCTATTGCGAGGAGCGCATTCGGGAGTGGACGAACCAGCGAGTACGGAGCCAGGCCCGCGCCGGACGTGCCCCCGGACCGGAGAGCTCCGTAGGCAAGGTCCACCAAGGTGAGCTCAACCAGCGGATCCAACTTACGGCCACGTCAGTGCTCGGCATGGGGGCGACAGCCTGGGAGGGGGAGCTGGGCGACTACGCGGAGTCATTGCCCTACGAGGTCCGGGGAATGCTGCGAAGCCGCGCCAACACGATTGAGGGCGGTACGACCGAGATCAACAAGAACATCTTGGGAGAGCGCGTCCTTGGCTTGCCCCGCGAGCCGGACCCGTATTCGTCGCGTCCGTGGCGGGAGGTGCCGCGCAGTTGAGCGCATACTCCACATTGTTGGTCGAACGCGAGGGCCCAGTCGGGTGGCTTACGTTCAATCGGCCTCAGTCCGGCAACGCCATGGATGCGCTCATGCTCGACGAGTTGGAAGCAGCCTGGCGCGAGCTGGATGAAGATCCTGCCGTGCGCGTGATCGTGAACACGGGGGAGGGTGGGGTCTTCCAGACCGGCCTCGATGTGGTCCAGCTCAGTCGGAACCCCGATGCACTTCGCAAGCAATCGGGGCGGACGCGCCATGCCGAGCTGCGCTTGACGTCCTGGCAGAACGCAGTCTGGAAGCCGGTCATTGCGGCGGTGAACGGGACGTGCGTCGGTGGCGGGCTGCATTTTGTAGCCGACGCCGACATCGTGATCGCGGCGTCCGACGCAACGTTCTTTGATACGCATGTCTCAGTGGGACAGGTGGCCGCCTATGAGCTGATCGGATTGGCCCGACGCATGCCCTTTGAGGCAGTCCTGCGCATGGCGCTCGTCGGGCGACACGAGCGCATGTCGGCTGAACGTGCGCTGGCACTCGGCATGATCAGCCAGGTCGTCGATCCACCCGAGCGCCTACGCGAAGAGGCTCAGGTCCTGGCGGAGAAGATCGCCCGCAATTCGCCGGCCGCCATGGCGGCTACCAAGCGGGCATTGTGGGGCGCCCTCGAGCAGGGGCTGACCGACGCGTGTAAGGCGGGAGCGACGGAGCTGGTCTCCATGTGGGGGCATCCCGACCAGGTCGAAGGCCCCTCGGCCTTTGCCGAGAAACGGGAGCCGCAGTGGGCCACGCTCGAGGGGACCGATCCATCCAGACTTGACACATGACATCGAGCATCGATCAAGGGACGCCCAATGGTCTATGAAACCCTGAAACTCGAGCGCCACGGACCGGTTGGTTGGTTGATCAACAACCGCCCGGAGCGCCTCAATGCGATGAACAACGCTATGCGCGACGAATTCGCGGAGGCATGGACGGAGTTTGATGCAGATCCAGCTGTCCGGGTGATCGTGCATACCGGGGAGGGCAAAGCGTTTCAGACGGGCGCCGACATGATCGAGATTGCATCCGACGGCATCGGGTTCGAGCGGTACCGAGAGTCGAGCGAAAGGTTCGATTTTCATTTCACCTCTTGGCACAACGGCGTCTGGAAGCCGGTCATCACAGCGGTGAACGGGATCTGTGCCGGCGGGGGATTCCACTGGATTGCCGACGCCGACATCGTGATCGCGGCGTCCGACGCAACGTTCTTCGACCCCCATGTCTCAGTGGGACAGGTGGCCGCCTATGAGCTGATCGGATTGGCCCGACGCATGCCCTTTGAGGCAGTCCTGCGCATGGCGCTCGTCGGGCGACACGAGCGCATGTCGGCTGAACGTGCGCTGGCACTCGGCATGATCAGCCAGGTCGTCGATCCACCCGAGCGCCTACGCGAAGAGGCTCAGGTCCTGGCGGAGAAGATCGCCCGCAATTCGCCGGCCGCCATGGCGGCTACCAAGCGGGCATTGTGGGGCGCCCTCGAGCAGGGGCTGACCGACGCGTGTAAGGCGGGAGCGACGGAGCTGGTCTCCATGTGGGGGCATCCCGACCAGGTCGAAGGCCCATCGGCCTTTGCCGAGAAACGGGAGCCGCAGTGGGCCACGCTCGAGGGGACCGAAGCACGTTGAACCGAGACTCCGTGGCGGTCGGGCGCACCACGTGAGCCGCATCCCGATGGCTGAACTCTGGCGGCGAGTTGCCGTGGTGTCAGGCATCGACGCGATCTACGGGGCCCCTTTTGGCACAGTCGAGGTGGTGCCCGTGGCCGGCACCGTGGCACCTTTGTTCGCGAAGGCTCATCAAAGGGTCCACGGAGCGCGTGCCGCGGCGCATACGGGCGACGGCGTCTTCTGGCTACCCGGACTCGATCCTGGGCCGACCCTCACGTGTGAGGTGGACTCGGGCGAGGCGTTGATTGCTGCAGTTTCCGCATCGTCCTCCGCTGACGTGGAGCTCCACATCACCGCGGATCCCAGCCAGCCAGTAGAAGAATCGGTCCCGCTTCTGAACGCGCCTGGCGACAATTGGCTGGATCCTGCCGATGAAACGGTGGAGACAGTGGGTTCGGCGGCCACGCTTGTTGTGATGGCGGGTCCGGGCATCATCTGGCACAGGGCGGTGCCGAGCCTGCACGATCTGGCCGTGTCCCTTGGGATCGGCGTCTTGAATACCTGGGGCGCCAAGGGCGTCTTCGATTGGAGGAGCCAACACCATCTCGCCACAATCGGGTTGCAGGCTGACGATTTCGTGCTGAGCGGACTCGACGACGTCGACCTGATCATTGCCACTGGCCTGGATCAGGCCGAGTCTCCCGAAGCGCGATGGCGGCTGGCTCCCGCTCTGACGGTCCCCCCAGCCAGCCTCGCACCGCTGGCCGAACGTTGCCGCGCCACGCGCCGCAGGCCGCTGGCGATGCCTCCGCTCCGCGCTCGTCTGGCAGACGTGACACAGCGAGGATGGAGCGTCGAAGCGAGCCCGTTACCGCCGAGCCGTGCCACGATGCACTATGCGGAATGCGTCGCTGCCGGTGCACTGGTTGCGGCCGATGCCGGCAGCGGCGGATTTTGGGTGGCCCGCACGCTGGGCACGACCCGGCTTGGGTCTGTGATCGTGCCCTCGACGCCAGCCCCCGGGTATGCGGCGGCATGCGTCGCTGTCTCGCTGCTCCGGCGTCCGAACCGTCCAGCCGTGGCCGTAATCGATCTGGCCGAGGCCGAGGCAACAGCGGTGATCGTGGATGCCGCCGCGGCACTCGACATCAGCGTCCCAGTCGAGGCATGGGATGCGAACGGTGATCGCCTGGACGCTCATGCCCACAGGGACCGGCTGCGCCGGTTGGTCTTCGGGGGGTGTCCGGCAGGGAGCAGGCCCTGCACTCTGGCCACCGACCCGCACCAACTGACCGAGATGATGGAGGCGGCCGGTCCGGTCGTGGCCTGGACCTGAACCGGGCGCTCGAAGGAGGGCCAGCGGGCAGCCCGGGGTCACCCGGCGAGCTGCGCACGCAGCTGGAACTTCATCACCTTCCCCGTTGGGTTCAGCGGCAGAGCTTCGACGACCCGGACGGATCGCGGGACTTTGAAGTTGGCCATGTGGTCGCGGCACCACGCCACCAGCTCGTCCGGGTCGATTGTCTGACCAGGACGAGGAACGACGAACGCCATACCGACTTCCCCCAGCCGCTCATCAGGGACGCCGACCACCGCCACCTGGCCGACGCGTGGATGCCCGGCCATCATGGCCTCGATCTCGGCCGGATAGGCGTTGAAGCCGCCGACGATGTACATGTCCTTCTTGCGATCGGTGATCCGTAGATTGCCGTCCGCGCCGAGGACACCGATGTCCCCGGTGTGGAGCCATCCCGCTTCGTCGATCGCCTCCTTGGTTGCCGTCGGATCCTCGAAGTACTCCTGCATGACGTTGAAGCCGCGCACGAGGATCTCGCCGGGCTCGCCTGGATCGACCGACTGGCCGGCGTCGGTGACGACGCGCACACTCACGCCCGGCAATGGTCGTCCGACCGTTGCCGCGATCACTTCGGGTGCATCGTCGTGGCGGCACATGCTGACCGTGCCTGTGGTCTCGGTCAGGCCGTAGCCGGTGACGACCGTGTCGAAGCGCAACTCCTCGCGCATGCGCCGGATCACGTCCACCGGGACGATTGCGGCTCCCGTCACCGACAGACGCAGGGAGGACAAGTCGAATGACGCGAAATCCGGATGGTTGAGAATTGATTGAAAGACCGTGGGGGGCCCGGGCAGCATCGTGATCCGCTCCGAAGCCACACGTTCCATGACCGGCACCACGTCGAACACGGCATGGGGGACGATGGTCGCGCCGCGCAGCACGCACGCCAGCAGGCCAGATTTCAAGCCGGCCGTGTGGAAGAAGGGGTAGACCACGAGGTACCGGTCGCCCCTTCGGAGGCCGACCAGCTCGGACCATGCCAGGTACGTGCGGACACTGGCACCATGGCCCAGCACCGCGCCTTTGGGCTTGCCGGTCGTGCCCGACGTGAAAATGATGTCGGAGGCGTCCCCTCCCCTCAGTGCGGCGCGTCGGCGGAGCATTTCAGGACCATGGGCTGGGCTGGCTCGATCTTCGAATTCGGCGAGAGTCGTACACCCCGGCCGCGTCGGACCCTCCAGCACCACGATCTCCTGGAGGGATTCGAGTCCAGGCACGTCAGCGAGCAACGCCACCAGGTCGGAGCCGAGTAGGTCGGTCACGGTGAAGAGCAAGCGGGCTCGCGACGTCCGTAGGACGTGACCTGCCTCCTCTCCGCGGTATCGGGTGTTGAGCGGTACCAGCACTGCGCCGACGCTGTAGATGGCGAAGCTCGTGATCACCCAGTCGGCGCTGTTGGGAGCCCACAAGGCCACGCGATCTCCGGGCTCAATGCCACTGCCGACCAGTGCGCGCGCCATCTCATTCACTCGTGCGGCCAATGTGCCAAACGAAAGTCGGACCGTCCCGTCGACGAGAGCCTCGTCGTCCCGGTACCGCTCTGCGGCTTGGGTCAGCGCCTCGGGGATTGTCCCAGGCAGCCGATCACCCGACTCGCGGTGGACGTCTCTGCCGCTCGACACGAATGTATATAGTATGAGACCGGCGAAACCCCGCAGCGCGGCGAGTTCGCGTGCGCAGCCAGCTCGGGTGAGGCGACGAAGCGGTCCTGCGGAGGCGACGTCTTCTATCCGACTACCGATGACGATCGCAGGCCGGCGATCGTCGCATCGGTCAGGCCAAGCTCATCTCGCAAGAGCTCATCTGTGTGCTCGCCGAGCCAGGGTATCCGTCGGTCTCCACCCTCACTTCGGTCGACGATGTGTGCCGGGTTGCCAGGCACCAACACCGGTTGATCGACATCATCCGTCCGATCGATGCCGACAAGCATGCGACGAGACGCGACATGGGGATCAGCGACCAACTCTTCGGCGCGGGCGCACGACCCCGCAGCGATACCGGCCTCGCTGAGGGCTTTGCAGACCTCCAAGCGGTTCCGCCCCGCCGCCCATTTCTCGACGGCCGGACGGATGACGTCCTCGAGGTGTTGCACCCAGCCGTATGGAGTATCGAACCGTGGGTCCGTTGACCACTCGGGATGTCCCACGAGCTGAGCCAGACGTTCGAAGACGTGCACCCGCGCCACCTGCATGACGAACCAACCGTCTGAAGCCCGGAAGCCGTGATTGATGACCGACCCCGAGTCACCGCTGTCGACGCCCATCGACCAATAGTTGGTGACAATGTCTGTCATCGCAATGACGGAATCGAGCATTGCGACATCGACATACGCGGGTCGCCCCGTCTTGTCGCGGTCTCGAAGGGCGGCGAGGATTCCAATGGACGCGTAGAGGGCCGCCCCGATGTCACCGAGTGCACCAACGGGTGACACCACGGGTGGAAGATCGCCCACACGTTTCATCTCGTAGACGCCCGACATTGCCTCGACGATCGGCGCAAAGGCTGGCCAATCGCGGTACGGGGACGACGACGAGTTGCCGAAACCCGACACCGACGCGTAGATACAGAGAGGGTGGACGGCCACAAGGTCGTTGTAGCCGAGCCCCATGCGATCCATGGCACCTGCCTTGAAATTCTCGGCAAAAATGTCAAACCGCGGAGCCAGATCCAACACGAGTTGACGTCCTTCTACATGCTTGAGGTCGACGCACATGCTTCGTTTGTTGAGGTTGTTGCGGAGGAATGTCGCGCCAACCGAACGTCCGTCGGGATCGGACATGGCAGGCAGTGACGCTCGTCCAAGGTCTCCCGTCAGTGGCTCGATCTTGACGACGTCGGCACCCAGGCGCGCCAAGAGTTGGGTTGCGTAGGGGAGCGCTTGCATTTGTTCGATGGCGAGCACGCGGACTCCCTCGAGGGGACGCCCGACTGCGTCGACAGCCCCCGCCTGCGCTGCAGCCAACTCCATAATAAATATTATATCTGAACGCGAACTCTCCGCCCGGCGTCCCGTAATGGGTCAACGCCCCGTGAAACGAGGCTCCCGCTTCTCCTTGTTCGCTTGCCCGTACTCCTTGAAGTCGTCGGAGCGACTTGCGACCTCCATCGCCCAGGCCTCATCGGCCATGTGGCTCGTGAGGTCCGCCGTGAGACCTCGATGCAGCAACAACTTGGTGAGACCAACGGCGACAGTAGGTGCTGCAGCCAGGCGTTCGATGAGCTCCTGGGAGACGGCGTCAAGATCGCTGGCGGGCACGGCGCGGTGGATCAGTCCCCAAGAGGCTGCGTCGGCTCCCGAGACTTTCTCGCCCAACATGAGCATCTCACGGGCGCGGGCCACGCCAACGAGACGAGGGATGAGCCAGGAGGCGCCACTGTCGGGGGTGAACGCAAAGGTGGTGAAGGGGGCCCAGAGCCTGGCGTCGTCGGCCACGAGAGCGAAGTCCGAGGCGAGCAGGATGTCGAGACCCAGGCCGATGACCCAGCCCCGCGCGGTGCAGACGATGGGGGTCTGGCACGTCAGCATCGCCGGGATCAGGCGATTGACGTGAGCGTTCATGCGTCGGTGCACGGAGCCCACGCGGGGGCGTTCGGGCCCAGGTGTTCTTTCGCCCAAGTCGAAGCCGGAACAAAAGTGTTCTCCCTCACCCTGCAAATGGATAACCCGGACGGACTCGTCACTGGCCGCGGCGTCCACCGTGTCGGTCAGCGCGTACACGATGGGGTCAGTGAGGCTGTTGCGACGAGTCGGGCGATTGAAGCTCACCTCGAGGACCTCTCCGTCATGCGAGACGGTCAACCCCGGCGGCATCTCAGGGTATGGCTTCACCGTTGCTCCTGGGCGGCGAAGCGTTCAGCGAGTGCATCGAGCGCTTGTTGGCAGGTGGTCGCGCCGCCCGGCGCCGCGGGGAGCCGAACCGGCCCGTGTTCGCGCGAGGGCAAGAGGATGGTGGCATGGCCCGGTGTCGTCGTCTCTCCGCGCTGGTTCTCGCCCCACACGTCGAGGTCCACGGCCGGTCGATCTCCGTCGCCGAGGTACTTCCGGATGACTCGACCCTGCATCCGATGAGTGTCGCCGACATAGTTGAACTTGCGGAACTGGCAGTCAAGCTTCCACAACCAGGCGTCGTCGCCCATCCAGTCCGTGCACAAGTGGATCAGCCAGGTCTCGCGCATGCGTCCGTAGTCGTAACAGGCGGGGTTGCCGGCCCGGTGGGCCCATTCGGGATCCCAGTGCACGCGCTGCTGGACGTCGGGAATGTTCAAGTCGTCCGGCTTGAAGAAGCGAGGCATCCGTTGGAGCTGGTCGTGGCCGAGACGGAGAGCAGCTACGCCGTACAGACCCATCCCCATGCCCGTGTGCCACACGACCATGTCGGTCACTCGCATCGGGCCCTTGACCAGTGCAGGGAGCTCATCGCCCTCGTGCACGTCCTCCCACCAGCGAGGTTCAGCACCGCGCCGCCGGTACCGCTCACCAGCGATGGCCTCGCCGATGGCCGCCAGCTCTTCCTCGGAGTAAGGGCGGATCTCGACCTCGTCGTTCTTTTTGCGTTCGGTCGCCTTTTCCCGTTCGGCACGGATCATCAAGCGGTACTGCCCGGAGAGGACCGGACCGCCGGCCGCAGCGAACACCTCAGCCAACCATTCGTGCACGGTGCGTCCAGCGAAGTCGCCAATCTTGTCGTGTACACCGACCAAAGCGTTGCGGCGGGTGACTCGCATGCCGGGACGGAGTGGATTCCACCATTCCCGGAAGGAACCCGAATAGAAGGCGTGAACACCTCCGAGCGGATCCCCCTTCATCAGTGCCTTGGTCTCGGCTTCGAGGACCGTGACTTCGTCCTCCCCGATGAGGGTGTCCCCACCGACGAGGTGAGGGGGAGCGATTGGACCGGACCACCTGGTTCCTGCGCCGTAGGAGGGGTCGCACCAGAGGGGGTTGTCGTCACCGTAGGCCTGGGCGACGTGACGGAAGGCGTCCTCGTTGGGGCTGAGGTAGTGCGGTGGGTTGGTGTGCGGACGCGCGATCCCGATCCGTTGTCGGAGTCGAGCAACTCCCTCGTCGGTGATGGCGTCAGGCATAGCCCGACCCCGACCGCGTCTCAGTCCCTACCGAAGCGTGCACGGCGCGACCACAATCCAATACCGATGCAATGTGCCCACCCTCCTGAGGCGAGAGCTCCTGACGCAGATCACGCTCTGACCAGTGCGAAACGTCTGAGTATAGGGCACCAATTTCAAATATAATATGAAAGTGACAATCCTCCGGAGCGAGGTCCGACGCACAGCGACCCCGGGCGGACCTCCGTGTACTTCAGCTTCCCCGAGCTGCCTCAGGTTCGGCGATCCCCGCGATCAAAGCCAGATTGACCGGTCGCCGCGGTGGTCACCCCCTTTCGCCCAGCCCTAGTGTCTGGAGGCGGCGATGGATTTTGACGACACAGAGGAGGACGCCTCCTTCCGGCGCGAGGTGTCGGAATGGCTCGAGGGGCATGCAGAGGTCAGGACTGGCCTTGCTGACTGGTCTCGTAATCCCGCACGTGTCGACTACGTACCTCGCTGCCGCGGGTGGCAGCGCAGCCTCTATGAAGGGGGCTGGGGTGCCATAACCTGGCCCAAGGAATACGGAGGGCGTGGCGAAACTTCATGGCACCAGGCCATTTTCAATCAGGAAATGGCCAAGTACGACGTATCGGTAGGGGCCTTCGCCGTCGGCATCGGCATGGCTGGGCCGACTCTCATTGCGCACGGGTGCCAGGAGCAGAAGCGCCGTCACCTGCCAGCCATGTTGCGCGGCGACGCAGTCTGGTGTCAGTTGTTTTCAGAACCCGATGCGGGATCTGATCTTGCGGGCTTGAAGTGCCGCGCCGAACGCGACGGAGAGTCCTTCGTCGTGAATGGCCAGAAGGTCTGGACGTCCGGTGCCCAGCACAGTGATTGGGGGATTCTGATTGCCCGCACGAATCCTGACGTCCCCAAGCACAAGGGCATCACGTATTTCCTGGTCGATATGCATTCCCCCGGGATCGAGGTCCGTCCGCTGCGCCAGATCACGGGGAGTGCTCATTTCAACGAGGTCTTTCTGACGGATGTTGTGATTCCAGCCTCGGACGTGCTGGGGGAGGTCAACGGTGGATGGGCAGTGGCTCACACCACCATGAGCTATGAGCGCGCGCTTATCGGTGGTACCGGACAGACCATGTCGATCGCGCAGGTGCAGGATCTGGCTCGCCGTTGCGGCAGGAGCGCTGATCCGTTGGTGCGCCAGCAGATTGCCGGCTTTTACACCCGGGTGCACCTCCTTCGGTTCATGAATTACCGCGTGCAGACAGCACTGTCCAAGGGTCGTCTACCAGGTCCGGAGGCATCCATTACGAAGCTGTTCGTCTCCCGGCACATGGGTCTGAGCGGTGACCTCTTCGCGGGCCTGCCCGGTCCAGCCGGCATGTTGGCCGGTGACGCGGCACTCGACGATGGCTTCTGGGTCACGGCCTTCTTGAACCAGTGGTCGTCCAGGCTCGGCGGCGGCACCGACAATATCCAGCGCAACTCTTTGGCCGAGCGTGTTCTCGGACTTCCGCGAGAGCTGCGCAATGACAAGGAGCAGCCGTTCAGCGAGTTGCGCTGAGGCCTGCATGCATCATGCATCGGTCCAGTACAGATGTTGCGGAAGTCAGAGTAAGGCGTGACCGCCCGAAGGAAAGGAACGTGATGACAGACAAGGTGTTGCTAGAGGTGAACGGCCCGGTCGCCGTCATCACCAACAACAATCCTGACAAGCGCAACGCGTTCGACGACGATATGGACGCCCGCTTGTTCGACATTTTGACCGAACTGAAGGGCCGTCCAGAGGTACGTGCCGTGATCTGGCGAGGCGAAGGCAAGGCGTGGTCGTCCGGCCGGGATGTGTCCGTTATCGGAAACAACGCGACGTCCCTCAGTCATCACGAACTCATGAGCCGCGGCCATCGGGGCATCCTGCAGGTATTCGAGCTGGACGCGCCCATAGTCGTGGCCATCCACGGATGGGCTATCGGGGGATCCTTCCAGCGCGCCCTCTTGTGCGACATCAGGATCGCGGCAACGGGAACTCGCTTCATGTTGCCCGAAGTGGGTCACGGCGTCATCCCCGATACGGGTGGCATGGGTCGGCTCCACGAGATTTGCGGCAGCGGCGTGACCAGTGACCTCGTGCTGACTGGGCGCGCCATGAGTGCCGAAGAAGCCTATGGTCACGGGATTGTGTCGCGTCTCGTGCCACCCGAGGCACTCGACGAGACGGCGTGGGAGATTGCGAACAAGATTGCGACCTCGCCGAAAGTCACGGTCAAGATGGCCCGCCGTGTTCTGCGACACCTCAGTGAACCGGCGGTACGGTCCTCCATGGAGGACGAGCTGATCTACCAGACCTTCATCAACAAGTCGTCCGACTTCGCTGAATTCCGAGCGGCGAGCGCTGAAGGCCGCGAGCCGCACTACACGGGGAGTTGAACATGACGGAGCAGAAGGGACTTCCGGAGCCACCGCCCGTCGGAACGCTGGCGCTGCCTGCAGGAACCTACGCGGGGAGCTGTGTCCTCGTGACCGGGGGCGGAACGGGTCTCGGCAAGGCCATTGCCGCCGAGTTCGCGCGGCTAGGGGCGGACGTGGTCATCGCCAGCCGCAAGGCCCAGCATCTCGGCGCCGGGCGGGACGCCATCGAGGCCGTTGGGGCCCGTGTGCTCGGGGTGACGTGCGACATTCGTGACGCTGATCAGGTGGGTGCCGCCTTCGACGAGGCCACCGCGGCCTTTGGCCTTCCCAGCGTCCTCGTCAACAACGCGGCCGCGAACTTTCCGGTTCCGGCAGAAGACATGTCCTCCAATGCCTGGCGTACCGTGGTCGACATCACCCTCAATGGAACATTTTTCTGCTCCCGTGAATTCGGCCGGCGTCATATCGAAGCTGGAACAGCCGGGTCCATCGTCAATGTGGGAGCGTCCTACGCCTGGACGGGAGGTCCGGGATTCGCTCACTCCGCTGCTGCGAAGGCAGGGGTGAAGAACATGGTGGAGACGCTCGCCGTGGAATGGGGACCCTATGGCATCCAGGTGAACGGGCTGGTACCTGGACTCTTCCCCCACGAGGATATGACCGATGACATCAAGGGCAACCTTGATCGGACCAACGAGAAGGACGTCTGCCAGCCGGCGCTGCGGGTCGGGCGACTGCAGGAGCTCGGATGGGCAGCGACCTTCCTCGCCTCGCCGTACGCTCGGTTCATTTCCGGGCACACCCTCGTGGTTGACGGGGCCAATTGGCAGCGCCGAACGCTCACGAACCCAGCCGTGGTCACCGTTCGCGATCAGATGGGGCGCGGCCCGTTCGATCCCGAGCCGACCCGATAGAAGCGGGAAACGCGATGTCATCCCTCGGGACGCTGCGGCTCCTACGCTCCCGCAGCGTCGTCGGTGTGATGTGCTGTCCCGTTGTGGGCCGGCGATCCCACCTCCGCAGGCTGAACGTGTCCTAGATAGGCGGAGTGGAGCACCGACTCCACGTCGCCTGCCGTCCCGGTCTGGACGATCCGTCCGTTGGCCATCACCACGGCGTCCTTGGCAACAGACAGGGCAGTGCGTGCAAACTGTTCTACCACCACGACAGTGATGCCCTCCGCTGCGAGGTGGACGACATGCTTGTAGAGCTCGTCGACGACGATCGGCGCCAGCCCCATCGAGAGCTCGTCCAGCATCAGCAACCGAGGGCTTGTCGCCACGGCGCGGGCGAGTGCCAGCATTTGTTGCTCACCCCCCGAGAGCGTGCCGGCCGGCTGGTTGGCGCGATCGGCCAGGCGCGGAAATCGTTCGAATGCGCTCCGTTCAACGTGTCGTCGCCCCGAACCGCTGTGGGTCATGACCCAGAGGTTCTCCCGCACCGTCAGGTTCGGGAACACGCCGCGGCCCTCGGGAATCAGGCAGAGCCCCCGGCGGGCCAATGAGGACGTCGATCCCACGCGCACCTTTTTCCCTGCGAAACGCACTTCGCCCTGGGTCGGCCCCATGATGCCGGCCGCCAGGGCGAGGAGCGTCGACTTTCCGGCACCGTTTGCCCCGAGGACTGCGGTGACAACACCCTCTTCGAACATCACGTCGATGCCGTGGATCACTTCGACTTCCTCGTAGGCCGCCCGTACTCCGCGGAACTCCAAGAGGGGCTCAGGCATCGGCAACCGCCTCCGCGACCGTCCCGAGATACGCGGCTTGGACAGCGGCGTCCGCCTGAACGTCGGCGGGTGAACCGGTGCAGATCACACGGCCATAGTCGAGGACGACGACGGTGTGGCAGACGTTCATGACCAATTCCATGTCGTGCTCGACCAGCAGAATGGCGAGTCCGTCGTTCGCCAGATCTCGGAGAACCTCCGAGAAGCGCTCGGTTTCGTCCGTGTCCTGACCCGCTGCCGGTTCGTCGAGGAGGAGGACCTTGGGTTTGGTGGCAAGGGCACGCGCCAGCTCGACAAGGCGGCCGGTCCCCGTCGGCAGGGTGTCGGCTCGGTCATTGGCGACGGCTGTCAGGCCCAGCCGGTCCAGGGTCTCTTCTCGGATCTCGTGAATCGCTCTCGACCGCGCCTTCACGACCCCTCGCTGGGCGATGGATGCAGCAACCCCGATGTTCTCGGCCACAGTGAGCGTGCCGAAGAGCTCGAGGCGTTGGAACGTGCGGCCGAGCCCGAGCCGGGCCCGGCGATAGGACGACAGACCGCGCAAATCCCGACGCTCCAGGCGGACGGTCCCGGCATTGGGGCGCTGCATCCCGGTCACGACGTTGAAAAGGGTCGTCTTGCCAGCTCCGTTCGGTCCGATCAATCCGGTGATCGCGCCCTCATCAGCGCGGAGCGACACCTCCGACAGTGCGGCCAAGCCTCCGAAGCGAACCGAGACCCCGTCGATTTCAAGCCCCACTGGTACCTCCAGCCCCCGAGAGCGCTGCCAGCGGGTCGGCCGTGCCGACAGGACCCTCGTCAGACGCTGCCTCAGCGAACCAGGCGTCCCTCTTTTCCTTCGAGCGGCGCTCCGGAAGGCCGAAGGCAGGCGGTGCGATCCTCGCTCGGTAGTCGGCGACGTAGACCGGCACTGGGAAGAGCCCGAGGTCGATCACCATGATGATCGCCATCGTCCAGTTGCCGATTACCCCGCCCAGGCGAAGTGCCCAGGCCGCCCCGACCACCGTCACCATCAGGGCCACGAGCCAGCGACGTCGCGCCACCGACAGATAGACCGGGCGGATGCTGCCTGGGATAGTCCCGTTGGGCGTAGTCCCGACTCCGACGCCGCCGAGACCGACGAGGAGCAGCGGCAACTGGGTGAGCGAAGGAAACAGATTGGTGAAGAGCGGTGATCCCTGGTAGACGCCGTTCAACCCCGCTGCACCGAACGAAGTGATACCAAAGACCACCATCACCAGGAGCAGGGAGAGCCCGTTGAAAAACTGGAAGACGTCGGGCGCGGCGCTGCCGAGTTCCATGCCGTAGATGCCACCACCGATCCCCGCCAGCGCGGCCGAGAAGGCGAAGACTCCGATGAGCGACGCACGGCCGTTCATGCCCAGCGTCGCACACGCGGCGGGACTGTCCTTCATGGCGAGCAGGCGTTGTCCGAACTCCGATCGCCTGCAGGGCCACGACGAGCACAACCAAGATCACGAAGGCAACCGACCCTGCGATGAATTGCGACGTCTTGGAGTTGAGTGCGAGCGAACCGATCCGGAAGGGAGCAAAGACGAGCGATCCCGAGCCGAAGGGTGCGTAGGGATGCCCGAAGAGGTTGAAGGAGGGCAGCACAAACACCCAGTTGTCCATGGTGATGGCAAAGGCGGCCGTGGCCAGCGCGAAGTAGATGCCGGAGAGCCGCAGGGCGGGGATGGCGACGATGACGCCGACCACCGCGCACACACCTGCCGCGGCGAGGAGAGAGAGGGGGTTCCCCAAGGCTCCCAGATGTCCCACCATCGTGGCGCCGATGCCGGCAAAGGTCATCTGGCACAACGACAGGCGTCCGGCATACCCGACGATGGGGACGACCGAGAGCCCGACGATCGCCAGTCCCCACATGCGATTGAGGCTGAAGAGGTCGGGTGTGGAGACGGTGGTGGCCAAGAAGATGGCGGCGATGATCGTCCCGATGCAGAAGAGCCCGGTTCCATTCCATGTGGGGCGAAAAGCCAGTTCGCGGCTCCGAAGCTGCCGGTGTCCGCGCAGCCGCGACTGAGGCAGGATCAAGAGCGCAATGAAGAGGATGATGGCGGGCACCGCGTTCTCGAACCCTTGGATGTAGGGGTTCTGGGGCAGATACGCCACCGAGTACGCAATGGAGAGCCCCAGGATGATCGCACCCACGAAGGTCATGGGAATGGAGCGGAGGCGCCCGATGACCGACGCCGCGTAGGCGTTGACGATGAGCAGCGTCAGTGCGGAGGCCGACAGGGTGAGGGTGGGTGCAATGAGTATCCCCGCCAATGCGGCCAGCATGGAACCGATGATCCAGGCGTTGCGGGCATTGGCAATGGCGCTCGACCCGTTGAGGGAGGTGAGCGTGCGATCGTCCACACTGGCCCGCATGGTGACGCCCATCCGGGTGCGGTAGAGAAACAGACGAAGCCCGACCGCGACGACCAGGGCCAGGATCAAGACGGTCACGTCGTTGTAGGAGATCCTGATCGAGCCCAGGACCAAGGTGTCGTTGTTGAAGAGAGGCGGCAGCGCCCGATAGGTCGTGGGGTTCCAGATCCATTGGGCCAGGCCCAAGAACATCAGCGCGATGGCCAGTGTGACGACCAGTTTGGATGCCTCCGAGACACCTTCGAGCCGGCGCATCACCGCCACTTCGACCACAATGCCGATGGCAGGTGCCAGCACGAAGAGGCACACAAGCAACGAGACGAGCACCGGCCAGCCCCAGCCGATGCTCATCTGCCAATAGGCGAAGGCGCAGACCATCCCGATTGCGCCGTGCGCCCAGTTGAAGATCCCGGTCGTCGTGTAGGTAAGGGTGAGGCCGCTCGCCGTTATCGCGTAGATGCCTGCTGCTGCCAGGCCCCCGATGGTGAAGATGATGAACTCATGCACAGCCGTCCCCCGACAGGATGATCAGTCCCCTGCCCGGGCAAGACTATGCAGTTTGCGCCCGCCTCCGCGGCCGGCCGGACCCGTGCTCACAAGGAATTCAGTTGTTGTTGCTGTTGCGCGGTCAGTTGTACGACATTCTTCGGGTTGCAGTTCCAGATGGATTGTGTGGGCCGGGTGATCGCCTTGTCGTAGACGATCCCCTTGGCTTCGAGCTTCAGGATGGCGAAGCATGGGGAGGGCTGGGGATTCTTGTTGGAGAGCGTCAAGGTGGGGATCGGAGCCTCAATGCCGCCAGCATCCCAGTTCTTCACCGCAGCTGCGTTGTTCAGCACGCACGTCACCGTGAGGTTGGCGCCACAGGCCGAGGCTGCTTTCGCCCACAGGAGCCACGCCTCGGCCCCCTCCTCGTCGTCGAAATCGATGGTGTCGCCCTTGGCATAGGTGTGCATGATGTTGACCAGCTGTTCGGTCGAAGGGTTCTGCGAGGCTAACGCGAGCGGCCACCACGACGTCTCGACGTACACTGGTGGCAGGCTGGGGTTGGCGACTACGGCTTGTTGCGTCTGGGTGTTGGCGAATTGGGTACCCAACAGGATGAAGGCGGGGTGATAGCCCGCAGTCGTCATCGCCTGGGCAAACGGAGTGAAGTCGGCGGTGTCGGCGGGCCACAGAGCCTGGGCGCCCTTGGTCTGGTAGTCCTCGACGTAGGGCGCCCAATTTTCGATCGTCACCGGGGGCTCGAGGAACTCGACCACGTGCCAGCCCTGAGCCTCGGCGCCGAACTCGTATTTCGTTTCGGGCTCCAGCACTGAAGGCGTGTCGGCCCCGCCCATGCCGGCCTGCTTGACCGCCTGCGGGTAGGCCTTGGCGAGCGCCCCGAACCATCCCGAGGTCACCGAGTCGGTATTGATGCCGCTCGGATCGACTTGGTCGGTTGCCAGATCGGAAGCGTTGGAGACGACGTAGCCGCTGATCTGCCCCAGCCCGCACTTCTCGCGGATGGGAACCGACGGTTGGTCGAGGGCCATGCCACCGCCGACTGCCATGAAGTCGCTTTGGCAGGCCGCTGTTGCCTGTTGCGCAGCGTTGAAGAGCGCGGCGTCGCGGTTGTCGATCACGATGTGGCGACCGTTGATTCCCCCTGAGGCGTTGCACCAGTCGGCGAACGCCATGGCCTGCTGGGGGAACTCAGCCTCCAGTCCTGGCTCAACGGTGTTGGCGGCGTCGTTGAACACAGCGATGTTGATGGATTTGGAGCCCACACCACGAACCGACGAGGCGCCCCCGGGTCCCGGTTCGCAGATCTTGCCCACCCCGGGCCAGGTGCCGTTGGGAGAGGCGCTGGACGACAACGTCCGGCTCGCCGACGTTGCTGCGCCGGCGGTCGACGATGAGAGCGCCACATACGTCCCGGCGACCATCATGGTCGCGAGTACCAACGTCAGTGCCGAGCTTCGAAACCCGGCGAGTCCCTTGCTGAACATCTTTCACCCTCCCCAGAGCAGTTTGATCGAGTCCAATACAATCAGTACCCCGACCGGAGCGGGGATCGGGCCGCAGAGGGCAGCCGAGAAGATATGCGCGGAACCGCCCTGCTGCAGCTGATTGCGCACACCGGAGTGGCGAGGTGGGCACGCCGCGCGTGCTCCGAGGCGGCGGCTGGCTCCACAGTGTCGCACAGGTTTCGAATATAGTATACGAACGAAGAAACTTCGGGGCTCGTAGGACTGGGGCCGTGGGCAGCGGTGGGGGGCTGGGTGGGGTCGGCCAGGAGCCCGCAGGTGGGCCCGCCCTCCAGGGGGCAGACTCTCTTCGTGCCGAACCGGCCCTCGCTTTTGGAATGGCGCCGCAGGGAACGCGCATGCCGCGATGAGTGATTTCAATCTGGCCGACCTCTGGGAGGCGGTCGCCGACAGTGTGCCGGACCGGGTTGCGCTTCGCTGCGGGGCACAGCGCCGGACCTACGCGGAACTCGAGACGCAGTCCAACCGATTGGCCCACTGGTACCTCGGACAGGGAGTACGGAGGGGAGACCACATCGGACTCTACGCCGAGAACTGTGTGGAGTACGTCGAGGCCACGTTGGCCGCGTACAAGGTCCGAGCAGTGCCCGTAAACATCAACTACCGCTACGCCAGCACGGAGTTGGAGCATCTTTTCAACGACGCCGACCTCGTCGGCGTCGTGCATCAGTCGGGCTACACCAATCGAGTAACGGAGGTGGCGGCGCGGGTCCCGACACTGCGTTGGAAACTCGCCACCGGTTCCACCTACGACCACGCCCTGGCCTCGTCGTCGCCGGTTCGTGACTTTGGCCCTCGGTCGGGCGACGATCACTACATCCTCTACACCGGCGGCACCACTGGTTTGCCCAAGGGCGTCGTGTGGCGACAGGAAGACGCCTTCTTCGCGTGTATGGGGGGTGGCAATCCTGCCCTTCCCGAGGTCGCGTCTGTCACGGAGCTCGTTCAGCGCATCGCGGACGATCAGGCCACCTTCCTGCTCCTCGCTCCGCTGATGCACGCTGCAGGCGGATGGGTCGTGTTGCTCCACCTCTTCAGCGGGAACAAAGTCGTCCTCTGGTCGGGCTCGCTCGAACCGGGAGAGGTCTGGCGTCACGATCGAACGAGAGAAGGTAACTGCAACCAGCACCGTAGGGGACGCTGTCATGCGACCCTTGCTTGACGCATGGGACAACTTCGATCCAAAACCCGACATCGGATCGCTGACCGTGGTGAGCTCGGGTGGCGCACCGCTGTCGACGGCGTTACGCGATCGGTTCCTTGCGACGTTTCCCTCCATCCCGCTCTCGGACGGATACGGATCGTCCGAGACCGGGATTCAGGCCGGGCGCATCTTCCTGGGGCCGATAGGGGAGAAGCCGGTGCCTCAGTTCACCGCTCAGCAGGCGGCGGTGTTGGATGAGGAGACCCATCGACCCGTGGCTCCGGGTTCGGGCATCGTCGGGACGTGTGGCTCGCTCCGGGCGCATCCCACTGGGCTACTACAAGGACCCGGCGAAATCGGCCGCCACATTCGTCGAGGTGGAGGGACGGCGATGGTCGCTCACCGGAGATATGGGCACGGTTGCGGACGACGGCACGATCACCTTGCTCGGGCGGGGCAACCTCTGCATCAACACTGGAGGTGAGAAGGTCTATCCCGAGGAGGTCGAGGGCGTTCTGCGCCAATCCCGTGCCGTCTACGACGTTGTCGTCGTCGGCGTCCCCGATGCGCGTTGGGGAGAGCGTGTCGTCGCTGTCGTTCAGCCGGCTCGTGGAATGGACCCCACGGTTGGGGACCTGACGTCTTTGGTGCGGGCCTCTCTGGCTGGGTACAAAGTGCCGAAACAGATGATCTTCGTTGATGAGATTGTGCGCTCCCCAACTGGCAAGGCCGACTACCGCTGGGCAGCCGAGGTGGCGGCATCGTCGTGAAGCTCGGGGAAGGAGGTCGGCCAGGCGAGGGCTGCCCTTGCTCTGTCGCGTTATGTGCCTATGGGCACTGCACCAACGTGGCCCGCCTCATGGAGGCGCTGCCTCTCTGCGCGTGAATAACCCAGTTCCTCGAGAACCGAGTCATTGTCTCGGCCAAGCGTCGGCGCAGCTGACCGCAGCCAATGGCCGACACGCGAGAACCGGAACGGCAGGGTTGGAACTTCATGGTCTCCCGTGACCGGATGGTGCTCTACTTCGAAGAGGCCGCGATGGCGGAGTTGCGGGTTCATTGCTATTTCCCGTGGCGGCGTCACCACCGCGGAGGGTATGCCGGCATCGAGGAACATCTCGACCGTCGTGTCGGCTGGGCGCTCTCGGGTCCACAAGGACAATTCTCGATCGATGGCGTCGTGTGCGACGCGGCGACCGGCAGCAGCCGAGAAGTCGTCGTTCCGCATCCACGATGGGTTATCGAGCAACGACCCCAGGGTCTCCCACTGCTCGTCAGATGCGATGGCCAGGGCGATCCACTCGTCTTCGCCCGCGCACGGGTAGACGCCTTGCGGGGCTGCAGATGGGCCGCGGTTTCCGTCACGACCGAGCAAGGTTCCACTGGAGAAGTACTCCACCACTTGTTCCGCAGCAGCGTTGAGCACGGACTCGACCATGGCTGCCTCGACCAGCCTCCCGCCCCCATGGTGATCTCGCGCGATGAGAGCCAGCAAGGTGCTAAAGGCTGCGTGCATGCCGGCGAGGGGGTCACATGCTCCTCTCACCAGTACCGGAGGTCCTTCGGCGAATCCCGTCAACCAGGACATGCCCGTCAGACATTCCATCGTCTGCGCGAATCCCGTTCGATCCCGCCACGGGCCGTCGAGACCGAAGGCAGGCATCCGGACCATGATCAGCTCGTCGTTGAGCGCATGGACTCGGTCCCAGTCGAAGCCAAACTGCTCCATGACCCGAGGCGTGAAGTTTTCCACCAGGATGTCGGCTGATCTCAACAAACGCTCGAGCATCTCGGCCCCTTCGGGGCTGGAAAGATCGAAGGTAACGCCGCGTTTCCCGATGTTCGCGGCGTGGAAGATTGGGCTCCACTCCCACCACTGATCGTGAGACGAAGGCCGGGTGCTGGCGAAGCGCATGTTGTCAGGTCGTGTCAACGATTCGATCTTGATCACATCGGCTCCGAGAGCCGCCAGAGTTGCAGTGGTGATTGGGCCGGCCCACCACGCGGTGCAGTCGACGATGCGAACGCCGGTAAGAGGAAGCCGCCAGCCGTCGGGTCCGGCCCGTGCTGTGTCCGTTCCGGCGCCGCCGGCTGTACCCGTTCGACGCGCCCAGTCGACCGATCCGTCGTGTTGACCGAGATCCGGCGCCGCTTCGAACGGCTTCGACGACTCGCTAGAAATGCGGTAGGGAACGCGGGGTTGGAGGAAACGTCCGGAGGGACTCGGGACGAAGACGCGACGGGCGACGAACTGTTCGAACTCCGTCATCGTGGACCCGTTCAGGAGGGGACCGGCGGGGATCCTGAGCAAAGCGGCCGACTCCAGGACCTCTGCGGTTGTGTGCTGTGTCGTGTACCGGTGGACCGCCGACAGAAACTCCTCTCGGCGCCGGAATCGCTTGGCGACCTGCGGCAGGCCAGGGTCATCCATGAGGTCGGGCCGCTCGATCATGAGCAGGAAATCCTGAAACTGTTGGGCGCTGTTCGTGGTGACGACGAAGTACCCGTCCCGGGTTGGCTCGATGGATGGGACCTCGATGGTCCGCCCGGTCCCCGCGACCTTTGGCCATTCGGCAAAGGATGCGAACACCGAGGGGTACGTGACCATGGTGACAGCCATACAGTCCAGCATTGCCACGTCGACCAACTCGCCAAGGCCGCTCCGAAGGGCCTCCCGGTGAGCCGCGACAGCCCCGAGCGCTGCGTAGGTGCCCGACATCCACTCACCGAGCCGGCCACCGGCCGACAGAGGCGGCAGGTCTGGGAGGCCGCGCTGGCCGATGGACCCGCACGCAGCTTGGAGGGTGAACTCCGTGCTCGGACGGTTCGACCAGGGACCCGTGCTGCCGAAGGGCGTGATCACGACGACGACCAGCAATGGGTTCTCGTCCCAGAGGGCAGCGGTGTCGACTGGCTCCCCACTCACGAAGATGTCCGCCGAGGTGGCGAGCTCCCACGGGTCGCCTCGCACGGACCGCTTTGATGTGTTGAGGTATTCGAAGAGTGCGCCCGACCCCCAGTGTCGTAGCGGATCTCCTCCGAATGGTTCCACCTTGACCACGTCGGCGCCGGCATCGGCCAGGAGCTTTGAGCAGTAGGGTCCGGCGATCTCAGTCGTGCTGTCGACAACGCGGACTCCGTCGAGCATCAGTGCGCACCCAAGGCCGGGCACCGTCGAGCGGAGGTCCAGAACAGCGGCGAGCGCATGGAGAACCGAATAATATGGGTCGCGCCGAACGTGCGCGTACATGACTGCCCACATCCAAAGGGGACGCGATGAAGGCAGAGGACATGATCCTCATCAGCGTGGACGATCACATCGCGGAGCCGGCGGACATGTTCGAGGGTCACGTTCCGGCCAAGTACCGACACCTGGCCCCTCGGGTGGAGACAGACGAACGTGGCTTTCAGCAGTGGTGGTATGGCGAGAAGAAGGGCCGCAATCTTGGTTTGAACGCCGTCGCGGGCAAACCTCCCGAGATGTACAACGTCAATCCAACGAGCTACAGCGAGATGCGTCCCGGTTGCTACGACGTCCATGAGCGGGTGCGCGACATGTCGGCCGGCGGGACCCTGGCCGGGCTGAACTTTCCCAATTGGACTGGCTTTTCGGGACAGGTGTTGAACGAGGGCCCTGATCTGGCTGTCAACGAGGTGATGATCAAGGCGTACAACGACTGGCATGTCGACGAATGGTGCGGGAGTTATCCCGACCGCTTCATCGCGTGTGGCATTCTGCCCCTCTTCGACGTGGACAAGGCAGCCAAGGAGGTGCATCGACTCGCCTCCAAGGGTTGCCACGCCGTCACCTTTTCGGAGAATCCCTCGGCGCTCCATATGCCGTCGATCCACACGGGCCATTGGGATCCGCTTTTCGGCGCGTGCTCTGACTCGGGAACGGTCCTTTGCCTTCACGTCGGGTCTTCGTCCAAAGCCGCTTCCACGTCGGCCGATGCGCCAGCCTCCGTTGGCATGGGGCTTTCCTCCGTCATGTCCATCTACTCCCTGGGCGATCTGTTGTGGGCCGACTTCTGGTGGCGCTTTCCTGATCTGACCTTCTCGCTGACGGAGGGTGACATCGGTTGGATTCCGTATTTCCTGCAGCGGGCTGAGCACATCCAGCATCGTCACTCCGGCTGGACGGGACAGCAGTTCCCCAAAGGCATTGGACCCGCTGAAGTGTTCAGGCAAAGAATTCTCTGCTGTTTCATCAACGACCCCGTCGGCGTCAGTCTCATCGATCAGTTCAATATCGACAACGTCTGCTGGGAGTCGGACTTCCCGCACTCGGACAGCTCGTGGCCACAGGGGCCTGAGATCAACGAGCTGCAGTTCGCTTCGCTCTCCGACGAACAAGTCAACAAGATCACTCACGAAAACGCCATGCGGCATTTCTCGTTCGATCCGTTTGGCATCAGGCCCAAGGAGAGAGCAACTGTTCGTGCCCTCAGGGCGGAGGCGACGGACGTGGACACGGTGACCAGGGTGGGTCGAGCGCCGGATCAGAGCGATCGCGATTACTTCAGGAGTTTGGCAACGCGGCCGCCCGTGAGGCCGACGGCAACCCTCCCTTGACGGAAACGATCTCCGTGCAGCACTGATCCAGTACCACTAGCTGGACCAGGTTTGCAGTCCCCGGCCCTGTGTTCCGAATATCTGTGTCGCCATGACCTCGCCAATCCGGGAGGCGTCCCAACGCTCCCCGTCATTCGTGGCAGAGGCTCCTTCCTGCCAGCCGCGCATCAGGTGTATTTTGTCGCCGATTACCCGGACGACCTGCCCCGTCACGTACTGGGCCTCGTCGGAGGCCAACCACGCCACCACCGGAGAACTTCCTGCGGGATCCATTGGATGGAAGGAACGCTCTGGTATTTCATCCGGCTCGACGACTGCCGGAGCATTGGGCATGGTGCCGGTGAGACGTGTCGCTCCGGCGGGTCCTATCGCGTTCACCGTGACCCCGAGACGCTGTAGCTCCAGCGCCAGCGTCAGCGTCAACCCCACGACCGCCGCTTTGGCCGTCGCGTAGCTCGTCTGGCCGAAATTGCCGACCAGGCCGGCTCCCGAAGTCGTGTTGATTATGCGGCCGCGACTATCGAGGCCGGCTTTCGCAAGTGATCGCCAATGACGAGCTGCCGCGCGGCTGGTCAGCCACGATCCCCTGACATGGACCGCCATGACGGCGTCCCATGCCTCCGCCGTGAGATTCCAAATGACCCCGTCGCGTACGATGCCGGCGTTGTTGACAAGAATGTCGAGGCGGCCCCACTCGCTGATCGCTCGTTCGATCATCGCGTCTGCGTCATCCTCTTCGGCCACGCTGCCATAGTCCGCGATGGCTGATCCTCCACGCGCGGTGATCAGTTCGACCGTGAGGTCTGCGTCCTTGCTGGAACCCTCGCCGGCGACCGAGCTTCCCAAATCATTGACCACGACGCGTGCACCGCGACGCGCCAATTCCAAAGCATGGCCGCGACCGATGCCATGACCGGCCCCCGTGACCACGGCAACCTTTTCCTCGAGCATCTCGCTCATGCGTGCCAGTTCTCGCCATGGTCGGGGCAGTAGCTCGAGGGTGAAGCTGGCGAACGAATGAGATCCGTGCCGGAGCGCATGCCGAATATTATATACAAGACCGCGGCTCAGCAGCCCGTGCTCGCAACCGTGCCCGCCTGGGGGGAGTGACCGGCGCGTCGCAACCGGGCGACCTCAGTGAGCTCGGCGCGTCAACCTCCATCCGTTCTCGGCCATCACGCTGTGAATCTCATCCTCACTGAACCCGTGCCGTCGGAGGTCCAACGCAAAGTCGCGTGGCTCGGCCAGCCCCTCGGCGTGTGGCCAGTCGGAACCGAACAGGATGTGCTCCGTGCCGATGAAATCCTTCAACTGACTCAAGTTGTCCTCGTAGAACGGAGCGATCCAGACGTGCTGGCGGAGCTTTTCGACCGGGTCGGATTGGAAGGAGCCCGGCATCTGGCTGTACGCCTTCTTGAGTTTTTTGATCAGCACAGACACCCAACCTGCACCCGATTCGATGCTCGCCACTCGCACGTTCGGGAAACGGTCAAAAAGGCCCTGGCACAGGAATGCTGCCATCGTTTCAAATGGTGGTCGGTCAGAACTAAGAACCGTGCGGAGGGGCGAGTAGCGGAAGGCTTCAAAGTCGCCGCCCGGCTCCCAGTCGTTTCAGGTAGCGGCCGTAGCCGGCGTCACCCGAATGGATCCCGACCGTGACGCCGGACTCATTGACCAAGGCCCAGAAGGGGTCGAATCGCTCGTCCGCGGGTGAGGTGAGACCCGTCGGTGTATATGCGGGTCCACCCTTTATGCAGACGATCCGAGCGTCCGCCTCGAGGACGCGCCGCAGTTCGGCCACCGCGGCGTCGACATCGATGAGGGTGATCATCGGCGCCGCGAAAATCCGTTCTTTGTATGCGTAGCCCCAGTCATCCTCGAGCCACCGGTTGAATGCTTCGAAGGCGGCCACCAGCGCAGGCGGATCGTCCGCGAGCGCCTCCTCCATCCCGACGCCGAGCGTTGGGAACAGAAAACAACCGTCAAGGCCCTGGCGGTCCATGACGGACAGGCGCGCGTCTCGCTCACGGTATTCCGGACGGATGGGCTCGAGGTCGCCAAAGAGAGACCGGATGTCTTGTGCCTTCGGGTTCTTCCCTCTGAAATACTCGTCGAGACTGCCAGGCTTCGCGACGGGGTCGAACACTGGATTGGGAATGAACCTGTTCACCTTGCCGCCGACGAGGAGTCGGGGCTTACCGTTGATTTCGGCCCATTGCATCGCGCGCTTCGCCATTGCCTTGTCAATATGACGGATGTACGCATCAGTG
Source organism: uncultured Acidimicrobiaceae bacterium (assembly GCA_963736225.1). Classification (GTDB taxonomy): domain Bacteria; phylum Actinomycetota; class Acidimicrobiia; order Acidimicrobiales; family RAAP-2; genus Bog-473. The sequence goes on along the minus strand of CAVTOF010000004.1, from coordinate 603,343 downwards.
GCTTCGTAATAATGGTTGTCTGCGTCGAACGTCGTGTAGTCAACGGCGGCCTGTGAATCAGCCGCGGCGTCGGTGGGAGTGGTCGTTGTCGTCATACGGCTCCTCTAATCGGGTGCGCATTCCACGTGGTCATAAGGAGCGCCCTTACGAAAGCCCGAGAACCCTGAGAGCATTGGTACGAAGGAACTTTGGCCACACCTCGTCCTTGAATCCCACATTGGGCATCTCGGTCATGATCCGTTCCAACGAGAGTCCCATCGGGAAATACCCGGCGTAGATGATCTTGTCGGCACCGCGGCTATTGGCGTAGTTGATGATGTCTTGCGGGTAGTACTTGGGGGCAAAGGCGCTCGTCGAATAGTGCAGGCCGGGCCACTTCAACATCAGTTTCACCGCCAGTTCGGTCCATGGTTCGCAGCCGTGGCGGGTGACGAAGGTCAAGTCCGGAAAGTCGTACATGACCTCATCGATGAGCTCGACGTGTTGGCAGGATGCCTTCAGGCGTGGCCCCGGTATGCCGGCACAACAGAAAATTGGTATGCCAAGCTCGACGCACTTGGCATAGATGGGATACATCTTCTTGTCGTTGATTGGCACCTGTGGGAAGGTTCCCGCTGGAAACACGCCGACGGCCCGGGTCCCGAAAGTCTCATGCTCGCGGACAAGGCGATTGACCCCCGCCATGCCCTCATTGGGGTCGGCGCCCGACGACGGGATGAACCGATCGGGAAAACGCCTCAGCGCGTCGGCGCCCGTACCGGCTGGGTCACCGATGCCGATCATCCCTTTCTCGATTCCCCAGAGATCCATTTCCCGGACCGTCACGGCGATCGGGTCGTCCGCGTCCTGCAACGCCTTCTCTGGAACGTCTTTGAACATGTACTCGACCGGGAAGTCGAACTCTTCTTTGGACTGGGTGTCCTTCGTCTGTCGCGTAATGAATCGATAGACCTCCCTCATGTCTCGATGGGGGAAGCCCAGCATGGTGTCGATTGCACCTATGTCCCGGGGCATGACCATCCGAGTGAGCCTCCTATCGTCCACGGGTCCTCTCCTGCCGGCGAGACCGGCGGGCGCCTCATACTAGAATAGGGTTTCACTTGGGTCCACCCGGACGCCGCACACCGCCCCAGCTAAAGCCCTCATCGAATCCACGGAGACCAGGCCGGTCGGGGCAACGACGAGCGTAGAACCACGTTGTAGCAACCGAGGATCGAGCCGGGAGGGAGAGCCATTCTTCCAGGGTGGGGCGATCCGAGGCGCTTTCGGTCGGATTCTCTGTCCGATGGTCGCGAGCTCACAGGCCGATGAGAATCGGTTCGGCTTGGCGCGCCGTATGCATTCGCCGCCGGCAGCGCGAGCTCGAGCAGATCGGCCAGATCGCCGGGGCGAGTGAGGAAAGGCGAGTGGTCGGTCGGCCAGACGAGGACGCGGTCAACGCCCTGCGCCATCTGATGTTGCGCTTCAAGTGGGATCGCTCCGTCTCGAGAGCACACGATGTACGTCGAGGGGACCGTGCGCGGGGCAGGGGGACTTGCGACGAGGGCGGCGGCATCCAGAACCATAGGACGGAGGCGAGGCGCAATGGCGGCGATGGCCTCGGGCTCACTGTCGCCATAGAAGATCGACTGAGCGAACCGGGGGTCGAAGGAGCACCACTCGCCCGTCCCTCACGATGGCGTCGAGGAGTGGGATCGGGCGGTCAGTCAAGGCGGATGCGTCGCCGCTGTTCACGAATGCCGCCAGGTAGACAAGGTGACCGACATTCGTCAACTGTGAGACTGCTTGGTTCACCACCGCCCCGCCATACGAGTGGGCGCAGACGACGACACCGTCGCGCGCCGATCCAATGGTGGAGCGCACGATTTCCACGTCGTCTGCGAATCCACTGAAGGGGAGCTCGACGGCGACTCCGTCGAGCTCGCGCTCGTGCAGCTCGGCGAGCACTCCGTCCCAGCACCATGCCCCATGCCAGGCTCCATGGACCAAGACGATCCGTGTCATCGATCCACGGTCTCTGTTTCGGCGGCGCGCGTGACCACAGGTACCGACCTACCTCAGACGATCTCGCTGATTTGCACGACGGGCGTGATGTTGGTGTAGTTCGCGACATCGGCCGTGACCTGCGCCGAGCCCTCACCGGTCAGAGCCGCAGTCACTGCTTCGAGCGAATCGAACCGAAAGTGGACGGCCGCGACGTAGGGTCCGTTGACACCCTTGTCGATCTCGGCCTCATCGAGTCCCCATGTCCGAAGGGCGAGGGGTATGTGCCGGTCCCGGTAGTAGTCGTGATCGAAGACGTGCCCCTCGGTCGTGGGGTACAGGACGCTCATCCGTATCATCGAAGTCTGCTCTCAGTTGGTGCGAACTGCACTCTGTACTCCGCTCAACTCAGCTCTTGGTGTCGATCGGTTTGGACGCCATCAAGTTGGTTTCAAAAAGGTACTCGGGGTGACTGCCTTCGATCTGTGACTCGGCGCGGTCCCGGATCTTTTGTTGTTGCTGGGGCTGGGGTACGGTGATCCAGAACGTGTCGTTGAGGATCCCCTCGAAGCAGAGGTCAGCCACCTCCGACACGGGCGCGAACTGAACCTCCATTCCGGCGTCCTTCATGCGCTGTAGGTAAGGAGCGAGCGCGTCGCGCCCCTCTTTGGGGGGAGCACCGGGCCGGTCGTATCGCTCAGGACGATTGGCCCCTGGCCGCCAAAGACCCGTGTTCAGCATCCCCGGTGAGAACGTGGAGGGATAGAGCAATGATGCGCTCACCTTCGCGCCGATTTCGCGGAGCTGGCCCCAGAGGCACTCGGTAATCGTCGTGACCGCCGCTTTCGTGGTCGCGTAGACGGCGCTGTTGATGAGCGGGGTGAATCCACCGTTGCTGGACGTGGTGTTCACGACATGTCCTTCCTCACCTTGCGCGAGAAGAGTGGGAACGAATGCGTGGATACCGTTCACCACGCCCATCACATTGACGTCGAGCGACCAGCGCCAGTCGTTGACGTGATGTTCCCACAGGTGACCTTCTGAACCCGAGCCGATTCCCGCGTTGTTGCAGACGAGGTGGACCGCCCCGAAACGCTCGAGGGTCACGTCGCGCAATGCCTCGACGGACTCGAGTGAGGTGACGTCGGTCACCACTCCGAGCACCTCGAGACCGCGGTCGGTCAATTCGCTCGTGGTCGTTTCGACCAACGTGGGAACGACGTCCGCCACCACAACCTTCATCCCCTCGGCTCCAAAGCGCTCCACCAACGCCCGGCCGATGCCCTGCCCCCCACCGGTGACCACCGCGACCTTGCCGGCGACATCCCTCATGACGACCTCCCGTTGTCTGACGTGCGGTCTTGCTGGCCGGGCACGTCTCCGTCGGAGCTGCACCTTTCCCGTCCTAGGACGCGGGCGGAATCGAACCATTGCATATCATTTGTGTTTGCACTATAACGCTGTCATAGGCTCTGGGGGGTACGAGATGCAGCCACTCGCCGATGACCGCTACATCGTGATCTCATCTGACGGTCACGCCGGAGCGGAGATGCGGGACTACCGGGACTACCTCGAGCACCGCTACCTCGACGAGTTCGATGTCTGGGCGAAGTCGTATGTGAATCCCTACGCCGATCTCCTCGGGGAGACGGCCTATCGCAATTGGGATTCCGCCGCGCGTCTCCGAGAGCTCGAGGACGATGGCGTGGTTGCCGAAGTCCTGTTCCCCAATACCATTCCGCCCTTCTTCCCGTCGGGGAATCTCCTGGCACGTCCCCCGACGCCCGAGACCTACGAGCTCCGCTGGGCCGGCCTGCGGGCGCACAATCGCTGGTTGGCCGAATTTTGTGCCGACGCTCCGGGACGGCGTGCCGGAATGGCGCAAGTGTTCCTCAACGACGTCGACGACGCCGTCGCGGAGATCAGCTGGGCGCGCGAACATGGTCTCTTCGGTGGGGTGCTGCTCCCGGGAGTGCCACCAGACTCGGGACTCCCGCCGCTCTGTGCGCCTGACTACGAGCGCATCTGGGCCGCTTGCCAGGATCTCGACATGCCGGTGAACAACCATTCCGGAGCCGCGGGCCCCGAGATGGGCGAACACCTGGCCTCTATGGCCATCTTCATGGTGGAACTGGGCTGGTTCTCCCATCGGGTTTTTTGGCACATGGCGTTCGGGGGCGCTTTCGCTCGGTATCCCGGCCTGAAGTTGGTGCTCACGGAGCAGTCATCGGGTTGGATACCAGGCACGCTCAGCATGCTCGACCTTCAATACTCACGCTTTGCCGACGACGGCAACGCAGAGGCGCACTTCGGTGCGGAGTTGATCAAGCAGATCCCAGAGCCACCGAGCTTCTACTGGAAGAACAACTGCTTCGTCGGTGCCAGCTTTCTCCGTCCGAACGAGGCACCTCTCCGCTACGACATCGGCATCGACAAGATCATGTGGGGCCAGGACTACCCGCACATCGAAGGTACGTACCCCTACACGATCGAGGCCCTGCGCTACACCTTTGCGGGAATCGACGCCGATGAGGTAGGGGCGATGCTCGGAGGCAACGCCGCCAGGGTCTATGGCTTCGATCTCGAAGGGCTTGCGCCGGTCGCTGCACGGGTTGGCCCCCGCGTGGTCGACGTGAACGTGCCGCTCGATCGGGTCCCAGCCGACTCCCATTCGCTTGCCTTCTCAGGAGGAGACGTGAAGCCATGGTGACCGAGAACTATCTGATCATTTCGTCCGATACCCATGCCGGTCTCCCCGACGCCCAGTACAAGGAGTACCTCGATCCACGGTATCGGAATGCCTTCGACGAAGACCTGGTGCAGCGTGCTGCGCTCCGCGCCCCAATGAACGCGCAGGTGGAAGAGCTCGAGTTCGTGAAGGACTGGTACGACGAGAATGAGGAGGGGCTCCGAGGCGGGTGGGATGCGGCTCGCCGCGACGCCGAGCTTGAGGCAGACGGCGTGGTGGGCGAGGTCATCTTCCCCGATGCCGACGCAGTGTTGGGAGGTGCATCAGCACCGTTCGGCGCGGGCCTCGGTGCGAGCGGCGAGCACGACCCCACATTGCTGATGGCCGGGGCTCAGGCCCACAATCGTTGGCTGGCCGAATTGTGCAGTGACAGTCCGGATCGGCGCTGCGGCCTGGCGATCGTGCCCATTCTGCACGATATCGACGCTGCAGTGACTGAGATCCGGAGGGCCAGATCGTCCGGCTTGGGCGGCGTCTTGATACCTGCGATGTGGCGGCCGTACCCTCCGTACAACGACCTCCGGTACGAGCCCATCTGGAGCGTGTGTGAGGAACTCGAGATGGTCGTCCATACCCATACGGGGCCGGCACCGCGTGAGGAGATCGGCACCGATCTGGGCATTTATGCCAACGAGACCATCTTCTGGACGATGCGACCGATGTGGTTCCTGCTCTGGTCCGGTGCTTTCGAACGCCATCCGGGTCTCAAGTTCGCCGTCACCGAGGGCGGGTCGTGGTGGGCCGCCGACCTCCTGTGGAGATCGGACATCGCGTACATGAACGAGCACGCCACCAAGAAGATGGGGGACATCGCCCCGAAATTGAAGATGCTCCCGAGTGAGTACTTCGATCGCAACGTCTTCATCGGGTCTTCCAACACCCGGAGAAGAGAAATTGCACGTCGTTTCGAGATCGGCGTCGGCAATATCATGTGGGGCAACGATTTCCCTCATCCTGAAGGTACATGGCCCCATACGCGCGAGTGGCTCCGCGAGACCTTCTGGGACTGTCCGATCGACGATGCACGCCAGATCCTCGGGCTCACCGCTGCGGAGGTGTACAACTTCGACGTAGGCAAGCTGCAGTCTCTCGCGGATCGTGTGGGGCCGACTCCAGAGGATCTCGGTCAGACCAGCGCGGTGGACCTCCAGAAGTGGAACGCCGTGGAAGCGGCCGGTCGACCGTGGTTGTCCGGCGAAGAGGTCCTTCCCGTGACCGTCTTCGAGTAGTACGGAGTCCTAGTTCGCCAGCTGGGCTTGTGACCCGGGCCAACGGCAGGAGGAAGAGAAATGGTGTCGATACTTTCGCAGTACTGCATCAACGTGAGCGATCTCGAACGCTCAATCGAGTTTTGGGAAGGCGTGATTGGGATCCCGGTGCAGAGCCGAACAGACATCCCCAATATCAAGGAAGCGGTGCTGCAGTCCCCAGCCGGCGGCAGCCGCATGCAACTCGCTCAACATCTCGACCGGGAAGGTCCGATCGACATGGGAACAGCCGTGTGGAAGCTCTACGTGAACACCGACGATTGCGTGGCGTTGTACAACAAAGCCGTTGCTGCGGGGTGCGAGTCGGTGTCGCCGCCGAGTCGGCTCGAGCGCTGGCCTGTGACAATGGCGTACGTGAAGGACTTTGACGACTACCTGTTGGAGTTCGTGGAGTACCACGAGGGTACGCCGCCTGGCGTGCCGGACCCCAAGGACTTCACATAGCGCTGTGCCGGCGGGACGTGAGTTCCAGGAACCGAGGTAGGACGTCGTGGTGCAAAAGGCAAAGACGGATGCAGCTGGAGCGGGCGGCGGCACCAGTCCTTCCATCACGGTCGACAAAGTGCTTTCGACAGCCATGAGGATGATCGAGGAAAGCGGAGTCGAAGCGTTCAGCATGCGCAAGCTCGCGGCAGAACTTGGCGTCGGCACCCCGACCGTGTACTGGCACGTCGGCAACCGGGACCAGCTCTTCAATAGGTTGATAGGGGAGATCACCGACCAGCTCGGCAGTATCTCGCCCCGTGGATCCACCCCGGCCGAACGCATTGCATCAATTTCGAACGCTCTCCTGCGAGAGGTACGGGCTCACCCCCAACTCATCGCATTGTCGAAGACACAGGGCCGCGGTGAGGCCATTTTCACCAAGGCTCAGGCGGTGCTGGCCCACGAGCTGACCGCCAGCGGCCTGCACGGAGAAGACGCGGCCTTTGCTGTGGCGACCATTTTGCTCCATCTGGGTGGATTCATCATGCTCGAAGATGCGCTCTCACCCGACTTCAGGGTCCGTGGAGCACAGGTATGGGCCGAGGGTGACACCGAGATCGACGAAACCATGAGTACCACGCTTCGACAAGAGGTCGACCTCGACCGGATCTTTCGGTTCACACTCGATGCCATCCTGGAGTCCATTCTCGGAGATTCAAGAGCGTGGCGATGAGCGATCGGCGGAGCGGCGAGGCAACCGAGGCCGGCATCGCCGTCACGGAACACGGAGTGCGCGGTCCCACCGTCTCCAAGGTGGTGTTGGTGCACGGTGCCTTGGATCGAGCCAAGAGCTTTTTGCCCGTCGTGGAACACCTGCCTGATCTTGGGGTCGTCGAGTATGACCGCCGGGGCTATGGCGAATCCGCTCCGGCTGGTATGCCTGCGGAACTGGCACAGCACGTCGACGACCTACTCGGCGTCATGGCTGATGAACCCACCACGGTTGTCGCTCACAGTTTTGGATGCATCGTGGCCGTCTCGGCAGCGATCCAACACCCCGGCCGGTTCCGAGGGCTTGGCCTATGGGAGCCTCAGGTGCCCTGGATGGAATTCTGGCCCGGCTCGGTCCGTCGGGGCCTTGAGGCAATGGCGGCTGAGGCCGACACGGATGCCCTCGCCGAGCGAGTGTACGTATCGATGGTCGGGGAAGACGCCTGGCGGCGCCTGCCTGAAGAACTCAAAGCGCGTCGGCGATCCGAGGGCGCAGCCTTTCAGAGTGATGTCGTCATCGGACTCAGTCCGCCCTTTCGCTGGGAGGATCTCACGGTGCCCAGTCTCTTCGGCGTCGGCCTTCAGACCTGGCCCTTTGCCCAGGAAGCCGCGAGGAGGCTGGCCGAATCGCTGGGCGAAGAGTTGTTCACGATTGATGATGCCGGCCACAGCGCGCACGTGAGCCACCCTCAGCAATTTGCGGAGTTCGTGCGACGCAGCACGGCCCTGGCCATCGGCGAGGACACGGCCTACTGACGCGGGATCCTGCCGCTTCGGCGGACCCACGGTCTTCGCCGACATAGTAGGTGCTATGGTCGGCGCACCAGAAGGTGAAGGGTGGAGTCGCATGGCTGGAGCATTCGAACATCTGCGCGTTCTCGACCTCTCCTGGGGCGTGGCCGGTCCCATGACCACCATGTTCCTTGCCGACAACGGGGCTGATGTCATACGGATCGAGTCGCCGCGGGGCGATCCATTCACGCACCAGACCGGGTATCGGGTGTGGAATCGCGGCAAACGCAGCGCTCTCCTCGATCTGCAAGGTGTCGAAGGACGGCAGCAGTTCGACGCACTCGCTCGGACATCTGACGTGGTCGTCGACAGCTACTCGTGGGGGACGACGGCGCGGCTCGGGATCCACCACGACGCTCTCAGTGCAATCAATCCCCGGGTCATCACCTGTTCGATCACTGCGTACGGCGAGCATCCCGTCCACCGTGACCGTCCCGGCTACGACGGCCTCGTTGCTGCCCGGACCGGCCTCCTCTTTGATCAGAAGGGTCGGCGGGGGACAGCCATGGAATTCATCAATGGCCGCCCCGGGCCGTATCCGGAGTTCGACGCTCCCGAGGGGCTTGTCCGGGGCGCCGATCGAGAAGGTCCGATTTTCCCGCGGACCCCGTGGCCGAGCATTGGCGCGGCCTACTTCGCCACGCTGGGGATCGCCGCAGCGTTGCGTGCTCGACAGGTCAGTGGTCTGGGCCAGCGCGTGACCACATCGCTGCTCCAAGGCGCGCTGGCCGCGTCGTGTCTGAACTGGCAGCGGGTCGAGGATCCCGATGCACCGCTGTATTGGATGTGGCCCGTCGACTCGAGGTCGATCGAGGGCCTCTACGAATGCGCGGACGGCCAATGGGTTCATCACTGGACAATCCGTCCCCGCTGGGTCCTGGAGGCGGCGAAAGGGGAGAAGCTTTCGGCCGTCGGGCTGGACGTGTCGTACCGGGACGATCCTGACCGCGTCTCCATGGAGGCGGACGGGCTGCTCGTGGGCATGTTTCTCCACCCGCAACTCGTCGAGGCCTTCAAGAAGTTCCCCTCCGACGAATGGGTCCGGGCAGCCGAGGAGGCTGGCCTCGGGATCACAACGGTCAGGTCGCCGGGAGACGCATTGGGGGACAAGTCGTTCCTCGCCGATGGCTGCGTGGTCGAGGTCGAGGACCCCGAGCAAGGACCGATTCATCATGTGGGACCGTTGCTGGAGTTCTCAGCGACACCGGGCGCCGTAGCCGGGCCGGCCCCTCGCGTGGGTCAACACACGAAGGAAGTGATTGCCGAGGCCCTCACTGGCCGGGCGGGCCCCGATCCTGCGCGTGGGTCCAACGAGTCGCTCGCGCACCCCCTGGCGGGTATTCGGGTTCTCGACCTCGGCCTCGGTGTGGCGGGGCCGTTTACGGGGCGTGTCCTGGCTGACCTCGGGGCCGATGTCATCAAGATCAATGCGCTCCACGACAAATACTGGAACGGCACGCATATGGGTCTGGGCGTGAACCGCGGCAAGCGCAGTCTCGCGCTGAACCTGAAGGACCCGGCCGGCCGGGAAGTCCTGGAGAAGCTGTTGCAGCGTTCTGACGTGATCACTCTGAACTGGAGGCCCGGCGCGGCCGCCCGGCTGGGTCTCGACTACGAGACCCTCCGCGAGCGCTACCCGCAGCTCGTCTACTGCAATACTCGAGGCTACGAAAAGGGTCCCAGATCGGATCTGCCTGGCACCGACCAGAACGCCGCGGCCATGACGGGCACGGAGTGGGAGGACGGGGCGTGTGGTGCCGGCAACCCTCCACTCTGGAGCCGGTCCAACATGGGGGACACCGGCAATGCCCTTCTCGCGGCCATCGCCATCACGACCGCTCTGTATCACCGAGACAGGACCGGGCACGGTCAAGCGGTCAGCACCTCCATCGTCAACGCCGGCCTCTTGCATACGTCCTATGCGTGGATCCATTCGGACGGCACGGCGCCGCCCTGGGGGCACGTCGACGGCGATCAGTTCGGGCTCTCGCCCTACTACCGCCTCTACCGGTGCGCGCTGCGGCGGTTGGGTTTTCCTGGCCGCCATTACGAGTGAGGCGCAGGCGAAGTTGCGGTCGTTGCTGCCCAGCGCGTCCAGAGCCGACGATGACGAGGCGGTGAGCGACTGGCTCGGGTCATATTTCGAGAGCACGGTGGCGACGGAAGCCTTCGCCGCCCTCAACGACGGAGGTGTGCCGATCGAGATCGTCGACGAAATTCTTCTGCCGGAACCTCTTCGACGATCCCGAGGCCAGACGACTGAACCTGGTCAGCGAGACCCAATCGAGCAGTGTGGGTCGATTCGAAGACCCGGGCCTGCTCGTGAACATCAGCCCCTCCGACACGGTCGTCCAACGAGGGCCGTGCGCGTGTGGGGAGCAGACCAGGGAAATCCTGCATGAACTGGGCTACAGCGGCGATCAGGTCGAGGCCATGGTGGAGGGTCGCGCGGTCTTGGATGGCGCGACATGACCGAGACGGACGAGATCCACCGCCCCGCCCCACTCGTCAATGCCGACAACCACTTCTATTGGGACGCGGCGCGCGAGGGCCGGCTCGTCACGCAGAAATGTCAGCAATGTGGCCGGTTGCGACATCCACCTCGCCCCATGTGCCCCGTGTGCCACTCGCTCGAGTTCGAGATCGTCGACCTCGCCGGGGACGGTGTCGTGTACAGCTACGCCATCCTTCATCACCCTCAGAACCCGGCGTTCGAGTACCCGGTGCTCGCCGCCCTCATCGATCTCGACGAGGGCGTCCGGGTGTTGTCGAACTTGGTTGATATCGCGCCCGGCGACATCGAAATCGGGATGCCGGTGACCGTCGATTTCCGGCCGACGCGTCACGACGGCGCAGTGCCCGTCTTCAAACCCAAGGTGACAGCCAATGAGTAGTCGACTCCGTGACGCAACCGCGATCGTCGGGATTGGGCAGACGGAATTCTCCAAGGCAGCCGGTCGCAGTGAGACGCAACTTGCGGCTGAGGCGATCGTGGCCGCGCTCGCCGATGCGGGACTCACCACAGCTGATGTGGACGGACTGGTGAGCTACACGATCGACCCGGTTGAGGAGACCGAGCTCATCCGCGCGCTCGGTATCCCGGAGGTCCGTTTCTCCAGTCGGGTGCCGTATGGGGGCGGCGGTTCCCAGGGTGTGCTCCTCCACGCCGCATCGGCGGTGGCGGCCGGCGTCTCTGATGTGGTCGTCGCGTACCGAGCCATCAAGGCGAGGTCCGGCGATCGCTTCGGCCGAGCTGCGGTCGGCGGACGAGGCGCGTCATCACACTCCGGATCGACGGCTATGCAGTGGTGTATCCCGTACGGCGTCCTGACTCCCGCGTCATGGATGTCGCTCAATTCCGTCCGCTACATGCACAGCTATGGCGTGTCGAGCGAGGATTTTGGTCGTGCGGTTGTCCAATTCAGGGAGTATGCCGCGAACAATCCGAACGCCCACTTCTACAAGAAGCCGATCACGTTGGACGAGCACCAGGCCTCCCGTTGGATCGCCGAACCAGCCATACGGCTCTTCGATTGCTGCCAAGAAACCGATGGCTCCGTGGCCCTGGTGATCACCTCCGCCGACCGCGCCTCCGGGAGTGACAGGCCGATCCTCATCGGCGCCGCCGCGAACGCCGGCCTGTTCGAGGAGGAGATTGCCAGCAACCACTACTCGAAGGACATTGCGTTCATGGAGGGCTGTGCGGCGATGGCGGAAATACTCTTCCAAGGGTACGGATTCCAGCGTTCCGACATAGACGTCGCGATGATCTACGACGCGTTTTCCCCGATGTTTCTGATGCAACTCGAGGGTCTCGGATTCTGCGGCAGGGGAGAGGCGAAGGATTTCGTTGCAGACGGCAATCTTGGCCCCAAGGGCAGTCTTCCTTGCAACACGAACGGAGGCTTGATCGGCGAGGGGTACATCCATGGACTGAACCTCACCACCGAAGCCGTGCGACAACTCCGCGGCACGTCGCCGAATCAGATGGTCGATCCCGAGATTGCGCTCGTCTGTGCCAGCCGAACCGGTCTGATTCTCAGGCGACCCTGAGGGGAGGTCCGAGCTCCGTCATGGCAGCTGGTCACGAAGCCGCGTCTCCGGGCGCACGTTCGCCCCTTGACTGGACGGGTCGCTGATGCCCGTCGACCTTGCGGCCCTGGTGGACGACCTCGTGGCCGAGTCCGCCGCCCTCGACGCAGTGCTCGAAGAGCTCGGGCCTGGGCAGTGGTCCCTCGCGACCCCAGCAGCAGGCTGGAGCGTGGGCGACCAGGTCAGACATCTCGCCTATTTTGACGACGCGACCCTGCGGTCGCTCACGGACCCCGAGCAGTTCCGCGTGGATGCGGTGGCGCTCAGGGCGGGTGGCGGCAACTTCTCGGACCGAATCGCAGCCGAGTACCGCGGCCAATCGGGTGCGAAGTCACGCGGGTGGTTCCGAACTGCTCGTGCTGCTTTGGTGGACACGTATCGGACCGTCGACCCCGTCCGCCGAGTGCCCTGGTTCGGCCCGGACATGACACCCGCGTCGTCGGTCACGGCGCGCGTGATGGAGACCTGGGCTCACGGCCAGGACATCGTCGATGCGCTCGGCGTCGAGCGCGCTGCCACTGGGCGGTTGCGTCATGTAGCCGACCTCGGCATTCGCGCCATGCCGTATAGCTACACCGTCAATGATCTGTCGCCACCCGCCGAAGCCATCAGGGTCGAGCTCGCTGGCCCCGACGGGGGCCAATGGAGCTGGGGGCCGGCAGACGCGGTCAATCGCGTCAGTGGCGACGCGGTGGACTTCTGTCTCGTCGTCACGCAGCGGCGGCACTTCGAGGACACGGGTCTGATGGTGACTGGTCCGGTGGCGCGCGAGTGGATCCCCATCGCGCAGGCTTTTGCCGGCCCGGCTGGGCCTGGCCGGCCCAGGATGCGGGACACGACCGTGCCAGCCAGTCCTCACGGGCCATCGGCAGTGGTCCGGTCTCCCAAGTCCGAGGTACAGGGGGCCAGTCGGACCCGCGGTGTGTCATAGTAGTGACTATGGACTCCGGAGAGAGCATGTACCGCGACGGGAGACGAGTTCCTGTTTTTCGAGAGAGTCGGATCGAGTCGAGGAGGAGCGATGACAGTCCTGGAAGCCCGTGAGAGGCCGGTGAGTGATGAGCTGCTGATCTCAGCCGACAGCCATGTCGCCATCACCCACGCTCAGGTGAGGGCGCATTTGGCCTCCACCTTCCACCCCGATTATGACGCCGCAGTTGCCGCCTTCACCCAGCGGATGACGCGCGGCACGGCCGCAGCCAATCAGGCCGGCATGAAGATGAAGCGCAGTGACGACGACGCGCATATAGGGGCGAATGCCGTGTTCAAGCGGCCAGGCTACGGCGATCCCAATGAACGGCTGACTGATATGGACCGCGACGGTGTCGAGGTGGAGGTGTTGTACTCAGAGGTCAGCGCCTTCCGGTATATCCCGGACCTGAAGACCGGCGCGGGCGAGGCAACCCGCGCGTTCAACGACGCACTGGACGAGTTCGCTTCGGCCAACCGTGAGCGGCTCTGCGTGTCGTACCAGATACCGATTCATGACACCGACTTCGCAGTGTCCGAGGTGCAGCGCACCGCTGAGAGAGGTGGGAAGTCACTCCAATTGCCGGTGTTCCCACCCGAGTTCGGGCTGCCTGACTACTATGACGAGCGGTACGACCGTCTCTTTTCGGCGATCGAGGAGACCGGGCTGCCCGTCTGTTGTCACATTGGCCTGAACACGAGCCTGGACGACCTGAGTCGGCGGGACCCGACTCCGCAGAAGGGTGTCATGGTGGCGATGACGCCGCTGACGACCGGCGAGGCGTTCGGCATGTGGATCCTGACTGGCGTGCTCGCTCGACACCCACGGCTCAAACTCGTGTTCGTCGAACCCGGACTCGCCTGGGTCGCGTGGTGGCTACACGTGGTCGATGACATGGTGCTTCGCCAGGGCTACGAATTCCCGGGATTGAGCGAGCTTCCTAGCTTCTATTTTCACCAGAACGTGCATTTGACCTTCATCGAGGAAGACTTCTCGCTCCAGCTCCTTCGCGACCGGATTGGTGTACGTAACATCATGTGGTCGTCTGACTATCCGCATCCAGTCACATCGTGGCCGCAGTCACGGCAAGTGGTGGAGAAGCAGTTCCACTCGATTCCGCAGGACCAGCGCGAACTCATCCTCTCCGGCAATGCCAGGCGGGTCTGGAATCTGCCATCCTAGGTGGGTTGGCAGGCAGGCCTCGGGCGATTGCTCGAGCGTCGGCGAGATCGTTGCAAGGGAACGTGCCTCGACACCAGAGGGGTGGTGCGGGGCGAATCGAATTATGTGATTCTGTAGGCCAAGCCCCAAGTCGATGGTTCAACCCACTCTTCCCGGGTACCGGACGTAGCGAGTGGAGGAGGTCACCATTGGATCGGGTCAGAAGAGTTCTTGCTGCTGTCGACCAATGGCAGCGACGATCCCGTCTGATCGGACCTGCCTACGGCGTGATCAAGAAATCTGGGGACGATCGAACGAACCAGTTCGTCGTTGCTCTGGGATGGTACGGGTTTGTGGCTATCTATCCCTTGCTGCTGGTTGTGATCACGGTGTTCGGATTCATCGGTGCGGCCAGCCTGGGTCACAGCGTCGTGTCAACACTGCACCAGTTTCCAGTTGTCGGCCCTGAGTTCAACCCGGCACGCGGATCGAGCAGCCTGCATGGGAGCGCCCTTGGGCTCATCGTTGGCCTCATCGGGTTGATCTATGGCGCCCAAGGGGTCACGCAGACTGCACAGCAGGCGATGGCTCAGGTGTGGAATGTGCCTCAGCTCGAGCTTCCGGGATTCGCCTCGAAGTTGGCTCGGAGCCTCGTCGGCTTGGTGACGATCGGCGGAGCCTTCGTGATCAACGCCGGCGTGGCAACCTTCGTGACCGACACTGGACTGAGTTGGGCCGTTCGGGTCCCGGTCTTCGTGGGTCTGCTGCTCGTCAATGTCCTTTTCTATTTCGCCGCATTCCGCGTCTTGACCCCAGGAAGCGTCGGAACTCGGGAGCTGTTTCCAGGGTCGGTGGTGAGCTCGCTCGGATTCTCCTTGCTCATCACGGTGGGGGCAGGCTTGATCCAGCACCAGATTCGCCACAGCTCCGCGACGTATGGCCAGTTTGGCATCGTCATTGGACTGGTTGGCTTCTTGTTCCTTCTCGCGAAGATCACCCTGTACGGCGCAGAACTGAACCCCGTGCTGGCCAGGCACCTGTGGCCCCGAGCACTTGTGAGCAGCGATCCCACCCAGGCCGATGACCAAGTCCTGCGCGACATCACCCACCAGAGCCTCCGACGGGCAGACCAACGGATCGGGGTCGGGTTTGGTGAAGACGCCTCACATGAAGCGGCGTTCGACGCTCAGGCGGGACCCGACGGCCCCAGTCCGGAGAACGCGACTCTCGCGGATGGCTGACCCCGTCTCGTGAAAAGGGCGAGTTCGACATGAAATCTCGCCTCGAGGCGCCAATAGTGTGACGGGAATGCGACTTCTGTTGGTGGCATATCCGGGTGCTGGAAAGGGCACCCAGGCGACGAGGTTGGCTGCTCACTACGGAGTCCCTCAGCTGTCCAGCGGCGAATTGTTGCGAGCCGAGGTGGCCCGTGGCACTGAGATCGGGAAAGTTGCAGCTGAATATTTGAACCGTGGTGATCTCGTACCCGATGAGCTCGTGCTCAAAGTCCTGTTTCCACTCGTTCTCGAGGCGACGAAGAGCGGTGGCTACGTGCTCGATGGCTTTCCGCGGACGTTACCGCAGGCAGAGGCGGCGTACTCGCTGGCGCGGGACAACGGCGTCGAGTTACAGGCCGTCGTCTATCTCAGGGTCGGTCGTGACGAGCTTCTGAAAAGACTGCGAGACCGCGCCGGTCGAGAAGGGCGTGCGGACGATGACGAACGCACCATCGCCCACCGCTTCGAGGTGTTCGAGACTCAAACCGAGCCGCTCCTCGACTTTTACGCTCGCCGCGGGATACTGGTTGACGTCAACGGCGAGCAGTCCGTTGACGAGGTGTTCGGGGACATCACAAGGGCGTTGGACAGCCTTCACGTCTGAGCAGTGCGCCGAGAAGCCATCCGGTGTCAGCGATGGCCTTTGCGTCTTCTAGGAAGGGCTGGTACTCCGGGCGGAGTCTGGAAGAGAGGGACTTCGCTGGTCCGTCTGCCCGGACGCACCGCTCCCCTGGAAGACGGCGAAGGAGACGACGGACAGAACTGCCAGCGCGATGGAGCAGACGAGGACTGATCGGAAGAGGCCGAAGTGCTCGGAGAAGATGCCGACTCCGACGACCGGGACCACAAGGCCCAAGTAGCACAAGACGAAATAGGACGAGACCACCTGCGCCCTCCGCTCGGCTGGCGCCAGTCGGTTGGCTGTCGAGAGACTGCCGATGAAAACGCACCCGACGGCGACCCCTGCGCTGGCCGTGCCCGCCAGGAAGAGGCCGAACGATGCCTGCGACAGCCCGGCGACGATGAGCGCGAGAACGAAGAGGAAGAGCGCGAGTCCGAACGAGACGACCTTCCGGTCGTCGAATTGACCCGCGACAATTTGCGTTCCAGCCGAAATCCCGAAGATCATGAATACGATGACGCCGGCGACAGCATGGCTGTCTTCGTGCAGGACGCCGCCGAGGAACGTTGGTGCGAGGGCGCTGAAGATCCCGAGCAGACTGAAGGCCGCGAATCCCGCCATGCCGGCTGCGAGGAACTCTGTCCTGCCTGCGCTCGGGAATCCGAACCCGGCGAAGCGGATCGACAACCGTTGCCGATGCGACACGGTCTCGGGCACCCAGGCCACTGCGACGGCCGCTGCCGCCAACAAGGCCAAGTACACCTCGAAGATCAGAACCGTCGGGTGAGGCAGGTACTGCGCGAACAGGCCGGCAAAGAGCGGGCCCAGACCGAGGCCGCCGGTGTTGACCACCGTTGCGGTGACGGACGCCCGGCGGCGTTTTGCGGCTCCCAGCATGTCGGTGAGCGCCGCCGTCGCTGTCCCGGTCATGAGGCCAGCGGAAAACCCGGATAGGACTCGGCCCAGGAAGAGCCATCCGACGGACGGAGTGATGATGAAGACGACCGTGCTGCACGCGCTGAAGGCGAGAGCCGCCCCGAGCACTGGCCTTCGCCCGACTTGGTCGGACGCACGTCCCGCGAAAACCAGCGCTGAGAGCACGCCGGCCGCATAGACGGCAAAGATCAGGGTCACCATTCCCGAAGAGAAGTGCCACTGCCCCTCCCAGATGACGTACAGGGGAGTGGGCAGCGTCGTGCCCAACATGGTGGCAGCGAAGACATACGCGATGAGCCAGAACGCCACCTCGTGCGTTTGGGCGATCGCCGGGCTGTCCATGGCCATCGCTTCGTCCAGGCTGTCAAAGCACGGCTTGCCTGCTGACTTCGGAGGAGTTCGTTTGGTCTGTTGCAAAGTCATCGCAGGATCACCCTCGTTACGTGTGTGGCTCCGTCCCCGCCTCTTGTGATCACCGTGCCGGCGAACGAGTGACCAACAAGGATGGTCGCTCCCTCTTGGAGGCTGAGGACGTGGCGAGTGTGAGCCACGTCGTCGGCAAGCGATGCGAGCGGGTTCTGGACGGCAGTCGCGGTGAGCCCGGCGCGTTGTAGGTATCCGATCACGTCGAGCCACGACGAACCGTCGGCGTACGCACCATGGACAAGGACGACGCTACGGACCGATCCTCCCCCCTGGTTCGAGGACGTCTGGGCGCTGGGAGGATCGGCTTCCATTCCATCTCCTCGGATATGTCGTCCAGGATAGGCAGCAGCTCGGCCTGATGTCTCGGGAAGGTCTTGGAACTCGATTGCCCGGTCGTTGATCTCATGGCAAGATCCGTGCCGTCGGACTCGCGGGTTCCCCCGGCCACGTGGAGCCGGCAAAGGGGGAGAGACATGAATACCCAGAACCTCGTCGCGGTCTGAGGAACCCGTGATCGGGACCGGGGCAGGACGTGAATGTCACGTGGCACGTCTCCCGGAGATCTGACGCTTCAGGTGAAGGGCACGGCATCGGCAGCGGCATCTCCGCCACGCGACGGATGACGAAGACGCACCGTTCTCGTTCGATCCGGTCGAAGGCTCCTGGATCCTGGCTGGAGTCGCCGCGTGGACCGTGACGCGCTGGCGGTCATGCCTGAGTCCGGACCTGTGCCGGGCTCGGAGGCACCGAGGCCGACCAAAGGCGGCAGCGCATTTCGTGCGCTGCGGTCCCGGCCCTTTCGCCTGTACTTCGGGGGCCAGGTGGTATCGGCCAGCGGCAGCTTCTTGCAGCAGACAGCCATCGGCTGGCTCGTCCTCGAGCTCACGGGTTCGCCCCGAGATCTCGGGCTTGTTCTTGCCGCAGGAGGGATCCCGTCACTGCTCTTCGGGCCGTGGGGAGGGGCGGTGGCGGACCGGGTGGATTTACGCAAGCTCCTCGTCGTCACCCAGACGCTCTACTGTCTCTTGGCCGCACTCTTGTGGGTCTTGGCCCTGGCCGGCGCGGCGAGTGTGGCGGCGTTGGTGGCCATTGGAGCCGCCGGGGGAGTCGTCCAAATCGCCGACTCTCCGGCCCGCCAGGCCCTCGTCAGTCGTCTGGTTCCACCGCAGGACCTGGCCAGCGCGGTCAGCCTCAATGGAGTTGTGATCAATAGCGCCCGGGTCGTCGGCCCGGCGCTGGCGGGTGTGCTCATCGTGACCGTCGGCACCACGGTGTGCTTCGGGCTCAATGCATTGTCCTATCTGGCCGTGATCGCCGCCCTGTTGGTCATCCGGCCCCGCAAGGCGGGCGGACCCTCGCCCGCCGGACGCCGCGGCGTGAAAGAGGGGTTGAAGTACGCGGCAGGCCGCCAGCAGCTGTGGCTGCCGCTGCTCATGATGTCGGTCGTCGGGCTTTTGGCCCTGAACTTCGCTGTGGTCTTGCCGGTCTTGGCCAAGGACACGTTCCACGGTTCCGGGGGCACCTACGGACTGCTCACCACCATGCTCAGCATCGGGGCGATCCTCGGTTCTCTGGCGGTCGGTCTCATTCACCATCCGAGACGCCAGTACCTGCTCGTGACGGCCGTGGCGTTCGGCGTCACGTCGGCGGCCACCGCCGCTGCACCCACCGTCGCCGTCGCCTGCATCACGCTGCTCGTCATGGGTATCGCGGCGTTCTGTTTCATCACTCTCTGTTCGACCACGCTCCAGCTCCATAGCTCGAGCGCCTTTCGCGGGAGGATCATGGCGCTCTGGGTGTTCGTGTACCTGGGGACGACGCCCATCGGCAGCATCATCACCGGCTGGATAATCGCCGCGAGTGGTCCACGCGTGGCCCTCCTTGTCGGCTCCGGTGCATGCATGGCTGCGGCCGCGATGGCCGCGTTCGTGCACACGCCAGCCAACCCCGACCAGTCGCTCACGGACCTCGGTGGGTGAGGTCCTCTTCCGACACGGGTGAGGGTCGCGGGTTGGTCACCCGAGCGTTCCGCCTCGCAGAAGACGGGCCGCTGCCAGACTGATAGACCCTGACGCATCTATTCGAACAGGTGGGAATCCGTGAGTGACAGACTCGTAGGAAAGGTAGCGATCATCACCGGTGCCGCTCGAGGGCAAGGAGCAGCAGAGGCGCGTCTGTTTGCGACCGAAGGTGCCCAGGTCGTGATCACCGATGTCCTCGACGAACTGGGGAAGCAGGTGGCAGCAGAGATCGGCGAGAGCGCTCGCTTTGTGCACCAGGACGTGTCTGACCCTGAGGCGTGGCACGAGGTCCAGCAGTTCGTGAACGCCGAGTTCGGCCGACTCGACATTTTGGTCAACAACGCGGCCATCCATCACCTGTGTCCGATCGAAGAGGAAACGTCGGATGGGTTCGACCGGATCCTGGCGGTCAACCTCAAGGGCACGTTCCTCGGAGTGCAGAGTTCCATCGGCCCCATGCGAGCGACCGGCGGCGGTTCGATCATCAACATTTCTTCCCTCGCCGGCCTGCGCCCGTTCGTCGCCCATGGTGCGTACAGCTCGGCCAAGTTCGGGGTCACGGGCTTGACCCAGGTCGCCGCTCTCGAGCTCGGCCAGTTCGGCATCCGGGTCAACTCGATACACCCTGGGCCGATCGATACCGACATGCTTCCCAACCGCGAGCGTGCAGGGCAACGCGCCAAGCAGTATCCGATGCAGCGGATCGGGATGCCCACCGAGGTCGCGGAACTGTGTCTGTTCCTTGCTTCGGACGCCGCGTCCTACATCACCGGGGCGGCCGTCCCGGTGGACGGCGGGTGTGGGCTGAATTAGGCCGCCGGAGTTGCCCGCTTCCTTTGGCGTCACGGACCTGGACGCTCGACGAACTCGATGATCGAGTCGCCCGTATCGCCAGCGAGCCCTATTCGCCGGTAAAGCGAAACTCCGACTGCCAGGGACCGTCGGAATGAACGACCTGCCAATAGCGCTTTGCGATGTTCTCGGGATCGAAAGCGGTGCCTGCAACGATCTGACCAGCGATCGTCAAGGTCGCCACGCGGATGCCATCCGGCTTCAAATCGGCTCCGAGCATGGTGGCAGCGGATCGGAGTGCTGCTTTGCCGAGGGAGACGGTGGCGAGGGCTGGGATCGGATGGTCCGCGAAACCACCGCCTGTCACGATGATTGTTCCGGAACCGGCCGCCCGCATGGTCGGGGCGGCCACTTGCGCCACGACGATGGCGCCGATCACGTCCACCGTATAGGCCGTCTGCAGGTGTTCGACGCTCGAGCTCAGGAGTTGGTCCGGAGCTCCCATCACCGCGTTGTAGATGATGAGCCCGGGCGCACCCTGGTGTGTGTAGAGCTCTGCCATCTGAGCTCTGAGAGCTTCAGGATCGCTGGCATCCGCCGCGACCGTGTCGATCTGCGCTCCCGTGTCAGCCAGGCTGTTCGCGAGATCGCTGAGTCCGTCCGTGCTGCGAGCGGCCAAGGTCACTCGGTAGCCGTCGTCGGCGAACCGGTGGGCAACCGCCATTCCAAGACCCGGCCCGGCACCGACCAGCAGAAGGTGACGGTTGTCGATCGAGGAGCCAGGGTCACCGACTGAGTCGTTAGGCATGAGCCTCCGTCCTTTCGCGTCCGCCCCTTTGTGTCGTATGCCCTCGGAGGTGACCCTCAGGTGTTGTGCGGGCTCGGACACGCTCGCAGCCGGCACACCTCGGTACTTTCGCGGGAGCAAACGAAGGAGCTGATTTCATGAGTTCCGAAAACAAGGACACGATGATGCCAGAACTCCTCCTCGACTTCATCACTTCCCTCGATGGCTACGCGGCTGCCGAGGGTTGGCCGGGCTGGTGGGGTCTAGAAGGCCCTGAATATCTCACGTGGCTCGAAGTGCAACCCGAAGCGGACTACACGGTCCTGATGGGTGCCACGACGTACCGCGTCATGTCTGGATTTGCCGCCGAAGGAGAACCCGGCAGTGATGGCCTGACGGGCATGTCGAAAGTCGTTTTCTCGAGCACACTGAGCGAGCCTCTGTCGTGGGCGAACTCGCGACTGGTGGCTCACGACGCGGTTGAGACGGTACGGAAGATGAAGAAGGAAGGCTCCACGTCGATGCGCACCATCGGCAGCCTCACCCTGTGCCGGTCTCTCTTGAAGGCCGGCCTTGTGGATCGGTTCCGCGTCGTTGTCTTTCCCGTCATCACCGGAAGGAGCGGCCGCGAACGCCTCTACGACGGCTATCCCGACGTTGCGCTCGACATGATCAACAGTCGAACGTTCGATGGTCGCATGCAACTCCTCGAGTACGCTCCGACTGTTCTTGCGAGGCCGCCTGGCGCCAAGGCGGGACCCACCTGACCGCCAGCGCGTGGAGTGGAGCGAACCCTCGATCAACTGTGACGTGTCATGGAGAACGCGCCCACTGCGCAACGGTTCGGACTCGGGTCGGTCGGACACAGCTCTGCCGGCGGATCGTCAGTAGGATCCCGCCTTCTCGGGAGCGGCGCATGCGAGGATGAGGCGTTGAGAGCCGTCGGCGCCGGCCGCGCCGGCCCCGCAGCGGATCCCGAGTTCGTCGTGAGCCAGCTCGACATCTGCGACGTTGTGGGCTATGGGAGCCGGCCCCGAATCGATAGCGTCAGGGCATGGACCATGAGACGGTACGGCGATGTACAGCAGCGGTAAAGCACCGGCCAGCGGTCGAGAAGGCTCGGATGCTCTTGGCGAAAGCAGTGCCGAGCCATTTCGAAGCCCTCGCCGTTCTCTATGCCACGGACAAGTCGCGACGTGGTCACGGCTACCGCCCACTATGCCCGTCACATGCAGCATCGGCGCCGTCGGGTGCGCGCCGTGTTGGAAATAGGTGTGGGCGGATACGCAAGCCCCATGATGGGCGGGGCGTCACTCAGGATGTGGCGCACCTACTTCCCGAATGCTCACATTTACGGGATGGATATCGAAGAAAAAAGTTGCCACACGAGAATCGGATCACGGTGTTGCAAGGGGACCAGACCGACGGCGCATTCTTGAAGGAACTCGCCCTGCGGTGCGGACCGTTTGATTTCGTCGTCGATGACGGCAGCCACGTACCCTCCCACCAGAGAGCGACTTTTGACGCTCTCTGGCCGACCCTCCCACCTGGAGCCGTATACGCCATCGAGGATCTGGACGCGAACTATTCGAACGAGTGGGGCGGTGGGCCCCCTGGCACCCCGGGGACCGCGATCGACCTCACCAAGGGGCTCCTCGACAGTGTTCATGTCGGCCCCGAGGCGGTCGCAAGCATCCATGTCTACCCGCAACTGATCCTCATTGAGAAAGCATCAGTCGTCCGATCGTTGGGAGGCGCCTAACGAGCTCTCGACTCAGGGTGGTTCCCGTTCGAGGCAGGGACCGCGATGCTCGAGCTGCACCTGACCTTCACCGTCACGGGAATTCGGTTTCAAGTCGTTTCAACGTGGCGTGACAAACGTGCCGGATGTGTTTGTCGAGCTCTTGCCTGCAGTGAGACACTGATCGAAGACTCCCGGAGGAAACACCATGCCTACCGAAAACGCCACTGAGGCGTGGACCATCCGTTCTACCTTGGTCGCAGTCGCCGAACTGGACCGATCCGTCGCCTTCTACGGGGAGCTCGGTCCTTTCGATGAGATCTTTCGCGAGGACGCCGTCGCGGTGCTCGGTCAGATGTCGCCCCGATCGATCGTTCTGATCCTGCGGGAGATGCGGGGCATTGATCAGATTCGCCACGGCCAGCAGTCGCTGGGTTTGCGGTCGATTCACTTCAACGTCGGATCGCTCGCCGAGCTGGATCGGATCGAGTCCGTGCTGCGCGGACGTGATCTCTTTACCGCCCGTCGCCAGATCGCCGATGGCACGTCGGAGCTCCTCCTCGGACGCGATCCGGACAATTTGCCTCTGGTGTTCGTCTCCTACGGCGAGGTCAAACCGCTTGGTTCGGAGTATTACCAAGCGATTGTCCCCCTGGTCTATTCACTGGACGTCTGACTGCTGCCCGGAAGAACATCACCCCGTTGCCGAGGTGAAGCCGCCGGTTCGGATCCCCTCGTCCGCGTCTGAGAATCTCCTGGTCAGGAGAAAGGAAGGACTGACTTGCAGGCACGCGAGTGGCCCCGGCCACCGACGCTCGAGCTGACCAGACTGCGCGAGCCGCCCCGCCCGGTCGACGAGCGATCGTCCGGGAGGCCACAGTGGTCGCTCGGGCCATGGATGGGAAGGATTCGAATCATGCCGGATTCCCGCGTCACGGTAGCCGCTGACTTTTTTCAGAAGTTGTTCGGAGGCAATGTTGACGCTGCCTGCGAACTCCTGGATCCTCAGGTCGTAGACGTCGTACCCGGAACACACGCACCCTCAGGGACCTTCCGGGGTGCTCGAGCTGTGGCGGCGCACCTCTCGACCTTTCTCCGACTCACAGACGATCCAATCGATGTCCTCCAATGGGAAGATTGGATGGCCGGAGTCGACAATGTTGCCGGGCTCGCGAAGATTCATCTGCAACGCGAGGGTCAGGAGCACGATTTCCGGGTCATTTTCCTCGTCTCGGTGACCGAACGCGACGGACAAGATCGGATCTCGAGGATTGAATCCTTTTACAGCGATCAAGCAGCATTTGATCGATTCTTCTCAGTCGAGTCATAGCCGCGCCAACCCGGGACTGAGTCCTGAGGAGGAGTCATGCCCTCAAAGATCGAGGACTACGCCATCATCGGCGACACGAAAACCGTCGCCCTCGTCGACCTCACCGGATCCATCGACTGGTGGTGTGCGCCGCGGATCGACTCCGCCGCCGCCTTCGCGGCGCTGCTCGGGGACGCAAGCAACGGACGCTGGCTCATCGCCCCGAAGGGCGAGGTCACCAAAGTCACTCGCCAGTACGAACCCGAGACGCTGATCCTCGAAACGATCTTCGAGACGGCGACGGGCTCGGCGGTGGTGTACGACTTCATGCCGCCCTACGACGGCCACTCGATGATCCACCGTATCGTCGAAGCTCGCAGTGGCACCGTCGAGATGCAGATGGAGCTGATCGTGCGTTTCGAGTACGGCGCGGTCACGCCCTGGGCGACTGCGACCGGAGATGGCCTTGTTCTTGTCGCTGGCCGTGACGGCCTTCGCCTGCACAGCCCGGTCCGGCTTGTTGGCAATGACAACACCACCGTTGCCTCTTTCTCGGTCTCGGGAGACACACGGCGCTCCTTCTCGCTCACCTGGTTCCCGTCTGAGCAGCACGCTCCGCTTCCTTTCGACAGCCTGGCAACCCGCAACCACACACGGCACTACTGGCACAACTGGATCAGTCGCTGCACGTACAACGGCGGCTGGCGCGACTTGGTCGTCCGCTCACTCATCACGCTGAAGGCCCTCACCTACGAGCCCACTGGCGCGGTCTGTGCCGCGGCGACGACATCGCTCCCAGAGACCATCGGGGGCGACCGCAACTGGGACTACCGCTATTCGTGGCTCCGGGACTCGACCTTCACCCTGAAGGCCTTCTTGGTCTCGGGGTACACCGATGAAGCAGCGGCGTGGGTGGGCTGGCTCCGCCGCGCCGTCGCCGGCACCCCCGGGGAGATGCAGATCATGTACGGCGTCGATGGAGAACGAATGCTCCCCGAGTTCGAGCTCGAGTTCCTCTCAGGCTACGAGGGATCAACGCCCGTCCGCATCGGCAACAGAGCGGTGTTGCAGCTCCAGCTCGACGTCTACGGCGAAGTTCTCGACTCGGCCGTCACGTACTGGCAAAGCCCAATCCCCAAAGAGTCCAACGTATCGCCGGGTCAGGCCAAGGCGATTCTCCATCACCTAGAGAAGGTGTGGCGCGAGCCGGACAATGGGATATGGGAGGTCCGCGGTCCACGGCGGCAGTTCACTCATTCGAAGGTCATGGCCTGGGTTGCCTTCGATCGCGCCGTCACCCTGGCCGAGGAGGGCATTCTGCCTATAGGGGACGTGGATCATTGGCGCCAATTGCGTGACGAGATCCACGCGGAAGTCTGCGACAAGGGTTTCGACCCTGAGCTCAACTCGTTTACCCAGTCTTACGGCTCAAAACTGCTCGACGCGAGTCTGCTCATGCTCGCGCCAGTCGGCTTTCTCCCGCCCGACGACCAGCGCATCGTCGGCACCGTCGAGGCGATTCAGAAGGGCCTCGTCACCGACGGTTTCGTCCGTCGCTACCAGACCGATACCGACGAGGACGTCGACGGCCTGAAAGGGACAGAGGGCGCGTTCTTGATGACCACCTTCTGGCTTGCCGACAATCTGGTGCTCTTGGGACACTACGACGAGGCAAAAGAATTGTTCGAACGGCTCTGTGGCCTGTGCAACGACGTCGGTCTTCTCTCTGAGGAATACGACCCGAAGGCCGATCGTTTGCTGGGGAACTTTCCGCAGGCGTTTTCACATGTGGCCCTGATCAATACCGCCGCCAACCTCTCGATGGCTGAGCACGGCCCCTTGCGTGAGGATGGCCCTTCGGTACTGCGCGGTCGCCGTAACGGCGGGTTCCGGCACCCGCGGCGTCGATGAGGTCCGGTCCCCGAATGCTGTGAAACGGTGAGCTGTTCGGCACTTCGCTGGCGGGAGTTTCCGATCGGGACAGAGCGGGGGTTACTCTTCGCGACCGGTGCCAACGGTTCTGGGTCGTTCGGGTCTGGTGGTCAGTCGAATGGGGCTCGGGCTCGCCGCGCTCGGTCGGCCGGGCTATATCAATCTCGGACATGCCTCGGATCTCGCCGGGCACACGTCGGTGGCGTCGTTGGAGCGATTGACGCACTCGGTTCTGGACGCGGCCTATCACTGGGGAGTGCGCTACTTCGATGCCGCACGATCGTACGGGCTTGCGGAAGCCTTCTTGGCGGCTTGGCTGGAGCGTCGCCATCTGACACACGGCGAGGTGGCCGTCGGCTCCAAGTGGGGCTACACCTACGTGGCGGATTGGCGCGTGGACGCAGCGGTGAACGAGGTCAAGGATCTCTCGCTCCGTGCACTTCGTCGCCAGCTGTCGGAGAGCCGGGAATTGCTCGGGCCGAATTTGCGCCTCTATCAAATCCACTCCGCCACCGTGCGGAGCGGAGTGCTGGACGACCGAGCCGTGCTCGATGAGCTGGCGCAGCTGCGAGCCAGCGGGGTGTCGATCGGGCTCACGGTCACTGGTCCTGGCCAAGCGCAGACGATCGAACGGGCCCTTGAGATCGGCGGCTTCGACACGGTGCAGGCGACGTGGAACTTGCTCGAACGGGGTGCAGGTGCTGCTCTCGGAGCGGCCCATGCCGCAGGATTGGGAGTGATCGTCAAGGAGCCCCTCGCCAACGGCCGACTCACCGCCCGTGGCGATGTGACAGAGCTCGCCGAGACGGCGGCGAGGGCCGGGAGCACTCCAGACGCAGTGGCGCTCGCTGTGGTGCTGGCCCAGCCGTGGGCGGACGTCGTCCTCAGCGGTGCAGCCTCCAAGAACGAGGTGGAGAGCAACCTCGCCGCCCTCGCACTCCAACTCGACCCGGAACTCATTGGACGGCTGCTCGAAACCATCAATCAGGACTCGAGCGGCTACTGGCAGTTGCGCGCGACCCTTCCCTGGAACTGAGGGCGAAGACGTGGCGAGTGGCAACCGAGCGGAACGCGCCAGAGCGGTGAGGGGGGTCTCCCGCAGTAGGCCGCTGCCAACGCCGCGGGCCTTCCGCCCGCCAGGGTTCCACCGAATCACGGCAAGACCGGACACGTGGGTCGACGAGGCCGGAGATGCGATGGACGACCCGGCTGTTCTCGAGCGACTGCGGCGGCTGGCGATTCCACCCGCATGGGTCGATGTGTGGGCGTCCGCCGACCCCAGCGCGTCCGTGCAGGCGACAGGCGTCGACCAGCGCGGTCGCACTCAGTATCGATATTCGGCAGCGGCTCGAGATCTCGCCAGTGACCAGAAGTTCGCCCGCATGACACTGTTCGCCGCGGCCATGCCGGCGCTGCGCCTTCAGGTTGAGCGCGACATCGCTCGATACCGCAAGGATCCACTCGACGCCCGTGTCGTGACCGCTGCCATGGTCAGGCTTTTAGAGCGCGGTCTCCTTCGCGTTGGCAACGACCGGTATGCCCGAGACAATCACACCTACGGACTCACAACACTTCGGCGGAACCACGTCGATACGCGCGGTCCGACTATGACCTTTCATTTCGTCGGCAAGGAACACCTTTCTCACACCGTCACTGTTCACGACCAGATGACGGCAAAGGTTGTGGATGCGCTCGTACATGCGGCGGGCGACGATGCGCAGCCAATCTTTGCTGTAACCGGTGAACATGGGACGCATCACGTGACGAGTGCCACCGTGAACTCCTACCTCCATGCACATACCCAGGCGCCAGCGAGCGCCAAGGTGTTCCGCACGTGGGGCGCCACGGTTGCAGCAGTTGCGGTGCTTGCTGGAGCCGAACCTCCAGCGGACATCTCGGCAAGGTCTCGGGAGCGCCTCGCTGTCGGGGCGGCAGCCACTCTGCTCGGCGACACAACCACCGTCACTCGCTCTTCATATATCCATCCAGCGTGGATCGACGTTGGCCGCTCTGACCTGGTGGCCGCCGCCGTAGCCAAGTCCTCCGAGCGGGTTGGCACGCGCGCTGTGGCCAGCCTCTTCACCGATCCAGAGGTGCAGGCAGCGGTCCTTTCCGGACTCTCCGACGCGACGACGGAAGTTGGCGATCAGGACGAGATGGGAGCGTCTGAGTCGTGAGGTTCTCCCGGCCGTGCTGCGCGATGCGCTGAAGACCGGGCTGGTTGTACCGGGAGCAACGTCCGGCGCTGCATTACCCTTGGCACACCTGAGAGGAGCCGGAAGATGGAACTTCGACGTGGCTGGGCCGCGGGGACCGTGGCCCTGCTCATGGGCCTGTTGGTGATTCCGATCGGCGGCGTTACGGCGAGCGCCTCTGCGCCGACACGATCGGCCGATGCAGCAGACGGGGTTGGCGCGACCCCCGCGTCGTGCAACCGGGCCGAGCCGGCCGGTGTCGCCCGCTGCTATTTGAGCCTCGAATCCGCCGGGACATCCGCTGCAGGGGTACCGTTCGAGACCCGCGCCAAGCTGTGTGCTCAGGACAAGGCGACAGGGTGGACGGCCTGCAACCTCGAAAACGCCTACGCGATCAAGAGTCTGATCGGGAGCGACGGGAACGGCAGCCTGGTCGCAGTGGTGGACCCATACGACGACCCGAACGCGGCGAGCGACCTCGCCACCTATCGCACGTTCAACAAGCTGGCTGCATGCACGACCACCAACGGATGCTTCGAAAAGGTCAACCAGGAAGGTCAGACCAGCAATTACCCGAGCACGAATTCGGGGAGTGGGTGGGCCGATGAGATCTCGCTCGACATGGAGATGGTCTCGGCGATATGCCCGCTCTGCCACATCCTTCTGGTCGAGGCCGACTCAAACGGCTTCGGCGACCTGACAACGGCCGAGAATGAGGCTGCTGCGCTGGGCGCGGGCGTTATCAGCAATAGCTGGGGGACAGGCGAGTTCAACGGCGAGACCAGCTATGACGCGAATTTCGATCATCCCGGCGTCGACATCACGGACTCCTCGGGCGATGGCGCCTACCAAGGTGGCGTGCAGTACCCCTCCGCCTCACCCTACGTGACCTCCGTCGGCGGCACTCAGCTGAAGGCGGCGACGAACGCGCGGGCTTGGAAGGAGAAGGCCTGGGTGAACACGGCGAGTAGTCCGCCGACCCAGGGATCGGGCAGCGGTTGCTCGTCGTACGAGCAGAAGCCTGCCTGGCAGACCGACGCCGGCTGCGACATGCGCATGACCGCCGATGTGAGTGCGGTGGCCGCGAACGTGAAGTTCTACGACACCTACGAGGAGCCAGGGTGGCTCTACGGCTTCGGCACCAGCGTGTCGTCGCCGATCATTGCGGGGATGTACGGCTTGGCGGACAACCAGCCGACCTACACGGTCGCAGCGTCAGCGGCTTGGTCCGCGGCTTCGAGCAACTTCTACGACATCACGAAGGGGACCGAGGGCACCTGTACGCCGGCCTACTTCTGCCAGGCGGGACCGGGGTATGACGGCCCCACCGGGCTCGGCGGCCCCGATGGAATCGGCGCGTTCAAGGTGCCGGTGACGGGTCCCCCGACAATCAGCTCCGTCGCATTTGGAGGGGACGCGTCGAACCCCACTGTCACGATCAGCGGGAGCAACTTCGGGACCGAACCCGGGAGCTTCTCAGCGGGGTGCGGAACGACCGGCGACAACTTCACGGGTGTGAGTCTGACCTTTAGCGACACAACGGGAGGTTGGGGCGCCGGCAGTGGAGGCGACTGCATCGGACTCGTCGTGAGCAGTTACACAAGTACGCAGGTCATCTACCAATTCGGTTCCGGTTACAACACATACGGGACGGCGAGCAGTGGCGACGGGTTCAGCGTGATGGTGCAAGGAGCGACCTACAGTGGGACGGTCACCTACCCCTAAAATCGAGATGATGGGGCTGTCCCACGGCCATTCGTCGCGGAGACCCGAGGCTCTCGCCGTTCCGGGGCAGCCGTCTGTCTGATTTCAAGAACGAGCGCCGTCGATACGGACGAAAAGATCAGCCAGCACGCTGACCAGAGCTGCCCGCTCCATCGCCAACCGCCCCTGGTGCCATGCCAGGCACAGCTCGCTCAGGATGCCGAT
Source organism: uncultured Acidimicrobiaceae bacterium (assembly GCA_963736225.1). Taxonomy (GTDB): domain Bacteria; phylum Actinomycetota; class Acidimicrobiia; order Acidimicrobiales; family RAAP-2; genus Bog-473. Next base: position 573,164 of record CAVTOF010000004.1, on the reverse strand, counting down.
CTGCGCATAGGAGACGAGACGAGCACGAAGGCCCGTGTCCGGATCCGAGCCATTGGGCGCCATTCCTGCGATGGCCACATCGATGATCTGGTGCCGAAAAGGACTGAGCGCGCCGCCGTGGGTCTCGGCGAGCAATACTCGAGCAAGACACTCGTCGTCGACCAACGCCGCGACGAAGGCCTCGAGCCACGCTTGTGGTGGCTCACCAGGTTCGCTCGGCCTGAATGGATCGACGCGCTCCGACATTGCCGCGATCGCATGGTCGACGATCGCGCTCTGGAGCTCGGCGAGCGACGCGAAGCTCTCGTAGAAGTATCGCTTCGTCAGTCCGGCGGCCACGCACACGCGGCCGACGCCGAGCGCGTCCGCACCCTCGGTTCCGGCGATCTCGAAGCCAGCCGCGACCAGTCGATTCCGTCGATCGGCGCGCCGGGCTTCAGCGCTGACCCCTTTGAAGGGCATGGTGACCTGGTACTCCATCTCGAACCACCATAGTTGACACTGGCGAGTTTCAAAGTCTACGGTCGCGGGCTGCCACGCGACGTCGAGCAAGGAGGACTGCCGTCGTGCACTCGACGACTGTTGACGCTCGCCTCGATCTGACCGACCCCGACCTCCTTGCGGATCATCTGCCGTTGGAGGAGTTCGCCTGGCTGCGCCGAAATCAACCCATTCGGTGGAACCCGCAAGCGTCCAAGGCGGGATACGGCGACGCGGGATTCTGGGCGATCACGCGCCACGCCGACATCACGGCGGTGACCAGGACCCCGGGGTGGTCCGTGGAGGCCAACTCCGCGTTCGTTCGCCGGCTCGATGAGTCTGATCCCACGGGCGAATCTACGAAGAACCTCCTGCTTTGCATGGACCCGCCCCGCCACACCCGAGTTCGCAGGGTCGGAAACCGATGCTTCACCCCACGCGCGCTGGCTGGTCTGGAAGACGACCTACGCGAACGAGCCCACCAGATCGTCTGGTCCGCGAAACACGACGGTACGGGCGACTTCGTGATCGACGTAGCCCGTCATCTGCCCTTGCAGGCCATTGCCGGCCTGATGGGCATCCCGGACGTCGACCGCCAGCGGCTCTTCGACTGGAGCGACCAGATGGCCGGCAACGAGGACCCGGAGTACGCAAGCACCGATCTTTCGGGCGTCGTCGAGATGTTCGCCTATGCACACGCGGCCGCGGAAGTACGGCTCGACAACGATCTGGGCGACGTCACCAGCCGACTGGTCAAACCCGACGCCGATGGCCAACGCCTCACCAGCGAAGAGTTCGCGTTCTTCTTCATGATCCTCGCCGTCGCGGGCAACGAGACCACCCGGCAAGCGATCACACACGGCATGTTGGCGTTTCTGCAACATCCGGACCAGTGGGAACGATGGCGTTCCGAACGGCCAACGACCGCCGTCGATGAGATCCTGCGCTGGGCGTCACCCGCTGTGGTCCTTCAGCGGACGGCCAACGAGGACATGGAAGTCGCCGGTCAGTTGGTGCACAGTGGCGAACGAGTGGGCCTGTACTTCGCCTCCGCCAACTTCGATGAAGAGGCGTTCCAGGACCCCCGGCGATTCGACATCGGTCGTTCGCCAAATCCCCATGTCACCTTCGGCGCTGGCGGCTCGCACTACTGCATTGGAGCCAACCTCTCCCGACTCGAGCTGAAAGTGATGTTCGACGTGATCGCCGACGAGTTGAGCGACATGACGTTACTGGGTCCACCAACGCGCCTCCGTTCGTCGTGGCTCAATGGCATCAAACACCTGCCGGTCCACTACGGGGTCACCGCATGACGACAATGGCAACAGCCTGGATGGTCACCCGGCTGGCTGCACCCACCGATGCTCTCGAGATCCAGACGGTGCCCGTCGGCGAACCAGGTGTCAATCAAGTCCGAATTGCCGTGGAGGCTTTCTGTCTCGATTTCAACGACATCGACACAATCCGTGGTCGATACGGTCTGTTGAAATTCGAACCCCCCTTTGTCATCGGGATGGCAGCCGCAGGAACCGTTGACGCCGTCGGGCCGGGTTGCGAAGGACTGCTCGGGCGACGGGTGGTTGGCGCCACCGCGGGCGTGCAGGGCGGCTACGCGTCAGCGGCGTTGCTCGAAGGAGCAATGCTGCAACAGCTCCCCACGTGGCTCAGCGCGGCCGAGGGAATTGCGATGTACTTCCCCTACCAGCTGAGCTACCTCGCCCTGAAGGTCCGGGCACGGATGGACGCAGGGGACGTCGTGCTCGTCCACGCCGCAGCCGGGGGCGTCGGGTCGGCCGCCGTCCAGCTGGCGAAGGCCTTCGGCGCGACGGTGATTGCCACAGCGGGGACCGACGAGAAGGTCGAGTTCTGCCTCTCGTTGGGCGCCGACTACGGCGTGAACTACCGCAGGGATGATTTCGTTGCCTTCGTCGATGACGTCACGAACGGACGGGGCGTCGACGTTGCCTTTGACACCGTGGGTGGCGACGTGACGACAGAGACGTTTCGGGCGATGGCATTCAATGGCCGGCATCTCATCATCGGGTTCGCCTCTGGCATCGAAGCAGAGGAGCGACCGCTGCCGATCCAGCCCAGCATCTACGGGAACTTCGATTTGGTAGGGATCTGTTTCGCCTACGCTGACTCACCACGGCCGGTACGTCCGTTTGGCATGAACTTCTTGTCGACTGCACAGGGAGTGGACGCCTGGAGCCGCATCTTGCATCTCGCCCGTGCCGGAACCATCCGGCCCGTGATCGGCCGACACATCGAGTTCGCTGACGTCCCTGCCGCGCTCGAGGCGCTCGAGTGCCGGAAGACGACTGGCCGCACGGTGGTCCTGGTCGCTGCCACTGGGCGCAGAGACGCCTAGCGCGTCGCAACCCGGCGTAATCCGGCACGCTAAGGGTTGGGCCGGCAGATCGCCCTCGATCACGTCGCCTTGGTGGAGGGGTCGCCTAGCGGGCGTTCTTTTGGCGATGGCCCTGCGGATGGACTCCGAGTTGGTGCCAATCGGTCTCGGAAAGATCGATGTCGTAGTAGCTGGCAGCCTTCTGGATGTTTGCGAAGGCGAGCGAGCGGTCGGCATCGGATACATCGGTGACCTGATCGAAGCGTGCGACAGCATTTCGTACGTGCGCAGCATCCGTGAGGGGTTCTTTGCGCTCCTTGGGGAAGGCGAACACTGTGTCCGGCAAGTCGCTTTGCGTAGTGAGTCGACCATGTTTTTCATAGGGCTGCCAGGTGGCTTCTGCTTTGTCCATGCTGGTACCTCCATCCCCAGGTTGGATTCTGGTGGTTCGGACTTCCGCTCGAGACGTGATGCCGGGACGTGGGAAACGGACGCTCGTGGCAACGAGGCGAACGAGCCGAGGTTGGGCGGCGAGACGCGTTATACCCAGCATCTGGGCCTACTAATCGCCGCCGGGATCGCCTCGGGAGCGGTCACGACAGACATGAGATCTTCGAGGTCAGGCGGTATCGACCGTGAGAACCGTGTAGCCGCCACTAGCTCCCGGTGGACTACAAGGGGTGAACGGTCGGCATGGGGTCAACCGATACCAGCATCCGGACGATGGGCGACGCCACAGCGCTCGGATGAACGGGGCAACACGTCGATGGCGAGGGAGCGGCGACCTGTCCCGTTCCGCGTGCTGAGCTCACGCTGAGTAGACGCTTCGCATCACTTCGGAGATGGTCGTTATGTCCTGGGTCACCAGGCGGACGGCCTCGTCTCGCAACGTACGCATGCCCTGCTCCTGAGCCCGACTCCGTATGTCTTCCTGGGTGGCTCTGGCAGCCACCAGGCGCCTGATGTCCGAGGTCATGACGAGCAGCTCGTAGACCCCGACGCGATCCAGGAATCCGGTCTCGCTGCAGTAGTTGCAGCCGGATCCGTGCCAGAACTCGGTCTTGGTATCGCCTCCGCTTTCTTCGTAGAACGCGAGTTCGTCCCGGCTAGGCGTGTAGCGGACTCTGCACGACGGGCAGATACGACGCACCAGGCGTTGTCCGACGACGCCGACGACGGACGAACTGATCAGGAATGACTCGATCCCCATGTCCAAGAATCGATGGAGAGCGGAGACCGAGTCGTTGCCGTGCACGGACGACAGCACGAAGTGACCCGTGAGAGCCGATTGTACTGCGATGCGGGCGGTCTCAGCATCGCGAATCTCGCCGACCAGGATCACATCGGGGTCCTGCCGCAAGATGGACTTCAGTCCATCGGCGAACGTCATGCCGGCCGCCTCGTTGGTCTGGATCTGGTTGATCTTCGGAAAGACGAATTCGACAGGGTCCTCGATCGTCATCACGTTTCGGGAGCGGTCACTCGCCTCACTCAGGGTTGCGTACAGCGTCGTTGTCTTGCCGCTGCCCGTCGGTCCAGCGCACAGGACCATACCGAACGGCGCACGCACCAACCTGGAGTAGGTCTCATAGGTGTCCGCCGGCATGCCCAGCTCGTCAAGCCGCAGCACCGATCGCCTTTTGTCCAGGATGCGCAACGTGCACTTCTCGCCCCAGATGGTGGCGACCGTGGCCACCCGCACGTCGGCGGGGTTCCCGTCGATATCGATACTGAACTGACCGTCCTGGGAACGGCGTTTCTCGACGATGTTGATGTCGGCCATGATCTTGATGCGACTGAGCAACCCCGTCCCCATGGTGACCGGGAGTTCGAGCACGTCCTTGAGGACGCCATCGATCCGGTAGCGGACATAGGTCACGCCGTCCGAGGGCTCGATGTGGACGTCCGAGGCTCGGTCACGCAGAGCCTGGGTCAGGATGCTGTCGACGACTTGCACGACGGGCGCGTTCTCGTCGACCACAGAGGCGGTTTTCTCCGCCACCACGGTGCGCTTGCGCGTGACCTCCACGGCCTCGAAGGCCATGACGGCCTTTTCGACCTTCCCGAGGGCCTGGTAGCTGCGGTCCACGGCCCAGCGGATGTCGCTGATCGGTGCCAGCCGGAGGCGAATCGAACGTCCACTGGTCTCTGCCAGCATGAACCGGAGGTCGTCACTCGGCTGCGAGACGGCCACGTGCAGTCCCTCTCCGTCGACGAAGACGGGGATCACGAGGTGCTCGCGAGCCAGCGACTCCGGTATCAGGGCCAACGCGGCTGGGTCGGGGCGTCGTCGCGCCTGAGGTCCGTGACGGGCATGCCGAAGAAGTCGGCCAAAGCCTCTACCAGACTCCGCTCGTCAAGGGCTCCCATGTCCACGAGGACCTCGCCCAGTCGCTTGCCTGAGCTTCTCTGGAGCTCCAGCGCGGCCGCAACCTGCGACTCGGACACGACACCCCTTGCCACGAGCACCTCGCCCAGCATTCCCCTCGGGCGCGGCGCGGCCGAGGGTGTCGTCGCGGCTGCAGTCGTTGGCGCCGCCGCGGGCACCACACTGACAGGTGACTCTTCGTCTGTACCGACCTCGTCCGACGGAAGTTCCCCGTCGTGGTGTCCCTCGGTCGGCGCCACGAGGATGTCTCCTCCGGCCACCGACGAGTCGCTGTCCTTTCGTCGAATCTTCATGGTCAGCTCGTCCCTTGGATCTCAGCGGGCGCGGCGAGTTCCCAACTCCCGGTGCACCTACTAACGTCGGCAGTAAGGCCGCGGCACTTAAGTGAGCCGGCATGAGAGGACGAGCGGGCCCAGCGCGGTGTTCACGACCAGGGGTGATTCATTTCGTTCTGTGGTCCACCGCCTGGCCCTGTGGGGCGGCCGTCGTGCCGATGACAGGCTTGACGTCGCGAGCTGACGTCTGGATCCTCCACTTCGCCGTTGCTGAGCGCGCTGCAGTCCTGTGGGAATCCCAGCCCCACTTGACTCCTTCGAGGTGCTCCCTCGTTCATCTTCCCGGGATTGTCGCCGGCTACCAGGTCGCGGTGAAGTGAACGAGGAGTGACAGTCAGAGGGTTGCCGCGGACCAGAACCACCCCACGAGGCAGCGGCGTGGCTCACCCTTCTCGTGTGGAGACGGAATAGATCCCGGTCCCGAACGAAGGCGTCAGGAGCAATGCTCTGAGGTCTGGCGCCTCACCGAGAAGGGCGCGTGCGGCGTTCACTCCATACAGCTCGGTTGCCAGGGCGAACCGTGCGAGACCGCCATGCAGGCGGTCTTGAGCGCTCCAGGCAGCGCATTCATCGTCGAGATCGAAGCCGTATCCGCACCACGCATGACCGATGAGGTCATGGACGGCACGGAAACGATCGAACGCCCCGCCGAACTGACAGTCCAAGAGAGGATGGAGGCGCCCGTGCGAGGTGGCGGCGGAAGTGATCTCGAGAGTCCCGTTGGCACGCACTGCGAAGATGAGCTCGTCGTCACATTCATATGGTCGAGCGCATCGGGTGAATTCCACTCGTATCGTCCGGCGGCAGGCCTCTCGAGTCAGGCAAGCGAACAGGTCATCCGTTTGCTCTTGGAGTTGCCGGTACGCCTCGATCACCTGAGCGTCCCGATGAGCGCTTCGACACTGTACGTACCACTCGCCCACAGTGATGGCAATCGAAGGCTCAACCTCGAAGGTTGCGTCCACGTGCATGTCGGGCCGCATCTCCGATCCTCCTTCGAACGCCCCATGCTGCCTCAGAGCTCGAGGCCAATGAAGATTGCCGTAGCCGGAGTGCCGAGTCCACTCGCTGCTCGAGATGGACCTCATGAAGAATGGTCGAGCGGCGTGGCCGCACTGCGCCGCCAGGGAGGTCCTTCGAGGGCGGCCCAGGACGACACGAGTGCAACGTCAGTGGCCGGCGATCTGCCCGCCGTCGATGTGAATGACCTCGCCGGTTATGAACGGCGACGCCTCCAGGAAGAGTATGCCCTCGACGATGTCGCGGACCTGGCCTACATGCCCGAGTGGGGGGAGTTGCGAACCGAGCCCGACATAGCTCTCTGCCGGATGCACCGGGGTCTGGATGATTCCCGGCGAGACAGCGTTCACCCGAATACCGCGGGAGGCGTACTCGATGGCCAATGACTTGGTGGCCGAGGCAAGCCCACCTTTGGTGAGCGAAGTCAAGACGGAGGGCGCGCTCGAGTTCGCGTAGTCAGCCAAGGTGCTCGAGATGTTGACAACGTGGCCGCCCCCTTGCCTCAGCATTTCAACGATGGTGCGCTGCGTCAACGTGAAGAATCCCGTGAGGTTGACACCGACCACAGCCGCATAGTCATCAGCGGTGTAGTCGGTGAATGGCTTTGAGATGTAAAGCCCAGCGTTGTTGACAAGGGTGTCGATGCGACCGAAACGCTCGAGCGCCCCACTGACGATCCGGTCGGCGGTGGCCGCTTCAGAAATGTCCCCATCAACGGCGAGGACGGCGGGGTCCCCATCCGGTTTGATCGTCCGAGCTGTGGCCACGACCGCCCATCCCCGCCTGCGGTACTCGGCGACCAGGCCAGCGCCGATGCCCTGAGAGCCTCCGGTGATGATGGCGACCTTACGGTCCTGTGTGCTCATGACCTCTCCGATCGTCTGTCGCTGGGTCACTTCCTCAACGTTGACGTTCGCCGTGGCGCTCTGTCGACCCCCTCGCGAGCCGGAGCGCGTCTGGGTGGTCGTGCAGGGACTGGCCCAGATCTGGATTGGTTCGTCGCTAGCGCGTCGCCGGCTGACGCGCCATCCCAATTTGCTTGTGCAGCGCTTTGAGAGTGGCAACGTAAATCTCTGAGAAAGTGGGGAACGGCTGGATGGTGTCCCGCAGTACGTCGAGTGGCACCTTGGCGCGAATGGCCAGTGTGGCTTGTTGCAGCCACTCGCCGGCCTCGGGTCCTAAGGCGTAGGCGCCGGTCAAAGAGTCGCCGTCGCTGAGGAGGGTCAGAAAGCCATTCGACTGCGCGTAGGCGTGGGTGTACGTCGCGGTCTTGGCCACCTCCGAGAGTGGAGTGGTGGCCTGAAAGGCGGCCTCTGTGGCACCCACCGACGCTGCTTGGGGATCGGTGTAGACGACGTCGGGAATGGCCTCGTAGTTGGCCTCACGAGGTTCGCCGAGGATGTTGGCGCGACGACTTCGCCCTGGTATTTCCCCACGTGTGTCAGCAGTCGCACGCCGGTGACGTCGCCAATGGCCCACAGGCCGTCGCCCACGCGCAGGTGGGAGTCGACCGGGATGCCGCGCGTGTCGGCCTTGACGCCGACTGTGTCGAGGCCGATCCCGTCCACCCGGGGGCGCCGGCCTGTAGCGAGCAGCAAGTGGTCGCCTCGCACCTCGCTGCCGTCACCGAGTGTCAAGACGAAGTCCTCGCCGTCGCGTCGGGCGGCCGTTGCTTGGGCGCCCAACTTCAGCTCGATTCCGTCGCCGCGGAGCACCTCGCCCAGCGCCTCGCCCAGCGGCGCCGGCTCATGGGCCAGCACGCGTTCAGCCGCTTCAACGACGACCACCTCGCCGCCCAGACGGCGCACGGCCTGGGCCATCTCGACGCCGACCGGCCCGCCCCCCAGTATCAGCAGGCGACGCGGCACGGCCTTCATTCCGGTGACCTCGCGGTTGCTCCAGACGCCCTCCAAGTCGGCGAGGCCGGGTACCGGTGGCACGACGGGATCCGCGCCGGTCGCGATGACGATGTGCGCCGCGCTGTGGGGCGCTCCGTCCACTTCGACCACACCCGCACCGGCCAGCCGACCAGTGCCGCGCAGGAGGTCGATACCCCTCCCGCCAGCCAGTGCTCCTGGCCGGTGTCCGAGTAATTCGAGACCATGAAATCGCGGTAGGCCAAGGCGGCCTCGACGTCGACGGTGGCGCTGGACGCTGCTTCGCGTGCCTCTTGGGCGGCCTCGCCGGGTCGCAGCAGCGTCTTCGACGGGATGCACGCCCAGTAGGAGCACTCGCCGCCCACCAGCTGGCGTTCCACGACGGCGACCCGCAGTCCACCGTCGGCCAACTCACCTGCGCAGTGTTCGCCCGGGGAGCCTGCGCCGAAGACGATGACGTCGTAGTCGCTCATGCGGTCGCGCCCGGGTTGGCCTGACCGGAATGTCCCGACTGCTCGTCCACCATGTAGCGCGCATACCAGTCCGGCCAGTCTTTGTCGGGATGCCCGATCTCTTGTTCGTGGCGGCCGTGGGCCTCCTCAGCCCGTCGGAGTGCCGCGGCCAGATCGTTGGGGGAGTCGTAGGTGGCTTGCATTGGAACCTCCTGCTGATCAAAAGGGGCCGGCCGAGCGAGCATCGGCTCTTGGCGTGCTCAGCGCCCTGGAAGGCGTGTCGTGACTTCTTGAAGGAACCAGCCGTTTCCGTCCGGATCACTGAACGAGGCAAACGACCCGTAGGACTTGTGTTCAGGGTCCGGGCCCGACAGCGCGTGCCTCGGTGCCCGCGTGGTGGAAGACCCCACCGGTGTCATGGAAGACCTCGCTCACCTCGACACCACGGTCGACCAGGTCCGCCCGGGCCGCCTCGATGTCGGAGACGACGAGCTGCAGACCTTCAGCCGAGCCAGGTTCGGCCGCGGTGACTCCGCTGCCGAAAATGATCGAGCACGCCGAGCCTGGCGGCGTCAGCTGTACGACCCGGAAGCCGTCGTCACCTGGGAAATCGGCGTCGAGGCGCCACCCGAGCGACTGGTAGAAGCCGTTGGCCCGGTCCACATCGGAGACGGGAACGACCACCACTTCGAGCTTCATGTCCACGACAGCGGCTCCTCTCCGTCGGGTCGATAGCCACGACCCGCCCACGGGAGCCGGTCCGCGCTCCACACTCGCGCTCCGTGTCGTCCAAGTCCAGGGCCTAGTGCCCGATCGGGTGGCGGCCGACCGGAAGCCGCCGGGAAGCGATGGCCGCCGCTATCGAGCCCGTGTTCCGTCCGAGAGGTCTGGCGCGCCGGGGGGATTCCCAGCAGCAGACTCTTGTCGGAGTTCGGTCTCGGAGATGGCCCAGGCTGCGTTCACCAGCCCGATGTGGCTGAAGGCTTGGGGAAAGTTGCCCAACAGCTCTCCGCCGGCAGGATCGACCTCCTCGGCGAGCAGGCCCACGTCGTTGACGAACGCGGCCGCCCGTTCGAAGACGGAACGGGCACGAGCCGGCTGTCCGGCCCTGGCCAGGGCTTGGGCCAGCCAGAAGGTGCACAGGAGGAAGGTGCCTTCTTCACCCTCGAGCCCGTCGTGGGATCGGTAGCGGTAGACCAGTCCCCGCTCATCGGTGAGGCGTTCTTCGGTCGCCGTGAGGGTGGCCAGCACTCTCGGTTCGTTGGCGGGAAGGAACCCAACCAATGGCAACATGAGCGTCGAGGCGTCGAGCTCGTCCGAGCCGAAGGACTGAGTGAAGGACTGGGCGCTGTCGCTCCAGCCCCTGGTCAGGATCGCCTCACGGATCTGGGCCTGGGTCTGTTTCCATGTGTCGACTCGCTCGTGAGCGTCGAGATGACCAGCGAGGGTCACCGCCCGGTCGAGCGCGACCCAGCACATCAGTTTGGAGTACAAGAAGTCGCGGGGTTCTCCCCGGATCTCCCAGATCCCTTGGTCTTTTTCCTGCCAACGGCGGGCCGCTGTGTCGGCCAGTTGGACGAAGAATCGCCGTGTGGCTGGTGCCAGATCGGGGGGCGCACCCCACTTGTCCGGGTCGGCCATTGGACCAACCCGATTGGAAGCGTCGAAGAGGTGGTCTGAGAGGCGGTCCACGGCGCCGAGCAGTTCTCCGTAGACATCGAGCTGACGTTGGTTCCAGGCATCGTTGCCGACCCGGACGGGGGAGGAGTGTCGCCAGCCCTCCAAGTTGGGCAGCTCCCGCTCCGTCAGGTCCCGTTCGCCACCGATGCCAAACATGATCTGCAGGTCACCGCCCCGGTCGAGCGAGCCAGCAGCGGAGGAGGTCATGTAGTCGAAGAACTCGTTCGCTTCGTCAGGGCAAGCGGCCACCCAAAGGGCCTGAATCGTGAAGGAGGCGTCACGGACCCAGGCGTAGCGGTAGTCCCAATTTCGGGCGCCGCCCACCACCTCCGGTAGCGACGTGGTGGCCGCCGCGCAGATGGCGCCGGTTGGGGCGAAGGAGAGGGACTGCAGGACCCGTCCGCTGTGGTGCACCAGGTCGTGCCAGGGACCCACGTACGCCTGGTGGAGCTCCGACCAGGACTCCCACGCCGAGACGGTGTCGTCCAACCGTGCGTCGATGTCCGACTGGCTCCAAAGGCCGACCGTGCCCGTCTGGGCCCGCTTCCGGTGATGCAGCGCGAAGCCGCGCTCTCGCCTTGGCGGAGGTGGAGCTGGCCGAGGAGGACGAGTGGTCGACGGTGAGGGGCACGGGACTGGAGAGGACCAGAACGTCGGGGCCGCCGAGAGCGGTCACGCCACCCTCGACAGCGTCGAGCAGGGGATAGACGAGTCCGTGCTCGGGGCGCGGGGCGTAGACCAGGTTCAACTCGACCTCTCCGTCGATGCACGTCGCACGCCGGAGCAGAAGATGGGGCGCGTCGCTGCCGAGCTGATGCCCTCGGTTCCCCTCGCCCATGGCGAGGGCGTCGATGAGAGCGACCCTGCCCGTCGGCGTGCGGAAGGTGGTCTCCAACACCATGGTGCGGTCGAGGTAGCGGCGAGTCACGTCAGTGGCGTTCGCGGCCTCGATTGACCAGTGGCCCGCTTCGTCGCCGAGGAGGCGACCGAAGATCGACGGGCTGTCGAAACGTGGAAAGCACAACCAATCGATCGACCCGGCTCGACTCACCGACCGCGGCGCTGTGCCGATCCGAAAGAAGCGCATAGTCGGCTATCGGGGTCGTGCTCACAGGAGCTCCTTCACTCGGACGTCCTCGGGATATGTCGCGTAGGGTCCGATCGGCATCTTTCCTCATCCGGCCGGGATGATGCGCAGGTGTGCTGGAGCATCACAGGTCGAGCTGTTGCAGCGTTGGGTCCCTTTCTTCTCGAGTCGGGAGGTCCAGCAGCCATGGGGAAACACCAACCAGACCAGGCCACCTTCAGATCGGTCCTGCCGGAGGACATCGATTGGAAGCCGTTTCCCGCGTTCCCGCCGACGGCGCGCCTGGCGATCGTCGTCGGCGAGCCTTCCGAACCGGGGCCGTACGTGATCAGGGTCGAGGTGCCGTCGGGCGTCAAGCTGATGCCCCACCAGCATCCCGAGGACCGCGTCTACACAGTCATCTCCGGGGTGTTCTACATCGGGCTGGGAAGCCAGTTCGACGACGAACAACTGCAGGCGTACCCGCAGGCGCCGTCATCGTGCTCCCCGGAGGTACACCTCATTTCCACTGGGCAAAGTCCGGTGCGTACGTCACCCAGGTGTTCGCCATTGGGCCGCTTGGTCTTGAATATCTCGACCCGACTGACGACCCGAGGAACCAGTGAGATTGGCTTTCTCCCATGGCGGTGATGTCGCTCTGGCGCCGGTGCGTGGCGGCCGCGACCGGTAGTCTTAGACGACTCGCCCGCCCGTCGACGATCAGGGCGGGCTCGGCGCGACTGCGACAGTGTGCGACCGTGACGCGACGGAAGGGGCGGTTGATCTATGCGATCAGACATCAAACCTGGTGGGACCTTTCCAGACTACGAACTGCCCGACCATACCAACACGGTGCGCAAGCTGAGCGAGATCCAAGGCGAGGATCCAATGATCCTCATGTTGGCGAGGGGGGATTACTGTCCCAAGGAGCACCAGCAACTGCTCGAACTCGCAGCGAACTATCCCAAGGTAGCGGTCGCTTACACGCAGGTCGTCACCATTTCAACAGACGATCACCACACGACGCAGGAATTCTCGCGCCCAGGTGGGAGCCCAGTGGCCTTTCCTCTCTGACCCCGATCGGACGATTCAGAAGGACCTCGACATCCAGGAGTACACGGATCCCGAGCACAACCCGATGATCCCGCACACGCTGGTGCTCAAGCCGGGCCTCATAGTGCACAGCGTTTACAACGGTTACTGGTTCTGGGGTCGACCGTCTTTCTACGACCTGTGGCGTGATCTGTGCGCGGCATCGAGTGAGATCCGGCCTGACTGGGACCTGAGTAAGCCGGGACTAAAAGAGTCGTGGCAAGCGGGCGACTACTCGGCCTTTCATGGGTGGAACAAGCGTGCACCTGAGTCGGTGCCGACGTCGTATCAGTCATAGTTGAGTGTTGGGCCACTTGCGTTGGCCGGCGGGCCTCGGGCTGCTTGCGGCTTTGTCGCAGAGCGGGCGGATTGCCTGCGATCAGAGCGAACGGGTAGGTGGTATTGGTGCGAACGCCCGTCTGCGAGTTGCTCGGGATCGAACAGCCGATCGTGCAGGCGCCTATGTCGGCGGTGCCCGAACTGGCGGCAGCGGTCTCGAACGCGGGTGCGCTTGGCATGTTGGCGTTGACGTGGTCCACGCCCGCTGGAGACGTGGTTCGAGAGACTGCGGCGCTCACGGACCGCCCGTTTGGCGGCAACTTCATCCTCAATTCCGATCAGCACCGTCGCCTCGACGAGGCGCTCGACGCCGGCCTGCGGATCGTGTCGCTGATCTGGGGAGATCCCGCCGAGCTACGTGAACCAGGTCCATGACGCGAACGGCGTCGTCCTCCACACGGTCGGCAGCGCGGAAGAGGCGCGGCGAGCGGTCGCCAGCGGAGTGGATGTCGTCGTCGCACAGGGTTGGGAGGCAGGTGGCCACGTCTGGAGTCAAGTCGGAACGCTTCCCTTGGTGCCCGCAGTCGTGGACGCGGTGGCACCGGTGCCGGTCATCGCGGCAGGCGGGATCGGCGATGCCGCGGGGTGGCCGCTGTACTTCGCGCCTTGGAGCGCAGGCGGCATGGCTGGGCACACGCTTTCTCCTCGCCGCAGAGATGCCGATCCATGACGAATATCGCCGGCGCGTGATTGACGCAGGCCGAGACCGATGCGGAGTGGTATGCCAACCTGTACGAGGTCGGATGGCCGGACGCGCCCCATCGCGTCTCCGCAACTCGACCGCCGCGGCGTGGGAGGCCGCGGGGCGGCCGCCGCTCGGGAAGCGACCGGGCGTGGGCGAGGTCATCGCCCATTTCGCCTCGGGTGAACAGATAGTCCGGTACGAGCCGGCGGCGCCGATGGTCGACACCACCGGTGACATCGAAGCGCTCTCACTGTGGGCCGGCCAAAGTGTGGCGCTGGTCAAGCAGCTCCAATCAGCAGCGGACATCGTGGCTGAGCTCGTCTCTGGCGTGTAGTCAAAGCCAGAATCTGAGCAGTACGAGGTGGAAAAAGTGGCTCGGTCGTAGAGGAACGTCGCCAGGCCATGCCCCCGCTGGACTGAAGACTTGGAGCAGAGGATGGACTTTCAGGCTGTGGTGATGAACGTGGCTGACCTCGACCGATCGATTGGCTTCTATCGGGAGGTTCTTGATTTCTCCTTGCTTTCCCAAAAGGAGCAATTGGCGGCCGTGAGCGCTCCAGGGAGCGACAGAACTCAGGTCGTCGTCTTGCGGGCGATTGGGACCGGTGCTGTCGGAGGAGCTGGCCACATCGGGCTGCAGGCGTTCGTGATGGAAGTCGAGTCAGAGGATCAATTGGAGAGAATCGTGAGCGAGCTGGAGTCTCGGAGATCTCTTATTGGTCGGCGCAATCACAGCGAGTGGACCGCTGTGGTAGGCCGCGACCCGGACGGAGTGGCTGTGGTCGTGGCATGGCACAAGGGCGAAGGACGGATTCCCGAGGACAGTTGGAGAACGCTGGACGATTTTCTCTACGGGATCGGCGAGTAGGCGAACGAGAAAGGGGCAAGTGGCATGACTCAGGGAACCAGAATGGTCCCGTTCTGTTCTGTTTCGACGGGTCCGACGGCTCGCGAGAATGCGATGAGAGCCGCGTGCAGGACCTGATCAACCGACCAGCAGAGGCCGTTGTGCTCACGGTATGGGAGACCGTCGCGACACGCTTGGCTCTGGCCGGCGCCTTTGCCGCGGGCTCGACGACGGGCGGCGCCGACTTGGATGCGGAGGAAGAGTCCTATGCACGGTCAGTGGCCGAAGAAGGAGCACTCCGTGCGAGCGAGCACGGATACACGGCCTCGCCGATGATCAAGGAGTCCTTCGAGGGAATTCCCAGGGCCATCCTCGAGACCGCAGACGACGCTCTCGGCACGATTGATCGTGTGCGGCCAACGGGGTCGGGGCGTCCTGCGGAGCACGTTGCTCGGCAGCGTCTCGCACACCCTGGCTTCACATACCCGACGCCCGATTCTCATTGCACCGGAACATCCCGACGACACCGCTTGAGAGCCGTCTTTGACGTGCTTCGGTTGTGGCGCAACGCCCCGGCCGCCCCAACTCAGGCTCTGGCGATGTCCCTGCCCGGCATTGGCTCCGCGAGTGCCATCCGCCATTGCGGCGCACCGAAGGCGTCGGCGAAGTACTGCGTCTCGTGGACCACGTACTCATTCGCGAACTCCATGATGCTCACGGAGTAGCTGGGCGCCCCGTCGTACGTGATGATGCACTCGCTCACCCAGAGATCCCCGCCGCCGACGATCCGGAGGACGGTGAAGTGTCGATCGGCGGGGTGCGCGCCGCGTTGCGCCGAAATCGTGTCACGGCCCCGGAATCGTTCGCCTGACTGCGGATAGTCGAGGATCGCGTCCGCACTGTAGATGGCATGCTCGACTTCGGTATCTCCGCGTTCGGATGCCTGCCAATGCTCCTCGAGCGCGGCCCTCTTCTGGCTATCCGTGGTCATGACCTTTCCTTTCCTCCGAGGGCGAAGCGATGGGCTCGTGGATGTGTCGAGGCTCCCGGTAGACCTTCCTTGCTACCCGGGTGACGGTCCCGTGGGCGGCTCCAGGTCGTCATAGACCCGGACGGCAGCAAGGAGACCGTCCGACCCCCGTTCGAAGATGGCGAGACCCGCCTGGGGCGGTAGGTCGTGGGAGCCCCAGCGCAGGCAGTTGTATTCCAGGGCGCACCGGACGCCGTCGTCGGTCACCTGGCATTCCTCGAGCGTGAGACCTCCCCCAGCGCTGAAGCATTCGAGGAAGTACGCGGGGAGAGCATCGCTTCCTCGGTGCAGGGCATCGGGACCAATGGGTTCCCGAAAATATCCGTCCGGCTGGAACGTCCGCACGATCCCGTCTACATCTGCAGTGCCAAGGGCAGTCAGGTAACGGCCGACGATGTCGCCGGGCTGGTCAGATCCGGGTCTCAGAATGGGAGGCCGGACGCGGCGACCACCATCGACCGGCCACGTGCTGCAGTATGTGCGAAACACCACGGAACGGCTGTCGGGCGACTCAGCCACCACGGCAATGGGCCATGAGAGATCCTGCCCATCGTGATCGACGTGCGCGAGCAACTCGACGACGGCCCGATGATCGACGTACGTCGCGGCCACGGTCTCGGCGCGTCGGCATGAATCTCTGCCAGCCAGGTTCGGTTTCGGCCCACGAAGTTTCGCAACTCCTTGTGGCCCCGAACTTCGCCCGCCCGCGGGTCATGAACCACGATCTTCCCCGGCCACACGTCTTCGAGCAGGCGTCGGTTGCCCTGTTGGAGTGCCTGCAGATATCGGGCGACCGGGTCGGCGCGCCCGGCGACTTGCGTGTCACGGCGCGCCAGCTCGACGGCGCCCACGAAGTCCGGGAACCAGGGCATCGAGACCTCCATGGTGGTCGGTGCTGACCATCCCAAAGTCGGCCAACCCTACCGGAGACCAGAAGAGATCGTCGATGGATTCCTGCAGTTCGCTGAGGAGCAGTGATCACTCGGCTACGCTTTTCTCGACGCGTGCTCATCAAGGGCCGCGGCGACACCGATCCCCGACGCAGACGACGAAAGACACGAAGAGGGATCGCCGGATCACGCAAATTCCCCGGAGTCCGGAGGCAACGCATGCCCGAAGACGGCGCCTCACCGTACGAGATTGCCCTCACGCACTTCATCGTGTCAGAGGACGTGGCGCGTTCGTGCCACTTCTACACCCAGGTACTCGGCGGCACGCTCGTCCGCTCCGGTGAACCGTCGTACGTGGCGCTCGCCAACAGTTGGATCATCATCAACGTCGGCGGTGGACCGACAGATGACAAGCCCACAGTCACCCTGGAGACGCCACCTGATCCGGACCGGGCGAGCAGCTTCTTGAACATCCGTGTCTCGGACATCCAGGCCGTGTATTCGGAGTGGAGCGAGCGCGGTGCGCAGTTCCTCACGCCCCCAAAACAGCACCAAACCGAGCTCCGCTGTTACATACGCGACCCGGACGGTTACTTGATCGAGGTCGGCCAAACAACGCTGCCAGGCGGCTGGAGGCAGTTCCTGATCCAGCCATGACGGCACCGGCCCGTTCTCCGTCCGTGGCGCACTCGGCCAACGATGTCCACAGCCAGCGGCCGCCTCGGTCCGAGTCATGGTTGACGACCCTGCACCCAGGAACGTTCGCTGGCTGGAGAGCACTCGAGACGGGTCGAGGCCGCGGCTTTTAGGGTACGAGACAGGAGAACCCCGAGGAGCCGCCGTGACGACCGAGACCGTGACCGAGACGACCAGCCTTGATGCCATCGCAGAGCTGGCGGCGCAACTGCGGGTCGACTCGATCCGCTCCTCGACCAGTGCCGGCTCTGGTCATCCCACCTCGAGCATGTCAGCGGCTGACCTGATTGCGGTACTGGCGGCGCGTCACCTGCGCTACGACTGGGACGAACCCGACGCCGCGACCAACGATCATCTCGTCTTCTCCAAGGGTCACGCCTCGCCACTTCTCTACTCGTTGTTCAAGGCGGCCGGGGTGGTAAGTGACGAGGAGTTGATGACGGAGTACCGGCGTTTCGGGCAGCGTCTCGAAGGACATCCGACCCCCGTGCTGCCGTGGGTGGACGTGGCCACTGGTTCTCTTGGTCAAGGCTTGCCGGACGGTGTGGGCATCGCGCTCTCGGCTAAGTACCTCGAGCACCTTCCTTTCCGGGTCTGGGTGCTCTGCGGCGACAGCGAGCTCGCCGAAGGTTCGATCTGGGAAGCCATCGACAAGGCCTCGTACTACGAATTGTCGAACCTCGTGGTGATGGCGGACATCAACCGGCTCGGACAACGTGGGCCGACCGATCTCGGTTGGGACGTGGACATCTACAAACGTCGCTTCGAGGCCTTCGGCGCCCGGGTGGTCGTGATCGACGGGCACGACCTCTCCGCCATCGACGGCGCATTCGCTGAGGCAGAGAACACGGGAGGGGAACGACCCACGGTGATCGTGGCCAAGACGATCAAGGGGCGGGGCTTTTCGGAGGTCGAGAACAAGGAAGGCTGGCACGGCAAACCTTTCCCGCCCGACATGGCCGCTCGCGCCATCAAGGAGCTCGGAGGCGAGCGGCACATAGTCGTCCGTGGTCCAGTCCCCGATCCCGTCGGGGACGGTCCGACGTCGTTCGCGGCGACCGGGGCCGCCGCTGACCTCCCGCGCGATGAGCTCGGAGACTCTGTCGCCACTCGCAAGGCCTACGGCGACGCATTGGTCGCCGTCGGTGCGGCCGACTCACGCGTGGTCGTCTTGGACGCTGAAGTGAGCAACTCGACCCACGCCGACGAGTTCAAGCACGCGTTCCCTGATCGGTACTTCGAGATGTTCATCTCCGAGCAGCAGCTCGTCGCTGCGGCGACAGGGTTAGCCGTGCGTGGCCACAAGACGTTTGCGTCTACGTTTGCCGCTTTTTTCACCCGGGCGTTCGATTTCGTGCGAATGGGCGCCATCTCGGGTGTCGAGCTACGGCTCTCGGGATCGCACTGCGGCGTCGAGATCGGGGCTGACGGGCCTTCGCAGATGGGTCTGGAGGACCTCTCCATGTTGCGCTCGGTTCACGGTTCCACCGTCTTGTACCCGAGCGACGCGACGAGCACAGTGGCGCTCGTCGCGGCAATGGCACACACCCCCGGGATCAGCTATATCCGCACGACACGCGGTGCGTATCCCGTGATCTACGAGGCACGGGAGGAATTTGCTGTAGGCGGTTCGAAGGTCCTGCGCTCGTCCGAACGCGACGCGGTCACGCTCATTGGCGCAGGCGTCACGCTCCACGAGTGCCTCAAAGCGGCAGAGCTGTTGGGAGTCGAGGGAATCCAGGCCCGAGTCATCGACTGCTACTCGGTCAAACCGATCGATATCACCACCGTCTCCGAAGCGGCGGCTGTCACATCCGGACGGATCGTCGTGGTGGAGGACCACCATCCGGAAGGCGGGCTGGGATCCGCAGTGACGGAGGGCCTGTTGTCGAACGGGAGGACGAGCCTCCACATCGCGCATCTGGCGGTCAGGGGAATGCCGGGCTCCGGCACGGCGACGGAGCTCATGGCCTGGGCCGGGATAGACGCCGACCACATCGTCGTGGCGGCACGGACACTCGCGGGGAGCAGCTGAGTTCGCGCGGGTCAGCCGATCGGCGGGCGGTCGGACAGGATCGACAACCATCGGTCGGTGCCGTGGCCGTCGCGAAGGAGGGTGCTACCCGTTCTCCGCCAGGCTCTCGTGCCGCCAACCGTCCTTGTATTCGGCATCGTGTAACCGACGAACCTGGTGTGCGTAATGATCCAGTCGATCGGCAGCGGTTTGAGCTTCGTGGTAGTCCTTGCCGTGATCCCGCGCGGCCGTCTTCTCTTGCGCTCGTTTCCGAACGATGCGGAGCTCCTCGTGGGCGTGCTCAACAATCTTCTCTAGAGTCTGCTCAAGGTTCATCGTTCGTTCTCCGCTGGAGTGTCGTTGGGTCGAAAAGACAGGCAAACGTCGATCCTCACGCAGCCTCGCGTCATCGACGGGGTAGCCATCCACAGAATAGGGGTTCGGCTCGCCGCCGGCGCAGTGCCGTCCGAAATCGGTACGCAGTGCAGTCTGCTCTCGTGAATGCAGTGATCAGAGACAACGATTGTCCTCTCGGCCGCCCTATGGTTCAATCGAGAGAGTGACGACCGGGCTGAGGACAGCCTGCCAATGAACAAGGCCGCGAGCGCACCCGGGTCGGGGAACCGCTATGAGCCGTCGGGTGATTCGCCACTGTTCATTCTCGCCATGGACCAGCGGGGGTCCTTCGCCCGTGACTTGCTCGGTGTCGACGGCGAGCCGACCGAGGCCGAGCGGACCAAGATGCGGGACGCCAAGATGCTCATCTACGAGGGCGCGCGCCAGGCGGCTGCCGCTGGCCTCATGACCGGCCACCCTGGGGTACTGGTCGACGAGGAGCTGGGCGCTGAGGTGGCCAGGCGGGCGAAGGCTGACGGGTTCGTGTTGGCGATGCCGATCGAGAAGAGCGGGACCGAGCTCTTCGAGCTGGAGTATGGGGACCGGTATCCCGAGCACGTGGAGGCGTTCGATCCCGATTTCTTCAAGGTCCTTGTCCGCTACAACCCGGCCGACGTACCGGCTGCGCGGGCAGTCCAGATCGAACGACTGGCTGGGGTGTCGACCTGGGCCGCCGCGACGGGGCGACGGTGGCTCTTCGAGCTCCTGGTCCCTCCCACGCGGGAGCAGCTGGCGCAGAGCGAGGACCAGTTCCACTTCGACCGCGATGTCCGGCCCCAGCTGACTGCCCAGACGATCGCGTCGTTCAGGGAGGGCGGGGTCCATCCGACAGTGTGGAAACTCGAAGGCTATGAGACGACGGTTGGTGCCCAAGAGGTGCTCGGAGCGGTTGCAGCTGGCGATGCCTCTCCGGCCGAATGCATCGTCCTCGGTCGGAACGCCCTCATGGAACAGGTCGAGCATTGGATCGACGTGGGAGCGCCACTCCCTGGGTTCGCCGGTTTCGCCGTCGGCCGCAGTATCTGGGAGGCCGCGCTCCAGGACCTGATCGCCGGACGAATAGAGCGCCAGCGGGCGATCACCGTCATCGTCGATCGCTATCGCAGACTCATCGACACCTACGTCTCCGCTCGATTGACGGACGGTGATGGTGATCTGCCTGCACCGTTCACGTGGCAGAACCCCCGCTTGACGCCCGATCGAGAGGACCGGATTCGCCGGTCACTGATGGGCGCTGACCTGCGAGAGACCAGACTTCCCGCGTGGATGGCGGCGACGCTCCTTGCCGAGGTCGACGCCCTCCGAGCCGAGGAGGGTGATCTCCCTTCCGGTATCTAGAGCCGTGACGCGCGAGCTGCGGTGCGGATCCGTTGCGGCGCTGTCTTCAACACGAAAGGCAAGGAGATCATGGCGAAAACGACGACCGCTCCAACGTCCATCATTTTCATCTTGTACGGAGCCACGGGAGATCTGTCACACCGCTTGGTCCTGCCCGCTTTTTACAGCTTGGTCGCCGCGGATCTACTACCGGTTGACTGGCGGATCATTGCCGAGGGTCGCGGTGAGGTCACCGATGAGGAGTTTCGAGCAGGAGTGAAGAATGCTCTGGACGAGTTCGGACCGAAGCCCTCGGGCCGGCCATGGGAGGAGATGCGCCGGCGGCTTCTTTTCGCGGGAGGCGGGTTCGACGTGGAAAGCCCCGGACGCCTCCTCGAGGTGCTCTCGCAAGCGAAGAAAGAGGTTGGCGGCAACCCGCTGCTGATCCATTACATGGCGGTGCCACCGTCCGCGTTCGGACCCTTGAGCGAGGCGATCGGGGCGCATGGCCTCGCGGAGGGATCTCGAGTCGTGTACGAGAAGCCGTTCGGGAACTCGCTCGAGTCGTTCGAGCGGCTCGACAAGGTCGCTCATGCGACGTTCAAGGAACCGCAGATCTATCGGATCGATCACTTTCTCGGAAAGGAGGCCACGCAGAATATTCATGTGCTGCGGTTTGCCAACGGCCTCTTTGCGGGTGCGTGGGACCGCTCTCACATCGAGAGCGTGCAAATCGACGTACCGGAGACGCTCGATGTTGCGATGCGAGCGAATTTCTATGACGCGACCGGAGCCATTCTCGACATGTTGGTGACCCACCTGTTCCAGGTCGCCGGTGAAATCGCAATGGAACCACCGCACTGCCTCGAACCAGATTGCCTGGCCGAGGCGCGCGAGGGGGTCATCGGCTGCTTTCGGCCTTTGCGTGCATCAGACGTGGTGGTCGGCCAGTACGACGGATATCGGGACACGCCCGGTGTTCCCGTCGATTCGCGCACAGAGACCTATGTGGCAGCCAGAATGTGGATCGACAACGAACGCTGGAAGGGAGTGCCGTTCCTCTTGCGTACCGGCAAGTGCCTCGTCGAGAGCCGGCAGAGAGTCAGCGTGGTCTTCAAAGACGCGGTCCCGGGGTTACCGGGTCAACCGGGCGGTGGAAGCATCCTCGGATTCGAGCTGTCCGGAGCTGGGGAGATCGATCTGGGACTCGTGATCAAGGAGCCCGGTCCCGAGACGACCCTGGGCGTGGGGAGAACAACATTGCCGTTGGGCTCGACAGGCAACGGGCCTTCGCTTCCGGCGTACTCGCTGCTCCTGCTCGATGTCATGACGGGTGATCGCTCGCTCTTCACTCGACCGGATGGACTCGAGCACGTGTGGACGGTGGCCGATGGAATTCTTCGGAACAAGCCCGAACCGGTTCCGTACGCACGAGGCTCATGGGGCCCACCCGAAGCCGCGGTGCTGGCGCGTCCACAGGTGTGGGTCCTCGGCGAATGACATTTGCGGGAGGTCGACTGGGTGCGTGGCCATCTCGTCACTCTGACGCCTGGTTCTCTCCTTTGAGCTCCACGATGACCTCGAGATAGGCCTGCGATCCGACGTTCCGGGCCCGCTCAACCCCTCCACGCCGGACGTGGACCACCGCACCCGGCACCACGTCTGCTTCAAGCACTTCGCGGAACGGACCCTTCGTGTCGGGTTCCGGTATCACCGCGATGCGATCACCGCTCACCTGGATGAGCAAGTGGTCGAGCTCGTGACGGTGGATCGCACTGTCCTCACCGGGTCGCAGTGCGAGTTGCCAGATGCGGACGCCATCGTCTTCGTAGACGACCTTGGTGCCGATGTCGCCGAACACGCGGTCGTCGCTCATGGCCGTGTGTGGCGTCTGATCCGGTTCACGGCGTGACCCCCCGGAGGCAGAATCCGACGAGCAGTTCGTTCTCCCGGGCACGTGGCTTGGTGCCGCCCACGAAGTGCATCCGTAACGTGGCGAACGTGAGCTGGTACACCAGGGTGGCCACGACGCCGACGTCGTCGGTTGCTTTCTTCCTCTGGAGCTGACCGATCGGCTCGTGCAGCAGGCCGACGAGCCGGTCGACCGACGCCTGGTGCTGATCCGGGAAGAGGTCCGCCAACCTCTGTTCGTTGAGCACCCAGGGACGAGTCCGGGCGGCTGCTCCCGCATTGACCGCTTGGGCCAGCACGCCCTCGATCCAGGCTCGAATCCGATCGACCGGAGTGGTGGCGCGTGCGATGCGCCGCTCGAGGGTATCGACCAGTCGTTGCCGGCCCTCGTCCAGCAGGGCGAGCATGAGCTCGTCCTTCGACGAGAAGTACTTGTAGAAGGCCTGGGTGGAGAGGCCCGTCTCGGCCAGGATCTCGCGCATGGAGGGCTCCAGCGTTCCCTGGCGTTCGACGAGCGAGAAGGTCATCTCGACGATTCGGCGCATCTCGGCGCCATACTCGGCCCGGCGACCCGCCACCGTGCGCTCGACGGCCCGGTCGGCCAGGTGCTCGATCGTCGAAGCAGGCACGTCCACCTCCCATCTGCACCCCCAGGGTCGGATGCCCTGCCCAGCACAGCGTTCTGTCAATCTAAGATCCGCGATCTGATCGGACAAGTCAACGACGACTGGGGGTGGTGATCGAGTCGTGACCGAGCCGCTGGTCGTCGGGGACGTGTTTCGAAACGCGAGGCGCGCGGCGCCGAGGCGGATCGCCGCGGCCATGGGCGACCGCTCACTCACCTTCGCCGACGTCGACACGTTGGCCAACAGGACGGCGCAGGCACTCCGGGCCAGGGGAGTCACGGCGGGGGACCGGGTCGCCACCTGGACGAACACGACGCTCGATGTGGTGCCCGTCTTCGCCGCCCTGGCCAAGCTCGGTGCGGTGTTCTCGCCGCTGAACGGACTGTGGAAGGGGCAAGAGACCGCCGACGTGCTCCGCCGGGTCGCCCCGACCCTGCTGGTGGTCGACGCCGAACATGGCGAGTCCGCCGAGCTGCTGTCCGGACGGCTCGGGACTCGACGTCCTCTCGCTCGACGGCGTTGCGCTCGCTGGCCGACGAACAGGCTCGATGCGGATCCGCGCGTCGCGGTCGGCGAGGAGGATGCCCACGTCGTCTTCTTCACGAGCGGGTCGTCGGGAACGCCCAAGGGCGCCGTGCTCTCGCACCGGGTCAACGTGTTGCGCTCGCTGCCGGGCGCCCTGCTCGAGCCGCGCGGTGCCATGGTGTGCCCGTACCCGCTGTTTCACATGGGGGCGTGGACGATCGCGCTGCAACAGTGGCAGGCCCGTGACGCCGTGGTGTTCGTCTCCTCGGCGTCTGCCGGCGAGATCGGATCCGCCGTCGAGCGTCACCGGGCCACCCGGCTGAACGCCGTCCCGGCGGTCTGGCGGCGCCTGCTCGACGCACTCGGCGCGCCCGGGGCGCCGGACCTCTCGTCCATCCGTTTCGCCGACACGGGGACTTCGGCCACCCCGCCCGAGCTCCTGCGGGCCATCGCGAGCGCATTGCCCGACGCCCAGGTGCGCGTCTTCTACGGCTCGACCGAGGCGGGCGGCGTGACCGTGCTGGAGCACGCCGAGCTGGCGCGCAAGCCGGGGAGCTGCGGCGTGCCCGGGCCTCTCGTCTCGGTGCGCACCGACACGACGGGGCAGCTGCTCGTCAAGGGTCCGCTCCTGTTCGACGGGTACCTGGGTGACGAGGAGGCGACGGCGCTGGCGTTGCGCGACGGGTGGTACGCCACCGGCGACGTGGCGGACGTGGACAGCGAGGGCTACATCTCGATCGTCGGTCGTGTCGGGGAGGTCATCCGCACCGGCGGGGAGGCCGTCGCCCCATCCGAGGTCGAGAGCCTGCTGCTCAGCCATCCCCAGGTGGCGGACGTGGCCGTCGTGGGCCTGCCCGACGAGCAGTGGGGCGAAGTCGTGTGCGCCGTGGTCGTGGCGGAGCCCGGTGCGCCAGCGCCCGGGCTCGACGCGCTCCGGGACCTGTGTGCGGGGTCGCTGGCCGCGTACAAGCACCCCCGTCGCCTGGTGGTCGTCGACGAGATCCCGCGTACCGCCGCGACCGGCCAGGTCCAGCGCCGGCTGCTGCTGGAACGGGTGCGGTCCTGACCCGCCGGACGCCGCGCCCAGCCGCCGGCTTGCAGAACAGCGTTCTGTGAATTTACGATCAGTGATCTGAGTCGGGAGTCGCCGGGCGGCGGCACCGACGTGGGATCAGGGGGCGTACGGACGGCATGGAGCGCGAGATCCTCTTCACCGGCATCGGAGGCCAGGGTGTGCAGTTGGCCGCCAACGTCGTGGCGCACGGCGCGCTGGCCGAGGGACGCGACGTGCAGTTGTTCGGCTCCTACGGCGGGATGATGCGCGGGGGAAACACCGACGCCACACTCGTGATCGCCGACGACCGGATCGAGGCGCCGCCGACAGTTGCTGTGGTCTGGGCCGCGCTGCTCATGCACCCCGACTACGCGGAGCCAGTCCTGGCCCGGGTGCGGCCGGGAGGGTTGGTCCTCCGCAACAGCGCTCTGTGGGACGGCCCGGCGACGCGGCACGACGTCGAGGTGGTGGAGGTGGCGGCGACTGAGCTGGCCGTGGCGGCGGGAAACGTGATGGCGGCGTCGATGGTGATGTTGGGTGCGCTGGCCGGGTTGACCTCGCTGGTGAGCCTCGACGCGTTGGCCGACGGGGTGCGGGCCTGTGTGCCCCCCTACCGCCAGCAACACCTCGAGCTCAACGACCGGGCCATTGCGGCGGGGGCGGACGCGGTGGCCGGCGCGCCGGCGCACCCAGCCTGGCCCGATGTGACCGTGGCCGGGACGTCCCGACCGTGAGCGACGCCGAAGAAGCCGGGCGTGTGCTGACGAGGGGCACCATCGTCATCGACGTGGAAGCGTGCAAAGGATGCGAGCTGTGCATCGCCGCCTGCCCGCCCGCGCGTGCTGGAGATGGGAAACGAGGTCAACGCCCGCGGGTACCGCTTCCCACTGCTGCTCGCCGGGTGCACCGGGTGCAGGGCCTGCTCGCAGATCTGCCCCGACTTCGTCTTCCAGGTCTACAAGTACGACACGCC
Organism: uncultured Acidimicrobiaceae bacterium; assembly: GCA_963736225.1. Taxonomy (GTDB): domain Bacteria; phylum Actinomycetota; class Acidimicrobiia; order Acidimicrobiales; family RAAP-2; genus Bog-473. Next base: position 547,120 of record CAVTOF010000004.1, on the reverse strand, counting down.
GCTGGAGTTGCCGGCGACGCCCGCGGTGCGAGGTGGGCGGTGAGCGCGCCGACGGTCGCCGCCGCGCCGAGTCCGGCGGCACCAGGGCGGCGGCTCCTCCAGGGGAGCGAGGCCATCGCCGAGGCGATGATTGCCGCTGGTTGTCGGTTCTTCGCCGGCTACCCGATGACACCGTTCACCGAGGTCCTCGAGGAGATGGCCAAGAAGCTGCCCGCGGTCGGCGGGGTGTGCATGAACGCCGAGAGCGAGCTCGAGGCCGTCGGGATGGCCTGGGGCGCAGCCGCCACGGGCACACCTGCCGCCACGGGCTCGACGGGGCAGGGGCTCTCACTCATGCAGGAGTCGCTGGCCGAGATGACCCTGGCCCGCCTTCCCCTCGTCGTCTTGAACATGGCGCGGGCGCAGGGCGACTACTGGCAGACGACCAGGGGCGGCGGCCACGGCGACTACCGCCACCTCGTGCTGGCGCCGGTGGACGTGGCCGAGGCGGTCACGCTCGTGCAACGCGCCTTCTATCTCGCCGCCACCTGGCGCAACCCCGTCGTCGTCCTGGGCGACTACTACCTGGCCCACACGGCCCGGGCGGTCGACGTTGCGCCACTCGAGCTCGGCCCGTGGCCGCACAGCGACTGGGCCCTCACGGGGGCGAGCGGCGGCTCGGGGCGGGCCAAGCTCATCTCGTTCCTCGGATCGGTCAAACAGCGTGACGGTGTCGGCTATGACCTGGCCGTGCACTACGAGGCCTGCGCCGCGCACACGGCGCGCATGTTGCGTGAGGTGCCGGCGGAGGCCGAGACCGGCTACTGCGAGGACGCCGAGGTGGTCGTCGTTGCGTTCGGCACCCCGGCGGCCTACGTGCGATCGGCTGTGCGCAGCCTGCGAGCCGAGAGCGTGCGCGTCGGGTACGTGCGCCCGGTGACGCTGGTGCCGTTCCCGAGCACCGCCCTTGCCGCGGCGGCGCGGCGGCGCCAAGGCGGTGGCGGTCTACGAGAACAACACGGGCCAGATGCTCGACGACGTGCGCCTGGCCGTGTTGGGCGCCGCGCCGGTCGAGTTCATCGGAGGGCTGAGCATGGACTCGTCGGGATTCGGCATCGCCCCGGACCTCGACGTGCGCGTGCTGCGCCGCCGCATCCTCGACGTGGTGGAGCAGCAGCGGTGAGCGAGCCCGTCCACGTCCCGTTCGTGCCCACGGACGCGCCGCCGACCACTGCCGCCCGGCTGGTGGACGACTTCACGCCCGCGCTGGTCGACGTGGGTGCCCATCACCTCTGCCCGGGCTGCGGCGAGCCGATCGCCGTGCGCAGCCTGGTCGAGGCCGTTGCGGAGCTGGCGCTCGCCGAGCGGACGATCGCCGTCTTCGGCATCGGCTGCTACACGGCGTTCTCGAACAACCTCGACGTCGAGGTGCTCCAGGCTCTGCACGGCCGGGCGCCGTCGGTGGCCACGGGGGTCAAACGGGCCCGGCCCGACACGGTGGTGGTCACGGTGCAGGGCGACGGGGACATGGTGAGCGAAGGACTCCAGGAGGTGCTCCACGCAGCAGCGCGGGGTGAGAACATCACCTGCGTCATGCTCAACAACGGCGTCTTCGGCGAGACCGGAGGGCACATGACGGCGACCACCGTCCTCGGGCAGCGGACCAAGACGAGCCTGGAGGGGCGCGACCCGGTGGCCCACGGGCGACCCATTCTGCTCGCCGACTTGATCGCTCGGCTCGACGGTGCGGCCTACGTGGCGCGCTGTGCCGTGAACTCGGCGGGCGCGCTGGCCCGCACCCACCGCGCGCTGCGCAGGGCGCTCGACACCCAGCTCGCCGGGGCCGGGTTCTCCTTCGTCGAGATCCTCACCATGTGCCCGACCGGCTGGTTCGTCGAGACGACGGAGGCGCCGGGATACCTGGCCCAGAATCTCGGGACTGTGCACGCGGCCGGAGTGCTGAAGGACGTACGGGCGACGCCCGGCGGTGCGGCATCGTGAGCGACCGCGTCCCTGCCACCAGCAGGCCGGGTCCGCGCGGCGGGTCGATCGTGGTCCACGCGCCCCCCTATGGGGAGGCGCTGGCCGCCGGGTTGCGGACGCTGCTGCCCGAGGGCGAGACCGTGGTGGCCTGCGACGACGGCGGGTCGCTGCCGGCAGACGCGCAGGTGCTGGTCACGCTGCTGCACGGATCGACGATCGGTCCGCTGCTGGTCCCCTCGGTCGAGTGGACGCATGTGCTCGGCGCCGGCGTCGACGGGTTCCCCCTCGACGCTCTGGACGGCTGCCGGCTCACGTGTTCGCGCGGCGCGGCATCGGTCGCCATCGCCGAGTGGGTGCTGGCCGTCATGCTCGCCTTCGAGAAGGACCTGCCCGGATCCTGGGTCGAGGAGGTGCCCGAGCACTGGAACCTCGCGTCGCTCGGGACCCTGGCCGGACGCACGCTCGGCCTGGTCGGGCTCGGCGCCATCGGCACCGAGGTGGCGCGCCGGGCGCGTGCCTTCGACATGGACGTGGTGGCCTTCCGCCGCACCGGCGCGCCCACCCAGCTGCCCGGCGTCGACGTCGTGACGGAGTTGGCCGACCTGCTGGGGCAGGCCGACCACGTCGTGGTCGCCGCGCCAGCGACGCCCGAGACGTTCCATCTGCTCGACGCGGCTGCCTTCGCCGCGCTCAAGCCGGGCGCGCACGTCGTGAACGTCGCCCGGGGGAGCCTGGTGGACCAAGATGCGCTGCGGCACGCGCTCGACGATGGGCGGGTGGCCCGGGCCAGCCTGGACACGGTCGACCCCGAGCCTCTGCCCGAGGGACATTGGCTCTTCACCCATCCGGCGGTGCGGCTCAGCCCGCACATCAGCTGGAGCTCGCCCGCCACCATGCCGCGCACACTGGGACTGTTCGTCGAGAACCTGGCACGCTTCCGCGCCGGCGAGCCGCTCTCCGACGTGGTCGACCCTGTCGCCGGCTACTGAGCGGCCGCGCCGATGACCCTTTTGCCAGGTGACCTGGTGCTGTGCTCGGGCACGGTGGGCCGACGGACCCGCATCGTCGAGCGGCTGGAGGCGGCGGCCGGCGCTGGGTACCGGGCGGTGTCGCTCTGGGGGCGCGACTACCGGGCGGCGCGTGACGAGGGCTACAGCGACGCCGACCTGGTGGCCATGCTCGAGGGCCACGGCCTGGAGGTGGCGGAGCTCGACCCGGCATGGTGGTGGACACCGGGGGCGGCGTCATTCAGCATCAAGCCGGAGCACGATCCGATCGACGTGTTCCGCTTCGGTGAGGACGAGCTCTTCGGCATCGGTGAGGCTCTCGGGGCGCGCTCGGTCAACGCGGCTGATGTCCTGGGTGGCGACTGGACGATCGACGACGCGGCGGAGGCCTTCGCCGGGTTGTGCGACCGGGCGGCCGAGCGCGGGCTGCTGGTCCACCTGGAGTGGCTGGCCTGGTCGCGTATCCCGGACCTGTCCACCGCGCTGGAAGTCGTCACGCTGGCGGACCGGCCCAACGGCGGGTTGAACATCGATACGTGGCACTGCGCCCGCACCGGTACCACCGCGGCCGACCTACTGGCGGTCCCCGGTGATCGGGTGCTGGCGATCCAGCTCGACGACGGGCCAGCCGAGCCCGAGGAGAACCTGATCGAAGCCACGCTGCACGACCGGTTGCTGCCAGGTGATGGGGCCTTCGACCTGGCCGGCTACCTCGGCGCCCTCCGAACCATCGGCGTGCGCGCGCCGATCGGCGTGGAGGTCTTCTCGGACGAGCTGCATTCGTTGGGTGCGTCCGAAGCGGCCAGGCGTGCGGCCGAGGCGACACGGGCGCTGGTGGCGGCGGTGGACGGGCCATGACCGGCGTCGCCGTCGTCGGCACGGGGTTCGGGTGCTACACGCACGTCCGCGCGCTGCGCGCTGCGGGGCTCGAGGTGCTGGCCCTCGTGGGCCGGGACCCGGACAAGACGGCCGAGCGGGCGCGCCTGTTCGAGGTGCCGCGGGCACTGCCGTCCCTCGCCGAGGCGCTGGAGGTGCCCGGCGTCGATGCGGTGACCATCGCAACGCCGCCGAGAACCCACGCCGAGCTGACACTCGAGGCGATCGGGGCCGGGCGCCACGTGCTCTGCGAGAAGCCGCTCACCGCGACACTCGAAGAGAGCCGTACGGTCCTCGCAGCGGCCGAGGCGGCCGGGGTGGTGCACCTGCTCGGCACCGAATTCCGCTGGGACGCCGGGCAGGCCGGCCTGGCCCGAGCGGTGCGAGAGAACGCCATCGGTGAGCCGCGACTGGCCACGTGGCTCATGCACGTTCCCGTGCTGATCGACCCGGACGCGGTCGTGCCCCCGTGGTGGGCCGACGCGGCGGCGCGGGGCGGCTGGCTGTGGGCGCACGGTTCCCAGCTCATCGACCAGATCCGGGTCACGCTGGGCGAGTTTGCCGGGGTGAGCGCCCACCTGGTTCACGTGGTCGACCGGCCGGCGATGACGGCAGACGACGGGTTCGTCGTGCACTTCCGAATGCGCAACGGCACGGTCGGGGTCATGCAGTCGACCGCGGCGGATCACGGGGTGCTCGTCGAGACCAGGGTGACGGGGTCGCGCGGCGCGGCCTGGATCGAGGGTGTCGGCGCGACGGTCAAGGTGGCCGGACCCTCCGGTGTGGCGACCCAAGCCGTGCCCGACGGTGTCGGCGTGGCGCGGGCGCCGAAGCTGCCCGAGGGTTCGGTGACCACCGCCTACGAGCGGATGACGACCTTCGGCGTGGAGTTCGGACCGTATACGCGATTGGCGGCGGCGTTCCGCGACCTGATCGAGGGGAGGGAGGTCGAGGGTCCGACCCCGGCGACCTTCGCCGACGGGGTGGCGCAGATGGCCGTGCTCGAGGCCATTACCGAGTCGGCGGCGCACGACGGGCGCTGGACCCCGGTGGCCGACACCGACTTCGGCCCCTAGGCCGCCTCAGATCCCCGGTCACGCAGGCTCAGCGTGCGGCCGTCGCACGACATCCTCCGAAGTCTGCGTCAGTCGCGTGCGTCCTCTGGGGTCGTGCTGACCAATCGGGCCGAGACCTCGTAGAGCATTTGCTTCGCGAGGCCCGGGATATCGTCAAGAAGTTGGTCCAAGCCAGCATGCGTGAGATCCAGGACCAGCAGCTCGGATTCGGCCACCACCGTGGCGTTGCGAGGATGACCCGAAATGACGGCCAGTTCCCCGACGACGTCGCCCGCCGTAAGTGTCGCGACGCGCTGTCCGTCGCGTGTCACGGCCGCGGTCCCGTCCATGACTATGAACATTTCGCGGCCGACGTCGCCCTCACGGGCAAGAATCTTTCCGGCGGGAAGGATCAGTTCGGTGGCCACGTGGCCGATCTCCTCGAGCTGCCTCTTGGTGCACTTCGAGAACAACGGGACGGATGCAAGGTGTTGCAGATATGTGTCACGAGCCATCGCAAATCCTCCTTTTGCCACGCCCCTGGCATTTCAGATCTCCGTCCACGTCAGACCGCCGACCGTAGTCGCAACGGGCATAGCGTGCCCCTCAGCATGAATTGGAGCGCCACCGTCGAGTCAGTGGCGTTCGATCCGCCTGGGGCCGACTAGGTGCGGCGCACTGCAGGCGTGACCGTCGGGCCTCTTCGGATTTCGAATCGCCAGACGTACAGACCGAAGATGATCAACCAGATCGTCACCGGATACGCAGCGATGCGCTCCATGGATCCACGACCGATCCCAAAGGATCTGTGTGAAGCGAAACAAAACAGCGCAACGAGCGCGATGCTGCTGAACATCAGCATGGAGCGCCGCAGGGACTTTGGGAGGGTGAGCACGGATCCGAGCACGAGGATGGCAACGTTGCCGATCGCGATCGCGAGAAAGGCGCCGACAAAGTGCATCCTCCCGTTTTCGTTCTCGGGAAAGAGACCTACGAGGATCGAACCAACCCCTCCCAGCGCGACGAGACCGAATCCACACATCGCCGCGCGCCGTTCGCGAGGAGATCTGCCCGTGAACTCGTGGTAGAGGAGAGCCGACCCGAGAACCATGACGAGACCGAGGAGGATGAAGCCGGCGTAGTTCATGAGCCACCAACGAGGTGAGCAGAGAGCCGGAGAGCCATAGCCGCCGCAACTGGTTTCGCCCAGATCACTGATCGAGTCAGAGACCACGCTGTAGCCGGGGATGAAAACCCACGCCACGATGATCTGGACGATGAAGTACACCGACGCGAGTGTGAAGACGGCAGGTCCAAGGAAGGGATGTGCGTCGTGGACCCCGCCGATCCATCGCACAACCCGATAGTTGCTCTCGTATGGAAGGCGGATGGGGCCGACCGTCTCCTGCTTCGTCACCGGCCCTCCTTGCCATCGGCCCCCTGTGGGACCTCGACCGTGGCCGATCTATTCGGTCGGCATCGACGCGGGAGTGGTGTCGACTTCCGTTCCCGCAGCGGCGTGCTCGTTCTTCCCCTCCGCCAGGCCTTTCTCGAACTGGTTCCGGGCCGACCCAAGGTTGCGCGCGAGCTTGGGAATGGCCGCACCGCCGAAGAGAAGGACCGCCAGTATGGCGACCACGACGATTCCATCGACCCCGAAAATCTCAGCCAGCATCTCGTTCTCCTTCGGCGTCCTCGATGTTCTGGCCGGCCCCGTTCGGCCGTCACCACGCCTACGAATCTCGGGGCGTACCCCCTATTCGGAGCGGACGCTCTCGGGGATGTCAGGTCTCGCGGGCGCAGGCGCAGGCGCAGGCCCGGCGCGGGCGCGGGCGCGGGCGGGGCGGGGCGCCGGACGGCCGGCTCGCGCTCACTCTGAGGACAGGATGCCTTCGAACACATGTGTCAGGAAGCCGACTGCCTCGCCGAAGGCAGCCTTGCCCGGATCGATCAGCTCCATGTGGCCGGTCTCGGTCAGCGGGAGAGAGCGCGTCTCCTCGTCGCCGTTGGCTCGTGCTTTCAGCACGTAGTTGACGCTGAGCCACGCCGGTACCGATCGATCCGCGTCGCCGTGAATCAACAACTGAGGGACGCCAAGTGGGAGCAGTGCAGCAGGGGAGCCCAGCGCGTAACGTTCGGGAACGTCCTCCGGATGGCCGCCCATGAGGGCCGGGACCGCCGTTCCCCCGACCATCTGGCGAGCAGCCGCCTCGAGGTCCGCGACTCCGGCCAACGACACAGCTGCACACACACGAACCGGGCGCGGTGACGGAGATGCGCCCGTGGTCCGCCGCGCCGACGCGGCCCACAGGGCCAGGTGCCCTCCGGCCGAATGACCCAACGTCGCCACCCGAGACACGTCTGCGCCCGGAACATCGACCAGCACGTCGAGCGCATTCGACACGTCCTGAAACGTGGCCGGCCAACCGCCATGCCCGAAGGAACCAACCCTCCTGTACTCGAGGTTGTATGCGATCCACCCTCGCGCCACTATCGCCGCGGCGAAAGGATGCATCAGCCGCTTCGTGTAGAGCTGGCGCCAGAATCCTCCATGGATCAAGACGACGACCGGCAGGGTGCTGTCCGCTGCGTCGGGGTACCAGAGTTCGGCCACCTGTGAGCGGTCCGCTCCGTAGCGATGCGTGGATCGTTTCACAGACCGACGAGCACGGACCACGCCGCGTCCGTCACTGCAGCTCGTTGCTCGATCGTGGCATCAATCATGTCGCGGCTCCGCCGTACGGCGTGATATCCCGCGACAAGACCACCGACGCGGCGCACGTGCTCGTTCAATCGTACGCTGGCATACCCGCACATCGGTGCAGCCGCGGCTGCGATGGACCCCACCCAGGCGCCGAACGCCTGACCGACGAGAATTCCGAGCGCGACATAGACCAGAAGGAAGGACGCAAAGCAGCCGAGCAGTTTGACGGTGGCCTTGATTCCCTCGTTGGCCGGCCTCTTTGCCAGCTGCTTGACCACCAGGAAGGGGAGGATGTGGATCACGACCCCGATCGCGGCCAACGGCAGTGCGATGACGACCTTGGCCGCCGCCCAGAGGACGGTAAGCCGGAGCCGGCTTCTGGTGTACCCCGCTGCCACCTGTGCATCACTGAGCCCGAGCAGTTCCAGCTCGTGCTCGTAGGCGGCAAAGACAGCCCGCAATTCGGTCAGCGACGCGCCGTCTGGCTGCCGCTGGGCGGCGGCCAGACGGGAGGCCGTCTCTGCTCGGTCCACCAACTCCGTCTCCGCCGGCAATGACGTCCCCCGCGCTCGGACGACGACATCGGCCACGCGGGAGCACCATTCGGCCTCGGCCCACGACGAGAAGGTCGGGCTCACCGACGAGAGTTGGGCAGCCAGATCCTGTGTGAGCGCACGCACGGCCCCGTGGGTGTCTGCCCGGTAGGAGTCGACTAGGGCGGCGACGTCCGTTGGTGGAGCGACCCGGACCAGGGCACGCGATCGAAAGCGCGCTTTGGCGTCATAGGTGAGCCCGACGGCGATGACAGCAATGCCATCGATCCCCTCGTAGGCTCCCTCCAGCGCGATCCGCGCCGCACCGGTCTTCAGGGGTTGGAGCGACAGGTCGTCGTGGCTGATGCCTTCGGGGAAGACGGCGATCATCCGGCCACTCGCCAGGACGTCACGACTGGTCGCGAAGGCGGACACGTTGCCATCTCCCGCAACAGCATCGATGGTCCGGTAGACCGGTATGACGCCCGCCAGCTTGAGGAAGGGCCAGAGGGGAGGGATCCGGAAGAGGGTTGCTTTGCCGAGAAAGCGGGGATAGCGGTCCAGGGCCGCCATCAAGAGAAGTCCGTCGACCAACCCGTTGGTGTGGTTGGCGACCAGGACGACAGGACCAGACTGAGGGACACGGTCACCCCCGTCGAGTTCGACACGACGGAAGAAGACACGGATCAAGACCCGGGCGAGCCCAGTCATCAACCATTCGGACGGTTGTCGCATGGCTCCGGTGCTCGCTCTCGTTGTCCAGACGCGTTGGCCGTGGTGCCACGGCCGTGCTGGACCATCTACGGAACGACGATCGTCCCCATCATGTACTGGTGGATGTCACAGATGTAGTGGTAGGTCCCGGACTTTGTGGGCGCCTTGAACGTCTTGGTCTGATTGGGTGAGATGTCGCCCGTGTTGAACTGACCACCCGTGGCGCTCAACGTGTGGGTGACCGCGTCGGTGTTGGTCACTGAAACGGTGGTGCCAGGTGCCACGGTGTCGGTCATGGGGGTGAACATGAAGTTCGAGATCGTGATGTGATTGCTCGAAGCCGGTGGGCGGTTCGAGGCGGACGGATGCCCGCTCCCTCCACCACACGCGGCGAGCAGCAACGAGCCCGCCACGACCAAGCCGACCGCCCCACCCCGCACTCGCTGGTGCAGCCGCACTAGACGGCCTGGGACGTCGGGTTGAACGCGAGGGGTGTGCCCGAAGGGGTCTGCGCCCCGGGGTACATCCCGAGCACGTAGTACAAGATGGCGATGTGTTGCATCTCCACCGGCTGAATGGACGATGAAAGGCCTATGGCGGCCTTCGACTGCAGCATCGATGTCTCTGCTTGGTACGTCTGCGCTGCAATCGTCTCGAGGGTCACGGCCAGTTGAGCGAGGCCGGTGATGTTCGTCACCTTGGCGAAGTCGGACTGGACCGTGGGGGTCAGCTTCGGGTTGGTCACCGTGACCTCTGCCTTCCCGTGCGACTTCAGTACGGCGTTCCAGGCCTCCGCGTGCTGCTGATGTTGACCCTTGACCGTCGCGGCGAACGCGGCGAACTGCAGGCGGTACCGCTCCCAGCTTGCCCGCCGTTGCTGCAGAGAGGCCCGCCGAGTACGCGAAGACGGCCAGGTTCTCGAGGCTCGCTGCCACGGCGGCGACCGCAAGGTCACCGGTGAGACCCGCCGGGGGAAACGTCGTCGCCCGCGACGCGACGACTGGCGAGAGGGAGCGCGTCGCCGCGCCGGCCCGCACGGGCGTTCCACCGACGACCAGCATGGCGGCTCCGCCCGCCGCGGCGGCACCCGCTCCCAGGAGAAAGGCGCGACGGCTCGTGGAGGGCCCGCCGCCTCCCATGGAATCGAGCATGGTCGAGACGCCCTCGCTCATGGCCGGAACGCCCACGTCGTGGTGGAGCTCGTCGAGGTCCTTGGTCAGGGCCGAGAGCTCGGCGTCTGAGCCCTGGAACATCTCCGTGCGTCGAGTACTCACTTGAGGGCTCCTTGTTCGGCCGGGGCGGCCATGGTGGTCTTGTAGAACGCATTGGGGAATCCAACGGATCCGGCCGCCGCGGGAAGAGCGGCTGCGGTACCCGGCGACAGCGAGATGAGCTGGGGCGCGCCCGCCATCAGGAGGGCCTGCACGGCCAAGAGGACACTGACGTGTTGCGCCTCGATCCCCATGATGGACGCGAACAACGCCTTGTTCGGCATCGACTCCGCGAGCGTCGTGTCGTGCACGTACGTCTCCGCCGCGATGTTCTCGAGCTCGAGGGCGAGACCGACGACACCGAGCGCACCCTGAGCGGCGGTAGCTCCGTTCAGACTGGCGACCGCTTTGTTGACCACTGGCACGAACGCCGGATCCGGTCTGTTCTGAGCTTTACCCCCAAGGTGCCTGGCCGCAGCGTTGAAGGCATCGGCGTGCTGGAGGTGCTGACCCATGGTGACGTGCGCGAACTTGGTCACGACCGGGTTGGCCGAGGACCCACCGATATAGGGGAGTGTCAGGGCCGTCTTATAGGTCGCGACGGCCAAGTTCTCGATTGACGCCGCCGTTTGAAGAATCTGGACGTCGCCCGAACTGGTGGCCGCCGCAGCCGCGGCCAAAACACCAATGAGAGCTGCGCCGCCAGCGGCACCGAGGAGTGTTGCGCCACTGAGGCTCGCGCGGATCGAACGCCGTTGCTCGAGGTGGAAGGCAAGGTTCGACGAGGGGTCTCGCTCTTCTCCACGAGAAGTCCGATTGCGCTCGACCAGGTCGTCGAGCGCAGCGTGTGTGGGACGCAAGGCGTCCGCCTGTAGGTCTTGGGACTCTTCGAGCAGCTCGGCGAGCGCTCTCGGATCTGCGGTCATGTGACCTCCTGATCTGTGAACTGTGAACTGTGAAGAGTTCGGAACGGAATCTCTTCCAGATGTCAAAAGGCCGCCATTGACCTGGCGATCCCTCGACCCGTCACGACGCGTGTCCTACATCCGTGCTCCGACATCCGCTCACGGCGCCGGACCCGTAGAAGGTCTGCATGCACGACATCGCCGAGGCAAGCGACGCCCAGCTGGTCACGGCGATCGCGCGCTACAACGAGGTCGCCCTGGCCGAGGTGTACCGACGCCACGGCGGAGCCGTCTTCGGCCTGGCCAGAAGAGTGCTGAGTAACGCGGTCGAGGCGGAGGACGTGACGCAGGAGATCTTTTTGCGACTCTGGAGCCAACCCGACCGCTTCGACTCGTCGCGTGGCTCATTGCGTTCGTTTCTGCTCGCGCAATCCCACGCCAGGGCGGTCGACTCCTTTCGGTCCCTCAACTCGCGTCGCCGCCGTGAGAGTTCGGACGCCGAGACCACTGCAGCCGCGGCCTACGACCTGCAGCACGAGGTGTGGGACCTGTCCCTGGCCGACCACGTATCCAGCGCCATGAGCGAACTCCCGAAGGAGGAACGCCGAGTGATAGAGCTGGCATATTTCGAGGGCTACACCTACGTCGAGGTCGCCGAATTACTGAGCCAACCCGAAGGAACGGTCAAGAGCAGGATCCGCAACGGGATGCGACGGATGCGAGCCAAATTGGTCGAGGCGGGCATCCAGGGGGTCGACGCATGGTGACACACGGGGAGATCAGTGATCTGCTCGCTGCGTACGCGCTCGACGCCGTCGTCGGTGACGAGTACCGCGTCGTCGAAGGCCACTTGGAGCAGTGTCCCCGCTGTTGGTCGGAGCTCGATGCATTCCGCGACGTCGCTGCCGGGCTGGGGAACTCGGTGGTACCGCTCCCAGACGGTGTCTGGCTGAGCATCGAGCGGCGCCTCAGCCGCGTCGAGAGTGAGACGCAGGCGGTGCCGGGTCTCATTCCGGGACCGGGACCAGGACCCGGCCAATCCCGCTGTCGTGCGTCGGCGCTCTCGACGGATCTCGACTCGCGCTGGGTTTGCGGGCGTCGGGTCCATTTTGGGGGCCGCGGCTGCCGCGGCCGCGCTGTTCGGATTCGGACTCGTAGGGACACACGACGATGTGTCCCGGCTCCAGGCGGTGCCGAATTCGCAACCGACCAATGTGGTCGCTGCCCTCGAGATGCCCGGGCACACGGTTGTCAATCTCAGCCGCGGCAGCGCACGAACGCTCGCTCAATTCGTCCTGGCGGACGGTCGGGGGTACCTGGTCTCGTCGAGCCTGCCCGCACTCAGGTCGTCGGAGACCTACCAGCTCTGGGGTGTCGTCAACGGTCAGCCCATCTCGCTGGGCCTGCTGGGCGAGTCTCCGTCGGGTTCCGTGTTCACCCTCGCGGGGTCGTCCGCGCCGTCGCAGCTTCGCATCACCGCGGAGCCATCAGGCGGATCAGTCGTTCCCAGCGGCGCGTTCGTTGCTTCCGGCCTGGTCTAGCAGCGAGCGCTCCCGTACAGCGGTGGAGGCGGGTGGGTCAATTCGGACGCACGCGCTGCCACGTTTCAAAGCAGTATGACGTGGTGCCGTCTTGATGGTCGTCACTCCGGGCCACGACACGAAATGCAGTCTCGTACGGGGGGAAGAACTTGGTGCAATCGAAGTCGCCCTGGACCTGCGTCAGCAGCAGTTCGTCCGCCTCGGCGATCGTCTCCGCATACACCGTGGCGCCGCCGATGACCCACACGTCTTGGCCCGGATTCCGAGCGACCAGTTCGTCCACGTTGGAAATCGCTCGAAAGCCTTGGCGCAGGGGGCCGGAGAAAGTGGTGAGGACGAAATTCTCTCGTTCACGGAGCGGCGAAGCGAACTCGTCGTAGGTCGCCCGACCCATCACGATGAGGCCGCTGGCCGTCTTGTCGCGGAAGTAGGCCGTGTCCCCGGGGAGCTTCCAGGGGATGCCCGAGTCGGTCGCGATGCCGCGTCGAGAGTCCATGGCGGCGATGAGGCGGATCATGTCAGGGCCCGTTCTTACTCGCGAAGCCGCCTCTCGAGGGCTGAGCGGTCGAAGAGCACGCTCGAATCGATAGGACTGCCGTCGAGCCACGCGGCCGGGGTTCCCTGTGGATCCTCGGATTGGTAGCGACGTTCTTGTCTGAGCACCCACGTCTCATAGCGGGCTTCGCGCACACCCGAGGCGAAGTCCGAATCGGTCAGTCCCACGTGTGCACCCAAGCGCACAAGGTCCTGGGACGTGAAGCCTCCGGTTCCCTCCGGCGGCTGCGCTCCGAAGAGTGCCCGGCGCAGCTCGTCAAAGCGGCCGGCCTCGGCGGCCAGGGCCAAGGCGTTGTCTGCTCTCACTGACTCTGGGCCCAAGAAGCAGCGCATGCGATATTCGACCGCCAATTCGCGAGCACCCACGGCGGCCGAGATGAGCGGTCCGTTGACCTCCTCGAATTGTCGGCAGTACGGGCACTGGGGATCCTCGAAGAGCACCATGCCCTTGCTCGCTGTGCTGTCGCCGACGACCACTCCACCTTCAGGAGTGTGGCCGGAGGGCGTGACCTCTGGATGAGCAGTGCTGATTGGACTACTCCCTATGCCAGGCCGCGGCCGTCAGCTCCAGGTGATCTTGAAGTAGGCCGTTGCGTCCGCACTCACTGAGACGCCGTCGAGCTTCGCGCTCTGAGAGACGGTGATCTTGGTGCTCTTCTTGGGTCCGGGGACGGTGAAGGTGCCCGAGAGGACCGGCGGTGTATAGACCCCGTTGGAGTAGGACGCGGGCGTCACCGTGGCGGTCGAGACCAGTGTTTTCCGCCCGAGGGTCACCGTCACCGCCGGCGGAGCCGCACTCCCGCCGAGCAAGCCCTCGAGCGCCGTCAGCGTGGACACCCACCAGTAGGTGGTGTGGCCCGGCGCGTCACCGACGTTCACGGTCTGCCCCGGCGTGCCGCTGCTCGCCGACAGCGCCAAGGTCGGGGCCGGCGGTAGGAATGAGGGCTGACCCTTCCACTGCATCAGTGCGCTGCCGGCGCCGACTGGTTTGAAGCTCGTGAGGTCGATCATCGCCAGCGCGCACCCGATCAGACCAGAGTTGAACTCCTCGATCGACGGGGGACAAGCAGCATCAGGGGCCAGGGGCTGTGAGCTGGGGACGGTCCAGTTGTAGTTGAGATCCCCGTTGAGATCGGAGACCGGGAAGGCCAAGTCACCCATGTTGATCTCTTGGAGTGCCGCTAACGCACCGAGCAAGCCCGAAACCGACGTCACGCCCCCCGACAGAGCGGCCTTCGCCTGCGGGTCGATGCCCGCGAGCAGGCTCGCCTCAGCGAGAAGATAGGGATGGAGGGCGGGAAGACCCGTACATTTGACATCGATCACTTTTCCGCTGGTCACGGCGGGTATGATCGGAAACGAAATTCCATTGAATGTGCAGGCGGGCGTTGCAGTCGCTGCACCCGCTGCGTCGGACGCGATCGCTCCGCCGGCCGAGACCAGGGTCAGCGTCGAAGCGAGCAACAGTGCGACACCAACAGCGGAGGCAAGCCGGTGCTTGGACATCGAAGACTCCTTTTTTTCGGGGGCCGTGCGGTCACCGGTGGAAGGCCGTTCCCCCTCCGTCTGCCGCAAGGTATGACGTCGCGACGACGGTCCCCCACGACCGCCGTTGCACACCCTGTACCCAAGCCTCGGCTCACTAAACCGGATTGAGCCTGGACCCGAGGAGTACGTCGCCACACCGGGCCTATTCCGACACGAGACGTCCCTGCTCACGAGTGCCTGATCCCTTCGTCGCGCGCACCCGTGCCGCTGTGCCGCTGGTGTGGCCCTGATCCGTGGCAGACACGAACAGCCGGTGCCCCCAGACCAGCACCCGGTAGGGGCCGACCACGTAGTTGCGGGCCACGGGGCCGAACGTCAAGGAGGCCGTGGTGGCGTCGACCCCTCCCCACGGCCGGGCGGTGTCGTAGACCAGGAATTCGAAGGGCTGATTCGTGTACCAGGTCGCAGCGGACTGTCGCTCGTAGCGCACGACACGTCCGGCCCGGGTGCTGATCACGGGGCGCACGGTCACCGCGCCGCCGGTGGCGACCGTCGTGATCGAGGCACTCCAGTAGTCGCCGATTCCCACCACCAATTGGCGAGATTCCAAAAACGTGTCGAGCTGGGCGAATGGTTGCTTGGGCATCGGGGCGGCCAGGGTGAATCCGAAGGCTGCGGCCAACACGACGACGACGGCAAGGCCACATGCTGCTGCGCTCCTCCTCACCATGTGTGCCGACGGGAGCGCTGTGGCGAGGCGCCCAACCAAACGTCCCGCCAGGACGGTTCCGAAGATGACTGCCGCCGTGAGGTAACGAAGGAACCCTGGGTCGTCCGAAGTGGTGAGCACGAGGAAGACAAAGAGATCCGCGAACACCCCGAGGACGAGAAGATCGTCGAGTCGCCATGCCGCGTCGGCGTGCGATGGCGCCGTCGGCCCACGAATCGCTCCGGTCACCAGTGACACTGAGCCGGCGATGATCCCCGCTGTCACCACGACGAGACCGATCAGGTGCACCGCCGCGAGCGCCCCGGGGACGCCGCCGTTGCCGAGCTGTCCACCCCCGACGCCGAGCATGTTGGCGCCCCAGGAGGGGAGGTAGTGAAGGTTGGCGACAATTTGCGATCCAGTGGCCCGGGGGTGGCTGGTATTCACAGAAAAGGCGCCGACCACCGCGGACGCTGCTCGAACGACCGAAGCAAGGACAAGACTGGCCACACCGGCGCTCACCTCGGGTACCCCAGAACGCCAGTCACGCATTCGAAGCATGGCAACCATGCCGGCCGCGCCGACAGATCCGACGCCGAGCACCGCGGTCTGAAAGTCGCCCAGGATCCCGGCGGACAGGCACACGACAGCCGCAACCCAGCCCCATCCAAAACGCCCCGAGCGCAGCCCTGCAAACGCGCACAGGCACAGCAGTGCGGTACCAACGTGCAGCGGGCCACGGAGGAATACGTTGGCGAGCACGTGGCTCGGAAGTCCGAGCACGACCACGACCGTCGTGCCCGCCGCGATGCCCGCGATCCCCCGACGACCGTCGCGCGCCAACAGCACGCTCACGACGACGACACACGCGGCGATCATCGCCGGGACGAGATACAAGAGCGTGTCCCGTACACCGGTGACCAGCTCGACGAGCATGTACACAACGGCATCAACCGTCCAGAAGGAGTCCAGCGAGAGCGCCCAGCCGTGGAGTGTGAGATTGCCCGAACCCATGGCCTGTCCTTGCAGCACAACGGTGGCTCCATCGGAGTCTCCCGCGAACGCGTGGCGCGCCGACACGTAGAAGACCGCCACCAGCAGCAGGAATCCGCCGACGGCGGAGGCTGCGACAGCCGAGCGAGGACGATGGTGTTCGCCGACCGCAGTGTGCGCCGAGGCGGTGTGCCCACCTTCCCGAGGAGGCGTGCACGGGGGCGAGGCATCCGTTGTCGCGGCGACGTTCACCGGGATCGAGCGGCCATCGGCCGTCGTCGCGGCAGGGTGAAGTTGCCGAACACGTCGGCAACGCTACCGAATGCGCTCCTCGCCGCGACCTGGCTCGGCCTCCGCGGTGTGGCCATACTTGACAGGTGCTGACCGCTCCCGGGGCCGGCCTGGCCGAGGCACCCTCCCTCGATCCGGACCTCGCACGGCTTCCTTCGCCGTTCTCCCCGCGGACGTTCCTCGCCGAGCGAGGTGCGTGGAGCCTCGTGTGGTTCGCCGTACTGACCGGCGGTGTCAACCTCTGGGGCTTCTGGTGGTGGTCACCGGCCGTCATCGCGCTGGCTCCGTTGATGATCGCCGCCGGCCTAGTTGGTATCGCCCTCTGTTGGCTGGTCCCGAACCCTCGCGCCCGTCCGTTCCAGGGGGTCACCCTGGGAGCGGTGATTGTGACTGCACTGTTTCCGCAGTCGATCGAAATCAGTACGCGCTCGTTCTATGCCACCGACTCCGCAGCGTTTGACCAAGTGGCAGCGCGTGCGATGCTGCATGGCGCTGATCCATACGTCGCGTCGATGTCGGGCGTCGCCCGTCTTTTGAAGGTGCCGTCTCACTATTGGACCTATACCGTCGATGGCGGCCACGTCACCAGCTTCTCCTACCCCGCCGGGTCGTTCCTGCTCAGTCTTCCGGCCACCGCATTCGGCATCCACATGGCGGTTGACTGGACCGACCTGATCGCCTGGCTCGCCACGATCGTCCTCTTGTTCGCGTGCGTCCCCGCGTCACTACGGTGGCTCGCCGCCTTGGTCGGCTTGATGCCGTTCTTCTTGGGTTCGTTCACGTCGGGAGGCACCGATGCGATGTTCCTCCCCTTTCTTGTGATCGCGGTCTGGCGTTGGGATCGATACGGCCGCCGTGACGAGCCAGGACTGGCGCGATGGATCGGGCCGATTTCACTGGGAATCGCATGTGCCATCAAGCAGACCCCGTGGTTCGCGGTCCCCATGTTGGTCACCGGGGTCTTCCTCGAAGCGCGTCTGAGGGGCGTTCCTCCACTCCGCGTCTGTCTGCGCTATCTCGGCACGGTTCTGGGGGTGTTCGCCGCGGTGAATATTCCCTTTTTCGCGTGGCACTCCGGGCCATGGTTGCATGGCACGCTCATCCCCTTGACCGGTGGCCTCGTGGCCGGCGGTCAAGGGCTCGTGACGCTGGCCACTCATGGTCTGACCGGTGGCGTGGACCTGAACATGCTCAGCCTGGCAGGAGCTCTGGCCATGGTGGCAAGCATCGCGGCGTTCGTTGCGTGGTACGCGCAGCTCAAACGGATCTGGCCCTTGCTCGTGACCGTCCCTTTCTTCTTCTCGCCCCGCAGCCTGTCGAGCTACCTGGTCGACCTCTTTCCAATCGTCCTCGTCGCAGCACTTTCTGTCGACGGGTTGCCTCGGAAGGCGATCGACGATCGAAGGACGGTACGAGACGTGCGGCGACGCCCCTCGGTCCTGGTGGCCGCTCTGTCCTGCGTTGGGATCGTGATCGCGTCGTTCATGGCCTTCGGCAGGCCGCCACCACTCCAGCTGTCGGTGCGAAGTGTTGTCACGTCCGACGCCGGCACACAACTGGAATCGGTGACGGTCTCCGTCGTCAACAGAACGGGTGATGGAATCGACCCTCACTTCCTCGTCAATACCGCGACGAGTCAGAACTACGAGGGATTCTGGAGGTCCTCGGAACGAGGGCGCGCGGCGCTTGGCCCGCACGACTCCGAGACGATCACCTTGTATCCGCCGGCACAGACAGCCGGCGCCACGGCATGGCGCCCGATGGTTGGTCCAGGCGTACACCAGTGACCCTTCCTGGCTGAGCTCGTCTCCCTTGGTCACGTTCCCTCTGTCGTAGGCCAGCACGACGAGGACTCGTTCTCGTCGTTGCCCGATGACAGTCGCCACCCGTGCGATGTCAGCCAAGAGGGGACATTTGGTACTTCAATGGGCTGCTCCCGCTGGTGAAGGTCAGCGACAGGTCCTTGCCGCTGCAGTCGAAAGAGCCCTGCTCGGGTGAGGACGTGACGGGCCTGGTTTCGCCGGCCACTGTGATGGTGGCGTCGTCGGTGACCGTCGACACCGGGAACGCACCCGAGCGTGACGTGGTCTTGGGCGAGAAACCGTAGTGGTCTGTGATGGTGCCACTGAACTTGGCCGAGCCCTCGCTGCCCGTGAGCGGAGTACCCGGTGTGAAGTCACCGAGCGCGTTTCCATTGGACATGATGTCGACTGTCGTTCCGGTTGCTCTTCTGAGTCTTGTGGCTGGTGTGCTGTGGGTGATGACCGGAGTTCGTCGCGAGGCGGGCGGGATGGGAGTCTCCGATCGGCCCGGGAGGGGAGCCGCACTAATCTCAGCGCCGATGGGCAACGCCCCGGATCGCTCCTTGTCGCCACAGAAGGGGCGCAAGACACTTGACGATCTACGGCGCGAACGCGGCGAGGGGTGGCAGTGGGCCCGCGCGCAGACCGACCGCTGCCCGCAGTGCGGGCAACATCCAGGGGTGATGGAGCGCGACGCCCTGGGAAGCGAACTCCTCGACTCCGCCGCGGCCTGGCGCACTTTTCTTCTCAGCGCCGACGACGCCTACCTACGCGGGGTTCCCCGGCCAGGAATCTTCTCGCCCATCCAGTACGGGGCGCACGTACGCGACATTCAGCGGGCGTACGCCGATCGGATCCTCCTGATGCTCGAGGACGACAATCCGGTGTTTCCTCAACTCAATCCGGACGAGGCCGCATGGAATGCTTACAACCGTCTCGGGCCGGAGGAGCTCGCCGACGACATTGAAGCGCAGGCACGACGACTGGCGTCGATTCTCGACACACTGCAGCCGGGAGACTGGTCACGCACCATGATCAGGGATGGGGGAAGCGATGGTGTGTTCGAGTTCACCGTCGTCGGCTTGGCCAACTACGCCGTGCACGAGTCGCACCATCATCTGCTCGATGCCAACGGGTCGCTGAAGCCTGTGATCGCCCGGGGCGCGGGCACAGAAAAGAGGTGAGCATCGGTGGAGAACGCAGGACTCGATGACCGGGTGACGGAACTGGAGCGGCGCGTGCGACAGCTCGAAGACACCATGGCGGTGCTGCGCCTCATCCACAGCTGGGGGCCCGCAGTCGATACGGGGAGCAGTCAGAACGCAGCGGACCTCTGGGACGACGATGGGGTTCTCGAATCGGACCTTTCCCGCCTCGAGGGCCCAGCGGCCGTCTACGCGATGGTCGAGAGCGAAGGTCAGCGCACACTGATCGATCAGGGATGTGCCCATGTACAGAGCAGTCCGATCATCACCGTGGACGGCGACCGGGCGACCGCGACCACGTATTCGCAGGTTTTCTTGCACTCCGCTGACGGATACGGCGTCTGGCGCGTCTCCGCCAATCGCTGGGAGTGCCGTCGCACCCCACACGGCTGGCGGCTGACGCGGCGGCTCAACAGGGTCATCGACGGAACGCCGGAATCACACGACGTGCTGGTGCATGCTTTCGACGGATTGCCCTGGACCGACGCGACTCGTCCATCGAATCCCTAGCCTGTGGCGATGACAGATGTCGAGGTCTTCATTGATCCAGGCTGTCCGTGGGCGTGGATCACGTCGCGCTGGATACGAGAGGTGGCACCTGCTCGAGACCTCTGTGTGTTCTGGCGTTCCTACTGTCTCGAGATCCGAGATGACTACGGCGTCGCGCCAACGGTTCCCGAGGAATACCGGGCCCAGGCCCTCGAAGGTCACGCCATCTCCCATCGGATGCTCCGGATCTTCGAGGCGGCGCGAGCTGAGGCAGGCGAGGAAGCGGTGGACCGGCTCTATGCGCAGTGGGGCCAGTCGTATTTCGTCTTGAAGCGGCAGAGGACCGAGGAGCTCCTGGCCGACTGTGTGACGGCGGCCGGTCTCGATCCCCGCGTGGCGGAGGCGGCGGACGACGAGAATTGGGATGCGCCCATTCGCGAGGCCATGGAGGTGGCGTCTGCATTCGGCGGACCAAAGACGCAGACGCCGGCGATCGTCGTTCGGACCGACCCCCCTCATGGATTCAAGGGACCGGTGATGGCGCCCGCGCCGACCGGTCCGTCGGCACTCGCTCTGTGGGATGCCATTCAAGTGCTTTCGGAGCACCAGGGTTTCTTCGAGATCACGCGTCCGCGCGTCAACACCCCTCGCGACCATCTGTCCGACTGAGGGTGGCATCAACCGCCGTGACGGGCCCTCGAACCGGGGACCACGTCGCGTCTGCCGTTCGTTCACGGAATGGTCGCGTACGAACTGGACCTCCAGTGCAGGGTGGTAGCCGCTTTCGAGGCGTGACTAGGGTCGGCCCCAACGGGAGAATGCGGCGAGGAGGAGTGGGAGTCGTTGCGAAAAGTCCACCATCCCAAGATCGTGCAGAGGTCTGATCGGCGATGGATCGTCGTCTGCGACGATTGTGAACGTGATCGCGAATCCGCGACCCCGATCGGCATCAATACTCCGGTGGAGTCCCGGGAGACGGCTCAGCTCATGTGGGAGAACCATTGCGAGCGCAGACGTCCGACAATTCGTCGCGGTGCCTGAGCCAACGCGCTCCCGCGCCGGAACCCCGAAACCCAGCGACTGCGTCGAATTGTGTTCATGACGCGTGCACGCTGACGGACCCGGCAGCGCGCGCCAACGGTGACCATGCAGTGACGAGGAAGTGAATTTCGCGTGGTGCGGCCTGACGAAAGAAGGCTGCTCGCAGCGGCTTTGTGCACACGACGGCGACGGTCTTGAAATTGGAACGCGACCGTCGCACGGCCTCAAAAGACGCGCCGGTAGGGTCGAGGCAGACGGGGACCGGTCGACAGACGGTCGTGCGGCTGCCTCCGCACGAGAAGCCGCCGCTGCCCTGCAGCCGAACCGACGGCCTTGCGACATACCCCCCCCTCGCAGGGCCGTCGGTTCGGGCCGGGTGCGATCAGGGATCTCTGGTTCTCAGGTGAGCAGGTGAGCCGTGGGCTCGCCTTCAACGGCGGGGTCCGAGACCGATCGCCCGGACGAACCGGTTGATCTGGCGGTTGCCCTGGCGGTAGATCACGCGCCGAGCCTCGCGTTGGGCCGCTCCTCCGGCCGCTCCCGAGAGTCCGCCTCGCGTATAGCCGTGTTCGACAGCCTCGACGTTCCCGAGGTCGCGGGCGAACCGGTAGAGCTGGGAACGGGCCGTGCTCACGACGGTATCTCCTCTTTGCTGGCGCGATCGGACAAGATGATCGCCTCGACGACAGAGCGAAGCTCGACGGGACCCTCAGCTGACTCCATGCGCTCGAGATCATCGGGCGCGACGGCGGCGCAGCCCAGGCCGCCGTCGTCGAATTCGCTGCGTCGCCAGGACAGCCACGCGTCGCCGTCCGGGTCCTGGTTGTCGCGTTCGACTGCGTTGACGAGGGCGACCAATTCGATCTGACCATCCCCGTTGACGTCGTACTCGATGAACAACACGTCGGGACTCCTCTGGAATGCGTTCAGCATAGGAAAGCGTGGTGTCATCGCACCGCCGCTTCGCTGGTCTAGGCTGCTGTGTAGCCGTGGACCATGCAAATGACCGCGTGCGGGTGCAGGGGCAGCCCCGCCCTGAAACGCCATGAGGCGTGCACCCGAGCCCGAATTCGCCGCGGGCGAGGACGCGCGCGGAAGCTCGAATTCGGAGACTGACGAGGACCGCCGTCCTCGTCACTGGCGGCGTCACGGCGGTGATCGGGGTCACCGTGGCGAAGGAGCATCCTGGTTCCTCGTCGAGCTCGACACCGCCGACAGAACCGGCGCCGTCCACTCCGCCGTCGAGCACGACGCTGCCACCGACGGTCACGCCGACCACCGCTCCGACCGGGCCCGCGTCGGGGGGAACGGGCGCCTCGTCGACGGCACCAACGAGCACGACATCGACCACGAGTCCACCCACGACGACGACCACGCGCCCTGTTGTGACCTCTGGGGGGACGTCGCGGTAGTGGGCCCCGAGCCGGTGCCGTGCGAGTTGCGTCGATTGGGTGGACGCGCCCAATATGACCGCTTCACGAATTGCGGGGGCTGGATAGGACGTGGAGGAGTTTCTCAAGTCAGCGGGCTACGGCGCGATCTTCGTGCTGAGCTTCATCTCGGCCATGGGGCTTCCCGTGGGGGCAGAGCTGGCACTGATTCTCGGGGGCGCGCTGGCGAGTGGATCTATCCAGGGCGAGGGCAAGCCACTCAATCTCGCGGTGGTGATCATCGTGGCAACCCTGGCCGAGGTGCTCGGGTCGGCCGCCGGCTACGGCATCGGCCGCTATGGCGGGAGAACCCTTGTCGACCGGGTAGGGAAATACGTCCTGTTGACCCACAAGGACCTCGACCGCGCCGAGGCCTGGTTCGCCCGCCGGGGAGAGCCGGTCGTCCTCTTCGGCCGCTTCGTCCCCCTGCTCCGCTCCTTCGTCTCGTTCGCCGCGGGTCTCGGTGAGATGGCGTTGACGAAGTTCTTCGTGTTCACGGTGATCGGGTGTGCCGTCTGGTGCACCGCGCTGTGCTCATTGGGCTACAGCCTCGGCAGCAGCTACAACCACGTCCAAAAGGCGTTCAGCGACGTGGGGTACGTCCTGGCCGCTGTCGCCGTCGTGGCTGTGATAGTCGTGTTCGTGCACCGCTGGCGCCAGTACCGGAGCCAGCAACAGATGGAGCGGACGGACACAGGCTCCTGACCCTCCAGGTCGGCGGTTCGATGTCGTCCGTCAACGCCGTCGCGACGTCGAGGTCGTCACGACGTCAACGCTGTCGGCGACGTCGAGGTCGTCACGACGTCAACGCTGTCACTACGGGGAGACAACGGACCGACTACGAGGGCCTTGACCAGCAGGTGACAGCGCCGCTGGAGTCAACTTTGGCCCGGCAGCCGCCGATGCAACGGGGAAGGAGCGGCGCAGCTCGAGGCGGCGCGTCCGATGCGTCGGACCCGAATGAGAAGGGGTCTCGTGGGGGCGAGGGGGATCATGAGGTCTCACAGTGTCGGTGCCCTGGCTGGCCGGCCAGGTGGCCGGTGGGCGGCGCCGTGACGGGCGAGCGCACGCCCGTGCTCTCCCGGGCCGGTCAGCTGGTGGTTGCGACCTGGGTGGCGCTGGGGCTCGTGGTCGTCGCGGGTGCGGCGCAACGGGTCTGGATCGGCGGGTGGCCCAGCGCAACGGCGACCATGTTCGCCGTTGTCTTCGGCGCACTCATGGCCGCCAGCTGGATCTGGCCCATCAAACTCTTCGTCCACAACAAATCTGATGTGTTCGACATCGACGAGGGGATGTTCGTCCTTCTGATCCTGCTCGTGCCACCCGCGTTCACGGTGTTGGTGTTCGCGCTCGTTGCAGTTGTCGCCCATGTGGCCAAGCGCCGCGCCGTCCTGAGGACGGCATTCAACGTCGGGCGTGTTGTAACGGCGACGGGGATCGCCGCCCTCGTGTTCGTGGCCCTCGACGGGCCCCAGCACCCCATCGGGTACGTCAAGGTCGGAGCGGCGTTGGCCGGCGCGGCCGGCTACTTCGTCGCCAACAGCGCTGCCATTGTCGCCATCCTCACCGCGATCGGGTCCACCTCGTGGCGCGATGCTCTCTTCGGCGGCATCAAGATCAGAATCCTCGTGGCCGTCGGCACCATCGACGTCGTCATTCCGACCGCGTTGTTGCTCGCCTATGAGCCGGCCTTCTTGCCCCTGGCCCTGCTTCCCCTCCTCGTGCTGCGCTACCTGGGCGAGGGACACTTCTATGCGCGCAACGACCGGATACGGCTGCGCGGCTTGTTCGAAGCGACGCTCGACGTCAACCGCTCCATTGGCAGTGAAGAGACCCGAGACGCGGTGTTGATGTCGGCTGGCTCCCTGCTCCGCTCGCCCGAAGTGGCGCTCGGGCCGGCCCGCCCGCCCGTCGAGGAGAACAGGCTTGCCGCGCCCGTCGAGGTTGCCGATCGCAGGCTCTGGCTTTCGGTCTCAGGCCGGCGCCGAAGTGAGCCGTTCGACGAGGGCGACCGGGCCCTGCTCGACGCGCTGGCGTCCGTGGGCGGGATCGCGCTCTCCAACGCAGACCTCTACGCGGAGGTGGAACGTCAGAAGGACAACCTCTCGGTGATCACGCGCAGTCTCGGCGAAGGTGTGTGCGCCATCACCAGGTCTGGCGAGCTCACCTTCATGAACCCTGCGGGCGCGCGGATGCTCGGATGGGAGGACATCGGTCCTGACGGCCGCCCTCGTCTGGGCCTGGAGACACCGCGTTTCCTGGTCGACCTGGCGCTCCGCGCGATGTCCCAGCGGCAGAACGTCACGAGCGACGACACCCGCTTCGAGCGCTACGACGGTTCCTATTTCCCGGTGACCGTGACCGCATCGCCCGTGGTCGACGGCTCAGAGCCGTCGGCCGCAGTGATCGTGTTCCGTGACACCTCGGAGCGCAAGGCCTTCGAAGAGCAGTTGGCTCGTCATGCGTTCCAGGACCCGTTGACCGGCCTCGCCAATCGGCGCCTCCTCCTCGACCATCTGGACCATGCGTTGCTCCAGGCCAAGCGCACCGGCAGCCAGGTGGCCGTCCTGTTCGGCGATGTCGATCGTTTCAAGGTGGTCAACGACAATCTCGGACACCAGGTTGGAGACGAGCTGCTTCGTGTCGTCGCGGAGCGCCTCCGGCGTGCGGTGCGCCCCGGGGACACGCTGTCTCGCTTCGGCGGCGATGAGTTCGTTGCCATCTTGGAGGGTGTGAGTTCGCCCGATGACGCCGGCCAGGTGGCCGCACGAATCCTCGACGTGCTTCGTGAGCCGGTCATCTTGAGTGGTGGCCACGAGGTCGTCGCCACCATGAGCATCGGGATGGCGCTGAGCGACGAGGAAATGTCGCGCGACGATCTCTTGCACGACGCCGACGTTGCGATGTACCGCGCCAAGGAGCGCGGTCGCGGCGGGCAGGTGACCCTCTTCGACGTCGACCGGATGGGTGGGCGATCCATCGGCAGGCTGGACCTGGACACCGCCTTGCACCACGCGATCGAGCGGGACGAGGTACGGGTCTACTACCAACCGCTGATCTCGCTCGCCAACGAGGGCATCGTTGCCGCCGAGGCCCTGCTGCGTTGGGACCACCCAGAACACGGGATTCTCTCCCCGGGACACTTCATCGAGCTGGCCGAGGACAACGGGACCATCCTCCCCATTGGCAAGGTTGTGCTCGAGCACGCGTGCCTGCGGGCCAGGTCCTGGAGCGAGAACCTCGGGATCCACATGGACGTGGCGGTCAACCTCTCGGCGCGACAGTTCCAGCAAGCCGATCTCGAAGAGCAAATCGCCGCGCTGCTCGATGCCACCGGCATCGAGCCATCGCAGCTCTGCCTCGAGATCACCGAAAGCCTGGCGATGTACGACGTCGAGATGACCTCGGCCGTACTGACCAAGCTCCACAACCTCGGTATTCGGTTGGCCATCGACGACTTCGGGACCGGTCATTCCTCACTCGGCTACCTGGCGCGGTTCCCCATCGACATCATCAAGATCGACCAGAGCTTCGTGCGGGGAATCGATCAGGACCCGGTGAAATCCGCCATCGTCTCTGCCGTGGTGGCGCTGTCCCAGGCCATCGGCTCGACCACCGTCGTGGAGGGGGTGGAGACGCTGCGCGAGCTCGAGCAGATCGAAGGTCTCGGCTGCGATGTCGCACAGGGTTTCTACTTCTCACGGCCTCTGCCGGAGGATGCCTTCGACGACTACTTGCGGGCGGGTCGCCGGCAAGTAGTCCCTGACGTCGGGTTGCTCCGGCGCACCGTGTTGGCGGGATAGCGCTGGCCTGACGGTCTCTGCAACCCGATTGCCACCGTTCTCCAACAATGGCTGGTCAACGGGTCACCCGGCATGTGACGGCGCGGTGAAATTAGGTCGAATTGCCTATGACTAGCCGGAAAGTCATTGAAGCGACGGCGACGTCAGTGTTACCTTCGCCCACGGAGGGGAATTCCGGACAAGTCCGGAGGAGGGGAGTGTGGCGGTTTTTCGGCGTGCCAGTGGCCATTGGTCGGAGAGACGACGCGCCCGCAGCGGGCGATCTCGCCTCCGGGCCCTCCTCGAGGCGACCCTCGAGGTCAACCGCTCCATGGGCGTCACCGAGACGAAATCGGCGGTGCTGGGTGCGGCTGGAACGCTGCTGCGGTCGCCCGAAGTCACGCTGACCACCGAGTGCCCGCCGGACGGGGTCCTGGCGGCCGAGCTGGAATTCGCCGACCGGACGCTCTGGCTGGGCGTCTCTGGCCGCAGCCGCCGCGAACCGTACGACGACGAGGACCGCGCGCTGCTCCAGGCGTTGGCCTCGGTCGCCGTCGTCGCGCTGACCAACGCCGGACTCTACGGCGAGGTCCAACGCCAAAAGGACGAGCTGTCGGCCGTGACCACCAGCATGGGAGAGGGCGTCTGCGCCATCAGCGAACGGGGCGAGATCACCTTCATGAACCCTTCGGGCGCCGACATGCTCGGATGGTTCTCGCTGCGGGACGAAGCCAAGGGCCGTTCGGCCGTCTCTGACTTCGAGACGCCCGATTTTCTCCTCGAACCGGCGAAGCGCGCGATTGCCCTGCGCCGGAACGTCATGACCTACGACACGCGCTTCACCCGCGTCGACGGCTCTCACTTCCCGGTGACCATGACCGCGTCGCCGGTCGTCGGCGGCGCGTCACCATCGGGCGCGGTGATCGTGTTCCGCGACATCTCGGAGCGCAAGGCCTTCGAGGAGCAGTTGGCCCGACATGCGTTCCAGGATTCGTTGACCGGCCTGGCCAACCGTCGCTTGTTGCTCGACCACCTCGAACACGCCCTCCTGCAGGCCGAGCGCACCGGAAGTCATGTCGCCGTTCTCTTCTGTGATATCGACCGCTTCAAGGCGGTCAACGACGAACTGGGCCACCAAGTTGGTGACGAGCTGTTGCGTGTGATCGGAGACCGGCTCCGGCGCGCGGTGCGCGCGGGTGACACGCTGTCGCGCTTCGGGGGCGACGAATTCGTCATCCTCCTCGAAGGCGTCACGTCTCCCGACGATGCCAGCGAGGTCGCCAACGCCGTCCTGGACGTCCTGCGTGACCCCATCACCTTGAGCACGGGGCACGAGGTGGTCGCCACCTTGAGTATCGGCGTCGCGCTGAGTGAGGTGGGAAAGTCACGCGAGGATCTCTTGCACGACGCCGACCAGGCGATGTACCGGGCCAAGGAGAGGGGTCGCAGCGGCCACGTGGCCATGTTCGGGGTCGACCGGACCAACCCCAGTTCAATGAGCCGCCTGAGCCGCGACACGGCGTTCCAGCACGTGGTCGACCGGGGCGAGATGGAGATTCACTACCAGCCGCTGGTGTCGCTGACTGATCGCCGGATCGTCGGTGCCGAGGCACTGGTCCGATGGAACGACCCGGACCACGGCATCCTGCTGCCGGGCCAGTTCATCAGGCTGGCCGAGCGCAACGGGACGATCGTGGCGCTCGAGCAGATGGTGCTCGAGCAGTCATGCCGTCAAGCGAAGACGTGGCAGCAGGAGTTCGGGGTGACGCTGCAGATCAGCGTGAACGTGTCTGCGCTCCACCTCGAGCAGCGGAGCCTGGCGAAGCACATCGCTGGGGCGCTCGAGTCGACTGGCCTCGAAGCGTCGCAGCTGTGCGTCGAGATCAGCGAGAGCGTGGCCATGCACGACGTGGTGCTGACCTCGGGCGTGCTCGGCGAACTGCACGCGTTGGGCGTACGCATGGCCATCGACGACTTCGGAACCGGGCACTCCTCCTTCGGGTACCTGTCCCGGTTCCCCTTCGACATCGTCAAGATCGACCAGAGCTTCGTGCACGGCATCGAGGGCGACGCCGTCAAGTCCGCCATCGTGTCGGCTGTCGTGGCTCTGGCGCAGACGATCGACGCATCGACAGTGGGCGAGGGTGTCGAGTCGAAGGGACAACTGCACGAGCTCACGAACCTCGGGTGTGACGTGGCGCAGGGCTATTATTTTGCGCGGCCGATGTCGACGGCCGACTTCGGCAAGATGCTCACGGCAAGTGCCGACGTGGATCTCCGCCTGTTCGGCTCAGCCCGCGCCGGCTAGGACAGGCAGCGCCCCCCTCAACCGAAGGCCGCCGCGCCCGGAGCGACGTCGGCGCGGCGGAGTGCGTCGGTGAGGAGGGGTACCACCTCGTGCCAGTCGCCCACGATGCCGAGATCGCAGTGGGTGAACACCGGCGCCGCGCGGTCCTCGTTGACGGCGAGTATGGTGCCGGCGCTGCGGACGCCGACCATGTGGTTGAACTTTCCGCTCAACCCGAGCGCGACGTAGAGCCGGGGTGCGATCGACCGGCCCGTGATCCCCACCTGTCGGGCTCGCGGCGCCCAGCCGCGGTCGGTGACCTTGCGCGTGGCCGCCAGCTCGGCGCCGAGGACGGCCGCCAGCGGGCTCAGGCGCTCGTACTCGTCCGGCAGCACACCGGTACCGACACCGATCACGACCTCGGCCCGGGCCAAGGTCTCGACGTCGTCGTTGCGGCGCTCGCCGAGAACCCGGACGCGGCCCCGGGTTCCCACCGGACGCACGTCGACGGTGCCGTCGCGACGACGAGGTGACGCCGGAGCCAGCACGCCGGGCCGGACGGTGGCCATCTGCGTTGCGCTCCGGCACGTGATGTCGGCGACGAGTGCGCCGGCGAACGCCGGCTTGGCCGCCACCAGAACGCCGTGGTGCACGGAGAGAGCAATGGCGTCGCCCACGAGTCCCGAACCCGTGGCCGCCGCGGCCCGTGCGGCCACCTCGCGACCGAACGCGGTGCTCGGTGCCAGGAGCGACCAAGGGCCGACCTCTCGCACGTAGGCCGCGACGGCGTCGCCGACGTCCTCCGCGACCCCGGATCCCTCCAGGGCGACGACGACGTCGGCTCCCGCGTCGATGAGGGCATCGGAGTCCGAGCCGGCGGGTGCGAGCGCGTGCACGCGGGCGCCGACCTGTCGTGCCAGCTGCGCCGCGACGGCGAGCAACTCGCCCGCGACCTGGGGCCGTCCGGGCTCGGCCAACACGCTGATCACGTGTTCAGCCGTCGCCGCTCCCGCTCCGTCTGCCCGAGCACCGTTCACCCGAGCACTGTCCACCCGAGCACTGTCCACGCCGCCATCGTCCCCGTCGGGTCGTGGGAGCGCCCCCGACCGGAGCGCCCCCCGTCGGGCCAGCTCGTGGACGGCCTGCCGCACCTGCCGGTCGACGGGTCCGTCGAGGACGAGGAGATCCCGCTCGTGCTCCATCGGGCGTGTCGCGCCCACGACGGTCGGGCTCCCGGCCTCGCCCCACGGACCGGCGCCGAGATCATCGGCGGACATTCGCCGCAGGCGATCGGGGTCGACGGCGGCCCGCTCCGGGGGGTCCACCTTGCAAGGGTCGCAGAGGCGTTCGGCCACGGTCAGGACCGCGGGCAGCGCCACCTCGACGTCCTGAGTGCCGTCGTCGTGTTCGAGCTCGAGCCGCAGGAGCGGTCCGATGTCCTCGATCTGGCGGACGCCGCTCGCGAAGGGAAGCCCGAGCAGCTCCGCCAGCTCGGGTCCGACCTGCCCGGTCTCCCCGTCGATTGAGTTGCGGCCGAGCAGGACGAGGTCGAAGGGCCCGGCCGCCCGCAGGGCGGCCGCCAGGGCACGCGCCGTGGCCAGGGTGTCCGAGCCTGCGAACGCCGCGTCGCAGAGGTGGAGGCCGCCGTCCGCCCCCCACGCCACCGCCTCGCGCAGGACGTCCTCCGCGCTCGGTGGCCCGAGGGTGACCACTGTGCACGAGCCACCGGTCTCGCGGGCGAGGAGCACGCCCTCGGCCACCGCGCGGCGGCAGTAGGGGTTCATCTCGACGGCCACGCCGTCGCGGGCGAGCCGCCCGCCTTCGAGGCGTAGCGACTCGGCCAGCGGCACCTGTTTGGCGAGCGACGCGATGCGAAGCGGGTCCCCGACGGATCGAGGGACGTGCACGGGCAAGGAGGAATGCCGTTCGATGCGCGTCACGCTACCGGCACGCCGCTCCGTTGCGGGGAGCGCTGCGCCTCAGCAGCCCACCGCGCCACCTTCGGGGCTACGGGGGTCCGAGGCGCCGACCAGGCGCAGCGTGCCGTCTGCGCTGTGCTCTGCCGCGATGATCTGGGCGCAGCCGACCGCCACCGGATCGAAGGACCTGATCGTCCGCACCCGGTGGCCGTGACCGGCGAGGTCAGCGAGCCAGGCGGGCGGCGCGTCCGCTTCGACGAGCACCGTGAGGTCCTCGCCCCACCAGAGGCGGAAGGGACCCGCCGCCGGCGCGTCGAGCGTCAGCCGCGGCGCCGCGATGGCGGTCGCCGGGTCCTGCCCGCAGCGCAGCAGTCGGGCCAGGAGCTGGCTGATGATCTGGGGCTGCGCGTCGCCGCCCATTGCGCCGACCACATGCGTCAGGGTCCCGTCGGGCTCCGTCACCAGCATGGGGGACAGGGTGTGCGGCGGTCGCCGGCCTGGGGCGACTTCAGCCGGGTGGCCCGCCAACAACGAGAATCCGACACCGCGATTGTGGAGGAAGACGCCGGTCGACGGCTCGACCAGATGCGAACCGAAGTCCAACGCGTTGGACTGGGTCAAGGAGATCCCGAGGCCGTCGCCGTCCATGGCGCACAGATGGGTGGTGTCACCGTCACCGAAGCGGGCCACGGCGGGGGCGGCCCGTCCGCTGCCGGGGACGACATCGGGTGGCGCCGCCCGGCGGCCGTCGATCCGTGCGGCCGCGGCGTCGAGACGCCCGCGCCGGAGCAGCGCCTCGCCGTCGGCGCCGTCGAAGAGGACCTCGGGCCGGTCGTATCCGACGGCGCGCCAGCATTCGACCAAGAGGTGGGCCCAGCGCGCCTCGTCCGGGTCGGTGCCGAGGCCGGCCGCCTCGGCGACCCAGGCGCCGGCCAGGGTGAGGTAGCCCTGGGATGGTGGCGGCACCGTCCACATGTCATGGCCCCACGCCTCCAGGTGCAGGGGCGCGCACCACGTCGCGATGGGTTCGGTGAAGTCCTCCGGGTGGAAGTGGCCGCCGCCGAGCTCGAGCAACCCGCGCCCGAACTCACCTTCGTAGAAGGCGGCACGGCCGTCGCGTGCGATGGCGCGGCAGCGTGCGCGCGATGCCCGGCAGGCGGACGCGTTGGCCGATCTCGAGGGGTCCGCCGGGGCAGAGCTCGCGGGCGCCCGGGAGCTCGTGGACGAGAGAACTGGCCAGCGCCAACATGATGGACGCCGGGAACCCGCCGTCGGCGAGTTCGATCGCGGGTGCGAGCACGTCGTCGAGGGGCAGTCGTCCGTAGCGTTCGTGCAGCGCGAGCCAGCCGTCGACGGCGCCGGGCACCTGCACGCTGCGGATGTCCCCCCGGAGTGGCATGACGGCGAAGCCGTCGTCGCGCAGCGCGGCCGCATCGGAGCCGCTGCCGGCACGTCCCACCGACAGCAGGGCGTCCGGGGGCGAGCCGGGCGCGCTCACCATGGCGAGGACGTCGCCGCCGAGCCCGCAGAGATGCGGCCCCACGACCGCCATGACCGTCCCGGTGGTCACCGCGGCGTCGGCGGCCGAGCCCCCGCGGGCCAGGATGGCGCAGCCGGCGGACGAGGCCAGCTGGTCGGCCGCGGCCACCATGCCGCGCAACCCGGAGCGGGGCGCCATGGGGACGAGAGGCAACTCCATCAGAGAACGACGACCGAGCGCAGCACCTCGCCGCGCTGCATCCGGGCGAACGCCGCCTCGACCTGGTCGATGCCGATCGTCTCGCTGACGAAGCGGTCGAGGTCCAGGCGGCCCTCGAGATAGAGGTCGACGAGCATCGGGAAATCCCGGGAGGGGAGGCAGTCTCCGTACCAGCTCGGCTTCAGCGCGCCGCCGCGGCCGAAGAACTCGATCATCGGCAAGTCGATGCGCATGTCGGGGGTGGGGACACCCACCTGTACCAACGTCCCCGCCAGGTCGCGGGCCATGAAGGCCTGTTCCATCACGGCGGGGTGACCCACCGCCTCGATGCAGACGTCGGCGCCGTTGCCGCCCGTCAACGCCTTGATCGCCTCCACCGGATCGCTGCTGCTGGCGGCGACGGTGTGCGTGGCGCCGAACGCGGCGGCCTGCTCGAGCTTGCGCGGATCGAGGTCGACACCGATGACGGTGGCCGCCCCGGCGAGCTTCGCCCCGGCGATAGCGGCACACCCGACGCCGCCGCAGCCGAACACGGCCACGGAGTCGCCGAGGCCGACCTCTCCGGTGAACATGGCCGCCCCGAGCCCGGCCATCACACCGCACCCGAGCAGCCCCACCGCTTCGGGCCGGGCGGCCGGGTTGACCTTCGTGCACTGGCCGGCCGCCACCAGCGTCTTGTCGGCGAAGGCGCCGATGCCGAGCGCCGGCGACAGCGCGGTGCCGTCGGTCAGGGTCATCGTCTGCGTCGCGTTGTGGGTGTCGAAGCAGTACCAGGGTCGGCCGCGGCGGCACGAGCGGCACTCGCCGCACACCGCCCGCCAGTTCAAGACGACGAAGTCACCGGGTGCGAGGTCGGTGACGTCCGGTCCGACCGACTCGACCACGCCGGCCGCCTCGTGGCCGAGGAGAAACGGGTAGTCGTCGTTGATGCCGCCCTCGCGGTAGTGGAGGTCGGTGTGGCACACCCCGCAGGCCTTGACCGCGACGACCGCCTCGCCCGGTCCGGGATCGGGTACGACGATCGTCTCGACGACGACGGGGCTGCCCTTCTCCTTGGACACGACTCCGCGCACTTCCTGTCCCATCGGTCTCCTCCACTCGGCGTCACTCGGCATCCGCTCGACGAGACCATGATGCCCGATGACCCGCCGTTCGAAAGAGGCTTCGCTCAGTCGCCGGGCGCGCGCCGCCGGCCGCGCAGCGAGCTCGCGAGGAGGAACGCCGCCGCCAGGAGCGGGAGCACGATGGCCCCTGCGATCGTGCTCCCCGCCAGGAGGAAAGCCACGCCGACGATGATCCCGGTCGCCAACGCGAGCTCGGGCGTGTCGCCGATCAGGAAATCCCACCAGAAGTGGCCGAAGGCGCGGAGCGCTCGCACGACGGTGCCGGTCATGGCCGTGCGCCCTCGGCTTGGACGACGGGCGCGGGGAATCGGCTGCGCAGCAACGCTGTGCACCCGAGATAGACGAGCACGAAGAAGCCGACCAGGACCGGGATGGCAAGGTCGTCGCCCGGCCAGTGCACGCCGGCACCTTCGCCGACCCAGAACACGCCGAAGCTGGTCAACATGACCCCGACCGCCGTCTTGATCGTGTTCTCGGGAACCTCGCTGAGCTGACGGGCCACGACGAGACCGACGACGGCGACGAGGACGGCCGCGGCTCCTGCGGCGACTGCGGCCAAGCCGAGCCGGTGCTGGGCTGCGCCGAGACTGACCACGATCAACACCACCTCGGTGCCCTCGAGGAACACGCCTTTGAAGGCGACCGCGAATCCGACTCCGTCGCGCCGCCTCCCCGCAGTGCCGGGGTCTTCAGCCGCCTCCTCGCTGAGCTCGGCGACGGTCTCCGCATAGATGAGGTCCTCGTCGTGGGGTGCTTTGTGGCCGCTCGAGCGCAGGATGGCCTTGCGCAGCCACGACAGGCCGAGCACCAGCAGGAGGGCCCCGACGACCACCCGCAGCGCGTCGATGGGGATGTAGCGGATGAGGGGCACGCCGACCACGAGGACCAGCAGCCCGAGCACCAACGCGGCCGCTGCCGCTCCCTCCAACGCAGAACGCCAGCCGCGGCTCACACCGGCGGCCACCACGATGGTGAGGGCCTCGACCATCTCGACCAGGCTGGCGGCGAAGACGGCCAGGACGAGGACCAACGTCGAGGAGGTGTGCATGACCGGAGCAAAACTACCGGGGCGGTCTTCGGGTCCCGGACCCGAGGGGCCGGCAGTAGTGTTCGGGGCATTGACCAGGGAAATCTGCCTGGGATTCTGGAGGGAGACCGGGCCATGAGTGCGGCTGCGACGAGAGGCGACCGAAGCGGGCGGAGCGGACCGAGCGGGCGGAACTACGTCGTGGTGTCCGCCGACACCCACGCGTCGCCCGACAGCCTCGACCACTTCCTCT
Source organism: uncultured Acidimicrobiaceae bacterium (assembly GCA_963736225.1). Taxonomy (GTDB): domain Bacteria; phylum Actinomycetota; class Acidimicrobiia; order Acidimicrobiales; family RAAP-2; genus Bog-473. The sequence continues at coordinate 512,518 of CAVTOF010000004.1, read as the reverse complement.
CCTACGTCGATCCGGCCCACCGCGAGGCGGTCGCCGCCTTCGGTGACATGTCCTCGCTGGCGATCTCGATGTTCGGCGGGTTCGATCCCGGCGAGGTCGACGACTCCGACCCGGTGCGCGCCACGGCGGCGCGCCGGCTGGCCGGCATGGGGGTGGACATCGACGCGGCGCAGGGCTGGCTCGCTCGATACGGCACCGACTGGGTCGTCCCGGGCGACGGTGAGGGCCGCCGACTGGCGGTGCTCGAGGAGCAGGGGATCCACGCCGAAGTGACGCTGCCCGGCCCGATCCTGGCGGGGGGACTGTCCCCGGCCATGTATCTCGGCGGCCACAGCGACAAGGGCCTCGAGGTGGTCTGGCCCGCGCTGCATGGATACGTGCGCTGGCTGGCCGACTTCTGCAACGCGGCACCCGGCCGGCGGGCGGGGTGCATGCCGATCGACTTCCACGACATGGACCGCGCCGTCGAGGAGGTGGCGTGGGCGCGCGCCAACGGCATATTCGGCGGCGTCATGCTCCCCGCCATGTCCGTCACCTCCAGGCTGCCGGGCTACGCCGACGACTACTACGAGCCGTTCTGGAGTGCCTGCGAGGACAACCAGATGGTCGTCACGCTCCACACGGGCGCGTCGGGCTCGGCGACCGACACCAAGTTCCTCTACGACGCCGAGCACGGCGGCATGTTGGGCCTCTACGAGGTGTTCGTCTTCACCCGCCGGCCGCTGTGGTTCATGATCTTCGGCGGCGTGTTCGACCGCCATCCCGATCTGAAGGTCGTCGTGAGCGAGAACGGCGTGCAGTGGCTGCCGTCGCTGATCCGCGACATGGAGTCGTTCTTCGACACCCACGGCGGCGCGCCCGTTCGCAGCTATCTCGAGATGCGGCCCCGGGACTACTTCGAGAAGCACGTCTGGCTCGGCGGCTCGCTCATGAAGCGCTACGAGGCCGAGATGCGACACGAGATCGGCATCGACAAGCTCATGTGGGGCGCCGACTACCCGCACCTCGAGGGCGCGGCGCCCGTGCACCGCCAGACGCTTCGCTACATCTTCGGCGGGATGCCCGAGGAGGACCTCCGGCCCATCCTGGGCGCCAACGCGGTGGACCTGTGGCGCTTCGACCCCGATCAGCTCCAGGCGGTGGCGGACCGGGTGGGGCCGACCGTGGCGGACTTGGCGAGCCCGCTCGATCTGGCCGACATCGAGGACACCTTCAGCTGGAGCCTGGCGCGTCCGGTGCCGCTCGCCGCCAAGGCGTCGTAATCCCCCAGGGGTCACCACGCCGGCATCCACGCATCGGCCTCCCAGAGAACGGTCTTCCTCGTCGGCGATATGTGTACGGAAATTCGAAGGCCGGTGCCTTTTCATGGCGCGAACCACTCGATGTTGTGTGTGACGGTACGGAGAGGATGCCTCGCCTCGCCGTCCCGAAGCAGTAGTACGGGACGCGGCTAGCTCACTCGAGCAAGCCAACTTTGGAGTTGGTCGATTTGGGGTCCGAGTCCATCCCACCAGAGCTGCGTGTCAGGGTTTCTATCGTGACGGCGACGAAAGAGCCTGACGGCGCTGGCCAGGTCGTCGAGGTACCAGCGGAGCTGATACAGAGTGATCACATCGAAGTCCACCTCGTGGCCGGTGGCTGCCTGATAGCGATCGGCGCTCGGCCCGAGCCCGTCGATGATCAGAGCGAGATCCCGCTCTGGAGCTGCGAGAGCGGTTGTATCCCAATCGATCATCGACACGTCGCCGTTCACGACGATGAGGTTTGCCGGGTGCGGCTCGCCGTGGGTGATCACCTTCAGCTCTCTTGCCGCTCCGGTGTCCTGCTTCAAACGGTCAAAACACTCCACCAGCTGAGCGATGTCTGACACATGGCGGACGAGAAGTAGCCGTGCAGGTTCCGAGAAGGGTCCAGCATTCCAAGGTCGGTCCGGCTCGGTGAGAAAAGCCGCGAGATCACGCTTGTCCCCGTAGTCGAGGACGTGATTGGGCGCGCGATCACCGACGATGGATGTGGATCGGTGGAGTTCCGCGATCATGTCAAGCGCAGCGTCCTTCAAGGACGCCGGATATGGGCCGAAGGGATGGGAGTGTCCGTCTAGGTACGGAAACACTGAAGCGGTGTAGCGGTCCCCAAGACGGTGAACGACTGCACCGTCTTGCGCTGCGATCGGGGCGACCACGAAACCCAGACCCGACTGACGGAGTGCTTCAGCTGTTTCCAATGCAGCACACAGACCATCAAATGCCCGATCGCGCGTCTTCCCGAGCCACTCCTTGTCATCAAGGTCATCGACTGTCACGAAATAGCGCTGACCGCCCTCGTCGAGCGCCAACCAATGATGGCTGCCAGCCCCCTCTGGTACGTAGTGCATCGACAGCGGATGGAATCGCCAAGTTCTGACCAGCTTGTCTTCGAGACGTGACACTCGGAGGTCCCGTGGGGGGTGACGCACGTCCACACCGTTCCATAGATCGCCATATCCGGTGTGCTGGGACGCCGGAGCTACGGGGGAAGCAGCAGTCAGGTGCAGCCTGTGTGTTGTACTTTCCACGAAGTGGCGTGGCAGCAATGGAAGGACGTGGCTCGCCACGACCCAAACCAGCTTCTTGAAGCCGATTTGGCGTTCGCAGGCGTTGGCCTGATCATCGTGTTCGCCGGAAGTGTCGTCGCGGCAGGCGGCATATATGGCGTCGGTAACGGCCCAGCCTCAGGCTCGCATCCTCTACCTGGCACGATCGTCTTCTTTGTGGGGATGCGCATGATTGTGTTCGGCCTCTACCTCGCCACTATTGCCTTGACGATCTTTTGGTCGGAGAAGCGGTGGGTTCGACAACGCCGTTAGTCGCCGAGACTCATTGCCGGCGACTGTTCGGGGACGGGCTTCTACCATGCCGTGCGGCACGATCCCAAAGCGTGAAGGAGGAATATGCCTGGATTCGTTTCTGACAGCCCGCTCGCCCAGCATCTGATTCGCATCGGCGATGAGGCCATCGCCCGCGAGGACGATGTGAAGCTGAGGGCCTATTTTGCCGAGGGCTACGTCTTCCATGGACCCGGTGCCGACCTTCGCTACGAAGAACTCCGTGACTACTTCGCCTCATTGCGATCTGCTTTCAGCGGCTTACGACTCGTCCGTGAGCAGATCATCGTTGACGGCAACTTTCTTGCGGCCAGGACGACGTTCTCCGGTGATTTCAATGGCGTGTTCACTTACTCTCCCATCGGTTCTGTCAATCCCACTGGCAAACACCTTGAATGGGAAGTGATCGGTACTTTCCGGTACGACGCCGCCGGTCGATTAGCGGAGGAATGGGTCCAAACCGACTACCGCGGCTTCTTGAACAAGCTCGGTGTGACCGTGACGGAATCCGCCAACGATTCGTAGCAACTCCCACCCACCCCCGGTGATCTGGGGCGCTATCACCGAGTAGTCGCCATTCCGGATCTCTCATGTGGGGAAGGATACGAACCCGTTTCGTCGTGGAGATTGCGAGGGACATGCGCCCCTTCCCGGTGTTACGGGCGCCTCACGTCGAAACTGATTGCCTGGTGACCCGCCTGTCTCGCGCGGGTGGTCCGTGCCCCAGTAGCGTTCTGAGAGTGAGCGGGCGGGCGCGATATGCGAATCAGGCTCACAAGGTTCGAGTCACTGACGGACACGAGGCTGAAGCCAAGGCAGCGCAGCTGCGCAAACGTCCAAGCCGGATTGGAATCTTCCTCCTCAGAGTGCTTGGTTTTCGGGGTCAGGTCACCCCGCCCACGGGCCAGACGGGCCATGCCGCACCGTCTCACGAGCACCCGGTGCAGGACGGGCACTCAAGCCATCACAACTAGCTGCATAGACGACTGCGCCACACGGTCCGACGGGTCGCACTGTCCTGGTGGTCTGGGGCAGGCTGGCATCTGTGGACGACATCGACGAAGCAAACGGTCCGACAGCACGCCCTCTAGCCCGAGAACGTTCGAGGTTGTTCGACCAGCAAGCCGAGGCCTACGACCGGTTCCGGCCGACCTATCCCGCTGCGGTGATCGACGAGCTGCTCGGACCGGTGCCCGCAGGCCTGGACGTTCTCGATGTGGGTTGTGGCACCGGAATCGCTTCGAGCCAAATGGCCCAACGCGGCGCCACGGTGTTGGGAGTGGAACTCGCTCCACGGATGGCGGAGATCGCCCGCGGCCACGGCATCGACGTAGAGGTTGCGGCCTTCGAAGGCTGGGACGCTGCTGGTCGCACCTTCGACCGGGTGACCTCGGCGCAGGCCTGGCACTGGCTCGACCTCCCTGTCGCCACCGCGAAAGCGGCCTCTGTGCTGCGGTCGGGCGGCAAGCTCTGTCTGATCTGGAATGCGGGGTGTCAGCCCGATGATCTGGCCGATGCCCTCGATGAGGTGTACGCGAGAGTCGTGCCGCCCGGCGGTCACCGTCTGTTCAGGGGATATGCGGCAGACCGGCCGGCCGATATGAGGACCGGGCTCGCCTCGGAGATCGACGCCATCTCAGCGGTGCCCGACTTCGGTGCGCCGACAGAGAAATGGTTCCCCTGGACGCGGGCCTACCAGCGGGACGAGTGGCTTGGCCAGCTCGTCTCACGGAGCGACCACGCCGCCCTCGAGCCAATGGTCCGAGATCGCCTGTTCGAAGCCATCGGCGCAGCCATCGACGATCGCGGCGGCTCGTTCGTCATGAACTTCGAGACCGTCCTCATCACTGCGGCTCGACTGGCGTAGGCGCCGGAGCAGTCCGGGTGGCACCCCGACCCGGTGATCGGCGACGCCTACCTCGGGTGAGCCGTACCGAAGAGAAACCAACGGGTCGCCTCGATGTCAGCCACCCAGCCGAGGTCGGTCAGTTGCGCCAGCCAATTCGTCCGGCTCGTACATCACCTTCACCACGTTGTACTCACGACCATCGTCGAGTCGTCGCACGTGTCTGTCCGGCTCGTACTGGAGGACATAGGGATCCTTGAAGTCCTTCTCCGGGATGTGCGGATCACTGTGGTTGTCGATGAGAAACACGCGGCCACCCGGTGAGAGGCACGACCGCACCATCGACCAGAAGGCCGGCACACCGTTGACGCGGGACGTGGGACAACCAAAACGAGAAGAAGACCACGTCGTAGCTGCTCTTTGGCACCCAGTCGAAGAGGTCAGCCAGTACATACTCGACATCAGCTCTTGCCGTTCGTCGCCGGTTGATTTCGAGCACCTCAGGCGAGGAGTCGACGACGGTCAGATGATCGGCGGATTGGGCGAGTCGCTCGCTCCACCATCCCGTGCCACCCGCTAGCTCCAGGACGTTGCCACTCACCGAAAAAGCTCGAAGTGCCTCCTCGACCTCATCGAGCTGGCGATCCCATTCCGCTGCCATCTCGGGACCCTTGTCATAGGCGCCACAGCGCTGCCACCATTCGTCGTACATGGGTGCTCGTGCCCGGTAGTACGCCACCTGATCCGCGACCAGCTCTTCGTCCTGCACGAGCCCAGTGTCGCAGTTCCTCGACGCGACCGCGGCCCGGCGATCTGGGCGAGTCATCAGAGGCTGTGCAGGGTGACCAGGAGACCGTCAAGATCCACAGGCGAAGATGTGTCGACCTCGACGACGGGCCAGCCACCTGCAACGGGATTCGTCGTGTCCTCGTTCCAGAGATCCTCTTCCGACCGTATTGAGTCGAGGTGACCTGCGGCTCGTCCTCGTGCCCTCCGTCGATACCGTGCGAGACAGACTTCACGTGGACACCGGCAGAACACCTCGATAACCGATCCTGGCAATGAGGCCAGCTCGTCTCGGGCCGACTTCGTCGGAGGTTGGCTTCGAGCACGGCTCCCCCGAGCAGTTCTCAGCTACCGAAAACATCGCGGCGATCGCAGCACTGCCCAATCGGCGGGACCCCTCTAGATCTTCGACTGGCCACACATCCATCAAGGCTTCCTTGATGGCGTCCTTGGAGATAAGCGGCAGCCTCAGCAGAGGTGTGATCTCTTTGGCCAGGGTGGTCTTCCCGCTGCCCGGAGGACCATTTACGACCACGAATAGAGGCAGTGACTGTCCCTGGGGCACGGCTCCAAGTGTTTCACCGAGCTGGTGAATGGGGCAGTGTGGGGGTATCCAGGAAGAGCGTCCTCTCAGGGCTCAGCACGTCTCGCCCGCCCAGCTGGGGAGTGCCGAATAGTGTGCGGGTCTGCGATCAAGTACCGGTTGATCCAACCGTTCGAAATTCTTTGTGAACCCCCCCGTCAGGCTTGCCTGGCGACTCGGATTCGGGCCGCCGGGCGACGCCTTGCTGGAGACGATCGGGCGAAACACCGGTCGAACGCGGCGAACGCCCATTTGCGATGGCCAAGAAGGAGAACACATTCTGGGTGATCGTCCAGCATGGGCGGCGTACCGATTACGTTCGAAATATCGAGACCGATCCTGATGTCAGGGTGCGCACCAGGTCCCGCGCTTGACGCACCGGAACGACCCGTGTCCTCGACGACGACGATCCGAACGAGCGAGTGCGAATCCTCGGGGAAAGCGACCCTTGGCGTCGACTCTGCCTGGGCGGCTCCAAGATTCAATAGGAACGAACCTTCTTACGGTACCGGATTGACCTTGATCCTCTTTGAGTCCAGGTGGTCGAGGATGTCAAGGCCGGCAGCAACCTGTCGGATGGAACGATCTCCCGGCGCACCAGCTCACACGCTTCACGCCGGAACTCCACGGGATAAATCGACGGACGACCCACTGCGGGCTCCTCGTCTGGGGTCTTCCCCTGATTTAGGTGTCCACGAGAACGGGTCAACTCCAAGGCACCCTGCGATGGCTTAGGGCTTCGGCTGAGTCGCATGGCTCGCATCACGGGCGGTGTGCGTCAGTTCCACACCGCCGCGTAGACACAGAGGACCGCGAAGACGGAAACTCCGACCCACATCAGCGTCCAGGCCTTGTTGCCCATCGTTGCTTCTTCCTTTCCAGGTCTCCAGGGATGCCAAATCACCCGGCTTGTGCGTGTGTTCACAAGCTAATCCTACGGGGGCAGGTGCTTGCAAAAGTACGCGCCAGGCAACGTGCCCCGGCGGTCAGCTCACGGAGCCGGCGTTCAGGAGGGTCACCCGCCCGGATCGGACCACCGAATCGGATGACGTTGCCGTCGGGATCGCTGACAAAACCCTCTCGCTTGCCGTAGTCCTCGTCGCGTGGACCGACCACGTCGATTCCGGCCTGCCTCCACTCATTGGCCGACGCGGTCGGCGTCTTGACAGTGGATGTAGAGGATCCCATGACCCGCAGCTGCATCCTCCGTTGTTTGGGCGAGGTGAACGGTGAGATCACGGTCTCGGTGCGCGAAAGCGTAGGTGTCGTCGTGGAACGACACATCGAATCCCGCACGCCTGAACCAGGCAACCGATGTCGAAACATCGGTCACCTTGAAAATGGGCTCGAATCCGGCGACGAGCCACGTCTCCGAGATGAGCTGCAACTGGCCGTTCCTTTGACCATTCAGTCCATCGAGACAGTTGTGGCAGATCGGGAGATCGGGATGCGACCGCAACCTCACCCACCAATCGACCGATGCTGAGCAGCACACGCATTCCACGGCCATGGGCCAAAGCTTAGAGTTCTCCGTGTTGTCTGCTGGCTGGTCAATCCGTCCACCCATATCCGGTGATCAGAGGCAGGGTCCTCCCGAAACCTGAAACAGAACATCGTGCGGGTCGCGGAGGACGGCCCTTGAAATCGAATGGGTCGTCGTCACAATCGTCACACCCTCGTGCTTTCATCGAGCCATGGAGTTGGACGACTTCGCCGAGGCGCTCGAGGCGCTCGTGGTGTCGGGTGCGCAGAACTACGGCGACTGCGCCTCCATCGAGGCGCTGCACCGCCACCTGTCGCGCTTCGAGTCCTTCGTCACAGAGGCGACGGCGACCTTCGAGGCGGGGGAGGAGTGGGCAGCTGACGGCGCCAAGACGGCCTCCGCCTGGCTCGCCACTCGCTGCCGGCTCCCGCGCAGCGCGGCCCGGCGCCGGGTGCGTCTCGGGCGGGCGCTGCGCCACCTGCCCGAGTGCGCGGAGGCCTGGCGTGAAGGGGCCATCGGGGCGGACCAGGCCCGGGCCATCGCCTCGGCGCGCCGCCACCGGACCGAGGCATCCATGCAGCGCGACGAGGGCATGCTCGTCGCCCAGGCCGCCCAGATGGGTTTCGAGGACTTCTATCGGGCTCTCTCCTATTGGAAGCAGCTGGCTGATCCCGACGGGGCCGAGGCCGGCGACGAGGACCGTAAGGCGGCCCGCAACGTCTTCTTGGAGTCGAGTTTCACCGGGATGTGGCTGGGGCAGATGACCCTCGACCCCGTCTCGGGAACCATCGTGGCCGGCGAGCTCAACCGCCTGGAGCACGACATGTTCGAGGCCGACTGCGCCGAGGCCAGGGAACGCTTGGGGCGCACGGCGAGACTCGACGAACTGGCTCGCACCTCAGCCCAGCGCCGGGCCGATGCCCTCGTCGAGATGGCCACGCGCAGCCGCACCGCTCCGGCCGACGGCATCAGGCCCGCTCCTCTCTTCTCCGTCTTCGTCGGCTACGAGACGCTCCACGGGCGGATCTGCGAGCTCGAGAACGGCACCGTGCTCAGCCCTGCTGCGCTAGCCCCTGGATGGACGCCGCCTACTTCGAGCGTGCCATCTTCTCGCTGGGCAGCCGGGTCGACGTCAGCGTGCGGGCTCGCTTGTTCACCGGTGGGACGCGCCGGGCCCTCGAGCTGCGGGACCGCATGTGCACGCACCCCTACTGCTACGAGCCGGCCGAGAGTTGCGAGGCCGACCACATCGAGCCCTGGGCCAAGGGAGGACCGACGACGCAGGAGAACGGGCGACTGCTCTGCGGGTTCCACAATCGGATGCGTAACCAACGAGAGCGCCCGCCGCAGCGCCAGCGCCCCCCGCCGGCCGCAGCCTGACCGGGCGGTCGGCCGCCGCCCTGATCACGCGCACTGATCACACGTTCCGGTCGAAACCTCTGCAGCGCACCGTGCGCCCACGTTCCCGAGACCCTGAGCCCGCCGCCGTTGGCGCGGGTCGCTTCAACGCGCGCGCAGGAAGGCCGAGGGGCGTAATGGCTTTTCAGTCCGCGACGACCAGCCGGTAACCGAGGTCGATCTCGGCCATCTCCGCCAGGTCGGCGTGCCGCCGCTGCCACGCACCGTTCGACAGGTCTGCCTGGAGCGCAGCGACGCCACGGGCCACGCCGGCCGGTTCGGCCAGCGCCAGACCCGGAGCAGTTGGCCCGGACCGCCGGGTCGAGATAGGCCTCGGGCCGGCACCAGTAGGCGCCGAGCACGCCGTCCTCCATGTCGCGGGGGACGAGCAGCGGTACCGAGGCCGTCGCACCGATGATCTGCGCCACCGTGTCGGCGTCGGGTTCCAAGTGCCGGGTGAACTCGGCCACCTCGGGGACGTAGTCCTCGAGGAACCAGAAGCGCGAGTGCAGCTCGAAGTCGATCGCCAGCACAATGCGCCGCGGCGCCACTCGACAGAGCTCGGCGAGGCCGCCGGCCCAGTCGTCCCAGTGGTGCACGGTGAGGATCGCCATGGCTACGTCGGCACAGTCCGCCCGAAGTGGAAGCGCGGAGCTGCTGGCCCGGACGGCCGGCGCCGCATCCGCTGCGCGTTGCCCACCATCACGGTCGAAGGCTCGACGGGGATGACCGTCCGGTCGAGCGGCTCGTAGTTGCCGGTGCCGGCTCCCACGTTCACGACGACTCGGCCGTCGCCGAGCTGCTCGTGGATCACGGCTTCCCAACGTGGGTCAGCCTGACGATGGGCGAGGTAGCCCCGCCCGATCGTGTCGTAGACGGGCGGGGTCGTCACCGTGGCGCAGCGCCCGGTTCTAGGCGGCCGACTTCTCCAGGATGTGGATGCCGCACGCGGAGCCCAGGCCGATGACGTGGGTCAGGCCGACCTTGGCCCCCTCGATCTGGCGGTCGCCTCCCTCACCACGCAGGTGGGTGGCCACCTCCCAGACGTTGGCGATACCCGTGGCCGCGATCGGGTGGCCCTTCGATTCCAGACCGCCCGACACATTGACCGGGGTCGTGCCGTCACGCCAGGTCGCGCCCGAGTTGAAGAAGTCGGCGGCGCCGCCGCGCTCGCACAGCCCCAGGTTGTCGTAGTGCACGAGCTCGGCCGTGGCGAAGCAGTCGTGGAGCTCCACCAGGTTGAGGTCCGACGGTCCCACACCCGCCTGCTCGTAGGCCTGGGCGGCGGCATTGCGAGTCAGGTCGTTGACATTGGGCAGGATCTGGCATGCCTCCTCCCACGGGTCGGTGGTGAGGATGGAGGCCGAGATCTTCACGGCACGCCTCTGCTGCTCCCGCGACAGCGTCTTGAGCTTCGAACCCGAGACGACCACGGCCGCGGCCGCCCCGTCGCAGTTGGCCGAGCACATGGGCCGCGTGTTGGGGTAGGCGATCATGACGTCGTTCATGATCTCGTCCAACGACATCTTCTTGGTGTAGGCGGCCAGCGGGTTCAGCGTCGAGTGAGCGTGGTTCTTCTCGCTGATCTTGGCGAACAGCTCGAAGCTGGTGCCGCCGTAGCGGTGGCCGTACTCCATGCCGATCTGGGCGAAGACGCCCGGCATGATCTCGGTTCCGATGCGGCCGTCGACCCCGGCGACGGCGCCGTAGCGCCCCGAGGGTGTCCACGTGGAGTCGTCGCTCTTGCGGCTGCCGCCGGCGAGCAGGCCCGCGCCGGCCAGCTTCTCGACACCGAACGCCAGACCCATGTCGGTCTCGCCCGCCTTGATGGACATGACGGCCACGCGCAGCGCCGTGGCCCCGGTCGCGCACGCGTTCGACACGTTGTACACGGGGATGCCGGTCTGGCCCAGCTGCTTCTGTATCACCTGTCCGATCGGCAGTGCGCCACCCATGAGGTTGCCGGCGCCGATGACGCCCATGTCCTTCATGGTCACGCCGCCGTCGGCCAGCGCCCCGCGCACCGCTTCGGACGCCAGGTCGACGGTGTCGAGGTCAGGGTGCTTCCCGAACTTGGTCATGTGGATCCCGAGGACCCATACCTCTTCCGATGCCGATGCCATTGTGCTCAACCTCCCAAAGGTTCGAAGCCGAAGCCGACCGCCTCGGTGCCGTTCTCGTCCGTACCGATCACTTCGGTGGCCAGGCGCACCTTCATGCCCGTGCTCACGTGCTCGGGGTCGGGGGTCACGTTCAGCAGATTGGCCCGCACGCTGGTGCCCTCGCAGTCGACGACGGCGGCCACGTAGGGCACCGGGATCCCCGGGGCGGCGAACGTGACGATGGTGAAGGTCCGTACCTCACCGGCCGTCGGGATGTCGACCTTCTTGAAATCGGTGCCTTCGCAGGAGGCGCAGGCGTTGCGCCGGTCGAAGAAGCGCGCACCACACGAGGTGCACTCGTTCGCCACCAGGTGCGGGTTGTCCCCCAGCGCCAGGTAGTCGACCAGCGGAATCTGTTGCGCCATCAAAGCCCCCAAGCTCGGGTCGAAAACATTGTTCTCAAACTATCGCCCTCACTTTACCGGGGGGCTCCGGAGACCGGCGAATCCGCGCCGGCCGCCGGAGACGGCCTGGCCGCACGGGGCGGAGACCCATACGAGGGGCCGTTGCGATGCGTCTCGTCGGCACGTCCCGGGGGCGGTGCGCCCGAGACGCCGGGCCATTAGGTTCAGCCGCATGCGCTTCACACACCTCGGCCGCACCGGCCTCACCGTCAGCCGCATCTGCCTCGGGACCATGAACTTCGGGCCCGAGACCGACGAGGCCACCTCGTTCGCCATCATGGACTCGGCCCTCGACGCCGGGATCAACTTCTTCGACTCGGCCAATGTCTACGGGCGCTCCAAGGGCCGGGGCGCGACCGAGGAGATCGTCGGCCGCTGGTTCGCCCAGGGTGGCGGCCGGCGCGAGAAGGTCGTGATGGCCACGAAGCTCTACGGCGCCATGGGCGAGTGGCCCAACGAGGGCCAGCTCTCCGCTCTCAACATCCGCCGCGCCTGCGATGCCAGCCTGCGGCGGCTGCAGACCGACTACATCGACCTGTACCAGATGCACCACATCGACCGGGGCAGCAGCTGGGACGAGATCTGGGAGGCCATGGAGGTCTTGCGGGCCCAGGGCAAGATCCTCTACGTCGGGTCGTCGAATTTCGCCGGGTGGCACATCGCCAAGGCGCAGGCAGCGGCGGCGCGCCGCAACTTCATGGGCCTGGTCAGTGAGCAGTCGCACTACAACCTGTTGACGCGGCAGATCGAGCTCGAGGTCCTTCCCGCCGCAGAGGACTACGGCCTCGGTGTGATCCCGTGGTCTCCACTCGCCAGCGGGCTGCTCGGCGGCATCGTGCGCAAGCAGCGCGACGGCAGCCGGCGCTACGCCAGCCACCTCGAGCAGCGGGTCGCGGCCCTGCGGCCTCAGCTCGAGGCGTACGAGGACCTCTGCGCGGAGGTGGGCGAGGACCCCGGGACCGTCGGACTGGCGTGGCTGTTGACGCGCCCGGCCGTGACGGGGCCGATCGTCGGGCCGAGGACGCCCGAGCATCTCGATTCAGCCGTGCACGCCGTCGACGTGACCCTCGACGACAAAGTGCTGACGCGCCTCGACGAGATCTTCCCCGGGCACCGAACGGCGCCGGAGGACTACGCCTGGTGAGGTGAGGGTGGCCGGGGCACCTCGCTCGGTTCGCTCGGTTCGCTCGGTCCGCCGGTCAGACGGAACGCGGTCGAGTCAGGAGCGGACGGAGCCGGCGAGCTCGGGCTCGGGGTCCTGGCGTCCCTGCTCGACGGTGGGTGTCTTGAGATCGTCGGGGTCGACGGAGAGCCGCGGCAGCACGCGGTCGAGCCAGCTCGGGAACCACCAGTTGGCCTTGCCGAAGAGCATCATGATCGACGGCACGATGGCCATGCGGATCAGGAGGGCGTCCACCAGGATGCCGCCGGCCAGCCCGATGCCGAACTCCTTGATGACCCGGTTGCCGCCCAGGATGAAGGCGCCGAAGACCAGGATCATGATGAGCGCGGCCGCCGTGATGGTCTTGCCCGTGGCTGCGAGCCCGTTGCGCACGGCCACTCGGTTGTTGCCTCCGGACTTGATGTACTCCTCGTGCATGCCGCGACACCAGGAAGACCTGGTAGTCCATAGACAGGCCGAAGAGAATGGCGAAGAGCATCACGGGTAAGAAGGCCTCGACCGGACTGGTGCCCTGCAAGCCGATGAGTGAGCCCAGGTCGCCCCATTGGAAGACGGCGACGAGCATCCCGAGGGCGGCCCCGATGGACAGCAGGTTCATACAGGCGGCGGTGAGCGGGATCACGAGCGATCGGAACACCGTCATCAAGAGCAAGAAGGACAGGATCACGACGATGGCCACGAACAGCGGCAACTTGGCGCTCAACACGTTGGCGAAGTCGATATAGATGGCGGTCGTGCCGCCGACGAGCACGTTGACGCCCGTCCCTTTGGTGATTTGCGGGATTGTGTCCCGGAGATGGTTCACCAGGTTGGTGGTCGAGCCGGCTTGCGGTGACGAGCCCGGGATGACGTTGACCAAGGCGACGTCGCCGTCGCCGGTCTTGCTCGGGATGTAGATGGGTGCCTGTACCTTGACGACGTCCGATTGCTGGGAGACGTCGTGCACGACATCGGCGATGACCTGGTGTTGGTCCGGTTGCACGACGGCGACCAGCTGCAAGGGGCCGTTGTAGCCAGGGCCGAACCCCCGCGAGAGCGTGTCGAAGGCGACGCGTGTCGGCGTGCCCGCCGGGTCGGTGCCCTGGTCGGCCGAACCGAGACGCAGGGAGAAGAACGGCAGCGCGATCGCGATCAGGATGACCAGGGCCACCCCCGCTGACACCCACGGGTACTGCTGCACCCGGTCCGCCCACTTGGGCCAGAAGCCCTTGCTGTCGGCGCCCACGATGCGCGGCCCGTTCTCTGCCAGGTTCCTCTTCTGCTTGCGGCTCATGACCTTGGGACCGATGAAGCCCAACAAGGCCGGCAGGAGGGTGAGGGCGGCCACCATGGTGAGTGCCACGCCGATGGCGGCGGCGACGGCCAGGCCGTAGAGGAAGCTGACGCCGAGGGCGAACAGGCCCAGCAGCGCGATGCACACGATGATGCCGGCGAACAGGACGGCGCGGCCCGACGTGTTCACGGCGTTGATGATGGAGGACTCGGTGTCGCGGCCGGCGACGAGGCCCTGGCGATGTCGGGTGACGATGAAGAGCGCGTAGTCGACGCCGACGCCGAGGCCGATGAGCAGCGTGAGCTCGGGTGAAATGGACGGCATGCCGATGGCATGGCTCAAGACCCCGATGAGACCGATGGCGGTGCCCAACGCGAACAGGGCCGAGACGATGGGCAGGAGGGCGGCGAAGATGGAGCCGAACACCAGCAACAACACGATCAGGGCCAGGAGGACGCCGAGGCCGGTGCTGCTGAAGGACTGGTTGTTCGCGTTCTCGGCCAGCGGTCCGGTGTCCGACACCGTCAACCCGTCACCGGAGGTCCCGGTCACGATGGCCATGTAGTGCTTGGCCTCGGCGTCGCTGAGGGCGTTGGTTTGTTTGTCGAAGTTGACCGGGATCCAGCCGACCGTTCGAGCATCGTTGATGTTCGTGGTGTCGACGAGGTTTCCCGCGCTGTCGTACGGGCTGGCCACGACAGAGACGTTGGGCAGCGCCTTGACCTCCTCGATCATCTTGTTGATCCGGAGGCCGACGTCGGTGTCGGTCAGGCGGGTGTTACCTGAGGTGCCGAAGACGATCTGTTCGCTGTCGCCCGAGCGTCCCGGTGCGACGGACTTGAGCAGGTTGATGGCGTCGAAGGACTGGGTGTGAGGGAATTGGAAGTTGTTGGAGTAGTTGGTGCCGACCGACTCGACGAGGGCGATGGAGCCCACGAGCAGGGCGAACCAGAACAGCACGACAAGACGGCGATGGCCGACACACCACCCGGCCAGGGTGCGCATTAGTGGGATCTCCTCGGGGACACTGACACCGCCAGCCCGGTGTCGTGGGACGGCCTCAATCGTACCGGCATGCCGGAGGGCCTCCGGTCATGTCGTTCTGTTGGCAAAGTGGGCTAACGCGTTGAACACCGGCTGGGCCAGCCGGTCCGCCGAGACGGCGGAACGGGCGACCAGACGGCCGGCCAGGACCGGGTGCTCTTCGGGGATGGCGAAGAATTCCCGGTCGCGCAGGGTGAGCAGCGTCAGGGGCGAGAGGGCAACCACGGTGATCGGGGAGTGCTGCTGATTGAGCAGGGAGTGCTCGGACCATGAATCCCCGCGCGCCAGAAGCCCGATGGCGACGCCGTCGCGCTGGACGACGACGTGACCCGCCGTGATGAGGTGCCAGCGGCGCACAGGCACGTCCTGCGCTTGGACGACCTGCCCGGGGTGGGCGGTGGCGATGTCACACAGCACGGCCATCTCGTAGAGCTCGCGCTCGGGCAGGCCGTCGAAAAGCGGCAGTGTGCGCAGGAGGTCGACGGTGTCGTTGGGGTGCTCCGACATCATGGCGGCTCAGTGATCCATGACCGAGCTGGGACGCTCGCCGGAGTGATTGTGATGCCAGTGGGGACCTCTGGCGGCGCGCCGCCAGAGCACCAATCCGACGACGGCGAAGAGCAGCCACGGCACGTGGTACATGGGGTAGAAGGGCAACGTGGCGCCGGCAGCGATGGCGAGGAACGCGACGAGGAAGACCCAGGGCACGATCCGACGATGACGGGGCGGCGGGGGTGGTGGCTCACTGGCCAGGGGTGGCAGGTCGTGGAAGAGACCGTTGAGGTCGCCGCGTGTCGTGGCCGACATCGCGGTGTCGAGACGGGTCTTGAACTCCGTCTCGTCGAGCCGGCCCTCCGCGTAATGGCGTGACAGCTTGTCCGCCACCGCGTTGCGCTCGCTGTCCGAGGCGCGCAGCGACGTGTCGGCGGGTTGACTATCCCGGCGTCCCATCGGGTAGGCGGGGTCCCAGCGGTAGCGCATCGGATGTCCTTTCAGATGCTCGTGTCAGATGCTCGTGTCGTTGTCGTTCGAACAGGTCGGTGATCGGGCCGGGAGTCGGGGTCCTTCGGGCTTCGGGGTTCGGGTTCGGGTTCGGGTTCGGTTCAGTACGCGCTGCGGGCGCGCTCGCGGGCGAGGAGCTCCTCGGCGACAGAACGATCGCTGTCCTCGTCCGGAATGAGCGCCCAGCCCGCTACATAGAGCGGCACGGCCAACCCGCCCAAGAACGCCAGGGCGACGAAACCGATGCGGACCATGGTCGGGTCCACGTCGAAGTAGTCGGCAAGGCCGGCAGCGACGCCGGCCAGCATGCGGCCCTGGCCCGCGCGGTGGAGACGCTGCTCGTCGCCGGTGCCCTCGTGACCGGACGGGGACGACGCGGCCGGCTCGGGCTGCTCGGGAGTTGGGTTCTGGTGTGGTGCGGTATCCATGGGACCAGCCTGACGGTCCTCTGACCAGGGGTGAATCCGGCAAGACCCTGGTCCGACCCTGAGTCATCTCCCCGGTCCTCAGGGGTATCCCTGATAGCTGCCCCCTTTCGGGCGCGCGATCATCGAGGTATCGCAGAGGCACCCGATCCCGGCACGCCCCCGCTCACGGGCGGGGGCAGCCCGACTCCGCCACCGCCGCCGTCGGGATCGTTCGACGCGTCGGCAGGGACCTCCGAGCCGACCAACGGGACCTCCGAGGAGGCCCACGAATCCAGCGGGTCCTTCGGGTCCAACCGCTCCAATGGGTCCAACGGGTCCAACGGGTCCAACGGGTCCAACGGGTCCGAAGCGCCAGGAACGCGGGCGCGGCCCTGGCAATCCGGAACGTCGGGACAGTGCGGGCCGCCATTCGGATGGGACGGCGCCGGACCACCGTGGTCGCGCCGAGGCAGGGCCCAATGGGCGGACGGGCACCGCCACCACAGCCATCACGTGGGCCGCAAGCTGCGCACCCTGCGGCGAAGTCCCGACAACCGTGTCCTCGGCGGCGTCTGCGGCGGGGTGTCTTCGGCGACGGGGATCGACGTCACCTGGGTGCGGATCGGCTTCGTGCTGCTCACGATCGCCGCCAATGGCGTGATGGTCCTCATCTACGCCATGGCGTGGTTGTTGATCCCGATGGCGGGGGAGACCTCGACCATCTATTCACGCGCGCTGACCGACCGCCGGGGCATCCGTCTCGTCGCCGCGGTGCTCATCCCGTTACTCATCGCGATGCAGGTAGTCACGAGCACGCTCCACGTCGCCTTCATCGGCTTCATCGGGTGGCCGACCCTCCTCGCGCTCGGCGTCATCGTGCTCATCTGGCGCAACGCACACGAGTCGGAGAAGGCGTTCATCGACCACGATGTGGTCCCGCTCCTCGGCGCCGACTTCGAAGGCGAGGGCCGACGGTGGTTGATCGCCCGCGTCGTGGTCGGCGTGCTCATCGGGGCCGCCGGGATCGCGTTGCTGGTCATGGGCCACACCACGATCGCAGCACTGCGGCCGGTCGGCGGCGCAGCGCTCGTTGTCGCGGCAGCTGTCGTCATCTTCGGGCCGTGGTGGCTGAGCCTGGTGCGCGACTTGATCGCCGAGCGCCAGGCCCGTGCACTGGCCGAGGAGCGTGCGCAGATGGCGGCCCACGTCCACGACTCCGTGCTGCAGACCCTGGCGCTGATCCAGCGGTCCGCCGACGATCCCCAGAACGTGGTCCGGCTGGCCCGGGCCCAAGAGCGCGAGTTGCGGGACTGGCTGTTCGAGGGCCGCCCACCGGGCGCCATCAGCGAGGACGCCACCATGCTGGCCGAGGGCGTCGGGCGTCTGCAGCGCCAAGTGGAAGCGGACCACGGGATCGCCGTCCAAGTCGTGATGGTGGGGGACTGCGAACTCGACGAGGCGCTCCGTGCCCTCCTCGACGCGGCCCGCGAGGCGACGGTGAACGCCGCGAAATGGTCCGGCGTCGACCAGGCGTCCCTCTATGCCGAGGTGGAGGCGGACAGGGTGATGCTCTACGTGCGCGACCGTGGCTGTGGGTTCGACCCCGACGCGGTGCCGGAGGACCGGCAGGGGATCGCGCAGTCCATCCGCGCTCGCATGGTGCGTTTCGGGGGTTCCGCCGTCGTACGGTCGGCGCCGGGCGAAGGCGCCGAGGTGCAGCTGTCCATGCCGCGGCGGGCGCGGGTCCGATGAGCTCGCCGGCAGATCGAGCCGCCAAGCCGGCAGGGCGGCCCCGTATTTTCCTGGTCGAGGACCATGCAGTGTTCCGCGCCGGTGTGAAGGCGGAGCTCGGCGACGCGGTCGAGGTGGTGGGTGAGGCGGACGAGGCCGAGGCGGCCGTCGAGCTCATCGGCGAGCGCCTCCCCGACGTGGTGCTGCTCGATGTCCACCTGCCCGGGGGTGGCGGGCACGCCGTGCTGCGTGGCGTGCATCCGCACCACCCCGAGGTGCAGTTCCTGGCGCTCTCGGTCTCCGATGCGCCCGAGGATGTCATCGAGGTCATCCGGGCCGGCGCCGCGGGTACATCACCAAGACGATCTCGGGATCCGAGCTCCTCCAGGCCGTCTACCGGGTGGCCGCCGGTGACGCCGTCTTCTCGCCGCGCCTGGCCGGGTTCGTGCTCGATGCGTTCGCCTCCGAAGGCGCCGCACCCGCCACCGGCTTCGACCCCGAACTCGACCAGCTGTCGCCACGCGAGCGCGAGGTGTTGCGGCTGATCGCCCGCGGCTACACCTACAAGGAGGTCGGCCGGGACCTCGGGATCTCGGCCAAGACGGTCGAAACCCACGTCTCCTCGGTGCTACGCAAGCTGCAGCTCTCCACGCGGCACGAGCTGACGCGCTGGGCCACCGACCGACGCCTGGTCTAGAACCAGCTAAACAAGGGGGTCCATGCCCGAGGACCTCGCCGCCGAGCATCGCGAACGCGGCCATGCTGGCCGAGGAGGCAGGCCGGGCCCTCTTGGAGCTTCGTGCGTCGCCGCCCGCCCTGCGCGACATCGGGTCTGTCGGCGACCACCTGTCGCACCAGTTCCTCGTCGAGAAGCTCACCCGCTTGTATCCCGGTGACAAGGTGCGCTCGGAGGAGGGACTCGAGCACGTCGCTGGAGTGGGTCGGCTCTGGATCGTGGACCCGCTCGACGGCACGCGCGAATTTCCGCCAGCTCGAGCGCAGCGACTGGGCGGTCCATGTCGCCCTGGCTGTGGGCGGTGACCCCGCGGTCGGGGCGGTCGCGCTTCCGGCCCTCGACCTCGTGCTGTCAACCGCAGAGCCTCCGGTGCTGCCGGCACTCGACGTGGAGCAACCGCGGGTCGTCGTGTCGCGCAGCCGTCCGCCCGACGTCGCCTACGACGTCACCGAAGAGATCGGCGGTGTGATGATCCCCATGGGGTCGGCCGGCGCCAAGATCGCCGCCGTCGTCCTGGGTGCGGCAGAGGTCTACGTCCACGCCGGCGGTCAGTACGAATGGGACTCCTGTGCGCCCGTGGCCGTCGCCATGGCCAGCGGCCTGCACGCGAGTCGCCTCGACGGATCACCGCTGCGCTACGGCGATCCCGACGCGTGGCTTCCCGACCTCGTCGTGTGCCGCAAGGAGTACGCGGACGCGGTCCTCGAGGTCACCACCCGCCAACGCAGGCCGTATTGGTAACGCCGCCGCACGCCTGCCGTGACGCGCCGATAGAAAAGACAGAACCCCGCCTCCGTAGAGACGGGGTTCTGCGCTCGGCTCGTTCTGCGGCTCAGATGGCGCGCACGTTCGCAGCCTGCAGGCCCTTCGGGCCTTCGTTGGTTTCGAACTCGACCTTCTGTCCTTCTTCGAGATTGCGGTAGCCCGAACCTGCAATCGCGCTGAAATGCACAAAAACGTCGGGGCCCCCACCGTCCTGAGTGATGAAGCCGAAGCCCTTCTCACCGTTGAACCACTTCACGGAACCAGTTGCCATTGAAAATCCACTCCTCTCCTGGCCAGATTTGACCCGTGTTCGTGGGGTCATGGCCGGTAGCCCTTGCGGGCCAGAGGGATTTCCAAACTTTTGTGGTGGTGCCCTCGGGGCAAGACCTTAGCGCGGCCCGAGTCGCGAGGCTGGTTTGCCGCGGGGCCCGGTAAACCGGTCACACACTGTTCACGTGGCCGTCGTGCCTCCGTGGGACTCGTGCCTACGTAGGCACGGCGGACGGCCCGGATCAAGGGGGTCAATTTGTGACGTATGACACGTTGCCGCCGGCCTCGCCATGACCGTCCGGTCATGTCCGCGCCACGCCGGACGGGCGATCCCTGCGCCACCGCCGGGCGACGTGATTCCCCAACCCACCACCGGCTGGGTATGCCCTGGGCACCCACGCGGGCGACGCGGTCGTGGTTCCCAGGCACGACCGTGCCGACGCAGTTGACGGGTGGCCCATCAACACGCCTGAGTAGCCAACGTCTGCGCAGCCACCTTCTGCGCGGCCACCGGCGCGCCCGACACGAACTGCTCCACTGCTTCCCGCTCGACGCCGGGGGCATCATCACCGCACCCCAGGCTGTCGCCGCCCCGCGACTCCAGGCGGGTACCGGCAGACTCCCGCGGCAACGGGGTCGGCAACTGGGTGACCGGTGACCGGTGACCGGTGACCGACACAGCCGGAGGGGGCCCGTCGGCCCCCGGGTCGGCCCGGCCCGGCAGGACCCAGTGGCCTGACCAGCACCTGACCAGCACCCGACAGCGCCTGGCCAGCACAGCGCCAACGCTCGACCGCCCCCGGGCCGGTGGCGAGCGAGAATCCGATTAGGCCCGACCCCTCCGGGGTACGATTCCCAAGTGTTCGTTTGGCAATGGGTCCAGCAGCACCGGCTGCTCACCGTTCTCATCCTGGCCTTCGTCATGCTCAGCACCGCCGGTGGGACCGCGTGGGCGCTCGTGTTCCGGACTGTCTCCTCACCGGTGGGCCTGCGCGAGGCGTTGCGCATATACCGGCGCGAGCAGACCGGCAAGATGTTGACGTCGCTGCGCACCAAGCTGCCCGCGCCCGGCGTCTACACCTATCGCACCAGCGGTGGCGAAGGCCTCAACCTGGTGGGGGTGCAGCGGTCCTTTCCGTCGACCACGTCGATGATCGTCGCCGATGGGCGTTGCGCCACGGTCAGCTGGGTTCCCATCACCCAGCACACCGAGGCCACCACCGTGTGCAGCGGGCCGAACGGCGCGCTCGAGATCCCCAAGCTGGTCACCGACGAGTCGATCGCCGGGACGACGAGCACGTCGACGATCGCGTGCCCGGCGACCGCCTACCTGCTTCCCCCCTCGGTACGTCCGGGCGAGCGCTGGGGCGTGACCTGCTCACTGCTCAGCCCGCGCCAGGAGGTCGCGATGAGCGGGCAGGCCCTCGGCATCTCGACGATCGAGGTGGACGGGCATCCGGTGACCGTCGAACACACGCGGTTCTCACTGACCTTTGCGGGCACAGAGCGCGGCACGAATCCGACGGATTTCTGGATCGTGCCGGGCAACGGGCTGATCGTGCGCGAGCGCGAAACGGTCGCGGTGAACCAGGGGAGCGTCCGCTACAACGAGACCATGGAGACGACGCTCACGTCGCTGTCGCCCGCCCGTTGAGGCCCGGCGCACTCGTGCCGGTCCCTGTGCCCGTCCCTGTGCCCGTGCCCGTCGCGGATCGACCGCGGCGGCCAGCCGCTTGGGTGCGGTGAGGCAGTAACTCTCGGCGATCATCTCCGCCAGCTCGTCCCAGTCCGGCGCCTCGGGCAGGTCGAGGCGGACGCCGACCCATCCGATGTGTCCCACGTACATGGGGACGAAGAAGCGCGCCGGATCCGAGGCGACCAGGACGGCCTGCACCCCCTTGGGCGCTTTCACAGTCATGGACGCGCCGTCCTCGCTCGTCATCGCGAAGAACTTGTCGCGGATCCGGAAGGCCGGCGCGGTGTGGTCCCCGAACGGGCGCTCCTCGGCCTCGGGGAGCGCGAGGCACAGCGTGCGGATCCGTGCCACGGCGCTGCGCCGGGGCGCTGCGCTCACCCAGCCGGCGGGGCGGCGTTCCGCGCGACCTCCCGGTCTCGCGCCACCTCGTCGTAGGACTCGTAATCCGAGCCGGTGTCGTCGGCGAACTCGAATTCGAGCAGGCCCGCCTCCCCCCATTTCTGGCGCAGGTAGCCGCCGTTGGCATCGAGCAGCCCGAGCTTGCGCACGTTGGGCACCAGCTTGGCGAAGAAGCCGCGCGCGAAACCGCGCGCCGGGTTGAGCTTGGTCTTCTGCGCCGCCTCCATGAGGAACGGCATCACCTCGTCCGCCGTGGTGCCCATGCGCTCCCACACCTCGGGCGTCGTGGCCCGCGCCCGCGAGTTCAACGTCGCGTCGACGAGGAACTCCTGGCGCTCTTTCAGCTCGGTCTCGCTCAGGTCGCGGTAGAACTCCGACAGGGTGAGCACGCCGAAGGCGACGTGGCGCGCCTCGTCGGACATGACGTAGCGCAGGAGCTTGGTCAGGAGCGGTTCGGCGGTGCGCCGCAGCATGTCGCCGAACGCGGCCAGCGCCAGCGACTCGATCACGATCTGCATGCCGAGGTAGGCGATGTCCCAGCGGGAGTCCTCGAGCAACGACCAGATCTGCTCCTTGAGGAACGGGCTCATCGGGTAGGCATCGCCGAGCTTGGTCCGGAGATACTTGGCGAACACCTCGGTGTGCCGCGCCTCATCCATGGTCTGGGTCGAGGCGTAGTACTTGGCGTCGATCCACGGCACGGTCTCGACGATCTTGGCCGCCGTCATCATCGCTCCCTGCTCGCCGTGCATGAACTGCGACAGGTTGGCCTTGAACAGCTCGACGCCGAGCTGGATGTACTCGCGCTCGCCCCACGACGCCATGGGCGAGCCAGGCAGCGCGCCCGCCTGGCGCGCCACCGTCACCAGCGGGCTGTCCTGCTCGGCCACCAAGCGCTCGGGGTCGACCTCGGTCGACCAGTCGAGGTCGGTGACGCTGTTCCACTGCGACCCCATCGCCTTGTTGTAGAGCGTGACCAGTTGGCCGCGGTCGCGCTCGTAGTCCCAGAGGAAGAGTCGGTCAGCGTGATCGTGGATGACCTGGGCGGCGGCCTCGACCTCCCGCCGGCCCGGCACCGGAGGGGTTGCCTCGGTCGCCATGGACGCCACGTTACCGCCGGCGTTACGTCCGGCGACCGCCCATGTTGGCGTTGGGTGCGGCCTTGGCCACCAACTCGGGCACGATCGTGCCGAGTTCCGCGGGGTCCCAGCGGTCGCCCTTGTCCTGTCCGGGACCGGCGACCCAACCCTCGGCGACGCTCAAGTTGCCGCCCATGACGTTGAAGACCCGGCCGGTGATGTCCTTGGACTCGGCACTGCCGAGCCAGACCACGATGGGCGAGATGTTGGCGGGGTCGAGCGGGTCGAATTCCTCCGGCTTCAGTTGCGCCGACTGCTCGCCCATGCCGAGGTTCTCGGTCATGCGGGTCAGGGCGGCCGGTGCGATGGCGTTCACCGTGACGCCGTAGCGCCCGAGTTCCATGGCCGCGATGATCGTGAACGAGGCGATACCGGCCTTCGCCGCGCCGTAGTTGGTCTGGCCCACGTTGCCGTAGATGCCCGAGGGCGAGGTCGTGTTGATGACACGGGCGTCATTGGTCTCGCCCGCCTTGGTGCGGTTGCGCCAGTACTCCACGGCGTGACGGGTGGGGGCGAAGGTGCCGCGCAGGTGCACCTTGATCACGGCGTCCCACTCCTCGATGGTCATGTTGACCAGCATGCGGTCGCGCAGGATGCCGGCGTTGTTCACCAGCACGTCGAGGCCACCGAACGCGTCGATCGCCGACTGGATCAGCCGGCCCGCCCCGTCGTAGTCGGAGACGTCGTCGCCATTCGCCACCGCCTCGCCGCCCATACCCCGGATCTCGTCGACCACCTCGCCGGCTGGGCCGGTCGATGACCCCGAACCGTCCATCTCGCCCCCGAGGTCGTTCACCACGACCTTGGCGCCTTGGCGGGCGAACTCGAGGGCGTGCTCGCGCCCGATGCCCCGGCCCGCGCCGGTGATGACGACGATCCGTCCGTCACAGATACCCACGTTCAGCTCCTTTGCCGTTGGTCAGCCACACCGGTGGACAGTGCGCGCTGTTGGTCAGTGCGGCCCCGAGGCCGTCCTGTACTGCTCTCTCAGCTTCCGCTTGAAGATCTTGCCTGTATCCTCCCGCGGCAGGTCCGGGACGAAGTCCACGCTGCGCGGGCACTTGAAATGGGCCAGGCGATCCCGGCAGAACGCCATGAGCTCGTTGGCCAGCTCGTCGTTGCCGGTGACGCCGTCCGCCGGCTGCACCACGGCCTTGACCACCTCGCCCCACTCCTCGTCGGGCACGCCGATGGTGGCGACGTCGCCGACGGCGGGATGCTCGAGCAGCACGGCATCGACCTCGGCCGGGTAGATGTTGACGCCGCCCGAAATGATCAGGTTCGCGGTGCGGTCGGTGAGGTACAAGTAGCCCTCGTCGTCCATGTACCCCATGTCGCCGAGCGTGAAGTAGTCGCCCCGGAACGCACCGGCGGTCTTGTCGGCATCGCCGTAGTAGTCGAAACGGGTGGAGGCCGGCGCCTGCAGGAACACGAGGCCGACCTCGCCGGCCGGCAGTTCGGTCCCGTTCTCGTCGGCCACCTTCACCAGGCCGGGCGCCATCGGCCGGCCGACCGTGCCCGGGTGGGCGAGCCACGTTGCCGAGTCGACCAAGGTGCCCAGTCCCTCCGTCGCCGCGTAGTACTCGACCACGACGGGCCCCAGCCATTCGATGAGGCGCTGCTTGATCGGGACCGGGCACGGCGCGGCGCCGTGGATGACGAAGCGAAGCGAGGACGTGTCGGTGCGAGCCCGCACCTCGGCCGGAATGGCGAGCAGCCGATGGAACATTGTCGGGACCATGTGGGTGTGGGTGATGCCGTGCTCTTCGATCAACCGGAGCGCCTCGCCGGCGTCCCAGTGGTCCATTACGACGACGGGGACGCCGTAGAGGAACGGCACCGCGACAGAGAACGCCAGCGGCGCCGCGTGGTAGAGCGGCCCGGTGAGGAGGTGCGCGTCGGCGCTGTGCGCCCAGTCCTCGTCGTACCCGCAGAAGTTGACTGTAGCGAGTGCGCTCACGGCTGGGGATTCTCGGTGCACGCCCTTGGGCCTGCCGGTGGTGCCAGAGGTATAGAGCATCTGCGTGCCTTGGATGGGGTCGTCGATGTCCGAGCCGTCCTCGTCCGCGAGGACGCTGTTGTACATCTCGAACCCGGGGAGGTAGCCGCCGGTGTTGATCTTCACGAGACCAGGCCCGCCCGCCTCGGCCGCGGTGAGCACGGCGTCCCCCAGCTCGCCGGCACAGACGAAAGCCTTGGCGTCGCAGTTCGCGACGATGTAGGCGGCTTCGGGCCCGGTGAGGTGAAAATTGATCGGCGTGAAGCGCAGGCCGATGCGCTGCGACGCGTACAGAACCTCCAAGAACTCGGGCTGGTTGGTGCACATCACCGCCAAGGCGTCGCCCGCCTTGAGTCCACACGCCCGGAGTGCGCGTGCCGTGCGGTTGATGCTGGCGTTGAGATCCGCATAGGAGCGATCCCCGTGCGGTGAGGCGATGGCCACGCGGTCCGGTACCCGTTCGGCCCACCACGCGTGCACCATGCCCTGCGCGGCGGCCGTGCGCATGTCCTCGGGCACGCTCATGGTGCCGCTCGCTCGGACGCCGACGCCGACGCCGGCTGAAAGAGCGCGAGCTGGCGGCCGTCGCGCAACGGCTCCCAGGTCACCGTCACGGCCATGCCGCTGTGGACGTCGTCGGGCGGGCACCCCACGACGTTGGACAACATGCGCACGCCTTCGTCCAGGTCGACCAGCGCCACGCAGTAGGGCCGCCCGCCCGAGAAGGCGGCGCCCGCTGCCTCGGGGCGGTGCTCCACGACCGCCGCGTACACCGTGCCCCGGCCCGACGCGTCGCGCCACTCGAGGGAGGAGCGGTGGGCGCTGCAGAAGGGACAAAAGGCTCGCGGGTAGAAGACACCGCGGTCGCACGCCGTACACCACTGCACGAGCAACCGACCCTCGCGCGTCGCCTCCCAGTAGGGACCGCTCTCGGCGCCGACCGGCGGTTCGAACCGGGCCGGGCGCTCCGCGCTGGGTGTCGTCACAGCGCCGCCTCGGTCCCGAGCACCACCGTCGACATCACGGAGAGGAACATGCCCGAGCCGTGCGCGACGGCGACCGTTGCTCCGTCGACCTGTCGCTCGCCGCATTCGCCGCGCAGCTGCCGCGTCGCCTCGGTGAGGAGGAACATGCCGTACATCCCGGGATGGGTGAAGGAGAGCCCGCCGCCGTTGGTGTTCATCGCCAGCGTGCCGCCCGGTCCGAGGTGTCCGTCGGCCACGAAGGGACCGCCCTCACCCTTCTCGCAGAAGCCGAGGTCCTCGAGGTGCAAGAGCGCCGTGATGGTGAAGCTGTCGTAGCCCATGAGGACGTCGACGTCGTCTGGCTTCATGCCCGCCATGCCGAACGCGTTCGCCCCCGAGACGGTGCCGGGGGTCGTCGTCAAATCGGGCATCTGCGTGATCCCCATGTGATCGGTGCAGGTCGCTGCGCCCAGCACGACCACGGGCGCCTTGCGCAGCGTCCGGGCACGAGCGGCGCTCGTCATGACGAACGCGCCCGCACCGTCGGTGACGAGGCAGCAGTCGAGCAGATGGAGGGGACTGACCTGCAGCGGCGAAGCCAGGACGTCGTCGATGGTCAGCGGTTCGCGGTAGCGCGCCCGCGGGTTCAGCGTGGCCCACTGCCGGGTGCTCACGGCGATCTGTGCCAGCTGCTCCGAGGTGGTGCCGAACTCGTGCATGTGGCGTGCCGCGGCCAGCGCGTATGGCCCCATGGGCGTCCGCAGCCCGTAGGGCATGTCCCACTCGGCCATCGGGTTCGGACCGGCGAAGCCACGGCGACCGCTCGGAAGCGCGCGCGCACGGTCGCTGCGCGGCGTGGCCGCGTACACGCTCACCACGACGTCGCAGACGCCCGCCGCGATGGCTGCGGCCGCGTGCTCCACGTGGACCTCGTAGCTCGAGCCGCCTGTCATGGTCGACTCGGTGAAGACCGGGTGGACGCCGAGGTATTCGGCGAAGGCGATCGCCGACTCGGGATGGCAGATGCCGTCGACGTCGGCCAGGGTCAGGCCGGCATCGTCCAGCGCGTCGAGCACCATCGCCACCTCGAGCTCGCGCCCGCGGCGATCGAGCTCGCCGGTGGGCGAGACGTCGTCGGCGACGCCGACGATGGCGGCCGCGCCCCGCAGGGTCCGGTCCTCACGCCCCATGCGCGACGCTCCTGGTGCCGACTCGATCCCCGACGCCGCGTGTCGCCTACACGTTCTTGGGCAACTGCGCGAAGGGTGTCACCCGGTCGTTGTTCGGCTCCTTGGGGAGGCCGAGCACGCGCTCGCCGATGATGTTGCGCTGGATCTGGTCGGTCCCTCCGTAGATCGGTGGTGCTTGGGCGAAGAGGGCCATCTCGGTGATGCCCCCGGCGAAGGGGTCGCCCGTGGCGTGCTTGAGGGCGGCCTTGTCGTCGCCGTCGTAGGCGTGGAGGGTGCCCGCCGGCCCCAAGATACGCAGCCCGAGGTCGCGGGTGAGCCGCACGATCTGGCTCATGGAGAGCTTGGAGATGTTGGGCATGCCCGGAATGTCCCCGCCTTGCTCCTTCACGGCCTTCATGCGCAGCCCGTTGAAGCGTCCCAGCTCACCCAGAGTGTAGAGGCGGGCGAGGTCCTGACGGATGCCGGCGTCGGTGTTGACCCCACGCGCGGGCCTGCGTGATCAAGAGGTTGGCACCGCCGCGCATGGCCCCGAGGGCGCCACTCGGTTGCTCCGACTTCTGCGACGTCTGCGCCGTCTGTGCCGCCGCCGCCGGCTTTGCCGCCACCAGGTCACCGACCCGCCGGGACAGCATGCCCATGACCGTGCCGGCCTGGGCCAGGCCACCGCCGGCGGCGTTGCCGCCGCCCGAGCCGAGGCCGGCGCGCTCGTTCATCAGCGTCGTGTTGGCGGCGGCCCACCCGTTGTTGAGGCCACCGATGAGTGCGGAGTCGGCCACACGGGCGTCGGTGAGGAAGACCTCGTTGAAGAGGGCGTGGCCGGTCATCTCCTTGAGCGGGCGCACGTCGACGCCGTCTTGGAGCATCTCGAAGGCGAAGTACGAGATGCCCTGGTGTTTGGGGACGTCCGGGTCGGTGCGGGCGAGCAGCATGCCGAGGTCGGCGTACTGGCCCCCCGAAGTCCACACCTTTTGGCCGTTGATGATCCACTCGTCTCCGTCCCGGACGGCCCGCGTCTGCAAACCGGCCAGGTCCGAACCCGCTTGTGGCTCGCTGAAGAGCTGACACCACGCTTTCTGCCCGGTGACGATCTCGCGCACGTAGAGGTCGATCTGCTCCTGGGTGCCGTGCGTCGCAATGGTGGGTGCCGCCAGCAGCAGTCCGAGCCCGGCCGGCGCGCCGAGCGCGCCGAACGCGGCGATCTCTTGCTGCACGAGGACGGTGTCTGAACGCGCCATGGCCTTCCCGTAGGCGTTGGTCGGCAACCCCGGCGCCGCCCAGCCGGCCAGGCCGAGCCGCTCCCACCACTGCGCCACGGTCAGGTCGGGGTCCCAGTTGTCGGCCAGCCATGACCGGAGGTCGCTGAGTAGCTCCTCGGTGCCAGTGGTCTCGATCGCGGTGTCGGTCACGGTGCGCTCCTGTGTCAACCTGCCCCGAAGTTACCGGGCGGACAGCGAACCGGGAAACCCAGTCCCAACACGGGTAGCGTCGGCCTCGTGCAAGACGAACGGCTGAACAAGGCATTCGAGGCGTGGGTGCAGGCGCAAATGGCAGCGCTCGAGGTGGTGCACACCGCGACCGGGGTGCCCGAGACCGACGTGGAGGTCGCAGAGGGGTACCGCTGGGTGACGCGTCTCTCTCGCATCGCCCTGGACTGGATCGTCGAGAACTCGGACCCCCTCCATCCACAGATCTTCCTTCTCCAGGACGAATACAAGAAACTCCTGGTCGACAACCCCGACGTGCACTACCTGCTCTGCGTGCTCGACGACTCGCGCAGCTACCGGCTGACCGGGTACCGGGGTGACTGCGCCTATCTCGGGATGACGTTCGGCACGGCCTTCGGCCAGGGCCAGGTCGGCGGGAGGACGGGCACGCAGACCCAGACCCACATCGACGCGTTCGAGTTGGGGCCGAACGGCGAGGTGGACATCCTCATTGCACCGGCGTCGTCCATGCCCGACCCGCCGCCGCGCAATTCGGTGGTCCTCGAGCCCGGGACGGCACAGCTGGCCATCCGGGAGACCCACTGGGACAAGCAGCCGGAGAATTTCTCGCGCCTGAAGATGGAGCTGGTGCCTGAGCCAGGCGAGACGGTGCCGCCGCCCATGCTGTCCACCGAGGACCTGGCCGCCAAGCTCGAGTTCGCCGCCATGTTCCTCACCTTCGTCGGCGCGACGGCGCAGACGATGTGGCACGACGCCGGCACCAACATGAACAGCTTCGGCGGGCAGGCCGGCTCCGCCCACGTGGCGGCGCAGGAGGACGAGGTACGCACGCACACCAACGCCGAGATGACGTACCACGGCGGCCGTTTCAAGCTCGAGAAGGACGAGGCGCTCGTCGTCACCGTGCACGAGCCGGACAAGCCGTTCCTCTACTGGGGGCTGACGCTGACCTCGCCGTGGATGGAGAGCTACGACTACCGCTACACCACGACCAACCTGAACGACAAGCGGGCGACCCGCGCCGACGACGGTTCCTGGCGTCTCGTCATTGCGCCGAGTGACCCCGGTGTCGAGAACTGGCTCGACACGGGGGGCAGGCTCGAGGGCTACATGCTGGTGCGCTGGGTCCTGGCCGACAACCCTCCGCACCCGAGCGCAGAGGTCGTGAAGCTCGACAGCCTGAGCTGAGCGGGCGTCGCCCGCGTGCTCACACCTCCGAGGGCACTCCGAAGCGTTCCTGGTAGGGCGCAACGAGCGCGCGGTGTGACGCCAGGTCGAGGCCCGTGTCGGCGAAGGAGTAGTCGTGCCCGCCGCCCCGCCCGGTGTGCCGCGCGGCCAGGTAGGCCTCGAGCGCGGCACGGAATGCGGCGGACACCGGGAGGCCCCATCCGGCGTAGAGGCCGTCGATCACACCGACCGGGTCGGCGACGAGGTCGCGGTAGACGACGTCCGCGATCTGCTCCTCGGGGATCAGACCGGCGTCGCGTTCCTTGGCCACTTCGTCCATCTGCAGCTCGAGGCCCATGGCCATGAATTCGACGAGGACGTCGTAGTCCACGTGGTCCGAATGCATGTAGTGCAGCGTCGCCATCAGGTCGGCGAGCGACCCGATGACCCGCAGCGGGTCGCGATGGGTGATCACGACCCGCGCGTCGGGATAGGTGGAGAAGAGCAGCGGCAGGGCGGAGAGGTGCGACGGCGCTTTGACGACCCAGCGGGTCGTGTCTCCGGGCGTGACCCATTGGAGGGTCTGGAGATGGCGCTTGTGCCAGTCGTAGATGGGCGCTTGGTCCTGCGTGCTCTTCCACACGGTGTAGTCGGCGACATTGAAGAGCCCGGTGTACATGTCGCTCGAGAACTGGTGGGCGAAGATGAAGATGCACTCGGTCGGGAGCCGGCCGCCGTTCTCGTGCATCGCCGTGAAGGCGGGGACCATCTCGTCCATGAGCGTGATCTCGTCGTCGCAGAGATCGCCCGAGGCGTCATCGTAGGGGACGGAGTGCAAGAGCTCCCACAGCAGCGGAGGGCGGTTGTCGGGATCGCAGGCCAGGAGCTCGTGCAGCAGGGTTGTGCCCGAGCGTCCCATCCCCGTGACGACGATCGGCCCGTGCACCGGCTCGTGCAGGACCCCGGGCTCGCGCTTCCACAGCTCGACCATGCGCAGCCGGTTCTGCAGGATCACCTGCAGCTCGCCGCGGGTGCGGACGCGTCCCGGCAAGTGGAGCCTGGCCTCGGAGTCGATGGAGGTGCACAGCCGCCGGAAGGGCTCCTCCCACCAGGTGTCGCCGAAATCGTCGAGCCCGGTCGTGGTGGTGGCGGCGACGCGCAGGTCCTCGGGCTGGAGAGAGATCATGGAGCGGCCGTCGTCGCCGAGGTCGCGTCCGAGCGACACCATCTTCTCCGTCCACGGGCTGCGTGGCGGTGGTTCCCAGGGCACGGGCGGTCACCGTACCCGCAGCAGGGGGAGAAGAGGGAAGAATGACGGCGTGCCCAGCTCGACCGACGGCCAGACGAGCGCGCCGGATCTCGGCGTCGCGGACATCACGACGGTCTTGCGTGCCGGGGCCGGCCTGATGCTCAGTCCAGGCGTCGCCGTGTCGCAGCTCGACCATGCCCTGCAGACGGCGGCGCTGTTGGAGCGGGAATTCCCCGGCGACGCCGAGCTGGCCGTCGCTGGGCTGGTGCATGACATCGGCCATCTGGTACCCGGCGGCAACGACGAGACGCACGCGGAGCATGCCGCAGGCGCCGTCCGGCAGGTGCTGGGAGAGCGGGTGGCGGGGATCGTGGCCCTGCACGTGGCGGCGAAGCGGTATCTCGTGGCGACCGAGGGCGCGTACGGCAGTGTCCTCTCCGACGACAGTGTCGTATCGCTCGGCCGGCAGGGCGGAGCCATGAGCGAGAGCGAGGTGGCTGCCTTCGTGGCGCTCCCCTGGGCGGACGACGCCGTGACGCTGCGCCGGGCCGACGACAGCGCGAAGGTGGAGGGGCTCGCCGTGAGGGACCTCGCCGACTGGGCGCCCGTCCTCAGCCAACTGTCCGAGCGGGTTCGGGGCGTCGACGTCTGACGGCACCCGTGTCGACGGGGTCGACAAGGTTGCCCGGCCCATGATGGTCGCGTGACGGACGCGGACAAGGCAACGGTCTCACCGGTGGCGGTGCCGATCTCCGGGCGTTGCGATCCCCGCTTCGGTGCCGTGCGCGACGAGTTCGCACGCAACTTCGCCGGGCGCGGTGAGCTCGGCGCCGCGGTCTGTGTGCTGATCGAGGGGGCGGCGGTGGTCGATCTCGCCGGTGGGTGGGCCGACGCGGCCCGCGCTGTCCCGTGGGAACGCAACACGCTCGTCGACTACTACTCCGTCGGAAAGGCATTCGTTGCGCTGCTGGCACTGCAGCTCGTCGATCGAGGTCTGATCGGGCTCGACGACCCTGTTGTGTCCGTGTGGCCCGAGTTCGCCGCGTGCGGAAAGGAGGCGACCACCCTCCGGGACGCGCTGTGCCACCGGGCCGGGGTGCCGGCCATCCGTGAGCCGCTCACCAACGAGGACCTGTGGGATTGGGGTCGCATGACGGCGGCGCTGGCCGCAACCGAGCCCTGGTGGCAGCCCGGCGCGCGCCACGCCTACCACACCAACACGTACGGACACCTGGTGGGCGAGGTGGTGCGCCGAGTCAGCGGTGAGCCACCGGCGGCCCGGCTGGCAGCCGCCGTCGCCCACCAGCTCGGCGCCGACGTCCACATGGGTGTCCCGCCGGCGGCGCGCCGACGCTGCGCCGACGTCGTCTTCCACGCGTCGAACGCCGCGTGGACGGGCGCGACCCCTGACTTCGAACGCCTCGACGGCGACGCTCGCATGGAGATGCTCAGCTATTTCAACCCACCTGGATACTCGTCCATGGGCGTCGTCAACTCGGACGAGTGGCGCGCCGCGGATGTGCCGTCGACGAACGGGCACGGCACGGCGGCCGGCGTGGCGCGCGTCTACGCCGCGTTGCTCGAACCGGGCCGCCTGCTTTCGCCTGAGTTGCTGGCAGAGGCCACGGCACCCCAGTCGACCGGGTTCTGCCCGATCCTCCACGAGGAGGTGACGTTCGGGCTGGGCTTCACGCCGACGGTGCCCAGACGACCCTTCGGCCCCAACCCGCGAGCGTTTGGTCACTTCGGCACCGGCGGTGCCGTGGGGTTCGCCGATCCGGACAGTGGCGTGGCCTTCGGGTACGTGATGAACGACGTGATCCCGCGCTGGCAGAGCACGCGCAATCGCGCCCTCATCGACGCGGTGTTCGCCGCCCTCTAGGCCGAGCGCAGCCGCCGTGGCCACCTTCGAGGAACGTGTTGCCGAGGGGCTGAGCGTCCCGGTCGAGGGGTGGGACTTCTCGTGGTTCGAGGGTCGCGCCACCGAGGAGCGCCCGCCGTGGGGCTATGCCGGTCTGCTCGGAGCGCGCATGGCGGGCGCCGATGCCGCGCTCGACGTGGAGACGGGTGGAGGTGAGGTCCTCGCCGGTGTTGCCCGCCGGCCACGGCTCCTGGTCGCGACCGAATCGTGGCCGCCGAACGTGGCCGCCGCCCGCCGGCGGTTGCGACCGCTCGGGATCGGTGTCGTCGCAGCCGCCGACGCTCCCACGCTTCCGTTCACGTCGTGTTCCTTCGACCTGGTGGTGAGCCGGCACCCCGTCGTGGTGCTCTGGGACGAGATCGCACGGGTCCTCCAGCCCGGCGGCACCTACTTGTCGCAGCAGATCGGCGCGGGCACCAACCGCGAGCTCACGGAGTTCATGATGGGGCCGCAGCCGGTCAACGAGCGCCGCAGTGTGGCTGCTGCCCGCGCCGGTGCCGAGGCGGCCGGCCTCGAGGTGCTCGACCTCCGTGCGTGCGCACTCCGCGTCGAGTTCTTCGACGTGGCCGCGGTCGTGTATTTCCTCCGCAAGGTTCTCTGGACGGTCCCCGGCTTCACGCCCGAGACCTACGCCGCGCCCCTGCGGCGGCTGCAGGCGCGCATCGAGCGCGATGGCGTCTTCGTCTCGACGGCTCGCCGGATGCTGGTGGAGGTCCGCCGGCCGGCCTGAAGCCCCGGGACGGACAGAGCAGGCGCCGTCGCACGCCTGGGGTGTGCGACGGCGAACAGCGCGCCTGATCCGGGCGGCCCGCGGGCCGTCTCCACGACGGACGAGTCAGCTCGCCCTGCTCACTGAGCTCATGTTGTAGTCGGGGATGCGCAGCGGCGGCATGATCGTCCGGTTGAAGTACTCGCCGAGCTCGCGGCCCAGCGAGCGCACCGGTGTCCCGACCTCGGTGGCGCGGGCCAACAGGTCGACCGGGCTCTCGTTGAAGCGGAAGTTGTTGGCGGCACCCACGACCGCTCCGTCTTCGATCACGTAGACGCCGTCGCGGGTCAGGCCGGTCATGAGAAGGGTGGCCGGGTCGACCTCGCGGATGTACCACAGGCAAGTGAGCAGCAGGCCCCGCTCCGTGCGGGACACCATGTCGTCGAGGGACCCGCCCGCTGCCGCACCGCAACGCAGCACCAGATTATCGACGTGGGGACCCATCTCGACTCCCGAGCGGGCTGCGCCGGCGCGGTGGTAGCGCAGGCGGGCGAGGACCCCGTCGCGCAGCCAGTCGGTTGCGCTGATGGCCAGCCCGTTGTCGAACACCGACATGTCGGAGCTGCTGGCCGCGGTGGCGACGAAGGGCCTGCACTCGAGCCCGGGCTCGGCCGGGTCGCTCGAGAGCGTGAAGGGGAGTGTGGCGATCATGTCGCCTACCCGCGTCCCTCCACCCTCTTTGGAGAACACGCTGCGGCCGTCCTCGGCGTCCTGGCCGCCGAGAGCATCGAAGGCAAACATGGCCATCATGTCGGCCACCGCCGACGGCGGCATGATCACCTCGTAGCGGCCGGCCTCGAGCGCGATCTGGCGCGTGGCCCAGTCGAGGCGACGCCAGATCTCCTCTTCCATCTCGGCGAGCGACGGCGCGATCGTCGGCGCGGCGACCCAGGCCGAGCTTGATCCGTCCGCAGTCCGCCCCACGAGGCTGACGGCACCGGTCGGCTGCGCGTGCGACAGTCGCAGTCCGGTGGAGCTGCCGAGATACAGCGTGTCCAGATCGAGCTCGGCGAACCCGGCCAGCACGCTGTCGCGGGCCCGTGCCCGCTCGAACGCGCCGGACAAGGAGGAGAGGACCGGTTCGAGCACGCCCGAGTCGGTCTCGTCGGGAGGCAGGGAGAAGGCGCGTCCGGCCGCCGGCGCGCCCTCACCCGGTTCGACCAGCGGGAAGGCGTCCTCGGCCGCCGGCGCGGCCGTGGCGTCGGCCAGGGCGGCGTCGACCATCTCGGCCACGCCCTCGGTGCCCACGACGCCGGTGCGGCGTGCGGTGCCCGACGAGTCGCCCGCGAAGGCGATCACGCTCACGGCCCGCCCACGCTGGACGCCGTTGGTCGTGGTGGTGTTCAGCGCGAAACGCACGTCGGCATGGCTGCCTTCTTCCACCAGCACGACACAGCCGTCGGCGCCGGCGCCGCCGGCGCGCGCCAGGCCGTGCTCGATGAGCTCTTGCGCCGGGATCACACCATCACCGTGTCGTCCACACCGAGCAAACGAGCAACGAGCACATGCTCAGCGTCCCGCCTCCGCACGGGCGTTGAGGACCCGCACCCCGCGCACGAGGACCGACGGGCAGCCGTGCGACACCGGCGCCACCTGCCCGGGCTGGCCCTTGCCGCAGTTGAAGGCCCCGCCGAGCACCCAGGTGGAGGCCCCCCCGACCGCTTCCATGGCGCCCCAGAACTCCGTCGTTGTCGCCTGGTAGGCGACGTCTTTGACCTGCCCGGCCAGCCGGCCGCGCTCGATGGCGTAGAAGCGCTGCCCGGTGAACTGGAAGTTGTATCGCTGCATGTCGATCGACCAGCTCTTGTCGCCGACGATGAAGATGCCGCGCTCGACCCCCGCGATGAGGTCCTCCGTGCTCGGGCCCTGCGCGCCGGCGTGGGCCAGCGACACGTTGGCCATGCGCTGGATCGGCACGTGCATCGGAGAATCGGCGAACGCGCATCCGTTCGAGCGTTCGAAGCCCATGGCGGCCGCGATGGAGCGGTCGAGCTGATAGCCGACCAACGTCCCGTGGCGCACGAGGTCGAAGGACTGGCCCGCCACGCCCTCGCTGTCGATACCGACAGTGGCGAGGCCGTGCTCGACGGTGCGGTCGCCGGTGACGTGCATGACGGGCGACCCGTAGGCGAGCGTGCCGAGCTGGTCGAAGGTGGCGAAGGATGTGCCGGCATAGGCAGCCTCGTACCCCATGGCACGGTCGAGCTCGGTGGCGTGACCGATCGACTCGTGGATCGTCAGCCAGAGGTTCGACGGATCGATCACGAGGTCGTAGGTGCCCGCCTCCACCGATCGTGCGTGGAGCTTCTCGGCCAACAGTTCGGGCAACACGGCCAACTCCGCGTCCCAGTCCCACGCTGCCGTTCCCGGCCGGCCCGGTGAGGAACTCCCAGCCCCGACCAACGGGCGGGGCCAGGGTGCGCATCGTCTCGAAACCCGAGTCCGACAACGCCAATGCCTCGAGCTGCGCCTGCAGCCGGACACGGTGTTGGGTCGCACGCGTCCCGTTGAGGTCGGCCAGATAGGTCTGTTCGGAGACGGCCCGCAACGACGCGCTCGTGTGCGAGACGACGTCATGGCGCGCCAGCCGCTGACTCCACTCGGCGAGCAGAGCGATCTTGTCGGCCATCGGCACGGTCGACGGGTCGACGTCGAAGGCGCTCGACCAGGTCACTGCACCGTGCGAGGGCTCGGGCGCCAGCTCGACGCGCCCGCCGCCGGCTGTGCCCGTGACGGTCGCCATCTCCTTGGCGCGAGCAACGAGGTTGGCCGCCTCCTCCGGCCGGACGTCGACCGAGGCGGCAAACCCGACCGCGCCGTTGACAACGACGCGCACGCCCATGCCGAATTCGGTGTCGTCCGCCGTGGTCTCGGGGTTGGCGTCGTGCAGGCGCACGATCTGGCTGCGGATGCGCTCCACCCGGAGCTCCGCCGCCTGGCAGCCCGATGCGGAGTCGAGCGCGGCATCCGCGAGCGTCGAGAGTTCGTCCGGCGCGAGCGGCATCAGCCGACGGGGGTCGGTTGGCGAACGGGTAGGCCGGCGGCGGTGTAGATGGCGTCGATGAGCTCCATGGTACGGATCGCGTCGGCCGCCGTCGTCGGGAATTGCGCGCCGTCCTCCACCGCGGCGACGAACGCCTCGAGCTGGAAGTCATAGCTCGCACGCCGGCTGAATTTTTCTTTGCGGGTGCCGAGCGCCGTCGTGACCTTCATGCGGTGACCGTGCTGGGGAGCAAAGGGGTTGAAGACGGAGACCTTTCCGTCGTCGCCGATCACCTCGGCGTGCAGTCGCACGACGGACGAGGAGAACATCGAGCAGCCGATGTGCGCGCTGCCGCCGTCGGGCAGCGAGAAATGCGCGTCCATGGCGCGGTCGACGCCGGGAGAGGACAGTTTCGCCTCGGCACTGATGACACGCGGCCCCGGGGCGAGCAGCCGCAACAGGCTCACCGGGTAGCACCCCATGTCCATGGTGGCGCCGCCGGCCAATGCGAGTTGGTACCGGATGTCACCCTTCTTCCACAGAGGTGCCGAGAAGGCCACGTCGATGCGCGAGACGTTGCCGAGCTCGCCGGAGCGGACGATCTCGACCAGCCGCTTGGCGAAGGGGTGGTACTGGTAGTGGAAGGCCTCCATGACCACCAAACCTGGGTTGGTGCTGATCACCTCGACCACGGCCCGGGCCTCGTCCGCGTTGGCGGTGAAGGGCTTCTCGCACAGGACGTGCTTGCCGGCCCGCAGTGCCGCGATCGTCCAGTACCCGTGGAGCCCGTTGGGGAGTGGGTTGTAGACGGCGTCGATGTCGGGGTCGGCGACCAACTGGGCATACGTGTCCAGGACGCGCGGAATGCCCTGTTTACGGGCGAATTCCTCGGCCCGCGCCCGGTCGCGCGCCGCCACTGCCGTCACAACGGCGCGTCCGGTCCGGCGGGCGGGCTTCACCAAGGCTGAGGGGGCGATACGGGCCGCCCCCAGGATCCCGATCCTCAGCACGTAGTCGGGGGAGGGGGGACCTGGACCGGGCACCCGGAACGGGGCAGTAGGACGCGGCAGGACGCGTCGTTTCCCCTGTATGGGACGGAGGACCCGCCGGGGGAGGCGGGGGAAGCCTGGCGCGACATGAGCACGGACGCTAACGCACGCGGGGGCCGGCCGACGCTGGGACACATCCGCGGCCTCGACGGGATCCGCGCCCTGTCAGTTCTCGCCATCATCGCCTTTCACACGGGTTTGAACTCGGTGCCAGGTGGCTTCTACGGCGTCGACTCGTTCTTCGTGCTCTCGGGGTTCCTCATCACGTCGCTGCTCCTCAAGGAGTGGAATGGGAGCGGGACGATCCGGTTGCGTCGATTCTGGGCCGGCCGGGCCCGCCGGCTGCTGCCCGCCCTCTTCCTGCTCGTCGCAGTGATCGGCATCGTCCTGGCGGTGCTTCCGAGCGTCCTGCAGACGCCGCATCTCCTCGGGGACGCTGTGTCGACCGTGTTCTACTTCTCCAACTGGTACTCCATCCACGGTGGCGTGACGTACTTCACGCTGTCGAGCCAGCCCTCACCCCTGCTGCACACGTGGTCGCTGGCGATCGAGGAGCAGTTCTACCTGGTGTGGCCGCTCGTCGTGCTGGCCGTGCTCAAGATCGGCACGTCGCGCCGGCCGCGCCGGTTCCCGTGGTCCTATCGTCCCCACGGTTTCCTTCGTTCCGCCGACGACGGCCGGCAGGCCGTGCCGGTGCTCGGGGGCGGTCGGTTGCTCGTCGGCGCGTCGGGCCAACGCGACCTGGCCTGGACGCGCCGCCGCCGTCTCCACGTGCTCTTTGCGGTGGCCTGCCTGGGTTCGCTGGCCTCGGCCATCCTCATGGCCTTCCTGGCCCCCAACGGCTACACGACCCGCGCGTACTACGGCACTGACACCCGCGCGCAGGCACTGCTCGTCGGGGCGGCCATCGCCATCGGGCTGACGCTGTGGCGCGAGGGCAGCCAGTGCCGCTGGTTCACTCGCAGCGCGTCGGTCCTGGCGCTCGCGGGGGTGGCCGGAACGGCCGCGCTGTGGTGCACCACGACGGAGACGTCGACCTTCGCGTTCAGCGGCGGGTTCCTCGTTGCGAGCCTGCTGGCGGGCGCCGTCGTGCTCGGGTGCGCGGTGGCGCCGCGCTCGCTCGTCGTCCGCGTCCTGGAACTGCCGCCGCTCCCGCAATGGGGTCGCATCTCCTACGGCGTCTACCTCTGGTACTGGCCCGTGCTGCTCGTGCTCACCGGACAGCGACTGCACTGGGGCGTCTATCCGCTCTTCCTGGCCCGGGTGGGCATCACAGTCGCCATCGCCGCCATCAGCTACGACCTCGTCGAGATGCCCATCCGCCGGGGAGCGCTGCGACGGTGGCGATCCTGGATCGCGGCGCCAATCGGCGCGGTTGCCGCGATCAGCGCCGTCTTCGTCAGCACGCTGATGCCGGTGGGCGCGACCGAGCTCGCGGGTTCCCAGCTCCGCGTGACGGCACCGGCCACCGCGGCTGCGACCGCGACCCCGATCGCGCCGGCGACTGCCGCGTCGAGCACGTCGTCAGCCGCGGTGCCCGCCGCAGCGGCGGTCGACTCCCCGACGACCACAGCGCCGTCGTATCTCGCTCCGGCCTTGGCCGCGACGAGGGACACCAGGCCCGTGAAGGTCTTGCTCGTCGGCGACTCCGTCGCGGGCTCGCTCGGCGTTGGCCTCGCCGAGGAAGCGAAGCAGTACGACGTGCAGGTGGCCAACGAAGGGACGCCCGGGTGCTCGCTCGCCATGCAGAACGAGATCAAGGTGCTCTTCTACACGGTGACGCCGGATGCGCCCTGTGACGTGCGCAACGATCCCGACTCTCTGTTGAACTCATGGCGCCGATGGGTCGACGCCTACAACCCCGACGTCGTCGTCTACGTCGCCCGCGGCGAGACCTTCGACCAGGAGGTCGGAGGCCAATGGCAGAACCTCGGCGAGCCCTCGTTCGACAGCTACCTCGCGGGCCGCTTTCGCCAGGCCGTGGCTGTCCTCGGGTCCAAGGGCGCCACCGTCGTGCTGGCCACGACGCCCTACTACGACAGCGGGACCGCTCCGACGGGCGCACCGTGGCCAGAGGACGACCCGTCACGGGTGCAGGTCGACAACGCCACCATGCGCGAAGTGGCGAACACGACCCCCGCCGGAACCAACGGGAGCCGTGTGTACGTCTTCGACCTCAACGCCGCCGTGTCACCCGGCGCCACGTACTCGCCGACCGTGGGCCCGGTGAATGTGCGCTGCGCCGACGGCGTTCACTTCACGCAGTCCGGCGGCATCTTCGTCGGGTTGAAGCTGGCGCCGGAACTGGCTGCGCTCGGCCAGGCACACGCCGGCGCCGCGCCGGGTGGCGCGTGGCCGGGCCCTCTGCCACCATCGACCCCGACATGGTTCTCGAACCTGCCCTGCCAATGATCAGGCGTGCCACCGCGGACGACGTCGACGCCATGGCGGCCCAAATGGCGCGCACGTTCTGGGACGACCCCGTCGCCATGTACGTCTTCCCGAAAGAGGCCCGCCGCGAGGTTGGGCTGCGAGCCTTCTTTCGCACCCAGATGAAGGCGGACTACCTCCCCTTCGGTGGGTGCTACGTGGCCGACGGGTACGTGGGCTCGGCCATCTGGGGGCCGGCCGGCAAGCCGCTGCTCACCGGCCTGCGCGGCATCCTCACCCTGGTGCCGGTGCTGCCCTATGTGGTGACCAATCTCGCCGCGACCATGCGCCTCCTCAACCGCATCGAGTCGGCGCATCCCCACGAACCCCATTGGTACCTGGCGAGCCTGGGGACAGCGGTCGACCAGCAGGGCAAGGGCGTCGGGAGCGCGTTGATGCGGCCCGTACTCGCGCACTGCGACGCCGAGGGCCTGCCCAGCTATCTCGAGTCGTCCAAGGAGCGCAACGTTCCCTTTTATCGCCGGCACGGCTTCGAGGTCGTGAAGGAGGTCAGGCTGCCGGGCGGTCCGACGCTCTGGACGATGTGGCGAGAGCCGATCCCGGCCGCGGCCTGAGTCGTTCCCGCTTCGACCTGTCCGGCCCGAGATCTAGGTTGGATGGATCCCCTCGGGCATCGACAGGGCGTCGTTGACGACCAGGCCCAGGACGTCGATGACCGCGCGCGCCGGTGCCGACGGCAGGCCACGGCGGCGTTGGGCCACCCCGACCCGTCGCCGGGGTAGGCCGACGACGGGGAGCACCGAGAAGCGACCGCGGAGGTGTCCGGGCACAGCCGTCGCCGGGAGGATCGCCGGCCCGTAGCCGTCGAAGGCCAGTGAGGCGATCAGGCGCACGCCGTCGAGCTCCATTGCCGGACGCAGGTCGATGCGGGCTGGCACGGTGGCGGCGTCGATCTCTGCCCGCAGCGCCGTCCCTGGCGCGGGGAGCAGGAGCTCGAGCTCGGAGAGGCGCTCGAGGTCGAGCGATGGCTCGCGGCCGAG
Source organism: uncultured Acidimicrobiaceae bacterium (assembly GCA_963736225.1). Taxonomy (GTDB): domain Bacteria; phylum Actinomycetota; class Acidimicrobiia; order Acidimicrobiales; family RAAP-2; genus Bog-473. The sequence goes on along the minus strand of CAVTOF010000004.1, from coordinate 471,180 downwards.
CGGGTGGCCCGGGGGCAGCACCAGGACCAGGTCCTCGTCGAAGAGCTGCGCGGCCATGATCTCGTCGCCGCTGAGGGGGAAGGTCACCACGGCGAGGTCCAGCTGCCCCGAGGCCAGTTGCTGCTCGAGGGGGACGCTCGAGCCCTCGGCCACATTGAGATGGACATGGGGATGGCGCACCCGCAACAGATCGAAGAGCTGGGGGACCAGCCACCGCCCCGTGGTGCCGATCATGCCGAGGCGCACCGTTCCGACGACCTCCTCGCGCAGCGCGGTCACGTCGGCCACCATCGCCTCGAGCTCGTTCATGACCCGTCTCGCCCGCTCGATCACGACGTCGCCTTCCTCGGTCAGCCGGCCCGAGGACCGGTCGACCAGTTGGACGTCGAGCTCTCGCTCCAGGCGGGCCACGTGGGCTGAGACGTTCGACTGCACCGTGCCGATCGAGGCCGCCGCGGCGGAGAAGCTGCCTGTGTCTGCAATCCCCAGGAGTGCTTGCAGGTGTTTCAGTTCCATGTGGCCCTTCCCCAAGAACGCTTGCTCGAGTTACGCTTTCCATCAGTATAACTGATAGTAAGTATCTGCTAAAGCTGCTTGACTGATTGCCGAAGGGCCGACAAAATAAATGACAGACCGCAGGGAATCGGAAGCCCCCCCTCCTAGTCCTCGTGAGTCTCGAGAAGGGATCGCCCTCCCCCCCGGCGATCCCTTCTCCCAATTTCCGAGCCGTTTCGCATCTGTGACCGAGCATCCGGACTCCTCGCAGGTCCTCTCCGAAGCACCGCGACGCGCGGACGGCCGCGCAGCGATCTGTCTGCTTCGTCCCGGCGCCCAAAACGGAGTTTCGACCTCCGATCGCTCGATCGAACTGCTTTAGGCTGACTCTCCGTGGCGACCACCGGGCACGCAAGCGCCGTCTTCATCGACCTCGACCGGACGTTGCTGTGCCATGCCTCGGGCCAGGTGCTCAATCGAGCTCTGGTGGCGGAGGGCGTGCTGCCCGAGGGTCGATCGCTGCCGGGTGATCGGCTGCTCTACGCCGTCAACGACCGCTTCGGCGAGAACCTCCTGTCCATGGGCCTCGTGCGGGCGGCCGCTCGCGTGGCTCGCGGCTGGAGCCAGGATCAGGTCCAGGCCGCCGGGCGCAGGGCGGTGGCCGCCCTCACCGAGTTGGTCGCTCCCTTTGCCCCCCAGCGTCTGGCCGCGTTCCGCGCTGCAGGACACCGATTGGTGCTCACCACCACGACGCCCGCCGACATGATCGCTCCGTTCGCCGAGGCCTACGGCTTCGACGACCTCATCGCCACCGCCTACGAGACCCACGAGGGTCGCTATACCGGTCGCCTCTACGAAGGGTTCGTATGGGGCACCGGCAAGCTGCGCGCAGTCCGGCACTGGGCGGACGCCAACGCCGTCGACCTGAGTGAGTGCCATGCCTGCAGCGACAGCATCTTCGACGTGCCCCTGCTCTCGAGCGTGGGCACGGCGCATGCGGTGAACCCTGATCCGTCTCTGATGGTCGTCGCCACGGCCCGCTGCTGGTCGGTCGAGCACTGGGACCGCCCACCAGGGGTCCCGAGCGTCATTGGGTTCGAGCCGTACCACCTCCTGCGGCCCTTCGTCCGCAAGCTCTCGTTTCCCTACGCCCGCTTCGACATCGCCGGCGTCGAGCATGTGCCCGCCCGTGGACCCGTCCTGCTGGCCGCCAACCACCGGAGTTACTTCGACGTGGCGGCCCTCGCACTCGTCGCCCGCGAGATCGGGCGACCGGTGCGCTTCCTCGGCAAGAAGGAGATCTTCGATGCTCCCGTGGTCGGGCCGATCGCACGCGCCATCGGCGGCATCGCGGTCGACCGGGGCAGCGGATCGAGCCAACCGCTGCGCGAGGCGGAGGCTGCGTTGAAGGCAGGCGAGGTGGTGATCGTCCTCCCCCAGGGCACCATCCCGCGGGGCTACGACTTCTTCGACCCGGTGCTGCACGGCAAGACCGGGACGGCGCGCCTCGCCGCGTCGACCGGTGCCACCGTTGTCCCCGTCGGACTGTGGGGGAGCGAGAAGGTGTGGCCGAGGTCGGCACGCGTCCCCGACGTGACGCTCGTCCGTCGTCCGCCGACCGTCACGGTGCGTATAGGCAAGCCGGTGGCGCTCTCGTTGACAGACGTCAAGGCCGACACCGAGACCATCATGCAGGCCATCAGCGAGCTGTTGCCGGCCGAGGCGCGGGAGCGCCACGAGCCCACCCCTGACGAACTGGCGCGCACGAAGCCCCCTCGGTGAGGGCGCAGCTCGCCAGCGCGACCACGCGTGCGGTGAATGCCGCGTCGCGGCGGCTCGGTCGCGGTCAGGGGACGGTGGCGGGCGGACACGCCGGACTCCGTCTCGATCCGCGGCTGCTCGAGCACTTGAGCGCCGGGCGACAGGTCGTGCTCGTCACCGGGACGAACGGAAAGACGACCACGACCAGGCTGGTGACCGTCGGCCTCGGGTCCGGCGGTGAGGCCGTCGTGAGCAACGAGACCGGCTCCAACATGCCGCCGGGCCACGTGGCCGCGCTGGCGGGGACGGACGCGCCGCGTGTGGTGCTCGAGGTCGACGAGGCGTATCTCCCGCGCGTGTTGACCGCGACGACGGCGGCCGCCGCCGTTCTGCTGAACCTCTCACGTGACCAACTCGACCGAACCAACGAGGTGCGCATGGTGGCTGGGCGCTGGCGTGCCGCGCTGGCGGCCGCGCCGCATACCCACGTCGTCGCCAACGCCGATGACCCGCTTGTCGTGTGGGCGGCAGGGGCAGCGCGCGACGTGCACTGGGTGGGGGCGGGTCTGCGCTGGCAGCTCGACGCGGTGGGGTGTCCCTCGTGCGAGGAACGCATCACTTTCGGCGAGGGCACCTGGTCGTGTGCGTCGTGCGGGTTTAGCCGGCCTGAGCCCGAGGCGAGCCTGGTGCCGGGCTCGGGGGGGACGGCCGACGCGGTGTGGGCCGACGGCCGGACCCTTCCGATCCGCCTCCAACTACCTGGGCGGTTCAACCTCGCCAATGGCCTGATGGCCGCCGTGACCTGCGAAGCCTGTGGGGTGGACGCCGCATCCGCGCTCGAGGCTATGGCGTCGGTGTACGAGGTGGCAGGGCGATTCACCGTGCGGTCCTTCGGGGAGGTCGGAGCCCGGCTCATGCTGGCCAAGAACCCGGCGGGATGGAACGAGCTCCTGGACCTGGTGGCGGGGACGAAGACGCCGCTGGTGGTGAGCATCAACGCGAGGGTGGCGGACGGCGCCGATCCGAGCTGGCTGTGGGACGTCCCCTTCGAGCGCCTCGCGGGCCGCGCCGTGGTGGCGACAGGGGATCGGTTCCGCGACCTGTCGGTGCGCCTGCACTACGCCGATGTCGCGCATCGCACCGAGGCGGACCCGGTCCACGCAGTCCGCCTCGCCGGCGCAGCGATGCCCGGCACGGTCGATCCGACCGACAGCGTCATCGTGGTTCCCACCAGCCATTCCACGGTCGACGTCATCGGCAATTACACAGCCTTCCATGATCTGCTGGGGGCACCATCGTGAGTGACGTCCTGCGGGTCGCGGTGGTGTACCCCGACCTGCTCGGGACCTACGGCGACGGCGGCAACGGGCTCATCCTGGCCCGCCGAGCCGAGTGGCGGAGCCGGCCGGTCGAGTTGCTCCAGGCCGTCTCCGACCGCCCCCTACCCGAGGCGGACATCTACTGCCTGGGCGGCGGCGAGGACGGACCCCAGGTACGGGCGGCGCGCACGCTGATGGACGACGGGATGCTCGTACGCCGCGTCGCTGGTGGCGCGGTCGTCCTTGCGGTGTGCGCGGGATTCCAGGTGGTGGGCCGAACCTTCCCTGGTGCGGACGGCTCGCCGCATGAAGGGCTCGGCCTCTTGGGGATGGACACCCAGAAGGGCGCAGGCCCCCGTGCGGTGGGCGAGGTCTTGGCTGAACCGACCGGCGTGGAGAAGCTGCCGCTGTTGAGCGGCTTCGAGAACCACGGCGGGCGCACGACGCTCGCCGAGGGCACGACCGCGCTCGGACGCGTCACCCTGGGCGTGGGCAACGGCGGAGGCGACGGGAGCGAGGGGGCCGTCCGCGGCCGCATCGTGGGGACGTACCTGCACGGCCCCGTCCTGGCGCGCAACCCGGCCTTGGCCGATCTCCTGTTGGGCTGGGCGCTCGGCGGCGACGCGCTCGAACCCATCGACGACACCGCGTCGGAGCGACTGCGTGAGGAGCGCGTCGCCACGGTTGGTCGGCGGCGTCGCTTGCGCCGACGCACGGGTGCGACCGAGAGCCACCTCACGCCGTCCCTCACGATGACCAACGAAGGAGCCACCTGATGCGGACGCTGCTGAACGTGCTGTGGTTGGTCCTTTCCGGCGTCTGGCTCGCGATTGGGTACGTGCTGACCGGCATCCTCTTGTGCGTCTTGATCATCACGATTCCCTTCGGCATCGCCTGCTTCCGACTGGCGGCGTTCGTGCTGTGGCCGTTCGGCCGGGCGGTGGTGCGCAGACCGGATGCCGGCGCACCGTCGACCGTCGCCAACGTGCTGTGGTTCCTGCTGGCGGGTCTGTGGATGGCACTCGCCCACGTGATCCTCGGCGTGGTGCTGTGCCTGACCATCATCGGAATCCCACTCGGCCTCGGGAACTTCAAGCTGGCCGCCGTCGCCATCGCACCGCTCGGCAAGGAGATCGTGCCCACGAGCGACCCTCGAGCGCAGGAGGGCGCAATCGTCTTCTGAGTTGGCTATCGGATGGCGAACACGATCTCCGTGTCGCCGGGCCAGTCCCAGAAGAGCCCCTCTGGAGCTCGGTCATGCAGCAGAGCGCGGAGCGCTGACTCGAACGCGTCGCGGCCGGTGCCAAAGCGACGCGGCGCGGCGAACGATGTCGAGTAGTAGCCAGCGACGATCGAATCGGCGTCACGCACCACGTCGTCCCGGCCGCGGGCGTAGATTGTCCTGCTTGTCCCGAACCGTGATGCCGCGAGATCGGCAACGAAGAGGTGCGGTGTCGCACGCGTGCACGCACCTCGCGGCAGGGGGGCGGCGTCCTCGTCGATGTAGCGGGCCACCAGATCTCGGATTTCGTCTTCGGGGATGCGGGGCAACCTCGCCTCGGGCGGATCGGGTAGCGACCGACCCTCAACCCTGTGTCCGATCAGCGCCACGGCGTCACCGGATCCGATCATGTCGTAGACCGCGTCGAGCACGGCTACCCCGGCGGTCCAGTGGTAGGACTGCCCGAAGGTGACCAGGCGGGGCGGGCTGCCTGCCACGCCGGCGCTGGCGAGGTCCTCGGCGAACCCCTCGATCCACCTGACGTGTGCCACGCCAGCGGCCGCGGCGCGCCGGGCGCCCTCGGCGAGCATCCCCACGTCGGGGTCGACCGCGGTCACCTCGGCAAAGGCGGGCGCCAGCTCCAGTGTGAGCATCCCTGGACCGCACCCGACGTCGAGCAGGTGGCCCGTCCCGTCGAGCCCGACGGCATCACTGAGCGTCGAGAGCAGCACCGCCGAGTACGGGGGCCGGCCGGCCACGTAGTACGGCGCGGCTTCGCTGAACGGCCCGGCGCCCCCGCTCACCGGGGTGGGGCCACGTCGCACATGGTCAGGTCGCTGCCCACGACGACGGTGCCGGCGAAGTGCTGCCCGGCCAGCGCGGCCCACTCCTCGTCGGCACCAGGCGGGGGCGCCGGTACGAGGTGGGTGAGGACGAGCGTTCCCACGCCAGCTCGGGCCGCCGTGCGTGCCGCGTCCTCAACCGTCGAGTGGTAGTCGAGCACGTCGGTCAACCGGGGCAGTCCTATCGGCTCGATGAGATCACGTCGGATGACGGTGTGCACCAGCACGTCGGCGCCCGCACAAAGTTCGTCGAGCCCGGCGCACGGGACGGTGTCGCCGGCCACGACGACCGAGGCCGTGCCCTCGTCGATCCGGTACCCGAGGGTCGGACGAACCGGTGCGTGCTCCGTCAGAGCTGCCGTCACCCGGACCTCACCGCCACGCCAGACCTCGCCGCCCGCGCACTCGACGACCTCGGTCGAGGGACGCCACTGCAGGTCCGCATGGTGGGCCAGTCGGTACCCGATGTCGAGCTCGAGCATGGCCTCGGTCGCTTCCACGAGCGCGGCGCTGCCCGCGGGTCCGAGCACCGTCAAGGGATTCGGTTGGAACGAGGTGATCCAGCGCGAGGTGATGACGTCGTTGAGATCCGTCGTGTGATCGCTGTGCAAGTGCGTCAAGAAGAGGCTTCGTAGGGCACCGGCACTCGATCCGGCCGCAGCTGCACGCATGAGGACGCCGCGCCCACAGTCGAACAGCAGGTCGCCCGCCTGGGTGCGAACGAGAGTTGAGGGTCCGGCGCGAACCGGGTCAGGCAACGGGCTGCCACTGCCGAGCACGATCACTTGCACGACAAAGTGCTAGCACCTGGCGCAACACGACACCGGCAGCCGTCATCATCCATTCCTGATCCGCGCGCCCACACCCGTTTTGGCGCGAGGACACGCCCATACGCTCGATCAAAGGTTCCTGCGGTGCAACCTCACTATGCTCAGGTGTGGCTTGGGGAGTGAGTGCGATTTGAATGGCATACGTGCGTCGGGTCGCGACTCGACCAAGACGGTCCTGGTTGTCGAGGATGAGCGATCCTTGCGCACCGCGACCCGCGAGATCCTCGAACGCAACGGGTACATGGTCTTGGACGCCGCCGACGGCAACGCTGCGCTCGAGCTCAGCCGCGATCACATCGGCGTGATCGACGTGCTCCTGACCGATGTCGTGATGCCACACATGCAGGGCACCGAGCTCGCCGATGCCGTGCGGCTCCAACGACCCGAGGTCGTCGTCGTCTACATGACGGGCTACGCCAAAGAAGCGTTTCGTGACCGGGGCGTGCGGCCCGTCGCGCTGGTGGAGAAACCCGTCACCGAGGAGCATCTCCTCGAGGTCCTGCACCAACATCTGCCCAGCTGAGAGAGTCCGGCCATGCGCAGTGGGCAGGGATCAGTCGGGCCACTCTGCGTCGCGCACCCGTGATGGTGGCTCGTCGAGGGCCCACGCCCGTCGCCACGACGCCGCCACCGGACCTCGGTGTGCCGTCTCAGCCCCGGGAGTCGGTGCCACCACGCTCACCGAACGGCGTGCCTGCCACCAGTCTGAGTGAACCTCGCGCGCCAGCGTGGCGACCGCCGCCTCGACACGGTCGGAGAAGCGGTGGGCATTCTCACCTTCGTCGGGCGTCAGGGGCGCTCCGAAGAGGACGGCGATGGGTGAGCGGTGCAGGCGTCCGCCTCGACGCGCCTCGGTGCCCGAGCCACCCGGAGGAAGCGCGTCGTCGGGCGTCTTGGGGAGCACGTGACGGGTGCCGTGGAGGTACACCGGGATCACGGGTCGTCCAGTGCGCCGGGCCAGGTAGGCGGAGCCACCGCGGAAGGGCTGGGTCCAACCGTCGGGCGAGCGTCCGCCCTCGGGAAAGATGACGAGGTTCCAGCCGTCTTCGATGAGCCCGGCGGCCGTGTCGGCCGATTTGCGGTTCACCCGGCTCCGCTCGATCGGGATGGCCGCCAATGCGAAGGCCCACAGGACCGACTTCCAGGTGCGGTCGAAGAAATAGTCGGATGCGGCGGCGACGACCGTGCGGTGCCGGAACTCGACCGGCAGCGTCGTGAGCAGCAACGGCGTGTCGATGTGACTGGCGTGGTTGGCCGCGAAGATCACGGGACCCTCGACGTGGTGCAGGTGTTCGAGCCCACGCACGGTGGCCGGAGCCAGCAGTCGCGCCGCGGGCCGCGCGACGTTGTCCATCACCATGGCCCGCGCAAGGCGGACCGGGTACCGGCGCGACCATTCGTGATCGAAGTCGAGGCCGACCTTGCGCTCGGGGTCGGGTCGCTGCACCGTGGTCGGCCACGACGGTGCAGCGAGAGGAAACCGGGCGGCTCGCCCCCGGGCCCGCAGACCGGCGCCGGCCATCAGTGCACGTCCGACATGAAGATGGGCGGGTTGCGGACGTGGGTGAGCGTGGGGGACGGCCCGACGACGTCGGACGCGATCTCGAGCGCGTCGTCGAGTGAGCTGGCAGGAGAGAAACCGAGACGGCGCACCGCCTTGGTGTCGCCGCCGACGACGATGACGCGGCCGACGTGGGCCAGCGCATGCGCACACCAGTACCACATGTAGAAGGGATGAACGCCGTGATAGGCGTGGCCGGTGCGGTAGAGGTGCACGTACCACGGGTCGGTGGCAAAGGACTCCTCGAACTCCTTGTGCATCTGCACGGGGTCGAGCGTCTGCGTCAGCACCTGTTCGTAGAAGTCGATGTAGCTGGGGTGGTGACCCGGATGGAACTCGGGTCGGGTGGGATGGCGCATGATGACGACCCCTCCCTCACGCACGAGCGGCTTGCCCCGGTACATGTTGAAGAAGTAGCCGAGGCCCAGGCAGGCGACGAGGATCGGGTTCATGATGGAGTTCACGTTGTAGGGACAGATGTAGGGCAGGCCCATCGTCAGGATGTCGGTCTGACCCTCGACGTCGACGCCCTGCTGGGCCCAGACATTGGCTGTTGTCAGCGCATGGACGGCCTCGACCTCCCCTGCCTGCACGGAGGTGAGTGCGTGGGGTGAGCGGATCGAGTGGAAGATCTGGCGCGCCACCCGCGGCGGCGTCTTGGCCAAGGCGGCGGAGGAGGCGGCGTAGGTGGCCCGGTCGCGCAGGGACCACTCCCACTCGCGCTTTTGCAAGAACTGGAAATTGGACGGAAAGGTGTCGTTGTTCAGGGTCGTTTCGATCTGGAACACCTGCACGCCCGAGTCTGCGATCAGGCGTCCCATGCGCCAGTTGGACGAATGCAACTCGGACGACGGTTGGTCCATGAAGGATTTCGAATGACGCATGGTCTGGGGATTGTGGTGGTGGCGCAGGCTCCGGTAACTGGCCAGACCCGTGGCGACGCTCTTGTGCCCGCCGTCCATGGAGACCAGGTTGATGTTGACGTAGACAAGCAAGTCGGAGGTGGCGGCGCGCTTGTTGATCTCGACGTCCTCGCCCTGCTCGGTCTGGCCCAGGTAGATCAGGTTGTCCGGGTCCTCGGCATCGTGTTGGGTGAGCAGGCCGTGCGGTGCGAATGCGTCGTAGACCCGGTCGCCCAGGGCATGGCGCAGTTCTTCTTCGGTCATGCGGCGATGCAGCGCGAGCGCGGCAAGGAGCATCACGTCGTCGACACCCGCCTCGGCCGCCATGTCCAAGACAGTCTCGATCACCATCTGGCGGACGTCGGGTGCCTCCATCGGCGGCAGCGGAAGCGACACGTCGTCAAAGCAGATCGTCAGCTTCATCCCTGGCCGCAGGAGTGCGGGCAGCGGGTCGCGGTCGCCCTCGGGGTGCAACAAGGCGTGGCGAATGGCCCGATATGGGTCCTCGATCGCTTTCATCGGCTCGGGCGCGTAGATCACCCTGCTTCCTTCGGGCAATGTCTCGAGCGTGAAGCCCTCCCCGCTCCAGAAAAGAGTAGGTGGGGTCGATGGGTCCACCTCGAGGACGAAGCCGGGTCGGCGGCTCATCGGGAGGATCCTTTCCGTAGGTCGAATGCGATCTTGACCGCTCCCCGGCGGCCGGCGGCACCCGCGTGGGCAACGGCCTCCTCGAACCGGGCGAGCGGATAGGTGGCCGAGACCAGGCGTCCCGTTCGTTGCGCCGCCACGACGTCGAAGGCGAGGGAGAACGTCGATGTCGGGCGGCCCAAGCGCTCGGCGCGCTCGGTGCCGTAGGCGTAGGCGCCGGCCAAGCGGACCTCTCGGTGCCACAGCGGTGCAAGGTCCACGGTGATCCTGCCGGGCATGCCGACGAGGGACACGGTGCCCCGCGGCCGCACCATGGCGAGGGACTGGGCGATCGACTCGGCGCTGCCGACGCAGTCGATCACCACGTCGGCACCCGACGACAGGGTCGCTGTCACTCCCGGCGCACCACCGTAGGACAGCGAGCGTGAGTAGCGTCGCACCGCCCGGACCAGCTGTTCTGGGGGCAACGCCTCGTTGCATCCGAGCTCCCGGGCGAGCTGCCGTTGGTGCGCGTAGCGAGCTCCGACGAGGAGCGCGGACGGCGTGGGGCAGAGCCCTTCCGACGCGAGATGGCTCAGCGCGGCGGTGACGAGGAGCCCGAGCGTGCCTGCACCCACGACGGCCACGACGTCGCCGTCGACGATCGGCGCGCCGAGCACCGCATGGACCGCGCACGCCACCGGCTCGGTGGTGACAGCGTCGACGTCGCTGAGGCCCTCGGGCACTGGATAGAGCTGGCTGGCATGCGCGACCAGGCCGGCATTGGACCAACCACCTCCGGTGTCTGCGCAGAACCCGGTCTGCAAGCCAGGCCTGATGTGCCCGAAGGCGACGCGGCCGCAATTGCCGACCTGGCCCGCCTGGCAGGCGGGACACGGAGGCTCGATGCCGCGGGCGGCGCAGCCGAGCACTGGTTGCAGCACGACGCGGCTGCCTGCGGCCAGTGGTGTGCCGTCGGCGCCTACCGAGTCGTCGGGCACGGTGCCGACCACTTCGTGGCCGGGCACGAAGGGGAACGAGACGATGTCCTCGAAGTAGCGCGAGCTGCGCCCGTCGAGCGTGGCCAGGTCGGAGCCACAGATGCCGGAGAGCATCGGGTCGACGCGGAACCACCCGTCGCCAGGTGCAGCCGGCGTCTCGCGGTCGACAAGGCGCAGCGGCCCAATGCCCGCTCCGCGTCCGGATCCGAACGACGACACCACACGGGCGGCAGCGAAGCGCGGCAGGGAACGCTCGAACAACAAGGTGCTCACCGGCCCATCACCGCCCGGGGAGCCTTGACGTCGAAGGGCCCGAGGGGGAGCGGGCGATGCGAGCCGCCCTCGGCCTTAGCCCAGTGCTCAACGTGCCAACCGCGGCGCCGGGCGATGGCGGAGAGCCGTGACTCGGGGTTGACAGCGACGGGGAAACCAACGGCCTCGAGCATGGCGAGGTCGCTTGCCGAGTCCGCGTACGCGATCGACTCCTCGAGCGAAAGCGAATGGTCGCTCGCGTAGTCGGCCAGAAGGATGGCGCGCGCCTCACCGATGGGAGGCAGGGTCGTCAGGTGCCCCGTAAGACGGCCGTCGCGCACTTCCATCTGTGCGCACACGATGTCGTCGAAGAGGGGTCGGATGGGCTCGATGATGAAGTCGAGCGCTCCCGTGATCAACAGCGTGCGGTGCCCGATCGCCCGGTGCGCACGCACGCGGGCGAACCCTTCGGGGAAGGAGCGGGTCAGGAGCTGCCGGTGGAAGAGTTCCCATGAGTCGTCGCGTAGTTGCTCGATCGGCGCGTCCTCGAAACGACGGTAGAACGAGCGCAGAAAGTCACCCCGGTCGCGCCGGTCCAACGCGAGCAGGGACGGGCCCTGACGCACGAGATCGGCGACGAAGCGGGCTCGGCGCGACGGAGACAGGTGCCGGCTGGCCAGCCAGGCGTAGGTGTCGACGACGTTCGACGACATGAGAGTGTGCTCGAGGTCGAAGACGGCCAGATGACGCTCGGGTGAGAGGATGGCTCGTCGTTGGCGCTCCGGACGCTTGTCGACGACGGACTTCCCGGGCTTCGTGCGCACCCGGGTGTGCTCGAGCACCGACGGCAGGTGCACGTCGAGCACGTAGCGCTCCCAGTCGATGACGGCCGGGTCGAACTCGAACTGCTCGCCATCGTCGGTATCGGACGCCCGCCGGAGCTCCATCAGGTTGTCGACCCTGTAACGAGCGTCGGTTTCCGTATAGGCGCCGTAGAGCTCGACGTAGCCGAGCGCGCGTGAGGCCATTGCGTGCCGGTCTTCGATGCGGGCAGCGAGCTGCGCCTGCCTGCCTCGGATCGGCAAGGCAGTGAGCAGTTTTTCCACGAACGTCATGACGGTGTCAGCGCGGCGAAGCTGGCGCTGCACCCTGCCTCGCCCGGGAAACGACCACTCGGGCACGTTGATGGGCTGACCCCGGTCGTCGTAGAGCGGGTTGCGCTGGAAGAACCCGGTGGTGAGGTCGACCAGACGGCCGTAACGGAGCGGGTTTCGAACGCCGGATGCCACCTGGTACACCTTCGGACGACCGGGCTCGGGACCGCGCGCCGCAACGGCCAGAATGGCCGCGACGACGAGGTCGACGGGAATGACGTCGACGATGCCCTCGGGCACACCGGGGAACTCGGCGAGCAGGCCGCGCGCGGTAGGAGACGATGATCGGCTCGGCCATGCGGAAACCACGGATCCAGCCCGGGCGAGGCTCGGCGAGCGCGGACTCGATGATCGAGGGCCGCACAAACGTGATCGGGACCTTGCCTTCCCACTGCTCGACGAGCGCTCGCTCGCCGAGTGCCTTGGTGAAGGGATACGCGTCGGGCCAGCCGAGCGAACGTGCCCGCGCGGTGCCCGCCTGGACCAGCTGGTCGCTGACCCACTCTTCACGGAGCTTCTCTGAGCGTGCGGCAATGAGATGGTCGCCGGCAGCGCCGATCTCGCCACGAGCCTTCTTGGTGAACTCCTTGAGCCGTTCGGGTTTGCGCGACTCGGCTTGGAGGTCATCGCGCAGCCGTCGGGCGGACGTGACCTCCTCTTTCCACGGGACGTCCAGTGTGAAGCGGTTCTCGCTGAGCAGCTCCTCCTTGGCCTCCCCTTGATGTGTGCTGGCGACGTATGCGGTCGACACAGCGATCAGATGGGCGGACGACCCGGTGTCGGCCATCGCTGCGGCAATCCGAGAAGGCCCGAGGAGGTTGATCTCGACCGCTTGGGTCAGCGGCGCGTCGAAGGACACGGTCGCAGCGGAGTGGATGACGACGTCGGCCTCGGCCAGCGCGGTACGGCCGGCCTCGTCGAGACCGAGACCGTCGCGTCCGACGTCACCTGATACGGCGCGGACCTGTCGCTCCACCACCCGGGGGAACTCCTCGCCGAGTTCTGTACGGAGGCGGTCGAAGCAGTCGTTCTTGATGACCTCTCGGGCGAGCCGGCTTGGCGCGTCGGCGCGGCGACCGGGTCGGACGAGCACCGTCACCTCGGCCCCCGGCACGCACCGGAGGATCCGCTCGACCAGGGCGGTCCCCAAGAATCCGGTGGCGCCGGTGATGAAGAAGCGCTTCCCACGGAGATCCCGCTCGATGGGCATCAGAAATGTCTACCACCGGAGGCCGAATCTGTCTACCATTTGGTAAGTGACCAGCTCCGAGCCGAGTCTTTCGACCAGTGACCGCATTCTCGACGCCGCCCTCTCATCCTTCGCGAGCAGGGGCTATGAGGCGACCTCACTCGACAATGTGGCCAAGAGCCTGGAACTCACGAAGCAGTCGATCCTCTATTGGTTCCCCTCGAAGGACGTCCTCCTCGAGGCGGTCATCGCCCGCAGCGCCGCCGATCTGTCAGCTGCGCTCGAGACCGCGTTGCGCGCCGCGGGAGAGGGCTGGGACCGGGTCGAGGCGGTCGTGCGTTCCGTCTTTCGCCTCGCCGCGCGCCAGCCCGAGTTGCTCGGATTGCTTCGGGAGGTCGGGAGGCTCGGGCCGCCAGCCGCGACACAAATGACGCTGGCCCTCGAGCCGCTGGTGCAGCGGGCCTCGTCATTTTTGGAGGCCGAAATGGATGCGGGCAGCATGCGGCGACACGACCCACGACTGTTGCTCTTGGCTATCTACTCCACCGTGATCGGCATGGTGACCGAGGTCGAGGTGCTCCGGGCTCTGGGAGAAGAGCCAACCGCCCGGTCGTTGGTGCGTCGTCGCGCCGACGTGCTGCAACTGCTGCGCTCGGCTCTGTTGATCGAACCAGCCCATTGATCAGACCCGCGACCCGGGCGTTTCGTCGACGACCGGGTTGACGAGGCTCAGAGCGAGGGTCTACCCAGAGCGACGGACTACTCGGTCGGCTTCTGGATCTTCTTGCGAGGTGGCGCCTTGGGCGTGTAGCGCTTGCTGGCCGTGGGCGGTTTTCGTGAACCTGACGATGCCGGGGACTTGGTTCCCGTCTTCGCGGCCTGTGTGCGGTCCCGGCCGCGTGGCCGGTTGGCCGCCTCTCGGGCGATGAGCTTCGAGTTGGTCGTCCCGTAGCGGTTGATCCGCCACGCCCGCAGCATGAACCAGCCACCCAGGAGGATGAAGACCAACCCGATGAGCCCGAAAGGCAGGGTGAAGGCGAAGCCGATCAGGAAGAGGGCAAACGTCACGAAGGTGCGCTTGTTCTTCCAGAGTGCGAGACCTCCTAGGACGCACATGAGCAGGATCACTCCGGTCAGCAACCATGCATCGGGAGCAACGGCGATGGAGTTCTTTCCCGCCTTGGTGACCTTGTTGGCCGAATTGATGTAGATGGCGGCCCCGAGGGCGGCCGCTGCAGCCAGCGCGAGCGCCCAGCGCGCCAGCTTTTGCTCGAGTGGGTCGAGCCCGGACATGGCAGCTTTGCGTTCTTCCGGGGGGATGATCTCGTCCGGTTCGCTCGCACCGCCCGCGGCACCTGAGGAGGGGGGCGCGGAGAAGGCGCTCTTGAACCGGGAGCCCCAGGTCTGGGGCCCCCTGTTGCCATCGGGGGCGGTCCACGTCATGTCCAACTCAGGGTACCGGCGCTCTAAGGACACCCCAAGTCGGCCTTGCTGGCCAGGTTGGGAAGGCGGCACGAAGGATGGTTCCGATCCGGCTCAGGCCCCAGGAGGGACGAGCAGCGCAATTGCCCGAGGTCTTTCGCAGGCTCTCGCCGTGTGCTGTCAACCGGCAAGTACGCTGTCGATGCGCTCTGCGGATGTCTTGCCAGGCTGCCGCAGCGCAGACCCGCAGGTGGACGTGCCAAATGCGGGCGCTTAGCTCAGTTGGTTAGAGCGCAGCCTTCACACGGCTGAGGTCGTGGGTTCGAGTCCCGCAGCGCCCACTCGGGCACCGCAGCGCCCACCGGTGTTGTGGATATCACAACGTCGCCCCAGGTCAGACAGGGGTTTGAAAGAGTTGGCGAAGGTGTTTCCTTTCGCGATCGACGATGACGACTCGGCTCGATGTTCGCGATTGTTGCGTGACCACAAACCTCAATCAGGCACTTCGGAGCTACCCGTCGGTGAGGAGTCGAGCGCACTTTATGGGCTCGCACCTGACGCTGATGGCTCACTCGGCCCTCAACACCAAGGCCGTCGGAGTGCGCGCCGCGATCCGGCTCGGAACGAGCGCCGCCAGATTCGCAAGCAACAGCGTTCCGAGGACGCCGCAGTGGGCGATTGTGGGCAATGCCTATCGCCGGCCTGCGTCAAATGGGGCACTGCCGTGTGTCGCCGGAACGCCTTCGGTGTGGCTGTGGCGGCGGAGCCCCTGGGAACCACCAACCAAACCGCGAGAGTCGCCGCCAGAATGAGCGACCGCTGCGTCACCTGAGTTGTTCGCGTCTGGATCCGACGGTCCCTCGAGGGCGCTGGTCGGCAGGTAGGCGAGCACGATCAGGATGCCGCCCAGGGCAACGATCGCTCCGACTGAGAACGAGACCCCCAATCCGTTCATGAATGCGGTACGGGCAGCGCCAGCCAGCAAGGCGCCTGTCGTGCCACCGACAGTGTGGGCCACGTGCAGGGCTCCTCCCAGCGAGCCCAAGATTGTATGGGCCACCGAGGTGGGCAGGTGTCGGCCTTCGAGCACAGTCGTCATGTGATCCTGGTACCTGGTTGAGGCCACGCTGCCGATGACCGCGACCCCGAGCGCTCCTCCGACCTGGAGCGCCACAGCGTTGGTGGCCGACCCCATGCCGGAATCGCCCTGAGGGACCGAGCCCACGACGGAATTGGTCGCAGTCGGCAGCAAGAGGCCGGCGCCGAGGCCGATGAGCAGGAGCCCGGGCAACACGTCCTCGTAGGTCGTCGCGAAAGAGGAGGCTGCAGAGATCTGCCACAGACCCCCCGCGATCGCCGCCAGGGCGGCAGCGACGGTGAACCTGACCCCGATGAAGCGAGCGATGAATGGCGACAACACTGCGCTCACCACGAGCGTGGCGGCCATCGGCAGGATGCGGAGTCCGGCCTGGAGGGGCGAGTTACCGAGATCGAACTGCAGAAACTGCGTCTGCAAGAACAGTGCCCCCAGGAGGCCGAAGACCCCGAGGCACTCGGCTGCCGCCGCAATGGAGAATCTCCGATCGCGAAAGAACGCCAGTTTGAGCATCGGATGGGTGGAGTGGGCCTCCCAGGCTACAAAGGAGCCCAGCACGACGAGACTGGTCGATCCGGCCACAAGCACACGCGGAGAGGTCCAGCCCTGGGTCGGACCTTCAATGATGGACCAGAGCAGGAGACCCAAACCGAGAATCGAGAGGACGGCACCGCCCGGGTCGGGACTCTCGGCAGCGGGGTTCTTCGACTTCGGCACGAACAGCACCGCTCCCACGAACGCCGCGATGACAATAGGCACGTTGACGAGGAAGATGGAACCCCACCAGAACCGGGCCAGTAACAACCCTCCGGCGATGGGGCCGATGGCGATGCCGAGGCCGATGGTACCGCCCCAGGCGCCGATGGCCTTAGCCCTTTCCTTGGGGTCACGGAACACGTCGTTGATGATGGAGAGCGACGAGGGAATCGTGAGAGCTGCGCCGGCCCCCATCACGGCACGAAAGGCAATCAGCAGGTCGACCGAACCCGACAGGGCGGCGCCGATCGATCCAATGGCGAAAACAGCCAGTCCAATGAGGAAAAACCGCTTGCGGCCAAACCGATCGGCCAAGCTGCCACCGACGAGCAACAACCCCGCGAAGACCATGGCGTAGGAGTCGACAATCCATTGCAGTTGACTCGACGTGGCGCGAAGGTCTCGCACGAGGGTGGGGAGTGCCACGTTGAGGATGGTGTTGTCCAAGTTGATGATGAGGGCGGCAGCACAGAGCACCACCAATGCACCCCAGCGATGGGGATGTTGCTCAGCCGGTGGTGCATCCGCTCGGAGAATCGTCAGACTCACCCGTCGCTCAAACCCATTGTGCGAACTCCTACCTGAGATTCTTGTTACAGAGCAGAGTCTTCGACAACCACCAGGGGAAGGTTCTGGACGGTCGCCTTGGGCATGTTCACCTGGATGCCTCCCTCGAATGCGGTTACGGCACGAATCGGGATGGCGACGTCTCTGCGGCCCCACAAGTGCCCTTCCTGAAGGAGGACATGGGTCACGTGATGGGTCCGACGTTCGATGACGAGGCCCTTGACCATTCCGATTTCGCCATCCGTAGCATGAACGCAATCGCCTCGGTGAACCCCTACCTCACCCAAGGGAAGCGCGTCATGGGTGACGGCCTGCGCCGTATTCTCCGCAGCGGTCACGGTTGCCAATCCCAACCCGTAGTACGGCAGGGTGAGCGCCTCTTGGGGCCCGTAGGTGGCGTAGCCAACGCTTCCGGGCATGAACTGAATCTCTTCGGCCACCGCGAGGTCCTCGAAGGCGGCCAAGTCACCATTCAACGAGACTTCGTTCCCCGCTGCACTGAGCAGATCGAGAGGAACGAGACGGCCCAGCCCCTGCCGGTGCCTCGGTTCGACCACAATATGGGTGACTTCTTGAGCCACGGGATCGACAACTACGGACCGCACCTGACCGCAGGGGCCACCACTACAGCGAACGTCGGCACCGATTTCGATGACCTGGTCATCGCCGGGGCAGCTTTCTGCATCTCGGCTCTTGGACTTGCGATCCCGGGCTTCATGAGCGTCTTTGTTGGCCGCTCGCTTGTCAGCGATCTTCACTCAGTGTCCTCAGTTCAAACGTTCGTCTTCACCGGCATCCGGGTCGAATCGGGCTCTTCGAGAGCCGTGGCTCCATGCAAGGCTGATGGCTGCCAGCTCGGTAACCAGTACTAACGATGATCGACGACGTCTCTACGGTCCTGGCGGGCGTTCGCCACCACATAGCCGAGCCCGAGGGCGAGCACGAGGATCGCGATGATCCAGAAGGTGTGGAAGGCGAATCCGATTAGGCCAAACAGCAGGGCTATGGAGAGGAGGGCTGCCATTGCGGCGCTTGAGACTCTGCGCTCTGAGAGCAGGGAGGAGATCCGTCGGGCTTCTGGCGATCTAGCCGGCATTACAAAACTCTCCTTTTTCCAAGCAAGCAAGTCGAATCGCCGTCGACCCAAGCACGGGGTCGCCGACGAGATAGAGGGTTCGGGTGATTGGAAGGTGTCGGAGCTCTCATCGGACCGTGTTGATCCTCTTGCCGGTGATGCAGGTGACACCGAGGCGAAAGTAGGTGTCGCGCTCGCCGCCCGCCCAAGGCTCGATACCGAGTGCCTGGACCTCGTGGATCTTTTCAGCGATGCGGACGGGGTGGACCGTCCCGGTGGCGAGCACGCTCCAACCTTCGCTCATAGCGTCGTCGATCCGGTCGACTTCGAAACTGACTGGTTCCTCGGACGCGATCGCCGCGACCTCTCCATCGAGAGCGGAACGGAAGATGACGTCACCGGCCAAGGTCGTGAAGTTGACCGGAAGGGCCACTGGCCTCTCGGCCGAGCGAAAGACCACTCGCCCCACACCTCCCCCGCCTAGCAATTCTCGGCATTCCTTCTCATCGATAGCGACCAGATGGGGATCGTGAGCCGCGTCGGCCCGTCCATGGGCCCGGCCGTACTCTCCGCCGAGGAGTTCGGAAGCAGACATCTCGAGCGCGAGCGCAATTCGCAGGAGGGCTGACGGCGACGGATCGGCGGTAGGCGTGTGCTCGAGGTATTCGACGTAGTCGGTTGCCATCCCGGCGCGCTCGGCCACCTGAGCGATGGTGAGGCTGAGTTCGTCTTGTCGCTGAGCAATGCGCCGGCCCACGTCGCCCGCATCGTGTCGGTCATTTGCGACTTGGGTCACCTCGCCCTCCCACCGTGACTGGCCACAGCCCCGATACGCACTCGGCTCAGCCGCAAGGGGAACCGCTCAGGACACACGGGCGAGTACGACCTTGAGGGCGCCGGTCTCGGCTGCGTTGGAAAACATGTCGTAGGCCTCGATGAACTCGTCGAAACCGAAGTGATGGGTGGCAAAGCGTGCCGCCTTGAGCTGTCCAGTTGCCATCAGACGGGCGAGTGTCGGCGTCGAGTAGGTGTCGACGAGGCCGGTCGTGATCGTCACGTCCCGGGTCCAGAGTGTTTCGAGATGAAGTGTTGCTGGCTTGCCATGAACACCGATGTTGGCGACATGGCCCCCCGGCCGGATGAGATCGGTGGCGAGTTCGAAGGTCGCCGGCGTGCCGACGGCTTCGATGGCCACGTCAGCGCCCAGGCCGTCGGTGAGATCTCTGATGATCGCGAACAGGGTCTTCGCTGCTGTTGTTGACTGTGACATCGGCGCCGAACTGCTTGGCTGCCTCGAGCCGGGAATCAGCCAAGTCGATGGCAATGATGTGGCTCGGACTGAACAAGAGTGCCCCCGTGATGGCCGAGAGCCCAATGGGTCCGGCGCCGACGATGGCCACGACGTCGCCAGGAGAGACGCCACCGTTCAGGACGCCGACCTCATAGGCCGTCGGCAAGATGTCGGCCAGCATCAGGAACTCCTCGTCGGCGATGCCGGCCGGGACCGGGTATGCAGACGTGTCGACAAAGGGGACACGGACCTTCTCGGCTTGGGTCCCGTCGATGTTGTGTCCGAGTATCCACCCTCCACCGTCGAGGCATTGCCCGAACCGGCCCTCACGGCAGAAGCGGCACTTGCCACAGGCCGAGATGCACGAAACGAGGACCCGGTCGCCTGCCTTGAAGTTCCGCACAGCGCTACCGACCTCTTCGACGGTCCCCACCGCCTCATGGCCGAGGATCCGACCGGGTGCCACCTCGGGAAGGTCACCCTTGAGGATGTGCAGGTCGCTGCCGCAGATTGTGGTCGCATCAACTGCGACGATGGCGTCGGTGGGGTCGATCAGTGTCGGGTCTGGTACTTCGTCCCAACTCTTCTCGTTGGGCCCGTGGTAGACGAGTGCTTTCATGCTGTGTTTCCTTCGGTCGATTGTGGTCTTGGGTCGGGCGCGGGTCGGGATTGACCGCGGTCTGACGGCGTCGGCGCCCGCCTCAAGGCGTGAGGTTGGGGACGGGGAGTGTGGCAGCTGCCCGTCGGTGCCTGGCGCGGTCGGTGACCCTGCTGAAGTGCCTCTTCCACCAGGCCGCGTCGAGTGCGTAGCGGTCCAGGCCGAGGTAGCCGGCGTTGCGCCAGGCCAAGATCAGTGGCACCTCGAGGACCATGTAGGCCGGGTTGACGCCGGCCGATCCGGTGAACATGTACATCATGTTGAGCGTGAGCCCGCCCAGCGCGGCCAGGCCAGTGAAGAGGCCGAGGATGAGCCCGATGCCGACGGCCAGTTCACCGAGGGCGATGAGCTTGGCGATCCACGAGGCGTTGGGAATGACGAAGTTGTGCAGGAAGGCGGCCCACCAGCCGTAGCTGGCTCCGCTCTTGCCCGTGGCCGACCCGAGGACGCCGGCGGTGGCGAAGCCCTTGACGCCCGCCCCGCCCCCGAACCAAAAGGCGGCTTTCTCGCTGCCCCAGATCTTCTGGTAGCCGGCGTTGATCCACCAGTAGCCGATCACCAGGCGCACCGCGAGCCAGAGCACACTGGCGGCTCGGGACCGGAAGAGCCAGTCGGCGAAGGGTAAATTCTGCTCATGCCCCGGTACGTTCCGGTCGTTCAGAGGCTTGGGGGGCATTACGTGACGGCCACCAACATCGTCGGTGGCCGCGGAAGGAGGTGTCAGGACGTTCGTCTCGGGTCCCATCGGGACCACCCATCTCCTCCCGAGAGCGGGAGGACTGTCGCTCGAGCTGAGCTGACAGCCAGCATGCTCTGCGCGCTGTAACAAACGCAGCAATAGCGAAAATGCAGGTCATGGCCCGCAAGTGGCGCGACCATTGGGCGCGAGGGAGACGGGCCGAGGGGTCCTTCAGTCTTCGTTGCGAAAGGTCAGCGAGTAGCCACGACCGGGCCGGTTGACCAGATCAGCGGGTATTTCCAGCCGGGCGAGGATCTTTCTCACCCGCGACACGTAATTGCGGACTTCTTCTGGGAACAGTGCCGAGTCAGACCAGGCATATCCCATGATCTGCGATGAGGTGTAGAAGCGGTGTGGGTGATCGAGGAGAAACTGAAGCAGCTCGAACTCTCGGTTCGTGAGGACGACCTCCTGTCCCTTGTGGCGTAGCACGCGACCCTCGGGATCGAGCCAGAGGCC
Organism: uncultured Acidimicrobiaceae bacterium; assembly: GCA_963736225.1. Lineage (GTDB taxonomy): Bacteria > Actinomycetota > Acidimicrobiia > Acidimicrobiales > RAAP-2 > Bog-473. The sequence continues at coordinate 449,962 of CAVTOF010000004.1, read as the reverse complement.
ATGAAGTTGCCAGATCCGCTGATACCAGAGATCAAGGCGTACGTAGTACCCCTCCATCTGTGTCTCGATGAAGGCGACATCGACGTCGGCCGCCTTTTGCGCCACCGGGTGGAGCTTGGGCAGCTCTCGCTTGACACGATCCAAGAGGCCGAGTTTGAAGCGGATCAGATCGTCGTAGATGCTCATCCAATGGCGGGCATCTTCCCAGTGCTCGGTCTCGATATCCTCCCCCTCGAGTGGGCCCTGGGCCGGCACCTTTGGGTGGACGACCTCCACGGACATAACTATACGGACGCTGTCGAACCCGTCTGTTGCTGAACTTCTTACGCCGCCCGGTGTAGGACTGGTCCATGAACTCGGGAGGGGCGGATTCGGATCGGCCCGACATTGTCGCAGCGACGAGGGGAGGGGACGACTCTTTGGGCATGGAGGATGAGATGGCTCCCGCTAAGGCCTCTTTGGAACAAGCGGTGTTCTGGAGAGGCATTTACACCGAAATCCTCGAAATGGAGGAGTCGGTCCTCGCTCGCATTCGCCAGCTCATGGCAAAACAATCCCCTCAGGCACAACGCGAGGTCGAGTTGACGAACGTCCCGGTGGTGGTGGCCCAGGTCGAGCGATTCCGAGCCCGGCGGGCGATCTGGGAGTCCCGGGTGGTGGCCCACGAATCGGAAAGTCTGATGTCGTGACGGCTCTGCCCCAACTCGAAGAAGAATCTGCTGCCGCGCGATCCCCGACCGAGCTCAGTGAAGTCGGAACTTCAGCGAGACCTTAGAGCATGCGGTCGCGGAACTCCGCTGCTTGGATCGGGATCGTCGCAGCGGCCTTGGTGCTGGTGCCGTTGTTGATTTTCATCCTCCAGAACACGGGATCGGTGAAGGTCACGTACTTCACCGTCAGCGGCACCATCCCGGTCGGTGTCGCGCTCCTCTTTGCCGCCCTAGGAGGTCTGCTATTCGCCGGCCAGGTGGCCTCGCTCCGGATCTGGCAGCTGCATCATCGGCTCGCCCAAGGGGAGAGCTGAGCCGCTCAACTCTCGCGGTCAGTCGCCGAGCTCGTCCAAGAGCACGTCCCACCGCCCGACCCTGACGAGATCGCGTGGGCCTCTTGCCGCGTTTCGCGGACGTGGCCGCTCTCTGCCACTCCGCTTGCCGAACTCACACACCACCTTCGGGGTTGCTTCAGATCACCGCCTCCGTCAACTCACCTGACGCTCACGGTCTTCCCAGTATCCGCGCCCGCAGCTCACGCTTGAGGGGCTTGAACGTGCCAGAAAGCGGGAGCGGACCGCACGAGGTTCTCATCGTCGAAGAAGCCCATATCGCCGGTGCGATGCCAACCGTCACGAATTGCCACCTTGGACTCTTCCGGCTTCCTCCAGTATTCGCGCATGAAATTTCCCCGTGGGCGCACACCTCTCCGGTCTCTCCTGCAACCAAAGTTGACGCGCGGGGCATGACCCCGGCTATTGACATAGATCCGGGGCACGGTCGGATCGTAAGCGTCGTCCGGGTATGCCGGAGGTGTCTGTGTCGATCATGCGCGACCTGGGTATCCGCAATGTAAGGCGGAGATGGGATGAGCACGCAGAACCAGCCAGACGATTACGAGGTCGGCGTTGAGCCAACGCCGGACGGCATCGTCGTGTCCATCGGTGGCGAACTGGACGTCGCGAACGCTCCCTATCTGCGTGATCGGCTCGTCGAGGCCATCCAGGACTACCCGCCCCACGTGCGCCTCGATCTGGTGGGTCTGAGGTTCATCGACTCCAGCGCCGTCGGCCTGCTGGTGGCGATGAAGCGGAGCGTCAACGACTACGGCGGCCGTTTCTCGGTGCGTTGCGGTCCCATGGGACGCGTGGCCCTGGGGCGCTGGGGCCTGCTCGATTACCTCGGAGTGGACTTCTCTTGAGCGCCCTTGGCCGGGGTTGACGGCGCCGTCTCGGTTTGGCATAAATAATGCCGTCTCAGAACCGGCACTGCCGGTGGGTTGCCTGGCTCTGGGTCAGACAGTGTGCCCGGAGTCGCTTGTCCTTCAGCCGGAAACGACGGAGGTAGGTGATCGCTGTGGCCATTCAAGCTGACGAATATCGGGACAACCTAGAGGTGACCGTCAGCCAAAGGGCGTCATTGACGGTGCTGCATCTGAGCGGCGAGCTCGACCTCGCTACGGTGCCGACCCTGCGCGAGGCCCTCGTGCTCTTGGAGCTAGATGGTGGAATCGATCTGGCGATCGACCTACGGGGGCTGGACTTCCTCGGTTCCACGGGAATTGGCATCATCGTCGCCGCCTGCAAGCGCGTCCGAGCCTCCGGCGGCACCTTCTCGGTTTGGTGTGATCACGGCTTTGTCCGTCGCACCCTCGAAATCTCCGGTCTTGTGGACTTCCTAGAAATCCATAACGGCCAAGACGAGCACGCCAACCAGCGGGAAAGGGGCTCCTTGGTCGACTAACTCGCCCGATGGGAGCTTGTCTGTCCTGCGTTCATTGACACGGGGGCACGAGCGTGGCTTCCAGATCGGAGTAGCCGTCGACTGGGACATCGAGGAGCGAATCGGTGATTGGGAGTCGGTCCCACTCGAGTTGGTCGAGAAGCGGCGCAGAACGCGAAAAAACCCCCTCCTCGGGGGGGACCGAGGAGGGGTTATCTCGCCACCCGATTGAGAAGAGACCAACCACCGGTTCGACATCGGTCGATCAGCAGCGGTGGGTCTCCCCTTCTCGCATGATGCACGACCGAAAGTGCGCTGTCTGTCGCTCGGCTGACACATTGAATGTGTTCGCGGACACACTTTGGGTCGGGAGAGAACGCGAACCGACCCCGCCGATCGGGGACGAGGACGGGGCCGTTCGCTGCTGGTTCTCATCAATGGTCCGGTGGGGGGGATCCACCGCCACCTAGTTCCTACCGGCCGTAGCAGGGCGACGGAAGGCCATCTGGCATCTGTTCATTGAGCGTTCATCCCACGCGAAACGGCCGGGCCCCTCGAGAATCCACAAACTCTCAACCGCAGGACAGCCCCTTGCCGACAACGACGAGGCGCCCCCGGCCCGATTACGCGGACCGGGGGCGACTCGCTTGGCGTACACGCAACCGTCGGGGGACGGCGGAACCCCGCGGCGGGTTTTTCCGTGCAAAGGGGTCAACCCTCACGTGCGCCGTTTCAAGTTTGGCAGACGCGAAAACGACCCGCAGTTCCCCTCCGGGCCGACGGGTCGTTTCGCATCGTGACTGCCCGCCGTGGGCAGCAGGACAATTTTACGCATCTGGTCCTATGCGGCTATCGCCCGAACGGGTGATTGTGGCGGGACGTAAGCGCGAAGCGACCCCGGCTTGAGCCGGGGCCACTCGCTGCAGAAGGCGCTTGATCTTCTCTACGTCCTCCTGCGTCTCGGACTGGTCCACCGCTTCGGCCCAGCTCGGAGTCACGTCTGCCGCCCGGAGGTCGTCAGCGAGGAACAGATCCTCGACGCGCTTAGCGGTCACCGCGAGATGATCTCGAGCTCAGCTTTGAGGGCGTCGAGCTCGAGCGCGACGCTCGTACAACTCAACGGAGGATTCGCGCTCCAGCGCTGAGTTGGCCACCTGCAGCCGGTCCGTGACCCGATCGAAGCGCTGTTCTAGAGCTTCGATGCGCGTCGCGGCATCCACAGGTTCGGGCTTCTGCTCGGCGCCATACACCAGTCCCATGGCGATCGCGGCCTCAGCTGCCTGCCTACGGTTCGTGACATCGAGGCGCATGTAGAAGTTGGGGACGTGATTCCCTACGGTGGAGTGGGAGATGCCCAGCCGGTTGACAATCTCGCCATACGTGGCGTCGGGGTCTTCGACTAACAGCGCGAGCACTTCGCGTTCTCGGGGTCGGAGTTCTCTACGCCGACCTTCGCCGCGACTGGTCCGGTGCTCCGGCTCGCCAAATCGGGGGACAGTAAAGCTCAGCGCCGGCCGAACTCCCTAACCGCCGTCAACCCACTGATGTGGTCCAGGCAGCTCCACACCCGCCACCACTGACCGTCGCCTCGAGACGAGTGCCAGCGGCCGGTGAAGTTCGGCTGCTCGAGGCAGTGCGTCGACTGGAGGTTGTGGTCGTAGACCATCGCCCAGCAACGGCTGGCGTCGACCATGAAACCGAGGGAGCGGTCGCCGGGCCTGGGGGGCATCTCGGAAAGCCTTGCAGTGGGCTGGTCGTCCCGGCAGCGGAACGCCTATTAGGAATTTGCTTCAAGGAGGAATCCAATATTCCGACAAATGTGGGAATGGCGGCGGAGGCGAGGATCTATACGGCCGTGGTGAAGCAGAGCGGGAGCGTGTGGCTCATTGATGTTCCAGAAGTGCCAGGCACCTCCTGTCAAGCCAGCCAGTTCGAGGACGTGCACATCACCGCTCGTAAGGCCACGGCGCTGAAGCTCGGCGTGCCTGAGGCCGAGGTGGACATCGACGTCGTTCTGGTCGACTGATTCGACAAGCATCACCATCCGTCCGATTCGCGCACCCGACTCGTACCGTTAGACCCGTGGAACGGGCCGAGGTCGAAACTGCTCATGAGGCCCGACGCGCCCGACGTCGACGACCTCTTGGCCAACTCGTCAGTCGTCCGTCGTAGCACCGGCGCGCGGCCTGCAGAGACGCGACGGTCGACCTGTTCTTCCCGGAACGGGGGCAGTCGACGGAGGCCGCCAAGGCGTTGTGTGCGCGCTGCGAAGTCCAGTTGGAATGTCTCGACGCCGCTCTGGAGGATCCGACGTCGGCCGGCATCTGGGCGGGGACATCCGAACGCGGTCGGCGGCAGCTGCGCAAGGCGGTCGCTTGACGAACTTTGTCCGTCTCCGTCCGTCTGAGGTTGTAAAAGGCTGTCACACGGCGTGACAGGCCGAACGTCGAATAGGCAGGTCAGTCGACAAATCCGCTGGTTGAGCAACGGCGCTGATCGCCGTCACACGGCTGAGGTCGTGGGTTCGAGTCCCGCAGCGCCCACCGGTTTGCCGAACCTTGCCGAACCTGGACATTGCCGAACCTGGACATTGTCGAAATGACAACGTTTCCGCAGCTCAGGGATGGGTTTGAAAATGCAACAGAAAGGTCATCCTCAGAGTTCGCTCTGCTTGGCGGCGTGAGTCCGATCACTTCCACCATCTGGCAAAACGGAGCAGCCATCCATCCCAGGTAAACAAGCCAATCAGGCGTACTGCCTTGGGCCTCCTAGAACACCAACAAACTCGAATAGGTCTCGTAACCCAAGGCTCGGTCGCGGAGTCCCGGTCACGGGCTTCAGTCGATGACCTCGACGACCTCAATTCGCATGATGCTGGCCTTCATGGTTGCAGATCCAGCCGAGCGGTCCCCACTTTGGTCGGATGTGCTCTGGTGACGTCAACTCGATTCATATCTGACGGTTCTCCAGGGCACGAGGACCTTCTGCTTGACCATGTAGTAGGTCGTGTTGGCAATCCTCTTGACCGGAACCCCAGCCTCTCGCATGTCCCGCATCGTCTCGCGCTCTTCCTCGCTAAAGCGTCTCCGCATCTGCACACCTCCTGATCGACGACATCACTGTTCGCCAATCAGGCTGGGTGTTGCAATGACCGCTTGAGGACGCTGGCGTTCGGGGACACCATCGAGTCCCTGATCCGATCACAATGACAAACTGGCGGCGTGACCGGATTCGCCCCGGCCGATTGGCATGAGTTCTTCGTTGCCGCCGTGGGGGCTTCGGCCGCTCTTCTTGGTCTGCTCTTCGTGACCATTTCAATCAACCTTGAGCACATCCTTAAGCACCGCCACTTGCCCGGGAGGGCGGCCGGGACACTCGGGACGTTGCTGAGCGTCTTAGTGGTGTGCAGTTTCGGCCTGGCACCCGGTCAGTCCAATCGAACTCTCGGCGTGGAGATCCTGGCGACCGGTGCCGTCGTTGCGACTCAGGCCATCTGGGTTTCGGTGGGGAAGCGGAGTCCAGGAGATCCACTCAGCTGGACGCTCGGGAACCTTCCGATTCTCCTATTCCCCGCACTTGCCTTCGTGGGAGGAGGCGGCAGCCTGATTGCCGGTTCAGGGGGTGGGTTGTACTGGATCCTTGCCGGTACCGTGTTGACCTTCGTCGCAGCCTCGCTCAACGCATGGGTTCTCCTCGTCGAAATCCTTCGTTAAACGTCGAATTGACACTGGTCCGTGTTTTCCGACAATGGGATCGTCCAACGCCTTAGCCTGAAAGTGTCGAACTCCCGCACCGTTCCGGCAGCGAACTGGGGCAGTGAGGTCGCTACCCGTCCACTGGTATCCCGTCTGCCTCTTGCAATAAGCCCCCTTAGTCCGAGAATGTCTCCGGACGCTTTTGACGGGATCCCGATTTGTTGATCCACTCGCATTCGAGTGTTCGCTCTCGTCGGTGGAGCCAGGCCTCGACAAACTCGACCGGGTTGAGCCAGGCGTGCGCGCTATGCGGCCTGCTGATGTTGTAGTCGCCCCGCCAGTCCCTCGAGGTGAACGTGAGCCTTGGGCAACCCGTCCGGGGGTAATTGACTAATCCACTCGTGATTGTGGGATAGTCAAAATAATACTGATAGGTATTGCATACTGATCAGTATGGGTTTACCATCGGGCGGTGCCTCGAGGAATTACCAAGCGCCGACCACGAACGGTCACCGCCCTGCTCAATGCCGCCCTCGACCTCTTCGCCGAACAGGGTTACGGCGCAGCCTCCATCGCTGAGATCTGTGCCCGGGCGGGCCTGACCAAGGGTGCCTTCTACTCCAACTACGCCAACAAAGAGGCGCTGTTCCTCGCCCTCCTCGATCGCAGCTGGGCGCGACGCGCCGAGTTGATTCGTCTCGCCCTTCCCGATGAGATCCCCACACAACTTCCCGGGGGCCCGCCCCTGCGCTCCGCGTCCGGCGTGGTCGACCGCCAGTGGACGCTCGTGTCCACAGAATTCTCGCTCAACGCGATACGCCATCCCGAGATCGCTGCGCTCCTGGTCGAACACGAACGGCGTGTCCGGGCAGAGCTCGCGGTTCTCATCACCGAGTCACTCGAGCGGTCGGGGCGCCGACCCTTGATTCCCGTCGATGAGTTGGCCCGCATGATCGTCGCCGTCACTGAGGGCAGCGACATCCAGGTACTGACGGACATGGCCGCCGGCGCGACGGTCCATTACAGCCAGAGCCAGCGGACGGTTGCCGCCCTGCTCGACCATTTCTCGACGTCCGCCAGCGGCGGCACATCATGAGCGCCGTCCAGCCCGACACCGCGCGGCACGACAGCGATCCATTCGATCCTCTCACCGCGCTCGACGCGTTGCTCGCCTGTGTCGGCCTCGACCAGACGGCCACGGGTGGCACGGTGTCCTTCGTCGGCGAGGACCCCATCGTGCCGGCCGTCCACCGGCTCGGCGCGTGCATCGGCGTGCCACTTATGGCTGCAGCGGTGGCCACTGTCGGCCTGCACCGCCTGCCGCGGTGGCCCGGACCAGGACCTTCACCTCGATCTGCGCCAGGCCGTGCACACCATCAACCCGGGCGCCTTCTGGCATCCGACGGTGAACGGTGAGCTCGCGCCCCATCCGCTTCTCCTCGACAACCCGTTCCTGGTCACGCCCTACGAGACGGCAGACGGCCGCTGGGTCATGGCCTCGGGCGTGCTTCCGCACTTGGCGGCCAAGTGGTGCCGCTTCTTGGACGTGCCGCCCGATACCGCCCGAGTTGCCGCGGCGGTCTCCACTTGGGATGCGGCCGACCTCGAAGACGCTGCCAGCGCCGTTGGTTTACCGGTCTGCATCGTGCGGAGCCCCGAGGAGTGGCGCTCCCACGAGCAGGGCGCGCTCCTGTCGGCGCAGCCCGTGATCGGGCTGGAACGGATCGGCGACTCGCAACCGCGTCCTCTTAACCCCGCTGACCGCCCCTTCGAGGGGGTGCGCGTTCTGTCGTTCACCCATGCGGTCGCCGGTCCGACGGTCGGGCGCACCTTGGCCGAGCACGGCGCCGACGTCCTCTGCGCCACCCGGCCCAACGACTACGAGCACGAAATTCATCTACGCCGAGGCGAACGTCGGCTCGCGGAGCGCGTACCTCGACCTGGACGCGCCGTCTGGCCGTGAGCGGGCGGACGCGCTGATCGCTGGCGCCGATGTCGTGGTCAACAACCACCGCTCCGGTGCGTTGGAGCGCCGCGGCCTCGACCCTCAGGACCTTGCCGTCCGTCATCCCGGCCTCATTTCGGTCTCGGTCAGTTGCTACGGCCCGCGGGGGCCGTGGGCCGGTCGGGGCGGCTTCGACATGAACGGCTCCGCCGCGTCGGGGCTCATGGTGATCGAGGGCGGTGCGGCGGCGCCACGCCTGCCGGTCACCACGCTGATCAACGACTACATCACCGGCTATTTCGGCGCTCTCGGTGCCATGGCAGCGCTCGTCCGACGCGGCACCGAGGGCGGGTCCTGGCACGTGACCGTCAGCCTGACGCGTACTGCGATGTTTTGCGGCTCTCTCGGCCGGGTCGACCCGGCGTACGCCGGCACTGATGCGCTTCACAGCCCGCGCGAGCCCGATGCCTACGACGCACCCAGCCCGCTCGGCGACGTGCACATGCTCGCTCCGCCGGTGCGTTTCTCCCACACTCCGCCGTCTTGGCCCGACCCCCTGCTCGTCCCGCGTGGCTCGAGCCGGGCGGCGTGGCGTTCCTGACCGCGACGGAAGCGTGGAGACCACACTCCGAGATCGCCGATTCGAGTGCATCGCTGGCCAGGTGCCCTGCCCTGTGTGGGGTAAGCGAGCACCCTGGCCAGCTGATAGGACCACCAAATGACCTCTGCGGAGAGCGACCGCGGCAACTTGAACGCAGCCAGTCGCGGGTTAAGCGCATCACAACTGCTCCGGGTGCGCACGGTCTGGGTCACGCCAATCGTCGTGGCCGGCGTGCTCGTGTTCTTGATGACGCTCTTCTACGTGGGCTCAGTGGTCAGCCCGGTGTCGCACCTGAGCGGCCTTCCGGGTCGAATTGGTCAACAAGGACGGCGGCGTGACCGTCGAAGGTCAGCACGTCAACGTCGGCAGGGAAATCGCATCGGCCCTCCAGAACGCGCACGCCGTGTCCAGCCGCCTCACGCTCGAGACCGGATCCCTGGCGCACGCCAAGGACGTCATGAACCATGACGGCGCCTATGCCACGATCGTGATTCCAGTGGATCTAACGGCGTCGCTCCTGTCTGCCTACGACTTGGACACCGGAGGGCACGGGAAGCCGACCGTGCAGATCCTGACCAATCCGCGGGCAGGATCGATCGGAGTCGAACTCGCCACCGGCGTCGCAGAGCCGGCACTGCACACCGCATCGACACACGTCGGACAGCAGCTCAGCGCCGAGGCGTCCCAGCTGGGGGGGACACCGAGCGCGGCGATCACGCCGGCCAATCCGTTGACCATCGCTACGACCGAGTTCCGCCCGCTGCCGCCCAACTCGGCCCTCGGTCTCAGCGCGTTCTACGTCTCACTTCTCTCGATCATGTGCGGGTTCCTGGGCGCCATCCTCGTGAACTCGACTATCGATGCCGCGCTCGGCTATGGCACGACCGAGATCGGGCCGAAGTGGAGCCAGCGCATGCCTGTCGCCATCAGCCGCTGGCAGACTCTCGTCGCCAAGTGGGTTGTGGCATTGGTCGTCGTGCCACTGTTCACCGCGGTTCTGCTGGTGGTGGCAGTCGGCATCCTCGGCATGGATGCCCCGACGGTCGGCCTGCTGTGGCTCTTCATCTCCTTCGCTGCCATGGCCATCGCGGCGGGCACACTCACTCTTTTCGCCGCGTTGGGCACCCTCGGGCAGCTGGTGGCGATGTTACTGTTCGTCTATCTGGCGCTGGCGTCGTCAGGCGGAACCATCCCGCTCCAGGCGCTGCCCGGCCCGTTGCGTTTCGTAGCCAACTTCGAGCCGTTGCGACAGGTCCTCGACGGGGTCCGATCGATCTTGTACTTCGGGGCCGCCGGGGACGCCGGACTGACCCGCGGTGTCGTCTTGACTGCGGCCGGGCTCAGCTTCTGGCTCGTAGTGGGGTTCGCGGTGACGCGGTGGTACGACCGCAGGGGACTCGATCGGATCGAGCCCGACGTGCTCGATTTCGTGCGGCACTCGGCCGCCTCCTACGCCGCCCAGCGCGGCCCATACCAGAGCCCGCCCTGAGAGACGCCGGGCAAGTGCTTCACGGCCACCGCATCCCTCACGTGTCCGTTGACGGAGCCTCAGCTGCGTGCGCCAGTCGGTCTGTATTTGCAAATAGTGGTCTTGAGGATGCAGGAGCTCGGTTAAATGATCTCTACTCGCAAGAGATGGGTCGATGAATCGAAGTCCACACCTTCTGCTTCGAAGCTGTTGCCGGAGCAGGTGCTTATCTGAGGAATCGACCCCAAATCGATCACCTGACTCTTCACATCACGCCCGTTCAGCGGTAAGCCCGGACCCTGGCGTTCACGGCGGCGATCTGGGTACTGGGATCGCGTTGGTCCTCAGCGAAGCCGGAGCATCGGTTGGGATGGTTTCAGCGACTCCAACCGCGACGCGTTCTGATGGGGATCCCAGCCCGCCGAAACTCCCGGGCCAGCGTCCTTGCACGGACGCCGAACTTGGAAGCAACATCGGCAAGTGAAAGCCCCTCGGAGTAGCGCTGGGAGGCTTCGGCGACCAGCGGGTCGGTCATTTTACGGGCGATGAGGCGTCGGGGCACGCCTCGTCGATCGAGTTGAGCGATGATCGTGGTCCGGTGGATGCCGTACCGCCGTCCGAGTGCATCGATCGGGGCCCCCTCCTCGTAGAGGTGAGCAAGCTCATCGACGTCACCTTGAGACAGCCGTCGTTGCACAGGGTCTGAAAGCTGTCCCTTTTCTTCCGTATCGCCCGCTTCGGGCGCGTTGGAGGGGCACTTCGCGGCGTTCGAGGTCGTCCGTCTGGGTGGGGGAGTATCCCATCCTCCCTGGTCAGCTGCACATTCGAGCGTCTCGGGAGGGTTTGAAAGCCGTCCCATCCATAAGGTCCACGAGTGTTGTGGGGGATGAGTGATACGGCCGCCCGGAACGTCCGGACCTCCTGGACCGGTCCCGGGTTCGAGTCCCTATGCGCCCACTCGTTGCTGTCGGGTGGCAGTGGATCGACGGTCCCGCTCCCACGGGAGCGGGACCGTCGCCCATCGTTTGGCGCCGATCAAGAGGCGGACGGACCCTCCTATTGCTCGGCGAGTTGACTACGGAGTGACCAGGCTCAGGGTCCCGCCGAAGGCGCTGACACCCTCGCCGTTCCCCGTCGTCCCGTTCGTCATGATCGGAGGGGCCCCCGGAGGAGCCGACGGGTTCGGGAGGGGTGCCTCCCCGTCGTAGAGGTAGAGCGGGTGGCCGTCATAGGTGACCTGCTCGGTCCCGTCCCAGCGACGGATGACTCCAACCGCGCTGGTGTTCACACCTGCGCCCGGGGTTGGCGTCCCGACGGTCAAGACCGGGATGAACTCCCTCGCGCACGCGCCGTAGCAGCGACTGAAGTTAGGGCCGTCCCCGCTAAAGGTGTAAACCGAGACCGGCAAGCCGTTGGGGGGAGGATTCGGGGGGGGATTGACCGCGTTGGGCAGCATGGCCGCGGTGAGCACGTCGGAGCTGTACGTAGTCCCTGTCTGCGGCGCCTCGGTCCCAAGTGAGGCCGGACCCGTGGCCGGCGTCCCCCATGGCGACAACAGGTACCACGCCGTGTGCCAGGGCGGGATCGGTAGCACCGTCTCGTAGAAGTTGGCGCCGAAGAAGGAGTTCGGACCGGGGTCGAACAGGTAGAGGGGATGTCCGGCGTACGTCACCTGGAACGCGTTGAGGTCAGTGCGCCAGACCGCACCGAGCAGCCACTGGTTCACGCCAGGACCCGCGACCGGGTAGCCCTGAGTGGTGAAGGCCGGCCAGTCCGCTCCCATGTCGGTCTCTGGACCCGTGCAAGATAGGGGTCCCTCGAAGGTGTCGCTCACGACCGTCGTCGTGCAGCCAGGCTGGTACTCGTTGAACCAGGATGCGCCGTAGGTCGGCGGGTCGATGCTCGCTATGTAGAGCGAGGACCCAGCCGGGTAGGCGTAGCTGGCCGGTGTGGTCGAGGTGGCCGGGATGTACCCCGCCCCCGCGCCTCCCACGACAAGAACCGGGCCGTAGGGACTGCTCTCCAGGTTTACGACCGCGGACCCCCGTGTCGGAAACCCGTAATGCCCGTGGTGGCGGAAGAATCCACCGTTAAATCCGCCATTGGCCGATGCGACCGTCATTGGAAGCAACAACAGGGCGAGGAAAACGGCCCCCGCGCCAATCAAGACCTTCTTCATGAACATGCGTGCTCCTCTCGCCAAGGGCCCCGAAGGTTTGCCCCCCAAGCCCCGGAGCCGTCCGATGCCGACAACGGCCTCCCACCATCCCCTGGAGACCAATCGCGTCGCAGAGCCTGGCAGCTTCAGCTTGCTCCTGCAAGCGTGACACCGCTGAAGCTCCGTGGTACTCCCGAGACCGACAGACGGGTCACCGAGGAGAGTTGCCGCTGGATGAGAGCGGTTGGTGGCGGGCAACCGTTGTCAGACCCAGTTCGCAATCGTGGCGTCACATACTTGTCACAGTATTCGGACCTGACGACTGGTGGCGGACGGACAGACGGTGAATCCGGCGGCGCGTGATAGTTGCTCCTCCAGGAGGGACGTACCTCGTCAGTGGCACCGTGGCGTTCAGCGAAGCGCTGGGTCCGACTACCGGCGTCCCCACCCATGTCTCGATCAGTATGGCGCTGACGCTGTCCAGCGGCAGTTCTCCAGGACCTGATCAGTTTCAAGGGAGCCTTGGTGGCGTGTTGACCTCGACGTCACAATCCTGTGCGGGCGGCGTCGCCAGTGGGGCGGTGTTGTTGGGATGGCCGACAGGGGGGCGGTCGAAAGCGCACATTAGGTTCTCACTTGTGCCCGCAGGCGGAACGAGTCTGCCCGTGACATTGTCCGGCAAGTCTGAAAGAGAGCCCGAAGGTGTTTTCCCATTCGCGAAAGGTGATGATGGCTCGGATCAATGTTCGCGATTGTTGCGTGCCCACAAATGGGCACCGGAGCTATCCATCGGCGGAAGTCGGACGCGGGGTTTTGGGCGACCCTAACTCAGCGTCATAGTCCCAAGGGATCCAGCCCGCACCTTGTCCTCGGTCATGATCCGGCACCCAAATGTCCGGACCCTCCGAGGACTGGATGAGACCTTGTGCGTGCATCTGTGCCCTGCCGGGGAACGGCCCGATACGAGCACCCTCCTCGCCGGCCTGTGCGCGGAATAGGGCAGGTCAGATGGGAGTACTCCGTTACTACGCGCCAGCAACGCGCAACGGATAGGACGCAGCCGCTATCCCAAGGATTTCGCTACGGTCGTCCTCGAGTATGAAGCCAGCCGCGATGGTGGCGTCCAGGGCTTCCTCGAATCGCGCCATGTAATCCGTCTGGCCTTCGGGATAGCGCGCCGCCAACGTGGCTTCGTCAAAGGGTTCGGTGCGGCCAAAAAGGACGCTGAAGGTCTCGCCGCTTTGCCCGAGGCCGGACATGACGGCAGTAGGTACTTCCACCCACGGGGTACGAATACCGCCGACCGCCAAGCCGATCTCGTCCAAGTGAAAACCCGTTCCCTCCGAGTCGACTTCCAACCTGGGTGCGTGTGGAGCTGGCTCGTCCCCAACCACCCACCGAACAAGGTGAGCCAGCGCGGCCCGGGAGACGTAGTGCTGCTGGGGGCCGGCATTGATGGGTGATGTCGTGGTGCCGATCATGAGGTTGGAGGTCGGGAGCAGCAGCTCAGCCAGGCGCTCGGCGGACAGAGTCCCATCATCGTGACGACCGGCGCTGATCGTGTAGGTGTCGGCGTGTGCCGCACCCGCCAGCTCCCAGACCCGGATGTGCTCGGAGTCCGGCTGCTTGGCCAGGCCTCCACCCAGGAGGATTACGTCGGTCTCGCTCTGCAGCACCAGCACGGGCACGCGCACGTCATGGCGAATGCGCTCGCCCTTAGCTGAAATGGCACGGCGGGTCGCCTCCATCGCATTACCTACCGCCGCGGGAATGAAGACGCCGTCAATCGACACACCGACCCCGGGCCGCCCATGCACGAAAAAGCCGTCGAACAGCTGAGCGTGGGGATCGACGGCGTTGATGTACGTAATGAGGCACGCGGCAGATTGCGACTCGCCGGCCGCGATGAGATGTTCGGGGACGAGTCCGCTGAGTGGGTTCTCGTCGCCAGGTTCCCGGAGGAGCGCACCAACCTGGGTGAAAATATCGAACGACCACGCGTCGCCGGGGTGTTCAAGTGCACCGTAGCGCTCCGGCGCCAGGAGTTTCAGATGGATGCTTTCGACGAAGCCGCCGCCGTCAATGCCCACCTTCTGGGCCGACACCCCGACCCACGCGTGGCCCTGAGTGGCCAGGTGGCGATGGAAGAACCCCCACTCTGGCGCCGAGTCGATGCCGGCCGACACGTTGTGCCACTCAACCACGACCGTACCGCTGAACCGGTCTGCTTCGAGCGGGCGCCGCACCAGGAACCGTGTTCGGAAAGGGGCCTCGTTGCTCGGCAGCACCTCCCACCGACCATCCTCCCCACGTTCGCCCTGTTGCTCGTATGAGGTGGCCATCCCCTCGATGGTGAACTCGGTCTCCGCATAACGCAGGGCAGCGAGGTCGTAGTCGCGCATGACGTCCGGCGCGTTGCCCGGAATCTCCTTGATTAGTGCGTGTTTTGGTATCGCCACTGTCGTCCCTCCCGAACCCGGGCACCGTGCCCGATACTTGGGTCTTTCCAGGATCCGCTGTCTCTTTGCGTTTCGACCACCGATCGGACGCTAGAGGCCGCCCTCCATCACCGAGAGGCGGTTCCCGATACGACGACTGGTGACCTCAGCGGCCCGCATGACTGCATCCGCCAGATCTCCGTCATGTGCCTCTTCGAATCGCTGATTAGGCACTGCGACACCGATGCTGCCCTCGACTCGGCCGGCGGTCCATATCGGAGCGGCGATGGCACTCGCTCCGACGTCGGCTTGATCGCGACTTAATGCGAAGCCCTCGGATCGGATAGAGGCCATGGTCTTCTCGATCTGGGCTTGTGTCGGCCGCCGCCCTGCGAAAAGCGGAAGGCGCTGATTGTAGAGGTCCTTCCGTTCCACCTCGGGCCGGTGGGCCAGTATGGCCATCGCGGAGGCGGTGGCGTGTAGCGGGAGCCACGTGAACAGTTGGGGAACGAACTGCACGCTCCGCTGACTCGGTGACATGGCGACGTACATTCGCTCTTGGCGTTGGGGGTCATAGACCGAGAGAATCGCGGTCTCGCCGGTGAGGCCGCAGAGTTCATCAAGAGCTTGGGCCGCCGCCAGGAATGGGCGCTTCCGCTGTGCGAAGGACGCGATCCGGTACAGCTCCCAACCGAGTTCCCATTGCCCCGGCGCCGGTGCGCTGACCAGACTCACCTCGGAGCCCGCCTCAAGGGTCCGCTGAATCGAGCTCGGGGGAGCACCCAGCAAGCGCGCCAATTCTCTCACCCCGAACGATGACGCGTCCGACTCCACCATTGCGTCGAGGACGCGGACGATCGAAGCGATCGGATTCCGCTCTCGCGCACTCGCTCGTGACGAATCAGGCGCAGCCATCGGGCAATCCGACGAAGGCGATCCGAGACGATACGGCCGACGAAGATCTCCACGCGAGGGCTTGGACTACGGCTAACACGAAACGACTCGCTCCTGAATCAGACCGTCAATCTCCTCCGGGCTGAGACCCAGTTCATGCAGAATCACAACTGTTTGTTCACCGAGGCGTGGCGGTGGCCCTCGGTGTGTCGCACGCGCCCCATCGAGAGTAAGGGGTATATCGACGACACGCAGGTCTGGGATGTCGGGGTGGGGCATCTCGATCAGCATCTCCAGTGCGTCAAGTTGTGGATCGTGGGCGAGGTCGGCCACCGTACGCACGCGGCTGCAGGGGATTGATTCACTGCCGAGGAGAACCTCCCACTCCGCTGCCGTTCTCTCCTTGAAGCGGACCTCTAGGACCTCACGCAGCGCGATGCGGTTGGCGACTCGGTCAGCGTTGTGCGTGTAGGCCGGATCCTCGGGTAGTCCAGGCAGATCGAGCACCCGGCACAGGGAGACGAACAGACGGTCGTTTCCGGCCGTGACCATGAGATCGCCTTCACCGGTTGCGAACACCTCGTACGGAGCGACGAACGGAGTCCCGTTCCCCTGTCGCTGGGGGCTGTCGCCCGTGGCGAGGTAGCCCTCCATGTGGTACGAGAGCCACCAGGCGGCGGTCTCGTAAAGGCTGACCTCGACGAGCGCACCGATTCCGCACTCAGAGCGATTCCCTAGTGCGGCCTGGATCCCAACAGCGGCCCACATGGCAGTACCCAAGTCGATCACCCCAATCCCCAGCCGTGCCGGGGGGCCATCGGGATGGCCGGTCATCGACATGATTCCAGTCTCTGCTTGGAGGACCGGATCGTAACCAGGCGCATCCTTCTTGGGCCCCTTCGAGCCGTACGCCGTGATGGAGCAGTACACCAGTCTCTCATTCACCTGACGAAGCGAGTCGTAGTCCAGCCCCCGCTTGGCGAGAGACCCGGGTCGGAAGCTCGACACCACAACATCAGCCCGGGCCGCAAGCCGGCGCGCGAGTTGTTGACCAGCCTCGGTATCCAAATCGATCGTAATGCTCCGCTTATTGCGGTTGCACGCGAGAAACGTGGTGCTCAGTCCATTCCAGTCGGGTGGGCGCCAACTGCGCGTGTCGTCACCCAAACCAGGTGATTCGACCTTGATGACGTCTGCACCCAAATCACCGAGCAGCATCGTGCAATACGGGCCAGCCAGGTTCCGCGACAGATCGAGCACGGTGATGCCACCGAGGGCCTCAGACACCAGTGACTTGGGCAACAGCCCTCCTCGGGTTGTGCTTATAGGGGAACAATTGTACTCTTGAAGCGAACAACGGGCAACGCCAGCGTGGTGTATCTCTCGCTGTCTATTGACTCCGAGACCCGGCAGGTGCCGGCAAGCAGAGCGTTTCAAACGATCGGATTGTGGGGGCGATGCACCGAAGGATGGTCACAATCGGACTGGGGATGCTCATTGTTGCCGCCACAGCAATGATGGCATCACCAGCGACGGCGGCAGCCTCGAGGCAGCCAATCACCCTCGCCTACATCACCGCTCTCACCGGTCCGGGGGCATCCGAGGGTGCGGGCTCGCAAGCAGGATTCCTTGCTCGAATCGACCTACAGAACGCCGAGGGCGGGATCGATGGGCACAAGGTGGTACCGCTCGTCCTCGATGATGAAACCAATCCCAGTGCAGAGTCGACCACCGTCCAAGAAGCGCTCGCGAAGGGCGCGTTCGGCATCGTCTCGGACAGCGCACTGTTTTACCTAGCCGCCAAAATTCCCGAAGAGCAGGGTGTTCCGGTGACAGGTTCCTACGACGACGGCCCGGAGTGGGGCGAGCAGCCCTACACGAACATGTTCTCGTCGGACCACGGGAGCGTGAACCCGAAGTACCCGGTCAACACGCTGATCGGATCATTTCTGAAGAGCCATGGCGGCACCGTCATCGGGGCCTACGGCTATTCCATTTCCCCCGTGTCCTCGGCATCGGCCCGTGGCAATGCCCAGTCGTTCAAGGACGCTGGAGGAGAGATCGGAGTCTTGGATACCACGGTGCCCTTTGGAAGCGTGGACTTCACAGCCGCGGCGCTTATTGCCAAGCAGCACGGTGTCAATGCGCTCACCCCGAGCCTTGAGAACAGTTCGAACTACGCCATGGCGACGGCGATGAAACAAGCGGGCGTGAAGCTCAGGGCCGTCTTGTACGGTTCCGGTTACGACCCCAGCGTCATCGACTCCACGGCATGGGCGGCGCTCCAGGGGGATTATTTCCTCAGCCCGTTCCGCCCCTTCTCCGTGCCCGATGCCGGGACCGCGCAGATGGCGGCCGCGCTCGAGAAGTACGAACACTTCAGCAAGAGCCAGTTCCCCACTCTTGGACAATACGAGTCCTGGGCAGGAGCAGACCTCATGATCAAGGGCCTGCAGCTGGCCGGGCCTAATCCGAGCCGAGCTGACGTGATCAAGGATCTCCGTGGCCTGAAGTCTTACAACGCGAACGGGCTCATGCCCATCACGATCAACTACTCGACCATCTTCGGGCACGATCCTGCAAAAACGTGCGCGTGGGTGATGCAAGCGCAGAAATCGGGGTTTGTCCCGGTTTCGTCCACGCCATTCTGCGGTAACGACGTCCCAGGAACAACCACCCTCTCGGGGTCATAGCTGAGCGCAACTTCGCGACGGCAGCTGGGGGTTGTGCTTACCCACTCGGAAAGTAAGTTCACTTTGACGGCTGCATCCGGCGGGCCGGGGTGCCGAGATTCGGCAGGGTGACTGACGCACTTTTCTGTGTCGGGACGGCCGGATCCTTGCTCCCGTGAGCAGCGGATCCCGCGATTTCCGAAGGACCGGAGGGGATCGGAATCCGTTATGCCCGGTCACGAGTCGTAGGTTCAGGGGGAGCTCAGCGATGCCAACCTCGCCGTGCTCGGATGGGAGTCTCAGCCCGACCGAACTCCCGGGCGAGTGTTCTTGCGTGGACGCCGAACTCGGAAGCGACATCGGCGAGCGACAACCCCTTGGTGTAGCGTTCGGAGGCTCGCGCGACTATGGCGTCGGTCATCTTGCGAGCGGCGCGGCGCCGAGGTGCCCCTCACTGATCGAGGTGGTGGATGAACGTGGTGCGGTGGACGCCGTAGCGCCGTGCGAGCGCATCGATCGACACGCCCTCCTCGTGGAGGTGCACAAGTTCATCAACGACACCCGGCGACAGCCGGCGCTGCACAGGGTTTGAAAGCTGTCCCTTTTCTTCCTTATCGCCCGAATCGGGTGCGTTGGAGGACCGCGTCGGCCCCTCCGACGTTGTCCGTCTGGGTAGGGGAGTATCACGTTCTCTCTGGTCAGACACACATTCGAGAGTCTCGGGAGCGTTTGAAAGCGGTCCCATAAGGTCCACCAGCAATTGCATCGTGTTCCGGAGCGCTTAAGGGGCAACCTCGGTTAGCCGATAGTGACTACGACGTGGATGAGATTGCTTTCTTTGTTGGGTTGTTCGCCGTCCTCGTCCTGGTGGGGACGGCGGTGGTGGTCTGGTCCGCCTGTGCTGAACTCGATCTCGTTGCGGAGGCTCGGATCAGACACGCGTTCAAACGGCCGGGCGGAGCGGATATCGACAAGGTCCAGCGGATCGTGGGCCCGCTGGACCTCCGCTCCTACGTCGGCTTCCCACATTGGACGGCGGATGATGCGGTTGACTATCGGAAGGCGAACAGGGTCCCGCACACCTTTTTCGAGTAGCTCGACGCTGCCACCTTCGGGCAACGGTGCGAGCTCTACCAGTACGAACCCCAACGTCGCTCCGCCCGTCTTCAACCAGGCGCCGCCCGCTCCCTGATTGACGATCATCGGCGCACGATTTTTCACGGGGGCCGATCTCGTGGACCGTTTGCGAGATCCTCTGCCTGGTTCAAGCGGAGTGCGATCAGACATGACGGCCTCTTGAGGTGCTCGCCGTCGACTTTCCCTCCGGGACGGTGATCCCGATTGTCCTGTCAGTAGCCGCCGTTCTGTGTCGCGCCTGCATTGTTGACCCTTGCAACGGGCCTTTGAAGCCTGATATTCACTGTGAACTAGGGCTCATTCGAGCGCTGCTGAGCCGGGGAACTCTAGCGTCCCCGTTGCGTTCTTGGGACCGTTGAACACGTCTACGACGGGGGGTTGGCCGTGCCAACAGAAGCGACGGAAACCGCAGAGGTACTCGGCCCGGTGGCCCGTTACGAGCAAAGCGTGATGCAGCGCATCCAAGACTTCCAAGACCCACGCCAGGAGTGGCGTCGGCTCTTTTCCGAAGTCCTCGGGACGTTCTTCTTGGTTCTTGCAGCCGCTGGCGGGGGCATGATGGGCCAGGCGTTCCCGGGGGTCATCAGTCACCAAGCCGCCGTGGTGGCTCCCGCACTGACCGTGATGGCCATCATCTTGTTCATGGGGAAGGTGTCCGGTGCACACCTCAACCCAGCAGTCAGCATAGCGTTTGCTCTGCGAAGAGACTTTCAATGGTTGCGGGTGCCCGGCTACATCGTTGCCCAGCTCGGCGGGGCCACATTGGCGGCATTGGTGCTGCACGCCATTATCAATGTCTCAGCGAAGTACGGGAGTAACTATCCGGCACACGGCTATACGAACATGGCCGCATTCTGGATGGAGCTTCTGCTCACTACGGGTCTGGTCAGCGTGATCCTCGGGACGGCGTCTGGCGCCCAGAACGTCGGGATTTTCGGTGCCATTGGAGTCGGCGGTTACATCGCTCTCGCCGGACTCTGGGGTAGCCCCATCTCGGGAGCTTCGATGAACCCAGCCCGCACGTTCGGACCGGATCTGGCGTCGTTCACCTTCACGGGATACTGGGTGTATATCGCCGGTCCCCTCGCCGGAGCAGTGATCGCGGTCGCAATCGCCTTCGTGCTCCGTGGACCAGGAGGCGGCCGGTCTGGTTCGGGAGCCGCACAAGGGGATCTCTTCACGGAGTCGTATGAGCCTGGCAAGGCCTGATACACGCGACCCATTCATTGGCGTGTGCTGACGACGGCGAATAGCACACGACTTCTGCGGCGGTGACGGCCGGGTCGGCCAAGGTGCCGTCACAATGGGCCAATCAATGAGGCAGCTTTATGGATCCCCGGGGTATGTGGTCGGCGTAGGAGTCGGATACTGACCCTTCGTGTCATGAGCGTTCAAAAAGCCCTGTCCGGTCTGACAACCCTTTGTCCAATCGGAGGCTGATGCGATGCCCCGCGGGACGGTGTTGCAGTCGTACCCCGGTGACGTGACCGCCCGATCCCAGCCTTGCTGATACGGCTTCGATGGACTCGATGACCCGCAGCTCGCGAGACTCAACGACAGTCCCGCGCTGGCGACGAGCACCAAGACACGAACCGAGCGGCCACGCGAGGATCGGAATCGAGCGACTCTCTTGGGGCAGGTCGATTTCTCTGGGACATCACCGAGTGCGCCTCTCCCAACTCGCCTCTTCCAACTGCCACGGGGAATCGATCGCATTTGCATTTCGAACGCACCGGCTGAGGATGTCCTGTGTAGCCGGCTAGGTGTGAGGCTGTCTCGGCGTGGACGACTTTTCATTGTCCTTAGATCCAACATCAGCATCCCGTTCGTCTTCGACCCGGATGTTCAGGCCCGCAAAGACGCCGTGTGCGAGGGGAAGCACCTGGGCGCTTTCAATGACCACATCTCGAAGGTATTCGCTGCCTTTGATCTCTGAGAGGACAGAGCCGTGAAAGCGGGCCCCCGGTAGCTCTGCCTGAGACACATCTGCTCGGCTGAGATCGCAGTCGAAAAAGCATGCAGCCTTCAAGTGCGCAGAATAGAAATCACCGTGCTCGAGATTTGCATGATTGAAGACGACTCGTTGGCCATCGACCATTCGGAAGTTCACCCGGTCAAGCCTTACCTCGGAGAAGGTGACATCTTGCATCCGGGCTCGGGGCAGGCGTGCGCCTGACATACGACAGTCGATGAAAGCCACGCGGATGAAAGAGGCTTCCTCCATGTCTGCGCCTGAAAAGTCACTCCCTTCCACCAGCACATCTATGAGGCGGAGACGGGTCAGATCAGCAGCCGTGAATGAAGAACGGACGATGTGTGCGTCCTCTATTTGCAAGCCCTCCAGATCGCCGTCTGAGAAGTCCCCCTGGATGGACGTGCCGTCGATCTCACAGCCGGCGGTGAGACGCAGATCGGGTTCCGAGGAGAGGTCGGCCGGAAGACGAGGAGGAGTGGGCCGGCCGCTTTCGGAGTGTTTCATTGACTCCAGGATACGAGTGCCGCAAGAGTGCTCCCGTGCGCAGGTCAAGCAACACTCGTCATCGACGCTCGGACCCTGTCCATGAGTGCTTCCCGCTCCACATCCGTTTCAGCTCTGACTCGTTCGAAATCTTCTTCGAATCGGATGTCTGCGTGCAGACCGGACGGGTCCTCGTGAAAGTGCAAGAAGGCCTTCGACTTGCGGTAGAAGATGCCAGGCCGCTTCTCGACCAGTCCGGGTACCGAGCGCAACTCTTCAAGTAGCGGCTCTAGGTCTTTGAGCGTCTTGGCGGTTGCGTGCCGCATAACGAACCACCCTACGTCAGCCATTCTCCAGAACTGCGCCAGTGCGATGGCTCGGGGAGACCTTCTACGTGTAGCCCAGCTTGTCGAGCCTTCTTCGCTCCGCTGAAACCCTCGCGTGAGCCTCTTTGGACCGTCGTTTCGCCAGGGCTTCGGCGGACTTGAGTCGCGTCAATTCCTGGGTGACGTCCACCACCGCTTGGATCGCCGTTTCCAAATGAGCATCAGCCTGTTCTGCCTCGTGCTGAGCCTTCGCCAAGGTGCGCTGTGCGGCGATCTTGTCAGCAGACTGTGCGCGTCGTGCGGAAGCAGAACTCTTGGAAGGAGGAGTCGGTCCCGTCGCCGGCTGCTCGCCGAATCCGAGTCCTGAATAACGAAGCCCGCCACTCAGGCATCCTCCTAGAAGGCTCTCAGCAGCTTGAGGATCCGCAAAGGCAGCCTCAAGGGTTGCTTCGAGCTCGCGCGAAGCAGCCGTGGAAACCGACTGGCCGGCTCGAGAAGCTTTTAGCCTTGCCTCTCGCACGAGTGTGGAGACAGCGTCACCCTTCTCTTTCGAGACCCTTCGAATCTGCTCGCCATCGTGAGTGTGTTGCGGCGATCGCAGATCCACACCCAAGTTGACGAGACGCTCGACGTCGCTCGGCTGTTCGAAGACAAGGAGATTCGCAAGCCAAGCGCCCACCGAAGGCTTACGGAGTTTCTTCAATGATGAGGCGAGTTCCGTGTCGCCCGCTTGGCGGGCTTCGGAGGCGATCTTGTCTCGGGCAGCCGTGAAGTGAGCGGGAGCGATCAGGTACAGCCCCTGGGTTGCACTGTCGAGCTCCACGGATCAATTCTGTCGAGAATCGAGCAGCTGGCAAGAAACGAAAGCAGCGATTCCCCGGGAAGATGGAGGTACATGCTGGTCAAGGACGGTCGGGTGAGTTGAGGCCCGACCTAGGTTCCCTCGATTTCTCCAGCTGACAGAAGGGGGTTCGAAAGGCTCTACACGGCTGAGGTCGTGCCGAGTCCAGCAAGCAGCACCCCATGCGCAGACGCTTCAAGGCGGTTGGCGAGCTAGTGAACGCCGCAGATGCACGATGCCCTGTACGGAGTGCGGGGAATGAGCGAGCGACTATCCGCCAGGAGCCACGACGGCTGACGTGTTGAAGTTGGTGGACGACACGGACGTCGCATTCCCATTCCCAATGGTCTCGACTGGCGTCGGGCTATCGGTTGGGGTCCCCCCATTGCCCAGTTGGCCGCGAGAGTTGTTCCCGCACGACCATACATCTCCTGATGTCGAGTTCAGCAGGTAACCAGTCGTGCCGCCAGAAGCAACCTCGCTCGGCGCAGGAACGCCTTCACCGGCAAGGTAGCTCGTGAAGTCGTTAGCGGCCGCCCCGGTCAATGGAATTCCACCGTTGTCCCCGTTGTTGGACATGGTCGTGCTTCCATTGCACAGTTGGCCATCGGTGTCGTCGCCCCATCCGTAATAGTCGCCGTTCGACAGAATCGCGATGGTCTGGCCGTCGGTGGGGCCGCCACCTCCCATGGAAACCGTCGTATTCAGCGGATTGGCGGGAACCATCACTGTTAGCGAGTTTGGAAATATCACCTGCTCCGGTGACAAGCCGCAGGCATTGGTCTGCGACTGGAGGACGACACATTCGTTGGTAGTGGAGTACCCGAGCTGACCGAAGTTGTTATCGCCCCAGGTCCAGTAGGTGCCGTCTTGCAGTAAGACGCCCTCGTCCCTCCAGGCTGCCGTCAGGGACTCGACGGGCGACATAGAGAGGGGGATGCCGGTGACGGGCACGGGCGTGGGAGACGGCTCAGAGTCTGTCGTTCCATCGCCCAGCTCGCCGGCGTTGTTTTGGCCGCACGACCACAGCGTGTTGGTCGGATAGGACGAGTTCGCGTTCTGGCCCCCCACGTAGTACGTCGCGTGATCACCCGCTCCGGCCACCATGGTCACGCCAGGCGGGACGTACCCCGCAGCGGTCAGGTCGACCGGGGAAATCACCGACGTACCTTTGGGCGCAGCCGCTGGTGCGTTCGCCTGGATCGTTTGGTCGGAAGCGCACAGCTGATCGAATGAGTTCCAGCCCCACCCGTAGACATCTCCCGGTTGACCGTCGACCCCGGCAGCGATGGCCATGATGGTGCCGTTCGGACCAACCAGCGCAAGACTTTGAAACTGTGGGCAACGTCCCGACTCAAGGGTCCCTGCGGTTGCGACGTTTGGGACGAAGCAGGTTTTGATCTTCAGCAAGTCCACGGATGAGGTCAGTCCCGAAGAGGACCCTTGACCAAGCTCTCCTACGCTGTTACTACCCGCCGCCCAAATGTTGCCGTTGCCGTCCAACACATAGGTGTTCGAGTTGGTGGTGACCATGTCTGCGACCTCGGCGGGAGCAGCACCATTGGGATTGTTTAGATTCGTCGGCGAGTCACCGAAGGCCTTTCCCCATCCCTTCGTGTGATTCGCCACCTGAGCGCTCGCAGGAGATGCGAACACAGCAAGGCTGCACGTGGCAGCCAGCAAGACGATGATTCTGCGCACTACCCCTCCAGCACTCGGACAGCAGTGAAGCTGTCGATCAAGGCGCAAAAAACAAACTCGGCGACTGGTGTCGCCGCACCTCTGTGCTCCACTGACAGACGACTGTACTCGTTCATCTCTCAAAATCTCTTGGTGAAAGCGGAGTTCCTCAGCGTGAAATCGTCGTGACAAGTGTGAACGACCGGGCTCCGTCGACAGACTGTCGTCGCTCCAACCTGCGGTCGGCCTCCCTGGTCAGGGCTCTGTGGATCCCTTCCGCCTTCATCGGTCCGGTCCGGCGTGCGCGTCACGCACAGGAATGAGCAACGCACACGAATGAACAGAGTGCTCTTCGGCCCGACGCCGGAACCTCGGAATGCAAGGGTCGCGTCTGGTCGTGGCGTGGAATTGCGGGGGATACTTCGCTCTTTGGAAACATCGGCTGCAGACCCCTTCGCACGCGGGGGAGGCGCCCCAACCGCCGGAGGTGTGAGTTGGCTGAAATCAATGGGTCCGAAGAAGAAATGGTGTTGACCCACTTCATTGTCTCCGACGACGTCGAACGCTCCCGACGGTTCTATACAGAAGTCCTCGGCGGCACGGTGGTCTTCGGTCCAGTGCCCACCAATGTGGCACTGGCCAACAGCTTCATCGTCATCAATGCCGGCGGAGGCCCGACAGACGACAAGCCGACCGTGACCCTAGAGACGCCACGCGACCCGGATCGGGTCAGCAGTTTCCTCAATATCCGGGTCACCGACATCTACGCCAGGTATGAAGAGTGGACTGCCAAGGGAGCTGAATTCCTGACGCCTCCCAAGCAACACGCGTATGAGATTCGTTGCTACATCCGCGATCCCGACGGCTATCTGATCGAATTGGGACAAACCACCGACCCGGAGGGGGACTGGTCGCCGTTTTAGCGTCTGACTCGAAGTCGTGAAGCGTGCCGGTTCGCAGGTCTCGGTCGTTCAACAGGAGTCAGAGACCTCGGAGTGCCCGTAGCCGGGCCTCCGTCTTCGGTGACGCGGATGAGCGCCGTGCCGGGATGCGGCGTTCGGGAGCGAATGCACCAGGAGTCTGCGGGCGGACCGGTCAGTCCTCCGCGAGGCGCTCCACGTGCTGGAGCTCGATCCACAGCGGGATCAAGAACCAAATATAGGCGTTGGTAAGCATGTACTTCTTGCCCTCGTAGCGCGTCACCATGGCGCCGACGTCGGTGACGCGAACCCGGTCGTCCTTGCTCTGGTAGGCCTTGACGCGGTTCAGAATCTCCACCAGCTCGTCTTTTGACGACACCTCCAGGCCGAAGTGGTCCATGTTCGGCGTGACCATGAATTCGCCCTTCGCCGGCAGCAGGTAGAGGAACTGACCCAATGACCCGGTATAGAGAATGAGGGGGTTCCCTTTCTCCGTGCTGTTGTCCCCCTCGATCCACCCGAAGACCTCGGAGTAGAAGTCCAAGAGTGCGGCCCGGCCTGCCTCGTCCATGATCTCGGCATCGACGCTGATCGCCACGTGATTGATGCGAGGGGTGAAGGCGGTCGCGCTCACGACGCCAGACCTGGTTGGACCATCACCTTGCTCGGTATCTCGCCACGTGCCAGGCGTTCCATGGAGACCATCACTTCGCCCAGCGGAATGTTGGCGGGTTCGATCAGGGCGTCGAACGGCAGCGTGGCAGTGTCGAGGAGGTCCACGGCGGGTTGGAACCCCTCGTCGTTGTAGTTGTAGGCCCCGATGATCTCGAGCTCGAAAATGATCATGCGGTTCTGGTTGATCCGGGGTGGTTCGAAGCCGGTCCCGACAATCACGAGGGTGCCCGCGTAGTCCAGCTGCCCGAATCCTGCTTCGACCGCGCTGGCGCGGCCCGAGCATTCGAACACCACCTCGAAGGGCTCCGCAACGGGCAGGGCCATTGGCGGCTGCTCCAACATGTCGGGCGTCACGACGCGAGTCGCGCCCACGTCGAGCGCCTGCTGGCGCCGGACGGCTGAAGGCTCGCTCACGGTGATGTCGGAGACCCCCTGCGCACGCAGCACTGCCACGACCAGGAGGCCGACCGGGCCGGCTCCGGTGACGAGGACGCGATCGTCGCGACCGACGCCGGCCAGTCGCAACGCGTGCAGCGTGATCGCCATCGGCTCGGTCAGCGCGGCAACCCTGGTCGGGAGCGAATCGGGTATCCGGATTAGACCGTCGGCTGCCACCGTCTTGTACGTGCAGAAGGCGCCGCGGTATCCGGCAAAGTCGGCCTTCGGACGGTTCAGGCACACCGACGGGCGTCCCCGTCGACATGGTCGGCATACCCCGCAGCCCGGTGGGGGGTTCCCCACCACGCGATCGCCGGGAGACCAGCCTGAGTCTGGTGGCGCGGAGGCCACGATGCCCGACCATTCGTGCCCGAGAACGGCTCCAGGTTTGGCGTAGCGCTCCAGGACCATGTGGAGATCGGAGCCACAGATGCCGCACTCGGCGATCTCGACCAGTACCTCGCCGGGTCCCGGCTCCGGTCGCGGCACCTGCTCGACCGCGATTCTTCCGTCGCCCACATACACGGCTGCCGGCATCAGGGGCGAGGGCACGACGGCAACACTAGGGACTTGGTCCGCTCTGGGGCATGCCGGTTGCCGGGGAGGCGCCAGGTGGTCGTCAGCGCTTGACCGAGGGGTGCTCGAGGACCGACGGAGGAGTGCCCGGATCGACTCGGCGGACACCGCCATTGTCCCTGGTCAGTTCCTCGCGGACCTTGGCCGACCCATGTCATTCGATTGTGCCGAGACGACCGAGCTGTCGTTGTGGGGACGACATCGCCGCGGAGTTCGGGTCAGGCAAGGCCTCGGGCTTCTTCGACCCGGTGCTTCCACACGATGGCCAATCCAAGGGCCGCCACGTAGGCGATCAGGATCAGCCAATGGCTGAGCGCCAGGGTGTGGCCGTCGAGTGAGGACAGGGCCAGCGTGAGCTGGTGGTAGTTCGGCATCAAGTGGGCCACGAACTGGAGCGAACCCGGCATCTGGTTCACCGGGTTGAACAGGCCTCCGAAATAGCCGAGCACGAACATGAGTCCCGTGACGACAGGAAACGCAGCCTCGGTCGAAACCAGGAAGCCGATGAAGACACCCAAGACGGCGAAGGGAAGCGAGGTCGCCCACAGCAAGAGGGTGAGCGACATCCATGACGTGGCAGACAAGCGAACATCGCCGAAGCCAGCACCGACCGCTTCCACCAACACGATCACCGGGAACACGACCAGCATGCTGGAAAAGATCTTGGTGGCGACATAGGACCAGGCAGGAATCGGGGTGACCCTGAGCTGGCGGGCCCATCCTGAAGCTCGTTCCATCGAGAGTCGGGTACCGCCTGCGTTGAGGGCGGCCACGAGCGCGCCGAAGGAGCACATCGAGACCATGAGGTAGACGCGCCACGGCACGGTGCCGTCGACGACGTTGCCGGCCGTATGGTCGCCGAGGAAGAGGATGTAGAAGATGACCGGGAACCCGACGGTAATGGCGAGAAACTTCCAGCTCCGCACGAGGCGCCCCACCTCGAATCGCCCAAAGGCCATCAGTGGAGTCAGGCGGCTGCGCGTGCCGTCGCGTGGCATGGGCTCCGACGGTGCCGCCACGCTCAGCTGATGCGTCAGGTCCGGCGGGGCGATCGAAAGGTCGGTCACGAGACGCGTCGACCCCGTGTGCCGGCGGCTGCGGCGTGCGCCGGTGTGACTCCAGCAGCCGCCTTCGCGGCACCGCACCCGGTCAAGGCCACGAAGGCCTGCTCCAGCCCGGCCCCTGTGACCTCGAGGTCACGAAACGGCATGCCACGGCCGACGAGGTCCCTGATGGTGGCGTCGGCATCCAGTGAGTCAATCGAGACGCCGGTGCCACAGACTTCGACCTCCGTGACGCCTTCGAGCTCGGCGAGTCCAGTGCGGTCGGGCCGGTCGGTGACGAAACGGAGCCGTCGGGTGGCCACGGCCGCCTTGAGGGTGGCGCCGGGACCGTCCGCCACGACCTTGCCGTGGTTGAGCACGATGACCCGATCGGCGATCTCGTCCGCCTCGGCCAGGTGATGGGTGGCGAAGAGCACAGTGCGGCCCTCGTTCCCGAAGTCGCGCATCATCCGCCAGAAACCCTGGCGGGACTCCACGTCCATGGCGGAGGTCGGCTCGTCGAGGAACGCGACCTCGGGGTCGCCGGCGATCGCGATGGCGAAGCGGACTCGCTGGGCCTGGCCGCCCGAGAGTCGATCGGTCCGCCGGCGCAGAAGTGAACCGATGTCAGCCCGCTCGATGATCTGATCACGCGGTGCCGGATGGGGGTAGAGCCTGCGGACCAGGCCGAGGGCCTCCTCGACGCGGACGCCAGGGGGCAAGCCGATGCCCGAGCCGGACTGGAGCATGGCGCCGACGCGGCCGTCGGCGACGGACTGGCGCGGGTCGCTGCCGAGGACCTCGACGCGGCCTTCCTGGGGTCGGATGAGACCGAGCAGCGCAGAGATCGTGGTCGACTTGCCGGCCCCGTTTGGTCCAAGCAGTGCCAGCACCTCACCTTGGGGCACCTCCAGGTCCAGGTGATCGAGGGCGATCCTGGGCCCGTAGCGGTGGGTGACGCCTCGGAAGGAAAGAGCGACAGGACGCGCCTGCTCTGGGGTTTCAGCGCCGGGCCGTGCAACTGCAAGGGAAGCCAAAAAAGTTCTCTCCGGCGGCTCGGGCCGCGCTCGTGATGTGTGAGGCATGGTACCGCCGGCCGGGCGGCGCGGAATGTCAGCGGACAACGATTGATGAACTCGTACTACCTTTCGGCGCCTGCGGGTCCCCGCTGAAGCAATCGACTTGGTGTCGGCCCGGGAGCAGTCCCGCCATCCTGGGAGTTGCTCACTCCGGGTGAAGCCCCAGAAGGCCCAGGTCCCCGGGGTAGCTGACCGCACAGGAAGTTCCGATTCGCCCTCGAGCGACGTGTCGGAACTGCGACCCGAACCCCCGACCTGCGCCAGCCACTCGGTCAAGCGAGCGAACCGAGCAGTGCGCTCGACGGGCGAACTGTCGGTTCAGCGCCCGGTCCAGACGGGCGGCCGCTTCTCGAGGAATGCAGCCACGCCCTCGCGAGCGTCGGACGAGCGCGTGGCTGCCGCGAGAGCGCGCGTTCGGTGAGGTGCCAGCCGAGCTCGTCGGTGTCCGCGGTGAGCTCGTTCACGGCGGCGAGGCACGCCTGGACCGAGACGGGCGCGTTGGAGCAGATGTCCCGGGCCAGACGGAGCTGCGCCCTCGAGCGAGCCCCCGGCCTCGGTGAGGACGTTGACGAATCCCGCTTCGTAGCCGCGCCGTGCATCGATGGGTCGTCCGGTGAGAATCAGCTGACGCGCCAGGTTCAGTGGCAGTGCACGCGGCGCGCGGAACAGGCCGGCGCACGTGGGCACCACTCCGATGCCCACCTCGGGGAGGCCGAAGCGGGCCGTCTCCGACGCCACGACGAGGTCGCAGGCCAGGACGAGCTCGAGCCCGCCGCCGAGTGCCGGGCCCTCCACGGCGGCGATCAGCGGCTTGCGGCGCACACGGCGGATCAGGCCGTACTCACCGCCTCGCTGGGTGACGTAGTCACCGCCGGCCGTGAGATCGCTCCCGGCCGAGAACACGTCGGGTGTGCCCGTCAAGATGCCGACCCACGAGCTGATCGTCGTCGTCGAGGTTGTTGAGCGCGTCGTCGAGAGCATCCGCCAACTGCTCGGTCGATCGCGTTGCGCTTGGCGGCTCGCTGCATGGAGATGATCAGGACGTGGCCTTCGCGGCGCTGCCCGACGAGCTCGGTATCGCCTTGCACTAGTGCTGCTCACGCGCGCCTCCCGATCGCCGACTCCGCAGAGAGGTTCACGTTAGCGGTGACGACATCGGCGGCCCGTTGCCACACTGGACACACAGCACGTGCTGGAAACGCAGCTCGTCCCGGCGCGCTCAGCCGGCTCTGAACCGCGGCGGCCCGGCGCAGGAGAGCCGGTCGCCCGGTGCAGTCCTGCGCTCAGGTCCCGGCCATGGCCACGACGGGTTTGTTGAGGGGCTTGCCACCCATCGAACCGATAGAACGGGCGCGTTGTAGGAGAAGATCCCGCCGTCGGAGGCGACGAAGCGGTAGCCCGAGCCGTTGCGGTTGGCTTCCATGCCGACGATCGGCGCGTTGAGGTGCATGCTGCCGGTCGAGCCGTAGAACGGTGCGCCGAACGAGAAGATCCCGCCGTCGGACGCGACCTCCCAGTACCCGCCGGTGTGCGCGTCGTCGGCCATGCCGACGATGGGTCGGTTCAGCGGGCTGCCGCCCATCGATCCGTGGAACGTGGCATCGCCGTAGCTGAAGATGCCGCCGTCGGAGGCCACCAGCCAGTAGCCCTTGCCGTCAGGTGTCGCGGCCATGCCGACGATGGGGCTGTTGAGATGGATGCTCCCGGCGCTGCCGTAGAACCCGGCGTCGCCGAAGTCGAAGATGCCCCCGTCGGAGGCCACCTCCCAGTACCCCTTGCCGTCCGGGGTCGCGGCCATGCCGACGATCGGTTGGTTGAGCGGCTTGCCGCCCATGGAGCCGTAGAACCCGGCGTCGCCGAAGGAGAAGAGTCCGCCGTCGGACGCCACCTCCCAGTACCCGCCGCCGTCCTGGGTCAGGGCATCGGCCACCACCGGCCGGTTGAGGTGAATGCTCCCGGTCGACCCGCAGAAGGGGATGTTGCCGTAGTCGAACACACCGCCGTCGGTGGCGGACAGGATGTAGCCGTTGGGACCACCGGCCGGCGCGTTGCAGGGCACCTCGATGGTCGGCGCCGGTGTGCCGGCGTCGCCCGTCAGCTGCGGGTCGTGGTGGAACTGCGGCCAGGCGCCGGTCTCGTAGACGCTCGCACCACTGCCGCTGGTGTCGTCGATCTCCCAGTGCGTGATCACGCCGGTGAGTCGACGCTGAGCCGTATAGCCCGCACCCGTGATGCCGATGTGCCCGTCGGGGTCGTCGGTCACGAGCGGCGAGTTCTGGAAGCCGTCGTCGGCGCCGAGCGTCGCGACCTGGGCGCCCGAGCGGCCGTCGAAGATGTCGATCCCCTGGGTCGTGGGGACGATGACGTCCTGGTAGCCGCCGCCGGTGAGGTCGGCCGTGACGGGCGAGCCGATGACCTCGCCGCTGGCCGGTGCGGACCACACCACGTTTCCGTTGGTCCCGTTCAGCACGTAGATCGTGCCGCCCGAGCCGGCCTGGGTGCCTTCGACGACGTCGAGTTGTCCGTTGCCCTGCACGTCGGCGAGGGCCGGCGAGTCGGCCGTGATCCCGTCGAGGACGTTGCTCCACGCGAGCCCACAGCCAGTGTTCATCGCGAAGACCGTGTCGGAGTCAGACGCGCCGGAGTAGTAGCTCCCGTCTCCGATGGCGATCCCGACGGCGCCGCCGGAGAGGAACTGGCCGACGGCAGGCGAGGAGCGGTCGATGTTCTGGTTGGTGTTGTACTGACAGACGAGACCGCCGGCGGGATTCCCGGTGAACAGGTTCCCGGCGGTCGAGATGATGCGGATGTGCCCGCCGTTCGAATACGTCTGCCCGTAGGCGATGCCGGCGGTGGAGTCGCCGCCGCTGATGATCTGGCTGTCCCCGTTGGCGTAGAGGTCGGCGACCGCTGCCGTCGAGTAGACGGAGTCGGCCTGGAACCAGGGGAACCCGGCCAGGACGGCACCGTTGCCCGCTCCGAGCGCGTAGGTGTTCTGGCCGAGGGAGCCGGCCTCGACGCCGTAGCCGTCTGCGTAGGCCGCGACGGTCAGCGAGGCCTGCACGGCGGAGTGCGGCGTCGGGTCGGTCCCCGGGTTGTCGTCTCCTGGACGAACCACTGGTCGCCGCCGTTGGGCCCGATGGCCTGGTAGCCGCCCACCGACGCGTTCGCCGCATCGCCCGAGCCGACGTAGACGGTGTCAGTCCCGTTGGCATCGATGGGCGCGACGGAGGGTGAGGAGTTGACCGGGGCGCCGGCGTGGTAGGGCCAGCCGGCGACCGGCGTGCCGCTCGCCACGTGGAGGGCCCAGACGTAGCCGGCCTGGTCGCCGACGACAACGGCCGGCTGCCCGTCGAGGTCGGCGACGTTGGGCGAGGACAACGCGATCGGGTTGCCGCCGTCGGGCAGCGTCTGGCTCCACGTCTGGTTCGCGACGAAGCCGGCTGCGTGCGCGACCTCGTCGGCGTGTGCGACCGGTGCCGCCGGAAGGTAGATCGTCAGGACAAGGGCGGCGACCCCACTGATGATCGATGCCTGAAGGATGGACCTCGGCGAACGTCGTCTCACGAATCTCCCTTTGCGTTGTGCGCGGTTGCGGCGGTCACGGGATCGGTACGTCACCGATGTCGGTGCTGGTGGCGGATCTCCACCGGGGGGACGTGGCGGATGCCGCACACGCACTAAATCGGCAGCCCGCGGACCGATCTTGAACCTGACCACGTTTCGCCCC
The DNA here is from genome assembly GCA_963736225.1 of uncultured Acidimicrobiaceae bacterium. GTDB lineage: Bacteria > Actinomycetota > Acidimicrobiia > Acidimicrobiales > RAAP-2 > Bog-473. The sequence goes on along the minus strand of CAVTOF010000004.1, from coordinate 416,756 downwards.
GGCACGATCGGCCCAGTCTCGTGCGTGGTGCGTCGTGTCGCGACACGTCGCCAGCAAGTGCCGTTGGATGCCGGGCGGCGCTGCATCGGGGGTGGGGGACGGCTGAGCAGGTATGAAGCCCCAGCGGGGGTGCTGCCGCGTACCATGCTCGCGGTGATCGCCTCGTCCACGAATCGGCCGGCGCGCTGATGGGCCGACGCATCCGATGGCTCGGCGTCATCTTGGTCGCGTGCCTGGGCCTCGTCGCGGCCCAGCTGGTCAACATCCAGCTGGTGAAGGCAAAGGCGTTGCAGACCTCGCCGTTCAACCCGCGCGTCGCGGTGCAGCGCGACAACAACCCGCGAGGGACGATCTACGCGGCCGACGGCACCGTGCTGGCCCAGTCGGTCCGCACGCCGTCGTCAGTGAACTCCGTCGACTATCCCTACCACTACGTGCGCGAATATCCCCAGGGCCCGCTGTACGCGGGCATCACGGGGTACGACTCGGCCCTGTTCTACGGCACAACCGGGATCGAGGAGCAGTACGACTCCTACCTCGGGCCGCACCAGAAGGCGCCCCAGACGCTGAGCCAGCTGCTCTTCCGGCAGAACCTGCCGCAGACGACCGACGACGTGACGCTCACGGTCGAGCCGTCACTGCAGAACGCGGCGTGGCAGGCGCTGACGACGCTGCCGCCGGGCGACAACAAGGATGGCGCCGTCGTGGTGATCCAGCCGTCGACGGGGAACATCCTCGCCATGGTCTCCAACCCCACGTTCGACCCCAACGCGCTGGTGAGCACCTCGTTGCAGGCCGAGCAGCTGGCGCACCTGAGCTACGCCGGGAAGGACCGCGAAGGCTTCCAGTATCTGCAGCCCATCGCCACCGGGTACGCCTTCGCGCCGGGTTCGACCATGAAGGTCGTCACCAGCACGGCCGCCTACAACCTCAAGCCGTCGCTGGCGAGCTTCAACTATCCGGTCCAGAAGTGCCAGTCGTTCCCTGATGCGCCGGGCTACCAGCTCTGTGACCAGTCCGGGCCCTGCGGCGGGACGATGACGGTCATGCTGCCGCAGTCGTGTGACCCCGGCTACGCCGAGCTCGGTGTCCAGCTGGGCGTGCCGATCATGACCCGGCAGGCCGAGCTGTTCGGCTACAACTCGGTGCCCGGGATCGACCTGCCGGGCGTGGTGAAGTCGGTGTTCCCGGACCTGCCCGGCAATTCCACGTCGCATCTCGGCCAGAGCGCCATCGGCCAGTTCGACGTCCAGGCCACCGCGCTGCAGAACGCCATGGTGGCGGCCGGGATCGCCAACGGGGGCGTCATGATGACGCCGCACCTGATGTCGTCCATCCACGACTCCCAGGGTGCGCTGGTCACGCAGTACACCCCGAAGCCCGCGGCGACGGTGGCGTCGCCGGGGGCCGCAGCAGGTGACCTCGCTCATGGAGGGCGTGATCACGAACCCGAGCGGGACCGCCGCCGGCGTCGGTTTCCCCTCGTACCTGTGCGCCGCCGTCAAGACCGGCACGGCGCAGACCGGATCCGCGGTCCCAGGTGCGCCCACCGACACCTGGATGATCGGCTTCGCCCCGGCGAACCACCCCCAGATCGCGGTGGCGGTCGTGGTGCCGTTCCAGTCGAACTACCTCGACGGCGCCCAGGTGGCGGGACCGATCGTGAACCGGATCATGCAAGCCGCCCTGCCGCCGGGCTCGGTCTCCCAGCCCTGCACCGTGCAGCCGCCACCGCTCTCCGTGTTCGGCCCGCAGTCCCAGGCACCCATCTTCGGCGGCTGACGGCCCCGGGCTGACGGCGAACCGGAACCATCCCCTCGCGGGTACTGTATCTGCGTGCCTGCGCAGATACTTACGAGTCCGGCCCGGGAGGAGTTCCGCTCCGCGGTCGGGATGCTCAAGCTGCTGGGCGACGAGACCCGGCTGCGTGTGATCTGGGCTCTCCTCGAGGGGGAGCACTCGGTGAACGAGCTGGCCGAGATGGTGGGGGCACAGCCGGCGGCAGTGTCGCAGCATCTCGCCAAGCTTCGGCTCGCCCGGCTGGTGCGGAGCCGCCGCCAAGGGACCCACATCTTCTACGTGGTGGACGACGCGCACGTCCGGCGCCTGGTGGAAGAGGTCCTCACGCACGCCGACCATGTCACCGCCCACGGCGTCGCCGCCGATGGGTGAGGACCACATCCACCTGAGCGGAGCCGGCGAGGCGTCGGTCGACGGCGACCGGCGTGCCCTCGTGGTGTCGCTCGTCCTGCTCGTCGCCTTCATGGCCTTCGAGGTGGGTGCCGCCGTGGCCTCAAACTCGCTGGTGCTGCTGGCCGACGCCGGACATATGCTGGTCGACGTCGGTGCGATCGCCGGCTCGCTGGTGGCGATCCACCTGGCAGCCCGGCCCGAGACCCGCTCGCACACCTACGGGATGAAGCGCGCCGAGATCCTGGCCGCGGCGGCCAACGCCATCGCCCTGCTCATTGTCTCGGCCTTGGTGACCTGGGACGCGGTGGTGCGTCTGTTGCACCCCTCGACGGTCGACGGCGCCGTCTTGATCGTCGTCGCCGCGGTCGGGGTCGCGGTGAACATCGTGGCCACCCTGAGCATGGCTCGGGCGAACCGGCGGTCACTCAACATCGAAGGGGCCTACCGGCACATCCTGACCGACCTCTACGGGTTCACCGGCACCCTGATCGCCGGCGTGATCATCGTCGTCTGGGGCTTCGATCGCGCCGACGCCATCGCGTCACTGGTGGTCGTGGTCCTGATGCTGAAAGCAGCCGTGCAACTGTTGCGGCCTTCGCTGCGCATCCTCCTGGAGGCCACCCCCGACGACATCGATCTCGACGAGGTGCGCCGGCACCTGCTCGAGCTCCCCGAGGTCGAGTCGGTGCACGACCTGCACGCCTGGACCCTCACCTCGTCGCTGCCCATTCTCACCGCGCACATCGTGGTCACCGACGAGTGCCTCAACACGGGTGAGGCCGGACGTGTGCTCGACCACCTCCAGGAATGTTTGACGGGCCACTTCGACGTCGAGCACTCGACGTTGCAGTTCGAGTCGATCGGTCATATCGAGCACGAGCTCGGCGGGCACTCCTAGGTTCGTCGAGCGATCGCCTTCATCGCGGTCAGCGCCGGGGGTCGAACGCGGCGACCAACTCGACGTGTTCGGTCATCGGGAAGATGTCGAAGGCACGTAGGGCGGCGAGGTCCCAGCCGGCGTCGAGCAGGACCCGTGCGTCGCGGCCGAACGACGCCGGGTCGCACGAGACATAGACGAGCCGTTCGACGGACGCCGCGTGGGCGGCGAGCGCGCCCATGACGCTGGTTCCGGCACCTTCTCGGGCCGGGTCCAGCACCACGACCGCCGGGTGGCCGATCCGCTCCGCGACCAGGTCGGGCGTCACCTCTTCTTCGAGCACGTGCAGCGAAGCACGACCAGTGCCGTTGTGCCTGAGGTCGGCGCAGGCTCGAGGGTCTCGCTCCACGGCGGTGAGCGAGCCCCCGGGCCCCACCCGGTCGGCGAGAGGGACGGCGAAGAGTCCCGCGCCGGCGTAGAGGTCGACGACGGCAGCGTCTCGGCAATCGCCGACGAGATCGAGCACGGTGGAGAGCAGGACGGCGGGCGCACCCACGTGCCCCTGCCAGAACACGCCTGCAGAGACGCGAAAGCTGTGTCCGTGCACCCGGGTGTGCACGGCACCGGGCGGCCGGCGCACGGTGCCCCGTTCCACGAGGCCGGCGTCGATCTCTGGTCGATCGATCTCTGGTGGGCGGGGGTGACGGCGGCCGCGCGGGGTCAGCGAGACGAGCGCATCACCCTGGTTCCCCGTCATGATCTCGAGCTCAGCGACCCCGGGCCATGTGGCCGCGAGGACGCCGGTACCCGTCACGGCGGGGCTCGCCACCAGGCACCGGTCCACCTGTTCGAGCCGGTGCGAGCGATGCCGGCGGAACCCGGTCCTGCCGTCGCGGTCCACCGCGACGCGCACGCGGGTGCGCCATTCGAGCCCGTCGCGGTCGCCATGGACCGGCTCGACCTCGATCCGGCGCTCCACGCCGGCCAGGTGAGAGAGTTGCTCGGCGACCCGGAATGCCTTGAGCTGTCGCTGCGCCGGGAGGCTCACGTGCTGGAAGTCGCACCCGCCGCATCGTCCGGGGCCGGCGTGCGGGCACGGCGGTGTGACCCTGTCGGGGGAGGGGTGCTCGATCTCCACCGCATCGGCTCGGAGGTACGAGGAGGTCGAGGAGGTGACCCGGGCCAGCACCCGCTCTCCGGGCAGGGCGTGCCTGACAAAGACGACTCGCCCGTCGGGCGCGCGGGCGACACAGCCACCCCCGGTGGCAATCGATCCGACGTCCAATTCGAGCAGGGCGTCGTCCTCGGGATTCGCCACCCTCGGAGCGTAGGTGGCCCCGCCGGCCCCGCCACGGACCACAATTTCGGAAAACTCGGCCAGAGGTGTCGATGCTGGCGTGTCCCGATCGTCGTAGGGACAACACACCACCACCACACCACCAAGGAGGACATGATGCGTTACCTGCTGATGATCGCCCTCGATGAGTCCCAGCCACCCGGAGAGGACGTCACCCCCCAGTACGCGGCCTTCGGCAAGGAGATGGCCGAACGGGGCGTGCTGCTCGGCGGCGAGCGGCTTCACTTCACCACCGATGCGACGACGGTGCGCGTCCGCAACGGCGAGACCGTGGCGACCGATGGCCCCTTTGCCGAGACCAAGGAGCAGCTGGCGGGCTACTACCTCGTCGACTGCAAGGATCTCGACGAGGCGATCGAGGTGGCCGCCAAGATCCCCGGTGCCCGCGACGGCTCGATAGAGGTGAGGCCGATCTGGGAGATGTAAGCGTCGAGTCGGCGGTCGCCGCGGCGTTCCACGCGGAATGGGGTCGGGTCGTTGCGACCCTGGTCCGGCTGACCGGCGACTGGGACCTGGCGGAGGAATGCGCGCAGGACGCCTTCGCGGTGGCTTTGGAACGCTGGCCCCGCGACGGCGTCCCGCGCCGTCCCGGCGCCTGGCTCACCACGGTGGCGCGCAACCGCGCCATCGACCGGGTGCGGCGCGCCCAGTTGGGCCTGGCGAAGACGCTCGACGTGGCCGCGATGGACACAGGTCGAGACGAGGTGCTCGTGGAAGACAACGTGGCCGACGACGACGTGCCGGACGACCGATTGCGCCTGATCTTCACCTGCTGCCACCCCGCCCTCCCCTTCGAGGCCCGGGTGGCGTTGACGCTGCGCACGCTGGTGGGGATGACGACCGCCGAGATCGCCCACGCGTTCTTGGTCCCCGAGCCCACGATGGCGCAGCGGCTGGTGCGAGCGAAGCGGAAGATCCGCAATGCGGGCATCCCCTTCGTGGTGCCGCCGCCGCACCAGCTGATCGAGCGGACCGCGGCCGTGCTCAGTGTGATCTACCTGCTGTTCAACGAGGGGTATGCGGCCAGCTCGGGTGCCGACCTGCTCCGGCGCAGCCTGAGCGCCGAAGCGATTCGGCTGGGCCGCGTCCTGTCCGCGCTGATGCCCGACGAGCCCGAGACGCTCGGTCTCCTCGCGCTGATGTTGTTCCACGACGCTCGCAGCGCGGCACGCGTCGACGAGTACGGCGACCTCGTTGTGCTCGAAGCCCAGGATCACTCCCTGTGGGATGCCGAGGCCATCGCCGAAGGCTTCGCCGTGCTCGACGCCGCGGCGCGACTCAAGCGCCCTGGACCGTTCCAGTTGCAGGCGGCGATCGCGTCATGCCACGTGCAGCCGGACGAGGCGACGGACTGGTTCGAAGTCGCCGCGCTCTACGACCGTCTCTTCGAGATCACGCCGTCTCCGGTCATCGAATTGAACCGTGCGGTTGCGGTGTCCATGAGCGCCGGACCGGAGGCCGGTCTGGCGCTGGTCGATGCGCTCGAGCTGGACGGTGACCTGCGCGACTACCACCTGCTTCCGGCCGCCCGGGGCGACATGCTGCGCCGCCTGGGCCGCCGTACGGAAGCGGCGGCGTCGTACCAGCGGGCGTTCGAACTGGCCGGGACGGACGCCGAGAAGCGCTTCCTCCAGCGCCGGATGGACGAGATGGCGGCCGGTGGTTCGCCGGATCCCTCGGTTTGACACGTCCGGGCGCCGTTGCAATCGTCTCGCTCCTGACCGACCGCCTCCCGGTGTGACCGGGGTGTGTGCGCGGCGGACGATGCGAGAGGACGGCTGGACCATGTTGCAAGGCAGAGTGGCGATCATCACCGGCAGTGGGCGCGGCATCGGCCGCGAGCATGCGCTCTTGTTTGCCTCCCTCGGCGCCAAGGTGGTCGTCAACGACCTCGGCGGCGCGATCGACGGCTCGGGGCAGGACATCTCGGCGGCGCAAGCCGTTGTCGACGAGATCACGGCGGCAGGGGGCGAGGCGGTCGCCAACACCGACAGCGTCAGCTCGTTCGCCGGTGCCAAGGCCATGATCGACCAGGCGGTCTCGAGCTTCGGCGATTTGCACGTGGTCGTGAACAATGCGGGGATCCTGCGGGACCGCATGCTGGTGTCCATGAGTGAAGAGGAGTTCGACGCGGTCGTCGCGGTGCATCTCAAGGGCACGTTCAACATGTCGCGGCACGCCGCGGACTACTGGCGCGAGCAGGCCAAGGCCGGGACCATCGTCGACCGGGCGATCGTCAACACGAGCTCGGGGGCGGGTCTCCACGGCAACGTCGGCCAGACCAACTATGCGGCAGCCAAGGCGGGTATCGCGGCGATGACGGTGGTGAACGCGATGGAGTTGCACCGCTACGGGGTCCGGGCCAACTGCATCGCACCGGTGGCGCGCACCCGCCTGACGCTGCAGACGCCGGGCATGGGCGAGCCCATGCAGAACCAGGTCTTCGATCCCGAGAACGTCTCGCCGCTGGTGGCAGTGCTGGCGTCGGACACCTGCCCCTTCAACGGGCAGGTGTTCAGCGTCTATGGCGGCTCGGTGGGCATCTATGCCGGATGGTCGATCGCAGAGTCCGTCGAGACAGATGATCGGTGGAGCGCCGAGACGCTGGCGGCGGCGATGGACACACTGCCGCGTACCGTCGAGGTCAACAGCCAGATGACCGAGCTCGCGAAACACATGCGGGCTTGAGCCACGGTCTGGTCCCGGGGCGCGATGGCGTACGGACGCCAGCTTCTTCCTAGGCTCCTTGTCGATGGGTGGGGATGACCAGCACGAAACACATCACGAGGGTGGGTCTCCTCGCCGCCCGCCCATTCCCGAGCGGGCGTGGGTGGACGCTGCCTTCGCCACGGCAGACGTCCATCCTCTCTTGTGCGCGGTGGCGCACTGGACCGGGGATCTCTCGGTGCTGCGTCCCGAGTTGGCGCCGGACCAGTCCCAGATGCTGGTCCCAGGCCGAGGCCTCACGCCCGAACAGCAAGACGAAGCCCGTCGCATCGCGGCGGACGCCTGGTATGCCCACGCCTCGTCGGCTGCGGCCGAGCGGGAGGACGAGCACGACCACGACCACGACCTGACGAACGCGGCGCGCGCCGCGGTCTTCGCGTTCTTGGTCGGCAACGGCGCGACCGAGCAGTGGGAGCCGTTCCTCGTCGAGGAGCTGGGGTTGACCGGCACCGACCCGAGGCGGCCGTCGTGGCACCTGCGGGAAACCGGACGGTCGTTCCGGTGTGCCGTGATCGGGGCCGGCGCCTCGGGCCTCGCCGCGGCCCACCGGCTTCGTCAGGCCGGCGTGGACGTGACTGTCTTCGAGAAGAACGACGACGTCGGTGGCACCTGGCTCGAGAACGTGTACCCCGGCTGCCGGGTGGACGTGCCCAACCAGCTCTACAGCTTCTCGTTCGCGCAAACCAACGACTGGGCGTCGCGCTTCTCGGCGCAGCCCGACCTGCTGGCCTACCTGCGACACATGAGCACGTCGCTGGGACTGGTGGAGTGCATCCGCTTCGACTGCGCCGTGACCGAGGCCCGCGTCGACGAGGCCTCCCAGTCGTGGGAGCTGGCCCTGCGCGGGGGTGACGGCACGCACTCGACGGAGACGTTCGACGCGGTGGTGTGTGCCACCGGACAGCTCAACCGACCCTCCTTTCCCGCGATCGCAGGGCGTGACGAATTCGAGGGCCCCTGGTTCCACTCGGCCGCCTGGGACGACTCGGTGGCCGTGGCGGGGCGCCGGGTGGCGGTGATCGGGACGGGGGCAAGTGCGGCCCAGTTCGTGCCGCATCTCGCCGACGAGGTGGCGCATCTCGACGTGTACCAGCGGACGCCGCCGTGGCTCCTGCCGACGGAGAACTACGGCGACCCGTTCCCGCCGGAATTCCACGACCTGCTGCTGCTCCTGCCCGAGTACGGGCGTTGGGACCGCTTGTCACAGTTCTGGGTCATGCACGAGGGACTCCTCGGCGCGGCGAGGGTGGACCCCGCCTGGGACGAGCACACCGAGGCGGTGAGCGCGGGGAACGACGTCGTGCGCTCCATGCTGATCGACGTCCTGCGGTCCCAGGTCGACGACGACGAGCTCTTCGAGAAGATGGTGCCGCACTTCCCGCCCTTCGCCAAGCGTGCCTTGCGTGACGACGGCCGGTGGGCGGCAGCGCTGAGCCGGGCCCACGTCGATCTCGTCACGATCCCCATCGAGCGCGTCACCGCGCGACGGCATCCGGACCGAAGACGGCGAGGACCATCCGGCCGACGTGCTGATCTACGGCACCGGGTTCACCGCGTCGGACTTCGTGGCGCCGCTGCGTGTCTTCGGCCGCGACGGGGTGGAGCTCAACGAGGTCTGGGACGGCGACGCGCAGGCCTATCTCGGGATCACGGTTCCCGGTTTCCCCAACTTCTTCATGCTCTACGGGCCGAACACGAACCTGGTCATCAACGGCAGCATCCTCATCATGGTGGAGTGCCAGGTCCGCTACGTGGTCGAGGCGATCGGGCGTCTCCTTCAGTCCGGGCACCGCACCATGTCATGTCGTCGCGAGGTCTACGAGCGCTACGGACACGAGATGGAAGCGGGCAATGCCACCATGGTCTGGGGCGTGGCGGACGTGCCGACGTGGTATCGCAATGCACGGGGCCGGGTCACCCAGAACTGGCCCTTCGACCTGCACTCCTACTGGGCGCGTACGCGCGAGCCCGACCTGGCCGACTACGAGTTGCGCTGAGGGAGTTCAGGCGTCGAGGATCGTTACGTCGAGCTTTCGGAGTCGCTCCGGGTCGGCCAGGAAGTCGATGGCGACCACCCGGCCGCCCCGGACGGTGAAGGCGCCGACGGAGAAGACCTCGCCGTCGCGCAGCGTGACCATGCCGGCGACGCCGTTGACCAGCGCCGGCTGGTGCGTCAGGCCGAGGGTCCCGTACGTGTGGGCCTGGCGGGCGACGGCTGCGGCACCCCGCACGATGCGCAGGGCTCCTGCCGGCAGCGCGCCCAGGTCGGCCCGGACGACGACGTCGGGATCGAGCACCAACATGAGCGCCTCGAAATCACCGTCGCGCGCGGCGGCCAGAAACGCGTCGACGACCTCGCGCTGACGGGTCAGGTCGGCGTCGGGCATGGTCTGCTCGCCTTGGACCCGGCGCCTGGCCCGGCTGGCCAGTTGGCGCGCCGCCTCCGGGGTGCGGTCGACGATGGGCGCGATCTCGTCGAAGGGCACGGCGAAGATGTCGTGGAGGACAAAGGCCAGTCGTTCCGGTGGTGTGAGGGTGTCGAGCACGACCAAGAGGGCCAGGCCGACCGAATCGGCCAGCAGCGCCTGGTGCTCGGGGTCGGCGGCATCGGGACGGTCGAGGATCGGATCTGGCATGGAGGCCGCCATGGGCTCCTCGCGTCGTGTCCGGCGGCTGCGGAGCATGTTGAGCGAGACGCGCGCCACCACGGTCGTGAGCCAGGCGCCGAGGTTGTCCACGTCGCTGGTGTCGGAGCGGCTGAAGCGGAGCCAGGCCTCCTGCACGGCGTCGTCGGCTTCGCTGAGTGAGCTGAGCATGCGGTAGGCGACGGCCCGGAGGTGCGGCCGGTGCTCCTCAAAACGGCTGGCCAGCCAGTCGCTCTCGCTCATGTGTCCGACTCCTCTCGCGCGTGCGGTCGCACCATTCGACCCGCCGGGGCGGCGCGATGTGACGGGCCTCGAGCGAAAAGTCAGCTGACGATGGTCAGGGGTGTCCCCGGCGGGATCACCGCCAGCTGCGCCAGCTCAGCGTCGTGCAGCCTGATGCAGCCGTGCGAGATGGCCGCACCGGTCGTGCCGATCAGCGAGTCGTCGTAGGCGGTGATCGGACCGTGGATGCCGATGATGGCGTCGCCGGAATTCTCCCAGTCCACGATGGTGTCGGAATGGTCCGAGGTCGCCAGCACGAAGTCGCCGTAGCTCGGGTCGGGCGGCGGGACGGTGGCGAAGATGAAGAAGTGGCCAGGGGGCGTGGGGTCGTCCGGCGCCCCGATGCCGGCGGGGAAGTCGAGGACCTCGATCCCGTCCTCGTACACCGAGAGGTTCATGGTGGTGAGGTTGACCTCGATCGAGTACGGCGTGTCCCCGACGGTGACCCATCGTTGTTGCACCCACGTCGTCGACCCGTTCGGTCGTTGTGCCAGCCGGACCTCGAGCCAACCCGGTGCCGTCGCGATCACGGGAAGGATCGAGCGGTAGCCGTAGAAGGAGCCTGCCACCGTCGTGTTGGACGCCTCTCCCGGGGCGGGGTACCCCGGGATGGATCCGTTGATGGTCGCGGTGAGTGTCGTCCCGGGAGGCGCCACCAGTGCGGTGGCGGTCGTCGCCGCGTGCGCCCGCGCCCTGGTCGCCCGTGTCCGAGGTCGCGCCGCATGGGCATGTGTGGCCTTGGGCGCGGACGCGCCTGCGTCCACCCCGGCGCCCACCGAGACCACCGTCCCGAGGACGAAGGCCAGCGCCGTGGCGCAGAGTCCCATGACAAAACGAGTTCGGGCCGTGATGGCCCCATCGTACCGGTCACCCCCTTGGGGTCCTGTTCGGGGTGGGAGGATTTGCCATGACCACGGACCGGCGCATCGCATCGGCCTCGCCCTTCGAGGCGACCATCGGATTCAGTCGGGCCGTCCGGGCCGGTGACCGGGTGATCGTCTCGGGCACGGCGCCGGTGCTGCCGGGTGGCGGGTGCCCCGAGGGGGCAGGCCCTCAGGCGCGCCGGTGCTTCGAGATCATCGAGGCCGCGTTGGCCGAGGCGGGCGCGCAGCTCGACGACGTCGTGCGGACCCGGATGTACATCGTCGCGGCGTCGGACGCCGACGCCGTCGGCGCGGTGCACGCGGAACTGTTCGGGGACATTCGGCCCGCGGCGACGATGGTCGTGGTGGCGGGCTTGTTGGATCCCGCCTGGAGGGTGGAGGTCGAAGCCGAGGCGGTCGTGCCCTAAGACACGAGACCGGCAACCGTGGCGGCCACGATGTTGGTGCCTCGTTGGTCGCCGACGATGCCGGCCTCCATGCGGTTCATCACGTAGCAGACGGCGAGCTCAGCGTCCTGGTCCACGATGATGACCGAGCCGCCGTAGCCGCCCCAGTAACACGCCCGCGGCCCGAGTGGCATGTCGGGCGGGTTGCTCAGGCCGTAGCCCATGCCGATGCGCTCGGGGACGCCGAGCACCTTGTCGATGCCGTCCGCTTGTACCTCGAAGATCGGGTCGGTGCCGGCCGCGCTGAGCAGGCGGACGCCGCGGGCCTGGCCTCTGCCGGCGACGATGGACTGGATGGCGGCCACCGAGCGCGCATTGCCTTGACCGTTGGCGGCGGGGATCTCGGCGCGACGCCACCATTCGTGGTGGGCCATCGTCGCGTCGAGGGGCGGGTTCAGGAACGTCTTGAGCAAGAACTCGGGGAGCTCGCCCTCGAATTGCTCGGGCGTGACGGGCGGGGGTGGGATCACGTTGGAGACGCGATGGTCCTCGCTCGCCGGCAGGCCGATGAAGAAGTCGGCCTCGAGCGGCTTGGCCACCTCCTGGGCGAAGAAGGCGCCGATCGAGTCTCCGGTGATCCGCCGGACGATCTCGCCGATGAGGTAGCCCTGCGTCAGCGCGTGGTATCCCGAGGCCGTGCCCGGTTCCCACCACGGGGCCTGCGCGGCCAGCGCAGTGGTGCACTTCTCCCAGTCGGCCAGGTCCTCGGTGGCGATCGGTTCGTCCCACCCGCTCAGGCCGGCCGTGTGCCCCATCACGTGGCGCACCTCGATCGCGTCCTTGCCGTTGGCGGCGAACTCAGGCCAGTAGCGGGCGACGGGGGCGTGAAAGTCGAGCTGCCCGCGGTCGTGCAGCATCGAGCGCGACGAGAAAGGTCATCGTCTTGGTGGTCGACCAGACGTTGGTGATGGTGTCGCGCTCCCACGGTCGCGTCCTCTCGGCGTCGGCCCAGCCGCCCCAGATGTCGACGACGGGCTCCCCGTGGAGGAACACCGCGACGGACGCGCCGAGGTCGTCACCGTTCTCGAGCTGATCGGCGAGCGTCTGGCGCACCCCCTCGAATCGTGCTTCGCACGTTCCATGCACCTCTGCCATGTGGCGCAACCTATTGACTGAGCGGCCGCCGCGTCCAGCGCCCGCCGGAATCGAGTTGCCGCTGAGCGGATGCCGGCATGGGTCGGTCGGTAACGTCGGTGCCGTGGAGCGCACTGACGCGGTCGTCGTGGGCGCCGGACCGAACGGGCTCGCCGCAGCGCTCACGCTGGCGAGGGCAGGGCACGCGGTGGAGGTCTTCGAGGGCGCGCCCACGGTCGGCGGCGGGACGCGGACCGAGCCCCTGACCCTGCCCGGCTTCCGCCACGACGTCTGCTCGGCCGTCCACCCCTCCTTGGTCGTCTCGCCGTTCTTCCGGACCCTGGACCTGCCTGCACTCGGCATTGTGCTGCGCCAGCCCCCGGTGGCCTATGCCAACCCGCTCGGCGGGAGCAGGGCCGCCGTGCTCTACCGGGACGTCGAGGAAACAGCGTTGCACCTCGGCGGCGACGCTGCGGCCTACCGCCACCTCATGGATCCACTGGTGCAGTGGCTGGACCGGATCGTGCCCTACGTGTTGGGCCCGATGCGTTCCGTGCCGCACGACCCCCTTGCCCTGGGGCGCTTCGCCCTCGTCGGTGCACCCAGTGCCCGCCATGCCGTTCGACGCTTCACGACCGACGCGGCACGAGCGCTGGTGGCGGGCGCGGCGGCCCACTCGATGCAACCCCTCACCGCGCCGTTGACGTCGGCCTTCGGCCTGCTGCTGGCTGCGCTGGGGCACGGCGCGGGCTGGCCCGTCGTCGAGGGCGGGAGTGCGGCCATCACCACCGGCTTGGCCGGCGAGCTGCGCCGGCTCGGCGGTGTGGTCCACACGGGGTGTTCGATTGCGTCGCTGGCCGACCTCCCACCGGCGCGGGCCATCCTGCTCGACACCTCGCCGCGCCAGTTCGTCGCGCTGGCCGGACCACGACTGTCGCGCCGAGCCGGCAAGCCGTGGTCCCGCTTTCGGCCCGGCCCGGGCGCCTGCAAGGTCGACTGGGCGCTCGAGGGCCCGGTGCCCTGGGCGGCCGAGCCCTGCCGGCGCACGGTCACCGTGCATGTGGGCGGCACCTTCGACGAGGTGGCGCGGGCCGAAGCCACCGTGCACCAGGGGCGCCACGCCGACCAGCCCTTCGTGCTGGTGGCCCAGCCGTCAGTGGTCGACCCGACCCGGGCCCCCGAGGGGCAGCACGCGCTATGGGGCTATTGCCACGTGCCCAACGGATCGAGCGTGGACATGAGCGAGCGTATGGAGGCGCAGATCGAACGCTTCGCGCCCGGCTTCCACGACCGGGTGCTGGCCCGCTCGGTCCGCACGGCGGCAGAGGCGGAGTCGTACGACCCCAATCTTCTGGGGGGCGACATCAATGGCGGCGCGGCGACGCTGCGCCAGACCCTGTTCAGGCCGGTGCCCCGCTGGAACCCCTACCGGACGCCCGTCGAGGGGGTGTATCTCTGCTCGGCGTCGACCCCACCGGGCGGCGGGGTGCACGGGATGTGCGGTGTCTGGGCGGCCCAGAGCGCCCTGCGAGACCGTTTTTCCTAGTGTTCACGCGGACGTGCCGGATGTCGCGGGTGCCCGACGACCGGTCGTGCCCGGCTTCGGGCGTACCTATGTCGTGACGCGCAGCCCCCGGTCGCGGTCGTGGCGACCAGGAAGATGGACATGGCGCGTCAGCGTGACGGACTCGAGCAGCCGCCGGTCGTGGGAGACCAACACGAGCGTGCCTCCGTAGCTGTCGAGCGCGGACTCGAGCTGCTCGATGGCAGGAAGGTCGAGATGGTTGGTCGGCTCATCGAGCACGAGGAGGTTCACTCCGAGCACGGCGAAAGCCGCCAGCTCGGCCCGGGTCCGCTCACCGGGCGACAGGGTGGACGCCGGGCGCTGCACCGCATCGGGCCCGAGGCCGAACTTGGCCAGCTGGCTGCGGGTCTGGTCGGGGGGCAGCCCGGTGGCGCGTCCGAAGGAGTCGGCCACCGGGCCTCCCTCCCGCAGGATGCGCCGATCCTGGGCCAGCTCCCCGACGACCACGGCGGGGCCCATGCGGCGTGTGCCCGAGACCAGGGGCAGCCGGCCGAGCATCGCGTCGACGAGCGTGGTCTTGCCCGCCCCGTTGGCTCCCACCAGGGCGACGCGGTCGGCCCAGGCGATATCCAACGTGAACGGTCCGAGGGTGAAGTCGTCCCGGGCCACGACCGCATCCTCGAGCCGGACGACGACATCGCCCGAGCGGTCAGCTTCGCTGATGGAGAACCTCAGATCCCAGCCTTCCCACGGCTTCGCAACGGGGTCGAGCGAGTCCAGTGCCCGCTGGGTGCGGCGAGCCCGTCCCGCCAGATTCTCGGTCCGCTCGATGCGGAAGTCGCGTTGGGTCTTGTCGTTGTCCCGCGGCCGGCGCTTCTCGCGGGCCACACCCGTGGTCGCCCATTGCCTCTCGCGCTGGGCCCGCTGGCGCAACTCGGCGCGCTGTGACTCGTAGACCGCGTAGGCCTCCGTCGCATGCGCATGCGTCGTGGCCCGCTCGGATTCGAAGCCGGCCCAGCCGCCGCCGTACAGGTGCCCACCATGCGTGTGCTCGTCCAGCTCGAGCACCTCCGTCACGGTGCGCTCCAGGAACGCCCGGTCGTGCGACACGATCACCATCCCGCCGCGCCGCCGGCTGACCATCTCCTCGAGCCGGGACAGCCCATCGAAGTCGAGGTCGTTGGTCGGCTCGTCGAGCAGCGTGATGTCGAAGCGAGAGAGCAGGATGGCCGCCAACGCCGCGCGCGACTCCTGACCTCCGGAGAGGGTGGACAGAGGGTGCTCCATGAGATCGGGCGAGAGTCCCACCTGCGCCAGGGTGTGACTCAGGCGGCCCTCGAAGTCGCCGGCGGACGCCGACTCGAAGCGCGCCAGTGCCGCGGCGTAGCGGTCGTCGGCCCCGGGAGCCGCTGCGGAGAGTGCCGCCGCCGCCTCGGCCAGCCCGGTCTCTGCTGCGGCGATGCCCGCTCTGCGTTCGAGTGCGGCACGCAGTGTCTCGCCACTCGTCGCGCTGTGCTCCTGGGACAGGTAGCCGACGGTCGCCAGCGGCGGATCGATGCGCACGTCGCCGGCGCCGGGATCGATCAGGCCGGCCAGAATCTGTAGCAAGGTCGACTTTCCCACGCCGTTCGGGCCCACCACCCCGATGCAACTGGCAGGCGAAACGGTCAGCGAGACGTCGTCGAGCACGACGCGGCCAGCGCGCTCGTCGTGGAGGTGGCGAGCGACGAGCGTCGCGGCCGGTGCGGTGAGGTCGGACACGGAGCGGCTCCGTTTCGAGGAGACAAAGGCGGACGGTACGCGTGGCGCAGGTGTGGCGCTGGTGGTCGCGGGTGCTCGCGGGTGGTGACCGGAGCGCACGCTGGCCAGAGGATCGTCGAGCTCTACCTCACGTGGTCATCGTAGCGCCGCCTGCTCGGGCGCTCTGTAGTGTCCAACGTTGCCAGGCGGCGGGCGGAGACGGCTCGCAGCGGCGCACTCGACACAGTTGACCTACAGGGGGCCGGAATGCCGATCGCCATCATCGAGGAACACCAGGACCTGGCCGCATCCGTGCGCGGCGTGCTCAGCGCGCACGGCGCGCTGGCCGCCAACCGGGCACTGCTCGAGGCCGACAGCGAGCCGCGCCCCTCGTTTTGGAGCGAGATGGCGGCGTTGGGTTGGCTCGGCATCCACCTCGACGAGCGCCACGGTGGCGCCGGAGCCGGCCTGGCCGAGTTGGCCGTCGTCCTCGAGGAGGTGGGCCGCCAGGTCGCGCCCGGCCCGTTTCTCCCGACCGTGCTTGCCTCTGCGGTGATCGCTGACTGCGGGACCGAGAGCCAGCGCGATGCGTTGCTACCGGGTCTGGCCGACGGGAGCTCGGTGGCGGCACTCGGATTGGGGGGATCGCTGACCCTCAGTAACGGCGTGCTCGACGGGGACGGCGGCGTCGTGCTCGGTGGTGCCGCGGCCGACCTGCTCCTCGTGCGATCGGGAGACGACCTGATCGCGCTCCGGCGGGACGGCCCGGGCGTCACGGTTCGCGGCGGCAAAGACCTCGACCCCTCCTGCCGCTCGGCCCTGGTCACGGTGACGTCGTCGCCGGTCGGTGCGCCTGACCGGCTGATCGGCGCGGTGCGGCGCGCCATCGCCTTGGCGCGCACACTCGGGGCCGCCGAGGCGGTCGGTGTCATGGCCGCCTGCACCGACGCGGCGGTCGCCTACGCCAAGGAACGCGTGCAGTTCGGCCGGACGATCGGGACCTTCGAAGCGGTGAAGCATCACTGCGCGAACATGCTGGTGGCGGCGGAGCTCGCCACCGCCGCCGTCTGGGACGCCGCGCGCGCCGCTGACGGCCCAGAAGACGAGTTCGATCTCGTGTCGGCCATGGCTTCGCATCTCGCCTTCGGTCCGGCCGTGGACAACGCCCAGATGAATATCCAGGTGCACGGCGGCATCGGGTTCACCTGGGAGCACGATGCGCACTTGTTCTTGCGGCGCGCCCTCGCCCTCAATGCGGTGCTGGGTTCACCCGACGATGCAGCGGACGTCACCGCGCAGTCCGCCCGCGGCATCACCCGCGAGGTGTCGCTGGACTTGCCGCCCGAAGCCGAGTCCGTACGGGCCGTGGTGCGCGCCGAAGCGGCCCGCATCGGAGCGCTGCCCGGGACCGAGCAGCGACGCGCGCTGGTGGAGGCCGGGCTCATGGTGCCGCACTGGCCTGCGCCGTGGGGCCGCGCTGCGGGTGCCGTCGAACAGATCGTCATCGACGAGGAGCTCCGTGCGGCAGGGGTCAAGGTGCCGGGGCTCGGCATCACGGGCTGGAACATCATGACGGTCAACCAGTACGCCACACCCGATCAGGTTGACCGCTGGGTCTTCAAGACGCTCATGGGCGAGTACATCTGGTGTCAGCTGTTCAGTGAGCCCGATGCGGGGTCCGACGCCGCGGCAGTCACGACGCGCGGACGCGCGTCGACGGGGGCTGGAAGGTCAACGGGCAGAAGGTGTGGACGAGCGGCGCGCAGTACTGCCACCTGGGTCTGGCGACGGTGCGCACCGACCCGGATGCGCCGAAGCATGCCGGCATCACCACCATGGTCATCGACATGCACGCGCCCGGTGTCGACGTCCGGCCACTGCGCCAGATCACCGGCAACGCGGACTTCAACGAGGTCTTCTTCAACGACGTCTTCGTCGCGGACGATGACGTCATCGGCGTGCCCAACGACGGCTGGACCGTCGCCCGCTCGACCCTCGGGAACGAACGCGTGTCCATCGGCGGCAGCACCGGGGGGCTCTTCCGCTCCATGGACCTGCTCGCCTTGTTGAAGAGCGGTGGCGACACGGTCCCCGGTGCGGCGGCACGCGTCGGCGGCGTCGTGACCGTCGAGCACACGTTGAAGGTGTTGAACCTGCGTCGTGCGCAGCGCGCCGTGGTCGGGTCGGGACCCGGTCCTGAGGGGAACGTGACCAAGCTGGTCCTGGCCGAGCACGGGCACGAACGAGCCCGACTGCAGGCAGACCTGGTCGGCGGGCCCACCGCGTTCCTCGACGGAGACGAGGCGTTGGCGGGGTACACGCAATTGGCCACGCGGGCGATGTCCATCGCCGGGGGCACGTCGGAGATCACGCGCAACCAGATTGCGGAGCGCATCTTGGGCCTGCCCCGCGATCCGCTGATCTCGTAAGGGCGGCTGCGGCTGCGGCGCCGGCAGCGTCGGCGCGTCGGCGCCCCCGGCGCGGTCCGCCACGCTGCCACAATGGTCGCCGTGGTGGGCCTCAGGACGAAGCGCTCGCGCATCATCACGGGCGTCGTCTGTGTGGTGATCTTGGTGTTCGTCGGGTTGACCCTCCGGCTCTTCGTCTTCCCCGATCTGAACGCCCCCGAGCATTCCAACGCCATCGTGATGCTCGGGGGCAACGGCGTGGGGCCGTTCGACGAGGCCGTCGCTCTGGCCCAGCAGGGGTGGGCGCCCACGGTCGCGTTCTCCTTGAACCCGTACCAGAAGTGCACCCCCACTCTCGTCCACCTGCCGCCGTTCCACCTGCCGCCGACGGAGCACGTGCTGTGCTTCCACGCCAATCCGGCGACGACGCAGGGTGAGGCGCGTTGGATCGGTCGTATGGCCGCCCTCCACCGCTGGCAGCGAGTGATCGTGGTCATGCCGACGACGCAGGCGACGCGCGCTCGTCTGCGCGTAGGGCGCTGTTACCCCGGACAGGTCGTCGAGGTAGGCGTGACGCCGCCGGGATTCTGGGCGTGGATACGCGGCATCACCTACGAGTGGGGCGCCCTGCTCAAGGCGTGGGTGCTGCAGCCCAGCTGCTGAGCAAAGCGACGGAATCGCAACCGACCTGCGACGGCTGTGTGTCGGTCCGGGTTGTACCGTGCGAAGCAGGGGTGCCGGCGAGGTCCGGCACGAGGGGGGAGCAGTGCAGGCGAGCGTCGAGGCCGTCGGGACACGCAATGTGCCCACGGCCGCCGCCGCCCCTGCTGCCTGGCATGAACGGTCCGAGGCGGCACCCCGCCGACTTTCGCAGCGTTCCATCGAGCTGGTCGGGCTCGCCCTCGGCATCGGCTTCATCGCCGCCGTCGCGCTGGATCATCAGCTCTCGAACGACGAGTTCTGGTCCTTGGCCGCCGGCCAGTGGATGCTGGCCCATCACAGGGTCATCGGCCTCGACCCCTTCTCCTATACCGAAGCACATCGTCGCTGGGTGGCCGACGAGTGGGGCTCCGAGGTCGTGCTGGCCTCTCTCTACCGGGCGTGTGGGGCGGCCGCCTTCGCCGTGTACGGCATCGTGCTGGGAGGCCTCTGCCTGGTCGCGAGCGCCGCGTACGCGCGCACCCTCGGCGCGCGCGGTGGACGGCTGGTCATCATCGTGCTGCTCGTGTCGTGGGGCATCGCCAGCCTCGTGGTGGGCGACCGGGGACTGGACTTCTCGTTGGTGTGGTTCCCGCTCGAGTTGCTGGTGCTGGCCAAGGCGCGGGCCAACCCTCGTTGGCTCTGCGCGCTCCCGCCGCTGTGCCTGGTGTGGGTCAACACCCATGGGTCGATCCTGTTGGGCTTGTTCGTCATCGGCCTGGAACTGCTCTGGTCGTTGATCCCGGCTCGCTGGGTCGCCTTGGTCCACGGCACTCGGCAGTCTCAGCACACCTGGCCCCTGGCGGTGGCCCTCATGGTGAGCGTGCTGGCCTCGTGCCTCACGCCCTACGGTCCGGGGCTCCTGGTCCACGACATCGGTGTCTCCGACAACGGGCAGATTGCGAAGTACATCAGCGAATGGAACTCACCCGACTTCCATTCGCTGGCGACCCTGGCCGTCTTCCTCGTCCCGCTGGCCGTCTTGCTCGCCTGCGTCTGGCTGCGCCGCCTTCCCGTGCTCGAGTGGTCGCTCGCCGCCCTCTTGTTCATCGAGGCGCTCCGGACCCAGCGCCTCGCCGTGTACCTGATGCTGGTGGCCGTCGGCCTGGCCGCGTCACTCCCGGCTCGGCCCCTGTGGCACACCACCGCGCGGCGCTGGGCCGGCGGCGCCTTGGCGGTCTTGGCGGTGGTCATCCTGGCCGCCCCGTCGGTGCCCGCGGGCTCCGTCGCGCCCTCGGTTCCGGTGCAGGCCTTCGACTACCTCAGCACACACCCGGGCCGGATCTTCACGCAGTACACATGGGGCGACTACTCCATCGCACGGCACCGCGCCACCTTCGTCGACGGGAGGACAGATCTGTTCGAGGGACGCGTGCTCACCGAGTTCTTCGCCGTGAGTGACCTGACGACGAATCCCGACCCGGTCCTCTCCGCGTACCACGTCGACTATGTGGTCTGGGCACCCGACACGCCGTTGAGCGAATACCTCCGGCGCGACGTCCGATGGCACGTCGTGGATCGGACGAACGTCGCGTTGGTGTTCGCCTGTCACTGACCGGCGCTCGGACGTACCCGACGTGCGACCGGGTCAGTCCCCGCCGCCCGGGGCTGGCAGTGTGGCCTCGACCCCACGGGTGTCGCCGTCCTCGTCCGTCCACGTCGTGACATCGACGAAGCCGTAGCCGGCGAGCACCGGCTCGAGCAGGTCGGCCTGCTCGCCGCCGAGCTCGAGGAGAAGCGCACCGCCGGGCCGGAGAAAATCGGGCGCCCCGGCGACGATCCGGCGAAGGATCGCGGTGCCATCGGGACCGCCGTCGTAGTGCGCCCGGTCCTCGTGGCGGAGGGTGTCGCTCGGAAGGAACACGAGCGCGGGGGAGGGGACGTAGGGTGCGACCGCCGCCACCACGTCGACGTGACCGCACAGCGAGCGGTCCAGCGCGGTGAACAGGTCGCCCGCCACCACCTCGACACCGTTGGCCCGGGCGCAGGCCACGGCGCGCGGGTCGTTGTCGGTCGCCATGACGCGCGCGTGAGGACGAGCGGCCCGTAGCGCCACGGCGATCGCCCCCGTGCCGGTGCACACGTCCAGCGCGCACCCGCGCTCGGGGAGCCGCGCGGCCGCACGCCGTGCCAACGCGAGACTCTGCCAGCGCGGCACGTAGACCCCGGGTCGGACCCCCACGCCGAGGCCGCCGAAGGCAGCCCGGCCCGTGAGCCAGGCCAGCGGCTCCCCGTCGAGGCGGCGGACCACGAGCGACTCGAGGAGCGCGGCGTCGTCGCCGGCGGCCGCGACCAGCTCCTCGGCCTCCTCCGCCGCCGCAACGCAGCCGGCTCGGGCCAGCCGCTCAGCCAGGGCCGCGCGGCGCGTCGGGTCCGGGTCGGCGGTCAGTCGAGCATGACGCGGGCCACACGTGGCTCCTCGTCCGGGTTGTCTCCCACCGGCCCGGCGTCAGCGGCCGGCTCCGGCGTCGGTGCGGGCGTCGGCGTGGCCGCATGGTTGGGGAGGAAGAGGGTCGGGATGAACGCGATCATGATGGCGCCGATCGACCACCAGAAGGTGTGGGCGAACGCGGCAGCGACCGGGTCGGCGATCTGGGGCGGCAACTTGGCGGTGGTGCCGATGACGCCGGCTGAGCCGCCCGCCTTCGCCGCGGCGGGCCCGAGGTTGGCGATGATCTGGCGTTCCAACACGACAGCGAACAGTGCGGTGGCGACGGAACCACCGACCAGTCGGACGATGTTCATCACCGTCGACGCCTTCGGGATCTGGGCGTGGTTGAGGTCGAAGTAGGCCGCAGCCGTCACCGGCATCATCGACAGCCCGAGCCCGAGGCCGCGCGCGAACAGCGTGACGGCGAGGAGGACCTCGCTGGTCGAGGCAGTGACGAAGGCGAAGGGGATGGTGGCGACCGCCATGAGGAGGATTCCGAACGGCACGACGCGGCGCGGCCCCAGCCGGTCGGTCACGCTGCCGGCCCAGCGCATGATGCAGGCGGCGCCAATGCCCTGGGGCGCCATCAAGAGGCCCGCGACCCACGCCTCCTGCCCGCGCGCCACCTGGTAGTAGATCGGCAGGAGGAACATGGAGCCGAACAACGTGGCGCCGATCACGAAGATGCAGATGTTGGCGATGGCGAAGTTGCGGCTTCTGAATGGATGGAGGTCGAGCAACGGGTTCTTGACGTGGAGCGCGTGGAGGATGAACCCGGCCATGAACACGACGCCCAAGATGAAACTCACGACGACAGCGGGGCTGGTGAAGCTGCCGGTTGTTCCGACCTCCGCCAGCGCGTAGACGAGGGCGGCGAGGCCGGGCGACAGCAGGCAGAAGCCGAGCGTGTCGAACGCGGAGGCAAAGCGCTCGTCGCTGTCGAACCGGGGGAGCCAGCGCTGCGAGAGGATCAGCGTGACAATCCCGATCGGGACGTTGATGTAGAAGATCCAGCGCCAGCTGTAGTGCGAGACGATGAGCCCGCCGATGACCGGGCCCATGATGGGGCCCAGGACCATGGGCACGCCGATGATGCTCATGACCCGGCCCATCCGCTGCGGGCCGGCGGCGCGGGCCAGGATCGACTGGCCGACCGGAAGCAGCATGCCGCCGCCGATGCCTTGGAGGACGCGGAAGAAGATGAGGGAGTCGGCGGACCAGGCGAGCCCGCAGAGGCTCGACCCGATCACGAAGAGCGCGGTCGAGCTCATCCAGATGACCTTCGCCCCGAAACGGTCGACCGCCCAGCCGGTGACCGGGGTGACCATGGCGAGCGCCAGCAGGTAGCCCGTGGCGACCCACTGGATGGTCGTCACCGAGACGTGGAAGTCCCGCCCGAGTGTGGCCAGGGCGACGGCGACGATCGTCGTGTCGAGGATCGACATGATCGACCCCAGCACCACGATGGTGGAGGTGCGGCGAAGCTCTGGAGTCAGACGGAAGGCCGTGGCCGGGGAGGACGCCATGGGATTACTTCATAATACTAAAAGATAGAGGCTTGTCAAAGAGTTTCAACAGTGGGACAATCGCCACAATGGGTACGGCCGAGCAGGCCTTCGAGCGGCTCCGGCGCATCGCGTTCGAGGGCGAGCACGTGGAACGGATGGCCGCGCTGGGCGGGCGCATGAAGCTCTCGCCCGGCGTCATCAAGACGCTCATGCGGCTCGGACGGGAGGACGGCATCTCGATGGGCGAGATGGCCCGGGGCATCGGCTGTGACCCCTCGTACATCACGGCACTCGTCGACGACCTCGACGAGCGGGGCTTGGCCCGGCGCGAGCCGTCGCCCGACGACCGGCGGGTCAAGATCATCGTGTTGACCGAGACCGGCCGGGCGTTGGCGGCCGAGATCGACGCCACGCTGGCGGTCCCGCCCGCCGCCTTCTCAGCCCTCTCGGACGCGGAACTCGACCAGCTGTGCCAGTTGTTGGACAAGGTGCTCGAGCACGGCGGTGTGCGCGTGGGGGCCTCGACGTCGTCGTAGCCGAGCTCGGGACCCAGGTAGCGTCGGCGGCGTGCCGACCGGTCCGTCCATGCGAAGTCGCCGCGGGCGGGGGAATCGCACGGGCACCACGGGGACGGGGGCGCGATGCCTGCGGTGACGGTCGAACACCTCGCCAAGTCCTACGGGGACACCGTCGCCGTGCGCGACGTGAGCTTCGAGGTGCAGCGAGGCGAGGTGTTCGCGCTGCTCGGGCCGAATGGCGCGGGCAAGACCACGACGGTGGAGATCCTCGAGGGATTCCGGCACCGCAGCGGCGGACGCGTGGAGACGCTCGGGGTCGATCCCGCCGACCGTGCCACGCAGCGTTGGTTGCGCACCCGGATCGGCGTCATCCTCCAGGAGCTGGCGATCGAGCCCTACTACTCGGTGCGCCAAGTGTTGACGCGCAACGCCGGCTACTACCCGAGCCCGCGGCCGGTCGACGAGGTGATCGAGCTCATCGGGCTCGCTGACAAGGCCGACGACCGCGTGAAACGCCTCTCGGGCGGGCAACAGCGGCGCCTCGACGTCGGGCTCGGGATCATCGGGAACCCCGAGCTGTTGTTCCTGGACGAGCCGACCACCGGGCTCGACCCGTCCGGACGGCGCGAGACATGGGACCTCATCCGCCGTCTGGCCGCCGACGGGACCACGGTGCTCTTGACCACCCACTACATGGACGAGGTTGAGGCACTGGCCAACCAGGTGGCCGTGCTCTTCGGCCAAGAGATCGTGGCCAGCGGGACGCCGTCGTCCATCGGGGGACGCGGACCTGGGTTCGGTCACCATCCGGTTCCGCCTGCCCGACGGCGTGACACGCGCCGAGTTGCCCGTCGACGCGGTCGCGATGGCCGACGACATGGTCGAGATCTACACCGAGAACGAGCTGCAGGTCCTGCACGACCTCACCGGGTGGGCGCTGGCCGGTGGCCATGCGCTGTCGGGACTGTCGGTCCTGCGGGTGTCGCTGGAGGACATCTACCTCGGTCTGACGAGGTCGGGCGAGTGAGCGCCCTCTCCGAGCCCGGTGTGATGGCCTCGGTGCCCCAACGGGGAAGCCTCCGCGGCTGGAGCGACGCAGGCCTCGTGGTGCGACAGATCGGATTCGAGCAGCTGTCGTTCTGGTT
The DNA here is from genome assembly GCA_963736225.1 of uncultured Acidimicrobiaceae bacterium. Classification (GTDB taxonomy): domain Bacteria; phylum Actinomycetota; class Acidimicrobiia; order Acidimicrobiales; family RAAP-2; genus Bog-473. Next base: position 392,297 of record CAVTOF010000004.1, on the reverse strand, counting down.
GAACCCCATCGGGGCGTTGATGACCGTCGTCTTCTCGGTTGTCTTCCTCATCCTCCTCGGCGCGACGGCGGGGACGAGCACGGTATCGTCCGCCGGCGGGATCAAGTTGATCGACTACTACGTGGCAGGGTTCTGTGGCTACGGCGTGATGGCTGCCTGCTTCACGATTCTCGCCATCACGCTGGTGAACCGTCGCGAGACGGGTCTGCTCAAGCGGCTTCGTCTCAGCCCGCTGCCAACCTGGATGCTGATGGACGCGCTGATCATCAACGCCATGATCGTGGCCGTGATGGGGGTGGTCCTGCTCCTGGTGGTCGGCTGGCTCGGCTACGGCGTGACCGGCCCGGCCCACTGGGCGCCCTTCGTCCTCACGCTGCTCGTCGCGATGGTCTGTTACAGCGCCATGGGCGTCGGCATCAGCACGCTGGTGCCCAACCAGGATTCCGCCGGGCCCGATCGTGAGCCTGTCCTTCTTCATCCTCGTCGCGCTGTCGGGCCTGTGGTTCCCGATCGCGCCGAGCTCCGGCCTGGCCACCTTCGCCGACTTCTTTCCCATCCGCCACCTCATTGAGGCGCTGGTGGGGTCGTTCACTGGTGAGCGGGACACGCCTTACTGGCCGTGGCGCGACCTTGGGGTGATGGTGATCTGGGGAGCGGCCGGCATCGTCGTGGGCCTCCGGCGCTGGTCCTGGTCGCCGCGACGGGGCTGAGGCGGGGTCAGCAGGCCAGCCGCCGTCTCCGAACCGTTCACGAGGTGTCAACGTGGGAGTCAACGTGGAGTCAACGTCCAGGACGGATGGGGGATACGGGACGGCAGCCGCGTCGGCTAGAAGTGGGTGGTGAGCGCTGCCGACACTCGTCCGACCCGCTATCGCCCCGCCACCTACGCCTCCGGTGACGCAGGTGGCCGGCCTGCCCTCATCACCGCGGCGGGACAGGTAGTCACTTTCGCCGAGCTCGAGGAGCGCTCGGCACGCCTGGCGCAGGCGCTGTACGCGCACGGCCTGCGCCCGGGTGACCATGTGGCGGTCGTGCTGCCCAACGACCACCGCACCCACGAGGTCGTGTTCGGACTGCAGCGCAGCGGCGTCTACTACACGCTGGCCAACTCGCACCTGGCAGCGGACGAGGCGGCGTACATCGTCAACGACTGCGGCGCGCACACGCTCATCACCTCCGCCAGCCTGGCGCCGCTGGCCGACGAGCTGCGCGGCCGCACGCCCGACGTCGACCTGCGCCTCATGCTGGGGGAGCCGGTGCTGGACGGTCACACCTCCTACGACGAGTTCGTCGCTGGATTCCCCGGTGAGCCGCTGGACGAGGAGCTCGAAGGCTTCCCCATGCTCTACTCGTCGGGCACGACGGGCCATCCCAAGGGGATCCGGCGCCCCCTCACGGCCGACCCCTTCGGCACCAGCGCCACGCTCGTCCCGATGCTCGAGCACGTCATGGGCTTCGGCGAGGGCAGCGTCTATCTCAGCCCCGCTCCTCTGTACCACTCGGCGCCGCTGGTGTGGTCGATGACGGCGCAGCGTATGGGTGGGACCGTGGTGCTGATGGAGCGCTTCGATCCCGAGGAGTGCCTGGCGCTCATCGAGCGGCACCGGGTCACCCACGCGCAGTTCGTCCCCACCATGTTCGTCCGGATGTTGAAGCTGCCCGACACGGTCCGCGCCCGCTACGACGTGTCGTCGCTGCGTTCAGTCGTGCACGCGGCAGCACCCTGCGCACCCGAGGTGAAGCGCCGGATGATCGAGTGGTGGGGACCGATCATCCACGAGTACTACTCCGGGACGGAGGGTCTCGGGATGACCTGGATCACCTCTGAGCAGGCCCTCAGCCACCCGGGTTCGGTCGGCCAGGCCATCTGGGGCGAGGTGCACGTCTGTGACGACGAGGGCAAGGAGCTGCCGGCAGGCGAGGACGGCGTCGTCTACTTCGGCAGTGGGACCCGCTCGGCCACCTTCGAGTACAACCACGACCCAGAGAAGACGAAGGAGACCTTCAACGACAAGGGCTGGGCCACGCTGTGGGACGTCGGGCACCTCGACGACGAGGGCTATCTCTATCTGACCGACCGGAAGCTCTTCATGATCGTGTCGGGGGGCGTCAACATCTACCCCCAGGAGATCGAGGACGTGCTGGTGCTGCATCCCGCGGTGGCCGACGTCGCCGTCTTCGGGATCCCCGAACCCGAGATGGGCGAGGAGGTGAAGGCCGTGGTCCAGCCCGCACCCGGCGCCGTGCCCGGTCCCGAGCTCGAGGCAGAGATCATCGCCTTCTGTCGTGACCGCCTCTCGCACTACAAGTGCCCGCAGTCGGTCGACTTCACCGACGCGCTGCCCCGCGGCGAGAACGGGAAGCTCTACAAGAAGGTCCTGCGCGAGGCCTACTGGGCCAGCTCCACCCCCAGCACGACCTGAACCTCGCGTGGGGTGCGCACGTCGGCGTACCAGGCGAGGCCGAGCGCCACCACCGAGCCGAAGAGCAGGACGTTGGTGATGCCCACGGCCTCGACCACCGGCCCGATGATCAGGTTGCCGACGCCCACCGTGCCGCCGAAGCCCATCATCCACAGCGCCATCACACGGCCACGCACGTTCTCGCTGAGGCGCGACTGGAGTGTGGTGTTGAGCGCCGTGATGAACGCGAAGTAGAACGCGCCCGTCACGGCCACATTGATGTCCGCCGGCAGGGGGGAGCGTTGCAACGCGAACCCGCACAGGGACAGCGAATAGCCCACGAGGCAGACCCGCACCAGCAACGGTTTGGACGTGTGGGCGAAGACGGTGCCGATCGAGATGGCGCCCGCGAGGGCGCCGGCCCCGAAGCACGCGTAGAGGATCCCGTAGTCCGCCGACTTCGAGAGGTTGATGCCGAGGCTGTGCGAAGCCACCACGGGCATCTGCCCGATGAAGGCCAGGGCCAGGAGCGAGAAGACGAAGACCGTCACGAGGCAGCGCCTGACCACCGGGTCGTTGCGGGCCACCGTGATGCCGGCCGTGAGCTCCCGCCAACGGCTGGCGTGCCTGGTCATCTTGGGAACGGCCGGCAGGGTCACCATCATGAGGGCCGCCACCACGAAGAGATACGTGGCGGCGTTGCCCACGAAGACCCACGCCGGCCCGATGGCCGAATACAGGACGCCGCCGATGACCGGACCGATGACCCGTGACGCGTTCATCTGGGCCGAGTTGAGCGAGATGGCACCGGGCAGGTCCTCCTTGCCGACCAGGCCCGGCAGGATGGCCGAGTAGGCCGGCCCGAACATGGCGCTCCCGGCGCCCACGAGCAGCACCATGACGACGAGCAGGACGTGGGACGGGTGCGGCGAGAGCACCACCAGGGCCACGCCGAGCGAACCAACGAGTTGCTCGAGGGAGAGGAGGATCAAGAAGCGCTTGCGGTCGACCTTGTCGGCCAGCAGCCCGCCCACCATGGGTAGGACCAGCGTCGGTCCCAGCTGGGCGAAGATGATGACCCCGACGAACGTGCTCGAGTGGGTGAGGTCGTAGGCGTAGGCGCCGAGGACCACGTTCTGCATCCAGGTGCCGATGTTGGATGCGAAGGCGCCCAGGAAGACGATGCGAAAGGTCCGATGCCGGAGTGCTGCCCGCGCCGTGCCGGTACTGGCCGGAACGGGACTGTCGCCGTCGACGACCGCATCCTCGATCTCCTCGATGGAGATCGCGCCGTCCTCGCCGTGCCCGCTGTCGAGGTCGCGCCCGCGCTCAGGTCGGCTGTCGGGCTCGGCGGGCACCCGCCCATGGTACGGGAGGGTGTCTGTTCGCCCGCCCGGCTCAAGGACCTGCAGGCGAGGGGTACTCGCGAAGGATGGGCGAGGCGCAGGGCGACGCGACCGGCACGGCCTGTACGGACGCGGAGCCGGTGCGGCATCGCACCTGGTAGAACCCGCCGTCGCAGGTCTGGCAGCAATGCCCTCCGACGGAAAGAGTTGCGTCCGGAAGGTCGGGACGTTTCGACCGACGAGGGCTATTCGACTGACGAGAGCGCGGTGTCGGCCAACGTGCCGTTGGCCCGCAGTGCTGAGACGATGCCGGCGAACGCGGCGATGCCAGCCAGAACGTAGGCGGTGACGCTGAACGCGTGCTGCGCGTGTGCCGCACCGCCGGTGTCGCCGCCCGCCGCGACGAAGATCGTGCCGGTGACGGCGAGACCGAGTGCCGTGCCCGTGCCGCGCGTCATGTTGAGCACACCCGATGCCATGCCAGCCTGCTGCCCGGGCGCGGCGCCCATGATGGATGCGTTGTTGGGCGAGGTGAACAGACCCATGCCAACGCCGATCGCGGCCAGGAGCAGCAAGAAGCCGGCGGTGTCCGGGCGCACGGCGCCCAAGACGACCAGACCAACGGCCACGAGCGTCATGCCGCTGACGGTGAGAGGCCGGGCCCCGACGTGGTCAGCCAGGCGCCCGGCCAGTGGTGCGACCACGCCGAAGGCGAGTGGCATCGCCATGAGTTCCAGCCCCGAGCGTGCCGTCCCCAGACCCTGCCCGCGCTCCAAGAAGAAGGGCACCAGCAGCAACACGCCGAACATGACGAGATAGGAGCCCATGCCGCTCACGATCCCGGTGGAGAAGTGGGCGTTGCGGAAGAGCCTGAGATCGAGCATGGGGTCGCGGTCGCGTCGCTCGTGCCAGACGAAGATGCCGCCGAGCAGCACGGCGAGCACGAAGAGGCCCACGATCAGGGCCGAGGCCCATCCTTGTTCGGCGCCGAAGGTGATGGCGCACAGGAGGGCGGCCACGGCCGGGAAGAAGATGGCCAGGCCGGTCCAGTCGAAGCGGACGCGCGCCATCAGGTTCTGGCTGCGCGGCACCAACAGGATGGCGGCCAGGGCGCCGAAGATGCCGAAGGGGACGTTGACGAAGAAGATGAGGCGCCACCCCCCGGCCGCCAGCAGCAGGCCGCCCACGGTGGGTCCCATGGCCAGCCCCAGGGCCTGTGCCGCGCCTTGCAACCCGATGGCACGCCCGAGCGCGCGGCCGGGCACCACCAGCACGATGATGGCCAGGCTGTTCGCCTGCAACATCGCCGCCCCCACGGCTTGGAGCGCGCGGAAGCCGCACAGCGCGCCGAGGTCGGGCGCGAGGCCGCACAAGACCGAGGCGAGCGTGAAGATGACGAACCCGTAGACGTAGAGGAGCTTGCGGCCCCACATGTCGGCGAAGCGCCCGACGGCGGTCACGGTGGCCACCAGGACGAGGAGGTACGAGAGGCCGACCCAGGTGACGGCACCGACCGATGCGTCGAAGGTGTGCTGGAAGGTGGGGAGGGCGACCGTCACGATGGACGCGTCGAGTTGGCCCATGAAGGCGCCGACGCACACGGCGGCGACGGCGAACCAGTGGGCGTCGGGCCGTTCCCTGATGACCTGCGGCCGTCGCGGCTCGACGAGCAGCCGGTCCCAGGTCAGTGTCCACGGACGCGGCGCCTCCGACGTGCCCGTCCCGGACCCCTCGCCCGCCGCGCCGCCGTGCACGCCGGTCCTACACCTCGGGGCCGGCGCGCCAGGCGACCTCGGCGCTCGCTCTGATGTCGCGCGACGACACGCCGACCAGTACCTCGTAGCGACCGGCCTCCAGCGCGCCAGCCGTGCGTCTCCACGTCCCAGTAGCGGTAGGCCTCGGCGTCCAGCGCGATCTCGACGGTCGCGTCGGCGCCCGGGTCCAGCGACACCTTGGCGAAGCCGGCCAGCTCACGATCGGGCCGGCGGACAGGCGCCTCGAGCGCGCGGACGTACACCTGGACGACCTCGGTCCCCGGTCTGGGACCGGTGTTCTTCAGCCGAACCGTCACCAGGTCCGGCGTGACGGTGACCTCCTCGAACGCGAGCTCGCCGTAGGAGAGCCCGAAGCCGAACGGGAAGCGTGGTGCAAGGCGTGACGTCTCGAAGAAGCGATAGCCGACGAGCACGCCCTCGCCGTAGACGACGGTGCCCTCCAGTCCCGGGTACCGCTCGCCCTCGACACCGAGACCCGCCGGCCCGTCTTCGACGCGGGCCGGGAAGGTGACGGGGAGGCGCCCGGTCGGCTCGGAGTCGCCCACAATGATCTCGGCCAGTGCATCGGCGCCCTCCTCCCCGGGATACCAGACCATCAGGACGGCGGCCGCGCGTTCGGCCCACGGCATCTCGACCGGCGAGCCCGCGTTGACGACGACCACGGTGCGCGGGTTGACGTCGAGAATCGCCTCGACCAGCTCGCGCTGGCGCCCCGGCAGCGACAGGTCGGGCCGGTCGTGGCCCTCGGACTCCCACTCGCCGTTGGACCCCACGACCACCACGGCCACGTCCGCCGCGCTCGCGGCATCGATCGCGCGCTCGAACTCGTCGCCGGTGTCGGGCGGTGCCGCGCCGATGCGCGCACCCACGATGGGGGAGGAGGACGAGCGGGGCCAGACGTCGACTGCGAGCTCGTAGGTGTGGCCGGCGGCGAGGTCGACGACGACGTCGACCAGTTCGCTTCCCGCGCCGTAAAACGCGGTGCCGCGCGCCGGTTCGGTGTTGTCCACGACGATGTCGCCGTCGAGGCGCAGCACCGAGCGGCCTGCGCTCTCGAGCCCAATCCGCCATGCGCCCGCCACGTCGGGTGTGAAGCGCCCACTGATGCGCACGGAGCAGGCGCCGGTGGTCAGCCCAGGGTGGGGTGGGCCGATCCACATGATGCGCGCCGAGTGCGCCGCGCCCAGCGCGACGGGGTCACCGGCCAGGTCTGGATTGTCGAAGTACTCAATTCGAAAAGGCACCGTCCTCGCTCGCGTCGGCGCCGTCTGCGCCCGATGGCGCGATCAGGCGCATGTCGATCGACGGCAGGCCGCGATCGATGCGGGTCCCCACCTCGCGCACGATGTCGATCCCGGGCAGGCGATGGGCCAGCGCGTCAGCCACGCTCCGGCGCCGGTGCGGGGTGACCTCCGAGCTGCCGCCGCCCATCGCCAGTTGCGACGCGTTGGGGCCGATGACGGCGACCATCGAGACATCGGCGGGATCGAGAGGCAACAGCCCGTCGTTGACGAGCAGGACCGTGCCTTCCGCGGCGACCGCACGGGCCAGCGAGCGGCGGCCGGGGTCATCCTCCTCGCGCTCCTCGGTCTGCGTCGGTGGCGCGCCCGCGCCGAGGATCCCGACCCGGCCCATCAGGCGCAGCACGTGGCGGACCTGTCCGTCGAGCACGGCTTCGTCGACGCTGGCGTCGCGGACGGCGGTGGCGAGGGAAGGACCGAACCAGGCTGGGGGCCCCGGCATTTCGAGGTCCAGGCCCGCCAGGGCGGCCGGTGCGGTCGAGTGCGTCCCGAACCAGTCGGACATGACGAGCCCGTCGAAGCCCCACTCGCCGCGCAAGATCCCGCCGATGAGATCGGGCTGCTCGCCGCAGTAGGTGCCGTTGACCTTGTTGTAGGCGGTCATGACCGACCAGACGCCCGCCTCGTTGACGGCCTCCTCGAAGGCGACGAGATGGATCTCTCGCAGCGGGCGCTCGTCGACCTCGGCACTGATGGTCATGCGCTCGTGCTCCTGATCGTTGCAGGCGTAGTGCTTGATGCAGCAGGCCACGCCGCCGGATTGCACGCCGCGCACGTAGGCGACGGCGACGCGGGCGGTGAGCAAGGGGTCCTCGGAGAAGGACTCGAAGGTGCGTCCGGCGAGCGGCGTGCGCACGATGCACACCGTGGGACCGAGCAGGACGTGGACGCCCTTGGACCGGGCCTCGGCCGCCAGGGCCTCACCCAGGCGTCCGGCGAGCTCCGGGTTCCACGTTGACCCGACAGCCATGCCACAGGGGAGCGAAAGCGAGCGGCGCCCGATCATGCTGTCGCCGCGGACGCCCGACGGGCCGTCGGAGACCTTGAGGGCCGGAATGCCGAGGCGCTCGACCGGCGGGAGGTACCACAGGCTGGCGCCGCCGGTGAGCGAGGCCTTCTCGTCGAGCGTCATCGCGCCGAGGAGGCGCTCCACCTCGCGGTCGAGCTCGGCCTCGTTCAGTGCACCCACCGCACCTGCTGTGTTCGACGTGACGTCCATGCCCGCGTCTGTCATGTGCGTCCTCTCCTTCGTCTCGTGGGTCGGCGTCTCCTTGTCGTCTCGCCCACCATCTCGCGGCGCGCCGTCACCACGTGTCGACAAACGGGCGCCGCTGCCCGTGCCCCCCGTACGCTGCTGGACCGGGCTCAGACCAGTGCGCCCGCGGCCCCGCCGACTCGAGCGCGTGCACCATGCGGGCTCTGGTCTCCGCCGGGTCGATCACGTCGTCGATCTCGAAGTACTCGGCGACGTGCAGTGCCTTCCCGTGCTCGTAGGCGCGGACCACCATGGCGGCGAAGGCGGCGTCGCGTTCATCCGGGTCTGCGATGGCCTCGAGCTCGCGTCGGAAGCCAAGGCGGACCGCGCCTTCGAGTCCCATCCCACCGAGCTCGCCGGTCGGCCAGGCCACCGTGAAGAGCGGCCGGTGGAAGCTCCCTCCAGCCATCGCCTGGGCGCCCAGGCCGTAGCCCTTGCGCAGCACCACGCAGGCGAACGGCACCGTGAGCGAGGCGCCAACGACGAACATGCGGCTGACGTGGCGCACGAGCGCGGTCTCCTCGGCCTCGGGCCCGACCATGAATCCGGGCGTGTCGCAGAGGGACAGCAGCGGCAAACCGAAGGCCTCGCACAGCTGCATGAAGCGGGCGGCCTTGTCGGCGTTGTCGGCATCGATGGCGCCGGCGAGGTGCAGAGGGTTGTTGGCCAGCACGCCGATCGGGCGCCCCTCCAGGCGCGCCAGTGCGGTGACCATCCCCGGCGCGAAGCCAGATCGCAGTTCCAGCACGGACCCCTCGTCGGCCAACAGCTCGAGCGCTCGGCGCACGTCGTAGACGCGGCGCCGGTCCGGCGGTACGACGTCGCGCAGGAGTGATTGGTCGGCACAGGTCCAGTCACGTCGGTCGCCTTGAAAGTACGACAGGTAGCGGCGGGCGACCTCGACGGCCGACTTCTCATCGTCGCAGAGGACATCGATCACCCCGTTGGGGACCTGCACCGACACCGGGCCCACGGCTTCCGGGGCGAACACGCCGAGGCCGCCGCCTTCGATCATGGCCGGGCCTCCCATCCCGATGGTGGCCTCCGGGGTGGCGATGATGACGTGGCAGCAGCCGAGCAGCGCCGCGTTGCCGGCGAAGCAGCGCCCCGACACGATGCCGATCAGCGGCACACGGCCACTCGAGCGCGCCAAAAAGCGCGAAGGCCTCGGTGTCGAGCCCCGTCACCGTTGCGGTGTCCGTGTCGCCCGGCCGGCCACCGCCACCTTCTGCGAAGAGGACGACGGGGAGGCGGAGTCGGTCCACCAACGCGAACAGCCTGTCCTTCTTCTTGTGGTTCATCTGACCCTGCGTGCCGGCGAGGACCGAGTAGTCGTATGACAGCACGGCACAACGCGCCCGCCCGTCGTCGAAAAGATGCCCGTTCACCCGCGCGATGCCGGCGATCAGGCCGTCGGCAGGGGTGTTCGCCCGCAGATCCGCCGTGTCGCGGCGGGTCCGCTGCGCAGCCACGACCAGGCCCCCGTACTCCTCGAAGCTGCCCGGGTCGCACAGGTCGTCGATGTTCTCGCGCGCTGTGCGCCGGCCGGCGGTGTGCCTGCGCTCGGTGGCTGCCACCCGACCCGTATCGAGGGTGGCGGCGGTGCGGGCCCGCAACTCTGCCAACTCCGGCCGTTCGTCCTGCGAGTCGGAGTCATCGGGGTCGGCGTCGGCCAGGGCTCCGTCGCGTCGCACGCCTGCGGGCACCGGCGAGTCGTGCGTGCCCGGACTCATGGTGAGGAGGAGATCCCCGGTCTGCACGGCATCGCCGGGGGCCACCGCCACCGAGTCGATCCGGCCCGGCGTGGTGGCCCCCACGACATGCTCCATCTTCATGGACTCGAGCACGAGGAGCAGCGTGCCCGCGGCGACGGTGTCGCCAGGCGCCACCTCGACGCGCAGGACGGTGCCGGCGAACGACGCCGCGACGTCGGTGGGCTCGGTCAGCCCGGCCACAGGGGATCGGGAACCGAGAAGCCGACGTCGGCGCCCCATGCGTTGCGGTACGAGACCTCGTGGGCAGGCCGACGCACGCCCACGCCCCAGGTGCCGGTCGGATAGCCGAAGCTCACGGTCCCCGAGAGGATCCAGCCTTGGTCGGAGGGCACGCCGAGTATCTCGAACGTCTCGTTCGGATGGAAGAACTGCAAGAGCGCGGTGAGGCAGCTGCCGACGCCGTCGGCGCGGGCGGCCAGCATGGCGCTCCAGACGGCCGGGTAGATGGAGCCGCCGGTCGGGTCGTGTTGGGAGAAGGGGAACAGGTAGAGGGGCACGTCCTCGAAATGGTCGGCCAGCCATTGTGCGGAACGCTGCACCTTGAGGACCTGGATCGACTCGGGGGCATCGGGGTTGGCGTGCGCCGCGTCGATCTGCGCCTTGTAGATCGTCTTCCACAGTTCGCCCATGGCGTGCTGGTACAGCGGTGCGAGGGCCGCCTTCTGGCCCGGGTCGTCGAGGAGGAGAAAACGCCAGTTCTGTTGGTTGCCGCCCGAGGGTGCGTGCACGGCCGCATCGAGGATGCGGGCTTGGACGTTGAGGGGGATCGGGTCCTTGGTGACCCTGCGCATGGCGCGCGTCGTGTAGAGGGCCTCGTGGAGTTCCATATGCAGCGCACCTTAGGCCGGGTGCGTCGGGCGGACGAAGCCGCTCTATCGCGAGTGCCGAAGGTGATTATGGGGGCGTCAGGTGTGCCAGAGGCGCCTCGTGGTGCGCGTGGGATCGGTGCACCTCCTCGAGGAGCGGTCCGGCGGCGAGCAGGATCCCCGTTCCGGCGACGACGACCTGGCGTAGCCACGCGGGGATCGGGTGGAACAGAGGGTTGACTCCCGTGCGCCACGTGACCAGCGCGCACAGGACGACGGCCGACCAGAGGAAGAGCGACCACGGTGTCGGTGCGTGGTGGCTGAGGCCAGGGCGGGCGACCGCGACGGCGAGGGCGACAACGACGGCGACAACGACGGCGATCAAGAGTGGCGGAAAGAGGACGGCGGGGTGCAGCCGCCCGGCGGCACCGAAGACGTAGTTGGGGATGTGGAACACGAAGCAGACCGCCACGAGCCACACGACGAGCGATCCCCGGATGCGTCCTCGGGTCACGTCGAGCAGGACCAGCATCACCGCCAGTGCCATGAAGTAGTAGGAGAAGATGTTCTGTTCGAAGACCAGCCGCAGGGCGAGGGTCACTGCGACGAGCGCGACGAGTGCGGTTGGCCTGTTGGTGGCCACGTCGGGACCGAGCCGGCGCGACACCCAGAGCGAGATCGCCAACGCCACGACGATCGGCAGGACCCGTGAGACACCGACCACGACGAGAGCGTGATTGTGGTCGATCTCCCAGACCACCGTGCCACCCGTGGAGGCATTGTCCCCTGAGCCGATGGTGATGGCGCGCCAGACAGCGCCCGAGCTGGCCGCGACCAACGGCGCCACGAGCAGCACCGTCGCCACCACGCCGCCCGCGACGTAGCGGATGCGGCCGCGTCCGCACCGGCGCCAGGACCAACAGCGGCACGGCGACGAGGAGCGCGAATTGCTGGGAGAGCACGGCGCACGCAACGAAGGCCCCGCTGGCCGCCCAACGGCCCCGCACGGCGCAGGCCAGTGCCGCGAGGCAGAGGCCCACTGCGGCGAGATCTTGGGGGTGGAAGTAGTAGCGCACCGAGATCCAGACGGGCGGGAGACACGCAAGCGCCAGCACCGTCGCGGGCTCCCACCGCTGGCGACCTCGTCTGGTGGCGCGCAGAAAGGCGGCGACCCCCGCCAGCAGGACCAGCCACGCTGCCAGCGCGATCCACAACGTCGGTTCCGTAGGGCCTGCTCGGGCGGCCCAGGCGGCGATGGCGGCATCGGCGTGTTGGCAGGTCGTGCCGAGCTCGGTCCGCGAGGGAAAAGGCACCGAGCTGGTACTGCCGATGTGCGTCAGTGCAGCAACGGCTCCCGACACCAGCGGGTACAGCGGCGCCACCAACGGTTCGTGGGGTTCGGTGACCGACGGGAAGGCACAGGTCAGCTGCCCGTGCTCGATCGCCCACGTGGAGTAGACGGATTCCGGTGCGTCCACCGGTCCCGGACCGCCGGCCGCGGCGACGATCCCGGCAAAGAGGGCGGTGGCGACGACGTAGGCGAGGAGGCATTGCCAGGTGGCCGCGGGCGCTGTCGAGGCGGTCGGCCCACCAGGAGCGGCGGAGTCGAGACGGCGTCGTCGACGGGCGTCGGTCCCTCGGCTGGGGGTGCGAGCACCGCCTCCATGGCTGATAGGTCGGCGGGTGATGACGCCCGGTTGAATCCCCGTTGGGATCCCCGAACTCCCCTGCGTCGAAAGTTGTGACGGGGTGGTCAGGTCAGCGGGCCTGGATGTTGCTCCGTGTGGTGCACCTCCCGGCCGGGGAGGCCGCGTGGGCCGTTGAAGGTGCAGGGTGCAGCGTGCTGGGCCGAGGGGCCGCCGGGTTGGAGGAAAGCACATCCCTCAGCGGGCCAGCGGCGAGCGCGATGCCCAGACCAACGAGGGCAACCTGCCACCACGCGGACGCCACGTGCTCGCCCAGCGGGCGAGCCGGGCCACGCCAACGCGACCCCTGCTGCCAACACCACCCACAGAATCAGCGCTTCTCGTCGCACGAGAGTCGTTCATTGAAGTTGCCCCAGTGGCTCGAGCGCGGAGTGCAGTGCGTAGAACCTGACACCCCACCCGACCATCGCCATCGCCGATGCGATGGCTGGAGTGGACCGCCGTCGTACCTAAATTTTGTCGGTTCGACGGCGAGGAACTTTAAGCAGTTCCCCTTTGCAGGAACGCGTCTGGGGTTCCCAGCAGTTGCTTCAGACCCCCTCGTTCACGAGCTGCAGCCGCTCGGTCGCCTCGATGTACTCCTCGACCATTCCGAGCACCACGTCCTTGCGTGCGTCGCACCTGCGTGGCCCGGCCGATGATCTGACCGCACGGATTGAAGTTCACGTCCCGGGCCTCTTCGGGGTAGGCGTGGCCGCGCGACACGCAGTCGATGGCCACCATCATCTGCAACGGCATGCCGAGCGGCTTGGGGTTGTCCGGCGCCTCCCAGGCGTCGGTCCAGTCGTTCTTGAGCAGGCGGCAGGGCTTGCCCGTGAACGAGCGCGAGCGCACCGTGTCCCGGGACGTGGCCTTCAGGTACGACTCCATCTGCTTGGGCGGGACGTCGGCTTCCTCGACGGTCAGCCAGAGCGAACCGGTCCACACGCCGGCCGCCCCCATGACCATGGCGGCCGCCATCTGGCGTCCCGACCCGATGCCGCCGGCGGCCAGCACCGGCAGCGGTGCCACCGCGTCGATCACCTCGGGCCACAGCACGATGGAGCCGACGTCGCCGGTGTGCCCGCCGCCCTCGGAGCCCTGGCAGATGACGATGTCGATCCCGGCCGCCTTGTGGTTGAGTGCATGCTTGACCGACCCCGCCAGTGCGGCCATGAGCATCCCGTGGTCGTGGACCTGGGCGATGACGTCGTCGGGCGGAGTGCCGAGCGCGTTCGCCACCAGCTTGACCTTCGGGTGCGCCAGGATCACCTCCACCAACGGCGCCGCGGTGGCCGCGGTCCAGCCGAGCAACTCGCGCCGGGGGCCGCCCTCGATCTCGGGCACGCCGTGGTCGGCCAGGATCTTCTTGGCGAAGGTGCGGTGCTCCTCGGGGATCATGGCCCGCAGGTCGGCCTCCAGCTTGACCGGGTCGATCTCGTCCATGCCCTCGTACTTGCCGGGGATGACGATGTCGACGCCGTAGGGGTTGTCGCCCACGTGCTCGTCCAACCAGGTCAGCTCGACCTCGAGCTCGTCGGCGCTGAAGCCGACCGCACCGAGGACGCCCATGCCGCCGGCGTTCGACACCGCGGCGGCGACGTCCCGGCAGTGGGTGAAGGCGAAGATGGGGAACTCGATCCCGAGGCGTTCGCAGAGCTCGTTGTGCACGGGGAGACCTCCTAATTGGGTCTGATCGGGCCCACGGTGAGCCGCTCTTGGGCCGCCTTTCGGACCGGGCGGCACGGCTGCCATGACCTTTCCACGGCAACTAGAACAGCATTCTACTTTTGACCAGCGGGTCCCGCAGGCACCGCTGGGGTCGCCTGTCACGAGCTGGGGGTGGGCGCGGGCCTTCGTGATGCCGGAGTCCGACGCGCCGTCGAGCATTTGTCCCAGGTCGTGCGTCCGGCCGAGCTGGCCGCGGCCACCCGGCCGGCCAGCCGCTGCATGGATTAGTCGGTCAGATCGACCGCCTCCGCTTCGGTCCTCCTGGTCGGCGAACTGGGTCCGGTACAGCTCGGCGTAGAGCCCGTTCTCGGCCAGCAGGCTGGCGTGGGTGCCCCGCTCGACGATGCGCCCATCGTCGATCACCAGCAGCTCGTCGGCCTCGCGGACCGTCGAGAGCCGGTGCGCGATGACGAGCGACGTGCGCCCGGCCAGCGTCTCGCGCAGCGCGCGCTGGACGGCGGCCTCGGACTCGGAGTCGAGGTGCGCCGTGGCCTCGTCGAGCACGACGATGTCGGGCGCCTTGAGCATGAGCCGGGCCAGGGCGACGCGCTGCTTCTCACCGCCCGAGAGCCGGTAGCCGCGCTCGCCGATCACGGTGTCGAGGCCGTCGGGCAGATCGGCGACGAGGTGGCCGATCTGCGCCTGGCCGAGGGCGTCGAGGACCTCGGTCTCGGTGGCCTCGGGCCGGGCGTACATGAGGTTGGCCCGGAGCGTGTCGTGGAAGAGGTGGGGGTCCTGGGTCACGACGCCGACCACGTCGCGGACGCGAGGCCATGGTGGCGTGGCGCACGTCGATGCCGCTGAGCTTCACCGAGCCGCCGGTCACGTCGTAGAGGCGCGGCACCAGGTTGGAGATGGTGGTCTTCCCCGCGCCCGACGGCCCGACCAGCGCCGACCATCGTCCCCGGTTCGACGCGGAACGAGACGTCGTGCAGCACCTCGCTGCGCAGGCCCGATTCGAGCACCGCCACCGACTCGAGCGAGGCCAGTGACACCTCGTCGGCGCTCGGGTAGGTGAAGCGGACGTCGTCGAACTCGATGGAGGCGTGGCCCCGCGGGATGGCGACGGCGTCGGGATCCTCTTCGATCATCGGGACGATGTCGAGCACCTCGAAGAGGCGCTCGAAGGAGACGAGGGCGGTCATCACGTCGAGGTTGACGTTCGAGAGCTGGGTCAGCGGCCCGTACAGGCGCGTCAGATAGGCGGTCAGGGCGACCAGGGTGCCGAGCGACATCGCGCCATCCACCGTGGCCACGCCGCCGAAGCCGTAGACGAGGGCGGTGGCCAGGGCCCCCGTCAACGTGAGCGAGACGAAGAACACCCGGGAGTAGGTGGCCTGGGAGATGCCGATGTCGCGTACCCGCCCCGCCTTCGCCTCGAACGTGGTGGCCTCGGCCTCGGGCCGCCCCATGCAGCTTGACCAGCATGGCGCCGCCCACCTGGAAGCGCTCCTGCATGACCATGTTCATCTCGCTGTTGAGGTTGTAGCCCTCCTTGGTCAGCGAGCCGATGCGTTGGCCGACGAAGCGGGCCGGGATGAGGAACAGCGGCACCAGGACGAGGGCGGCCAGGGTGATCTTCCAGCTGAGGAAGAACATGGCGGCGAGGACGATGACCACGGTGACGAAGTTGCCGACGACGTTGGAGAGCAGGTCGGTGAAGGCCTGTTGGGCGCCGATGACGTCGTTGTTGAGCCGGCTGACCAGGGCGCCGGTCTGGGTCCGGGTGAAGAAGGCGAGCGGCATGCGCTGGATGTGGCGGAACACCTTGGAGCGCATGTCGTAGATGAGGCACTCGCCGATGTAGGCCGAGATGCGGCGCTCGGTGAGCGACAAGGCCGGCATCCGACGATGGCGAGGACGGCCACCAGGACGGACAGCCAGATGACGAGGTCGGCGTCGTGCTTGAGGATGCCGTTGTTGATGATGGCGCGCAGGATGAGGGGGGTGACCGCCCCGACCGCCGCGTCGACGATGACGACGGGGATGAAGATGGCCAGGATCTTGCGGTACGGGACCGCGAAGGTGAGCATGCGCCGCGCCGTGCCCTTCTTGACCCGGTGCTCGAGGACCGCCCGGTCCTGGCGCATGGAGCGCATGCCACTCCAACCGCCGCCGCGGCCGCCCGTCCCGTGTCCTCGCATGCCCATGTCAGCAACCTAATGTCGGCCTGTCGTAAACCCGGTCGCGGGACGCACGGACCGGCCAGCCTGCTCATCAGGCGCAAAGGACGGTCGGCCCTTCCACTGGAGCCCCCGACCAGGCTGATCGCGTCGTTGGGCGATCAGGGGGTACTACGGCGCCTGATCAACGTCACGACCACGAAGGCGAGCGAGAGCAGCGCGAGCCGCGCCGACAACCGTCGCCGTGATGTTGGCGCCCGTGAGGGCGAGACCGGAAGGGACGGCGGTCCGGCCCGTCGCCATGTGGCTGGCGAATTGCGCGTGCAAGGTTTCCGAACGGAGCCGGCTGGTGCCCGACGCGGAGGTGCTCCCGGCGACGAGCGCAGGGGCGAGTGCGAGCGCATGCGCCCGTCAACGCCAATGCGACCGTCGATGCGACTCCGCAGCAACCGCATGCTCCTCACGCCTCCAGCCCACCGACGGATCCCGGTTGACGGTGTGGGCTGCCTCGGCGGACCCGCCGACGGCGTGGACGCCGCCGTCGACGTGGAGGATCTCGCCCGTCGTCATCGGAAAGAGGTCGCTGAAGAGCGCAATGCACGCCTTCGCCACCGAGACCGAATCGTGGACGTCCCACCCCAGTGGCGCCCGGTCCGCCCAGGTGTCCTCGAAGGCACTGAATCCGGGGATGGATTTGGCCGCCATCGTCCGCACCGGACCGGCTGCCACGAGGTTGACCCGGATTCCAGCGCGGCCCGAGCTCCTTCGCGAGATACCGGGACAGCGATTCGAGGGCCGCCTTGGCGACACCCATCCAGTCGTAGACCGGCCACACGACGGAGGCGTCGAAGTCCAACCCCACGACGGACGCGCCGCCATCCGCCCCGGCCGCCTCGAGGAGCGGCAAGAAGGCGTCGACGAGCGCCTTCAACGAATAGGTGGAGATGTTGAGCCGCGACCGAAACGTCGTCCCACCCGGCGGTGAACATGCCACTGCCGAGGCAGTCGGGCGGGGCAAAGCCGATGGCGTGCAAGATCCCATCGAGGCGATCCCAGCGCGCCGCCAGACGTTGGCCGGCGGCGGCGAGCTGATCGGGCGAGGTGACGTCGATCTCGAGCACCTCGGGCTCCTGCGCGCAGCTTCCGCGCCGTGCGCTGTGTCAACGAGAGCGCGCGCCCAGCCCCCGAGAGAACGATTTCGGCCCCCTCTTCCTGGGCCAGCCGGGCCACCGCGAAGGCCAAGGAGGCATCCGTCAGCACGCCGGTGACCAGGAGCCGCTTTCCGTCGAGGAGTCCCACTGCGTCACGGAGGTTATGCGAAGGTAGGGACGTGCACGTCGGAATCCTCGGGGGTACCGGGCCGGCCGGCCGGGGGTTGGCACTCCGTCTGGCCGACGCCGGAGTCCAGGTCACGATCGGTTCGCACGACGCGGAGCGTGCCGGTGGCGTCGTGGAGGAACTCCGCGGACGCTGGCCCGACCGGACGCTGGCTCTGACTGGTTCGGACAACGCCGCCGCAGCCGCGGCTGAGCTCGTGGTCGTCGCCACACCCTGGGACAGCGCCAGTGCGACGGTCCGGGCCTTCCGCGAGCCGTTGGCCGGCAAAGTCGTCGTTTCCATGGCCAACGCACTGATCAAAGAGGGTCGCGAGATGCTGGCCCTCGTCCCACCGCGAGGCTCGGTGGCGGCCGCCGTCCAGGCGAGCGTGCCGGAGAGCCTGGTTGCCGCCGCCTTCCACCACCTCCCGGCTTCGGAAATGGAGAACCTCGAATCGGGGTTGGAGGCTGATGTGCTGGTGTGTTCCGACCATCCCGAGGCGACGGTTGCCACGGTCGCGCTCGTCGAGCGCATGCACGGGCTGCGGCCACTCGACGCCGGCAGCCTGAGCCAGGCGGCGGCGATCGAGGCATTCACCGCTGTCTGCATCACGTTGAACATCCGGCACAAGGCGCACTCGACGCTGAGGCTGGCTGGGATCTAGCCGTGCGGCTGTACGACACGGCACGGGGCGAGGTGGTGACCTTCGAGCCGGGACCACTCGTCACCATGTACTCGTGCGGCATCACGCCGTATGACGCGGCGCACCTCGGTCACGCCTCGGTATACCTCTACTTCGACATGCTGCAGCGGCACCTCCAGGACGCGGGGCACGAGACGAGATGCGTCCGCAACGTCACCGACGTCGACGACGACATCCTGCGCAAGGCGCGCGAGCTCGGCGTGCACTACCTCGACCTCGCAGCAGAGGAGATGGCTCGGTTCGAGGCCGAAATGAGCCTCTTGAACCTGCTCCCGGTCTATTCCGAGCCGCGCGCAACGTCTGCGATCTCCGAGATCCTGTCTCTCATCGGAGACGCCCTCGAGGGCGGTCACGCCTACCAGTCGGGTGGGTCCGTCTACTTCAGCATCGCCACCTTCCCCGAGTTCGGCCGTATCAGCGGGTACAGCCGGGCCCGGATGCTCGAGCTCGCCGCCGAACACGGCGGACATCCTGACGACCCCAACAAGCGGGACCCGCTCGACTTCGTGCTGTGGCAGCCCTCGCTTCCGGACGAGCCGGCGTGGGAGTCGCGGTGGGGTCCGGGTCGGCCCGGCTGGCACATCGAGTGCTCGGCGCTGGTCCTCCGCGAGCTGGGGGAGACGATCGACATCCACGGGGGAGGACGCGACCTCGTGTTCCCCCATCACGAGTGCGAGACGGCCCAGTCCGAATCGGTGACGCACAAGCCGTTTGTGCGGCTGTGGTTCCACGTCGGCCTCGTGGGCCTCGACGGCACGAAGATGTCGAAGTCGCTCGGCAATCTCGTCTTCGTCGGCGACCTCTGCAAGGAATGGGACCCGGCCGCGGTCCGCCTGGCGCTGCTCGCACACCACTACCGGGAGGACTGGGACTGGCGCACCGCCGAGGACATGCCCGCGCGCGGCACGCCTCGCGCTCTGGCGCAGCGCTCCCGAGGGTGAGGGGGTCCCAGGCCTGTTCGCGGTGCGGACTGCGCTCGACGAGGATCTCGACACACCGGCCGCGTTCGCGCCCTCGACGCAGAAGCCACCGACGGTCGCCCCGTCGCGCCGGGCGCGCGACTGCTCGGCATCGACCTCTGAACACGGTGAGCCGGGACCACGGAGTGGTCCAGTACCCTTGAGGGACTTCGAACGGTGTCCGGACCAGGAGCGATCCCCCGGCTGAACAGGAAGGATGCACGATGGCTGGCGTCATCTCGGTTGGTCTTCCCGACGGCTCGACACGGGAGCTCGCCGAGGGCACGACGGCCGCCGAGCTCGCCCGCTCCATCGGCTCCCGGCTGGCCAAGGCGGCTGTCGTCGCGGTGGTGGACGGGTGCGAAGTGGACCTGGACGCCCCGTTGCCGCGACGGGGACCAGGTGGCCATCGTCACCGGCGATACCGAGGCGGGGCGAGAGGTGCTGCGGCATTCCACGGCTCACGTCATGGCCCAAGCCGTGCGCCGGTTGTGGCCCGGCGCGAAGTACGCGATCGGGCCGGTGATCGAGAACGGCTTTTACTACGACTTCGAGCTCCCGGACGGTGCGCACTTCAGCGACGACGACCTGGAGCGCATCGACGCCGAGATGCGGGCGATCATCAAGGAGGACCAGCCCTTCGTCCGGCACGAGCACACGATCGAAGAAGGCCTCGAGATCTTTGCCGACCAGCCGTTCAAAGAGGAGATCATCAATGCCGTCGCCGCGGGTGCCGACGAGGTCGATGCCGATGGCTCGGTGGTCAGCACCTATCGCAACTCGGACGCCTTCATCGATCTGTGCCGCGGGCCGCACGTCTCCTCAACCGGCCGTCTGGGCCACTTCAAGCTCATGCGGGTGGCCGGCGCCTACTGGCGTGGCGACGAGAAGCGCGAGCAGCTGCAGCGGATCTACGGCACGGCCTGGGAGTCCGAAAAGGCGCTCGAAGCTCATCTCCACCAGCTCGAAGAGGCAGAACGACGCGACCACCGCAAGCTGGGGGCCGAGCTCGACCTCTACAGCTTCCCCGAGGAGGTCGGATCCGGCCTCGCGGTGTTCCACCCCAAAGGCGGCACCATCCGGCGCCTCATGGAGGACTATTCACGGCAGCGTCACGTCGAGGGGGGCTACGACTTCGTGACCTCGCCCCACATCACCAAGAGTGCGCTGTTCGAGGAATCCGGACACCTCGAGTGGTTCGCCGAGGGGATGTTCCCGCCGATGGAGCTCGACGGCGGTCAGCAGTACTACCTCAAGCCGATGAACTGCCCGTTCCACATCCTGGTGTACCGCAGCCACCAACGCTCCTATCGGGAGTTGCCGATGCGCCTCTTCGAGTTCGGGACGGTGTATCGCTACGAGCTGTCCGGGGTGCTCCAGGGGCTCACCCGGGTCCGGGGCATGACCCAGGACGACGCGCACATCTTCTGTACGGCGGAGCAGATGGACGCCGAGCTGGTCCGCACGCTGACCTTCGTCCTCGATTTGCTCCGCGACTACGGCCTCAACGACTTCTACCTGGAGCTCTCGACCAAGCCGCCCGGGAAGGCAGTGGGGTCAGACGAGGACTGGGAGGTGGCCACCGAGGCCCTCCGCGCGACCACGCTCGAAATGGGCCTCGATCTCGTCCTCGACGAGGGTGGTGGTGCGTTCTACGGACCGAAGATCTCGGTCCAGGCTCGTGACGCCATCGGTCGGACCTGGCAGATGTCGACCGTCCAACTCGACTTCCAGCTTCCGCATCGCTTCGGGCTCGAGTACATCGGGGCCGACAACGCGCGCCACCGGCCGATCATGATCCACCGCGCCCTGTTCGGGTCGGTGGAGCGCTTCATGGCGGTGCTCATCGAGCACTATGCCGGTGCGCTGCCCACGTGGCTCTGTCCCGAGCAGGTGCGGGTGATCCCGGTGACCGACGGGCACGCCGACTACGCCCAGAGCGTCGCGGACAGCGTGCGCCGCAGCTGGCCTGCGGGCGACTGTCGACACGAGCGGGGAGAAGCTGGGTGCTCTGATCCGCCGCGCCAAGCTGGCCAAGATCCCCTATGTGCTCGTGGTGGGCGACGAGAGACGTGGCGGCGGGCTCGAGGTCGTGGGTGAACCGCCGCGGGTGGGACGGCAAGCCCGAGCGTGGCGTGCCGGTCCCAGACTTCGTGCTCGAAGTTTCGACCGAGGTCGGCGCCAAGGGGCCTGCCCGAGGACAGGCGCGCCCAGCACGGCTTCGGCGACAACGCGGGCGAGAGCAGACGGGGCGTCACGACATGAGCCTCGAACACCTGTGGGCGGGCTGGCGTCGCGACTACATCGTCGAAGCCACTGCACACGACCGCGCCGGCGGCCACTGTCGCAGGACGAGTCCTCGTGTGTCTTCTGCCGCCTCGCGGAGAGCGGCCCTCCCTTCGGAGGACAACCTGGTGGTATGACGCGGAGAGCTGACCTTCGTCGTCATGAACGCCTACCCCTACGCCAGCGGGGCAGTTCTGGTGCTGCCCCTGCGTCACGTCGGGCCTGATGCAACCGATGCGGAGTCGGCCGAGTTGTGGTCGGCGACGCGGCGGGCGGTGACCACGATCGAGTCGGCCTAGAGCCCGACCGGCTGAACATGGGGGCCAACACCTGGGCCGCGCGGCCGGCGCCGGCCTGCCGGGCCACTTGCATCTCCACGTCCTGCCGCGGTGGGCGGGTGACACCAACTTCATGACCTCGATCTCCGAGACTCGTGTCGCCCGACCTGCAGCTCTCCTGGAAGAGGCTCACCGACGCCTGGCCCGGCTAGCCCGACGCCAGCGGAGCGGGGCAGGGGCGGGCCGACGTCGCGCGCTCGGGCCGCAGGCTCCCGCGCCCGCTGCCGGCGGAACGACGGATTCGGCTGCCTCGTCTTCGCCGCCCGTCTCGGCCGCTTCGTCCGCGTCGTCCGACTCGTCCGACTCGTCTGCGTCGTCCGACTCGTCCGACTCGTCCGACTCGTCCGACTCGACTCAGGCGCCTGCCCCGGCGCCGCCTACCCGCTCCACCAGTTCGCCACGCACGGTCCGCCGCACGCTGCGCCGGGCGTGGCCTGTCATTCGTCTCGTCATTGGCTTCGTCCTCGTCGGCATCGCGGTGTGGGTCCTCTCCTCGAAGGGCTCTGAGCTCTCGGGACTCTCTCAGGTCTTCGAAACGCTCAACTGGTGGTGGGTGCCGGCGGCCGTCGTGGCCGAGGTTCTCTCATTCGTCTGTTTTGCCGGGCTGCAATATGAACTCCTGAGGAGCGGAGGTCTCGACGCCCCGACGGGGCCGCTCTTGAGGATGACGGTTGCGTCGCAGGCCCTGACCAACTCCATCCCCGGCGGGGAACGCGGCCGCCACGGTCTACGGGTTCCGCTGGTATCGGCGCTTCGGCGCTGACGACACGCTGGCGGCCTGGTCGATGGTGGGCACGCTCGTCGCCTCGATCATCTCGCTCTCCCTGGTGGCGACGGCAGGCCTGGTGCTGGCCACGGAGGCGGGGGCCTCCTTCGACCTGATCCCCGTCATCATTGGTGCACTCCTGGTGACCGTGGCCGCCGGCACCCTGTTCGTCTACGAACGCCCCCTGGCGGTCGTCGTCAAGTGGGCCATTCGAGCCTCGCGCCGGGTCACCGGCCGACCCCACGGCGACGTGGCCCTCACATTGAGACGATCATCGGGTGGGTCACCACAGTTCGCCTGGGGTGGCGGCAGATCTCCAGGGTGGTCCTCTGGGGCGCGGCGAACTGGCTGTTCGACTGCGCATGCTTCGCCATGATGTTCCTCGCGGTCCACTCGGGCATTCCGTGGAAGGGCCTCCTGCTCGCCTACGGAGCCGGGCAGCTGGCGGCCACCCTGCCCTGACACCCGGCGGATTGGGCGCCGTCGAGGGGAGCATTACGATCGCCCTGGTCGCCTTCGGGGGATCGGAGGCGACCACCCCGTACGCAGTGCTGCTCTACCGAATCATCAGTTTCTGGTTCATCTTGGTGATCGGGTGGTTGTTCATCGGCCAGTTGGCCCTGCAGGTGCGTGGGGGACGCTGGCAACGCCAGGCCATGACGACCGAAGTCGAGGCGGGGCCGGTGGCCTACGAACCAGTTGGCACGCAGGGATCGATCGGGGCCAGTGGGGAGGAGGGGGCCCGATGACGGGAGAGGACAGAGAGCAGAGGGAGCTCAAGGAGCACATCGACGGGCGCCCCTCGCGCACGCCACGCCGTCGAGCACGCCGTCGCGGTGCTCGCCAGCCTGCTGCTGGCCGCCACCCTGCTCACGGCCTGCTCGGCCGCCCGCATCGACCTCGGCACGACCGACGAGTCGTGCTACCTGGCCCTGCCCACCGCGGCGAAGGCGGTGGGCGCGCACGCCCATCTCGAAGGCGTGCGCAAGTTCACGCTGACCAGCCTTAAAAGTGTCGCGCCCAGGCTCTATGGTCGTTTCGCCCACGACGTGCCCAAGGGCAAGGACGTCTGTGTTGCCGCGTACAGCGGCCACTTCACCAAGTCATCGGTGGCCAAGCCGCTCGGACGAGAGGCGGGGACGCTCGCCGTCGCCATCGTGACGACGCCGGGCAACGACCTCCTGGCGACGCTGGTCCTCAAAAAGATCCCGGTGCGTTTCCGCCACATCATCTGACCCGGTGACCCGGCCGAGCCCGCAGCTACCCCTCCATCCTGGGGATCGACGCCATCATGTGCTCGGGCACCGTGTCGTAGTGGTCGTACGTCGCCGTGAACGAGCCCCTGCCTCCGGTGATGGCTCGCAGGTCGACGGCGTCGCGCGTGATCTCCGCCGTCGGCACGGTCGCGGTGATCGTCTGGTAGCCGTCCACGTCGCCCGTGTCGGTCCCCACGATGCGGGCCCGTCGCGAGGACAGGTCACCCAGCACCTCGCCCTGGCAGTCGTTCGGGATGGTCACGGAAAGACGGGAGACGGGTTCGAGCACGATCGGCCCCGCGTCGGCCATGGCCGCCTTCACCGCCAGCGCGGCCGCCATCTTGAAGCTCACCTCGTTCGAGTCGACGGAGTGCGCCTTGCCGTCGTCGACCGTCACCGAGATGTCCACGACTGGATACCCGTAGACCCCACCCGCGGCAAAGGTCTCCATCACGCCCTTCTCCACGGCCGGGATGTACTGGCGGGGGATGGAACCGCCCACCACCTCGTCGTTGAACGAGAACCCGTCGCCCCGCGGCAGCGGCTCCAAACGTAAGTGGGCCACTCCGAACTGGCCGTGCCCCCCGGACTGCTTCTTGTGCTTCCCCTCCGCTGCAGCCGCACGGGTGATCGTCTCCCGATAGGGGATGCGGAGGTCCTCGCGCTCGACGTGCACGTTGCACTTGCGGTCCAACCGCTCCAGGGTCACCGCGAGGTGCACCTCACCGCTCACCCCGAGGATCGTCTGGTGTGTCTCGTCGTCGCCCCGCGAGACCGACAACGACGGGTCCTCGTCGCACAGCCGCTGCAAGGCGGACATCAACTTGTCGTCGTCGGCCCGGGTGGCCGGCTTCACCGCGACCTGCAGTGCCGCGGGCGGCAACGTGGGCGGGGCCACCACCACCGGCTGTCCCTTCGGCGCCAGCGTGTCGCCCGTCCGCGCCCCGTTCAGGCGGGGGACGGCCACGAAGTCACCGGCGGCAACCGTGGCGGCCGGCACCGTGGTGTGCCCGGCGATGCTCTGCAGCGCGTGCAGGCGCTCCTCCTCGCGGCTCCTCGAGTTCACCAGCACCGCGTCCGGCACGATCGTCCCCGAGACCACCTTGCACAGCGACATCTTCCCGGTGTGGCCGTCGTTGTAGGTCTTCGTCACGGTCAGAACGGTCGGCCCCGAGGGGTCCGCCGGTATTTCGATCTGCTCAGTCCCCGCCGCAGCCGACACGGGCGGCCGCGACGCCGGCGCCGGGCACAGCTCCTCGATCAGGCGGGCCAGCCGGTCGACACCCACCCCGCTGGCGGCCGAGCAACACAGCACGGGGAACACAGAGGCCGAGGCAACGCCGCCGGCCAGGCTCTTCTCGAGCTCGGTGTAGTCGAGCGTCTCGCCGTTCAGGTACCGCTCCATCAGGTCGTCGTCGCCGACCACGATGCCCTCGACGAGCTGCTCGTGGACGGTGTGCTCCTCGTCGACCAGGTCGTCGGGGATCGGGCCCTCGTGTCCCGACGGCGGCACGGTCCCGTCGACGGGCATCCCGGCGGCCGGGACGTCGTAGTGCGTCGCGGTGTCGTCCAGGAGGTCGATCACGCCGTGGAAGTCGGCCTCGTGGCCGATGGGCAACTCGACGGGCGCCACCCCGGCCCCGAAGGACTGGCGGATTTCACCGAGCGCACGGTCGAAGTCGGCCCGCTTGCGCGGTCGAGCTTGTTGATGACGATGACCCTGGGCACCCCCAGCCGGGCGGCGGCCCGCCAGGCATCCTCGGTCTGCGCCTGGACACCGTCGGTGGCGCTGACGACGACGACGGCCAGGTCGACGTTGGCCAGCAGGTCACCATCTCGCCGGCGAAGTCGGCATACCCCGGCGTGTCGAGCAGGTTCACCTTGACCCCGTTGACCATAAAGGGGGCCAGGCTGGTCGAGATGGACAGCTGACGGGACACTTCCTCGGGCTCGAAATCCATCACGGTGGAGCCCTTCTCCACCGACCCGCGCCGGGCCACGGATCCGGTGGCGGCGAGCAGCGCCTCGGCCAGGGTGGTCTTCCCCGCCCCGTGGTGCCCGACAAGGGCGACGTTGCGAATTCCGGTCGGGTCGAGTGGCACCTGGTCCTCCGTCTCGTCCTGCGGCCGGCCAGAACCCCTCCCTGCACCGGCTCGTCGCTGTCGAGTGTACGACCGCTCGTCCGGTGCTGCTCAGGGGCTCGCCCGTTCCGTCTCTTCCACCTGCATCACGTCGTGTCCAGCGGACAGCTCGCCGCCCGCGTCAGCCCGGGCCTCTGATCGGCGGCACCGGACGTACCGCCGGACCGGCCTGAACTGCCCCGCGCCGCCAGCCCGCGGCATCTACCGCGGCGTCGTATTCGTGGCGCACCCTGTAGCGGAAGAAGAGGCCGAGCGTGTCGACGAGGAGCAGCCACACGGCCTTGAGCGAGATGGTGCTGCCGAAGCGCTCCTCGATACGCACCGGCGCCTCCACGATCCGCGTGTACCCGAGGCGGCGGGCCAGCACGATTAGCTCGAGGTCGAGGGCGAAGCGGCTTTCGCGCAGCAGGGGCAACACGTCGGCGATGACCCTGCGGTCGACCAGCTTGATCCCGACCTGGGTGTCCTTCACGTTCAAGCGGAAGAGGAGATGGATGAGGCGCTGGTAGCCCCACGAGTAGAGGCGGCGCAGGGGTGGGTAGTGGACCGAGGAGTCCGGGTGGCGCTTGCTGCCGATGATGATGTCGGGCGCCTCGGTGCGCATGATGGAGACGAAGGGGGCGAGGAGCTCGGGCGAGATGTCGCCGTCAGCGTCGATGAAGCCGAGATAGCGCCCCCGCCCATCCCGAGCCCGGCCCGCAACGCGGAGCCTTTGCCGACGTTGGTCGCGAACGTGACCTGTCGCACGACGTGCGTCGGGAAACCCTCGAGTGTGAAGGGGCTGCCGTCGGTGGAGCCGTCCGAGACGGTGATGATCTCGAAGGTCATACCCGACGAATCGAGGACCCGGACCATGTGGGCGACGGTCTCCCGCAGGCGGTCGCCCGGGTTGTAGTAGGGGACGACGATCGAGACGTCGAGGGTCGCGTCGGGCAGCACGGTGGCGTGGCGCCGTGGCTCTCCCGCGCTCCTCAGCTCCGACACCGCACCATCACCTCACGTGGAATCCCACGGCGGAAGGCGCAGGTGCGAGACCTCCTCCTCGCGGCATCTCGGCTGGTCAGGCTACTCGACGCCGTTTCCACACCGACACGCGCCCTAGGCCTCGAGTGCGCTCGTCTGCGCCCCTGCGGGCGCCCTCGACCCGGTGCGCCAAGCGGTGCAACGGGCTCAGTAGCCGTAGGCCCCGCTGCTGCTCGATCCGCTCGACGAGTGGCTGCTCGACGAGTGGCTGCTCGACGTCGCGGCAGCACCGCTCCCGACGACGATGTTGACGTTCATGCCGAGTGCCTTGTGGCCGGGGATCGGGCAGAAAATGTCGTAGGGGCCTTTCTTGAAGGTCACCGTGAGCTTCGCGCTCTGTCCCGGCGAGATGTTCTTGGTCTTGGCGTTCTTCAGCCCGGACCCGGTGATCTGCAGGGCGTGCGTTGTCTGTCCCTTGTTGACCGCCAAGAACGTGTACTTGCCCGCCGCGAAGGTCTTCTTCGACAACGCGATGTGGAAGTCGGTCTCCGTCGCCTTGACGGTCGTCTCGTGCGAGGTGGCGCCTGCCGGGACCACCGCCCGACCGCGCCGAGGGCGAGGATGCCGGCGGTGGCGCCGGCGGTGGTGGCGAGCGCGGCACGGGTGAGCTCGGCTCACCCGCCGGGCGGTGGGCCTCGTGGAAGCCGCAAGCCTCGTCGGAATCGTGCTGGTCGTCGATGTCATGTCATTCCTCTCTGCGTACATATCCGCATACGTGTCTGCATGCGTGTCTGCATGCGTGTCTGCATGCGTGCCGAGCTCTCGGCGTGGGCCCATTTCCCGGCGACCTCGCAGCTCGTTGAGACCGTGTTGCTCGTCGTGCCCGTGTTGCCGTCGTGTCACAGGTGAGGTACGGACCAGGCTAGATCCGAGATTGGCCGCGCGACCGTGGGCATCACGCGAGAGGCCTGCTGACCAGGGGGTATGGTCCCGGTTCCGAGCCCGAAGAGGGTGCTTTTCGGAGGTCCTCCGTACCCCCGGGTTTGTGGGACCGAATGGTAAACTCGGGCGAACAGCGCGGCCCGTCCTGGGCTGCGCACCACGAGGAGCTACATGTTCGACGGCCGGTGGCGAACCGCCGTCGACCGGACGACCAGTCCGGTCGGCGAGGCACTGCATCGCCATGGCATCACCGCCGATGTGCTCACCGCCACCGGCCTCGTCTCGGCCACCGCCACGGCGCTGCTCGTGGCGAGCGGCCACCTGCACTGGGCGATCGTGATGCTCATCGTGACGGGCATGCACGACCTGCTCGATGGGCCCGTTGCCAAGGCGGCCGGCACCGCCTCGGTCCGTGGCGCCTTCTTCGACTCGGTCACCGACCGCATCGCCGACGCCGTCCTCATGATGGGCTGCGCCTGGTATCTCCTCGACCAGGGGAAGGGCCACCTCGCGCTGCTGCCCATGGCCATCCTGGCGGTGACCGCGTTGATTTCCTACGAGCGGGCCAAGGCGGAATCCCTGGGGCTCTCCGCCAAGGGCGGGCTCATGGAACGGGCCGAGCGCATGTTCTTGCTCGGCGTCGCGTTCCTGACCTCGGCCATCTTCGTCCCCGTCCTGTGGGTGCTCTTTGTGCTCGTCTCCTTCACGGCGATCTCGCGCTTCGTGAAGGTCTGGAACGCGGCGTCCGGGCGCGACGAGATCATTCGCCGCCGCATCGAGGCCTGGCGGGAGGGACGAGTCGACGGCGTTGGCGCGCCTGGCGCGAGGGCAGGGAATTCCCCGGCCGGCCCCGCCGCCATCCCACTCGGGCCCGCACCACGACCGGGGCCCCAGTTGGCCGCTGGCGGGCACGGCGCCAGGAGACTCCCAGCAGCCGCTCGGGCCGGACCATCGCGCGAACGTCGCCGTGCGGCGCGTCGCCATTCCGAGGCCGGTCGTGCCTACGGCCGCCGGACGCCACCCGCGTCCGGGTCACCGTCTTGACGTCGGGCGCCTCGCCAGTCGCGCCGCCGCCCGTCCCCTCAACTTCCCCGCCATCCGTCCCGCCACACGCCGTGCGACAGACCTCGTCGGAACCGCACTGGCGCGAGACCGCGCGGTACCTGACCTACAAGGGCCTGGCCTACGCAATGGGCCACCTCCCCGAGCAGGCGAGCTACGGGGTCGCCGATGTCGTGTCTCGCTTCATGGCGCGTGGTCCCGCCCTTGCCATGAACCAGCGTCATATCCGGCGGGTGCTGGCCAGCGAATGTGCCGACGGCGTCGAGCCCGATCCCGCGCTCGTGCGCCGCTGGAGCAAGCGAACCTTCACCTCGTACGCCCGCTACTGGGCTGATGGGGCACGTCTTCCCTACGTCGGCGAGTCGACGGTGCGGGCCAGATGGCGCTTGGAAGAGGGTATCGAGCACCTTCGCCGGGCCATGGCTGAGGGCACCGGAGCGGTGGTGGCGTTGCCGCACGTCGGCAGTTGGGAGTGGGGTGGGTACTGGCTCGCACTCGAGGGCATGCCGATGACGGCGGTCGTGGAGCGACTCGAACCACCGGAGCTCTTCGAGTGGTTCGTGGCCCAGCGCGCCGCCATGGGCCTGACCGCGGTGCCGCTCGGGGAGGGGTCGAGCATTGCGCTCATTCGTGCCCTCAAGAACAACCACCTGGCCGGTTTGGTGAGCGACCGTGACCTCGCCGGCAACGGCATCGAGGTGGAGTTCTTCGGTGAGAAGACGACCGTGCCCGGCGGGGCCGCCACGCTGGCGCTGCGCACCGGCGCGCCGCTGGTCCCGGTCGTCGTCTACTCGGGTCCGGATCGTTGGCATACGGGCGTCGTGCACGAGCCGATCGACACCACACGCCGGGGAACGCTGCGCCAGGACATCGTGCGGGTTACCCAGGAACTCGTAAGGGTCTTCGAACACGACATTCGCTGCCGGCCCGAGCAGTGGCACATCTACCAGCCCAACTGGCCCAGCGATTCGCAGTGACGCAGCTCGAGGGGGCAGGCGGGTGAGGGTCGCCATGCTGTCGCCCTACGCGCTGACGCGACCCGGTGGGGTGCAGGGACAGGTCGTCGGTCTCGCCCGCTCGCTTCGCCGCTGGGCCACGAGGTGACGGTCCTGAGCCCGGTCGATGCGGGAGTACGGGTGCCCGAGGCCGTGGGTGACCACATCGACATCGGGCGACCGACCGCGTTGCACTCGAACGGTTCGGTGGCGCCGGTCGCGCTCTGGCCGGCGACCGTGGCCCGCGCCGAGCGTGCCGTCCGCACCGGCGGCTTCGACGTGTTGCACGTGCACGAACCACTGGCGCCGATGGCGGCCTACGGGTTGGTGCTCACGGCTCCGCTGCCCATGGTCGGCACGTACCACCGCGCCGGCGTGAGCCGGTGGGTGCCGGTGGTCAAGCCGCTGGCCGAGCTCGTCGGCCGGCGCATGCAGATCCGGGTTGCCGTCTCTGAGACGGCGAGGGACGGGGGAGCGATCGAGCGGGGGCCATTTCGAGGTGCTGTTCAACGGCGTGGACATGGCGCGCTTCGAGTCGGCCGAGCCGATACGCGACGAGCGGGGGCGCCCGACGGTGCTCTTCTTGGGCCGCCACGAGGAGCGCAAGGGCCTCGGCGTCGTGCTCGATGCGTTCGCCCTGCTGGATCGGCCGGCGGTGCTCTGGATCTCGGGCGACGGGCCGGCCAGTGAAGTGCGACACCGGCGGCACCCCGAATCGGACCGGGTGCACTGGCTGGGCACGGTGAGCGACGCCGAAGTGGCCTCGCGCCTGGCCGGGGCGGACGTACTCTGCGCCCCGTCGCTGTTGGGAGAGTCGTTCGGCATGGTCCTGCTCGAAGGCTTGGCGGCCGGTTCCTCGGTCGTGGCCTCGGACATCGAGGGGTACCGGACCGCCGCGGGGGGTCACGCCACGTTGGTGCCGCCGGGCGACGTCGGGGCGCTGGCCCGCGCGTTGGGCGTCGCCCTGGCCGACGCCGTCGAAGGCACCGGCCAGTCCTCGCCCGAGGCTCGAAAGGCCGGGATCGAGTACGCACGGACCTGGTCCATGGACACCCTGGCCGAGCGCTACGTCGAGGTGTACGAGCGTGCCATCGCCGCCTACGGGCGTCGTTCCGGCCGTGCCCATCGCACCTGGCGCGTCCGATCGAGCCGTCACTCGAGGTCCGAATAGGTCGAGGTCGCGATCGGCGGGTGTCGTAGGCTGGGCGCCCCATGGCCGAGCAGAACGACAACCCGGGTCAGTCCAGGCCCAGCGGCGGGAGCGGGTCGGGCAGCGGAGGCGGTGGGGGCGGTGGCGGCAACAACCGCAACCGCAACCGGAATCGCAATCGGAACCGCAACAAGAACCGGCCCGCCGGGAACGCTGGCAACGGCGGCCAGGCCTCAGGAGGCAGATCTCGCGGTGGTGGCGCCGGTGGCGCCGCAAACGCGCGAGAAGACCGGCCAGTCGGGCGGCGGCGGAGCGCAGCGCTCCGGCCAAGGCCAAGGCCACCCGCGACAGAACCAGCGCCAAGGATCGAACAGGGGCGGCAGTCGCACCGGCGGACGATCGGGGTCGTCGTGTCCACGCACCGGCGGCGGGCAACCACGCACCTCGGTCGCCCTCGCGCCGGCACCGGCTCCCGCCCCCCTCGATATCCAACCCAGTCTCGGCGCGCCGCAGGTCTACCCCGGCGAGGTCGCGGCGAACCGACGGCGGGTGATCCGCCTGTGCGCATGGACCGTGGTCCTGCCCGCCCTCTTGATCGGCATCCTTCTGAGCGTCTCGGTCAACGTGATCGTCGGCGTCGTGGCGCTCGTCGTCGTCGGTGCTGCAGTCATGTACGGCCTCTGGCGGCTCGCGCCCTCGCTGGCCTTGCGCCGCCTCGGCGCCGTCCCCATCGACGAGCACGACGATCCCCGCCTCTTCAACCTGACCGAAGGACTGTGCGCCACCTTCGGGCTCTCCATGCCCATGCTGCACGTCATCGAGGACGACGTACCCAACGCCTGCGCGCTCGGCCGCGACGCCCGGCGCTCCGACCTCGTTGTCACGACCGGCCTGCTGCGCCGGGTGGACCCGATCGAGCTCGAAGGCGTCATCGCCCACGAGCTGGCCCACGTGAAGCGGGGCGACAACGGCGTGTCCTGCATCGGCATCACGCTCGGCACGCTCTTCGGCGGCGAGCGCACACTGCGGCGCTGCGTGGGTGAGAGCCGGGAGTATCGAGCCGACGTCGTGGGCGCGTCCGCCGTGCGCTATCCGCGCGGCCTGCTGGCTGCGCTACACATGATGATCGAGGCGCCCAGCCCCACCAACGGCTCGCTCTTCGCGTCGCCCTCCCGCTTCGGATCGACCCGCTGGGTCTGGATCGACCCGTCGGTGGGGCACCGTGCAGACCCGCTCGTCCCGGGGGACCTCGATGCCACGACGGTGAGGGCCGCCGCACTCAGCGAGTGGTGAGAAGGGGCGGCCGGCCGGCCTCGTAGACTGGAGCCATGACCACCGGAACCTTCACCGTGAAGCGAGGGTTGGCGGACATGCTGCGTGGGCGGCGTCATCATGGACGTCGTCAACGCCGAGCAGGCCAAGATCGCCGAGGACGCCGGCGCCGTATCGGTCATGGCGCTCGAGCGGGTGCCGGCGGACATCCGGCGCGACGGCGGGGTGGCGCGCATGAGCGACCCGCTGCTGATCGAGGAGATCATCGAGGCGGTGACCGTCCCGGTCATGGCCAAGGCGCGCATCGGGCACTTCGCCGAGGCCCAGGTGCTGCAGTCGCTGGGCGTCGACTTCATCGACGAGTCCGAGGTACTCACGCCGGCCGACGAGGCGTACCACATCGACAAGTGGCCCTACACCGTGCCCTTCGTATGCGGCGCCACCAACCTCGGCGAGGCGCTGCGCCGACTGTCGGAAGGCGCGGCCATGATCCGGTCCAAAGGCGAGGCCGGCACCGGGCAACATCGTCGAGGCCGTGCGACACCTCCGCTCCATCCTGGGGTCGATCCGGGCCATCACCCAGGCCGATCCGGCCGAGCTGTACGGCTGGGCCAAGGAGCTCGCCGCGCCGGTCGGCTTGGTGCAGGAGCTCGCACGAGACAGGCCGGCTGCCGGTGCCGCTGTTCTGTGCCGGCGGGATCGCCACGCCTGCCGATGCCGCGTTGGTCATGCAGCTCGGCGCGGAGGCCGTGTTCGTGGGATCGGGGATCTTCAAGTCGTCCGATCCGGCCCGCATGGCGTCGGCCATCGTCGAGGCGACGGCGCACTACCAAGACGCGGACCACGTGGCGAAGGTCTCCCGGGGACTCGGCGAGGCGATGCGGGGGTTAGAGGCATCGCAGTACGGCGAGCACCTGGCCGACCGGGGGTGGTAACGGGGCCCGAGGAGGCAGTCGGTCCCGTGATCGGCGTCCTCGACCTCCAGGGCGACGTGCGCGAGCACCTGGCCGCCCTCGAAGACGTCGGGTGCGAGGGGCGCCGCGTCAAGAGCCCGTCCGACCTCGAAGGCATCGACGGGCTCATCATGCCGGGAGGCGAGTCCACGACCTTGTCGATGTTGCTGGAGTCAACCGGACTCTTCGACGCACTCGCCGCCCGTCTGCAGGCGGCATCCTCCTTGCCCGTCTTCGGGACCTGTGCGGGGCTCATCCTTGGCCCGCGAGCTGCTCGACGGTCGGAGCGACCAGCGCGTCCTCGGCGTGCTCGACGCGGTCGTCCGCCGCAACGGGTATGGCCGCCAGGCGCAGTCCTTCGAGGTTGACCTCGTGCTCGGCTCGGGAGAGGGCCCGCCGCTCCCCGCCGTCTTCATCCGCGCCCCGCTGATCGTCTCGGCGGGGGAGGAGGTCGAGGTCCTGGCCGCCCTCGACGGTCCCCGGTCCTCGTGCGCCAGGGACAGGTCCTGGCCTCCTCGTTCCACCCCGAGCTGACCCCGGACCGGCGGGTGCACCGGATCTTCGCCGAGATCTGCGAGGCCGGCGCCGCCCCGGCCATGCACCAGCGCAGCAGCACAGAGGCGGGTTTCTTCAGGTAGCAGCCGAATCTGACGATCGAAAGACCCAGGACTCCGAACACCGCGGGAGGTGGTCAGGGCTCAAAATGCGTCGATACATCCTCACCATCACGTGCCCGGACCGCGTCGGCATCGTGGCCGCCGTCACCGGCCTCATCGCGTCGCTCGGCGGGTCGGTGATCGAGGCGGCTCAGCACGCCGACCTCGACTCGGGCAAGTTCTTCTTGCGCATCGAGATCCGCGCCGAGTCGCTCCCGTTCGGCCCCGACGAACTCTCCGCCGCCTTCGAGCACGTCGCCGCGGAGTTCGACATGCAGTGGCACATCAGCGACACCGACGTGCCCAAGCGGGTCGTGCTGTTCTCGAGCAAGGAGGACCACTGCCTGGCCGACCTGCTCTACCGCTGGCGGGCGGGCGAGCTCGAGTGCGACATCCCCTGCGTGATCGCCAACCACGAGGACCTGCGCGGCCTCGTGGAGTGGCACGGCGTGACCTTCCGGCACGTCCCCGTCGGCAAGGAGCCCGAGGCCAAAGCCACCGCGTTCGCAGAGATGGAGGAGATCCTCGAGAAGGAGCAGGCCGACCTGGTCGTGCTCGCTCGATACATGCAGATCCTCCCCCCGACCTTCTGCGCCAACCGCCTCGGGCGCATCATTAACATCCATCACTCGTTCCTGCCCTCCTTCGCCGGCGCCCGCCCTTACCACCAGGCCTACGACCGCGGCGTGAAGCTGATCGGCGCCGACGTGCCACTACGTGACGGCCGACCTCGACGAGGGGCCGATCATCGAGCAGGACACCCGCCGCGTCGACCACGGCGACTCGGTCGAGGAGATGCGCCGGGTGGGCCGCGACGTCGAGCGCCAGGTCCTCTCCCGGGGGTTGCGCTGGCACCTCCAGGACCGGATCCTGCTCAACAGCACCAAGACCGTCGTCTTCCCGTAGCCCTCGTCCACTCCGCCCGGCGGTGGCGACCGTTCAAGGCATATGGGCAAGACCGCCTCGGCTTCGACTTCCACTTCCGGCGGCGGCCTGACGCCGTCCCCGCCGTCCCAGCCGCCCTCGGGCCGGCGCCAGACCCGGCCCCTCAGCCGTCACTACGGGACGGACGCCCGCTCGAAGGAGTTGGCCGAGAGTCTCCCCGCCCATCAGCGCGCGATCTCCGAGCACGAGGGTGCCATGCTGCGCGAGATCGCCGAGTTCGACCGAGCCGAGGCGTGGCGCGGTGACGGTGCACTCTCCATGGTCGAGTGGCTGGTGGCGCGCTGCCACGTCAGCCGGGCCCGGGCCCGGACGCTCGTTGAGTCGGCCGCACGAGTGGAGGAGCTGCCTGCGCTGTCCGGAGCGCTGGCCGACGGCCGCCTGACGCTCGATGTGTTCGCGCCTCTTGCCAAGGTCGCCACACCAGACACCGACTCGCACCTGGCTCTCGAGTCCGAACACTGGACACCCAAGCAGGCCCGCCAGCTGGCGGCGGAGGTCACCGGGGCGTCGGATGCCGAGTCGGCGCAGCGTTTCCGGCGCCGGTTCGTGCGTTTCGACGACGAGCGCTGTCTGCTGTGGGCGCAACTGACCAAGGACGCCTACGCGCTCGTGAAGGCGGCCGTCACCGGCCGGGCCCGCCGCCACGACCACCCGAGCGCGAACGACCCCGACTACGCCCGCTTCGAGAGTCGCTGCGCAGATGCACTGCTGGACATCTGTGTCGAGCGTGGCCGCCGGAGCCGCCGGAGCGGGCCGAGCGGCAGGGTGCCCGCTGCGGGGAGGACGAAAGCCGACGGCGGGACGGACCCGGACGAACCGGTCCACCGCAGCGCTCGGATCTCCATGGTGGTCCACACCGACCTCGAGCGGCTTCTCTATGGGGACGGGTATGGCCACGCGTCCATCGCGGGCGTCGGACCGATCTCGGCCGAGGTGGCGCGTCGGCTGGCGTGCACTGCGGACATCACACTCTCCTTGGATGCCCCCGACGGCGCCTGCTTGGACCAGAAGGCACTGGTGCGGGAGCCGTCGGAGGCTCAGGAGATCGAGATCAGGCGACGGGACAACGGATGCCGATTCCCCGGCTGTGGCTGTCGCACGGTCACCGACATCCACCACGTCGTCTGGGCCTCGAAACAGGGGCCGACGATCGTGTCGAACCTCTTGACGCTGTGCGTCGCCCACCACAGCCGGGTGCACGAGCTCGGTTGGAAGCTCGACGGCGACGCGCAGGGCGAGGTCAGGTTCATCAGCCCCCAGGGACACGTCTTCGTGTCCTCGCCTTCTCCCGCGTGGAGACCGGCCCGGAAATGACGGCCGGCTGAACCCACGGCTCGGCCACGGGCTGTCACCTGGGCCCCAGATCCTTTCGCTACCTCGCTACCTCGCTACCTCGCCGCATCCGACACCGGCGCGAACCTCGCCGCGTCCTTGCCGCGAGCGTGGGCGCTCAATCGAATCCACCCGCACGGCTGGAGGGACACAGGACGTCGCGCCCCACTGCTTCGGCCAAGCAGGTCACCCGTGAAACTGGGTGGGCGGCCCTACTTCACGACGTCAACACAGGCGGTGTACGAGCCGTGCGCCGGGTTGTAGCTCGCATCGAAGGTGCCTGGAGGTTCGACCCAGACGTTCCCGGACGAGTCGTACTCGATGACGTAGTGGGTGGCTTCAGGCGGCTGGGGCATGAATGGTCCACCCATCTTGGAGCTCAAGAGCGGGCCGAAATCCTTGCTGTATGTTGCCGCGTGCCATGGTGCCGGTGGTGCCGGGTACGTGTTGTTCTGTGCGTTGTAGGCCTCGATGGCAACTTCGAGCACCTTGAAGTCCGAGTCGCACTGCGGGACGAGCAACGAAGCCGGAATGGACGGCTGCAGGTTTGTCGTGGCCGGTGGGACCGCGACGGCTTTTCCGGTCTTGGCCCCGTTGATGATCCTGATCGCTGCCTCGATCGCCAGTGCACCACCCTGGGTCCCTTCAGCGACCTGCACGGCGTTGTTTGCGCTGATCCCGTTCATGCACTCGGTGAAGCTCTTCTCTGCTGCGCTGAGGAAATAGTGGTAGTCGAGCGCCAGAGTCGGCTGAGGTGGCGACGACTCGTGAGACGCAGAAAGCGCGTCGATCTTGAATTGGTTGCAGCCGCCGTGCCGTGCGTGCCGACGTCGATCCATTCACCTCAGTGAACCGATGGGCATCCGCCGCAAACTTCTGGGAGGCGAGATGACCGGAGTGTTTGTACCAGGTCTCGAGGGCGGCGGAGGGTGACCTGCTCGCTGCGACTGCGGGAGGGGCGACGAGAACGACATAGGACGAGAGCGTGCAGAGCGCCACGAGAGATGCAGCAACAGTGAGGCCCCTCTTCATCGTGCCCGCCTTCAGTCGTGACCGAATGGCCCGTCTTCAACGTGGGTTCGTGCGATCCACCCAAAGGGGCCGAAATCTAACGAAGAGCGTTGACTTCGGACGTCTCCGCCACCACGCAGCCACATTAGGGCGAATATGGCGTCTTGCCATGGGCCAAAAGGCCTAGAGCGACGTGAGAGCGGGCGCCGCAGTTGTGGCCCTCGGTGCCGCGGCGTGCGTCACTTAGCCTGGGTCCGTGAACACGGATCGCGGAGCTACATCGGAGTCAACGCGGCGGCGTGGGACGAGCGTCACGATGATCAGGTACGGACGGCTCGTCGAGGATGGTCAGCGGTCGAGCCCACGTGGGGAATCTTTGCGGTGCCGGAGCGAATGGTCGGTCTGCTCGACGGCGATCCGCAGGGCAAGAACACGCTCGAACTCGGATGCGGCACGGCCTACGTCTCGGCGTGGCTGGCTCGTCGTGGCGCCTCACCGGTTGGGGTGGACCCTTCAGCCGGTCAACTTGGGATCGCGCCCAGTTCCAGAGGAATTCGAACTCTCGTTTCCCTTGGTACGGGCGTCCGGCGAGAACGTCCCCCTCGTCGACGGCTCGTTCGATCTCGTCATCAGCGAGTACGGGGCGGCGATCTGGGCCGATCCCTACGCGGTGGATTCCCGAAGCTTCCCGTCTGCTCAGGCCGGCGGCGAGCTCGTCTTTCTGGGAACAGCTCGCTGCTGATGCTCTGTGTCCATGACGAGGACGAGACGCCCGCCACGGCGGAGCTCCGCCGCCCCCACTTCGGCATGCACCGCTTCGAGTGGCCGGATGACCCGACCATCGAATTTCACCTTGGCCACGGCGACTGGATCCGGCTGCTGCGGCAGAGTGGGTTCGAGATCCTCGATCTGATCGAACTCCGGCCCGAACCAGACGCCACGACACGCTACGGCTTCGTCGAAGCATGGTGGGCCAACCAGTGGCCGTGCGAAGAGGTCTGGCGCGCCAAGAAGATCTAGACGTCCCACGCTTGAAGTCAGCAGCTCGCCCGTTGTTCAGCCCCCGCGATCGATTCGTCGTAGGCGACGTGGTGCGTCAGGCAGCCGTGGAGGATGCCGACCAGGCGGTTGCCGAGAGCCCGTAGAGCCTGGTCGTGTCCGTCACCGGCTGCCCGTCGGGCGTCGTCAGTAGCCCGGCGCCCGCAGAGTCGCCGAGAGAGCGAAGGCCCACAGATCGACGGCGTCGCCCAGCGGCGGTTGCGGACGTGGCGGGCGAGCACCGTCTTCTTGGTGCCGAGGCCCGGGTGATCGGCGCATGCCGGCGTCAGGTTTTGCGAGACTTGGCGTTGGCGTAGCGGTTCGGCTCGTCGCCGAACTCGCCGAGCACCCGGGCGCCGAGGATGGTCCCCAGTCCTGGCAGGGGAACGGACCACTTCGGCGTCTGGGTGTGCCTCGAAAATTCGAGGAGAGCTCCTCGGTCAGGTGGCCGATCTGGGTGACCATCTCGGCGATCACCGCCACGCTGGCCGACCGAGCCCCGATGGCCGCCTCCACCGCGGCCGGTGCGGCGAGCTGCTCGGAGCGCAGCGCCGCTTGAATCTCGACGGCTCGTTCGTCCACCCGTCGCTGGCGCCCACCGCGCGCAGGCGGCCGCGATCTTCGAAGCGCGACAGAGAGGCGCCGAGGGCTGGGCGTCGGGGCGATGCGCAGCACCTCGAGGGCATCGCCGCTGGCCAGGTCGTCAAAGGCAGCAGGGCCGCCGGGTAGAGCTCGCGCAGCGTCGAGCGCGACATGTCGGCCTGGCGGCCCTTGGACCCACACCATGGACTGATGTGCCCGGGCCAACACCTTGATCGCTTCGACCTCGTCGGTGTCGGCGGCGACCAGCCGGTGGTGATGACGGTCGCGTGCCGACCATGTCGGACGAGCATCTGCGTCACCGGCGTCGGACTTGGCACCGCTCGTCGAGTGCGGTCCCGATACGCGCGACGTCGACATTCGGGTTGACCGCGTAGAAGCCCTGGTAACCGACGGCGACCGGGCGCTGACGAAGAGGCCCCGGTCGGTCTCGATGCCGATCAGCACCTCGTGGGTCCTCGACGTGAGGAGCCGACGAGCTCGTGGAAGCGGGCGATGCCCTCCACCCTTTCGGGCAGGCGGGCCTTGGACAGCCGCCTGGCCGTCCTCGTCGGCCACGTGTACGTCGTCGGTGGCCTCGGCCCAGTCCACTCCAACGAAGATGCATGCTGATTGCCACCTCTCTCTCGTCGGCCCAGTTCTTGCTGAGCCTCGAGGTGGCCAGCAGCCCGCTAATGGATCAGTGCTCGCGAGCAGCGACATCCCACCAGCCGTCACGGCAACCTCACCGACCAACAGGGGCACGATCTAGACCTAAGGCTCAAGGCCCGGCTGGACCTCAGTGCTCACCTGCTGGCAGGCTGGACCGCCTCACCCGCTCACGTGCGGTGGTCGATCCCCATTAGCTCGGCTGTCCCTTCCGCCGACGCTGCGGGCTGGGGGCCGTTCCTTCCCGGCCCGAACCTCAGCCTGCGAGGAAGTCCAGCAGCAGCCCGTTGACCGTGTCGGGCGCTTCGATTTGCATCCAGTGCCCCGGGCCGTCGAGGCGTTCGTATCGGAACCCATTTGTGCAGAACGCGGCGGAACCGCGCATCTGGGCTTCGGTGAGAGCAATCGCCGCTGCTCCAGACGCCCATGGTCGGAGCCTGAATGGCTGGGAGCTCCATCGGCGGGCCGACGAACGCTTCGGGGGTGATGTTCGCGCGGTACCAGTTCAGTCCGGTGGTGAGTGAACCATCGCGTTCGAGGTCGCCGACGACAGCGTCGACGTCTGGATGCTGCGACCATTCGCGGAGCCGGCCCACTCGTCGGCTGAGAGCCACTGCTCGGCCACACCGGCGAACTGAAACAGGAGCATGTACCAGGACTTCTCGCGCTGGGTCATGCCGGCACCTCCGAAGGAGCTGGGGTGACCAACTGACATGGCGACGAGGCGATCGACACGGTCTGGCGCAAACGACGCGGTCGCCCACGCGACGGCGGCGCCCCAATCGTGACCGACGACATGCGCCCGATCGATCGAAAGCGCGTCAAGGATGGCCGTCACATCGAGCGCCAGGAACGGGATGGCGTAGGCGTCGACTTCGGTGGGCTTGTCGCTCGAGCCGAAGCCCGCGTTGGTCGGGCACGATGACCTGAAATCCTGCATCGACCAACGCTGGGACCTGCCTGACCCACAGCCGCTTCGAGTCGGGAAACCCGTGCAGCAGCACGATGGGCTTGCCCGCACCCTCGACCCGCACGTCGAGTTCTACCCCGTTGGAATCGACCTTCATCGAACTGTCCTTCGATCCGGGCCTTATGAGGCGACAAGCGCGAGCAGCTCATCGCGGCTCGGTCCCGGGAGCGGATCGTCGCGCCAACCGCTGCCCAGCTCGACGGCGCGTTCGAACACGCCGGGCCGACCCATGACCTCCTCGGGCAGCGCCGAGCACGCCGACGAGGTCGAGCGAGCCGCGCGGCAACATCTCAGGATCCTTGCGGGCCGCGACCCCCAACGCCTTGCCGATCTCGAACTCGGGCGTCGTTTCGAAGCGGGCGATCGTCGACGAGCGCGTCGATCTCAGCCGAGTCGGCGCTCGTCGAACGCGAGCGTGCTCCGGTACCACGGCTCGGCCGTCGCGATCGTCACGTCGTGCCACTGCTGCTGCAGTGCGACGGGGTCCGCCGGGCATGTCGTGGCACAGGTCACGCAGGCCGACCGCATGAATCGTGCCGATCGAAATCCCACGACCCACCGACGGATTCGTGCACGCCCACGAGTCCGCTAACGCGACCACCCCGGTCGCGACCGGGTGACCGTCCAGCACGAACGTACGATGACGGTCCTCGATCTTGGCCATCACTGCGACCTGATCGTCGAGCGGCTCACCGTCCAGCCAATGCGCCACCAACGGCATGCTCTTGATCACATTGGTCCAGACGTCGAGGTTCTTGAGGGACCGCATCGCCTTGTCCTTGGCGCTGGTGACGATCCCAAGGCCCCACGTTCCATTGTCGGCCGGAAGCGTCAGCACGCGACACGGTGCCGTAGTCCTGCAGAAAGGGTCCGAACGCCATCGGCACCGAGCCGTCGTTCGAACGGAAGTGACGTCCGTAGTACACGAACCCGGAATCGGCGCGTTCTTCGACGGGCGGTCTGCGCACCGATGTCCGTCAACCATGTTGAAAGCGCCGAACGGCGACCGGCGGCGTCGACAACCAGATCCGCCCGCATGATCCTCGCCAGCATCGGTGCGTACGCCGACGACGTGTGGGACGCCGGCGGCGGTCTGATCGCCGGTCAAGAGGCCGACCACCCCGACACTCCGCCGAACTTCGAGGTTGTCGGTCGCCGAGGCGACCCGCGCCAATCGTCGGCTTCGGCCACCGGCCGGCGGGCGGTCACCGCATCGTGGCGTTCGTCTCCTTCGCGGAACCCGCCCGTGACTTCTGCCGGGGCGTCACGAAACGGATTCGACCACCAACGCACCCTCGTCTAGGAGCGCTGTGATCACGTCGGGGGCATTGGCCTCCATCAGCTCCCGATAGCGAGGCTGGAAGAAGTGCAGCAGGCGGAACTGGTTGACGCCCCGCCGTTCCCACCCCGCCCAGGCTGCTTCAGGATCTGGAGGAGAGCTGCCGATCCCGTTCGAGGACCGTGACCTGATGGCCATCACGAGCCAACAGCAATGCTGCGCCGAGGCCGACCATCCCTCCACCAACCACGACGATGCGAGCCATGCCGATGTTCTAGCCCATAGATGCAAAATACCCACAAGGCGCTTCTCACCAGAGGGTTCCGGTGAACGATCGAGCCGCTCTTGCCCCGTTCTCTCCACGAAAGCGCACGCAGCAGCGCCCTCGGCCGAACTAACCCTTCGCTGCGCGCACGATCTCGTCCGTGACGGCGTCGGGGTCCTCGAGCGGCAGCATGTGGCCTTTGTCCGGCAGCGTGACCAGGCGTGCGCCCGGGATGGTCGCCACCATCTGATGGGCCTTCGCAGGCATCGTCAGCGTGTCGCGGCTCCCCACCATCACCGTCGTCGGCACCTCGATCGTCGCGATGCCCTCCAGCAGGTCCATGGCGCAGAACGACATCAGGAAGTCACCCCGAACCGGCCCGTGGCACCCGGAGAAGAGCTGCCTCGTCAGGTCCATGTGCGCCCGATCGGGGTTGGCACCGAAGACGCCGCGGACCATGAGGTGCCCGTTGCGCGACCGCATGGCCTTACTGAGCATCGAGGACGCGATGAGCGCGCCCGCCAGTTGTGCCGCCCTGGGTGAAGGAGCTCGGACCGACGTGGCCGCAGTCGCAACGAGGACGGTCGCTTTGGTCCGGTCCCTCATCACCTCGGGACGGTGGGTGGCCAACGACATGATCGTCATCCCACCCATGGAGTGCCCGGCCAGCACGACGTCGTGCACCTCGGTCGCGTCGAACACGTCTGAGAGGTCGTGCGCGAGCGTCTCTATCGAGAGCGGTGCGGCGCCCCTGGTGCTCAGACCGTGTCCGCGCTGGTCGTAGAGCACGACACGGTGGCCTTGTTCCAGGAGCCGGCGCGCCACGGGAAGCCAGATCTCGTGCGTGCAGCCCCAGCAATGGGGGAGCACCACGGCCTGAGCGTCCGGCCCTTCACCCGGCACGTCCCAGACCGCCAGCTCGGCCCCGTCTTCTCGTCCGGACGATGCGGTGGTCGGGCCGCGTCACGCCGCGTCCCACCCGAGCGCCAGCGGACCGTCGTCGAACGCAGCGCCCGCTGACGCGCCGCGGTCGCCACCCTCGATGTTCGCCAAGCGCGGTAGGCCGCGCCCGTGGCAAGACCGCCCTATGGCAGCGCCCGCAACGAGCACACGTTTCGAGCGAGACGGAGCCGAGCCCCACCACCTTTCGCGCAAGACCTGGACCGAGCGGAGATCGAGCAGAAGCAGTCAAAGCAGACACGACCTCGCAGCGTATTTGGTACGTCCGACGATCGACTGCTGCAACGGGGTTCGCGTCTCGCCAAAGGGAAATATGGGTTTCACGAGATCCCCGGCGAGGACAGCCAATCGAACCATTCCGGCCGGGCGAGCGTCACTCTCGCATGCGGCCCGTTTCCGTTCGTGCCTCCCGTGCTCATCTGGTGCCCGTCATCGTCGCAGCGGCCGTCGGCGTTGCGGCTGCTCCGTCACCGGCCTCGGGCTGGTCGCCGACGGTGCAGCCGCCGCGGCAGGGACAACCGCCAACGCGGCTCCACCCACGGCACCCCCGACCACCTTCTCCACCCAGCCGCC
Source organism: uncultured Acidimicrobiaceae bacterium (assembly GCA_963736225.1). GTDB lineage: Bacteria > Actinomycetota > Acidimicrobiia > Acidimicrobiales > RAAP-2 > Bog-473. Next base: position 348,718 of record CAVTOF010000004.1, on the reverse strand, counting down.
GGTGTCCAGGGCGGGCGGGGTCATCACCAGGTCGGCGCACGTCGCCTTCGAGGGCTGCACCGCGCGGCACATCACAGTTGGCGTGTCGATCGCCAGGGACGCCTTTCCTATCGGCCAGGCCGTCACCTACGAAGTGAGCGTCACGAACAGTGGCAGCACTGCGTGTGGCCCAGCGCAGAACAGTGTCCCGCCCCTCCGCCGTGCGCTGACCATCGGTCCGTGCGGCGTGCTCCCCGGGGTGATCGCCAACGCCACCGGCCTCGACGTGTACCGGGGAAGGGAAGTCTTTGGCTGCCCTCTCTTTTCGGGGTCCACCTCGGTGCGCACGCCACCGTCAAGGCCGAGGGAACCTGGATGGGCTTCGAAGCGCTCTCGGGCGGTCCCGACGGCACCATCCTGTGGCAAAAGGCGCCACCCGGTCGCTACGACGTGATCGTCGACAATGCGGTCAGCGTCCCCTTCCAGCTGGGCACCGCCTCCACCGCACCCACGACTCCCTCTGCGCCGCTGCCACTGCCACGCCCACGCGCCGGGTTCGTCGCGCCCGACCGCGCCCCTTCACCCCGGTCGCGCCCTGGTGACGCCGACCGTCCCGACCATGCCCCCGTCCGTGCTGCCGATGCCGACTGCCACCGGCGACCAACGTCGGCTGAACCGCCGCCCCGGCCTCGACCGGCCGCGGACGAGGCTCGGTACAATTGGCGGACCTGGGCACTGCCAGGTGTGTCAGGACCGGGAAAGAGGCGAGAATCAGCACATGTCGGGTCACTCGAAGTGGGCGACCACCAAGTACCGCAAGGGCGCCCAGGACAAGGCCCGCGCCAAGATCTTCGCCAAGTGCATCCGCGCCATCGAGGTGGCCGCGAGGGACGGGGGAGGGGACCTCGACGCCAACGCCACCCTTCGCACGGCGTTCCAGAAAGCACGTGCCGCCAGCGTCCCGATCGACACGATCGAGAAGGCAATCAAGCGGGGCACGGGCGACCTCGAGGGCGTCCGCTACGAAGCCATCAACTACGAGGGCTACGGGCCCGGCGGCGTCGCCATCATGGTCGAGACGCTGAGCGACAACCGCAATCGCACCGGCGCGGAGATGCGCAACCTCTTCAGCCGCAACGGCGGCAACATGGCCGAACCGGGCGCCGTCTCGTGGCAGTTCGAGCGCAAGGGGATCGTCACGGTCCCCCTCGATCGGGACGAGGACAAGGTCATGGAGATCGCCATGGAGGGCGGCGCCGAGGACATGTCGTCGAACGGCAGCGCGTGGGTCGTGACCTCCGCGCCGGCCGACCTCGAGCCCGTCCGCCAGGCGCTCGACGACGCCGGCATCACGCCCGAGTCGGTCGACCTCAGCCTCGAGCCCACCTCGCTCGTGCCCGTCCCGGACGAGGCCGAGGCGAAGAAGGTGCTCCGTCTGCTCGAGGCGATCGACGACCACGACGACGTCCAGTCGGTGCACTCCAACGCTGACATCCCCGACGAGGTCCTGGCTGCCTTCGAGGGTTGAGCGGGTCGACCCCGCCGGATACAGCCTGATCGGAACCGATCCGGCCACCCACATCCGCGTCCTGCCCACCCCGCGCTACTAACCTACGAACGCATGTTCGTATTGGGTGTCGACCCCGGGCTGTCCCGCTGTGGCTACGGGCTGGTCGGGCGGGGCGAGGGTGACTCGCGGCTGCGGGCCCGGGCGGCCGGGGTGCTCGAGACGGACCCCGCGACGCCGCTGGCCGAGCGGTTGCTGGAGCTGCACATCGAGCTGCGGGCGCTCATCGCCGAACTGACTCCCGAGGTGGTCGTGGTCGAGCGTGTCTTCTTCCAGGTGAATGCGAAGACGGCCATGTCGGTCGGTCAGGCCAGCGGTTTGGCGCTGTTGGCGGCGGCTGAGGCCGGGTGCGAGGTGGCCCAGTACACGGCCAACGAGGTGAAGCAGGGACTCGTCGGCTACGGGGCGGCCACCAAGGAGCAAGTGCAGCGCATGGTGGCGCAGGTACTCGGGTTGGCTGCTGTGGATGGGCCGCCCGACGTGGCCGATGCGCTGGCACTGGCGGTCTGTCATCTGACCACCGTGCCGCTCCGCCGCGCTGTCGATGCGGCGCTGATTGGAAGGCAGGACTCGAGGTGAGGAGCGTGCAGTGATCGGTCTGTTGCGTGGGCCCGTCGTCGTGCGGACGGGGGAGGGCGAGGTGATCATCGACGTGGCGGGCGTGGGCTACCGGGTGACGGTGACCCCGGCCACGGCGGTCGCGTTGGTGACCGGCTCGGCCGGCTCGGCCGGCTCGGGTGCGGAGGCGACGCTGTTCGTCCACACGCACGTGCGTGAGGACGCCATCGTCCTCTACGGCTTTGTGCACGACGACGAGCGCCGCTGCTTCGAGGTGCTGCTGGCCTCGCACGGTGTCGGTCCGGCGCTGGCGCTGGCCATCATGGCGGCGATGTCGCCGGCGGCGCTGTCGACTGCGGTGCTGGAGGACGATCTCGAGACGCTGTGCACCGTTCCGGGTGTGGGTCGCAAGACGGCGGCCCGTCTGCTCATCGAATTGAAGAGCCGTCTGGACCTGCCGGACCTCTCCTTGGACCGGGTTGGCGTGACTGCCGGAGCCGTTGTCGGCGAAGTCGTGCGGGGGACCCGCACGTCGAGGGCCGAAGCACGTGCGGCATTGAGCGAGCTGGGCTACGCCCCCGACGAGATCCGCGGCGCGCTCGACGGTCTACGCGACGATGTCGGCGTGGAGGAGATGCTGCGCCGGGCGTTGCGCGAGCTGGCGAGTCGGTGATGCGATGAGCCCGCGCGGCGCCGGGAGGTCCTGGCGCTCGACGCGAAGGCTGACGGCACCGACGACGCTGGTGGCACCGGGAGTGAGACCGGTGTGTCCGACGAGCACGCTGACAGCTACCGCGTGGTGGATCCCACGGCCTCGTCGAGCGACGAGGAGCTCGAGGAAGTCGGGCTGCGCCCGAGGACACTGGCCGAATTCGTCGGCCAGCCGGAGCTGGTCGAGCATCTCGGGATCGTGCTGCAGGCGGCCCGGCAGCGGCACCAGGCGGTCGATCACATTCTCTTCGCGGGGCCACCCGGATTGGGCAAGACCTCGCTGGCGGGGATCGTGGCGGCAGAGATGGGGGCGGGGTTCCGCATCACGGCCGGTCCGGTCCTGACCCGGGCCGGCGACCTTGCCGCGCTGTTGACCGACCTGCAGGACGGCGACGTGCTGTTCATCGACGAGATCCACCGACTGCACCGCTCGGTCGAGGAGATGCTGTACTCCGCGATGGAGGACGGTCGCCTCGACATCCTCATCGGCAAGGGTCCCACCGCACGCTCCATCCGCCTGGAGCTCCCGAAGTTCACGCTCGTGGGTGCGACGACTCGCACGGGCTTGGTCTCGGGTCCGTTGCGGGACCGCTTCGGGTTCGTCGGGCGTCTGGACCTCTACGACCCGCTGGACCTGCGGGCCATCGTGGAGCGTTCCGCCCGGATCTTGAAGGTGGAGATCGACCAGGAAGGTGCGATCCGTATTTCCGAGCGGTCCCGAGGCACACCCAGAGTGGCCAACCGTTTGTTGCGCCGGGTGCGGGACTTCGCCGAGGTGCGTGGCGAGGGCTACATCGATGGCGCGACCGCCAGTGAGGGCCTCGAGCTCTTCGGGGTCGACTCTCTCGGACTCGACAAAGTGGATCGATCCATCCTCAGCACGCTGTGCGCGCGCTTCGGTGGCCAGCCGGTGGGGCTCACGACCTTGGCGCAATGCGTCGGTGAGGAGACCGAGACGATCGAGGATGCCTACGAGCCGTTCCTGCTCCAAAGTGGGCTGATCCAGCGCACCGCCCGGGGACGGGTTCCGACGGCTCGGGCGTGGTCGCATCTGGGCTACGAAGCGCCGCCGGTCACTCCGCCGAACGCAACGAACACGCAGCCTCTCTTCTGAACGGTCGGGCCGGCCCCGACCCACGCGCTTCGATCCTTCGTCTTGCCGCCCCCGAGGTGGCCCATGGGGTAGCGTTGCAGCGTCGCATCACGAGACGGAAGCGAGGTGACGAGATGGCAGGAAAGATGACGCGTCGGTCGATGAGCGCGCACACCGCTGTGGTCCTGCCACCCGCCTTCACCGTTGCTGTGACATGTGGGAGGCCCCGGATCATCGGGCCCACCCTGCGCTCCACGGGTCACTGACGCCGACCCGACACCTCGAAGTGGGCTGATCGCCCGGACTCCGCTTGGCCGCGAGGCCCGCCGCCCGGAGCGAAAGCTCTTTCGAGCGGCGCCACACCGTCATCTTCCTGCATCGGGCGATTGGCCCGTTGCGCCACCGCCACTCCTGTGCCGCTTTGCGCGGTTGCCGCGAGGGAGGCCACTGGCGCTCGGCCAGGCGAGATCTTCGCCGGGGAACCGACGGCACCAAGACCAAGACCACGGCCACGACCACGACCACCACGCACACAGACACCTGGAGAGAGCTATGGGAGACCGCACCCTCTTCCCCAATGCATCAAACAAAGAGACGCTGGCTTATTGCCTGCGCCAGATGCGCCCGGACCGCGCCGCGTTCGCAGGGAGCTGCACGGCCATCGTGCTCGGCACGCTGGCCAACGCTGTCGCGGCGCCGCTCATCTTTGCGTCGCTCCTGGGCCGCATCGCTGACATGGGCCCGCACGGCGGGAGCTGGCACGACTTCGCCCCATTGGTCGTCGGCTACGCCCTCGTGCTGGCGGCTGCCACGGCGTTCGGACGCATCGGCGGCTGGCTCAACTGGGGCGCGACCCTGCGCTCCTTCGGTCGCGCCATCACGAACGGCTACGAGCATCTGATCGGACTCAGCCATGCCTGGCACACCGACCGGCCCTCCGGCGAGGTCATTGCCACGCTCGAGACCTCGACGTGGGCGTTCGTCGAGCTCATCGACGCGATGGTATGGGGGATCCTGCGGATCTCGGTGACCACGCTGGGAGCGATCGTGGTCCTCGGCATCGTGGCGTGGCCGGTGGCGGTGGTGATGGCGAGCCTCGTGGCCGTGTTCATCGGCGTCCTCCACCACCGCATGGCACGTGTCATTGCTGCGGAGAAGGACTTCTCGGACGCCCACTCACGCGCCACCGGCGTCATCGCGGACACCATCGCCAACCTGACCACGGTCCGGTCCCAAGCGGCCGAGGGTCGTGAGATGGTGCACGTCGACTCGCTGGTGGGCGACTCACTGCGGGCCGACTTCCGGGCCAGGCGTGTCTTCACATCCACCAGACTCCAGATGGAGTCGGCCATGGCCTTCTTCAATTGGGCCGCGGTCGCGGTGGGGATCGTGCTCGCGTTGCACCACGTGGCCGCGGCGGGCGTGGTCTACCTGATCCTGTTCTACGCGACCTTCGTCGGGACCAGCCTCGAGGAGTCCTTCGAATTCATCCGGCTGATGTCGCGCGCGGTCGGGCGCTGTGCGAAGTTCGCCGGCATCGCTGCCACCGATCCGGACATCGTCGACGTCCCCGGCGCACCGGTCATGGCCGTGCCCAAGGGGCTGGTCGAGTTTCGCGACCTGCGGTTCTCGTATCAGGCCGGTGCGCCGTTGTTCGATGGGTTGGATCTGTGCATCCAGCCCGGGGAGCACGTCGGGCTGGTCGGCCCCTCGGGCTCGGGCAAGACGACGCTGACCAAGCTGCTGCTGCGCTTCGCCGACCGTGATGGAGGCCTCATTGCCCTCGACGGGCAGGACATCGCGCGGGTCACGCAACATTCGCTGCGCCGTCACATCGCGTACGTGCCCCAGGAACCGCAGATGCTGCACCGAACCATCGCCGAGAACATCTGTTACGGGCTCGATCTTGACACCGAGGTCGACATGGATCTCGTGCGCACGGTGGGACGCGCCGCGTACGTGGACGAGTTCGTCGAGCGGTTACCGCAGGGCTACAACACGGTGGTGGGCGAGCGGGGCCTCAAGCTCTCGGGTGGGCAGCGCCAGCGCGTGGCCATCGCGCAGGCCATGGCCAAGGGCGCCAAGGTGCTCGTCCTCGACGAGGCCACCTCCGCCCTCGACTCCGAGTCGGAGTCACTGGTGCAAGAGGCACTCTGGCACCTCATGGAGGGCACGACGGCGCTGGTCGTCGCGCACCGGCTGGCAACGATCGCCAAGCTCGACCGGATCGTGGTGATGGATCGCGGCCGTGTCGTCGAGCAGGGCACGCACACCGAGTTGCTCGCACTTGGTGGCGCCGGCCTGTACGGGCGCCTGTGGGCCCATCAGTCGGGCGGGTTCTTGGCCGCGTGAACGCCGTGGTGAGGGCGGGTGCGGAGGACCGCCCTCACGAGGTGGCGACGCGGTCACCCTGGGGCTCGGCCCGGCCCTTGGTGCGCAAGGGCAAGAACACGCGGAAGGTGGTCGACCAGCCCGGCGTGTCGACGATGTCCACGAACCCTTCGTGGGCCTCTGCCACCGACTTGGCGATGGCCAAACCCAGGCCGGTGCCCGGCACGCCCGCCTCGTTGGAAGAGGCGAGGCGATAGAAGCGCTCGAAGAGCTGGTCGCGCTCGCCCGGCGGGATGCCCGGGCCGTCGTCGTGCACCGAGACCCGGGCGTACGAGTCGGCACTGTCGACGATCACCCGGACCCTGCCCCCACGCGGTGAGAACTTGATCGCGTTCGAGAGGAGATTGCCCAGCAGCTGGTGCAGCCTGGTCGGGTCACCGAAGACCGGCACCTCGTCCCCCGCCTCCAACGTCACGTGCACGCCCGCCACGGTGGCAGAGGTCTGGATGGCGTGGACCGCCTCTTCGGCCAGGCGGTGAAGGTCGAGCCCGATGAAAGAGACCCGCAGGCCTCGGCCGGCGCCGGGGTCGGCCAGGAGGTCCTCGGCGACGCGTTGGAGCTGCTCGGCGTTGCGCTCGATCGTCTGGAGCATCCGGACCTGGCTCTCGCCCAGATCCGAGGAGGCGTCGAGGAGGAGCTCGACGAACCCCCTGATGGAGGTAATCGGCGTGCGCAGCTCGTGCGAGACCGTGGCGACCACGTCGTCCTTCATCTGGGTCAACTCGCGCAAACGGTTGTTCTGCTCGATGAGTGACTGGGTCACCTCTTTTTGAATGGCGAAGAGCCGTTCGCGGTCGGCCGCCAGCTCTTCCCGTTCGGTGACGTCGATCGCCACCACCACGTAGCCGCCGTTCGAGGGGGCCATCGCCTCGTCGAGCTCGGCCCGGGGGTACCGGCTCCGCTCGGGCGTCCCCGTCTCGCGGTCGGCCTCGGCCTCGGCCGCGTCAGGATCGTCCATCAAGTCGTCGAACCCGCCGCCTGACGGGACCGGCAGGGCGCGGACGCGAACCACGCACCGGCGTTGTTCGCCGTCCTTGCGGGTGGCGGTCCAGGGAACCTCGGCCGCAGCCTCGGCGTCGATTGGTTCGAGCGCCGTGCGCATGGCGTCGATGGTCTGGCGTCGCAGGTCGATCTGAGCAGGGTCGATGAAGTCAGCGATGGAACGGACGCCCACGACCTCGGCCGCCCGGTAGCCCAGCATCTGTTCGGCGCCGGCGGAGAAGAACGTCACGGTTCCGGACGGGTCGACGCCCATGATTGCGCTCCCGGTGGCGGCGCGGAGCAGGGTCTCGAGACGGTCGCGGGCGTAGTCGGCCTCGCGCGCGTTCCGCCGCGCAATCCGAGATTGCTGGGCCAGGTCGCTCAAGTAGGCACGGTCGCGCGAGACCATCGTGTAGACGGTCGAGGCGACGAGCGTCGTGACCGTGGCCATCACTGCAACCTGGCGCCACTCGAGGGTCGGATACTTGGGGGAACCCACGATGAGCACCGGCACCAACAGCGCCAAGTCCATACAGAAAAGGCCAACGAGCAGATGGAGCCGCCGGCCGTAGAGCGACAACCAGACGATGGGGAGCAGATACACGACGACGAGCCCGGAGTCGGCACCGCCCTGCGCGTCCCGGATGATGGCGATGACGGCGATGTAGCCGATGGGGATGATGAGCCACGCCCAGTCGGGCAGGCGCTCCCAAGGGACCAGGAAGGCCGCAGCGACAAGGACGAAGAAGAGGACACCGGCGATCGAGATCTCGCGGCGGGCGCCATGGGGGAACGGGATGACCGCGATGAGCACGGTGCCGATGGCCACCAGGGCGAAGACGGGCAGGCGAACCCGCATGGAACCTGTGAAGCCGATCGGCAGGGCAGTTCCGGGCATCTGCGGTTCGCGACGCCCGGTTGGGTCGGGTCGGGGGTGAGGCGCTCCGCTCACCGTGGCCGCGAGCGGTATCGGTAGCCGAAGCCCCGCACGGTCTCGAGCGGTGAGTCGTCGCCCTCGTCCCAGCCCAGCTTCCGCCGCAGGCGCAGCACGGCGTACTTGACCCGCGACGGGGCAAGGCCGCTCGGGTCGTCCCAGGCCAACCCGATGAGCTGGTCCGAGGACAGGACCTGGCCCTGGTGGCGCACCAGGGTGGTCAAGAGGCGGTACTCGGTGGGGGTGAGGACGACCTGGTCGCTGTCGACGGTCACTTCGCGCTGCGCGAAGTCCACATGGAGCGTGCCGTCGTCGAAGGTGGTGACCGGGTCCTTGCTGGTGACGAGGCGACGGCCGATGGCGTCGAGGCGGGCCAGCAGTTCGGCCTTGCCAAAGGGCTTGGTCATGTAGTCGTCTGCCCCGGCGTTCAGACCGCGCACCTTGTCGCGTTCGGTTCCCAGGGCAGTCAACATGAGCACGGGAGTGGTCTCGCTCATGTCTCTGATCCGCTCCAACACCTGCCAGCCGTCGAGGTCAGGGAGCCCTACGTCGAGAATCACGATGTCGGGGTGGACCTGGTGAAACTGGCGTACGCCATCGCGGCCCTCGATCGCCTCCGAGACCGTGTAGTCGGCCCGTTCGAGCAGCGTCCGCAGCAGCTGCCGGATGTCGGCCTCGTCCTCGATGACCAGTACAGAGATGTGCCCGTCACGCATCAAGACGCAACTGTACTGGGCAAACAGGCAATGGATGCGATTACAGGACACCCATGTTGCCCCGGATTCGGCCTGTTCAGCGCCCGAAATTGGTGATGGTTCTGGAAAACGGCCCGTCGGCGACACCCACGGTGGCCGGGGCAGGCACCCACAAGCAGTACCGGCGGGAATCAACCGGCATGGAGGCACGGAACCGGGCCTCGGGGCGCGGACCGAGACTGAGGAGACCAACAGGCCCGGTCGGACGCCAGCACTTCGAGCGAAAGGTGCGCCGGCCCGGGTCGTCCGCTCCCCCCGGATCGCTCCGATGGACGGCCTCAGAAGGCCGGCGCACCTCTTCGCTGCTTCTTCCTCTTGGTGTTCCCCCCGTGAGCTTCCGTTCCCCTTCGTCGGATGCTCACTTGGTCGCCCCCCTCTGACCGACCACACCAAGAGGTTGCTGTACTGATGGGTGGGTACTCTGCCAACCAGCTGTCGCAACGAAGGCCATTTTGGGTTGCGGTTCGGTTGCCCCGCGACGGGTGCCGCCATTTCCGAGAAGGACGTCCGTTAGTCCCGCCGGGAGGCCATTTCGGGCCCTCGCACGGCGCTGGTTCTGGCCCCTTCCGCACCGATCGTGGACTCCTCCGGGACGGGCCACGTGCTCGGGCGATGTCGTCGAGGAAGCCCGGGTCCCCGATGGGTTGTCGGTCCGTCGTCCGCCCACCATGACCCCTGAGGGGATACCCGTGGTGCCGCCGTGCGAGCCCGGACAGATCCGAGCGTCCTCGTACGGTCGCTCTGGCGTCGTGGGAGCGACAAAGCCGCAGGAAGCCAATGGAAAAACACCCCGCCAGGCGCTGCCAGAGAGACCGAGGAGCGAGGCACTAGGGTGGCGCTTCGCAACCGATTGCGGTCCAAGGATCTTCATGACACCAACCCCGGCGCTCCTCCACCTCGTGGTCGCGTCCTCCTCCAAGTCGAGTTCCAGCTCATCCCTCCTGACCCTGCTGCCGCTGCTGGCCATCGGCCTCCTCGGGTACTTCTTCTTCATCAGGCCCCAACAGGCCAAGGCCCGGGCCGCTCGTGCACAGCAGGGTTCGGGGATCGAAGTCGGTGACGAGGTGCAGACGGTCGGAGGGGTCATCGGGACCGTGCTCGAGATCCACGGCGACCGCTACACGCTCCTCACGGGGGCTCTGGGCGACGACGGCAACCTCGACGGGCCCCAGCCGACTCGGATCGTCTTCGTGCGCCAGGCCATTGCGCGCAAGATCGACCGCATCGACGACGTGCGTGACGTCGCGGTCGACGTCGAGCCGGCAGAGGACGAGACGTCGAGCGCCAGCGGAGCCGGGGCGACCTCCGCCAACGGCACCGGCACCGGCACCGGCACCGGCAAAAGCGAGAACAGCAGTAGGGGGGAGGACATCAGCGACGCCGGTGGGGACATTGACGACATTGGCGGCGACAACGCAACCAGCGGAGGCGATCGCAGCGGGGAGCCGGAGGAAGCGTGAGCCCGAAGCCAGGCGGACGGGCGCAGCGACGGCAGCGTCGCAACATGATCATCAGCGTCCTGATCGTGGTGGGCATCGCCATTGGCACCTTCGCCGCGACCGTGTTCGCCAGTTGGTCGCCCCGCTTGGGCCTGGACCTCGCGGGCGGCGTGTCGGTCGTCTACACCGCCGAAGGCCAGCACGTCAGCCAGAGCGACCTCGACGAGACCGTCAACATCTTGAACCTGCGCGTCAACGGCCTGGGAGTGTCCGGCGCCCAGGTCCAGTCGACGGGGACAAAACAGATCTCCGTGTCGATTCCCGGCGTGACGAACGCCCAGCAGGTGTTGCAAGAGATCGGGCAGACGGCGCGCATGTACTTTCGGCCCGTCGAGTGCTGGGCCGCTCCGCAGACGGTCCCGAAGCACTCCAAGACCGGCGTCCTGCCGCCGGGGATCGAGACCATTCCCGCCTGCCAGTCGTCGTCGCAAATCAGCACATCCAGCTTGAACGTGCAGCCGGACAGCAACGTCGCGGCCGGCTTCACGTCGAACCCTGTACAACCAGACGAACAGTTCGCGACGTATCCCTCCACGAGCACGGAAAAGCCGAACTACGCCAGCAGCACGGTGCTTCTCCCGGGCGTCAACGGCGCGTGCAACGAGGGAAACGCAACGCTGCGCTGCGTGCTCGGGCCGGCGCAGATGACCGGGCGCTCGATCGCCAGCGCCCAGGCCACCCAGAACCAGACCGGCCAGTGGGTGGTCGACTACACACTGACCGGCCCCGGCTCGAGTCTGTGGGACAAGGTCGCCAGCAACAACTTCCATCTGCCGCTGGGTATCGAGCTCGACGGCAAGGTCTACTCGGCGCCCATCATCCAGCCGACGCAGGGAACCTTCACGTCCTTCCAGGGCAAGGGCGAGATCTCGGGGAGCTTGACGCAGCAGGATGCGCAGAACCTCGCGCAGGCCATGAACTACGGCGCGCTGCCCATCACGCTGAGAGCCGCCACATCCGAGACGGTTTCGGCCACCCTGGGCCATTCGGCGCTCGTCGCGGGCCTCGGGGCCGGCATCGCCGGCCTCGTTCTGGTCCTCCTCTACGTGCTGCTGTACTACCGAGCGCTGGGCCTCGTGGTGATCTCGGGTCTGCTGTTCACCGCCATGATGTTGTGGGCGATCATCTCGGCACTGGGGCACACCTCAGTCGCTCCCAGTTTCGACCTGGCCGGCATCACAGGCTTGATCGTCTCCATCGGCATCACCGTCGACTCGTACATCGTGTATTTCGAACGCCTGAAAGACGAGACCAGGTCCGGACGCTCCGTTCGCACCTCGGTCGACCGCGGGTTCAAGAGCGCGTGGCGCACTGTGTGGGCCGCTGACTTCGTCTCGCTCCTGGCCGCCATCGTCTTGTACCTCGTCGCAGTGGGGAACGTGAAGGGCTTTGCCTTCTTCCTCGGTCTCTCGACGATCATGGACATGGCGGTCACCTGGTTCTACACGCGCCCGCTGGTCATCCTCCTCGGCCAGAGCCCGCGGCTGCAGGGATCGGGGCGCTTCAGCATCGCCACGGGGCTCGGCGCGGGGCCACAAGCATCGGGCCAGATACCCGTCGGCGCGGTCGCCGGAGGCGGCTCGTGAGCGACCGCAACGGCCACGACGACGGCAGCTCGCTCGACGACGTTCCCGAGGAAGACGTCGAGCAGCTCGAAGAGAGCGTCGACACCGAGTCGCTCGACGAAGAGGAGCTCGTCTCACTCGACGACGCGGCCCGCGCCCTGTTGGCCAAGCCGAGACGCGGGCACGGGCCGATCGCCCGCCTCTACCGTGGCGAGACCCGGTTCGACTTCGTCGGTAAGCGGCGCATCTGGTTCGGCATCTCGACGTTGATCATCTTGCTCGGGATCCTCTCCATCATCCTGCGGGGCGGGCTCAATCTCGGCATCGAGTTCAAGGGCGGCACGGAGTGGACGATTCAGGCACCCGGCGTGACGCAGACCCAGGCGGTCAACGCCCTGAAGGGCACCGGCGTGATCGACCCGACCGTCGAACTGCTCGGCAGCGGAGGCAACCAGACGCTCAACGTCCAGTCCGACATCAATCGGCTGACCCAGGCGCAGCAACAGGCCGTGAGCCAGAACGTGGTGAAGGCGTTAACGGACCTGACCACGGCGCATGGGGGCAACTCGGCGCCGTCCTCGACCACGACGACGGCCAAGCCGACGACGACAACCACCAAGGCCACGGCCGGAGCGACCACGACGACCACCGCGCCCAGCAGCGCCATTCCGGCGACGCACGAAGACAAGGTCAGCATCACCACCGTCGGACCCACGTGGGGATCGTCCATCACGAACAAGGCCATCGAGGCCCTGATCATCTTCTTCATCGTGGTGGCGATCTACATCAGCATCCGTTTCGAGCCCAAGATGGCGTTGGCCGCGTTCATCGCCATGATCCACGACGTCCTGGTGGCCGTCGGCATCTATTCGATCTTCAACTTCCAGGTCACCCCCGACACCGTCGTGGCCATCTTGACCATCCTCGGTTACTCCCTCTACGACACCGTCGTCGTGTTCGACCGCGTGCGTGACAACACGAAAGGCATCGGGAGCAGCGGCCGGATGACCTACGCGCAGCTCATCAACCTCTCGATGAACCAGACACTGGCGCGTTCGATCAACACGTCGGCGGTTGCCATCCTCCCGGTGCTCGCCGTGCTCCTCATCGGCGCCCAGCTGCTCGGGGCGACGACGCTGCAGTCCTACGGCCTCGCCCTCTTCGTCGGCCTCCTCTCGGGTGCCTACTCCTCGATCTTCATCGCCTCACCTGTGCTCTGCATGATGAAGGAGCGCGAGGACAGGTGGGTCGCCATCGAGGCTCGTCTGGCCAAGCGCGGCGAGACGGGCGGGTGGTACTCCGCCGTCGATGCCGCCACGATGAGTACCCAGATCAGCGTGGCCGCGGCCGGTCAGGTGGGCCGGTCCGGCGGCGGGGGAGGTCCGGCTGCCGCGCAGCGTTCCGGCGGATCGAAGCGCAGCGGGCCGATCCGGCCAGGTTCGGGCAGCAGCCGATCAGGGAGCGGCGCCAGCGGACCAGGCACCGGGACAGCGGTCATGGACCGCCCCGCGGGCGGCTCGCCGGGCGATGGCGACGGTGCCGGAGGAGGGGGCGCAGGGAAAAGCGGCGGCGCGCCGAGCGGGAGTGGCGGGAGCACCGGGGGCGGCGGGGCGCAGACGCCGGCCAAGGGCGGCGGGGCGCAACAGTCTGCGGCTCCAGGGCCTCGACCACGCAAGAGCAAGGGCAAGCGGCGGCGCTGACACGCAACAACCAGCGGCGATGGCGTCTTCGTTCCTCCGCAGGCAGGTACCCTGGATGAATGGTGGCCCTCACCCGGGCGACGCCCACTGACGACGCTGACGCGACGACGAACGTCCTGCACGAGGACGAGCGCGGGCCCGGGCGCGACCAGGCGGAGGAGCAGGCCCGCACCCTCGACGAGTTGCTGGCGCCGCTGCTCGCCGAGTTCGCCCGGCACCGGCCCGACGAGGACACGGCGTTGATCGTCGAGGCGGCCCGGACGGCGCAGGTAGCGCACGAGGGGCAGTTCCGGCGCTCGGGGGAGCCCTACTTCACGCACCCGGTCGCCGTGGCGACGATCGTGGCCGAGTTGGGCCTGGACGCCCAGACGGTGGCCGGCGCCCTGCTGCACGACGCGGTGGAGGACACCGGGCTGACGCTCGAGGGGATCGAGGAGACGTTCGGCGACGGGGTGGCCCGCGTGGTCGACGGCGTCACCAAGCTGGACCGCCTCCAGTTCAACTCCAAGGAGGCCCAGCAGGCCGCGACCATCCGCAAGATGCTCGTCGCCATGGCCGACGACTGGCGCGTCCTCTTGATCAAGCTGGCCGACCGGCTGCACAACATGCGCACGCTCGCGGTCATGCCCGAGTGGAAGCAACGGCGCACCGCGCAGGAGACCTTCGACGTCTACGCGCCGTTGGCCCACCGGCTCGGTGTCCAACAGGTGCGCTGGCAGCTCGAGGACCTCGCCTTCGCCACGCTGCACCCCAAGCGTTACGCGGAGATCGAGCAGATGGTGGCGGCGCGGGCGCCGCAGCGTGAGGAGTATCTCGAGAAGGTACTCGTCCACGTGCGCCAGCGGCTCGAGGAGATGGGTGTCGCCGCCGACGTCACGGGCCGGCCCAAGCACCTGTGGTCCATCTACGAAAAGATGGTCGTGCGGGGCAAGGAGTTCGACGACATCAACGACCTGGTCGCCATCCGGGTCGTCGTCGAGTCGGAGAAGGACTGCTGGGCCGCGTTGGGCGCCATCCACGCCATCTGGGCCCCGGTGCACGGGCGCTTCAAGGACTACATCAACACGCCCAAGTTCAACATGTACCAGTCGCTGCACACGACGGTGATCGGACTCGAGGGCAAGCCGGTCGAGGTGCAGATCCGCACGCACGAGATGCACCACCGGGCCGAATACGGCATCGCGGCGCACTGGGGCTACAAGTCCAAGGAGGACCACTCCTCGGAGATGGCGTGGCTGCAGCGGATCGCCGATGTGGACCGCCAGACCGACGACCCGATCGAGTTCCTCGAGGCCCTGAAGCTCGACCTCGAACAGGACGAGGTCTACATCTTCACGCCCAAGGGCAAGGTGATCGCCCTGCCGGCCCGCTCGACGCCGGTCGACTTCGCCTACTCCATCCACACCGAGGTGGGGCACCGCTGCATCGGCGCACGGGTGAACGGCCGGCTGGTACCGCTCGAGACACAGCTGAGCAGCGCGGACACGGTCGAGATCATCACCTCGAAGTCGTCCACGCCGGCCCCGTCGCGGGACTGGTTGCAGATTGTGGCCTCGACGCGGGCGCGCAACAAGATCCGCCAGTGGTTTTCGCGCGAACGCCGCGAAGACGCCATCGAGAACGGCCGGGAGGAACTGGCCAAGGCACTGCGACGGGACGGCCTGCCGCTGCACAAGCTGCTCGGGTCGACCGCGCTCCAGCAGGTCGCCGAGACGATGAACCTGGCGGACCTCGACGCGCTGTACGCCTCCATCGGCGAATCCCAGGTCTCGGCGCAGTCCATCGTCCAGCGCCTCACCAAGGCGCTGCGCGGAGGCAGCGACGGCGACGACCAGCTCCCGACGACGGTCCTGCCCGGCACGAGCCGGCCCCGCCAGGTGCGCCGCACCGGCACCGGCGTCTACGTCGAGGGGCTCGACGACGTGATGATCCACCTGGCCCGCTGTTGCACTCCCGTGCCGGGCGACCAGATCGTGGGCTTCGTGACCCAGGGCCGTGGCGTCTCGGTCCACCGGGCCGACTGCGCCAACGCGGCCGCGCTGGCCGACCGCTCGCACGAGCGCCTCATCGACGTGGAGTGGGACCGCGGCAACGACGGGGTCTTCGTGGCCACGATCGAGGTGCAGGCCTTCGACCGCTCGCGCCTGCTGGCCGACGTGTCCCGGGTCGTCTCCGAGCACCACCTCAACATCGTGGCGGCCCGGACCGCGACGGCGCCGGACCGTGTGAGCCGCATGGCCTTCGACGTCGAGCTGGCCGACCCCACCCATCTGCATTCGCTGATCAACGCGTTGAAGCATCTCGACGGTGTCTTCGACGCCTATCGTCAGCTCCCTGGCAAGAAGGCCTGACCCCGCCGTGAGGAGCATCCTGTGAGCGCGGGCTCGGTCGCGCCCCCACGCACCCCCAAGGGCATGCACGACGTGCTGTGGCCCGAGTCGGCCCGCTGGGAGCGCACGGTTGGGCGCTTCGCCGATCTGGTCGAATCGGCCGGGTACGGACTCACGGTGACGCCCATCCTCGAACACGCCGGCGTGTTCCTGCGCGGCATCGGTGAGGCGAGCGAGGTCGTCGGCAAGGAGATGTACGTCTTCGAGGACCGCGACGGCCAGCTCATGGCACTGCGGCCCGAGGGGACGGCCCCCATCGCCCGCGCCTTCGTGCAGCACCACCCGGTGCCGCCGTGGAAGGCCTGGTACGTGGCGCCGTCGTTCCGTCACGAGAACCCCCAGCACGGCCGCTACCGCCAGCACCACCAGCTGGGGGTCGAGGCGCTCGGCACCGCCGACGCCGACCTCGACGTCGAGGTCGTGACCCTGGCCCACGACTTCTTCGCGGGACTGGGGTTGCGCGCCGTCACCCTCAAGCTCAACTCGATGGGTGACGGCACCTGCAAGCCTGGCTACGTGACGCTGTTGGCCGCCTACCTGGCCGAGCGGGCAGACCAGCTCTGCCCGGCCCACCGGGCCCGACACCTCGAGAACCCGCTGCGCGTGCTCGACTGCAAGACCGAGGCGTGCCGGGCGGCCACCGAGGAGGCGCCGCACTTCCTCGACCACCTGTGCGAGCCCTGCGCGGCACACTTCGCCCGGGTGCGGGCGGGCCTCGACGAACTGCCGCGTCGCGTACACCATCGACTACCGCCTGGTGCGGGGCTTCGACTACTACACCCGCACCACGTTCGAGTTCGCAGCCGACGCGCTCGACGCGGCGCAGAACGGCGTCGGTGGCGGCGGGCGCTACGACGGGCTGGTCGAGCTGCTGGGCGGGGACCCGACGCCGGGCATCGGCTTCGGCATCGGCGTGGAGCGGGTGCTCCTGGCCTGCGACGCCGAGGGCGTGTTCAGCACGGAGGCGGCAGTCGCCGAGCGGCCGTTGCACGTGTACGTGATCGACACCGCCGGCGGCGAATCGGCCGTGACGCTGACCGCCGAACTGCGCCGGGCCGGCCTGCGGGCCGACCGGGCCTTCGACGGCCGTTCCATGAAGTCCCAGATCAAGTCCGCCGACCGTTCGGGCGCGCTGGTCGCCCTCGTCGTCGGACCCCAGGAACTCGACGAGGGCACCGTCGGGCTGCGGCCGCTGCGCAGCGACGAAGCGCAGCGGAGTGTGCCGCGGGCTGCCATTGTGGAGACGCTGACGGCGTTCTTCGCCGAGCGCCCGTCCACTGACGCCGAAAGCCTCTAGCACAATGACGACCGAGCAGAACCGCCCGACCGCCCTGCGCACCCACCTGTGCGGCGTGTTGCCGCGCCACCGACGCCGACGCCGGCACGACCGTCAGGCTCTGCGGCTGGGTGGCGCGGCGACGCGAGCACGGCGAGCACCTCGCGTTCGTGGACCTGCGGGACCACTCGGGCATCATCCAGTGCGTCATCGACGGCACCAGCGACGTGCGCAGCGAGTGGGTCATCGCGGTGACGGGCACGGTGCGCCACCGCCCCGAGGGCACCGTCAACCCCGGCATCGCCACCGGCGAGGTGGAGATCGGCGACTGCGTCGTCGAGGTGCTCAACGAGGCGGAGCCGCCTCCCTTCCCGGTCGACGACCGCGCCGAAGCCGACGAGCCGGTGCGCCTCCGCTACCGCTACGTCGACCTGCGCCGGCCGCGTATGCAGCGCAACCTCCGTCTGCGGGCGCGGGTGAACGCGGCGCTGCGGGCGTCCATGGACCGGCAGGGGTTCGCGGAGATCGAGACGCCGATCCTGTGGGCGCCGACGCCGGAGGGCTCGCGCGAGTTCTCGGTGCCGTCCCGGCTGCACCACGGCAGCTTCTACGCGCTGCCGCAAAGCCCGCAGCTGGCCAAGCAGCTCTTGATGGTCGGGGGCTTCGACCGCTACTTCCAGATCGCGCGCTGCCTGCGCGACGAGGACCTGCGCGCCGACCGCCAGTTCGAGTTCATGCAGCTCGACCTGGAGTGCTCCTTCGCCTCCCAGGACGACGTGATGGGCTTCGTCAGCGAGGCCGTGCTCGAAGCGGCCGAGGCCGCCACGGGCGAGCGGCCGCCGCCAATTGAGTTCATGACCTGGACCGACGCGCTGGACCGCTTCGGCACGGACAAGCCCGACCTGCGCTTCGGCATGGAACTGATCGACCTCAGCGAGGTCTTCGAGGAGACGAAGGTCAAGGCCTTCTCCTCCCCGACCACGAAGGCGATCGTGGTCCCCGACGGCGCGTCCTTCCCGCGCTCGAGGCTCGACGAGCTCACCGAGCAGGCCAAGCGGGCCGGCGCGGCCGGCCTCGCCTGGTTCCGCGTCGTCGAGAGCGGCGGCCTCGATCCCGGCCCCGGCCCCATGCTCGGTCCCGGGCTGGATGGACCGTTGGCGCGCCACCTGTCGGAGCCGGAGGTGGTGCGCGTCCTGGAACAGACGAAGGCGGAACCCGGTGACCTCATCCTCATGGTCTCGGACCAGTACCAGCGCGCCTGCACCGTGCTCGGCACGCTGCGCAGCGCCATCGCCGGGCCGCCGGTCAACGAGGGGCCGCACCGCTACGTGTGGGTCGTCGACTTCCCGATGTTCGAGGCGGGCAGCGACGGCACGCCGCAGCCGGCGCACCACCCGTTCACCATGCCGTATCCCGAGGACATGCCGCTGCTCGCCACCGACCCGCTGCGCGTGCGCTCGCAGGCCTACGACCTCGTGCTCAACGGATGGGAGCTCGGGTCGGGGAGTGTCCGTATTCATCGCAGCGATATCCAGGAGCAGGTGTTCGCAGCGCTCGGGATCGACGCGGAGGAGGCCGAGGCGCGCTTCGGCTTCTTGCTCGGCGCGTTCCGCTACGGCGCACCGCCGCACGCGGGCTTCGCGATCGGCCTCGACCGGTTCGTGGCGATCCTGGCCGGCGAGGAGAACATCCGTGAGGTCATCGCCTATCCCAAGACCCAGTCGGGTGCCGACCCGCTGACGGGCGCACCGACGCCGCTGCCCGCGGCCACGCTGGCCGAGCTCGGCATCCGGGTGGTGACGCCGCTGGCGTCGGCGCCGGACTCGCCGAAATCGCCGAACTCGGCGAGCTGACCCGGCCACCGGTTCGTGTCCCTCTTCGCCGACGCTGCCGACCGCCGCCTCAAGCGCCAGGCCCCGCTCGCCAGCCGTCTCCGCCCCCGCACCCTCGATGATGTCGTCGGCCAGCAGCACCTCGTCGGCCCCGGTGCCCCCTTACGTGCGCTGGCCGAGTCCGACCGGGTGGGCTCGGCCATCTTGTGGGGCCCGGCCGGCACCGGCAAGACGACGCTGGCGCGCCTCCTGGCCCAGGCGAGCGCCAAGCACCTGACGACGCTCTCGGCCACGGGCGCCGGCGTGAAGGACGTGCGCGAGGCCCTGGCCGAGGCCGAGCGCCGCCTGGGCGAGCAGGACCAGGGCACCATCCTCTTCATCGACGAGGTGCACCGCTTCTCCAAGTCCCAACAAGACGTGCTCCTCCCCGCCGTCGAGGAGGGGCTCGTCGTGTTCATCGGGGCCACCACGGAGAATCCGTTCTTCGAGGTCAATCCGCCCCTGTTGAGCCGGGCCTCACTGTGGCGGCTGCACCCGTTGTCGCCCGACGATCTGCGCGCGCTGATCCAGCGGGGGCTGGACATGGAGGGCGCGGCGGCGGAGCCCGATGCGATCGACGCGGTGGTTGCCGCATGCGAGGGCGACGCGCGAGCGGCGCTGACGACGGTCGAGGTCGCCGTGGCGCTGGTGCGTGCTGCTGCCGCGGAGGCCGGCGCCGAGGCGGAGGCCGCGCCGATCGTCCTCACCATGGACGACATGGCGCGCGCCCGCGACGGTCGGCTGTTCCATCAAGGGGCCGACGAGCACTACGACCAGATCAGCGCGCTCATCAAGAGCGTGCGCGGCTCGGACCCCGACGCCGGCCTCTACTGGATGGCCCGCATGATCGAGGCGGGAGAAGATCCCCGGTTCCTGGCCCGGCGCATGGTGATCCTGGCCAGCGAGGACATCGGGCTGGCCGACCCACACGCGTTGCTGGTCGCCGAAGCCGCCGCGCGCGGTCGAGTACGTGGGGCTCCCCGAAGCGGCGCTCAATCTGGCCGAGGCGGTGATCTACCTGGCCAGGGCGCCCAAGTCGAACTCGGTCGTGGTCGCGTTGAGCCGGGCCCAGGCCGACGTCCGCTCGAGCGCCAACCAAGAGGTGCCCACGCACTTCCGCGACGCCCACTACAAGGGGGCGACCAGCCTCGGCCACGGCGAGGGCTACGTGTACCCGCACGACGACCCCTCCGGAGCGGTGGGGCAGCAGTATCGTCCTGACGCGCTCGAGGGCCACGTGTACTACGAGCCGTCGCCACACGGTGCCGAAGGCACGGGCGCGAGCAGCCGAGGCAGGGAGGCCGATTCGTGAAGCGAGGTCATCGGAGGGCGAGCGCGGTCACCGCGGCCGCGCTGTCGGTGGTCGTGCTCGGTGGTGTGGCGTTGGGTTCCGCCGTTGTCGCCGCCGTCACCGTGGGCCTCGGCGTCCCGTCCGCCGGCGCGGCGGCCACCGGGGCGAAGGTCGTCCTGCCCCAGCCGGCACCGCAGATCCCGTCGGACGCCAGAGCACTGGGTTCCGCTCCGGCGACCCAGGTCCTGAACCTCGACGTCACCCTCGCCGGTCAGGACCCTGCGGGCCTGGCCCAGGCAGTGGCCGCGGTGTCCACGCCGGGATCGCCGCAGTACCGCCAGTACCTGACGGCGGCGCAGTACGCGGCCCAGTTCGGCCCGAGCGCGCACGAGGTGGCAGAGACGTCCTCCGTCCTCCGTGCCGAGGGCCTGACCGTGGGGACGCCCCAACCCGGGTCGACCCTGCTCCCGGTGAGTGGGTCGGTGGCCACGGTGTCAGCCGCCTTCGGCACGCCGCTGGAAACCGTGGCGTCGCCGAGCCGGGCCGAGGCGCTGGTCAACACCGCGGCGCCGCAGATCTCAGCGGCGCTCGCCGGCACTGGTGACCGGCGTGGTCGGTCTCGACGGGCTGTTCCAGGAGCACTCCATGCTCATACCCGGCTCTGGTGCCAGCGGCGCAGGCTCCGGCCCCGGCGCCGGCTCGAGCGCCGCCCAGGGCCACGCGATCAGCCACGCCAACACACCCCAGGCCTGCCCGGCGGCACAAGGTGCGGCCTTCGGCGACACCTACACGTCCACGGAGCTCGCCTCGGTGTTCGGGCTCAACCAGCTGTTCGGTGCGGGGCGCACCGGCCTCGGCCAGACCATCGCCATCGTGGAGTTCGAGCAGTACCTCTCGAGCGACTTCAACGCGTTCGAGTCGTGTTACGGGCTCACCAGCCCCATCCAGAACGTGCCGATCGACGGCGGCCCGGGTGGGCTCCCGCAGGGCAGCGGCGAGGCGGCGCTCGATGTCGAGCTCGCCTCGTTCAACGCCCCGGGCGCGTCGCTCCGCGTGTACGAGGCGCCGAACAACAACGACGCACAGTCGCTCGATCTCTTCAACACGATCGCCAGCCAAGATGCCGCACAGGTCGTCACGACCAGTTGGGGGAACTGCGAACAATTCATCGAAGGCAGCGACCCCAACTACATCCCGAGCGAGAGCCAGATCTTCCAGCGGATGGCGCTGCAGGGCCAGACGGTGATCGCCGCCTCGGGCGATTCGGGCTCGGAGGACTGCTTCCCGACGGACGGCAGTACGGCCCTCGCCGTCGACGACCCGGGGTCCCAGCCCGACGTCGTGAGCGCGGGAGGGACGACCTTGCCCAGCGCCTCGGCGGCCTCACAGGTGGTGTGGAACGACTGCCAGGGTCAATCGTTCGGGACGTGCGTGGCCAATCCGCACTTGGGCTTCATCCCCGGCGCCGGCGGCGGCGGCTTCTCCACCGTGTGGACCCGGCCGTCGTTCCAGAACGGATTCACGGCGGACGCCATGCGGGGCGTGCCCGACATCTCCTACCCGAGCAATCCGAGGCAGGGCGGGGTCGTGGCGTACTACAGCGGCAACTGGACCGGGTTCGGTGGTACGAGCGCCGCTGCGCCCACCAACGCGGGTCTCTTCGCGGACACCAATCAGGGCTGCTTCAGCCGCCTCGGGATGGTGCTGCCGGCACTCTACGCAGCGGGAGGGTCGGGCAACACCAACTACACCGACATCACGTCGGGCAACAACGACTTCACCGATAGCAACGGCGGCGACTACGGCGCCAGCGTCGGCTACGACCCCGCCAGCGGCCTGGGCACCCCCGTCGACCCGAATCTCGCCCTCTCCTTGCAGGGTGGAGACGGGTGTCCCTCGGTGTCGGCAGTGAGCCCCAACACGGGCCCGTTGAGCGGCGGCGGCGCCATCACCATCTACGGCGCCGGCTTCGCCAACGCGACCTCGGTCTCCTTCGGCTCGCTCGGGAGCGGGGACATCGTGTCGCAGGGCGCGAACACGATCTCGGTCATCCCGCCCAACGCGCCGGGCGCCATGTGCGTCAACATCACGGTGGCCAACCCTCTCGGCATCTCGGCCACCTCGGCCGCCGACTTCTACGGGTACGACGGCGACCTCAATTGCGGCACGGGCTATCGCTTCGTCGCGTCCGACGGCGGCATCTTCAGCTTCGGCGGCGCCGGGTTCTTCGGCGGCGCGGGCAGCTTGCACCTCAACGCCCCGGTGGTGGGCATGGCGGACACGTCGAGCACCAACGGCTATTGGCTGGTCGCGTCCGACGGCGGCATCTTCACCTACGGCGACGCGCCCTTCTACGGCTCGATGGGTGGACAGCACTTGAACCGGCCGATCGTGGGCATGGCCGCCACGCCCAACGGTGGCGGGTACTGGCTGGTGGCAGCCGACGGCGGCATCTTCAGCTTCGGCAACGCGCAGTTCTACGGCTCGACCGGCAGCATGCACCTCAACAAGCCGATCGTCGGCATGGCGTCGACCTCCGACGGCCGGGGCTATTGGCTCGTGGCCTCCGACGGCGGGATCTTCTCCTACGGCGATGCCCAGTTCCACGGCTCGGCCGGTTCGCTGCCGTTGAACTCGCCGGTGGTGGGCATGGCCGCCGCGTCGAGCGGCGGTGGCTACTGGCTGGTGGCGTCCGACGGCGGCATCTTCGACTACGGCTCGGCCGGCTTCTTCGGCTCGGCCGGGAGCATCCGCCTGAACCAGCCGGTCGTCGGCATGGCGGCCACGCCCGACGGCCACGGCTACTGGCTGGTGGCGGCCGACGGCGGCATCTTCACCTACGGCGACGCACCGTTCTACGGCTCGACGGGGAGCCTGCACCTGAACAAGCCCATCGTGGGCATGGCGTCGACCTAGGCCCGGAGCGCCCGGAGCGCCCGGAAGCGGACGAGGGCCGGACCCCGAAGCCGATTTTGGCCCCGGTAAGCTGCGGTGATGGACGCCAACGGACTCAGGGCGGCCTTCACGCGTTTCTTCGCTGATCGGGGCCACGCTGTCGTCCCCTCAGCCAGCCTCATCCCGCACGACCCGTCGGTCCTCTTCACCATCGCGGGCATGGTGCCGTTCAAGCCGTACTTCCTCGGCGAGGAGCCGGCCCCCTGGCCGCGGGCGACCTCGATTCAGAAGTGCTTCCGCACCCCTGACATCGACATCATCGGCACCGACACCTACCACTGCACCTTCTTCGAGATGCTGGGCAACTTCAGCTTCGGCGACTACTTCAAGGCCGACGCCATCCCGATGGCCTGGGAGCTCCTCACCGAGGTCTTCGGTCTCGACGGTGACCGCCTCTGGATCACGGTGCACGAGAGCGACGAGGAGGCCGAGCGGATCTGGGTGGAGTCGGTCGGGGTCCCGCCGGCGCGCATCCAGCGCATGGGTGACGAGGACAACTTCTGGGCCATGGGCGAGACGGGGCCCTGCGGCCCGGACTCGGAGATCTTCATCGACAAGGGCCCCGAGTACGGCCACGACGGCGGGCCCAAGCACGGCGGGAGCGACCGCTTCGTCGAGATGTGGAACCTCGTCTTCATGCAGTACAACCGGGACGAGGCGGGCACGTTGTCCGACCTGCCCCGCAAGAACATCGACACCGGCGCCGGGTTCGAGCGCATCCTGCCGGTCCTCCAAGGCAAGGATTCGATGTACGACACCGACCTGTTCCTGCCGATCATCGACGCGGCGGCCTCCGTCATCGGCACCGGGTACGGGTCCGACGAGCGGACCGACGTCTCGCTGCGCGTCCTGGCTGACCATGCGCGGGCCATGACCATGCTCGTGGCCGACGGCGTCCTGCCGGCCAACGAGGGTCGTGGCTACGTCCTGCGCCGCATCGTGCGCCGCGCCGTGATGGCGGCGCGCCGGCTGGGAGTCGACAAGCCGATCGGCCCGACGCTCGTGCAGGCGGCCACCGCGGTGCTCGGTGAGGCGTGGCCCACGCTCGTGACCCAGCACGACCTCATCGTCAACGTGGTGGCCCGCGAGGAGGCCGGCTTCGACCGCACCCTGCGCTCCGGCCTCGGGCGCCTCGAAGAAGCACTGGCCGGCGGCGGCAAGGTCCTGCCCGGCGACGTCGCGTTCATGTTGCACGACACGCACGGCTTCCCCGTGGAGCTCACCGAGGAGCTGGCGCGCGACGCGGGCGTCGAGGTGGACCGGGCCGGTTTCGACGCCGCCATGCAAGCGCAGCGTGAACGGGCCCGGGCGGCCGCCAAGTCGTCCCGCGCCGGCGACGAAGTGGTCTACCGCGCGCTGCTCGATGTCGAGGGCCAGACGGCCTTCGTCGGGCGCGGCCTGGAGAACTACGAGGCGCCGGGCCGGGTCCTGGCCGTGCTCGAGCGCCTGAGTAACGACGCCGACGACCGGGCCGACGAGGCCGGTACCGTCGAGATCTTCTTGGACCGGACGCCCTTCTATGCGGAAGGCGGTGGCCAGATCGGCGACACCGGGACCATCGTCACCGAGTCGGGTATTGCCGAGGTCTATGACACCCAATACGCCGTACCGGGCCTCATCGTGCACAAGGCGCGTGTCGACGGCGAGGTGGTGGCGGGTCAGGACGCACTGGCCACGATCGACGGCGAGCGCCGCGAGGCCATCCGGCGCAACCACACCGCGACCCACCTGCTGCACGCCGCGCTGCGGACGGTGCTCGGTGATCACGTGCGCCAGCAGGGGTCGCTGGTCGGCCCGGAGTACCTGCGCTTCGACTTCTCGCACCACAGCCAGCCGACCCGCGAGGAGCTCGACGAGGTCTTCTCGCTGGCGAACGCGGCCGTGCTGACCGACGTCGGGGTCGAGACGAAGGAGACCTCGCGCGACGAGGCCGAGAAGATGGGCGCCATCGCCTTCTTCGGCGACAAGTACGGGGCCTCGGTCCGAGTCGTGCGGGCGGGACCGAGCTCCCTGGAGTTCTGCGGCGGCACGCACGTCGACTCGCTGGGCCAGATCGGGCCGATCACCCTGCTCTCGGAGGGCTCCATCGGCTCGAACACCAGGCGGATCTTCGCCCTCACCGGGAAGGCGTCACTGGCCCGCGCCGTCGAGCGCGAGCGGCTGGTCCAGTCAGCCGCCGAGCTGCTGCGCACGGAGCCGGACGAATTGTTGGCCGCCATCGGACGGATGACGGAGCGCCGAGCGCGACACCGAGCGCGAGCTCTCCCGGCTGCGTCAGCAGTCGAGCGCGGCCGAGGCGAAGAGCTTGGCGGCCAAGGCGGCGTCGGACGGTGGTGTCGTCGTGGCCCGGCGTGACGACGTCCAGCCCGACGCGTTGCGCTCGTTGGCCCAGGCGGTGGTGCATCACGAGGGAGTTCGTGGGGTGGTGCTGGTCGGCACGCCCGACGGCCGCTCGGTTGCCATCGCGGCCGCCACCGGTGGTGAGCCCGATGCGCAAACGCTCGTGCGCACGCTGGGCAAGCTGGTGGGTGGCGGGGGCGGCGGCTCCGCCGAGTTGGCGCAGGCCGGAGGAAAGGATCCCTCACAGATCGACGCGGCGCTGGCGGAGGCGCAGCGGCTCCTCTCCGCGTGAGCGCCGCGGAGGCGGACGCCGGTCGCGCGCGAGCCGAGGCCGTCCGTCCCGGCCGGGTCGCCGCCATCGACCTCGGCGCCAAGCGCATCGGGGTGGCCTTCAGCAATAGCGGCCGCAGCATCGCCAGCCCGTGGGGGACGATCGAGCGCAGCGGTGATGCGGTGCGCGACCGCCGGGCCGTCGCGGACGCCGTGCGGGAGGTCGAGGCGTCGACGGTCGTGGTCGGGGTTCCGCTCAGCCTTTCGGGTGAGGCCGGTCCGGCCGCCCGGGCGGCGCTCGAGGAGGCCGACGAGTTGCGTGTCCTGCTCGAGCCCGACGGAGTGGCAGTGGAGACGGCCGACGAACGCTTTACGACGGTCGAGGCGGAGCGGGCCATGCGGACGGCGGGGCGGACGGGCAAGGCGGCGCGCAAGGTCGTGGACAGTGCGGCCGCCATGGTCCTGTTGCAATCCTGGCTGGACAAGGGATGAGCGGGGCGGACGGACCGGCGGGGCCGGACCGATCGAGTCAGGGCGACGACGACCTCCCCTGGCCGCAACCAGAACACCCGGCGGGCGCCGGCGCCGACTCGGGCGACGACGACGTTTCGGAGGAGACCCGGTCCGGCCGCCGCGCGGCGCGTGCGGCGCAACGACGGCGGCGTCGCCGCATCCTGGTGGGCTTCGGGGGCGCCCTCGTTGTCGTGATCCTGGCCTTCGTGCTCTGGTACGAGCTCGAGTCACATGCGCTCGGTCCCGAGGGGCCGCAGGTCGTCGTCACGGTCGCGCAGGGGGAGTCGACCAGCTCTGTCCTCGATTCTCTCAGCGCCCACCACGTCATCGGGAGTTCGCTGGCCTTTCGAGTCTTCGACGTGATCCACGGCTCGCCGACGGTCCTCCCCGGCAGCTATGCGCTGCATCAGAACCAGTCGTTCGCAGAGGTGCGCGCCCTCCTTGCGGCCGGACCGAACATCTACCCCGTCGACGTGCGGCCCGGTTTCGCCCTCTCGGAGGTGGCGGCGCAGGTCGACAGCATCCCGGGCCACGCCGAGGGTGGATTCGAGAAGGCGGCGGCCAGCGGCACCGTGCACTCCGCCTTCTCGCCGCCGGGCTCGAACGACCTCGAGGGCATGCTGGGCACCGGCGAGTACCTGGTTCTTCCCGGTGAGAGTGACGTGACCCTCGTCGCCGACATGGTGCAACGCTTCGACCACGATGCGCAGGCGGCCGGGCTCAGCACCGCGGCGGCGTCGGCGTTCGGGCTCACGCCGTACCAGGTGATCACCGCGGCCTCCATCGTGGAGAAGGAGGGCTACGTCCCGGTCAACATGCCCGACACCGCCCGGGTCATCTACAACCGCCTGGCGCAGGGCCTGCCCCTCCAGATGGACTCGACGATCCTGTACGCACTGGGGCAGGACGGCGGGCCGGTGACAACCAAGGACTTGCAGATCCAGTCGCCCTACAACACCTATCTCAACCACGGCTTGACGCCGACGCCGATCTGCATGCCATCGAAGGACGCGATGGACGCGGCGTTGCGCCCACCGGCCGGCGCGTGGTTGTACTTCGTGCTCGTGCAGAAGAACGGCGTGATGGCCTTCTCGGACACCTACGCGCAGCAGCAGGCCAACGAGGCACTCGCGAAGTCGCGCGGGTTGCCCTGACGTGGCCGACCCCGCGCTCGAGCCGCGGACCATGGAAGAGGCCCGGAGCCTGCTCGGTTCGGGCGCGACCATCGTGGGCGTGATCGGGAGCCCGGTGGCCCACTCGCTCTCGCCCGTCCTGCACAACGCCGCCTTTGCCGCCCTCGGGCTCGATGCGTCCTGGCAGTCCTTCGCCTTCGAGGTGGCGCCCGGGGCCGCGCCCTCCGCGCTCGACGACATGCGGCGGTTCGAGGTCACGGGTGTGTCGGTCACCATGCCCCACAAGGCGGCCGTCGCCGCGGCCGTCGACGACGTGAGCGAGCAGGCGCGGCGACTCGACGCCGTGAACTGCGTCGTGAACACCGGCGGCCACCTGCGTGGCGTCAACACGGACGGGGAGGGATTCGTCGCATCGCTGGCGCGAGGGGTCGGCTTTGATCCACGCGGCCGATCGTGTCTGGTCGTGGGAGCCGGAGGCGCCGCGCGCGGGTCGTGCTGGCTCTGGTCGACCATGGCGCGTCGAGCGTCACCGTGCTCAACCGGACCCTTGAGCGTGCCCGCGCCACCGCGGCCCTGGCCGGCGACGCGGGCTCGGTAGTGGCGGCCGACGACCCGGACGCAATCGAGCGTGCGGTGGCCGCCGCGGACCTCGTGGTGCACGCCACGCCAGTCGGCATGGCCGGTACCGGCACCGCGGGGCAGGCCGGGGAGGGGGAGTGGCTGGTGGCGCCGGGTCGGCTGCGGCCGGGTCAGGTCGCGGTCGACCTGATCTACGCCCCCAGGCCCACGGCTTGGCTGGCTCTCGCCGCCGGCGCTGGAGCGACCACGCTCGATGGCCTGGGCATGCTGGTGCACCAGGCGGCAGCGCAACTCGCCCTCTGGACCGCTCAGGCACCTCCGCTCGAGGCCATGTGGACGGCCGCGGAGGCGGCGAGTCGCCCGACCTGACCCGCCGGCGAATCGGTCAGTGCGCGGGCGCGGCGGGCGGCACCACGTCGACCGGCCACAGCTGCGCCTTGGCCAGCGCGGTGATCGCCTCCTCGCGCAAGGCGCGGGTCAATGCATCGCGTTGCGATGGAACGGTCAGCAGCATGACGCGCAGCGTGATTGTCGAAGAGTCGGCGGCGAGGAGGCCGACCACGTGTGGTGGCTCGGTGCAGTGCCCGGCGAACGTCGGGTCCGTCGCCACGCGGTGCGCCGCCTCCCCGATGACCCGCCGCACCGCGTCGAGGTCCGCCGCCGTTGCACCCGGCAGCGTCAGGTCCACGACGGCGCGCGCCCAGCCCGCGCGAGAGGTTGCCGACGAGGCGGATGTCGCCGTTGGGCACGATGTAGATGGTGCCGTCGACCCCGCGAAATCGAGTGAGGCGCATCGTCACGTCCTCGACGACGCCCGTCACTCCACCGACCGTGATGGAGTCGCCAACGTTGTACTGATCCTCCATGGTCATGAGGACACCGGAGAAGTAGTCGCGCACGATCTGCTGCGCGCCGAACCCGAGCGTGGCCCCGATGATGGTCGCGCTGGCCAGTAACGGGGTCAGGTTGATACCGAGCAGGCCGAGCACGATGGCGCCCGCCACGACGAAGATGAAGAAGCGCCAGACGTTGGCCAGCACTCCCGACATCGTGGTCACGCGCGCGCCGGCCTGCTGCGAGGCGGACCGGTTGGCAGCCTGGTTCGCCACGCGTGCCAGCACGCGTCGAATGACCCGGGCCCCGAGTCGCGCCACGATCAGCGCGATGACGACAACGACGAGGATGCTCAGTGGCCTGATGATCAGGTCGGTGACCGTCGATGCAGTGTCCGGGCTCACGCCAAGTTTGGTGAGGAGGTGGTAGAGCCAACCGCCACCCTGGTCGACCTGACCGATCTGGTTGGCTGTGCCCGAACTCGCTGCCTCGAGCCAGGCCGCGGGGCCTACCAGGGCGTGGGTCGGCGCCAAGGAGGGTGGGGTCACGGCCGATATTGTGTCCCCGAATCAGCGTTATGACCACACTGGACCGAACACATGTTGCCGCCAGGCGCAGTGTGCCCCCCGTCGACTACATCCTGGTCCTCGCCACGTTGCTGGTCTCGGCCGTCGGCGTCGTCATGGTCTATACGGCGACCAGAGGCCCGTTGCTGGCCAATGGCGAGGACCCCAAGACGTTCCTCAAGAAGCAGGCCCTCTTCGTGGTGCTCGGCGTCATCACGATGGTGGTCGTCGCCCTGATCGACTACCGGCGCATCGAACCGCTGGCCAATGCGCTGTATTGGATGATCGTCCTGGCACTGCTGGGGGTCTTCGTGGTCGGCAGCAGTGCGCAGGGCGCGGCCCGCTGGTTCAGCCTCGGTCCCTTGCAACTCCAACCGTCGGAGTTCGCGGTCTTGGCGTTGATCCTGGCAGTGGCCACCTATTCGCGCGCGCCGCGACGAAGAAGGTCTGGCGTGGCGTGACGTGTTCCGCCTGGTCATCATGGCCGGCATCCCGATCGTGTTGGTCCTGCTCCAGCCGGACCTGGGCACGGCCATGATCATGGTGATCGTGTTGCTGGTGTTGCTGGCGGTCGCGGGCCTGCCGATCCGGATCTTGGTCTTCCTGCTGATTGGCGTCGGTTTGGTCGCCCTGGTCGCGGTCGAGGGCGGCTTGTTGCACCACTACCAGATCGCCCGGCTGACCACTTTCTTGAACCCGAACGCCAAAAGCACGAATCCGTACGTCCAAGAGGCGATCTACAACGGGCAGCAGGCGAAGAACGCCATCGGATCGGGCGGGCTGTTCGGATCGGGGATCGGTCACGGCGCCCAGACAAACCTGGGCTACGTCCCTGAGCAGCAGACGGACTTCATCTTCACCGCGGTCGGGGAGCAACTGGGCTTCGTGGGTTCGGTGGGTGTGCTGTCCCTCCTCGGCGTCATCGCCTGGCGGGTGCTCCATGCTGCGGTCGTCGCGCGCGACGTCTTCGGGCGCCTGGTCTGCGCCGGATTGTTCGCCTTCATCGCCTTCAGTGTGTTTCAAAACGCTGGGATGACGATGGGCATCATGCCCATCACCGGCATTCCGCTCCCGTTCGTCAGCTATGGGGGCACGGCCGTGCTGGTGTTCTTTGCTGCGGTGGGGCTCGCTCTCAGCGTGGGCGCCCGCCGACGGTTGCGATGACCGACGTGCAGCCCGGCGTGACGGACGAGTCCGGCGAATCGGATACGCCGGCCGGTTCAGGGCAGTCACTCGAGGGAGAGGCACCGACGGAGCCGCCGGCAGCGCCGTCGGTGCCCGCGGCGAGCTTCCGGGTCATGGATGTCGATGACGTCTCGCTCGACCTGCCCTCTCAGTACCCGAGCGTCACCTTGGTCGAGACCGAGCCGCCGATGCGCGAGCTCATCTTCCCCGTCGGACTGCCAGAAGGCACGGCGATGGCACAGGCATTGCGCGGCATCACTGGTCGGCGGCCGATGACGCACGAACTGTTCATGCAGGTGCTGCAAAAGGCACGAATCGATGTGATCGCAGTGCGACTCGTCGGGCGGGAGGAGGGCAACCTCCTGGCCGAGCTCGATCTCATGACGCCAGGAGGTCGCGAGCGGGCCGGCTGTCGGCCCTCCGACGGCATCGTGCTCGCGCTCCGCATGCCGGTACCGGCGCCGATCCTGGTCGACGTGCGGCTGCTCGAGGAGATCGGCGATGTGGCGCCGGTTGAGCATCAGTGACGCCGTTCGGGCGCTGATCGCTGATTGGCCAGTCCGCGGGCGCCGCCATCTCGGGTCGAATCAGATTGAAGTCGTGACGATCAGCACGAGTTCGGCCATCCAGGTGGCACGGTGTCCTCACGCGCTGAGGTTCTCCCGATTCGCCGGAGGGCCGGCTCCGGGCTGCGGGAAAGACTCCGCTGCCCGGGCTGACCGGCCTTCCGTATGTGCCTCACGTGCCTACGTGCTACTGGCCTGCACTACTCCCGTCCGAGGACAGCGTGATGCAGTAGCCGACCGGCGCGGTCGGGCTGGCGACCACACCGTTGCTCAGCGTGGCGCTGCCGTCCTCGACACCGTTGTAGGTGCCGCTGACAGCCGAGTTGTCGGTGTCGGTGTTCACCGGGTTGAAGTACGTCTCGTTGGCCGCGTTGTACTGCGAGGCCTTGAGACCGCCCGCGTCTCCTGCGTAGTTCCACGCCGGGTGCGGAATGCCCGAAGCCGTCGTGCTGTAGCCGGGGTTCGTGTTGCCGGTGTCACCCTGGCCGTCCTCCACCTGCAGGTTCGGCAGCGGGTAGAAGCCGTTGGCCCTGATGGCCGCCTGGATCTCCGAGAGGTAGGTCAGCCCGGTGTTCGGGTCGATGTCTTCCTTCGTCGACGGTTTGCACATGAACCCGTCCTCGCTGATGGCGTTTTCCGTCGCTGGCGAGCTTTGCGGGATCTGCGGGTTCGAGCCGTCCGAGTACACGTTGTACAACAGACGGTCGCCGAAGTAGGCAGTGCCCTCGAGCTTCGGCAGCTGGTCGTTGATGGTGCTCGGCGAGAGCGTCACACCAGCGGCCTCTGTGCCCAGCTCAACGGTGTTCCCGGCCCCGGAGCAGAGTGGGTTCGTCGACGCCTCTCCGGCCGCCGTGGCGGGTGTGGGCGTGCAGACCGCGTTGTAATCCCCGTACGAGTAGAAGTAGATCACGTCCTTGAGCGGCTCGGTGGAGGCGTTCCTCAGAATCGAGTCGGTCTCGTCCTGGAAGATCGTGTTCTTCGCCGGCCAGGTCGACGAACTGAGGCCCTGGAAGGTGGCTCCCGTCGCGCTCGCCCAGACCGACTCGGTGCCCGAACCGTTCGACGCCCAGTAGGCGTAGATCGGGTCTGAGCTCCCGGCCGATGTGCAACCGAAGACGCTGTTCCATGTCTCGTTGGGCACGCCCGAGGTATAGGTCTCGTTCCAGATGGTCTTGAGCTCAGTCACCGTGGGGTTGTTCCCGATTTGGGCCAGGCACGCCGCGGAGTCGGTGGTGGCCGAGCCGACCTTGCTCCAGGTCAGGTAGGTCACCGCGTCCTCGGCGTAGGCCACGAAGTTCAGACCCTGGTAGTCACCGGTGGACGTCAGCTTCGGACCACGCGACGAACGGGCCGCGTCGAGCGGCGACACGTTGACCGGCCCGAAGGTCGCGGGGTCGTCGGTGCTGGCGGAGTGACCGACCACCGTGGAACTGCCGGTGCCCTCGAGCTCCTGGATGCCGTTGCTTGCACCGTAAGACGGCTCTTGGAGGAGGAAGTCGTTGAACGGGTTCTCGTTGCCCCAGACCGTGAAGCCGCTCTGACCGGCCTGCGGGGTCGTGACACAGGTGATGGTGTCGTTCGTCTCGCTCGTGCTGATGTCGGTCTTGATCTTGAACTTGGTGGCGCTCTTGATGCTCGAGATCGGCTCGTCGCTCTGCGCGAAACCACCGAGGCTGTCGTAGCACTCGTCGCCCGCCGCCAGGGTCGCGGTGTTGGTGGTGCCACCACCGACGTTCTTGCTCCCAGCAGTCAGGGTCACGCCGGTGAACGAAATCGTTCCCGCGGCCGGCTGGGCCGTGCCCTCCTCGCCGTTGAGGCCTGGGCACCCGTAGTCGAGCGGCTGGTCCGCGCCTGGTTCACCGACGAGGTCACAACCAGGGGCCTGGTTGAAGATGTTGGACACGTCTAGCATCAACTGGTATGACGCTTGCGACCCGCCCTGGACAATGACGTAGTTCTGGGCGTTCGCGTTGTCGGCGTTCCCGTTGTTCACGTTCTGGGCCGCGAAGGCGGGACTGGCGAAACCAATCGCCAAAGCCGACACCCCCGCAAGCACCGTGCCGATCCGCACTGCGCGGTGGCCTCCCAACCGTTGCTTCAACATCGTTTTGTTGCGCTCCTTGTCTTCGTTGTGACGAATGGTCCCCTTCGAGGTGGGAGCAACCCGGGCCTGGGGGAGGCGGGAGGCAACCCGGGGGAATCCTTACTAATCCCATAGGAATTGTCAAGCAAGTGAGAATTCCAGGTGAACCCCAGGTGAATACAACTCAGACAGGAGTCGAGAGTCACGAGGCGCCGGAGGATGGCGTCGATGCCGCCCCGGTACCCGCCCTGCCCCGCGTTTGCCGGGACCGGGGGTAACCGTTGAGGTGGGGGCGGACGGCCTGGCCTACCCCGTCGTAGTCAGGAGAACAGCAGTGTTGTAGTTGGTGGACGAGACGGACGTCGCTGCCACGCCGCTGGCACCCGTGATGATGGGGTGCTGTGCCGGGTGGACGCCGCTGACCTCTTTGCCGTTCCCCAACTGGCCCTCGTTGTCGGCGCCGCACGAGTACACATCGCCCGACGTGTCCAGCAGATAGCCGGCCGTGCCACCAGACGCCACCTCACTCAGCGCAGGGACGTCGCTCGTGAAATTGGTCAACGGCACGCCGCCGTTGTTGGTGGTGGTTGTGATCGCACTTCCGTTGCACAGCTGTCCATCGGTGTCGTCGCCCCAGCCGTAGTACGAGCCGTCGGCCAATATCGCCATGGCCTGACCGTCGGTGTTGGCGCCACCGCCCTGCGTCACGGTCTGGTCCGGGAAGAGTGCGCCGGAAGGCTGGTCGAGTTCCACCGGTCCCGGCAGCGGCACCTTGTACGCAATGTAGGCGTCACCCTGCGAGTCGTAGGTGACCGGCGGCGTGTAGCCCAACTGGCCCCAGTAGTTGTCGCCCCACGTCCAGTAGGTGCCGTCTTGAAGCAGGAGGCCCTCATTGGACCACGATGCAGTCATCAGCACGACAGGGGAGCTGTCGGTGATGCCCTGGAGTGGCACAGGCGTTGAAGAAGGTAACGGCGACCCCATGGAGTTCGTCACGTCATCGCCCAGGTCACCGTCGTGGTTGGCACCACAGGAATACAGCGTGTCGCTGGAGCCCACGTAGTAGCCGGCATGATCACCCGCTCCGGCCATCATCGTCACGCCCGACGGGAAGTTCGCTTCCTGGCTGAGGTCGATGGGACTTGTCACCACATTGGCGTTCGAGGGGATCGTCTCGTTCGGGATGCACAACTGGTCGTACTGGTTGTAACCCCACCCGTAGACATCGCCGTCCTGAGCCAGCGCCATCATGGTGCCCTCCGGGCCAACGAGCGCCAGGCTGGCGATCGCCGGGAGGTTCTTGACGTGATGGAAGGTGGCGGTGACGACGGAATTGGCCTTGCCGTTGCCGAGCTCTCCTTCGTTGTTCTTGCCAGCCGCCCACACGGTGCCTTCGTTGTCCAAGACGTAGGTGTCCGAGTTGGTCGTGACCATCTGCGCGACGTCGCTGGGTCCGCCAGCACCCACGAGTGACACCGGCGTGTCCCCGAAGAGCTCCCCCCAACCTTCGGTGTTGGAGGACGGCTGTGCGCCCGCCGGGATTGCGAACAGCACAACGCCGCACATGGAGACCAGAAATACAGTGAGTGTGCGCATAACTCCTCGATCCAGTCGTGTCCTCGGGGAACAGGGAAACAGTACCGAGCCACGCCCGCAGAATCTGCTGGACGAAGGCGGAGTCAGAGCCAGCGTGAACTCAGCGTGACAACTGTGACCATGACCCGGCGCCACGTGGAGGCGAGAACGGTCGTGGACCTGAGAAGATCTATGCGAGAACCCCAACCACAGGCGAGGGAGCGCGATGACTGCTGGTGATGGACCGACCGTGATCAAGATCAATGCAATCACCGTGCCCGAGGGCGGCGGCGACGAGCTGGCGCGCCGCTTCGCCGCCCGGGCCCACGCGGTCGACGACCAGGAGGGTTTCGAGGGCTTCGAGCTGCTCCGCCCCACCGACGACCGGCGCCAGTGGCTCGTCGTCACCCGCTGGCGCGACCAGGAGTCGTTCCAGAAATGGGTTGCTTCGCCGGCCTTCGCGCACGGCCACGCCGGCGCCGACCGACCGTCACCGCACGGCGGCCCCGTGTCGGTCGGCTCTGAGCTGTGGTCCTACGAGGTGGCAGGCGGTTCGGCGGTCGGCCCAGGGTCGTAGACGAGACTGCTGCATAGCGCTCAGCGGGCCGGCACCATGGGCCGTTCGCCGGGCCCACCGGCCGCACCGGCGGCGAGCATGGCGGTCTGCGCCCGGTTCCCTTCGTCGGAGATCCTCAGCATCAGGGCAATGAGGATGTAGTTCGCCAGCAGCGACGAACCGCCGTAGGCGACGAAGGGCAAGGTGATGCCGGTGAAGGGCAAGAGCCGCACCACCCCCGCCATGATGAAGAACGCCTGAAAGCCGACGATCAGGGTCAGGCCGGTCGCCATGAGCCGCGAGAAGTCCGAGCGCGCCGTCTGGGCCACCCGGAAGCCGGCGCCCACGAAGAGGATGTAGGCGAACACGATGGCCACCGCGCCAACGAGGCCCATCTCGGTCCCGATGGCCGCGAAGATCATGTCGGTGGTCAGGAAGGGGATGTTCCCCGCTTGGGTGTCGAAGCCGAGCCCCGTCCCACCCACGCCGCCGGTGCCGAAGCCGTACCACCCCAGCCGTAGCTGCGCGCCTTTCGGGTTGAGGTTGGTCGTTGTCTGCCACGGGTCGAGCCACTCGCTGATCCGCGTGTGGACCTGGCCGAAGTAGCGGGCCGAGATGTAGGCGCCGACGGCGAAGAGCACGAAGCCCAGGACGATGTAGCCGATGCGGCCGGTCGTGATCCACAACAAGGCGATGAAGAGGGTGAAGAGCAGGGCGGCGAAACCGATGTCGCCTTCGAGCCCGATCACGACCATGGCGGCACCCCACGCCACCAGAATGGGGACAAGGGGGCGCGGGTCGAGAAACAGGCGGTTGCCGATCTGGGCTGTGGGAATGGACAGCAGTTCCTTGTTCTCCGCGAAGTACGAGGCAAAGAAGATGCACAGCAGGATCTTTGAGAACTCGACGGGCTGGAATTCGAAGCTGCCCGCGTGCACCCACAGCCGGGCTCCGTTGATGGGGCTGAAGAACAGCGGCGAGACCAACAGGAGGCCCGCCACGAGCAACAGGAGGTAGCGGTAGCGCTCCAGATCCCGGGAATAGCGGACGACCAAGAGCGTCAAGATGTAGAGGCCGAGGCCGAGCGCGATCCACCCGGCCTGGCTGCGGGCGTACGGCGGGTTCCATCGGGCGATGATCACGTAGCCGATGCCGTTGAGCAGCGCAGCCAACGGGAGGATGACCGGGTTGGCGAAGGGGACGAGCCACCGGTTGGTCATGTGGGCGGCCAGGGCCAATGCGAGGACGATGCCCAGGAACGGTCCGAGGTCGGCTGGCACCTTTGACTTGGCGCCCAATTCGGCAATGACGTAGAGCGCGATGACCAGGCCCGAGCCGTAGAGCAGCAGGCCCAATTCGGTGCGACGGCGCGGCTTGGGGCCAAAGACGTAGCGGGGGAGTCGGGTGTGACCGACCGGTGACGGCACCGGGCGAATCGTAGTGGTGGGGGGTAGGATCGAGGTGACATCCCGCCGTCCTCGGTGCCGTCTGGCGCCGCACGCCGGGAACCCGCTCATGACCCAGACTCAGCCTCAGCCTCAACCCCAGGCGCAGCCCGATCCGGTCATCGAGGAGCACCCGAGTCCCCAGGCAGCGTCCGCAAAGGCTGGAGCCGAGGCCGAGCACCTGACTCCACCGACGTACCAGCAGATCGAGGCCTTCGGGTACCAGCGCTTCACCAATCGGGAGCAGTCGCGCTTGGACTTCGGAGCGCGGCTGCTGGACCTCGCCGAGGACGACGGCGTGCCGTTGCTCGAGCGGACAAAGTTCCTCGCCATCTTCGCCGAGCTGCTCGACGAGTTCTACCAAATACGGGTGGCGGCGTTGGAGGATCAGGTGGCCGCGGGCGTGCGCACGCGCAGCGTCGACGGCCTGCGCCCGGGCGAGCAGCTGACCATGATCCGGGCACGCGTCGAGGAGCTGGTGCGGCGCGAAGACCACATCTTCTTGGACCTCATCGTGCCCGCC
Organism: uncultured Acidimicrobiaceae bacterium; assembly: GCA_963736225.1. GTDB lineage: Bacteria > Actinomycetota > Acidimicrobiia > Acidimicrobiales > RAAP-2 > Bog-473. Next base: position 311,034 of record CAVTOF010000004.1, on the reverse strand, counting down.
CTCGCGCAGGCAGGCATCCGTCTCTCCGACTGGTCCTCGCTCGATGACGACGACCGTGAGCACCTCGTCGACGTCTTCCAGCGGCAGATCTATCCGATCCTCACCCCGCTGGCGGTCGACCCGGGCCACCCGTTCCCCTACATCTCGAACCTGTCGCTCAACCTGGTGGTCGAGGTGCAGGACCCCTCCTCGGGGGAGCGGCGTATCGCCCGCGTGAAGGTGCCCCCGGCGCTCCCGCGCTTCGTGGTCATGCCCGACGGCGAACGATTCGTGCCCCTCGAGCAGGTGATCTCCGCCCACCTCGACTCGCTCTTCCCCGGCATGGTGATCGGCCACCACCACGCCTTCCGGGTGACCCGCAACGCCGACCTCTCACTCGAAGAGGACGAGGCGGACGACCTGCTGGTCGCCATCGAGATGGAGCTGCGCCGCCGGCGCTTCGGCAAGGCGCTTCGCCTCGAGGTCGAGGCCGACATGGGCCAGGACCTCGCTGACCTGCTGGCCACGGAGCTCGAAGTCGGTGCCGACGGCGTCTTCCGGGTGGCGGCACCGCTCGATCTGAGCGGTCTGTGGGGCGTCTACGCGCTCGACCGCCCCGATCTGCACGGGGAGACGTGGACGCCGATGACGCCGCCCCGCCTGGCCCAGGCGGCGCACGAGCCGGCCGAGCTCTTCGCCATGCTGCGCGAGCGCGACGTGCTGGTGCACCATCCCTACGACTCCTTCGCCACCTCCGTCGAGGCGTTCGTCGCGCTGGCGGCGGAGGACCCGGCGGTGCTCGGCATCAAGCAGACGCTGTATCGCACCGGGATCGACAGCCCCATCGTGCAGTCGTTGATCAGCGCGGCCGAGAACGGCAAGCAGGTTGCGGCCATCGTCGAGCTCAAGGCGCGCTTCGACGAGGAGGCGAACATCGGGTGGGCCCGCAAGCTTGAAGAGGTGGGCGTGCACGTCGTCTACGGGATCGTGGGCCTCAAGACCCATTCGAAGACAGCACTCGTGCTGCGGCGCGAGGACGACGGCGTGCGCCCCTATTGCCACGTGGGCACGGGCAACTACAACTCGAAGACGGCCCGCATCTACGAGGACCTCGGCCTGCTGACGTCCGATCCGGAAATCGGTGCCGACGTCGGCGAGCTCTTCAACTACCTCACCGGCTTCTCGAAGCACGCCTCGTACCGCCAGATACTCGTGTCGCCGGTGACGGTGCGCAAGCGCATCATGGCCATGATCGAGGAGCAAGCCGACGCCGGGCCGGCCGGGCGCATCGTGATGAAGCTCAATGGGCTCACCGACGCGTCGATGATCGACGCGCTGTACCGCGCCTCGGGCGCCGGTGTCGAGATTGACTTGGCCGTCCGGGGCTTGTGCCGGCTGCGGCCCGGCATCCCCGAGCTCTCCGAGCGCATTCGCGTCCGCTCCATCGTCGGCAGCTTCTTGGAGCATTCGAGGATCTACCGCTTTGGCGGCGCCCCCGCCGAGCCGGCGGCCGGACCGGGTCTGCCCCTCAAGATCTTCATCGGATCTGCGGACCTGATGGGGCGCAACCTCGACCGGCGCGTCGAGGTCGTCGTCCCGGTGCACGACCCCGAGCTGCAAGGACGGCTGTTCGAGGTGCTCGACCTCGTGTTCGCCGACGAGACCAACGCATGGGAGCTCGGTTCGGACCGGCGCTGGCGCCGCGTGCAAAACCGCCACGGTGTGAGCTCGCAGGAGCGCTTGAAGGAGCTGGCGCGGGAACGGGCCCGTCGCCGGCTCGACTCCGATCTCCGCGTCGGCGAGGGTGACGAGGCGAGGCCCGCGTCGTAGCCACGTCGGGGCGCCAGTGGGTATAGGCCGGGTGTGAAACCACCGCCGGCGCGTCCGGCCCTCGCTACGATCCCGCGACATGGCCCGAGATGCGTTGGCATTGCGCATGCGCGCAATCACTTCGGCCCGCAGCTGGGGTTGGCCTGTGTTGTCAGGTGCGCTGGCGGTGCTCGGTGTCACCGTGCTTGCGGTGGCGCACCGGCAGCTCGACCTGGCCACCTACCTCCTCGGCGGTGCCCACGCAGCGTCGAACGACCTCTTTACTGTCACCTATCCGGCCGACCACCTCGGCTTCACCTATCCGCCGTTCTCCGCGTTGTTGTTCGCGCCGCTGGCGCACCTTCCCGTGCGTGTGTGCGAGGTCGTGTTCTCGTGGGTCAACCTGGCGGCGCTGTTCGGGCTGCTCGCGGTCAGCCTGCGTGCCGTGTGCCGGGTGCTCGACCGCCGCACCATCGTCTGGTGGGCGCTCGTCCTCTTGCTGCCGGTCGCGCTGTTCGACCCCGTGCGTCAGACATTCCTCCTCGGGCAGGTCAACATCATCCTGGCCCTGATGGTCGTGGCCGACCTGACCATGGACCTGCCGGTGCCTCGAGGTGTCCTGGTCGGCTTGGCTGCTGCCATCAAGGTGACGCCGCTCATCGTGATCCCGTACCTGTTCATGACGCGCCAGGGCCGGGCGGGCGCCCGCGCCAGCGTCTCGTTCTGCGCGGCCGCGCTGCTCGCAGCCGTCGTGAACGCGTCGACATCGTGGTCCTACTGGACCCACTACATCCGCGATCCGCAGCGGGCGGGCATGCTGTCGTGGGTGGGCAACCAGGGTGTGCTCGGCGCGCTCGAGCGGGCGCTGGGCCATACCGTGCCCACGTCGACGACCTTCGTCGTCGTGGTGGCGGTCGCCGTCATCGGGCTCGTGGTCGCTGCCGGCGCCTATCGGCGTTCCTCTGCCGTCCTCGGCCTCTTGGTCGTAGAGGCGACCGAGTCGTTGGCCAGCCCCGTGTCGTGGTCGCACCACTTCATTTGGCTGGTCCTTCTGGTGGCATGGCTCGCCCTCGCTGAGGACCGGCCGCGCTACGGCGAGTGGTACGCGCTCGGCGTCGCCGCGCTCCTGTGGTCCGCCCCGTATTGGTGGGTGCCCCACGGGCCCTCGATCGCATTCGCCGGGCGGGGCTGGCTCATCCCCGTCTCGGACTGCTTCGCGCTCCTCTTCGTGGCTCTCATCGCCGGCGCGGGCTTCCGGGTCGTGCGCTCGGTCGCCGAGCGTCCGGTCGGAGTGTTTCGCCGGGCCATCACACCGTCGCGTGCTGGCACCTAGTCCGGAGGTCTCGGCTCGCACACCAGGACGAGTTGGTACGCGGCGCGGTCGAGCCGGTGCTCCACGCCGCGCTCGATGTGAGTGGCGTGCCAGCCGGTGACGACCATGAGCTTCTCGGGGTCGCCGGGACGGAGCTCGTCGCGCCGGGTCTCACCGAGGACCCGCATCGCGGCGTTCGTCGCGATGCGCAGTGTCTGGAGCGGTCGGGTGGGCTCGGGTGCCACCGCGAAGGTGGCGACGAATGTGCTGCCGGGCGCGGCGCGTGCCCGCAGGCCCTCGCACAGCGACGCGGTCACCGCGAGTGGGAGTCCGACCAGCACGCTCTCACACACGAACAGCGACGGGCGGGCGGGATCATGACCGGCCGCATCGAGGGCCGCGGCGAGGTCGTCGTGCTCGACGTCGGCGTTGACCCAGGCCACGCCCGCGGGAGCGAGGCCGAGCGACCGCAGGCGGTTCCGTGTGTCGGAGAGCACGGCGGCGTTGTCGATCTCGAACCAGCGCAGCCCGTCAGTGGCGAAACGGAGTGCCCGTCCGTCGTACCCCGCGCCGACCAGCACGATCTGGTCGATGCCGCGCCCGATGGCGTGCGCCACCTCGGCGTCGACGACCCGCGTCCGCAGTTGCACGTCGCTGACGCGGCCGGCCGGCAGGACAGGTACCGAGCCGATCACGTCTTGGTAGAGCCGCCGCTCGCCGTCGAGGTCGCCACCCGGCGTGGCGGGCCGCGTGCGGGCCATGCGGTCGCGCTGCGCCGCCGTCCAGCGCGCCGAGGCGGAAGGCGACAATCCGGTTAGGAGGTGGCGGCCTTGGCCCCGGCCGACGGCCGTGCACGCAGGCGTGAGCGCGTGTGCCCGAACCGCAGCGACAGGTAGCTCGCGCCGCCGAAGGGAATGGGGAGCCAGAAGTTCACCAGCCGCCAGCTGAGGACGCCGGCGGCGGCCACACCGCCGGGGACACCGAACCCCTTGAGAACAGCGACGATGGTCAGCTCGACGACGCCGAGACCGCTGGGTGTGAGGGGGATGACGGCGAGGATATTGGCGAGCCCGTACGCCACGAGCACGTCGATCGGCGAGATCTTGGCGCCGAAGGCGAGGCAGAAGACGTAGAGCGACCCGCAGTCGAGCAACCAGTTGGCGGCCGCCCAGATGCCGGCCTTCACCAGCAGATCCGAGCTCGTGGACAGGATCTTCACGCGGTCGGCGACCTTTTGCAGCAGCGACGTGAGCGACTCGGCCCGGATGAATGGCACGTGGTCCGCCACCTTGTTGACCAGGACGCCGGCCTGTTTCTCCCCCCTGGTCAGGAAGAACACGACAGCGGCGAAGATCGAGAGCAGGAGCACCCCGAGGATGGCGGCGAACCCGTAGAGGGGGTTGTACCCCTGGAGCGGGATGGAGATGAGCAGCGCCAGCCAGAAGATGATGTTGAGGACGACCGCCGAGCCGATGCCCTGCGTGGCCAGCCCGAAGGCGGCGGTGCTGCCGGGCACGCCCGACTCGGTCAACAACCGATAGCTCGCCGCCGTGCCCGGCACCGTGCCGCCCGGCAGGGTGTGGCTGATTGCCAGCGCCCACATGTTGATGCGGAAGATGCGAAAGCGCTCCGGCGCGCCGGGCGAGAGCACCGTGCGCGTCAGCTCGGCGTAGGCGACCAGCGCCGCCACTTCGAGCAGCGCACCGACGATCAGCCACAAGAAGTTGAGGTGACTGAGCTGGTGGAACTCCCGGCGCGCGGCTCGCGAGCTCGGGCAGGAGGATGTACTCGCCCACGAAGAAGGCGACCAGCACCATCAGCGTGATCTTCACGTTGCGCGGCAAGAACGGCAGCAACTGCCGGCGAGCGCGCGGTGCCTGGACGGCGTCGCCCTCCTCCACGGTCTGCGCCGCCGGCTCGGCCCCCTCAGGCGGCTCGGTGTCCGTGTGCGCGGACGATGGTGGCTCCGTGCTGACCATGTCAGCTGCAGCGACCGCCGGCTCCGCGCCATTCTCGGTGCGAGGCTCCGTGACGGGCTCGGCGACTGTGTCGGTTCCCGCTGATGCGAGGAGATTGGCGCCGTCAGTTGAACGGACAGGATCCCCGGTGGCGGACTCGTCTCCTGACGCACTCGGGGACGCGCTGGCGTGTTCCCTCTCAGGGTGTTCCCTGGCGTCTCCCAGCCCTGGCGACTCCATCGCACTCATGCTTGCACGTCGGGACGCTGAAGAACCGCTTCTTCGGAGGTCGGAGCTGCCAAGCTTGGGCCATGGCCGCAGAGGCTCACGACACCTGGCGGTCCAGGCTCACGGGCAGCGCGGACCGCCGCGGGATTCCGTTGGGCACGATCGTGGTATCGGTCGCCACCATCATCTTGCTGCTGGACCTGAACGCGGCGCTCATTCTGGGATTGTGGGTCCTGCGCACGATCGTCGTCTACGTGATCATCGCGTTCTTCTTCACGCTTCTCATGACGCCCGCCGCGCGTTTCTTGCGACGACATGGCATGTCGCACGGCGGGGCGACCCTCCTCGTGTTCCTGCTCGGCTTTCTCGTGCTGGCCGGACTGGTGTACCTCTTCACCGAGCCCTTGGTCACGGCCGCTGAGCACTTCGGCACGCAAATTCCCCACCTGGTGAACGAAGCCAAGAAGGGTCGCGGCCCGCTGGGGAGACTGGTCTACCGCCTGCACTTGCAGAAATACCTCTCGGAGGGTTCTTCAAAGCTCACCTCGCAGCTCACCAAGGTGCTGAAGCCGGCGACTGCATTCCGGGCCGGCGAGGCGGCCATCTCGACCGTCGTCGCGATCCTCACCATCGCCGTGTTGACCTTCTTCACCATGCTCGAGGCTCCGCGCATGTGGCGGGGCTTCCTCAGCCTCTTTCGTCCAGCCACCGCGACGCGCCTGAGTCGGGTCGTCGACGAGTCGATTCGCTCGGTCACCGGATACATGCTCGGCAACGGGCTCACCTCCGTCATCGCCGGGGTCATCTCAGGGTTGACCCTGGCCATCCTCGGAGTGCCCTTCGCGCTCCTGCTCGGGGTCTTCGTTGCCCTGGTCGACCTGTTGCCCCTCGTGGGCGGGTTGCTGGCGGGACTGCCCGTGGTCGTGATCGCCGCCATCCACTCGGTGCCCGCTGGGATCGTCATGCTGATCGTGTTTCTGGTGTACCAGCAGATCGAAAACCACGTGCTCAATCCGGTCATCATGAGCAGGACGGTCCAACTCAACCCCTTCTGGGTGCTGATTGCCGTCCTGGTCGGCGCGACGCTGGGCGGGAAGATCGCGGGCGGGCTGGGGACCTTCGTCGGAGCGCTCATCGGTATCCCGATCGGTGGGGCGCTCCAGGTGATCGTTCGAGAGCTCCGCCGTGGCCCTGGTGACGTGAGCGAGCCTGAGCCGTCCTCGGCGATCGACGCCGCCGAGCCCGTCGACTTCTGATGGGTCTGATGGGTGTGACAGAGGCTGATTTCGAGCCCCGTGTGAGTCCAATGCCAGGCTGATTCCAGGCGCTCCTCAGGCATGAACGCCCAGGCCACGGGCGGGACCGAGTCTGGCCGCCGCGCCGTCGGGCGCTGAGGCCGGCGCGGCATGACCTCCTAGAATGCCGGCATGAGGCCGCTGGTGGTCATTCCGACCTACAACGAGTCGGAGAACATCGAGCGGATGCTGCACCGGATCCACGAGTGTCTACCCGGAGCGGGCGTGCTGGTCGTCGACGACGGCAGCCCAGACGGCACGGCGGACATCGTGAAAAAGGTCGCTGCCGAACTGACCGATGTGCAGCTCTTGCCGCGAAACGAGAAATCCGGTCTGGGTAGCGCGTACCGGGCCGGCTTCGCCTGGGGCCTCGAGCGCGGCTTCGACTGCTTCGTCGAGATCGACGCTGACTTCTCGCACGACCCCGCTGCGCTCCCCGGGCTGCTGGCGCCGCTCGAGAACGGCTTCGACGTCTCGATCGGCTCGCGCTACATCGAGGGCGGGTCCATCCCGAACTGGGCCTGGCACCGCCATCTCCTGTCGCGCGGGGGCAACATCTACGCCTCGACCGTGCTCGGACTCGGCGTGGCCGACTCGACGGCGGGCTACCGCGCCTACTCAGCGAGGATCCTGCGCAAGCTTGACCTCGAGCGGATCCGGGCCGAGGGCTACGGGTTCCAGATCGAGATGACCTACCGGGCCAAGCAGCATGGCGGGGCCATCACCGAGGTGCCGATCAGCTTCGTGGACCGCGCCGCCGGCGAATCCAAGATGTCCTCTGTCATCGTCGTGGAGGCGCTCGGCCTCGTCACCTGGTGGGGTCTGGGCCGGCTGGTCAGGGGACTGAGCCGCGCACGTACTGGCGCGCGGTCCGCGGGTGGAGCGGGTGGCGACGGTGGTTCGGGTGGCTCGGATGGCGGGTCACGCAACGGAGCCCTGCCCGGTGGCGGAGCACCGGTGCACGCGAACGAAAATGACGTGCCCGGTCGGTACGACGGCACCGAGAGCCCGGTGCGCTCACGATGACCGTGTTGGCTCCATGCCGGCCAGGAGGTCTGGTGTGACCATCGAGACGTCCGGCGCCCGCATCCTTGTGGTCGACGACGAGCCGAGCATCGCCGAGCTGCTCTCGGCAGCCCTGTCCTTCGAGGGCTACCAGGTCGGTGTCGCCTCGACCGGTGCCGAGGCGCTCGAGCAGGTACGGACCTTCCGTCCCAACCTGGTGATGCTCGACGTGATGCTGCCCGACTTCGACGGCAACGAGGTCTGCCGGCGGCTACGCAATCAAGGCGAGCAGATGCCGATCGTCTTCTTGACGGCCCGCGACACCACCCAGGACAAGGTCGAGGGCCTCAGCATGGGTGACGACTACGTGACCAAACCCTTCAGCATCGAGGAGCTGACGGCCCGCGTCGGCGCCATCCTCCGCCGGGCCGGCGAAATGGCCGCGGCCGACACCTCCGTCCTGCACTTTGCCGACCTGACGATGAATGTCGACACACACGAGGTGTGGCGAGGCGAGGTGGCCATCGACCTGACCGCCACGGAGTTCAACCTGTTGCGCTACCTGCTCGAGAACGCCCGACGCGTCATCTCCAAGTCCGAGCTCCTCGACAACGTGTGGGGCTTCGATTTTCACGGCGACCCGAACATCGTCGAGACGTACATCAGCTATCTGCGCAAGAAGATCGACGACCGCGACCCCGCGCTCATCCACACCATCCGCCGCGTCGGCTACACCCTGCGACTGCCCAGGGAAGGATGAGCCTTCAGAAGCGGCTCGTCGGCGTCGTGGCGTTGCTGCTCGTGGTCGGCCTCCTGGTGGCTGACGTCGTCATCTACGCGTCGGTCCGCTCCTTCCTCTACGGCCAGGCCGACAGCACCTTGGCGCAGAACGAAGCGCTCAGCTTCAACTACCTGACCTTCGCGGCAGCGCGGCATGGGCGTGTCTCCGAGGCGCAGCTCTCGCGCCGCGTCTCCTCCGACGTGTACGTCACGCTGCTTGACCGGCACGGGAAGGTGATCCTGCGCCGCCCGTCGGGTCCGCCGACCAGGCCCGATCCCGCGCCCATCTTGACCAAGACGATCCCCGTGCAACAGGTGCCCGACATCTACAGCAAGGTCCGGGTCGGGCGCTACGCCGGCACCTTCCGTCCCGATCCCGACGCCGTCGTGCTCGGCAGCACCGGCGACCCGGACGGCGCGTACCGGACGGTCGCAGTGACGGTCCCGGAAGGGACCCTGGTGACGTCGTTGTCGCTCAACCCGACCAACGACACCCTCAGCTCGCTGCGCAGGGTCGAGCTCCTGGCCAGCCTGGCGATCCTGCTGGCCATGGGCGTCCTGGTCCTCGTCGTCGTGCGCCGGGGACTGCGGCCCTTGCGCCAGATGGCCGCGACGGCCGACGCCATCGCCTCGGGTGACCTGACTCGACGCGTGTCCGAAGGCCGGCCGGGCACCGAGATCGGGCAACTGGGTTCGGCACTCAACGAGATGCTCGCCCAGATCGAGGGCGCGTTCGCCGAGAAGTCGGCATCAGAGGAGCGGCTGCGCCAGTTCGTGGCTGACGCCTCCCACGAGCTGCGCACCCCCCTCACATCCATCCGCGGCTACGCGGAGCTCCTGGGCCGGGGTGGCTTCTCCGACGAGCGCGGCCGTCGCAAGGCGCTGAAGCGGATCGAGCAAGAAGCGACCCGGATGGGCGGTCTCGTCGAGGACCTGCTGCTCCTGGCCGAGCTCGACCGTGGTCGACCGCTCCGGGCCGAGCCAGTGGACTTGCAGCGGGTCTGCGCCGACGCGGTCGGCGATTCGAACGCGGTCGATCACGACCACTACCTGGTCCTCGAAACAGGCCCGCCCGTCGTCGTGCTCGGCGACGGCGAGCGTCTGGCCCAGGTGGCGCACAATCTGGTGCGCAACGCGCTAGCGCACACGCCGCCGGGCACCGATGTCACCGTGTCGACGGGCGTGGTGCAGCGGATGGGTTACATCAAGGTCTCAGACAACGGGCCCGGGATCCGTCCCGAGGTGGCGACGCGTGTCTTCGATCGCTTCTATCAAGGTGATCCTTCACGCTCGGTGTCGGGGACCGGGCTGGGCCTGGCCATCGTGCGGGCCATCGCCGAGGCACTGCACGGATCGGCCGAGGTCATGTCGGCGTCGGGCGGGGGAGCGACGCTGTTGGTCAAGATCCCGTTGGCCGCCGCCCACTCCGAGGCGGCGGCGCCCAGCGATCCTCGAGCACCCGTGCGTTCACCGCAGCTGCACTGAGCCACCCGGCACCACGGCTTCGATGACGGTGGCCAGTTTGACGTCGGTCTCGGCCGCCTCGGCCCTGGGCTCCGACCCCGCGACGATGCCTGACCCAGCGCGCAGCGTCACCGCACTGCCGTCGTCGAGCAGGGTGGCACTGCGGATGCCGATCATCCACTCCCCGTCACCGGCGGCGCCGACCCAGCCCACCGGGCCCGCCCAATAGCCTCGCTCGCCTACCTCGTGGGCGGTGATGAACGCGAGCGCGTCGCGCCGCGGGGTGCCACCCACCGCCGGAGTGGGGTGCACGCTCGCGAGCAGGTCGAGCACGGTCGGCGCCGGGGCGCGCAGGTGTCCTTCGATCCGTGTTCCGAGGTGGGCCACCGAGCGGAACGCGACGAGCGACGGTTCGTCGGGTACTGAGAGCCCGCGACACCACGGCGCAAGGGTGGCAGCGATCTCCTCGACCACATAGCGGTGCTCCTCGCGGTTCTTGGCCGAGCGCGCCAGGTCGCGCTGCGCGTCGGCGTCGCGGCGAGCGGTGTCGCCGCGCGGGACCGTGCCCGCCAAGGGATGAGCCGTCACGCGGTCGCCGTGGCGAGCGAGCAGCAGCTCGGGGCTGGCACCGAAGAAGGTGCCGTCGGGCACGGGCATGGAAAAGATCGTGCAGTTGGGCTCGCCGGCGCGCAGGCGCCGCAGAACCCCGGCGAGGTGGAGCGGGCCGTCGAGCTCCATCGTGACGGGCCGGGAGAGGACCACCTTGGCCAATGTGGCGTCCGGCGCGTGCATCGCCGTGACCGCCTTCGCGACCAGGTCGAAGTAGCCGCTCGATGTCATGGCGGTGGTGATAGCGGCGACGGCGGGATCCTTGTCGCCCTCGGGGGTGGTTCCGTACTGCCAGATGACGGCATCGAAGAGGTCGCCGGTGCTGGGCAAGGGCGTGTCTGCGGGACCGACGGCGGTGGCCCAGCGACGGGTGATGCCCTCCGCGTCGCCGCGCAATCCCCATGGTGAAGCGCGGAACCACGAGCAGTCCCGCCATGGCGTCGGTGAACGGGAGCGCCCCCAGTGCCACGACGCCGGAGCCGAGGCAGCCCACGGAGTCCTCGCACGGGATCGACGCCAGCGCGGCCGAGGCGTCACCGGCCTCGAGGAGCCACGCCGTGCCCCAGCCGACCAGTGTGAGCCCCGGACGGTCGAAGAGCACGGTCGGGCTGCTGTCGAACTGCAGCGCGTCGGGTCCGAAGTCCAGCGGCAGGCTTCGTGCGTGGAGGCTCCCCGTCGTTGTCACGTCGCCGGTGCTCCGGCCCGGGTGGCCACGATGAGTTGGCTCAGCCCGCCGGCGAGCGGCCTGATGCCTACTCCGGAGAATCCAGCCTGGCGTAGGAGGGCGCGCAGCGCGGGGGCCGGCGGAAGGTACGCGACCGAGCGCGGGAGATACCGGTACGCCTCTTTGTCGGAGATCATCCCGCCGAGCAGCGGCACCGCTTTGGTGAACCACACGTCGTAGCCGGCGCGCCAGAGACGGGACGACGGCGCGTCGACCTCGAGCACGGCCAGCCGCCCCCCGGCGCGCAGCACCCGGGCGCACTCGTCCAGCGTGGCGCTCAGATCGGTGAAATTGCGCAGCGCATAGCCGCACACGAGGCCGTCGAAGGTCCCCGAGCCGAACGGCAGCCGGCTGCCGTCGGCCTCGACCACCGGAACCGACGTGCCGTTGGCGGCGAGCATGCCGGCGCTGAGGTCGGCGCCGACGACGCGGTAGCCGCTGACCAGCGCGAGACGGGTCAGATCGCCGGTGCCGCAGGCGAGGTCGAGCACCAGTGCGCCGGCGGGCAGGCCGAGGGCGCTCACCGTGCCTTTCCGCCAGGACTGGTCGAGCCCGAAGGTCATCAGGCGATTCATCAGGTCATAGCGCGGCGCGATGGTGTCGAACATCGCCCGGACCCGTGCGGTCTTCTCCACGCCGGTCGGCAGCGGGGTCGCCCTCTGCCCGCGATGTGCCATCGCGTCCGCCGGCGTCTGGGTGGAGGTCAGCGGTAGTAGCGGTAGACGACCTGGGCGACGCACGCCGGCTTCGGGGCGTCTCTCACCGCCATGACAAGGTCGTAGACCACCTGGACACCACCCTCGGTGTCCTCGACCTCGGCCACCGTCACGCCCATGCGCAGGTCGGAGCCGACAGGCACAGGCGAGGGAAACCGGACCTTGTTGCAGCCGTAATTGATCCCGAACTTCATGTTGTCGACGGTGATCACCTGGTTCAGGAGAACCGGAGCGAGCGAAAGGGTGAGGTAGCCGTGCGCAATGGCGACTCCGAACGGGCCCTCCTTGGCGCGCTCGGGATCGACGTGGATCCACTGGTGATCGTCGGTCGCGTCGGCGAACAGGTTGACGCGTTCCTGCGTGATGGTCACCCACTCGGAATGACCGAGGTCCTTGCCGGCATACTCGTGGAAGGCGTCGACACCGTCGACGATGGTCTTCATGGGGGTGCTCCTCGCTGGTCAGGTTCCGATTCCGCTGAGGGACGCTACCCGCGTGGAAGCACCTCACTACGCTGACCCCAGTGAGCTCTACGCACGAGCACGACGTCCCACAGGTGCACCACCACCGAGATGTGCGAGGTGGCGGCGCCAGGGCGGCCGTCTTCGGCATCAGCGACGGCCTGGTCACCAACGTGTCCCTGGTCCTGGGCATGGCGGGGGCCAATTCGAGCGCGTCGATCGTGCGGCTGGCCGGCGTTGCCGGTCTGGTCGCCGGATCCTTCTCCATGGCGGCCGGCGAGTATCTGTCCATGACGGCACAACGTGAGCTGATGGAGCGCGAGCTCGAGGTGGAACGCCGCTCGCTGCGCCGGAGCCCGGAGGGCGAAGCCAACGAGTTGCGGGGCATGTACGTCAGGCGGGGGATCGACCCGACGGTGGCGAAAGACATGGTCAACGAGGTCATGCAGGATCCCGACCTCGCGCTCGAAACACATGCGAGGGAGGAACTCGGCATCTCGACGCAGAGCCTCGGGTCGCCCTGGCAGGCCGCGGCGGCATCGTTCGTGACGTTCGCCCTCGGCGCCTTCATCCCGCTCGCGCCCTGGCTGTTCACCTCCGGCACGACCGCCATCGTGTTGTCGGTCGTGCTCGGCGCAGTGGCCGCCCTCGTCGTCGGTGTGGTGCTGTCCCGCTATACGGAGCGTCCCGCTGTGATGTCCGCGCTGCGCCAGCTGATGGTGACGGGGGTCGCAGCGGCAGTCACGTATGGGGTCGGCAAGGCGATCGGGACAGGGGTGAGTTGAGCGGCGCCTACCGGCGCGGTGGCAGCGTGGCGCCCGATCGGTCGCCCGGCCATGTCAGGCGGGCGGTGTCGTCGCGGGTCCGTCACGACGGTACGACCGGTCGACGTGGTCGACCGTGAATCCGAGCGAGCGGTAGAGCGAGACGGCGGCCTCGTTGGTCGCGTCGGTGTAGAGCATGCCGTTGGTCACACCGCGCTGCGCCAGCCACTCGAGGCCGGCGACCGTGAGCGAGCGGCCCCATCCCTCGCCGTGGTGTCGCGGGTCGACGGAGATCACGTAGATCTCCCCGAGGACCGGCGCGCGGTCACGGTGGATCTTGGTCCAACACGAGCCGATGAGGCCGTGGCCGTCGGGGTCGTCGGCAACGAGAAACCCGTCCAGTTCCACCCAGTCCGCCGCCATCCGGTCTCGGAGTTGCTCGACGGTCCACGAGCCCTGCTCGGGGTGCCCGGCGAAGGCCAGGTTGTTGGTCTCGACCCACGCCACTTCGTCCCGGCCGGGCACGAAGGCCCGGGTGAGCAAGGGCCGGGTGGCGGCCACAACGTCGCGGGGTAACGGCAACGAGACGCGCATCTGCAGCAGGTCGCGCTCGGGAACGAAGCCATGGGCTCGGGCTCGCTCGTCGTCGGCGGGTCCGGCCTGCATGGCCCAGAGGTGCACCGGGGCAGCGGCGGGCGCCACCGCCAGCGCGCGGTCAATGAGTTCGGATGCGACGACGTCGTCTTTGACAGCAGGGTCCACGACGACGTGGAGCACCGTCGTCCCGCCGGCCCCCGGCGAGAGGAACGCACTGCCGGCCAGGCTCCCGCTTCGCCTCGCGAGAAGCGCGCGACCGTCGATAGAGGCCGATCGTTCGCCGGCCACGGCACGCAGCTGGGGCTCGGGGAGCGGTGGATGGCCGCGTGCCGCCCCGGCGTGCGCGACCAACGCGGCTGAGGGCCGCCTTGTCGGGTGCGCCCAACGCGCGGAGGTCGAGATCGGTGATGGCCAGTGCTTCCACGCCGGCCAAGGTAACCCGGTACCTTGATCAGATGGCGAAACCCCGGACAGCGAAGGGCCGGGCGCGCCTGACGATCGAACGGCTGGCCGAGTGCTACCCAGGCACGGCGGCGGAGCTGTGTGCGCTCGATTTCGAGAACCCCTTCCAACTCTTGACGGCCACGATCCTGTCCGCGCAAACCACGGACGTGCGGGTCAACATGGTGACGCCGGTCCTGTTCGACCGCTACCCCGATCCTGCGGCGTTGGCCGCTGCCAATCCCGAAGAGGTGGAGGAGATCATCCGAACCACCGGCTTCTTTCGTTCCAAAACGAAGAGCGTGATCGGCATGGCCGCTGCGCTCGGCGAGCGCTTTGGCGGGGCGGTCCCGACCGACCTCGAGGATCTTGTGACCATCCCGGGGGTCGGGCGCAAGACGGGCAACGTCGTACGCAGCGTGGCGTTCGGCCTACCGGGCCTGCCGGTCGACACACACGTCCTGCGGGTGAGCGACAGGCTCGGACTCCTGGACGGGTTGACGCCGACCGAGCGGCGCGACGCGGTGAAGGTGGAATACGTGTTGAACGGCCTCGTTCCCGCCGCAGAGCGCGGCGCGTTCAGCCTCCGGATGATCCTGCACGGGCGGGAGACATGTGTTGCTCGAAAACCACATTGCAGTGCATGCCCGTTGGCCGATTTTTGCCCGTCGGTACGGTAAACGGCGCGGGACGGCACTTTCCGCGCCTTTTAAGGCAATTCGGGTTTCTCAGGATGAAATCGGCATATCCAGGGGCTACAGTTAGCGCCGGAACCGGTTCCCGCCACCTGGTTCCAAAAGAGTCGAAGCTGGGATCCGCCTCCTGGCCGACTCGCCCAATGCCGGCCTTCGGGCCGGCATTGGTGTCTCCGCTCCTGGTGGGAGCGGGTATCGGCCCCTGGTAGTACTTGAGGTGCTACCCTCGGGGCATGGTCACCAAGCGTTCGGTCTCACTCGACGACGGGGTGGCGGCGGAGGTCGAGTCGGCCGCCAAGCAAGACGGGGTGTCCTTCAGCGCCTGGCTCTCATCGGCCGCCGAGAAACAGCTTCAAGTCCGCCAAGGACTGCGGGGCGTGGCGGCGTGGGAGGGTGAGACCGGCTCGCTCAGCGCGGAGGAGCTCGCCGCCGGCGAGGCCCTCTTGGCGCGGCTGCGCTCGGGCGTGTCGGGGGTGGCTTCGCGCGTCAGGCGTCGGTGAGCACGAAACGACGCGAGGGCCTCGTCTACGGACTTGGAGCACTCCACGCCGCCGCTCGGGGCGACCGGATGATGTGGGCATTACACCGCGCCGCTCTCTCCAACGGGATCGTGCCGGTGATTCCTGCGGTGACGGTCGCCGAGGGCTATCGGATCGAGGCGCGCAGCGACCGAATCGGCGAGCTCTTGGCCGGCACCGAGGTGGAGTCGTTCAGCGGCGAGGCAGCGCGACGGTCGGGTGAGTTGGCCGCGCGCTGTGACACGTCCGACCTTGCCGTCGTCTCCGTCGTCGAGCTGGCGGAGCGGCGGAACTTCGCGGTCGTGGCCCAGCGCCAGGCCGTCCTGCGGACAGCTGCCGCGTTACTCGGGCACGATCTCGTCCTCTACGCGGTGTAGCCCTGGCGGGATCGTGCGTGGGTGACTTCGGTTCGGGCGAGGCGTCAGGGAGGTCGCTGAGATCAGGACCGGGGCGAGTGGCCCGTCCCCTGTGAGAAGCGACGGAGTCGCCGCAGCGCTCCTCCGAGTGATCGCTCCACGGCAATGAGCTCGTGCGCGGCCTCCTCGTCACCCCCCGCCAGCGCACCCTCAGCCATCGTGGTCACGCGTTCATGGAGTTCGGTCAGACTGGACGTCAACGAGGAGATCTCGGCGGCGGTGGACATCCCACGATGATGGCCGATGGCGTCACCGGGTACCTCCACGGCGGCGCGAAGGGCCGGCGGGCGCCAGGAGTCGCCATATGGCCCCGGTAGCCTTGTGACCTCATGTCCCTCCGTGTCCTGGACCTACGCGGCATTCGGCCGCCGTTCGACGCGGTCTTGCCGCGCCCGGCTGCACCGGGTGCCGACGTCCACGATGCCGTGGCCCGCATCCTCGCCCGGGTCCGCGACGAGGGGGACGGAGCGCTCGTGCGGTATACGGCCGAGCTCGACGGGGTGGACGTGTCCAGCGGCCTGCGCATCCCCGACGCAGAGGTTGACGACGCCCGGTCGCGTGTCGAGCCCGACTTGCTCAAAGCGCTGGAAGTGGCCTTCGGCCGCGTACTGGCGTACCACGAGCACGAGGGCGAACCACCTTCTGACATGGTCGACGGCGGGATCACCGTCCGCCACCTGACGCGGCCGGTCGGGCGGGCCGGTCTCTACGCTCCGGGCGGGCGGGCGCGGTATCCATCCACCGTCCTGATGTGCGCCGCGCCGGCACGAGTGGCGGGCGTGGGGAGCATCGCACTGTGTGTGCCACCCGCCTCGGACGGCCGAGTGGACGATGCGACGCTGTGTGCCGCCTCCGTCGCCGGGGTCGACGAGGTCTACCGAGTGGGCGGCGCCCAGGCGATCGCGGCAATGGCCTACGGGACGGAGAGCATCCCTGCCGTCGACGTCATCGCCGGTCCGGGCAACGCATACGTCGCCGAGGCCAAGCGCCAGGTGTCCGGCGTCGTGGGGGTCGCCTCGGCGTTCGCCGGACCCTCCGAGATCGTCGTGGTGGCCGCACCGGGGGCCACGCCTGCTTTCGCCGCCATCGACCTGGTGGTGCAAGCCGAACACGGGCCGGACGGGCTGGCCTGGCTGGTGACCTGGGACAGTGATCTGTTGGCGGCCGTGTCGGGCGAGGTGGACCGCATTGTGGCGGCATCGAGCCGGCGAGCCGACCTGGAGTCGACCCTCGCGACGGCAGGGATTGCCTGTCTCGTCGACGGGCCGGAGGACGCCGTCGCCGTCACGAACGCCGTGGCTCCCGAACACCTGCAGCTCATGGTGGCCGCCGATGACGCGCGGCGACTCCTCGACAACGTGCACAACGCAGGAGCGGTCTTCGTCGGTGAGTGGTCGCCGGCCAGCGTGGGTGACTATCTCGCCGGGCCGAATCACGTCCTGCCCACCAACCGAACGGCGCGCTTCGCGTCAGCGCTGCGTGCTGACGACTTTCGCAAGCACATCCACGCCGTCCACGTCACGCCGGACGCGCTCCGTGCCCTCGGTCCGCACGTGGTGACGCTGGCCGAGGCGGAGGGGCTCCCAGCCCACGCCGACTCGGTCCGCCGGCGCCTGCAGGCGCTCGACGACGGAGCGGGTGCATGAGCGCAATCCCGCCGGTGCGGCCTGACCTGCTGCTCTCCGAGGGCTATCACTCACCCCAGGTGGAGGCGGAGGTGCGGCTCAACACGAACGAATCGCCGCTGCCACCGCCCGAGGCGTGGCGAGACGAGCTGCTGGCCGCGCTCGAGGACGTCTCGTTCCACCGCTATCCCGACCGGCCGGCCACCGAGCTCCGCGAGGCAGTTGCCCGACTGCACGGGGTCACGGCGCCAGAGATCTTCTGTGCCAACGGGTCCAACGAGGTGCTGCAGTGCCTCCTGCTGGCCTTCGGCGGCCCCGGCCGTCGCGCGCTCCTCTTCGAACCGACCTACGCCCTGCACTCGCACATCGCCCGTATCACCGGCACCGCGATCGTCGAGGGCGCCCGCGACGACGATTTCCAGATCGATCGCGACGTCGCGGTCGCGCTGCTCGACGAGTCGCGTCCCGACATCACGTTCTTGTGCTCGCCGAACAACCCGACCGGCCGCGCCGAGCCGCCGGCGACGATCGCCACCGTGTGTGGCGCCGCGCCGGGACTGGTCATCGTGGACGAGGCCTACGGGCAGTTCGCACCCTGGTCCGCTCTGGAGCTGCACGGTCCGGCCCACCCCGGGCTCGTGGTCACGCGGACGTTCTCCAAGACGTGGGCCATGGCCGGCGCGCGCCTCGGATACCTCGTGGCGGACCCTGCTGTCGTCGACGCCTGCGAATCGGTCGTCCTGCCCTATCACCTGTCCGTGCAGACGCAGCTGGCCGGGTTGTTGGCTCTGCGCCACGTGCCGGAGATGGAAGCGCGCGTCGCCAGCATCACCGAGGAACGGGGCCGCGTCGCCGCCGCGCTGGCCGACCTGCCGGTGGACTCGTGGCCTTCTGACGCGAACTTCATCCTCTTCCGTCCCCGAGAGCGTGACGCCGACGAGGTGTGGCGCTCGCTCCTGGGGCATTCCGTGCTGATCCGCAACTGCGCCACCTGGGACGGCCTGCGCGGGTGCCTGCGTGTCACGATCGGCACGGCAGATGAGAACGATCGTTTCCTCCACGCCTTGAAGGAGAGCCTGTGAGCACCGACGCCCGCCGCGCCGCCACGGAGCGCGCCACCAAGGAGACCACCATCTCCGCCACGCTGGTGGTGGACGGGTCCGGCCGCACCGAGGTGAGCACAGGGCTGCCGTTCTTCGACCACATGGTCGATCAGCTCGGCCGGCACGCCTCCTTCGACCTCACCGTGCACGCCCAGGGCGACCTGCACGTCGACGCCCACCACACCGTGGAGGACGTCGGCATCGTCCTCGGTGGTTGCCTGGCGGAGGCACTGGGGGACAAGGCAGGCGTACGCCGCTTCGCCTCCATGCTGGTGCCGCTGGACGAGGCACTGATCGAGGTGGCGCTGGATCTGTCGGGACGGCCGTTCCTCGCGTACGGGCTCGACTTCGCGCCCGATACGCCCGGGCTCGGGACGCCACCGTTCAACCCCCAGCTGGCGGAGGAATTCTGGCGTGCCTTCGTGACGGCCGCCAACGTGACACTCCACATCCGTTGCCTCGAGGGCAAGAACACGCACCACATGCTCGAGGCCAGTTTCAAGGGAGTCGCTCGCTGCCTCCGCGACGCCGTCCGGGTCGAGGGGGGTGGCATTCCCTCCACGAAGGGGAGCCTGTGACAGGCCCACGGATCGCCGTCCTCGACTATGGCATCGGAAACCTGCGGTCGGCCGAGAAGGCCCTTCAACACGTCGGGTCCGACGCGCGCCGCGTCACCGACGCCGCGTCCGTCGAGGCGGCCGACGGCGTGGTCCTGCCCGGGGTGGGGGCGTTCGGGGCATGCGCGAGAGCCCTCAGTGAGAGTGGCCTCGAGCAACCCGCACGCGCCGCGCTCGAGGCCACCGTGCCGTTTTTCGGAGTGTGCGTGGGTTTCCAGCTGCTCTACACCGACTCGGTGGAGAGTCCTGGCGCAGCCGGCCTCGGCGTGTTCCCGGGCACAGTCGGGGCCTTGCCTCCTGCGGTGAAGCACCCGCAAATGCAGTGGAACACGCTGGAGGTGTGCGGCGAGGAGACGCCCAAGGCCATGGAGGGGCTGGGCCAGCGCCCCTGGGTGTATTTCGTCCACTCGTTCGCCCCGCCGGTCGGGGAGGAGACAGTCGCGGTGTGCGACTACGGAGGCTCGGTGGCCGCCCTGGCGGCGCGCGGAACGCTGTGGGGCGCGCAGTTCCATCCCGAAAAGTCGGGGGCCACCGGGTTGGCGCTGCTGGCCAACTTCGTGCGCTTGGCATCGACGGGCGGCGCGTCCTGATGGAGCTGCTACCCGCGATCGACCTCCGGGCCGGGGTGGCCGTGCGCCTGGCCCAGGGTGACTTCGCCCGGGAAGATCGGTATGGAGACCCGGTTGCACTCGCTGCCCGCTACGTCGCAGGGGGTGCCCGCTGGATACACGTCGTCGACTTGGATGGGGCACGCACCGGCGTGCCCCACGAGCGCGCGGTCCTGGCCGACATCGTCCGCCTCGCGAGCGAGGGTCACGTCAACGTCGAGTTCGGCGGTGGGATCAGGTCAGAGGACGACGCGGAGGAGGTGCTGGCGTCCGGTGTGGCGCGGGTCGTCCTGGGCACGGCCGCCTTGGAAGAGCCTGCACTCGCAGGACGGTGCGCGCGCCGTTGGCCGGGGCGAGTCGCGGTCGGGCTCGACTACAGGGTGGACGCGGACGGTGTGGCCGAAGCCCAGGCCCAGGGCTGGCTCGCCGGATCGGGGCAGGTGGTGGCCGACCTGTTGGAACTATGGGCGCACGAGCCACTGGGCGCGGTGGTAGCCACGGCTGTCGCCCGCGACGGCATGCTGTCGGGGCCCGATCTCGAAGGCCTCGCGACGCTGCTCGCGACCACGGCGCTCCCCGTGGTGGCCTCGGGCGGTGTCGGGGCAACGAGCGACCTCGCTGCGCTGGCCGGCCTCGGCTCGCCGGCCCGGCGTCTGACCGGGGCGATCGTCGGCAAGGCACTCGTGGAAGGCAGATTCAGCGTGGAGGAAGGAGTCGCCGCGTGCGCAGCATCAGGTTGATCCCCTGTCTCGACGTGACCGGCGGGCGGGTCGTGAAGGGGGTGCGCTTCGTCGACCTGACCGACGAGGGCGACCCCGTGGAGCTGGCCGCCCGCTATGACGCAGAAGGGGCCGACGAGGTCACGTTCCTCGACATCACGGCATCCTCCGATGGACGCGACACCATGGTCGAGGTGGTGGCTCGCACCGCCGATCAGGTCTTCATCCCGTTGACGGTCGGTGGGGGAGTCCGGGCGGCAGAGGATGCACGCCGCCTCCTCCGGGCCGGGGCGGACAAGATCGCGGTGAACACAGCCGCCCTCGAACGACCCGAGTTGGTACGGGATGTCGCCGACGAGTTCGGAGGCCAGTGCGCGGTCGTGGCCATCGACGCACGGGCCCGCTCCGACGGAGGGTGGGAGGTGTACACGCACGGCGGACGCAATCCGGCGGGACGCGACGCGGTGGCATGGGCGGTCGAGTGCGCCGGCAACGGCGCGGGCGAGATCCTGCTGACGTCGATGGACCGGGACGGGACCCGCGACGGCTTCGATCTGGCGCTGACGCGAGCGGTGGTCGACGCGGTCGACATCCCGGTCGTCGCCTCCGGTGGGGTCGGTCGGCTGCAGGATCTCGTCGACGGCGCCGTCGAGGGTGGCGCCGACGCGGTGCTGGCGGCGTCGATCTTCCACCGGCGCGAATTCACGATCGGTGAGGCCAAGGCGTTCCTCGCAGCCAACGGGGTGACCGTCCGGCCCGTGTGAGGCCGGCTTTTGCCGCCGAACTGCGCCCTGGCGTGCCGGCAGTGCGACTGCCCGCCCCTGACCTGGGCGGGCAGTCTCGTGCGGTACCGTGCGAGGGTGCCCACGTCAACGACGAAGAACGGGACCAGCAGGCTCAAGGCAGGCCGGAACGAGGTCAGCAAGGACGGGGCCGAGGAGAAACAGCCGATCTCGGTGCTCTTCGACCGCGTCATGGTGCAGATCTCGCCGACCGACGGCGAGCGCCGGTCCCGGGCAGGGATCCTGATCCCCGCCACCGCCCAGATCAGCCGGCGTCTGACGTGGGCCGATGCCGTGGCGGTCGGGCCCCACGTCCGAACGGTCAAGGTGGGCGACACGGTGCTGTTCAACCCCGAGGATCGCTTCGAGGTGGAAGTGCACGGTGAGGAGTACGTGATTCTGCCGCGAGCGGGACATTCACGCCATCGCCTCGCCACGCAACGACAGCGGTACGGGGCTCTACCTTTGAGTGCCCCCGAGGCCGAGGCTTCCACCGTGTCCGCCGTGCCCCGGGGCGTGCCCCTGGACGTCGACGACGAGCTCGTCCGCGCCGTCGACTTCGCAAAGTACGCCGACGGGCTCGTACCGGCCATCGTCCAGGACGCCACGGACAAGACGGTATTGACCGTGGCCTACATGGACGAGGAGGCTCTTCGCCGCACGCTGACGACCGGTCGCACATGGTTCTACAGCCGCAGCCGGCGGGAGTACTGGCAGAAGGGGGAGACCTCCGGCGACCGCCAGTACGTCCGGGAGGTGCTGATCGACTGCGACGGCGACGCGCTCGTCGTCCTGGTGGACCAGCACGGGCGCGGCGCGTGCCACACAGGGGAGCGCACCTGCTTCTATCGCACGATCGGCACGGGCCCGGGAGTGCCCGCGCCGTGACACCCCCTGGCGCCCCGAGCCCGGAGTCGGGCCCGGGCGCGCTCGGCTTTCGACCAGATCCCGCCGAGTTCGCCGCACTCGCCAAGGAGCACACCATCGTGCCCGTGTGGTGCGAGATGGTCGCCGACACGCTCACGCCGGTGGCCTGCTTCGCCAACGTGGTCGGCGACGGCGAGGGCTTCCTGTTCGAATCAGTCGAAGGAGGCGAGCGCTGGGGTCGGTACTCGTTCGTGGGTCGCCGTCCGTTGGCGACGCTCACCGCGCGGGGCCGCAGGGTCGAAACCACGGGGCGCCTCGGGTTGGCGTCCTCGGAGGACGGGATCCTGGCGGCCGTCCAGGCATTGGTGACCCGCTACCAGTCGCCGGTGCTGACCGGCTTGCCACCGCTGCACGGAGGACTCGTCGGGTATCTGGGCTACGACGTGGTGCGCGAGGTCGAGCGGCTGCCGCACCCGCCCGACGACGATCTCGGTCACCCCGACGCCGCACTGGTCGTCATCGGCGAGTTCTGCGCCTTCGACCACTGGCGCCAGCGGATCGTGCTCGTCGACAACGTGGTCGTGCCCGAGGGCCCCGACGGCGTCGTCGACCAGGTCGCTGTCGCAGCGGCATACGAGGAGGCCTGTGCCCGGCTGGCCGAGCTGGCGGCCGACTGCGCGCGGCCGGGGCGTGCCGGCACCACCGGGGAGCTGATCGCCGCGCCGCCTCCGGGGCTGGAAAAGGCCGACGCGTCCCGCACCATGACCTCGGCGGACTACACGGCAGCGATCGGCGTCGCCAAGGACTACATCCGCGCCGGCGACATCTTCCAGGTGGTGCTCTCGCAGCGCTACGACCTCGACCTCGACGTGGAGCCCTTCGACGTCTACCGGGCCCTGCGACTCCTCAATCCGAGCCCGTACCTCTACTTCCAGCGGTTCCCCGAGCTGACCGTCGTCGGCGCGTCGCCCGAGCCGATGGTTCGCCTGCGCGACGGGATCGTGATCTCGAGGCCGATCGCCGGGTCCCGGCCCCGCGGCGAGAGCGAGCAGCACGACCGTCTCCTGGAGAGCGAGCTGGCCGAGGACCCCAAGGAGCTCGCCGAGCACATCATGCTGGTCGACCTGGCGCGAAACGACGTCGGCCGGGTCGTGCGCTTCGGCACCGAGAAGGTCGACGAACTCATGACGATCGAGCGCTACAGCCACATCATGCACATCACCTCGCAGGTGTCCGGCGAGCTGGCCGAGGACAAGGGCCCGATCGACGTCCTGCGCGCGACGCTGCCGGCGGGCACGCTCTCGGGCGCGCCGAAGGTGCGGGCCATGGAGATCATCGACGAGCTCGAGCCGACCAAGCGCGGGGTGTACGGGGGCGTCGTCGGCTACATCGACTTCTCGGGCAACATCGACACCGCCATCGCGATCCGGACCATGGTGGTGCTGCCCGACGGCCGGGCCAGCGTGCAAGCCGGCGCGGGCATCGTCGCGGACAGCGATCCCACCAGCGAGGACGAGGAGTGCGCGCACAAGGCCGGCGCTCTCTTGGTGGCCGTGACGGCAGCGCGCCGGATGGGCGCGGCACGACGCGCCACGGCGGGACCGTGAGCGCGCTCGAGGCCGAGACCGAGGCACTGCGGCACGGTGCGGGTGCCTACCGGGCGCCCCGCGACGTGCTGACGGTCGGCGGGCCCGATGCCGAGACCTACTTGCAGGGGCAACTCAGCCAGGACCTGGGGTCGCTCGCGGTCGGGGCAGCAGCCGATTCGCTGTTGCTCGAACCGGACGGAAAGCTGTCGGCCCTGGTGCGGGTGACCCGCCGGGACGGCGGGAGCTTCATCCTCGACGTCGAAGGGGGGTATGGCGAGGCCGTCACGGCGCGGCTGCGCCGCTTCCTGCTCCGGTCCAAGGTGGAGATCGAGACGATCGGGTGGCGCTGCCTGTCGTTGCGGGGTGACGCTGTCGAGGATGCAGCGGCGGGACTGCTGACGGTGCTGGCGGAACGGGGCGTGCTGGCGCTGCGCTTCGCGTGGAACGGCTGGACAGGTGTGGACCTGCTGGGCCCAGCCGACGTCGTGCTCGAACCGCAGTCCGCCGACCTGCCCGCGGGCGTGGTTTCGTGCGGCGCCGACGCGGTCGAGGCGTGCCGGATTGCATCGGGGATCCCGGCCATGGGCACGGAGCTCACGAACAAGACGATTGCGGCCGAGGCGGGACTGGTCGAGCGGACGGTGAGCTTCACCAAGGGCTGCTACACGGGCCAGGAACTCGTGGCGCGGATCGACTCACGCGGCTCGAACGTGGCACGCCGTCTGGTCGGCGTGCTCGCGCCGGAGGGCCCGCCCGAGAGCGGAGGCCCTGTCCCGGGGCATGACGCTCCACGCCGGCGCCGCGCCGGAGGGCGACGGTGCAGCGGGCGACAAAGTGGTGGGCTCCATCACGTCGAGCGCCTGGAGCCCCGAACTCGGCGCGTGGGCGGCCCTTGGTTACCTGCATCGCACGGTCGATGTCCCCGGTCCTGTCCGCGTCCGATCGGGGGAGGGCGTCGGAGGGTCGAGGCCGGCCCGCGTCGCCAGCCTCCCGATGGTCGGCGACGGCGGCGCGCCCTGACCAGGGGAGTGCCGAACGCGGCCCGCGACCGACGGCGGGCAGCGGCGTTGGTCCTCGCTGTCGCCTACTCGGTGCTCGCCGCCACGACGACACCGTTCAGCTGGCAGGCCGACCTGGTCACGGCGCTGCCGATCGGTGCGCTGGCTGTCGCCGTGGCGCTGCGCTGGCCGCTCCGTACCCGCTCAGGTCGGCGTACGGCGTCGAAGGGCGTGCGTCATCCGTTCGCGCCATGGGTCGTCCTCCTGGCTGCTGTGGTGGCGTGGGAGCTGGTGCAGTACGGGTCGGCCGGCAGCCGTGCGTCGCACCCGACCTTGAGCTCCATGGCGGATGCCGTCGATCGCTACGTCGCTGCTCAAGGCTGTGGTCTTCTTCTTGTGGTTGTGCCTGGGTGCCGCCATCGTGCGCGCCGGGGCACGGTCAGCCACGACCGGCGACGGGGTCGCTGTCCCGACAGAGGCACCGTGAGCAGTGCCGTCACCTATCTCGTGTGGGCACTGCTCGGCGTCGCCGCGCTGGGACTCTGGGCGTGGTCGCGCTCGGGTCGCGCGCGCGTGGCTCGAGCCTCGGAGGTCCTGGCTCGGGCTGCACAGGGTCCGCTGCTGCGGCTCGCGCTCGTACTGGCCTGGATGTGGGCAGGCTGGCACCTCTTCGCCCGCTGATCATGTACTGGTCGTGCGGCCGAGACGCCATGCCCGCGACCGATCAGACGCACCTCGACTGCAACCAAATGTCACCGGACATGACACAACTGGGGCGCAACATCGTCCCCATGGCAGGCACAGGGGAAACGAAGGTGACGACGACGGCCAAGCCGCTGGCGGACCCGATGCCATGGCGGGTCGTGGGCTGGATGTTTCGAGACGGCGAGTGCGTCGCCATCGAGCGCCAGAACGACGAGCCCGCGTCCAGCGCTCGGAGCGAGTGATGATCAGGGTCATCCATCTCGCGGACGACGGCACCGAGGTGGCCGCGATCGAGGTCGACGACTTCACCATCGAAGTCATCTACTCGGGCATCGCCGACATGCTCCGGGCAGCCGCCAACGACAGTCCTTCGGTCATCGCGTCAGACGAGCTGCCGCGGGACGAGCGCCAACGGCGCGAGAAGATCCTCACCCGAGTCCGCGGCTGAGGCCGACCTCGACCGGCAGCCGGCCAGCAGGGCGGCAGCCCATCGCAGAGCCGACCGGACCGGCCACGAACGCGGTGGGCCTTCGAGGAAAGGGCGCGCCGCTACGCTGAGGCGTCATGCCCACCTATCTGGCGGACATCCTCGCCTCTCATCGAGCCCGCGCGGCGGACGACGATCGCTCCCTGCCTGACCTGGTCGAACGCGCCACGGGCGCGCCGATGCCCCAGGACTTCTCCGCAGCACTGAAGCGTGCGGGGCTGGCGTGCATCGCCGAGATCAAGCGCCGCTCGCCGTCCAAGGGCGACCTCGACCCTGGGCTCCAACCGGAACGGGTCGCCAAGGAGTACGCCGCGGGCGGCGCCGCTTGTCTTTCGGTGCTGACCGACGAGCAGTACTTCGGCGGGTCCGCCGCCGATCTCGTGGCGGCACGCCAGGCCTCGGGCCTTCCCGTCCTCCGGAAGGACTTCACCGTGTCTGAGCTCGACGTCGCCGATACGCGCCTGATGGGAGCCGATGCGGTCCTTCTCATCGTCGCTGCGCTCGAGGACGATGAGCTGCGCCGGTGTGCGGCCGTCGCGCACGAGCTCGGGCTCACCGCGCTCGTGGAGGTGCACGACGAAGCGGAGCTTGGCCACGCGCTCGCTGCGGGCGCCCGCGTGGTCGGCGTGAACCAACGCGACCTGCGCACATTCGAGGTGGATCGCGAGCGAGCGTGCGCGCTGGCGGCGCGGATCCCCACCGACGTGATCGCCGTGGCCGAGTCCGGAATCCGCGATGATGCCGACGCTCGCCGGCTCGCCGAGGCGGGGTTCGACGCGATCCTGGTCGGTGAGACGCTCGTGCGGGCAGGCGATCGGACGGGTCAGCTGCGCGAACTCATCGGATATCCGGTTCGAGCCCGATGAGCGACGACCTCCTCATCAAGATCTGCGGCATCACATCGGAGGCCGACGCGCTGCTCTCGATCAGCCTGGGCGCGTCGTCGGTGGGTTTCATCTTCGCCCCGTCACCGCGTCAGGTCTCGGTCCAGTTGGCAGGCGACATCGCGAAACGGTTGCCCGAGCACGTGTTGACCGTCGGCGTCTTTCGCGACGAAGCCCCGCAACGGGTCGTCGAGGCGGTGCGGGTCGCTGGACTCGGCGCCGCGCAGCTCCACGGACACGAGACCGCCGAGGAGACGCAGTGGGTACGGGCGCGTGTACCCAAGGTGATCAAGGCGTTCCGGGCCGGCGAGAGCAGCATCGGCCGCTTCGAGACGTTCGGTGCGGACTACTTGATGGTGGACGGGGACAACCCCGGGTCGGGCAAGGTCTTCGACTGGCGGCTGGCCGAGGGCGTGGCCGACCACCACCGTCTGATCGTGTGCGGAGGTCTGGGACCCGACAATGTCGGAGAGGCGGTATTGCACCTGCGTCCAGCGGGTGTGGACGTCGACAGCGGTGTGGAGGCCGCACCCGGGCGGAAGGACCCCTTGAAGCTCCGCGACTTCATTCAGCGTGCGAAAGAGGCCGCGGCGGACGCAGACGCCCGAGACCCGGTGGAGCACGCGGCCGGCCAGGAGCCCTACGACTGGAGGGACGGGTGAGTGACGAGGGGCTGATGGACCGGCCGGGTGCGGACGGCAGGTTCGGCGAGTTCGGCGGTCGCTTCGTTCCTGAATCGCTCATGCCCGCCTGCCTCGAGCTCGAGAAGGAGTTCGACGACGCGTGGGGAGACCCGGCGTTCCGTTCCCAGCTGGACGACCTCTTGCGCGATTACGGCGGCCGCCCCACGCCCGTGACCGAGTGTCAGCGGCTCTCGGAGCGACTGGGTGTGCGTGTGCTGTTGAAGCGCGAGGATCTCGCCCACACCGGCTCGCACAAGCTCAACAACGTCGTCGGCCAGGCGCTGCTCACCACCCGGATGGGCAAGACGCGCATGATCGCCGAGACGGGAGCGGGCCAGCACGGTGTGGCCGCCGCCACCGCCGCGGCTCTGTTCGGTCTCGAGTGCACCGTGTTCATGGGCGAGGTCGACACCAAGCGCCAAGAGCTCAACGTGTTCCGGATGGAGCTGCTCGGCGCAGAGGTCCGCCCGGTCACCTCGGGCAGCCGGACCCTCAAGGACGCCGTGAACGAGGCGATGCGCGAATGGGTCGCCACGGTCGAGACGACCCACTACTGCCTCGGGTCGGTCATGGGGCCACACCCTTTCCCTTACATGGTGCGCCAGTTCCAACGGGTAGTCGGGAACGAGGCACGCGTGCAGTGCCGCACGGTGCTCGACGGCCGCGACCCCGACGTCGTGGTCGCGTGCATCGGTGGAGGATCCAATGCCGCCGGCACGTTCGCCGGCTTCGTGGACACGAACGCACGACTGGTGGGGGTGGAGGCGGCGGGCGGCGCAGCGGTGACCAACGGCATTCCCGGAATCCTCCACGGCATGTACTCCCGGCTGCTCCAGGACGAAGTCGGGCAGATCGAGGAGGCCGAATCGATCTCAGCCGGTCTCGACTACCCGGGCCTGGGTCCCGAGCATGCCCACCTGGCCTCCATCGGGCGAGCCGAGTACTCCACGGCGAACGATGACGAGGTGCTGGAGGCGTTCCGCCTCCTCAGTCACACCGAGGGGATCATCCCGGCCCTCGAATCGGCGCACGCCATCGCCTGGGTGGCTCGCAGCGCCCGCACCGAGGCGTTACCCGCAGGGTCGACCGTGATGGTGACCCTCTCCGGTCGGGGCGACAAGGATGTCGCCCAGGTGCGCGAGATGTTCGGCCGGACGACCTCCGGTGCCTGACCTCGAAAAGGAGCTCCGGGCGCGGCGCGAACGCGGCCGCAAGCTCCTCATCCCGTATCTGATGGGCGGCATGACTGAGGACTGGGCGCAGACGCTGGCCGCGGTGGTCGCGGCGGGCGCGGACGCGGTCGAGGTGGGCATCCCGTTCTCGGACCCGATGATGGACGGTCCCGTGATTCAAGAGGCCGGGTTGCGGGCGCTCGCCCGCGGGACGACGCCCGAGCATGTACTCGACGGCATCGCGCGAGCGGAAGCGCCCGTGCCCGTCGCTGTCATGACCTACTACAACCTGGTCTTCCGCGCCGGGCACAAGCGGATGGCGCGGTCGATGGCGGCAGCCGGTGTGGGTGGAGCCATCGCCGTCGACCTGCCGATCGAGGAACTGGGTCCGTGGGCGGCCGAGGCGGACGCGGCCGGGATCGACACCGTGCTCCTGGTCGCGCCCTCGAGCCCTCCGGAACGGGTGAAGCGGATCTGCGCCAGGGCGCGCGGATTCGTCTATGCGGTGGCGCGCATGGGTGTCACCGGCGAGCGGGCCGATCTCGGGTCCGACGCGGCCCAGGTCGTTGAACGAGTCCGGGAGTACACGGATATGCCGGTCTGCGTGGGAATCGGCGTGTCGACTCCGGCACAGGCGGCCGAGGTGTGCGACGTTGCCGACGGCGTCATCGTGGGGTCCGCACTGGTGCGCCGGCTGCTCGAGGGCGGGGGGCCCGAGGCGGCCGCCTCCTTCGTGGGTTCGCTGCGCGACGCGATCGACTAAGTCTGGCGCCGCAGGCGACGGTCGACGACGGCGGCAATGGCGCGTTGCCCGGCCGCGGTGGGGTGAGCCGCTCGCCAGACATAGCTCTGCAGGTTGCTCTCTGCAGCCTGCGCCGCCCCGGTGAGCGCCGAGCAGGGCACCGGGGCGCGCAGCGCATCGGTCTCGGCACACGCCTTCGCCGCCAGGATCCTC
This sequence comes from uncultured Acidimicrobiaceae bacterium, assembly GCA_963736225.1. Lineage (GTDB taxonomy): Bacteria > Actinomycetota > Acidimicrobiia > Acidimicrobiales > RAAP-2 > Bog-473. The sequence goes on along the minus strand of CAVTOF010000004.1, from coordinate 281,469 downwards.
TCCGCGTCCGATGCCAACGCGGTGTCAGGCAGCGGCTCGCCCGAGAAGACCCACGGGTCGGCCGTGCAGATGCCGTGTCCGTCGAGGGTGTCGGCGATGTCGACGAGTCGCACGTTCGTCACGTGGTGGGTACGGGCGTCGGCCACGGCGCCGGCGATGGAGTCGTTGAGATCGCGCAGCACGAGCTGGGCTGCCGCATAGGTGGCTGCGGCATTCGGCGAGAGCCCGGCACAGACAAGGTTGGTACGGAACCCTGATGCACCGGCGTCGTCCGCGAGCTGAGCCGGGGCGGGGATCGGTTGGTAGTAGTCGAGGACGGCGACGGTGCCGGCGTGCGGTGCGACGGCCTCGATTGCATCGGCCAGGCTGGTGCGGACGCGGGCGAGCTCCGTGACGAGTTCATTCGTGACTGCCCCATTGACGACGCAGGACGTGCCGAGCCCGATGCTGATCCCTGCAACGCGGGCCAGCTGGTATTCGAGGCAGGCGCTGAAGTGAATGTCGTCCGCGCCGTCCTGGAGCAGGACGAGGCGGGCCGGATGCTGCGCCAGATCGGCGGAAGCGATCTCGTCATTGAGATTGCGAGCCTGTTGGGGTGGCACCGGACACTGTCCGTCGCGTGACGTGTTGTCCGCCGGGTCGGCGACGGCTCCGCTGATGGCGAGTTGGTCGCCGACAAGGTGGCAGTTGGTTGGGCGCACGGACATGGTGAGCCCCAGCGCGCCTGCAACGAGGCTCGGATACGCGAGCGTCGACGGGCCCTGGGAGACCGCCTGCGCAGGCAACCCGATCTGCGGTGTCAGATACGGGTTCGCCAATCCGTGCCCATAGGGCACCGAATCGCCGAGCGCGACGACCCGAGTCGAGACCGCGGGGGATGGTGGCGGGGGCGATGTGCTCCGCGTCGCGAAGACGATGCCGCCGACGGCGAGCGCAACGAGGACCGCGGCAGCCGCGACCCAGGCCAGGACGTTGCGCCGCGCAACGCTTCGCCAAGTGTGCACACGTCCCATCCACCAACCTCGTGAGGCCGCCGCCGGGGCGGCAGCGGAGGTGCGACCTTACTGGCTGGACTCAGGCCGGCGGCAGCAGGACGAGACAGCCGTTGTGGCCGCCGAAGCCGAATGAGTTGGAGAGGACGGCCCTCGGCTCCCAAGGCTGGGGCGCTCCATGCACCACCTGCAGTGTGATCTCGGGGTCCGGCTCCTCGTACCCGGCCGTGGGTGGAATGGTGGCGCGGTCGATGGTCAGGACGGCCGCCACCGCTTCGATAGCGCCGGCGGCTGCCAGTCCGTGACCGGTGACACCCTTCGTTGAGGTGACCAGCGGGCCTGGCTCACCGAAGACCTTGGTGATGGCACGTGCCTCGGCGAGGTCGTTGAGAGGCGTCGAGGTCCCGTGTGCGTTGATGTGTCCTACGTCTGACGGTGCGATGCCGGCGTCGGCGAGGGCAAGCTCCATACAGGCCACCGCGCCGGCGCCATCAGGCGCGGGTGCGGTGATGTGATGAGCATCTGCCGTACTGGCCGCACCCGCGACCTCGGCCAGAATGGTCGCACCCCGCGCAACCGCACGATCCCACTCTTCGAGCACGAGCGCCCCCGCGCCCTCCGTCATCACGAACCCGTCGCGGCGAATGTCAAAGGGACGAGAATGGCCCGTTGTCGATAGAGCGGTCATGTTGGAGAATGCCGCAACGGCAACCGGGTGCATGCTCGCCTCCGATCCGCCGCCGATCGCGACGTCGCAGCGACCGGACGCAATCAGACGGGCCGCACCGGAAATGGCATGTGTCCCGGCTGCGCACGCGGTGCAGATGACCTCGGACGGACCGCGCCAGCCCATCCGCATCGAGATGCCGGCCGCGCCCGCATTGGCCATCATCATCGGCACCAGCCGCGGTGAGACACGGTCAGGCCCTTTGGCGTTGTAGACCCCGACCTGATCGGCGAGCGTTTCGAAACCCCCGACACCCGTGGCGAAGATCACGCCGGCCTTGGCGGGGTCGACCGCGACGTCCCCGGCGGCGTGCACGGCGATGTCGGCCGAGACCATCGACAGTTGGGCAAAGCGGTCGAGCTGGCGGACCTCCTTGGGCCCGAACCAGTCCGTTGGCTCGTAGTCGCGCACGACCCCGCCTACGACGGACGGGTTGAGGAGTCCGTCCCACAGAGCCTCCACCCCCACTCCGCAGCAGGTGACGGCCCCGAGCCCCGTGACAGCGACACGCCGCCCACGGATCGGTCCCTCGGCGCCGATCCCGAGCTGCATCAGAATTTCGATGAGATCAGGTCGAACGCCTGGCCGACCGTCGTGATGTCCTCGAGCTCGGTCTCCTCGACCGTGATGTCGAAGGCCTCTTCGAGCGCCATCACGAGCTCCACCAGGTCGAGGCTGTCGGCGTCGAGATCCTCGGCGAATTTGGCCTCTTTGGTGATCTTGTCTGCCGGCACCTGCAGTACCTCCACGGCGCACTCGCGAAACTTCTCGAACGCTGCGTCGCTGTCCACTCGCTGCTCCTTTGTGTGTTGGCTCTCTTGCACGCTACAGCCCCATGCCGAGCCCGCCATCGACCGGGACAACTGCCCCGGTGACGTAGCCCGCGGCGTCCGAGGCCAAGAAGCCCACGACCGCCGCGACGTCCTCGACGCTGCCTGCGTGCCCGAGAGGAACCTGACTCGTCATCAGAGCGACCCGATCTTCGCCCAGCGCCGCCGTCATGTCGGTATCGATGAGCCCAGGCGCGACGACGTTCACGGTGATCTGCCGGCTGCCGACCTCGCGCGCAATGGCCCGGGCCAGGCCGACGAGGCCCGCCTTCGAGGCGGCGTAGTTGGCCTGGCCCGGAAGTCCGACAAAAGCTCCCACCGACGACACGAAGATGATCCGGCCGGAATGGAGCCGGAGCATTTTGGCCACCGCGCGCTTGGCCACGCGGAAGGTTCCCGTGAGGTTGGCGTCGATCACGTCGACGAAGGCCTGCTCACTCATTCGGAGCAAGAGAGAGTCCGTCGTGATCCCGGCGTTTGCGACCAAGACCTCGACGGGGCCCCACCGCGTTTCTATTGACGAGAACGCAGCGTCGACCTCGTCGGGATCACGGACGTCGCATCGTACCGGGAGGAAGCGATCCGCACCCTGGCCCTCCGGAGCATCCGGCGGCTCGACGGAGCGGTATGTCGTGGCAACGCTGTCGCCGTTGCTCAGGAACCATCTCACGCAGGCCGCGCCGATGCCGCGCGTGCCGCCGGTCACGAGGACGATCGCCATCAGCGCGTATCGGGCACGCGCAGCCAGACGAGCGGCTGACCCTCTTGGACCCGCTCGCCGTCGGCGGCCAGCCAGCGGATCACCTGGCCGGCGAACGGGGTGCGCACCTCGGAGACGCCGACACGGCCGACCTGATCGCCGACCTCGACGGCGGACGACTGCTCGAGGTCGTTGCCGGTACCCGGCAGCAGCCCGGTACCGGGCGCGTGCAGCGAGGCCTCGGGACTGAAGATCCCACTCGAAGGGCTGACCACCACGCGCTCGGACATGTACAGGTGTTCGCCCTGGTGCAGGGCGGGTTCGGCGCGCCAGGTCCCGGCGTTCCCGATCTGGTCCATCAAGGTGTCGAGGTCCTCGGGCTTCGAGACGGCGAGCGATTGGATATCGGGCAGGCTCCGCCTGGCCAGCCCGCTCAAGACCCCCCCCGGCCCGAGCTCCACGAGCGAGGTCAAGCCCAAACCGGCGAATGTCTCGAGCGTCTGCCGCCAGCGAACCGGGCTGCACAGCTGCGCCGAGAGCAGTCCAGGCCATTCCGCGGGGTCGTCGTGCACGTGGGCGTCGACATTGGCCACGACCCGCACTTCGGGGCTCAAGAAGGTCACCTCGGCCAGGGCCTTGCGCAAATCCGCCCGCGCACCCTGCATGAGAGGCGTGTGGAACGCGCCCGACACCGGAATGGGCATGACCCGTTTCGCTCCGAGGCCCTTGGCCAGCTCGCCCGCCAGGGCAACGGCTTCGGCGGTACCGGCGATCACCACCTGTCCGGGTGCGTTGTAGTTGGCCACCCACACATCGCCCTCGGCGCGCATGCACGCTGCCTCGGCGTCATCGTCAGCGATGCCCAACACGGCGGCCATCGTTCCGGGGGCCTCTTCGCCGGCGCGGGCCATGGCGTCGCCCCGGGCGACCACAAGCCGGATGCCGTCCTCGAAGCCGAGTGCACCGCTGGCCATCAAGGCGGTGTACTCGCCGAGGCTGTGCCCGGCGCTCGCCGCCGGCGTGAGACCGATGCGTTCCACGGCGTCGAGGACGACCAGACTCAGGACCGTGGTCGCGAGCTGCGCGTTCTCGGTCTGCGTCAGCTCCTCGATGGGAGCGTGCAGGAGAAGCTGAGCCAGGTCCCGATCGGCGGCTGTGGACGCTTCCTCCACTACTTCCCACGAGGGGTGGTCGACCCATGGCTCACCCATTCCGGCACGTTGCGATCCCTGTCCGGGAAAGGTGAAGACCAACACGTGACCGAACGGCTCCAATCGTCGGGGGCGGAAAACTCACAGTGTGGCATGTGGGGACCGCCCCGACCCACGATGACCCCCTCGGTCCTACCGAGGGTGCGATCACGGCCGCATCGAGGTAGCTACCTGCTGGTTACTGGCCGGAAACCTGGTGCGACGTCAGGTGCGAAACGAGGAGCGAGATCCTCTCCGAGAGAGGCTCACGACTGCCGCACGGGAGTCGCAGCCGACCTCGGGGCGAGCGGAAGGCAGCCGATTCCGGGGCATCCATCGGCGGCACGATGCCGCGTGGGCTTGGGTGGTGACCGAGTCTGCGAATTGAGGCCTCGTTGTGACGGTCGTGCCGTTTCTAGAGGGAGGCCTTTACGCAGGCGGTATGGAGTCGGAAGCGACCCAATCCGACTCTCGAATGCACCGGGGTGTGTCCGCGGAGACGGGGTGCCTCCGCCGGCAAAGTGCCAGTCCGTAGAGTTATTCATTCCTAGGCGGTGACGACAGACGGATGTTGGAGCAGAACCCGAATCGCATGAAAGCCTCGCTTGGCGCCCTCGTGGCGTCCGCCCTGTGTGCGGCCGCGGTGCTCATCCCCGGAGGTGAGGCGTCGGCCTCGCCGCAGGGTGGCCAGACGACACAGGTGAGCCAGGTGAACCACACGCCGGCAACCGCCACGTCGTACGCGTTGGGCGTGTACGCAGGCCCGGCCAACGTCGCTGGCATACGCACGTTCGCAGCGGGTTCTCGTCGGCCGGTCACCTACGCAATGGACTTCTTCAACGGCACCAGCTGGTCGACGATGGATCATCCTCAGAGCATCCTGTCTGCGTGGTTCGGTCAGGGCTATTCCATGGTCTGGGGCGTTCCGATGCTGCCGAACAAGGGTGGGTCTCTCGCCACGGGTGCGACCGGGGCGTACAACCAGTACTTCGCCCGGCTCGCGCGCGCCATGGTCGCAGCGGGGCAGGGGAGCTCGATCGTCCGACTGGGATGGGAGTTCAACGGCATCTGGTTCCCGTGGGGAGCGGCTGGGCACGCGGGGCAGTTCGTTGCCTACTGGCGCCAGATCGTGACGACGATGCGTGCTGTCCCAGGGGCTCATTTCACCTTCGAGTGGAACCCGAGTCGCGGTGATCTCGGTGCAGGCAACCTGGCCGCGTTCTATCCCGGCAACAAATTCGTGGACTATGTGGGACTGGACGTGTTCGACGTCGAATGGCAGAGCTATCCCGGCGCCAAGGCGGAGTTCGCCCACATCACAGCGGGCCCCTACGGCCTGAACTGGTTGGCGGCGTTCTCGAAGCAGCACGACAAGCCGATGGTGTTTCCCGAATGGGGACTCGGGTGGGGGCAGTCGAACAAGGGTGCCACGGTCACGGGGTCGGCGGCTGTGGGTGGAGGCGACGACAGCGTCTTCATCACCGACATGACGCGATGGTTTGCGACGCACAGAGTCTTCGAGGCGACGTTCTGGGACTTCGGGTCGAGCAGTGTTGCCGGAACGAGGAATCCATCGGTACGACTCGCGTTCGGGACAATCGGTTCCACGCGGTCTCGGTTGGTACATCAGTAGCGACAACATCCCATACCGCCGATGCTGGCGGGCGGTACCTGCCATCGGCGTTGCCAGCGCAGCGGAAGATCAACGGAGCCACTGAGGCTTCACAAATCTGCAGTCACAACGAATGCACATGCCACTGGCGTGACAGGTGTGAACGTGAAGGTAGGCGCCGCGCATTGTCTGATCGTTGATTTCGTGCGCGCCAAACGTTGATTGGAACGCGGTTGAGAACCATTCAAGTCCGGCATTCCCGGCTCCGACCAAAGCGGCATGAGTCCCTTGCTCGCGATCAGAGGCTGACGTGCAGGAAGCCGGGGGGAGCGAGATCGAGAGGGGTTGTACGACTGAAGAGTCCTCCCGCCGGCGAACCTCAAAGGCCTATCGTGCCGTCCAGACAGTTGCACTCGGCGTCAGCATCATCGCTGCCTGGCTGACATTCGGGCTGGAGACCAGTACGCCCGCACATGCCACCCCACCGGTGGCGACGCCGAGCTGGTACGGCAGCGGCAACTTCTTTACCGCTGATGTGGCCGGCGGCTACTGGATGACCGACCCGACCGGAGACGTGTCTGCACTCGCCGGCGCGACTGGCTTCGGCTCGCTCACCGGCACCCAGCTCAACAAGCCGATCGTCGGGATGGCGGGAACAGCTGACGGAGCGGGGTATTGGCTGGTCGCATCCGACGGCGGCATCTTCAGCTTCGGCGACGCCCACTTCTACGGGTCGACCGGCTCGTTTCACCTCAACAAGCCGATCGTGGGGATGGCGGCGACACCCGACGGCCGTGGGTATTGGCTGGTCGCATCCGACGGCGGCATCTTCAGCTTCGGCGACGCGCACTTCTACGGGTCGACCGGCTGGCTCCACCTCAATAGGCCGATCGTGGGGATGGCGGCGACACCCGACGGCCGTGGCTACTGGTTGGTCGCATCCGACGGCGGCATCTTCAACTTTGGCGACGCCCGCTTCTACGGGTCCACCGGCTCGCTGCAACTCGACAGCCCGATTGTTGCCATGACATCGTCCTCCGACGGGGCGGGCTACTGGCTGGTGGCGTCTGACGGCGGAGTGTTCAGCTACGGCGATTCGTCCTTCTATGGCTCGCTGGGCGGGACCGGCGCCTCCGTGTCGGGGTTGGAGACGAGCGCGGCAGAGACCGGGTACCAGTTGATCGAGACGGACCATGCGGCACAGCCCTTCGGGCCGCCGGCGCCGGCGGCAGCAGCGCAACACTCCACGACGACAACCACGCTCCCTTCCACGACCACGACGCAGCCAGGGAGCAGCGGCTCGTCCGCTTCGCCGAGCGGGACGGCCCTTGGGATCTACGGCGGTGGCGGCGACCCTCAGGCCGTGTCCGACTTCACGTCGAGCGTGGGTGCCCAGCCCGAGTACGCCATGGACTTCCTCGACGGCACGAGCTGGTCGACCATTACCGGATCGAACTGGCCCTACAGCGCGTGGGCCGGCAAAGGCTTCAAGATGATCTGGGGCGTCGACATGCTGCCCAACAGCTACTCGCCCAACTCGAACGCGAGCGTGGCGGGCGGCAGCTGCTACGGGCTCACCCAAGAGGCCGCCGGCGACTTCAACACCGACTTCGCAACCGTCGCGCACAATATGGTCGCCGCCGGCTTCGGGAGTTCTGTCATCCGCTTGGGGTGGGAGTTCAACGGTGGGTGGTTCCCCTGGTCGGCCGGTGGCTGCCCCTCGGCCTTCGTCGGCGCCTTCCAACAGGTCGTCACTGCCATGCGCTCGGTCCCAGGAGAGAGCTTCACCTTCGAATGGAACCCGACGCGTGGCGACCTGTACGTGGGCAACCTGGCCGACTTCTACCCAGGCGACTCCTACGTCGACTACGTCGGACTCGACGTCTACGACGTGGAATGGGGGAGCTACCCCGGCATGCCCAGCGAGTTCTCAGACATGGAGACGCAGTCCTATGGCCTCGACTGGTTGGCCAGCTTCGCCGCCCAGCACAACAAGTCGATGGTCTTTCCCGAGTGGGGACTCGGCTGGGGAACGTGCTCGGCCTCGGGCCAGGCCGTCAGCGCCTCGAACACCCAGGTCTGCGGCGGCGACGACGCCCAGTTCGTCAATCTCTCAGTGCAGTGGTTCAACACCCACAACGTGGCCGAGGCGACCTTTTGGGACTACGGGTCGAGCAGCATCGACCAGGGTTCGAATCCCAACGCGGCAACGGCCCTTCGCGCTGACGTCGGCTAGAGGTGCACAGAGTCGGCCGTTGAGCGGCGAAAGAGGGAGCCGTGGCCGCGGGCTTGGCAGAACACGACCACGGCCCCCGTCCCGGGCGGCGCCGCCGCACACCGTCGGCAATGGTGTTGCGTTGCGGGCCGCAGCGACCTGACGTCACGGCGCGGGTGTCCGATCTCGTGGCACACGGTACGGGAGCTGTGTCCCACCGCTGTCCGCGCCGTGGGCCCAATCGGCGGTTCAGATCAGCGGCAGCGCGGCGAGGTCGGACTGTTCCAACGTCGGCTCGGTGCGATCAAATCGACCGCCCACCGCACCACAGAGCGCGAAGAGGCACCACAGGACCTGGGGGAGTCCGCCGTTGCTCAGGAACGGCCACGTCACGCCCAGCAGCAGGAGGCTGACGACGCAGACAACGAGCGAGCGGCCCACGGCCTGTTCGACGGGGTCGCGGGCGCGCGCCGCCCGCCTCGCCTGGTCGAAGGCCCCCCACAAAAGGCACAAATACATGATCAACAGCGGGTACCCGCCCTCGATGAGCAACCCGATGTACTGCGATTCGGGGTACGGCCACGAGATGGTCGACGGGAGTTGGAGTCCGTACCCGTCCAGCGGACGCTCAGCGATCGCGGGCAGGTACTGCTGCGTCCAGACGTCCTGGCGGAACGAGACAGTCTGTGGCTCCAAGGAGCTCTTGTTCGAACCGACGACGTCGCCGAACTGGTTGGTCAGCCGATTGCCGAGGACGGGACCGACGACGACGAGTGAGAGGGCAGCCGCCACGACGAACCAGACCACCATCTTGCGGAACCGCCCATATTGGACGGAGAGGACGAACACCCCGGCGATCAGGCAGATGATGACAGAGAGCTCCGCGGTCAGCAGGATCCCGATGACCATGCAGGCGCCGATGACCATGGCCGTCCAGCGATAGCGCTTGATTTGGCCGGCCAGCGCCAGGGCGATGACGACCAAGAGGATGGGGAAGAAGTAGCCCGCGAGGGCCGCCCAGTTTCCGAACGGACCCGTGGCCCGGATGATGCCGCCGGAGCCAAGCGGGCTCGTGTTGCCCGTGATGTCGTTGAGCGAGTGCCGCAAGCCGCCCAGGCCCGCCTCCTGCATCATGGCGAGGAGCGCAATGGGCACGGTGACGACGATCAGGACGACAAGGCCGAGGCGCCGTTGCTTGGGAGTGCGCAGGGTCACCCGCACGGTCCGGTAGAGCAAGAAGAATTGGAGCTGGCCGATCACGCTGCCCCATGTGGAAATGCTGAGGTGCTGCCCGAGCGACAGGGAGTCGTAGGCGGCCAGGAGCGCCCACAAGAGGCCGTAGGCGAGCAGCAGCCATTCGAGGACCCCCCACTTGACCGCGGCCACCCGCCGCGTTCCGAAGATCACCGTCAATCCGATGACCCCGATCAGCGCCTCGGAGACGCGGACGTTCGGGGTAATCAGTCCGGGTTCGAGCCCTGACAGCGGCGGGACGGCGGCGATGAGCACCAGGCCGCCGACGACGGGCCACGCGAGAACTGCGGTGACCAACCCCAGGCACAAGACGAAGCCGACGCCGTAGCGGATGTTGTGGACGCCGAGGAAGGCGGCGATCCCCGAGAGAGCCACGGCGCTGAGAAGCAGCGCGACGTTCATCCCATGCCCACCGCGCCAGCGTCGGTGACTCAAGCCCGAACAGCGGACCTGAACCGGGAGGCTGATGGAGGTGAGCGAGTAGCCGGCCTCAGTCGTAGAGATCATCGCGGTCGAGTAGGGCGATCCAGGCCGGCGCTCGACCCGTCAGGCGCAGCCGTTCCAGCGCATCGCCGAGAGCCTGCATGTGCTCGCCCGATCTGACCACCAGGACGATCTCGGAATTCGCATCGAGCCGGTGGGCCATGCCGCCTTCGAGAGCCCGGCTGACCGAGATCGTGGTGTCGGGGTAGTCCGGAGCGAGGGTGCGCTCGATGGAATAGGCCGCGGGGACGTCCCACCACCGGAGTGGTGCCAACGTCATGGTGCGCTGCGCATTTTCGTTGTTGAGCACGGCGTGCCCGAACTCGGGGACGGTGAGCTCGCTCGGCACCATCGCGACGGGACGCCCGAACACTTCTGCGACCTCGCTGGCGCGGTCCGCCCGAGGGTCGAGCCGCTCGGCGACGAGGGCGATGATGAGACCGACCAGCAAGCCGAGGAATAGCCCCACGGGCAGGCCGTACTTCGACAGCACGCTGCTCTCCGAGGCGGATGTCGCCAGCTGCACGATCTGCACGGTGTTCAGCGGCACCACGTTGCTGTGGATCTTGTGGTTCACGATGACGTTGGCGACCGCGTTCACGCCCCGGATGGCCTCTTGGCTCGAAGGCGCCGTGTAGCGCAGCTCGAGGACAGACGTCTGTGACTGCACCGACACCGACAGGTGGCGGGTCAGGCCGTCGACAGACAAGCCCAGTTCTTTTGCAGCGGGGGCAAGGATCGAGTCGTCGGCCTGCAGAACCGAGGCATACGTGAGGGCCAGCGCCTGCGCGTTCGGTGCGTTGCCGGGCTGGGAGCCTGTCGCGCCGGCGGGCACGGCTAGCACCGCCTGTGCTGAGTAGGAAGGCGCCTTGACCATGCCATAGGAGAGGCCACCGAGGGCGCCGGCGAGCGCGGCGGCCGCCAGGAGCCAGGCGCGCCGGCGGAACCAGGGCGGCAGCAGGCGACCGAAGCGCCCGGCTGTGCGCATGCGCCAGATCTTGGCGTTGCTGCGCCGCTGCGAAGGACGGCCGTCGTGGCCGGGACCGGCCTCGTCGGTCATCTCGTCATCAAGGAGGCCCGACTGCCCGTCTTCGCCGAAGAGGAGCTCGATGGGCTCGTCAGCGCCGGACATGCCAGACGGGTGGGATGTGGTGGTGCTCATTGGGTACCTCTGGGCGAACACAGGCTGGCGTCACGTGGCAGGAGGTCCTGAGAGGCTGCCTGCCGCCGTCCAGCCGGGAGCTGGTCCAGGGTGCTCGAAATATTCTTGTGATGGGGCACCGAAGCAGGCTACGACGCTCCAGTCTCACTGCGGTGTGAGCAGTGTCTCACTGAAGAAACCCTATCTGATCAGGGAAAACTCTGCAACGTCTCGAAGCCGCCCGCGCCGGCTGGCGAAAGGGCCTCCGAGGGCCCTCGGCGGGACAAAACGCCGTGGGACAGACGTCGGACGTTGGTTCTGTACGGTCACTCCGATGCTTGTCTCGTATGTAGTCCGTCTGCACACCGACCATGTCGGGGAAGAGGAGTTCGCCGGCCAGGTCGAGGCTGTCGCGTCTGGCCGCAAATGCGGCATCACGTCGCTGCACGACCTGATGGAGTTCGTCCAAGGGACCATCGAGACCGAGACGTCGGTGATCCGCGAAGCCCGTGCCGAGTGCACGAGGGGTGATTTGGCGTGACCTGGGCGCTCACGCAGACCCATCAGCAGACCGAGCGGCCCGAGAGGCCGAATCGGCGCACGTGGCTGATCTGGTTCGACATGATCGTCTCGTTGCTCCTCATCTCCGTTGTCGTCACGGTGATCACCCATCTCAACGTCGCCGGTGCGTCCTCGCACCGCATTATCACCATCGGCGTTCTGTGGCTCGCCTTGACCGTTGCCTTGTGTCTGTCTGGCGTCTACAGCCGGTCACATCGCAATACGGCTCAGACGGTCCTGCGGATTTGGAAGGTGACCGTCGCAGTGGCCGCTGCCATCCTGATCGTCGAGGCATTGGTCGGCCCCTGGTTGCGCGACCGGGTGCCGCCGCTGAGCGTCGTGTTCGCGTTGACGACCTGCGCAGTGACAATGTCCGCCTGCCGAGTGGCCGTCGCGCTGCGGCAGCGTGATCAAGGGACTGCGGGTGCCCGAGTGATTGTGGTCGGCAGCGGCACGGTGGCCAAGGACGTCGTGAGCCGCCTGGACCGGATCGCGGGGGTGGAGGTCATGGGTCTGGTCGACGACGGCCCGTGCGACCCGGGCGTCATCGGATCGACCCGGCAGCTGCCAGAACTGTGCCGGGCGCTCAAAGTCCAACGCGTGATCGTCGCCTTCACCAACACGGGCGTTGACCAACTCTTGCCGAGCCTGCGTGCCCTGCCGAACTCGGTGGCCGTCGACGTCGTGCCGCGCTACTTCGAGCTGGTTGGATGGGGCGCACGCCTCGAGGACTTCGCGGGCATGTCGCTGGTGACCCTCAGTCAGGGATGTGACCCCGTGCACCGTGACCGCATCAAGCGGGCCTTCGATGTCGCTGCGGCCTCCTGTGCGCTTCTCCTCGCATCCCCGTTCATTGCGGGAGCGGCCCTGCTGGTCCTCTGCACCAGCGGTCGGCCGATCTTCTTCCGCCAGGAGCGCCTGGGTCGCGGCCGGCGCCCCTTCCGTATCTTCAAGCTGCGCACGCTCAGGGAGCCTGACGAGGGAGCAGAGGGAGATGGCGCCATTCCCCAGACGGGGATGCTGCATTCGGACATGGTTGCCGGGCGCGTCACTCCGCTGGGCCAGTTCCTGCGCCGCACCGGGATCGACGAGCTCCCGCAGCTCTTCAACGTGCTGGCCGGGGACATGTCCATCGTCGGTCCGCGTCCCTTCATTCCTGAAGAATGCTGGAACCTGACGGGACAGGGAGAACGCCGCTTCGACGTGGCGCCGGGCATGACCGGTCTGTGGCAGGTCAGTGGCCAACACGACCTGAGCCTCGAGGAGCTGGTCCGGTTGGACACCTACTACGTCGATACGTGGCGCTTCACGACGGATCTCCGCATCATGGCGCTCACCCCCACGCGGTTGTTCCGGGGTGGCGGCGACGGCATCGCGAAGCTGGCGATGGTGCCGCCCGAGCTCCTCCAGCGCCCGGCGACAGCCGAGACACCGGAATCGGCACCGGCTTCTGCACCAGCACCGGCCGCGTTGGCCCAGATGAAGACCAAGACGACTCAGGTCCCCGCGTTCGACCCCTCACCCTCGCTCGAGCCCTCACCCTCGTGATCTGGGAGCTGCAGCATCCCGCGAAGTTGCGGGATCTGCGTGGACCAACGATCGAGCTGCACCGCACGCGCCTCGTCTGTCACCGCCTCCAGGGCCCCGATCTCGTCTCGCGCCCGTCTGATCCCCTCCGCGATGGAGTCGGCGTCGTTGTGGACGTGCACCGCGTAGGGGAAGACCTGGCGGCCGAGGGGCCAGTCCGTCACGATCAGGGGCCGGCGGGCGTAGACCGCCTCGTAGGCCGCCCGCATGATGGAACTCGGCTCTGTCGTCAGCGTCATGATGACGTCGGCATCGAGCAGCGCACGCTCGTACTCCTCGCTCGGCAGGAAACCGGTGAAGGTCACGTTCGGCGGGGCACGGTCAGGCAGACCTGGGACGCGCTCCACATTCCCGGTGACGAAGAAGGTGCAGTCAGGCACCAGGCCTGCCGCGCGGATCATCTCCTCGAAGGGCTCGTCAGGGGCGAGTCGGCCGACGCAGAGAAAACGGAGCTGATCGGTCCGCGGCCCGGTGCGCGCCGGCGCATCGAGTCCCGGAGCCTCGTGCAGTTCGACGGCTGTGCCCCCCCACGAGCGGACGTGCTCGACCCACGGCTCCGAGGCGACGATGCACCCGTCGGCGTGCCGGACCAGCCAACGGTTCACAGCTTGGAGCCGGGCAGAGACCGAATCGCCCTGCGCGCCGAAGGCACCGGGATGGCTGTCGAGCACCACCGGGCTGCCAATGAGGCGCCCGACGGCCAGAGTGACGAGTCCGGCCACCACTGGTGGATTGGTCACCACCAGACTGCGCGGCCGGCGACGCAGGACGTAGCGCACGGTGTCGATTGTGCACAGCATGTAGCGGATGATCGGATGCGGCCGCCGTGCCGCGTCTGGGGGAAATAGGCAATGGGCCTCCCCTCCGAGAGCTTCGGCGATCTCGCGGGAACGGCCGCTGACGGCACCCCAGGCGATGAACGCGACGGGGGGCCGATCACGCTTCCGACCGTGTCCATCGTCGTTGCTTCGCGGAACCGCCGTCACCTTCTTCGCCGGTTCGTCAGCGCGGTGGCGGAGGACGCCGCCACGACTGAAGTGATCGTCGTGCTCGACGGTGACGTCGACGGCTCGACCGCCGAGATCGAAAAACTCCGAAGGCAGTATCCGCAGGTTCGACCAATCGTGGCGGATGGGGTCGGCCAGATGGCGGCGCTCCAAGTGGGCGTGGACGCCGGCGTGGGGGACGTCGTGCTGCTGATGGACGATGACGTCATTGCGGGTCCCGGTCTCGTGTCAGCCCACGCCCGGCACCACGCCGGCACCCACGGGCTCGTCGTGGTGGGTTTCATGCCCGTTCGCCTGAGCAAGAGTAGTTCCTCACCCACCCGGCTGTACGCGACCGAGTACGACAAGCACTGCCGGCGACTCGAATCGAGCGACCTGGATGTTCTCGATGGACTGTGGCTCGGCAACGTGTCCGCCCGTCGTGCCGAGGTGCTGCGCGTCGGGGTTGTGTCGGAGCGCTTCGGCGTGCGCTGGCACGCCGACATGGATTTCGGCTTGCGCCTGCGTGCCGCTGGCGCACGCGGCCTCTTCGACCGCCGGCTCCGGGCGACGCACCTCCACGCGCAATCGGCGGCCTCGTTCCTCGCCAGCGCGCACGAACGCGGTGAGGGCACCTGGCTTCTCGAGACACAGCATGCCGGTGCGGCCGCCGCGGTCCGGCCGGCGCCCGTGTTTGACGGTCTTTCCGGTCCGATGCGCGTCGTGGTCTCCCTTCTCGGGCGAGAACGCTGGTCGGGATGGAGCGGCAAAGCGCTGATGGGAGTGGCCGCGCTGGCCGACCGTGTGCGCCAACACCATGCGTCGGTGCGGGTGGCCCAGCTGGCGCGGCGGATCGAGATCGCCTGTGGGTACCGCTGCGCGGACCGAACGCACGGCGGGCTGGGCAGGAACGGAGGGGGAGCTGCGGGCCGCGAGCCCGTGCCGGTCTACGCCTCGTCGAGTACGAAGTCGGGGAGCTGAGCCCTCGGTCGCACGCCCTGTGCGCTCGCCCGGGACAGGAGATCGAGCGTGATGTCCTCCGGATTGGCGACGGTGGCGAGCCCACGTCCGGCGAGCTCGGCTGCCACCTCGAACTGGTGGTCGTCGACGTGCTCGCGCCGGTCCGCCCTGCGGGGGACCAGCACCGGGCAATGGCCGGCTTCCATCGCCTGCAGCGCCGTGCCCACACCCCCATGAGCGATGACCAGGTCGGCCGCGTCCATGGCGGCGGACAGGTCCTCCCGCGACATCTGATCATGGGCCTGCGCGCTCGGGTCGTCCAAGGCAGTCGGGCCGATCTGCCAGACGACCTCGGTCGATTGTGGCAGCACAGCCCGCAGGGCGGTCACCAACCGTGGGAACGGGTAGCGACTCGTCCCGAGTGACACCACCACTTTTTTGATCTCACGCGGAGCCCGGGCTTGAGGGTCGAACGAGTCAAAGACCGAGCCGCGGTACTGCCAGGAGCGGCGGCCCGCCGTCCACGTGCGCGACTGGGCGTAGCAATGGACCCCGGGGACCCGTTCGAGGATGCGGGCCGACAGAGAGGGTCCACTCATGCGGGCCGCGCTCTCGATGTAGTGGCAGGCGACTCCGTAGTAGCGGGCCACGGTCAAGAAGGGCACTGCCACGATGGAGCCGGTCGAGATGACTCGATCCCAGTGCCGACCGCTCAGCACGCGA
The DNA here is from genome assembly GCA_963736225.1 of uncultured Acidimicrobiaceae bacterium. Taxonomy (GTDB): domain Bacteria; phylum Actinomycetota; class Acidimicrobiia; order Acidimicrobiales; family RAAP-2; genus Bog-473. The sequence goes on along the minus strand of CAVTOF010000004.1, from coordinate 265,508 downwards.
CGCGCCACGACGGTGTCCTGCAGGACCCTGATGAGGTCCTTGGGCTGGCACCGCTCCACGAAGATCCGCTCCTCGGAGCCCAGGGCCGACCGGGTCTGCGCCGTGTCCCAGGTCACCCAGGTCGATTCTTCGGGCTCCACGCCGAGACGGCTTCGCAAGAGGAGGAGCTCGTCGAAGTGCCCACCGGCGCTGGCCACCAGGAGGGTCGGCATGCCCCTGTTATGCCAGGTGGACATCCCTCCCGCGTCCAATTGCTGTGAGCGAGCTGAGAACGACGCGGGTGGGACGGGCTCCGGCCAAAGTGGGGTCATGAACAGCATCGAGGAGCGGCCGTGACGACCGCCATCGTCCACGATTTTCTCACCCAGCGCGGCGGGGCCGAGCGGGTGGTCCTGCACATGGCGAGCCTGGTTGACGATCCTGTGATCATCACGTCCACCTACGCGCCGACCGCCACCTTTCCCGAGTTCCAGCGCCTACCGGTCTGGGCCGACCAGATCGCGTCCAACGCCGACGCAGCCAAGTTCCGCCGGCGCGCCCTTTCGTACGGCAAGTCGTTCCGCGAGAAGGACCTTTCCTTTGCCGACGACGTGATCATCTCCACGTCCACCTTCGCGCACCATGTCCGCTCCGAGGACGCGTTGGTCTACTGGTACACGCCGCCCCGGTTCCTCTACGACCCGTCGGCGTATTTCTCCAACCCGGCTGTGGCGAAGTCCTTCGAGCTGGCGACGACCCCCCTCCGCTACACCGACCGCAAGGCGGCGGTCGCACACCGCACCCACTTGGCCAACTCCCGCCGCACCGCCAACCGCTTGCGGAAGGCCTACGGCATCGAGGCCGACGTGCTCTACTCCCCCTTTGATTCCTCTCGCTTCGCAGGCTCGGTCGATGCCTACTCGGGACCGCCCAGCGCGCTTGTCGTGTCGCGGCTCCTGCCGTACAAGAGGGTGGACATCGCGATTCAGGCCTGCGCCTTGGCCGGCATCCCGCTCACGATCATCGGCCGCGGGCCCGACGAAAAGCGCCTGCGTTCGATCGCGCCCGACCTGGTGACCTTCGTCGGGACCGTGACCGACGACGAGCTGATCGACCAGTACGACAAGCACAGCATGGTCCTGGTCCCCGGGATCGAGGACTTCGGGTACATCCCCCTCGAGGCGGCAGCGCGGGGACGGCCTGTTGTGGCGAGTCGAGAGGGCGGGCCGGCCGAGACCGTGGTGGACGGGACGACGGGCCTCCTGGTGGCTGGAGCCGATCCGCAGACGTGGGCCGACGCCATCCTCCTGGCGACCGAGTCAGACTGGAGTGTCGATGCCATGCGGGCTTCCGTCGTGCCCTTCGAGGCCCACAACTTCGACGACGGTCTGCTTCGCGGTCTGCGGGTTCGCGCCGACGAGCAACTCCCCATCGCGGACCTTGGCCTGGCCCAAGCTTCGTGAACTGGAGAGCGGGCCTCAGTCCTGCACGGTTCGGACGAAGTCGAGGAACTTCCTGGACGGCTCGACGCCGAGGTCGTCCAGCATTCGCTCGCAACGGCTGATGGCGGCGCGCACCCGGCTGCGGTTGCCCGCGTCGAGGTGGAGCGTCGCCAGCTGGATGTAGTAGCGCTCCTCGTAGGGATCTGCCTCGATGAGATCCTCGAGCAGGCTCAGCGCCTCCTGCGTGTTCCCCGAGTCGAACGCGTGCGCCAACATCAGATCGAGGAGCTGCAGACGGAGCTGGGCCAGCGCCTCGCGTGGACCGGTCGCCCAATCGGCGTAGCGGTCTGACGGGAGCAGCTCTCCGCCGTACAGCCGGATCGCCTCACGAGCGAGGGTGTGGCGAGCGTCGCAACCTTGGCGCTCCTTGAAAGCTCGGCCCGCGGCTTCCTCGAAGACGGACACGTCGGTGACGACGCCGTCTCCCAAGCAGATGAAGTTGTCGTAGCGGCGCAGCAGGTCGCCACTGGACGACTTGATGCGCCACAAAATGTTGCGGAGCCGTCGCGTCCCCACGCCCGGTTCGGCACCCGGCCAGAGGAGTTCAGCCAACTCGTCGACGGAGATGCGGCCGAACAGTGCCACCACCTTCAGCGCCTGGGCTGCATGCCCGAGCGGAACCGCGGTCGCCGCGCCGTCGCGCAATACGGAAAACTGTCCGAGCAGCCTGATCTCGTGTGGGGGGACGATGCCAGGTGCCAGGGGCTCGAGTGGTGGTGGCGACCGGCGTTCCACGGCCTGCACCGGCTGAGTGATGTTCGGCCGGAGCGCCTGCGCTGTCTCGGGAGGGGCGACGGGCTGGGTCGGCGCGGTGGCGTTCGAACGCGCGAACCAGGTGTCCAGCCGTGTGGCTGCTAACACCGTCCAGCCGTGCGCACCGCAGCGCTCGAACTCGCTGACGGCTTGCGTCAGATTGAACCGGGCCACCTCGGCCGAACCCAGCTGGTGCTGAAGGAGCGCCGACGTCAACTTCATCTGCGCAGTGAGGATGGGGTCCTCGGCCGGACCGGCGAGCAGCGCCACGTCGAGACGGCGCAGCGAGGCGGCAGGGTCGGATTCGCTGAGCGCGTCGGTCCACGCCGCCAGGTGATCGACCTCGTTGCTTTCGTCCGTCGCAGCGGTCATGAAAGCAGGCAAGGTGGGCATCTCGAAGTCGGCGACGCGAACGAGCTGCAGGAAGGTGGGGAAGAAGGGCCAGTCGACGTAGACCTGGGCCCCGTCGCGGGTGACGGTCTCGTCCTCCATCGTGCGCAGCCAGGCGCGGGCGCGATCGGCGTGGCCTCGCTGCAACTCGCAGTGGGCGAGTGCCGCCAGCACCTGGAGCCGGGCCGAGCGCGTCATGGCCGGCTCGAGTGCGAAGAACCGGGATGCCGTCTGGAAGGCCCGTGTGGCATCGCCGGCGACGGCCTGGGCCCAGGTGTGCCAGCCCAGGGCACGGGCAAGCAGCGGACGATCGTGCAGCTCGTCGAACCGGGTCACTGCGTCCTCGGCGGCGGAGAGCGCGTCGACGACGCGGCCAGACGACAACAGCTCCTTGGCACGGACCATCGTCACCGCGCCGCCCAGGAGCGCGTGCTGAGCCGAGCTGGCCGGGCCGTTCATGAAGCCGAACCACCGGCGCACCAGAACGGGAGGCGCACTCTGGACGACCGCGCTGCCGATCACGTAGGCAAGCTGCGGCGATCCGACGAATGGCGTCGACGCGTTCAGCAAGCGTACGAGGCTGTCTTGCCGGTCGCCGCCGCCGCCCCCGCGTGGCATGTGCTGGGTCGCGATCGACTGTGCGGTCACGAGGGCCAGGTCACGAGCGGCAGACGGTTCCGATCCGGCCACCTGTACCGCCCGACGCGCGTGGCGAACAGCCTCCTCCATGTGATCCATGAAGGCTGCGCTGGCCGCCGCGTCCGCCCACATGACCACCGCGTCCTGTGGTGAGTCAGCGGTGCTGGCTTCGGCGCCGGCGGCCATCTGCGCGGCCGAGTGGGGTGCACCCTCGGTGGCGAAGGCGATTCGGCCGGCACGGTACGTGGCGTGGCCCACGATGGACGCCGAGGAGTTCACGGGGGTGACGCGCCGGAGGCATTCCATCGCCCGATCAGGCCGGCCAGCGGCGTGTAAGAGCGACGCGGCGCGGATGAGGTAGCGCGCCGCGTGCTCGGGATCCTGGGCGAAGCGGGCACCGAGCACCTCGTACCGGGCGGCCGCGTCTGCGTCGCCGCGCTCGAGGGCGTGTTGGGAGGCTCGCTGGCACATGGCGGCGATGTCGTCGTCGCGCTGGGTCGTCGAGAGGGCCGCCTGGAGGGCCGCCCGTTCGATGTGTCCAGCCCGCGCATAGGCGTGCGCGACGGCCCGTCGCGCGCGCTCACCTTGAGGCGTGACGTCGCCTGCTGGAAGGCGGCAGCACGGGTGAGGGGGTGCATGAACTCGACGCGGTCCCCGAGAATCGAGATGGCCTTCATCTCGATGACCTGATCGAGTGCGTCGAACCCGAGGTCAACCTGGGCCAGCGCGTCTTGCAGCACTGGACGGGACATCAGCGCAGTTGCGGCGATCGTGGTCGCAGCCGCGGCGTCCGCTTCGAGGCCCTCGACCCACTGCCCGTACGCTGCGACCAACTCGGGGCCGATCGGCACAGGATCAGGAAACGGGACCAACCCGTGCAGTTGCTCGTCGGAGAGGTACGAGCACGCCGAGAGCATCGCGGCGGGATTGCCACCCGTGGCGCGCCAGAGCTCTGCGAGCACCGAGGGCTCCGGGGCCGCCCCGATGCGACGGGCCAGGTACTCGGCGGACTGGTCGACGGTCAGGGGCCGCAACCGATGAGTCGGGAACGAGGTCTGGAAGGACAAGGAGGAGCCGTCGGGGTGGTCACGCCATGTGACCACGAAGACTGCGGTGGCGCCGAGCTCGGGGTCGAGCACCGCGCGGGCGATGAGTTCGGCCAAGGGCTGCTGCGCTTCGGAGCAGTTCTCGAGGATGAGCAGCACCGGCGCGCCCGTCCGCCGGCCGGTGGCTCGGATGGCGTTGGCGACCGACCGGTGCAGTTGGTCACTCTTGGTGTCACCGACGCTGGACGTGACGCTCCCGGGCTCGAGGGCGTCGGCCCGCTCGAACGCTTTCGACCACAGAGGGTCGGAGCTGTCGTCATGAGGGTCGACCGGCAGGCGGACGACCGTGAACCCGACCGCCTGGGCGACCAGCAGCTCGACGAGATGGCTCTTCCCCGTGCCGGGCAACCCGTGGATCCCCGCGACCGCACAGCGTCCGTCAACGGCATCCTTGACCACCTTCTCGAGGTGGGCGCACTCGCGTCCAAGGCCGACCGGCGGATCCGTGGAGCTGGAGCTAGAGCGCGAGCTGACGGGTGAGCGGAGAAGGGGCGGCGAGGACGCCGGCATGCCGGTTCCGGGGGTCCCGGCGTTCCCGTTGGCTTCGGCTCGCCGCGGCGATCCGTCCGATTTCTGGGCCGCGCCGATGTAGTCGATCTCCGCGGGACGCTCGTGGGCCTCGTGGGCCTCGTGGCGCTCGTGGGCCTCGTGGGCCATGGACGCGTGCGGGTCAGCCGCGTCGTTCGGCCGAGAGGCGTCGTGATCTAGTTGCTGCTTCACCCGACACCGTCACTTGGGTACATGCCCACAACCGTTCCTCGAACGCCTATTTACTCAGGTGCCGCAGACCGACAGCCAGCACCTCGTGGCCGAAGAATCCATCGCACTGCGATGGCTCCAGAGGACCCGGCACTCGCGACGGGAAGTCGCCGGGTGCCGGTCTGGGCGCTGGCTTCGTTCGCCCCCCTCCGTCGAACGCACTTCGTGTGCGTCATGGTGCCGTTCTCTTGTTGGCCGCCTGGAGACGCGCGCTGCCTGCCTGGATTGGTCCCCTTCGAGGTTCCTGGTGAATCGCCAAGCCTGGCTTTCTGCTACGTGCCCGCCTTCCGTGGCGAACGTACCACAGGGGATATGGATGTCAACCGCACGCGAAGAGCGTCGCGTTGGGTGCCGGTCGGCCTGTCGTGGTGCTGTCATCAAGTGAACGATTGCTCCCTGTGGAGTGTGTCGCGGCGTGGTGTGCTCTCTCGTCGTCCACGTGGGTTGTCCATGTGTTGCCGCGTGGCAACGCAGGGTCAACAAAGAAGGCTCCACTCCGGCTGGCACAAGTGATGTGTCGGCATCGCTCCGGTTCCAGCACACCGATTCCTCGCACGGGTCCGCCGGTAATTGTGGATCCGTTGTGATCGCCGCTCGGTGTCCTGGACACGCGCGGCGAGTCCAAACGTCTCGTCGAGAACGAGGACCGCTGGACGCCGACTCAGGTCTGACCCAGGGCCGACCCGTGACGAGTGTCAGCTCAGGTGTTGCCGCTACGCGGCGAGAGCGCCGACACACAACCCTGCAGGGCTCCCAGACCGCTGGGGTCGACGTTGGCCGGCGTGGCCTGCTTCGAACGCGCCGGCTGTGTGGTCGTGGTCGTCGGGGCAATGGTCGTGGTCGTGGCGGGGACAGTGGTCGTGGTCGTGGATCCTTCGTCAGCCCCGAGCGTCGACGCACCAGACGCCAGAGGCGTCGCCACGGAACCGGAAACGGTCGTGGTGGTCGTGGTTGTCGGGGGTGCCGTTGTGCTGGTCGTCGTGGTCGACGGTGGCGGGGCCGTTGTCGACGGCACTGTCGTGTTCGCCGGCGCCGTGGTGCTGGTGGTGGCCCCGACGCTCCCGGCCGGCGACGAACTAGAGGGGTTCGAGGCCGCAGCCGGTGTGACGATGCTCACCGTGGTGCAGGCGCCTGCGGTCTGCAGGGTGGCCGTGTCGTCGATCAGCTTCTCGAGTGCGTGGCTCTCGGCTGCCTGGTCGGCCAGCAAGGCGGCTCCGGCCCTTTGGAAACCCCGATCCGCGTCCGCCAGATCACCCTGGGCCGACGTCAGCGCAGTGGACGCCACCTGGACGCGATCCACCATGTCGGTTGCGGCAACATGAGTGTACTGCTGCGCCGCCAAACCGGTCTGGCTCTCTGTCGTGCTGCCCCCGCCCGCCAGAGCGTTGGCGTCGTAGAGCCCGTTGTGGACGTACTCGGACACGGCGAAGGTCCCGAGTTCATGCTCGGCCTGCTCGTAGTGGGTTTGTGCGGACGCCAGCTTCTGTTGCGTCTTGGTGACATCGAGACCCAGAGCAGCCTGCGTGTTCTGTGCGTTGGCCACCGCCGCGCCGGCGGCCTGATAGGCGCGCAGGTCGGACTGCACGTTGCTGTAGACGCTCAGGGCCGACGAGGCCGCGATCACACCCGGGACGCCGCCGCCCGACGCCGCGATGGCGGTTTCGTAGCACGGCTGGCCGTTGGCCAAGGGCGCGCACCACGCGCTGCCGTCGACGTCCACCAGGAACTGCCCGGGTGGCGCCACGTTCCCGGCCCGGAGGGCCGCCGTGATGACCCACATGTTCGGTTGGAGCAACGTGGCCACGGTCGCCGAGCAACCGGTCAGCCAGTCGGGGAAGGCGGGGAACCCGCCCACCATGGACGACACCGGCAGCGGCGCCCCCTGGGCGTCGGTGGTCCGCGTCGTGTTGAACGGGTTGTACGCCGCTGTGTTGTTGGTCGAGCCTCCTTCGGCCACCTGCCATTCGTCGAGGTCTGAGACATTCGCCCTCGTCGCAGGTGCCTGCACCCCGGCGAGCACGCAGAGCTCCCAACCCGGAGGCAGCGGAGTACCGACGGCGGCGACAGCCCCCGCCGTTCCGGCGCCGGGTCCCGCCACGGCCACGGACACGACGGCGGACACCGAGGTCGCCGCAGCGGCGAGGAGCAAACAGGCGGTGAAGAGGGTGCGAGTCATCGGTGCTCGTTGCTGGGCGAGACCGGTGAGCCAAAACCTGGCAGTCTTCGCCCTTTCCGCCTCGCTGGGTGAATTCGGTCTCCAGTCTTACAGAGGGAGTGGGAATGCTCCAGCCACACCCCCGATCGCGTGCCCCGAAGTGACGTGAGCACTCCAAGATTGTGAATTCTGTGTGACACCAGGGCAGTCGCGGCTCTGAAGGGCGCAGCCGCGGGGCCGGAAGCAGGCGGGGAGCGCCCCCATCCCAACCACTCAGGATCGGGTCGCACACGGGTGCCCGGACCGTGCCCGGAGCGTGCCCGGAGCGGGACTCGAACCCGCACGCCCTTTCGGACAGCGGCTTTTGAGGCCGCCGCGTCTGCCATTCCGCCATCCGGGCTGGAACGCCCGAGCGTACAAGGCCCGATCTACCGTGGCGGCGTGCACGACCCCCCGGCACTGACGCTGACCGGCGTGGAGCTGGTGCGCGTCGACATCCCGTTCCGCACTCGGCTCGGCACGGCAGCCGGGGTGCACCAGTTGCGGACCTTGCTCTTCATCCGTGTCGTCGCCGAGGAGGGAGAGGGCTGGGGCGAGTGCGCGGCCCTGGCCGGCGGCACCAGTGTCGATCCGGAGCTCGCCACGGTGGAACGGATGGCGGCAGACACCGCCATTCCGCGCGTCGCACGTGCGGCGGCCGCCCGCGGTGGCCGGCTCCCCACCGGGCCGGAGGTGCCACAGCTCTTCGGCACCTCGCCCACTGACCGCGTCCTCGCCGCCGCCTTCGAGTTGGCGGTGGCGGACGCCGAGCTGCGTGCGCAGGGCCGCTCCCTGGGGCAGTGGCTCCAGATCGGGAACGGCTTCGAGTCCATGCCGTTCGGCGCGGTGGTCGGCATCCCGCCCGGCCACGACACCGTTGTGCTCCGCGAAGAGGTCGACCGTGCCGTGGCCACCGGCGCCGCCCGGGTCCGCCTGAAGATCGAGCCGGGGTGGGACATCGAACCGGTTCGTACGGTGCGTGAGGCCCATCCGGATCTCGCATTGCAGGTGGACGCGAACGGTTCGTACCGCGCCGCGGACGCCGTCGAGCTCCTGAGCCCCCTCTCCGACTTCGAGGTCGTGTGCGTGGAACAGCCCCTCCCGGCCGCCGACCTCGTGGCGCACGCTCAGTTGGCGGCACAGCTCCGCCTCCCGATCTGTCTCGACGAATCCCTCTCGTCCCCGCGTCGGGTGCGCGATGCGTTGCGCAACGGGTCGTGTGCCATGGCCTGCCTCAAGCCCGCCCGCCTGGGCGGCCTGCGCGCCACCAGGGCGGCGCACGCCGAGTGCGCGGCGGCCGGGGTGCCTGCCTTCGTCGGGGGTTTCTTCGAGGCAGGGCTGGGGCGGGCCGCGAACCTGGCGCTTGCCGCCCGTCTCAGCCAGGACGCGAGCGGGCTGATCGGTGACCTTGGCGCCCCGTCCGAGTACCTCTCGGTCGACCCCTGCGGCTACCCGCCCGTGCTCGACGGCTGGGTCATGGTGCCCGCCGAGCCGGGCGTCGGGCGGTGGCCCGATGCCGCCATCCTCGATCGACTCGGGGTGCGGCGTCGCTGGTTTCCGGCCACCTACACTTGACCCTCCATGAATCGCGTCCTGCTGGAACGGCGCATCCGAGACGTCCATAGCCGGCTGGTCCGGGCGCGCGAGGAGCTCGCCGTGCTCGAGGAGCAGTTGGCCGTCGTCCAAGAGTCGGCCGACGAGGCGCGCGTCGCGCGCCCTCGTGTCGGAGACGCCGCTGGCCACGCAGGAGCACAATGAAGCGGCTCGTCACGCCGACGCAATGGCGGGGGCCCGGGACGCATTGCAAAAGAGCGTGTCCGATCTTGAACGCCGACAAGACGAGCTCCTGGCGGCCGTGGCGACCGGAAAGTGACGCGGTGACGCCACCAGAGGGGGCTGCCACCGACAGCCGCGAGATGAAGCACGCGGACGCCGCGGGACCGCTCGCCCGCGTCGTGATCGCGGAAGACGAAGCGATCGTCCGGCTCGATCTGAAGGAGATCCTCCTCTCGGCCGGCTACGAGGTGGTCGGGGAAACCGGCCGGGGTGACGAGGCCGTGCAGCTGGTGCACGAGCACCAGCCCGACCTCGCGATCCTCGACGTCAAGATGCCCGGCATGGACGGCATACGCGCGGCCCGGGAGATCACGTCGAGTCACCAGGTGGCCGTGCTGCTGCTGACCGCCTTCAGCCAGCGCGACCTGATCGAGGAAGCGCGGGACTCGGGGGTCGCCGCGTACCTGGTGAAGCCCTTCCAACCCCGAGAGCTGTTGCCGGCCATCGCCGACGTCCTGGCCAGAGCGCGTCAGGAATGGGCGATCGAAGCCGAGCAGCCCTCCGACGGAGCCGAGGACAAGATCGCCACCCGCCGGATCGTCGACGAGGCCAAACAGATCCTGATGGACCGGGACGGGATGCCCGAGAACGAGGCCTTCAGCTTCATCCAGCGCACAGCGATGCAGACCCGGGCCCGCATGCGCGATGTGGCGCAGCAGGTCGTCGACGGCAGCTTGCGGTCCTAGCGCCGAAGGGCGCGCTCGTCACGCCGACCCCGTAGTGTCGACCTGATGGCCCCAGGACAGGAGGAGCGAACCGGCCCGCTGCTGTTGCTCGATGGCATGTCGCTCGCCTTCCGGGCCTACTTCGCCCTCCCCGACACGTTGGCCACCTCCACTGGCATCGTCACCAACGCGGTGCACGGCTTCACCTCCATGCTCGTCTACCTGGTTCGCGAGCAGAAACCGGCCGCCCTCGCCGTCGCCTTCGACGCCCCGGGGGCCACGTTCCGCGACGAGATCCTCGAGGACTACAAGGCGGGACGGGCCGAGACGCCCTGGCTGTTGCCGCCGCAGTTCGACATGATCCGAGACGTCATGGCGGCGTTGGCCATCCCGGTCGTCGAGGCGCCGGGGTTCGAGGCCGACGACGTGATCGCGACGCTGGCCACCGAGGCGGTGGCGCGCCAGTGCGAGGTCGTGATCGTGACCGGGGACCGCGACAGCTTCCAGCTGGTCGAGGATCCCTACGTCCGCGTGCTCTACAACAAGCGCGGGGTGAGCGACTACACGCTCTACGACGAGGCGGGCATCTTCGAGCGCACCGGCGTCCCACCGTCGCAGTACGTGCTCCTGGCCTCGCTGCGCGGTGACCCCTCCGACAACCTTCCCGGGGTCCCGGGGGTGGGGGAGAAGACGGCGGCCAAGCTGCTGACCAAGTACGGCGACCTCGACGGCATCTTTTCCCACCTCGACGAGCAGACACCGAAGCTGCGCGAGAACCTCGCCACCAGCGAGAACCTGGCCCGCTCGAACGCCCGCATCATCCCGCTCGTGCGCGACGTGCCGCTCGACGTCGACGTGACGGATCTGACCCTCGGTGGCTGGGACCGTGCCGGCGCCGAGGCCACGTTCGACCGCTACGAGATGAAGACGGTCTGGCACCGGATCGAGGAGCTGCTCGACGTCGGCGCCCTGGGCCAGCCGGCGGAGGGGTCCGCGACCGGCCCGTCGGGCGCGTCGGGTGGGACCACCGCCCCGGCATCGGGCCAGGCCGCCCCGGCGGCCGCGCCTCTTCCCGCCCTCGAGCTGCTCGACGTGGCCCTGCCGGCCACGGCGGGCGAGGCCACCAAGCAGTTGACCGAGCTCGGCACCGGCCGCCTGGCCATCGCCGCGCGTTGGAACGGCATGCCGGGTCGCAGCGACCTGGTCGCCCTGCTCGTGCTGGCCGTGGACGGCGAGGCGGCCGGACTGGGCGTGCTGGTCCCCGGTGACCTGCTCTCGACGCTGTCGGTGGCCAAGAAGCTCAACGGCATGCTGGCCCGTCCGGTCGTCGGCCACAACGTCAAGGAGGCCATGCGCTCGCTCCTGCCTCTCGGCATCGACGTGACCGGTCTCGAGATGGACACAGGCGTCGCGGCCTACCTGCTCGACGCCTCGACGGGCGAGTACGAGCTGGAGCAGTTACGCGAGCAGAGTGGGCAGCTCTCCCTCGACATCGTGGAGCCGGGGGAGTCGGCGCGCGACCTGGCCCAGGAGGCGGCGGGCGAGGCCGCGGACGTCGTGGGGATGGCGGCGGGATTCCGTCGGCGTCTCGAGACCGAAGACATGGTCATGCTCCACGACGACATCGAGACGCCCCTCGTGCGGGTGCTGGCCAAGATGGAGGTGGCCGGGATCGGCGTCGACCGCGGCGAGCTGCAGGCGATCGCGGACTCGCTGAAGGAGTCGGTGGCCACCCTCCAGGAGGAGGTCCAGGTTCTCGCTGGGCACGAGTTCAACGTGAACTCGACACCGCAGCTGCGCACCGTCCTGTACGAGGAGCTCGGCCTCACTCCCGGCAAGAAGACCAAGACAGGATTCTCGACCGACGCCCAGACGCTCGAGAGTCTCCGCGAGGCGCACCCGATCGTCGCCGCGCTGCTGGACTACCGAGAGGTCGAGAAGCTGCGCTCGACCTATGGCGAGAGCCTGCTGGCCGAGGTGCACGCGGACGGGCGGATCCACGCCTCGTTCGGCCAGACGGTGGCGCGCACGGGTCGCATCTCCTCGGACCGGCCCAATCTGCACAACATCCCGGTCCGGACGGAGCTGGGCAAGCAGTTCCGCCGCGCCTTCGTGCCGGCGGCCGGGTCCACCTTCTTGGTGGCCGACTACGACCAGGTCGAGCTGCGCTGCATCGCGCACCTCTCGGAGGACCCCGGCCTGATCGACGCACTGACGTCGGGGGCGGACGTCCACCGCACGGTGGCGGCAGCGGTGTACGGGATCCCGCCCGAGGAGGTCACGCACACCCAGCGTGAGTTCTGCAAGATGGTCTCCTACGGGCTCGCCTACGGCATGGAGGCCTACGGCCTGAGCCAGCGCCTCGGCATCCCCGTCGAGGAGGCGGCCGCCATCATGGAGAGCTACTTCGGTGCCTTCCCCATGGTCAAGCAGTACATGGACGCCACCGTGGCCGACGCCAAGATCCGCGGGGCCACGCGCACGATGTTCGGCCGCATCCGCCCGCTGCCTGATCTGCACGCCGCGAACTACCGCGTGCGCCAGGCGGCGGAGCGCCAGGCGATGAACGCGGGGATCCAGGGCCTGGCGGCGGACATCTTCAAGACGGCCCTCGTGCGCCTCGACCGCGACCTCGAGGAGACCGGGTTGGCGAGCCGACTCGTGCTCCAGGTGCACGACGAGGTGATCGTCGAGGTGTCGCGGGGCGAGGAGGAAGAGGTGCGCCGCCTCACCGAGTCTGCCCTCACCGGGGCGGCCGACCTGAAGGTCCCACTCACCATCTCCATGGCCACCGGGCCGAGCTGGGCCGCCGCCAAGGGCTGAGAGGTCCGCCCGGGCGAGCGCGGCGAGGCGACCGGCGGGTCAGGGGCGGGGGCGGACCCGCACTGAGCGGCTGATATCGTGACAGGTCCTGCCTGCCGGCCCGGCGGTGGGGCAGTCCAGATCCGACGAACCGACCCCGGCGCGGTCCTGCGGTTGCAAGTCGCAACCCAGAAGGGAGCTTCACCATGGCTGATTCAGCCGCTTCCGCCTCCGCCACGTCCCTCCTCTCGCCCGAGGCGATGGGCAGTTTCGACGCCGAAGGCAACTACACCCCTCGCACCATCGTCGACGACGACCTGGGTGACGCCGATCTCGAAAAGGCGATGGGCGACTCCATCATCGAGTTCGACGACGGCGACGTCATCGAGGGCACCGTGGTCAAGATCGACCGCGACGAGGTGCTGCTCGACATCGGCTTCAAGTCCGAGGGTGTCATCCCGGCCCGCGAGCTCTCCATCCGCAACGACGTCGATCCCAACGAGATCGTCAAGCTCGGCGACCACGTCGAGGCCCTCGTGCTCCAGAAGGAGGACAAGGAAGGCCGACTCGTCCTCTCCAAGAAGCGGGCGCAGTACGAGCGGGCCTGGACCACGATCGAGGAGAAGAAGAACAGCGGCGAGATGGTCTCGGGACCGGTGATCGAGGTCGTGAAGGGCGGCCTGATCGTCGACATCGGCCTGCGCGGCTTCCTGCCCGCCTCGCTGGTCGAGTTGCGCCGGGTGCGCGAGCTGCAACCCTACGTGGGCAAGGAGATCGAAGCGAAGATCATCGAGCTCGACCGCAATCGCAACAACGTGGTGCTGTCGCGGCGGGCCTGGCTGGAGGAGGCGCAGAAGGAACAGCGCGGCGACTTCCTCCAGAATCTCAAGCCGGGCGAGCGCCGCAAGGGAGTGGTGTCCTCCGTCGTCAACTTCGGCGCCTTCGTGGACCTCGGCGGCATGGACGGCCTCGTCCACGTCTCCGAGCTCTCGTGGAAGCACGTGGACCACCCGTCCTCGGTGGTGTCCGTGGGCGATGAGATCGAGGTGGAGGTGCTCGACGTCGATCTCGACAAGGAGCGCATCTCCTTGTCGCTCAAGGCCACCCAGTCCGACCCGTGGCAGGAGTTCGCCGACAGCCACTCCGTGGGCCAGCTGGTCTACGGCCGCATCACCAAGCTGGTGCCCTTCGGCGCCTTCGTCCAGGTGGGCGACGGGATCGAGGGCCTGGTCCACATCAGCGAGATGGCCGCCCACCACGTCGACCTGCCCGAGCAGGTCGTGACGCCGGGCGAGGAGCTCTGGGTCAAGATCATCGACATCGACCTGCAGCGGCGCCGGATCTCGCTGTCGATCAAGCAGGCGGCCGAGGGTGGCGAGGTGTCCGAGGAGTACCGCGAGGCCTTCGGCGAGCACGCCTACGACGAGCAGGGCAACTACATCGGCTACGACTACGCGGAAGGCGAGTTCACGCCCGAGACCGAAGCACAGGCGGCCTGGGCCGACTTCGCATCCGAGGTCGGCACGCAGGTGGTTCCCCCCGAGGGCGCCAACGGTGCCGAGACTGCAGAGGCAGACGACGCTGCCGCGGGTCTGGCCGAGCCCGAGCCCACGCCGGTGGCCGACGCTGCGCCGGCCGCGGACGCCGCCGTGGCCGCCGTGCCCGCGGAGGCTGCGGAGGGTGAAGCCGAGTAGGACGAACGAACAGGCAGAGCCAGGAGGACTGTTGTCGAGCAGACCGGTGATCCTCGTCGCACTGCCACTCGTGGTTGCGAGCGTTTCGCTCGTCATGCTGGCGTCGCCCAGTCGAGCCTTCGCGCAAGGGAGCGGTGCGGTTGACGGCTGGGGCTCGTACCTCGGCGCCGTCACACCGGACACGAAAGTGTCACCGACTCCGGTTGCCGGTCTGAGCGACGTGGTCGCAGTCGACGCCGGCAACGCCAACACGTACGCGCTGCAATGTGTCGGCGGAGCCAGCGCGTGCAGCACCGACGGCACCGTGTGGGTGTGGGGGAGCGACAAGTCCGGTGAGCTCGGGAACGGCACCGTCTCCGCAGCGGACGGCCCGTGGATGAATACGCCCGTCCAGGCGAACTTTCCGTCCGGTGTCTTCATCACCGCCATCGGAGAATCGGATGACGGCGCGTACGCCGTCGATGCCACGGGACAGGGCTGGGCCTGGGGCAATGACCAGTGTGGCGGGGGGAGCAGCAGCGTCCAAGAACCCACTCCAGTTGCCGTGACGGGCGTGACGAACGCGCTGCAAGTGCAGGGCGGACAGGGCCACGTGTTGTGGCTGCTCAATGACGGGACCGTTGCCTCGTGCGGCAACAACATGAACGGCGACCTCGGCGACGGAAGCACGACGCCCGACCATGCCCCCGCCGTCATCAGCGGTGTGTCCGGCGTCGTGCACGTGAGCGCCGGAAATGTCACGTCGGCGGCCGTCACATCGAGCGGCGACCTCTACATGTGGGGCAGCAACTCGTTCGGTCAGCTCGGTGTCAACAGCGCAATGATCAAGAAGGAAAAGGTCCCGACACTGATCAGCTTGCCTGCCCCGGTCGCCGAAGTGTCAGCCGGTGGGTCCGAGAGGACCTCGAACGGCTCCACCATCGCCTTGCTGGACAACGCGAAGGTGTTCGTGTGGGGGAACAACGCCCACGGGCAACTCGGGAACGGCGGGACGACCAACGAGTACGCGCCGGTCAAGGCGCATGTGCCGGCGGGCATCACCTTCACCGAGGTGGTGACGGGAGGATTCGCGTCGTACGGCCTGGACAGTTCTGGTGACGTGTGGGCATGGGGATACGGCGACAATGGGCAGCTGGGCAATGGCTCGAGCGGTCCATCCGATGACGCCCCGACTCCGATCGAAGTCGACAGCGGAGCAATTGCGGTCTCCTCGACCGCGAACAACGTCGCCGATCTCCATTGACGGGTCATTTCGCACGCGGGCCGGCGCCACCCTCCCGGCCGGGACCGGCCTAAGCTCCCCTGCGATATGAACGATGAACGAGCACGCCAGCTGCTGGCGGACGAGCGGGTGCGGGTCGAAGGGCTGCTCCGCGACCTGACGACGGCACGTGACGACGAGGTCGGCACCCTGGCGGACAGGGGCGACATCGCCGACCCGGCCGAGCCCCTGACCGACGTGGAGGGTGACGACGCCGTCAGCGAAGGTCTCCGGGAGCGGCTGGCGGCGATCGAGCGGGCGGAGGCTCGCCTGGCGGCAGGGACCTATGGGCGATCGGTGCGGAGCGGTGCACCGATTCCCGACGAGCGGCTCGAGGCGGACCCCGCGGCCGAGCTCACGGTGCAGGAGCAGGTAACGGCGGACCTCATCGCGGATGAAACCCTCGCGGAGAGCACCGTGCAAGAAGAAGAGCTCGACGAAGAGGCACTGTCGGGGGAGTAGCTCCGTCAGGCAGACCGCGGGAGTGTCGTCCCCGGTCGCTCGTTGGCGAGGTGCAGTTCCGTGCGGTCAGTCTCTGGTGGCTGTCAGGTGCACCAGGCGCTCGGCGACGACGGAGCGAACCGCGAAGCCCGCCGTTGCGAAGGTCGCGGGCCGTCGCCTTCGGCAACGAAGAACGTTGCGCCCGGCCGCAGCGCATCGTGCCGCGTCACGAGCAACCCCGGCAGTATCTGGTCGGGGACGTGTTCTAAGAAGAAGAATGCGACCGCCGAGTCCCAGACCTTGGCCGGCTGCCACTGCCAGAGATCCACGACTTCGAACTGGACCGTGCCGGCCGAGCCGTGCACGGGCGCCGCGGCGAGCGCCCTCTCGATCCTGGCCACGTCGGCGAGCCACTGCGCGTTCAGCGCGGGACCGAGGTCGGAGTCCCCCGTGCCGGCATAGGCATCGTCGTACCAGGGCGCACGGGCGCGGGAGTAGGCGATCTGGTCTGCGCCGACCGATTGGAAAGCCCCCGTCGTAACGCGTCAAGCGTTCGCTTCGTCCGGGTGGTAGGCGAGTTACCGCGTCTGGGGTGCGCCGGTGCCATGGCTCCCATCCTTTCGGTCGGGAGGCGGGAATGAGAGCTGCCTCAACGCTAAGAGGACCGGAGCGGATAGTCCCGCCCTCGATACTCGAAGACGGGCAGCAGCCGACCATCGGGACGTCCCTCGACACTCTGACACGCGGCGTAGCGATGTCTGGCTCCGTCTTCCATCACGACCAGAAGTTCTTCGGTGCCCGGCTCGACCTGATGCACGCGTCCGTCGAGCGGACCACCCTCGAGTACGGCGTTCCCGTCGTTCGCATTCAGGATGCCACCCTGCACTCGGCTCATGCTACCCAGCCCGCTTCGCTCGTGGCGGTGACGGCGGAACTCTGTGAAGCTCACTTCAGAGGTGCGCAGCGAGAGGAGCGGCATGACCGCAGCGACTGACTCCGGTGATCCGGCGTCCCTTCCCCAGGCCGACCAAGATGCCATCGGTGTGACGCTGATGTCGCTCATGACTGGGTTCCGGGAACGTGACGCCGAGAAACTCGTCGGTATCTACACCGCAGACGCCGACTGGGTGAATGCCTTTGGCACGGTGAGGAAGGGTGCAGATGAGATCGTCGACTATCTCCGGGGTCTGTTTTCGGACGACAACTTCAACGCCGGGACCCTGAACGCTCCTCCTGAGACCGCGCTCCGTGTGCTGACGCCGGACGTCGTGCTGGTGTCGGCGCATTTGCAGGTGGAGGGACAAAAGCTCGTGGGTGGCGGGGAGATCGAGATGAGAGACAACTACTCGCTGCGCGTGCTCCAGCGCCAGAGCGACGGGTCATGGCTGATCGTCTCTGAGATGTACAACGACGCCAACGGGGAACGGACGTACGAAACGCAATCCTGACTCGACACCGAACGGGCGAGTGTGGGGCGTGTCGAAGGACGAAAGTTCACCATCCGGTCACACGCGTGGACCGTTGACGCAAGCGTGCAGACGGTCGTCCTTCCTCCCGGCGTAGTCTCGCGACGACGCGGCAGTGGGACACCACAGAAAAGGAAAGATGGCGAACTCAGGCGGGCAGGGACCGTGGTATCGAAGCAAGCCGGCACTTGTTGCGGGGATCGCCGTGGTCCTGGTGGTCGTCGTGGTCGTCGTCGTCGTCATCATTGCCGCTCGCGGCAAGGGGCCGGCGAACCCGCAGAAAGCCGCAGGCGCCGTCACGACGACGACGAAGACGGGTCCGACCACGACAACGACTCTCTCGCCGTTGTTGACGACCACCTCAACGGTCCCGCCTCCTCCGCCGGTCACGATCGGCGCGCTCGAAACCGCCGTCGAGGCGCAGAGCGGCCTCGGCGCCGGCACGCAAGCCGAGTGCGGCCCGGCGCCCACCGGCCTCGGCGTGGGGTCCTACGTCGCCTGTAATCTGTCCGGTCCTACGGCAGGAATCTCTCAAGAGATCCTTCAGATGACGGGCTCCTCACCGTCTTCGTCCAAAGTCGTGGTTGGCCCTGGTACGTCGATCTCGTGCTCGAGGTTCAACAATGGTGAGCTTGCCGCGTGGACCGCGCTCGACCAAACCTGTGCTCAGAGCGGCTAGGTGCTCGTACCTGTCGTCGGCGTGTCCTCGTCAAAAAGTCGGCGTCGGGCGCAGCGACTTTTCTGAGTGCAACCTGGGACGTGGAGGTCTCAGTTGCCGATCGATGCGCTCCTCGGTGAACTTCTAGCTTGCTCACAGCTGATTCCGAGGTCTCACTGAAAATGTCTTGTTGTGACCACCCAGCAAGTCGTCGAGAGTGCGGTCGGCGCTGCGCCCCGCGATCCGAGCCGTCGTGCATCGATCGTACGGCTGGCGCGCTACAGCGCCACCTCCGTCGTTGCCTTCGCCGTGAGCGAGTTCACGCTCCTGGCGCTCTACGGGTGGGACGTGACAGGTGCAACCGCGGCCGCGGTCGTGGCGAGTCTTGCCGGTACGGTCCCTTCGTACCTGATGAGTCGCTACTGGATCTGGAGCGAAGCACCGCGGGCCCGTGTTGGTCGCCAGGTCGCCATGTACTGGGCCACATCGATTCTCTGCATCGCAGGGACGAGCCTGGCCACCGGTGCCATCGCCCGGTTGGCGCCCTCCGGACAACGCTTTCACCTCGTCGTCGCCGGAGCTGGCTTTCTCGTCGTGAACATCGTGTTTTGGTTGGTCAAATTCGAGGTCTACCAAAGGATCATCTTCCCGGTGTACCCAGGTGGAGCGCAGACGCCGGATGGTTCGAGCGAACGTGCGCCGGACGGAATGGCGGTCGAGCCCGCCGCGTGATCGGAGCATGCGCCTGTGCACCGGACGCTACGGTGCGTGGAAAGAACCGAGTTGGCGAGTGCACGAGATCGGAGACTGGCAATGACCTCGAAGTCTGATTTCACGGCTGAGGAGTGGCAGCTGGTGCTCGAAGCGCCACCGAGCGCCGGCTTGATCGTGGTCACCGCCCAGCGCGGCGGCTCGTTTCGCGAGACCATCGCCATGGCCAAGGCCTACGTCGAGGCACGGCAGCAGCACGGCAAGAGCGAACTCTTAGATGACATCGTCGCGGCCAAACCTGAGCGGGACCACACCCACTCCCACTCTCCGGAGGAGCTCAAGCAGCACGGTCTGCAGCACCTGCGCGAGTCAGTCGCTCTCCTCGAGAAGAAGGCCACGCCGGAAGAGGTCGAGGAATATCGCCGCTTCATCGTCACGCTGTCGCACAAAGTCGCAGCCGCGCACCGGGAGCATGGACACGAAACCAGCGAAGCCGAGCAGGCAGCGATCGACGACATCACGCAGGCCCTGCACGCGATCGACGGGTAGCAGCGTCGGCCGAACGTGGCCGGAGCGTACGTGTTCGCACCATGGAGCAGCCGCTTCCCGATCTGGTTGGTCCTGATCTGCGCGTCCTGTTCTGCGGCATCAATCCCGGGACACTCTCGGGTGAGCTGGGCCTCCATTTCGCTCGGCCCGGGAACCGATTCTGGAGATTGCTCTGTGCCGGTGGATTCACCGAGTCCGTTCTCGTGCCGGCCGAGCAGCCTCTGTTGCCCGGCCTGGGCATCGGCATCACGAATTTGGTGGATCGGGTGACAGCCGCCGCCAGCGAACTCACCGTCGCCGAACTGCGTGACGGCGCGCTGCAGCTCGAGGCCAAGGTAGCGGTGCTGCGACCACGCTCTGTCGCGTTCCTCGGACTGCAGGCGTATCGCACGGCCTTTCGTCGGCCACAAGCCGTGATCGGTCGCCAGCCCGAGCTCCTCGGCGGTTCCGGTCTGTGGCTCTTGCCCAACCCCAGCGGCCTCCAGGCCCGGTATCAGCTGTCCGAAATGAGTGAGATGTTCAAAGCGCTCTTCGTCGCGACCGAAGCGCCGAATCGCCGTCTATGAGCGCCAAGTGAAAAAGAACAGTTCAGGATCGTCAGCGTCGAGTCCATCCAGCTCGCCGCTGAGCCGCCAGTTCTCCTTGCGCAGCAGCTCGCGCATTGGCGTATTCGAACGGTTCGTCGAGGTGAAGACCTGCTGTGTTCCGTCCATGCCGAGGAATGCTCGCAGCAGATTCGTCGCGACGCCCGACCGCCGAGCAGACGGTGTGACCATGAGGAGGTCCAAGAAGTCTCTGCGGAAGAAATGACGCGGGAGCACCACCGCGTAGCCGTCGGGGCGGGTTTCGCCGGTGTGGACCCAACAGTGCCCCTCTGCGACCTGGGCCCGGATGGTGGTGACCCGCTCTGGGTCGCGGTCCGCGCTCCCGCGGTCCATGGCCAGCAGATCCTCGAGGTCGTCGAGCGTCGCGCGGCGAATGCGTGCTGGATCTGACACGTGCCCAGTCTGCTCCGTCCGGAATTCAGCGCGTCCTTCGTGCGTCGGGCAGGGTGTCGGTGAGCACAGCGGCGAATCGCTCGGCCGACCCGGGCGCCGTCGTCAAGAACAGCACGGGGTCGAGGAGCTCCAGCTCGAGGAGGGCGGGTCGGCCGCCGGCCTCTCGCACCATGTCCACCCGGGCGTAGGTGGTCGGGCCGAGGAGCGACTCGGCGGCGCGGACGGCGAGGAGGCCGAGGTCGAGCTGGTCGGGCGTGGCGGTTGCCGCGGTGACGATCTGATTGTCGATCAGGCTCTGGCGCGGAGCCACGCCGCGACGGATCATCGGCTGCTTGTGGATCGCGTGCGAATATGCACCACCCAAGAAAACGAGTCCGGCCTCGCCGTCGTCGTCCACCGACGCCTGATAGGGCTGCACCATCGCCGTTACGCCCGAGTCCGACAACGCCGCGGCGTGTGCACGGGCGGCCTCGTGCTCGTGGGGGCGGTAGCGGGCGGTCTGAAATCCGCCTCCCGAGACCGCAGGCTTGACGACGACCTCGCCTTCGAGGTGGAGGCGGTCTACCCCGGCTCTGCGTGCGTCACGTGGAGGCTCGACCCACTGGGTCGAGACAATGGGGACACCGGCCGAGGCCAGCGTCCGCAGGTAGCGCTTGTCGAGGTTCCAGCGCAGTGTGGCCGGGCTGTTCACCACGGGGACGCCGAGAGACTCGACGTGGTCGATCCAGCGCAGGAACTCGTCGACATGGTGGATGTTGTCCCAGGCGCCGTTGGCGACGACGAGGGCGAAGGTGGACCAGTCCACGGCAGGGTCGCTCCAGACGACGGCGGACGGCTCGAGCGCGGCGTCGGCCAGCGCGGCCCGTAGCAGGGGCCAGTCGTCGTGCAAGTTGGGAAACGCCGGGGGCGCGGTGCAGGCGACGCGGCGCCGGCCGGTGCCGGCCACCGTGGGCGTGCTCAACTCCCGATGGGGAAGTGGCAGGCCACCTGGTGGCCGGGCGCGAGATCACGCATCTCGGGGACCTCTTCGGCGCACCGGGCCTCGGCCCGGGGGCAGCGGGTGCGAAAGCGGCAGCCCGACGGCGGGTGAATCGGGCTGGGTGGCTCACCGGTCATCGGGACAGCGGTACGGTCCGACTCGGGGTCGGGCTCGACGGCGGAGGCCAGCAAGGCCGCGGTGTAGTGGTGGGCCGGCGCCTCGTAGAGCGTGTCGGAGGGTGCGATCTCGCACAGGCGCCCCAGGTACATGACCGCCACCCGGTCACTCACGTTCTTGACCACCGCCAGGTCGTGGGCGATGAAGAGGATCGTGAGGTCGTACTCGGCCTTGAGATCCTCCAGCAGGTTGAGGATCTGCGCCTGGACCGACACGTCGAGCGCGGAGACGATCTCGTCGCACACCAGCAACCTCGGCTTGAGCATCAGCGCGCGGGCGATGCTGATGCGCTGGCACTGGCCGCCCGAGAATTCACGCGGGAAGCGGTTCCCGTTGATGTAAGGGTCGATACCGACGGTGTCGAGCATGGCATTGGCCTGCTCGCGCCGCTCCTCCTTGGTTCCCATCTTCCAGATCGTGAGCGGCTCGGCGACGACGTCGGCGATGCGTCGGCGCGGGTTGAGCGAGGAAATGGGGTCCTGGAAGATCATCTGGACCTGGGTGCGCAGGGTGCGAAGGTCGTGACGGCTCAGCAACGTCAGCTCGGTGTCGCCGAAGCGGATCCGGCCTGATGTCGGCTTCTCGACCTGCACGATGGCCCGGCCCGTCGTCGACTTGCCGCATCCGGACTCTCCGACCAGGCCGAGCGTCTCGCCCTGGCTCATGGTGAAAGTGATCCCGGCCACGGCCTGCACGGTCTCCCTGCCCTTGTGGAACGACACGTGGAGGTCCTCGACGGTGAGCAGCGGGTCCGTCATCGCTGCCGGGGCCGTGTCGAGTGCGGTGTCGGTCATGCCTGCACCGTCTCGGTGGGTGCGGGAGCGGCGGCGGGAACCGGCGGGTCGGCCGCGGTCAGCGGGAACCAGCATGCGTAGGAGTGTCCCGGCGCCGCCTCCACCAGGGGCGGCTTCTCCCGATGGCAGCGTTCCTGCGCGTAGGGGCATCGGGGCGCGAACGGACAACCCGCCGGCGGATGGAGGAGGTCCGGCGGCCGGCCTTCGATCGCCGTGAGCCGGGTGTGGCTCGGGTCCGCGATCCGAGGCGTCGACTTCAGCAGCGCCTCGGTGTACGGCATCGCCATGCTCTTGAACAAGACGTTGGTCGGCGCGCGCTCGACGACGTTGCCGGCGTACATCACGATGATCTCGTCAGTGCGCGTGGCCACGACACCCAGGTCGTGGGTGACGAGGACCATCGCCATCTCGCGGTCGTGCTGCAGCTGTCCGAGGAGGTCGAGGATCTGCGCCTGGACGGTGACGTCGAGTCCCGTGGTCGGCTCGTCTGCCATGAGGAGGCGGGGAGCGCAGGCGAGCGCAATGGCGATCATCACGCGCTGGCGCATGCCGCCCGAGAGTTGGGCGGGATAGGCCTCGTAGCGCTCGACCGGGGAGGGGATGCCAACCTGCATCAGCAGCGAGAGGGCGGTCTCCTTGGCCTCGGCCCTGGAGAGCTTCAGATGAATGCGCAGCGGTTCGGTGATCTGGTGGCCGATCCGCTGCACCGGGTTGAGCGACGTCATCGGGTCCTGAAAGACCATCGCAATGTGCGTGCTCCAGAGCTTGCGCAACTCGTCGTTGGGCGCATTGAGGATCTCGGTGCCGTCGTAGCGCACCGATCCCGTCTGCGTGCTCGAGGAGGGGGGAGCAGGCCCATGATGGCGCGCGACAGCACCGTCTTCCCTGAACCCGACTCGCCCACGATGCCCAGTGTCTTGCCCTGGTCGAGCGTGAGGCTCACGCCCTGGACCGCCTGCAGGGTGCCGCGACTGGTGGCGAAGGACACGTGGAGGTCGTCGACCTCCAACAGCGTGCGCCCGATCACAGCTTGATCTCGGTCACATCGAAGTAGGCGCGCAGCTTGTCCGCCACCACGTTGAGGCTGAAGAGGAGGAGGAACATGGCGCTGGCCGGGAAGATCACCAGCCAGGGGTTGGTCTGGCCCTTGGCCCCGGTGAGCAGACTCGACCCTTCGTTCAGCATGTTGCCCCAGCTCGGTGTCGGTGGCTGGACGGAGAGGCCTAGGAACGCGAGCGAGCCCTCGAGCACGATGATGGTGGCCACCGCGATCAGGCCGAACGAGACGATCGTCGGCATGATGTTGGGCAGGATCTCGCGCACGAGGATGCGCGTGTCGCTGGCACCGAGTGCCTTGGCCGCCAGGACGAAATCACGTGTGGCGTACGAGAGGGTGGAGGCGCGCACGATGCGGAAGATCAGCGGCGCGGCGAAGATCCCGATGATCAGTGTGATCTTGAACAGCGAGTGACCCCAGAAGGAAACGATGGCGATCACCGCCACGATGGCGGGAAAGGCAAGGACCACATACGAGCCGGTGTTGAGGGCGGTGTCGATCCGGCCCCGCCGATACGCCGAGTACATGGCCGGGATGCCACCGACGACCAGGCCGATGAGCGCACCGCCGAAGCCGACGACGAGGGAGACCCGGGCGCCGTAGATCAGGCGGCTGAGGATGTCGCGGTACAGGTCGTCCGTGCCGAGCAGGTGACTCCAGCTCGGACCGCCGTTCTGGACGCTGCTGTAGTTGCCCAGATCGGGGTTGGGGAGCGGCAACAGGCTGGCGAAGGTGGCCAGCAGGGCGACGAGGACGATGAAGGAGGCGCAGACCCAGAAGAACACGCCCAGCTTCTTGCGGGTGGGATCCGCCGCCGCCTCGGCGGCGATCTCCTGCCTGATCTCGACCAGGTCGTCGGTGACAGCGCTACTCACGGGCAATCCTCGGATCCACGATGGTGAACAGGAAGTCGAAGATGAAGTTGATCAGCACGATGGCCACCGCAACGAAGAGCGTGATGCCCTGGACGACCAGATAGTCGTCCTGGTTGACGCTCGAGATCAACTGATACCCAAGCCCGGGCAGCTGCAGGAGCAGTTCGACGATGAAGGTCCCGGCGATGAGGCTACCGATGGTGACACCGGCGGAGGCCAACAGCGAGATGGACGACGGTCGCAGCGCGTGCCGCCACATGATGCGACGGTCGCTGAGTCCTTTGGAGCGTGCCATCGTGATGAAGTCTTCCTGCAGCGTCGAGATGAGATCGTTTCGCAGCAAGCGGAAATACACGACGATGGAACCGAGCGCCAGCACGATGGACGGTAACAACATCGTGTGGACATTGGACCAGAAATCCTGGGTCAGCGGGACATAGGAGGCCGGACCGGGGAACACGTGCCAGTGTACGGCGAAGATCAGCACCAACACGGGCGCGATGACGAAGGGTGGCAGCGCCAAGAAGGCGAATGTCGTGCTGTTCGAGGCCTGGTCGAAGAGCCGGTTCGGTCGGCGGGCCGCTGTCATCGCCATCGGGAACGCGATGGCGAAGGCGATGATCTGCGAGAGGATGATCAGCTCCAGGTCGATGGGGAACGACTGGGCGATGATGGTGGTGGTCGACTCGTGGGTCGTGAACGACTGGCCGAGGTTGCCCTGGAAGACGTGGCCGATCCAGATGAAGTACTGCTCGATCAGCGGCTTGTTCAGTCCTAGCTCGCGGTTGATCGTGGCGACGTTCTGCGCGGTCGCGTTGGGACCGAGGATCGTGGTCGCCGGGTCACCCGGAAGGAGGTGAACCAGAAAGAAGGTCGCGACGGAGACAAAGATGATGATGATGATGAGCAACACCAGCCGTTTCGCGATGTAACGGGCCACGTCGCCTTCTTTCCCCCCTTCGGTCTCCTCGATTCCTTGGACCGCGCCCCACCGGACGCGCCGCCCCCACCGGCGGCGGATGATCCTAGACCGCGACCCTCGTGTCCTACCATGCGCCCCATGCCCGACGAGGTTCCTGGTCTCAGCGGTCGCACGCGTACCGTCGTCGGGATCGGCGTCGTGCTGGTGGTAGCCGCAGGCCTCTTCCTGCGCTTCTGGACGAGATCAGGGTTATGGCTGGACGAGGCATTGACGGTCGACGTCGCCCGCCTCCCGCTGCACGAGATTCCGAACGCACTCAAGCACGACGGGGCCCCGCCCCTGTACTACTACCTCCTCCACTTCTGGATCGTGCTCTTCGGCCAGTCCAACGATGCGGTGCGCTCGTTGTCGGGCATCATCGCCATGCTCACCCTCCCGGTGGGCTGGCTCTGCGGCAGGCGCTTCGGCGGCCGTCCGGTGGCCTGGACGATGCTCGTCCTGCTGGCGAGCGCACCCTTCGCGGTGTACTACGCCACCGAATCACGCATGTACGCGCTGGTCATTTTGCTCACCGGCTTGGGCTTTTTGGCCCTGCAACGGGCGGTGACCGCGCCCCGGGCCGGCAATCTCGTCGCCGTCGCGTTGATCGCCGCCGCGCTCCTCTACACGCAGTACTGGTCGCTCTACCTCGTCGGCATCGTGGCCATCTGGTTGATCGCGTCGGTCGTGCGGACTCGACGCCGCGGCCACCCCGAGCACGCGCCATGGGCGGCGCTCATCGCGCTCGCCGTGGGCTGCCTGCTCTTCGTCCCCTGGCTGCCCACCTTCCTGTATCAGGCGAAGCACACCGGGACGCCGTGGGCGGCACCCCCCAACTTCTCCGCCGTCATCAACGCGCTCACCGGGTTCACCGACAACCAGGGCTCGACATTGCAGACGGGGACGAACCAGGGCCGCCTGCTCGCCGTCATCTACTTCGCGATGCTGGCACTGGCCGTCTTCGGCATCGGCCTCACCGGCCGCATCATCGAGCTCGATCTGCGCACCCGGCCGCGGGCGCGCGGGGTCGGCTTCGTCGTCCTGGGGACGCTGTTCGCGGCGATCGCCGGCGGCATCATCACGGCCAGCGCGTTCTCCTCGCGCTATGCCGCCGTCGTGTTCCTGCCGTTTCTGCTCCTCGTTGCACTGGGCACGACGACGCTGTTGAACCCGGTGGCGCGTGTCATCGTCGTCGGGCTGGCGGTGGTCGCGGGCCTGGTCTCGTCCGCCCAGAACGTCACGACGCAGCGCACCCAGGCGACCACCGTGGCCGCCGCCATCAACGCCCGGGCCAAGCCCGGCGACATCATTGCCTTCTGTCCCGACCAGTTGGGTCCGTCGGTCTACCGCCTGATCCGAGATCCATCGCAGTACGACATGATCACGTTTCCCCGCCGCACCGGCCCCGCCATCGTGGACTGGGTGGACTACGCCGATGCCGTCCACGCCGCCAACCCGAACGCCTTCTCGGACTACGTCTTGCAGAGGGCCGGTACCGGCCACCGGATCTGGCTGGTGTGGCAGCCGATGTACCAGACCTACAGCGTGAAATGCGAGACAATCGCGGCTGACCTGATCAACGCCACGACCAAGAACGGGGGCGGGGGACTGAATATCGTGACCAACCACCCCGCGCTCTACTACGAGCCGATGAACCTGACCGAGTACGCGACGGGACCCTGAGCCGTGGCCGAGGTGAGCGAGCCGATGGCCGCAACGGCCAGGACGACGGAGGTGACCGGTACGCCGGCCCCGACGTCGGCGCCGCCGGCATCGTGGGCGCCCGGCCCGCATGACGACCAACCGAAGGGAACGGGCACGGAGGGTGCCGGCAGCGACGCGGCCGCCTCGGGTGCGCCCGGTCACGGGGCGTGGCGCTCGACCCAGCGCGCCTGGGACCGCGTGCCGGAGCCCGCGCGCGAGGCGGTCGTGCCCTTCCTCGTCGCCCGCGTGGTGGTCCTCGGCGCGCTCGGGCTGGCGCATTTCGTCGTCGATCGCACCCACCCATCCACTCCCGGCGTGGCGGCCCGCGTCCATTCCGGGCTCCTCGGATGGGATGCCGGCTGGTACGAGAGCATCGCCCGGGTCGGCTACGCGCCACTGGGTCGCCAGTCCCTGCGGTTCTTCCCGGCCGTGCCGGCGCTCACCCACGCGCTGGCGTGGCTCCCTGGCCTCGGTGACGGCCCTGCGCTGGTGCTGCTGGCCAACGTTGCCGCGCTGGTCGCGACCGCCATGCTCTACGTCCTGGTGCGTCGCGAGACCGGGGACACGCTCGTAGCCCGCCGCTCGCTCTGGATCCTGAGCCTCCTGCCGGCCGGCTTCGTCCTCGTGATGGGCTACGCCGAGTCGCTCTTGCTCGTCTTCGCCATCGGTTGCTTCCTCGCACTGCGCCCGCCCCCGGGGAACGACGTAGCCCGTCCCCACTTCGCGCTGGCCGCGCTGCTCGCGTTCGCCGCCGCGCTGACACGGCCAATCGGCCTGTTGCTGGTGCTGGCGGTGGCGGCCGAGCTGGTGCGGTGGTGGACCCGGCTGGGGCGCAACGAGCGCGCGGCGGGGCTCGCCGCGCTGGCGGCGCCCTTCGTCGGGGTGGTGGCGTTCCTCGGCTGGGCCAAGCACGAGGTGGGTGACTGGTGGGCCCCGCTGCGCGTCCAACTCGAGAGCTCGCACCACGGTGGGCTCTCAGACCCGCTGTCCACGCTCTATGACGACGCGAAGGGCCTCGTGCACCACCACGTCGGCACCGCGCTCCACGTTCCGTGGGTGCTTCTCGCGCTCGCCATGCTGATCGTGTGCTGGCGGCGGCTTCCCGCCTCCTACACCCTCTTCGCCGCCGCCGTGCTGGCGACGGCCGTCGCCGGGAACAACCTCGACTCGTTCGAGCGCTACGCCCTGAGCGCCTTCCCACTCTCCATGGCCGCCGCGCTCGTGCTCACCCAG
The DNA here is from genome assembly GCA_963736225.1 of uncultured Acidimicrobiaceae bacterium. GTDB lineage: Bacteria > Actinomycetota > Acidimicrobiia > Acidimicrobiales > RAAP-2 > Bog-473. Next base: position 237,325 of record CAVTOF010000004.1, on the reverse strand, counting down.
ACCCAACTCGAGCGGACCGTCCTGGCGCTGCTCTCGGCCGGCCTGGCCGGGTACGCCCTGTTGGCGTTCCTCAACATCTCGGTCCCCTGAGTGAGCGTCCTGAGCGGCGCCTGAGCCTCGCCAGGGAAGACGCCACGCCCAGGATGCGGCGCCACTGCACCCTCCCTGAGCACCTACGGAGGGTCCACTAACCTGCCCTTCTCGATGGCCGCTTCACACGATGCACCCGTCGTCATCGTCGGCGCGGGTCCCGGCGGCCTGACGGCGGCGTACCTGTTGACCAAACGGGGGCAGCAGCCGCTGGTGCTGGAGGCCGACGACGTCGTCGGCGGGATCAGCCGCACCGTCGTACGCGACGGCTGGCGTTTCGACCTCGGAGGCCATCGCTTCTTCACCAAGGTCGACGAGGTGGAGGCCCTCTGGCACGAGATCCTGCCCGAGGGTGACTTCATGCTCCGTCCTCGGATGAGCCGGATCTACTACAAGGGCAAATTCCTCGACTACCCGCTGCGGGCCTTGAACGTGCTGCGCAACATCTCGATCTGGGAAGGGTTTCTCATCGGCCTCTCGTACATCTGGTCCCGGATCCGCCCGCCCAAGGACGAGTCCAACTACGAGAACTGGCTCGTCAAGCGCTTCGGCTGGCGTCTGTACCGGACCTTCTTCAAGACGTACACCGAGAAGGTGTGGGGCGTCCCGGTTTCGGACATGCCCGCCGACTGGGCGGCGCAACGGGTCAAGAACCTCGATCTGCGCAAGGCCGTCGTGAACGCCATCCTGCCCAAGCGCGGCCAGACGGACATCACCACCCTCATCGAGGAGTTCCAGTACCCCAAGTACGGGCCCGGCATGATGTGGGAGGTCTGCGCGGACAAGGTGCGGGCCGCCGGGGGGACGCTGGAGATGGACGCGCGGTTGACCGGCATCAACCTCGAGCGCGGCCGTGCGGTCAGCGTGACCTACACCCAGGGCGGCACCGAGCACACCGCGCCCGCGTCGCACGTGATCTCGACCATGCCGATGCGCGACCTCGTGCACACCATCAGGCCCGCGCCGCCGCCCGAGGTCGTCGCGGCGGCCGACGACCTGCACTACCGCGACTACCTGACCGTGGCGCTGGTCGTGCCCGAGGCGCGCAGCTTCCCCGACAACTGGATCTACATCCACGCCACCGACGTCGAGGTGGGACGCATCCAGAATTACGGATCGTGGTCGCCCTATCTCGTCAAGGACGGGCGCACCTGCCTCGGCCTCGAGTACTTCGTCTTCGAGGGCGACGAGATGTGGAACATGCCCGACGAGGAGCTCATTGCGCTCGGCACCAAGGAGCTGATCTCGCTCGGTCTCGCCGCGGACGGCGACGTCGAGCGCGGCTACGTGGTGCGCGTCCCCAAGGCGTACCCGTACTACGACTTCAGTTACAAGGCGAACGTCGAGACCATCCGCAAGTGGATCGACGCCGAGGCGCCCAACATCCACCCCGTCGGGCGAAACGGGATGCACAAGTACAACAACCAGGACCACTCCATGTACACGGCCCTGCTGACAGTGGAGAACATCTTCGGGGCCGATCACGACGTGTGGACCGTGAACGTCGAAGAGGAGTACCACGAGGCGGGGTCCACGGGACGGGACGCCCCCGTGCTGCCGCGGCGGACCGCTGCCACGGCGGGCACGACCACCCCTGGCTGAGCACGCGCCCGACGCGGGGCGCTGGTGGTGGTGGCGACGGTGGATGACGTTGACCGTCGTCGCGCTGGTGTACCTCGCCCTCGGCGTCGCGCTGTGGGTGCACGCCTGGACCCAGGGCGCGACGACGCACACGCTGTGCGGGTGCGGCGACCCCGCGCTCTTCCTGTGGTTCTTCCAGTGGCCGGCGACGGCACTGGCCCACGGGCACAACCCGTTCTTTTCGACCGCCCTGTTCCATCCGACAGGGATCAACCTGCTGGCGCAGACGTCGGTGACCGGCCTGAGCCTGCCGCTCGTCCCCGTGACCTGGATCTGGGGCCCGGTCGCCGCACTCAACGTCGCCTCCACGATCACGCCGGCCCTCACGGCGTTCACCGCGTTCATCGCCCTGCGGCGCTGGGTCCACTGGACCCCCGCCACCTTCGTCGGTGGCCTGCTCTACGGGTTCTCGCCCTTCGTGCTGACCAGTCTCGAGTTCGCGCACCTCATGACCGCGGCACTCATGGTGCTCCCGCTCATCCTCATCGCGCTCGACGAGATCCTGATCCGCCAGCGCCACAGCGCGGTGTGGTCGGGTGTGCTCCTCGGACTGCTCGTCTTCGCGCAGTTCTTCCTCTCCTCGGAGCTGTTGGCGATCACGGCGCTGATGGTCATCGTCGGCATCGTCGGGCTGGTGCTCGTCGCGCTGATCTTCGACCGCGCTGCGCTGCGTCGACTCGCCCGACACGCCGCCACCGGGTTGGGCGTCGGACTGGGAGTGGGCGTCGTGCTGCTGGCCTGGCCCGTGTGGTTCGCGCTCGACGGGCCGGCGCATCTCTCGGGACTGGTCTGGCCCAACGTCAGCATCCTGGGCGGGTACATCCCCTCGAGCTTCGTCGCGCCGGGGTACCCCGACGCCCACACCGGGTTCTTGCCGCTCAGTGGCTACGACGGCGCGTTCCTACCCTCGGGGACCTATTTCGGCTGGAGCTTCCTGGCGGTCCTCGCCGGCGGAACGGCGGTCTTCTGGCGCGACCGCCGCCTGTGGTTCTTCGGCTTCGTTCTCGTCGCGTGCGGGCTCTTCTCGCTCGGCATCCGGCGCGGCCAATGGATGCCGGCGCGGCTCTTCGACCACGTGCCCGTCCTCGAGAACGTGATCCAGCAACGCTTCATGGCGATCGGCTTCCTGGCCGCGGCCATCATGTTGGCCCTCATCCTCGAGCACATCTATGCGCTGCTGCCCGACTGGCGCGGCGCTTTCGGTGCGCTGCTCCTCTCGGCGGTCTCCCTCGTTCCGATGGGGATGATCTTCGGCGACCGCCTGCCGTTCACGATGCGCCCGGTGATCCTGCCGCGCTGGTATCAGACGGTGGCGCCGGCACTGCCGTCCGGGCGCGTGCTGCTGTCGTACCCGGCGCCGTTCTCGGGCATCCAGTCCGCCATGGCCTGGCAGGCGGTCAATCGGATGCACTACAGCCAAGCCGGTGGCGGCGGGCCCCAGGGGGTGGCGCGGCGAGCGGGCTCGGCGGAGCGGGGCTTCGAGGAATTGGCGATCCTCGGCCTCGCGGTCGGGGCGCCGCCGCCGACCGGCACCCCGGCGCAGCTGGCGACCGTGCGGCACGCGCTCGCTGTCTGGCGGGTGACCACCGTGGTCATTGCGACCAATCCCGCGGCTCCCCACGTGCAGCAGGGCAGTGACCCCGTCTATGCCGCCGCCTTCATGACGGCTGCGCTCGGCCGGCTCCCGACGCTCCAGGCGGGCGCCTGGGTCTGGAACGGCGTGCAGGCCGGCCTCCCGGCTGCGCTGCACCTGAGGCCCGACGCCCTGGACCGATGTGTCCTCGCAGCCGAGAAGCACGGCGGGCGGGAGCGGGCGTCGCTGCGGGCACCCGTCTGCGTGGCCGCTCGCAAGTCCGCCCTGCTCGGGGGTTGACACGCGCCATCGAGGCCGGCGGTGCCATGCTCAAGCACCGAAGTTGAAGGGCCGATTCTGAGAGTCGGGATCGACGCGGGCCCGCGTCGGACCGACGCCGGAGAGGAACGGGCGGGACGTGACGCGATCGGCTCTGCGGGGCCGCCCAGTGGGTGCCAGAGGCAAGATGCTGCGCGCCGTCGCGACGCTCGCGACAGTGGTGGCCCTCTCGGCCGTCTGCCTGGGCGCCGTCGCAACCGCCACGCCACGGCCGGGCGCGGCAGCCGCCGGCGCGGTGCGGGCTGACCGATCGAGCGGCGCACGCATGACCGTGCGCCTCGCACCCGGTCTCTCCGACTCTGAGCACGAGGCGCTCGAGCGGGCCGGTGCCTACGGGCCGCGCCCGGTCCGCCTCCTGATCGTCGGGGACTCCATCGCCATGACGCTCGGCATGGGCCTCTCCGTCGAGTCGCGTCCGGAGTACGGGGTGAGCGTGGACGACGAGGCCACGGTGGGCTGCGACCTCGATCCGGCGCTCGAGGTGTTGACGGAGGGGTCGCCCGGGCCGGCGACCCAGGGCTGCGACAACTGGCGGGCGCTCTGGCCCTTCCTGATCGCCAAGGAGCATCCCCAGGTGGTGGCGCTCGGGTTGGGCCGTTGGGAGGTGAGCGACCACCTGCTCGACGGCCAATGGGTGCACGTCGGGGAGCCGGCCTGGGACCAGCACCTGGCGCAGGACTTGCAGGCCGCCATCACCATCTTCCACACGTTTGGTGCAAAAGTGGTGCTGTTCACCATGCCCTACGTCGATCCCAGCGACCGCCAGCCCGACGGCCTGCCCTGGTCGGAAAACGCGCCCGTGCGCACCCAGGCGTACAACGCGCTGGTCCGGCAGGTGGCGCAGTCCGATCCGGATGAGGTCAGCGTGCTCGACCTCAATCGGATGCTCAGCCCGGACGGCGTCTACACGGCGACACTCGACGGGATCGACGTGCGGTCGCCGGACGGCATCCACGTGAGCCTCGAGGGCGGGGAGTGGTTGCAGCGGCAGATCCTGCCGCAGGTCGACCGCATTGGCATGGAGGACGAGACCGCGGCGGCCAAGGCTCGCGTGTGAGCGAACCGGCGGCGCCCGACGCACCTGCGGCCGAGCTCGTCGTCGAGGGCGTGCCGGCGGCGATGGCGCTCGCTCCCAACGCGGTGGGGCCGAACCTCGGGGCCGAGCTCATCCTCGACGCCGACGCGCGTCCCGGCGTCCAGTCGCTGCGTGCCGGGTTGTTGCAAGCGGGGCCGTTGGCCGCCGCCGGCGTCGTGGCCAACGGGGCGAGCGTCGTGCTCACCGTGGCGCTGGCGCGCGTGCTCTCGCCCCACAGCTACGGCGTCCTCAACCAGCTGACCGGCCTCTACCTCATCCTCTCCATGCCCGGGTCTGCGGTCGTCGTCGCCGTCGTGCGCAGGGTGACGGTATGGCACGAGGACGGCAGCGGCCATCTGGTCCGCCGCTGGGCTGGCCGCATGCACCGCCAGGGCAGCATGCTGGTGCTGGCGTGGGCGATCCTCGTGTTCGCCAGCCGGCACGACGTCGCCGTCGTCCTCAACCAGCAGAGCGGCATCGGCATCGCTGCCATCCTCACCGCGGCCGCGTTCTTCGTCCTCCTCTCGCTCGACCGCGGCCTCCTGCAGGCGCACCGCTCGTACCAGCCCCTCGCGGTGAACCTCATCGTGGAGATGGGTGTGCGGGTGGTCGCCGTGCTCGTGCTGGTGCTGGCCGGCTTCGGTCCGTCCGGCGCGGCGGTCGGCGTGCTCATCGGGGAGGTCCTGGCCGCCGCGCACGCGCGCTGGGCGGCCGTGCGGGCCTGGTCCGGCGGCGTGGTGCGTCCGCTGTGGGCGACCGCAGGCTGGGTGGCGGCCGTGCGCCCCGACCGGGTGCTCGGCGGTGGCGGCTCCGAGCGACGGACGGTCGTGCTCGACCTGGTGGTGGCGTCGGTGTCGCTCTCGATGGTGGCGGTGCTCCAGAACGTCGACGTGCTCGTCGTCGGGCGCGACAACCCCACCCACAGCGGTGCCTACGCCGCAGTGTCGGTGACGAGCAAGGCGATCGTGTTCGGGGCCATCGTGCTCGGTGGCTACCTCCTGCCCGAGGCGGCCATCCGGTGGCGCCAGGGCGGCCATGCGCTGCGGCAACTGGCGGTCGTGCTCGTGCTCCTCGGCGTGCCGTCGGTGTTGTTGCTCGGCATCGCGCTGGCGGCGCCGCAAGAGTTGCTCGAAGTGGTGTTCCACCATGCCTACACGTCCGCCTCGGACGCGCTCGCCCCACTCGTCGTCGCCATGATCATGCTGAGCGTGACCGTCGTGCTGACCATGTACCTGTTGGCCGTCGGCCGCCGGTGGGTGGTCGGCGTCCTGGTGGCCGGCGCCGCTGCACTCACGGTTGCCGTGCTGACCGTGCACGGGGCACCCCGGGCGACGGCGTTCGTGGATCTCGGTGTGCAGGCGGTCGTGCTCGCGGTGATCGTGGCCGGCTTCGCATTGGTCCACAGGGTCCGGCTATCGAGGGAGCCTGCAGGGCTAACCTGACCGGATGGGTGGAGACGACACGGGGCGGGCCGCCTTCGCGTCCGGTGACGGACCGTCGCACGACGTGGTGCGGTCGGGCTCCGAGGTGCTCGCGTCGGTTGCCGCCGACGCCGGCCTGCGGCGCATCCACTTCGTCGCCTGGCGCGACCTCGACGACCCCGAAGCGGGTGGTTCGGAGCTGCACGCCCACATGGTCGCGTCGCGCTGGGCGGACGCCGGGCTCGACGTCACCTTCCGGACGTCGGCCGTGCCCGGCGCACCCGCCGCGCTCAGCCGTAACGGGTACCGGGTCCTGCGCCGGGCCGGCCGCTACGCCGTCTTCCCGGGTGCCGCCTGGGAGGGGATCCGCATGGGGCACCGGCCGGGTGACGCGCTGGTCGAGATCTGGAACGGCATGCCCTTCCTCTCCCCGCTGTGGTACCGCGGCCCGCGCCTTGTTTTCTTGCACCACGTCCACGCCGAGATGTGGGGCATGGTCCTGCCGCCGACCCTTGCCCGCCTGGGCGACCTGACCGAGCGCAGGCTCGCCCCGCGCTTCTACCGCCAGAGCCGGGTGGTGACCCTGTCCGAGTCGTCGCGCACCGAGATCGTCAGCCAGCTCGGCCTCGCGCCCGAGCGGGTCACCGTGGCACCGCCGGGCATCGACGACCGCTTCACCCCCGGCGGCCAGCGGTCAGCGGTGCCCTTGGTGGTGGCGGTCGGACGGCTCGTGCCGGTCAAGCGCTTCGACGTGTTGCTGCGCGCGTTGGCCGCGGTGAAGGCCGAGCAGCCCGAGCTGCGGGCGGTCATCATCGGCGAGGGGTACGAGCGTCCGGCGCTCGAGGCACTGCGTGACGAGCTGGGCGCCACCGATTGGGTGTCGATGCCGGGGCACGTCGCTGACGACGAGCTGGTCTCGTGGTATCGCCGGGCCTGGGTCGTCGCCAGCAGCTCGCAGCGCGAGGGCTGGGGGATGACCCTGACCGAGGCGGCCGCCTGTGGCACGCCGGCCGTGGCGACGGCCATCGTGGGCCACGCCGATGCGGTCGTCGACGGTGACTCCGGGGTGTTGGTGGACGACGTCGCCGACCTGGCGCCCACGCTTGCCCGTGTCCTGCGTGACGACGTCTGGCGGAGCCGCCTGGCCAAGGGCGCGCTCGTACGGTCGCGCTGGTTCACGTGGGACGCCACCGCACTGCGTGCGCTCGAGGCGCTGGCCGAGGAGGCGTAGCTCAGCCGTCGATGCCGACGATCGTCGGTATCGGCCTGGTGTCGATGCCCTGACCCGGTCCTCGCGCCCGCAGCGCGCGCCGGCCCACTGGTTTGTTCACCCGGAGCCCGAAGCCGGTGATGACGGCGTCGGCGAGCAGCAACACGACGCCGAGCCAGATCAGGTTGCCCGCGTGGACGAACGAGCCGGCCCAGTTGGCGCCCGGCGCGTAGTTGTGCACGTTCTGCCCCTCGACCACGTTGGCGCAGCCGGCCACGATGAAGGCGACGCCGCCGGCGAGCGCGACGACGCGGGCCCACGGCACGACGAGCCCGAGCGCCACCAGTGCGCCCACGACGAGAGCCGCGGCCCCGGACACGACCAGGGCGGCGACCCCGCCCGTGACCGCGCCGATGAGCACGGCGCGCGGGACGCTCCGCCACCCTCGCTGGCGCTGCTCCTTGGGTGGCGCCGAGAAGGGCAGCGTCAAGGTGGGGGCGTCGAAGGACTCGGTGGCGAGCGCGACGACCTCGGGACCTTCGGGTCCGCGGAGGCGTCGGGGCAGCTTCGCCCTCACCCAGCGCCGGGGACGCGACGGCAGGAAACCGAGCACCAGGCAGAGGGCGAGGGTCGCCCCCGACAGAGCGAGCGCGGCCCAGACCTCTTTCTGCGGCGTCCAGGTCAGGTGGATCGTGAAGCCGGGCCCTCCGAGTCGCTGGAGGTCGGCCGCCGTGACCTGCCATCCGTTGGCGAACCCGTCCATCAGTTGGGAGGTGCCGAGATTCACCGCAGTCGAGCCCCGGCTGGCACCGGGCCCGGGATCGGCCACCGCCTCCCAGCCCTTGTTGACGCTCTGTCCGAGCACCAACTCGAAGGGTTGGTGCGCGTCCGACACGAGGTCGGTCTGGCTGTCGATGTGCGAGGACTGCTGCACGATCGTCGGAGCCACACCGGCCTGGACGGGCGGGACCGAGGGTGTGCCGGCGGCGGTCGGCGACGGCGCGGGACCGGGACCCCCTCCGGCGGCCGAGTCGAGGACCAGCTGGTCGATGTTCCACCCCGTGCACAGCGACGGCGCGTTGGCGCACGGCGGGTTGTGGGCCAACGCGGTCTGGACGATGTGGGGGCCGGCGGCCAGCGTGATCCCCTTGGCGTCGGGGCCGCACGGCACCACCTGGACCTCACCGTTGTCGAGGGCGTTCTGGGTGGAGCCGACGATGGCGACGTCGATCGGCTGTCCGTCGACGGAGAGCAGATTGGACACGCAGTTGCCCGGCAGGGTCGCGGGCGTCGGGGGAGCCTGCAGGCCGGGGATCCCGACCTTGGCGATGCCGAGCGGCAGTGCGAGCGGTCCGGTGGAGTAGTAGTTCTTGGCGTACTCGGCGCGGACCGCGGTGAAGGTGATGACGAATCGCGAGCCGGTCAGCGGGGCGAAGCTCACCGGCACGGTCGTGGTCGCGCCGGGCACCGTGCTGTCGGCGATCGGCGGGAGCGCGACGGTGCGGACCTGGCTGCCCGAGGAGATGGTCATGTCGGTGGGCACCGAGTGCCGGCCGTCGGCGAGCACCGTCAGCGGAAACCCGGCCAGTGTGCGCGGCGTCGTCAGGTTGTACGTCAGCGTCGCCCCGATGTCGGCGCTGAGGTCGAAACCGGGCTGCCACGCGGTGGTCGGATCGTTGTCGAGTGTGGACGACGCGGTGGCGTTCAGGTTGCCCGGCATGCGGCCCGAGGAGTAGGCCGAGATGTAGCCGTCGGCCGCCGTGGGCGTCCGCCCCACCAGCTTGTCGATCTCGTCGTCGGGCAGCAGGGAGGAGAGGCTGGCGCTGCCCGAGATGGTGAAGGTCCGGGTGGTCGGGACTTGGAATTCCCGGGTGATGGTGGCCTCGGGATCGCTCCGGGTCGGATACGGCGACGTGCGCAGCCGGGTCATCACGTAGGTCAGCCGGTTCGATGCTGATGCGGCGCCGATGGTCGAGGTCAGATCGGTGGGCATCTGGATGACCTCTTGGACGTGCACACCGGGGATCTCCACCTCGGCGAAGCCGACAGCCGTCGAGTCGGGCGGCGGCTGCGTGTCGTTGGTCGTGGCGTCGATGGTGACGCGCAGCGTGTGGAACGAGGTCGTCGGGAAGGTCACCTGTTGGCCCAACGGCCCGTAGGAGGATTTCCCGAGGTCATAGGTCTCGGGGTTCTTGCCGTCGAAGCGCAGGGTCACCCGTGAGATCCAGCGCGTCCGGTCCCCCCGCTGCAGCTGGACCAAGGTGACGTGGTTCGTCGTGACCGGGTTGGAGAACTGCACCTGCCACCACTGGCCCGAGGGGTTCGACACGAACGTGCCGGTGTTCCACGAGGTGTCGAGGTTGTCGTCGATGGCGCTGTAGGCACGGTTCTCGGGCGTGAACGAGACAGGATTGCCGTAGCTGCTTGCCGTCACGTTCACGGCGCCGACGTAGCTGGCGTACGTCTTGCTGTTGATGGACGTGCCGGGGAAGAGCTCGACGGGGCTGTCGCTCAGGTCTGTCTTCGCCGGGTTCTCGTCCGGCGTCTCCGTGGCACCGGTGTTGGCGTTCAAGGTGTTCCAGCGGAAGGCCTGTTTGCGATTGGTGTCGGTGACGACGAGCTGAGCGCCTTGCGCGGCGAGGTCCTCCATGAGGCCTCGGTCCGTGTCCAGCGTCCCCGTGTAGTACAGCGCGCTCGACGTGTTGAGCAGGCCGAGCCCGGCCAGGTTGTTCAGCCCGACGGCGTCGCCCGAGACGATCATCGCTCCCTGGTCCGACTCGCCCCGGACCATCGGGCGGGGGTCGTTGACCGTGTAGGTGACGACGGGACTGGGCCAGGTGATGGTCGCGGGCGCACTGAGGTCTTGTTCGTCGAGGGTGGACACGGCCGAGATGTTCGGCCGGGGCGCTCCGAAGGACACGGGGTCGCTGAGCCCGCTCGGGGTGTGCAGCAGCTGGAGCGCCAGCAGTTGTGGTTGGGGCACGCCGTAGTGCTCGTAGCGCTGGTCGTACTCCACCATGACGTCGCCGGCGCTCATCAGGCGGGCGATGGGCGCCAGAGCGTTGTAGTTCTCGGTGTCCTCCTGGATGGGGTCGTCGAGCGCGTAGAGGGTGTCCGCCGTGGCGATGGAGCCCATGACCTGTTGCTCGCGGGTGACGAAGTCCCTGGTCAGGTACGCGGGCTGCGGGGTGTCGAGCGGATCGCCCCAGCGATACGACGCGAAGTTGTCGCCCGGGATGGCCAGGACCCGGGTCCCTTGGTGCGTGGTGTTGAGATGGTGGATCGCCTGCAGCTCGTAGGCGGGCGGCGCGGCCGGGATGGACAAGTAGTTGGCGATCATGTCGCCGTTGAAGATCGACGGGTTGTTGGCGACGACGAGGCACGCCAACAAGAGGGCGGAGACGATGCCGAGGAACGACACGCGCTGCCAGAGCGCGGTCACACCGGCCGCGAGCAGCATGACGAGGCCGAGGAGCACGACGGGCGTGGCCCGGTCCGTCGAGCGCAGCGCCAGACCGGCCGTTGTGTTGGTCATGAAGGACTTGAAGACTCGTCCGATCACGGTTGGGTTGTTGAAGGGGAACGGGCCGACCGAGAGGACGAGGCCGACGAAGATCAAGACGACGAAGAAGGCGCGCTCCCGCCACCGCACGAACGCGGCGGCCACGACCGAGAAGACGGGCACGGCGTACGACGTGGCCAACAGGACCAGGCTCTGGGTGTAGCGGGCAGCCGAGTTGGTCCACGGACCCAGGCTGTCGCCGCCGTAGTAGAACCAGTAGCCGAGGCCGCGGATCACCTCGGAGGGGCTCGAGGTGGCCGAGGTGGACGGGACGGTCTCCGTGTACTTCAACACGTTGACCCCGTACGCGGCCTCGACGAGCAGGCCGGCCATCCACCACAGGCACGCGCCGAGGGTGAGGATGGCGATGCGCAGGGCCGTGTCGATGGCGCGCCACCACGTCGCTTCGCGCAGGACGACCACCGCATAGATCAGCCACAGGACGGGCACGACGCCGACGTAGATGATGGCGGTGGCGTTGATGCCACTCACCAACGCGACCGTCAGCGCGAACAGCGCCGGCCAGCGCCACCCGCCGCGCCGCAGGGCGAGGATGGTGAAGGCCAGCATGAAGGGCAGTCCGGACCAGGGCAGCAGGATCACCGAGATCCGGGTGGCGTATTGGAGGAAGTACGGCGAGAGCATGTAGGCCAGCGCCGCGACCACCGGGCCGGGCCCGCGCAGACGCATCGTGCGGCAGAGGTAGAGGATGCCGACGCCGGCGATGAAGAGGAGGGAGCCGAGCCACACGCGCTGCGCCACCCACGTCGGGATGTGCAGGACCGAGGTGAGCGCGAAGAAGGGCCCCATCGGCAAGAGGTAGCCGATGTACTCGTGGGTCACCGTGCCCAGCGCGACCGTGGGGTTCCACAAGAAGGCGACCTGGCTCAGGAACGTGGTGGGGTCGAGGTACAGATACGGCTTCGTGTTCGCCGTGATCACGCCCGGGCGGACCGCCAGCATGGGGACGTAGGCCAAGGCGGCGAGCACGACGACGCCACCGATGGTCCAACGACGTTGGCTGTCTCGTGTGGCGATGGTCGGGGCCGGCACGGTCTGCCGTCCGGACGCGGTGCGCCGTCCAGGCGCGGCGTGCCGTGCAGGTCTCGCGGTGAGTGTGGTGAGCATGAAGAGATCCGGTGGGGTCGCCGGGTAGTGTAAGCAGGCAGCGCCCCCGCGGCGTGTCACCAAGGTGTCACTGAAGGGAGCGCCGTGGCCACCAGTTCGAGGACCCGGTTGACGGGCGAACGCCCGCAGCAGGGTGTGACCCCGGACTCGTTGCTCGCGCTCCACGAGGCCGGCTACCGCGCCGTGCTCGATCGCATCGGCGACGGGCGCATCCTCGACGTGGGCTGCGGCCAGGGTTTCGAGTCGGCCCGCTTCCTGGGCCCCGGTCGCGAGGTGGTCGGGGTGGACTACTCCAGCGACGCGGTCGCCACCGCCTCGGCGCGCTACGGGCCCGAAGGGCTGCACGTGGCCCAGATGGACGCGCTCGGTCTGGCCTTCTTGCCGCAGAGTTTCGAGGGCGCGTGCTCGTCGCATCTCATCGAGCACTTCACGGACCCCGAGCCCCACGTCGCCGAGCTGGCCCGGGTGGTCAAGGACGACGGGCTCGTGTGCGTGCTCACGCCGAACAAGCCCGCCGACTTCGAGAACCCGTTCCACCTCCATCTCTTCGACCGTGCGGAGCTGCGGGCGATGCTCGAGCGGCACTTCGGCGACGTCTGGCTCGGCGGCGTCGACGCCGTGCCTCGCGTGAAGGCCGACTTCGAGGCGCGCCGCCTGAAGGCGGCCAAGCTGCTCCGCTTCGACGTGTTCGATGTGCGGCACCGCATGCCGTACGAGTGGTACGTGTGGACGTATACGCGCCTGCTGCCCCTGGCCTACAAGCTGGTGGCGCGCAACGACACGGGTGGCGTCACCGGCATCACCGCCGACGACTGGTTCGTCACCGACGAGCCCGACGACACCACGCTCGTCCTGTTGGCCCTGGCGCGCAAGCCCCTGCGGGACGGAGCCCGCTCGTGCTCGCAGTCGGCCTGACCGGGGGTATCGGGTCGGGGAAGTCGGCCGTCGCCGAGTTGCTGGTCGCACGGGGCGCGGTCTTGATCGACGCGGACCAGGTCGCCCGCGACGTGGTGGCACCGGGCGGCCCCGCCTTCCAGCCGTTGCTCGACCGCTTCGGCCCGGGCATCCTCGCGCCCGATGGCACCATCGACCGCAAGGCGTTGGCCGCGGTGGCGTTCGCCGACGACGAGACCCGGCTCGAGCTCAATGCCATCACGCACCCCGCCATCGGGGTCGCCATGATCGAGGCACGCGATGCCTTCGAAGGCAGCGACGCCATCGTCGTGCTGGCCATCCCACTGCTCACCGCGGTGCACCGTGACACGGTCAAGCTGCACGAAGTGGTCGTGGTGGACACCCCGACCGAGGTGGCGCTCGAGCGCCTCCTCACACAGCGTGGCTTCGACCGTGCGGATGCCGAGGCCCGCATCCGCGCCCAGATCTCGCGGGAGGAGCGCACCAAGGAGGCGGACTACGTGCTGGACAACTCCGGTGACCGGGCCGCCCTCGAGGTCGAGGTGGCCAAGCTGTGGGACTGGCTCGAGGCGGCGGCCGTCGGCGCGGCGCACGCAAGCCTGAGCTGTGACACCGCACGGGTAGCCTCAGGAGGTCATGCCCGAATTCGAGGTCGTCTCGCCGTTCCAGCCCTCCGGGGACCAGCCACAGGCCATCACGGCCCTGGCCCAGGGCGTCCGTCGCGGCGACCCCTACCAGACGCTGCAGGGCATCACCGGGTCGGGCAAGACGGCCACCATCGCCTGGATGGTCGAGCAGGTGCAGCGGCCCACGCTCATCATCGAGCCGAACAAGTCGTTGGCCGCCCAACTCTCGTCGGAGCTGCGTGAGCTCTTTCCGAAGAACCGGGTCGAGTTCTTCGTCTCCTACTACGACTACTACCAGCCCGAGGCGTATCTGCCGACGACGGACACCTACATCGAAAAGGACTCGTCGATCAATGACGAGATCGATCGCCTCCGGCATGCCACGACGTCCTCGCTCCTGATGCGCAGGGACGTCATCGTCGTGGCGTCGGTGTCGTGCATCTACGGGTTGGGCTCGCCCGACGAGTACCGCGACCGCATCCTCGGGCTGGCGGTGGGGGAGCAGCTCGACCAGCGTGACATCCTGCGCCGCCTCGTCGACCTCCAGTACGCCCGCAACGACGTCAACCTCGTCCGGGGCACCTTCCGGGCCCGGGGCGACACGGTCGAGATCCACCCGGCCTACGAGGAGGCGGCGTTGCGGATCGAACTGTTCGGCGACACGGTCGAGCGCATCGTCCCCTTCGACGTCCTGACCGGTGAGATGGGCGAGGAGATCGAGGACGTCGCCGTCTACGCGGCGACGCACTACGTCACCGGGCGACGAGATCATCCAGCGCGCCGTCGGCACCATCGAGGTCGAGCTGCGCGAACGCCTCCAGGAATTCGAGAAGGAGGGCAAGCTGCTCGAGGCGCAGCGCCTCCGCGTGCGCACCGAGCACGACCTCGAGATGCTGGCCGAGACCGGTGTGTGCTCGGGCGTCGAGAACTACAGCCGCCACCTCGACGGCCGGGCACCGGGGGAGACGCCCTACACGCTGCTCGACTTCTTCCCGAAGGACTATCTCTGCGTCATCGACGAGAGCCACGTCGCGGTCCCGCAATTGCACGGGCAGTACGCCGGTGACCGCTCGCGCAAGGACGTGCTCGTCGAGCACGGGTTCCGCCTGCCCTCGGCCAAGGACAATCGCCCGCTCCGCTTCGACGAGTTCGTCGAGCGTGTGCCGCAGTGCGTGTTCGTCTCGGCCACGCCCGGCGGATTCGAGCTCGAGCACTCGGCCCAGGTCGTCGAGCAGGTGATCCGGCCGACCGGGCTGGTCGACCCCGAGGTGACGATCATGCCGACCAAGGGGCAGGTCGACGACCTGCTCGCCCGCATCGGTACGACGGTCGAGGCCGGCGGGCGGGTCCTGGTGACCACGCTGACCAAGAAGATGGCCGAGGACCTGACCGATTACCTGGCCGACGCGGGGGTCCGGGTGCAATACCTGCACTCGGACATCGACACCATCACCCGGATCGAGATCCTGCGCGAGCTGCGGCTCGGCTCCATCGACGTGCTCGTGGGCATCAACCTCCTGCGCGAAGGCCTCGACCTGCCCGAGGTGGCGCTGGTTGCCATTCTCGACGCCGACAAGGAGGGATTCTTGCGGTCGGCCTCCTCGCTCATCCAGACCATGGGACGCGCCGCCCGCAACGTCGACGGCATGGTGGTGCTCTACGCGGACACGGTGACCGACTCCATGCGCGAGGCGGTTTCGGTGACGCAGCGCCGGCGCGAGCTGCAGATCGCGTACAACCGCGAGCACGGGATCGACCCCCAGACCATTCGCAAATCGGTCACCGACATCCTCGAGCGCCTGCGGGGGACGAGTGGTGGCGTGGTGCGAGCCGGCCGCAGCCGGGCGGAGGTGCGCAGGAACACCGCGGTCCGCGGCAACCGCCGGCCCGCGCTCTTGGCGGACGGCGATGCATCGACTCCGGCCGAGGCCATGGAGCTGATCGGCCAACTCGAGTCGGAGATGAAGTCCGCGGCGGCCGAGTTGCGCTACGAGGAGGCGGCTCTCCTGCGCGACGAGATCTCCGAGCTGCGCTCCGCCATCCCAGGCTGAACGACCTCGCCGGGTAGGGTCGGGACCATGCCGACCACCGCCCAGCTCCGCGAGGTCATGGCGCGCTACGCGAGCACGACCAGCTCCCGCGACCCCGACGCCTACGCCGCCCTCTTCACCGAGGACGCCGTCCAGGTGGATCCCTACCCGGCGCCGCCCAACGTCGGACGGGACGCCATCCGGGACTTCATGCGGCGTTCCTTCGATGCGTGCGAGGCGATGCGCTTCGAGGTGGTCGACGTCCATCCGGTGGCGGACCGGGCGGCCATCACCTTCCACATCACGCTGAGCCTCGAGGGCGGCTCGACGATGCACATCCGCGGTGTGGAGATCTTCACCGTGACCGACGACGGCTTGATCTCCGCCGTGGAGGCCTACTGGGGTGACGAAGACCTGACCTTCGAGTGACACAGCCGTAGACGGCGACCGGGTGTCCGTTGGCGACACCCGTTGCCGGACATGCGTGTGTGTGCGCGTGCGTCACGCGTGCGGATGACGGCGTCTAGGGCAGAGCCCGGGCGGGTAGAGACACCGGCGGATGCGACGCGCCCGCGCGCAGATCGGAGGCCCCATGCGAAACGCCCGAGCAGCCGACCGCTTGACCGTGACCGCCACGACACCGACACCGCGCCCATTCGTCCGGCGCCCATTCGCACGCCGTCCGTCGCTGGTGTCACTCGGCGCCGTGGTCGGTTTCCTCAGCGCGCTCGGCGTGGCCGTGATGAGCGCCGGCACCGCGGGCTCGGCGGTCACGCCGCCGAGCCAGGGCTGGAGCACCCTCGAGGCCCCGCTGCCCTCCAACGCCGGCACCGCCACCACGCTCGGCAACGTCACCATCGCATCCTCGTCGTGTCCCGCGGTCAACGGCTGCGTGTCCGTCGGCTGGTATCACGACACCGGGACGGCACCCTGGGGCCTGATCGAGACCCAGAGCGGGACCGGCTGGACGCAGACCCAAGCACCGGAGCCGTCGAACCACGGCGCGGGTGGCAATCAGGCCTTCTGGTTCGGGTCGCAGAACTGCAGCTCGAGCCAGCCCTGCCGTGCCGTCTCGTGCCCGAGCTCCAGCGTCTGCGTGGCCGTCGGGGAGTACACGGACACCGCGGGCTTCGACCAGCCCGTGGTCGACACGCTGGCGAACGGCTCGTGGACCTCCGCCGAGGGCGCCCTGCCCGGCGACGCGGCGACCGACACCACGACGGTGCATCCCAACGCCTGGCTCGACTCCGTGTCGTCCGCGTCCGCGACGTCGTGCGTCGCTGTCGGCTCGTACCGGAACACGAGCGGCAACCAGAACGGGTTCCTCGCGACGCTCTCGGGGACGACGTGGTCGGCGCAGGCGGCGCCGCTGCCGACGAACGCCGCCGCGACGGGGTCGACGCTCGTCGCGGTGTCGTGTGCCTCGGCGACGTACTGCGTCGGGGCCGGGTCCTATCCCGACACCACGGTGGGGAATCCCTCCAACGGGTGGCTCGTCGTCGACTCGGGGGGCACCTGGACGGGCAGCACGGCTCCGCAGCCCTCGAACGCGGGGACCGACGGCGACGGCCACCAGGACTCGATCCTGAGCGGCGTGGCGTGTCCCTCCGCCACCTCCTGTGTTGCCACGGGCCACTACGCGGACACCAACGGCAATCCGCAGCCGCTCATCGACACATGGAACGGCACCGGCTGGACCGGCATCGAGGGCCCGGTCCCTTCGGGTGCCGAGCGCGACGCCGACCTCTCAGCAGCTCGTCTCGGTCTCGTGTGGCTCACCCGTCTCGTGCGTGGCGGCCGGCTTCTACCAGAACACATCGCTCGATGACTTCGGCCTCATCGACACGCTGAGCAACGGCTCGTGGAGCGCCACCGGTGCGCCGCAGCCCGCCAACGCCGACGGGGCCGCACAAGCCGCCCAGCTCGACGAGATCTCCTGCCCCACCCCGTCGTCCTGTCTGACGGTGGGCACCTACGTCGGCCCCGGAGCGACGGGGTTCGCCTTCTTCGACACCCTGTCGGGCGGGGCCTGGAGTGCCACGGAGACGTCGCTGCCGGCCAATATCAGTACGACGACCGGGACCACGGTGGCCCAGGGCCGGGTGGTCGCGTGCAACTCGCCGGTGTCGTGCACCGTCGGCGGCGCCTACCTCGACACGAACGGCGACGGGCAGGGCTACCTCGACGCGTATGTGGGCGCGCAGGGATACTGGCTGGGCGCCAGCGACGGGGGCATCTTCAATTACGGCAACACGACCTTCTACGGCTCGCGCGGCGGCCAACCCCTCAACCAGCCGGTGGTCGGCGTCGCCGTGACGCCGGACAAGCAGGGCTACTGGCTGGTGGCCACCGACGGGGGCATCTTCAGCTA
Organism: uncultured Acidimicrobiaceae bacterium; assembly: GCA_963736225.1. GTDB lineage: Bacteria > Actinomycetota > Acidimicrobiia > Acidimicrobiales > RAAP-2 > Bog-473. The sequence goes on along the minus strand of CAVTOF010000004.1, from coordinate 219,344 downwards.
TGGGGACGCCACCTTCTTCGGCTCGCGCGGCGGCCAGCCGCTCAACAAGCCGATCGTCGGCATGGCGGCCACCCCCGACGGCAAGGGCTACTGGCTCGTGGCCTCCGACGGCGGCATCTTCAGCTACGGGGACGCCACCTTCTTCGGCTCGCGCGGCGGCCAGCCGCTCAACAAGCCGATCGTCGGCATGGCGGCCACCCCCGACGGCAAGGGCTACTGGCTCGTGGCCTCCGACGGCGGCATCTTCAGCTACGGGGACGCCACCTTTTACGGCTCCACCGGGAGCCTGGTGCTGAACCAGCCGGTGGTGGGGATGGCCAGCACGCCTACCGGCCTCGGCTATTGGTTGGTGGCCTCCGACGGCGGCATCTTCAATTACGGAGACGCCGGCTTCTACGGCTCGTCCGGCAGCATCCATCTCAACCAACCGGTGGTGGGGATGGCCGGCTCCCCGAGCGGGCACGGGTACTGGCTGGTCGCCTCCGATGGGGGCATCTTCAACTACGGCGACGCGCCCTTCTACGGCTCGGCGGGTGCCCTGACGCTGGTCGAACCCGTGGTCGGCATGGGCGGCTGAGCTCGCCGCCCCGGTCCTGCCCGCGGCGTCCCGGCGGCCGGGCCGGTGTCCGCCGGGACGTGGCTCCGCCGGAGGTGACACAGCGCGCCGGTATCCTGCCCAGATGGCCGACCGTCTGGTCGTTCGCGGGGCTCGCGAGCACAATCTGCGTGACGTCTCCCTCGATCTGCCCCGGGACCGGCTGATCGTCTTCACCGGGCTGTCGGGGTCGGGCAAGTCGTCGCTGGCGTTCGACACCATCTACGCCGAGGGTCAGCGCCGCTACGTCGAGTCCCTCTCGGCGTACGCCCGCCAGTTCCTGGGCCAGATGGACAAGCCCGACGTCGACTTCATCGAGGGTCTCTCGCCCGCTATCTCGATCGACCAGAAGTCCGCCTCACGCAACCCTCGCTCGACGGTGGGGACGATCACCGAGGTCTACGACTACCTGCGCCTGCTCTACGCCCGCATCGGGCATCCCCATTGCCCCACCTGCGGCCGCCCCGTGGCCCGTCAGACGCCCCAGCAGATCGTCGACCGCGTCCTCGAGCTGCCCGAGGGAACCCGGTTCCAGGTCTTGGCCCCGGTGGTGCGGGGCCGCAAGGGCGAGTACAGCTCGCTCCTCGACGACCTGGCCAAGCAGGGCTTCGCCCGGGTGCGCGTCGACGGGGTCCCCCTCGAGCTGGTGGAGCGGGCCGAGGTCAACCTGGCCCGCTACGAGATGCACACGATCGAGGTCGTCGTCGACCGCCTCATCCGGCGCAACAACGTCCGGCAGCGCCTCACCGAGTCGATCGAGACGGCGCTCGATCTGACGGGCGGCACGGCCGAAGTGCTCGTCATGAACGGCTCGGACGAGGGGGGTGAGGACGAGGCCATCACCTTCTCCCAGCATTTGGCCTGCACCTACTGCGGCATCAGCTTCGAGGAGCCCGCCCCGCGCAGCTTCTCCTTCAACTCGCCGTACGGGGCCTGCCCGACCTGCCTCGGCCTCGGGACCAAGTTCGAGGTCGACCCCGACCTGGTGGTGCCCGACGACTCGCTCTCGCTGGCCGAGGGCGCGCTGGCGCCGTGGGCCGGGGCGCGCAGCGAGTACTTCACCGGGCTCCAGGAGGGTGTGGCGGAGTTCGGTGGCTTCTCCTTCGAGGCGCCGTGGAAGTCGCTCAAGGCCAAGGACAAGAAGCTCGTGCTCTACGGGACCGGCTCGCGCACCATCCGCGTGACCTACAAGAACCGCTTCAACCGCACGCGCTCGTACGACGCGCACTTCGAGGGCATCATTCCGTGGCTGCAGCGCCGCCACGGCGAGGCGGAGTCGGACTGGTCGCGCGAGCAGATCGAGATGTACATGCGCGAGGTCGACTGCCCCGAGTGCAAGGGGGCGCGCCTCAAGCCCGAGTCGCTGGCGGTGACCGTCGGCGGGCGCAACATCTACGAGTTGTGCAGCCTGTCGATCGGGGCGGCCGTGGCGGCGATGGCCGACCTCGAGCTGAGCGAGCGCGAGCACATGATCGCGGACCGGGTCTTCAAGGAGATCCGCGAGCGCATGCAGTTCCTTCTCGACGTGGGCCTCGACTACCTCTCGCTCTCCCGCGCCTCGGCCACGCTCTCGGGCGGCGAGGCGCAACGCATCCGCCTGGCCAGCCAGATCGGCAGCGGCCTCGTCGGCGTGCTCTACGTACTCGACGAGCCGTCCATCGGCTTGCACCAGCGCGACAACAAGCGCCTCATCGCCACCCTGGAGCGCCTGCGCAACCTGGGCAACACGGTGATCGTCGTCGAGCACGACGAAGAGACCATCCGCACGGCCGACTACGTCGTCGACATCGGGCCGGGTGCCGGCGAGCACGGGGGTACCATCGTGCACGCCGGGCCGGTGAGCGGGCGCGGCGGCCTGCTCACGAACAAGGCGTCGCTCACGGGGCAGTACCTGTCCGGCAAGCGGTCGATCCCGGTGCCGGCGCGCCGGCGCCCGGGCACCGGCGACGTCGTGACCGTGCGCGGCGCGCGCGAGCACAACCTGCACGACATCGACGTGTCCTTCCCGCTCGGCTGCCTGATCGCGGTGACCGGCGTCTCAGGCTCGGGCAAGTCGACGCTGGTGAACGACATCTTGTTGCGCTCGCTGGCCCAGAAACTGCACCGGGCCAAGGCCCTGCCCGGGCGGCACCGCAAGGTCGAGGGGGTGCAGCACCTCGACAAGGTAGTCGACGTCGACCAGGCTCCGATCGGTCGCACCCCGCGTTCGAACCCGGCCACCTACACCGGCGTCTTCGACCACATCCGCAAGCTGTTCGCGCAGACGGCCGAGGCCAAGGTGCGCGGCTACCAACCCGGCCGCTTCTCGTTCAACGTGCGCGGCGGGCGGTGCGAGGCCTGCGCCGGCGACGGGACCATCAAGATCGAGATGCACTTCCTGCCCGACGTCTACGTGCCGTGCGAGATCTGCCACGGCGCCCGCTACAACCGCGACACGCTGGAGATCACCTTCCGCGGCAAGACGATCGCCGACGTGCTCGACATGTCGTGCGAGGAGGCGCTGACCTTCTTCGAGCGCCAGCCCCCGATCGCCCGTCACATGCAGACGTTGGTCGACGTGGGCCTGGGCTACGTCCGCCTCGGCCAGCCGGCGCCGACGCTCTCGGGCGGCGAGGCCCAGCGGGTGAAGCTAGCCAGCGAGCTCAGCCGGCGCCCGACGGGCCACACCTTCTACATTCTCGACGAGCCGACGACCGGACTGCACTTCGAGGACACCCGCCGCCTGCTCGAGGTCCTGGGCCGGCTCGTCGACCAGGGCAACACGGTGGTGGTCATCGAGCACAACCTCGACGTGGTGAAGACCGCGGACTGGATCATCGACCTCGGCCCCGAGGGCGGCAACAAGGGCGGCACGGTGATCGCCGAGGGCACGCCCGAGCAGGTGGCCAAGACGGCCGGCAGCTACACGGGCGAGGTACTCAAGCCGGTGCTCGCCAAGGCCAAGTAACGAGCAGCCCGGCTCAGGAGAAGTGCGTCTGCGGCCGCTCGAGGGCCACGCCGTCGAGGAAGAGGTCGACCTTCTCGTTGTAGAACGCGATCAGTCCCGGCAATGGGCAACAGGTCGCGGGTCGGAAAGTCGTAGGTCCAGGCGACGTCCGGATGCGTGCGCCCGTCCACCACCGCCGACCAGTACCCGGTGGTCGTCCCCTTGTACGGGCACGAGGTCACGGTGTCCGACGTCACGAGGTGCGTGAAGTCGACATCCGTCCGGTTGAGGTAGTAGCGGGTCGGGAGGCCGGTCTCGAAGCAGAGGACGGGGGAGGAGGACTCGGCCAACACGACGCCGTGGGACTCGACGCGCACCGTGCGGGTCGAGCGCAGCGAGTCGACGCGCGTGTACGGGTTGCGAGGGTGGACGAAGACTTGCTCGTCCTCTTCGAACCAGGCGTCGAAGGCGGACCACTCGAAACGCACCGTGTCGTCGAGGCCGGCAACCTTGGCGGCGCCGAGCACCTTGGCGGCACGGGGGCGCTCGATGTCACCGACGCGGACGCCGTGGATGTGGACGTCGCCGCGCGGCGACTCCTCAGTCGTGCCATCGTCGACGAGCACGCCGTCGCGCACATCGGCGACCGGGATGTAGTACTGCGGGAAGCCGGGCCACTCCCACACATACAGTGCGCGGTGGTGTCGAGCACAACTCGGCCGCCCAGGTAGGCGCGGATGCGCCGCGGCACGGGTTCGACGTGGTTGGTCTCGACGAGGGGAGCGGGGTAGTCGGTCACCGGGTGCCTCCAGTGCGATGGGGCGGTGCGCGTGGTGCGGGTGGGTGTCGACTGCGACCCTACCGGTGCGTCACGTGATCGCGAGCATGCGCTCGAGCGCCACCTTGGCCCACTCGGCCGTGTCGGCGTCGACCACGATCTGGTTGCGCACCTCACCATCCGTGAGGCCTTCGAGTATCCACGCGAGGTGCTGGGGGTCGATGCGGGACATGGTGGAGCACGGGCACACCAGCGGATCGAGACACACGATGGTCTTGTCCGGGGATTCGTCGTCGAGCCGCTTCACGAGGTGGATCTCGGTGGCGACGCCGATGACCGCGCCCGACGGCGCGGCGTCGACGGCGCGGATGATGGCGTCGGTGGAGCCGGTGACGTCACCCAGCTCGACGACCTCGTGCGCGCACTCCGGATGGACCATGACGATCCCGTCTGGGTGCTCCGCCCGGAAGGCCTCGACGTGCTCGGGACGGAAACGCTGATGGACCGAGCAGTGTCCCTTCCACAAGAGGAGCGTGGACTCCTTGACCTCGCGGTCGCTCAGGCCGCCGAGGGGCTGGCGTGGGTTCCACACGCGCATGTCGTCCGCGCCGTAGCCGAGCTGGTAGCCGGTGTTGCGCCCGAGATGCTGATCGGGGAAGAAGAGCACGCGGTCGCCTCGCTCGAGGGCCCAGGTGAGGACAGCCCGTGCGTTCGACGAGGTGCACACCGCCCCGCCGTGGCGGCCGACGAAGGCCTTCGAGCGCGGCGGCGGAGTTCATGTAGGTGACCGGGATGAGGCGGTCGACGTCGACGACACGGGCGAGGTCGTCCCACGCCTCCTCCACCTGGTCGATGTCCGCCATGTCGGCCATGGAGCAGCCTGCGTTGAGGTCGGGAAGCAGCACGCGTTGGTGGTCGCCGGTCAAGACGTCGGCCGACTCCGCCATGAAGTGCACGCCGCAGAACACGATGAACTCGGCGTCGGCCTGGTTGGCGGCCTGTCGGGACAGCCCGAAGGAGTCGCCCCGGGCGTCCGCCCAGCGCATCACGTCGTCACGCTGGTAGTGGTGCCCGAGGATGCAGACCCGCGCGCCGAGCGTGGCCTTGGCCGCGCCGATCATGGCGGCCAGTTCCTCGTCGGACGCGGCCGTGTAGCGCTCGGGAAGCGGCGCCTGAAGTCTGAGCATGTCGTCTGCCCCCTTTGAGGGAGAGCATCGATACGGCCGGCGGGGACAGCCTGGTCGCCCATCCGCGGGTATGTCGGCCTCGATGCGAGGTTGTATGCCGGAAACCAGGCCGGCGTCGCCAGTGTACCGCCGGCCACCAGCCGCTGCGCGAAAGTGGGTCTGATGCAGTATCGGCCGCCGACCGGCTCCATCCCGGACGCTCCGGGCTCCTACCAGTTCCTCGACGCCGAAGGCCGTGTGCTCTACGTCGGCAAGGCGAAGTCCCTCCGCCACCGCCTGCCCAACTACTGGCAGGACTCGGCCAGGCTGCCCCCGCGCACGGCCCAGATGGTGGCGCAGGCCGACCACGTCGAATGGGTGGTCGTCGACAGCGAGGTGGACGCGCTCATTCTCGAGCACTCGCTCATTCAGGCCCACCTGCCGCGATACAACGTGCGCCTCAAGGACGACAAGAGCTATCCCTGGCTCGCGGTCACCGTGAGCGAGGAATGGCCGCGTCCGGCCGTGGTGCGGGGACGCAAACGCAAGGGTGTCCGCTACTTCGGTCCCTACGGCAACGCGGGCGCCATTCGGGCCACGCTCGACCTCCTGGTGCGGAGCTTCCCGGTGCGCACGTGCTCGGACACGAAGTTCAAGCGCCACGAGCGCCTCGGCCGGCCCTGTTTGCTCTACGACATCGACCGCTGCTCGGGTCCCTGCGTCGGTGCCGTCGACCACGAGGCGTACGACGGGTACGTGGCCGACCTCATGCGGTTCCTCTCGGGCGACACCGAGCCCGTGCTGGCCCACCTGGAAGCCGAGATGCTGGCGGCATCCGAGGAGCTGCAGTTCGAGCGGGCCGCCCGCCTGCGCGACCGCATCACCGCGGTGCACAAGGCGGCCGAGACGCAGCAGATGGTCTCCGACCGCGCCGAGGACTTCGACGTCGTCGGTCTGGCCGAGGACCCGCTGGAGGCGTCCGTGCAGATCTTCCGCGTCCGTCGTGGCCGGGTGGTCGGTCACCGTGGCTTCGTGGCCGAAAAGGTGGAGGACCTCTCGGGACCCGAGTTCATGGCGCTGGTCGTCTCGCAGGTCTACGGCGCGGAGGGCGCGGAAGTACCACGCCGTGTCCTGGTACCGGAGCTGCCCGCCGACCTCGACCTCCTCCAGAGCTGGCTGCGCACTGTGCGGGAGGGCCCGGTCGACATCGCGGTGCCCCAGCGCGGGGCCAAGCGCTCGCTGCAGGAGACCGTCACCCGTTCGGCCGGCGAGGACCTGGCGCGCCACCGGCTGCGCCGGGCGTCCGACCACAACGCGCGCTCCAAGGCCTTGACCGAGCTCCAAAGCGCCCTCTCCCTGCGCGAGGCGCCGCTGCGGATCGAGTGTTACGACATGAGCCATCTGCAGGGCACCGACTACGTCGGGTCCATGGTCGTGCTCGAGGACGGGCTGGCCAAGCGCTCCGATTACCGGCGCTTCACGGTCAAGTCCGTGCCGGGGAACGACGACTATGCAGCAATGGAAGAGGTGCTGACCCGGCGGCTGACCGCGCTGAAGGAGCCGCCGCCGGTCCCCGAGGGTGGGCGGCCCCGGCGGTTCGCCTACCGCCCCAACCTCCTCCTCGTCGACGGCGGCAAGGGACAGCTGCACGTGGCCGAGCGGGTGGTGCGCGAGCTGGGGCTGGACCGCGAGATCGAGCTGGCCGCCCTGGCCAAGCAATTCGAGGAGGTCTACCGGCCCGGTTCGCCCGACCCGGTGCGCCTGCGCCGCGGTTCCGACGCGCTCTATCTGCTCCAGCGTGTGCGCGACGAGGCCCACCGCTTCGCCATCACCTTCCACCGGGAGCGGCGGGGCAAGCGGATGACGCGGAGTATCCTCGACGACATCCCCGGGCTGGGGCCGACGCGCAAGGCCCGCTTGGTCAAGGAGCTCGGTGGCGTCAACGCCGTGCGCGCCGCGACCCTCGAGCAGCTCCAGGCTCTCTCCTGGCTGCCTGACACTGTCGGTCTCGCCGTCTACGACGGCGTGCGCCAGTCTGGTAGGCGATGAGCGAGTTCGTGGTGGTGACGGGAATGTCGGGCGCCGGCCGCTCCACCGCGGCGGCGGCCCTCGAGGACATGGGATGGTTCGTCATCGACAACCTGCCGGCCGGTCTCATCATGAAGATGGTCGAGATGGTGGACCGGCCCGGGTCGGGCATGGAGCGTGTCGCCCTGGTCATCGGCCGCGGTGGCAGTGGCACCGGTCCCGAGTACTTCGACGACCTGCCCGACGTCCTCGACGAGCTGCGCTCGCGCAAACCGGTGCGCGTGGTGTTCCTCGACGCGCCCGACGACGTGCTGGTGCGACGCTACGAGGGCACCCGACGCCGCCACCCGTTGGCCGCCCGCGGGGTGGAGGAGTCCATCACCGACGAGCGCCGGCTGCTCGAGCCCGTGCGCGAGCGGGCCGACCTGCTGGTGGACACGGGCGAGCTCAACTCGAACCAGCTGCGCGCGCGCATTCTGGAGGTGTTCGGCGACGCCGAGGCGCCGCACATGCAGACCTCGGTCATCTCCTTCGGCTACAAGCACGGGATCCCGCTCGACGTCGACATCGTCTTCGACTGCCGCTTCCTGCCCAACCCGTTCTGGGTGGAGGAGCTGCGGTCCTACAGCGGCCTGGACGAGCCGGTGCGCGAGTTCGTGCTCGGCCAACCCGAGTCGGTCGCCTTCTTGGAGAAGGTGACCGATCTGTTGGAGAGCCTCTTGCCCGCCTTCGTCCGCGAGGGGAAGTCGTACCTGACCATCGCCATGGGGTGTACCGGCGGGCGCCATCGCTCGGTGACGTTGGCCGAGGCGCTGGCGGAGCGGCTCGGCGACGAGGACCAGTCGGTCTCCGTGTTCCACCGGGACGTCGAGCGGTGAGCGCCCTCCCCTCGGTCGTCGCGATCGGCGGCGGGCACGGCACCGCCGTCACGCTCAGGGCGGCGCGGCGTTACGCCGGCACGCTGACCGGCATCGTGTCGGTGGCCGACGACGGAGGGAGCAGCGGCCGCCTGCGCGAGCTGCTCAACGTGGTGGCGGTCGGTGACATCCGCAAGTGCCTGGTCGCACTGGCCGACGAGGACTCGGCGCTGGCGATCGCCTTCGGACGCCGCTACGACGAGGGCGAGCTGGCCGGCCACGCGCTGGGCAACCTGATCCTGGCCGGGTTGATCGACGCCACCGGCGACCTGCTGGCCGGCGTGCGCGAGGCGGGCATCCTGCTCGGCGCCCACGGCGACGTCCTGCCGGCGACGACCGAGCGCGTCGTGCTGAAGGCCGAGTCGGCCAGCGGCACGGTGGCGGGGCAGGTGGCGGTCAAGGGGACCGGCGACATCCGCACCGTGTCCCTGGTGCCCGGCGACGCCCAGCCGCCCGACCTGGCGCTCGAACGGATCGCCGGGGCGGACCAGATCGTGATCGGCCCCGGTTCCTTGTTCACCAGCGTGCTGGCCGCCGTGGCCGTGCAAGGCATTGCCGAGGCGGTGGCCTCCTCGGCGGCCCAGGTCGTCTACGTCTGCAACCTGCGCCAGGAGGTCAAAGAGACCGAAGGATACGACGTGAGCGCCCATATTGAGGCCCTGGCCAGGCACGATGTCTCGGCGGACGTCGTGCTGTGTGACACCATCGGGGGTATGGGCATCGGCACGACAGACGTCACGGTCCGGGAGGTCTCCCTCACGGGGCAGAACGCCCTGGTCCACAGCCCGGCCAAACTGGCGCAGGCGCTTGCAGGTCTGCTGGCATAGGTCACCCGGGAGTGGCAGGCAGGGTCCGGGGCAGGAAGGAATGACATGACGGTGCGGGTCGGCATCAACGGCTTTGGGCGGATTGGCCGCAACTTCATGCGGGCCGTCCTGGCCACGGGCGCCGACATCGAGGTCGTCGGCATCAACGACCTCACCTCGGCCGGGATGCTGGCCGACCTGCTCCGCTACGACTCGACCAACGGGAGGCTGGGCGTGCCGGTCGACGTCGAGGGCGGCGACCTCTTGGTGGGGGACAAGCTGGTCCGGGTCCTGGCCGAGCGCGAGCCGGGGCGCCTGCCCTGGGACTCGCTCGGGGTCGAGGTCGTGATCGAGTCCACCGGCATCTTCACGAGGCGGGCCGACGCCGCCGCGCACCTGGGCGGCTCGGTGAAGCGGGTGATCATCTCGGGACCGTCGGGCGACGCCGACGCCACCTTCATCATCGGGGTGAACGACGAGGACTACGACCCGGCGCGCCATACGGTGGTCTCGAACGCGTCCTGCACCACCAATTGCTTCGTGCCGATGGTCAAGGTCGTCGACGACGCCTTCGACATCGTGAGTGGGTTGATGACGACAGTGCACGCCTACACCAACGACCAGAACCTGCTCGACCTGCCGCACAAGGACATGCGCCGGGCGAGGGCCGCGGCCATCAACGTCGTGCCGACCTCGACGGGCGCGGCGCGATCCACCAGCCTGGTGCTGGAGGCCATGAAGGGGCGCCTCGACGGCATCTCGTTGCGGGTGCCGGTGCCGGTGGGCTCCATCACCGACTTCACCGCCGTGGTGAAGGGCTCGCCCACGGTGGGCGAGGTCAACGGAGCGTTCGCCGAGGCCGCGGCCAAACCGCCGCTCGACCGCGTGGTCGAGTACACCGACGACCCGATCGTCTCGAGCGACATCGTCGGCTCGCCGGCCTCGTGCACATTCGACTCGGGTTTGACCATGGTGATGCCGGTCTCCGACGACCTGACCCTGGTCAAGACGTTCGGCTGGTACGACAACGAGTGGGGCTACTCGAACCGCCTGGTCGACCTGGTCGCCGTGGTAGGGCGCTGAGCCGCATGGGCCCTTTGCGCGATATCCCCCTGCTCGGGGACCTGCCCGACCTCGAGGGGAAGCGCGTGCTGGTACGGGTCGACTTCAACGTCCCCCTGCACATCGGCGTCAGGGGCCAGGCCACCGTCGCCGACGACTTCCGCATCACGGCCGCCCTGCCGACCCTGCGCCGGCTGCAGGACGAAGGGGCCGAGGTGACGGCCGCGTCGCATCTCGGGCGTCCCGCCGGCGCACCCGATCCCCGCTGGGAGATGGACCCCGTGCGTGAGCGCCTCGATGCGCTCTGCCCCGGCGTGGGCCTCACCGAGAACTTGCGCTTCGACCCGGGCGAGAAGTCGAACGATCCCGCCTTCGTCCAGCGCCTGATCGCCGGCTACGACGCCTACGTCGACGAGGCTTTCGGCGCGGCCCATCGCGTCCATGCCTCCATCGTCGGCCCGCCGGCCTTCCTGCCCAGCGCCGCCGGCCTGCGCTTCGCCCGGGAGGTGGCGGTCCTGGGGCAGATCCTCGACTGCCCCGTACGCCCCTTCGTCGCCGTCGTCGGTGGCGCCAAAGTGGCCGACAAGCTCTCGGTGCTCAAGGTGCTGGCCACCAAGGTGGACACACTCGTCGTCGGTGGCGGCATGGCCTTCACGTTCCTCGCCGCGCAGGGCGTGCAGGTGGGGTGCTCGCTCTACGATCCCGACCACCTCGAGGACTGCCGCGCGCTGCTGGCCTCGGGCGTGCGCATCGTGCTCCCGACCGACACGCGGGCCCTCGAGCCGGGCGGCACCTTCGGCCCGCCCTCGGCCGGGCAGGGTCGAGGCAGCGTCAAGGTCATCGAGGGCGACTTGCCCGACGGCTGGACCGGCCTCGACATCGGACCCGACTCCGCCACCGCCTTCGCCGAGGTCGTCTCGGGGGCCGGCACCGTGCTGTGGAACGGGCCACTCGGCGCGTTCGAGGACCCGCCGTTTCGCCGGCGGGACCCGCATCGTGGCCGAGGCGGTGGCGCGGAGCACCGGGTACTCGGTGGTCGGAGGCGGCGACAGCGCCAGCGCGTTGGACGAGCTCGGTCTCTCCGACGAGGTCGACTTCCTCTCGACCGGCGGTGGTGCGTCGCTGGCCTATATCGAGTCCGAGGGTCACCTGCCCGGTATCGACGCCTTGCGTCAGGCGCCCAACGCACCGCGGCGGGGGTGACCGACGCGCCGCCCGCTGGTGAGCGGGAACTGGAAGATGCACCACGACCACATCGAGGCGCTGCACACCGTGCGTGACCTCGGCCTCCGGCTCAAGCCCGATGACGTGGCACGTGTCGACGTCTCGGTGCACCCGCCCTTCACCGACCTGCGCACGGTGCAGACGCTGGTCGAGAAGGAGCGCATGCCGGTCGCGCTCGGCGCGCAGCACTGCTCCGACGAGGACGCCGGGGCGCGCACGGGCGAGGTCAGCCCTCGCTTCTTGGCCCGGCTGAGCACGGCCTACGTCATCGTGGGCCACTCCGAGCGGCGCACCCTCTTTCACATGGACGACGCCACGGTGGCCTCCACGTTGCGCGCCGTGTTGCGCAACGAGATGACGCCGATCGTGTGCGTCGGGGAGACCGAAGAGCAGCGGGCGCGTAGCCAGACGTCGAGCGTGCTGGAGGAACAGGTCATGGCCGCACTCTCTGGCCTCTCCGCCGAGGTCGTCGCCGGCGTGGTGCTCGCCTACGAGCCACTGTGGGCCATCGGGACGGGCACGCCGGCAACAGCCGTCGACGCCGAGGACGCCTGCGTGTTCATCCGCTCCCTGGTCGCCAAGGTGGGCGGGGACGATGCCGCCGCCGGCGTCCGGATCCAATACGGCGGGTCGGTGACCGCGGAGAGCGCGGCCGACCTGATGGCCGAGCCCGACGTCGACGGGCTCCTGGTGGGCGGGGCCAGCCTCGAGGCGGCCGCCTTCACTGACATCATCCGCGCCACTGCCGCCTGCTACCGTTCCTAGCCCGAGCGGGCACGATCGGCCCGCGAGCTGGAGGCTTTGGCATTGTTGGCAACCTTGTCCACACTCACCTGGATATACGTCGTCATTGAGGTGCTCTCCGCGCTCGGGCTCATCTTCTTGATCCTGATGCACAGCGGGAAGGGCGGTGGCCTGTCCGACATGTTCGGTGGCAGCGTCGGCGCGGCCGCCCAGGGCTCGACCGTGGTCGAACGGAACCTGGACCGGATCACCGTCACCGTCGCCGTCATCTTCGCCTTCACCACGATCACGCTGGACCTCCGGCTGCAGTGACGCGCCGGGGCCCACGCCCTCGGCGCGGGCGCTGGCTGGTCGGGATCCTCGGCGCCCTCGGGCTGCTGGCTGCGGCCTGCGGCGGGAATGCCGGGGGCAGCGGGACAACCGTGACCTACGTCGGCGTCGCCGGCGGTGCCATCTCCTTCGGCATGACCGACAGCCCGACCGGGTGCAACCCGAACACGCCCGAGGGCGACACCCCCGGGACGCTGACCGTCCTCGGCGCGGTCCTGCCCAGCCCGTGGATCGTCAACAACGCGGGCACACTGACGGCGAACCTGACCTTCGCTGTCGTCGGAGCTGGTGAACCTCAAGCCCGAGACGATCGTCTACACCCTGAACCCCAAGGCCGTGTGGTCCGACGGCGTCCCGATCACCGCGACCGACTTCGCGTACACCTGGCAGCTCCAGAGTGGTCAGCCGGCGGTCTCGTCGCCCGACGTGACCAGCATCGCCGGCTACCGCGAACATCGCATCGGTGACTGGTTCCAACGGCGGCCACACGGTCACCGTGAAGTTCAAGAGGACCTACGCCGACTGGCAGTCGCTCTTCGACGACCTCATGCCCGCCCACGTGATGGAGAAGGTCGGCTGGGACCCCGCCTGCACGACGGTCGATCCCACCGTCGACCTCTCGGGCGGACCGTTCAAGATCGGGTCGGTGTCGGCCTCGGGAACGACCATTACCCTCGTGCAGAACCCGAAGTGGTGGGGCACCCCGGCCAACGCCCGCTCCATCACCATCCACATCGCGTCGTCGACCGACCAGCTCGCCCAATGGATGACGTCGGGCGTGGTGCAGGTGGCGGAACCGGCCACCGTCACGCCGTCGTTCCTCACCGAGATGACGGGGCTTCCCGGTGCGCAGAGCGACGTCGACACCTCGAACACACTGGTGCAACTCGACATGGCAAGCTCGCTCGACTCCGACCTCTCGCCGGACCTGCGGTTCGCCATCGCGCTGTTGGTCAACCGCCAGGACCTGGTGAACCAGGAGGTGAGCTGGGCGGTGCCCGGCATCGCGGTGGCAGACAGCCATGTGTACGTGCAGGGGCAGCAGAACTACAAACCGGTGGTCACCGGCGCCCCGACCACGACGGTGCCGCCACCCAGCTCGTCGACGTCGACCACGAAGGTCGGAGCCGGAGGGAGTGTGAACTTCCCGGTGACCCCAGTGCCCGACCAGGCGGCCGCCTTCATCACCGCCTCAGGGCTCAACCGGGACGGGGACACGCAGTACTACCACTCGGCCTTCGGCGCGCCGTTCGAGCTCCACATGGTGTACGACTCGAGCGACCCGTGGGCGTCCGAGGCGGCACCGGTGATTCGCTCCGAACTCGTGGCGGCCGGGCTCGACACCACGCTGGACTCGGTCGACGGCGCGGCCAAGACGGGACAGGTGCTGGCCGACGGCTTCGCCGATCTGGCGGTGCTGCCGATCACCTTCTCGCCGTACATGAGCCAGACGCTCTCGTGGTACACCATGCTGCTCGGGCCGCCCGGCAAGAACGGCAGCGAGGACTGGACCAACTACTCGAACAGCCAGTTCGACCAAACGGTGCAGACTGCCTCCCAGCAGTTGAACCTCACCACGGCGGCCGGCTACTACGCACAGGCGGACACTCAGCTCTGGGACGAGATGGTCTCTCTGCCGCTGTATGCGGAGCCTGCAGCCTTGGCCTGGAGCCGGACGATCGGTGGCGTGGAACCGATGCCTCGTAGTACGAGCCTTTTGTGGTACGCGCAGCTCTGGGCCGTCAGGCAGCCCGAATCCACGAGCAACACGACGCCGTCGTTACCGGGGCAGTAGGAGGCCGGGTCGTCAGGAAGGCGAAGGCTCGGAAGCGCCTGTGTGATGGTTTTTGCAGCCAAGTAGGCCGATGGGGCCGCGCTACGATCTCGAGACGCTGCGTTCCAGTTGCAATCTCGTCGGAGTGGCGGAATAGGCAGACGCGCCAGCTTGAGGGGCTGGTGCCCGCAAGGGCGTGGGGGTTCAAGTCCCCCCTCCGACACACACCTGAATACACGCGTCTGGACGGGCTTCGACGTCGATGGAGCCCTGCCCGGGGTGGTAGGTGATCCGCACGACCATCGTCTCGGCGTAGATCCGAGCCCGTTGCTCGGTGCTGGCCCGAGCGAGCGTCTTGAGGACCTTGCGCTGGGTCCGAACCAGGGCGCGGATCTCGGCCTCGCTAAGTGGCTTCTCCCGTGGAGCTGTCGAGGCCAGCTCGCGCTCGCGTCAAGGCAGTGGAAGGTACAACACACAGGCTGCACCTGACTGCTGCTGAGCAGATATTGCGTACGATCCCGTCGTGGCTCATTCAGATTTCTTTTTGGCTTGCGCCGGGGTCATACCCCTGCTTTACATCGCTTTGATGCTGCAAGCGGACTCCGTCACGAGCGTCCGCTATGTGGCCCGCAGCTTGATCTTCTCGGCAGTGCTCTACGCCGGGGCGGGCGGGGAAGTGTTGGCTCTGCTCGGTCTCATGTTCAAGTCTGTAGCAATCCCGGGTGTGGAGTGGGCTGTCTTCGCTTGTGTTTCGGGTCTCCTCGCCATGGTCACCGGACTCGCCTATCGCCAGTACATGGGACCCCCGCAAAACGGGTCTCACTAAGGGGCGCGAGAGATGGCGTTACGCGAAACAACCCCGCCTCCTCGGGGAGGACCGAGGCGGGGTTGTTTCGCCGCCATTGCCGCCTGACTGCACCGCCATGCCAATCATGCGCCGGCACAAGCGGGGTGTCTGTCGCTCAGCCGACACTGTGAGTGTGTCCGGGAACACACTTCGGATGAAGGGAGGGACGCGAATCGACCCCCGAAGTGGGGCCACGGTCGTTCAACCTCGCGCGGATGACAGCTTGAAAGCGAGGACTCAGCGGCCAGAACGCCGAAGCAGCTCCCGGGAAATGGCGAGCACCCGGGAGCCGTCGCCCCACCTCACCCCTCTACTTAGACAGATCCGATCGGGAGCCGCCTGATACTGCCAGACGCGAAACGACCCGCCGTTCCCCTAGCGGCGGGTCGCTCGCACCGTGACTGCCGTTATAGCCTCACCCCTTGGCAGCGGGTCAACTCTTATTCGTCCAGACCTGCGCGGCTATCGCCCGATCGGGTGATTCGTGATTCCTCTCAGCACAAGGGCGTGCGTTGCCAACAAGACGAGACGCCCCCGACCCGATTCCGCGGGCCGAGGGCGCCTCGCTCGGCGTACACGCGAACGGCGGGGTTTGGCGGGAAGGCCCGCCGTGGGTTCCGTGCAAAGGGTTAACCCTTGCGTGTGCCGACCTCTAGTTTGGCAGGCGCGAAACAACGCCGCCACTGGGAGGTGCCTCAAGGACGGAGCGGATGTCTCCGACATATGCGGGCATGGCCAGGATCTATACGGCCATGCGTCTGGTAATTCAGTCCTCCGGAACTCGGAGAAGAGCGCCGGCCGTTCGGACCAGCCACTGCTCGTAGCGCTCCACCGTCCAACCACGCTCTCGGTGAGTTTGGCGAAGAGCTCGAGGCTGGCGAGCGCCCAAATCGAGTCGACCAGGGTCTCGGACGGTTGCTTGCGCCGATCAGTGGGGAGACGCATCGGATGGTTTCACCTGGCTCAAGTCCGTCAATCTTCCACATATGGGTCGACAAAATATGCCGTTTGGACGAGACTCGAGGACACACGCACCCATACTTCATCGGCCAGACAATGACGTCGTGTGCGTAGGAGTTGCCGAGGCGTGGTGGCACCACACGAGCCTTTCATCGCCGTGTGTGGCACGCTGGCAGCGATGAGCATGACGGACGAGTACCGCGTAATCCGCGTGAAGGACATCGCCGACCTCGAGAAGGAGCTCAACGATCTCGCTGCCGCCGGATTCCAGTGGGTGGCGCAAAT
Source organism: uncultured Acidimicrobiaceae bacterium (assembly GCA_963736225.1). Taxonomy (GTDB): domain Bacteria; phylum Actinomycetota; class Acidimicrobiia; order Acidimicrobiales; family RAAP-2; genus Bog-473. Next base: position 202,902 of record CAVTOF010000004.1, on the reverse strand, counting down.
CCAGGCGGGCAATCACCCGGCAATCGTCATGAAGAGGGAGGGTTCGGCGCAGTCCGTCAACGCGGGGAAGCCCGACTAGCAGCTGGTTCACGCCGCCCGCTCAGACACGGTCGGTGTGTTTAGGGTTGAAGTCCCACTCTGACACCAGGGAAAACGTGCGGGGAATGATCACGTCCGTCAATGGTCGTGCCCAGCGTGTCCTCCCAGTCGGATAGGGATCCGCAAAGTCCAAGCAGCCACTGTTGCGCACGGAGGCCGCCGGAGGACCTCGATCCGGCGATAGATCCTGCGCTTGACGTTCCTTCGCGCACGTGCCGTCCGACTTCCGTTCGAGAATCCCCTCTCCGGACAGGCCTTCGCGTTCGGACCTCAGGGCGCGAGCGACCCCGTCGCCTGCGGGGCCGCTCTTTCTACCCCCTGACATACCGGAAACGGGCCGTTGTGCCCGTTGCTGGCGTCCCCCTCGGCTCGGTATCCGAGACGGATTGGCTTGCGGATGAGAAAGATTCATTCGGATCGCGCATCCCGGCAGGAGCAGAGGGAACCTCCGATGGCGTCGCCGGCTACTCGGTGGAGCCCAGCGCAGAACTGGCGAGCGCCAGCGTCACCTTCACCGTCCCGACTATCTCGTGCACCAGGAGTGACGACACCACGGGCGCTTTCCAAGAAGACGGCGTCTACACCCTTGACCTCACGACGTATGCCCTTGTGGAAACGTTCTGCTCCTCGACGGGTCCGGCCTACCAGTACCTCTTTGCGACGGCGGACGGGTCGTTCGTCGAGTCTGGAGCTGCCACGAGCGACACCGTCGTTGCCTCCCTCTTCCAGTCCGGGAGCGACGACCCGGACGGAGATCCACGACCTCACCAATGGCGACTACTGGGTTGCGAGTAACCCTGCCAACGAGAGTGAGACGACGGCCTGGATCGGTGCTCTCAACGTGACCTACGTCGGGCTTCATTATTCCGACCTACTCAAAAATCTATTTCTCCAACGCCACGGCCAACGGGGACTACCTCGGATTCGCCAGCGTCGGTGCGACTGCGTACGAAACGACCAGTAGCACCGACGTCATTGCCAAGCCGAGCGCCTTGACCACGACTGCTGCGGGAACAACCTTCTCCGTCAAGTTCAAGCACGCCTCGTAGCCAGAATTACGTTCGAGCGGCCAGGGGCCGCCGTCCCAAAATGAGGGAGCTGCCCCTGGCCCAAACGCTAAACCAAACCATGTGACCCGACGTTCGGGCTGCACCGACGGTGCCTCAGACAGGAGGGAGAGTCGCCATCGCGGCGCGGCAGTCAGACACCGACAGAGTCGTATTCGCAGGCGTCGCCCTGCAGTGCACGGCTGGTGGACCCGTCGACGCCTACGACTGGAACTCCCGCTGTCGTGACTCGCTGGACATACCGGTGGGCCGAGCCGAAGTCGCGGAGGGCATAGTGCTGGGTTGCCCGGTTGTCCCAGATTGCGAGATCCCCTTCGTGCCACCGCCAGCGGACGGTGTTCTCGGGCCGAACGACATATGCATTGAGCGTGCGAAGGATGTCGACCGACTCTGCGGTGGAGTGTCCAACAAGTCGGTGAGCAAATCCCCCGAGGAGGAGCGCGCACTCCTCGGTCTCAGGGTGGACTCGCACCACAGGGTGTTCGGTCTCGAACACCATCGAAACGAAGCGCTCGAGATGCGTCAGCTGTTCAGGAGGCAGCTTTCCCTTGAGTGCGGCGACATCGACTCTGGCGTAGTCGGCCCCGTTTGTGTGAACGGCGCGAAGCTGCTCAGCAAGCACTCGAAGGTCGGGACGCAGATCACCGTAGCCGGCGACCGTGTTCGCCCACAGCGTGTCGCCACCGACCTGGGGAATCGTAATGGTACGCAGGAACGAATAGATCGGAGGTCGTTCGACGAATGTGACGTCGGTGTGCCAGTGGTTGGCCGACGCGCCTGCCTTCGAGTCGAGGTCGAAAAGCTCCGGGGCTTGCGGTGCTGATGGCAGGGTTGGGTGAGCTTTGGTCAGGTGGCCAAAGCGTCTGGCGAACGCCAAATGGCTAGCAGCGTCGAGATGTTGGTCCTGGAAGAAGACGACCCGGTGTTCGAGGAGGGCGTTGTGTACGAACGCTACGTCATCGTCGCTTGCGTTGGCAGCATCGATCCCTCTGATGACTGCTCCGATGCGCGGTGCCAGCTGCTCGGTTTTCGGTGTGGTCCGAGCTTTGGCGGTGAGAGTCATCGGGTGCGCTCCTGGTCTTTCTCCATGAGTGCAATCATATTTCTCAGAAAAGATGGATGAGTTGTCCCTGAACATTCATCGGTTTGAGCACCGATTGAGTTGCGGACGCGAATCGACCCCGCAGGAGCGGGGCCGTCGCACATCACATCGACTCGATTGAGGGGAGATCGAGCCGAGACGGTGATACCCACGGTGGCCTAGCGCGAAACGGCCCTGCCTCTTTGGGGGAGGACAGAGGACGGGGCCGCAATCGCCGGAAGCTCCGGTTTCCCTCGATTGCTGTCTTACCATTCGATTCGCGGAAACCCCCTGGAAACGCCGAATGAACGGAGTGTGAACACGCGAACGGACCCTACCGAAGCGAGGCAGTTCGCAATTCCGCTGGGTTCGGCTGAGTCGGCGATCAAGTCAGTACCACCGTTCCAGTCGATCAAGAGTATCTGTGAGCGTTTCCACCAGGGCGTCGTGTCTCTCCTCCGAGATATCGGTGTTCATCCCATGATGGAATTCGATGATGAGCTCGTTGATGACCGGAAGGTTGCCATCAGCGATGACCTTCTCGAGGACGTCGTATTCCGCTCCCTCGATATCCATTTTGACGATGACGTAATCCTGCGGGCAGAAATTTGCGCCGAGCCAGGCACTGAAATCGAAGGCTTCCACTTGAACCGGCGAGTCGTAGTCGATGGCGCTCTGGTTCATGGTGTTGCCTGTGACAAGTGTTGACCCGCCCCGGAAGTTCTTCCCCCACTCCGTCGCGAGGTAGAAGTTCAGGGTCTCGTTCCGAATCCATACGGCTTTGTTGGCGTACTGAATTCGTGTGTCGGGGTGGTCTCGAATCGCGCGCTCACCCTCGCTCTTGAGATCGGGCTGTGCTTCGAACGCGAAGAACTCAAAGTCCGGTAGCTCCTTCACGAAATCCCGGAGCACGGTGCAGGTATTCGCCCCACAGTCGACGAACACCCGTCGTGGGGATGCCCGTATTTTCTTGGTCCTCCGATGTGCCTGGAGTCGTGTCGTCAATTTGTGATGGCCGGACGCAGCCAATCGCTTCATGGTGATCGTTGTCACGTATGGTCTCCTGGCGAACGCACCACACTGTCGAGGTCAGATTCAACACGACGAGGGCACTGGCGGACACTCTGGATCACGTAGTTCCGCCAATGCTAACGAGTCGCATTTGGATGCCTCTGCTCGACATCCAACCGGCACCACCCCTGCCCCCGGGTGCCGTGTGCGGCCTACACAAGGGGGTAGCCTGCGTGGCGTGGCCAGGGCTGGGCGAAGGGCGTGGTTCGAGCGCCACCCGGTGGTCGGAGTTGCCCTCTCGGGCAGCATCGGCTTCGTGGTCTGGTTCCTTGTGCCCCTGGCTTGGGGGGCGAATGCTGCACGCGCAGCGCTGGTCGCCTGCGCGCTGGGGGCCGTCCAGGCGTTTTTCAGCTATTTGGCTCTGCGGCGGCGCCGCGCTGGAGCGCCGGAGCCGCCCCCCGGTTGGGTGCGCGAGTTGCGTTAGATCGCTCCCGGATGTCTGCCCTCATCGGTCACTCATCGACTGATGGACCAGCAGGATCAGTGACTCTGGTCGCGGAACGATGGAACAATCCGAGGCGTGGAAGAGCCACCCGAGCTGGAAGACAACGGACACTGGAGGATGGCCGTATGGGCCCTCCGAGTCGGGTACGCCGGGCTCGCCGTGGGCATTGCGGGCGTCATCGTGCTGTCGTTGGGATCTACCCCGTGGGTGCTGGCTGTCGGGGCGATCATCTGGCTCGGCGCCGCTGCAGTGACGTTGACGGGGTTCTTCTGGTCTCGGAACGAGCTTCCCGAACCACGACCCGGGTACTGGTCGATGCGTTTCATGCTGATCCAAGACACGGTCCGCTCCCGGTCATCGGCCCAGCACTCCTGACGCTCTGACTTCGCGGCTGCGTCCGACGACGGGGGACTCGCAGTGCGCTGGGCCGAAAGCGCTTTCGAAGACCCGAGGGGGAAGCGGCCGCACCAGATCTTCGGGCGGCGGCTGTCAACGATCCGTGGGATTCTGCCGCTTCACTCCCATCGACGGCCCGGACGCGTCGAACCAGGCGTCGTCTTTGCCCGATAGGTTCTGTTGAGCGCCTCTGTTTGCCTCGCGGGGAGATGATGTCCCATGGAAGGCCGAATCCAGCACGTCTCGATCCACGGCCACGACATGGCGTACCGCATGGAGGGCACGGGGCCTGCACTTCTCCTTCTCCACGGGATGGCCAGTAGCTCTCGGACCTGGCGGGATGTGATCCCGCTCCTGACCGATCGCTTCACTGTGATCGCGCCGGACCTGATGGGTCATGGTCTCTCCGAAAAGCCGGTCGGGGATTACTCGCTGGGGGCATTCGCGAATGGGATCCGCGATCTTCTCGAAGTTCTCGACGTCGACCAGGCATCTGTAGTTGGCCACTCGTTCGGCGGCGGAGTGGCCATGCAGCTCGCCTACCAGCATCCGGAGCTCTGTGATCGTCTCGTGCTCGTCGCCAGTGGCGGCCTGGGACGAGAAGTGAACTGGATGCTGCGCTTTCTGACGTTGCCGGGAAGCGAGTACGTGATGCCCTTGATCTTCCCGGGGTTCATTCGCGACTGGGGAGACAGCCTGTTTCGGACGATCAACGACCGCGGCATCCGTCTGGGCCGGATCACCGAGATGTGGAGTGCATACGCGTCACTGGCCGAGGCGGAGAACCGTCAGGCGTTCGCCCGCACCATCAGATCGGTCATCGACCCCGGTGGTCAGACGGTGAGTGCAATGGATCGGCTCTATCTGGCTTCTCCAATGCCGACTTTGATCATCTGGGGTGATCGGGACGACATCATCCCTGTGAGCCACGCACATGCCGCGTACGAGGCCATTCCTGGGTGCCAACTCGTGATCCTCCAGGGCGTTGGCCATTTTCCTCAGATCGAGGCGCCGGCAAAGTTCGAAACTGCTCTGGTCGACTTCGTGGACTCGACGGAGTCTGCCCGTCTCGGTGCCGAAGACCGCCAACGGTTGCTGAAGAAGAGATCGGAGCAATCGCAGCACCAGGGGTGAGTCCGTGTGGGTGGCCCGATCCAGGACCCTCCGGAACCCCTATCCCGGCAGGGTAGGGCACCCCGTCACTCGATCGGCGACCCAAACCGGAGGACGTTGCCGTCGAGGTCGACCATGGCACCTTCGTGCTGACCCCATTCGGTGTCCTCTGGCATGTGGACCTCAGCTCCGACGCCTCGCCACTCTTCAGCGAGTGCGTCCGAATCATCGACCCACAGGTACGCCGAGTGTTTCACCGGTTCTGAGTCCACTCCCGGCATCACGCCAAGGTGGATCTCGACGCCGTCTCGAGTTGCGAAGCCGTATCCGCCGCCTCGGTATTCACGCACGGTGAATCCGAGTCGCTGGTAGTGGTTGAGTGAAGCGTCGAGGTCATGGACAGGAAAGATTGGTGCTGCTCGCCGTACGACTGCCATGTTGCAAAAGGGTATCCATGTAGAAGTCTCCACGCGGTGGGTCTCCCACGTAGCCGCGAAAGGGGACGGTTGGAATGGGTTTCGCTACGCTCGAGTTGTGCTGGCGATTCGTACGAGTTCCATGGGATGGCTGCGCACGTCAGTGGGCGTCGCTTTGATGGTTGCGCCTGGAGCTCCGATGCGGCTCGCCGGCAACGAATCGCCGACAGGCGCCGCACTCCTTCTGATGAGGACCATCGGCATCCGGGATCTCGTCCTTGGCTTGGGGACGGTGACCGCGACGCGATCAGCAGATGCGTCCGACGGGCGCCGTTGGGCACTGGCAACTTTGGTGAGCGACGCGCTTGACACGGTCGTAAGCCTCGCGGCGATGCGATCGATCGGGAGACGAGACTCCTTGTTCGCCGCCGGATTAGCACTTGCCTTCGTCTGCGGAGACGTCCAAGCGCTGCGAACAGCCTCCGAACAGGCACGCAGCGAGTTTGCTGCTGACTCACGTGAGAACGCTCGATACGCGCAGTCTTAGAACGCCCGCCTACGGGCAGCGCGCTGAAGAGTCGGCGACTCCCGAAATCAACTCGAACACCCGATGTCCGCCGGCTATCGCCCAGGGTCGCCGATGGCGAGGGTGTAGAAGTTCCGAATGTCCCCATCCACACGCGCCTGCCGCAGGAATGCGAATCCAAGCTTCCGGCAGACATTTTGCGAGGCGTGGTTGGCGGGGTCGATTATCGCAAGCAGTTCGCCCGAAAACGTCGTGCACGCGCGCCGAAGCAGAGCGTGGCTTGCCTCGGTCGCGTATCCGCAATCCTCGCGACTCTGGCACCAGCCGGTACCCCCATTCCAGACGTTCCTCGCCCTCAAAGGTGAAGTAATCGACGCCCGTATAGCCGAGGATGGTACCGGAGTCCCGTTCGACGATCGGCTGCTTTGCGAACGGAACGACTTCGCACATTGCGACCATATGATCGAAACGTCCGTGTGCCTCCTCCTCAGTCAGAGCCTGGGCGGAGAAGATCATAAAGTCGTGGTTGCAGAAGAGTTCTACGAACCGTGCGCGGTCCTGTTCCAGAGGTGGGCGCACCTCCAGGCGAGACGTGACAAGTCTCTTTCACTCCGGCGAATCCGACTCCCACCTGCCTCGAAGGTCTTCAAGCCATGAGGGAAGCGAAATGGGCGGGTCGGGAAGTGCCTCAGCGCCGTGCTCTGCAAGGACACGCTCGAACGAAGCAGGATCGTCCCCCCAGCCGCGCGGATCGCCCATCATGACCTCGAAGAGGATGGCGCCCTCGGGACCGGCCACGAACGGGCCGAAGGCTGCGCCGTACGGCAGCTCGACATGGGTTCCGGCGTGACACATCTGGTCGCCGCAGAGGATCTCTCCCTCGAGGACCATGAGCACATGTGGGCTGAAGTGACCATGCCTTCGTTGGATGACGCCCGGGTCCCACTTTGCGTACAAAGACAGATAGAGCGGCTCGGGCGAGAAGGCAAGCCATTTCTCCCACACTGACGCGACGGACCCGTCCGCGCGGCGAACAGCCCGTACTTGCTGCCACGGCACATCGGGATCGTCCAGGTGTCGAAAGGTGGGTTCAAGCCCCGGGATCTTCGGACTCGCCGTGACGTCGGCCATGAAACCTCGCACTCTTCCTTCGGTTCCGGTCGGGGCCACATCTTGCCCTCTCGCGGCATCGAGATGCCCACCACGGGCGAGCACAATCCTCGAGATGGATATTTGATCCCTAACTCAGGGTCAGCTGGGGTTGGTCGGCGTAGCTGAGTGCCTCGAGTATCGACCGCTCGGTGCTGGAGAGCCCGTCGAACTCAATGCCGATGTGCACCATCGCACGCAGCGTGGTCCTGGCCGCCTGCTTGACCACGCCTTCAAGCCGGATGTTGATGGAGTCTCCGACTGCCGGGAGCTCGATGGAAACCCGCCGGCCAATGAGCTCTGACGGCCGGAAGTACTGCATTCTGATTCCGACTCCAAGCATGGAGATGTCGACGACGCGGCAGTCCCGCCATCCAGTTGCGCCCTCGCCCTCGATGTGGCAAAAGCCGTTCCAGCCGGCCATATGGCGGGGTGCTCGTCTGCGGTTTTCCATCGTGTACCTCCTTTCGCCGGAGCGTTGCGGAACGCCCAAGCAAAGCCCCGTGACCGGGAGGGCCACGAGCGAGGAACGAGGACCTGCCAAGAGGATTGCAGCCGTTGTTCCGGCGTTGTCAGAGATGGGTTCTACCTTCCCATCGGGATGACACGCTCCCCCGAAGCGATGGGGTCTACGGGCTCGGAGAGTGGGAGGGTGAATCGGCTCGGGGCTCGGGCTGTGCGGGGCTCCGTCTCCCTCATCAGGGCGCGGCACAGGCGTAGCAGGCTGTTTCACATCTCGGAGAGGCTGGGACTCCCGTCTCTGGGCTGCGGCGACGATCCCACGCTCGGGTTGCGACCGTGAGCACGATGGTCGAAGATGCCGCATTATGTCGCTGCTCCTCACCCTCAACAAAGCCACGAGCGCACGGATCGCCGAAGTCGGATTCGTCCTGATTCTGGCCGCCGGCGTCTGGCTCATCGCATCAGAGACCCCGAAACTGAAGCTGCATACCGCCCGCATGGTCGTGGTCGGTATCGCGCTTTTCATTGCCGGACTGCTGCTTCTCATCGCCACACATTGGGGCAGGTTCGGGTAGTTCCCGTCGCCTCTCAAGATGCGGCGTCGTCAATCAGACGCGCGCCGAGCCTGCCGACGACGCCTCTCGAGGTGGAAGAGCCGATGGACGTCTGGTTCTGCTCGCACACAGGCCAGGACCCCGCAACCCGGGGCCGTCCGAAGATAGGTCAATGGAACTGTCCCCTCCTGGTCGGGTATGGCGGTCTGCCGCGCCGAGGAGGGGGAAGAAAAAAGGGGGGCGGTGACGACAACGCGTGCCCCATCACCGCCCCTACGCGATGGTGACAGCCGTCCGGTTTGGCCCGACAGAGCCGGTCGGATCTAAGCAAGACAACGCCCGCACAACTTCAGCGGAGCCCGTGCCTGGACAGCATCCTCGCGGGCCGCTCAGCCAGTCGCCGACTCGGCACCACGTGGCTGATCCACACACCCGCGGCGGCGCAGCACGAGGAAACCGGCAGCGGCGAGCGAGATCACCAGAGCGAAACAGAAGGAATCCCCGGCCAGAAGCTGAAACGGATTCAGGTGCAGGTCGGTGGTGTGCCTGTAGGGGACCCACCAGATTGGCGCGCACCAGAACAGGACGGCGGTGCCCACAGCAATCGGCCGTCCCCAACGCGGGCGATCATCGGCCAGAGCGAGCCACAGAATGGCTGGCACAACCCAGACCATGTGGTGGACCCACGAGACCGGCGACACGAGGAGACCCGTCCCGGCACAGATGAGGACGCCCAACATCGGTGAGGACCGCCGGTAGGCGAGGGCGGCCAGCCAGAGGCCTGCGGCCGCCGCCACCACCAACACCGGCAGGAGGACAGCGTTGGGGACGATCGAATGATGCAGGCGATCGAGCGCCGCGGAGAGATTCTGGTTGTCCACGATCGAAAGGTCTCCGGCCCGACCCGGGTTGAAAAGGGCCTTGGTCCAGTACGAGGTCGACGACGCCGGCGAGACGACGAAGGTGACCAGCTCGCACGCGACGAACGTGCCCACGCACGTAAGCGCGGCACGAAAGCGTCGCGTGAGAAGCAAGAAGGGAACGAAGAGCAGCGGAGTGAGCTTGACCGCTGCGGCCAAGCCCGTGGCAATGCCCATGGGAGCCTGCCAGCGGCCTACACGTCTTTCGCTGAGAAGATCCCACATCACGAGCAGGACGACGACGAGGTTCACTTGCCCGAACCCCACCGTTACCAGGACCGGGTTCAGCAAGAGCGCTGGCAGGCTCAGCGCGAGCGCAATGCGCCAGACGGATCGACGAGGAAGGTCCAGGCGCACGACATGCAGCGAGAGGACGAGCAATCCGACGAGAGCCGCGACGTTCACCATCGTCCACACGATCTGCACCGGTTCGACGGAGCTGAAGGCGCGCTGCCAGGGCGCGAAGAGCAACGCGGCGAAAGGGGGATACGTGAAGAGGAGGCTCGTGTTGGGCAGCACGATGGAGTAGAGGTGAGAGGTGAAGACGTAGCGGCCGCCCAGCCGCAAGTACACACCCAGATCCACTTCGTATGTCCGAAGCGCGATGTAGAGCCCGTAGCCGAGCGCCGCCACGAACGAGACGAGGGCTGGGCCCCAGGCGGTCAAACGCCACAGCGGCGACCGCAGGTTGTCAGGACGGCTGTCGTCGGGATCGAGGGCAGTGGTCATCTGTGGGCGAAGGTGGACGCAAGGTGGAGCAACATCGGGGTTCTCGTTTCACTACCCCGATTACTACTCCGGCGGCTCAGGGTTGCGACGGCCGCGGCACGTGTGCATCGTACTGCGACCATTCGCAGCCACCGGGGGACAGTCGCTACTCGACGCGTCAGCTCGACGGCACCGTCAGTGGCGGAACCGTGGTCCTCGGTACCGTCGGTGGCGCACCGCCGCCTCCCGACGACTCGGTGCCGCTCGACGTCGACACCGGATTGCCGGCGCCCTGAGTGAAATGCAGGAGTACCTCGAGCGTCCCTGTGTTGGCCGTCGTTACGAATCCGCCGATGCTGGGGTTCGCGATGTCCCATTCCGAGAAGGGGATGGAGACGTCTGCGAGCACGTCGATTTCGCCGCCGAGCCGTTCGGCCGAGACGGAGAACGTCACCAACCTCGACACGCCGTGCATGCGCAACACGCCCGATGCCTCGTAGTGCGCGACGTCGCCGTCGGCAGGGATCGACCCGAGGCTGATGGGGGAGGAGAGGCTGAGTGTCGACGTCGGAAACTGCGCCACGTCCATGATAGGCCCGTCGAAGTGCGCGTTGCGCGAGCTCTGGTCGCTGACCACGCTGGCCATGTCGACGGTCACGGTCCCCTTGCTCACCGTCGTCCCGTCGATCGTCATGGATCCCCACACCTTGCTGGTCCGTCCCACCGCGGTCGAGTTCTGACCGATCAGGACCTCGCTGACCCGGTAGCCCGCGACTGAGCCGGGACCGACATTCCACGTGCCGGAGACGGAGGTCGTCTTGGCCTCGGTGGAACCCGACCCCGTCGACGTCGTGTGACTTCCCGTCGGCAGTGCCAGCTTGGGCGGCGCAGGCCCCTCGATGAAGTGGATGTAGACGAACGGTCCGATCACTGCCAGAGCGGCCACGATCACGACCACGATCAGGACCGTCCAGACGAGTCGGCGCCTTCCTCGTGCCATGGCTCATGATGGCGCCCCATCCTGGCCGCCCGCTGTGTACCGCAGCAGAGACAGGTCGTCATCTGGGCCTTCTGACCGGACGACCTGCCGCTGTGTTGCCCTGAGGGACGGAGGACTAGCTTTGCCTTTTCCGGGGATACCCAGGAGTCGGATGACCTCACAACCAACGAGCCTGATGGTTCCCCGCGCCCGTCAGCGCGATCGGGACACGGCGAGCGACCGGGCAGAGCCGAGGGCATGAGGGGACGGATCGCCCTCGCGGTGGCGTGCCTGTGCGGTTTCGGCGTGGGCCTGGCCGCGTCTCCTGCCGCGGCACAGGTCAGCTCCTCGATCTCGACCGCCGTCTTCGACGCGGCGACGCACCTGGCCTGGTCGGGCAGCGAAGTGACGGGTGACAGCGCCTACGACACGGCAACGCTCAGCGTCAGCGGTCCGACCCCAACCGGGACCGTCACCTACACGCGCTTCAGCGCCAGCACGTCATGTACCGGTCCGTCGACAACCCAGGTCGTCACGCTCAATGGGGACGGGACCGTTCCAAACTCGAGCTCGACGGACCCACTGGGGTCGGGGAGCTACTCCTACGAGGCCAGCTACAGCGGAGACTCGAACTACGACCCGTCGGGCGAGAGCACGTGTGAGCCCTTCAGCGTCGGCCTCGCTTCCTCATCGGTCTCGACCGCCGTCTTCGACGCGGCGACGCACCTGGCCTGGTCGGGTGACGAAGTGACGGGTGCCAGCGCCTACGACAAGGCGAGCCTCGGCGGTACCGTGGCTGGTTTCGTTCCGACCGGCACGGTCACCTACGCGCTCTTCAGCGCCAGCACCTCGTGCACCGGTTCGTCAACCACCCAGATGGTCACGGTCAATCCCAACGGATCGGTGCCGAACTCGGCGATCACGGCCGAACTCACGGCAGGCGCCTACTCCTTCCAGGCCAGTTACAGCGGGGACTCGAACTACAGCCCTTCCCCGCTCGGCGCGTGCCAGCCCTTCAGCGTCGGCCTCGCTTCCTCATCGGTCTCGACCGCCGTCTTCGACGCGGCGACGAACCTGGCCTGGTCGGGCAGCGAAGTCACCGGCGCCAGCGCCTACGACACCGCGACGGTCGGCGTGAGCGGTCCGACTCCGACGGGGACCGTGACGTACTCGTACTTCGCCGCGTCCAACTGTTCCGGCACCCCGACGACCCAAGTCGTCACGCTCAATCCCAACGGGTCGGTGCCGAACTCGGCGACCACGGCCGTGCTGGCGGCAGGCGCCTACTCCTTCCAGGCGAGTTACAGCGGGGACTCGAACTACAGCCCTTCCCCGCTCGGCGCGTGCGAGCCCTTCAGCGTCGGCCTCGCTTCCTCATCGGTCTCGACCGCCGTCTTCGACGCGGCGACGAACCTGGCTTGGTCGGGCAGCGAAGTCACCGGCGCCAGCGCCTACGACACCGCAACGGTCAGCAGCGGGACCGGCGTCGCCATACCGCCCACCGGGAGCCTTGCCTACTCCTTCTATGAAGACGGCACCTGCAGTGGCGCACCGACCGCAACAGACGTCGTCACGGTGAGCGGTGGAAGTGTGCCGATCTCGACACCCCAGGGACCGCTGGATCACGGCAGTTACTCGTTCCAGGCCAGCTTCAGCGGGGACCAGAACTACCGCGCGGCGCCGCTTGGGGCATGCGAACCCTTCAGCGTGGCCAAGGCGGCCTCGACCCTGAGCGCGACTGTGTTCGACGCCTCAACGAACGCTGCCTGGACCGACACCGAACTGACCGGCGCCGCGGCCTACGACACCACGATGAGCCTGCCCGGGAACAACGGCGTCACACCCACGGGCACCGTCACGTACACCTTGTACACCACAGCCGAAGACTGCTCCGGGCAGAACACGGGACCAGACATCGTGACGGTCGGGCAAGGCGGTGACGTTCCGCCATCGAGCACCACGAGCCCATTGGACGCTGGCGTCTACTCCTTCTCGGCCGTGTACAGCGGAGATGGCAATTACAGAGCGTCGGCGATCTCGTGTGAGCCGTTCTCTGTGGCCCGAGCTGGGGCGCCGTCGGTCACGATCGCCAACATTCCGAGCGGGGTGGTCTACGGGGGCAGCTTCACCCCCGAGGTCGAGTCCATCAGCGACGGTGCGCAGTCGGTGACCCCCATGACACCCGGCGTCTGCGTGCTGAACGGTTCGGTTGTGGACTATGTCGGCGTCGGCACGTGCACGCTGGTGGCCGCAACGGCCGGTACGCCGAACTATGCCGCCGGCACGGGAAGCCCGCAGTCCTTCAACGTGGGTCTTGCGACGCCGACGTCACCGGGGATCACCAACATCCCCGGCGGAGCCGTGGAGTTCGGCAGCTTCTACGCCACGGTCGGCACGAGCGGTGACGGTTTCACGTTCCTCACATCCGACTCGCCTGGTGTCTGCGTGGTCGGGCCGGATGGACACACCGTGACCTTCGTCTTCTTCGGCACGTGTTCCCTCACCGCGAGCGTGGCGCAGGGAACGAACTACTTCGGCGGAACAGGGAGCACGCAGAGCTTCCCCGTCGCCCCCGCCGCGCGCGGGTACTGGCTGGTTGGCTCCGACGGCGGCATCTTCAGTTTCGGTGATGCCACGTTCCACGGCTCCATGGGCGGCATACCCCTCCAACGTCCGGTGGTGGGCATCACGCCGACCGCGGACCGCCACGGCTACTGGCTGGTGGCGTCCGACGGCGGGATCTTCAGCTTCGGGGACTCGGCCTTCTACGGCTCCATCCCCGGTCTCGGGCTACACCCCGCCGGCTCAGGGTTGCCCAACAGCCTCGATGCGCCGATCGTCGGCATGGTGCCGTCCAGCACCGGCCACGGGTACTTCATGGTGGCGTCCGACGGCGGTGTCTTCGCCTTCGGCGATGCGCACTTCGAGGGTTCGTGTCCCGGCATCGGCGGCTGCTACGGGGCGGCGGTGTCGGTCATGCCCGACAATTCGGGCAACGGCTACTGGCTGGTGACCAACAAGGGCGCCGTCTACGCCTTCGGCAATGCACCCGCCTACGGCTCGCCGCCACCGGAGACGGTGCCCGTCGTCAGCGCGGTCGCCACCCCCGACGGGCACGGCTACTGGATCCTCTACTCCAACGGGGCCGTCTTCGCGGCCGGCGACGCCGTCGACATGGGCGCGCCGGTCGGCTACGTGAATTCGTACAATCCGGCCACCGCGGTCTTCCCGACGGCCGACGGCCGCGGCTACTGGGTGGCCGCGGCGAGAGGGGACGTCTTCTCCTACGGCGACGCCCCCTACATGGGGAGCATGGCGGCGGCCGGACTGAACGGCCTGATCATCGCCGCCTTCGGCTTCTAGCTGTCTGTCGGCTTGTTGGGGCTCAGGCGCCCAGCGCCTCGTCCGCCGGCTCGGGGAGCGCGGCGATGGCGCGCTCGGCCACCAGCTGCACGCTCCAGCCCATGACCGCCGCCGCCCGGCGCAGGAGATCGCCGAGGTAGCCGGCCAGCGTCAGCGCGTCGGCCCTGGGCGAGCGGCCGACCAGGGGGACCGGCTCGGTCGCCGGGTCGAGCTCGCAGGCGGTCAAGATGGCCTGACGGGCTTCGAAGAGGCGTTCGCGGGCTTCGAACAGCGAGGCACCGCTCCGGCGCAGCCAGATCGAAAGACCCAGTTCGAGGCTGAGATCCCCGCCGAAGGGGTCGACCGGGCCCAGTTCGGCCAGCCCGGCCAGCAGGGCGGGCCCAAAGTCGCACGAGACGCCGGTTTCCACGGAATTCAGTGTGGCGAACCGCTGTAACAAGGTGGTGGACCGGTCCTGGGCTGGTAATTTGTTCGACGTGCCACGCACCATTTGGAAGGGGGCCCTCAGTTTCGGGCTGGTGAACATCCCCGTCGGCCTGTACCCGGCGACGTCGGACAAGAGCATTCACTTCAACCAGTTCGAAGAGGGCACGTCGGATCGCATCCGCTACAAGAAGGTCAACGAGCGCACGGGCGAGGAGGTCCCCCAGGACCAGATCGTCCGGGGCTTCGACCTCGGCGGCGGCGAGTACGTCATCTTGAGCGAAGAGGAGCTCGAGACGGCCGAGCCGAAGAAGTCGCGCCAGATCGAGATCTCCGACTTCGTCGAGCAGTCGGACATCGACCCGGTGTACTTCCGCTCCAGCTACTACCTGGCCCCCGAGGGGGCGGGCGCCGACAAGGCGTACGCGTTGCTGCGCCAAGCCATGGGCGACGCCGGCCGGGTGGCGATCGCCACACTGGTCATGCGCAACAAGGAGTACCTGGTCGCCATCCGTCCCGAGGCCGACGCGCTGGCCCTGCACACCATGTACTTCGCCGACGAGGTGCGCTCGCCCGAGCGTGACCTCGAACTGCCCGAGGCCGACGAGGTGAGCGACCGCGAGCTCTCCATGGCGCAGCTGCTCATCGACTCGATGGAGAGCGACTGGGACCCGGCGCGCTACCACGACACGCACCGCGAGAAGGTCGAGGCCCTCATCGAGGAGAAGCGCCAGGGACACGAGATCGTGATCCAGGCCGTCGACGAGGCGCCGGCCAAGGTCGTCGACCTGATGGAGGCGTTGAACGCGAGTATCGCGGCCGCCGCCCGCTCGGGCGGAGGAAAAGCGGAGAAGTCCGCGCGGACGACCAAGAGGGCACCCGCCGCCAAGCGGGCCGCGACCGCCCGCCGCGCCGCACCGGCGAAGAAGGCACCCGCCGCCAAGAGCACCAAGCAGCCGGCCCGGGCCAAGCCGGCCGCCCGCCGCAAGGCCTCCTGAGCCTGGCCGCGGGCCGGGGCCTCCCGACCGCCCACCGGGCTCAACCCGACTCGCTCAGGAGCCCCTCGAGTCCCTCGCGCAGCGCTCGCAGTCGGCGCTCGAGGTCCTGGATCTCGCGCACCAGGTCCATCGCCTCCTCACGGTCGAGGGCCGGGGCGCCCGGACGGAGCATGGCCAGGGATCGCCGCAGGGTCTCGAGCTCGTAGCGACGCTCCATCACCGACGAACATACGTTCGCCACGAACCGAGGGCAAGGGCTGCGTCGGCGCCGCTGCCGAAACGGAGGCCGACGCAGAGCCGGCCCGGTGCAGCGTTGTGGCGTCCACCATTGCCGCCGGGGCGCCGCGGCGCGAGGGTTGAGGGCAGGAGCGCACACCGCACGCGGTGCCGCACCGAGGAGGTCGCCATGAGGACCGTCCGGGACGTCATGCACGCGGACATCGAGGTGTTGCGGACGACCGAGTCCGCCGCCGACGCCGCCTGCTACCTGGCCGCGCACGCCGAGGACCTGGTGCCGCTGTGCCTGGCCGACGGCAGTCTGGCCGGGACGGTCACCAGCCGCGACATCGTGGCCAAGGTGGTGGCCAAAGGCCTCGATCCGCGCCAGGTCCTCCTCGCCGACCTCGCCGACCTCGCCGACCCCGCCGATCTGCTGGCGCTCGACGTCGACGCACCGGTCGAGGAGGCAGTGAGCGTCATGACCGCCGCCCACCGCCCGCGGCTGCCCGTGACCGAGGGCAGCCGCGTCGTCGGGTTGGTCACCCAGCGCGACGCGACGCGCGCGTTGGCCTTCCAGGCGCCCTGGTCCGATCCGTGGTCCGACGCATGGACGGAGGACTGAGCCGACACCGCCGCGCGACGGCGAGGGGTAGCCTCGCCGCCCATGTGGCCGCCGCCGTCCGGGGGGACGTGGGTCCTCGACCTCGATGGTGTCGTGTGGCTGGCAGGGCGTCCGATCCCCGGTGCGGACGAGGCGGTGGCCCGCCTGCGCGGCTCCGGTGTGCGGGTCCTGTTCGCCACCAACAACTCGGCGCCGACCCGCGCCCAGCTGCAACGTAGCCTGGCTCGCTGCGGCATCACGGCCGACGACGCCGACCTGTTGCGCTCGGCGGACGTCGCGGCGGGGATGCTGGCGCCCGGGTCCACCGCGCTCGTGGTGGGGGAGGACGGCATCCTCGAGGCGCTCACCGGCCATGGCATCACGGTCGTGCCGGAGGGCCCGGCTGACGCCGTGGTGGTCGGCCTGGCGCGCCACTTCACCTACGAGGTGCTCGACCGCGCGTCCGCCGCGGTGCGGGCGGGGGGGCGCCTGGTCGGGACGAACGAGGACGCCACCTTTCCCACGCCCGAGGGTCTCGTGCCCGGCGCCGGCTCCCTGCTCGCCGCGGTGGCGACGGCGAGCGGGGCGACCCCCGAGGTGGCGGGCAAGCCGCACCCGCCGACCGCGGCGGCCATCGCCGCACGTGTCCCCGACGGGGAACTGCGGGCGGTCGTGGGCGACCGGCCCTCGACCGACGGCCAGTTGGCCGTGCAGCTCGGTGTGCCCTTCGCCCTGGTCCTCACCGGGGTCACCCCGCCGGGAGCCAGTCCGGCGGACACCGGCGCGGCGGCCACTGCCAAGGACCTGCGCACCCTGGTCGACCACGCGCTCGCGCGGGGACTGACACATGCCCGTGCGGAGTGCTTGCTGCCAGCTAGCACTTTCTATACTCTGGTTCAATGGCAAGTAACGAGCGCATTCGGAAGTACCTCGATGCGGGCTCCGTGCTCGGGCAGGTGAGCCGTGGCCGGGCCGAGGAGATCGTGCGAGAGTTGGTCAACGCCGGCGACATCCAGCGCGGGCAGGCACAAGAGTGGGTGGACAGCTTGGTAGACCGCAGCCGCAAGAGCAGCGAGCAGATCCTCGAGCTGGTACGCCACGAGGTGGCGACCCAGTTGTCGAAGATCGACGGGGGGTCACTCGAGTCCCTGGCCAACCAGGTGGCCGAGGTCCTCAAGAAGTCGGCCGAGGCCGGACGCAGGACCACCCGTGACATGACGAACCAGGCCGGCAAGCAGGCCTCCAAGGTCAGCAAGCAGGCCAGCCAGCAGGCGAGCAAGGTGACCACCCATGCGACCAAGGTCACCAAGGGGGCGACCACCCGGGCCACCAAGACCGCGCAGGGCGTCCGCGACCAGGCCGGCAAGACGGCCACGCGGGCCCGCGCCGCCGCCCAGAGCGTGACGCCGACGCGAGGGGCCAAGCACTCGGGCCCGTCGTCGGCCAAGCCGGGCTCGCCGTCGCCGAAGGACGAGAAGGACAAGAACCAGAAGAAGGCCGCCAGCTGAGCGGCGGGGCCCGTCGCCGGCTCGACTCCGAGCTCGTGCGCCGGGGTCTCGCCACCACACGGCAAGAGGCCCAGGCCGCCATCGCGGCGGGGTCCGTCCTCGTGGCGGGCGCGCCGGCCGAGAAGCCCGCACGCCTCGTCGCTGCCGATGAGGCGCTCGTCGTGCTCGGGCCCCCTTCCCGCTATGTGAGCCGGGGCGGGCAGAAGCTCGCGGCTGCCCTCGAGCGCTTCGCCGTCGCCGTCACGGGCCGGCGCGCCCTCGATGCGGGTGCCTCCACCGGCGGCTTCACCGACTGCCTGCTCCAGCGCGGCGCGACACAGGTGTACGCAGTGGACGTCGGGCACGGCCAGCTCGATCCGTCGATACGCGCCGACGGGCGTGTCACCGTCCTCGAGCGGGTCAACGCGCGCACGCTCGACTCGGGGGTGCTGCGGGCGGCCGACCCGTCCTTCGAACCCTGCCCGCTGGTGGTGGCAGACCTGTCGTTCATCTCGCTGCGCAGCGTCGTCCCCGCCCTGGTGGGAGAGGTGGCCGCCCCCGGCGCCGACCTCGTTGTCCTGGTCAAGCCCCAATTCGAGGTGGGCCGGGCCGCCGTCTCCCGGGGCAAGGGCGTCGTGCGTGACCCCGCCCTGTGGCAAGAAGCGCTGGCCGGGGTGGCGTCCGCGCTCGTGTCCGCCGGAACCGGCATCATGGGAGCGATGGTCTCCCCCCTGACCGGCGCAGCCGGTAACGCCGAGTTCTTGCTGCACGCTCGCAAAGGTGCGTCGGGAGCCCAGTCGAGCCCCGCGGCAGGGTCAGCCTCCGGGGAGACCACCGCCCTGCTCAGCGCCGCCGTCGCGGAGGCGGCCGCACACCTCTCGCCGGACCCTCCGGCGGACTGAAGGGCGGGCGCTCCTTCATGGCGACCGTCACCTTCCTGGTCCACCCGGCCCGCCCCGACGCGCTGGCGTTGGCCACCGACACGGTGGCGTGGCTGAGCGAGCGGGGGGACACGGGCCGCATCCTTCAGTTCAGCGGACCCGACCGGGTGAGCGAAGCCGGGAGCGAGTCGGCACTGGCCGACGTGGACCTGACCGGCACCACGGTGGCCGTCAGCATGGGCGGCGACGGCACCTTCTTGCGCGTGGTGCGCCTCGCCACCGCGGCCGACGTGCCCGTGCTCGGGGTCAACTTCGGCCGCCTCGGCTACCTGCCCGACCTCCTGCCCGACCAGGTGCGCGACGCACTCACCATGGTCTTCGGGGGCAAGGCGGTCATCGAGGAGCGCTGCGCGCTCGAGGTGGCGATCGCCGACCGTTCCGTCGCCGATGGTGCTGCGGACGCGACGGTGGGCGACGTCACGACCCTGCTCGCGCTCAACGAGGTGGTGATCGAGAAGATCGACTTCGGCCACACGGTGCGCCTCACCACCACGGTCGACGGCGAGGAGATCCTCACGTACTCGGCCGACGGCCTCATCATCGCCACACCGACCGGCTCGACGGCGTACAACCTCTCGGCCGGCGGGCCGATCCTGGCGCCCACGCTGCGCGCCATGGTGATGACCCCGGTGGCGCCTCACTTCTCGCTCGACCGCAGCCTGGTGCTGACCGACGCGCAGGAAGTCGGTGTCGTGGTCGCGCCCGACCGTGCCGGCGTCCTCGTCATCGACGGCGCCGAGATCGGGCGGCTGCAGCCGGGCGCAACTATCCGCTGCAGGGTGGCCACGCACCCTGTCCGTGTCGTGCGCAACGAGCCCCAGACCTTCGGCGGCATCCTGCGCTTCCGACTGCTGGCCGACCGGGGGACATGAGGTGTGCGGCGGTGAGGGGGGAGCCGTGGCGAGGTGCCGAGGCGGTGAGGTGGTGACATGCTGACCGACCTGCACGTACGCGATCTCGGGGTCATCGAGGACCTCTCGCTCGCCTTCGGCCCGGGCATGACGGTTCTCACGGGCGAGACGGGTGCCGGGAAGACGCTCGTCGTCGAGGCGCTCCAACTCCTCCTCGGGGCCCGCGGCCACGGCGGCATCGTCCGGGCCGGCGCGTCCGAGGCGCTCATCGAGGCCCGCTTCGAGGTGAGCGAGGGCGACGCCACCCGTGAGGTCATCCTCGCCCGCTCGATCCCGGCCGAGGGCCGTGCGCGGGCCTGGGTCAACGGACGCATGGCCCCGCTCGGCGTGCTGGGCGAGGTCACGGCGGAGCTGGTCGAGATCCACGGCCAGCACGAGCACCGCGCCCTCGTCACCGCGGCGGCCCAACGGGACGTCCTCGACGCCTACGCCGGCACCGACCTCAGCCGGGTGCGCGCACTGCGGAGCCAGTTGCGCTCGCTCGACGACGCGTTGGCCGCGCTGGGGGGCGACGAACAGCGAGCGCGCCCGCGAGGCCGACGTCCTGCGGTACCAGGTCGACGAGATCGCCGCGGCCCACCTGCACAACCCCGACGAGGACGAGGCACTGCGCAGCGAGGAGGACCGTCTGGCCGATGCCGGCGCCTACCGCGAGGCGGCGCTCGGTGCGATGGAGGAGCTCGAGCCCGCCGTGGGCGAGGGTGGCGCACTGGACCAGCTCGGGCTGGCGGCGGCCGCCCTGGCCGGGCACGACGCCTTTGACGTCTACCGCGAGCGCCTGGCGAGCGTCGCCGTGGAGGTCTCCGACGTGGCCCGCTCGTTGCGCGACGAGGTCGAGGCGTGGGACGACGACCCGGCCCGGCTGGCCGGGGTGCAAGAGCGCCGCCGCCTCCTGGGCGAACTGCGCCGCAAGTACGGGTCCGACCTGGCCGCCGTCATGGCGTACGGCGCCGAGGGTGCGACCCGGCTGGCCGCGCTGGAGGACGCCGAGGGTGAGGCGGTCCGGCTGCAGGGCGAGCGTGACGCGCGCGACGCCGAGCTGGCCGAGGCCGAGACCGCCGTGCGCACCGTGCGGGCCAGCGCCGCCGGCGCATTCGGTGCCGCCGTCGGGAAGCGCCTGCGGACCCTGGCCATGCCCGGCGCCCGGGTCGAGGTGGCCGTGGCGGCGACGGGCACCGGCGAACCGGTCGAGCTCTTGCTCGGCGCGAACGTGGGCGAACCGGTGCAGCCGCTGGCCCGAGCCGCCTCGGGTGGCGAGTTGGCGCGGGCGATGCTTGCCATCCGCCTCGTGGACCTGGGCGGCCCGCAGAGCATGGTCTTCGACGAAGTCGACGCCGGCGTGGGCGGCGCCGCCGCGCTGGCGCTCGGGGACGCGCTGCACGAGGTGGCGCGCCGGCGTCAGGTGCTGGTGGTGACCCACCTGGCCCAGGTGGCCTCCCAGGCCGACGCCCACATCCGGGTGGTCAAGCGCGCGTCGAAGGGGCGCACGGTCACGAGCGCAACCGCGGTGGACGGTGAGGAGCGGGTGACCGAGCTCTCGCGCATGCTCTCGGGGCACCCGGGCAGCGACGCGGCCCGCGCGCACGCCCGGGAGCTGCTGAGCGCGTCAGCCGGCCGGTAGTCCACCATGATTCGCGCAGCCGTCGACTATCGTGGGCAGGTGCACCGATCATCTGATGCGCTGCGCGGCGCCACGACGCCGACGTGAGCAAGTTCATCTTCGTCACCGGCGGCGTGTCGAGCTCGCTCGGCAAGGGCCTCACCGCCTCCTCGCTCGGCCGGCTCCTCAAGTGCCGGGGCCTGCGGGTCACGATGTGCAAGCTCGACCCCTATATCAACGTCGACCCGGGCACCATGAACCCGGGCGAGCACGGCGAGGTCTTCGTCACCGAGGACGGGGGCGAGACCGACCTCGACCTCGGCCATTACGAGCGCTTCATCGACGAGAACCTCTCGAAACGCTCGAACACGACGACGGGGGGCATCTACCGCTCCGTGATCGAGAAGGAGCGCCGGGGCGACTTCCTCGGGCGCACCGTCCAGGTCATCCCGCACGTCACCGACGAGATCAAGGACCGCATCCGTCGCCTGGCCGACGAGGACGTCGACATTGTCATCGTCGAGATCGGCGGCACGGTGGGCGACATCGAGATCGTGCCCTTCATCGAGGCGATCCGGCAGTTCCGCCGGGACATCGGACGCGACAACGTCTGCTACGTCCACCTCACCCTGGTGCCCTACCTCGTCTCGGGCGAACAGAAGACCAAGCCGACCCAGCACTCGGTGACCGAGTTGCGCAGCCGAGGCATTCAGCCCGACGTGATCGTCTGCCGCAGCGACAAGCCCATCTCCGAGGGCCTGAAGCGCAAGATCTCGCTGCAGTGCGACGTCCCCATCGACGCCGTGATCTCCGCGGTGGACGCGCCGAGCATCTACGAGATCCCGCTCGTCCTGCACGAGCAGGGTCTCGACACCTACGTCTGCCGCACCCTCGGGATCGACGACGCGTCGCACCGGATCGACATTTCCGAGTGGGAAGCGCTCCTCGCGCGGGTCGACTCCCTGTCGCGTCGGGTCCGCGTCGGCATTGTCGGCAAGTACGTGAACATGCCCGACGCCTACATGTCGGTGGTCGAGGCACTGCGCCACGCGGGCTTCCACCACGGTGCCGAGGTCGAGCTCGACTGGATCGACGCGGAGCTGGTACCGGGCCTGCTGGCCACCGACCGGCTGCGCGGGCTCGACGCCATCGTGATCCCCGGCGGCTTCGGCGAACGGGGGATCGAGGGCATGGTGGCCGCAGCCGGGTACTCGCGCGACCACGGCATCCCGTGCTTGGGGCTGTGCCTCGGCTTGCACGTGATGGTGATCTCGGTGGCGCGTGACTGGGCCAAGTTGGAGCGGGCCAACTCGCGCGAGTTCGACAGCCTCTCGCCGCACACGGTCATCGACCTCATGCCGGACCAGGCCGAAGTCACCGACAAGGGCGGCACCATGCGGCTCGGCTCCTATCAGGCCTCGCTGCTGCCGGGCTCCAAGGTGGCCGAGGCCTACGGCACCCTCGGGGTCACCGAGCGTCACCGGCACCGCTTCGAGTTCAACAACCGCTACAAAGCCAAGCTCGAAGCGGTGGGCCTGGTCTGTTCGGGCAGTTCGCCCGACGGCCGCCTGGTCGAGTTCGTCGAGTTGGCCGACCACCCCTACTGGGTGGCCACGCAGGCGCACCCCGAATTCAAGAGCCGGCCCGACCGGGCCCACCCGCTCTTCCGCGACCTGGTCGGGGCGGCCCTGGAACGGGCCGAGGGCCGCGAGCCGCACCTGCTCGACCTCGACGCCGTCACCTAGGCCCCGAGCGCCGGTGCCGGGGTTCCGCCGCGTCTCGGAGGAGGAGCTCCTTCGGGCCTGGCTGTTCCGGGTCGACCGCCTGCATCTCGTCGACCCCGACGGGAACGCGTTCGAGCGCGTCGTCGTCCGCCACCCCGGAGCCGTCACCGTCGTGCCGGCCCATGGCGACGGCACCGTCACCCTGGTGCGCCAGTACCGCGCCGCGGTCGACGCCATGGTGCTCGAGATCCCCGCGGGAACCCGCGACAGGGACGGCGAGGCGCCCGAGGACACGGCGCGACGCGAACTGGTCGAGGAGGCGGGCCTCGAAGCAGCGCAGTGGGAGCTGCTGGTCAGTGTCTGGAACTCACCCGGTGTGAGCGACCAGCACACGATGATCTACCTGGCGACCGGCCTGCGCGCCGTGGCCAGCCGGCCCGACGGCGTCGAGGAGGGGTACATGACGACCGAGCGCGTGCGTCTGGCAGACCTCGAGCAGCTGGTGGCCGACGGAGTGCTGCATGACGAGACGACGGTGCTCGGGCTCTATCTGGCCCGGGCACGGCTGGCGGCCGGGCTGGTGCCGTGAGCGCCGCCGGGGAGGCCGAGGTGGTTGTGCTGCCGCGGGCCGCCGAGGAGTTCCTGTCCTGGCTCGAAGTCGAGCGGGGACGCTCGCCGCGCACGCTCGAGGCGTACCGGCGCGACCTTTCGGCCTACCAACGCGACGTCGAGGCGACCACCGGCCACGGGATCGACCAGGCGACGGGAGCGGACACCGCCGCGCACCTCGCTGCGTTGCGCCGGACGCACGGTGCGTCGTCAGTCGCCCGCGCGCAGTCGAGCCTGCGCGGGTTCCATCGCTTCATGGTGGAGGAGGGCACGCGGGCCGACGATCCGACGCTCGATTTGCCCTCCACCTCGGTCACCGACATGTTGCCCAAAGCGCTGAGCGAGGAGGAGACGGTCCGCTTGCTCGGCGCGGTGGTCGGGACCGGGCCCGCTGTGCTGCGTGACCGCGTGGTGCTCGAATTCCTCTACGGCACCGGCGCACGGGTGAGCGAGGTCGTCGGGCTCAACCTGGGCGATGTCGCCGAGGCCGTGGAGTCCTCGGGCCTGGCTCTCGTGCGCGTCCTCGGGAAGGGCGACAAGGAGCGCCTGGTCCCGCTCGGCGGTATGGCTCGTGCGGCGCTGGCCGAGTGGCTGTCGGGCCAGGGGCGGTCGCTGATGGTGCCGAAGCAATGGCGTCGGCGCAGCGACGCCGAGGCCGTGTTCCTCAATGTCCGGGGCAGCCGCCTCACGCGTGTCGGTGTCTTCGGGGTGGTGAAGAAGTACGCCGCCCGGGTGGGTCTCGAGGCGAAGGTGAGCCCGCACGTGCTGCGGCACTCCTGTGCCACCCACATGCTGAGCCGGGGTGCCGACGTCCGGGTCGTCCAGGAGCTCTTGGGCCACGCGTCCATCGCGACGACCCAGCGCTACACCAAGGTGTCCCCCGAACACCTGCGCCGGGCCTACGAGGGCGCCCACCCGCGGGCGGGAACCAGAGGGGGAAGGGACCGCGTAGCATGACCCCATGCCGAACGAGGCCCCCACGGCGGAGACCGCCGACGTCGATTTTGCTGCACTGCTGCTGGACGAGCAGGCCGGATTGCAGGCCCAGTTGAAGGAGCTGGGCTACGCCGACGAGGGGAGCGGCCTCAGCTACGACTCGAACTTCGCCGACTCGAGCCAGGTAACGGCCGAGCGCGGCGAGGCCGAGCGCCTGGCGGCCGAGTTGCGAGAAGCGCTCGACGAGGTCGAGGCGGCTATCGCGCGACTCGAGGCCGGGACGTATGGCAATTGCGAGGTGTGCGGGAAGCCGATCGGCGCGGCCCGGCTCGAGGCCAAGCCGGCGGCCCGCCTCTGCATCGCTGACGCCGCCAAGCACTAAGTGCGAGCTCCCGGAGCCTCCTCAGGGAGGCGCCCGATGGATCAACGGACCAAGCGCGCTCTGTGGACCCTCGCCATCGCGGCGTTCGTGGTGGCGCTCATCGTTCACCACAACATCACCCAGCAGGAAATCATCATCTTCTGCGTCATGGTGCCATCGATCATCCTGCACGAAATCTCGCATGGTGTCGTCGCCAACGCATTCGGTGACGACACTGCAAAACGTGCCGGGCGACTGACCCTCAATCCGGTCCCGCACGTGGACCCCGTTGGGACGTTGATCGTCCCCGCGCTCTTGTCGTTGGGCTCTGTCGGCTTCTTCGGTTGGGCGAAGCCTGTTCCGGTGAATGTGTCGAGGCTACGGAGTCCGCGCAATCAGGGCGTGCTCGTGTCGTTGGCGGGTCCGGCGGTGAACGCCGCGTTGGCGGCCATCTTCGGGCTTCTCTTCGTACACTTCGAACGGGCCAGCGTGCTCTCGTCCGGGACCCTGTCCACCGGCGCCCAGATCATCTTCTACGCCAGCTTGGTGAACGTGGGCCTGTGCGCGTTCAACCTCATCCCCGTGCCGCCGCTCGACGGCTCTGTTCTCTTCGAGCGACTTTTGCCTCCGCGCTACTGGCCGACGTACCTGCAATACCGCCAGTACACGATGCCGATCCTGCTGGGTCTGGTGCTCTTGAATTTCTTCCTCTACCCACACGGCCCGCTGACGTGGCTCTTCGACCGGCTCTACAACTGGTGGGAAGGCGTGCTCGGCATCTGAGTCAGGTCGGCGGGAGCAGACCGATCGCATTGGCGGCGCGCGCGTACGTTGCCACCGCCACCTCGTGTGCGTGGGCAGCGCCGCGCGCCAGCACGCCGTCGACGTAGGACGGGTCCTGCTCCAGCTCGGCGCGCCGCGTGCGCACCGGACCGAGGAGCTCGATCAACGCGGCGGCGACGTCGTTCTTGAGATCGCCATAGCGGCTGTACCCCTCCGCCACCTCCTGGGTGTGCGCCCGGTGGCCGCGGCCAGGAGGTCGAGCAGGTTGGCCAGGCCCGGCTTGGCGACCCGGTCGTAGCGCATCTCGCCGTCGGTGTCGGTGACGGCCCGGCGGACCTTGCGGGTGATCTCCTCGTCGGCGTCGAGCAGACCGATGGTGCCGAGCGGAGAGTCGGCCGACTTGGACATCTTGCGCTCCGGGTGCTGGAGGTCCATGACGCGCGCGCCGGTGCCGGGGATGGCCGCCTCGGGGACGACGAAGGTCTCGCCGTAGCGGTTGTTGAAACGCACGGCCAGCTCGCGCGCCAGCTCCAGGTGCTGGCGCTGGTCGTCGCCGACCGGCACTGCGTCGGCGTCGTAGAGCAGGATGTCAGCCGCCATGAGCACCGGGTAGGTGAAGAGGCCGACCCGCGCCGCTTCCTGGCCGCTGCCCCTTGTCCTTGAACTGGGTCATGCGGCGCAGTTCGCCCATGGAGGTCGTGCATTCGAGCAGCCAGGTCAGGCGGGTGTGCTCGGGGACCTGGCTCTGGACGAACAGCGTGCAGCGCTCCGGGTCGAGCCCCACGGCGAGGAGGTTGAGGGCGGCGTCGAGGGTGTTGGCCCGCAGGTCAGCGGGGTCGATCTCGGTGGTCAGCGCGTGCAAGTCGACCACGCAGTAGAAGGCGTCGTAGCCGTCCTGGAAGGAGACCCAGTGACGCAGGGCCCCGAGATAATTCCCCAAGGTGAAGCCGCCCGAGGGCGCGATACCGGACAGGACCCTGTTCATGGGCCGCCATGGTAGGGCGCGCCGGGGACGGCTCCGGCGCTGGCCAGGGCCTCGTCCGGGGGTGTGACCGGGGTCGGGGCGGGGTGCGCCACGGGCCGGTCGCCGTTCGGTAACGTCGGTGGGTGGCCTACACGGTTTCCACACCCGTCTTCGAGGGACCGATCGACCTCTTGTTGCACCTGGTGTCCTCGCACGAGGTCGATCTCCTCGACATCCCCCTCCTGCCGCTGGTGGACGCCTTCGTGTCGGTCCTGAACGAGCAACGGGACATGATCGACTTCAACCAGCTCTCGGAGTTCTTGTTGGTGGCGGCAATCCTCATCGAGCTCAAGTCTCAAAAGCTGTTGCCCGGCCCTGATGTCAGCGAGGACGACGAGGACTACGTGGGCTGGGAGGAACGCGATCTGCTGTTGGCCCGCCTGCTCGAGTGCCGGGCCTACGCCGCCGCGACGGACGTCTTCGTGGCACTGGCCGAGCGGGCGTCGTGCTCCATCCCACGTGAGGTCGGCCTCGACGACGACTTCGCCGTGCACGCCCCCGACCTCCTGGCCGGCGTCACGCCCGAAGACCTCGCCCAGGCCTACCTGCGGGGGTCGGCCGAGCGCCCAGTGCCCCGGGTCGACCTGTCCCACGTCACGGTGGACACGGTGTCGGTGTCCGAGGCAGTGGCCGATCTGATTGCCGCACCCGAATCCGAGCGGGCCGCCACCTTCCGCGAGCTGGTCGTCGGGTGCCGCACCCGCATCGACGTCATCGTGCGCTTCTTGGCCCTGCTCGAGCTGTGCAAGATGGGCCGGGTCAGCCTCGGGCAGGGCAATACTTTCGGCGAGCTGCGCATCGTCTGGGTCCCCGCCGACGACGACCTGGCCAGCGTGGGCAGCGGTCGCGGCCTGGCCGAGCTTGGTGGTTATGAGATCGACGACTACGAAGGATGAGGGGTTGAACGAGGTGGAAGACGCAGAGCTGGGTCGCACGATCGAGGCCATCTTGTTGGTGGCCGTCGAGCCCTTGGCGCCGAGTCTGCTGGCCGAGCTGGTGGAAGAACCGGTCGAGCGTGTCGAAGAGGCGCTCGAGGAGCTGGCGCGCGCCTACGAGCGCGAGCGCCGCGGCTTCGTCCTGGCTCGCATCGCGGGTGGTGCTCGTCTGCAGACGCATCCGGATCTCGCCCCCTACGTGGAGCGCTTCGCCAACCGCGAAGTGTCGCACCGCCTCTCGACGGCCGCGCTCGAGACGCTCGCCATCGTTGCCTACCGCCAACCTGTCTCGCGTGGCCAGATCTCGGCGTTGCGCGGCGTCAACGTCGACGGGGTGACCCGCCTCTTGGAACAGCGCGGGTACATCGCGGTGGTCGGCCACGCCGAAGGGCCGGGCCAGCCCGCCCTGTTCGCTACGACCGACCTCTTCTTGGAGCGCCTGGGGCTGGACTCGCTCGACCAGCTGCCGGCCGTGGAGGACTTCCTGCCCGGGCCCGAGGTGGCGGGCGACTTCGAGCGGGACCTGCAGTCTGCGCTCGGCCTCGGCGTCGAGGCGGGTTCCGACGACGCCTGAGGCGGACCAGGGCGAGCGTCTGCAAAAGGTCCTCGCCCGTGCCGGCATCGGGTCGCGGCGGGCCTGCGAGGAGCTGATCGCAGCAGGCCGGATCACCGTGGACGGCGACGTGGCGATGCTCGGGCGGCGCATCGACACGGCAACCGCCCGGGTCGAGCTCGACGGTGTCCTGGTGCCGGTGGCACCCGACCTCGTCTACTACCTGCTCAACAAGCCCGACGACGTCATCACCACGGCCGACGACCCGCAGGGACGGCCGACCGTGGTGACCCTGGTGCCGGCCGAGCCCCGCGTGTTCCCTGTCGGGCGCCTCGATCGCCACACCGAGGGGCTCTTGGTGCTGACCAATGACGGCGCGCTGGCTCAGCTGCTCACCCACCCCTCCCATGGCGTCGCCAAGGAGTACGTCGCAGAAGTGGCCGGTGGCACGCCGGCACCGGGCGCGCTGCGCGCGCGCTGCGCCAGGGTGTGGAGCTCGACGACGGGCTGACGGCACCGGCCGAGGTGGGAGTGCTGGCACCCGGCGTGCTGCGCATCGTGATCCACGAAGGGCGCAATCGCCAGGTTCGCCGCATGTGCGATGCGGTCGGACACCGTGTGCTGCGCCTGGTGCGCACCCGGATCGGACCGTTGCGCGACACCACGCTCGGGCCGGGGGAGTGGCGCGCGTTGCAGTCGGACGAGGTCCGCGCATTGGCCGCTGCCGCGAGTCCGCGGCCAGCGGAGGCCCAGGCCAGCGGGCTGCCGAGGCGCCGCCCGGTAGAGTAAGCCGCCATGGCACCCGCTCTCATGGTCAGGGGTCTGCGCGGGGCGACGACGGTCGATGCCGACACGGTCGCCCAGGTGACGGAGCGCACCCAGGAGCTGTTGCGCGAGATCATGGCCCACAACGAGCTGCGTGAGGACGACATCATCAGCATCCTCTTCACGGCCACGCCCGATGTCACGAGCATGTTCCCGGCGACGGCCATCCGCGAGATCGGGTTCGGTGCCGTGCCGTTGTTGTGTGCCGCCGAGATCGCGGTCCCCGGCTCCATGCCCCTCTGCGTCCGCGTGCTGCTGCACGTGCACACAGGACGGTCCCGCGAGGACCTGCACCACGTCTACCTCCACGGCGCCCAAGGGCTCCGCGATGACCTCCCCGACTGAGGCGGGGCCGGGTCGCCGGGCGCTGGTCGTCGGGACGGGGCTGATCGGGGGCTCCATCGCTCTCGGGCTGCGCCGCCGGGGCTGGCACGTCTCGGGGATCGACGCCGACGAGGCGCGGGCGGCGGACGCGAAGGCGGCCGGTGTGATCGACGCCGTAGGTGACGACCCGGAGGCCGAAGTGGTCTTCGTCGCCGTCCCGGCCGCTGCAGTCGCCGGCGAGGTGCGCCGACTCTTGCTGGCGACGGCGCGACGGCCCGATGCGGTGGTGAGCGACGTGAGCGGGGTCAAGACCGCCATCGTCGAAGCGGCCGACCATCCCCGCTTCATCGGTGGTCACCCGATGGCGGGCTCGGAGCAGATCGGGCTGCACGGGGCCGACCCGGACCTCTTCGAGGGGGCCGTATGGGTGCTCACGCCCACGGCCGTCACCGACCTCGAGTCGTTCGACCGCCTCAAGACCGTCGTGTTGAGCCTGGGCGCAGATGTCCTCGTGCTCTCGGCAGCCGACCACGACCGGCTCGTCGCCGTCGTCTCGCACGTGCCCCACCTGGTCGCAGCGACGCTGATGAACGCCGCCAGTGCAGGTGCGGAGCAGGACGGCGCCTTGCTCCGCCTGGCGGCCGGCGGGTTCCGCGACATGACCCGAGTTGCTGCGGGCCATCCGGGCATCTGGCCGGACATCTGCGCCGACAACGCGATCCCCATCGTCGACGCGCTCGATGCCCTCGTCACCGACCTCACCGCCATGCGCGAGCGCATCGCCACCCAGGACCGCGGGGCGTTGCTGGGCGAGCTGGAAAAGGCGAGCGCGGCCCGTCGCAACCTCCCGGCACGCGTCGTCCGGCCGGACCATCTGGCCGAGCTGCGCATCCCGGTGCCCGACCGCGCCGGGGTCCTGGCCGAGATCACGTCGCTGGCGGCCGACGCGGGCATCGGCATCTACGACATCGAGATCGCTCACTCGTCCGAGGGGCCGCGCGGCGTGCTGATCCTGGTCGTCGACGGTGCGGACGCCGACACCCTGGCCGCAGCGGTCGAGGCGCACGGCTACCGCTGCCGGGCTGCGCACCTCTCATGACCCCACCGCGCATCCTCGTCGTCACCGGCGGCGTGCCCCTCCGCGGGACGACGCGCACCCCGGGGGAGAAGTCGATCTCGCACCGGGCTGTGCTCTTCGGGGCACTGGCCGAAGGGAGGTCCGAGGTGCGAGGGCTCTCCGACGGGGCGGACGTGGGAGCGTCCCTCGCCGCCGTGGAGGCCATGGGTGCCGGCGTCGAGCGCCGGTCCGACGGTTCCGTGGTGATAGATGGAGGCCGCGAGCGTCTGCACCGCCCGGCCGTTCCGCTCGATTGCGGGAACTCCGGGACGTCCATGCGCCTGTTGGCGGGTCTGGTGGCGGGGTTCGACTGGGACACAGAGCTGATCGGTGACGAGTCGCTCTCCACCCGGCCCATGGACAGGGTGGCCGAACCCCTCGGCCTCATGGGCGCACGCATCGAAGGCCGCGGTGCGCGGTGCCAGCCGCCCTTGCGCGTGACGGGGGGATCGCTGCACGGGATCGACTGGACGTCCAAAGTGGCCAGCGCCCAGGTGAAGTCGGCCATCTTGTTGGCCGGGCTCTCGGCGAGCGGCACCACCATCGTGCGCGAGGCCGTCACCACGCGCGCCCACACGGAGGAGATGCTGGCCGAGGCCGGCGCCGACGTCTCGGTCGAGCCCTGGGGCGAGGGGCGTGTCATCGCCGTGCGCGCGTCGACGCTCCGACCCGTCGATCGGGTGGTGCCAGGCGACCCCTCCCAGTCGGCCTTCTTCGTGGTGGCCGGCAGTGTGGTCCCGGGTAGCGAGGTCGAGGTGGCCGACGTCTACAGCGGCCCGGCCCGGCTGGGCTACGTCTCGGTCCTCCAGCGCATGGGTGCGCGGGTCACCCTCGCGCCCGATACTCCTGGAACCACTGTCATTCGGGCATCCGCCGGACCCCTGTATGCGACGGCGGTGCAGGCCAGCGAGATCCCCTCGCTCGACGAGATCCCAGCCCTCGCGGTGGCCGCCGCGGTGGCCGAGGGAACCACCGTCTTTTCCGACGTGGGCGAACTCCGCGTCAAGGAGGTCGACCGCCTGGCCGCGGTGGCGGCGCTCGTCGAGGCGTTCGGCGCCTCGGCCCGGGTCCAAGGCGACACGCTGGCCGTCACGGGAGTCGGGCGACCGCTGCGCGGTGCCCGCGTCGACAGTCTGGGAGACCACCGCATGGCCATGGCTGCCGCGGTGGCCGGCTTGGCGGCCCGATCCGGCGAGCGCAGCCTGATCACCGGGTTCGCCGCCGTTGCGACCAGCTATCCGGACTTCGCGGCGGACCTGGCGCGCCTGGCAGGCGCGCCGCTGCGGCACGATGCGCCCCGCCCCTTGCTCGTCGCCATCGACGGCCCGGCTGGCGCGGGCAAATCGACGGTCTCGCGCGCGGTGGCTGAGCACCTCGGCGTCGAACGGCTCGATACGGGAGCGATGTACCGAGCGGTGGCCGCCCTCGCGCTCGCCCGCGGCGTCGCACCCGATGACGGGCCGGCGGTCGCCGCGTTGGCCGAAGGAGCACGGATCGAGGCCGGCCCCCTGGTGCTCATCGACGGCGAGGACGTCACGGGGGTCATCCGCTCGCCCGAGGTCGGGCGAGCCGTCTCCATCGTCGCCGCCAATTCGGAGGTCCGTCGCCAACTGGTGGTCCGCCAGCGAGCCTGGGCCGAGACGCACGGCGGGGGAGTCGTCGAAGGGCGTGACATCGGCTCGGTCGTGTTCCCCGACGCCGAGCTCAAGGTCTATCTCACGGCGTCGCCCGAAGAGCGGGCCCGCCGCCGACACGACGAGGCACCAGACTGGGTGGCGCGACGGGACCGCATCGACTCGACCCGCGAAGCCTCCCCCCTGCGCGAGGCCGAGGATGCCCACCGGCTCGATACGACAGGGCGCTCGGTGCAAGATGTGGTCGCGGAGGTGTTGTCGTGGCTGTGAGCGAGGAAGCGCCGCCGGCCCCGGGCCGGCACCAGGTCTTCGAGGTGGACCCGCGGCGGACCGTGCTCTACCGCGGCGAGCGCATGATCTTCGTGACCGCCTTGTGGGCCTGGTTCCGGCCCAAGGTCACCGGTGCCGAGCACGTGCCCGAGAGCGGACCGGTGATCCTCGCTCCCGTGCACCGCTCCTTCGCCGACTTCGGGTTCGCGGCCTTCTGCACCGATCGCAAGCTCTTCTTCATGACCAAGGACGAGATGTGGGAGAACAAATGGCTCGGCAAGCTGTTGCTGAGCGTCGGCGCTTTTCCCGTCCACCGCGAGTCGGCCGACCGCGAGGCGCTCCAGCGCGCCGAGGAGGTGCTCCGTCAGGGGCAGGTCCTCGTTCTCTTCCCCGAGGGGACCCGGCGCGAAGGCGCACCCATCGAGGACCTCATGGAGGGGGCGGCCTTCTTGTCTGCCCGCACCGGGGCGCCCATCGTGCCGGTGGGCATCGGCGGCTCGGACCTGGCCATGCCCAAGGGCAGCGTGCTGCCCAAGCCGCGCACCATTCAGGTCGTCGTCGGCCCCGCGCTTCCGCCGCCGGCTCGAACGGGGGGTGGGCGGGTGTCCCGCTCGGCCGTGCACGCCACCACCGAGGCCCTGGTGCCGCGGCTGCAGGCCGTCTACGACGAGGCCCGGGCGAAGACCGGCCTGTACTGAGGCCGCGCGCGCGACCGGGGTACCGTCGCCCCGAGGCCGGCACGAGGCGACCTAGTCCGCGGTCGCCGTGGGCTCGGAGGGGTCGGCCAGCAGGGCCCGGTAGTGGGCGGAGCGGCTGAGGAGCAGATCGGCGGTCCGTTGGTCGTACTCGGCGGCGCGCCGGAGCGCTTCCCGCAGGTCGTGCTCGTCGTTCAGGACGTGGACGGAGTGCGACTTTGGCGGTCCGCTCTCCGGGGTCTTCTCGGTGCCACGGTGGAATCGCATGCGCATCGCTGCCTCTCGCTCAGACGAAATGGGACTGTGGCTGCTCCCATTCTTGTCCGTGACGGCACCCCATTGGTACGCGGGCGGTCAACGCGGTCACAACAGTGCGACGTCAACCGTGGCGCGGCTCCTTGCGGACCTTCCACCACGTGCCGAAGACCACTCGTCCGTAACGGAATCCGAAAAGCCAGTTCTTGCCCTTCTTGGTCTCGCCCGAGGCCCGGGGCAGCCAGACGGTCGGCCGTTCGGTGAGTCGCCAACCCCGCTTGACGGCGATGATCAAGAGCTCGGAGGTCTGGTACTGGGGCTGGACGAGCCGGTAGGCCACGTCGTCGAGCATGCTCACGCGGAGCGCGCGGTACCCATTGGAGGTGTCCGTGAGCTTGGTGTGTCCCATGGCGTTGATGACCCAGGAGAACACCCGCACGCCCGCTTTGCGAAAGCGGTCCGTCGTGGTGTCCAGCCCGAGCACCCTCGAGGCCACGACGAAGTCGGCCTCGTCGTCGACGAGGGGCTGGAGCATGATCGGGAGCTCGGCCGGATCGTTTTGACCGTCGGCGTCGAGGGTGACGACGTACTGCGCACCCAACTCGGTGCTCAGCGCGTATCCCACTCGCAGCGCATAGCCGTGCCCGAGGTTCTCGCTCAGCACGAAGGTCACCGCGCCGGATTCCTTGGCCACGATGTCGGTGCGGTCGCTGCCGCCGTCGACCACCACGAGGGTGGTCACCGCGAGCCCGCATGCCTCCGTCGGCATGGCAGCGAGCACCGCTCCGATATTGGCTTCCTCCTCGTACGCGCAGACGAGCCCGACGACGGGGGACAGCTTCAGGTCGGGGTAGGTGGCGTCGAACTCACGCCGAGCCGCTTTGATGACGCGCCGCGCGCGCTCGGGGTCGGTGTGGATGCTGGCGCCCGAGGTGGCACCTCGGCGCGCGGTCAAAGCATCCGCGGCGTGGCGAAGAGCTGGCGAACCAGGGGCTCGAAATGCGACAGAGGCTTGGTGGGGTAATCAGGGTCGAAACTGGTCTGGTCCCACTCGTCGGCGAACTGCTCCGCCAGTCCGTACCATGACGCGCCCTCGTACTTGTCGCGGGCGTTGGGATCTTGGCCGAGATACTCGTAGTAGTGCTTGCCCTGGAAGTCCTGGTGCGCCCAGATCATGTGGTACGTGTCCTCGCTCACGTACGGACGCAGGATCTCGGCGGCGATGTGGGGATGGTTCATGACCGACACGGCCTTCCCGATGTCGTGGCACAGGGAGGCGACGACCACCTCGTCGGAGGCGCCCGCTTCCTCGGCCCGGGTGGCCGTCTGCAAGGAGTGGACCAGCTGGTCGACTTCGAATCCGTCGGTGATGTCCTCCAGCGAGGCCAGCATCGCCAGCACCCGCTCGGCCACGCGGGGCTGGTGCTCGATCGACTCGACGATGATGTGCTGCCACTGTTCCTTGGTGGACTCGTCCATCCGGGTGAACGTCATGGCCTGATTATCGCACCGCGGCAGCTCATGAGGCCAACAGGTCGAGCACGTCGGCAGCCGAGACGGCCCGATCCGTGGCTGCAGGATCGCCACGCGGGGTCGTGGGCTGGGCGGCGAGGAAGCCCAGCGTGGCACCGACGGCGCGGCAGGAGCTCGCGCAATTCGGGCGGCGGTGGGAAGTACTCGTCCTCGGTGGTGACGGTGATCTCGGTCACGCCCTCCGTCGGTGCGAGGCGGTCGATCACCGCCTCGACCAGCGCCTCGGGGGCCGACGCGCCAGCGGTGACACCCACCGTGCCCGAGAGATCGGACGGGAGTTCGTCTGCCTCGTTGATGCGCAGCACGCGGGGGCAGCCGCCGGCTCGGGCCACCTTCTCGAGGGCGACGGTGTTCGACGAATTGGCCGAGCCGATGACCACGACGGCGTCGGCCTCCTGGGCGATGGCCTTCAGCGCGGCCTGACGGTTGGTGGTGGCGAAGCACAGGTCGCTCCGATTGGGCATCCACAGATCGGGGAAGCGCCGGCGCGCCGCCTCCATGAGCCCACGCCACTCGTCATGGCTCAACGTCGTCTGAGCGAGAAGGGCCACCGGCGCGCCTGCTGCGGGCATGGCGTCCATGACGTCGAGGTCCTCTTCCCGCTCGAGCAGACGAACGGATTCGGGAGCGACGGCCATGGTGCCCACTGCCTCCTCGTGGCCGGCGTGGCCGACGTACAAGACCGTGTAGCCCTTGCGGCTTCGCACCTTGAGCTCGTGGTGGACCTTGGTGACCAGCGGGCACACGGCATCGACGACCACACCGCCGCGTGACCGGGCTGCGTCCACGACCTCGGGTGCAGAGCCGTGGGCGCTGAGCATCAGCGGCGCGCCGTCCGGCACCTCGCCGACGTCGTCGACGAAGACGACGCCCTGGGCACGGAAGCGGTCGACCACGTGGCGGTTATGGACGATCTCGTGGTAGCAGTACACCGGCGGGTCGAAGACCCGCACCATCCAGGCCAGCGCTTTGATGGCTTTTTCGACACCGGCACAGAACCCACGCGGCGCCGCCAACATCACACGGTCGACTCCGGGCACAAAGTCCAGGTTACCGGCAGTACGCTTGGGCCCATGTCAGCTCCCACGGTGACTTCGGTCACCGCGGCGTCGCCGGCAGCCCGGGCCGGCTTGGCCGTGGGCGACGAGCTCCTCAGCATTGATGGGCACGAGCCGCGCGACGTCATCGATTTTCAACGCCTGACCGACGCCGAGGACCTCAGCGTCATGGTCCGTCGCGCCGGGTCACCGCTGGGACGCCTGGTCCGGGTGGACAAAGCAACGGGCGAACCGCTGGGTGTCGAGGTCTCCTCGGCCGTCTTCGACCGCATCCGCACATGCGACAACCATTGCGCGTTCTGCTTCATCTATCAGTTGCCCAAGGGCATGCGTCGAAGCCTCTACCTCAAGGACGACGATTATCGACTTTCGTTCCTCTACGGCAATTTCACGACGCTGACCCGGTTCACCGAACT
This sequence comes from uncultured Acidimicrobiaceae bacterium, assembly GCA_963736225.1. Classification (GTDB taxonomy): domain Bacteria; phylum Actinomycetota; class Acidimicrobiia; order Acidimicrobiales; family RAAP-2; genus Bog-473. The sequence goes on along the minus strand of CAVTOF010000004.1, from coordinate 166,321 downwards.
GGACGCGGAGCGCATCCTCACGGAGCGCCTGGGTCCCCTGTTCGTCTCCATTCACACCACTGACCCCGAGCTGCGCGCACACATGCTGCGCAACCCCAAGGGCGCGACCAGCCTGGGTTGGCTCGGGGTGCTGCTCGACGGTGGGATCGAGGTGCACGGCCAGATCGTCGTCTGCCCCGGTGTGAACGATGGTGCCGCGCTGGAGAACACGCTGGCCGGCATCTTGGACCGGTTCCCTGATCTCGCCAGCGTCGGCGCGGTACCGCTGGGCGTCAGCCGCTACTCCAACGAGCCGGACATGCGGCCGCACACCCAGCAGGAGGCGGCCCGCGTGCTCGACACCATTCACGAATGGCAGCGCGTCTTTCGCCGCGCGCTGGGTCGGCGCATGGTTTTCGCGGCGGACGAGTACTACCTGCTGGCCGGACGAGACCTCCCCCCCGTGCGCCACTACGACGGCTACCCCCAACACGAGAACGGAATCGGGATGGCCCGGGCGTTCACCGAATCCTTCGTGCGGCGCGGGAACGGTGCACCGGGCGGCGTGCGGCACGGCTTCTTTGCCTCGGTCGACTCGGCACCAGCCGAGGGGTACCGGGCGTTGCGGGTGGCGACCGCCCCGGCTGGGGAGGACGACCGCCCCGTGACCGTCCTCACCGGCACGTATGGCGCACGCGTCCTCGCCCCGCTCGTCGAAGCGCACCCGCGCCGCGACGTCACGCTGCGCCCAGTTGACAACGACTTCTTCGGAGGCAATATCGGGGTGGCCGGACTTCTCACCGGGGCGGATCTCGGGCGGGCGCTCGCCGACGTCGGGCCGGAACAGCGCTGCCTGTTGCCTGACGCGTGTCTCAACGAAGGCCGTTTTCTCGACGGGTTGACCCTGGCGGACCTGCCGCGCCCGGTCGAGGTGGTCCCGACCGACGGCGGATCCCTGCGCCGTGCGCTCGACGGCACGTCCTTCCGTCCCTCCTGCGCGTCATGAGCCCGATGGTTGTCGTCGCCGGCCGCCCCAACGTCGGCAAGTCCTCCCTCGTGAACCGCATCGTGGGGTCACGCGTCTGCCGTCGTCGAAGAGGAGCAGGGGGTGACCCGCGACCGCAAAGTGCTCGACGCAGAGTGGGCCGGTGTGCCGTTCTCGGTCATGGACACCGGTGGCTGGCTCGCCGGTGGCGATGTCCTCGAGGCCAAAGTGAGCGCGCAGGCCGAGCGTGCCTTCGCCGAAGCCGACGTCGTCTTGATGGTGGTCGACGTGACGACGGGCGTCACCGAGGAAGACCTGGCGGCAGCGCGGTTCATCCGACGGGCCGGGCCGCCCGTCCGCCTCGTCGTGAACAAGGTCGATGACGCCAAACGGGAAGGCGCTGCGTGGGACTTCGTCGCCCTCGGCATCGGCGATCCGTTCCCCGTGAGCGCCCTCCATGGACGGGGAACGGGTGACCTGTTGGACGAGGTCGTGGGTCTCCTGCCCCGGTTGGAGGCGGAGAGTGGCGTGGACGATGGAGGGGCGGCGGACGAGGCGGCGGACAGCGCGGACCCCTCGACGCCGCGTGTCGCCATCATCGGCCGTCCGAATGTCGGCAAGTCGACGCTCTTCAACCGGCTTCTCGGGGAAGAACGCTCGATCGTGCACGACATGCCCGGTACGACTCGCGACGCCATCGACACGGTGGTCGAGACGCCCGACGGCCCGGTGTGCTTCATCGACACCGCCGGCCTGCGTCGCCCGTCCAAGACCGATCGCGGAACGGAGCAGCACGCCACCCTGCGCGCGCTGCGGGCCCTGGAGCGGGCGGACATCGCAGTCCTCGTCATCGACGCAACGGTGGGCGCGTCGCATCAGGACCAGCGCCTGGCTGAACGCATCGGCGTCTCGGGGTGCCCGGCCTTAGTGGCTCTCAACAAGTGGGACTTGGTTCCGACCGACGAACGCGACGACGTCCTGGCTGGCGTGGGCGACCGGCTGGCCTTCCTCGGCGCAGCACCCGTGCTCAAGATGTCTGCGCTCTCGGGCAAGGGCGTACACCGCATCCTTCCCGCGCTCCGGGAGGCTGTCGCGGCATATCACCAGCGGGTGCCGACCGGCGCGCTGAACCGAACGGTGCAAGACCTGCAGGCCCGTCAGCCGGCCCCGAGGGCTCGCATACGGTACGCCGTGCAGGGTGCGATCGACCCTCCGACGTTCACGCTCTTCGCCAGCGCGCGACTGCCCCAGACCTACCTTCGCTACATCGAGCGTGGCATCCGGGAGGCCTTCGACTTCGGCCCGACTCCCCTCAAGTTGCGCGTGCGGCTCGGGGGCAAGTGAGAACGCGGCGTCCCTGATGGCGTGGTGCGAGGAGTGCGACACCCTCGTCGAAGACGAGGACCTCGGAGACGAAGGGGAGTGCCCGACCTGCGGGACGATCCTGGCCGAACAGGAGCGCACGCCGATCCCGTGGTACTTCAAGGCAATGTTGGTCGCGAGCGTCATCTACCTGGGCTACCGCGGATATCAGGGTGTGACCTGGGTCGCTGCTCACGTGTAGCGTCCCGACGCATGCCCCTCTACGAGCTCGACGGCGTTGCACCGCGGATCGACGAGGATGCCTACGTGCACCCCGACGCGGTGGTCATCGGCGACGTCACGATCGGCCCCGAGTCGAGCGTGTGGCCGACGGCCGTGCTCCGGGGCGACTACGGGACGATCACGATCGGCGCCGGCTCGTCCATCCAGGACGGCACGGTGATCCATGCCGGTCCGGGATTCCCCACCCACATCGGCAACGGCTGCGTGGTCGGACACCTCACCCACTTGGAAGGCTGCACGCTCGAGGACGACTCACTGGCGGGATCGGGCAGCGTGGTGCTTCATTGGGCCGTGGTGAGCCGGGGCGCCACGGTCGGCGCCAACGCGGTGGTCCCGAACAACGTGGTCGTGCCCCCGGGCGCCCTCGCTCTCGGCGTCCCTGCCAAGATCCTCGAGGGCCGCTCCGATGTCGCCATGATCCGGCTGTCGGCCGCCGAGTACGTCGCCAACGTGGCGCGCTACAAATCCTCGTTACGGCGGGTGGACTGACCGCGTTCCGTGGTGACCGGCGCGGTAGCACCTACCCCTTCGTGGCGCCGCTGAGTTTGGCCGGGAACACGTCGGTCCCGAAAGGGGCGAGCCCCTTGGCGGCGGCGAAACCGAGATGCCCTTCGCCGTCGGCACCGCCGGTGGTCAGGCCGAGCAGGTCCTCGTAGCTGCGCAGGGCGGAGTAGTGGTTGTACGAGCCCGTCGTGTCGGTCGAGCCGGCCACCACGTACTTGGGGTTCAACAGGAGGGCGCCGATCTGTCCGCCGCCAGGCGCCTCGCTATCCGTTGCGTCCCCCGCGTGTTGCCCGGTGCATGCGTGTTCGGGCCCGGCTGCTCGTTGCAGCAGGCCGTCGCGTGCGATCGGGACCGCCGACGTCGGATTCGTCGAACGTGATCACCACGAGCATGTCACCATGTTTGTAAGCGGGTGAGTCCAAAACAAGAGGCATCCACGCACGCAGAAACTCGTCTGCCCCGGTGAGACCGCCGACGTGGCCGCCCGTGCTGTTGGGGCCGGCGCAGGTGCCATCGTGGCCGTCGTTGCACAGGTTGGGCGTGACGAACCCGAAGCGCGGGAGTCGTGCTGTCGCTACGCAGGTCTCGGGCAAGGTGGCCTGTCGGTGAGGGCGATCCGTTCGTCCCAAGAGTCCCGAGCGGGACCACGTTGGCATTGCACTCTGCGGAGTCGTCAATGATCGAGTGGAACCAGACGAAGGGGTTGTGCCGTGTCGTGTACTGGTCGGTCGGTGTGGCCACCTCGGCCGTGTCGGTCGACCCGATGCTCGGATGCCCGCAATCGGTGCCGCCGGTCGGATCGGGCGTGCCGCCGTCCCGTGCCGGGGTATTGCCCATGTCCTGCTCGTAGGCGCGCCAGGCGGCGACATGCGTGGTCTTGTTGGGCGGATACTTGGCGTCGAGTTGTGATGCGATCGTCTTCACTGACGCCGGGTACACACACCCCTCGCCGTCCACCTGCCCCGGGTTCGCTGCTTGGTTTTCGTCAAGCGTGCCCGGCGCGACGTTGGCGATGGCAAAACCGTTGTCTGCGCAATCGGCCTGCGTGTCCTCGGTCGGAGCCTGCCCTGACACCTGCGCGATGTAGTTGTCGAGGCTGTCGTGGCCGACGGCGTAGTAGTTCTGGAGCAGCTCGCCCTTCGGCCGCAAAGTGTCGTTGAGGTAGGTGGCGGGAGAGCCTCGCCCGAAGGTGGCGTTATAGCCCTCGTTTTCGAACTCGATCAGGAGGACATGATCGATCTTCCCGGGTGCCAGCGCGGCCCGGACGACGGTGGGCGCCTTGCCCGTGGCTGATGCCATGGCCGGCGCCACCACGCCGGTGAGGGCGACGACGGCGACGACCGCTGCGAGCACGGAGCTGCCGCGCGGGCGTGCCGGACGGAGGAGCAGGGGCCTGGACACGGCCCGTGAGCGTAGCGTCCGGGGTGTGCGGCACTACCGTGGGCGGCGGGGCCCGGCCTACCACCCGGACGGTTATTGCGAGTGGGGCCGCTGGCGCTTGGCTCGGTAGGCAGCCGTACTGGCCGCCGTCAAGAGACTCTCGGCGCTGGCGTCATTGCCGGAACCCCAGACGACACCGATGCTCGCCGTCAATTCCACGCCGTCCAGACCGATCTCCTTGGTGACCGAGGCGAGCACGGTGTCGACTCGGTTCCGGATACGCCACTCCACGACAGAGCGGTCAGCGTTGACGCAGAGGATCACGAACTGGTCGTCTTCCACCCGGGCCAATGTGTCGCCTGAACGAACGGTGGCGCTCAGCCCGGTAGAGATGGCCCGCAAGACAGCGTCGCTGGCGTCCCGGCCGATTGCGGTATTCACCGTGTCGAGACCGTTGGCCTCGATGACGAACAGCCCGAAGAGACGCTTGTAGCGGCGCGCGTCGTACACGGCCTGCTGGAGGCGGTCCATGAGGATCATGCGGTTCGGCAGCCCGGTCAACGGGTCCTGCAGCGCGCGATGGGCCTCGCTCTCGAGCGTGGACTCCGACGAGGAAGACGCGATGAACCCGGCCATGAGCTCGAGGACGTCAGCGTCGGTGTCGCTGAAGTGGTCCGGCTCATCGGACAGGACCTTGAGGACGCCGATGCCCTGGCCGCCGTGCACGATGGGGACAACGAGCATTGAGCGAGCCCCGATCTGGCGGCACGCCTCGCGATCGACACGCGAATCGGTCTCGGTGTCGCGGCAGATCAGCGGCATGCCCATGCGAGCGCAGTGGCCCGAGAGGCTGTCCTCGGTGTCGACCCGAGAGCCTTCGGCCGCCTCGGTCATGCCACTCACCGCCCGGGACACCATCACGTTGTCCTCGGCGATCTCGACGGCACCACCGCGAGCATTGGTCGCCGCCTGGGCCCGCTCGATCACGACGCCCATCACTCGGTCGGACTCCATGGAGCCGGCGTTGAGCAACCGTTGCGTTTCAATCAGGTAATGGAGCAGGTCAACCCTGGTATCCCGCGTGATGGTCGCCACCTTGGATATCTCGGACGCCGCCTCGTCCGCCTTGAGTGGAATCTTGGTCAGCTGTGTGCCTGGGGACCAGGGAAAACGCGTCGGAGGCAGCCGTTCTCTTCAGCCCGAGTGCGACACCGGGCCGAGGAGTGATCGGAGAGCGCTCGGCTACCATCGAGCGGTCGTGTCAGGATCGGCGGGTCGAGGTCCGTGATTGACAGCGGCACGCGGGCTGTGGCGCAGCTTGGTTAGCGCGCTTGACTGGGGGTCAAGAGGTCCCGGGTTCAAATCCCGGCAGCCCGACTCAAAAGGCCAGGTCAGACGGTGGGCTCATCGTCGACCTCCGTGGTGGCGTCATTTGTCCACGCGTTTTCCACGTGTGTGAAACGACGCGTACGACGTGTACGTGACAAAACGACGCGTACGGACGACGCGTACGGGTCTTGACAAAACGACGCGTACGGTCGAGAACGGGCTCATAAAGTCTGGCTAGGGCCTCATTCCGAGCGCCGTCCATGGCGTTGGCGACACTGCGTAGATCGCCGGGGTAGAGGTGAGCGTACGTACGAAGAAAGATCGCGGGGTCGTGCCCGAGCAACGCGGCTGCGGCCGACACCGGCACACCTCGCTGTGCCGCAGACTCGCCGCGGTGTGTCGCAACACGTAGGGCGTTGCCCACGCCGGAAAACCGAGCTCGTTGGCGGCAGGCTGCCAGACACGGTGGCGCCAGTTGGAAAGGCGTATGGGATCGCCCGAAGGCGTCGTGAAGATCAACGTGTCAGAACTGGTGGCCGGCAGTTTGGACGAGTGAGTGCGGAGCTCCTCGAGGACGGACGTCGGCACTTCGACGATCCTCGACTGATGTGTCTTCGTATCGCGTTCGAGGAGCTGCCCCCTGTGCTCCACCATGCCCCCTTCGATTCTCAGCCGGCCCAAATCGTCGAGGTGCCGCCGACGGAGGGCGATGGCTTCCCCAGGGCGCAGTCCGCAATAGGCAAGCACCAGGACGAATGGACGCCACCAGGAGTCGACGGCAGCAGCCAACGCTTCCACCTGATCGCTGCTGAGGGCATTGCGGGTCCGACTCGTCGCGGTGGGAAGGCGAAGCCCGCTTAGCGGATTCGAGGCGATGATGCGGGCATCGAGCGCCGAAGCGAAGACCATGCCGGCAACGGTGCGCGCCGCATGGATCGTGGAGTTCGCATAACCGGCCTTCCGAAGCTCGCCCAGCCACTCCTCGAGGTCGATCCGCCGCAGGGTCCGCAGCAGGCGCACTCCAAGGTACGGAAGGACCTGGATCCGCAATGCCGACTCGTAGCCGCTGATCGTGCTCGGTGCCCGCTCGCTGTGTTCGATCGTCGGCCACCAACGCCGGGCCCACTCCTCAAAGGTCACTTTGGCCATTTCGGGGTCGAGGTACTGATCGGCGTCGAGCTGGTGGCGCACGTAGCGCTCGAAACGCTGCGCGTCGGCTTTGCGCTCGAATGTGCGCTCCCTCGGCAGCGGATCCCGGTAACGGACGATCCAGACGCTCTTGCGCTTGTTGACCCGCTTGTGGATGCTCACGGCGGCCTTCCCTCGTTCAGAGTCCGAGTTGGGAGGCGAACGCCGGCGGGACCCGAGCAATGGGCCCCAGGCCACCTGGAGTGCCCACGACGCTACCGCCAGGGTTCGTACTCGCGGGGCCTCCCTCGCTCAGGCTCGACTCGTTGTCGGTCGAGCCAGACGTTGAGCGAGGCTGGGTCGAAGCGGACGAAACGACCCACCTTGATGAACGGGATCCGGCGTTCGCTGAAGGCGCTGTACGTGACGACGGGTGATGCCGAGCGTTTGAGCGACGGCCTCGGTGTCCAAGAGCGGTGCATCGATCGTTGGCGTCGGCGGATTGTCCGCCCGTCGGTTCTTCGGTCCCATCTCCTAGCTCCTCTCGATCGAGGAGAACGTCTCCTCTACCTGTATAGAGCCGCCGAGAAACGCGAAATGGGACAACATGGAGGTCAGAGCCTCGCAGCAGACCTCAAAATCGGCTGCACATGACCGAAGAAATTGTGATCAGAGGGGAGATCACCGAGCATCCTGAGAGCACACTTGGCCACCGTTTGGCACCGGACGAGTCGACTCGCATCGCCGAATCGCCGCCCGTTCGAAATGTGTCCGAGGTTTTCTTTACTGTTTCAAGCCACAGGGCCATCGGCGGCGGCTCCGCCGCCGCCTCGGCCGGCGGAATGTGCTTCGAAGCGACTGATGTTTGCGGATGGCTCTGAGAGTCAACCCCTGCCCCCATACCGCCATGGGGCAGGGGCTTCACGGTTGCTGGTCATGCGGTATCCGGCATTCCCGTGCGTCTGCTCTCATCCGCTCATAACCTCCGTTGCGGCAAGTAACTGAGGAAAGGGGTAGCGCGCCATGGCAGACCTGGATGGCACCACTGTGGTCATCACCGGCGCATCGAGCGGCATCGGGGCAGCCACCGCCCGGGCGCTCGCCGCCCAGGGGGCGAAGCTCCTCCTTGCGTGCCGCTCCGAGTCCCGAGCCGCCCCGGTGCTCGACGAGCTGGCGGCCGCGGGCACCCCAGCCCTCGGGGTGGTGCCGATCGACCTCGGCGACCTCGACTCCGTGCGGGGCGCTGCCGACGCCATCGCCGAGCGGCTGCCGCGCATCGATGTCCTCATCAACAACGCCGGTCTTTCCGGAACCCGGGGTGGTCTCACAGCCAGCGGCTTCGAGCTGGCGTTCGGCACCAACCACGTCGGCCACTTCCTTCTCACCACCCGGCTTCTCGATGCACTGGGCGACGGGGCGCCTCGGAGGGTGGTCGCCGTGGCGAGCAAATCGCACTACCAGGCCAAGGGGATCGACTTCGACGCCGTGCGCCGTCCCACCCGCTCGATGACCGGACTACCAGAGTACGGGGTATCAAAGCTGGCCAACGTGCTGTTTAGCCAGGAGCTGGCTCGACGTGTCGCCGGGCGCGGCATCCACACCTACGTCCTGCACCCCGGCGTGGTCGCCTCGGAGATCTGGCGCAATGTCCCTCGGCCCATGCGCTTCGTCATGACCCGCTTCATGAAGTCGCCGGAGGATGGAGCGCGCACCAGCGTCTACTGCGCCAGCTCGCCGGACGTCGCCGACGACACCGGGCGCTACTACACCGACTGCGCCGTGAAGGAGCCCAACGCGGCAGCCACCCCCGAGCTGGCGGCGGAGCTGTGGCACCGCAGTGAGGAATGGGTCGCGGTCTAACCCTCCGACACAGAACGGCTTCATCTGTGGGAGCTGCGGCGTCGGATCCGAGCAGTCCGTGAGCGCCTCAGTACGCTGCCGGGTAGGCGTCACTGCGTTGCCACGGCAAACAACGTTTGCTCCCTTCAACACACCTTGGGACACTGGTCTTGATGGACAATGCAGTGGCGCCCGGTGGCCATCGCGTCATCGTCACCGGGATGCCCGGATCCGGGAAGAGCACCTTCTCCAGGGACTTATCGGCGAGGACCGGTCTACCGCTGATCCATCTCGACCTCCATTATTGGAAGCCAGGCTGGGTCAGGCCGTCGGATGACGAGTGGCGGGTGAAGCAACGCAGTCTGCTGGCGGGCGACGGCTGGATCGCCGACGGCAACTATCACGAAACGCTCGATCTTCGCCTGGAGCGAGCCGACACAGTTGTCGTCCTCGATACGCCGTGGTGGGTTTGCGCCGCTCGGGCGTTCCTGCGTGGAGTTCGAAGGCCAGTTGGCACGGTGATGCCGGACGGTTGCGACGACTCTGTGATCCAACGGTTGCGCGATGAATGGCGGGCGGTCTGGGTCAACTGGCGGGATCGTCGTAAGCAGCCTGAACGAGAACGAGCCATCATCTCCGAGTACGGGCAGCACGCGACGCTGCATACCCTCAGTTCGAAACGAGTGGCCCGAGCATTTCTCGCCGAGTGCGGTAGCGACTGATCGGACAAAGGTGGCTGGAACGAGAAGCTGTGCTACCCCAAGACCGAGTCTCGGAACTTCGAATCGGAGCAGCGCCGGGCAATGACGCAGACGTTGCCTGACGCGGCACTAGCTCGCAACGCGGAGGGTGCTCCAGTTCGCCGGCATTGGGCGACCCTTAGGTGCACTCAGGCCGGGCCGGTTGGCCCGGCCATCGCCATTGTGGGACTGGGGATCGTTCGGCCAGTCAAGGGGCACACTGCGGGACTCCGCTGCGCTCCGTTCCTCGTTCGCCGTCGGCGACCCTTGACAGGCCCAGCACCTCGAAACTTCCCCGCGTTTTCCCCGTGCTGCAGCGAAAAACGGGGTGGTTCAGCGGTTAGCAGCGGTCAGTTGAAGAGCCCTTCCAAGCAGGGGGAATTGCCATTTTGGTTGCCTACGGAGTTCGTTCTGAAAATCCCCGGAAGCGCCTGGGGGTCAAGAGGTCCCGGGTTCAAATCCCGGCAGCCCGACTTAGAAATTGCAGGTCACACGCAGGTTTGCCGGCTAGTGCCTGAGGCTGAGCGGTCGATTCATGTGGGGTCGGGCAGGAAGGAAATGTCAACGCTCTCTGTGTCAACGCTCTGCACCTTGCCCTTCGTATCACTGAAACTCAGGATGCAGGAGATGCCGACCGACTTCTGGGCTGGTGTGGGCGGGCACGGGTACGCCCGGGCGTCTGTCTCGGCATTGCCGCCGCTGCTGTCGGTGGGACAGGTCGCGATCAGATACTCGTTCCCGCAGGGTGGTCGTTCACCCGACACAGTGGTGGTCTTGGCAAGTGCAATGGAGAGGCCGCTGCACCCGACCGGAACGTTCTGGCTTATGGGCGGAGGAAGAGCCACCGTTGGCTGACTCGAGTCGTCGTTGCACTCGGCGACCGTGCCAAGTGAACTTTCGTCATAGCCCGAACCGGTCAGCGTTACGACGGTGCCGCCGTCGAGGCACGTGCCGTACGTCACAGTGAGGCTCGGCGGTCCGACCGTCGTCACCGCTTGCGGAGTACAACCGGCCTGGACGCTAACCGTTGCTGATTGCTCAACCGTTGCCAACGGTTCGTCTGGTCTGACGGCAGCCTTCGTGGGAAGACGACACTTCCCGGCGTCGCTGGTGCCGTCGCGTCCGAATAGGTCAGTCGTAGCGGACATGTCTTACACAAGCTCAAGTCCTTCACGACGATGCGATCATTGACGACGCTCAGCGTTCCTCCAGTGCTTCCCACCCCGCCGGACTCGCCTGGATTCATTTCGGGCGAGGACCAGCCCGTCGGAATCCTGACCTTGAGGGTCCCCTCTACAAACCGATGCGTGGGAGTGAATGTGAAGGTCAACGTATTGCCCGTCGAGCCCGCAACGACGGCCGCTGGAGCCACAGTCGCTGTGCCCAGTCCGTTGACCGTCGCGGACCCAGTGCTCGCGCTCAGCAGCTGCAGTCCCGCTCACATCAGCAGAACCAGAGCTGCTCCCCCTAGTCCCAAACCTCCCCACATGGCACCAGATCCCTCGCTCGCGGGGTTGATGCAGCGCAGCTGGGGCCGGGTGCGCAGGCCTCTGCCACCAGCGCCCGGGGCTCGACCAGTGTGCGCCCGAGCTCGAGCAGTCTTGAGCAGTCCGGCGTGGCCCACCTAGTCTGAAGTCATGCCCCAAAGGTCGGTATGGGCTCAGGTGACGGACGCAGGTGAGACGAAAACGTGGCACCTGGAGGGCTTGGCGGGCATGACCAGGTGCGGAAGTTCAACGCAGCCTATGAAAGGTTTGCCCAGAGCTGATTGGGACCTGGTCCTGAGACCGTGCACCGAGTGCCAGAGGAATGCGGATCTGCCCATGGCAGCCTTTGCATCCGGCGACCCTATGGATCTGGAGATTCCGAACAACGAGCAACAGGTCGTTGGGAGGCACGCACGACCCGAATCAGACGTCGCGTGACGGTGTGCGAGGCCGCCCAGGGCTCGCCGAAGGATCTGACGCGCGGGCGTGTAGTACATCTCGGGCTCCAAGTCACCTCCAAGGTCGGTGCGACGTGCGCGCGCTCGACCGACTGCACGTGCTTGCTGCCTGGGAACAAGTGCCAGGCAGGCCTGGGGAAGCAAGTGAATTCGTGGTGAAGGAGTTGACGCTCAATTTGGCCGCGTGACAGGGTCTTACCTGGACGTCCGCCGCCATGCCGAAGCCCCGCAGCGAGCAGGGCCTGTCAGGGGAGAGGAGTATGGGATGAGTGGATCCCTTCGCACGATCCTGAATAAGGTGCGCGGCCGGCCCGACGGCAACCAGGCGGAGGCCGCGACGCGGCTGCCTGGGCCAGCCGGCATCGCGTTGGTCGGACACCGTGAGTTCGTGGGCGGAATGTGGGATGAGATAGGCCGGCTGCAGTTCGACTTTCTCGTCGCCCAGGGCCTGCAACCTTCCAACGTTCTTGTCGACATTGCCTGCGGATCGCTGCGCGCCGGCGTGCATCTCATCCCGTACTTGGACGACGGCAACTACCTCGGTATCGACAAGCACGAAGAGCTCGTTGAAAGTGGCCTCGCTGAGGAGCTACCTCCCGGTTTAGAGGAGGCAAAGCATCCCGAATTCGTCTCGTCGGGCACCTTCGAGTTCGACCGGTTCTCGAAGGTAGCGGACTGGGCCCTCGCCCAGTCCTTGTTCTCCCATCTCCGACCGGACCTGACCCGGCTCTGCTTCGCCAACCTGAACGCGTGGGCTGCCCCCGGTTGCCGCTTCTTCGCGACCTTTGTGGAGGCGGGCTCGACTGTCCAAACGAAGCACGCGGTCACGGTGGCCGAGATGGAGGAGTTCGGCGCCGAGAGCGGTTGGTCGTTCCGGTACATCGGCGAATGGGGACATCCCCGCCAACAGGTCATGACTGAATACCGCAAGTCCTGACGTCCTCTTGGCGAGAACGGGCCTCCGGTCCATGCTGGCGTTTCTGACTTCCCAGCAGACCGACCGAGGGAATGCAGGTCAGAGCCTCTTCGATGGCGTGGCCGTCGAACGTGCTCGGTGGTTTCCCGACGGCCCGGAGGCCCATGCCCGTGGACTCGGCTTGGTCCACCTACCTACGATGGTTACGTGAGCATGGAACCCATCGCGGTGGTTGAGGCCTTCGGAGCGGCGTGGGCGGGCCACGATCTCGAGGCGGCCATCTCGTACCTCAGCGACGACTGCATTTTCGACGCCACGGGACCGGCACCGGACGGATCCCAGCATGTCGGACATGAGCAGATCCGCGAAGCCTGGAAAGAGATCTTTGACGATCGCTCGTCGACGTTCGAGCCCGAAGAGACATTCGCCTCAGGTGACCGGGTGGTGCAGCGGTGGCGCTACAGCTGGGACGGCGGTCACGTCCGGGGCGTCGATCTGTTCAAGGTCGTCGGAGGACGGGTGACCGAGAAGCTGTCCTACGTCAAGGGATAGACCCTGTTCGTCGAGCATTGCTCGGCTGACACGGTTCGTTCGTCGCCCCCGAATGGTTCTCGGTTGGGAGTCTCCGACTGCCCCGACCGACGTCAGCGTCACCAGGCGAGTTCGTCCTCACCCTCCTGAAACGTCCCAGTCGGGCCGTCCTTGCCGATCGTGGCCATGCGCACAATGACCTCAGCTCCCTTCTCGACCGGCTGACCGGCCCCACTGAACGGCGTGAGCTCGGTCGCAGTGAAACCGGGTTCGACGGCGTTGAATTTGATGGCCGGATAGGACTTTGCGTACTGGACAGTGAGCATCGAGACGGCGGCCTTGCTTGCGCCATAAATGATGCTCGGGAAATGGAACTGGCGCCGCTCTGGATTCGTAACGGCCCAAAAGGAGCCGAGGGCGCTCGAGACGTTGACCACCACCGGATTCTCGGACTGCTCCAACAGCCGGAGTGCGGCGTCCGTGACGCGGATGAGACCGATCGCATTGGTATCGAACACCCTCAAAGCAATCGGACCGCTGACTTCGGCAGTGCTGATGCCGGCGTTGTTCACGAGGACGTCCAGATGGCCCTCGCGCTCGGCGATGGCGCCCACTGCGCTCTCGACCGACGAATCGTCAGTCACGTCGAGCTGCACGAAGTGACCACCGAGAGCGGAGGCGGCGACCTCACCGAGCTCGGGGCTGCGTGCACCGAGATACACGACATGCCCTCGCTCGATCAATTGTCGGGCAGTCTCGTAGCCGAGGCCCTTGTTGGCTCCGGTAATGAGCGTGACCGTCATTTCTCCGTACTCCGTTCGTCGTCGTCGAGCTGCCTGGTCCTCGAATCGGCGGGTTGCGGACGACCGTCGCGGGGGTTCCGGTTCGCCGGCCCGTGGCCCCGCCGAACCGCTACATCAAGGACGGTTGCGGCGATCATCAGGGGATTCGTACACCGAGCGATTCGGGCGGACTCAGTCAAGCCGGGTCCGCCATCACCTCTTGCACGGTGCGGCGAAGAAGACAGAACTCATTGCCTTCCGGGTCTGCGAAGACCACCCACGTCACATCCGAGCCCTGGCCAATGTCGACCCGCCGGGCGCCCAGCGACTCGAGACGATCGACCTCGTCTTCGAAACTGGTCCCGTCGGCCCGCAAGTCGAGGTGCAGTCTGTTTTTGACCTCTTTGGGCTCGCGCACGTGCAGGATGTCCAGCCTCGGCAGGTCTCTGGCTGGTGAGGCCAAGGTGATGTACTCGTCGCTCTCTTCAGCAACGTCCCATCGAAGGACGGCGGCCCAGAAATCGGCTACGCGACGAGGGTCAACGGCATCGACGCACATGCAGGAAATCCGAGCGGCCATGACCTCAATCCTGCCACTCCGACCCGGGCCTGCCGGTCAGGCGCTGAACTCAGGCGCTGCGGTCCTTCGGGACGCATCGCGCCGATAACGTGCTCCGCCGTGCCGTCTCCCTCCCGACTTGCCGTGATCCATCATCCGGTCACGGTCGCGCTGACTCTTCCTGGATTGACGCCCGTTCTTGCGGCAGCCGAAACGGAGCTGGGCGCTCGTGCTGGGGTCGACCAGGACGGATGTTGCGGTTACTTCCCCGCGCTCGACGGCCGAGCGGGCATCGACAGCGATCTCCCCGCGTGCCGCGCCTTTCGAGGCCTGTTGGCCGTCGATACGGCATCGCGGTGTTGAATATCGGTTTAACTTCATTCGACTGTCCTTGATCCAGCAGAGTGTCGACCCGGCCTTCCACCTTGATTCGGATGCCGCCAGTGCGCTGAGCGGCGACGTCACGACCCTCAGCGAGCGACGAGTTGCGAGATTGCTGCTGAACCTCAACTCGGAGAGGGAGCGAACACTGCACTTCTTGGATGTCGACCCATGTTCTGTTGAGCTGTTCTCCAGCGGTTCATACGTTCGGGTTGCGGATCCACGCGGGCTCATGGAGCACGCGTGCACGACGGTCATCCCACCGCGGAGCGGGTCCCGCGTCGCCGGACTGTTGTTTCCGGCAGACTTCGTGCTGCACTCAGGCGTTGATGATGCCGGGGGACACTTCGTCGCCGCTTACGGCATCGACGCCATGGGCGTCCATGCGTCGTTGCGCTGACCGTCGAACACAGCCAGCACGCCGTCGCGTACCTCCCTCTGGTCCTCTGGCTCCAGGTTGTGTCCGAACATGCGTTGGCGCAACTCACCGGGCTTCCGCGTCCCGCGTCGGCCGTGCGCCATCGCGAGGTTGTCGAACAGCAGCAACTCTCCAGGCTGCAGATCGATCGAGATCTCGACGTCGTCGATGGAAAGGCCGTGGCGCGCAAAGAACGTCGTCTCGGCCGCGAGGCTGTCAAACTCCAATCCGCACAGAAACCCAGGTTCGATCTTCACGCTCGGGAGGAATGGCAAGCGCCACGCCGCGGCGCCTTCGACGATGCGTGCAAGGCTTCCCTCGACATAACCGCGATCGTCACTCCACGCGCCGTGCGTTCGCCCGTAGCAGGTCAGCCGATCGACCAACACTTCACGCGGCGGCCACGAGCGCTGACGCAGGAGCGCCGCCAGAGGCACCAACCGGGTGACTGCCTCGACACCTGCAACGTCAGCTGGAACGTGGAGCGCGGTATATCGGGCAACGTCTTGCCGAATCCTCGGGTCGAGCGGCAGTCCGAAGTCGAAATGCAGCGTCTGAAAATCCCGCGTCTCGCCGGCGCCCAGGGGAGGGACGACATATTCACCGATGACCGAGAGGGGAGGAAGACCGTGGCGTAACTGGCACGCGTCGACGAGAGCGCTCGAGATCTCGTTCACGTGTTGGATCGTTCTCACAGGACCAGCGATCCTCGTGAACCCGGAGGAGTCCAATTCTGCGGCAAAGTCGTGCACGTCGCATCTTGCCGCAACCTCAGCCCTCTCGTGGTGAGCAGGACCGCGGCGGACGGTGAGAGCCTCGTTGTCAAGCCAAAACACCACGCGCCAGGATGCCGATGGGCCAGAGGCGGCGCCGGCTCCGACGCGCTTAGCGTCCCGCCGCCTGGGTCACCGCGTCGAGTGCAACGTCGTTCGATCGCTCCCGGAACCGGTCGTCGCGCGCTCCGGATTGGGTGAAGGTGTGGCGAACCGTGACAGCAACGGCGAGCAGCCACAAGGCGGGGACGGCGGCCGCGCAGCGCTCGGCAACCCCGAGTAGGGGGCCCTGGCTTTCAAGCGCGTACCACGTCGCAAGGCCAACCGAGATTGCCACCGCTGCGATGCTCGGTGCACGATTCAACAACAGTGCGGGATGTCGCTTCTGCGAAGCGAACAGCGGCCAGGTACACACAGTCAACGCCGCCGCGATGACAGCGAGCTCGTGCGGAACCGAGTATCCACGCTCGGGCTGCCGGAACAGTGCGATCAACAGCACCGCCACACCCCCCGCGGCGAGCAGGACACGGCCGACAGATCCTGCAGGCTGGAGCCCGACCGCAGCGAACAGATAGCAGAAGCCCACACCGACCAACGCCGACGTCATCAGCCACGAATCCTTCGCTCCCTGCGCCGCCAGCTCGCTGATGGTGTCGCGGACGGGGTTGTACGAAGCGGGCTGAATGGCGGTGGCGACGGAGTATCCGCCGATGAGCAGCACCGGGGCCGCCCCGGCGGCCGCCACCACCCACCAGGGGATTGGCTTCATGCGCCGAATCCTATGGGCCGGACGGCCATCGCGAGCGCGGCGACGGGAGCCCCTGGTTCAGTCGACGAACCCGGGCGAAGGCTCGAACACGGCGCGGCGCGAAGTCCGGCGTAGCGCAGCGAGCACGGGGCGACCGAGCACCAGGATCAAGACGGCGCACGTCGCCGCACGAGTGAGATCGAAACCCATCGAGGTGGTGAGATCGAAGAGCAAGAAGCGGTGGAGGTTGTCGGCGACACCTGCACCGGGAACAAACGAGTAGGTGGTGTTCGATCCGACGAAAGGCCAGAACCAGAAGTTGGTGAGGAACCCGTAGAGGAGAGCCGCCACGACCCCGTACGCGGCGAGCATCCCTCGTTCCACCAGTCCACGGGTGGGCGGAAGCGATCCCGCTCCGAAGCCGATCCAGGCCGCCGCAAGCATCTGAAAGGGCAGCCAAGGTCCGACGCCGCCGGTCACGAGAGCCGACGCGAAGAGCGCCACGGCCCCCAAGACGAATCCGAAGCCACGTCCGAACACCCGAGCGGCGAGGACGAGCAGGAACCACTCCGGCTCGAATCCGTCGATGCCGGGGCTCGCAATACGGAGCGCAGAGAAGCACGCCGCCAGGATGCCCAGGAGCGCAATCGCTTTTGCGTCGATCCCGCCCTCCGACAGCTCGGCCATGACAATGGCAATCAACAGCGGCACGAGCGCGACGAAGATCCACGGCGCATCTCCGCTGTGCGCCGTGTTCGCTCCGGCGTGCTGGTGGATCAGCAGGGGCCACCCGAACGCCACGACCCCGAACAGACTCGTCAGGGCGAGCAAGAAGGCGGATCGGTGACCAAGCCTGATGGCGGGGACATGTCGCCGCGCCCGCGATGGCATTTCGGCAACGGTCATACCGGCACCGTCTCGAGAGCCGCTTGTACTTCGTCGAGGGTGAGCCATTCGTCGGGGGCGAGGACTTTCGCGATTTGGGGCGCAAAGACCGGCGAGTGACAGACGACCTCACGTGCAGGTCCGTTGGCGATGATCTCGCCGTCCGCCAACACCACAGCGCGGTCGGCCACCCTGGCGGCGAGCTCCACGTCGTGCGTGGCGAGCACGACCGCGTGATCGGAGCGTGCCAATTCCCGCAGAATCTCGATGAGTCGGTCCTTGCTGGGGTAGTCGAGACCACGCGTGGGCTCGTCCAAGAGGAGCACCGGCGGAGCCGGTGCCAGCACCACAGCGAGCGCAAGCGCCAGGCGCTGCCCTTCGGAGAGGTCACGCGGGTGGCGGTCCGTCGGCACATGCGGCAACACACGGTTCAGGGTCGACGCCGTCGTGCCTGGCTCGAGTTTCGAGGTCCTGTCGGCCCGCGTGCATTCGTCCTCGACGGATTCCCCGTAGAGGAGCAACCCTGGGTCCTGGGGCACGAGGCCGACACAGGCGATGAGTTCCTGGGGAGTCATCCGATGCGGGTCGCGCCCACCCACGCGCACGGAACCAGTGCTCGGTTTGCGCCCGCCCGCGAGTGCGTTGAGCAGCGAGGACTTCCCCGAGCCGTTACGCCCCATGAGTACCGTGACCTCCCCGGCCGGGATATCGAGGTCCACCGACCCGAGCGCGACCACGCGGCCGTAGAGCACGCCCACCCCCCGGAGGGACGCTGCTGCCCGGACCAACTCGTCCTTCTCCTCCTTCTCGACGGCGCTCTGCGAGTGACGCACGGGCGCAATCCGGTCTCGTAGCCCAGTCGCGTTGCGGCGGGCGTCTCGCACCGTCAAGGGCAGGGGATCCCACCCCATGAGTCGCCCAAGCTCGATGAGCGGTGGCGCCACCGTGGCGCGACGCATCACCTCTTCGGGCCGGCCGGTGACGAGTGGCGCGGCGCCACCAGGTACGAGTACCAGCCGATCGGCAAAGGGGAGGACCCGTTCCAGCCGGTGCTCCGCCATCAGCACGGTCAGCCCCAGATCGTGCACAAGTCGAGCGAGCGCGTTCAACACTTCTTCGGCTGCAGCAGGATCGAGAGCTGACGTCGGTTCGTCGAGGACCAATACGCGGGGCGACGCGGTGAGCACGGCGCCGATGGCCACCCGCTGCTGTTGGCCGCCGGAGAGCGTCCGCAACGGACGATCCCGCAGGTCCTGCAGTCCGAGCAGGTCGATCGTGTCCTCGACCCGCCGGCGCATGGCGTCAGGCGCCACGCCAAGGTTCTCCATGGTGTAGGCCAGTTCGTCCTCGACCCGCTCGGTGACGAAGCTGGCCAGGGGGTTCTGGCCGACGTAGCCCACGACGTCGGCCAGTTCGCGCGGCCGGTGCTCTCGCGTCGACCTCCCGTCGACGGTGACGTTGCCGGCCAGCGTGCCGCCGCTGAAGTGTGGGACGAGACCATTCACGCTGCGCAGCAGAGTGGATTTTCCCGTGCCGGTTTCACCGACGACCACGCACAGCTCTCCTTCTGGGATGTGGAGGGTGACAGCATCGAGCGTCGGGCCGGGCGCCTCGGCGTAGCGGAACGTCACATCGTCGAAGCGAATCATGCGACCGCGGCTCCGAGCTCGGACCGGACCGGGACCAGCGCGGCGCGTCGGACCGGGGCGATGAAGGCCGGCAGTGCGGCGACGAGAATCCCTGCGACGGGCAGCAGTGGGAGCGGAGGGACGGCCAGGGGCACGAAGGAGACGGCCATGCCGGGAATCTCGAGCGAGTGGGCCAACGCCATCGACCCGAGGGCAGCGAGACCGGACCCGACGATGACCCACTCCTGTGATCCCCATCGATCCGGTCGATAGCGCGTGCCGCTCCATCTGCCGCCCTCCGACGGTGAGACCGAGTGCACACACCACGGCTCCGAGCGCGACGATCGGCAGGCCCAGCCCGAAGAGCGATCCGGCGTCGATCACGCCGTAGACCCCGATGGCGGCCAGGAGGAGTCCAATGCCCGTCGCGCCGACGGCGAGCGCATGCACCCTCGGCGCCGCGTTGTTGCGTCGCCCGTACCCCCTGGCGTCCATTGAGGTCGCCAGTTGCAACGAGCGGTCCAGCGCCCCCTCCAGGACGGGCACTGCGATGCCGCGCAGGCCTCGAACGCCAGTCCGTGGGGATGCCGCGGAGGCGTCTCGCCTGCCGTACGGCCGAGATCGTCTCAATGAGCTCCGGGGTGAACGACAAGGCCACAGTGACCGCGACCCCTGCTTCGTACAACACCGCCGGCAGGCAACGGAGGAGACGGTAGGGGCTGACCAGTGAGTTGGCGGCGCCGAAGGTCACCAGAATCACGGCGATCTGCAGGCCCAGCACCAGCGCGGTCAGGATCGACTCGAGGGTCACGCCGCCGCCGATGCTGACGCCGGCGGCCCACGAAGGCAAAGGCACGCGGGGAATCGTGAACAGCAGATGGCCGGGTACGCCCCGCTGGCCGAAGACGATCTCGATCGCCACGCGGATCACGATGACGATGAGCCCGATCCTGAGGAACAGTGCGAGTGACCTCGACCACGGGGCATCACCGCGGCAGCTCGCCACCACGAAGCACACGACTGCGCCGATGAGCAGGAGCAGGAAGGGGTTCGGATTCGTTGTCTGCATGGCGGCGACCGCCAAACAGGCGGCCCAGGCCCACCAGGCCAGTGGGTGCACGGAGCGACGCACTCGGCCTCCGTTCACTCCTCCTCCGGCCTCCGTCGCCATCTGAACCAGGCCGCCACGCCGATCATCCCGATCAACGCCGCCACCAACAGGATGGGGAGGGCGGGGTCGCCGCCCGATGCGCCCTTGTTCGCCGCGCTCGCCAGGGCGGGTCTGCCTGTTCGACCCTGGTCCGGCTCGGTGATCAGGGTGCTTGTTGTCGTCGTGGATTCCGATTGGCTGACGGCGTTCGAGGGATCCTTCGCGACGGTTCCCGCCGCGGGGACGGTGGTGGACGTGTCCCCGCGGGACCCGCCGGAATTGGTGGCGGGCGCAGGCCCCCCGGTCGTTGCCGGCATGGACGTCGCTGGCAACGTCGCCGGTGCACTCGTGGTGGTCACCGCGTCACCGGATCCGCCTGCGCCCGAGCTCGAATCTCCTCCACCCTGCGGTGGCGCCGAGGAGCCTCCCGAGCAAGCCTGGGCGAACGCTCGATCCGGCTTGATCGACGGCTTGGTTGCTTCGGGGGAATCAGGGCCGGGGTCTTGGTAGCGCCAACCCTCGACGTACGACTGTCCAGCGGTCACTGTGTGCTCCGCCGGTCCCACGTCGGCATAGGTCCATGTGTTCGTGGTGGGGTCGCCCTCCCAGTAGGACCAGTAGTAGTAAAGGCCGTGTTGCGCGTTGAGGCAGTTCTCCAGACCGTTGGCGGGGTACCCGTTGACCGCGCACACCAGCCCGGAATCGTTCTGTGTGAACGTGTCCCCGGCCGCACTTAAGAGGTCGAGATCGTCCGACCCCGGGGGGCACCGAAGCACCCTGGAGCTCCGGTGCGACGCCAGCGCCTTCGTCGATGACGATCCCTGCGCACACCTGCCCGCTGGCCGAGGCCGGGACCCCCGGGACGATCGCCATCACGAGGCCGACCGCGGCAAGGGTGAGGGTAGCGACCAACAGATTCGTGCCTCGGTGCGTCGACATGGCCCGCCTACGACGTCGCCGTCGTGATCGACAGGAACGCCCAGCCGACATTGTCATGATGCGGGGACGACGTGGTCTGCGTATCCGTGACCTTGACCACGAATGTAGAGGTGCCCCCGCCCACCGGCGTTCCCGTGATCTTTCCGGTTGCGCTGTTCAGCGTCAGTCCCGGCGGCAGAGTCCCCAAGCCCTTCACCAGCGACCACGTATAGGGCGGGTTTCCTCCATTCGCCGTGAGCCTGCCTTTATAGGGCTGACCGACGGTTCCTGCGGGGAGGGATGTAGACGTCACGAACAGGTTGAAGGGGAACAGGACACCAGCGACGGCGGGGACCGCTTGATACGTGGCAATGAGGTTCGGCCCGCTGACGCCCGGGAAGGTGAACGACCCTTGATCAGCGCCGGAATTCGTCTGAAACGATTCCAACACCGAGACTGGATTCGCGTTGTGGTCGAACGGCGCCTTGTTCGGAGCATCGCCCAACGAGAGGATCGCCTGAAGGACGAGCGCCGTCGAGTCGGGATCGGTCGAACCGGGTGCGCCGGCCGCGTTGGGCTCGTATCCCCACCCACCGTCGCTGTCCTGGGCGTTGACGATGAAGGCAGAGGCCTTGCTGAGGGCAGAGCCGCTCAGGTCGCCCTGAGCAGACAGTCCGTCGATGGCGAGCGACGACGAGTTCGTGTCCGGCCCTTCGAAGTCCGCCGGCGATCCGTTGCAGGGATTGCTCGCCCGTTCGTAGCTGGTCCAGCCCCCGTCGGGACACTGCTGGTTGAGCAGCCAGGACTCGGCGCTCTCGATTGCCGAACCCTGCGTGTCACCGACCGCAGCCAGAGCGGCCAGGCCGAGCCCCTGGTCGTAGACCCCCGCGAGGAAGTCATTGACCTGCGACTTCGTACCGAAGAGTCCGGCGTTCTTTCCGGAAGTCTGTTCCGTCGCCAAGAGGCGGGTGACGAGATTGGTGCCTCCGAA
This sequence comes from uncultured Acidimicrobiaceae bacterium, assembly GCA_963736225.1. Classification (GTDB taxonomy): domain Bacteria; phylum Actinomycetota; class Acidimicrobiia; order Acidimicrobiales; family RAAP-2; genus Bog-473. The sequence goes on along the minus strand of CAVTOF010000004.1, from coordinate 144,207 downwards.
CGATGTCGGGTCGACACCGAGCGCGTGCGCGTCGAGGATCAAAAGTGCGAGCTGCCCGGGACCATCAAGCCCGTTTTGGGTCACGTAGGCGTTCACGTTGTTCTCCATGTAGGAGATCGCGGTCGCGGTCGTCGCCGGGTCAACGTTGGCGCTGGCCAACGCCAAGATGCTGTTCGCCGTGGCCGACAGATCTGCTGTCCCGGGATCGCTCGACGACGGGATGTAGCCCTGCGGCGTGAATTGATTGCCGAGCCACGTGGCGCCCGCCTGCGCAGAAACGGGCTGGGGAAGAGATGGCTTCGAGGCGGACGCGGTTGCTGCTGACGCCACCAGGATCAACGCGGTACACACCACGAGGACGGCTGGTGAAAGGGTTCGATGGAACCTCACGGGATGACTCCAATTTCCGGGCTCTGAACCCGAAAGGCCCGGTCAATCACCGAAGACCACCCGGATCCTTGCCGCATGTCTCGACGGATAGGGACCCACTTCCGGTAGTTCAGCGGCATTCCGACTTGTGGCGAACGAGGTGTTCGACCACCTACGGCTGCGGACCAGTGCCGGACTTCGACCGGCTTCCCCGCTGCACTACCTGTCACTGTCTGTAACTGCGAGCCGGACGCTACACATGTTTCTGGTGGACCCGCAAGGGTCTGCTCGGCGTGCCATCGGAGCAGCGGTGATTCCGGTTGCCTGAAGGATCATCGCACCGACGAGGCTCCACCGGCTCCAGGTGAACTGCGCACGGCTGGCACGCGGCCGGCGCACCATGCCGGCGCACCATGATGGAACCGTGAAGATCGTGTCCTTGCTGCCCTCCGCAACGGAGATCGTGTTCGCCTTGGGGATCGGCGACCAGCTCGCCGGCGTCAGCTTCGAGTGTGACTACCCCGAAGCAGCTCGACGCGTACCGGTGGTGTCCGGCACGGCGCTCGACTCGAAGGACTCCCAGAGCGCCGCCGATATCGATGCGAACGTGAGTGCGCTCGTCGGGATGGGCGAACCGATTTATCGGCTCGACAACGAGCGGATCAGGGCGATCAGCCCTGACGTGATCCTGGCCCAGGACCTCTGTCGCGTGCTGTGCAGTGCCGTCAGGAGCCGTGCACGATGCGCTTGCCGTGATCGGGTGCCACGCCGAAGTGATCTCGCTTGACCCGGGCCGGCTCGACGATGTCATCGACTGCGTGGGACGCGTCGGCGCAGCGACAGGGAGGGAGTCGGCGGCTCGCCAACTGATGGCCGCACTTCGTGAGCGTGTCGCCGCGGTGCGCCAGAGGGTCAAGGGACGCCCTCGGCCGCGTGTCTTCGTGCTCGAGTGGCCGGACCCTCCATTCAACGCCGGTCACTGGGTGCCGGACATGGTCGAGGCGGCCGGGGGCGCGCCGGTGCTCGCCCGGACCGGTGAGCCCTCCGTCAGGCTGACCTGGGAGGAGATCGGCTCGGAGGCAATCGACATCACAGTGTTCAGTCCCTGTGGTTTCGACCTCGACGGAGCAGTGGCTCAGGCCGGCACGCTCCTCGCGCATCCGGATCGCGCGGGCTTGGGACGGCTTGTTGCGGTCGACGCAAACGCGTACCTCTCGCGACCGGGACCGCGGGTGGTCGACGGCGTCGAACTATTGGCAGAACTGCTGCATCCCGAACGACCGGACAGGCTTCCACTGGGCGTTCACGAGTTCGATTGAACGCCGAGACGACGTCGCCCGTCGATCGCGCACTAGTCAGAGGCGAACCGCCTAGAGGGAACCCGATGTCAGTCCGGCCACCACTCGAGCGGAGCCGTGAGGCCGCCGGTGCCCATCATCCAGAGTTCGCTCCGATGCTCTTTGCACGTCCACAGCTGGCCCACCCTGCCCTCGGCGTCGATGCCCGTGGCGTTGTGCACGAGGGTCAGCTGCCGATCACAGCCCTCTTTCGTACAGGTCTCGTTCTGGTGGGTCATAGAAGGGTGGTCGGTCATAGACGGTCAAATTCTGTCCGGTTGCGTTCGGCAAAGCACATCCTCGGGTGCGTCGTGAGAAATTGTCCGGTGCCGCCCACGGAGATTCGTACTAAGAAGACGTCGGAGCCGAACCCGAGAGTTCACTGCCAATAGGGGATGCAGCTCGAGGCGCCTCGCGCGCCTCCGAGCCCGATTCGGCCCGGTCAGCATCGCCCGAGCTCACTCGGGTGGTGGCCTCCGCCCGCGTGTGCGCTTCCCATGCCTCCGTGAGCCGCATCACGGCGAGCCGGGTGTCGTCGTCCTCTTCACCCCCGAGCCACCCACACGAGCACAGTCCGATGACGCCGACACGACCGACGAAGCTTGTGACGTGAGATGAGGCTTGGATGAGCCGGTGACCAGTTGCCATTCACGGCCTCCTGATTTTCGCCGGGTAGCGGGTGCTGGTAAGGCCGCCTGTGGACCGGGTTAACGAAACCACAGGTGCAGGGCGGTTGACAAGTACATCGGGAACCACGCCTTGCGCGAGCGAAGTTGCAGGTGGCGGGGTGGGATCGAGTGCGAACAAAGCCGCGCGGCCCACCAACAACGCTCCGATCCGGCGCGAGGACACGCACCCGCGTGGACATCGTGTGGTCGTCCCCTCGGTCAACGCGGAGCGCTCCGTGCGCCACCAACGACTGGTGCAGATCAGCGACGTGCGGCACGTCCATCGCCGAGCGCTGACAACCGAATTGTGTTTCGAGTCCTGAAATTACGCCTCCGCCGGGTCGTGAAACGAGACAGCCAAGAAGGCGATCGACAGGACGAAAGGAGGTTCCAGCGATGCACGTTCGCAGGCACTCCCCGGCACATGCCGCCGGTCGTCGTTCGCCGGCTCACGCGGCGGCTCGACTGGGACGATCCCGTCGCAGCAAGATCCTGGCCCTCGTCACCGGAACCGTGCTGGCCGCGTCGGCGGCGTACGCCGCCACCAGCTGGGTGGTCGGCCTGAACGGAGGCTCGAGCGGCGAAGGGGAGTCGGCCACCGTCTCCAACCTGACCATCACCGCGGTGGCATCGCCGCCGGCGACCAACTTGCTCTATCCGGGCGGTACCGGAGACGTTGTCGTCACCATTTCGAACCCGAACCCGTTCCCGGTGACGATCAGCGACGTGCAGTTGCCGGACGACACCACGTATGCGACGGGCTATACGTCCAGTGACCTCACGTCGACGCAGTCTGGATGCCTGGCGACGACGCCGAGCGATGTGGTCTGGAACTACGCGACAGGCTCGAGCGGGTCTTCCCACCCACTGACGACGCCGCTGACGGTCGCCGCCGTGGACCAAGCCGACAACCCGTTGGTGGTCACCTTCACGAATGACGCCGCCATGACCGTCGATGCGCCGGCCGCCTGTGTCAATACCTTCTTCTCGATGCCTCCTCTCACCGGAGTGACGGCGACCGGCGGAGCAGGTGCAGCAACGACCAGCCCGGCCACCGACTCCTGGACGAGCTGACCCGGACAACCGGGGTAGGCAAAGGCAGCACCATGGGCAGGCTCCAGCTCGCCTCCGTGGCGTTCGGCGTGTCAGCGGTCACGGTGCTGTGCCTGGGTCCCGCCCCGATGGCCGTGGCGTCCAACTGGTCTGCGTCCCTCCAGCTCGGAAGCACTGCCGAAAGCAACTCCGGTTCGGTGCCCGCGGCCCCGAGCGACGTGACCGCAACGTGTACAGCACCGTTCACACCGACCATCGCGGTGACGTGGAACCCGGTGTTGAATGCGTCGAGCTACGACGTCTACCAGTCGACGACGTCGTCGTCGACGGGCTACGTCCTGGCGGAGAGCGACGTGCCGGGGACGTCCTGGACGACCGGGTCGCTGGCGATGGGCAACTATTGGTTCGAGGTGTCTGCGTCCGTCGGCGCGTTCTGGGCCGGCCCGAACTCCACCGCCACCGCGCCGCGGACCGTGACCCTCGACCTCGCCTGTTCGTAGCGACTCGACGCGTGAACGAGGACGATCGAGCCAGCCCCATGCACGCCAGCGTGTACCACCGGTTTGTTGTGGGGTCATTGTCCTCTTCGGGTCCGAACGGCCCTATGAGGTCCGCGACGCAGTCGCCAGAATCGCGGACAGACCGGGCGTGACCGACTTTGTAGAGGCCGGCCCGACCGTTCACTCTCACCATGGGCGATGAACCGACTGCACTCAATTGGCGAATCAGGGCGATGACGGTCCTGCACCGCGTCACAGCGGCTGAACGACGATTCGCGGCGTCGGTGAAGGTGAACAAGGTCACGATGCTGGCTGCCGCGGACGAGTTGGAATCGGCGACCAGGGACGCCAAGGCATGGGTGGCGGCGAACCCATGCCCTGACGCCAAGTTGGGCGCTCACGTGGCGTGGATGCTCGATACCTGCGTCGAGGTGGCACTGACCGCCCAACGGGCCGTGATCGGGCCATTCGCGAACGTCGAGCTCGTCATGGAACGGCTGAGCAATTTGCTCGCGGTCATCGACTTCCATTCCCAGACTCTCGACGCCTGGTAAGACAGCTCATCCGGTCCCAGAACCGGGTCCGCAGTGAGAAAAGAGGGGGCGCAGTGACCGGACCTCCCAGCAATTCCCCCCAGTCACCGCGCCCCTCCGAAACCACATGCTGCACGAAACCCTTGCGCGAGATATAGGGCCGTTCGGCCTAACCGGTTCGCAACGCACGCACAACAAACTGCGCGCCGACTGCGCCCGACGACGGCACATGAAAAAGGAAGGGGCGGTGGCGGTCCCCCCCGACCACCGCCCCTTCGGCTGAAATCGTGCGCCGAAGCCTGCTTGCTCCACTAGAGCCGTTGGACACCAACGGAATCAACGGACGAACAACGATCGGCGAACTGACCACGTTGCGTTGTGCACGGAGTTGATATGCAGGGACCTGTCGCGGCAATGACGGGCCACCACGGCAGCGGGTGTGGGGGAGCGTCGCGTCTGCCCACCCAAACAGCCGACAATTCAGCCCGCGCACCCTCGGCGCCAACGCGTGGAAATGGTACGTTGCCTCGGCTGATCCCATTTCCTACGCGCAAGAGGGGGGCGAACGGAGATGCGGCCTGCATTCGGTGCGCGCGCCATTGCGCTTTGGTCAGCGCGCGTCGCCATCGCCGTCACGATCGGAGTCGGTTCCACGCTCGTCGTCACCGGCGCGACCCCCACCGGCGCAGGCGCCGCCGGGATCGTTCCGCCGTCGAGTCCAGCCGAGGACGTGTCGCCCCAGGTCTTGCCCGCCTGCACCACTTCCCCGGTGGACGACACCAGCCCGCAGTGCATCGATTCGGTCCTGCACAACATCAACTACGCCCGCAGCCTCGAGAACCTCGGCCCGATGGTCCTGCCCAGCGCGTACGCCAGCGATTCGGTGCCGGTGCAGCAGCTGATCATCGCGGACGAAGAGCGCGGCGACCGCGGCCTCTCCGAGTTCTCCGGCCTCGATCCTGCGCTCAACACCGCGGCGTTGACCGGCGCCGAGGGAAATGCAGACCCCTCCCCGCCGGTGGGCTACGACTACACCAGCGCCGGTTCGAATTTCGCCCTCGACCACTCGCCGCTCGGCGCCGACTTCGCCTGGATGTACAACGACGGGTACGGCGGCACCAACGCCGACTGCACCGCGCCCGGTGACGTCGACTGTTGGGGGCATCGGGACAACATCCTCGGGAGCTGGACGACCATCACCGGGACCCAGACCGCCCAGATGGGAGACGCCGACACCGCCGCGGGCCAGTACACCCAGATCTTCGCCAACCAGGTCGACCCGGCCGACACGCTGACCGACACCATTGCGCCGGGCTCGCTGCCGACGCCGAGCACGCCGGCCGCGCCAGACGTCGTCCAGGTTCTACCGGCGTCGACGTCGAGCACAACAGCCGGCACGCCGGTGACGATCGAGGGCAACTACTTCGCGTCCTCGCCCGCGCCGCAGGTCTTCTTCGGAGGTGTTGCCGCGACCAACGTGCACGTCAACTGGGACGGCGAGCTCTCCGCCGACGTGCCGGCCGACCCCGCCGGCACGGCACCGGATACGGTCGTCGTGACGGTGAGCACGAGCGCCGGGTCGTCGAGCTCGTCGGGCCTCGCCCAGATGAACGAGTTCACCTACGCGCCCACGAACGCGCCCACGGTCACGTCGGTCTCCCCGACGTCGGGAGCACAGGCGCAAGCCCCGCCGGGCAGCATCACCATCCACGGGACCAACCTGGTGACCGGCGGCGCGCCGATCGTGGACTTCGGGAGCGTCGCCAGCATCGGCTTGAGCGGGACCTCGACCACCCTCACGGCCACCATCCCGCCGTCGGTGAGCCCCGGCACGGTGAACGTGACGGTCACGACGACCGCCGGGACGAGCGCGGTGTCGGCGGCCGACCAGTACGCCTACACCGGGAGCGGGACCTCGGCCGCGCCGGCCATCACGAGCGGGACCACCACGACGTTCTCGTCGGGCACGGCAGGCGTGTTCGACATCACGACGACCGGGACGCCGGGCATCAGCTCGCTCAGCGACAGCGCGTTTGCCGGCTGCACCCCGTCGGCCCTCCCGGCCAGTGTCCACCTCGTCTACGACGGCGGCACAACCGCCACACTCGAAGGCACTCCGCACCCGGGCGATGGCGGCACGTACACCGTCTGTCTCGCGGCCGCCAACGGCGTCGGCTCGCCGGCCACGCAGGCCTTCACGCTGGTCGTCGACGCACCTGCCGCATCGCCGCCGGCGTCCTCGCCCGCTGCCTCGCACGGGTACTGGTTGGTCGGATCGGACGGCGGCATTTTTACGTTCGGCTCGGCCCAGTTCCACGGGTCGACCGGTTCGCTGCGCCTGCAGCGGCCCGTGGTTGGCGTCACACCGACGGCCGACCGCGGCGGCTACTGGCTCGTCGCCTCCGACGGCGGCATCTTCGCGTTCGGCGACGCCGGGTTCCACGGCTCCATCCCCGGTGCCGGCCTGAGCCCCGCGGGCTCGGGCGCGCCGCACAGTCTCAACGCACCCATCGTCGGCATGGTGCCCTCCACCGACGGTGGGGGGTACTTCATGGTGGCGTCCGATGGCGGCGTCTTCGCCTTTGGTGACGCGTGCTTCGAGGGTTCGTGTCCGGGCATCGGCGGCTGCCTCGGCGCAGCGGTCGCCGTCGTGCCCGACTCGACGGGCAACGGCTACTGGGTCGTGACCAACATCGGTGCGGTCTACACGTTCGGCGACGCCGTCAACCACGGCGCACCGGGGGCGCAGAGCACGCCGATGACCTCGGCCGTCGCCACGCCGAACGGGGAGGGCTACTGGATCCTCGACAGCGCCGGGCAGGTGTTCGCCTTTGGCAACGCCGCCGCCCTGGGCAATGTGGCCGCCGGCGCGGCGGGCGGACTCGATCCTGCGTCGGCCATCTTCGAGACGTCCGACGGCGGGGGCTACTGGGTCGTGACGGCCCAGGGCAAGGTGTACACCTTTGGTGACGCGCCCAACGACGGGGACATGTCGGGCACGCACCTCAACGGGGCGATCATCGCGGCATCGGGATCCTGACGCCGGGGACAGGTGACCCGTCCCCGGTTCGCGGGTGAGGCAGGGGTCGGGCGAGAGGAACGCGACCGGCGGGACACGTCGGGCCGCGTTGGAATCTATCGTGGGGTGACGGACCGACCTCCAGGGAGGCAGACATGGCAGGCATCTTCCAACGGGCGCACGACATCGTGCAGGCCAAGACGAACAAGGCGCTCGATGCGGCCGAGAAGCCCGACGAGATGCTCGACCTCTCCTACGAGAAGATGCTCGAGCAGATCACCCAGGTCCGCCGGGCCCTGGTCGACCTTGCCGCGTCCAAGAAGCGACTCGAGCTCCAAGAGGAGCAGTTCCAGCACAGCGTCGATCACCTCCAGGAACAGGCCAAGCAGGCACTGCAGGCCAACCGCGAGGACCTGGCCAAGGAGGCGCTGTCGCGGAAGGCGGCGGCCCAGCAGCAAATCGACGAAATGGAACCGCAACACAAGCAGCTCGACGAGGAGGAGACCAAGCTCACGGCGACGCTCGATGCCCTGCAGAAGCGGGTGAACGACTTTCGCACCCAGAAGGAGACCCTCAAGGCCCAGTACACAGCGGCCAAGGCGATCTCGACGGTGGACGAGAGTGCGGCCGGCATCTCGAAGTCGTTCAACGACTCGGGTGCGTCGCTGCAACGGGCGCAGGACAAGATCGCCACCATGCAGGCTCGCTCGGGCGCCCTCGACGAGCTGCTCGAGTCCGGTGTGCTCGAAGACGTCGGTGGCGGCACCGACGACATCCAAAAGGAGCTCGACCAGGTGGGCAAGGATGCACAGGTCGACAACGAGCTCGAGGCCCTCAAGGCACAGATCGGCACCGGCGCGCCCGAACCCGACGCGCTCGAGTGCAGCTCCCGCCGCCGAGTCGGAGGAGTCGAAGCCCGCCTCGTAGCTCAGGCGTCCGGCGTGGCCGCCACCAGGGTCGCCACCGCGTCGGCCAGCTCGGCGCCCCGATCCTCCTGGACGAAATGACCCGCACCGCGGATGGTGACGTGCGTCAGACCGGCCGCGCCGGGCACGTGAGCCTGGAGCACCTCGGCCCAGCCGCCGGTCCCCGGGTCCCCGTCGGAGAATGCGGTGAGGAAGGGGCCCTCGAAGCGCGCCAAGGCCTCCATCGTGCGCCGGTTCAGCCGGGCGCACGCGCTCGAAGGTGTGAGGCCCATCAACAGAGGCAGCTGGCGGGGGCCGGCGCAGAACCTCTCGTCGGGGAACGGTGCGTCGTAGGCCGCCAGGACGGCGTCGGGCACCGTCGACGCGGTGGCCCCCTGGACGAACAGGCTGGGTTGTAACGGCATGAGCTCCTGGGTCAGGCGCTGGTAGTCGAGCAGCGCCGGCTCGACGGTCACCGTCGCCTCGGCTGTCGCGTGGCACGCCCACGTCAGGCGGCCAGCGAGCGACGCGTCGGCCGTGTGCAGCGCGGTGTTCGACGCGACGACGTGCCGGACGAGACCAGGCCGGGCGGTCATCAGCCCGAGGCCGAGCGGCCCGCCCCAGTCCTGCACCACGAGCGTGAGGCGTGTGAGCCCGAGCAGGTCGGCGAACTGGGTGATCCATTCGACGTGGGCCTGAATCGAGTGGGCGGTCCGCGCCAGCGGCTTGTCCGAACGGCCGAAGCCGATCAGGTCGGGCACGACGGCCCGCAGCCCGCGCCCGGTCAGACCCTCGATCACCGCGCGATAGAGGTAGCCCCACGTCGGTTGCCCGTGCAGGAGGAGCACAGTCTCGGCCCCGGGCGGACCCACGTCGACGTGGTGCATCCGTATCCCGGCGGGCAGGTCGGCGTAGCGCGGTTCGTACGGGAAGCCCGGCAAGTCGGCGAACCGCTCCTCAGGGGTCCGCACCAGCTCCACGGCGCTCAGTGTGCCCCATCGCTGGCACGGTGGCGCCGGGCCTGGTGGACTCGGTGCCCATGAACGGGGATGGAGGGGATGTGGCGGTGGTCGGGGCGGGCCTCGTCGGACTCTCGCTCGCCTACGAGCTGGCGTGCCTGGGTGCCTCGGTCACGGTCGTCGATGCCGCGCACCCGGGCCGGGCGACCGATGCCGGCGCCGGCATCCTCTCCCCGGCGACCAGTCATGAGACCGACGCCGCCCTCTGGCCCTTCCTGCGGCAGGCCGGCGAGCACTATCCAGGGCTGCTGGCCCGCCTCGACACCGACGGCGCAGACATCGACCCGGCCGAGTACGGCGCGTGCGGGATCCTCTCGCTCGGCCTGCGCGCCACGGAGGACGAATGGTTTGCCCCTTTCGCCGAGATCGTCCTGCGCCGGTCGCCCGGCGAAGTCACCGAGATCACACCCGAGGAGGCCGGTTCGCTGTTCCCGCCCCTCGGGCCCGTGCACCGCGCGCTGCACGTGCCGCGCTCGGCTCGGGTCAACGGGCGCGGCATGGCGGCGGCCTTGCGTGAGGGCGCGGCGGCGCGGGGCGTCACGTTCGTGCAGGGGGCGGTCGAGGGGATCGAGGCGGCGGACGCGGGCGCGCGGCACGTGCGCGCCGTGTCGGTATCGGGGCACGGGACCCTCGCCTGTGACGAGGTCGCCGTTGCGGGGGGCGCCTGGACGCCCGCGGCAGCGGAGTGGTTCACCTGTCCGCTCCCGGTGGGACCGACCAAGGGGCAGATCGTCCATCTCGGCGTCGAGGGCGACACCGGGCTGTGGCCGATCGCCCAGCCGCTGCTGACGCACTATCTCGTTCCCTGGCCCGGCGGGCGGGTCGCCTGCGGCGGCACGTTCGAGACCGGTGCCGGCTACTCGGTACGGGTCACCGCCGCGGGCCTCCAGGAGCTGTTGCGTGAGTGCCTCTCGGTCGCGCCGGGGCTCTTGGACGCGACATACCTCGAGACGCGGGTCGGCCTCCGTCCCACCTCGGCCGACGACCGGGCGCTGGTGGGCCGGGTGCCGGGCTGGGGCAACGCCTGGCTCGCCACCGGCCACGGCGCCAACGGGTTGCTGCAAGGCCCCTACTCGGCGCGGGCGCTGGCCCACGACATGGCGGGGGTGGCGCTGCCCAGCGACGAGGCGCCCCTGCCGCGGTCGTTCGACCCGGCGCGGTTCGGCTAGCGCGCCCGTCCGGCAACATCCACCCCGGCCGAGTGTGCTGCGGTGAGACTGGATCGGTGCTGAAGGGGACGCTGAGGCAGGACGGCAAGGACACGCCCGCCACGGAGGAGAACATCGCGGCCGCGTTGGCGGGGACCGGCTTCTTCTGGCTCGACCTCGACGAAGAAGCGGGCGACCAGCAAGCGCCCGATCTCCTCAGGGACCAATTCCACTTCCACCCACTCGCGGTCAAAGCCAGCGAACGCTTCAACCAGCGACCGAAAGTCGACGACTACACCACGTTCGCCTTCCTGGTTGCGCGCGGCGCCGACCCCGAGCACACGGGCCGGGAGGAGGTCCATTGTTTCTGGACGGACCGCTACGTCGTCACCGTGCACCGGGGCGTGTGCAACCCACTCGGCAACGTGCAGGAGCACCTCGAGCTCCATCCTCTCGTCCGCGAGGCGGCCCCACCCCAGCTGGTCGTCGTGTACCTCGTGATCAACGCGCTCGTCGACAGCTTTTTCCCGGTGCTCTCCGACCTCGACGACCGCATCGACAAGCTCGAAGACGAGATACTCCAGAAGCCGACGGAACAGCAGTTGGGCGAGCTCTTCGACATGAAGCGTGGCCTCATGGAGATGCGGCGAATCGTCGCACCCGAGCGCGACATGATGGCGAGCATCAATTCGGGCGTGACCGACCTCCCCGGCATGACCGACGAGGCGGGGCGCTATTTCCGGGACCTCTACGACCACCTCATCCGGCTGGCCGACCTGATCGACAACTACCGCGACCTCTTGTCCAGTGTGATGGACACGCACCTCTCGACCGTCTCGAATCGCCTCAATGTCGTGATGAAGCAGCTCACCGTCATCGCCACCATCTTCTTGCCGTTGAGCTTCCTCACCGGGTTCTTCGGGCAGAACTTCGCCGTGCTCGTGCGGTTCATCGCGCCCGCCTGGAGCTTCTGGACCCTGGCCATCGGGCTCGACGTCGTGACCGTCGTCGCGTTGATGATCGTCTTCGTCAAGCGAGGTTGGCTCGGCGGGCCAACGGTCTGACCCGGCCAGATCAGTCGTGTCGGGGGATCGGTCGCGCCGGCTGGTCAGTCGCGCCGCGGCGAGGGGTCGTCGGGCAGCCAGGGGGGGCGCTCGGCCGTGTGCACCTCGTAGTCGCACCACCACGCCGCGCAGCCCTCGGGGATCGGGAAGCCCAGGTGCTTGCGCCGGTCGACCAGCTCGTGGATCCGGTCCTTCTGCTCGCGCAGCAAGGCGAGGGTCCCTGCATCGACGGCATCGGCTCGGCCCGCCGCCCACAGTGTCTCCTCGATGCGCCACGACACTCGGCGTGACTCGACGATGGCGTGGGTCGCATCCGCAATGCTCGCCAGCACCTCGGGTTCGCCCTCCGCCAGGAGGTCGGCGGCGCGCAACCAGCCGTAGTCCTTGTTGATCCGCAACAGGCCCGGCTCGATCTCGAAGAGGCCGACGACGTCGACCACCGGGTCGATGGTCGTCAGTGTGGTCCCCTCGGGCAGGTGCACACCGAGATTGGCGAGTTGACGCTCCGCCACGCCGATCGTGCCCATGGCGCGCAGCCCGATGGCGCCGGCGGGTGCGTCGGCGTAGTCGCGGTCGTCACGCGGCAACCGGAGCGGCAGGGCAACGACCGCGATGATCCGCGTGGCGCCCAGGATGGCTGCAGCGCGCACCGGGATCATCTCGATCACGCCGCCGTCGACGTAATCGTCGTCCGCCATGTGGTGAGGCGGGAAGACCATGGGCACACTGGCCGACGCGATGGCACCGTCGAGCACCCCCACGGGGCCGGCGGCCTCGCCCGGCGCCGGCGTGCGGGCATCGGATTCGACGATGGTGCCGTCCTCGGTCACGAAGCGCAACACACCGGCGCGCAACGCGGTGACGGCCAGTCGGAGCTGCAGGCCCGGTCGCGCCACGAGGGCAGGGTCGACGGGTCCGACTCCCACCTCGCTGCCGCGCCCGAGCGCCTCGGCCAGGGGCTCGAGGTTGAGCACCGAGCTGCCGCTCGAGCGCCAATGCCGCCGGACCCGCGGCAGGCGCAGGCCGGCGCCGGCAAGGAGGCGCATGATGTGGCGGTGCCGCTTGCGCCGAGCCTTGCGGGCCTGGCGCCGCACCCGGCGGTCCGAGGTGCTGGGCGGTACCGCGTCGTTGCCCGCGAGCACCGTACTCGGCATCAGGGGGAAGGGCGGGCGTGTGCCCTCCGTGATCTCCTGGTGGATCTCGCGGCCGAGCGTGGTGCCGTCGAGCGCGGCCAGCCACGGCTGTTTGCCGAAGATCTGGTCGCTGTGGGTCCAGGTGAGGACGTCGCGTTCGAGCTCGTCCACGCGCGCCTCGAATTCCTCGCGCGTGCGCGCCTGGGAGAGCACCGTGGCGGCAATCGCGCCGGCCGAGGTGGCGGTGACGACGTCGGGCACCATGCCCTCGACGCCCACCAGGTACTGCAACACGCCGACCTCGAAGGACCCTTTGGTCCCTCCGCCCGCGAGCACGAACGCGGTGGGACCGGTGCCGGGGGACGGAGGCATCCGACCGATTCTGACACCGGCCGGGGCGCCGACCAAGACAATCGCTCGACCTGGTGTTCGGCCGTGGTGGTGTGCGCGCGGACCGGGCTCAGCCGCCGGCGGCCGCGCTCACCACCTCGACCAGGGAGCCGGCGCGAGCCGGCGTGGTCGCCCACTGCGAGCGCGGAACGACGGAGCGGTCCACGGCGACCGCCACGCCCGTCGGATCGTCGTCGGCGAGGACCGTCGCGACCACGTCGGCGATGCTCGAGCCGGCGGCCACCTCCAATGGCTCGCCGTTGACGCACAGTGCGAGCGTGCTCACGCCGGGGCCAACGCCCGTATGAGGGGCGCCACGGGGCGTGCGGCCACCAGGTCGACGACGGCCCGTGCCGTCAGGGGGGCGAGCACGATGCCGTTGCGGTAGTGCCCGGTCGCCACGGCGACGCCCTCGAGGCCCGTCCAACCGATCCGCGGCGTGTTGTCGGGCGTGGCCGGCCGCAGCCCGGTTGCCGCCTCGAGCAGCTCGAGCTCGTCGATGCCGGGGACGACGGCGCGGGCGTCGCACAACAGCTCGTGGACTGCGCCAACCTGCACCGCGGCATCGAACCCCCGTTCCTCGACGGTGGCGCCGACGACGAGGGAGCCGTCACGGCGCGGCACCAGATAGACCGAGCGGCCGTGCACCAGCGCGCGCACGGTGCGCGCCACGAGCGGGCTCGGTGCGGAGGCGCCGGCCGGCGGGCCCAGGCGCAGGATGTGGCCCTTGACGGCGCGCACCGGCGGCAGGCGGGCGCCCTCGAGGCCGCCGATGGCCGGCAGACCGGTGCCCGCCGCCAACACGACGTGGTCCGCACCGAGGCGGTGGCCGTCCGACAGGACCAGCGCGGGCCCGGGCTCGAGCGCTGCGACGGCGCCCTCGATGAAGTCGACGCCGCCGGCCCGGCACGCGGTGACGAGCGCGCCGAGCAGGGCGCGGTTGTCGACGGAGTGGTCGCCCGGGACCTCGATGCCGCCACGCAAGGACGGGCTCAGGGCGGGCACGAGGCCGCGGCACTGGCTGGCGCTGCGGCGTTCGGCCGCCAAGCCGAGCGTGTGCTGGTACGCGAGCAGGTCGTCGAGGCTGGCGCGGTCGGACGCATCGACGGCGACGGTGACCGTGCCGGTCGTGTCGTAGCCGACGGTGCTGCCCGCCGCGGCCTCGAGCGTCGTCACGAAGTCGGGCCACAGTCGTGCGCCCTCGCGCAGGAGCGTGGTCATGGCCGACTCTCCGAACCGGGCCTCGGTCACGGGTGCGAGCATCCCTGCCGCCACCCACGACGCCCCGTCGCGCCCGGGCGCCGGCGCGACGATCGTCACATGATGACCGTTGCGTGACAGCTCCCACGCACAGGCGAGCCCGATGACCCCGCCCCCCACCACACACACGCGTGACGGTGCCGCCATGTGACCAGCCTACGAGGGCAGTCGTGTATCCTGTTCTTTCCATCTTCGGGCCAACGTCGTCCCGGTTTCTGTTCACTATCCAATCCGGAAGGACGCCGATGGCCCCTGGCCTCTACGACCCGGCATTCGAGCACGACGCCTGCGGTGTCGGCATGGTGGCCGATCTCTTCGGCCGGCCGGATCACGACATCGTCGACCGTGGGCTCACCGTGCTCGAACGCCTGGCCCACCGCGGTGCGTCGGGCGCCGAAGTGGAGACGGGCGACGGCGCGGGCATCCTGACCCAGATCCCGCACCGGTTCCTGGCCGGCGCGGCCGAAGCGGCCGGCTTCACCCTGCCCGACGCCGGTGGCTACGCCGTCGGACTCGTCTTCTTGCCGACCGACGCCGACGACGCCCACAAGGCGCGGCGCGTGGTCGGCGAGATGGCGGCCGAGGAGGGATTGGATGTGCTCGGCTGGCGTGTCGTGCCGACCGAGCCCGAGGGCCTCGGCAAGACGGCGCGTGGTGCGATGCCGCTGATCGAGCAGGTCTTCTTGGCGCCGGCCCGGGCTGGCGTCGACACCATGGCGCTCGAGCGCCGCGCCTTCGTGCTGCGCAAGCGCGTCGAGCACGCCGTCGACGGCCTGTACTTCCCGTCGTTGTCCGCCCGCACGCTCGTGTACAAGGGCATGCTCACCTCCGAGCAGCTGCGGCAATTCTTCCCCGACCTGCGCGACCCCAGCTTCGAGTCCGGCCTCGTCCTCGTGCACTCGCGCTTCTCGACCAACACGTTCCCGAGCTGGCCGCTGGCGCACCCGTACCGCTACATGTGCCACAACGGCGAGATCAACACACTCGCCGGCAACCGGAACTGGATGCGGGCACGCGAAGCATTGCTCGAGACCCCCCTCATCGAAGGGGATCTCTCTCGGGTGTACCCGATCTGCACGCCGGGCGCGAGCGACTCGGCCAGCTTCGACGAGGTGCTCGAGCTGTTGCACCTGGGCGGGCGTTCCCTGCCGCACGCCGTGCTGATGATGATCCCCGAGGCGTGGGAGAACCACACCACCATGGACCGCGACCGCCGCGCGTTCTACCGCTATCACGCCTCGCTCATGGAGCCCTGGGACGGCCCGGCGGCCGTCTGCTTCACCGACGGCACACTGGTCGGCGCGGTGCTCGACCGCAACGGCTTGCGGCCGGCGCGCTACTGGGTCACTGACGACGGGCTCGTCGTGCTGGCGAGCGAGGTGGGCGTCCTCGATATCGCGCCCGAGCGCGTCGTGCGCAAGGGCCGGCTGCAGCCCGGCCGCATGTTCCTCGTCGACACGTCGAAGGGTCGCCTCGTCGAGGACGAGGAGATCAAGGCCGAACTGGCGGCCGAGCACCCCTACCAAGAGTGGCTGGCCGCCGACCAGGTACGCCTCGAGGACCTCCCGGCGCGCACCATGCTCACCCCCCAGCACGGGCGGGTCGTTACCCAGCAGCGCCTGTTCGGCTACACCAACGAAGAGCTGCGCGTCATCGTCGCGCCGATGGCGCGCACCGGGGCCGAACCGATCGGCTCCATGGGCTCGGACACCTCCATCGCGGTGCTCTCCAACCGCTCGCGGCTGCTCTACGACTACTTCACCCAGCTGTTCGCCCAAGTGACCAACCCGCCGCTGGACGCAATCAGGGAAGAGCTCGTCACCTCGCTGGCCGCGACCATCGGCCCGGAGGCGAACCTGCTCGACGCCCGCTGCGGCTCGTGCCGCCAAATCCTCCTCCCGCTGCCGGTGATCGACCGCGACGACCTGGCCAAGCTCATGTACGTCAACGAGCACGGCGAAACGCCCGAGTTCAAGGCCTTCGCCATCGACGGGCTCTTCGAGGTGCGCGAGGCGGGGTCGGTGGGTGCACCGACGTCAGCCGGCGGCGAGGCGCTGCGCCGGGCCCTCGAGGACGTGCGCCGGCGTGTCTCCGAGGCGATCGCGGACGGTGCCAACCTCATCGTGCTCTCGGACCGCAACGCCACCGCCGACTGGGCACCCATCCCGTCGCTCCTGTTGACGGCAGCCATCCACCACCACCTCGTGCGCGAGAAGACGCGAACCAAGGTCGGCCTGGTCATCGAGACGGGAGACGCCCGCGAGGTGCACCACATGGCGCTGTTGATCGGCTTCGGTGCCGCCGCGGTGAACCCGTACCTGGCCCTCGATTCCATCGACGACATGATCTCGGAGGGATTGCTCGAGGGCGTGTCCCCACGCCAGGCCCGGCGCAACTACATGAAGGCCGCGTGCAAGGGCGTGCTCAAGGTGATGTCCAAGATGGGCATCTCGACGGTCGCCTCGTACACGGGTGCGCAGGTCTTCGAGGCGATCGGCCTCGACGGCGCGCTGGTCGACGAGTACTTCACAGGGACCTCGTCGCGCATCGGCGGGGTCGGGCTGTCGGTGCTCGCCGCCGAGGTGGCCACGCGCCACCGGGCCGCACACGAGCCTCGCCCGACCGAACGGGCCCACCGCGAGCTGGAGGTGGGCGGCGAGTACCAGTGGCGCCGCGAGGGCGAGTTCCATCTCTTCAACCCCAAGACGGTCTTCAAGCTCCAGCACGCCACCCGCTCGAAGCGCTACGAGATCTTCAAGGAGTACACCGCCGCGGTCGACGGTCAGGCGGAGCAGTTGGGGACGCTGCGCGGCTTGCTGCGCCTGAAGCCAGCCGCCGGAGGTCCGATTCCCATCTCCGAGGTCGAGCCGATCTCGGCGATCGTGGCCCGCTTCTCCACCGGCGCCATGTCCTATGGCTCCATCTCGGCCGAGGCGCACGAGACGTTGGCCATCGCCATGAACCGCATCGGCGGCCGCTCCAACACGGGGGAGGGCGGGGAGGACGCCGACCGCTTCACGCCCGACGCCAACGGCGACCTGCGCCGCAGCGCGATCAAGCAGGTGGCCTCGGGCCGTTTCGGCGTGACGAGCGAGTACCTGGTCAACGCGGACGACCTGCAGATCAAGATCGCCCAGGGCGCGAAGCCCGGCGAAGGCGGCCAGCTGCCGGGCAACAAGATCTGGCCCTGGATCGCCCGGACGCGCAGCTCGACGCCGGGCGTGGGCCTGATCTCGCCGCCGCCGCACCACGACATCTACTCCATTGAGGACATCGCCCAGCTGATCCACGACCTCAAGTCGTCGAACCCCCGGGCGCGAGTGCACGTGAAGTTGGTGGCCGAGGTCGGCGTAGGCACGGTGGCGGCCGGCGTGGCCAAGGCGCACTCCGACGTGGTGCTGATCTCGGGACACGACGGCGGGACGGGCGCGGCGCCGTTGACGTCGCTCAAGCACGCGGGCATTCCCTGGGAGATCGGCCTCGCCGAGACGCAGCAGACACTGCTCGTGAACGGGCTGCGCGACCGCATCGTCGTCCAGGTCGACGGGCAGCTCAAGACCGGGCGTGACGTCGTGATCGGTGCCTTGCTGGGCGCCGAGGAGTACGGATTCGCCTCGGCGCCGCTGGTGGTGTCGGGCTGCATCATGATCGCGCGTCTGCCACCTCGACACCTGCCCCGTGGGGATCGCCACGCAGACCCCGGCTCTGCGGGCCAAGTACAGCGGGAAGCCCGAATTCGTCGAGACGTTCTTCGAGTACATCGCCGAGGAAGTGCGCGAGCTGCTGGCATCGCTGGGCCTGCGGTCCGTGGCCGAGGCGGTTGGCCGCGTCGACCTGCTGGACACCAACGCGGCGGTCACCCACTGGAAGGCCGCCGGACTCGACCTCTCCGCCGTCCTGGCGCAGCCCGACGTGCCCGAGGACATGGGGCGGCGCCAGCTGCGCCTGCAGGACCACGGCCTCGAGAAGGCCCTGGACCACCAGTTCCTCGACGTGTGCGCTCCCGCCTTGGCCGACGGCACCCCGGTGTCGATGGAGTTGGCCATCAGCAACGTGGACCGCACGGTGGGCACGCTCTTGGGCTCCGAGATCAGCCGGCGCTACGGGGGCGCGGGGCTGCCGGAGGACACCATATCGTTGACGTTCATCGGTTCGGCGGGGCAGAGCTTCGGTGCGTTCGTGCCCCGGGGCGTCACCATGCGCCTCTACGGCGACGCCAACGACTACTTCGGCAAGGGCCTCTCCGGCGGCCGCCTGGTGGTGCGGCCACCGGTCGGCTCGCCCTTCGCCGCCGAGGAACAGATCATTGCGGGCAACGTGATCCTCTACGGCGCGACGGCAGGCGAGGTGTTCATTCGCGGCCAAGTGGGGGAGCGCTTCTGCGTGCGCAACTCCGGAGCCACCGCGGTGGTCGAGGGCGTGGGCGACCACGGGTGCGAGTACATGACCGGCGGCCTGGTCGTCGTCCTCGGGCCGACGGGCCGCAACTTCGCCGCCGGGATGTCGGGCGGCATCGCCTACGTCTATGACCCCGAGCGCACCTTCGGGCAGCGGGTCAACCTGGAGCTGGTCGACGTCGAGCCGCTGGACGCCACCGACCGCTTCCGCCTCCGTGACCTCGTCGAGCGGCACGGCGTCGAGACCGAGTCGGCCGTGGCCGCAGGCCTGCTCGAACACTGGGACACCGACGTGCTCGAGTTCGTCAAGGTGATGCCGCGGGACTACCGACGCATCCTCGAAGCGACACGGCTCGCCGAAGCCGAGGGCCGCTCCGTCGACGAGGCCGTGATGGAGGCATCGCATGGGTAAGCCGACCGGATTCATGGAGTACGGCCGCGAACTGCCGCGCCGCCGCGCCATCCCCGTCCACGTGCGCGACTGGCGCGAGGTTTACGAATCCTTTCCCGAGGAGTCGGTGAAGGAACAGGGCGCGCGTTGCATGGACTGTGGCATTCCGTTCTGCCATGACGGGTGCCCACTCGGGAATCTGATCCCCGAGTGGAACGACCTCGTCTATCGCGACGACTGGCCCGAGGCCATGGAGCGCCTGCACGCGACCAACAACTTCCCCGAGTTCACGGGGAGGCTGTGCCCGGCGCCGTGTGAGGCCTCGTGCGTGCTCGGCATCAACGAAGACCCGGTCACGATCGAGCGGATCGAGTACGAGATCGTCGAGCGGGCCTGGTCGGAGGGATGGGTCACCCCGCAGACGCCCGATGTCCGGACCGGGAGATCGGTAGCCGTCGTCGGTTCGGGTCCCGCCGGCCTGGCCGCCGCCCAGCAGCTGGCCCGGGCCGGCCACGCCGTGACGGTCTTCGAGCGCGCCGAACGGCCCGGTGGGCTCCTGCGCTACGGGATTCCCGAGTTCAAAATGGAGAAGGCGGTGCTGGACCGCAGGCTGGCCCAGCTGGAGGCCGAGGGCGTGACCTTCGTGTGCTCGACCTCGGTCGGTGGGAGCGTTCGCGAGTCTCAAGCTGAGGTTGAGGGTCTGGCTAACGGTGCGGGTGAGGGTGAGACAGGGCCGGTCGAGCCGGGGGAGGAGCGTGGCCTCGGGACCGCCTGTGGGCCCGAGGTGACGGTGCGGCCGGCCGCGGAAGTCTGGGCGGAGTTCGACGCGCTCGTCCTCGCCGCGGGTGCCACCATGCCCCGCGACCTCCCCGTACCTGGTCGAGAACTCGATGGCGTCCATTTCGCCCTCGAGTACCTCAAACCCTCCAACCTGGTGCAGGAAGGTGCGCTCCGCACCTCGCCGATCAACGCCAAAGGCAAGCGCGTGGTCATCATCGGCGGAGGAGACACCGGGGCCGACTGCCTCGGCACGGCGCACCGTCAAGGTGCGCGCTCCGTCCACCAGCTCGAGATCATGGCCGAGCCACCGAGCGACCGACTCGCCGATAACCCGTGGCCGCTCTGGCCCCTCATCTTGCGGACGTCATCGGCCCACGAGGAGGGCGGACAGCGGCTCTTCTCGGTGACCACGACCGAGTTCGTCGACGACGGCTCCGGCGCCGTGCGTGCCCTCCGGGGCCACACGGTCGAGATGCGCACCGAGGACGGACGCCCTGTCTTCGAGGAGGTGCCCGGGTCCTCGTTCGAGGTCGAGTGCGAGCTGGTGCTGTTGGCTATGGGCTTCACTGGGACGGAGCGGCGCAACGCGGTTGGAGAACTGGCGGTCGAAGTCGGACCACGGGGGACGGTCGTCGCGGATACCAACTGGGCCACCAACGTCGAGGGCGTCTTCGTGTGCGGCGACCAGACACGCGGGCAGAGCCTCATTGTCTGGGCCATCGCCGAGGGGCGCTCGTGCGCCGCCGCGGTGGATCGGTGGCTGATGGGGACGACCTCGCTCCCGACACCGATCGTGCCGGGTCAATTGGCGATGCGCTGAGCACGGCTGCGCGGTGTGGTCCGGTTGGGACAGGTGGTGGGGGCAGTGTCGGCTCTGTCGGCTCTGTCGGCTCTGTCGGCTCGACGGCTCTGTGGGCAATGAATTTCCTCTGTATATGTATCCTTCCGAAACCCTGAGCCACTGACGAAGGATCGCGAGGCCCGTTCACGCGGGAGAGGAGCGGAGCCCCCCCTGACCAGGAACGAAGCGAGCGGTCCGGGGCTCGATTCACCCGTGTCGCGGACACCCAGTCGATACAGTTCCAACGGTGCCGCATTGCACGGTCAATGGCGTGTCGCTCTATTACGAGCTCACGGGGAGCGGGGAACGCCTCCTGGTCATCTCCGGCACGGGCGGTGACCTCAGAAACACACCGCGCATGACCGACGGGCCGCTGGGCGACTCCTTCGAAGTATTGGCCTACGACCAACGGGGTCTCGGGCAATCCGACCAACCCCCTCCGCCGTACAGCATGGCCGACTATGGCGAGGATGCCGCGGCGCTGATGGACGCGGTCGGGTGGGACGAGTGCATGGTCTTCGGCGTGTCCTTCGGCGGCATGGTCGCGCAGGAGTTCGCTATTCGGCACCCGCAGCGGATCCGTCGGCTCGTCCTTGCCTGCACGTCGGCCGGTGGGACCGGCGGGTCCTCGTACCCGCTCCACGAGCTCATGGGCCTCGACGCCGAGGAACGTGGGTCGCGCCAGATGGAGTTGCTGGACACCCGTTGGAACGCCGTATGGCGCAACGCCCATCGCGACCAGGTGGAGATGATCACCAGCCGCATGGGGTTCCGTCATCCCGAGGAGGCGCGGGATGACGGAACCCGCGTGGCGATGGAAGGTCTGTCGAATCAGCTGGCGGCCCGCTCCCGGCACGACACGTCCGACCGGCTGGGTGCGATCACCTGTCCCACGCTGGTGTGCGGGGGTCGCTACGACGGCATGGCACCGCCGGCCAACAGCGCGTTCCTAGCCGCGTCCATCCCGCACGCCCGCCTCGAGCTCTTCGACGGCGGCCACCTGTTCCTGCTTCAAGATCCGGCGGCGATGCCGACGGTGGTGTCCTTCCTGGGGGAGCGGGCCGCGACCTAATTGCGCGCGTCGAGGCCATGGAGCGGCTGGCGTGGCATGAGCCCACGCCACACGCTCGGCAACTTCAACGCCAGGCGCTCGAGCTCCTCCAAGTGCAATGCCGAGAGAGTCTCGAGCCGCTTGTGGCCCTTGGCGGTCAACTGCAGCCGCACGACGCGGTGGTCCTCGGGGTCGCGCGCGCGGACGATCAGACCGGCAATCACGGCACGGTCCACGAGGCCAACCGCGCTGTGGTGGCGCAGCAGCATGTAGTCAGCCACTTCGCCGACCGTCGGCCCTCGCTGGTCCGTATGGCCCCTGATCGCCAGCAGGAGTTGGTGCTGGGCGGGCGTCAACCCAGCGGCCTCAGCTTGCTGTTCACTCCAGCGCATGAAACGTCGCAGGCCGGTCCGAAGGGTCAGGAGGTCCTCGTAGTCGGCATCTCGTAAACGCATCGTATTACGATAACATCGTACAACGATAGAACTGACGGATGACGAAGAAAACCCGCCCGTGGCCCAGCCAGCGTGGATGCCCGAGTAGTCGGCGCGGATCTCCGCCCGGCCAGAGGGCGGCGAGAATCAAGACAAGGCGTCGGCGGTCACGCCGCCGCCGGCGGCGATCCTCAAGGAGAGCGAGTGGTGCAGCGGGCGATCGTGGGCTACGAATCGGACGAGGTCGGAGACTGGGTCGCCCTGCTCGCATGCGGGCATCGACAGCACGTGCGTCACCGTCCCCCTTGGCAGGAACGAGCATGGGTCCTCACGGCCCAGGGGAGAGAGGACCGGGTCGGGTCTCCACTCGAGTGCAGCGAATGCGACGAGAAGGAAGACGTGGACGACGCAGGGACGGGCGATGGCGGCGGCGGCGAAGCCCCGTGCCTAGCCGAGCGGATCTGTCCGGAATGTGGCCGAGTCGTCGATGAGGGCGGGCACAAGGAGGGATGCGCCGCGCAGCGGTGAGCGAGCAGCACTGAGCATCGTCAGCCCGGTCCGGCTGCCGGCCGGGTCGCGCCGACGAACAGGAGGCTGCCGAAGGGGGCGCCGAGGGCCGCCGGAAACGATTCGGCTCGCACGTCGGCGCCGGTATACGGGGCGTCGACCATGACGTCCGCCCCACCCACGACGCCGACGAACAGCCCGACGTGGTCGATGGAACCCGGTCCACCGCCGAAGAAGACGAGGTCCCCCGGTTCGAGTGCGACGCCCGGAGCGACCTTGGCCGTGTGGTCGTACTGGTCCTGGGCAACACGCGGCAAGGACACACCGGCCACCTTGTAGGCGGCCTGGACGAGTCCCGAGCAGTCAAACCCGACTCCCGGCGTCTCGCCACCCCAGACGTACGGCGTGCCGATCTGCGCGAGTGCCCACGCAACCGCGACGGCCCCGGCGTCGCTGACCGGGGTGCCGGCAGACGAGTCGGCTGATCTTCCCGCGTAGGACTGCGCGAGCGCGAGGACCTGTGCGACGTAGGCGGCCGAATGGTTGTAGGCAAAGACGGCGCCGGCGATGTCGGTGGCGCCCGACGCGCCGTTCGCACAGAGCAGCCGTGCCGCGGCATAGACGGCGTCGGTTGGATCGTAGGGCGACGGGGGCATCGCACCTCCGGGCGGGACCGGTTCGTCGTACGCCGCGAAGGTCGCCGGCTCGAACTGCATCAGTCCCACGGCACCGGCAGCGTTGGCGCCACTGTGCACGCCGGGCAGATCGGACTGCCCGTTGTTTGACTCGACGGTCCCGATGGCGGCGAGGACCGTCCAGGGCAGGCCGGGACAGGTCGCTGCCGCCTGCTGATAGAGCGCCAACATCGCCGGAGGAATCCGGGTTGTGGCGGCCGACGATGCCGCCGGAGCGCCGTTGCCGACATTGAGCAGCGAGGCCGCCGACGCCAGAATCGCCGTCCCGATCAGGGCGGCTGCCAGCGCCGCCGTGAGCGCCGCCGCGACGAGGCCCCTCATCGGATGCTCCCGACCTTGACCTCAACCGTAGGATCCATGCCACGGAAAGGTCTGCCTCACAGGCACCCTGACACGCCGAAGGCGCCGTGGTGAGACGCCGCCAGTCACATATCGGACCACTGCTGCTCATCCCGAACCGGTTTTCGGCAATAGCGGTGCCGCTCTCCCCGGCCCAGCGACCACGCACCACTGACGGGGACAGTTGGTCGGACGCCTCGCTCATAGGCTTGCCGCGACTTCGACGGAAGGACTCACAATGCCGAAGGCAATCAAGGGAAACGCATCACGAAAGCCTCCGGAACCGGCGACAAACCACTCGGCCATCGACGACTGGAGTCGGCGCCAAATGCCGCACCTCCAACCCATCATCACGCGGTTGGACGAGACAATCCGAGCAACGATCCCGGGATTGCACTACGCCGTCAAGTGGAAGAGGCCCTACTACGGGCTGGAAGAACTCGGGTGGATCATCGAGATAGCCGCCTACGACGTATCTGTGAACGTCGTTTTCCTCGGCGGTGCGGACTTCGACGACCCACCGACACTTGGGACCACCGACCGGACCCGGTACGTCAAGGTGACGACCCTCGAGGAGGTGCAACGACCGGAGCTCCGAACGTGGATCGAGGAGGCGAGTCGCACGCCGGGTTGGAAGTGAAGGGCGTCGCAGAGGAACGTCCGGCCGCGAGCACGTCGGCGGAGCCAGAACACCGCCTATCCGCAACGTTGCCTCAATTTCCACCACCGGATGACGACCCGCCGTTGGACTGATTAAGGCCTCAGCGGTTGTGCGCCGAAGCTAGGCGATGCGGCAGGTCGCGTGCGTTTCGAGGGGAGGAATGGGGAGGGCACGGCTGGGGCCGCTGGCGGTCTGCGTCGCCCTCTGTCTTGCCTCGACAGCCGTTGAGATCGGCGCGCAAAGTGCCGTCGAAGGGGCCGCCGATCCTTCAGCGACATCTCTCGACGTGGTCGGTGGACCGATCGCCGTGGGCTCGACGGCGGTGGTGGTCAGTGTTGATCCGGCCCACACGCTTCATCTCGATGGCGTCGACCCCGTCAGCGACACCATCGTGTGGCAACGTCCCTACTCCGCGTCGGCGGTGACACCTGGTGTGGTCCTGACTCCGGCTTCGGTGGGCAACACGGTGTTGGACGTTGCCCCCTCTGGCAAACCGGCGGACCCCGGCGTGATCGTCGGCGGCGTCAACGCCACGACCGGCGCGCTGGAGTGGGAGTTTCCAGGAGCTGTTCTCCTCTCTGACAACCCCGAATCGTGCGTGAACAGCCAGAGCTTTTGTATCACCGGCTACAACCCTGATGGCTCATCGTCCCTCGTCGTGATCAACGGTGCCACGGGAGTCGCCTCGAGCGCGATCAATGGTCCCAACCGCGCCATCGGGACCAATCTGTACCAGAGCGACTCCCAGACGCCCACCTTCGAGCAGCTCTCGCCTGGCGGCGCCATCGCCTGGACCGAGAGCGTGACGACAATCTTCGGACCGGGGTACGACCCGAACTACGGCTGGGACATCACCCCGGTCGGGAGTCTCAACGTCGGTTCCGTGGGGACGGCGGAAAACGGCAGTACGGTCAATCTCGGCAGCTACAAGACGTCGGGTTTCGCCATCTCGTCGGGTGCGACGCAATGGACCCTACCGGGCGACTATCAATGCATGGGGACTCTCGCCTTCTTGAGCACTCAGGTGACGTGCCAATACAGCGGAACAGTCAACTATTCGAAACATTCCACGCAGCAACCGTCACTGCGCGGTGTCACACTCAAGCTCGTCGGGTTCAACCCAGCGACCGGCGCAGTCACATGGTCACAGCGCGTGAGCAATGTGGCTTCGCTGAGCCTCGGCAAAGGGGTGAGCTTCCTCGACGCCACCACCGTCGTCGTAGACGACATGGCCGGAAAGCGGTTATTGCTCAACACCTTCACCGGAACGACGGTACCCCTCAAGAGCAGCCAGATCCTCTGGTGCCAAAAAGTGCCGACCTACAAAGTGACGGCCACGAAGGGTACGCCCGACGGCGGTACACGAACTGGTCAGACGGTCTTCTTCCCCTGTACGACGACTGGGGCGCCGTCGGCAAAGCAACCAACGAGCTATCCCAGCACTGTGGGAACGACGGTGAACGGAGTCTTTGTCTGGCCCTCTCCGAGTGGTCTTCGGACGCACGTCGTGGGCGAGCCCAGCACGACGACCTGACGGCACTCATCCGTCCGTGACATCGGCTCAGTGTGACCCGGACACCGAACAGCCTTGCAACCGGCTTGTCATAGCGTCTACATCACTGTCCGACGGCGACGCCGACCCCGCCGGTGTACGGGGTGGCGACCGAACGCCCAGAGCTCACACAAGGCTGTGAACGATTCCCAAGACCTCGTCGGAGTCGAACCCCTGTCGTCGAGCGAAGTCCAACAGCTCCCTGGCTCGAAGAACCACCGCACCGCGCTCAGGTGTACCAGTGACCACGATGCCACGTCCGCGTCGAAACTCAAGAAGGCCTTCCTCGCGCAAGTGTCGGAGCGCTCGAAACATCGTGTTCTGGTTGACTTCTGCAACCGCTGCGAGGTCGCGTGCAGGCGGAAGGCGTTGCCCTGGCTTCGCCTCACCATCTGCGATGGAGCGTCGCAGGTCGGCCGCCACCCTCAGATAGAGGGGGATGGACTCTCGCGGCTCCGATGCCATAGACAAATGATACTAGACGACTTAGTATCTTTTCCATGGGGTCGGCCCGGCTGTGACTGCCGTCGAGGTGCAGCCCGCGACGACGACCCCCGATCCGCCGAGGGCCGACGATCTCATCATCGAGCAGGCGAGGCGACGGCACCGCCGGCGGCTGCTTGGGGTTTCGTGCGTGGTGGCCGTCGTCCTTGGTCTCATCGGCTTCGGAATGGCGGCCACCTTGGGCGGCTGGCCCCATCGCTCGAGCGGGAGGACCGTGGGCACCCGTCCTCCGCCGCAGCCAGCGGGTCTCTCCTCGTGCTCGGCGGTTCAACTCGCAGCGACGCTCACGTCGATGCGCAGTACCCCACCCCAACTGGACGCAGCGCTCCTGACCATCACGAACGAGAGTGCATCGCGTTGTGGGATCTTCACTTTTCCCAAGCTGCGGCTCCTCGACGGTGTCGGCAAGGTGATCGCGATCGCCTCTCCTCCGGGCCGAGTTGACGTACACGTTCAGATTGCTCCGAACGCAAGCGCCATCGCCAACTTGTACTGGCAAAACTGGTGTGGCACTGCTGCGAGACCAATCTCGCTCCAGGTAGTGTTGCCGAACCGGGCTGGGACGCTGGCAGCACCGTTTGGAGGACCTGGATATTCCCTGCCGACATGTACTGACCCATCCAAATCAAGCTCATTCGTGGCGGTTGGCGGCCTTGATTCCGGCTCCCTCTTCGGGAACGGCCGATCAACGTAAGCGTGAAACAGTTTCCTTCACCTCCACCTTTTCGGATTCCGCGAGAACAACGCCTCTGCCCGTAGGCGACACCTTGACCCGCGTCGAGTTCACGTTGTCAGGCAAACTCAGCTTTCCACCGCGAAGAGGTGCCAGGAGTCTGGCACCCCCTTGAGTTGATGCTCTCCACGATCTTCGAATTCGATTCCGGATCCCGCCACGAGGTCGGTGACTGTTCGGGAGACCAGAATCTCGCCAGATTGTGCAGCGCTGCATATCCGGGCCGCCGTGTGCACTGCGATGCCCGCGATGTCGTCACCGCGCTGTTCGATTTCTCCGATGTGAACTCCACAGCGTACGGAAATGTCGATTTGGGCAACGCCATCGGCGATTGCCTTGGCGCAGAGGATCGCCGCCGCCGGCCCGTCGAACGTCGCAAGCACACCGTCACCTGTCGACTTCACGAGCCCGCCGCCGAACCGGGAGACTTGACGTTCCGTGAGGAGGTCGTGGCGGTCGAGCCGATCCCGCCACGCCTGGTCCCCGAGGCTTCGCACAGCTTGGGTGGACTGAACGATGTCGGTGAACAGGACCGCGGCCAGGCGGCGCTTCCCAGTCGGCGCTTGCCGGGTTCCAGTCAAGAACTCCTCGATCTCGCCCACCGTGCCCGTGTCATCGGTCCAAGGGAGGTGATCAGCCGAGGCAAGCTCTGTGAATGTGGCCTTGGAAATGTGCGTTCCCAGATATCGGCCGTGATCGACTCGCACAAAGTTGTTGCCGACCGCGTGCAGGACCAGGGTCGGGGCCTGCACCTGGGGGAGCAGGTCCCGAACGTCGGTGCCGCGGGACATCATGAACATTGCGCGAGCGGCGGCTGGACTGGCCCCCCGATGACCCGCCTCTCGCCACCACGATTGGAATGCGCCTTCGCCCATGCGGCTGGGGGCCATGAGCGGAAGGTCGTCGATCGCCGCCGACGCAGCTGTCGGTGTCGCCAGGGGCTCCACCAGAGAATCGACGAACTGGTCGAAGACACTTAGGGGTATGCCAACGGGATAATCATCCGCTCGCACGATTCGGGCATACGTGTTGATCAGGACGAGCGCTTCTATGGCCGAAGGTTTCGTGGACGCCAAGAACATGGCCACTGGTCCAGAATGTCCGGTCGCGACCAGCGCAGCCTGATCCGACGCCGCCGCTGCCATCACCGCAAGCGTGTCGCTGGCGTATTGCTCGATCGCCGCACCGTTCGCACTCAGGGGATCAGACAATCCGATACCACGAGCATCGAATCGGATGAGGCGAGCGAACGAACTCAGCCCCTCAACGTACGCCTTCCAGCGTGGCTCGTCGTTCGCGGCCTCGATGGACATGTTTGTCCCGTTTCCGACCTCGACCAGGTCGATCGGCCCATCTCCAATGACCACAAAGGCAAGGTGAGCCCCGTCTGAGGTCCTGGCGTATCGCACCTCTGGAGTTGTCACAACCTCTAGCCTGGTCGATCCCGCCAAGGCCCGCACGGCCGACCACCCCGCTGGCGTCCCAATCTTCAGATGCGTGTCACGCCAGGCCGCTCGAAGCGCCGATCTGGGACAAACCAGATGACGGCGACGAGGGCATAGAAGGCGTACGCCACGTAGGGGCTAAGGAATGCCAGCCCAATGGCGCACGCATACACGCGCAATCGAGATATTTCCCTTGAGATCTGACCCGACGGCGCGACCGACCGCCGAATCCCTGCCGTTTGCTCGGATGATTGCGATCACGAGGATTGAGAAAGCGATCGCCGCACCTAAGGCGACGATGCCGTATGTCGCGGCGGGCCAGTGGTCAGCGTAGAAGCTGCCGACCCACTCCGTTACCACCGGGATGAGCGAGAGCCAGAAGAGCAGGTGCAGGTTCGCCCACATGACAGGACCGCTGATGTGACGCGTGACGCGAAGTAACTGGTGGTGGTTGTTCCAGTAAATCCCGATGAAAGCAAAACTCAGAATGTAGACGAGCAGCTCCGGCAGACGCCGGCTCAAGGCGGTGAACGAACCACTGAGAGGTGCCTTGAGGCTGAGGGCCGTGATGGTGATGATGACGGCCATAACCCCGTCGCTGAAAGCCTCCAGCCGACTAGTGCCAATGTCAGTTTCCGGGAACTCCGGATCTGAGGCTTCGCTCACTACGGTCCTGTGAATGTGGTCTTGCGCTGCGTTCGACGATAACGAAGTCTACGTGGGCGGAGCGAAGTAGTACTGGGCCAGGCCGAGTACCTGTTTCGTCTCCAAGTGGTCGATGTCGACCCGAACATCAGCTACGACCTTGGCGGCCACATCCTTGCGATGTTCTTCGACGTAACCGACCCAGCGATGCGACGCGTTCGCCTTCCCTCTACCGTGTCCCAAAAGCAGGATCGCCCCCGCAGGCGACAGGGCGTCGGTCAGTTCGTGCCAGTACGCCGGGCTGTCTTCTTCGTACGCTCCCGAAGGGTTCCCGGAATGATGGTGGACTTTGTGAAAGTGCCCGTGTGGATCCGTCGCAACGAGTCGTTCAGGATGTTGACCAGGCGCCGCATCCGTCACGTAGATGATGGTCTCGTGAAAGTCGATGACGGCAACGACATTCTTTCCGCGGATCTGCTCCAGGTCGTCAACCACTTTCAGACTTCGTTTCCTTTCGCTTCGAGATCCGCGGCAATGGTGTCGTACCCGGCCGTCGTCAATAGTCGGCGCAAGTCGACGAGTTGTTGTCCATCGATGTCCTTTTCATTCGGACGTCTGAGAACTTCGGTCTCTTGGCCTATGCGGAACACAAACATGTCGTCGTGCCGTTGTTCGACGGATCCGATCGCCTCGAGCAATGACATGACGTCATGCCATTCGACATTGTGGTTCGTCTCTTGCTGAAAGATCTGTAGCAAGGTGTCTCGATGATGGCCGCTGAGATGCTCGGGCCCTGAGATCGACGCCATCGGGATCCTCTCGTCGTGGTGAAGACCTCAATGTAGCGAGGGTGCTCGTTTGACGCGACGCCTCGAAGTCCTCACCCCCCTTCTCGCACAGGAGGCGCACCTCCTGCTTTCCGAATCGACCCCGGTCCTTCTGGAGTCTGTCCTACCTCAACGACGAGCCCGCAGCTGAGCAGGGATACCTTTGGCGAAGCGGCGCATCGGCAGGCGATTCGGTCGCTGCCGGTCTTCCTCTTTGTCCCAAGGAGCGGCGCCCGGGCCTGCACCAGCTCGAGGTCGTCGGTATCATTTCGCCTCGTGCACTTCTATTGACGTGGTCGACAATGTCGAAGCCGTGCTCCACCTCTCGCTCAGTCCGCTGTCCTTCATGAGGAACGAGAACTGAGAGGAGTGAGGAGTGACCATCGAAATAGATGCACGCGCCGTTCGAGCTGGACTGCTCAACGACGGCTACAAGGTTTTCCCCAAGGCAGTACCCCTGGTGCTTTGCCGCGCCGTCCTCGACGCGATCGGCACCGAGCTCGGAATTTGGATTGACGACCCGGAGAGCTGGAACCGGGTCTCCGGTGAGATCGAAGAGGTCCCGTTGCGCGGTCATCAGAGCCAGTGGGACATTCGCCAGCTATCAGACCTGTACGCCATCTGGAGCGCGGTGTGGGGAACCAAGCGCTTGTGGGTGGATAGGAACGCGTGCAGGTACACACCCCCCTGGCGAGAGGGACGGGCGGAGCCGCTCCCTCTGCACTGGGACGTCGATCCTCGCGACCCTGATGTTCTTTGGTTCCAAGGCCTTGTGGCGCTCACCGATGCACCAGCGGGTGCCGGGGGGTTCCGCTGCGCTCCCTCGGTCATGCACAACCGCGACCGTTGGCCGAGCTCCTGGCAGACCACCAACTATGGAGAGGAGTATCGGCCGATCGACGTGGCGGATTCAGAGCTTGTCGAAGTCCCGCTCGATGCCGGCGATCTGCTGATCTTCGACAATCACTTGCCTCATGGAACAGTGCGCAACAATGCCGCATCACCTCGGGTTGCCTTTGTCCTCCAGATGTTTCCAGAAGGCTCGCCTTCGGAAGCCGAAGCCACTATCGCTGACCATCTCGCTGGCGTAACACCTCCTTGGTGGAGGTGGAAACCGGGTCACGATCGAGTCGAGCCAGGACCTCCTGCGACACTGACCGATCACGGGAAGCGTCTCCTCGGAATGTCACGGTACCCATGAGTGCGTCATCGGCTGCCACATCCAGCGGACAGGTGCGGAACATACGAACGTCGGAATTCAGCGTTGGCCGCGTACCCCGGGTTCTCGACGCACACTTCAGAGAGGTGAAAAGAACATGTTCAAAGTGGCTCTGCTTCAGGCACCACCCGGCCCTCCGGACCCAGATGAAAACCTCACTTTGGGAGTCGCGCTCTGCCGGAGAGCGCAGGCCCTGGAGGCGGACGTTGCATTGTTCCCAGAGATGTGGAGTGTCGGCTATCACGCCATCACGGATCTGGACAACTGGGAGTCCCTTGCCGTTCCGATAGACGGTGAGTTCATTGGATGCTTCCAGGAGCTGGCTTGCCAGCTCCAGATGGGCATAGCAATCACCTACCTGAGGGCAAGCTCGTCGGGTCCCCAGAACACGATGAGCCTCTTCGACCGGCACGGAAGCGAAGTGCTCACGTATTCGAAGGTCCACCTTTGTCGATGGGATCAACCCGAGGGATCACTCGTCCCAGGTGACAGCTTCCCGGTCGCGGCCCTGGACACAACGAGTGGTTCGGTCGACATCGGTGCGATGATCTGCTTCGACCGGGAATTTCCAGAGAGCGCCCGGATTCTGATGCTGAACGGAGCCGAAGTCATCCTTACGCCGAACGCGTGTCGCCTCGACGTCCACAGGCTCGCTCAGTTTCGCAGCCGCGCCTACGAGAACATGGTTGGGGTTGCGATGGCCAACTACGCACGTTCTCCGGGGCGGGAGGAGAACGGCCACTCGGTGGCCTTCGGTCCGGTCGCCTACGACGAAAGGGGTCACACCTTGGAGACCCTCATCGTCGAAGGCGGAGCGACGGAGACGATTCTCCTGGCTGACTTCGATATGGACCGGATTCGACGCTATCGAGAACGCGAAATGGCGGGCAATGCGATGAGGCGCCCAGATGTGTACGGATCACTGACCACCAGTCAGGTTCGGTACCCATTCGTCAGGAATGTCTAGATCCACCTGCAGGCGAGGAGCAGGACCGCAGTGAGCTCCCGAGATCCATCATTCTCCACCGTCGCTCGGGCCCACACTTCCACTGGACGACGGCCACTCGAAGACCAGGCATTCAGTCAACGACAGCGCGCTCCACTGATCGAAGGCTCGATTGAGGGCATCTGAAACCGGGGATATCTCTCCAGCCTTCCAGCGCTGAAGATGCTCACCCGCCAGTCTCTCTGCTCCGGCCAGTTCAACGCGATGGTCTGCAATCACGGCACGGCCTGGCTTGGTTCGCCGTCGGCCAGTGCTCTTGAACGTCGCTCCTTTCGAGACCAACTCCCAGAAACCACCTCGATAACCGGTTGCTGCCTCGATGACGTACTGCGCGAGATCGTGAGGGATCCCTCTTCCACCCGCCATGACCGTCCCGGGGATCCTCGTTCGCTTTCCCCGTCTGGCTCTCCAGGCCGACTGCTGGCGCCCGTGAAACTCCGTTTTGTAGAACTCCACCCGCACGACAAAATCGTACGGGACGATGACGTCCCGCTGGCGAACGGGCCAGAAGTTGGGCACCTTCGGGGATTACCCGGGGAAGCGATCCCCACTATCGGCGTGTCGAGGAACTGGCGGACGCTGATACGAGGCAGTATTGCGCCCGTCGCCGAGGGCGCCAGAGCCTGCGCATGGCGCATGGCGCATGGCGCAGGGCGCAGGCCGGGCGAAACGAGCCGGTAGGTCACCGTACTGTCGCCGACACCCCTCCGTCACTGGCCCGAGTCTCGATCGACGTCGAACGCTGAGTCAGATTGAGGGTGCAGCTGACTCTCCTCCGTTTCGGCCCAAGACCTTCGTCAACCCCTCCAGATCGGCCACAGTCACGGTCAGCGCGGAATGGCCCCGCCGTCGGAGGGGGGAGGGCACTCTCTCTCGAAAGTGGACGCACACGCCCGCGTCGTGGTTCGTTCCAAAGGTCAGCCCGTCGTCAACACGCGACATGCGCACCCCGACCGCCGTCCACCAGCGGTAGTTCCGGGTGACGTGGGCACCAGTGACATTCGAAAGCTGCGTCGCAATCTTGACAAGGCCGAAGGTTGCGACCAGAGATCCCTCGGCAGTCAGTGTGACGCCGTCCCTGGAGGGTCGAAGCAGAAACGGTAACAGCACAGGGAGGTAGCGCTTGTCGATCGCGTAGCCGAAGTGCTCGGTCACGGTCACCACGTTATGCATCTCCGTTGTATTCCGCTGAGACGGCACCGTGGGTTGATGGAGGGTCACGCAAGGGCCGCACTCCCACCTGCACGCCGGGGTCCGCGCCGGCGAGGATCCGCATGGGGAGTCTCTCGCGCGGATGTTGTGGCGGGGATCGCGAATTCCCTACGAATGACTGACCATCACCCGCGCGTCGTATGAGCCCAGGGTGGAGTTCTGCGCGGATCTGAAGCCGTGGTAGATCTCGATCCGCCGAAGCGTTCGGGCACACATCGTCTCCATACGCCAGAGCCTCAGCCGGCCCGCCCCCCGTGACCCGGCCATCGCCACTCGCACGGAGAGCGGTCGCATCCAAGACGAACCGACAAGGCGAACAATCGTTCTCTCCACTCGTGAGACTTCGTTCATTGGATCGATTTGCGCAGCGAATTCGGGATACTTCCGCATCAACCTCTCCCGGGCCTCGCCGCTGGATCTTGCTTCTGCCACAAATTTCTTCAAGTTTCTGCGGTGGGAGTGCTGGGCGAGCAGGGAGCGATCGAAGACGGCCTCAAAACCGGCTTGCCGACAGCGGATCCCAAACTCCATGTCTGAGTGACGGCGAATAGAGAGCCTTGTACCGAAACCGACTTCCAATGCTCCGAGCCGGCTCAGTGACATGTTGCCCATCCAGAAACTGCGCAGTATTGCGTCTGAATCCTCTTCGTATTTGCGGCACTGGCTTTCGTATTCTTCCGCGTAGAGAACCGTTGCGACTTGGCCAGGGCTCCGAGGCTGGGGCACGCGGGTCGGCATGTAGCCGAGGACGAGACGGCGGCCGCGATCTGTATGGTGCCTGGCGTGGGCAGCGATCAACCCCGTGCTGGCGACGACGTCGTCGTCGAGGACAACTACGACGTCGAACGTCGCTTCCTCGATGCCCTTCTGCCGCGCCGCCGAATCTCCCGCATTTTCCTGGAAAATCGCGCGAATGCGAGGTTCGACCAGAGACCACTCCTGCAACATCTCAAAGGAGCCGTCCCGGCTGCCGTCCACCACGACCACGACTTCTCCCGTGCCGGGGTCGTCCAGTACCGGTTGCAGAATCTCGGCGAGCGTGTCCCGCCTGTTGAAAGTCGGAATCACGACACTGACCCGGATGTCAGGAGGATTCACCTCAGTACGAGATTCCGCCTCTTCTTGCGTCAGTGCCATTGACTCTATTCTTCGATCCCCAACGGGTTAATTACGCGGTTCCGATCAAGCGTAGGATCAACGTTGGTTTCACCAATAGGGCCGACCGGACCGGTCTCTGCACAACCGTCGGACAACATTCCCGTTTTGGTCAATCTGTCGTCACGCCCAACCGAGGATGGCGGCGAGCCCGAGCGTGCCGTCGGTGGGAGCGCCGCAGTCACAACGCGACCCTCCCGAAGCCGGCCGGGGCGCTCGAGCGCTCGAGGAGACCGAGGGTCGAGCAACGGTGGCAACCCCCTCCCGGCGGTGTGCCCGAACCGGCGGGCCCTGGGCGGGCGCTGAAGGACCCGCGCACGAGGTGCGATGACCAGTCCACCCAACGATCGCCCCAGAGGGCCTTGGGCACGACAAAGGCGCGTTGGTCATACTTGAGCCATGGAAAGCACCATGCAGAACGCCCCGCTGTTGATCCGCGACATTCTCCGTCACGGGCAGCGGGTCCACGGGGACAGCAGCGTCGTGACGGTCGAGGCCGGGGGTCATCGGACGGCGACCTTCACCGAGGTGGCGACCCGGGCCGAGAAGCTCGCGGCGGCCCTCACGCGTCTCGGGATAGAGCCGGGGGATCGCGTCGGGACCTTCTGCTGGAACAACCAGAGTCATCTCGAGGCCTATCTGGCGATCCCGTGCATGGGCGCCGTGCTGCACACCCTGAACATCCGGTTGCCCGCCGAGCAGCTGGCGTACGTGATCAACCACGCCGAGGACCGTCTGATCATCGTGGACGCTTCGCTGATCCCACTACTCGCCGCCGTCAAGGACGAGCTGAAGACGGTGGAGGCGATCATCGTGGCCGGCGAGGGCGACACCTCCGCACTGGGCGAGACGCTCTCCTACGAGCGGTTGCTGGCGGCGGAGGAGCCCGGCTTCGAGTGGCCCGATCTCGACGAGCGCTCGGCCGCCGCCATGTGTTACACGAGCGGCACGACCGGCGACCCCAAGGGTGTCGTGTATTCACACCGTTCCACGTGGCTGCACACGATGGCGGAGCAGGCGGCGTCGTCGGTCGGCATGATGGAGACGGACCGGATCCTCATCATCGTGCCGATGTTCCACGCCAACGCGTGGGGCACGCCGTACGGCGCCTGGATGGCCGGCACCGACATGATCATGCCGCAGATGTTCCTCATGGGAGAGCATCTCGCGGCGGTGATCAACGAGCATCACCCCACCTTGGCCTGTGGTGTCCCGACCATCTGGAACGGGCTGCTGGCCCTGGACACACCCATCGACTTCTCGAGCGTGCGCGCCATCACGGCAGGAGGCGCCGCGGTGCCGCAGTCGCTCATCGAGGCCTTCGAGGATCGCTTCGGCGTCACCATCGTCCAGGGGTGGGGGATGACCGAGACGAGCCCGCTGGCCGCCTTCGGCCTGCCGCCGGCGCGTTTGCACGGCCATGACCCCATGTACTTCAAGGTCAAGGCGGGCCGGGTCGTGCCCGGGGTCGAAGTGCGGGTCGTGGACGAGGACGGCACGGTGATGCCCGACGACGGCACCTCGGTCGGTGAGTTCGAGATCCGGGGGCCGTGGGTCACCGGCTCGTACTACAAGGACGAGGATCCCCAGAAGTTCCACGACGGCTGGCTGCGCACGGGTGACGTGGGCTCGCTCGACGGACAGGGCTACATGACCATCTCGGACCGCACGAAGGACGTGATCAAGTCGGGCGGAGAGTGGATCTCCTCGGTCGAGCTGGAGAACGCCGTGATGGCGCACCCCGACGTCTTCGAGGCGGCCGTGATCGCAGTCCCGGACCCGAAGTGGTCCGAGCGCCCGCTGGTCGCCGTCGTGCCCAACCCCGGGCGTACGCCCGCTCCCGCCGACCTGGTCGCCTTCCTGGCCGACCGTGTGCCCCGCTGGTGGCTGCCGGACCAGTGGACCTTCATCACCGAGGTGCCCAAGACGAGTGTGGGCAAGTTCGACAAGAAAGTCATGCGTGCCGCGTTCGCCGACGGCGCCTACGAGGTGCAGACCACGCCACTGCCCAAGTGAGCGTCCCGAACGAGGCCATGGTCGACCTGGCCGAGCGCCTCGAAGGGATACTCGAGGAGCTCACCGATATGGCCATTGACGCGCTCCGACGCGCCAGCTCGGGGGACCCAGATTCGGCCGAGACGGGGGAGGCGCTCGCATTGGAACGGCGCATCCTCAAGGCACGACGTGCCCTCGAGAAGTCGATCGCCGCGTTGAGCGAAGGGACCGGCCAGGGCCGCCAGCCGCTCGACGACGGCGCCACCTGAACACCCGTCCCGGCAGCATCGCGTGCGCTTGTTCGTCGCTGCCTGGCCCGACGACGAGACCCGGCGCCGCCTGAGCGGCCTGGAGCGCGAGCTCGGCCGGTCCAAGGGCTTGCGCTTCGTCGGGCCATCCCGCTGGCACGTCACGCTGCGTTTCCTCGGCGAGGTCGACGAGTCCGCCGTCGCGCCACTCGGCGATGCGCTGGTGTCCTGCGGCGCCGCCTTCCCCGGTCCGGTCGAGTGCCGGCTCGGTCCCGGGACCGGGTGGTTCACGGGGGTACGCGTCCTGCAACTCCCCGCGACCGGACTCGACGGCCTGGCCGAGGCGGTTGGGGTCGCCACCGCGCCGCTGGTTCCCGACGCACCTGGCGGCGCGCCCTTCAACGGACACCTCACGCTGGCCCGGTCCAAGGGACGCCGCCTGAGCGTGGCCGCCCTCGGCGAGATGTCGGGGATCCCCTTCGAAGCCGGTTTCCGAGTGCCCCACATCGACCTCGTCGCCTCGGAGCCGTCGCCCCGCGGGCACGTCTACACCACCGTCGTGCGGGCGCCCCTCGACGGCGACTGAGCGGGACCGGCGCCGGGGGAGCGCGGGCGGGATCGCGGAGACCCCGTGTGGGCCATGCGGAGGGCTAGCCGGGCTGACCCGTCAGAGAGTGCGTGATCGCATTCGCGATGGCCGTGGCAGCCTCTTCTTGGAACCCCGGCGTCACCAGCAGGGCGGCGTCTGTCCCGTTTTGCATGTTGCCGCATTCGATCAGCACCTTGGGCACGGTCGTCAGATTGAGCCCCGCCAGGTCGTTGCGAGCCTGGAGACCATCGACACCGTCGTAGGTGCTGACCGGCATCGGGGTGCCGGCGACGAACGCGTCCCGCAACTCGGTGGCGAACGCGGCCGAAGACCCGATGACGCCGTCGTTCGGACCGTCCGCAATGGGCTCGAGCACGGCGAACCCCCGGCCGTCGGGCGGCCCACCGTCGGCGTGGATGTCGACGGCGACGTCCGCGTGCGCGTCGTTGATGATGGCGGCGCGTGTCGTCACGCAGGGACCGACCCCCTCATTGTTGGGACGGGTCACGACCACCGTGGCGCCCTCAGCCTCGAGGTCGCCCTGCAGGTAGGTCGCCACGTTGAAATTGAACTGCGCCTCGGTGTAGCCGCTGGCCGTTTCGGTCCCCGTCGTGTCGCAAGGCTCGTACCCCGTTCCGTTGTAGACGGGCTGGTTGATGACGGCCGGCGCGGTGTAGTTGAGGCCGTTGTGGCCCGGGTCGATGCCGACCACCTTGCCCGCCAGGGGTTTGGACCCCACCACGAGCCAGTACCCGGCTCCCCCTGGTGCCGCCGCCATACCCTCGACCGGCCCGGGCAAGGAGGTCCCGCCCAGCGAGCCGAAGAAGCGCGCGTTCCCGTAGGTGAACACGCCGCCGTCGCGGGCGACCAGCCAGTAGCCCCCGCCAGGCGCCGCGGCCATGCCGGTGACGGGTGCCACGAGAGGAACCGAGCCGGCAGAGCCGGCGAAGACGGCATCGCCGTAACTGAAGATCCCGCCGTCGGATGCAACGAGCCAGTAGCCGCCGCCGTCGGGCGTGGCGGCCATGCCGACGACCGGCGCATTGAGGCGGAGCGAGCCAGTCGAGCCGAAGAAGTGCGCGTTCCCGTAACTGAAGACGCCCCCGTCCGCTGCCACCAACCAGTAGCCGCCGCCGTCGGGAGTCGCTGCCATCCCCACGATCGGCGCGTTCAATGACAGCGAGCCAGCCGAGCCAAAGAAGGCCGCATCGCCGTAAGTGAAGATCCCGCCGTCGCGGGCGACGAGCCAGTAGCCGTTCCCACCAGGGGCCGCCGCCATACCCACCATGGGAGCGTTCAGGTCGAGCGAGCCCGCCGAACCGAGGAACCCGGCGTCCCCGTAACTGAACACGCCTCCGTCGCTGCCGACGAGCCATGTGCCGCCACCGTCGGGTGTCGCGGCCATGCCGACCACGGGCGCGTTGGGGTTGTCCACTGCATTCGCCCCGATCGGGGTGGTCCCAAAGGGCACCACGGAGTTCGATGGCGGCGCTGTCGCCCCGCCCGACAGGGGTGACGCCGGCACCAGCGACGCCAGGGTCCCCGCGACGGTGAGGGGAAGGACCGCAACCAAGGCACACAGCACGCGCCGCATGCCGCGAGTCTTACCCAGGCGACAGCACGACTATCCGCTGCAGTCGTTTATCCGGTGCACTCGTTGATGGCGTCGATCAGCTGGCGCAGCCGGGAGTAGTGGAAACGGTCGAAGCGCACCGCCAGCCGAGGCAGCTCCGGGTGGTCGTTGCGCTCGGGAGGGAAGGGGGCGGCGGTGCGAATGCTGCCGCGGGCGACGATGTCCGAGAACCGCCGGTTGAGGTCGGCCAGTTCGGCCTTGGAGGGCTGGACCTGCACTCGCAGCACGAGCAGGTCGCCCACCCAGCGGCACGAGTGGTAGTTGCGGTAGAAGCCGAGGACTTCTTCGCTGGCCTCCTCCATGGTATTGGTCACCTTGAAGAGCGCAAGGTCGTCGGGCGAGACCCAGCCCGCCGCGATGGCCTCTTGCTCCACGAAGCGGAGCCAGGCATGCCAATAGGTCCCGCCCGGCGTCTCGACCATCACCACCGGTGCGGGCTCGGCCTTGCCCGTTTGCAGGAGGGTGAGCAGCTCGAAGGACTCGTCCTGGGTCCCGAAACCGCCCGGGAGGATCGCGTAGGCGTGCGACTCCTTGATCAACATCAGCTTGCGGGTGAAGAAGTAGCGCATCTCGACCAGCTTCGGGTCCTGGGCGATGAACGGGTTGGCGTCCTCTTCGTTGGGCAGGCGGATGTTCACGCCGAAGGCGTGGTCCCGCCCCGCACCCTCGAGCCCGGCGGCCATGATGCCGGGGCCCGCGCCGGTCACGACCATCCAGTCGGCTGCCGCCAGCCGGGCCGCCAGGTTGCGGGCCAGGATGTAGACGGGATCGTCGGGCCTGGTGCGGGCCGATCCGAACATCGTGATCTTGCGGATGTGGCGGTAAGGCCGGAAGACCCGGAAGGCCTCCGCCATCTCGCCCAATGCGGCATTGGCGATCTTGAGGTCGCCCACGGACGTCCCCTCTCGGGCCATGTCGTCGACGACACCGATCATGGAGCTCAGCTCGCGCGCCTGGGGCGCCGAGAGCTGGCGATCGGAGAACAGCGCGTCGAATGCGCGCTGTCGCGCCGCGTCCTCTGCCTGGTCGCTCACGCGCCCGACAAGGTGCCCGCCAGGGCGTAGAGCGTCGAACGCTGTACCAGCGGGCGTTCCAGCGGCGCCACGATGGCCTCGAGGTCCTCGACACCCATCCGCTGGCCATGGCGAGCGCCGGCCGCGCGCGAGATGTTCTCGTCCATCAGCGTGCCCCCGAGGTCGTTGGCCCCGGCCTGGAGCAGTTGGCGGGCCCCTTCGGCGCCCATCTTGACCCAGCTGACCTGGATGTTGTCGATGTCCCCCGCGTAGGCGATGCGCGCCACCGAGTGCATCAGCAGCGCCTCACGGAAGGTCGGTCCCCGCCGCGCCCGGCGCTGGAGGTAGATCGGGGTGGCCATGTGCACGAAGGGCAACGGCACGAACTCGGTGAAGCCGCCCGTCTCGCGCTGCAGGGCACGTGTGCGCACGATGTGCCGCGCCCAGCTGCGCGGGTGCTCGATTGAACCGAACATGATCGTGATGTTGGAGCGCAGGCCGACCGCGTGCGCAGTGCGGTGGGCGAAGAGCCACTCCTCGGTGTTGATCTTGTCGGGGCACAAGACGGCGCGGACATCGTCATCGAGGATCTCGGCCGCGGTGCCCGGAAGGGTCTTGAGGCCCGCCTCCTTGAGACGGGTGAGGTACTCGGCCAATGGCACCTCGGAGCGGCGGGCTCCCTCGGTCACCTCGAGCGCCGTAAAGCCGTGGATGTGGATATCCGAGGAGGCCGCACGCACCGCCTCGAGCACATGGAGGTAGTACTCGCCGTCGAAGTTCGGGTGGATGCCACCTTGGAGGCACACCTCGGTCGCCCCCTCGGCCTCGGCCTCGGCGACCCGCCGCGTGATCTCGTCGAGCTCGAGCAGGTACGGCGCGCCGCGCAGGTTCAGCGAGAGCGGTCCCTTGGAGAACGCGCAGAAGCGGCATTTGAACGTGCAGACGTTGGTGTAGTTGATATTGCGGTTGTGCACGAAGGTCACGGCGTCGCCCACGGTGGCGCGGCGCAAGGTCGTCGGCCACCTCGGCCACCGCGCGCACCTCGGAGCCGCGGGCAGCGAAGAGGGTCACGATCTCGTCCTCGCCGACCTCCTGACCGAGCGCGACACCGGCCAGGATCTCGGCCACCCGGCCGCCCGACGGCGCCGTGCCCGAGCGCGAGATCCGGACGGTGATGGGGCTGCGGTCACGCCGACCAGTGCGGGCGGGTGTTCTTCGCCGCCCGAACACCACGCCGCGTCGCGGCCCAGGCCCTCGGCGTCCGAGGCGTCGAGCACGGCGAACCGCACTGCAGGGTCGAGCCACTGCTCGGGGTCGAGGGCGAACGTCGGGTAGAGGGTCAGGCGCGGGCCGAGGGTGTGGCCGGACGCCTCGGTGGCGGCCCGCAGCACCTCGAGCGCCGGCCAGGCGCGCTCGGGGTTCACGTGGTCCGCCGTGACGGGGGAGACCCCGCCCCAGTCGTCGATGCCGGCGCGCGAGTAGCGGCGCCAGGTCATCGGAGAGGTTGGGCGGCGCCTGCACGTGGACGTCCGGGGGCAGCACCAGGCGCGCCGCAGCGATGGCCCACTGCAGGTCCTCGGGCGGGCACGGAGGCGCTTTGGCCATGCCTGTGCCGGGCTTGGGCAGGAAGTTCTGGACGATGACCTCCTGGACGTGGCCGTGGCGGGCGTGCGCGCCGGCGATGGCGTGCAAGGCGGCCACCTGGCCCTCCCGGTCGTCGCCGATGCCGACGAGGATGCCGGTCGTGAAGGGGATGGCCAGCTCGCCCGCGGCCTCCAGCGTGGCTAACCGGCGGGCCGGCTCCTTGTCGGGCGCACCGCGGTGCGCCGCCAACCCCTCGGCGAGGGATTCGAGCATCATCCCCTGGCTGGCCGAGACCTCGCGCAGGTGCGCCAGCTCGTCAGGGAAGAGGGCTCCCGCATTTGCGTGGGGGAGCAGGCCGGTCTCCTCCAGGACGAGTCGGCACATCGCAGCGAGGTAATCCACGGTCGACGCATAGCCGCGCGTCGCGAGCCAGTCGACCGCGACCGGGTACCGCAGCTCGGGCCGCTCCCCAAGGGTGAACAGCGCCTCGTGGCAACCGGCCTCGCGACCGGCGCGGGCGATCGACAGGACCTCCTCGGGTGTGAGGTACGGCGACGCCAGGCGGGCAGGCGCCTTGGCGAAGGTGCAGTAGCCGCAGCGGTCACGGCACAGCATCGTGAGCGGGATGAACACCTTGGGGGAGTAGGTGATCCGGCGCCCGTGCGCTTCGTCGCGCACGCCGCGGGCCAGTGCGGTGAGGTCGGCCAATGGCGTGTGCAGGAGGTCGCGGTCGGAGAGCATTGGGGCCAATCTAGGGGGAGTCGCCGCGCGTGGCGTCGTCGACCAGCCAGATCGTGGTGCCCGCATGGACTCGGGCCGCCGGCAGGTCCTCCCCGCTCACGAGGGCGGCCACCGCGGCCGCGTGGGTGTCACCGGCCACCGTGAAGACCGCGGTACGGGCCGAGTTGATGGCCGGCAGGGTGAGCGTGAGGCGAGGGTGTGGATTGCGCCGAGCCGGGTCTTCGGTCGCCACCACCAGGTCGCCGGGCCCTGCATCGAGGCTGTCCGCACCCGGGAAGAGCGAGGCGGTGTGGCCGTCGGGTCCCATGCCCATGTGGATCAGGTCGATGCCCGGGCCGGTGACGAGATCGGCGACGATGCGCTGGTAGGCGTCGGCGCACTCGGCCGGGGTGGTCCCTGTCGGCATCGGCTCGAACGAGCCGATGGGGCCGATGCGGTCGAGCAGCACCTCCTTGATCATGCGCACATTGGCGTCTTCGTGTCCGTGCGGGACGAAGCGTTCATCGCCGATGTAGAGGTCGACCACCGGCCATTCGATGCCGCCGCTGCGCGCCAGCGCTTCGTAGCACGCGCGTGCCGGTCGGGCCGCCCGAGAGCACGAAGGCGAAACGGGGACCCTGGCGCGCCGCGAACGTGTCGACCACGGTGTCACAGAACGCATCGACCACGTCGTCGACGGGTGTCAGCATCGCGGCAAGGTGGGCATCGAAGGGCGGCAGGGGTACGAGCCAGCAGAGCGGGCCTAGCGTCGGCTCAGAAAGTGGCGGCCTTGTCGGTCAGCGACTGGAGCAACTCGTCGAAGGACTTGGCGAAGGAGTGCACGCCCTCGTCCTCGAGGGTCTGCTCGACATCGAGCATGTCGACCCCCGCGTCGGCGAGCCGGGCCAGGACGGCGGCCGGCCTCGTCGGGATCGGCGTCGACCGTGCGCTTCAGCGTCCCGTGGTCCTCGAAGGCGTGCAGCGTGCCCTCCGGCATGGTGTTCACCGTGGCGGGACCGATGAGGCTGTCGACATAGAGGAGATCGGAGTAACCCGGGTTCTTCGTCGACGTCGAAGCCCACAGCGGGCGCTGCACCCGGGCGCCCTTCTCACGGAGCGCCTCCCAGCGCTCCCCGGCAAAGGTGCGGTGGAAGTGCTGGTACGCCGTCTGCGCCTGAGCGACGGCCGCGGTGCCGCGCAGGCTCAGGATGGCGGGGTCGCCGTCCTGCCCGCCGGCCAGGGACTCGAGGCGCCGGTCGACCTCCGTGTCGACCCGGCTGACGAAGAACGACGCCACGCTGGCGACGTTGGCCAGCTCCGACGCCCTGTCCGCTGCCACGAGAGCCTCGAGGCCGCGCAGGTACGCCTCCATCACCTCGTCGTAGCGGTCGAGCCCGAAGATCAGCGTGACGTTGATGCTGTGGCCGTCGCCGATGAGGGTCTCGATGGCCGGGACGCCCTCGCGGGTGGCGGGGACCTTCACGAAGAGATTGGGTTGGTCGATGCGCTGGTGGAGCATGCGGGCGTCGCGCACGGTGCCGTCAGTGTCGTGGGCCAGTGCCGGCGACACCTCGAGGGACACAAAGCCGTCCTCGCGGTCACTCTCGTCGTAGAGGGGGTGCAGCATCGCCAACGCGTCGACGATGTCGGTGATGGCCATCTCCCAGTACGCGCCCTCGACGCTGTGGTCCTTCACGAGGCTCTTGAACTGCTCGTCGTACACGTCGTGGCCGCTCATGGCCTTGGCGAAGATCGTCGGATTCGACGTGATGCCACGGACACCGAGTGCGAGCAGCTCGGCCAGCTGGCCGTCCTTGATCCAGTCACGGCGCAAGTTATCGAGCCAGGGACTCTGGCCCCCGATCTCGTAGAGATCCTGCAGTCGGGTCATCGCGGCGGCTCCCTTCGTGTGCCTGTGGTCTGCTGGTCTGCGATCCTGCGGCAGGCGTGGTGCCGGGCCGCTGTCGTATCAGCCGCCCTGGCGCGCCAAGAGCGCACGCGCCCGCTCGACGACATGGTCGGCCGTGAAGCCGAACTTCTCCATGACGACGGCGACCGGCGCCGAGGCGCCGAAGTGGTCGATACCGATGGAGTCGTCGGCGTAACGGTCCCAGCCGAAGGTGGAGCCCGCCTCGACGCTCAACACGGGCACGAACGGCGGGAAGACGGCGGAGCGGTACTCCTCGGGCTGCCGCTCGAAGAGGTCCCACGAGGGGAAGGACACCACCCGGGCCCGTACGCCGGAGCCCGCCAGCGTGTCCGCCGCGGCGACGCAGAGCTGCACCTCGCTCCCGCTGCCCACCAAGACGATCTGGGGGTCGCCGGCGGAATCGGACAGGACGT
This sequence comes from uncultured Acidimicrobiaceae bacterium, assembly GCA_963736225.1. Classification (GTDB taxonomy): domain Bacteria; phylum Actinomycetota; class Acidimicrobiia; order Acidimicrobiales; family RAAP-2; genus Bog-473. Next base: position 99,290 of record CAVTOF010000004.1, on the reverse strand, counting down.
AGGCGCCGTGCGCCACGCCCTCGACGGCGGCATCCGCCGTACCCACCAGGACCGGGATGTCCTGGCGCGTCAAGATCAGGCCGACCGGACCCTCTGCCTCGACGGCCAGCCGCCACGCCTGGGCGGTCTCGTTGGCGTCCGCCGGGCGCACCAAGCTGAGGCCCGGCATGGCCCGCAACGACGCCAGCTGCTCGATCGGTTGGTGCGTCGGGCCGTCCTCTCCGAGACCGATGGAGTCGTGGGACCAGGCGTAGATGACGTGCGAGCCCATGAGCGCCGCCAGCCGGACCGCTGGGCGCATGTAGTCGGAGAAGCAGAAAAAGGTCCCGCCCACTGGGAGCACCCCGCCGTGTTGCGCCATGCCGGTCAACATGGCGCCCATGGCGTGCTCGCGGATGCCGTAGTGCAGCTGGACCCCGCCGGGGGAGTCCGCCTCCAACACCTCGGCCCCGTTGATCTTGACGCCGTTGTTCCCGGTGAGGTCGGCCGAGCCGGCGATCAGACCCGGGAGCCGTGACTGCGACGCGTTGATGGCCTGGTTGAGGGCGTGCCGGGTCGCCAATTCGGTCCCCGCGGCGAACGTCGGCAGGTTCGCGGGCCACCCGGGCAGGCCGTGGCCGGCGTGCGCGGCGTCCCAGGCGGCCCGGTCGCCGTCCCGTGCCTCGAAGCGGGCCGCCCAGGCGGCGCGCTCCTGGGCGCCGCGGACGGTCTGGTGCCTGTAGAACTCCCGCACCTCGTCGGGTACCCAGAAGGTCTGATCGGGCGGGAGGCCGAGGATGGCCTTGGTCGCCTTGATCTCCTCCTCGCCGAACGGGTTGCCGTGCGCCGCCGCCGTATCGGTCAGTTTCGGCGTGGGCCACCCGATGTGGCTTCGCAGGACGAGGAGGTTCGGTTTGGCGTCGGGACCGTCGGCGGGGTACTCGAGCGCCTCACGGACGGCGGCCTCGAGGCCGTCGACGTCGTTCGCCATCTCGCCGAGGAAGCGCACCCGCCAGCCGTAGGCCTTGAAACGCTCTACCGGGTCGTCGCTCAACGCGAGCTCTGTCGGCCCGTCGATGGTGATGTGGTTGTCGTCGTAGACGGCCAGGAGCCGCCCCAGCCCGAGGTGGCCCGCCAGGGACGCGGCCTCGTGGGAGATCCCCTCCATGAGGCAGCCGTCACCGGCGATGACGAAGGTGCGGTGGTCGCAGACCTCGGAGCCGAACGTCGTGCGCAGCCAGCGCTCGGCGAGCGCCATCCCCACCGCGTTGGCGACACCCTGTCCCAGCGGCCCCGTGGTCACTTCGATCCCTGCGGTGTGGCCGAACTCGGGGTGCCCCGGCGCCCGGCTGCCGAACTGGCGGAACTGGCGCAGGTCGTCCAGCGAGAGGTCGTACCCGGTCAGGTGCAGCATCGGCGTACTGCAGGATGCAGGCGTGGCCGCACGAGAGCACGAAGCGGTCACGGTCCGGCCACGTGGGATCGACGGGGTCGTAACGCATGATGCGGGTCCACAACACGTGCGCCAGCGGGGCGAGCGCCATCGCAGTGCCGGTGTGACCTGACTGCGCCCGCTCCGGCGCATCCATGGCGAGGCCACGGATGACGTTGATCCCGAGCTCGACCAACTTCGGGTCCTGGACCACCGGTGGGGTCGTCTGCACCGTCACGCCGTCACCCTAACCGTCTCGTCATACCGGCAGTCGAGAGCTCTCGCGTACGCTTCTCGGCCATGGCTTCCCGCATGCAAGTGCCGCCCAACAGCGACCTCACGCTGGGGATGATCTGTGTCGACAAGAGCGTCCCGGGGCGTTGCACATGGCGGATGCGGGCGGACGAGCGCTTCGCCAACCCCGCCGGAATCATGCAGGGGGGTTTCATCGGAGCCTTTGCCGACTCGTCCATGGGTGCCGCCGCCGTCACCTACGTGCAGGAGCGACGGGTGTTCTGTTCCAACGCCGAGTTCAAGGTGAGCTTCCTCGCCGCGGTGCAGCCGGGGTCGGAGCTCACGTGCACGGCCGAAGTGGTCTCGGGTGGTCGCCGCGTCGCCTTCGTCGAGGCCAGCATCACCGCCCGCTCGCCGGGCGAGCGTGACGGCACGGGCGCGCCCAAGGTCGAGGAGGAGCGTCTGGTCGCCCGCGCCACCTCGACCTACATATACAAGGACCGTGAGTGACGCCTGCGCAGGCGGTGTTTGCACCTCAACCGCCCAGAGACCAGGATTGTGCGCCACATGGCACCAGGGACTGACAACGGCAGCCACGGGCTGCGCCACGCCGGGGACGATGCGTTCCAGCTGACGGTCGACTACCTCAGGCAGGAAACGATCCAGCCGCTCCGGGGGCTCGGCCGCTTCCTCTACATGGGGATCGCGGGATCCTTCTTCATGGCCGGGGGACTGCTCTTGATCCTGATCGGCGTGTTGCGCCTGTTGCAGACCGAGACAGGCACGGCCCTGACCGGGGACTGGTCCTGGGTGCCGTACGCAGTGGTCGTCGTCCTCGGCATCGCCGTGATCGGTGTTGCCGCCTGGCGCATCACCGCCGGGCCGGGCCGGGAGAAGCTGCCGGCGGTGGTCGCCCGGCGCGAGTCGAGAGTGAACGAGACACAGGAGGAAGCGAGCTGATGCCAGGCACGACGACGAAGGCGGGAAGCAACGGTCGGCTCATCACGCGCGAGGACCTGCAGGCCGCCTACGCACAGGTGGTGGGCGAGGGTGAAGCCTCGGCCCGCGCCGCCGCCCCGCGGGGACTCGCCATCGCCGGGGCCGTCGGGATCGTGTTGCTGACGCTGGCCTTCTTGGCCGGCCGCCGGCGCGGGCGCGCCAAGTCCGCCGTCGTCGAGATCAGGCGGCTCTGACATGGACGTCCTCCTGCGGCGCTTCCTGCGCGCGGGAATCAGGCGCGGCGTGGCCGGGAACTGGTACTGGTTCCTCCTAGCGGGCGCCACCTTCATGTTGCGGCGGGTCCTGAACGACCGGGGTGGCGCCGTCTCCTCCGTGACGGTCTCGCCGGGCGAACAGGTGCTCATCACGGTGCGCGACCGTTCGACCGCGGCCGCACCCACGTCCCTGCCCGCTGACGACAACTGACGCCGGTGCCCGGCCCCCTCGCGGCGGGGGAGCGCGTGCTCCTCATCGACCCCAAGGAGCGCCGCTACCTCATCACGCTGGTGCCTGGCGCAACCTTCCACACGCACGCCGGCGTCCTGGCCCACGACGACATCATCGGCGCGACCGAGGGATGCACCGTGAAGGGGTCGACCGGCCGCAGCTTCCTCGTCCTGCGGCCCACACTGAGCGACGTGGTGCTCAAGATGCCGCGCGGCGCGCAAGTCATCTACCCGAAGGACCTCGGCGCCATCCTCATCGCGGCAGACATCGGACCCGGGCAGCGTGTCCTCGAGGCCGGCGTGGGCTCGGGCGCCCTGTCGATGACGGTGCTACGCGCCGGCGCAACCGTCGTCGGCTACGAGTTGCGTGATGACTTCGCCGAACGGGCCCGTGCCAACGTGGCCGCCACGCTCGGGGCTGATGTGCCGTACCGCGTCGAGATACGCGACGTGACCCAGGGCATCGACGAAGCGGACCTGGACCGGATCCTGTTGGACATGCCCGAGCCGCACAATGTCGTCAAGGCCGCCGCCACGGCGCTTCGCCCGGGCGGCATCCTGCTGGCCTACCTACCGACGATCAACCAGACCGCGCTGCTGCGCCAGGCCCTCGACGACGACGAACGTCCACTTCGGCTTGGCCGAGACACAAGAGATCATCCGCCGCACCTGGCACGTCGAGGCCGCGCTCGGTGCGACCCGACCACCGCATGGTCGGCCACACCGGATTCCTCACGACGGCGCGGCGGATCGAACCACCCGCGTGAGCAGGCGTCAGTCGCTCGTCGCTCGATGAAGATGCACTCGCCCGGGCACTCCTCAGAGGCCTCGACGACGGCCTCCTCGAGGTCGCCCGGCACGGCAGCCATTCCCGCCGACCCACCCGGGTCGTTCTTGACGTCGCCGTCGTCCTTCACGTAGGCCAGGCCGTCATCGAGGAGAGTGAAGACGGCCGGCGCGATCTCCTCACACAGCCCATCACCTGTGCAGAGATCCTGATCGATCCAGACCTTCATCTACCTGCTCTCTTCCTGTGTGGCAGCCGGCCGGCGGCTCCAGCTGGACCGTAGTGAGGCGTCCCGCGGACAGTCAATCTGACGTCGCAGCCGTCTCCATGCTAGCTGTCCCTACCTGCGGTCCAGGTGCATGGACGGTGCACTCAAGTTGCCGCTAAAACCCGCCGAACCGAGGGCTAGGGTGACATGTGGTGAGCGCAACTCCCGACGAATCCGCTGCTCAGCTCGAAACACTGCGTGTCGAGCTGGCCGACGCCGAGGATGAGATCCACGCGCTCCGTCGACGGTTGCAAGAAAGCCCGGGCCGAGTCCAGGCGCTCGAGGAGCGACTGCTCGAGACCAAGGGACAGCTGGCGCAGGCCACCTCGCAGAACGAGAAGCTGACCTTCACCCTCCAGCAGGCGAAGGAGCAACTGGCCGGGCTGCGCGAAGAAGTCGAGAAGCTCACGCAACCGCCGGCGGCCTACGGCACCTTCCTCGGGGTCAACGAAGACGGCACGGTCGACGTCTTCTCGAGTGGTCGCAAGATGCGCGTGAGCCTGCACCCCGACATCGACCCCGGTGCCATCCGCAAGGGCAACGAGGTGGTCCTGAACGAGAGCCTCAACGTGGTCCTGGTGCGCGACGGCGAGTACTCGGGTGAGGTCGTCACCCTGAAGGAGCAGCTCGAGGACAGGCGGCGCTGCGTCGTCTTCGCCCGAGCCGACGAGGAGCGGGTGGCCGAGCTGTCCGAGGAAATGCTGAGCGTGCGGCTGCGGGCGGGCGACTCCCTCCTCATGGACGTGCGGACCCAGCTCCTGATCGAGAAGCTCCCCAAGCTCGAGAGCGAGGAGCTCATCCTCGAAGAGGTTCCCGACATCACGTATGCGGACGTCGGCGGGCTCGACGCTCAGATCGAGGCGATCACCGACGCCGTCGAGCTGCCGTACATGCACCGCGACCTGTTCGTCGACTACTCGCTGCCCGCGCCGAAGGGCATCCTGCTCTACGGTCCGCCCGGGTGTGGCAAGACGCTGATCGCCAAGGCGGTCGCCAATTCGCTGGCCAAGAAGGTGGCCGAGAAGACCGGCAACGACAACGTGCGGAGCTTCTTCCTCAATATCAAGGGCCCCGAGTTGCTGAACAAATACGTCGGCGAGACGGAGCGCCAGATCCGCCAGGTCTTCCAGCGGGCCCGGGAGAAGGCGGACGAGGGCATGCCGGTCATCGTGTTCTTCGACGAGATGGAGTCGCTCTTCCGGACCCGGGGCACCGGCATCAGCTCCGATATGGAGTCGACCATCGTCCCGCAACTCCTGGCCGAGATCGACGGCGTCGAGTCACTGCGTGACGTCATCGTCATCGGGGCCTCCAACCGGGAGGACCTCATCGACCCGGCCATCCTGCGGCCGGGCCGCCTCGACGTGAAGATCAAGATCGAGCGGCCGAACGAGGAAGCAGCCGGTCAGATCTTCAGCCGGTACCTCACCGCGGACCTGCCGCTCGATGCGGACGAGGTTGGCCGCCTCGGTGGAGGGGACCCCGGCAAGGCGGTACAGGCCATGATCGAGCAGACCGTGGTGGAGATGTACCGCGAAGACGATGCCAACCGCTTCCTCGAGGTCACCTACCAGAACGGCGACAAGGAGATCCTGTACTACCGCGACTTCGCGTCGGGAGCCATGATCGAGAACATCGTCCGCCGGGCCAAGAAGCTGGCCATCAAGCGGGTCATCGCCGGGCAGCCCGGTGGCATCCGCACGTCGGACATGCTCGAGTCGATCCGGCAGGAGTACAAGGAGAACGAGGACCTGCCCAATACGACGAACCCCGACGACTGGGCCAGGATCTCAGGCAAGAAGGGCGAGCGCATCGTCTACGTCCGCACCCTGCTCACTGAGGATCGCGAGGTCCACGGGGGCCGTTCGATCGAGCGGGTCGGTACCGGCCAGTACCTTTAGAAGTTAGGGTCGCACCGTGGCCACAACGAAGGTCTGCGGTATCGAGACCGAGTACGGAATCCATTCGCCCGGGCCTGAACAGAATCCCATCGCAGCATCGTCGGTCCTCGTCAACGCGTACGCAGCCGACATCGAGCAGCAAATCGGTTGGGACTTCGAGGACGAGACACCCGGCAACGACGCTCGGGGGTTCGCCCGCGAAGGGTCGCTGGCACCCATGGTGGAGACGCACCTGGCCAACACGGTCTTGACCAACGGCGCCCGCTTCTACGTCGATCACGCCCACCCGGAGTACTCGAGCCCGGAATGCCTGACCCCGCTGGAGTGCCTCGTCTACGACAAGGCGGGTGAAGAGGTGTTGCGTCGGGCCATGGTCGCGGCGGCGCTGCGTATGCCCGAGCAGCCGGCGCCCGTCGTCTACAAGAACAACTCCGACGGCAAGGGCAACTCGTACGGCTGCCACGAGAACTACATGATGGACCGGGCCGTCGCCTTCGCCAAGGTGATCGACGGTGTCGTCCCGCACTTCGTATCGCGGACGGTCTTCACCGGCTCGGGCAAAGTGGGGACGGAGACGGCGGCGCTCGATTCGGAGACCGTCGAGTACCAGATTTCGCAGCGGGCCGAGTTCTTCGAGGAGATCGTCGGTCTCGAAACCACGCTGAAGCGCCCGATCGTCAACACGCGCGACGAGCCCCATGCTGATCCGAAACGGTTCCGACGGCTCCATGTGATCGTCGGTGACGCCAACCTCTCGGAGATCGCCACGTTCCTCAAGGTCGGCACGACGGCGATCGTCCTCGCCATGGTGGAGGACGACGCTGGCCCGACGCGGGACCTTTCCCTCTCCGATCCGGTGCGGGCCCTGCACCAGGTGTCCGCCGACCTGTCACTGTCCCGCCCGCTGGCCCTCACCGACGGCTCGACCGCGACCGCCCTCGAACTGCAGTGGGAGCTCTTCGGCGCCGGCCGCAAATACGCCGAGGAGCACGGGCTGACCGCGCTCGGCGACGACGGAACGGTCGGCGCCCTGGTGATGGAGCACTGGGAGGCTGTCCTCGAGGGGCTCGAGTCGGAGCCGGCCAGCCTGGCCGACACCCTCGACTGGGTCGCCAAACGTGAGCTCCTCCTGGCCTACCAGGACCGGCACTCGTGCGGGTGGAAGGACCCGCGGATGGCGGCACTGGCGTTGCAATATCACGACCTGCGGCCCGACAAGTCGGTCTTCCGCCGTCTCGACATGCGCACCCTCGTCGATCCGGCCCAGGTGGCCCACGCGGTGACCGAGCCTCCTATGGGCACCCGAGCCTGGTTCCGTGGCAAGTGCTTGGCCCGCTGGCCCGACGCTGTTGTGACCGCCAACTGGGATTCTCTGGTCTTTGACATTGGCGCAGACCCGTTGCGGCGCGTCCCTATGATGGACCCCCTGAAGGGAACAGCCGAGCACACGGGTGCTCTGCTGGCCGAGAGCAGCGGACCGGCGGACTTGCTCAACCGGCTCAATTCCTAGGCGAGACGAGTCCAAGGACACAGGACGGGGACAGGCGACGATGGCAGAACAGGAACAAAAGCGAAAGGGCTCAGCGGCCCGGACGACCGAGGCAGAGACCGAGGTCGAAGAGGCGGTCCCGGCCAGCACCGAACGCGGCGAGAAGATCAAGGCCGAGCTGGACGACCTGCTCGACGAGATCGACGAGGTGCTCGAGGACAATGCCGAGGAGTTCGTCCGTAACTATGTGCAAAAGGGAGGGCAGTAGCCCGACGTGGCGCTCCCTCTCTTTCCCCCGGAGCACGATCCGGGTCCGGATTTCGTCGGCCTTCTCCGCCTGACCGCGGATCGGGCCGACACAGCCGTGCCCGTGATCGACGCCGCCACTCCGATGCAGGTGCCCCACGGCACGACGGTGATCGCGCTGCGCTTTGCCGACGGCGTCGTGATGGCGGGGGACCGGCGCGCCACGGCAGGCAACATCATCGCCCACCACGCCATGGAGAAGGTGTTCCCGGCCGATCGCCACTCGGCCGTCGCCATCGCGGGGACGGCCGGAATGGCCATGGAGATGGTCCGACTCTTCCAGGTCCAGCTCGAGCACTACGAAAAGGTCGAGGGTTCGACCCTCTCCCTCGAAGGCAAGGCCAACCAGCTCGCCCAGATGGTCCGCCAGCATTTGCCACTGGCGATGCAAGGACTGGCAGTCGTGCCCCTCTTCGCCGGCTACGACACGGCGAGGAACATGGGCCGCATCTTCAACTACGACGTGACCGGCGGCCACTACGAGGACACCGACTTCCAGGCCACCGGCTCCGGCGGGCGCGACGCGCGCAACACCGTCAAGCTCGGGTGGCGCGAGGGCCTCGGCCGCGAGGAGGCGATCGACCTCGCCATCCAGTCGCTCTACGAGGCGGCCGACGAGGACTCGGCAACGGGCGGCCCCGACCCGGTGCGGGGGATCTATCCGATCATCGCCATCGTCGATGCCACCGGGTACCGCGAGGTGCCCGAAGAAGAAGTTGCCGAGCGCTTCGGTGCGCTGATCGCCCGCAAGCAGGCGGAGCGTGCCCAATGAGCATGCCGTTCTACGTCGCCCCCGAGCAGGTGATGAAGGATCGGGCCGAATACGCCCAGAAGGGCATCGCACGAGGGCGCTCCCTGGTGGCGACCACCTACGACGTCGGGATCGCGATGGTCGCGGAGAACCCTTCGCGCTCGCTGCACAAGATCAGCGAGATCTACGACCGGATCGCCTTCGGAGGCGTCGGCAAATACAACGAGTACGACCAGTTGCGCGTCGCAGGGGTCCGCCACGCCGACACGAAGGGATTCGCCTTCAGCCGCGAGGACGTCGACGCCCGCTCGCTCGCCAATCTCTACGCCCAGTACCTCGGGAACGTCTTCACCCATGAGATGAAGCCGCTCGAGGTGGAGATCCTGGTCGCCGAGCTCGGCGATCGGCAGAACAACCAGGAGGTCCAGCTGTACCACATCGCCTACGACGGGTTCGTGAGCGACGAGGAGCACTACGCCGTCCTCGGTGGCGACGCCGAGGCCGTGGCCGAGCGAATCGGCGGGGCCTGGCAGCCGGACTGGGATATGGCAGCTGCCGTGAAAGCCGCCACTGCGGCCCTGGCCGGACCCGAACGGACTCTCGGTGCCGGTGACCTGGAGGTTGCCACGCTGAGCCCGGGTAACGGCCGCCGGACCTTCAGGCGCGTGGAAGAAGAGGAGCTGGCGCAACTGCTGGCATAGCCGGCAGTACGGTTGACCCGTGGAACGCCGCATCTTCGGGGTCGAGAACGAGTACGGGGTGACGTTCACCCTCCGGGGCCAGCGGCGTCTCAGCCCCGACGAGGTGGCGCGCTACCTCTTCCGCAGGGTGGTGTCGTGGGGCAGGTCCTCCAACGTCTTCTTGGAGAACGGCGCCCGGTTGTACCTCGACGTCGGCAGCCATCCCGAATACGCGACCCCCGAATGTGATCGGATCAGCGACGTCGTCGTCCACGACAAGGCAGGGGAGTGGATCCTGGCCCAGCTGGTCACCGGCGCGCAGGCGCGCTTGCGCGAAGAGGGTATCCGCGGCGAGGTCTACCTCTTCAAGAACAACACCGACTCGGTCGGGAACTCCTACGGCTGCCACGAGAACTACCTCACCGAGCGCAACGACGAGTTCAACCGCTACACCGAGGTCTTGATCCCGTTCCTCGTCTCGCGCCAGATCTACGCGGGTGCGGGCAAGGTGCTCCAGACAGCCCGGGGCGCCGTCTTCTGCCTCAGCCAGCGGGCCGAGCACATCTGGGAGGGCGTCTCGTCGGCGACGACGAGGAGCCGCCCCATCATCAACACCCGGGACGAACCACACGCCGACGCCGAGCGGTTCCGACGCCTCCACGTGATCGTGGGCGACTCGAACATGAGCGAATACGCGACCTTCTTGAAGATCGGGACGACGTCCATCCTTCTCGCCATGCTCGAGGACTCGTCGACCGTGCTGCGTGACCTCACGCTCGAGAACCCCATCCGGGCCATCCGCGAAATCAGCCATGACATCACCTGCCAGCGCCGCGTCCGCCTGGCCAACGGCCGCGAGATGCGTGCGCTCGACATCCAGGTCGAATACCTCGAACGCGCGCTCAAGTTCCGTGATCGCCGGGGCCTGTCGCCCGAAGAGGACCAGGCGCTGGACATGTGGCAGCACTGCCTCAAGGGACTCGAGGCTGACCCGACGTCGTTGTGGCGCGAGTGCGACTGGGTCGCCAAGCACCGGCTGGTCGAGCAAATGCGCGCCCGCCATGACGTCTCGCTTTCGCACCCGAAGGTGGCCATGATCGACCTCATGTACCACGACGTCGACCGCAGCCGCGGGCTCTTCTACAAGTTGCAGAAGCGCGACGAGATGGACCGCATGTGCACCGACGATGCCATCACCGACGCCATGACCAAGCCGCCCGAGACCACCCGGGCCAGGTTGCGCGGCGCGTTCGTGAAGCGGGCCAAGGAACGCCGGCGTGACTTCACGGTGGACTGGGTCCATCTCAAGCTGAACGACCAGGCCCAACGAACAGTGCTGCTGAAAGACCCGTTCAAGTCACACGACGAGCGCGTGGAGCGGCTCATCCAGTCGCTCTAGCGGCACCGTAGAGTGAGGGCACATGTTCAACCTCGACCCAGGCAAGCTCCTCGTGATCGCCGTGGTCGCCATCATCCTCCTGGGGCCTGATCGCCTGCCCCAGGTGGCTCGGCAGGTCGGCGGCGCCTGGCGCTCGTTCAACGAATTCCGACATCGCATGGAGAGCGAGGTCCGTAGCTCCATGCCCGATTTGCCCCCCACCTCGGAGATCGCCCGCCTGGCTCGATCGCCCTCGGCGCTGCTCGACCATCTCTCGAACATGTCGTCCCGGGAGGACGACGAGGAACCGGACGGCTCCTTCTCGCCGCCCAGATCCGCCAACGGCGCGGCCGGCCCGGACGCGAACGGTGCAGCAGCGTCCGGAACGGCAGCCGGTTCCAATGGGGTGGCCGGAGAGGCCCTTGCAGGCGACAGTGACGAGAGCAGCCAGGCGATGTCGGCACCGACATCGGCACCGGCAACGAACGGAGCCAGCCGTCCAGAAGCCGCCACCGCCCCCGCGGTCGACCCGCACCCGCTGGCGTCAGCACCCACCTGGGGTCCGCCGGTCGCGCCCGCCGCGCCCGAGGTGATCGTGCCCGGCGACCCGACGCTCAACTGATCGGCCTTCCGTGGTAACCCTCTCTTCGTTCACGACCAAGCGCAAGAGCAAACCGTCGCCGGACAACATGACGCTCGGCGAGCACCTGACAGAGCTCCGACGCCGGGTGATCATCTGCACGATTGCCTTCGTGATCGCGGCCACCATCGCCGTGATCGCATACGAGCCGATCCTCCACTTCCTTTTGCGGCCGCTGTGCTCGGTGGACGCCCAGACCGCACACCACCACAGTCAGGGCGCCTCGTTCGTGGTGACGTCGAACGGTTCGTGCAACCTCTTCGTCACGTCGCCTCTGGACGGACTGAGCCTCCGCGTGAAGATCGCGCTCTTCGGCGGTCTCGTGCTGGCCTCCCCAGTGATCCTCTTCCAGATCTGGCGCTTCGTGACACCAGGTCTCAAGGCATCGGAGCGGCGCTATGCCATCCCATTCGTCCTGAGCTCCTTCGTCTTGTTCCTGCTCGGTGCGGCCACCGCCTACATCACCCTGCCGCACGCGCTGGGATGGCTGAGGTCGGTCGGTGGGCCGAACCTGCAAGCGATCTACGACCCGATCCCGTACCTCGGGCTGATCTTGTTGATGATGACGATCTTCGGCCTGACCTTCGAATTCCCAGTCGTCCTGGTCTCCCTCGAGCTCGCCCGCGTCGTGACTCCGGCCCGGCTCCTTCGGTCGTGGCGCTGGGCTGTGATCATCATCGTGGTGGTCGCAGCGGTGTTCACTCCGAGCTCGGATCCGTTCTCCATGTTCGCCCTCGCCGTTCCGCTCGTCGCCTTCTACTTCATCTCCATCGGCATCGGGAAGCTGCTCGGGCGTTGACGTCCTTCCCGTGGCCCCTCCAAGAGGCGGCCGGGGCGGCGGACTTCGAGGCCGGCCTGCCGTTCGCCCTCGATGAGTTCCAACTCGAGGCGCTGCACGCCCTCGACGCCGACCAGTCTGTCCTGGTGTCGGCTCCGACCGGTTCGGGCAAGACGCTCGTTGCGGCCTACGCCGTTCACCGCGCGCTGTGCGCCCACGGGAAGGCCTTCTATACGACGCCGCTCAAGGCGTTGTCCAACCAGAAGTACGGCGAGCTCGTCGCCACCTACGGGGAGGACCATGTCGGGCTGCTCACCGGCGACACGACACTGCGCCCCAGAGCCGCCGTCGTCGTCATGACCACCGAGGTCCTGCGCAACATGCTCCTCGCCGGCTCCGATCTCCTCGAGGGGTTGCACACCGTCGTCCTCGACGAGGTGCACTTCATTCAGGACCCCTACCGGGGCGGTGTCTGGGAAGAAGTGCTCGTCCTGTCGCCGCCGGAGATCCGGTTCGTGTGCCTGTCCGCCACGGTCAACAACGCGCAGGAACTCGGCGGATGGCTGCGCTCGGTTCGCGGGGACACGGCAGTGATCGTCGAGCGACAGCGTCCGATCGTCCTGCGACATCACTTCGGCGTTCATCGCCGCGAGGACCAGCAGACGCTGCTGTACCCGCTCCTGGAAAACGGGCGGCCAGGTGGAGAGGGGGTCCGCATCGACCAGGCCATACGCCGCTCGCTGCAAGGCCGGCCGAGCCACTGGCACCACGGGGGGCGCGGCCCGCGCTCGCCCTTCCGGCAGCCCATGCGCACCGAGATGGTGGAGGAACTGGACCAGCGCGACATGTTGCCGGCGATCGTCTTCATCTTCAGCCGCGCCGCGTGCGACGACGCGGTGCGCCAGGTCCTGCGCGACGGGGTACGCCTGACCAACGCGGACGAGCGGGCCGCCATACGGGAGGTGGCCGAGCGCAGGGTCGAATCCCTGGGAGACGAGGACCTCCGGGTGCTCGGGTACGACGAGTGGCTCGAAGGCCTCGAGCGCGGCCTGGCAGCACACCACGCCGGTCTCGTTCCGGTCTTCAGGGAGACGGTGGAGGAGTGCTTCGAGGCCGGATTGCTCAAAGTCGTGTTTGCCACCGAAACACTCTCGCTGGGCATCAACATGCCGGCGCGGTCGGTGGTCATCGAGCGCTTCACCAAGTACGGCGGTGCGGGTCGGGCGACACTGACCTCAGGCGAGTACCTCCAGCTCACCGGCAGAGCAGGCCGGCGTGGGCTCGACGAGGAGGGGCATGCCGTCGTCGCATGGTCGAACGAGATCACCTTCGCTGAAGCCGCCCGGGTAGCGTCCGCCCCGCCCCCGGACCTGCGCTCGGCGTTCCGGCCGACCTACAACCTCGCCGTCAACCTCGTGGCGCGCTTCGACCGCGACACGGCCAGCGAGGTGCTGCAGCGCTCGTTCGCCCAATGGCAGGCGCGCAAGCCCGATCTCTTATTGCGCCAGCTCGATCACCGTGTGGCGGTGCTGGAGCGAATGGGCTACCTCGATGGTTGGGCGTTGACTCCCAGCGGGAGGCGGCTCGCTCACATCTACCACGAAGCGGATCTCCTGGTCGCCGAGGCGCTCGGGAGCGAGGTGCTCGAAGGGGCCGAGCCCTCGGTGCTGGCAGGGGTCCTCTCCTCGGTGGTGTTCGAGCCGCGCCGGGCCCGCCGTGTGCCCGGCCACCATCACGGGCACCGGCGGGGCAAGCGGCACGCCGCCCCGCTGCAGGACCGCCTGGGGGAGAAGCGGACGTCGGACCTGGCCCGGCGCAACGAGGCCATCAGCGCCATGGCGGAGCGAATTCGGGCCATCGAAGAAGTCCACACGGTTCCCCGCACGCGCCAACCTGCACCGGGCCTGGCCACCGCCGTGGCCTCCTGGGCACGGGGGGCGTCCTTGTCCACGGCGCTCGGGGTGGCGGCCCGGGACGTCGGCGAGCTGGCCCCCGGAGACTTCGTGCGGACGATGAAGTCGGTGGCCGACCTGGCTCAGCAGGTCTCCCACACGGCACCAGATGCCACCGTCGGCGCCGCTGCCCGGGAGGCCGTCAACCTCCTGCTGCGGGGGGTCGTGGCGGGTGGGGTACCGGGCGCCTGACCCATCGGCCCATCCTCCTGGGCGCAGCACCCTCGTTCTAGGGTGGGCCGCCCATGTTCCCGTACTCCGAAGAGCGCTTCACCTCGGACGAGGAGGCCATCCTCCGCCGCTATGTGACGAACCTGGACCAGCCGGTGTTTGCCCTGGTCAACCTCCCGGAGGTGGTCAAGGGGGCACTCTTCGCCCGCTACTCGCGTTCGCCCAAAAGCTTGCGCCGCCTCTTCCTCGACGAGTTCGTCGGTGACCTCGACGTCTCGGGTGACGCGACGGTCGACGCGACGGTCGGGCTGTCGCGCGCCGAGCAGCTCTACGAGAAGGTCTTCGTCGAATATGGCGACGATTCGGTCGCGCAACTCGGCGGGGTTCATCTTGCGTGCGAGCAAGCGTCGAACGTTCTGACAAAGGTCCTCGAGTGGGGCCGGCTGATGGCCTACCTCGAGCAGTCCACGCGCTACATCGCGTACAACCAGCGGCTCGACAACGGGCAGTACCGCTACTACCGCCCACCCGAGATCCTCGAGTCTCCTCATGGTGCCCGCTTCGTCGGCGAGATGGACCGCGTCTTCGACACCTACGGCGCGCTGCTGCCACAGATGCAGGCCTGGGTCGCGGAACGGTTTCCCCAGCAAGCTGGAGACAGCGACTTCGTGTACCGCCAGGCGACCCGCGCCAAGTCGCTCGACGCGCTGACGCGGCCTGCTCCCCGCCGCCTCTCTCTCGAACATCGGCATCTACGGCACCGGCCAGGCGTACGAGCAATTGCTACTCCGCATGCGCGCGCATCCACTGCCCGAAGCTCGCCAGTACGCCGACGCGATGCTGCTCGAGTTGCGCAAGGTCATCCCGTCGTTCCTCCAACGCGTCGACGTCGCCGAGCGCGGGGGTGCGTGGTCCGCGTATCTCGCCGCAACGCGGGACGACACCGCGCGCGTCGTGTCGCAGCTGTGGCCCGACCAGGCGACACACGCTGACGGGCCGTCGACCGACGAGACGATCCCCGAAGTCACCTTGCTCGACTTCGACCCTGACGGGGAAGAGAATGTGCTGGTCGCAGCATGTTTCTCCCAACTCGACTGCTCCGAGCGCGACGCCGCGTGGCGGGTGCGCCGCCTCGGGCACGACGAACGGGTGGCGCTCCTCGCCGCCTATGTCGGCGACCGGCGAAACCGCCGACACCGTCCCGGTCGTGCCTTCGAGCGAACTGACTACCGCTTCGAGCTCGTCACCGACTACGGCGCGTTCCGCGATCTCCAGCGCCACCGGATGCTCACGATCGAATGGCAACGCCTCGGCATCACCCTGGGCTACGACATGCCAGGCCTCGTCGCCGAGGCCGGTTTGGGGGAGCGCTACGACGAAGCCATCGGGCGCGCCGAGGAGCTCTACCGCTCACTCGCGTCCGACTTTCCCGAGCAGGCGTCCTATGCCGTCGCGCTGGCGCATCGCATTCGCTACGTCATGCAGCTCAACGCGCGGGAGGCAATGCATCTCATCGAGCTGCGTTCCGGAACACAAGGGCACCCGGCCTACCGCCGGGTGGCGCAGCAGATGCACCGGGCCATCGCAGAGGTCGCCGGACACCGGGCGTTGGCCGAGGCGATGTCCTTCGTGGACCACGGATCGACCGACCTCGAGCGGCTCGAGTCGGAGCGCCGGGCCGAGCGCCGAAGGACCGAAAAATCTGCAACTCATTGACCAGGAACTACCCTCGTTCTCCCTGGTCGCGGCATTCGCGACCTTCTTGACGAGCCCGCCCCCGAATTGCATAAGGTAACGGCCCAGTCCCCGACGCCCCTAAGGATGCTGAGGATGCGGAAAGCGCTGATGCAGTAAGAGGGGGGGATGTGCTGTGAGAGGCGGTGGTAGGCCCTGGGGGTCGAGTAGAGAACGTGTTGTGTGTCCGGCTCCTCGGTTACACAAGATGGCGCCAAAGACCCCAGGGCTTGCCCGCCCGAGCACTCCGGGCGGCAGCGGCTGAGGTCCCGCAGGGCCCCCCTCAGAGCGATTGAACCGCCCCGCGGAACGTCTATGCTCCCGCGGCACATGGCGACCAAGAAGAAGGCAAAAGCCGCTGAAGTCGAGCCTGACCTGCCCGATGGGGAGGACGCAGAGCTCGACGCGGAGGAGATCGACCTCGATGACGAGGACGCGATCGAAGAGCTCGAGGGCGACGCGCTCGAAGACGACGAAGACGACGAGATCGCCGTCCTCGACGAAGAAGACGAAGAGGACGACGTCGACGAAATCCTCACCGCCTCGCCCGCCGCGGTGGTGGAGCGGTCAGGTGAGGGCGACGACGAGGAGGAGGAGGAAGAGGCCGACGACGAAGACGTCGAGGCCAGTCTCGACGTCATCCTCAAGGAGCGTCTCGTCGTCGAGGACGAGCCTGAGGACGAAGAGGCCACCGACCAAGAGGACAAGACCGAGGGAAACGAGCGTGTCCTCCCCAAGCAGCCCGACGAGTTCGTCTGCCGCTCCTGCTTCTTGGTCAAGCACCCGAGCCAACTGGCTGACAAGAAGAAAATGCTCTGCCGGGACTGTGTGTGAACACAGGGGTCCCGACGGCTCGGCGAGTGACACGAATCCGCTCCGCCGCACACTGGACCTCTGTGTGTTCGCCCCCGTCGGCATGGCGGTGACGGCGGTCGAGGATCTGCCGGAACTCATCAACAAGGGTCGGCGCCGCGTCGAGTTGGAGCTGGCCAATGCACGGCTCGTCGGCAAGTTCGTCGTCACCAAGACCGAGCGTCGTGTTGCCGACGGCATCGGCACGCTGCTGCACGCCGGTGCGTCCGGACAGTCCGAGCCCGCCCAAGGACCTTCTCCTGGGAGCGCCGCGGCACCGGCGCCACCTGTGCCCGATACGGCGGCCGGTGCCGTCGTGGGCAGCGCGCTGGCGGACTACGACACGCTGAGCGCATCCCAGGTGGTGCGCCGGCTCGAAAGCCTGGGCCCAGACGAGCTGCGCGCCGTGCAGCGCTACGAGGCCTCCACGCGCAACCGGCGGACCATCTTGAACCGCGCCGGGCAGCTGCTGGAGGAGCGGCGGCCTCCGCCGCCTGGTCCGTAGCAGCCGATGGAGGCGGTCCGGCCGGCCCGCAGGGAGGACCGCCAGGCCTGTACGCGCCTGCTCTCGCAGGCACTCGTCGGCGCCGCCGCCATGCGTGGAGGCGCCGCCCTCGTCGGCGACGCGACGCCGGTCACTCTGCTGGAGCGCTGGACAGCGCCGGAGGAGCGCAGCCACCTCGTGGTGGGGGAGTACGACGGGGTCGTGGTCGGGCTCATGGCGGTGACGATCCCTCAGCCGGGTGGCGACGCGACGCGGCCTCATCGAGTGTTGCTACGTCGAGTCGGCTGCCCGCGGCGTCGGCGTGGGATCGGCCCTCATGGAGGACGCCGTGGCCTGGTGCACGGCCATGGACTGCACCGATGTGGACGCCCTGGCGTTACCGGGGGACCGTCCAACCAAGCAACGACTCGAGGCGGCAGGCTTCACCGCCCGGTTGCTGACGCTCAGCCGCCGGCTGGGCTGAAGCGGCGGTCGGCGTTGGCCCGCGGCGGGGGAGGCGGCGGGATCCGGAGGCCGAGCAGCTTGGCGAGGGCCGGGACGGCGCCAGCGGCGTGACGGGCCGCCTGGCGGGCGACTTCGTCCTCTGGGATCCCAGCGGGCTTCACGGTGCGGCGAACGGGCGAGGCCACGACGGCGTCGAGCAGACGCATCCAGTCCTCGGGTGGCATCTCCGCGGTTAACGCCTCCCCGGCCGCGCTGGCCAGGCGGACAGCCAGTTCCGCCGGACAGCGTGTCCCTGGCTCAGGCGGTCTGATCGAGGCCTCAACGGCCTGCTGGACCCGTCCGTCGTTCAAGGCGTTGGTAATACGGGCCAACCACTCCTCGCGCAGCGCCGTCGTCCGCTGGTCGAGCGACTCTTGGAGCGCCTTCGCAATGGTGCGCCCCTCATCGTCGAGTGTCACCGTGCGCGACGCAGCCACCACGGCTCGCAACTCGCGCAGGCGGTAGTCCTTGCCCACGGTCTGCGCGACCGAGGCGCGATCCTTCCAGTCCGCCAGCCTGACGGTGGGGAGCAACTCGTCAGCCATCGCGAGCAGTGCGTCAGCAGCGACCGGGGGCTTTCCGCTCGCCTTCGCCGCGCTGTTCTGCGTATCGATGGCCTGCCGGACGGCCTGCAAGCCGCCACGTAAGAGCTGCTCCGCCACGGGGATCTGCTCGGGCCGCAGTGTGGCCAGCATGGCATTGCGGTGCACCGTCGAGGTCGGTACGGCCGGGCGTTCACCGCGCGCCGGCCGTCCATCACCGTCGCTCGGCCGTCGGCCGCCAGGTCGACGCGGACCGGTGCCGCCGCGCGGCCTGTCCGCTCGGTCATCTCGCTCTGCTCGTTGCGGGCGCCCGCCTCCCTCGCCTTCTGGCCCGGTGGCGCGCCGACCGGCGCGCCGGTCCCGCCGGTCGCCGTCGTCGTCGCGCCGCCGCTTGGACGCGCCCGGGGCGAGGATCACCGAGACGTCGGGTGCTC
Source organism: uncultured Acidimicrobiaceae bacterium (assembly GCA_963736225.1). GTDB lineage: Bacteria > Actinomycetota > Acidimicrobiia > Acidimicrobiales > RAAP-2 > Bog-473. The sequence continues at coordinate 80,549 of CAVTOF010000004.1, read as the reverse complement.
GCTTCGGAGTGCCCTTGACCTCGATCCGTCCCTCTGACTTCTCGGGGGACCGCAGCGGCTTGGCCGGCGACAACGTGATGATCTCGATACCGTCGAGGCTTACCTCGACGTCGGCCTGCAGCACCGCGCCGACCGACTGGCCTGCCGGCACTTTGGCCGCTTCGACCGTGCCCTTGGGCTGGCGCGCGCGCCAGCGGCACGCCAGGTCCACGACCCGTCGCCCGTCTGGCTCGTCAATTCGATGTCGATGCGCCGTGACATGCGGCGGACACGCTACCTCCCCGGCGGTGTGCCCCCGATGCCGGGTCCCGATTGGCATCCCATAACATGGCCCCACGTCCACGGGCACGCGGCAGCAGCGGAACGGGCGAGGGCCTTCCGCGGCGTGGTGCGACGGACCCCCCGTTGTCCCCTTCAGGAGGATCCACATGAGCGAGGACACCGAACAGTCCGAACCCGAGCCTGCTGCCGGCACACCCGACGCGCCAAGCCCCGCGGCCACTCCATCCAGCACGTTTCAGCCCGCTCCCAGCCCCCCGGGCGATCCGAGCGCCGAGGCGCGCACGCCCGAATCGACGTGGGCCCCACCCGAATCCCCGACCGCGCCGCCCGAGCCGCCGGCGGCCTCATACGCACCGCCCGCCGCCTCGTACCCGCCCCCGGCCGCCTCCTACCCACCGCCACCGCCACCCACGTGGACGTCACCAGGTGGCTACGACACGGGAGAGCCCACGCCGGTACCGCCGACCACGGCCCCGTTCGCGTACCCACCGACCATCGACGCACGTAGTTCGCACGGCGGCGGCTCGACTCGCACGCCGGGCCGGGTACGTACCTGGCTCCCCGTTGCCGTCGTGGCCGCCGTCATCGGAGGCGGCATCGGCGCAGGGGTGACCGCGCTCGCCGGAAACAACAACGGCAATGGCGGCTCCGCCGTGACCATCCACGAGAGCAACGCGACGCCCGGCGCAGCAGTGTTGAGCGGCAACGTCACCATCCCGCAGCTCGTGCAGAAGGTGATTCCCGCCGTCGTGTCCATCGATGTCAAGTCGAACGGTGCCGAAGACGAGGGCACCGGCATGATCATCACGTCCGACGGCGATGTCGTGACGAACAACCACGTGATCGAGCTCTTCGTGCAGAACGGCAACCAGGGGACGATCACCGTCACCGAGTACGGGCAGACCAAAGCACTGCCCAGCACGCTGGTCGGCTACGACCAGACCAGGGACGTCGCGCTGCTCAAGATCAACAACGCGTCGAATTTGCCGACGGTGACGTTCGGCGATTCGTCCAAGACCGTGGTGGGCGACGCGGTCGTCGCCATCGGCAACGCACTCGGGCTGGCGGCGGGTACGCCCACGGTCACCCAGGGCATCGTGTCGGCCCTCGGACGCTCCGTCACCGCCGGCGGGGAGGGCACCCAGACCGAGACCCTGACGAACATGGTCCAGACCGACGCCGCCATCAACCCGGGCAACTCAGGCGGGCCGCTGATCGACACGTCAGGCCAGGTCATCGCTATGAACACGGCGGTCGCCGGGACCTCGAGCGACGGGACGTCGTCGCAGAACATCGGCTTCGCCATCCCGACCGCCCAGGTGGAAGCCCTCTTGCCCCAGCTCGAGAAGGGCGGCCAAACCGGCAACGGCGGCGGCTATCTGGGCGTCGACATCACGACCCTCACCCCATCGTTGCGCCAGCAGTACGGCTTTACGCCGACGTCGGGTGCGGTGATCCTCAGCGTCACCTCGGGCTCGCCGGCGGACAAGGCAGGCCTCGTCCAAGGCGACGTGATCGTCGACATCAACGGCACTGCCATCACGTCGTCCGAGGGACTACAGAAGGTGATCCAGGACGCGCACGCGGGGCAGTCGGTGAGCATCACGTACTACGTCGGTGACAGCAAGCGGACGACCACCGCGACGTTGGGCAGCCAAGCCCAGGCGCAACAACAGCAGTCGAGCGGGCAGACCAACCCGTTCGGCGGCGGCGGGTTCCCCGGCTTCGGGAATTCGGGCTCGACCGGGTCGACCGGGTCGACGCCCTAGCGGCCGCCCGACGGCGGCTCCCACGAGGGCGGAGCGCCGGGAATGTCGAAGTTACGCTCCGGATGGGCCGGCGGCAGGTTCATCGTCCCACCCTGCGGCTGCCATCCGCTCGCCTCGATGTCCTCGAGCACGTGCGCCATGTTGTAGGTGTCCTCTTCGTAGGAGAACTTCCCGTCGCCCGCGTAGACGAGCCTCGAGTAACCGGACTGGCGGTAGGGCGTCCCGTCGGCCTTCGCCCGCGGCATGACCTGGGTCCACTTGACGACGACGTCGTCACCCTCGATGGCCGTGAATTGGATGGGGAACTTCCAGTCCTCCATGCCCAGCATGGAGTCGACGAGCCAGTGAGCGATGGCGTCGCGGCCCTCGATCCGGCCCCAGGCTCCATCCACGTAGACGGCGTCCTCGGTGTAGAACCCCGCGAGCGCCCCGAACGCGTCGGGCTCCAACCCGTCGTCGATCCGCGTACGCAGGGCGTGGTAGCGGTCGATGGTCTCCTTGACCTCCTCGCGCGGGTGCGGCATCGGTTCCTCCTCCTCGGGGCTCTGCCCGGTTCCTAGTTCTGCTCGCGGCGATACGCGGCCCGGCACGACTCGAGCTCGGCCAGCGCGGCAGTGCGATCCGCAAATCCTTGCACCTCGACCGACTTCAGCGGTTCGAGGTCCTTGTAGATGCTGAAGAAGTGCGCGATCTCGTTGCGCAGGTGCTCCGGGACGTCGTCGATGTCGTCGGCGTTGTCCCACTGGGGATCGTGCTCGAGCACGCAGATGAGCTTGGCGTCGACCCCCTTCTCGTCGCGCATGGAGAACACCCCCAGGATGCGCACCCGCACCAGACAGCCCGGGAAGGTCGGGTCGGCGACGAGCACGAGCGCGTCGAGCGGGTCGCCGTCGCCGGCCAAGGTGTCGGGCACGAAGCCGTAGTCCGCCGGGTAGGTGGTGGCGGTGAAGAGGCGGCGGTCTAACCGGATCATGTGCCGCTCGTGGTCGTACTCGTACTTGTTGCGGCTCCCCGTGGGGATCTCGATCACCACCTCGAGCACGTCGTCGACGCCGGGACTCACGGTGGGGCAGCGGGGGCGCCGCGCAACTCGTCGTCCACCGGGCTCATGATCCCGACCGCGTTGCCGTCGGGATCGCTGACCACGGCATAACGCGCCCCCCAGAAGGCGTCCCAGGGCGGCTGCTGGACGGGCACACCGTCGGTGGCCAGCTCGGCCACCAGCCGGTCGACCTCCTCGCGCGTCTCCACCTTGAAGCTGAGGACGACCCCAGTGCCACCGGGCCAACCACGGTCCCATGCCGTGACGAAGGTTGTGGAGTCGAGGTCGACATCGATGTCGGAACCCGCACCGCGACGCGCCGAGACATGGCGGGCTGCCCACTCGGGGTCCTGCTCGTCGCCGAAGCCGAGCCCGAGGCGCGTGTAGAAGGCGCGGCTGGCGTCGACATCCGAGGCGACGAGGCTCACCAGATCGAGGCGGATCGGTGACACGTCGCCACCGTAGTGCTCAGCCCGAGTAGTACGCGTTAAAGGGCGCATGGCGGGCGCCGAGGGCCTCGGCGACGACGGGACGCCCGGCGCGTCCGGACCGCAAGGCCTCGAGCACCGCCACCTTGTTGTTCTCGAAGACAAGACTCTCATCCGCCGCGTCGGGGTTGACCCACACCGCCGCGATGAGGAGCTGCCGGTCCACGTCCCCCTCGGACAGCGTCCCCTCGGCGACGGCCTCCATCACGCCGGCGGCCACGCCGGCCTGAGCTGCTCCCCAGGTCAAGGCGGCGTGGCGCTCGGCCTCGACGGTCGACTTGTTGACGAAGAGGGTGAAGGGCCGGACTGCGATGCCCGGCTGCACGGTGGCCACGAAAGGGACGTGACCGACCCGGGGGGTGGCGAGCGCGGTCACCCACGCCGTCTCGACCGGCCCGCCGACGGCCCCGAGCACCGTGTTGATGTGGGCCGCCTCCGCACCCTCGCCCACGAAGGCCTCGCCGAACTGCGTGCTCACGTGCCAGTGTTCACGCCGGGACGGGCCAGGTCTCGGGCGGCTGGGCGAAGGCCTCGGTGCGCCCGTAGCGGTCCGCTCGCAGGAGATCGCTCCCCATCGTGCCGGGTTTCGTGTCGTAGGCCAGCAGCCCGACATGGCGCCAGCGCTCACCCCTGATGGGGCTGACCCGGTGGAGCGAGTGGCGACCTTCGAACACGAGCAGAGTGCCTGGTCGCATGGGCAACGTCTCGACGCGCGCCCGATCGCCGCCGAGCACAGCAGCGACCTCGTCGTAGTGCTCGTCGTTCTCGCTGCGAATGCGGGGCGCAACCTCGAAGTCTCCGCCTGACTCGGCCGACTGGATGGCCAGTGACACGACGAAATCCGTCTGGTCGAAGTGCCATTGCAGCAGGTCGCCCTCGCCCATGACAGCCAGGTTCAACGCGCCGAAGGGATCGGCGTAACGGAAGATCGGGCCGCGGTCGAGCACGGCCTCGACTAGATCTTTGAGCGGGTCCCACTCGTAGAGCCGGCGCAACGGTGAATCGAGCGGCACGATGTCGTAGGCGACGGCACGCAGCCTGTAGTCGGCGAAGTGCACCCGAGGATGGCCCTCAGGCAGCGAGAAGTCAGGGAACTCCAGATAGGCGGTGCCCTGCCCGCCCGACGGATGGGCCCGCGGGGCGACGGCGTCGGCGTCACGAACCAACTCGGCCACCCCGGCAGGGCAGACGAAGCCCTCGATCTCGGCAGCGCCCGTCTCTGCCATCTGCCCGCGCGCCTCGGCGACCACCGCCTTGTAGCCGGTCGAACCGGGCTGCTCGAGCGGATAGCGATCGAGGTCGACCAGGTCCGCAGGATCGCTCAGGCGCGCCTCGCCCATGCGCGGCACGGTACCAGGGGCTCGAGAGCCGGTCAGCCCGCGATGTTGACGGACTGGCTCAAGGCGCCGCCGCCACCGAAGTTCCGCACCGGGAAACCGCCACCGCCACCGAAGAAAGCGCCACCGCCACCCAGGCCACCAAGCCCTCCGCCGAACTCGTTCGTGTTGGTGCTCGTCGAGGGAACTGCCTCGGCATAGTCAGCCAGCACGACGCTCTGTCCCGGGCTCAGCCCCGAGAGCACCTGCGTGTATTCGTCACCGACCATCCCGATCTTGATCACCTTGCGCGTCAGCTCACCCTTGTTCAGCTCGAGCACATAGCTACGCGACTCGATCGTCTGCACGGCAGAGGTGGCCACGGCGACAACGTTGGAGACGGATCCCGTCGTGATCGTCACATTGGACGTCGACCCGGTGAACAGTGTGCCCGCCGTGCTGGGCAGCGACACGATGACCGGGTAGGAGTAACTCCCATCGCTTGACTGCACGGGTCCGACCTGTGACACCGTGCCCTGCATGGTGCCGTTGGCACCATCGACCTCGACGGAGGCGGGCTGGCCCACCTTGACCGAGGGCACCTGCGAGCTGTCGAGCGTCCCTTGCACCTCGTAGGCGTTCGTCCCGATGATCGTGATGATCTCGGTGCTCGAGTCGGCGCTGACCGTGTCGCCCACCTTGATCCCGACCGAGACCACTGTGCCGCTGATGGGGCTGGTGAGCGTCGCTTCGTTGAGCGACTCCTCGGCGTTGGTGAGCTGCGCCTGTGCCGTGTCGATGTCGGCCTGGTCCGAGGCGATCTGCTCGGGTGTGTCTGCATCCTGAGATGAGCCGCCACTTCCGCTGGGGCTGCCGCCCGACCCCGACCCACTACCCGCGCCCACGCCGCTGGACCCCGAGCCGGTGTTGCCGGTATTGCCCGAGAAAGCGCTCGACGCGCCGTCCAGCGCGTGACCGCTCTGGGTGGGGGAGCCGGAGTTGCCGGTACCTCCCGTACTGCCGGGACTGGAGGACGGCGAGCCTCCCGAAGCCTCGGCCGACAGCGCCTGACCCAGCGCGGTCTCGTCTTTGGACACCGTGGTCTGGTCCTTGGACACCTGCTGCTCGTCAGACTGGACGGTCTCGAGAGCCGCCTCGCAGCTGGCCTGTCCCGCTGGCGTGCTCGTGTTGGCCGCGGTGCAGGCTGTCTGGGCCTGGGTCAGGTCCGCGGCTTCCTTCTGCTGATCGGTCGACAAGGTCGCCTCGTCCTGGGTGAGCTTCGTCTGGTCGGCCATGACCGTTGCGTTCTGCCCGCCGGATCCCGAATGTGAGGGCGACGTCGTGGTGGTGGTCGTGGCCGACGTCGGCGTCTTGGCGTTGCTCGACCCGTTGTTCGCGTTCGAGGAGGCGGCATTCGACTCGCTCTCCTCGTCCTCGACCAACTTGGCCTCGTCCGCGCTCAGGGTCGACTCGTCGGATGACACCGTCTCGCTCAGGGCGGTCGTGTCCAGGGTTCCAAGTGTCTGTCCGGCCGTGACAGTCTGGCCGGGCACCGCCGTCACGGAGGTGACCTGGCCGCCCACCTGGAACGAGGGAGCCGCGTCGCTGACGGGGTCGATCGTCCCGACCACGGACAGCGCGGTTGCGATGCTTGCCCGCGTCGCCGAGGTCATGCGATAGCCGGCGCTGTTGCCGTTCACCTCGGCCCACGCGGCCACGCCGCCACCGAGGATCACGATCAGCACCACCGCACTGATCAACACGGCGCGCCGGTGACCGGCGCGACCCCAGCCTGACGACCGGGTCCTAGGCACTGCTACCGCCACTCGCCCGGCCGCCGGGACCGCCACCGCCGAAGAAGCCACCCCCACCGCCGAATCCGGCGCCGCCCGTGCAGGTGCCGCCACCGGTCGACGTGATCCGGACGGTGTTCGCCGTCACGGCGCCGTTGGTCGCCGCCGGACCGAACGCGCTGACACAGTCACCAACAGCGAGCGCGCTCGACGTCGTCGATTGGGTGGCGTTCACGGGGGTCGAGCCAGAGGTCGTGATGGTGATCGTCTCGGTTTTCAGCGCTGGCCGCTTCTGGGTCTTCGAGTTGGTCTTGGAGCTCGATTTCGTCGTGCGGCGAGGAAAGCTGCTGCCCGGGTTCACGGAGACGCCCGAGACAGTGATCGTCGAACCCTTCAGGGCCGTCACCTTGCCCGACGCAATGTCGAGGGACGCGAGCTCCTTGCGAAAGTTGCTGGACCCGGAGCCGCCGCTCGGGAAGTTCGGGCGCGATCCGCTCGATCCGCTCGGCCCGCCGCTCCTTGTGAAGCCGCCACCGCCCCGAAACTCGAAGCCGCCGGCGCCACCGCCAGCCGGGAAGGAGCCCGCACCGGCGCCGCCGGTCGTGGTCCTCGCCCCGAAGCTGTTGCACGAGCCGGTCGAGGTCGGAGACGTCACACTGATCGAACGCGCGGCAATGGTGGTCTTGGACTTCTTCGAGGCGGTTCCCGTGACCGTCACGCAGCTGCCGGTGGTAAGTGAACTCACGGACTCGGTGACGCTCTTGGAAAATTGGGTCGTCGGCGTCCAACTCACCGTCGTTTGGCCACTACTCGCGTTCTGCACCTCCATACTCGAGACACTGAGCGCGGCGACACTCCCGATGGCGCCGATTCCCGGCGGGGTGGCCGCGCCCGCAGCCCCGGCGGCCGACATGACCGCCGCGACGGCGACGACGCTCGTTCCGCCGGCTCCCAGGAGTCGGGCCCAGCGCCGGTGACTGGCGCGTCGGCTGGTGGGTATCTGCATGAGAATCCTTCCTCTTTCTTGTCTTTCCTTCGTAGGTCCTTGGCGTCTGACGGCGGGGCGGGGGCGGAGCGCTGCCGCCCTTAGGAAATCCCATGCCCCTACTCGCTCCTGAGGGCATCGATCGGTGCGAGGGTCGCCGCCCGACTGGCCGGGTAGACGCCGAAGAGGACGCCGATGGCGAGCGCGATGGCGAGCGCGCCGACGGCGGCCGTGGGGCTGGTGGAGATGGGGTCGCCGATGAGGCCCGGGAGGTAGATCACGCCGAGGATCCCGGCGGCCACACCCAGGATCCCGCCGAGGATCCCGAGCACCGAGGCCTCGACGAGAAACTGGCGCCGGATCACTCGGGGCGTCGCCCCAAGGGCCTTGCGGAGACCAATCTCGCGGATGCGCTCGGTGACTGACACCAACATGATGTTCATGACGCCGATACCACCGACGATGAGGGAGATAGCGGCAATACCGCCGAGCAGGATCGTGAGCGTGTGGTCCACGGACGTGTTCGCGGCGATGAGCGATGCCTCAGAGGTGATGGTGAAGTCCGCGTCAGTCGGGTTTGTAATGCCGTGCAGCTGGAGGAGCAGGTGGTCCGCCTCTTGGTAGGCCCCGGGGAGATCCGCCGAGGAGCGGGCCTGCACCGCGATCGAGCTCACCGAGTTCCGCGACGTGCCGCCGAAGATTCGCTCGGCCCCGGTCGTCACGGGGATGATCAGCGTGTCGTCGGGGTCAGACGTGGCGCTGGACGACGAAGAGCTCGACGAACCCGTCGAGGTGAGCACGCCGACGATGGTCACGGGGACGCCGTTGACCTCGACGGTCTGACCCACCGGGTCGCCGGTCGGAAACAACTCCGACGCGGTGGTGGCGCCGAGGACGCCAACCGCACCGTGGTCCTGCACGTCCTGGTTGTCGATCATCCTGCCTTCGGCGATCGTCCGTCCACGGACGGTCAGCCAGGACGGCGTCGTACCCTGCACCGTCGTCGTGGCCGTCTCGCTGCCCGCTGTGAGGACCTCTGTCTCCGAGGTGATGCCGGCGACTGCCTTGATGTCTGGCGCGTCGACCGGGGAGGAGAGGGCGTCGACATCCTGCATCGTGAGCGTCGATGCCGAGCCGAGTGCCTCGCGGATGCCCGTGCTCGAGGTGCTGCTCCCGGGTGTGATGGTCAGGACATTGGACCCCAGCGAGTTGATCTCGGACGTGACCTGGCTGGAGGCTCCCTCTCCGAGGCCGACCGCCACGATGACGCCGGCGATGCCGATGAGGATGCCGAGCACGGTGAGCGAGGAGCGCAGGCGGTGACTGCGCACGCCGTTCACGCCCGTACGGAACGTCTCGAGCCAGCTCACCTGATGCTCTGGCTCTCGAGGTGGGATTCGTCACGCTCCGAGAGCAGCCCGTCACGGATTCCGATAACGCGTTCCGCCGCGGAAGCCACCTCGACGTCATGGGTAATGAGGACGAGGGTGCGCCCGGCGTCGTACAGCTCTCCCATGAGTCGCATCACGTCAGCGGCGGATTTCGAGTCGAGATTGCCCGTCGGCTCGTCGGCCAGGATGAGGTCCGGTTCGGTGACGAGCGCTCGGGCCACCGCGACACGTTGCTGCTGACCACCGGAGAGCTCGCCTGGGCGGTGATTGACGCGGCCCGCCAGACCTACCCGGCCCAGCGCCTCCATGGCGCGCTCCTTTCGCTCGCCGCGGGGCACGCCGGCGTACACCAGCGGGAGCTCGACGTTCTGCCACGCCGTCATGGACGCGAGAAGGTTGAACTGCTGAAAGACAAAGCCGATGCGTCGGTTGCGCACCTCGGCCAGCGCGGTCTCGCTCATGTGACCGACGTCCTCGCCGGCCAGGTGGTACCCGCCAGATGTCGGCACGTCGAGACAGCCGAGGATGTGCATGAGCGTCGACTTGCCTGACCCCGATGGTCCGATCACGGCGACGTACTCGCCTTCGGTGATGGTGAGGCTCACCCCGCGCAGCGCTGCGACCGAGATGGAGCCAGTGCGGTAGATCTTGGTTACCCGCTCGAGCTCGATCACGGTGTCCCTGTACGCCCCCACCGGGGGAGTGCCCAGAGGGTCAGTGGTCACTTACCGCCCCCGCTGTTCCCGGCCCCGCCGAAGAAGCTCGCTCCGCCGCCACCCGTGGGAAACGCTCCGCCGCCACCGCCTCCGGTCAAGCGGCGCAATCCGCCCCCCGGGAAGCCGCCACTCCCGCCACCGCCGAAGATCCCGCCGCCTCCGCCGCTCGGTGCCGTGAACTTGATCTCTCGTTCGAGGACCTTGTCACCGGCGGTCACCCCGCTCGTGATCTGGGTTTCCCCGTTCTCTGCGGCTCCGACGGTCACGTCCTTTACAACGTGGGCTCCGTTGACGACCTCAGTTACTGTGGACTGGCCGTTGGAACCGTAGGAGATGGCACCAGTGGGCACCTCGGTCACGTTGTTCAGTTGCTTGACGATGATGTTCACGGTGGCGCTCGCTCCGGCGTAGAGACCAGACGGATCACCGGTCACATCGATCACCACCGGGAAGGTGGTCACGTTGGAGGTCTGGCTGCCGATGAGGCTGATGGAGCCCACCGTGCCGTAGATCGCACCTGACCCCGACGCACCCGAGGCGGACGCTGCAAGAGGCGACGCAGACGACGTCGAGCCGCTCCCACTCACGCTGATGTCGACCTGGTCGCCGTCCGCGATCTGTCCGATCTGTGTGTCATCGACCGTCGCATTGACGATGTACGAGTTCGTCCCGATGACCACGATCTGGCCGGTGCTCGAACCCGAGCCTCCCGAACCCGAGCCGCTGGCCCCACTGCCACTTGCGCCGCTCCCGCTGTCGCCACTTCCGCTTCCTCCACCGCCCGAGCCAGTGCCCGTCACCTGCTGGCCAACCGTCAGGTCGACGGAGGCGACCGTGCCTGAGATGGTGGAGGTCAGCGAAGCGTCATTCAGATTGGTCTGTGCGGACGAGACCGAGGACTCGGCGGAGGTCACCGACGCCTCGTCAGTGTCGATCGTGCTCGTCGAGGCGCTGGAGGCCTCGTCGCTGGCGAGCCTGTCTTGGGCCGACGTGAGCTGCGCTTGCGCGGCGTTGAGCTCGTCCGTGAGCGCCGTGGTGTTCACGGTGGCCAGGACCTGACCGGCGGTGACGGTCTGCCCGGCTGCCACATCGACCGCAGTGACCGTGCCCGAGACGGCGAAATTGAGGTTCGCCGAGTTCGCCGGCTCGATGGTTCCCGAACTCGCCACCGTCGACTGGATGGTCCCGGTCGTCACCGGCACCGTGACAGTGGTGACGGAGAGACCGCCCGCCGTCGACGAGTCCGACGTCAACCAGAGGGGCAGAGCGATCGCCGCGGCAATGACGACCACCGCGACGCCCAGACCGGGCCACCGGTACCGACGCCACACCGACAGCGGCTCTGGAGCGAGCACGTTCTCGTCATCGAGCGGCAACTCCTGCGTGAGATCCGCTGGGCTTTCCGGCTCGCCGTTTTCTCCCGCTTTGGCCATGACCCCAGTTCAGACCCGGCTATTTCACAATGAGCCGAACCTCAGCTGTGAGCCGGCTTGGGGTTTTGTGTAAGAGGCGCCTAAAGCCGCAGGCCACGCGTGTCAGACGGCTGACTCGGCTCACTTCGGATCCCACGAGGACGGTACAAACCTCCCATGGACCTGCGCCTCGCATCAGATCTCGGAGGCCGAGACACAGACCGTGGGTGACACAGCAAAAGCCCTTGTCTCTGCCCTTCCCCCTGTTCGGCCTAACGCCGATAATGTTCATTATGTTCAGTTACATCGGAAATCCGGAGGATCGGAGACGAGCTCCGCCGCCGGACTGGAGACGGCACTCCTCTCTCGTACCGCCGAACAGCAACGGCGCGACCACACGGCGAGGTCGGTTTGTCGCTCGGCGCTGGCGGCGGCCTCGGGTGTCCATTGCTTGGCCGGTTGCTGATGTCGTCGGCTCGGCGCGCGCGCAGTGACTCGCGGCCTGGACGTGGCCTGCTCTCGGACGATCTCTCGGTCCGATCCGGGATGGGCCGGACGTGACCGGCGTGGCGCGATCGAAGCCCAGAGCGACTGAGGGGCGGAGTTCGGTTCAGGGCCGGCCTCGACGGGCGAGGGAGTCGAAGGGCAGAGACTGCACGAAGAGGCTTGCATTAGGCGGCGCAATTCAGTAAAGTGACACCCGATACAGCCCCTTGGTTAAAGGTTCAAAGCCTGGACAGCGGAGAAGGCGAAAGACCAGGTAAAGGGTTGTACAAGCAGTCGAAAATCGAGTAGTATCCCCGGAATGTCCGGGGGTTTCTGCGCGTCCGCTTTTGGCCGCATTTCGACCGCGAGGCGCTCCCGATGAGCGGCCCTCCCCCGCTCTCGGATCCCGAGGTCGCCGCCGAGCAGAACTACCTCGATCACGCGTTGACCTCGCTCGGGTCCATGCGGGGCCGTGCCGAGCGGCTCTTGGGGGACCTCGTTGCAGCGGGCAACCCGGATCTCGACTATGTCGCAGCCCTGTCGCGGCGGGTCTCGCTGCTTCAGGACAGTCCCCGTCCTCTGCTCTTCGGTCGCATCGATGAGGAGGATGGGCCCACCTGGCACATCGGTCGCCGTCATGTCGAGGACGAACGCGCCGATCCGGTGGTGGTGGACTGGCGTGCGCCCGTTGCGGTGCCGTTCTATCGGGCCAGCGCAAAGGAACCCCTCGGTCTCTCGCGGCGACGCCAGATCATGGTGGACCGAGGCTCGGTCGTGGCCGTGGCCGACGACGTGTTCGGTGTCGGCGATACCGATGCTGCCAGCACTCGGCTGCGCGGGGGCGATGCGTTACTGGCCGAGCTCGAGCGGGCGCGCACGGGCGAGATGCTCGACATCGTCGCCACCATCCAGGCTGAACAGGACGAGATCATCCGAGCGCCACTCGCCGAGCAGCTGACTGTCCAGGGTGGCCCGGGTACCGGCAAGACGGCGGTCGGGCTGCACCGGGCTGCGTTTCTCCTCTACAACCATCCCCCACTCAGTCGCGACGGGGTTCTCGTCCTCGGGCCCAGTCGAGCGTTCCTGCGCTACATCGCACAGGTCCTGCCGTCCCTCGGGGAGGAGGCGGTGGTCCAGACCACGATCGCTGACATCGCGCCAAAGGCCAAGGTTCGGATTGACGAGCCGCTGCGCGTGCGGAACCTCAAGGGCGACGCACGGATGGGCGCGGTGCTCCGGCGCGCACTCGAGGACCGGCGGCATCGCCTCGAGAGTGATGTCAGCCTTCGGGTCCGTTTCGCTCGTGCCTCCTTGAGCGCGGAGCAGGTCAACGAGCTCGTCGATTCCATCGTCGCCCGCCCTGCCCCATACAAGGCGGGACGTGCCGCTCTGCGTGCCCGCTTGGTCAGCGAGGCCCGCCGCGTCTTCAGACGGTCCGCCCGCCTGGGTGCCGACGAGGCCTGGTTCGAACGGGAGCTCAGCGCGACCGACGAGTTCAAGGCGCTGCTCGACACCCTGTGGCCGACGGTCTCCCCGACAGCGCTCGTCCGCGATCTACTGAGCTCTCGGCGGCTCCTCGAGCGCGCCGCCCGTGGCCTCCTCGCCAAGGACGAGTGGCCGTTGCTGTTGCGGGGGCGGGACGCGTCAGGCACGACGAGCTGGAGCGTCGATGACCTCGCTCTGCTCGACGAGGCATCGTTCCTCACGGGTGGCCGCACCAGGACCTACGGCCACATCGTCGTGGACGAAGCGCAGGATCTCACACCGATGCAGTTCCGCATGATCGCGCGGCGCGCGCCGTCAGGGTCGATCACCGTTCTGGGCGACCTGGCGCAAGCCACGGGGCCCTGGACCTACGCCGACTGGAGCGAGATCCGGGCTCACCTCCCTGACACCGCTGCGCAGCGTCACGAGGAACTGACGCTCGGCTACCGAGCTCCGGGCCGGGTGTTGGACTTCGCGTCGCGTCTCTTGCCGCTGGCTGCCCCCGGCGTCACCCCGACCTTCTCGATCCGTGCCGGCCGCACGGACCCCACCGTGCTGCGGGTGGATCCCGACGACCTCGCATCGGCCGCACTCGCCGAGGCTCGGTTCTTGTCGGATGACTATGCGCTCGTCGCGGTGATCACTCCCGACGAACTCGCTCGCGCCCCTCTCCACACTCGCCAAGGGGCAACGGGACATCGGCGTGCTCGACCGTGACGCCATGACCCGCCCGGTGACGATCGTGACGGCAGGCGCCGCCAAGGGCCTGGAATTCGATGCCGTCGTCGTCGTGGAACCGTCCGCGTTCGCCGAGGGCGAGCAACGAGGGCTCCGGCTCCTCTACGTGGCGATGACCCGCCCCATCCAGCACCTGAGCATCGTCCACGCCTCTCCCCTCCCCGCGGTGCTCAACGGTTGAGAGGCGCCCGGTCCCCTACGATCCCACCATGGACGTTGAAGGCAAGGTGGCTCTGATCACAGGTGGGAGCAACGGCATCGGCGAGGGCGTGGCGCGGCACCTGGCGCATGCCGGCGCGCATGTCGTCATCGCCGACGTGGACACCGCCCGCGGCCAAGCGGTGGCCGACGAACTGGGCGGACGCTTCGTGGCGACCGATGTCGCCGACCCAGCTGCCTCCGCCGCCGCGGTCGCCGTCGCCGTCGAGGCATTCGGTGGCCTCCACGTTGCCCATCTCAACGCCGGAGTGACGTCATGGTGCGGGATGGGCGACGACTTCGATCCCGAGGCGTACCGTCGCTCCATGGCCATCAACCTCGACGGTGTCGTCTACGGCATCGCGGCAACCCGCCCCGCCATCAAGGCGAGCGGCGGCGGCACGATCGTGGTCACGGCATCGATGGCGGGTCTCGTGGCGACCCCATTCGACCCGATCTACGCGGCGAACAAACACGCCGTCGTCGGTCTGGCGCGCTCGCTCGGGCAGGTCTACGAACCTGATGGCATCCGCATCCATGCGTTGTGCCCCTCGTTCGCCTACACGAACATCATCAAGGGGTCTGAGCAGACGTTGCTGGACATGGGCTTTCCGATCATCGAGGTGTCCGACGTCGTTGACGCGTTCGAGCGGATCATCGACTCGGACGGCACGGGTCAGTGTTGGTACGTGGTCGCCGGCCGGCCGAGTGAGCCTTTCCAGTTCCGCCGCGCTCCCGGGCCGAGGCTCGACTGACTCAGTTCCGATGTTCCGAGTAAAATAGAGACCAGCTGCAACCACACCGGCGATGGGTCCCGCCGGGGGGCTCGGCCCCGAACCGCCGACACGACATGGCTAATGGCTCCTAAGAGGAGGCGCAGGAGGCAGAGCCATGGAGGAGCAGCTGCACGAAAACAGCCACGAACGCAGCGCCGCATGGGCACGCGGCAGGCAGTCGGACGGAGAGGGTGAGCGGGACCTCCTCGACGAACCTGTGCTTCCCCTCCTCGGATTGTCCGCGACCACGATCGCGGCGGTCTTCATCGGTGGCGCCTTGGGCACATTGGCCCGGTACCTCTTGGCGGCGCACCACCCCATCGCCCCGCATGCCTTTCCATGGGTGACCCTCGTCGTCAACTTGAGCGGATCCTTCGCCATCGGCCTTCTCATTCCGCTCACCGAGCAGGTCTCTCATCGCTCGCCCGCGTTGCGGCCGTTCGTCACCGTGGGATTGCTCGGCGGGTGGACCACCTACTCCACACTCGCTGTCGACGTCGCCCTGCTCGGGAAGAACGGCGATCTCGTGACCTGCCTCGCATACCTCGTCGCAACGGTGGCCGGCGGCGTGGCCCTCGTCGTCGCCGGGAATGCTCTCGGTCGCATACTGGCACCATGAGTGGCCCCTCCCCCACTCTCGGCCTGGCGTTGCTCGTTGCGTGCGCGGGCGGCGCCGGCGCCCTGGCGCGTGCGCTTCTGATTCATCACGTCGGCTTGCGCCGCAACGACCCGCTGCCCGTCGGCACCATGGTGGTGAATGCGTCGGGTTCGCTCGTCCTCGGCGTGCTCACTGGTCTCTCCCTGTATCACGGCCTCGGGCCCCACGTGCTCGACGATCGTGGGCGTCGGCCTCTGCGGTGGGTACACCACGTGGTCGACGTCGAGCTGGGAGACCGTCCACTTGGTGCACACCGGCCATCGCGCCGAGGCAATCGTCTACACGGTGGGCAGCCTGGTCGTGTGTATCGGTGCCGCTGCGGCCGGGATCGGAATCGTCGGCTTGCTCTGAGTGGCGGCACATTGCCCGGCTGAAGGTGGGAGCGGAGCCAGGCCCTCGCCGTGCCGTTTCAGGCCGCGCCGTCCTACGTGATCTCGCAACGCCGATTCAGCCTCGAATCTGTCTGTGATGGGTACTCCGATGCCGCGCGGTAATGCCTCGTCAACCCGCTCCTCGCATTCGCGGCACCGGACCTCCCAGCGCCCGTCGGGACGCCGCATCAACTTCGGCTGATGGCTCGACCGGATCGCAGACATCTCCTATGGACCGTACGCGCCTATCCAGCTACGACCAAGAGGTAACCGGCATTTGTCTCGAGACGTTCGCGGAATTGTCACGTGCCCGAACAACTGGCTCAGGTTCGTGTCATCGGCTCAGCTTCTTCAACACTGGCCCGAGAGGAGGCTCCCGCATCCGAGCATGTAACGAAGGCGAACCGAACTTCGAGATTCCGGCCCGCCAGCACTGCGGGTTGCCCTGCGACCCGGCTGCCCGGCCAAAGAGGCTGCGATACAACACGCCCGGATTGCGCAGTGGCGTTCGAGAGAACGCGGAGGCTCGCTATGGACTTGAGATCCACTCGACTCGCCGGTGCCGCGTGGCGGCGGGTGCGATGTGGCAAGGAGCATTCAACCTTCACCGTCACAGTTACCGACGCCACGGGTGCCAGCGCGTCGCTGAGCCTTCCATGGACGATCCTCAATTCCGACGGGCTTCGTTGTGCTGAGTGCCAGTGACTGGATTGCGGATGGCGGCTCTCCGCGCCTCGGCCCACTGAGTTCAGCATTTCCAGCGTGAGCGGCTCGAGGCCCTCGGTCGAGATTCGCTCGCCATCGGCCCTGTCGCTCGTTGCTGCGTGCATGACACCAAGCTGTCACGCTCTGTTCGGTTCCGGTTCAGGTTCGGGATTTAGCCTGTGGTTCTCAACGCGACACGGCTGGCGCCATTCGCCCGACCTCTAATCGGGTGTGGCGCTGGTCGTTCGCCGGCCAGTCACGGTCGGGTGACATGAAACAAGAAAGCGTCAGCCAGAACCGTGACAAACAGATCCCTCCGCCACATCGACTGGGCCGACATAGCGGCTCGAGCCAGAGCCGATCTCGGTGATGAACAAGTTGCACACATCAGCGAGCGTGTTCGGACCACCATCCTGCAGGTAGTCGCCAACACCGTTCGCACCGGAAGGCCCGAGGATTTCCGGTGCGGTGCGACGCAACCTCTTCGAGAGACGTAGCCCGCGAGCGCACGGGCCCACCTTGAGGTCGAGCATCCGAACACGCTGAACCCGGCATGGCCTTCGGTTGCGCCGAGATAGCGAGGCCTCGGGATATTCGCAGCGGCGGCGAGGACACAGCCTCCGGCCATTTACCCTTCCGAGAGCCCTCTGTGGTTAGTGTCGCTGACGTGCCTGGGCCGATGGAGGGGATCAAGGTCGTCGAGGTAGGTATGTGGGTCGCTGGACCTGCAGCCGCTGGCATCCTCGGCGACTGGGGCGCCGATGTCATCAAGATAGAGCCTCCCCTAGGCGATCCCATGCGCGGCGTTCTGTCGATGTTGGCGACTGCGGACAACGTCAATCCGCCATTCGAACTCGACAACCGAAACAAGCGCAGTATCGGACTCGACCTGTCCGTCCCAGAGGCCCGCGAGATCGCCACCGCACTCGTCGACGAAGCCGACGTGTTCGTGACCAATGCTCGCCCGGCGGCGCTGACCCGAGCGGGCTTGGATTACGAGAGCGTCTCATCGCGCAACGGCCGCATCGTGTACGGACACATCACTGGGTACGGCCTGGTGGGTGACGAACGCGATCGGGCCGCCTTCGATATCGGTGCCTTCTGGTCCCGGGCCGGCGTCGCGGCAGCCCTGGCACCCGAGGGCACTCCGCTTCCGTACCAGCGTGGTGGCATGGGCGACCACATGGCGGCCATGGCGACGGCAGGAGCGATCTCGGCCGCGCTGTTTGCCCGGGAGCGTACGGGCGCTGGCCAGTTGGTGTCCGTCTCGCTGCTGCGCGTCGGCATGTACATGCTCGGTTGGGATATCAGCATGGCAATCCGTCTCGGGATGCCCACGGTGCCGCTGACGGTCAACGCCCCACCCAATCCAATGATCAGCGCATACACGGCTGGTGACGGGCTCCGATTCTGGCTGCTCGGTCTGCAAGGTGATCGATTGTGGCCGGACCTACTCCGGGCGATCGAGCGAGCCGAGTGGGCGGTCGATGAGCGCTATGCGACGATCGTCTCGCGGTTCCAGAATTCAGTTGCCCTCGTAGGCGAGCTTGACGCGGTGTTCTCGACCCGGACGCTGGAGGAGTGGGCCGAGGTGTTCGACCGTGAGGACGTGTGGTGGGCCCCGGTTCGACACGCGCACGAGGTGGTCGCCGATCCACAAGCGCATGCTGCTGGCGGCTTCGTCACCGTGCCTATGAACGACGATAGCCAGATCGACATGGTCGCCACACCGATTGACTTCCTCGGGACACCGTGGGAACCACGGGGAACGGCCCCTGAGTTCGCACAGCACACCGAAGAGGTTCTTCTGGAGCTCGGGCACAGCTGGGATCAGATCACCCAACTGAAAGAACGTGGAGCGATTCCCTAGGTTCGGCCACATGACACGGGGTTGCCGTCGCTGAAGCCGCTCTGATGCCCTCGTGTCCCACCGTTGGGCCACGTTCGACGATGGTTCAGCGATCTGCGAAGTGCAACAGTGATTCCTCGCGCGCAGGAGAATGATGGGAGAACACCATGGCTGAACCCGTTCCGATAACCGAACTGAGCGCCTTCAGCAGCCCCGACGCAACACCAACGGACTGGAGCCGGGCTCGAGACGAGCTGGCCGGCGCTGAGGTGTACTGGCTCTCGACGGTTCGACCTGACGGCCGCCCACATGTCACACCCCTATTGGGAATCTGGCTGGAAGGAGCTCTGTACTTCTGTACCGGATCGAACGAGCGAAAAGCGAAGAACCTTGCTGCAAACCGTCACTGCGTCCTCACAACGGGGCGGAGCACCCTCGACGGTCTTGATCTCGTGATGGAAGGAACGGTCGAAGGTGTGAGCGACCATGCCGAGCTTGCTCGTGTCGCCAACACATACGAATCGAAGTACGGAGCTCATTTCGTCGAACCGGATGGAACGTGGTTCGGCCTGGGCGACGCCATTCGGCGAGCGGATGTAGTGGTCTATCGCGTGGAGCCTGAGATCGGGTTTGGCTTTGGCAAAGGACACACCTACAGCCAAACACGCTGGAGTTTTTGAGTTCGACCCGCACCCGATCCGCCAGTCGGCGTCGCGTGGTGCACGTGTCGCGGGCAATTCACGAGAGTGCGGCCGAGCGATGTCGTTCGATTTGAGCGCGCTACATCGGTGTCGACGGCAACCGCGAATCTCCCTCCCCCCAGCCCGTGCTGACGAAACTACTCCGCGCTCTTCTCGCGTCTGCGTAGTCCCTCTACAAACTTGCGCCAGCCTTTTGCGATCTCCTGCCCCTTCCACGCTTGCGCTTCCGCCATACCGGCCGCCGCCCGTCGGAGACGCGTTTGCGTCTCGTCAGAACGTATGGGTGACTCGGAGTGACTCTCGTCGTTCCGATCGGGGTGGTCCGCGTCGACGGTCATGAGCCCGAGACTACCGGGAGCACCCTTCGGGCAATGTTGTCTCGCGGGCGGGATGGTGACCCCGGTCGTTGCGCTCCAAAAAGCCCAGCAATAACAATTGGGAAGGTGAGTTCCCTACGCCGGCACGGTGAGCCAGTCCGGTATTCTCTGGCTAGTGGAGGTGGGGCTGCCGGAGGTCGACATCTGACGTTGGTGCCCAGCCTTCCTCTTACCGGATCGACGTCATGAGCCGTCGATGGTTGGCGCTACAGGTCTCATGTCCCGCCACATCAGCCACATGTTCGGTGCACCATTCGAGAGCTGCTTCGTACCGATGACCTCGAATCCATGCCGACGGTAGAACGGGACGTTGCTCTCCAACTGCGTCTCAAGATAGGCGGGAAGACTGTCAGCATCGCAACGACCCAAGACCGGGGCCAGGACTTCTGTGGCGATTCCGCGTCTCTGCCAGTCGGGATGAGTGCCGAGACATCCGAGGTACCAGTGGGGCTCTGAGGGGTGTACCTCTGCCATCTCGAGCAGAACGCCCAGAGCACGATCAACCCTCTCACCGGCCGCCTCAGCGAATGGTCCAGCCATTATCGCGAGCTGCTCCTCGGAGTAGGCCCAGGCTTCGGGAGGCGCCCACACCGCCGTGCAAACGCCATCATCGGTCGTGTAGACGCTTTCGCGGACCATGGAAGCGCGAATCAGGCAGTTGAACAGCAGCGTGGCTCGCCGGTCAAAGTCGTCGCGCGGAAGCATCCATGTAATCAACGGGTCGTCCTCAAATGCCCGCATTTGGACCCGGGCTATCTGAGGAAGATCGTTCAGCGTTGCCAATCGCACCGTGGTCACAGGGACAAATGTATTGGACGCAAGATATTGGAGTCGGCCTGCCCCGGAATGATGTGCCCACGAGAGCGGGTCAACTCCAGCGTCTCATACCATCGGTTCAGGGGCACGCCCGCGTAGCCTCCACACGCCTTCGTTGGCTACTGGGTGGCTGGTGGATCAAACCGGTAGCCAGACGGTGGCTCAGGCGCAAGGCCTGACCGGACTGACGTCGTAGCGAAGTTCCCCGGTCGACATGTCGATGTCGTAGTACTCGACGCCCGTTTCCACCTGCGGGGCGTCCGCGCCGAATGCGACGGCGATCTTGTTCGCAGCATTGCGGATGATGTCGAGCGTTAGCTCGGCGGCAGCTGCCGGGCCCAAGGCGTCCACGACCTGCGTGCCGAGCCCGGGTGGCCACCGGATCGGCTGCCACACGAAGGTATCCACAACCTGCAGCGCCAAGGCCTGGGAGTCGGAGATACCGATCGGATCCCGATCATCGAACAAATCACGCCCACCAGCCAGATCGATGGCAGTCACGTTCCTGCGGGACTGGCACAGCCGGCAGTCGTGGGCCCTCGCCCCGCGAAGCCTGACCAGCTCGGAGGTGACCGGATCGAGGGCGGACAGTTTGGCAACCTCGATGAGGAACCTTTCGTGGGCCACCCAGGGATTGCCCTGGGTAGGAGTCGGGATCGCACGCCACTCTTCGCCGAACATCTCACGCCAAGCGGCACCGGCGCGGATCATCATGTCCTCCGTCCACACGGCGAGGACGAACGCTGGAGCACCGGCACCGAGTTCGGCGAGCCCGGCTGTTCGAACTTCGGCGGTCATGGATGCCACATCGAGGACCATCTGAACGGCGAAGGTCGTGGCGTCAGATCTCGAAACGACAGGCGCAGCCGGGTCAAGACAGGACCGGGCGACGGTGCGGGCCTGCTCCATCAGATCGGACGGCGTGGTCGTGACGACGGCGTCGATCAGCTCGTCCAATGCTGTGAATGCCACCGGTGCCTGATCCCGCATGATCACATTTCGACACTACTGCTTGGGTTGACGCGTCATGTGAGCCCGAGAGGCTTGCCCAGCTAGATGCAACCCACCCAGATAACCAGGACTGTGGCGAGTCATGTGGTGATTTCAACCGCATTGTCGTAGCTCGGATATCAGCCCACAGTGGACTACGACCAGAGCCACCACCGCGACTTCGGCAACCACACCCTGGTCGTCCCCAAGAGGTCCGATCCGGTCACCCAGATGACGAGCTTGATCCTCCTTTCGGACGTCGCGGAGCAGGACGGACCCACCAAGGTCGTCCCGCTGTCGGTTGGCGAGCGTGTTTCCTACTGGCCGAGCTCCTTTGTCGATGGCGGCACTGACTTGGCCAAGACCTACATCCCAGCCGGGACTTTCGCCCAGGAGGAGGTTTCGGTTCTGGGACCGGCGGGGACTCTGTTCTCCTACCGGTCCGAAGTACTGCATCGTGGATCGCGAACGACCGGCGAACGCTCAGCAAGATTCACGATGTCTGCTCATTACGACGTGTGGGGACCACGCTGGACCGGCCGAACCGCCTGGCCCGCCCATGCACTCGGCCCTGACTGGTGCGAGCTAATCGAGCGAGCACCGTCCCGGGAGCGCTCAGTGTTTGGGTTCCCCGCGCCGGGCGATCCGTACTGGGACGAGCGCACCCTGACCGATACCCAGGAGCGCTACCCCGGGTTCGACTTGACGCCCTACCGTTGAGAGCGTCGGTCAGGACCGCTCCCGGATTCGCTGGCGCCCTCAGCAGCCGCCTCTTAACTGCCGAGCCCTATTCGGGCGGAGTCGGTTCGCCGGGGACGGTGTGGCAGTTCAGCACGAGGTGGGCATCGCCCCATGCGGTATCCGGCAGCACTGGGTTCGTGTAGGGCCCTCCGCACGGGGGGTCGGTGCGCACCGCTGGCCCACGTCATCTACGAGCTCGGGCGGGGCAAAACGCCGAGCCCTAGTGTTGGTCGGATCGGGATCCACGAGCTTCTGACTGGCTGTCAGGCTCGTGAGCGACGGGCTGACCCCCAGAAAGGCCGGGCGTCCAATGCCAATCGAGTTGTTCGCCGGGGGGATTGAACCGAGCCCGGACACCCGATCGCGAGTCCTGTCTGAGAGGGCGACCCTGCGGCCGGGTCTTTCGGCCTGACCAATGTCGAAAAGCGAGGCAGGCGCGTCCTCTGGCGGACCGATGGAGGGTGTGCGCGTCCTTGACCTGTCGATCGCACTCACCGGACCCTACGTCGCTGCGCTGATGGCCGACCAAGGGGCCGACGTGGTGAAGGTGGAGCGGCCAGGAATCGGCGATATCGCTCGCTGGGTAGGGGTAGCTGTCAACGGGATGAGCTCGCTTTATCTGGTCTGCAACCGAGGCAAGCGCAGCATCGCGGTTGACTTGCAGCAACCCGAGGGCATCGACATCGTCCTCCGCCTAGCCGAGAAGGCGGACGTCGTTCTTCAGAACTTCCGTCCGGGCATCATGGACCGCCTCGGGCTGGGCTACGAGGACGTTCGATCGATAAACCCTGAAGTGGTGTACGCGTCTATCTCAGGCTTCGGAACTGTCGGCCCGTATAGCGACCGCAGCGCGTACGACACGGTGATCCAGGCTTACGCCGGCTTCGCGGCGAGCCAAGCCGACCCCGGCGACGGAGTCCCAGTGTTCCTGCGCCAGTCGGCGGCCGACAAGGTGACCGCGCTCTTCGCCTTTCAGGCCGTGACCGCCGCCCTGCTTGCTCGGGAACGCGGACGTGGGGGCCAGCATCTCGAACTGACCATGGTCGATGCCGTCACGACATTCTTGTGGGCCGACGCGGCGGCCAATGAGGTCCTGCTCGAGTCCGATCACACCCAGCACTCGAGCTTCCAGGCGGGCTTCTCTCCAATTCGCTTCACCGACGGCTGGGGCATCGTCACTCCGACATCAGACCACGACTTCGCCGGAATGTGCCGGGCATTGGGGGCCACAGGATTCGATGACCCCCGTGTAGCCACCATCGCCGAACGGATCCGTCACCGCGATGTCCTCGAGCCGATCCTCGACATGTGCTACGCCCTGGCCGCGAATCTTTCGATGGCCGAGGCCTCGGCCCGCCTCGAGGCCGAGCGGGTGCCCTTTGCCATGATCCTTTCGGCGGCAGAGTTGTCGGAGGACCCCCACGCGCAAGCCATGGGTCTGTTCGTGGAAGCCGACCATGACGTAGTCGGGCGCACTCGCCTGCCTCGCCATCCCACTAAATTCTCGGTCACTCCAGCAACGCTTCGGGGTGGCTCACCGTCTCTCGGCCAGCACACGGAGGAGCTCCTGACAGAGCTCGGGCTCGCCGGCTCGATCGCAGATCTCCGTGGGCGCGGTGTAGTCGCCTAGCGAGACAAAGTGAGGCGGGTCAGGTGTTGACGAAACCACACGGCCGCACGGCTGCGCCTATTGTTGTGCACGTGCAACTTTGGCAAGCGCGTATTGAGAGTTAGGACGCGGCGGAGCGTGCAGTGTTCGAGGAGTCACACTCAAGCCGCTTCCGCCGCCTACATTCCCAGGTTCGACGGCTGGAGCCGCCTGCCGGTTCTCATCCTTCGGCCTTCCAATCCGAGTTCCCGGCCTCTGACTTGAACCCCGCTGGCCGTCCCACTTCTCCGAACCCGGGTGCTCTATCGATCGGCATCGGTTTCGCCCTGTGATCTGGGTTCGTATGGTGCGGCGCGCCTGCTCGGTGAGCCCACACCGCTAGCAAGGGGTCGCCTGGATGCGAGGCAGGGGTGCGTCGTTGGCTGCGAGGCTCATCCCAGCACCCAGCCGAACGGAAATACTGTTCGACGATCTCGCAGTGCTGCTCGTCGTCGGAGTACAGCCAGCCGCGAATCGCCTTGGTCGGAAAGCATCGATTAGAGAACACACACACGAACGGCCCTCCTTGGCGCAACACGCGCGCCACGTCAGCAAACACTTCTATGGGTTTGGTGAGGTAGTCGACGGAAACGCAGCACACCACGGCGTCGAAGGACTCATCGGGGAAGGGCAACCGAGGCTCGGCGTTGAGGTCGTGGACCACAGTGACAGCGGCCGAGGGGTTTGCGTCGAGCTCGTGGGAGTTCATCCCGAGTGCGGTTAGGCGTGCGGGCGGGGTGCGGAAGTGCGAGACCCACGAACTCATCAGGTCGAGCACGTCGCCAGAGATGCCAAGTTCGTCATATAGGGCGCCGACCGCAGCGATGGCATCGTCGTCGATGTGGGTCACCAGGCGAGGCGCCGAGTAGAACACCGAATCCGGGGTCGGGTCTGCCTGGTCAAAGAAACTCTGCGGGAAAGGGTTACGGCCCACCCTCTCAGGTCGCTTTCCCCGCCGTGGTGGGGAGTGGTCCGTCACAATTTAGTCATTCCGTCCCCTTGCTCACACGTGCGGGAACAGTGTTTCATTGCCGAGCAACGGCTGCCCTCGTTCACCGAATGGGGTGCCACCGTGCGGCACTTCGGAGATAGGAGTGAAGGTCCCCGAACCGGACGGCGGGGCTCACAGAGGCCGTCCGCTGGGGGCCTCTAGGAGGGCGCTTCTGGGGGAGGCTCGTGTACGGCGGCCTCCCAGACCTTGCCGGACAGGCGCACGGCCACCACTCGGGAGACGGCGATGCCCACGGCCATGGAGGTGGCCCAGGTAAGGGCGGCGCCCCAGGTGACTCGCCGGTCCGCCGGTCCGCTAGGAGGTGGCTCGTGGCGCACTAGGCGCCAGGCCATGGTGAGCAGGCGCTGGGTCACGATGGCACCCACGGCCACCGAGGCGGCGTTGACCGCCTTCCAGCCCAGGTTTTTCTGCTCGGGGCTGGCGTTGACAGGCTTGTGAGGCCTCCAAGTGTGGTGGTAGCGAGCCTCCATCTGGCTCCAATGATGCCCCCCCTACCACCGGGCTTCAAGAGATTTCGCTACCGATCTGGGACCATACGATTTCACGCACCCGAATCCTCCATGGGCACGGTCCTCGTATCGAAGTGAGGCTGCGACTCCGCCGGTTAGATGTGGCAGTTCGCCACGACGGGCGCAGTGTGAGAGATCCGCAAGATCGTTACCACTGGGGCAGTGTCACCCTGAAGAATCGAGGGCCGGGCAGCGCCCGGTCGATGAGACGAGCTGACGGCCCACCCCGCCGCATCCTTCGTCAGGCCAGCACGTCCGGTTATCTGATGGGCCTCAGTTTGTTCCACGCCGAGAGAGTCGACGCGATCCGAAGAAAAGTGATACGCCAACCAGGATGAGTGCCAGCGCTGTGAGGAGCATCCCCGTTACGTTCAGCCCGGTACTCGCCAGCGGCGCAATGGGTTGCGTGGTGGTCGTGGTCGGGGGCGTAGTTGTGTCCACCTCTGCCTCGAGAGATGTGCGCTGTGACTCTGACAGCATCCCAAGGTCGACGACGACGTGGCCCGGGTCCACGACCACTGCCTCGGCGGGAGGCACGATTTCCACACCGCCTCCGGGATCGGTGATCGGAGGCGGAAGCTCGAGAGGGTGGGGCTGTGGTCGGGGTCGTGGTGGGCGGCAGCGTCGTGGTTGTGCCCTCACCCGGGTGCGTCGGCGCAGTGGTACTCGAAGGGCTCGATGATGTAGTGGTCGAACTTGACGTGGACGTCGTAGATCCATGGGTGGTGGTCGTGGAACCGGATGTTGTGGTCGTCGTAGATCCATGGGTGGTCGTCGTGGAACCGGACGTGGTGGTCGTGGCACCGGACGTTGTCGTCGTGACCTCTGGCTCCGGTGGTGGCTCTGTGGGAACAACGAGACACCCGCCGTTCCAGACCGCCTGGCCGTCTGTGTCCCAGTGGAGTCCGGGATAGGTCGAGGTTCCACCGTGGTCGTTGGTGTACTGGAACGACGGAATGATGTCGCCCCACCCCGGCTCGGGATAGACGGGACCGGTGTGTTCTCCGTGGCCCTTGGTTTGCCCGTTCGGCTTCACGATCGCGTTCTCGTTGACCGTGTTCTGAACATACGGATTGGTGACCGAGCTGGTGGCGTGACAGATGGTGACCTTGTCTTGGGGCTTGGCGACAGCCGGTGTCGATAACACGCAGAGGAGGGTGAGTACCACCGCCACGCCAGCGCCAACTTTCAGCGAGCTTGAGCTGTGGTGATCCATGTGGCTCCCCCCTCTTAGCTGCGGAGTCTTTACGAGTCCTACGACCCTCTACGTCAAGTCTGACGCAACAGTTTCGGCAAACCACCCCGAACGGAAGCGTTGCTGGTCTGTTGTGCTTACTCGGACAGAGAGTCTGGCGTTGGTGAACCGGCGTCGACAGCCCGAGCCATCGGCCTGGGTGCGAGCCCGGCCAGTACGTATGCCCCCGTTCGCCGGAACGGGTGACACTCTGCGGCACTTCGGCGACAGTCGCCAGAACTCGCGGGGCGACCGATTCCATGTGATACGGGTCGGGGACGCCGAGGCAAGGTACGGACAAATTGGCAAACTGGGAAGGTGATGCACTCCCCGCCCGAGACTCGATACGCCCGCACACCTGAGGGCGCACACCTGGCCTATCAGGTTTCCGGCGACGGGCCTATCGACCTGATTCTCCCGATGAATGGGGGTTTCGCCATCGACCTCATCTGGCAGGAGCCCAGTATCGCTGCCTTCCTGGGTCGCCTCGCCTCCTGGTCGCGCCTTGTCCTGTTCGATCCTCGCGGTTTCGGGAGCTCTAGCCGGGTCGAACCTGGTCGCGTCCCGGCGGTGCAGACCTGGATGGACGACATCGGCATTGTGATGGATGCCGCAGGGAGCTCCCATGGAGCTTTCGTTGCCTGGGGTGAGTATGGGCTGGCCGTGATGTTGTTCGCCGCGACATACCCTCAGCGAGTCGCCAGCTTGGTCCTGGTCAATGCCTATGCGCGGTTCTTACGTAACGATGAATGTCCGTGGGGCATGCCTCTCGACTCGTTCACTTCCTATATCGATGGTATCGGTGCCGCATGGGGTACAGGGCTGGTCTCGGGCATCACGGCGCCAAGCCTGGTGCAAACCGAGGAGGCGCTGCAGCGGTGGGCCCGTATGGAGCGCTTGTCGGCGACACCCGCTGTCATTGTGATTCCCCGTGCCTTCATGGAGAGCGATGTGACTCAAGTCCTCCCATCGATTCAAGCTCCGGCGCTTGTGGTTACTCGCCGGGGTGCCCGCCATGTTCGCCCTGAGCACGGCTCATACTTGGCGGATCAAATTCCTGTCGCGCGGCTCGTCGCGCTATCTGGTGACGACGATGCGATCTTTTCTGGATCCACCGACGAACTCCTCGATGACATCCAAGAGTTCGTTACGGGAACTAGATCAGCTCCCCTCGTTAACCGGGTTTTAGCGACTGTCCTCTTCACTGACATCGTCTCGTCCACGGACCACGCTGCAAACATGGGAGATAGAGCATGGCGCGAGGTGCTCGATAGCTATGAGACGGTCGCTCGAAGTGCTCTTGAACAATTCCGGGGGCACGAGATCAAGTCCACAGGCGACGGCACCTTAGCGACGTTTGATGGTCCAGCTCGAGCGGTGGAATGTGCGCGGGCCATCATCAAGCGGGTTGCGTCCCTGGGTATTGAAGTGCGGGCCGGGATCCACACCGGAGAGATCGAAGTTCGAGGCGACGACGTTGCTGGATTGGGCGTGCACATCGCTGCCCGAATTTCTGGCCTAGCCGAAGCCAGCGAGGTGCTCGTATCCAGGACCTTGACGGACCTGGTGATGGGTTCGGGCATCGAATTCGAGGACCATGGCGAGTACGAACTCAAGGGGATACCTGGAAACTGGAAGCTCTTCGCTGTGGCCAACTGACAGGCGGCGGTGACCGTGCGGATCCCACCCGCCCAGTGCCCCAGACCGCCGGCTCAGGGTCGGTTCAAAGCCCGGCTACTCCCAGTGACGCTCTTTGTGACAGTGAAGACCGATAATCATCGTGCAGCGCCGCTACTCAGAGATGACGAACTGGGGAGTGTCATAGCCCTCGATACCGTCTGGACCGCCGATAGTCCCGTTGCCCAAGTTGCCGTCTCCGTTGGCCCCCCAACAGTCCGCCTCACTGCTGGTGAGTACCGCACAGTAGATGTTGCCGTCACTGGCAACTGACGCAACGTCGGCGACGCCCGACACTGTCTGAGGAGTGTCGTAGCCGGAATAGGCATCGTCAGGGCCAAGGGCATCGGGGCCACCGACCGTTCCGTTGCCAATCTCGCCTGCTTCGTTAATGCCCCAGCAGTCAGCGTCGCCCGAGGAGAGAACGGCACAGTATCCGTCGTCGTAGGCGTCGCTGGCGACTGAGGTCGCGTCCGTCATGTCAGATACGGGTTGAGGAGTGTCGTAGCCGGAATACTCATCGCTAAAACCAAGCACGTCAGGCCCACCGACGGATCCGTCGCCTAACTCGCCGAAGGTGTTGTCGCCCCAGCAATCCACGCCACCCGTCGAAAGCACAGCACAAGCGCCGTACTGATCGCTGGCGACAGAAGTCGCGCCTGTGACACCGGACACAGGTTGGGGGCTGTCGTAGCCGGAATATTGACTTTGGAAGCTATCGATGTCGGGCCCACCGACGGTGCCATTGCCCAACTGGCCGTCGGTGTTGTCCCCCCAGCAATCCACGCCACCGGTCGAAAGCACCGCGCAGTAGCTGTCGTAATTCACGCCGCCGTCACTTGAGACCGAGATAGCGTCAGCGATTCCGGCCACTGCTTGGGGAGTGTCGTCGTCGTAACCACCGACCCCGTCAGGCCCACCCATCGTCCCGTTACCCAACTCACCGTGAGTGTTGTCGCCCCAGCAATCCACGCCACCCGTCGAGAGCACCGCGCAATAGCTGTTGTAGTTGCTGCCGCCGTCGCTCGAAATCGAGACGGCCTGGTTGATCCCAGCGACGGCCTGGGGCGTGTCGTAGCCGGTCTGGTCGGGCCCACCCATCGTTCCGTTACCTATTTCGCCCCAGGAGTTGTCTCCCCAACAATCCACGCCGCCGACCGAGAGCACGGAGCAATAGCCCACGCCATCGCTGGTTACGGACACGGCATTGGTGATATCGGTCACCGCCTGCGGCGTGTCGTAGCACGTGTCTAGGTAATCGCAATCTTCAGGCCCATTGATCGTCCCGTTGCCCAACTCGCCGTATATATTGTCTCCCCAACAATCCACGCCACCGGTCGAGAGGACCGCACAGTAGCCATCGCCTTCACTTGCGAGTGAAGAAGCGTCCGTCATGCCGACAACCGCCTGAGGAGCGTCGTAGCACTCCTGCACGCCGTAGCAGTCGTCAGGACCGCCCATGGCTCCGTTGCCAAGCTGGCCAAAAGTGTTGTCACCCCAGCAATCCACGCCACCGGTCGAGAGGACCGCACAGTAGCTATCGCCGCCGCTAGTCACGGCAGCCATGGTATGGACTCCGTCATTGCTCTTTGAGGCAGAACTAACAACGCCGCCGCTACTAGCCAGAGACTGGACACCTGTGAGCGCATGTGATGCACTCGCGCTCTCCGTGACCGTTAGCGGGTTCGCATGAACCTTCTCGGAACCCTTGACCACCAGTTTAAATGTCCATTTGACTGCCGTGGTTTCGGAGTTGGCCGGAAGTGTCACGGTCTGCCTCACCCGACCGGAGGTACATGTGACCGTTGCCGGTAGCCCTGCGACAGGTTCGGTCGACTTGAAGTGGCAGCTCTTAGCGTTCGTCACGGAGGCTGAAAGAGTTACGGTGCCCCCATTGCTATCAAGGCTTGTCGGTGTTGCCTTGAACCTCGAAACGCTGGGCACCGATCCGGTAGCACCAGCCGGAATGGTCGTAGTGAGGAACGCTGCCGCCAAGCTGCCGACCGCGATCAACTCGAGGCTTCCTCTTCTGAACATCATCCCCCCGCCTTCTGCGCCATGTTCTCAAAATTTTCCGAAGCCTAAGAGAGCCCGCCATGCTGTGAATGAAGGATCTACCAACCCAAACAGACTTGTCAGAGAATTGTGCTCTGGGTGCCCCAGTTCGGGTCGGTGGTACACCAGCTGCGCTCAGACGCCTATGGCGCCCCGAGCATTGCCGGAAGCTCCCTCATGTCATCGAAGACCACCGCACCTTCGATTGAGAGCGTTTCGGCACTCGTCACGCCCCCAGCGAACGCGAAGACCGCCATGCCCGCCGACAACCCGGCAGTCACTCCAGAGACGCTGTCTTCGACCACGGCACTTCGATTCGGCAAGGCCCCCATCTGGTCCGCGGCGAACAAGAAGATGTCGGGGGCTGGTTTGCCTTGTGCCACCTGGTCGACGCTGAAGATCCGGCCATCGAATCGATCGAACAGTCCGGTCTTGCCCAAGGTGAACCGCATCTTTTCGTGGCTTCCGCTCGACGCCACACAAACCGGGAAGGCGATCTCATCGAGTGCCTCGACCATGCCCGGTACGGCGACAAGTTCTCGCTCAAACACTTCTCGATAGCGGGGCTCGAACTCAGCATCCCAGTCAATGCCACGTCCCAGATGTCGTTCGATCTCCAACTGCATGTAGGCAGCTGAACGCCCTACGAACCGTTCAACGATCTCGGTTTCTGTGAGCGGCCACCCGAGATCGGAGAGGATCTTCGCTTCCGTCCGCACGGCGAGACGCTCACTGTCCACCAGGACACCGTCGCAGTCGAAGATCACCAGGTCGAAATGGCGCATCCCGACGAGACTACGACGCCCGGGCGGTCCGGCGTCGGCTACACGTAGCACCCCTGCCCCCTATCGCCGCTATGTGCGACGCCTGACGCCATTGAGTCCGACCAGGACCGGCCCAGCACCTCCTGGCTACCGTTGTTTCCGAGGAGCGGACATCAGAACCGGAGGTGCTCAATGGATAGCGTGCGTGCAGAAAGAGAGGTTGAGTTCGACCTTCTCGATACTGAAGGACACCCACTGAAAAAGGCCTTCGTCGTTGTGCTTGTCCTCGCAGGTCTCGCCGGCCTCGCGTTGCTCATCGCGTACTTCGACTTCCTTCGCCATTGGACGGCCATTCATACAGGTACGACCTATTCGACTAAGAGTCCGGTCTATTACAACTTCTGGTCTGGCTTCGGCTCTGACCTCGGAGAGGCGACACTCATTGGAGCGGTCAGCCTGGGCGTCTATACCGGGCTGCGCAAGGTCAACTGTCATACCAAGGGGTGTTGGAGGATCGGCCATTACCCGCTAGAAGGCACTCCGTATCATCTTTGCCCGCGTCATCATCCGGGGGTTCCCACCAAGGGCGCATCGGAAGCGCAAATCTTGGACCAACATCGCAAGTATCTGGAAGCCCAGAACTAGGTCGGTACTTCGACCCGGGCGTATTCGTAGCGATCCGCCGCAGTTCGGCCAAGAGCGGGACGCGACGCGACCTCCCCGATGAGATCGACATGGCGCTAAGGGACTGCCCCAGTCCGCCGGGGCCGGGTGCCATCCTGCGGCACTTCGAGGCTAGAACGGAAGCACCGATCTACCGGCCACGATTAGCAACAACGGCGACGCATCTGATTTCTACGACCGCTTCGGGAGGCCACAGTTCAGTGACGCCGACTGGCGTCCAAGCCGGATATGGCGCCTTCAGAAATTCCGCAGCGACACGTAGCAGAAAGTCAGCGTGGCTGCGTAAGCCAACATGGTACGAGTTGATTTCAACAACATCTGACCAGCTAGCCCCCGCTTCGGCGAGAGTGGACGTGATGTTGCGGAAGACTCCTCTCAGTTGCTCTTCGGGGTCACCGGGAAACACGTCATCCGGTGTCTCGCCGGCGTGGCTGGACACTCGGAGCGTGTCACCCGCCCACACGGCGGCGGGAATGTGGGTCTCGTCGTAAAAGTTGATCCAGTCAGAAGGGACGACCGAATCGCGTCCACTCGGTTCGGATCCTTGGTTTGTCACCTTTCGGCCACCTCACTCCGGGTCATTGGTGCGGCTCAGCCGCCGGACGCAGACTATGACTGAGTGCCACCGTACGTCGGAGCGGGGCGTGCGAACGGGCGCTCTCATGTGCTCCAAGATCCGAGATACCCAGGGTCCCCGTGCGAGGATTTACCGATGCCGTTGGTGTGGGTAACCGGAAGTTCAGGGGTGGGAAAGTCGACGGTCTGCGCGCTTCTAAAGAGCCGAGGAGAGCTGGCGGTCGACGCCGACTTTGAGGGATTCAGCTACTGGGTCGATCGGACGAGCGAGCAGATCATTGCGGATCCGCCTTATCCGACGCCGAGCGGCTGGCTGGATCGCTTCGCTTGGAGAATCAGCCGAGCAAAGGTCGAGGCCCTTTCGACGAGAAACCGTGACAAGACCGCGTTTCTTTGTGGAGGAGCCGAAAACGAGGCAGCTGTGTGGGATTTGTTCGACCTCATGGTGTGTCTGGTTGCTGACAACAAGACACTTCAAGACCGTCTCGGGACTCGCACAACAAATGCGTTCGGCCAACAACCAGAAGAGTTGGCGGCAGCGCTCCAATGGAATGCGAATGCTGAGGCCAGATATCGAGGCCTCGGCGCAACGATTATCGACGGTACGCAACCTCCATTCGACGTTGCCGATGCGATCCTCGCGGCGGCTGCGAAGACCGTTCCAAAACAATCTCCGAGATGACCATGGCGCCCTATCCCCGTACGCCGGACCTGGGACGCGCGAGCCCGGCCCAGCTACTGTGAGCAGATACCCACGACCTTGGCGAGGGGCACACCAATGTTCAGGACGCTAATCCTCGGTCTCGGCCTGCTCGGTGCCCGCGGGTTCCATTACGTCGGGCGCACTTCCCGCCAACGCTGCGACGCTACCGAACGTCGTCTTGAAGAGCACCCCAACGGGCATGAAGTTCAAGCCAGACACCGTAACGGTTGCGAAGGTGTCCGAATCGGACTGCACCATGTCCAACACCTTTTCATTCACTCTCACGGACACCGTGTCGCACACGATAAAGCTGTTTCTCAACGGCAAGCCCTACGCGGCTATACGGTACCCCGCTGTTGTGCAAGTCTGTGATCCCCACGGGGGCACGTTTACCCTCAAGGAATGCGCCACGGCTAGGTTGAAGGTGACACTGGCGCCATAGTGAACCAAGGGTGGGGCGCTCTCTGACCGGTGTCCCCGTTCGCCGGGCTTGGGCGCATGCGGCACATATGGGGCAGGCTCGACCACTGGCGGTGGCGACTCGTTCGAGACGGCCGGGTGCGTAGATTGTGCTCCGATGCACGCCGGCACCCAGGAAGTCCCATGGCCAGACTGACGTATGTGGCGATCGCGTCTCTCGACGGCTATGTCGAAGACGAGCAGGGAACGTACGACTGGGTGGCTCCGGATGAGGAGGTGCACGCGTTCGTCAACGATCTAGTGCGGCCGGTCGGCACCTATCTGTATGGACGGCGCATGTACGAGACCATGGCCTACTGGGAGACCGACGACGATCGACCCCCTGTGTACCAGGACTACGCGGAGATCTGGCGTGCGGCCGAGAAGGTTGTCTACTCGCGGACGCTTCAGACGGTGTCCAGCGGGAGAACCCGAATCGAGCACGAGTTCGACGCCCCGGCGATTAAGCAACTGAAGAAGAGCTCGGGATCCGACATCGCTGTAGGTGGAACGGAGCTCGCCGGCCAGGCGATTGCCGAGGGGTTGGTCGACGAGACCCATCTCCTCCTCGGGCCGGTCGTAGTTGGCGGTGGCAAACGTGCCCTGCCCGCCGGCGTCCATGCCGAGCTCGAGCTGTTGGACGAGCACCGATTTCGCAACGGCGTCGTATACCTCCGCTACCGCAACCAGACTTGAGCCGCCAGTCGGAAGCGCAGTGGTGCCCCGGTTCGCACACCGGAACTGTGGGACACTCCGGCACTTCGGTGACACCGGGGCGCCGCAACCCGAAATGTCCGCCCACCCGCGACAGTTATCGGTACGTCCTATGGCTTTAGCTCCAATCGAGAACTCTGCGCGAGGGCGAAAAAGTGCAGGTCGGAGGGCGCGCAGGGTCCAGTGGACCTGGCGATTTTTTGGCACAAAGCTTGAGTTTGTAGGTGACGCGGATTTCCAGTTCGTGTCCAGTGAAGGGAGGAACTATGTCCATGGAAGGCAAGCCGAGCGTCGTGTTTGCACACGGGCTCTGGGCTGACGGCTCGTGCTACAGCAAAGTGATCCCCGCGTTGATCCAGGATGGGCACGAGGTGGTGTCCACCCAGAACAGCCTGGACTCATTGGAGGGCGACGTGGCAGCGGTGAAGCGCGCTCTGGGGCAAGTCAAGAGCCCGGCCATCCTGGTCGGTCACTCGTATGGCGGAACCGTCATCACAGCAGCTGGAACCGACGACCGCGTTGTGGGTCTGGTCTATATCTGCGCGCTCGCCCCGGACGACGACGAAACGTCGCAGAGCCTACAGGAAAAGTTCCCCAAAACAGATGTCTTGGATCACATCGAAGTCGCGGAAGGCCGTATCTGGTTGAAGCGCGAGGGCATCGGGTACTTCTGTGGTGACCTGTCGCCTGAGGAGCAGCAGCGCGTCTGGGCCACCCAGGGCGTCCCGGTTGTGGACCTGTTCAATCAGAAGATTCCTGGTGCCGCTTGGAAGTCGAAGCCGTGCGCTTACATCGTGGGGACGGAAGACCACACCGTGAACCCCGAACTGGAGCGGTTCGTCGCGAAGCGGATGGGCGCTACCACGTATGAGGTTGCCAGCAGCCACGTTGCCATGCTCTCCAATCCCGACGTGGTGATCGAGGCCATCCTCAAGCTCGCTGCGTCCGTCTGAGCGGTCGGAGGGATATTCCTCAAGCGAATCTCCGACAGTCGTCGGCGCAGCCGCAAACTTAGGCTGGGCGGTCCGCGAGGCCTCCAGACTGCCCCCGAACGCCGTACATGAAGGAGGGTGAGGCAGTTCGGCACATGCGTGGCACGATCGACCCCGCGTCGAGGAGGATGGATTCGCCAGCGGACCCTCCGTCAGGTGCGCTGGCGCGCCATTCCCATGACCGGAATCGAAGCTTCGACCTCCCCCCCTGCCTTGCCGCGCTGGTTTGGACCTAGAGCCAGCCCAGATGATCCGGCCGTCTCGGCCCTGATCGACCGCGTCGCGCACGGGGCCGGATGGGCAGACATCGGCGGTGGATTCAACCTCAACCTGCGGATAGACGCTGAGCCGCCGGTTGTCCTCCGGGTTCACAGGCCCTGGGTCCGCCGCGGGCGAGTCGCGGGACTGCGGCGCTTGCGGGAACGGCTCCAGCGGACGCAAGTCCGCGTCGCTCGGCCGATTCCGATTTCCGGATGCGACATCCTGAGGGTCGCTGATCGTTGGGCTGAGCTTGAGGAGTTCATCGATCACGTGCAGCCACGGACGGACGAGGACTCCTACGTCCGCGTATTCGAGGAGCTCGGACGCGTGCACACTGCGCTCAAAGCAGTCTGGGAGCCCAGTCCGCCCGAACCCCTCGACGACCACAGAACCTTCGGCCAACTGCGCTACTCGGTCGGCTTCACACGCCGCAGGCTCGGACCCCGCAGCGAGCCGGTCGTGCATCGGATGCGCCAACTGACGGGCGAGCTCTCCAAGCTCCGGAAGGAGGTCGAACTGCCATGCGCTCCGATTCATGGGGACTACAAATTGGGCAACGCGGGAGAACTGTCAGACGGCTCATGGGCCACCTTCGACCTGGATTTCGCGAGGGTCAGAGAGCGGCTGTACGACATCGCGGCCAGCCTGCACCAGGTGGCACCGAGCGGCGAATTGCTCGAGCCGCGACGACTGCTCGACGCCTACGAAAGCACGGCTTCGGAACCGTTGACTCGCGACGAGTACCGATGGCTCCCCGGGGCTCTAGCCCTTGTACCCCTGCACTGGGCTGCCACCGCGGGGCTCGTGGGCGACGGTATCCGCGAGGCCGAAGGCGCGATGACCGCTGCCGAGGCGTGGTGGTCGCGCCGGGTAGAACTCTGGTCGTAGTCCCGCGGCCGCGCGAGGGGGACTGGAGTTCTGAGGCTACAGAACCGCCCGGTATCGCTCCGAGTTGAACTGCCCCGGTACGCCAGGAAGGTGGGACACTTCGGCACTACTGCCGCAGGGTTCTCACCGGTGAGCTTTCAACTTATGGGGACAGTCTGACGACCTGCGCAACGAAATCACCAAGCCCGGTAAATATACTGAGCTGCTTCTCGGGAAGGCCGTTTTGAACGACCATCTGGTCCAAACAGGAGAGAACGCATGGCCGGAACACCGACACGGGCACAGGCACTCGATCACGTCGTGGTTGTGCTGTTCGAGAACCGATCGCTCGACAACGTACTCGGCCGCCTCTACGGTCCGGCTGACAAGAAGGTCTTCGATGGCGTGGTCGGCAAGGACCTGAGCAATCCGATCCCCGATTGGGCCGAGCACGGAGCGGACCACAAGGTGGTTCCCTACAGCATTGCCACTGACTTGGACTCGCCCAATCCCGACTCGGGTGAAGAGTACTTCCACACCAACACCCAGCTCTTCAACACCCTCGACCACCACAATCGGTTCCAGATCGGCGAGGGCGCGAGCGAACCGTGGAACGCACCGCCACCGGGCGCGACGCCGACCATGAGCGGCTTCGTGACGGATTACATCTCGACCTTCACCGGGGAGGTGGGACGTCAGCCCACCTACGACGAGTACGCGCAGATCATGACCGGCTACTCCCCGGAGCAGCTCCCAGTGTTGAGCGGCATTGCCCGTGACTTCGGCGTGTTCGACCACTGGTTCTCAGAGGTCCCCAGCCAGACCTTCATGAATAGATCGTTCTGGACAGCGGCCACGTCCTCGGGGCTGGTGGTGAACAGCCCGGCGACGAAGTGGATGACCATGAATGTCGCCGAGACCCTTTTCGAGCGCATGGAGTCCCACGGCAAGACCTGGAAGGTCTATGTCTCCGAGCCGAT
This sequence comes from uncultured Acidimicrobiaceae bacterium, assembly GCA_963736225.1. GTDB lineage: Bacteria > Actinomycetota > Acidimicrobiia > Acidimicrobiales > RAAP-2 > Bog-473. The sequence goes on along the minus strand of CAVTOF010000004.1, from coordinate 43,329 downwards.
GCCCCTCTCCTTCACCGGTGTGATCCACTTCCCCCGATTGCAGCAGCGCCTGGCCACGCATTTCGTGCCCTTCAGCGAGTTCGAGAAGGACGCCGCCGCTGGTACTTTGCCCGACTTCTCACTCATCGAGCCGGACATGGCATCGGGACACAACGACTACCACCCCGCCTTGAGCCGCTCAATGATCGGCGATAACGCCGACTTCGGGTTCGACCCTCCGTCGTCGCTGCTCGGAGGCGAGGCGTTCTTAGAGCGTGTTTATGACGCATACCGGTCGATGACGTCACCCTCGGGCACCAATGTCTGGAACACCGCCCTGTTGATCGGGTGGGATGAGCCGGATGGCACCTATGACCATGTGGCACCGGGACCGGTCCCACCGCCCGATGCTGCGGGGCCAGCGGGTGAACTCGGCTTCACCTTCGACCGCTCCGGCTACCGAGTCCCAGCGATCATGGTGTCTCCATGGGTTGCGCCGGGATCGGTCTACAACGAGGAGTATCGCCACACCTCGCTCATCGCCACGCTGCGGAAGGTATGGGATCTGGGAGAAGCGTTCACGCAGCGGGACGCATCGGCGCGCACGTTCGAAGGGGTGTTCGCCCTCGAAAAGCCCCGGCACCCGACGACCTGGGCCACCGTCGAGGCCCAGGTCGTGCCGCAATGGACACTGGACATCGTCGCCGCTGGTGATGCGCTCAGCACGCTCGGCAAGGCCATCGGACCGGGACTCATTGACGCAGCGAAGAAGCTGGGCGTGACGTTGCCCTCAGAACTCGTTGGACCCGATGCAGACTTCGACCCAGAACTCCTCATCAAGGTCCTGAGGCAAATCTGCTGGCATCTATTTCCTCGGCTGGAGCCGAGCGACGTGACAGCGTGAGGGCTGCCCCATAACGCTCCAATAGATCGTGCTGGCATGTATTCCCGTTCGCCGGCACCGGGTGCCACCCTGCCGGCACAGCGGGGATACCGTGACGCCGTGGATCTTCCAGAGCTGTTGGTCGCTGATGCTGCGGAATGGCGGACCTGGTTGAGTACCAACCATTCCAAGTCGCAAGGAGTGTGGCTCGTCCTTGCCAAGAAGGGCACGACACACCCGACAACCCTCTTCTACGATGACGCACTCGACGAGGCAATCTGCTTTGGCTGGATCGATGGGCAACTGGGGCGTCGCGACAGCGCAACGTTCCGGCGACGATTCACGCCCAGAAGTGCTCGGAGCCCTTGGTCTCAACGCAACGTCACCATCGCCGAGAGCTTGAGCACCTCCGGCCGAATGCATCGAGCAGGGGAAGAAGAGGTTCGCCAGGCAAAAGCCGATGGTCGATGGAATTCCGCCTATGCCGGACAAGCCAGCACAGAGGTTCCAGAGGACCTGGCAAACGCCTTGGCTGCCAATCCCCGTGCTCGCGCGACGTTCCGCACGCTCACAAGCGCGAACAGGTACTCCATCCTCTATCGGATCGGAAGCGCGAAGAAGATTGAGACCCGAGCGAGACGCATCGAGCAGTTTGTAGAGATGCTGGCCCGGGGCGAGACTGTCCACCCGCAAGGTCCACGATCGCCTCGGTAGTCATTGAATCTGACCGAGTCGGTGCTCCCGCTCGCTGCCGGGTCGGCCGCAGTCAGCTCAGCGCCGCCACCGTCGGTAGATCCTTCGAATCCAGGTGAAAGCCGCGTACCCGGCATAGAGCGCCAGCAATCCGGAAATGACTGCCAACACCCACACATGCCTACGAGCAGTGGTCACAGCGAGCGCCACCATTAGTGCGCAAAAGCCAGCGCAGGCGAGCGCCGGGAAGAGATTCGGCAGCTCTGGCTCAGGTCTCACTTCTATTTGTCGGCCACGAAAGTCGTCGCCTTGATCAGCATGCCCCACGCTCAGGAGGGTGTATCCCCGTAAGCCGGGTCAGCAACAATACGAGGACGTTCAGGCATCGACCATCGAGAGCCAGTGAGCACCACATCTTGAAATACCGTCGTAGTTATGGGTGACAATCTCATCGACACGGGCGCCACAAGCAAAGCCCTGGTGCGTTCGGTGTCTGGCTTATTTATGAGCGAGCTCGAGCGCGGCCCCTTGGTCGTCGACGAGGCGTGCGCCCGCCCAGATGAGCAGGGAGCCCACCCGCCGTCGTGAACGACGAAACGGGCGCGGACGGTCACCGAAGCGGACCGTTGGCCTCCCTCGGATTGGTTGATCATTGATCAGATCAGCATGTCTGGCTCTGGCGAGCGCGCGTAGCAGTTCGGGGTGCATCGGTGCTCCTTGGGGACAGAGAAGGAAGTATTGACCGGGGGTGTGACAATTGGTGGCAGCGACAAAGCGCCGGTCGTACCAACGTGTGCGGCAGCGCCGAAGGCGCTCGTCCGCGAGCTCGATGCTGGTTAGCCCAGCAGAGCGCGATTATCGGCAGCAGCGCACAGCATCTGCTTCTGACGGTTCGTCGGTTGGATCTTCATGTGCACCTCCCCGGTGCTCGCGTTGGAGCCATCATGAAAACATAGAGACGCTGTGATGGCGAGCACTTCCGTCGACAACGCAATGAACCTGCGCCTCCGTTCGTTGTCGCGCAGCGCCTCCGTATGTCCGCAAAGCCGGGGGCGCCTGCACCTTCCTTGAACGAGATGGGCCACCCTCGACTCGAGATGGTACGACGGCAGATCACGATCGCTCCTGTGAGCAAGACGCGCGGCGCCAACCACTTCGTCCCCCCCCCCGGCGCGTTTTCCGGAGCAAGGTCACGAATCGGACGCCATGGCCTCCGTGAACAAGGCGTGACAGCAAGGCAAGCCCCCAGAGACCTTCGTCGGTTCGCGATGGACCGTTCGGGCTTCGGGTGGTAGAGATGAAGAGGCGAATTGTCGGAGAATTGGGATTTATGGATTGGTGACCACTGTTCGTCGTTTAGCGCTTTTCACCACGGGTTTTGCCCTTGGGGCCTCGCTGTTCCTGGTTGGCGGCATCACCTGGAAGCCGCCAGCACCTGCGTGTCCCGGTTGCGCCATCTTGGCGCCAGGGCTCCATTGTCCCGGGGGGACTGAGGCCGTCCAAGGTGGGGGGATCTGCTGAGCCTTGCGCCTCTTGGAGGTCCTCGGAGGCAGGCAAACTGAGCGGAGGCCTCGCCCAGATCCGCCTGGTGGCAACTGGGCGTGAGGTGTGTCCGCCCATCGGACTCAACGGCGCTGGATCGACTGATCGGCGAGCTCCGTGAAGCACAAGTCACCTACGCAGCCGTCGGAGGGACCTCGCCGGCGTCCGACCCGAAGGAGTTCACCACGACCGCTCTCACACGGTCCTCGGTCGCGGATCAGGCGCATTCGAGCGAGCTGTGACCGGCCTCAAGACGTGGAAGGCCCACGGCGTGCCGGGAGTGCGCGTCTATCCGCACCCGTCAGAGATCCAGACCGGAGCGACAGTTGTCGTGACGCTTGGCACACCGCTGCTCGCATTGGCTGCTCCGTGCCGAGTCGTTGGCGTCACCGATGAGCGGGCTCGTTGGGGCTTCGCCTACGGAACGCTGCCGGGCCATCCCGAGCAGGGCGATGAGGCGTTCGTCGTCTCGATCTCACCGGACGACTCCGTGAGATTCGAGATCACTGCGTTCTCCCGGCCCGTTGACCCGATTGCTCGGCTGTCGGGTCCACTTGGTCGTGGGATGCAGAAGGTCGCCACGAACGGCGCACATTGTCTCGGCCTCCCCACGCGACCGCAACGGCGAGGCGACACCACCGCGTCTCGTGTGCCGCCTAGGTTGCTTCAGTGTCGCGGTCCAGGCTTACGGTCACTGCACTGATCTGCCTGTGCGCCACCGCGGTCTTGGCCTTCGCGGTGGCGCACGGTCGCTCGCCCTACCGGTTCGAAGATCCAGCGCTCAGATGGCTGGGGCCTCCCTCTGCGAACAGAGACTGGGCTCATCTGGCCGAACTGCTCGCGCTCCCGGCTATCGCCGCCGTCCTCGTGGTCTGTTTTGCGCTCGGACTCGCCAGGAGAATATTCCTGCGTGTGGCTGTCTTCGCTGCCCTGGCCGCCGTGGCCGTGCTCGTGAACGATCACGTCGTCAAGCCGCTCGTCCAGCGGACCTACTACGGCGAGCTCACCTTCCCCTCGGGGAACGTCACCGCGGTCTGCGCGACGGCGCTCGCCATGTGGCTGGCGCTCGGCCCCATCCTCGGAAAGCCGCTTCGCCGCGCCACGCTCGTGTTTGGCGTCGCGTGGACCCTGCTGATGTCGCTGGCGGTGGTCGGCGCGCTCTGGCACACCCCACTCGACGTCGTCGGGTCGATCTTGCTCTCCGTCGGCATCGTGACTGCGGGTGCGGCGGTCGCTCCCGTCAGTCCGCAATGGCGCTCGTGACGAAGGCCTCGCCGGTTGCGCTAGTTGCCGTCCCAGGTCACGGTGAACTTGTCGCCGTCGGACAACGCGCTGGTGGTGTCCGTGTTGCTGCCGCCAGCTATCGGCGCCATGTTGATCTTGCTGGGAGTGCTGGCGCCGATTGGCGACCCGTTGGCGTCGGCATGCTTGAACTTCATCGTGCCGAAGTCGGCCAGCTTCAAGATGTTCCCGGCGCCGTTGCAGCACGGAGCCTCGACGATGACCTCGGCAGACGATTTCTGGGCCGAGGTCATCGACTCGGTGATGGACTGCTGCCAGCCTTGGGTGGTGTCGGCGATGTTCAGGGTGAAGACGTCCCCGCTCGCAGTGACCGAGGCGGTGAAGTGGTCTCCCGGTGAGACAGGGTTGGTGAAGTAGACAGGATACGCCGGGTACATCTCGTACCAGGCGTAGTACGCGGGCGAACCGGCCAGGCAGTCGGCCTCGGAGCCGGTCTGCTCCACCGTGGCGCTCGTGTAGCCGTCGAGGCCGACCCAGAAGGCCGAATACGCCCTCTGGCTCGTGCACTGCGCGGCGGGCTGCACCCATGTCGCCGACACGCTGGTGAATGAGTCGGCGCCACCATGCGCGGCATACCCGGACCAGTTCGAGCTGGTCCCGTTGAGAAGGCCCTGGAACGGATGCAGGCTATGGGTGAGCGCACTCGAGGCGCTGACCGCGGTGGGGGACGTGAACGTGAACAGCGCCAGCACCGGCATCAGTGCCACGAGCACACGAAACTGCAGGGGCGACTTCATACAAGCCTCTCCTCCTCGATGGCACGACTGCCGGTTCCCTCCAACCAGCGGTGACTCTACCTCCCCCGACCGCACACACACAGAGTGCATCTCCTCTCTTCGGGTGGCGCGACTGCGCCATACCATTTCAGGTGTGATCACGCTCCCGGCACTGACCGAGCCCCTCACTGACGGCGTGGTGACGCTGCGCCGGTTCACGCTCGACGACGTCGTGGCCGCTCCACGTCCGCTTCTGGGATGAAGAGGGGCGTGCGACGTTCGCCTTTTGCGAGACCAGAAGCGGGGAGCTGCTCGGGTCCATGACGCTCGCCGAGATCGACGACACGGATGGCTCCGCGGTCGCCGGCTACTGGGCCGCCCCATGGGCACGCAAACGAGACGCTACGACCCGAGCCCTGGTCATGGCCTGCCGGTGGGGCTCCGACGTGCTCGGCCTGACGGTACTCACCCTCATGACCCTCCCGGGCAACGTCGCCTCCGAGAGAGTGGCGCACAAGGCCGGCTTCGTCAGGATGGGGGTGGTCCAGGACTCCAGACCGTCGAAGGCCCGTGATCCCGAGGCGCGACATGCGGTCACGCAGTGGGTCCTCCGTTCGAGCCGCACCGCCGCGGATGCGCGGCCACGCGACGCGGCAGAATGAACGATCCGTCGCTCAGGAGACGAACGCGTCGGGCGGCGGGCAGGTGCAGACGAGGTTGCGGTCCCCGTAGGCCTGATTGATCCGGGCCACCGGCGGCCAGTACTTGTCGGCCGCCCGTCCCGCGGGGAAGACAGCCGTCCGCCGGTCGTACGCACGGGCCCAGTGACCCACCAGCGACTCCGCCGTGTGCGGCGCGCCCCGCAACGGGCTGTCCTCGACCGGCCAGCGCCCGGACGCGACCTCGTCGATCTCGGCCCGGATGGCGATCATGGCGTCGCAAAAGCGGTCCAGCTCCTCGAGGTCTTCGCTCTCGGTCGGCTCGATCATCAGGGTGCCCGCCACCGGGAAACTCACCGTGGGCGCATGGAAGCCGTAGTCGATCAGCCGCTTCGCGACATCGTCCACGGAGACGCCCGTCGCTTTGCTGAGCGACCGGAGATCGACGATGCACTCGTGGGCCACGAGGCCGTTCTTGCCGGTGTAGAGAATCGGGTACGACGATGCGAGCCGGATCGCGACATAGTTGGCGGCCAGCACCGCTGACTTGGTCGCATGCGCCAGCCCGCTCCCCGACAACAGGCGGATATAGGCCCAACTGATCGCCAGAATCCCGGCGCTGCCGTACGGTGCAGCGCTCACCGGGCCGATCCCCTCGCGCTGCTCTGCTCTGGGGTGCATCGGGTGCGACGGCAGGAACGGCACCAGGTGCTCGGCCACCGCCACCGGGCCGACGCCGGGACCGCCTCCCCCGTGCGGGATGCAAAAGGTCTTGTGCAGGTTCAGGTGCGACACGTCGCCACCGAAGGCACCGGGTTGGGCCAAGCCGAGTAACGCGTTCAGGTTGGCCCCGTCGATGTACACCTGCCCGCCGTACCGGTGCACCGTCTCGCACATGGCACCGATGCCGTCTTCGTACACGCCGTGCGTCGACGGGTAGGTGATCATGATCGCCGCCAGGCGCCCCGCGTGCTCCTGGCACTTGGACTCCAGGTCGCCCAGGTCCACGGTCCCGTCGTCGCAGGCACCGACGACGACGACCCTCATGCCCGCCAGGACCGCCGACGCCGCGTTGGTCCCGTGCGCGCTCGAAGGGATCAGGCAGATGTCGCGTTCGGGCTCGTCCCGTGAGTTGTGATACGCCCGAATAGCAAGGAGTCCGGCCAGCTCGCCCTGGCTGCCGGCGTTCGGCTGCACCGAAACCTTGGCGTAGCCGGTGACCGCGGCCAGCCACGCCTCGAGCTGGTCGATCAGCTCTTGGTAGCCCGGCGTCGTGTCGAGCGGCGCGAACGGGTGGACGTCGGCAAACCCGGGCAGGCCCACCGGTTCCATTTCCGTCGTGGCGTTCAGCTTCATGGTGCACGACCCGAGCGGGATCATGCCGCGGTCGAGCGCGAAGTCGGCGTCGGACAGGCGCCGCAGGTAACGCAACATCGACGTCTCGGAGTGGTGCTCGGAGAAGACGGGGTGCACCAGGATGGGGCCCCGGCGCAGCAGCGGCACGGGTAGCGCCTCGCGCCAGTGGCCCCCGGGCGCGACAGCCGACGCGCCGAAGGCGTCGAGCACGGCGTCGACGTGGTCGTCGGTCGTTGTCTCGCCGCACGAGATCCCGACGTGGTCCTGGTCCACCAGACGCACCTGGACCGAACGCTCCGCCGCGGCCCGAACGATCTCCTCGGCGCGCCCGGGCGTCTCGACGACGACCGTGTCGAAGAACTCCCGGTGCACGAGTGGGTAGCCCGCTGCCTCCAGCCCGGCGGCCAGCTGCACCGTCCGGCCATGCACCCGGCGCGCGATGCCCCGCAGTCCCTCGGCCCCGTGGTACACCGCGTACATGGCGGCGACCACTGCCAGGAGGACCTGGGCGGTGCAGATGTTCGACGTGGCCTTCTCGCGTCGGATGTGCTGCTCGCGGGTCTGGAGCGCGAGGCGATAGGCGGGCCTGCCCTCGGCGTCGACGGAGAGGCCGACGAGGCGCCCCGGCAGATCTCGCTCGAGGCCGGCGCGCACAGCCATGAAGGCCGCGTGCGGGCCCCCGTACCACAGCGGCACCCCGAAGCGTTGGGACGAACCGACGACCACGTCGGCTCCCCACTCCCCCGGCGGCGTGAGCAGCGTCAGGGCCAACAGGTCGGCCGCCGCCGTCACCAGCGCGCCCCGCGCGTGGGCGTCCGCGGTCAGCGCAGCGAAGTCACGGAGAGCACCAGAAGCAGCCCGGGTACTGCTGGACGACCCCGAAGTACTCGCCCTCCGGGAGGTCCTCGCCCAGGTCGGCCACGACGGCCTCGAGGCCGAGCGGGCGCAACCGCGTCGTGAGCACCGCGATGGTCTGGGGCAGGCAGTCGGCGTCGACCACGACCCGGTTCGACTCGACCGTGGCCCGCCGCCGCATCAGCATCACCGCCTCGGCCACCGCTGTGCTCTCGTCGAGCAGCGAGGCGTTGGCCGTCTCGAGCCCGGTCAGATCGCTGACCATCGTCTGGAAGTTCAGCAACGCCTCGAGGCGTCCCTGGCTGATCTCGGGTTGGTAGGGGGTGTAGGCCGTGTACCACGCGGGGCTCTCGAGCACGTTGCGCCGGATCACTGCCGGTGTGATCGTGCCCGAGTACCCGAGACCGATCATCGGCTCGGCGACGACGTTGCGCGCCGCATGGGCTCGCAGTTCGTCGAGCGCTGCTCGCTCCGAGACGGCGGGTGGAAGGTCGAGCTCGGTGAGGCTGCGCACCGAGCCCGGGATGGCAGCGTCGACCAGCACGTCGAGGTCGTCGTAGCCCAAGACCTTGAGCATCCCTTCCTGCTCCTCGGCGGAAGTCCCGACGTGGCGATACAGGAAGTCTTCGAACGGCTCGAGGGCGTCGGTGCCGGCTGGACGGTGGTCGCTCAAGGAGGCCTCCTGGTTGGCCCCGCAGTGACGCGAGGCTTGTCGGATGTCCTCCCCACTCTGTCATCGGACCTGAGAGCCTCACCGCTGTACGAGCGGCTTCCACCTTCGGTGCGGACGCCCGAGGGCGCCACGCTTTCCAGAGTTGCCTCGCCGGAGCGGTATGTCGGCCTGAGAGTTTCTGGGGAGAGTTGCTCCTCCGGCGTCCCCTCGAGTTGCACCTTCGGGGACTCTGGCGCTCCGGTTCAAACGGCGTATTCAGTTGTCCGAACCACTATAGGGCAGCGACCCCAGCCGAACAGGCACCTGGGGGCGATCAGAGGTGCGCTACTCCTCGTCTTCTCGGACGGGCCACAACGGCGGGCGCAGCAGGGAGGCCGCCAGCTCGCGCCCACGCTGGAGGACCGTCACGGGATCGCCGTCGAGCAGCTGCGCATCCGCCTCGACGAAACCCAGCCCGATCCCGCATTCGCGCATGGGCGAGAAGTTGCCGCTGGTCACGATGCCGACCGGCTGCCCGTCGTGGCAGATGTCCGCCCCGTCGCGCAACGGTTGGCGGCCGTCGGCCACCAGGCCACGCAGGCGCCGCGCCGGGCCGTTGGCGCGCTCCTCCTCGAGGGCGGCGCGTCCGGTGAAGGGACCCTTGCCCCAGCCCACCACCCAGGCCAGCCCCGCCTGGAGCGGGGTGATGCCGGGGCCGAGCTCGTGCCCGTGCAGCGGCAGCCCTGCTTCGAGCCGGAGAGTGTCGCGCGCACCGAGACCAGCGGGGAGGATGCCCTGCGCGAGCAGGGCGTCCCAAAAAGCCGACGCCACCTCGGCGGGGATGGCGCACTCCACGCCGTCCTCGCCGGTGTAGCCCGTGCCGGCCACCAGGCAGGTCGCACCACCCCATTCGAAACGCTCGACGTTGAAGCGGTGCACCGCTGCAGCCGCTGGCGACACGCTGGCCAGGAGGGTCCGCGCCTCGGGTCCCTGCACGGCGATGACCGCCCGTTCCTCGGTGACGTCGGTCCCCCCGATCGCGCCGACCACGTCGCTCGTGTTGGAGGCGTTGGGCATGACGTCGAAGCGGTCCTCGTCGACCCACCAGACGATCATGTCGTCGACGACGAACCCGTCCTCGTCGAGCAGGTGGGTGTACTGCGCCCGTCCCGGGTGGACGCGTTGGAGGTCGTTGCTGAAGGAGCGCTGCAGGTGCTCGTACGCCTCGGGGCCGCCGACGCGTACGGTGCCCAGATGGCTGACGTCGAATGCCACCGCTGAGGTGCGGCAGGCCCTGTGCTCGGCGACAGTCCCGCTGGGGTACGCCAGCGGCATCTCCCAACCGCCGAAGAGGACCATCTTGGCGCCGACGCGCAACGTGGTCCGCATGGAGTGGAGAGACCCGGACGGACCCGTTGGCGATGATCTCGTCGGCACCCACGGGGCCAGACTAGACACGTTCGACCTGGACACCCGGCCGGGAGCTAAGCGGCTCCCGCCGTCGCGCGGGCCAACCCGTGTGAGGCCAACAACGCGGTGAAGTCGCGCTGGTACACCACGCGGATCGGCACCTCGGGGTAGAGCTCGCGCATCCGGCGCACCTTGCGGTTCTTGCGCGTCACCAGGCGTTGGTCGGCGGTGGTCAACTCGATGAACACACCGCGGCTCGGAAGGTAGAAGTCGGGGCGGAAGCCCGACACCGGAGCCCCCGACGCGTCCCAATCGAGCGGGAACTCGACCGGCTCGTACTCCCAGCGCTCACCGGACAGGTCGAGCAATGCCGCGAACACGCGCTCGGAGGGATGCGCGAAGCGGATCGTCCCTGCGGGCGCACAGGACGGGTGCCAAGTTCGCCCGACGCGCGCGGGGTCCGCCGGGTTCACTCCCCCGCGGCCCGCGCCCGTTGTGTCTGCGTCGGCCGTCGTCGCGGCGCCGATTCGGTGCCCGGCGCGTCGAGCCGCACGATGTCGGCCTCGAGCTCTTCGAGCACACCGGCCAGCGGCACGATGTTGAACACGCCCTGGCCGCCGGCGAGCAGGTCGACCACCTCGCCGTTGGTCCGGGCCAAGACCGAGCTTGTCCCGGTCAGCACGAGGTTGGCCGAGGCCAGGTCGGCTCCCAGGTCGTTGCGCAGGCACTCCACCGCGCGGCGAGCGGATTGGAGCGACACCCCTGCGTCGAGCAGCTGCTTGATCACTTTTAGCTCGAGCACGTCCGAATACGAATAGACGCGGCGCGAGCCGCTGCCGCTCGCTGCGGCCACCGAAGGCTGCAGCAGGCCCGTGCGGGCCCAATAGTCAAGCTGTCGGTACGAGATCCCCACCAAGCCGCATACCTGCGGCCCGGAAAACCCCCCGACACGGGTCACGGACTCGTCGCCCATCTCCACCTCCCTGCTCACTGCACCAGATCTCCGGCGCTGACTCTAGTGCAGCGCGGACGACACCGCTGTAGTTACCGGGACGTTCTTCCAGAATTTCCGGCCGTCGGTGGGCTCAGGATCGAGGGGTGGCGCCGTGCTGCGTCGGGGGCCCGGGCTCGGACCCCAGCGCCTGGTCCCCGTCGGTGCCGAGGGAATCGAACCCGTCACCGTCGTGCCCGTGGCGATCCCCGCCGTGCTCGTGCTCGTGCCCGTCGTCGTGCCTGTGCCCGCGCGCCGCGCCCGTGGGCGTGGTCCCGCTCGTCGATCGGCCAGGCGACGACCGAGCCCTGGACGCTCAGGCCGACGCGGGAGCCCGCCTCGAGCGGCGTTCCCCCGGTCACCCGCACCACCAGTTCGGGCAGCTGGTCGCCCTCCGGGCGGACGCGGACCACCGCGTCGTGACCGAAGTACTGGTAGCTCTGCACCGTGGCCACCATGAGCGCGCCGCCCGCCTCGCCGATGACCAGCTGCTCGGGTCGGATGAGGACGTGCGCCAGGCCGCCGCCCGCCCGGGCCGGCCAGCCCTCCACCGCCAGCGCACCGAGTGGCGTGTCCGCCGCCATGGCGCCCGCTGTCGCGGACCCTCCTGCCAGAACGGCGCCCACCGGAGCGTGCAGCACGTTGGACTCCCCGAGGAAGCGGGCCAGTGCCGGGTCGAGGGGGTGGCGGTAGATGCTGGCGGGCGTGTCGAGCTGCGCGATCACGCCGTGGCGGAGCACTGCCACCTGGTCGGCCATCGACAGCGCCTCGTCCTGGTCGTGGGTCACGAGAATGGACGTGGTGCCGGCGCGGCGCAGGACGTCGTGCACCTCGGCGCGCACGCTGGCCCGCAGGCTGGCGTCGAGCGAGGAGAAGGGCTCGTCGAGCAGCACGATCTCGGGCTCGGTCGCCAGCGCCCGCGCCAGAGCGACGCGTTGCTGCTGGCCACCCGAGAGCTGGTGCGGGTAACGGCGCTGCAGGCCGGACAACCCCACCATGTCGAGCAGCTCGAGCACCCGGGCGCGCCGGTCGGGCCCGCGGCGCAGACCGAAGGCCACGTTGCGTCCGACCGAGAGATGCGGGAACAGCGCCCCCTCCTGGGGCACGTAGCCGATGCGCCGGTGTTCGCTCGGCACGAAGTGGCGGCGGCCGTCGTCGACCACCTCGGAGCCGAGCACCACCTCGCCACCGTCGAGGCGCTCGAACCCGGCGATGATGCGCAGGAGCGTGGTCTTCCCGCTGCCCGACGCGCCCAAGATCCCGATGAAGCTGCCGGCCGGGATGGTCAGGTCGACGCCGTCGAGGACCTGCAGGTCGCCGAACGACTTGCGGGCACCGCGGACGACGAGCTCCTTCATCGCGTAATTATCGCCCTGGCAGGACACGGACCGCCCCCTCCGCCGCTGCGGTCCGCCATCGGGGTCGGCGTCCCGGCCGCCGCGGCCCGTGCAGGCAGCCGGTCGAACCACCGGCCGAGCACGAAGCTGGGCACCGCCGCGATGAGCACCATCATCCCCGCGTAGGGCGCCGCCGCGCTGTAGCTCAGGTTGGTCTGCTGGGCCCAGAACCCCGTGGCGAGCGTCTGCATCCCCGTCGGGATGAGGATGAGCGTGGCCACGAGCTCGGTCGCCGTCTCGAGGAAGACCAGGCAGAAGGCGGCGGCGAGTCCCGGGCCGATGAGCGGGAGGGTGACGCGCCAGAACACGGAGCGCTTCGTCACCCCGAGCGACTGGCCCACCTCCTCGAGCCCGACGGGCGCCCGCGCCACCGCGGCGCGCACCGACACCACGGCCATGGGGAAGAACATCACCGCGTAGACCACGATCAGCAGCGGCGTCGTCTGGTACCAGCGCCCGTCGAGGAAGTGCGTCGTCACGTAGGCGGCGCTGAGCGCGATCACGATGGCGGGCACGGCGAGGACGAGCATGGACGATGCGCTCGAGGAGCCGGACCAGCCGACCGGGGTGGCGCACCGAGAGCAGCGCGACGGGCAGGGCGCCCAGGGTGGACACGAGGCCGGCCGCCGCCGCCAACCCGAAGGTGGTGAGGGTGGCGCTCCAGATCGAGACGCTCGGGACCGTCGAGGTGCCCCCCTGGATCATCAGGTACACGATCGCCCCGACGGGCACGCCCAGGGCGAGGACGACCACCGCCGCCACGCCGGCCAGCGCGGGGAGGGTGGCGCGGCCGAGTGGTCGCGGGCGCAGGACGCGTGACGCGCCGGCGCCCACACGTGCGCCACGGCCCTTGCCCCGCGCCGCACCCTCGCCGAGGAGGAGGATGGCCCCCAGGAGGACGAGGATGAGCGAGAGCGCGCAGCCCGCCGCCGTGTTGAAGCCGACGGTGAACTCTGTATAGGCCTCGGTGGTCAGCGTGCGGAAGCCGAGGATCTCGAAGGCGCCGAACTCGGCCAGGCACACCAGGGCGACGAGCACCGCGCCGCCGAGAATGGCCAGCCTCGCCTGACCGACGGTCACCTTCCAGAACGTGCGCAGCCGCCCGAGCCCGAGGCTGCGCGCGACTTCCTCTTGCGCCGGGTCGGCGTTGCGCAGGTTCGCCGCCACCGGCAAGAAGACCAGCGGGTAGACGGCCAGCGTCATGACCAGCACGGCCGCCCAGAAGCCGCCGAAGGCGGGGAAGATGGCGCGCCAGCCGAAGCTCACCACGAAGTCGGGGATCCCGAGCGGGATGACGACCAGGACGGCCCACATGCGGCGCCCAGGCAGCGCGGTGCGCTCGACGAACCAGGCCAGCAGGGTCCCGAGCACGGCGCACAGCGCGGTGACCACGACGGTGAGGCTGATCGTGTTGCGCACCAGCTCGGCCGTCAGGCTGCGGAACAGCAGGGGCTGCAGCGTCGACCAGCCCGTCTGGAAGGCCTGGACGACCAGGAAGATCAGCGGGGTGACGACCGCCAAGGCGACGAGCACCGCCAACGCGACGAGGAGCGGCGGTCCCGTGCGGTGATGGCCGGAGAGCGGCGGTGGTGATACCTGTGGTGGTGCCACCGGTCGCGCCGATGATGCCAGCGGCCGTGGTGCCCGTGGTCGTGTCCGTTCCTCGTGCGCATGGCCGCGGCCCGCTCCGCGCTCGTGGCGATGCCGAGAGGGAGCGGCCGTGCTCATCTCGGCGCGGGCCCGGGCTCACAGCAGCTGGGCTTCTTGGAGCAGCGAGATCGCCAGCGCGCCGGTGCCGAGCTGGGCGATGGTGATCGGGTTGGGCCGCAGCTGGGTGAAGGGCGTCTCGGGTTGGGCCGTCGTCACACCCGAGCCGATGGGGTACTCGAAGCTGGTGGAATGGGCGATGATCTGCTGTCCTTGCTTCGAGGTGAGGAAGGCGACGAAGCGCTGCGCCTCGGCCTGGTTCTGCGACGAGCGCAGCACGCCGGCGCCGGAGACGTCGACGACGTAGCCGACGTCGCGGGGCGCGAAGTAGGCGATGGCCGAATGCATGTTCGAGGCGCCGACCTCGGCCCGCTGGCGGTACCAGTAGTACTGGTTGATGATGCCGAGGGCGACCTGACCGCGGTTGACCTCGTCGGTCACGGTCTCGTTGTCTGGATACTGATGGCTTCCCGCGTTCGACTTGAGCGCATTCAGCCAGCGGAGGGCGGCGGCCTTGCCGTACGTGCGTGCCACCGAGGTCACGATGGGTTGGAAGTCGGTCTCACCGCCGGCCAGGGCGATCTTGCCCCTCCACTTCGGCTGCGCCAGCTGCATGGCCGACGTGGGCAGCTGGCTCGCCTTGAGCAGCGACGTGTTGTACACCATGACGCTCACCCGGGCCGAGACGCCGGCCCACATCCCGTTCGGCGAGTTGTACTTCGAAGGGGTCTGGGCCAGGGTCGACGCCTTGATCGGCGCCAGCAGGCGCTTGGAGGCCAGGTACTGCAGCGGCGGCGAGTTCTCCGTGAGGAACACGTCGGCCGGCGAGTGGCCGCCCTCGCTCACGATCTGGTCGGCCAGGACGTCCTCGTCGTCGAAGCGGACGTTGACCGTGATCCCGGTCTTCCTCTCGAACGCGCTCACCAGCGCCTGTGTCGTCTGCACGTGCTGGCCGCTGTAGAGGGTGAGGGCCGCGCCGGACGCGCCGGCCGGAGTCGAGGCGGCCGTGCCCGCCACGACCAGAGCCGCCCCGAGGGACAGCGTGACCAGCACACTGCGGGTGCGGTGGAAGCGGGGCCGGGTCACGAGCCAACCCCTGGACAGGCGCGGTCGAGGTCTGCCTCCCGCCCGCCTCTTCGACACCGGCCCTCCTTCCAGCGCCCCTCGAGCGGGCCGACCACAGACCAACCTTGGTTCAGCCGTTCGAGGAAACCTTAGGGTAGCCTAACTTTAGGTGTGCCTCAGAAGGTCGTCAAGGGCGCCCCACCCCAACCCGCCCCCCCCGGTCCACCCCCGGTGCAACCCAGAATGATCCAGCGTCCGGATCCCTCAGGGGTGAGCCGGTGGCCCGAAGTCGAGGCGGCCCTCCGAGGGGCTCGACGGTTCGGTGTGGAAGCGGACCGGGATCCGGCCGGCCCGCCGCGCCTCGTAGCCCGCCTCGACGGCCAGGCGCATGGCGCGGGCCATGGCCACGGGATCGTGCGCCCGATTGACCGACGTGGCCACGAGCACCGCGTCGCAGCCGAGCTCCATGGCCAGGGCCGCATCGGAGGCGGTGCCGATCCCCGCATCGAGGATGACCGGCACCTCGACCGCCTCGCGGACCAGTGCGATGTTGTGCGCGTTCCGGATGCCCAGCCCGCTGCCGATCGGCGAGCCCAGCGGCATCACCGCCGCGCACCCGACCTGTTGGAGGCGCAGGGCCAGCACGGGGTCGTCGGTCGTGTACGGCAGCACGACGAACCCGTCCTCGGCCAGCTGTTCGGCCGCGCTCAGGAGCTCGACCGCGTCGGGCAGTTGCTGGCGGTCGTCGTTGACCACCTCGAGCTTGACCCACTCGGTACCGAACGCCTCGCGCGCCAGCTTGGCGGTGAGCACGGCCTCCGACGCGGTGGCGCAGCCCGCGGTGTTCGGCAGCACGCGCACGCCCAGCTCCTCGAGCAAGGACAACAGCGCCCCCTTCGTCGACGCCTCGACCCGCCGCACCGCCACGGTCGCCATCGTGGTGCCGGACTCGAGCAGGGCGCGCCGGAGTGCATCGAGGCTCGTCATGCCCCCGGTGCCGAGGAGCAGGCGCGACGCGAACTCCTGACCGGCGATGCTGAGCGGGGCGGCGTCGTCGGCGCTCACCCGAACGACCATACCTCGGTGCCCGCCTATGGTTGCTCGGTGCCGGACGAGACCCCGCCGACGGCGCTGACGATCGCCGGATCAGACTCGGGGGGCGGCGCGGGCGCGCAGGCCGACCTCAAGACGTTCGCCGCGCTGCGCGTGCACGGCACGTGCGCGTTGACGGCGGTCACCGCGCAGAACACGGCCGAGGTGCGCGGCGTCGTCGCGCTCGATCCGGCCTTCGTGCGCCAGCAGGTCGAGACGGTCCTCGACGACTTCGCCGTGCGCAGCGTCAAGACCGGCATGCTGGCCACCGCGGCGATCGTGGCCGAGGTGGCAGCGCTGGCGGGCGAGGGGCGCCTCGCCCAGCTCGTGGTCGACCCAGTCCTCGTGTCCTCCACCGGGCACCCGCTGATGGAGCGCACGGGGATCGAGGCCTACCTCGAGCTGCTGGTGCCCCACGCGCTCGTCGTCACGCCGAACCTGCGCGAGGCGGCCATCCTCGCCGGGACCGATGTCGAGTCGCTCGCCGACGTCGCGGCGCGGTGCGGCGTCGCCGAGCAGCTGCAGGGACGCGGGGCCCGCTACGTCGTGGTGAAGGGCGGCCACCTGAGCGACTCGGCCGAAGACGTCGTGGCCGGCCCCGACGGCCTCGAGGTCCTGCCCGGGCGGCGGGTGATCACGGGCAACGACCACGGCACGGGGTGCTCGCTGTCCGCTGCCATGGCGGCGTACCTGGCGCGCGGCGTGGCCGTGGCCGACGCCCTCGCCGAGGCGAAGGAGTTCGTGGCCCGGGCGCTGGTCGGCGGCGCGGGCTGGCGGCTGGGGTCGGGGCACGGGCCCCTCGACCATTTCGGGTGGTCGGCGCGGCCGTAGGCTGGCCTGCGCATGACGCTGCACGACACCGGCACCGAGCTCGTCGACGAGGGCGCCTCTCCGCCGCGACCCCAGCGCCCGGCTCTCCCGGGCGGGATCTCCATGCGGCCGGCGATGGTCGTCCTCGGTCTGGCCGTGCTCATCCTGGTCGTCTTCGTGACCATCGGGATCGTCACCACGCAGTCGCCCCAGCGGGTGAAGACCTCCAGCGCTCCGAGCGGGGTGGCAGGGACACCACTGCACGCCACCGTGGCGGCCGGGCAGCTCTCGCCGATCATCATCTCGGGCGAGCCGCCGACCAACATCCTCAATGCCGTGTCCGTCCCGGTGGGCTCGGTGCGGATCGCGCACCAGAACAACGCGGCGGGATCGGGCCAGTACGACGCCCAGGTGACCTTCCGCTCCGGCAATTCGCAGGCGGCCCTCCTCACCTTCTTCGCCGCCGACATGAAGGCGCAGGGCTGGCAGATCTTCGACAAGGGTGCGGCCGCAAACGACGCGGGCGCGCTCGAGGTGCTCGGCAAGCTCGCCGGCACCGACGGCTACTACTGGCAGATGGGGGCGATCATCTCGCCGACCACGTTCGGCCAGGGTGCGCCGCCGGCGGGGTGGACCAACTTCACCATTCGTCTGTTCCAGCAGAGCGACGACGAGAGCTAGGCCGCCGAGCCCGCCTCTGCGTGTGCGCGTGCTCCTGCACCGGCATCCATCGGGACCGCCGCGGTGACCTCGGGCGACAACAGGTCAGCCGACTGACTGGGTTCGGCCAGCAGGTAGGCCCAGACGAGGAAATTGATGGGGTACAGCAGGTAGCCCACACGCGTGTTCGGCGCCAGCAGGATCAGCGCCCCCATCACGACACCGGCGATCGTGCAGACCTCGGACACGGTCTGCGGCGTATGGCGGTAGAGGTGACGGGCCAGGAGCACGGCCAGCACCAGCCCGACGGAGACGGGCAGCGCGCGGTGGAGTGAGGGGAACGCGGTGACGAGGACGTGACCCGGCAACGCACTCGCCGCCGTCGAGGGGATCGCGCTCAGGCCGAGCGGGAACAGCACGACGTCGTCGACGATGGCGGCGGGACCACGCAGCACGAACGGGAAGATGGTCGGCACGGCCACCACGATCATGCCGGCGAGCATGGTGAGCGGACGCCGCTCGCCTTTGCGGTCCCGCGCCGCGAACAACGCCAGCGCGGCCAAGGGCCAGGCGGTGAACTTCATGGCCGACGCGATGCCGAAGACGACGCCCGAGGCGAAGGGCCGGCGGCGTTGGGCCAGCACGACCGCGAGCAACAAGCAGGCCGCGACCGGGATGTCGTCCCCACCGGTCGCCAGCGGCAGCGAGGCCAACGGGAGGATCGACAAGGGCCTGGAGCGTGCGTATCTTGCGGCGGCCGTTCGCCCGGCACAAATAAAGGGCCACCGCGGCCACGACGAGCGTGGTCAGGCAGAAGAAGATGCGCGCGTCGCTCAATCCGTTGTTGGGCCAGATGTCGCTCGGGATGCCCATGAGCGCCATGACCGGGAGGTAGGGCAAGAACCCCGGGTAGTCCGGCTCGCCCGGCGCGTGGTACTTCACCGGGTGCGGTTCCCGCACCAGGTCGTGGTACGGATTCACGCCGTGGACGAGGTCGCGGCCGCCGACCTCGACCGTGCCCACCTCGGGCTGCTGGTGCGACCCGGCGACGCCGTCGAAGCGCCACACGATCTCGTAGCCCAACGGAATGGCCAGCGCCCCGGCGAAGACGCAGACCGCCACGACGATCCGGGTGAACCACGCCCGCCTGTGCTGGCGCTCGGTCAGCGCGTGGCCGGGCTGGCGCCGGCGTTTGCGGTGCAGCACCCAGGTCAGGATCGCCGAGGCCACTGCGCCGAAGACGAACGGCGAGAGCGCCATGCGGCCCCAGACTTCGTAGAGACCGTTGGTCGACGTGTAGATGGTGAGCAACGCGAACGCCGCACTGCCGCCGTAGAGCAGCGCGTCACCGCTCTCTGGTGGGATGCGCTTGACTCGCTCGAACGCGCGCCGCGCCACGTCGCCTGCATCAGAGGCCCACGAGAGAGTCGTCGTCGTCGACATTGTCGGCATGGTCCGCATCGGGTCTCGAAAAGCCTCGCGCACCGGGAGCACGCCGGAGGGAACCCTTCCTCCTGTTCGGGATCCTAGAGGTCGTCTAGGTGCAGATGTGCGAGATAAAACGCCAGCTCGGCCTCCAAACAGGTGGACAACGTGTCGGCCCGCCGGAACCCGTGTCCCTCGCCCTCGAAGAAGCGCAGGTCGCAGGGAACGCCGGCCTCGTCGAGGGACGCCCGCATCCCCTCGGCCTGCGACGGCGGGACCACGGCATCCTCGGTGCCCTGCAAGAGCAGGACCGCGCCCCGCATGGCCGGGGCCCGGTTCCTCGGTGAGCGCTCCTCGTACAGGCGCTCGGCGCCGGGCAGCGGGCCGATCAACCGATCGGTGTAGTGGGCTTCGAAGTCGTGCGTGGTCGCCACCAGCCCCATGAGGTCGGTGACGCCGTACCACGAGACGCATGCGGCGAACCCCTCCCCCGCCGCCAGTGCGTTGAGGGCCGTCATGCCGCCGGCGCTGGCACCGCGGATGGCCAGGCGCCGTGGGTCCACGTCGCCGCGCGCCGCCAGATGGCGTGCCGCATCGAGGCAGTCCTCCGAATCCGCCACGCCCCACTCGCCCCACAGTGCGCAGCGATACGCCCGCCCGTAGCCCGAGCTTCCTGCGTAGTCCACGCAGGCCACGGCGAAGCCGCGGGTCGTGAAGAACTGCACGGTGAGGTCGAGGCCGGCCGGACAGGCCGAGGTCGGACCGCCGTGGCACCACACCACCAGCGGCGGCGCGCTGTCGCTCGGCCCCTCGGTACCCGAGAGCGCCGGCCGGTAGAGCGTGCCGTAGACCGGACGCTCGCTAGCGGCCCGTCAGGGCGAAGGGCTCCCCGCCGGCAACGTCGGCCGGCCGCAGCGCGGTCACGGCCGGCGGACGGACCGGGGCGGCACCGGCCTCGCCACGCCAGAGCCAGACGCTCGAGGGGGCGTCGGGGGTCGTGCCGATCAGCGCCAGCCCTCCCTGGTGCTCGCACAGCGCGGCGATCGAGACGCACGGTTGCGCGAGGACACGGGGGGCGCCCGCCTCGACGAGCACCAATGCATCTCGACCCGACGACGTCATCCGGGCCGCCAGCGTCCCGTCGGGCAACTCGGCGAAGGTCGACTGCCCGAGCACCCAGTCGGGCCCGTGGAATTCCGCGGCGGTGTCGGCCAGGCGCTCGGGTGCCGGGTCCCCGGCGCGGTAGGGCTGCCACCAGCCGGCCCGGTCCGAGACGAAGCGCACGCGGCCGTCGCGTCCCATCCCGGCTGGCCCACCGACTCGTCGGGACCACCGGCCACCACCGTGGGCTCGCCGGCGACGCGGCAGCGAGGCGGTACCCGACTCCGGGTCGCCGCCACGCGTGAGGGTCACGACCAGCACCTGAGAGGCGTCCCACGGCATGTCGGGGTGGTCCCACGCCACGACGGCGAGGCGCTCGCCCGCGGGGTCCACCCGGGGCGTGCCGAAGAAGTCGTGACCCTCGAGCACGACGCACTCGGGTGCGCGTGCGGCGCGGGTTCCGAGGGCGACGACGCGCCGCACGGGCCGCGGGGCGTCCGGGCGCTGCACCTCGCGCACGGCCAGCACCCAGTCCCCGTCGGGCGTCACGCTCAACCCGCCGTGGTTGTGCACCACGCCCTCGGGGGGTTCCGCGGTCAGCGGCCTCGGCCCGGCCGGGCCGGCCTGGTTGCCCGGGCCGTCGCTGAACCAGACCCGCTGGTCCGCTTGATCCACGTAGGCGAAGGCACCGGCCGCATGGCCCGGGACGAGGGTCAGCGCTCCCCCGCCGTATTCGTCGACGCGACTGCGGATGCTCACATCAGACGGCGAATGATCGGTCAGCGCACCGTCACCGGCGCGCACGAGGACGACGCGCCCCGCCTCGGCCGGCCGGGACTCGAGCCAGTAGAGCGCCTCGCCATCCGAACAAAGCTCTGACAACGAGACCTTGGCCCGCGCGACATCCGCGGCCGCGAACGTGGAGGCCCAACGCCCATAGCGTTCAGAAGTGGCCACGTCCCGACCGTACCCGGTGCCCGGTGCGGGAGAGGGCTCCGGCAGCCCGGCCCTCTACAGTGATTCGGTGCGCTTCCGGGCCTACCTGCTGTCCAAGGCGGGGGAGGTGATCCGCCCCGCGGTCACCCAACTTTCCGAAGCCGACCTGCCCGAAGGCGAGGTCCTCGTGCGCGTCGAGTGGTCTGCCATCAACTTCAAGGACGCCATGGCAACGCGGCCGGGCAATCGCGTCGCCCGCGGCTTCCCCCTCGTCCCCGGTGTGGAATTGGCCGGCACGGTCGAGAGCAGCTCCAGTCCCGACTTCACCCCCGGCCAGCGCGTCATCGTCCAGGGCTACGACCTCGGCGTGGCCCACCACGGCGGCTTCGCCGTCTATGCACGCGTCCCCGCCGACTGGGTCGTGCCGCTGCCCGATGCACTCAGCTGTCGCCACGCCGCCATCATCGGGTTGGCCGGTTTCACCGCGCTGCTGTCGCTCCGCCGCCTGCTGCAGCACGGGACGAACCCCGACGACGGCCCCGTGCTGGTCACCGGCGCGTCGGGTGGCGTGGGCAGCGCCGCCGTTGCGATGCTGGCGAAGGCCGGCTTCGAGGTGGTGGCCTCCTCGGGCAAGACGGGCGAGCACGACTACCTCAAGGAGCTGGGCGCGTCCCGGGTCGTCGGACGCCAGTTCACCGAGGACGACGGCCGGACCCTCGGACCGCAGCTGTGGGGGGCCGTCGTCGACTGCGTGGGCGGCACGGCCCTCGCCGAGGCCCTGCGCACCGTGCGCTACGGCGGTGCCGTCGCTGCCAGCGGGCTCACCGGTGGCAACGACCTGACCACGACCGTCTACCCCTTCATCATCCGGGGGGTGGCGTTGCTCGGTATCGACACCGTCGCCACGCCGATCGAGGAACGCCGAGCGCTGTGGGCCGAGATGCCCGATGCCTTTCCGCTCGACCACTGCGACGAGATCGTCCACGACGAGGTCGGCCTGGAGGGGCTGACCGTGGCCCTGAACCAGGTGTTCGATGCCACCGTCCGCGGACGTGTCCTGGTCGACCCGGCTCGAGAGCCCGACGTCGGCGGCAGCGGTGCCAGCCGTGGCGACGGCGGTGCCAGCGGTGGCGTCGCCAGTGGGAATGGGAACGGGAGCGGGACGCTCTAAGCCGGTGGGGTCACGCGTGTCGAGACAGGACGCAACCCGTGCTCACGGAGTCGGATAGACGGGCGACACCCGGATGGTCCCGTTGCCACAGGGATCGATCGAGAGTGCGAAGGA
This sequence comes from uncultured Acidimicrobiaceae bacterium, assembly GCA_963736225.1. Lineage (GTDB taxonomy): Bacteria > Actinomycetota > Acidimicrobiia > Acidimicrobiales > RAAP-2 > Bog-473. The sequence goes on along the minus strand of CAVTOF010000004.1, from coordinate 20,813 downwards.
CGGCGAGCCGGTCGAGGCCCCCGGCATCGTCACCGACGCCGACTCGGAACTGGGGCAGCTGGTCTCGTTGCCAACCGGTACGTCGGAGAACTGGTAGGCGAACTGCGCGGTGCCTGACGGCGCCAGGGTGACGGTGGTGGGAGCGGCGTTGGCCGCCGCGGAGACGTCGACCGACAGCCCGTTGACCATCGTGACCGTGAGCGGCGCCCCGCTTCCCGACGCCAGAGCGAGTGTCGGGTAGCCCATGGCCGTGCACGGCGAGGAACCCGTGTTGGTCACGGTCACCGTCCCCGTGATGGTCCCCGCGGCACCCTGACCCTGGCCCGGTGCGGCCGACACATGGGCGCAGACGGCAGAGGCTGCGGTGGTCGATGTGCTCGATGACGGCGCGCTCGTGGTCGACGTGGTGGACGACGTCGAGCTCGAGCTCGTGGTGGCGTTGTGCGCCGCGGCGTTGGAGTTCTTCTTTGGTGGGTTCGAACTGCCGCAGGCCGCGAGGACCAGCGCCGCGCCCGCCACGACGGCGAGCGCCCAACGAGATCGGGTCACCCCTCGAAGTCCTCGGGCCGCACCGAGTCGAGGAACTGGCGGAACTGACCCACCAGCTCGTCCGGCGTGTCCTCCTCCTCGTCGTCCGCCTCGAGCGTGAGAATGATCCCTTCGGACTCCATCAGTTCGTCCGACACGAAGAGGGGTGTCTCGGTGCGCACCGCAATGGCGACGGCGTCGGACGGACGGCTCGAGACGACGGTGCGCTCCTGCCCGCGGATCAGATGGATCTCCGCGAAGTAGGTGGACGCCCGCAACTCCGTGATGATCACGCGCTCGACGTTGATGTCGAGTGCGCCGAGCATGTCCTTCATCAGGTCGTGGGTGAGCGGCCGGGGCATCGTGACGCCTTGGAGGGCGTACGCGATGGCCGTGGCCTCAGGGCTGCCGATGAAAATCGGCAGCGTGCGGCCTTCTCCCTCGGTCTCCTGCAGCAGGAGCACCGGGGTGTTCGACTGCAGGTCCACTCTCACCGCACGGAGTAGCACACGGACCATGACAGAAATGTAGCGCCCGATCCCGGACTTGCGTCACCCGCCCAGATGACGTCGAAGGGCCTGCTTGAGCAACGTGGCTCGCATGGACTGGCCGAGCGCGCCCAGCTCGTCCGCCCCGTCGAGGGCACGCTGGCGAGATTCGGGATTCCGCTGCCTGAGCAGCGGGATCACGACCTGCTCGATCAGGCCGATCTCACGATCCACCGCGTTGCGGTAGAGGCGCAGGTGGCGTGGCTCGATCCCGAAGGCGCGGAACGACGCCGCCAAGTTCGCCACGGTCAGGGCGTCCTCGTCGTAGGTCTCGATGCCGGCGACCGAGATCGGTTCGATGAGCCCAAACGAGACCAGGCCGGCCACCTCCTCGACCGCCAGCCCGCTGGCCGCGCTGAGCTCCTCGGCGGTCAGGCTCGCGCCGGTCACGACGGCGGCCGTTGTCTCCGCCACGGGAGCGCTGGCCACCGGGGCCGGGCCCTTGCGCGACCCGCCTTGGCCGCCGCCTGAGCCTCGCTGGCCCGCACCTGACGCCGCCCTGGGTGTGTCGGCCGCGGCGGCGCTCGCCCGTGCCGGTGCGCCGTTCCCGCTCCCACTCCCGCTCCCGCTCCCGCCGCGCGACGCGCCCGCGCGTCCGGCGGCTGCGCCCGACGGATGGGACGCGGTGCGGTCAGTCCGCCCTGCCTGCGCGCGCGTCTCGGTCGCGCCGGCGGTGCCCGTCGAAGGAGCCACGGTGGGTACCGCCGCGTGCGGCGCGGCACTGGTTGTCGTGGCCACCGCTCCCGGGGAGCCGGCGTCGCCGACCACCTGCAGGCCGCGGCGTCCTGGCGCGTCCTCGGGCAGGAGCGCCGTCCGACGGGACGCGTCGGCCACGATGCGCGCCATGGCCTCTTCGTCGGCCTTGGTCGGCTGCTCTGCGGCGTACGAGGCGGCAGACGTCGGGGACTCCGAGGCCGACGCAGACGTGTGCCCACCCTGTGCGCGTGACGCGGCACCACCAGATGCGGTGGCGTGCACCGGCTCCGGCGCGCGGGCCGACACCGCGTTGCCGTTCAACACCTCGTCGCCGTCGTCCAGGTTCCCGTCGGCGAGCCGGTCGCGAATCACCTTCAGTGGCAAGAAGTGCTCCCGCTGCTGGCGCAACACCCAGCGAAGACGCTCGACGTCATGGTCGAAGAACTTGCGGTACCCCGAGGGCGAACGCTCCGGGTTCACCAGGCCCTGGCTCTCGAGGAACCTGATCTTCGAGATCGTGACGTCGGGGAATTCCTCGCGCAGCAGGGTCAGGACGTCGCCGATGGAGAGGTAGCTGCGGCTGCTCACTCGTTCCCCGCCACCAGGTAGACGAGCTTGAACTTGCCGATCTGTACCTCGTCGCCCGGGGACAGCTTGGCCTCCTCGATGCGCTCACGGTTCACATAGGTCCCGTTGAGGGAGCCGACGTCCCGCAGGGCGTAGGCACCGTCGCCTGACGGGGTGATCTCGACATGGCGGCGGGATACGGTGATGTCGTCCAGGAAAATGTCGCTCTCGGGGTGGCGGCCAGCCTTCACGACCTGCTCGCCCAGCAGGTAGCGGGCGCCCACGTTGGGGCCTCGGGTCACCACGAGGACCCCCGCGCCGTGGGGCACGTCGACGACGGTGACGTCGGGCTGGTCCTCGGCCGTCTCTGCCTCGTCGGTCGGGTGGAGCGTGATGGTCGCGTCATCACCGTCCGCCAGCAGGGCCTGACCGCACGACGAGCAGAAGTTGACGCCCTCGGGGTTCCGATGCCCGCAGTTGTGACAGAACACGGCGTCCACGGTACCCCACCCCGCGGGACACTTCTCCTGGCCTCGTGACACTCCCGGATGCCTGGGTCCGAGGTGCTCAATCTGTCGTCAGATCGCGGTAGGCGGCCGCGTCGAGCAGGGCGCCGGTGTCTGCGCCGGGCGCGAGCTCGAGGTCACAGATCCAGCCCTCACCGTAGGGGTCTTGGTTCATGCGCTCGGGCGCATCAGCGAGCGCGTCGTTGACCCCGGTGATGGTGCCGGCGATCGGCGCGTAGATCTCCGACACCGACTTCGTCGATTCGACTTCGCCGAGCTGGCCGCCTATCTCGATCTGACTCCCCACTGTCGGCAGGTCGACGAACACGATGTCGCCCAGCGCGTCCTGCGCATAGTCGGTGATCCCGATGCGCGCCCGCGTGCCCTCGACGCGAACCCACTCGTGCTCGGGCGAGTATCGAAGATCCTCGGGGATGTTCATGGGGGGCGACCATACCGGACGGCCCGACCAACTTGCTTGGGCCCGCTACGGCACCATCGCGCTGATCCGTCGCGCGTAAGCCGCCGCCAACGCCTCGGAGGCGACAACGTCGGATCCCTCCGCCCAGACATGGGTGACGGGGTCCTCGGGGTCGGGCACGACGAGAGCCCATCCGTCGTCGGAGACCACCTTGATCCCATCGACGAGCACCAGCGACGCTCCTTGCTCGGTCAACTGTTCCATGAGGGTCCGCATGATGAGGCCCTTGTGGTCCGAGGGGGTCGCGACGTCCTGGCGGAGCACCGGCATGGGCGGGGTGGCCTCCACGATCTCGGCCAGGGACGTCGTGGTCCCGGCCAGCAAAAAGACCAGCCGGACCAGGGCCGCAGCGGCGTCGAAGGCGGGGAGGAAGCTCGGGAAGACGTAGCCGCCCTGACGGTCCGAAGCGAAGGACACCCCGCCGGAGGCGGAGGCTCCGAGGAGCCCCGAGGGCGACAGTGGCGTGAGCGTGAGCGTGATGCCCAGCCGCTCGCAGAGCTCACGGGCCCGGTCGCTCGCGGTGACGGGCAGCGCGACGCGCTCGACATCACCCGCACCCGCCAGCAGCTCGATGAAGACCATGACGGCTTCGTCGTCGCTGAGCACATGGCCCCGCCCGTCGATGAGGGTGAGGCGCTCACCCCCCGCGTCGATCACCGCGCCGAGGTCCGCGCCCGAACCACGCACCGCGTCGGCGACACGCGCCTCGCTCACGATGCGGTCGACCGAGATCATGCCCGGCGTCTGCGCGTACGGGTTGATGCTCAGCACGTCGGCGCCCACCTTCGAGAGCAGGTTCGGCATGACGAAGCTGGCGGCCCCGTAGGAGAGGTCGAGCACGAGCTTGACCTCGCGCCCGGTGTCGGGCCGCAGCCCGAACGCGTCGACGACGTCGGCGGTGTAGAGCTCGATCGTGCGCGGAGAGAAGTCGATGTCGCCGATGTCACCAGCGGTGACACGGCGGAATTCCTCGCGGTGGTACATGCGCTCGACTCGCCGTTGGTCGCTCTCGGAGAGGTCGATGCCGCGCTGGTCGAAGAAGCGGATCATCACGGACTGCGGGTCGTCCCGGCTGAGACGCACCGTCATGCCGGCACGGTTCCCCCGCACGCGAACGTGGTGCTGGGTCACCGGCACCGTCGCCAGCTCCAGATCGTTCACGTTGACACCGACCGAGTTGCAGCCGACCATGAGCGCGCGCTTGAGGACGCGCGCGATGCGGCTGGTGTCACGCGAGGCGGTGATGTAGGAGCCCTTCTCGAACCCCGACGCCCACGCCTTGGCGAGCCGCACCGCGAGCTCGGGGCTGATGTCGACGTTGGCGATCCCCTGCACCCCTTCGGGGCCGAACAGGGTGCGGGCCCCGCCGGACTCCCACACGATGGAGGCGTTCACCTGCGCGCCGGCCTCCACGACCTTGCCGGGGTAGATCTTGACGTCGCTGCGCAGCTCGGCATGGGCCCCCACCAGGCAGCCCTCGCCCACGACTGCGCCCGGCTCCACCCGGGCGCCGGTGCGCAGGTCGCACGACCGCCCGAGCACCGCACCCTCGACCCGAGACGCCGGCCCTAGATACGAGTTCTCCCCGATCACGGAGCGCTGCAGCTCGGCCCGCTCGGCCACCTGGGTGTTGGCACCGATGGTCGAGTAGGCGCCGATGACGACGTCCTGGTCGATCGTGCAGTTCTCGCCGATGAACGCGGGTGAGTCGATGCGCACCGAGGGGTCGATCGACGAGCCCTTGCCGACCCAGATGCCCGGCCGCAGCTCGAACCCGGCGACGTTGACCTCGACCTTGCCGTCGAGGATGTCCTCGTGCGCCTTGAGATAGGCGGCCGTCGTCCCGACGTCCTCCCAGTAGCCGTCCGCCACGTAGCCGTAGATGGGCTCACCGGCCTCGAGCACCTCGGGGAAGACCTCGCTCGAGAAGTCGACCGCCTGGCCGCCGGGGATGCGCTCGAAGATCTCGGGCTCGAGCACGTAGATCCCCGTGTTGATGGTGTCGCTGAAGACCTGTCCCCACCCGGGCTTCTCCAAGAAGCGCTCGATGGACCCGTCCTCGCGCGTGATCACGATGCCGAACTCGAGCGGGTTCTCGACCGCGCTCAGCGCGATGGTGGCCAGCGCCTGGTTCTTCTCGTGGAACGAGATGACCGACGTGAGATCGATGTCGGTGAGGACGTCGCCCGAGATGACCACGAAGCGCTCGGTCAGCTGCTGCATCGCGTTGCGCACCGATCCCGCCGTCCCGAGCGGCGACTCCTCGGTGGCGTAGGACATCGACACCCCGAGCTCGCTGCCGTCGCCGAAATAGCTGCGGATCGCGTTGGGCAAGAACGCGACGGTGACGACGATGTCGGTGATCCCGTGACGCCGCAGCAGCGACACGATGTGCTCCATCATCGGGCGCCCGACGAGCGGCAACATGGGCTTGGGCAGGTTCGAGGTCTGCGGACGCAGCCGCGTGCCCTCGCCGCCGGCCATGATGACGGCCTTCATGCGCGGCGCCTCGTCATCGGGTCGGCGCCCTCATACGGGGCTCCCCTTCATGCCGGGCTCCGCGTCATGGCTCCGCCTCGCCGCCCTGCCGTCGCGCAACGCCTTCCTGGCGGGGCCGATGTAACTCCCCGCGGCATACCACGCCAGCGCGAGACCGACGATGCCGGTGACCCACGCGATCACCTTGAACGGCTCCTGCCACGATGCGTTGCCGTAGGCGAGCAGGAAGGTCGGGTAGGCGAACATCAAGCCGAAGGTGCCCGCCTTGCCGACCCACAACACGTCGATGCGGGCGGCGCCGAACGAAGCCAGCGCCAGCACCATCACGGACACCAACAGCTCGCGCGCGATCGTGGCGATGCCAAACCACAGCGGGACGGCGCCGTACACCAGGATGGAGATGACCGCCGTGCCCACCAGGAGGCGGTCAGCCACGGGATCGAGCACCTTGCCCAGCGTCGTCACTTGGCCGAAGCGCCGGGCCACGTAGCCGTCGACCCAGTCGGTGGCGCCAAGGACCGCCAACAGGATCGCCGCGGCGGTCTGCTCGTGCGCGCCGAAGAGCAGCCAGACGAAGATCGGGATGCACACGAGGCGCACCATGGTGACGACGTTGGGAACGGTGAAGATCCTGTCAAGCCCCTCGTCGTCCACGGGCCGAGTCTACGGGAGGGCCCCCCGACGCCCCCGCCTGCGGTGTGCGAGAGTGGCGCAGTGCCTCGCTTCGAACCGTTCAAGGGGTTGCGCTACCAGCCCGCACTGGCACCCATCACCCAGGTCATCGCCCCGCCCTACGACGTGATCTCCTCGACCGAACGCAGGCACCTGGCGTCGCGCAACCAGGCGAACGCGGTGCTCGTCGAACTGCCCGAGATGGACCTCTCCGGCGGCCGCGATCGCTACGAGGTGGCGCGCGACCTGTTCACCCTCTGGCAGGCCGAGGGGATCATCGCCGCCGAGGAGGCACGGAGCCTCTACCCGTATCGCATGACGGACCGGTCGGGCCGCACCACCACCGGGGTGATCGGGGCCCTTGGGCTTGCCGAACCGGGCGCGGAGAGCGACATCCTCCCGCACGAGCAGACGCTGCCGAAGCCCAAGAGCGACCGCCTCGACCTCTTGCGAGCGACGCGGGCCAACCTCTCCCCCATCTGGGGCCTCTCCATGGCCTCGGGGGTCACGGCCACCTTCGATCCGACCGACGACGAGCCGGTCGCCGACGCGTACGACGATGACGGCGTGCGCCACCAGCTCTGGGTGTTGAGCGACCCCGACGCGATCACGGCGGTCGGCGACGCGGTGGCCACCGCGCCCGTCGTCCTCGCCGACGGCCACCACCGCTATGAGACGGCCCGGGCGTATCAGGCCGAGTGCCGCGCGGCGAACGGCGGGCGACCCGGCCCCCACGACCTGGTGATGGCGCTCGTCGTCGAGCTCTCCGAGGACCAGTTGACCGTCGGCGCCATCCACCGCACGGTGAGCGGCCTGCCCGAGGATTTCGACCTCGTCGGCGCTCTGAGCCAGTGGTTCGACGTGGTGTGCGCTGGCGCGGCGGACGAGCGCACCCTGGGCGCGCTGGCCGACGCCAACTCGCTGGCCCTGGTGACGGGCGAACGGGCCTATCTCCTCCTCCCCCAGCCCGAGGTCCAAGAAGAACCAGGCAACGACCTCGACTCGAGCCTCATCGCCTCGGTGCTCGCGACACTTCCGCCCCACGAGGTGATGCACCGCCACAGCGTCACCGAGGCCATGCAGGCGTTGGCCGACGGCGAGGCCCAGGCGGCCTTCCTGCTTCGACCGGTCACCGTCAAGCAGATCGACGAGTGGGCCAACGAACGCCGGCGCATGCCGCCCAAAACCACCTACTTCCGCCCCAAGCCCCGGACCGGCATGGTGTTCCGGTCCCTCGACCTGCCCTGAGGAGCCTTCCGTGCACGACTCGGTGACCATCCACATGACGGCATCGCCCGACGACGTCTGGTCGCTCGTGAGCGACGTCACCCGGATCGGCAGCTACAGCCCCGAGACCTTTGAGGCGAAATGGGTCGAGCCGGCCACCGGACCGGCGGTGGGCGCCGTCTTCCGGGGCCACGTGAAGCGCAACGGGATCGGCCCCAAATACTGGACGACGTGCACCGTGACCGAGTGCGAGCCCGGGAAGATCTTCGCCTTCGGCGTGGGAGCACCGGGCAAGACGCCGCTGAACGTGTGGCGCTACGACATCGTCGCGGCCGGCGACGGCTGTGACGTGACCGAGTCCTTCACGTTGCGGCCCACCCGCTCGTTACGCCTCTACTGGGCGGTCCTGGGCTGGGCGCGCGGCAAGACCAACCGCAACGGCATGCGGACCACCCTCGAGCGGATCCGCGACGAGGTGCAGGTGGCACCGGCGTAGCACCCGGTGGTCAGCGCCGGTCAACCCCGGTCGACGCTTGGTCGGCGCCGGTCCGGCTCGATCACACGAATTCGAACCAAGGAGAACACGTGGAGGACCAGGGCCGTCCGATTTCCTACATGGCACTCGCAGTGGGCACCCCGGTCGTCACCGCGTCGGGCACCGAGTTCGGGACGGTCGAGCACGTGTTGCAGATCCCCGAACTCGACGTCTTCGACGGGCTCGCTGTGAAGACCCATCACCACGGGGTGCGCTTCGTCGACCGCGACCAGGTGGCCGACATGACGACGACCGAGGTCCACTGCACCATCACCGACGACGAGGTCGACTCGCTCCCCGAGCCCAAGGGGCCGCTCGTCCTCCACCCCGACACGGCTCACGACGAGGGCCCGTCACTGACGGCCAGATGGGGCCGGCTCTTTGGCAGAGAGCACTGGAAGGAACTCGAGTAGCCGGAGGTCGCTGCCTCGCGGTCGACGACCCGACGACCGGCCGGGCGCTCCCGTCGCGGCGATCACGGCAACCTTGATTTAAGAATCTCGTCCTCGCCGCCCGCGCGGCGATCCTCTCGGAGTCCGACAGGTCGACCGAGGTGCGGGACGAGATCGACCACATGGCAGCGCAGACCCTCGCCAACGTCACAGGGTTGGGTTCCTGGACGCATGCCATCGAGGTCGCAGCCCTGGCGGACATAGCCTGCACGCTCGGCGATCTTGGGATGGCCACGCGGGTCTTCGACCTGCTCCTTCCCTGGGACGGCCAGTTCCTTCAGGTCTCGTTGGTCCTCGACTGGGGACCTGTCCGTCTCTACCTGGGCAAGCTGGAGTCCCTCCTCGGACGCCATGCCGAGGCCATCGCCCATCTCGAATCCGCCGTCATTGCGTCCAAAGAGGCCGCGCTCACCATTTGGGAGGTCCTCTCCGAGGCCGAGCTCAGCCTGGCTCTGCGAGCCAGGGGATCAGGCGAGGACGACGGGCGCGCAGGGCAGCTCGCGGACCGAGCGCTGGCGCGGGCCCAATCGCTGGGCTTGCGACGGGTCGAACGGGTCCTGGCCCGAGCGGACTGACGCCCGACCGCGATCGAAAGGGCCCGTCGGCCCGTCCAGGTTCAGTCGACCGTCCAGCTCGAGCCGGAACGCAGGAGGTCGGCGAGGTCGCCCATGCCGCGCTTGGCCTGCGCGTCGGTGATCTGCTCGGCCATCTGCGTACCGTATTCAGGCCGTTCGACGGCGCGGAAGACGCCGATCGGTGTCGGCTCGTACGGACCGCGGGCGAGGCGCGACAGCGCAAAGGCCAGGCCCGGGTCGTCGCGCTTCTCGTCGTGCACCAGCAGCGCGTCGAGGCCGACCTCGGCCACCGAGACGATCTCGAGGCTGCCGTCGGGCCGCTGGACCACGCCGCGCTCCTCCCCCTCAGCGCCGAAGACGATGGGGTTGCCGTGCTGGAGCGGAATCAACATGGTCGCGCGGGCGTCGCGGCTGGTGATCTTCTCGAAGGCGCCATCGTTGAACACGTTGCAGTTCTGCAGGACCTCGACGAAGGCTGCTCCCTTGTGCTCGTGCGCCCGCCGGAAGGTCTCCTGCATGTGGGCCCGGTCCATGTCGTGGGTCCGGGCCACGAAGGTGGCCTCGGCGCCGAGGGCCAGCGACACCGGGTTGAACGGCGTGTCCACTGACCCGAACGGCGTGGACTTGGTGACCTTGGCCACCTCGGACGTCGGCGAGTACTGCCCCTTGGTCAGACCGTAGATCTGGTTGTTGAACATCAAGATGTTCAACCGCACATTGCGCCGCAGCGCGTGGATGAGGTGGTTGCCGCCGATGGAGAGCGCGTCACCGTCCCCCGAGATCACCCACACGTCGAGATCCGGACGTGTGGTGGCCAACCCCGTCGCGATGGCCGGCGCACGTCCGTGGATCGAGTGCATGCCGTACGTGTTCATGTAGTACGGGAACCGGGCGGCGCATCCGATCCCCGACAGGAACACCGTGTTCTCCCGCCGCACCCCCAATTCGGGCATCAGCATCTGCACCGCGGCCAGGATGGAATAGTCACCGCAACCCGGGCACCAGCGCACCTCCTGGTCACTGGTCCAGTCCTTGCGGGCCGTGACGGGCACCGCGGTGGCGACTGCGCCGTTGCCCGTCTCCTTCGCGTTGCCGTTGCTGCTGGAGCCGTTGGACTCGCTCATGACTTCCCTCCGAGCAGCGCCGTGATGGCTGCCTCGATCTCTCCGACGCGGAACGGCACGCCCTGCATCTTGGACATGGTCTGCGCATCCACCAGGAACTCGGCGCGCAACACGCGGCTCAGCTGGCCGAGGTTGATCTCGGGCACGAGGATCTGCGTGTAGCGGTCCAGGACCTCACCGAGGTTGGGGGGCAGCGGGTTGAGGTGACGTAGGTGGACGTGGGCCGCCTTCAAGCCACGAGCGCGGATCCGCTTCACCCCGGCGAACACGGCCGCGTACGTCGAACCCCAGCTCACCAGCAACAGCTGTGCGTCCCCGGTCTCGTCGTTGACCTCGACGGGAGGGATGTCGTTGGCGATGCCTGCGATCTTGTCGCGGCGAAGGTGGACCATGCGCTCGTGGTTGACACCCTCGTAGGACACGTTCCCGCTGCCGTCCTCCTTCTCGAGGCCGCCGATGCGGTGCTCGAGCCCGGGCAGGCCGGGCGGGGCCCAGGGCCGGGCCAGCGTGTCGGCGTCCCGGATGTAGGGCCAGAAGCTCTCCTGCCCGTCCTCGTCGGTGTGGTTGGGCTCCGACGCGAAGGCGGGGTCGATCGGCTCGAGCGCATCGAGGTCGGGCAGGCGCCAGGGCTCGGCGCCGTTGGCCAGGTAGCCGTCGGAGAGCACGATCACCGGCGTCCGGTACGTGATGGCGAGGCGGACCGCTTCGATGGCGGTCGCAAAGCAGTCACTGGGTGTCTGGGGCGCCACGATGGGGAGCGGCGCCTCGCCGTGGCGGCCGTACAGGGCGTGGAGCAGGTCGGCCTGCTCCGTCTTCGTGGGCAGGCCGGTCGACGGGCCGCCGCGCTGGACGTCGACGATGACCAACGGCAACTCCAGGTTGATGGCGAGGCCCACCGTCTCGGACTTGAGATCGAGACCCGGGCCGCTGGTCGTCGTCACCCCGAGCGCCCCGCCGAACGCCGCGCCCAGTGCGGCCCCGATGCCGGCAATCTCGTCCTCGGCCTGGAAGGTGCGGACGCCGAACTCCTTGCGTCGGCTCAGCTCGTGGAGGATGTCCGAAGCCGGGGTGATCGGGTAGCTGCCTAAGAACAAGGAGACGCCGGCCAGCCGGGCCGCCGTGATCAGGCCCCAGGCGAGGGCCTGGTTCCCCGTGACCTGGACGTACTCGCCCTTCTCGAAAGTGGCCGGCTTGACCTCGTAGTTGGATTCGAAGAGCTCGGCGGTCTCGCCGAAGTCGTAGCCAGCCCGGAACGCCCGTGTGTTGGCGTCGGCCACCTGGGGCCGGCCGCCGAACCGCTCGGAGATCCACTCGATGGTCGGCTCGACCGGACGGGTGTACATCCAGCTGATGAGGCCGAGCGCGAAGAAGTTCTTGGAACGCTCGGCGTCGCGGGGCTTGACTCCCGCCTCCTTGCACACCTCCTGGGTGATCGACGTCATCGGGACCTCGTAGACCGTGTACGCGGCCAGGGACCCGTTGGTCAGCGGGTTCTCGGCGTAGCCGGCCTTGGTCAGGTCACGCTCCTCGAAGCTGTCGCTGTTGACGATGAGCACGGTGCCCTTGGCCATCAAATCGATGTTCGCCTTCAACGCGGCGGGGTTCATGGCCACCAACACGTTGGGCGCATCGCCCGGGGTGAGGATGTCGTGGTCCGAGATGTGCACCTGGAAGGCCGACACCCCGTTGACCGTGCCGGCGGGCGCACGGATCTCGGCCGGGAAGTCCGGGAACGTGGACAGGTCATTGCCCAGCAGGGCGCTGCTCGTGGTGAAGCGGTCGCCGGTCAGCTGCATGCCGTCGCCGGAGTCACCGGCAAAACGCACGATGACCTGGTCCAACTGCTCCGTCACGTGTTGGGTTCCCGATGCCACGGGCTGCCTCGTCTCATGTCAAGGACGTGGAGAGCCCTGGGTCAGCTCGGTGGGCCTCCCGGCACCCCTCACCGGCATGGCGCGCGACACTCTCCGTCCGAATTTGGTCGTTCGTGTTGATCCTAATCCCGGCTCGGAGAGCGTCTTCTTCATCCAAGCTTCATCTAGGTGCGATGGCCGGCGGTACCGCTTCGGCCTCCGGGTCGATTCGGGGTCAGCCGGCGAGGCCGGTCCCCGCCAAACCGGCGACCGCCAGGACGAAAATCGCCGCGGGAGGCCGTGCCGCGCGGACGGTCTCAGGCGATGGTGATCTCGGGATCGAGGTAGACGTCCTGAATGGAGCGGATAAGGGCGGCGCCCTCCGCCATGGGGCGGGAGAAGGCCTTGCGGCCCACGATGAGGCCCATGCCGCCGGCGCGCTTGTTGATGACGGCGGTGCGGATGGCCTGGGCCAGGTCGCCGTCACCCTTGGACTCGCCACCGGAATTGATGAGGCCGATGCGTCCGGCGTAGCAGTTGACCACCTGCCAGCGCGTCAGGTCGATCGGGTTGTCGGTCGTCAGCTCGTCGTAGACGAGGGGGTCGGTGCGCCCGAAGCCGATGGCCGTGTAGCCACCGTTGTTCTCCGGCTGCTTCTGCTTGATGATGTCGGCCTCGATCGTGACTCCAATGTGGTTGGCCTGCCCGGTGAGGTCGGCCGAGACCTCGTAGTTGACACCGTCCTTCGTGAACGCCGAGTTGCGCAGATAGCACCACAGCACGGTGAACATCCCCAGGCGGTGCGCCTCCGCGAACATCTTCGAGACTTCCTGGAGCTCGCGGTCCATGTCGTCGGAACCGAAGTAGATGGTGGCGCCGACCGCCATCGCACCGAGATCGAACGCCTGCTGGACGGAGCCGAACATGATCTGGTCGTAGGTGTTCGGCGTGTGCAAGAACGCGTTGTGGTTCAGCTTCACGATGAAGGGGATCCGGTGCACGTATTTGCGCGACGCCAGGCCGAGCGTGCCGAGCGTCGTCGCCACCGCGCTGCACTCGCCGGCGAGCGCGAGCTCGAGCAGGTTCAGCGGGTCGAAGTAGGCAGGATTCTTCGAGAAGCTGGCCGCGGCCGAGTGCTCGATGCCTTGGTCCACCGGGAGGATCGAGAGGTACCCGCTGCCCCCGAGACGCCCGTGGTTGAACAACGTCCCGAGGTTGCGCAGCACGGTCGGATTGCGGTCGCTGGTGGTGAAGACGGTATCGAGGTAATCAGGGCCGGGAAGCGTGAGTCCGTCCGCAGGGAACGCCTTCGCCGTGTGGCTGAGGAGGTCGTCCGCGTCGTCGCCGAGGAGCGCGCGGATGTCGGTGGTCTTGCTCATGCGCCTCAGCCTACCGGAGGGTAAGCGGGGCGATCTTCCCTGGTTGTATGGCGTGTTCTGCTTTTCCGGGATTCTTCGCGTGCGCTCTTCGCACTCCCGTTCCCGTCGTCACGCTTCTGCCACATTCGCTCCCGGGTGCTGCTGGATCGGGTGGTGCTGGGCGGGGTGGCGACGCTTCGTGTGTGCTCACGACCCCTACGCTGAGACCCGCCGGATCCCCCCGTTGACGACGTCCGGACGGAGCGGAAGCAATGAACGTTCTCGAGTCCAGGTCGGACAGACCGTTGCGTGTACGGCCGTGGGTGCTCTTGACCGGTGCCGTCATCATCATCGCCGCGGTCCTCTACTTCACGGACAGCTCCACGTCGCCGGGACACTCGGGTTCCACCGACGCATCGAGCAGCGGCCGGCACCACTCGGGTTCGGGTTCTGGTTCTGATTCGGGCGGGCCTCACGGCTTCTTCCTCAAGTCCTCCGTCCCCTCGCCCGGGGCACAGGACGTCGCGGCGAACGCGACGATCTCGTTGACCTTCTCCTCGCCGGTGAGCCTGCGTGCGGCGTCCGCGCCCACTCTCTCGCCCATGATCGCCGGCAAGTGGGTGCAGACGAACGCCACCACCCTCGTCTACGACCTCGACTCGCCGCTGATCCCCGCCTCGCAAGAGGTCGTGACGATCCCGGACGGAACCAAGGGTTTGCACAGTGTCGGCGGCGCCGTCCTCTCCTCTTCCTCTTCAGACTCGGTGACGTTCGACGTGGCCGATGGATCGACGCTCCGGCTGCAGCAGCTCCTGGCCGGGCTCAACTACCTCCCCCTCGGCTTCACCCCAACCGGGCCGGCGCCACCACGGGCCGATTTGGCCGAGGACGAAGCCGGCACCTTCTCGTGGCGCTGGCCGAACCTGCCCACCGAGCTCACCTCGCAGTGGACGCAGGGCAGCGAGAACGAGATCACGAAGGCGGCCGTCGAGGCGTTCGAGACCCAGAACAATCTCGGCGTCGACGGGGTGGCCGGACCGGCGGTGTGGACGGCTCTGATCAACGACACCATCAACAACGACGCCGACGCCACGCCGTACGTCTACGTGCTGGTGAACAAGGTGCTCCCGGAGAATCTGACCCTCTGGAACAACGGGGCCGCGCAGTACGTGGGCGTCCCGGTCAACACCGGAGCGCCGGGGGCGGACACCGTCGACGGCACCTACGCCGTGTTCGAGCACGTCCGCTATTCGGACATGAAGGGCACCAACCCCGACGGCTCGACCTACAACGACCCGAACGTGCCCTACGCCAGCTACTTCAACGGCGGCGACGCGTTGCACGGCTTCATCCGCGCGTCCTACGGGTCGCCGCAGAGCAATGGCTGCGTCGAGATGAGCTACGCCGACGCAGCGCTCGTGTGGCCCCTCACGCCGATCGGGACCCTCGTGACCGTCGAGGGACCCGACTACGGGACGGCGCCGCCGTCCACGACGACGACCACCACGGTCCCGCCTCCGGCCACGACAACGACCGCTCCCCCGGCACCGGCACCGGCACCGGCACCGACCACGACGACGGTCGCGCCGACTCCCGCCGCGCCGCCCACCCCGGCGCCGGCCGCGGTCACCACCTCGTCGGCGCCGCCGGCCTGAGCGGCGAGTTCGGTCCCGGGGTTTTAGCTTTTCGCAGGTTCCTTGGCGGTGTTGGCGACCTTGGCGCTCTTGATGCTTTTGGTGCTCTTCGGGTTGCGAGTGCGGCGAGTGCGGTCCGGGCCGAGCGATGCCAGTCGCTCGGTGACGTCGTAGGCATTGGGGTCGGCCTTCCGCACCCGCTCGAAGTACTCGCGGGCCCTCGGCACGTCGCCCGCCCGTTCGTAGAGATCGCCCAGCATGTACCACTGCCGGACGTGGCGGTCCGACGGGTTCCGCAGCGCCTTGGCGGCGCCCGCGGTCGCCAGCATGGCGATGGCGCCGTTGAGGTCCCCGGCGTCAGCCAGTGAGGCGGCGGCAACAATCCGGCCCTCTGCCAGGACGTCGGGCTCAGGTGAGCTGTGTCGGAGCTCGCTCCACAATTCGGCCACCTTCTTCGGCCGGTGCAGCGCGCGCTGGCAGTCCATCAGGATCGGGAGGTGCTCGATGGCATCGCTCAACTCCCCCGCTGCCTGGAGGTGGCGCACCGCCTCGCGCCAACGCCCGCAGCGGTAGGCGGCCAGACCGGCCAGCTCCCGCACACCGGCCACGGCGGGGGCCTCGTCGGCCACCGGCTTGATGGCCCGCAGCGCATCTTGGTAGCGGCCCCGTTCGTAGGCGCCCGAGGCAGCCTCGGCGCGCTCGACCAGCCGCTCCCGGTGCTGTGCCGTCGCCATGTCCGCGGCGTTGCGGATGGCGGCCGCAACCTCGACGGGGAGCGTGTGCTTGGGTGACAGTGCCGCGATCGCCTCGCGGGCGGAGCGGGTTCTGGTGCGGGTTGGCGTCGTCGTCGCAGGGCGGGGCTTTGCCGGCCGGCGTCCGGTCGCGGCGGGCGAGTCCGCCCACTCGTCCCGACCGTCGTCTCGCGTCCAGGCCGTGGAGCGCCGATCAGGCGGCGCACTCGCGGGGAGGTGTCGGGGTGGCCTGCTGTCGGGGCGGTCGTCGTTGTCACGCTCGACGACCACGCGGGCACCTCGGCGAGCCACGTTGCCCCACGACTTCGATCCGGGCAGCTCGGGCGGGCGCCGGTCCTCTGTCCTTGGTTGCGCACTCCGTCGAGCATCCGGTCGGCGAGAGTCGGATCGGTCCTGGCGCGCCGGCCTACGGTCGCCCTGGGGACGCGGTCGACCGGAGCTTGCCGGCCGCGGAGGGCGGCCGGTTCGTTGTGTGTCGGCGTCGCCACGCCGCGGCGCTTGGTCGCGGGTGCGCGGTCCCCGCTGCGTGCTGCTGGTGCTGCTGGTGCCGCGAGTGCGGCTGGCGGTGCCTGAGCGGTCGCGCTCTCGGCTCGGCGGATCAGTCCTGCTTCGTGAGTAGGAAGGCGATGCGGTGCCGCGACGGCTCGGTCCCGACGAACTTCCTCCGGTTCGGCTCGACCCGCTGGTCGGCCGCCCGCTTCGGGTCCCTGACCCCGACGATTGCCCGCGTGCGGGGTTCCGACTACCCGTACCCGCAGAGCCCGATCGGTTGGCTGCCGAGCCCGTGCCCGTACTGCGCGCCGGTCGCGACCCCGGGCTGCGTTGCCCACTCCGAGTACCAGCGCTTCCGGTTCCCGAACGCGTTGCACCCGATCGTGCTGAGCCGGACGAACCGCCGGCGCCGGTCGGACGGGACGGACGTGCAGGCCGCGCTGGGCGAAAGGAGCGCTCGGCACCGCCCGATCGGGATGGCTGGGCGCGGCGATTCGGCTGTGGGGAACGCGGCGGCACCAGGTGAGTCTACAAACGCGACACGTGACTCCAGATCCGGGCAATCGCTTTCAACCAAATAGAACGCGACAGAAAGGAACTATGGAGTGCGTTGGTGCGCGCCCAGAAACGACAAAATCCCCTCGAACCGAAGCTCTGAGGGGATCTCGTCATAAGAAATCCCGGCAGCGACCTACTCTCCCAGGGGGCCTCCCCCCAAGTACCATCGGCGCGGGCGGGCTTAACTGCCGTGTTCGGAATGGGAACGGGTGTTTCCCCGCCGCTATGGCCACCGGAAACCGTGCGCTCGGCGGGGCTCATCAACCCTTTCTTGGGTCGTAGCGCCGCGCCTGGGCCGCATGACTGCAACCCCTGAGCGTTCCAAAGCGAGCACGAGCGATAGGTCTCCAAGCCCTCGGCCGATTAGTACCGGTCGGCTGAATGCATTACTGCACGTACACCTCCGGCCTATCAACGTGGTCGTCTAGCCACGGGCCTTACCAGGTTAACCCTGTGGGAGATTTCATCTCGAAACGGGCTTCGCACTTAGATGCTTTCAGCGCTTATCCCACCCGTAGGTCGCAAACCAGCCGTGCCCTTGGCAGGACAACTGGCACACGAGAGCTACGTCCGTCCCGGTCCTCTCGTACTAGGGACAGCCTTTCTCAAATCTCCTACGGCTGCATCGGATAGGGACCGACATTCTTTGTTACCACCGACCTCGCGGTCGGGGGCCAGGGCATTTCTGCCTGGCTCTGCATGTCGCCATGCAGATCGGACCATCTCTTCACACTCGCAACTAAGCGGGTATGCCTGGCATATGGTCTCTGAGGATTCTGGAAGTGTGTACGACTCCAGTCTTTCCTGCTGATTGACCGCACCTGACGCTTTGTCACTGCTCTTTGCGTCTATGCCCGTGTCATACAAACGGGGTATCACGACCTTCAAAGAGCGAGTAGCGCAGGATTCATACGGTGTTTCCAGCAAATAGCCAAGTTTATAGACAGCGCGGTTTTATCCACTGTCTCACGACGTTCTAAACCCAGCTCGCGTACCGCTTTAATGGGCGAACAGCCCAACCCTTGGGACCGGCTTCAGCCCCAGGATGCGACGAGCCGACATCGAGGTGCCAAACCTTCCCGTCGATATGGACTCTTGGGGAAGATGAGCCTGTTATCCCCGGGGTACCTTTTATCCGTTGAGCAACGGCGCTTCCACAAGCAACCGCTGGATCACTATGCCCTGCTTTCGCACCTGCTCGACTTGTAGGTCTCGCAGTCAAGCTCCCTTTTGCCATTGCACTCGACAGCTGATTGCCAACCAGCCTGAGGGAACCTTTGGGCGCCTCCGTTACATTTTAGGCATTCTGTTAGCTCGACAACTTGTATCTCATGCTTGGCAGCATTTCGTCCGCGATGTATGCATTCATCACCGACGCGGAGGGCGCCGGCACGTAGATCTGCAAGCCATCGCGCTGCTTTCGCACTGTGGTCTCTACTCCAACGTCTCGCTGGATCACCGATTGCAAAAGTTCAACCTCTGCGGGGGTGAAACTTTGAGTGTTGAGGTAGAGGCCTCGACACTGGCTCGACTTTCGTGAGCCGTCGTCCATAAACCACACAGCCATGCTCAAGTGCGTGAGTTCGAGATCGACCGGCACCACCTTCCGATGGTCCCGATAGAAACGCACTCGGAACTCTTCCAGCTCGACGTGCGAAAGGGTCGTAAACCCTATGTTCGTCGAGACCGTGCCGAGTCGATTGCGCCGAGCTCTCGCCCTTGGCGGAGTGCGGACCCAATCTCGCCATTCTGTGTATTTCCAGTCGACGTAGGCCGACTGCGTCAAAGAATGCTCGATCTTGAGCCTCGCTGTGCGTGCGCCACGCTGTCGTTCGAGGTGTGCATCACCCAGAAGCATTCCAACAAGGACTTG
This sequence comes from uncultured Acidimicrobiaceae bacterium, assembly GCA_963736225.1. Classification (GTDB taxonomy): domain Bacteria; phylum Actinomycetota; class Acidimicrobiia; order Acidimicrobiales; family RAAP-2; genus Bog-473. Next base: position 1,883 of record CAVTOF010000004.1, on the reverse strand, counting down.
CCTCTGTCGCTCTGTCATCCTCAACAGCGCCTTCTGCTTGCGCAGTTCCAGCGTGTTCATGGACGGAGTTGCCGACTCGAGGTCATTTCTGCCTCGATCTGCATGTCGCCATGCAGTTCAGACCATCCCATCACCCGTTGCGATGCAACGGGGCTCTCGTTGTGGTCGTTGGGGTAGGCAGCACAAGGCTGCCCAACCTGCTGATTATCCGCACTGGTCAGATTTTCACTGCCCATGCCAAACCATAAGAAGCGGTTGTGACACGAACGAGTACTGCCAGATACTCGGATGTCCCAGCATACGCCGAGAGTTTTATCTCACATGGTTTCCCATGATTCGCCCCATTTTGTTAAGGCGACCGCCCCAGTCAAACTACCCACCTGACGCTGTTCCTGATCCGGATCACGGACCGAGGTTAGAGTCCCGGCACTAAAAGGGTGGTATTTCAAGGTTGACTCCACACTGGCTAGCGCCAATGCTTCAAAGTCTCCCACCTATCCTACACAAACAGTACCAAAACTCAACATCAAGCTGTAGTAAAGGTCCACGGGGTCTTTCCGTCCTGATGCAGCTAACGAGCATCTTTACTCGTACTTCAATTTCGCCGGGTCTGTGGTTGAGACAGTAGGAAAGTCGTTACGCCATTCGTGCAGGTCGGAACTTACCCGACAAGGAATTTCGCTTGTTCTGTTACAACCAATCACTCAAACGACTTTTGAATGATTAGCGGATCGGTCGTTTCCGCCGATCTCCCTACGTCGCCGTAGGGACCGGACCATAACTTCATCTCACAGGGACTACCTATACGGCCTGTGAGGTGGTCGGCGTTTGGTCTCTGAGGATTCTCAGGACTTCAGATGGCTTTCGATGATTCATCGTCTCCGCGATCTCGGCTATTTCAATCAAGCCGGAGACCGTGAGGTGCTTGCGCTCCTCCATGAGACGAAGCACCCTCGTGAACTTGTCGAAGTTTTCACTCTTCGACGTTCGAAGGTGGTGATCCTGGAAGAACGGGACAATCACGTCCCGCAGGTCTGCAAACCTTCCCACGCAGTACCGGTACATATCTTCCCGGTGATTGTCGTGTCTCCGATTCACATTCACCTTGCCGCATCCGAAGAAGCGTGCAAGGTCTTCCAACACATCTCGACTCGACGCTGACTGGACCACCACGAAGGTGGGTTGCACCTGCCAGCGAAGCGCCGTCTTCCGATTTCGGAAAATGGGGCAGCTGAAACAGCCTTCCCCATCGACGAAACCGGCAATCCATCCGCAGTACCAGAGTCTTTCCTGCTGATTGTCCGCACCGAACGGATTGTTACTACTCACACACAAACCATAAACGGGGCTTGTGACATGAATGAGTACCGTCGGATACTCGGAGTTTCCAGCATATGGCCGACTACTCGCCGCATCGTCGCCGATGCGGTGGGCAGCACCCATTGCACTCTATGGGGTTTCTACCTTAGGCACTTTTGTTACTACTCAAATCGACGTCAGATATTTCGCCGAAATCGCTCTGAGCGGCTAGGTCATTTCTGCCTAGCTCCTCATGTCGCCATGAGGGTCGGACTGTATCTTCACCTCGGCCGGCTCTCGCCAGTCGGGGTGCCTCGCGTGCAGTCTCTGAGGATCCTGCAAGTACTTGCTCCAATGTCCGAGCTCGCTGCTTGCCATTGGCATTCATGCCATACGCAGTGCGAACCGGACGCTCGAACCCACTGGGCGACAGATGCTCCTTCTTCCGCATCGAACGAACGATGAGGGCAAAGGATTCAAAATCGCTCTTCTTGACCACCAAGGAATGCAGCTCAAAGAACGGCAGGACAAACGCTTCCAGGCTTCGAAGTCCGTCGACAGCGAATGTCCATACGCTGCTGTTG
>CAVTOF010000003.1:5000-504856 GCA_963736225.1 uncultured Acidimicrobiaceae bacterium | reverse complement strand
GCGGGCCGACACAGTTGTCGTCCTCGATACGCCGTGGTTGGTTTGCGCCGCTCGGGCGTTCGTGCGTGGAGTTCGAAGGCCAGTTGGCACGGTGATGCCGGACGGTTGCGACGACTCTGTGATCCAACGGTTCCGCGATGAATGGCGGGCGGTCTGGGTCAACTGGCGGGATCGTCGTAAGCAGCCTGAACGAGAACGAGCCATCATCTCCGAGTACGGGCAGCACGCGACGCTGCATACCCTCAGTTCGAAGCGAGTGGCCCGAGCATTTCTCGCCGAGTGCGGTAGCGACTGATCGAGAAAGGTGGCTGGAACGAGAAGCTGTGCTACCCCAGAGGCCGAGTCTCGGAACTTCGAATCAGAGCAGCGCCGAGCAATGACGCAGACGTTGCCTGACGCGGCACTAGCTCGCAACGCCGGAAACTGTCCCACTACGCCGGCTCTGCGACGTTCGTGGAGGTCACTCGTCGCAACGACCAAAGGGTCCTCGGAGCCAGTGGAGTCGATGGCGCCTTGCACTCCCGACCCGGCGACTGAGTACCCGCGCACCCTACGATTCTGCCGGTGGCCGAGATCTTCGAGGGCTGGTTAGCCGGACCCGTACGGACGCCAAGAAGCACGCTGGATGTCCGAAGGGCGGCCCACGGACCTCGTCAGCGACGGAGGGGATTGAGAGCCATGACCCTTGTGGCTGACGAGCCGTACAAACTGACTCCGGTTCCGATCGAGCAAAACTCGCTAGGAAGAGTCGACCTCCGGCGAGCTGACGATCCCATTACCCAGTTCTCGTCCGCTGACGACGAGCTATCGGTGTCAGACGCCATCCAGTCCGTGGGCCGCCGCTTGGGGCCTAGCCAGCTTCTTGTTGGTGTTCTTCGGGTCGATTGCGTTCGGAGTGAGTGCCGCACATTCGGCTCTCGTAGGCGTCGGCTTCGGACTTCTGATCGGTCTCGGATCGGTGAGACCCCGTACCTGGGGCTGAGGTCAGCGGAGGCTCGCCGTGCGAGCCTCGGAGTGCCTAGCCGATAGCACTGCACCGAGACCGTCCCCTAACGATCCTCGCTGCCGGCTTGGGGCAACCCCGAGCGACGTCACGATGCCTGCACAGTTATCGGTCGGGGACCTCGTCTGATCCCATTGGGCCAAGATTGACTGCTGAATCAAATCTCACGGACCTTCCTACACTCGTTCCACTGAGCCCGCTTAACACGGAGTCCCACGCCGGCATAAGCGGTCGGAAGCAGCTGGGCGAGTGCACATGCCAAGTCGAAGAGCCTGGCGCGCCTTCGGCCGTGCCCTCTGAGCGGGGGCCGGACTCGTCCGACACCACGACAAACGGACCCTCTGTTCCTTCGGAGGCACTTCGAGGCGGGTTTTCAATGCGATCGATCGAGCCGAAAGACGGTGACCCGGATATTGCCTTTGAATCTGAATGTAGGGAGGCCTGCCTCACGCAGTCGGACACGACGGAAGGTTGTTCTCAGCCCAAGTGGTCAAGGCCTCGAGGGCAGGCATCAAGGCCAGACCCGATTCGGAGGCCCGATAGGTCACGGCGATCGGTGGGCCGGCGTCCACGGTGCGCACGACCAGTCCGGCTTCACAGAGTTCACTGAGGCGCTCGGACAACACGGAGTCGCTGATCCCGCCCACCAGGCGCTTCAGCCCTGCGAAGCCGGCGGGACCATGGACCAGCGCGCCCAGGAGCACCCCGTTCCAGCGCTTTCCGAGGAACCCGAAGGCGCGCGTGAGAGCGGCGTCGCAGGTCCTGGGCTCACGATCGACGGCGATCTTGGCCTCCATGAGGCCAGTCTACCGGGGTGGGAGTAAAAACCGAGGCACTTCTGGAATAGAAGTAGCTAGCTCTCCGTTGAAAGAGGTTACTAGGAAATACCGAGTGCCTAAGGAGTGACGAGCCATGGCTATCACTGAGACGCTTTCGCCGGAGCTGGTTGCCCAGGACGCCCTGGGGCAGCTGAGTACCGAAGGCCGTGCGCTCCTGTTCACCGAGGCCCGTACGGCGAACTCGTTCGCACCCACCCCCGTATCCGACGAGGATCTGGCTGGCATCTGGGAGCTGGCCAAGTGGGGTCCGACCGCAGCCAACACGCAGCCGCTCCGGGTTCTCTACGTTCGGACACCCGAGGGCAAGGCTCGGTTGCTGCCCCACATGAACGAGGGCAATCGGGACAAGACGGCGTCCGCTCCGGCGGTGGCCATCCTGGCGCGAGACACGCAGTTCCACGACCACATCCCGACGGTGTTGCCGTTCCGCCCTGAGATGCGTGAGGTGCTCGAGGAGAACCAAGGGATGCGCCAAGGCATGGGGACGTACAACGCAGCGCTGCAGGCCGGCTACTTCATCATGGCGGTGCGGGCCAGCGGCTTGGCGGCCGGTCCCATGGGTGGTTTCGATGCGGCGGGAGTCGACGCCGAGTTTTTCCCGGACGGACGCTGGGCTTCCACCTTGGTGGTCAATATCGGGCACCCCGGTGCGGACCCCTGGTTCGAGCGGCTTCCCCGGCTCGACCATGAGGCGGTGCTTGAGTGGGCCTAGTTGGCCTCGATCAGCTCGCTCAGTGCGGGTGCGTTTCGCTTGACCGAAGGGAGATGAAAGCAAGTGGTTGAGCTTGGACTGGACACATTTGGCGACGTGACCGAGGACCCAGACGGTCAACTCGAGACGTACGCACAGGTTGTGCGCAACGTCGTCGAGGAGTCGGTGCTCGCCGACCAAGTCGGCGTCGACTTTTTCGGGGTGGGCGAGCATCACCGCCAGGACTTCGCCGTTTCCTCGCCGGAGACCGTGTTGGCTGTGATCGCTGGAAGAACCGAAAGGATTCGGTTGGGTTCGGCCGTGACGGTCCTGAGCTCGGATGACCCGGTACGAGTCTGTTCGAGCGTTTCGCAACGTTGGACGCAGCTTCAAGCGGCCGCGCCGAGGTGATCCTCGGGCGCGGATCCTTTACTGAGTCCTTTCCGCTCTTCGGATTCGATTTGGCGGATTACGAGCGGCTGTTCGAGGAGAAACTCGAGCTCTTCGCAGCATTGCTCGCTGAGCAACCGGTGACCTGGCTCGGCGAAACCCGTGCCCCCCTCGCCGATCAGGAGGTCTTTCCGAAGAGCCAGTCTGGACTGCGTACGTGGGTGGGTGTCGGGGGCAGCCCCGAGTCGGTCGTGCGGGCGGCTCGCTATGGCTTGCCATTGATGCTGGCCATCATCGGAGGTGACCCGCAACGCTTCCAGCCCTATGTCGATCTCTATCCGCGCGCTGGAGCAGTTGGGCCAATCTCCTCAGCCCCTCGGTGTCCATTCCCCAGGGTACGTAGCCCAATCGGACCAAGAGGCGATGGAGCAGCTCTGGCCCTACTACAAGGAGGGCCGAGACCGCATTGGCGCAGAGCAGGCGGCTGGCCGCCGGTAACTCGAGCGGGTTTTGAGCAGGAGGTCTCCGAAGGTTCCTTGTACGTCGGATCGCCCGACACGATCGCGGAAGATTGCTCGCACCGTCTCACTGTTGAACGTTGACCGATTCGACATGAAGTACAGCGCCGGCCGGCTCCCACATGAGCTGTTGATGCAGAACATCGAACTCTACGGGGCAGAGGTCATACCTTCGGTTCGCAGACTCCTATCTGAATCGGCGGAGCGAAAGGCGAGTTGAGCATCCGGCAGGTGAGCCGCTTCCAGCGCGAACGCTCCGTTCCTGATAGCCGGCTGGCGAAGTCCGATTCCGTCCGTTCGAAGGGGCGGTTGTCTTCCAGAGCTGAGCAGAGTAGGGCCAGACTCGGGGATGGCAATGACGCTGACGAACCGGGATCGGTCGCAAGTGAGGCAGAGTCAAGGCTTGCGATAGTTCCGTGGGATCCCACTGAAATCCCCCACCAATTCGAACTTAATGTCCAAGCCTCGGGCTGGCAGTCACGCCTCTTCCCTTAATTATCCAGCTAGTCACCCAAATCGAGCAGAGGCAGCTGTACCGTCTGGACCAGTTGGATGGAGCGAATAGGTCTCATAACCCTCCGACGTCCGTCCATCCGCCACAGCCAGCGAGCCGCCTGCAACCATGGTTGTCATGAGATCGCGGGCGTATTTTGCGCCACGCATCGGCCACATACGACGCGGTGCCGCCGTGCTTTCGGGCGTCGTGGCAGCCGCCGCGCTGTGTGGCGGGATCGGAACGGTGCCAACCGCGGAGGCGTCGGCGTCAGGCTGGTATGTCGCCACGGTCCCGGGGACGGGACTGGATGACGTCCTTCTCGGCTCGACTTGCGCCAACGCGCTCCAGTGTTGGGCTGTGGGCGTCACCTTCGGAACCTCGGTGGCCGCGTCCGTCGACCGCCAACCCACTCGTTGAGGCCTGGAATGGCACGACCTGGACACTCGTCCCAATGCCGTTGCCGGGTGGGGAGGGCGGTGGACTCTTCGACGCCGCGTGTATCAACGGCTCCGATTGCTGGGCCGTCGGCGCCGTGGTCGGGTCCGGCACCGGAAATCCAACGGGCACCCTCATTGAACAGTGGAACGGCACGTCGTGGTCGGTGGTGCCGAGCCCCTCCCCGAGTGGTTCAGGTGTGGTGGGTGCGATTCTCACGAGTGTGAGCTGTGCGTCGGCATCGAGTTGCATGGCAGTCGGCTATGCGACAGACGTCAATGGGGACAATCTCACCGACGTCGTCGAGCAGTGGAACGGCTCCAGCTGGAACCTGCTCCCCGGTGCGGCGACCGGCCAGGCCTTCGACCAACTCATCAGCGTCCAGTGCCTCTCGTCCGCCAACTGTTGGGCCGTCGGCAATGCCGGGCCCGCGGCACAGATGCCGAACTTCCTGCCGGTTTTTCCTGGTGCGATCGGCGACCAGGGGCTAATCGAGCATTGGGACGGATCGGCCTGGTCGATCGTACCGAGCGCGAGCGAGCCGGCGCCCAACGGCGGCTACCTAAGTGGCCTCGAGTGCGTCGGCGCCACCGACTGTTGGGCCTCGGCCGCGACGACCGACGACACCGGACCGCCTCGGGGATACTCATGGAGCACTGGGACGGTGCCACGTGGACCGATACATCGGCGTCGGTGCCCGACTCCACGGCGCCGGGGATACTGGCTGGCATCTCGTGCGTGAGTGCAGCGCAGTGCTGGGCCGTCGGCTCCACGGGGTCGTTCAACAACGGCTCGGTGTACAGCCCCAGAGTGTGGTGGAGTACTGGAACGGGTCGTCGTGGTCCGTGCAGCCCAGCCCGGACGTCACCGCCTTCAGCTTCCTCAATTCGGTGAGCTGCCTGCCGAGTGTCGGGTGTGTCGCCGACGGGAGCACGTTGACCAATCCCAACGGCAATGGTGACCCCGGACTACGTGGCTTCATCGAACAGTTGAACTTCCCCCGGCGTCGAGCCAGGCACCGTGCTCGCGGCGCGGGACGGTGGTGTGTTCACCTACGGCACTGCGCCCTTCGAGGGCTCCATGGGCGGCCAGCATCTCAATGCGCCCATCGTCGGTGTCGCCACTACGCCCGACGGCCAAGGCTATTGGCTGGTGGCCAGCGACGGCGGCGTGTTCGCGTACGGCACTGCGCCCTTCGAGGGCTCCATGGGTGGCCAGCACCTCAACGCGCCGATCGTAGGCATTGCGCCCTCCCGCAATGGTGAGGGCTATTGGCTGGTGGCCAGCGACGGCGGTGTTTTCGCGTTCGGCGACGCCGGTTTCCACGGTTCGATGGGTGGCACTGATCTCAATGCCCCCGTCGTCGGCATAGCCGCTACCGACCACGGTGGCTACTGGCTCGTCGCCTCCGACGGCGGGGTCTTCAGCTTCGGAGGCGCGTCCTTCTACGGCTCCGCCGGCGGGACGCGGCTCAACGCCCCGGTGACGGGAGTGGCGGCCACGCCCGACGGTCAGGGCTACTGGCTGGTGGGATCCGACGGCGGCGTGTTCACTTACGGCGATGCCACGTACTTCGGCTCCGTGCCGGGTCAAGGCATCATCGGACAGCCGCCGGTCGTCGGCATCACCTCGACGCCGACAGGGTCCGGCTACTGGTTGGCCGGTGCGAACGGCGCCGTGTACACGTACGGAGACGCGACCTTCCTAGGCGCACCCGATGCGAGCCGACTAGTCGCCCCGGTCTCGGCAATCGCTACGTCCTAGCCGGATCGCAGCGACGCACTGTTCGGTCAACAGGCGCTCAAACCGCGCGGCGAGATCTTCAATGGGCCGTCCCATGCGTTAAGGGGTATCGGTTAGGTGTATCTAAAGTTTTATGTGGGGTGAATCAGCCGCCGTGTCGTGGCGTACCCTTAACACACCGCTCACAACGCTTTCACCTGTACTTTCTTTCCATCTTGGTGCGCCCCTCGGGATTTGAACCTGAAAGCTGCGGACTAAGAATTTCGAAGCTAAGGAGTGCATCCCGTACATCTGAGTCAATGAAACTGGGACTGTGTCCAGGGTTCGTCCACTGAATCAGGTGTCTCGCGTCGGCGCTGCGGTGAGATAGTGGGCCGGACAAAAGGTGGCGTGCACCCCGTCCACCAGTGTTCCGACCCAACCGATGAAAGTCGCCCGAACCAGAGCCCGGCTTGCCGCCGGCGACGAACAGGTGGGCCGCGTCAGTGCCGACGAGCTGCGTCACCTCGCGGAACCTGTGGTTGACGCACCCAACTGGACCCGTCACTTCGCAAACTGGAGCGCTTGAGCTGCCGGAGAGGTCGGCTGAACCGAGAATCTGCGAAGGTGCCTTTCCGCTGTCGTCACCGGCCGGGATGACTACAGCTCCCGCCGGCGCCGAGGTGTCGGGCGAGATAGCGATCCCGGTCTCGCACCAGCTTGCCGGTGGTGCCGACGGGGGCGGCGGTCCCGGGCGGTCCCCCCGATCCGCCCGATTCGGTCCACTCCTGATACGCATTCACGGACTCTCCGCACGTCAACCCGGATGCTCTCGTTTTCCGCCGCTCACGTCGGACTCTGCGTTAGCGAGTAGTTGCTGACAGCAAATGTCTCGGTGCCCGAGAGGCCGCGGAGCTCCCACCCGAAGTCGATTTCACCGATGGTGGCAGTGGAGGGAACGTCAGAGTCGTTCGCCTCTAGCCACGTCAGCACGTCCTTGATGTTGATCGTTCCGCTGGTCTCGTTCGTGTTGAGCACCATGTCCACCGAGTTCGGACCAACCTCGCTGGCCGGGGACGTCTGATACGAGTCGGCACATGTCACACCAGGGCCAGGCCACACCTGGTAGGTGTAACTCTGCCCGTCGATGCTGACGTTGGAGTTGCACACGGCCGCCCCGCTGCCCGTGCGGACGCCCTCGGTCGTATTGACCCAGATCATGATTTCTTGACCGTTCGACAACCAGATGTCATAGGCCTCTTCCCAACTGCCTTGCGTGATAGGCGGCGTGGTGCTGGCAAAGGTTGAGGAGAGCGTCGTGAGTTGTGCCAGCGTGGTGTTGGAGTTGGACTCCTGCTGCGCAATGTCCGGGTAGGCATCCACCGACCCGCTCTCGTCGGTGTCGGTAGCACTCAGCGTCAGGTTCGTGGGGCCACTGGCGCAGAGGTCCTGGTGGTCGTCGGTGGTGTTGAAGACGTTGTTGTACGTGTAGGTGTTGTAGCCGTCGCTCTCCGAGATGGCAGGGGTACTGGGCCACGCCTTGCCCGGTGGCAAGTTGCTCGCCGAACCATTTCCCGCCGTTGTGCAGACCTGGCTCCCACTCGGCGGGGGCGTCGAGCCGGACGCGCCGATCGCGAAGGACTGCTGGACCTGGGTCGCGGCTTCGTAGTTGGCGCTGCCGGCCTGGTTGGCGTCGATCACGCAGGTCCCGACGGCGACGAGCGTGACGATGGCACCCGCGATGCTGCAGCTTCCGTGCGCGGACGAGTCGATCGAGAAGGTGACCGGGTTGCCGCTTGCACCGCCGCTGGCCGTCGGCGGTGTAGGTCGCCCCGACGACCGCGGGGCTGGGCGGGGTCGAGGTGAAGGTGATGCTCTGGGTGCCGAGAACCGCGAAGGACTGCTGGAGTTGGGTCGCGGCTTCATAGTTGGCGTTGCCGGCCTGGTTGGCGTCGATGACGCAGGTCCCGACGGCGACGAGAGTGACGGTGGCACCCGCGATACTGCAGCTTCCGTGCGCCGACGAGTCGATCGAGAAGGTGACCGGGTTGCCACTTGCCCCGCCGCTCGCCGTGGGGGTGTAGGTGCCTCCCACGAGCGCGGGGCTGGGCGGGGTCGAGGTGAAGGTGATGCTCTGGGTGCCGAGAACCGCGAAGGACTGCTGGACCTGGGTCGCGGCTTCATAGTTGGCGTTGCCGGCCTGGTTGGCGTCGATGACACAGGTCCCGACGGCGACGAGCGTGACGATGGCACCCGCGATGCTGCAGCTTCCGTGCGCGGACGAGTCGATCGAGAAGGTGACCGGGTTGCCACTTGCCCCGCCGCTCGCCGTGGCGGTGTAGGTCGCCCCGACGACCGCGGGGCTGGGCGGGGTCGAGGTGAAGGTGATGCTCTGGGTGCCGAGAACCGCGAAGGACTGCTGGACCTGGGTCGCGGCTTCGTAGTTGGCGTTGCCGGCCTGGTTGGCGTCGATGACGCAGGTCCCGACGGCGACGAGGGTGACGGTGGCACCCGCGATGCTGCAGCTTCCGTGCGCCGACGAGTCGATCGAGAAGGTGACCGGGATTGCCGCTTGCCCCGCCGCTCGCCGTCGGCGGTGTAGGTGGCCCCGACGAGCGCGGGACTGGGCGGGGTCGAGGTGAAGGCGATGGTCTGCGAGACGGAATCCGGACCGAAGGACTGTTGGACCGGCGTCGCCGCCTCGTAGTTGGCGTTGCCGGCCTGGTTGGCGTCGATCGACGCAGGTCCCGGCGGCGACGAAGCGTGACGGTCGCACCCGCGATGCTGCAGCTTCCGTGCGCGGACGGGTCGATCGAGAAGGTGACCGGGTTGCCACTTGCCCCGCCGCTCGCCGTGGGCGGTGTAGGTGCCTCCGACGAGCGCGGGGCTGGGCGGGGTCGAGGTGAAGGTGATGCTCTGGGTGCCAGGGTCCAGATCGAAGGACTGCTGGACCTGGGTCGCCGCCTCGTAGCTGGCGTTGCCGGCCTGGTTGGCGTCGATGACACAGGTCCCGACGGCGACGAACGTGACAGTGGCACCCGAGATGCTGCAGCTTCCGTCCGCGGACGAGTCGATCGAGAAGGTGACCGGATTGCCGCTTGCCCCACCGCTCGCCGTGGGGGTGTAGGTGCCTCCGACGAGCGCGGGGCTGGGCGGGGTCGAGGTGAAGGTGATGCTCTGGGTGCCAGGGTCCGGATCGTAGGACTGCTGGACCTGGGTCGCGGCTTCATAGTTGGCGTTGCCGGCCTGGTTGGCGTCGATGACACAGGTCCCGGCGGCGACGAGCGTGACGGTCGCACCCGAGATGCTGCAGCTTCCGTGCGCCGACGAGTCGATCGAGAAGGTGACCGGGTTGCCGCTTGCACCGCCGCTCGCCGTGGGGGTGTAGGTGCCTCCCACGAGCGCGGGGCTGGGCGGGGTCGAGGTGAAAGTGATGCTCTGGGTGCCGAGAACCGCGAAGGACTGCTGGACCTGGGTCGCGGCTTCATGGCTGGCGTTGCCATATCTGGCGAAGCCATATCCGGCGAAGCCATATGCGGCGCTGCCATATCCGGCGAAGCCATATCCGGCGCTGCCATATCCGGCGCTGCCGGCCTGGTTGGCGTCGATGACACAGGTCCCGACGGCGACGAGCGTGACGGTGGCACCCGAGATGCTGCAGCTTCCGTGCGCGGACGAGTCGATCGAGAAGGTGACCGGGTTGCCACTTGCGCCGCCGCTCGCCGTGGGCGTGTAGGTCGCCCCGACTAGCGCGGGGCTGGGCGGGGTCGAGGTGAAGGTGATGCTCTGGGTGCCGAGAACCGCGAAGGACTGCTGGAGTTGGGTCGCGGCTTCGTAGTTGGCGTTGCCGGCCTGGTTGGCGTCGATGACGCAGGTCCCGACGGCGACGAGCGTGACGGTGGCACCCGCGATGCTGCAGCTTCCGTGCGCCGACGAGTCGATCGAGAAGGTAACCGGGTTGCCGCTTGCCCCGCCGCTCGCCGTGGCGGTGTAGGTGGCCCCGACGACCGCGGGACTGGGCGGGGACGAGGTGAAGGTGATGCTCTGGGTCGTCTTCGACCACGACGCCGGTCCCGGATGATTCCAATGGATGCTCGCAGCGCTCCCTGCGGCGATGGTTATAAACCCCAAGGTCAATAGGCCCGCAACGATCGAACGGCCAAGAATGCTCACGCCGTGGCGCTCAAAGCCACGCCGAACGTCTTCTCGCATCTCGCACTTCCCCCGTGCTCGCTCCGAGCAGCCAGGAAGCCTTCAAAGACGAGGAATCGGTGCGCTTCGTGAATTCCTGGTCCGATTCGGCAACCCGGCTAACTCAGAGAGTCCCGTGGCTTTGCGTCCCCTCCTCGCGAAGGGTTTGCCATTTGTCGTCGGCCACCAGGTTCGGCACCGAACAAGTGTCAATGTAGACCTGTTGATTTGTTGATTCAAGGAGCGCGCGTGGTGTTAACACGCCATTTTGTGGTGTTAACACACCAATTGTTGAGTCATTGCTCAAGTACCACCCGGCAATCCGGGCCTTGCTCTCAGTGCAACAGAGCGGCAGACCTTCGGTGCTCCGACGGGGTCCTCGGTATGTCGTAGAAGATCCGCGATTCGCACCGGACCCAACTTGGGAGCCAACGCGCGATCTCATTCAGCGCCTCTTCCGGCCGTGGGAGGAAACGGACCGGCGCTATGTTGGCGACATTACCTGCATCGGAACTTCGACTTTGCGGTTCGCGCTCCGGGTGCGCGGCGGGGTGAGGCGATGGGCGATGCCGTTCTCCCTGTAGATCTTGTCGAAGAGCACCTCAGTCGGAGCGAGGCCATAGCGGTTCGTGAAGACCTTGCCCTTGTCGGTGAGCACTTCGTCTGGGATCCCCTGACGTTCAGTGCTTCGACGAAACGTGCGCACACCGGGCGGGCAAGGCCGCGAATCATGACGCCCGCGCACATAGAGAAGCGTGAATGATCGTCGATGCCGGTGAGGACCTTGCACTAGGTGCCGTCCTCTAAGAGCACCCCGCTCACGACGTCCATTTGCCAGGGGTCAGTGGTGCGTTCTCGACATTGAGTTTCCCCAGTTCGCCGACGCGTTCGCCAAGTGGTGCGGTGCCGCCGTCGGCATCGACGGACGTGAGCTCGTCGTCGACACCGAGGACGGCGCGCTGGTCCTCGCCGCAAATGGCGCTGCGTTACGAGCACGCCACCAAGGAGCGCGACCGCCTTCATCGCGTATGCACTCGAGGCCTTCACACAGTCAGTTCCCGAGGAGTCCGACCGACCGACAGTGACCGTTGACGACCGACGGGATCGCGCACGTTCGCGCACGGAGCGCGCACGAGCCCACGAACGACGAGGATGCAACGTTGGTACAACCCTCTAAAGAGGAAGTCTCCGCGGACCAAGTGCGCCCTGTTCCAAGTGCGCCCTGTTCCAAGTGCGCCCTGTTCCAAGTGCGCCCCTCGGGATTCGAACCCGAAACCTGCGGATTAAGAGTCCGTTGCTCTGCCGTTGAGCTAGAGGCGCATCGGAGAGTGTACGCGAGGGAGGCCGCGGCTCTGGTTGTGCAGAGCTCGTCGTCCCCCGTTGTCGCCGGCCCGGGCTTGCGCCACGGACCGGCGACCCCCCCAGGGCACCCAGCCGTCCTTCCCAGAAAACGGGGCGGCGTGAAGGTAGCACAGCCCGATGAGGCCGAGAGGGAGTCGGATACACTCGCCCCGACCTGCGCCGGCCGGCGTGTGCACGGGATCGCAGCGGATCGAGTGCGCAGCCTTCGGCGCTGCCGGGGAGGGAGGCCAGTGGAGCTCGAGTTCACGAGCGATCAGGAAGAGCTGCGCGCCTCGGTGCGATCCTTTCTTGAAAAGGAATGCCCGCTCGAGCTGGTCCGCGCCGTCGTGGAATCCGGCAAGCCTCCGGAGAAGCTCTGGGGGTCGATGGTCGCTCTGGACTGGCCCGCTCTCGCTGTTCCCGAGGAGTACGGCGGTGTTGGCCTCTCGATCGTGGAGACCGCCGTGGTCGTCGAAGAGCTCGGCCGCGCGGTCGCCCCCGGGCCCTTGCTACCGACGATGACGCAATTCACTCCCATGGTGCGAGAGGTCGGGACGGACGAGCAGCGTCAGCACTTCCTGTCCCAGGTCGCTTCGGGAGATGTGGCAGGGACGCTGGCCCTGAGTGACAGCCCGCGTGGGTGGTCGGCGGATCAGGTCACCATGCCAGCAGAACGCGCCCAAGGCGGGTGGATCCTGAGTGGCACCAAGCTCGCGGTCCTCGCTCCCGAAGGCGTATCCGAGCTCGTGGTCGTGGCACGGGCAGGTTCGGGCGTCGGTGCCTTCGTCGTTCCTGTCGCCGAGACCATCGTGGCCCCGGTGCGCTCGCTCGACGACAGCCGGCCTCTTTCCACTGTCACGCTCGAGCACGTCATCGTCTCCGATGAACGGGCGCTGGGAGAACCCGGAACCGACGCATCGACCCGCGGGGTCAGCCGAGCCATCGAGGAGGCGACGCTCGCCATTGCGCTCGAGACCGTTGGCGCGTGCGACGCGCTCTTCCAGATGGTCCTGGCCTATGCGAAGGACCGCCACCAATTCGGCGTCCCGGTGGGCTCCTTCCAGGCCATCAAACACAAGATGGCCGACATGTTCCTCGTGGTGGAGCGAGCGCGTGCGCTGTGCTACTTCGCCGTCGCGGCGCTCGACGAGGACACACCCGACCGAGCTGTCGCGGTCTCCATGGCGAAGGCTGCATCCGACGAGTGCCAGCACATGGTGTGTGGGGAGAGCCTTCAGTCGTTCGGGGGGATCGGCTTCACCTGGGAACACGATGGGCACCTTTTTATGAAGCGCGCCGAGACCGACGGTGCGCTCTTCGGCGGATCGGCCCAGCATTCGCTCGCTGTCGCTGCGTCCAGAGGCGTGTTCGACGGATAAGTTCGTCAGCACGCAGATCTCAGTGCGTCGCGGCATCGGACAGACTGGTGCAGTGCGCCCGGGCGAGTGGTTGATCGCGGCCCTCAATCTCGCCCCGCATCCCGAGGGCGGTTGGTATCGGCGCACCTGGGAGGCACCGGCGCGACCGGGCGAACGCCCGGCAGGCAGCGCGATTTACTACCTCCTGCTCGAGGGAGAGGAATCGGTGTCACATCGGATCGACGCCGACGAGTTGTGGCACTTCTATGCCGGTGATCGGCTCGAGCTCACCCGCGAGTGGCCGGACGGGCGCAGTGACGTCGTAGTGCTCGGGCCCGACATCGCTGCCGGGCAAGCGCCCCAGATCGTCGTCGAGGCGGGTGTCTGGCAGGCCGCGCGTCCGCTCGGGCGCTTCACCCTTGTGGGTGCGACCGTGACACCCGCGTTCACGTTTGACGGCTTCGAGCTCCGGTCACCGGGCTGATCGGATGGGTACTGGGGGCCGTGGCCGCGTGTCCACTGTTCTGCTAGGCAGGGTGCGCTCGTCGGACGCGCACGAGGAGGGCAGATGAGCGAGATCCAAGAAGAGGGCATCGAGGCCCTTTTGAAGGAGACCAGGACGTTTCCTCCTCCGGAGGACTTGGCGAAGCATGCCAACGCCCAACGCGGCATCTACGCGGAGGCTCAGGCGGATCCGCTCGCCTTCTGGGAGTCATTGGCCACTGGGCTGACGTGGGCTGAACCATGGTCTCGCGTTCTCGAGTGGAACCTGCCGTTCGCCAAGTGGTTCGTCGGCGCCAAGCTGAACGTCGCCGTCAACTGCGTGGACCGGCACGTCGACGCGGGGCTCGGCGCCCGCGTGGCGTTCCACTGGGAGGGCGAACCCGGTGACACCCGGACCATCACGTACCGCGATCTGCTGACGTCGGTCTGCCAGGCGGCCAACGCACTGACCGAGCTCGGTGTACGCACAGGCGACAAGGTCGCGATCTACCTGCCCATGATCCCCGAGGCGGTCGTGTCCATGCTGGCGTGCGCCCGCCTCGGCGCGCCGCACACCGTTGTCTTCGGTGGGTTCTCCTCTGACGCGCTGAAGAGCCGTATCCAGGACTGCGACGCGCGCTATGTCATCACCGCGGACGGGGGTTATCGCCGGGGTGCGCCGAGCTCGCTCAAGCCGGCGGTCGACGAGGCAGTGAACGAGTGCCCCGGGGTACGGCGTGTGCTAGTCGTGCGGCGGACCGGTCAGGACGTCGCATGGGACGACGAGCGGAACGTGTGGTGGCACGAGGTGGTAGACCGCCAGCCCGCCACGCACGAGGCCGAGGCGTTCGACGCCGAGCATCCGCTTTACATCATGTACACGAGCGGGACGACGGCCAAGCCCAAGGGGATCTTGCACACCAGCGGTGGTTACCTGACCCACGTGTCCGCGACGCACCGCTTGATCTTCGACCTCAAACCTGAGACAGACGTCTTCTGGACCGCGGCGGACATCGGGTGGGTGACCGGGCACAGCTACATCGTCTACGGGCCGCTCGCCAACGCGACCACGTCCGTGATGTACGAGGGCACGCCAGACACCCCGGCTCGTGACCGGTGGTGGCAGATCGTCGAGCGCTACAAGGTCAACATCCTTTACACCGCGCCGACGACGATCCGTACCTTCATGAAGTGGGGGGAGGACCTCCCGGCCCAGCATGACCTCTCCAGCCTCCGGCTGCTCGGGTCGGTCGGTGAGCCAATCAATCCCGAGGCCTGGATCTGGTATCGCACCCACATCGGTGGCGGGCGCTGCCCGATCGTCGATACCTGGTGGCAGACCGAGACCGGCGGCATCCTCATCAGCCCCCTGCCCGGGGTCACCGCCACCAAGCCGGGCGCGGCGATGACCCCGTTCCCGGGCGTGGCCGCCGACGTGATCGACAACGAAGGACGCTCGGTTGGCAACGGTGAAGGCGGCTACCTCGTCATCACCGACCCGTGGCCCGGCATGTTGCGAGGCATCTATGGGGACGACGAGCGCTACAAGGAGACGTACTGGTCACGCTTCCCCGGGCGTTACTTCGCGGGTGACGGTGCCAAGCGCGACCAGGACGGCGACCTGTGGCTGCTGGGCCGGGTCGACGACGTCATGAACATCTCGGGGCACCGGATCTCGACCACCGAAGTCGAGCACGCGCTGGTCGGCCATCCGGCGGTGGCCGAGGCCGCCGTCGTGGGTGCCAACGACGCCACCACGGGCCAGGCCATCGTTGCCTTCGTCACGGTGAAGGGTGACCACGACACCGAGGGTGCGGCCGGGGAGAGACTGGTGGCCGAGCTGCGCGATCACGTGGCCCGCGAGATCGGGCCCATCGCCAAGCCGCGCCAGATCATGCTGACGCCCGAGCTGCCCAAGACGCGGAGCGGCAAGATCATGCGCCGGCTCCTGCGCGACGTTGCCGACGACCGTCCGCTCGGCGACGTGACCACGCTGCTCGATCCGACGGTCGTCAACTCGATCAAGGAGCACATCGCCGACGGTACCGGGGACAGCGAGTAGCTCGGCGACGCAGCCGAGCGCGGACGGTCTGCCCTGCCTGTTACGAGGCCGGATTGACCTCGATCACGGTCGCCGAACCCATGCCGCCACCGGCGCACAACGTCGCCACCCCGATGCCGCCCCCGCGGCGGCGCAGCTCGTGGACCAGGGTGACCAAGATGCGGGCCCCCGAGGCTGCGATGGGGTGGCCGATGCCGATGCCCCCGCCATTGACGTTCACGATCTCGTGAGGGAAGCCCAGCTTGCGCGAGGAGGCCACCGCCATGGTCGCGAAGGCTTCGTTGATCTCGACGAGGTCGACGTCGGACTCGCTCAGCCCCGCTCGGTTCAAGGCGCGTGGCACGCACACCGTCGGGGCCAGCCCGGTCCGGGCCGGCTCGATCCCGCAGGAGTTCCAGGCGCGCACCGTCGCCAGCGGTGCCATCGAGTGGGCCTCCGCATACGCCCGCGACGTGAGCACGAGGCCGGCGCCCCCGTCGGCGATGCCCGACGAGTTCCCGGCGGTCACCTGTCCGTGCGGTCCGGTGAGCGAGGGGAGCGCGGCCAGTTTCTCGAGTGTGGTGTCGGCGCGGGGGTGTTCGTCGACCGCCACGGTGGCGGTCTGCCCGCGGCCGGCCGGCACGGTCACCGGGACGATCTCCTCGGCGAAGCGACCGTCCTCGGTGGCGGCGACGGCCCGCATGTGCGAGTGGTACGACCACGAATCCGACTCTTCGCGTGTGATGCCGCACTCTCGAGCGGTGTTCTCACCCACCGTGATGAGCACGTTCATGTTCGGTGCCTCGGGCGAATCGGGGTGGCTGGGCGGCGAGAAGCGCTCCATGCCGCCGAACGGGAAGGGCGACTTCTCGAAGAGCACGGGATAGCGGGTCATGGTCTCCACGCCGCCGGCCACCACCACATCCGCCATGCCGGCGCGGATATTGGCGGCCGCATCCTGCACCGCCATCATGCCCGTCGCGCATTGCCGCTGGGTGGCTCCGCCGGGCGTGTCGGGCGGCAGCCCCAACACGTTGGCCACGTAGCGTGCCGTGCAGCCCCCTCCTTGGAGTGCCTCGCCCAGCACGATGTCGTCGATGTCGGCTCCGTCGATGCCCGCCTCGTCGATCACGCCCGCGACGGTCTGCATGGCGATGCCGTGCAGGCTGAGTCCTGCCAGCGCCCGCCCGGCCCGGCCGATCGGGGTCCTGACTGCGGCGACGATGACGGCATCGTGAGCGTCGGTCATGGTGTGTGTGCCTCCTCAGGCCCGCACGAGGACGGGACCGTGAACTCGACGGA
The DNA here is from genome assembly GCA_963736225.1 of uncultured Acidimicrobiaceae bacterium. Lineage (GTDB taxonomy): Bacteria > Actinomycetota > Acidimicrobiia > Acidimicrobiales > RAAP-2 > Bog-473. The sequence goes on along the minus strand of CAVTOF010000003.1, from coordinate 488,046 downwards.
GAGGGCTGTGTTCGACCCCCGTAGGCGCACCGGCCATGCTGCAACGAACCTGACATCGGCGTCAACTTTGCGCGCCGAGGCTTGTATCTCTGAGCCGGGTGTATCGGATCACCCCACGTTGTCGACGTCCGGCAACGAACGACCCCCACCGCAATTGAGAAACCTTCGACGTACGCCGCGTCCGACCGCGATGCAATCCTCACCCGGCACGACCGACACCGGGCAGTACGATCTGGCCCGATGACGGGCTCGACGGGTGTCCAGAAGCCGGGCAGGAGTCTGATCCAGCGGGGCAGGGCGTTCGTCCACCGCGGCGGCCGTGGCGGCGAGGCCGTGGCGGCCTCTGTCGAGGAGCCGACCTTGTCCCAGCGCGTGGAGGCAGCGCGACAGGCCGGGTGTTGGGAGGAGGGCAGCCCGCTGCGTTTGCACCTCGGCTGCGGCTCGGTGCATCTGGACGGGTGGTGCAACATCGACGGCGAGCCCGATGCCGCCGCCGACGTGCGCTGGGACCTCCGGCAAGGACTCCCACTTCCCGGCGCCACGGCCACGCGCATCTACAGCGAACACTTCTTCGAGCATCTGGAGCTGGACGAGGGAAGGCGACTCTTTGCGGACTGTCGGGCGGCGCTGTCTCCCGGCGGTGTGCTCCGCATCGCGATGCCCGACCTGGCCCGGGTCGTCCAGAATTACGGAGGACCCTGGCGGGAAGTCGAGGTTTTACAGGACCCGGCCTACAACTTCATCGACACCAACGCCCACTACATCAACGTCGCGTTCCGATATTGGGGACACCGGTACCTCTACGACTTCGACGACCTGGAGCTCCGGCTGCGCGAGGCGGGCTTCGATCATGTGGTCCGCCGCGAGAAAGGCCGGTCGACTCATTCGGATCTCTGCGATCTCGAGACACGAGCCGAATCGTGGCTGGTGGCGGAGGCCACGGCCTGAACGACGCCCGGTGCGCTCTGGCGTGAGCCACGTGGTGACGGCCCCGGGCGGACGTCGCGCCTCAGCAGTCGGAGAAGCCGAGGGCCCGGTTGTGGTGTGCTGCCGAGCCATCTCGGGCACCGCCTTTGTTGCGCACTGACATCGGTTACCGTTTTCGCCATGTTGATGGACGAGCACCTGGGCCGTATGGCTATCGAATTCGGCGGCAAGACGGCCTTCGAGGTGGTCGACGTCGGGTCGATGACCTTTGCCGAATGGGACGGCGCGGCCAACGCGATGGCTCGCCGTCTCCTCGAGGCGGGACTCGAACCGGGCGCCCGGGTGGGCATCCACCTCCATCCCGAGCTCGCGTTGCACTGGCTGGTGTCCTACTCGGCGGCGCATCGGGCCGGCGGGGTCGCCGTCCCGATGAACCCGCGCCTGGCGTCGGCCGAAGTGGCGCACGTGCTCTCCCACTCGGGTGCCACCGCCGTGGTGACCGACGGAGCGCTCGTCGCCAGTGACCTCGAGGCCAGGCGCGACGGCCTCCTCGTCCTGGTCGACGCCGGCACGGAGGGAACCGTCACACTGCCGGACAGTGGCGCAGCCGAGGTCCCGCTGCTCGGGTGGGCCGAGGCCACCGCTGGCGACCGCTCGCCCTTCCAGGCGCCGCGCGAGAGCGACGATCTGGCCGACATCCTCTACACGTCTGGCACCACGGGACGGCCGAAGGGGGTGGCGGTGCGCCACTCCAACGGCGCCATGATCGGCGCGGTCGACCCGAACTGGTCGGGGAACCGCTGGCTGCATGCCAGCCCGCTGTTCACCTTCGCCGGCATTGCGCTCGTGTACACGCCGATGAAGATGGGCCTTCAGGTCGTCTACCAGCCTCGGTTCGACGCCGACCGGTGGCTGGACGTGGTGGAGGAGCAACGACCGGTCTTCATCTTTCTCGTGCCGGCCATGGCGCACCTGCTGATCGACAACCCGCGCTTCGATGCGGCCGACCTCTCCTCGGTGCAGATGTGCTCGGTCGGCAGCGCACCGCTCGCTCCCTACGTCGTCGAGCGGCTGCAGGAGAAGATGCCCGACGCCCTGGTGTCCAACAACTACGGGATGACCGAGGCCGGCTCCGCCTACTGCATCATGCCGCAGGGTGAGGCGATCAAGCGCCCCGGCTCAGTCGGACAGATCGCGCCCCCTGCAATCGTGCGGATCGTCGACGAGCACGACCAGCCGCTGCCCCCCGACGTGGTGGGGGAGGTACGCCTGCAGATGCCGGGCCGTCAGCGCGAGTACTACAACGACCCCCAGGCCACCGCGGGCACGTGGAAGGACGGGTGGCTGATCACCGGCGACCTCGGCAAGCTCGATGCCGACGGCTACCTCTACATCGTCGGCCGTTCCAAGGACGTCATCATCCGCGGCGGCAACAATGTGCACGCCACTGACGTGGAGCACGCGCTCGTCCAGCACGGCGCGGTCAAGGAAGTTGCCGTGGTCGGCGCTCCGCATCCGGTGCTCGGCGAGGACGTGGTCGCCTTCGTCGTCTTGCATGACGACACGAAGGCCGACGCCGACGAGTTGCGTGCCTTCGGGCTCGAGCACTTGGCGGACTACAAGGTGCCGCGGCAGTTCATCTTCGTCGACGACCTCCCGCGTAATCCGACCGGCAAGGTCGTCAAGCCAGAGTTGAAGGCGCGCCTGATCGCCGCCGAGCCCGCCGACGCTTCTCCGGCCTGACGCCCGACCTCAGACGGTGCTCGTGGGCGACTGAGCCTGGACGGTGGCGTGCCGGTGAGATCGGGTGTGGCGACGCCCGTGTGCGGTGCGACAACACGTCCATGCCGCAGCGCAGTCATGTGACGCGTGGATGAACTCTCCGCGCCATCCGTCTGTCGGCGCGAAGGGCTTCGGACCGTCCCGTATACTTGCCGTGTGATGACGCAACGTCACGGGATGTGCGAGGGGACGACCCGGTCCACGGAGGCGACCAGCCTGCTCGGGCAGTCGCGCGTCGACATGGCAGAGGTGCAGGTATGTGGCATCCCGAAGCTGTCCGCACCGGAGGTGGTTCCGACGTAGGAAGGACTGAGAGAGTCCCACGTCGAGGAGCCGCTTCCTATCGGGGAGCGGCTCTTTGCTTTTCCGGAGCGAGGCACCGGGACCGGGTGCCCGCACAGGGGAAGGCCGAACCAGGGACTCATGTGAGACCGGGTGGCAGTCCAGATCAGCGACTAGGTAGGACGAACGAACGATTGCAGGAACGGAACGAACAGTGCACGACATCACGACATCGACAAAGAGGGACACCGCAACGGCGAGAACACCCCAGCGCTGCGCGCGCTGTGGCTTCCACCCGGCGTCCTCCCGGATCGGCGGCTATTGCTCGTGGGACTGCTACGACGCCGACGACGAGGAGGCCGACGACGAGGGGGCCGACGACGAGGGGGCCGACGACGAGGGGGAGCAGGCCGCCTGAGGGAACGGCTCAGACCGGGACCGGCTGTGGCGCGGAGTCTGCCGGTGCCACGTCGAATCCCGTCTGGGGTTCCATGGTCCGTTCGGGCACTGGCGGCGCCGGCGTGAAGCGCGCCTTGCGCGCCAGGGCCCGTTGCTCCACGAGCCGCCACGACGCCTCGGCACTGACGAAGGACGCGCCAAGCGCGAGCGGCACACCAGCCAGACCCATCCCGGCGAGCCAGGTGAGCCACGCGTAGTGCCAGAGGTAGAGACCGTAGGAGCGGCGGCCCACGTACCTGGCCACCGCTGAGGTGACGACGGCACCGCCACCGGGCGCGTCGCCGAGGAAGGCCACGACGAGGAGCCCGGCCGCGACGGAGACGGCGGCCCAGGTCGAGGCGAAGACAAGAGCGGAGGCCCGGTGGTCGAACACCCACGAGCCCCAGGCCAACATCACCAGAGACCCGGCCACGACGAGCTTCGAAGCGGCGCCTTCGACCACGTGCAACCACGACGCGCGGCGTAGCCAGGCCACGGCCAGTGCCGCTCCGACGAGAAAGGCGCCGGCGCGGGTGTCGGTACTCATGTCGAGGGGGAGCGTGATGCCGCCCGCACCACGCAGCGCGACGTCGGCACAGGAGGCGGAGGCGGCCAGCGCCGCGGCCCAGCCGACCGCAGCGCGGCTGCGGCGTGCCAGCAGGAGGACCACGACGGGCGACCACAACAGGTAGAACTGCTCCTCCACCGCCAGAGACCAGAGGTGCCCGAGCGGAACGTACCCAGTGAACCAGTGTCCGATGGTGGCCCAGTTCGACACGTAGAACAGCGCGGCGACGACGCCCTGGAGCGCAACCCACGCCGGTGTCCCATGGCCGCCGGCGCCGCCGGGCACGGTGGTCGTCCAAGGCGCATGCCCGCCGGTGACGAGCACGACAGCCAGCCAACAGGCAAGAAAGAAGACGAGTGCGGGCAACAGGCGCAGCGCCCGGCGGGCAAAGAACTTCGACAGCGACACGCGCCCGGTCGATGCCCGTTCCTCCACGAGGAGGTCGGTGATGAGAAAGCCGCTCAGCGCGAAGAAGACGAACATCGAGACCTGCCCCATAGCGAACGGCAGCGTCACGGCGTGTGAGAAGAACACGACGGTCCACGCCACACCCCGTATGCCGTCCAGTGCCGGGCGCCGGCCGAGGCGCCGTGACACGGGCGCATCGGAATCGGACACGGCCCAGGGCTATCAGGGCAGCCTTGGAGCGAACTCCGGCGCGCATGGGATTGGGATGGGCCGGAGGTAGGAATCGCGTAAGAGCCTCGCCACGGCCCCTCGTCGCGGGTGCGATCAGAGCGACGCGCGCCGCGAGCGCCGCCAGCGACCCGGTCAGGTCGAGCGAACCGACAGGCCTCCCCAGGTGGGGTCCGGGTGCCCCGTTACGTAACCGGTGCGCAGGTTGGCCAGCCAGGCGAGGCTGTCGTCGAGTCCGCCCGGACGGTTGCGGCGAAGCCAGAGTGCCCGGGAACGCTCCATGAGCTCGTCCAGCGAGGCACCGAGCGCGGCACGTTCCTCCTCGTTGACGCTCGCGAGAGTCCCGTCGCCGCGCAGGCGTGCTCGCGCGTCGCGGTTCAGCAACGACACGAGATCGATGCTGTAGAGGACCTCGTCGACGAGCCATGCGCCGTCCGTCCGGGCCGCCCGCGCGGAGCTCGCGTCAGTGCGTGCTCCCTCGAGACACCGCTCCACCGCGTCGAGCTCGTCCGTGCTCAGTCCCGCGGTCAGGCCGCGGCCCACGGGGAATTGCGGGTAGTACAGGTTCATCACGAGCGTGGACATATTCGGGAACTGGGGCGTCACCAGCCGATGGGCGTCGCCAAGGGCCAGCACCGCAGCTGCCAGGGCGCCGGTGGAGTCCTCGAAGACGTGCGCGCTGAGGGCTGCACCGATGTCCAGGTGCTCGTTGGCGTCGTGGCACCACGACACGGCGGCGCCGAAGGCCAGTCCGGGCTCGCTGACCACCCACTGCTGGAGGTGGCCGTTGTCGCCCCAGTCCGTGTTGAGGTAACCGCGGCCGCCGTGCGCAAGGGCAGCCGCCGCCGCGCGGCTGCACGTCGCCCGTGCGTTGGTGAAGCGGCCGAGGATGCTGAGCCAGCTCGACGTGCCCGGGGCGACCCAGAACGGCACGCCGGCCTCGGCCAACACCGCGCAGCGCTCGTCGAAGGGATACCAGTCGTCGTAGCCCCACTCGCACACCGTCACCCCGGCAGGGAGCCGTGCGACCTGGTCGGCGTGGCCCGAGATCATGTCGCCCCACATCAACATCTCGCGCCCGCCGAGCTCGGGCAGGGCGCGCAGCGTGGCCACCCAGTCCATGAAGTCGTCCATTCGGGTCGCAGGCAGCTCCCACGCCTCGTCGAGTCCGACATGCACCCGCCGGCTGCTGAACAGCGGCAGCAGCTCCCCCAGAAGCTCGCGCACCAGCGCCAGCGAAGCCGGGTTCCCCGGCTCGATCGTCATGGGTCGGCGCGCGATGCCGTACGGATCGACGAAACCGTCCGGCTCGATGGCCAGCGGGCGGTACCGATCGTGCGCGAGCCAGCGGTTCATATGGCCGAGGCAGTTCTGGTTGGGGACGAGCTCCACGTGCCGGGTTCGGCAGAAGGCGTCGAGCTCCTTGATCTCGGCGGCGTCGAGCGGGCTGGCCGCGGCGTGCACCTCGTGGTGGGCCCCGTACGCGAACGTGTGCTCCGAGTACAGCTGGACCTGGTTGATCTTGATCGACGCCAGGCGGCCGATCACGGCCCGCAGCGAGTCCATGGTGGGGACCTTGTCGCGGGAGATGTCGAGCATCACGCCGCGCACGGGGAGGTCGGGGTGGTCGCGCACCGCGCCCGCCGGCAGTCGCCCGTCGTGCAGGCGTGCCAGCTGGGCGAGCGTCGCCTCGCCGTAGAAGAGGCCTGCCTCGTCGGCGCCGGCGAGCTCCACGGCGTTCTCGCTGATGCGCAGGTCGTAGCCCTGTGCGGGGAGCGACGGGTCGAGCCGGCGCGTCGCGGGGCGGCCGTCGACGAGGGTGGTGGTGAGCTCGAGCGTGCGCGGGATCGGCAGGAGGTTCACGCCAGCTCCTTGCGGTAGACGAAGTACACCTCGCCCACCCGGCCGCCGACGGCGGCGTAGGGGACGACGGGACCAACCCAGACGACCGAGACACGGTCGGCGCCCCGCCGCCGCAGCTCGTGCAGGGCGCCGAGGAGCACGCCCTGGCCACGACCCTGCCCCATGAGCTCGAGCCGCACCGCCACCGGGCCGAGCAGGCCGCGCCGGTTGACCTCGAACGCGCAGAAGGCGCTCACAGCTCCCGTGTCGCCGCGCTCGCGCGCCAGCACGAGATTGCCCTTGGCCAGCGCGCGCAGGACCTCGGGCCGCCAGTTCGGCCAGTTGGCCACCATGAACGCGTCGACGTCGTCGCGGTCGGCCCGCCCGCCCAGGTAGTGCCCTCCCGGATCCTCGGGGATGTCGAGCAAGTCGACGTCCATGTTGTAGTTGGTCTCGATTCGCCCGTAGTGCCGGCGCTCGAAGAGACACATGAGGGCGGTCTCGGTGCTGGGCACGCCCGGCCAGAGGAAGTACGGCGGGTCCGCGCCGGTGGTCACGCTCGTGTGTCCGGCCGAGAGCGCCCATTCTTCGGCGGCCTCCACCAAGCCCCGACCGACCCCGCGCCCACGGGCCGCCGGGTCGACGGCGAGCAGCCGGATGTGGGCGCCATCGTCACAGTCGACGGCGGCGATGACGCCGGTGGCCGGCGATCCGAGGACCACCGCCGGCTGGTCGCTGGTGAAGAGGGCGCCGTCGAGCTCCTCTTCCGACGGGGGATCAGCGACGGCGCGCCGGCAGAGTTCGGCGATGGCGCCGAGGTCGGCGCGGCCGAGACGCTCGAAACCGGTCACCGCGTGTGCGCGCCGGTCGCGCCGAGGCATCGGACAGAGGCGGGTCCGCCGGGGGGCACGGCGCCAGGCTAGAGCCGGCGTTGCCGGCGCTTCAGCGGGACTCGTCGGGGAAGCGCAAGCGGGCCAATTGGTTCGACTGGGCGACTACCCGGCCCGCGCTGTCCCAGAGGACACAGGTCTCGTCGACCATGCCGCCCGCCACGAGGTTGGCGGTCAATCGGATGCCCAGCCACCCCGGGTCCGGGACCCCGCGCACGTACGCGGACATCTGCAGGGTCGGGACCCAGCCGTTCGATCCGATCATCATGGTGGCCGGGGGTACGGCGTCGATGAAGAGGAGCAGCGACAGCGGGTCCGGCTCGCGCCCGTCGCGAAAGCGCGTCCAGCCCCGGAGCTCCGCTCGGGCTCCTTCGTGGGCGGCGCTCGTGAAGGGATTGGTGACCGGATCGAGCCGGAGATCGAGCGCCTCCATCAGGCCCACTCGCAGGCCGCCCGGAATTTCGGTACCCAGCTGTTCGCATGCCTCGGGGGGCGCCACCACCAGTGGCCCGATCCCGTCGTAGCGGGCGACGGCCGACGGCACCGTCGAGAGCACGAACACCGCGTCGACGATCTCGCGGCCGTCCTGGACGAGGACCGCGCGCACCTGCGCCGCCGTGCGGCCGCGGCGCATGACGGTCGTGCGGACGGTCGCCGCCGCCAGGTCCGGAGGTGCCAGATATGTGATGGACGCAGACACCGTCTCCCACGCCGGCCCGTCGTCGCCGCAGGCAACCAGGCGGGCCGCTCGGCCCAAGATCGCGAGGAGGTACCCGCCGTTGGGCTTGTCGCCCACCGCCCACAACGGATGGACGGCGGTCTCGAAGACGTCGGGGTCGCTGGTGGGGCGCACGGCCGAGACGGTGTCGAAGGCGATATCGCCCGGGGCAGGCACCCGGCCGACCCTAGCGGCGACAATGGCGCATGCAGTTCGACCTGGAGGGCACGTTCGGCGACGACTACCTCTACTTCTACGAGGAGTCCATCAACGACGCCCACTCCGACGCCGACGCGGCCGAGATCCTCGGCCTCCTCGACCTGCCGCCCGGTTCGAGCATCCTCGACGTGCCGTGCGGGCACGGCCGCGTGGCGCGTCGGCTGGCCGCGGCGGGAATGGAGGTGACCGGCGTCGACATCACGCCCTCGTACCTCGAGCAGGCCCGGTCCGACCCGCTGCTGGCACCGCACTCGGTCCGCTACGTCGAGGGAGACCTGCGCCATCTGCCCGTCGACGGCCCGTATGACGCGGTGGTGTGCTGGCTGAACTCGTTCGGGTACTACGACGACACCGACTGCCACGCCGTGCTGGCGGAGTTCCACCGGGTGCTGCGACCGGGCGGGACAGTGGCGATCGACACCATGCACCACGACGCCGGCGTCCGGCACTTCACCCCGGCGCCCGAAGGGGTCGTGGTCCACCGGGGTGACGACACGATGGTCGAGCTGTCCACCTTCGACCCGGTGTCGGGGCGCATGTGCATCGAGCGCACGGTCCACCGCGAGGGCGCCGTGCGGCGCGCGTCGTACTTCGTGCGCCTGCCGACCCCGCCCGAATGGGTCGTCTGGTTGGAGGCCGCGGGTTTCCGCGACGTCCGGTTCCAGGCGGGCGGTGGTGGCCCGCTCGAGCTCGACAGCTGGGAGATGGTGGTCGCGGCCACGGCGTGAGGTGGTGTTGCCCGGAGGTACGGCGTGCCCCGCCGGGACAGCTGCGGCGGGTCTGGGGCGGCCGGCCCCGGAGGGGGCGGACGGAGGGCCGACTAGGGTGAGGCACACGGTTGCCAGCTCCTGGTCGGCGCAGAACGCCCAGGCCAGAGCGGGGAGCGGGCACCGCGCGGGACACGTCGAAGGGCGTCGGACCCGCCGTGCCGGAGAGCCCGAGGGAGGGTCATGAACGTCGATGTGCAGGTGCCGGCCGGATCGGGGGAGCGCCCCGGGCCTGGCCACCTGAGGAGGCGCTGATGGCCGCCGGCATCGCGGCCTGGGGGACCTACCTGCCGTATTGGCGGCTCCAGCGCGCCGCCATCGGCTCGGTGCTCGGGAGCGGTGGCGGGCGCGGGACGCGCGCCGTCGCCTCCTACGACGAGGACACGACGACGCTGGGTGTCGAGGCCGGTCGCCGCGCCCTCGCGGTGGGACCAGGGCCCGGTGCGGTGCAGGACCTGTTCCTCTCGACGCCGGACCCGCCGTATCTCGACAAGACGAGCGCGACGACGGTGCACGCGGCCCTCGGGCTCGGGCGTGGGAGCGGGGCGTACGACTTCGCCGGGTCCTCACGATCGGCCGTCGGGACGCTGCTCCAGGCGCTGGTTGCGGCGGGGGACGGGATGGGTGCCGGCCGCACGACGCTGGCCGTGGTCTCGGACCTGCGCACCGGGCTGGCCGGCTCGGCGGAAGAGCGTGAGAGCGGCGACGGGGCGGCCGCCTTCGTCTGTGCGCCGGTGGACGCGCGTGGCGCAGCTGATCGGGCGGGGCGCCGCCAGCGACGAGTTTCTCGACCGCTGGCGCGTGCCGGGCGAGGCGGACTCGCACGTCTGGGAGGAGCGCTTCGGGGAGGAGCTCTACGTCCCGCTTGGCCCGCGAGGCCTTCGCAGCGGCGCTCAAGGACGCAGGGCTGGCCGAGGGCGACGTCGACCACGCGATCGTGACCGGGCTCCACGCGCGGGCGGTCAAGGCGGCGATCAAGGGGCTCGGTGTCGGCGAGGGCGTGCTGGCTCCCGATCTCTCGGGCTCCGTCGGGAACCTCGGTGCCGCGCAGGCGGCTGTCGCGCTGTGCGACGTGCTCGAGCGCGCCGAGCCCGAGCAGGTGATCGTCGTGCTGTCGCTCGCCGACGGCGCCGACGCCGTCGTCCTGCGCACGACCGACTTGCTGGCGGACGCGCAGCGGGCGCGGGCCGAGGCCGGCGTGCCGAGCGTCGCCGAGCAGATCGAGGCGGGGCGCGACGACCTCGCCTACGCAAGTTTCTTGACCTGGCGGGGCCAGATGCACCGCGAGCCGCCGCGCCGGCCCGACCCCGAGCGGCCCGGCGCGCCGACCGTCCACCGCTCCGAGGAGTGGAAGTACGCGTTCGCCGCCAGCCGTTGCACCGCCTGCGGCTTCCGCCACATGCCGCCGACGCGGGCCTGCCTGCACTGCCACGCCATCGACCAGATGCAGCCCGAGCGCCTGGCCGACGTGCCGGCGACGGTGGCGACGTTCACCATCGACCATCTGGCCTTCTCGCTCTCGCCGCCGGTCATCGGCGTGATCATCGACTTCGACGGCGGCGGCCGGTTCCGCTGCGAGCTGACCGACGCCCGGCCCGACGAGCTGTCCATCGGCGACCGCGTCGCCATGACGTTCCGGCGCGTCTGGACCGCGCAGGGCGTGCACAATTACTTCTGGAAGGCCCGGCCGCTGGCAGGCGGCGCGGCGCCAGAGCGAGACGCACCCGTGCAGGACGCACCGGTGCAGGACGCAACCGGGCAGGACGCAGCGGAGCAAGGAGCGTAGAGACCATGGCGAGCAGCGGCATTCGCGACCAGGTGGCCATCATCGGCATGGGCTGCACCCGCTTCGGCGAGCTCTGGGACAAGGGCGTCGACGACCTCCTCACCGACGCGGCCACCGAGGCGGCGGCATCAGCCGGCATGTCCATCCACGACATCGACGCGTTCTGGCTCGGCACCATGACCTCGGGCGTGTGCGGTGTGACCCTGTCGAGGCCGTTGAAGCTCGACTACAAGCCCGTGACCCGCGTCGAGAACTACTGCGCGACGGGGTCCGAGGCGTTCCGCAACGTGTGCTACGCGGTGGCGTCGGGCGCCTACGACGTGGCCATGGCCATCGGCGTCGAGAAGCTCAAGGACACCGGCTATTCGGGCCTGACCGGGATCCGCGCCGTCGGCGACGGCACCGACCCCGGCCTCTCGTCTCCGGCCGCCTTCTCGTTCCTCGCCCCGTCGTACTCGCACAAGTACGGCGTCGACAAGGACCAGATGAAGGAGGTCATGAGCCGGATCGCCTTCAAGAACCACCAAAACGGCGCGCACAACCCACGGGCGCAGTTCCAGAAGGAAGTCTCCATGGACACGATCACCAAGGCGCCGCTGGTGGCGGGCGACCTCGGGGTGTTCGACTGCAGCGGGGTGAGCGACGGCTCGGCGGCGGCGGTGATCTGCCGGGCCTCCGAGGCCCACCGCTACTGCGACAACCCGCTCTACGTGAAGGCGCTCTCCTTCGTCGCCGGTCCGGCGGCCGGTCCGATCGACCCGGCCTACGACTACACGACCTTCGAGGAGGTCGTGCGCTCCGCCGCGGACGCCTACGCGCAGGCGGGCGTCACCGAGCCGCGCACGCAACTGGCCATGGCCGAGGTCCACGACTGCTTCACCCCGACCGAGCTCGTCCTCATGGAGGACCTCGGCTTCGCCGAGCGGGGCACGGCGTGGAAGGAGGTGCTCGAGGGCACCTTCGACCGCGACGGCGACCTTCCGGTGAATCCCGACGGCGGGCTCAAGTCCTTCGGTCACCCCATCGGCGCCTCCGGCCTGCGCATGCTCTTCGAGTGCTGGCTGCAGCTGCGCGGCGAGGCACCACCGGAACGCCAGATCGCCACGGTCGGGCCCGGCCGCACCCTGGGGCTGACGCACAACCTGGGAGGCGCCCCCGGGGAGGGTGTCAGCTTCGTGGGCATCGTCGGGACCGAGCCCGGCTGATGAGCGCATCGGGGGGACACGGCGGGCACGACGGTCCCGGGACCGACCTGCTGGCGGAGACCGACGACCAGGCCGCGCTGCGCCAACTGGCCCGAGACGTCGCCGACCGTGAGGTGGCGCCGCGGGCGCACCAGGCCGACGAGGACGGCGCGGTGCCCGCCGAGCTCCGCAAGGCCCTGGCGGCAGCGGACCTGTTGCGCATCACGGTGGGGGAGCAGTGGGGCGGCATGGGGCTCGGCGACGTCGAGGCCTCGATCGTGCTCGAAGAGATCGCCCGCGCCGACGTCTCGTCGGCCATCTGCTGCCAGCTGACGTTCAACGGGCCGCCGCGGGGGATCGAGCATCTCGGGCCCGAGGCCATGAAGGAGCGCTGGTTGCCCGCCGCAGCCGACGGCGACGCCATCATCAGCATCGGCATCACCGAGCCCGACGCCGGCTCGGCCGTGCAGAACATGCGGGCATCGTTGGTCGAGGATGGTCCGGGGCGCTGGCGCCTCAACGCCTACAAGAACTACTCCACACTCGGCGACGTGGCGCAGGGTGTGCTGGTCTGGTGCCGCTGGCCCGGTGGTGAGGGCGCCAAGGGCATCGGGGCGGTGATCGTGCCGACCGACCGCGAGGGCGTGTCGGTGACGGGGCGGCACAAGGGCATGGGCATCCACGCCGCCACCGAGGCCGAGCTCGCCTTCGACGGCGTCGAGATCACCGAGGACGACGTGCTGATCGCAGGCGATCCGTCGAGCACCGAGGCCTTCAAGGTGCTGCTGTCGCACCTCAACCACGAGCGCTGCGGCAACGCCTCCATGTGCGTGGGCGCGGCGCAGGGCGCGCTCGAGCACGCCGTGCGCTACATGAACGAACGGGTCATCGGCGGACGACCGCTGGCCGACCTCCAAGGACTGCAGTGGAAGCTGGCCGACATGGCCGTGCAGCTCGAAGGCGCGCGCCTGTTGCTGGCCCGTGCCGTGCGGCTGGCCGGGCCCAGCGGCACTCCGCCCGCCCTCGAGACCGCCATCGCCAAGACCGGCCGCCAACCTGGCGGCCAAGTTCGTCTGTGACGAGGCGATGCAGATCCACGGTGGCTACGGCTACTCGCGCGAGTACCCCTTGGAGCGGGCCTACCGCGACATCAGGGGCCTGTGTTTCGGGGCCGGCACAGTGGAAGCACAACGCAACTACATCGGCCTGCGGGTGGCCGCGGGCGCGCACACCGGCTCGCCCGGCTGGCGGAACCCACTCGACGCGTAACGGCCGCTGATCCGTTCCGGCGTCGCTCCACGCGCCTGGGCAACGGACCGCTTCTCGGCTGGTGGTGCCGAGCTACGTAATTGCACGTAGGACGACCACGCAGCGAATGCATGTCGTAGTTCCACGCGCACCCGGGTGATGCCAGCACCCTTGCCGCCCGATGGCGTCGCTCCTAGGTTAGGGACAGGTCAGCGGAACAGGCCCTTGGCGATCGATCACTGTGCGTCGGCGCGTACCGCGCCGCGCCCGTGTCGCGGCTCCGGTGGGTCCGATGAAGGGAGTTGTGGTGCGAGCGGTAGCGAGACTGATGTGCGGTGTCCTTTTGTCCAGTTCGGCGCTCGTCGCCGTCGGCGCGGTCGGCGTCGGCGTCGCCACCGAGGCCGGTGCGCAGGGACTCAGTTGCTCGACGACCTACAACAGTCCCGGCGGCGGGTCCTTCCTCTCCAACAGTGGTTGGAGCAACGGTGCACCAGGGCCGTCGAGTGACGTCTGCATCGCATCCGGAACGATCGTCCTCGACCAGGATCCAGGATCGTCCAACTACACCGCGTTCTCGATCAACAGCCTGTCGATCTCGCAGGGGGCTTCGATCGTCCTCGGCGATTATGGCGGCGGTCTCGAGGACTTGAGCCTGAACGTGACCACCGACGTCGACAACTCGGGGACGATCGAGATCTACGGCGGCTACAACGGCTACACCAGCCTCATCGTCGGCGGCAGCATGACGAACGAGTCGACCGGCACGGTGGACTCGGCGAACGGCGCCCCGAACTGGGCGACCCTCGGCGAGCGCAGCTTCCTGGAGGCCCCGACGCTCACGAACCTGGGGACACTCAGCGTGGAATCGCCCTCCGGCTTCACTCTGGGCGCGGCGGCACCCGGCACCGAGAGCACGTTGGCGGCCGGGGGTGGGACGTACACGAACGAGGGCACGATCCTGGTCCAGCCGAGCTCGGCGGTCATCAGCAGTACGACCGACAACTACAACGGCATCTTGACCCTCGACACCGGCGACCTGGTCAACGAGGGGTCGTTCTCGAACGTCGAGAACGAGAGCGCGTCGAACCTCCAGGACGCGGGCTACGTCGCGCTCGACGGCGAGCTCGACGTGGAGGGCGGTGAGCTGTGTGGTGCCCCGGCGTATGCGGGGCCGGGCACGCTGAACTTCGGCTCGACCGCCGCGGTGGCTGCATCGTGCAGCGGTGTCACGCCGGTCGACACGGTGCTGGTCGAGCAATTACAACGCCGACAACGTGACCGAAACGCTGTCGGGCACGATCCCCTCCGAGTACACCGTCGACTACGGCATCGCGGACTCGGGCAACGGATCCACCCTGACCGCAGCCGCCGGCACGACCAACGACGGGACGCTGGTCCTGCACGGTGGCTACAACGGCATCAACCAGTTCAACTCGAGCGGCACCTTCACCAACAACGGGACCGTGGACGTGCCGAACGACGGTGGCGATCCGGTGACCGCCAACGTCAGTGACTTCGAGAACGCCGGAACCCTGAGCGTCGAGCGGGCGCTGGACAGCAACGGGCTCAGTCTTCTCGGCAGCCTCACCAACCAGTCCACCGCGACCGTCTCGGTCAGCGGAATCCTCACGCTGGGCAATTCCTCCACGGCGACCTCCGTCAACCAGGACGGCCAGGTGACGGTGAGCGGCAGCGGGGTGATCAACGGCGACGGTGTCCTCGACGTCGAGGGCGGCACGGTCTGCGGGCCTTCGGCCACCTCTGTGAATCAGACCGGCACCATCGAGTTCGCCCCGGGTGTCACCGCCGGCTCTCCGTGTGCGACAGGTGACACCGACACCATCAGCACGACCCTGAACTCGTCCGACACTCTCGAGGGCACCGTGCCCGCCGGCTACACCATCTCCGTCGGCATCGGCGACAACGGGCAGAACACCGTGCTCACGGCCGACACCGGGGCCGTCAACGACGGCACCGTCGAACTGCACGGGTCCTACAACGGCACGAACCAGTTCGACTCGAGCGGCACCTTCACGAACAACGGCACCTTCGACGTGCCCAATGACACCGGGAACCCGGTCACGATCGCCGTGACGTCCTTCGACAACACGGGGACGTTCAGCGTCGAGAAGACCCTCGGCAGCGGGGCCACCTTCTCTGGGGCTCTGACCAACGGTTCCGGCGGTTCGATCGGCGCCAGCGGGACGCTCAACCTGGGCAATTCGAGCACCAACGCGACCGTGACCCAGGACGGTCAGGTCACGGTGACCGGCACTGGGGTGATCAACGGCGACGGTGTCCTCGACGTCGAAGGCGGCACGCTCTGCGGACCCTCGACCACCTCGATCAACCAGACGGGGACGATCGAGTTCGCCTCGACCGTCGGCGCGGGAGGCGCCTGCACAGCCGGGCAGCTGCGCGACACCATCACCGAGCCCGTCAATGCGACCGACACCCTCGAAGGGACCGTGCCCGCCGGCTACACCATCTCCGTCGGCATCGGCAACAACGGGCAGAACACCGTGCTCAACGCAGCCAGTGGCGCGGCCAACGACGGCACCATCGAGTTGCACGGGTCCTACAACGGCACCAATCAGTTCGATTCTTCGGGCACGTTCACGAACGCCGGCACGTTCGACGTGCCGGCTGACAGCGGCAACCCAGTCACCATCGCGGTGCTGTCCTTCGTCAACACCGGTACCGTCAGCGTCGAGAAGGTCATCGACAGCAACGGCGCCGACTTCACCGGTCCGGCCTCGTCCAGGGCCGGCCTCAAGAACACGGGCACCATCTCGTCGAGCGGCGTGCTCGAGATCACGACACCGACCTCCGGCAAGATGAATGTCACCCAGAAAGGGACCATCGCCACCGCCGGGAGCGGCACCATCGCCGTCACCGGCAAGCTCAAGATCAAGGGCGGCTCCCTGTGCGGCCCATCTGTTTCCTCCATCACGGTGAACGGCACCATCGCCTTCGGCTCGACGCTCTCGTCGGGCCAGGCCTGCGCCGGCGGCTTGCTCAGCGACCAGATCACCGAGCCGGTCAACGACTCGGACACGGTCACGGGAACCGTGGCGAAGGGCTACACGATCTCGGTCGGACTCCCGGGCCAGGGGTCCACCGCCACGCTCACGCTGCCCGCGGCCGGGACGAACGACGGGACGATCGTGCTCAACGGCTCGTACAACGGGACCAACAAGCTCGTCGACACCGGTGCACTGACCAACGCCGGCACGATCAGCCTGCCCGACGACAGCCAACCCGTCGAGCTCGAGATTCCCAGCCTGGTCAATTCGGGCGCGCTGACCGTCGACTACCGCGCCACGGACACCGGGAGCATCAGCGGATCGAATGCGCTCACGCTGGGCCCGTCCGGCCAGTTCACCGTCGAGGGCAGCTTCGCCGCGGTCAAGTCGGGCACGCTCAGCTTCGACGGCACGGGCGCGACCAGCTTCCCCACCATGTCGGTCGGCTCGGGGAGCTCGGTGGCGGGCACGCTCGCGTTGGTCCTGCCGTCGTTCAGCGCCAGCTCGGGTCAGACCGCTGACCTCCTCAGTGCTTCGGGTCTCACGGGCTCGTTCAAGAAGTTGGCCGAGACGGTCACGGGGACGTCGAGCCCCGTCTCGGCGACCACGTACAGCCAGAGCACCGCATCGAGCGGGGTGAGCGTGACGACCACCGGGACGGCGACGCTGACCGCTGCGTCGTCGGTGGCCCCGGGGTCATCCCTGTCCTTCTCGGGCAGCGCGTTCCCCGACGTCGCCTCGATCACCGGGACCTTGACCGAGAACGGCGACACGATCGGCAGCACCAGCACGACCGCCAGCGGTACCGGAGGCTTCAGCGGCTCCATCAAGGTGCCGGGGAAGACCGTGGCCGGATCGGCCACCCTGACGGTGACCGCCACCGTCAGCGGTCAGACCCTCACCGTGACCCTTCCGGTCACCGTGTCCTAGGAAGGAGCCAACCGGCGTCGCCGGTTCGTGCAGCGTGTGCAGCTCGATTCAGTGGGCGATCTGCGTCAGCGCTGCATGGCCTTGGTCTCGACGAACTCCTCCAGCCCGTACTTGCCGCGCTCGCGGCCGATGCCCGACTGCTTGTAGCCACCGAAGGGTGCGCTCGGGTTGAAGCTGCCCCCGTTGATGTCGACCTGGCCGGTGCGCAGCTGGCGGGCCACCCGCTCGGCCCGGGCGGGGTCGGCGCTCGAAACCGCTCCAGCCAGCCCGTAGGGCGTGCCGTTGGCGATCTCGATTGCCTCCTCCTCGGTGTCGTAGGGGATGATCGAAAGGACGGGGCCGAAGATCTCCTCCTTGGCGATGGTCATGTCCGGGGTCACCTCGGAGAAGATGGTGGGCTGCACGTAGAACCCCTTCTCGAGGCCCTCGGGCGCCTCGGGACCGCCGGCCACGAGCTTGGCGCCTTCCTCGATGCCCTTGTTGATGTAGCCGCGTACGCGGTCGCGCTGGACGGCCGAGACGAGCGGTCCCAACAGCTTGCCGGCCTCGAAGGGATCGCCCGGAGCGAAGCCGGCCGCTGCTCCCGCGGCGAGCTGCTCCACCTCGGCCAGCTTGTCGCGGGGCACCAGCATCCGCGTCAGGGCGGAGCAGGTCTGCCCGGAATTCATGTAGCAGCCGAACACGCCGGCGGGCACGGCCTTCTCGAAGTCGGCGTCGTCGAGCAGGATGTTGGCGGACTTGCCACCGAGCTCGAGAGCCACGCGCTTGATGTCCTCGGCCGCCAACTCCATGACGCGGCGCCCCGCCCGCGTGGAGCCGGTGAAGGAGACCATGTCGACCTTGGGGTGCGCCGCGATGGCCTCGCCCACGACCGGGCCGACGCCCGACACGAGGTTGAAGACGCCCGGGGGCAGGCCGACCTCGTCGATCACGTCGGCCAGGATGAAGGCGTTGATCGGGGCCACCTCGCTCGGCTTGAGCACCACGGTGCAGCCCGTGGCCAGAGCCGGGGCGACCTTCAGCACGACCTGGTACAGCGGGTAGTTCCACGGCGTGATGGCGCCGACGACCCCGATGGGCTCGTGGACCACCAGGGAGTTGCCGATCTCCTCTTCCCATTGGAAGGTCTCAGCCGCCTTGGCGGCGTCGGCGAAGGCGCCGGCGGGCAGCCCGACCTGGATGGAGCCCGACAGGGTCATCGGCATCCCCACCTCGTGGCTGATGATCTCGGCCAGCTCGTCGGTGCGCGCCCCCAGCGCCTCGCCGATGCGGGTGAGCAGCTTGCTCCGCTCCTCGTGCGAGGTGGCGGCCCAGGCCGGGAAGGCGGCCGCCGCCGCCTCGACGGCCTTGTCGACATCCTCCGGGGTGCCCTCGGGGATGGTCGCGAAGACCTCTTCGGTCGCCGAGTCGATGACGTCGAGCGTGCCCTTGCCCGTCGAGGGGACCCAGGCCCCGTTGATGTAGATCTTGTCTCGCACGAGCATGAGTGCCCTCCCCGGCTGGTCGGTGTTCAGCGGTCCCACCCTACCGAGGGCGGGGGAGGGGCGCGCTGGCCTTCCTCGTGCGTTGTCAGGCGGTTGCGCCGTGCCGGCGGTGCGCTGCTCGGCGGTGCGCTGGTCCGGGGTTGCTCAGGCCTTCTTGCCGAGGAGCGGGTGGTCGCCCATCCCGACGGGCTGGAGGTGCTGGCCCAGCACTTCGTGGAAGTGGTCGGCTACTTCCTGGGGCGTCCAGCCGCCCTCCCGCCACATGGTGGCGATCTGCCGGGGCGTCTGGAACAAGGTGTAGGCGAAGCCCGTGCGCCCCAGGACCTGGCCGTTCACGTAGGAGGCGCCCTCCGAGGCCAAGAACGCGATGAGCGGGGCGTTGAGCGCGGGGTCCTGGTCGGCCGGTGCCTCGCCCCCGGCGTAGAGGTTTTCGGTCATGCGGGTGAACCCGGCCGGGGCGACCGCGTTGACCGTGATGCCGTACTTGCCCAGCTCGAGCGCCCACACGAAGGTCATGCCCATGATGGCCGCCTTGGCGGCCCCATAGTTGGTCTGGCCGAAGTTGCCGCGCAGCCCCGCCGACGACGTGATGTTGACGATGCGCCCGTAGCCGGCGTCCTTCATCAGCGGCGCGGCATGGCGGACGGTGTTGAAGGTGCCCTTCTGGTGCACCGCGACGACGGCGTCGTAATCGGACTCGTCCATCTTGACGAGAGTGCGGTCGCGCACGATGCCGGCGTTGTTCACGACGATGTCGATGGAGCCGAAGGCGTCGACCGCGGTGTTGATGATCCGGCCGGCCGCGTCGAAGTCGCTCACGGAGTCGTGGTTGGGGACGGCGCTGCCGCCCGCCGCCTCGATCTCCTTGCAGACCTGCGCGGCGGGATCCTCCCCGGTGCCCTCACCACCGAGGGTCACGCCGACGTCGTTGACCACGACCTTGGCCCCCTCCGAGGCGAGGCACAGGGCGATGTCCCGCCCGATGCCCCGGCCCGCACCCGTCACCACCGCCGCACGACCGTCGAGAAGTCCCATGGGCCGAGACAGTACCGCGGGTCCGTTTGCTGACAGCCGTGTCAGGCATTGCGGCGGGCGTTGTACGATTCGGGGGTCACGACGGGCGGCGACGGCCGCCCACGAGCGCGAGGAGCAGCCACGGCCATGGCCACCTTCATTGAGAACGCACCCGAGCAGATTTGCGCAGCGGCGAAGCGACTGCTCGCGAAGGGGTTGGTCGAGGGCACCTCGGGCAACATCTCGGCCCGCATGGAGGACGGCAACATCGCGGTGACCCCCTCCTCGCTCGACTACGAGGTCATGACCGTCGAGGACATCGTCATCGTGGACCCCGAGGGCGAGGTGGTCCGAGGCCAGCGGGGCCCGACGTCGGAGAAGTACCTCCACCTCGCCGTCCAGGCGGCTTACGAGGACATTGCCGTGTGCATCCACTCGCACGCCGTCTACGCGACCATGTTCGCCGTCGCCCATCAGAACATCCCGAGCTGCATCGACGAGTTCACCGTGTACCTCGGCGGGGACATCCGCTGCACGGAGTACGCCCAGAGCGGATCCCCCGAGCTGGCAGAGCAGGTGGTCAAGGCGCTCGAGAGCCGCGGTGCTGCGCTCATCGCCAACCACGGCATGGTCGCCGTCGCCACCACGATGGAGAGGGCGATGCACAACACGGCGCTCGTCGAGCGTTCGGCCAAGATCATCTGGGGCGGCAAGCAGCTCGGCAACATCTTCCCGTTGCCCGACAAGGTCAACGAGACCTTCGCCTCCTACACCCAGTACATGCGGTAGGCCGGTTTGCGCGAGGGAGCCATCCGCGCCCGGCTCACCGAGCTGGGCTTGACAGTGCACGGGCCGCATCCACCCCACGATCCGCTCGATGCCGTCGTCGTGCACGACGGCGTGGCGCGCACCTCGGGGCAGCTGCCGCGCATCGCGGGCGAGCTGACCTGCCTCGGGCGACTCGGTGACACCGTCACTGTGGAGGAGGGGCGCGAGGCGGCGGCAGTGTGCGCGCTGAACGCGCTCGCTGTCCTCGAGGTTGCGCTCGGCTCGCTCGACCGCATCGCGCGGGTCTTGACGGTGACCGGCTTCGTCTCCTCCGCGCCCGACTTCCACGAGCAGCCAACCGTCGTCGACGGCGCGAGCAAGGTGCTGGCCGACGTGTTCGGCGAAGCCGGGCGCCATACGCGCTCGGCCATCGGCGTCGCCGCGCTGCCGCGCAACGGTGCCGTCGAGATCGAAGTCACGGTGGCGCTGCGGCCGTAGCGGGACCGTCGCCGGGTGCGAGGCGTCCCGCGGGAGTCGGTCCCTAGGAAGGCTTTTCGAACGAGGCCGTCATGACCGGACGGGCCACGCCGGCCAACTCCCAGTAGTTCGGGGTGCCTTCATCGCGCAGCTGGGTGACGGCGCGGACCGCGAACCCATAGGAAGCGGCGGCGACGGCTCCGCCGACCGAGATGCGGCTCACTCCGAGCGCCGCCAACTCCGCGACGGGCGGCGCGTCAGGCGTGATGAGGACGCTGACCGGGCGGTCGACGGCGGCCAGGAGCTGGCGTAGTTCCGACGGGTCGACGACGCGCGGGGCGAAGAGGACGTCGGCCCCGGCTTCTTGGTACGCCTGCAGGCGGGCGATGGTGTCAGCCAGGTCGACGCGGCCGTGCAGGTAGTTCTCGGCCCGGGCCGTCAGGACGAAGGGCACCGGTCCGCGGTGGGCTGCTTCGGCAGCGGCCCGGACCCGCTCGGCGGCCTGTGCCAGGTCGTAGATCGGTGTGTCGTTGTCCCGCGTGAAATCCTCGACCGAGCCACCCGCCAGGCCTTGTGCGATGGCGGCGGCGATCGTGGCGGCCACGCCGTCGGGTTCGTCGGCAAAGCAGTTCTCGAGATCGGCCGACACCGGGACGTCCACGGCGGCGACGAGCTCGCCACAGTGGCCGAGCACCTCGTCCTTGTTCATCGCGCCGTCGAGCCGGCCTTGGGTCGCCGCCAAGCCGCCACTCGTCGTCGCCAGTGCCTCGAACCCGAGCGAGGCGAACAAACGGGCGGAACCGATGTCCCACGGGTTGGGCATCAACAGCGGGGTGCCGGGCACGTGCGCGTCGAGGAAGCGTCGGGCGAGCTCGCTTTGTCCCGGGCGTGTGGCGGAGTCGGATGAGGTCGAGGGGGGTGCGGGGGAGGGGGCCATGTCGGCAACGTAGCCGTGCGGTGTTCGTGCCTACACGGGGTTTGCCGAACGCGCACTTTTGTGCGCCTTTCGTGCGCAATTGGGGTTCTGCGAGCACTGATCGTCAACGAAAGGCTTGCAATGGACTGCTTCCTGGGTGTAAACCGAAGTTGCAACATTGAGAAGTATTGAACGGAGGGGGCCGCCGGGACCAGGCTCCTGCCGTGTGCGTGCCCGGGCCTCAGGGCAGCGCGTCAAGGTCTTGGCGCGCGGGAAAGGGAAATGAGGCCATAGGTCCCGCGGGGGTTCCCACCCTCTTATGACCCAGCGGGCGGCCCTCACCGGGACTTCCCCTTTCCCCTCCAAAGGTGGGGGCCGTTCGCTGACCTCTGCGTTGTCGGCCGGCATTGTCGGGGAGTGCTGCGCGGAGCGGCGGTCTCGGTGTCGTGCGTCAGACAATGGTGCGCCTGGCCGGCGCGTCAGGCTGACTCAGCTGATGACGTTCTCAGTTGGTCGTGCGCCGGGTGCTCGGACCAGCCGGTCGAGCGATCAGCTGCCCGCGTGGTCAGTTGCTCGCGTTGGCCGGCTCGGGGAACTCCCAGTACTGGAACTCGATCGTCATCGGCAACAGATAGCGAACGTAGAGCGAGTGGATCTTGACCATCTTCTGGTCGTCCATGTGCAGGTCGATCAGATCCATGCGGTCATCGGTCTTGCGAAACGCCTCCGCGCGCTCCTGAATCCCCTTCAGCTCGTCCAGCGAGCCCACCGAGAAACCGTAGTGATCCATGCGTGGGCAACGCATCGGATCCTCCTCGGCGATGAGGAAGATGAACTGGTCCCAGTGCACGCAGCTGAGGATCAGCCGGCGGCGGTCCTCGGTCATGACTTCCATCTCCTCGAAGCCGAGGACCTCATGGAAGAAGCGGCAGACGTCGGTGCGGTTCTCCGCGCCGAGCAAGTCGGCCGGCAGCGACATGGCGACGTGGTTGAAGCGGGGATTTCCCGTCGGGTAGAAGGGATGTGCCATCAGGACCGCACCTCCGGTACCACCATGACCTTGCCGACGATGCGACCGACGGCCAGGTCTTCGAGTGCCTGGACGATCCCGTTCAACGGGACCGCCTCCGCCTCGATCAACAGATCGGCCGGAAACCCGTCCGAGGCCAGCAGCGTCAGCGCCTTCTCGAAACCGCCGAGGTCGTAGACGAAGGAGCCGGTCACCGTCAGCTCGTTGAGGATCATCCGGTTGATGTCGAAGGTGGGGTGGTCGATGCCCGCACCCACCATGACGAGTATCCCGCCTCGTCGTACCTGGCTGAAGGCGGCCTCGAGCGCGGCCCGGTGGCCCGAGCACTCCAGGACCACGTGCGCCGCCCACGAGGACTGGCGTTCGGGCTCCCAGGGCGGGAACACGTCGAGATCAGCGGGATCGATCACCTCGCTCGCACCGACCGCGCTGGCCAGCTTGCGCCTGCCCTCGTTCGGCTCCACCACCGTGACGTCGGTGATGCCCATGGCGCGTAACGCGGCCACGCTCAGTGCGCCGATCGGTCCCGCGCCGAACACCATCACGGTGTCTCCCGGCGTGACGTTCGAGCGAGTGATGCCGTGCATGGCGACCGACAGGGGCTCCGCCAACGCCGCGTGGCGAGGAGGCAGACCCTCGGGGAGCCGCAGGACACCGGCCGCCCGCGCCACGATGTACTCGGCAAAGGCGCCGTCCGTGTGCTCGGTGGTCATGGAGTGACGGTTCTCGCACTGTGACGGCTTGCCCTCGCGGCAGCGGCGGCACGTGCCACAGCGGGGCCCCGCACCGCCGACGACCAACTCGCCGACCGACCACTGCGTGACGTTGTCGCCGACGGCGGCGATGGTGCCGCTCCATTCGTGCCCGGCGACGACGCCCTTCGGCAGACCCCAGCCGTCACGCAGCTGGTGGATGTCGGACCCGCAGATCCCGCAGGAGTGGACGCGGACGACAACCTGGTCCGGACCCGGACAGCGGGACCGGCCGCTCTTCGACGGTCACGACCCCTGGCGACTGGTACACCGCCGCCGACATGACGTCGGGCAGCGTCGCTGACGTTGAACCTGACATAGGCGTCAGGCTACGCCTTCGCCCCGGCCTCCGCCTGCAGCCATGCGAGCCCTCCGGCCAGGTGGCGCAGGTAGACGGGCAGCTCCCACGCCAGCGGGAAGTGGCCGAGCGCCGTGTAGAAGCTGCGAGCCGGCCCGTCCTCGATGCACCAGGCGAGGGGGAAGCCGCAGTCGGGCACACGCCCGCCCGGGGCGGAGAGATCGACCTGGCCGTCGGCCAGTCGGAGCAGCACACGCGCGTCGGGTCGCAGGTCGCGGAAGAGATAGACCTCGTCGTGCCACGGCCACCGCGCGCCGAGGTGTGCGGTGGCGGGATGGCCGGGGTCGACGACATCGATGGCGAAGTCCTGCGTCCAGGGGTGGCCGTCGAACCGCGCGCCGAGGACGGTCCCGTACTCGGGCCACGTGTGGCTGGCGTCGGTGGCGGAATGGATGCCGAGGACGCGCAGGCGGCCGTTGCGCCACGACGCGAACGCGGCCTCCTTCTGCTCGGGCGACCACGGCGTCTCCCCGATGGTGAAGAGCGCCAGGACGCCGGCCGCCGCGAGCAGGTCCGGCGAGACGTCGCGGACATCCGAAACAGGGACGGGAGTCAGACCGCCCAGGTCGGCCAGTTCCGAGAGAGCCGTGACCGCCTGCGGCAGCGTCCCGTGCACCCCCGCCGGGCCGTCGACATACGGGGAGACCTGCGTCACGATCACCATGGTCTCGGGCACGGCGGCGAGTGTAGGGCTGGTGCGACAGCCCCGCCCGGTGCTCGAATGCAGCGACGGCCGACCGAGGAGGCATCAGTGACGAAGGGGACGGGGAGCGACGCAGAGGTCGCGGCGGCGTTGCGGGCGCTGGGCTCCGCCACTCTGGGCGAATCCGGTGGGCGTGCGGCCCATCGGCGGCTGCGACCCGCGTGGTCCGGCGCCCGGTTGAGCGCTCCGGCCTATCCAGTCGGGTGTACGCCGGGCGACAACCTGGCCGTCCACGTGGCCGTGACCAAAGCACCGCCGGGGAGCGCGCTCGTCGTCGACGTGGGCCAGGTCGCCGATCGGGGGTACTGGGGCGAGGTGTTGACAACGGCGGCTGAGGCCAAGGGCCTGGCGGGTCTGGTCCTCGACGGCGGCGTGCGCGACGTGGGCGCGCTCGAGGCCCACGGCTTCCCAGTCTTCTCGGCGACCATCGCCCTGCCCGGAGCCACCAAGGACAAGCCGGGCACGGTCGGCCAGCCCGTGCGGGTCGGAGGCGTTCTGGTGTCGGCCGGTGACTGGGTCGTGGCGGACGTCGACGGCGTCACCTTCGTGCCCGGCGACGAGCTCGAGTCGGTGATGGCGGCCGGGAGAGCTCGCGAGGCCAAGGAGGCCGGGTTCTTCGAGTCCCTGCGTTCGGGTGGGACGACCGTGGAGCTGCTGGGGCTCGACGCGTCGCTGATCCGGGAGGGGTCGGCCTAGAGCGCCCGGGCTGCTGCGCCCGGCCTGACGCGTTCGGCGTCGCGCCTGCAGTCGGACGCCAGGGCTACTTTACTAAGTCTGGCCTTATCAGGCTAGGCTGAGCATATGACCGCAGACCCGCTGGTCGCCCGGGACGCGCTCGTCGACGACGTCGCCGGCGCGCTGCAGGCGAGTGTCCGTTTGCTCGTCCAGCGTCTCCGGCAGACGCCCGCCGTCGAGGGCGATCTGACGTCGGCCGAGACCTCGGCTCTGGCGCGGCTCGACCGGATCGGGCCGGCGTCGCCGTCCGCTCTGGCCAAGCTCGAGCGGATCAGCCCGCAGTCGATGGGGGCGACCGTGGGGGCCCTCGAAGAGCGCGGCCTGGTGTGCCGCGCCGCTGATCCGGGCGACGGTCGACGCACCATCCTGTCGCTGACGGAAGCGGGGGAGGCGTTGTTGCGGCGTCGCAGGAGCGCGCGCAGTGAGTCACTCTCCCTGGCACTCTCGTCCGGCTTCACCCGAACGGAGCTCGAGCAGCTCTTGGCGGCGGCCCCTCTGATCGAGCGACTCGCCCAAAGCATTTGATGGGCATGTGATGGCGGCGGTCGCGGTGGACGGCCCCGCCGACGTCGGCGAGCACTACAAGTGGGTGGCGCTGGCCAACACGACCGCGGCGACGTTCATGGCGGTCCTCGACGGCTCGATCGTGCTCATCGCCCTGCCGGCCATCTTCCGCGGCATCCAGCTGGATCCGCTCGCCCCGGGCAACATCGCCTATCTCCTCTGGATGATCATGGGTTACCGACTTGTCCAGGCCGTCTTCGTCGTCGGTCTCGGTCGACTCGGCGACATGTTCGGGCGCGTGCGGATCTACAACGCCGGCTTCGCCGTCTTCACCTTCGCCTCCATCCTCCTCTCCTTCGATCCGTTCCTCGGGGCGAAGGCGGCTCTGTGGTTGATCGGCTGGCGCTTCTTGCAGGCGATCGGTGGTTCCATGCTCATGGCCAACTCGGCCGCGATCCTCACCGATGCCTTTCCCGAGGACCAGCGCGGCTTTGCGCTCGGGATCAACCAGGTGGCCGGCCTGTCCGGCCAGTTCATCGGACTGGTGGCCGGCGGCTTGCTGGCCGTCTGGGACTGGCGCGCCGTCTTCTGGGTCAACGTCCCGGTCGGCATCTTCGGGACGATCTGGGCCTACCGGCGTTTGCGTGAGACCGGTCAGCGCTCGGGCGGGCGCATGGACTGGTGGGGCAACGGCACGTTCGCCGTCGGCCTCGGAGCGGTGCTGGTGGCGATCACGATCGGTATCCAGCCCTATCACGGCCACTCGATGGGCTGGACCAGCCCCGAGGTGTTGGCCCTGCTCGGTGGCGGGCTGGCCCTCCTGGGGATCTTCGTCCTGATCGAGACGAAAGTGGCTGACCCGATGTTCCGCCTCAGCCTGTTCCGCATCCGAGCCTTCACCGCGGGCAACATCGCCAGCTTCGCGGCGCGTCTGGGGCAAGGCGGTTTGCAGTTCATGCTCGTGATCTGGCTCCAGGGAATCTGGCTCCCGCTGCACGGCTACAACTTCAGCACCACGCCGTTGTGGGCGGGCGTGTTCTTGCTGCCGCTCACGGCGGGATTCCTCGTGAGCGGACCCCTGTCGGGACACCTCTCGGATCGTTTCGGTGCTCGGGGCTTTGCCACGACGGGCATGGTGGTCTACGGGCTCAGTTTCCTGGGCCTGCTCTCACTGCCGGTCAACTTCAACTACGTCGAGTTCGCCATCATCATCGCCATCAACGGCATCGGCATCGGCATGTTCAGCGCGCCCAACACGTCCTCCATGATGAGCAGCGTCCCGGCGGACCAGAGGGGCGCCGCCTCGGGCATGCGGGCAACGTTCCAAAACTCGGGAACCGCGCTTTCCATCGGCGTCTTCTTCTCGCTGATGATCGCCGGCCTGGCCAGCAGCTTGCCCAAGTCGCTCACCAACGGGCTCGAGAGCCAGGGGGTGTCCCACGCGGTGGCGCACCACGTGGCCTCACTGCCGCCAGTCGCGTCTCTCTTCGCCGCCGTGCTCGGCGTGAACCCGCTGCAACACCTCCTGTCGGCGGCGGGCGCTCTCGGTTCGTTGCCGAGCGAGGCGCAACGAGTCCTGACGGGCCGCGCGTTCTTCCCGCAACTGCTCTCCTCCCCCTTCGAACGAGGGCTCACCGTCGTGTTCAGCGTCTCCGCCGCTCTGGCCTTCATCTCGGCGATCGCCTCTTGGTCCCGCGGCGGGCGTCCGGAGCGCCGGGCAACGAGTGAAGCGCACCCGGCCGCCAGCGACGAAGAGACCGTGACCGTCGGCGCGGGCTCCTGATTGCGGGAGAGGTGGCGCGGCCCGGTCGCGGGCGGAGCCGCCGATGGCACAATGCAGGGATGGCAGAGGACACCAGCACCAGCCCCAGGGGAACCCCGGATGTCGAACGGATGGAGGTGCAGCGCACGATTCCGGTCGACGCGTCGCGCATCTTCGCCCTGTTCCGCGACCCGAAGGGCCACGTCGCCATCGACAGCTCCGGCATGTTGCAGGACTCATCGGGCGAACCGGCGAGCAAGGCCGGCGACGAGTTCGTGGTCCACATGGACCGAGAGTCGCTCAACGACTATCCCATGGGGAAGTACGACGTCACGGTGACGATCACCGACGTTCGAGCCCGATCGCGAGATTGCCTGGACGATCCTCGGCCAGATCCGGCCGCAGATCGGCCACGTCTACGGCTACACGCTCGAGCCTGTCGACGGGGGCACGCTCGTGACGTCCTACTACGACTGGTCGGACATCGACCCGCAGTGGAAGGACGCGAACATCTTCCCCGTCATTTCCGAGACCGCACTGCGCGCCACGCTCGGGATCCTCGATCGCACGCTGGCCCATTCGAACCGTTGGTGAGTGGGCGGGTGCCGCGAGGCGCCGTGCGGTCAGCTGCAGTCGGCGCAGCGGCCCAGCATCGCGAAGTGGTGTGGATCAATGGTGAAGCCGAAGCGCGTGCGCGCCTGCGTGGCCAGACTGTCGAACATGGACTCGGGGACCTCAATCAGGCGCCCACACTCTTCGCACACGAAGTGACCGTGCACTGAACTCGCGAGGTGGTAGGTCGCCGGCCCGTGACCGAAGTGCGAATGGACGACGACGCCGAGGCGCTCGAGTTCCTCGAGGTTGCGATAGATCGTAGAGATGTGGATGTCGGGCGCCTCGGCCTGCACCTCGGTCGCCAGCTCCTCCGCGGTCCGGTGACCGCTCGACGCGAACAGCGCATGGAGGAGGATCCGTCGTGACGACGTGACGCGCCCGCCCTGGCGCCGCACCAGGCTCAGCGCATCTTCGAGGGTCGCCGCTTCACCGACGGCGGGCTTGCTCGGAGGGTGCCTCCCCACGTTTCGATGCTAGCTGGGCTGGTGGATACGTATTGCGAACGAGTCGCAATAACCTCTACAGTGCTCCCCGACGAGACCTCGAGCCAGGAGGTGGGAGCACGTGGCAACGGCACCGGGACGTACGCCGGCCGTGCGCGCGCCCGTCACGAGGCGGGAGTGGGCGTCGCTCGCCGCCATGGCCGCTGCCGTCGTGGTTCTCAACGTGGTCGGGTGGAGCCTCTTGACCGCAGCGGTGGGCCAGCACTTCCACGTCTCGCACTCCGAGCTTTTCGGCTTCGGCACCGGGGTACTGGCCTACACGCTCGGCGTGCGCCACGCCTTCGACGCCGACCACATCGCCGCCATCGACAACACGACGCGCAAACTCGTCGGCGACGGCAAGCGGCCGCTCGGCGTCGGCTTCTTCTTCTCGCTCGGGCATTCGAGCATCGTCTTCGTCCTCGCCGTCGCACTGAACTTCGGGATTCGGGCACTCGACCTGCAGGTCAGCCAGCGCGGCTCTGGCCTCCATGCGGCCACGACGATCGTCGGCACGTCGGTGTCGGGGACGTTCCTCCTCCTCATCGGCCTGCTCAATCTGTTCGTGTTCGTCTCCATCGCCCGGCTGTACCGGCAGATGCGGTCGGGCCAGTACGACGCCGCCGAGCTCGACCGCCAGCTGGACAAGCGTGGCCTGATGAACCGGCTCCTGGGTAACTCGGCGGGACGCATCGATGCCTCCTGGAAGATGTACCCGGTCGGCCTCCTCTTCGGCCTCGGGTTCGACACGGCGACGGAGGTCGCACTCCTCGTGCTGGCGGGCTCAGCGGTCGTGGGCGGTCTCCCGTTCTACGCGATCCTTTCGCTCCCCGTGCTGTTCGCTGCGGGCATGTGCCTCTTCGACACGCTGGACGGGTGCTTCATGAACTTCGCCTATGACTGGGCGTTCTCGAACCCCGTCCGCAAGGTCTTCTACAACCTGACGATCACCGGGCTGTCGGTCACGGTCGCCTTTGCCGTCGGCGCGGTCGAGATCCTCGGCCTCATCGGCCAAGAAGCGCACTTCAGCTCACCGTTCTGGAACGTCGTCCGCGGGTTCAACATCAACCTTGCCGGCTTCGTGATCGTCGGGCTGTTCGTCGCCACGTGGGCCGTCGCACTGCTCTATTGGCGCTTGGCCCGTGTCGAGGAGAAGTGGGGCTCTGCGTTGGCCGAGCAGCAACTGGAGGAACCGGTGCTGACGCCGTGAGGCTCCGAGCCGGTCAGGGAACCACGACGAGGCGCGCCGACGCCGAGGTGTCCGCACCGGCCGCATTGGTGACGACGGCGCGATAGCGATCCCCCTGCTGCGTTGCGTCCACCGGGCCACGGTCAGGTCCGGTGAGGTAGCACCTGCGATGTCGTCGTAGCTCACGCCGTCGTCGGTGGACACCTCCCACTGCACGCCGGGCGCGGGCGGCCTTCTGCAATGACCGTGAAGGTGGCCGTGCCGCCCGGCGGCACGGATTGGTCGGTGGGTTGCTCGGCGAACTGTGGCAGGTCCGTCGTCAGGCTCGACAGCTGGTCCTGCGACGTCGGGGTCGCACCCGCCGAGAGCGATTGGACGGCCGCCATGCCCACCACGGGACGGTTCAGTGGCAGGCCGCCGGCGGAGCCGAAGAACCCGGCGTCGCCGAAGGAGAAGATGCCGCCGTCACGCGCCACCAGCCAGTAGCCCTGGCCGTCGGCCGTGTGCACCATGCCGACGATCGGCGCGCTGAGTGGCATGCCGCCGGTCGACCCGTAGTAGTTGACGCTGCCGAAGCTGAAGATGCCTCCGTCGGATGCCACCAGCCAGTAGCCGCCGCCTTCCGGCGTCGGCGTCATGCCAACGATCGGGCTCTCGAGCGGCAGTCCACCAGTCGATCCGAAGAAACC
Organism: uncultured Acidimicrobiaceae bacterium; assembly: GCA_963736225.1. Taxonomy (GTDB): domain Bacteria; phylum Actinomycetota; class Acidimicrobiia; order Acidimicrobiales; family RAAP-2; genus Bog-473. Next base: position 457,325 of record CAVTOF010000003.1, on the reverse strand, counting down.
GGCATCACCGAAGGCGAAGATGCCGCCGTCGGACGCCACGAGCCAATAACCCCTGCCGTCGATGGTCGAGGCCATCCCCACGATCGGCTTGTCGAGGTGGACCCCGCCGGTCGAGCCGAAGAAGCCGGCGTCGCCGAAGGCGAAGATGCCACCGTCCGAGGCGACCAGCCAGTACCCGCCACCGTCCGGCGTCGGCGTCATGGCGACAATCGGTGCGTTGAGGTGCATGCCCCCGGTCGAGCCGTAGAAGACCGCATCGCCGAAGGCGAAAATGCCGCCATCGGAGGCGAGCAGCCAATAGCCGCCGTCATCCGGGGTCGCCGCCATACCCACGATGGGCGCATTGAGGCGGAGGCTGCCGGTGGACCCATAGAACTGAGCGCCGCCGTAGCTGAAGATCCCACCGTCGCTGGCCACTTCCCAATACCCGGGTGCGGCAAACGGTCCGATGGCGATCGTGAGCACGCGGCGCTCTGCAAGAGGTTCGAGTCCGTCACCGTGAAGGTCACCGAGTAGCGGCCCGAGATCGTCGGGATCCCGCTGAGGGCCCGTCCGAAGTCAGCCGCAGGCCCGGCGGCAGCGTGCCGGCGGTGACTGCCCATGAGTAGGGGGCCAATCCTCCGGTTGCTGCCAGCGTGCCCGAGTAGGGCACGCCAATGGTGCCCGTGGGCAACGCTGTGGTCGTCACTGTCGGTGGGGCGGACAGCGTCTCGATCGTGCCGCCGAAATTGAACCCCGAGCCGACGGCTTCACAGTTGGCCGGACTGGCGCACGACACACCTTCGAGGGCGGCAACCCCCGGGGGTGTCGTCTGGCTCGTCCAATTGGCACCCGAATCGGCGGTGACGAAGATGGTGGCCGCACCGACCGCGGTGCAGCTCGTCGGGTTGATGCAACTGATCCCGGTGAGGCTGCTCCCGGCTTCGGGTGAGCCGACGTCAGCCCACTGCGCGCCACCGTTCGAGGTCCCGATGACGTTGGATCCGACGGCAATGCACGACGAATCGGTCGTGCATGACACTGCGCTGAGCGTGCTCACACCCGCTGGGACGCTCTGCGGATTCCACGTCGTGCCGCCGTTCGTCGTGGCCACGATCGCCACCCCGGGACCGACGGAGGACACGCCGACTGCAGTGCAGTGCTGTGCGTCGGCGCACGACACGCCGCTGAAATCGGTAATCGTGCTCGGGAAGCCCTGTGGCGCCCACGATGCACCGCCGTCGGTTGTTGCAATGATGCTCGGCGCGCTCGTGTCGTAGTCACTCACGGCAATACACATCGAGGTGGTCGCACACGACACCCCGGTGAGGACTCCCGTGCCCGTCGGGACGCTCTCGGTTGTCCACGTCACCCCGCCATTCGAGGTGCCGACGATGACAGGGCTGCCGAAGATGCCGAATCCGACCGCCGTGCAGACCGTGGTGCTCGCACACGAGATGGAGTCGAGGTCGCTGACCGCCCCAGGGATCGTCTGCGGTTGCCAGGCATAGCCCGCATTCACGGATGCAAGCACCGTCGTCGCGCCGACTGCGTAGCAGTCTGCAGTGCTTGGGCACGAGACCGAATTGAGGCTGCTCGTACCAGCGGGTGGAGTCTGGGCCGACCACTTGATGCCGCCTGTTGTCGTCGCCATGATGGTCGAGCCTGCTGCGTTGTTTCCGGTGCTCCCAACCGCGATGCAGTCCTCAGGGCCGGAGCATGAGATTCCGGTGAGGTCGACGGCGCTGGCGGGAGGCGTCTGGGGTGACCAGGTCGATCCGTTGTCTGAGGTGCGCAATCACGAAACGGGATGGAACTGAGAAGTTGGTCCCGACAGCGATGCAGGTTGCTGACGTGCACGACAACGGAGTTGAGTTCTGCGCCGACTGGGATAGACGAAGGAGGCGTCCAGTGAAGATCCACCGTCCTCAGTGCTGAGCGTAGTACCGCCACCAGAAGCCAAGCCGACTGCGATGCAGTTGGACTCGTACCGCACGACACGGACTGAAAGAAGTTGATCGAAGGCTGATCGAGCACGCTCCAGTGGATCCGCCATCCTGAGTCGCCAACGATGGCCATATTACCGCCGACCACGCCGACAGCGACACACGTAATGGCGTTCGGGCAGACGACGCTCGATAGAGAGGATCAGTACCCGTCGGGGGAGTTTGAGAATCCATGTTGCGTCCATCTGGTCGTTTCTGACGATTTCGGTGCCCCCGACGGCGGTGCACTCAATAATCGTGTCGCACGAGATCGACTGCGCAGGGAAGGTCTGATCCTGTGCAGACCAGGTCGACCCACCGTCGGAGGATTTCAGAATCCCCGAGCCGCCGCCGGCATAACAAATCGCGGCCGATGGACAAGAAACGGTCGAGAGCGTCGTAACTCCGGAGGGGACAGTCGAATCCGACCAGCTCGATCCACCGTTGCTGGTCACGATGATGGAGGCGAAGTTCTCCCCGTCGTCACCGACCGCTACGCAGGTGGCAGATGCAGCGGAAGAACTGGGTGCGCAGGAGACTGCTCGGACGTTCACCAGCGGTGTATACGCGGCGGCCGTGTGCCACTGCGGTGTGGACGCCGACGCTGGCGTCGTCGGCGCTGCACCACCTAAGAAGCCGACAAGAGCAACGGTTGTCAGCGCCGAAAGCGAGGCAATAGCGATTCTCCTGACCGTCCGCACGGTCACCTCCCGCCAAGCCAAAGCTGTCGAACTACGAGCCGATGGTAGCCCTGGCAATTCCAGGCGTCGAAGTCGGCCCCGAGGGAACGGTCGTTGCTAGGTGGGTTGCGTCGCGGGAGCCACCGCATTGGGAGGGACGCGACCCGCCAGGACGTCGCAAACGCCCTGACAGGCGAGGCGTGCCATGCGCGTCCGGGTGGCGATTGTTGCACTGCCGATGTGAGGGAGCAGCGTCGCCGCGTGGCGCCTTTAGCAACCGGGGGTTCACTGCGGGCTCTCCGTCGAAGACGTCGAGGCCTGCTGCATAAATCGTCCCGGCCTCGAGTGCGTCGGCCAGCGCGTTCTCGTCAACGACGGGACCGCGGGCTGTATTGATCAGAACTGCGGTTGGCTTCATGCGGCCCAGTTCCGCCGCGCCGATGAGGTGCCGAGTCGCTCCGGAGAGCGGGACGTGGAGGCTGACGATGTCAGACCGCTCCAGGAGTTCATCCAAGGTCGGGATGAATCCGGTCATCCCTGTGTCGTTGCGCGCTGTGTGGATTACCTCCATGTCAAAGCCGTCTGCACGCTGAGCGACGGCTCGGGCGATCCGGCCGAAGCCCACGAGCCCGAGGGTCGCTCCATGGACGTCACGAGCCAGGTGGTCTCCGAACCCCCATCCCTTCCAGCGTCCCTCTCTCAGGTCGCGCTCGGCGTCGGTCGCCAACCGTGTGGCCGCGAGAATCAAGAGGAAGGCGAGATCCGCTGTGGTGTCGTCGAGGACGCCGGGCGTATTGCACACTTCGATGCCCAATGAGTTCGCCGTGGCGACGTCGATATTGTCGTAACCAACCGCCGCGTTCGCCACGACCTGCAGACGGCCAGCGTGCCCCGATTCGAGTACGGCAGCGTCGATTCGATCGGTCAGATGGCTGACGATCCCGTCGCATTCCGCGGCCAAGGCGCGGAGCGACTCGGGTTTCAGGGGATTCTCGTCGGGCTCGAGTATTTCGTGGCCTGCCTCGAGGAGTGGATCGGTCCCGCCCTGCGTCAGCGGGCGGGTGACAAGGACTCGGGCCACCTAGTGCGTCGTGTAGTTGATGGGTCCGGCACCCTTCACGCCGATGGCGAAGCAGAAGCAGTGGATGGGGGCATGGTCGCTGATCGGACGCAGGGAGTGCACCTTGTCCGGCGGGATATAGACGAGGTCGCCCTGGGAAATGGGTCGATCTTCCCCGTCGATCGTCATGATCCCCTTGCCGGACATCACGTAATAGAACTCGTGGGTCGGGTGGGAGTGCGGGTCGACAAGGCCGCCACCGGGCACCTCGAACTCGTTGACCAAGTTCCAAGAACCCGCCGTCGGTGATGTCCTTGAACTCTTGGGACTCGATCATCCACCAGACCGGAACGGTGCCATTGTGCTCGACAACCGGGGCCTTGGCCTCAATGCTGCGCACATCCATTCTGCGGGCCTCCCGAGGTTTCCTAGACTGACTGCAACGTCAGGTTAGGCCGTGGCAGGCCTGGGCTGCACCGCCGTGAACCACCGCCCGACGAGAGAGATGCGAGTCATGTCCACAAACGGGTCATCCAGCCAGCGGACCGTGGTCCCCGAGCCGCTTTCCGAGGATGCATGGAAGCCGTTCGGCTGGCTCCCCGTCGCCGACATCGATCCCAGGGACGGCGATCATCGGATGACCTTCGAGTGGTCAGACGCCCATGTGAACCTCATCGGTCATGCGCGGAACCAAGTGCCTGAGACACCCTCGGGCTATCGATGCGAGATGCTCTTTCGTCACGACACGCACACGCAGTCCCTCATGCCCCTGAACGTCCCTGCTGTGATCGCGGTGGCACCGGCCGGGGTCGAGCTTGTGAACGAGGACGAGGCCCAGACGATCCGAGCATTCCGGATCGAGCCGTTGGAGTCGCTCGTGCTCCATCGCGGTACGTGGCACTGGGGCCCGTTTCCGATCGACGGTCCAGAAGTGCGCTTGTTCAACGTGCAGGGCCTTCGCTACGCCGAGGACAATCGATGTGTCGACCTCGCCGGGAAGGGTCTCTCCGTCGATGTCGATCTGACGTGACCGTGACGACGGCGCAACCCCAAGAGCGGGGAGTGAGAGATGGAGCTTGACAAGGCGGAGGAAGCCGAGGTCGTCGAAGCGACGGTCTCGGATCTGGTGGATGCGATCGCCGCGAGGAATGAGGGCACCGGCAGCGACGGCAGGGCACGCTTCACGACCACCAGCCCGAAATTGGTGGGTGAGCGGTCGTACCTTCGGAGGGATGGTGGTTGCACAGGCGTTGAGCGCTGCCTGCCAGACCGTTCCGGCTGGCCTCGATGTGCACTCGCTCCATGGCTACTTCCTGCGTCCGACCAGCCCGGGCTCGCAATCGATCCACACGGTGGAGCGCTTACGCGATGGGCGATCGTTCAGCCTTCGTGAGGTCGTCAGCGCGGTCGACGGCAAAGAGGTCTTCCGAATGACCTGCTCGTTTCACGCGCCCGAAGACGGCGACGAGTACCAACTCCCCATCGGTCAGGGGATTCCGTCGCCCGGACAGATAGATGGTGTCGAGGCCCCCTTTCCCTTCGACGTCCGTGAGCTCGGGACGACGGAGCAGCGAAGTGACGGCACCTATCTCTCGACGAGGCGTTGTTGGTTTCGTACCCGCGAGCTGCTGCCAGACGACCCTGCGTTACACGCCTGCGCGCTGGCGTACTTCTCTGACATGACCGGCGCTTCGTTCCGTCCCCTGACAATGGGAACCTGGGGTACCCACACAGACGCAAGCCTCGATCACGCCCTCTGGTTCCACCGGCCGTGGCGGGCTGATGACTGGAGCTTGTTCGACGTGCACGCCCTGATCAATGCAGGAGGAAGGGCAACGATCCGCGCCACCATGCATGGCGAGGACGGCACGTTGCATCTCAGCATGGCGCAAGAGCTCCTGATCCGGGAGCTCGACGAGCCGATGGTGTTCGAGACGCCGGCATGGCTGGCGAACGCAGCGAGGACAGGAGATGGCGATGGGTCTGCTTGACGGACACCGGGCGCTTGTCACGGGGGGCGGCTCCGGCATCGGGAGGGCGACCTGCCGCCGCATGGCCGAGGAAGGAGCGCGCGTCGCGGTCGTCGATGTGGACGAGGAGTCGGCCAAGCTCGTGGCGGCGGACGTCGGCAGCGTGGCCTACGGCGTCGACGTGGGCGACATCGACGCGTTCCGTGAGGTCGTCGACCGCGGCTGGCAGACGAGCTCGGGGGTCTGTCTGTCATTTACAACAACGCGGGGACGTCCGCATTCAACCGCCTCCATGAGCTCGAGCTGTCCGAGTGGGACAGGGTGCTGCGTGTCAATCTGACCGGCGTCTGGGCGGGCATCCGAGCTGCCGTGCCGCACTTGCTTGCGAACGGCGGCGGTTCCATCGTCAGCACTGCGTCCATCAGCGGGACGCGTCCTGCGGCGGGAGAGGGCCCCTATTCGGCGAGCAAGGCGGCTGTCGCAGCCCTCACTGCCTCCGCCGCGCTCGAGTACGGGCCCGCCATCAGGGTCAATGCGGTGTCTCCGGGCATGATCCGGACGACCATGACAGCGCCGTGGTTCCAGTACATGCCGGACCAGGAAGAGCGGTTCGTGAAGGGGACCCCAATAGGAAGAGTCGGCGAGCCCGAGGACGTCGCGGACGTCGTCGTCTTCTTGTGCTCGGATCTCGCCCGCTTCATCACCGGCCAGAACATCGTCGTCGATGGCGGGCTGACACTGCACGGCTCCGGAGTCGACACGATCTTCGACCGCGTGTTCCCCGGTGGCTGATCGACGGGTCACTGACGGCTGACGCCGCCCAGCCGAAGACTCCTGTCGACGCGCTCAGGCGTTCGGGTCGAACAATGCCCGGTAGAGCATGGTCGTGAGGGTGTCGAGCGCCACGTGGTCGACGGGTTGTCCGGCGAATTCGCGCAGGTAGTGAAAGCGATCGAGCATGGCCAACGCGGCGAGTCCCGCCGCCCCGGGGTCGATGTCATGTCCTGAGGAGTCGGGTCCGATGTGGACGCTGAGCGTGTAGGAGACTCTCGAGAAGGTGTGACGGATGGTGCGGCCGAGATCCCGGTCCACCGTGGCCAACTCGGCCCACACGTGGAAGAGTGGCGCGTTGCGCTTCCAGAGGTCCGAGTAGGCCTGGACCCACCCGCGCACGTCCTGCCACTGCGGCGTGCCACCCGGCCCAGGCAGCGTGCTGAACGAGTCGTAGACCTTCTTCGAATCGGCGGCTGCCTCTGCCACCAGGGCGCGCAGCAGGTCTTCCTTGTTGGAGAAGTACAGGTAGAAGGTGCCGTGTGACGTCTTGGCGATCTCGACGACATCGTTCACCCGGGTCGCGTGGTAGCCCCGCTTGTCGAAGGCGACCATGGCGGCGTCGAGGAGCTTGCGCATGGTGCGCTTGCCCTGGCTGCGCAGGACGCGCTTGCTGGCCGGCTCGCCGACGTGGTCCGACTCGGACGGCACCCCGCCGTTGCCGTCCCCGCTCGGCGGTTTGCCGGGCCCGTCGGCCGATCCGGTCGAGACGCGTCGAGTCGTCTTCGTCGCCGTCGACTGCTTGGCCGCCACCGCAGATGAAGGCTTCTTGGCAACGAGCGCCGGGTCGCGCTGGACTCTCGGCGGTCCCATGGCTGGTCGATGGTAGTGCCGGGTGTGGTTGAACTGGCTAACCTGACACGATGGTCAGGTTTGGGGTGGGGCCAAAAATGGCATGTGAGCAGGGAGTATGCGTCATGTCTGCTCAGGTGAAGCCCGTCCGGTGACGTCGACGGCCCCTTCCCCGGCCGGCCCGGTCGCGACGTCGCTCGAGGATGCCGTTAGTCGGTCCGTCGCGCCCGAGGACACCGTCCTCGTCATGATGGGTCACAGCCGTTGGACGGCGGCTGCCCGAGAGCTGGCCCGCCAAATTCTGGGGGAGTGATCCGGGTTTCACCCTTGTCATGACCAGCCTGGGCGCCCTCAGCGCCCCCTTCTTCGAGGGTGGTCTGGTCAAGAAGGTCGTCACCGCGTACTCGGGCAACAGTTTCCCCACGTACACGCCGAACCCGATCTTCCGCCAGGCCTACGAGTCCGGCGCAGTCGAGGTGGAGCACTGGTCGATCCTCACGCTCTCGCAGCGGCTCGAGGCGGCGGCCCGCGGACTGCCTGCAGCGGTCACTGGGTCGCTGGTCGGGTCCTCGATGGCGGAGAACGATGCCTTCACTGTCATCGACTCACCCTTCGGTCCGCTGGGTCTGTTGCAACCGCTCGCGCCCGACGTCGCCCTCGTCCATGCGGCGGCCGCCGACCCCGCCGGCAACTTAGTTTTTTCAGAGCCGCTGCTCGACGGCGTCTGGGGAGCGTGGGCGGCCCGTCGTGGGGTCGTGGCGACCGTCGAACGCATCGTGGACGACCTCGAGGGGCTCGGGCACCGGGTACGGGTTCCGGGCCACCGGGTGTTGGCAGTCGTCGAGGCACCGTACGGTGCCCATCCTGGCGGGTGTTACGCGCCCGGCCTGCCTGTCCGCAGTTACGGGGAGGACATCGCGCACTGGAGCGCGGCGGCCGACGCCGCAGCGAAAAGGCGAGTTCGACGTCTACGTGCGGGACTGGGTGTTAGGCCCGAAGACGCACGAGGACTACCTGGCCCGCGTCGGCACCGAACGACTGCACTGGCTCGAGGGACGCTCGGACCCGATGTCGTGGAAGGCGGACGCCGACGCCCATCCCGTCGTCGAGGATCCGAGCGTGAGCACGTGGGAGCAGGCCGCCTCCCTCGGTGCCCGCGAGGTGGAGCGTGTCGTGGCCGAGGTCGGCGCCGACGCAGTGCTGGCCGGGGCGGGTGTCGCCAATCTGGCAGCGTGGGTGGCCGTCGGGCGGGCCCAGGCGGCGGGACACCGGGTCATGCTCACCGCCGAGCTCGGTCTGTGGGGGTACCAGCCCACGCCGGCCGATCCCTACATCTTCAACCAGCGGGTCTTTCCGTGCGACCCCCTATCTGTCCGACGCCTCGGCCGTACTCGGGATGGTGATCGGCGGCCCGGGCACGACGACCGTCGGTTGCCTGGGTGCGGCCGAGGTCGGACGGGACGGCAGCCTGAACTCGACGGAGCTGGCGGGTGGGCGGTTCCTGGTCGGCTCGGGTGGCGCCAATGACGTCGCCAGCAGGGCGACGGCCTGTGTCGTCGTCACGTTGGCCCGGCCAGAGCGGTTGCCCGAGACAGTGGCGTACGTGACCTCGCCCGGCCAGCGGGTGGCGAGTGTCGTCACCGACAAGGGCATCCTGCGGCGCTCCGACGGGGTGCTGCGGCTGGCGGCGGTGCCTGCCGGGGACGGGTCGCTCGAGGAACGGGTGCGCTCGTTCACGACGTCGTGTGGCTACGAGCCGGACGTGGTTCGTGACGTCGAGGAGCTGACAGCCGTGCGTCACGACGAGGTGCGGGCTTTGCGGGAGTTCGACCGGCAGCGGCTGTTCTTGGCGTGACCGGTACGAACTTTGTGGCGAACACGAGGAACCAACTATGACCGACACGAACGAGGAGACGAACAAGGTGAAACAAAACGAAGTCACAGACGTGCTAAGTGCAGGGGGTGAAGCAATGGGCGTGAAGCCCTTTCGCTACAGTGACCGGCGTCCCGGGGGGGATGCACCACGACGGATGATTGGGGATGGCATGCGATTGAGAGTTGGATTCAGGACACTGATGGCCACTGCCGCGCTGACGGGCATCGCCCTGGTGGGCGCCGTGGCGCTGGGCCCGGCGGAGGGCGCGGGAGCCGCGCTGGCCGCAAGCGGCGCGCCGGGAGTGACCTCGAACTCCATCACGGTCGGGACCATCTCGACTCAGACGGGAGAGCTCGCGTCGAACTTCTCTTCGCTGGTCTACGGCGAGAAGGCCTACTTCAGCTATATCAACGCGCAGGGCGGCGTGAACGGCCGCAAGATCGACTACAAGTACACGCTCGACGACGGCGGTAACCCCACGACCTTCAACCAGCTGGCCAACACCCTCATCAACCAGGACCACGTATTCGCCGTGACGGGCGTGGCGACCGCTTTCTTCTCACCCAACCTCTTCGTGGAGTCGGGCATCCCGACCTACGGCTACAACGTCACGGGCAACTGGGCGAACGCGCCCAACCTCTTCGCCGCCGGCGGGTCCGTGGAGTACTACCCGGCCGGAGCGCCAGAGGACACCTACGTGGCGCGGGAGACGCAGCAGAAGCCCTCCATCGCGTTCGTCGCCTACGGGATCGCGGCCTCCGCGGCCGCCTGCCAGTCCGAGGAGGCCGCCATCCAGGCCGCCGGCTACAACGTCAGCTACTCCGACCTGAAGGTGTCCTACCCGGGTTCGACCGTGGCCACCGACGTCCAGCGCATGAAGCAGGCCGGCTCCAACATGGTCATCAGTTGCATGGACGTCCAGGGCAACGTGAACATGGCCAGGGCGATCCAGCAGTACGGGCTGAAAATGACCCAGCTGTGGTTCAGCGGGAACGATCAGGCGACCCTCAACACGAACGAGAGCCTGATGCAGAACGTCTACTTCGGCCTCGCCCACGTCCCGTTCTCGGCGCCGCAGTCCCTCTACCCCGGTCTGAAGCTCTACGTCACGGAGATGAAGAAGTACGAGCCCGCCTACGTCGACGACGAGATCGCCATCCAGGGTTGGGAGTCAGCGGCGCTGTTCGTCCAGGGGGTCAAGATGGCCGGGAACAACCTCACGCAGGCCAACGTGATCAAGGAGGACAACTCCCTGACCGCGTTCACCGCGGGCGGGCTGACGTCGCCGGTCAACTGGAAGAGCGCGGGTCACACCGGCCACGCACCGCCGTACTGCACGGCGTACATCAAGGTGGTCCAGGACAAGTACGTAGCTGCCCTGAACAAGGGGGAGAACGTCTTCAACTGCTTCGAGTCGGTCAGCCCGAAGAAGGGCCCGGTCTTCCCGCTCCCGCCCGGCACGCCGGCTCCCGCCTGATCGCAGCGAGCGGCGAGGCGAGGGCGAGGGTCGGGCCAGGTAGTCGGGTACTGGGATGGAGCAATTCTTCGGCTTCGCGCTTCCCGGCATCCCGTACGGGTGCACCTACGCACTGGTCGCCGTCTGCCTGGTCCTGACCTACCAGGCAACCGGCGTCTTCAACTTCGCCTTCGGCGCACAGGCATTTGCCTCGGCCTTCGTCTTCACGTACCTGACCCAGTACCACAACTGGTCGGGCTTCGAGGCGTTCCTGCTCTCCGTGGTCGTGATGGGCCCGCTGATGGGCTGGGGCTTCGATCGCCTCATCTTCCGCCATATCGCGAATTCGAACTCGACGGCGAAGATGGTGTGCAGCCTCGCGCTCTTGGTCGGGATCCCCAACCTCCTCCCGGTGATCTTCGGGCCGCAGAACCTCGACGCCACCGTCACGATCCTGCCGTTCTTCAACCCGAACGTCGTGTACTTCACGATCGCCGGGACGCCGATCAACGGGATCTATCTCTCCACCATCTCCGTCACGGTGGTCGTGCTGATCCTGCTGACGATCCTGTTGCGCTTCACCAATCTCGGCCTGCAGATGCGGGCGGCGGTCGAGAGCCGGCGGCTCGTGCAGCTCGACGGTGTCAACGGGAACGGTGTGGTGGCGCTGGCCTGGATCGTGTCCAGCTTCATGGCCAGCCTCGCCGGCGTGCTGTTCGCCCCGGTCTTCGGGGCGTTCACCGCTGAGGACTATGTGACGTTGACCGTCACCGCGATCGCGGCCGCGGCGTGCGCGTTGTTGCGGTCGCTGCCCATCGCTGCCGTGGTGGCCATCTTCATCGGGGTGCTCACCACGGTGCTCCAGGGCTACATCCCGACGGCGAGCTTCTTCTACGCCGCCATCATCCCGTCCTTGCCGTTCATCTTCTTGGTGGCGGCCTTGCTGTTCTTGCCCGGCATGCGCGCGCTCGATGCCAGCCGCGACCCCTTGGCCACGATCGACCCGCCTCCACCGCCCATCGCGGCACAGGCGCGAGCCCCGAGCATGAACCGCATCATCCGCGTGCTGTGGTGGATCCTGTTCGCCGGCTTTTGTGTGTCCATGCTCACCTGGATACCGGACGCGTGGACGACCGTCTTCAACAACGGCCTGACCCTGTCGATCGTCCTGCTCTCCATCACGCTGATCACGGGTATGGCGGGACAGTTGTCCCTGTGCCAGGCGACCCTGGCCGGGGTGGGCGCGTTCACCGCGGCGCAGCTGGCCAACCATCTCGGGCTGAACTTGCTCGTCGGGGGACTCCTGGGCGCCCTCCTGGCCGCCGCGGTGGCGGTCCTCTTGGCCCTCCTGTCGCTGCGCCTGCGCGGTCTGGGCCTGGCGCTGATGACCCTGGCGTTCGCGCTGTTCATGGACGCCACCTTCTTCAACGCCGTCTCCATCACCGGGGGGCCCGAAGGTGTCAGCATCCCGGCCAAGTGGCTGGGCACGAGCGAGTTCTTCAACTTCGACGGACACGCGATGTTCCTGCTCTCGCTCGGTGTCCTCGTCATCGCCGTCATTCTCGTGCTGCTCGTACGCAAGGGGACGGTCGGCCGCAACCTGGCCGCCATGCGGGGCAGCGAAACGGCCACCGCCGGGCTCGGCGTCAACCCGTCGTGGCAGCGCATCATGGTCTTCGCCCTGTCGGGTGCCGTAGCCGGCGTCGGTGGCCTGCTCCACAGCCTCGAGCAGCAGGTGGTCAGTCCGACCGACTGGAACGCGGACTTCTCGCTCGTGCTGGTCGTGCTCGTCGTGACCACTAGCGTCACGACGGTGGAGGGCGCGATTCAGGCCGGCATCGGTTTCTTCGTGACCGAGCAGATCCTGACCACGGTCCTCCCGGCGCGCATCGGTGCCTCGAGCCTCACGGTCGTCCTCTTTGCCTTCGGCGCCCTGACCTATGCGCAACACCCCGAGGGCGTCCTGGAGTTCCAGAAACGCAAGGGCACGCAGCGCTTCGAGCGATTGTTCTTCGCCCGAGAAGCCGAGGCCGAAGAGCTGAAGTCGACCGCTATTTCGACATCGGGTGCCAGTGGCTGACCAGACCCCACTCCTCAGTCTGCACAACGTGTGCAAGTCCTTCGGTGGCATCCAGGCGGTGCACAGCATCACCTTCGACGTGTTCGCCGGCGAGAGCGTCGGCCTGGTCGGCCCCAACGGCGCCGGCAAGACCACGCTCTTCAACTGTGTGTGTGGCCAGTTGCGGCCCGAGCAAGGCGACATCGTCTTCGACGGAAAGGCGCTCTCCGGGCTGCCGACCTACAAGCGTGCCCGTCTCGGCATCGGCCGCACCTACCAGCGGGTCGAGGTCTTCACCGACATGTCGGTGCGCGATCACCTCCTGGTGGCCGAGCGATCGCGACGTGGCGAGGGTCGTCTGTGGCGGGACCTGTGCAACATGAGCACGCCCAGCCAAGACGAGATGGAGCGCGTCAACGCCGTCTTGGACCTGGTCGGGATCACGCAGCTAGCCGACGTCTCGGTCAACGCGCTGGGCCTCGGAAACTGCCGCCTGGTCGAGCTGGCACGGGCACTCGCCACCGAGCCGAAGATCCTGCTCGCTGACGAGCCGTCCTCCGGACTCGACCTGCACGAAACGGCGGAGCTGGCCGCGGTCCTGCGCATCGTGCAGCGTGAGCGGGGCACGGCGGTCCTCCTCGTCGAGCACGATCTGGCCATGGTGGCCGAGGTCGTCGACCGCACCGTGGTCATGGACCTCGGCTCGATGCTGGCGCAAGGCACCTTCGACGAGGTGATGGCCAACGCGGAGGTGCGGGAGGCCTACCTCGGTCAGATGGGGATGCCGGCGTGACCACAGTGGCCAGCCCCGTGACCGACGCGGCAGCAGGCCCCGATGCGCTGTCGGTCCGCCGCGTCTGCTCGTCGTATGGGCCCTATCGCGCCCTCTTCGACGTGTCGTTCCGGGTACCCGCAGGAGGCGTGGTCGCGCTCGTGGGTTCCAACGGTGCCGGCAAGTCGACCATCGCCCGCACCGTGACCGGACTGGTGACGGCGACGGAAGGCCAGGTGCTCTTGTCCGGGCAGGACGTGACCGCGCTCCCGGCTTTCAAGATCGCACGGCTGGGCATGGCCCACGTGGTCGAGGGCCGCGGCGTCTTCTCGAGTCTGACGGTCGAGGAGAACCTGACGTTGGCGTTCCGGCAGCGCGCCGGACGGAGCAAGCTCAAGGAAAACCTCGAGCGCGCCTATACCGCCTTCCCCATCCTCGGGGAACGGCGCAAGCAGATGGGCGGCACCCTGTCGGGCGGGCAGCAGCGACTGCTCTCGTTGGCCAAGGTCCTGGTGGTGCCCTCCAAGGTGCTCGTGGCCGACGAGCTCTCCCTCGGCCTGGCCCCGGTTGTGGTCGACCAGGTCTACGAGGGGCTGCGCGAGATCAACCGGAACGGCACCGCGCTCGTCGTCGTGGAGCAGCAGGTCCACCGGGTCCTCGAGCTCGCGACGTGGGCGGTCGTGTTGAACCACGGCAGTGTCGCGTACGAGGGCGATCCGGCCGGTGCCAGCAAGGCCGTGGAATCGTTGATGGCCCGGCGCGAGGAGGCCGCGGCCACGGGGGCGGCCGAGGCGGTGGGGGCCATTGAGGCGGACGGGCGGGCCTAACCCGGCGCGCTGGCCTCCCGGTAGGGTACGGAGCCCAGAAGTCAACCCAACTGCAGGCCGCAGGACCCAACGGCAGCGAGCGCTGCCGTTCGACCCAGCACTGAGCCGAGGAGGCACCAGATGAGAGAGCCGGTGATCGTCGACGTCGTGCGCACCACCTTCGGCAAGAGCGGCGGGGCACTGGCCACCTGGCACCCGGCTGATCTCTTGGGCTTCACCCTCACGTCGTTGCTCGAGCGGACGGGTGTGGACCCCGAGCGCATCGACGACGTCATCGGCGGCTGTGTGAGCCAGGTCGGAGAGCAGAGCACCAACGTGGCCCGCAACGCGTGGGTCTCGGCCGGCCTCCCCCAGAGCGTGCCGGCCACGACGGTGGACCGTCAGTGTGGGTCGTCGCAGCAGGCGGTGCACTTCGCGGCGGCCGGCGTGGCGGCGGGCCACTACGACCTCGTCATGGCCTGCGGCGTCGAGGTGATGAGCCGCGTCCCGCTGGCCTCCAATGCGCGCGGCGGCACCGGGCCGTTTCCGCCGTCGTTCATGAAGGAAGTCGACAACCGCCTGTGGACCCAGTTCCGCGTCAGCGAGGTCCTGGCCGAGCGGTACGGCATCACCCGCGAGGAGATGGACGCCTACGCCCTCGAGTCGCATCGTCGCGCGGCAGAGAGCTGGGACACCAAACATTTCGAGCGCGAGGCGATCCCGGTGCCGATCAAGGCCGAGGACGGGAGCCTCACGGGCGAGTTCCTGCGCAGCGACGAGGGGATCCGGCGGAGCTCGACGATCGAGAAACTCGCCGCCCTCGCTCCGGCACAGAGCTGGGAGCCTGAGACCGCGCCGTCCATCACGGCCGGCAACTCGTCCCAGACGACGGACGGAGCAGCCGCCATGCTGATCGCGGAGCGGGCGGTGGCCGAAGAGCTCGGCCTGCCGGTGCGGGCACGCTTCGCCCATTTCGCCGTTACGGCCGACGACGCCGCCATCGTGCTGTCGGCGCCCGTGCCGGTGACCCACAAGCTGCTGAAGAAGTCGGGCATGAAGGTCGACGAGTTCGACGCCGTGGAGTGCAACGAGGCCTTTGCGGCCATCGCGCTGATGTGGCAGAAGGAGTTCTCCTACGACATGGACCGCTTCAACCCCCGGGGTGGCGCCATCGCCATCGGCCACCCGCTGGGTGCCAGCGGTGTCCGCCTGATGGGCACCCTGCTCAACCACCTGGAGGCGACCGGCGGCCGCTACGGCTACCAGACGATGTGCGAGGGCGGCGGCCAGGCCAACGGCACCGTCATCGAGCGGTTGGGCTGACTCCAGTCGGCGCCGCGGCCTCGGCCGCCTGGGCCGCCACCAAGGGCTGGATCTTGCGGGTCACCACGAGCCACTCGACGAGAAACGTCACCCCCGGCAGGAGTCCCGCAGCGAACATCAACAGGATCCACGGGATGTGCAGGCGCGCTTTGAGCGCAAGGTAGCCCGCCGCAATGAGGTACACGATGTAGAGGTAGCCGTGGGTGACGCCGAAGATGGCGAGTTCGGCCTTGTAACCGCCCAGCGCGAAGTGCAGCCCCGTGAAGAAGAACAGCGGGATGACGAGCACGCCGACGATGTTGGCCATCAGTTGGTACCGGAAGAGCGCTCCTTTAAGGCCGCGCTCGGTGAGCCGCTTCACGGGGCGCGCCGCACGACGACCGATTCGCGACGACGCCACGTCTTCGGCCCCGTCTCGGCGAGTGCAGCGAGCCGCGCGTTGTAGGCGGCGAGCGCCGGATCCTCGGTGGCGGACGAGACCGGTGCCTCCGCGTCCGTCTCGGTGCTGGCCGACGAGGTGGCACCCGCAGCAAGGACACCGTCGATCAACGAGGGTGCGGTGGAGGCGTGAGCGGACGGGTCGGTGCTCGCAACCGCCTGTTGCCGTTGCATGCCTTTCAGGCCGACGGAGTCGTAGTCGGTGTGGATGAGCACCCACCAAAAGACGAGGCCCAGCAGGCCGAAGGCCGGCCACATCACCGAATAGAGATAGCTCAGCTGGTTCCCGTCGGCGGCGCGGTTGATCTGCCACCACGCCGCCACGGCGCACCCGGGGACGAACACCAGAACGGCCAGATGAAGCGACACTGCACGCTTCGAGAGCCAGCGTTCACGCACGCAGGCAATGCTATCGGCCCCCGTTCGCCGGAGGATTTCGCCGCTAGGGTGGGTCGGTGCTCCCTCCGGTGACCCGACCGGAACCGCCCTGGCAGGGCGACGAGTTACCCATGCTGACGGCGTGGCTCGACTATCACCGGGCAACGCTGTTGTGGAAATGCGAGCAACTCGACGGCGACGCACTGGTGCGTCGCGAGGTCCCACCGTCGACGCTCAGCCTCCTCGGGCTCGTGCGGCACATGACGCTGGTCGAGTGGAGTTGGTTCGTCCGCGTCTTCTCGGGGGACTCCCAACCGGAACCGATCGCCACCGACCGCGATCGTGATGCCGACTTCAACGACCTCGATCCGGCGCAGGCAATGGGCGACCTCGAGGCCTTCGGGCGCCAGTGCGACATCTCCCGTGCCATCGTCGAAGGCGCGAACAGCCTCGACGCCATCGCGGCCAGCGAGAAACGGCCGGTCTCCTTGCGCTGGATCATGATCCACATGATCGAGGAATACGCCCGGCACAACGGGCACGCCGACCTGTTGCGCGAGCGCATCGACGGGGCCGTCGGGGAGTGAACGCGGACGCGGGTGGCGACAGCGCGGCCGACCACGCGGGGGACGGCATCGCCGCGTTACCCGGTGCCATCACGACGGTGCACCGCTACCCCCTCCCGTTCCAGTGCGATGAGGTCTGGGCGCAGATCTCGCAGGTGTCGTGCTACCGCGCCTGGTGGCCCTGGCTCCGTTCGTTCGATGCCTCGGCGCTGGCTGAAGGGGACGAGTGGCGTTGCATGGTGCAGCCGCCGGTGCCGTATCCAGTGCGGTTCCGGGTGGCGATCGAGCACGTCGAAGCGCCGTCGTTGGTGCGGGCCCGGGTCCTCGGCGACGTGGTCGGGGTCGCCCTGCTCACCCTGGATGACGCCCGGACCGGTATCGGTGCCGACGCCCCCTCCGACACCGACGCCCCCTCCGACACCGCAGCCGGCTGCGTCGCCACCCTGCGCAGCTCGCTCGCACCCGGCAACAGGGCCCTCAAGCTGGTCTCCCGCTTCGCCGGCCCGCTTGCCCGCTACGGGCACGACTGGGTCCTTGACTCGGGCGCCCGCCAATTCATCGCCCGCGCCGTCGCGCCGGTGGCGGGGGACTAGACAGCCCCTCGAGTGAAGTTCTCGGTCCGCCAGATCCTGGCCTCCACCGCGGGTGCCGTGATTGCCGCGCTGATCGCGTCGGCCTTCGGGGTCAAAGGGACGATCATCGGCGTGGCGATCGGCTCGGCGGCCGCCACCATCGGCAGCGCGTTCATCGCGCAGTCGATCGACCGCGGCCACCAGGCGGTGAAACAGGTCGCGGACCGGGTGCCCGACTCCTCGGCGTCGACCTTGCTGCGACGGTTGGGCGGCACGGGCACGAGGGGCGACACTGCGTCCTCGGTCGACGCAAGCTCGGCTCCCACTGAGGTGGTCGGCGCCGGCGGTACCAGCGACGGCGCAAGGGCGCAGACGGCGCACACGGCGCAGACGGCGCAGACGGCGCCGTCGGCGCCGACGGAACGGACGGCCGAGGTGGCCCAGAAACCTGAGGTCACTGTCTCCCCGGAGGCGCCCGCGACCGAGCGGCTCTCTGCCGCGACCGCGCCGATGCAGCGGGTGGCCGGTGCCGGTGGGCGTGTGACGGGAACGTCGTCGGCCGCCGCCACGGTGACCGCGTCGGGCGCCGGTGTATCCGGGGCCCGACGGCGTTACTCCTGGAAGGCCATCGCCGCGGCGGCCGGCATCGTGTTCGTGCTGTCTCTGCTGTTCATCACCGCGGTCGAGCTGATCTCGGGCAAGCCGCTGTCGGACATCTTCGGCGGCGCGCACTCGGGGACCACGTTCGGCAACATCGTCAATCCGGGCCCTGCCACGCCCACGACGTCGACGACGACCCCCTCGCCCACCACGACCTCCACCACGACATCTGCGTCCACGTCGAGCTCGACGAGCTCGACGAGCACGACCGCACCAACCGGTCAGTCGACCACCACGACATCGACGCCGCAGTCGACCACGACAACGACCGGCACCGTCAACGTCGGGGGCTCGGGGACGACGACGACCGCGCCGAGGTCGTCTACCAGCCCTTGAACTCGGCCGGCCGGCGTTCCACGAAGCTGGCGATGCCCTCTTGGGAGTCGAGGGTGCGGGTCACGATCTCCTGGCCCATCGCCTCGTCGTAGAGGGACGTGGCGCGATCGACATCGAGCGCCCGGTTGGTGAGCCACTTGGAGACCCAGATCGCCTTCGTCGGTGCGTGGGCCAGGCGGCCGGCCATCTCCTCGAGCGTGGCCCGAAGCTCGGCGCGGGGGACGATGCGATTGACCAGGCCGATGCGATGGGCTTCGGCTGCCGGCACGTCGTCACCGAAGAAGAACAGCTCCTTCGCCTTCTGGATGCCGACGAGGCGCGTCAGGATCCAGGCGCCGCCGGCGTCGGGCGCGATGCCCCGGCGGATGAAGACCTCGACGAACTTGGCCTCGTCTGCCATCACGACCAGGTCGCAGGCCAGCGCGAGGTGCATTCCGCCTCCGGCCGCGGTGCCGTTGACGCCGGCGATGACCGGCTTCTCGCAATCCAGGACGGATGTCACGAGGGCCTGCCAGCCGTCGCGGATGGTGCGCGATCCCTCGCCCACGACGCTCTCGGGCGCGTCCTCCGGCCTGGGCCGCGGCGGGCGCTGGCCACCGCGCAGGTCGGCGCCCGTGCAGAAGGCTCTGTCGCCGGCCCCGGTGATCACCACGACACGCACGAAGAGATCGCTCGAGGCGTCGCGTACCCACTCGGCGATGCGGTCCCGCATGTACTGGGTGAGTGCGTTGCCGGCATCGGGACGGTTGATGGTGATCCAGCACACGCCGCTGTCGATGCGTCTGGTCAGATCGTCGCCGATCGGGTCTTCGGTCGTGTCGCTCATCGCCCTCAGGCCAGCACGGCCAAGGCATCGGCCGCAACTGCGGCACCCCCTAGCCTGGGGTGGTGCCGCAGCCGTCGCCCTATGACATGTCCAAGGACGAGTTGGCTCGGCTCCTCGAAGGAGAACCGCCCTACCGGGTCCGCCAGGTCTGGGACGGCCTCCACGCCCGGGTGCGCCGTCCCGAGGAGATGACCGAGCTGCCGGCGGCCCTCCGGGGTGCGTTGGCCGACGCCATGCCCCCCGCGCTCACCGAGCATGCCCGCCAGAGCGCCGACTCGGGCCAGACCACCAAGTGGCTCTGGACGCTGCACGACGGTGCACGGATCGAGACCGTGCTGATGCACTATCCCGACCGGGTGACGGTGTGCGTCTCCACCCAGGCCGGCTGCGCCATGGCCTGCCAGTTCTGCGCCACCGGGCAGGCCGGCTTCCAGCGGCAGCTGAGCCAGGGCGAGATCGTCGAGCAGGTGGCTGCCGCCATGCGCGGCGGCGGCGCCGCGGCGGCTCTCGAACGTCGTCTTCATGGGGATGGGGGAGCCGCTGGCGAACTACGACCGGGTCTGGGGCGCCGTGGTCCGTCTCCACGGCGACATGGGGCTCTCGGCCCGCCACCTGACGCTGTCGACGGTCGGCATCGTGCCGGGTATCCGCCGTCTGGCCGCCGAGACCCTGCCGGTCAACCTCGCCGTGTCGCTCCACGCCGCCAACGACGCGCTGCGCGACGAGCTGGTGCCGATCAACCGCCGCTATCCCTTGACCGAGCTGGCCGCCGCGTGCGCCGAGTACGTGGAGGCGAGGGGACGTCGGCTCTCGATCGAGTGGGCGCTGATCGACGGCGTGAACGACAGGGACAACGACGCCGCCGAGCTCGCAGCGTTCGCCCGGCCGCTGGGTGCCCACGTCAACCTCATCCCGCTGAACCCGACGCCGGGATACCCCGTGGTGGGCTCGACGCCGGCCCGGGTCCGCCTCTTTCGCGACCTGCTGGGGGCGCGCTCGGTGAACGCCACGATCCGGGTGACCCGCGGCGCGGAGATCGACGCCGCCTGCGGACAGCTCGCTGCTGCGGCTGCACCGCACCCGACAGCGAGCCCGGTCCCGTTGCCGACCGCCCTGCCCATTCGCTAGAACGGGTCGATGGCACGACGCAGCCGGTCGGGGGTCACGCGGCCCTCGTTGTTCTGGTTCCTCCTCCTCGACGGCGGCATCGTCGTCTTGACCCAGCTGGCACTGCACAAGCGGGCCTACGTGAAGGCCAACGAGATGACCGGCGACGCCTTGCCGCCGCGCGAGGTGCTCCAGGCGTTGCTGGCGGCGACCGCGGTCATCCACGCTGCGGAGGCGGTGGCGGCGGGCCACAGCGCCCGGCGACGCGGGCAGCCGGCGTGGGGCTGGCGGATCCAGACGCTCATCGTCGGGTTTCCGTCGCTGCTGGCCCTGCGCCGGAGCACGCCGGCCGACTGAGCGCCTTTCGGGCTGGTTCGCTCGGGCCGCGAACCGATCGGCGCGTCCGTGCGTCTCTCGTGTGCCGACGCACGGGGAGGAGCACGACATGGAACACGAGCCGCCAGATCGCCACGGTCACGACACGCAGCCTCAGGAGCGGCAGGAGCGGCAGGAGCGCGGGGAGCGCCGTGAGCACGACGAGGCCACCGCGTCGAGTGCGGAGGCACGTCGTCGGCCGCACCTGGCGACGAAGTACGTGGTGGCGGTCACGGCCGGGGCGCTCCTGATCGGCGGCGCGGGCCTCGGTCTGGCGCTGAGCGACGCCGGTGCGAGCACGCCGGCAGCGACGCCCGCCGGCTGCGGCAGCTCCTCGCCCCACCTGACCGTCGAGGGAACGGGCCAGGCGTCGGCGGCACCGGACGTCCTGACCGCGGTGTTCGGCTTCAGCTCCACGGCCGGCTCGTCCGCGGCGGCGTTGGGTGACGACAACACCAAGGTGAGCCTCGCGCTCCAGGCGTTGGCGGGCGACGGTGTGAGTCAGACCGACGTCCAGACGACCGGGCTCAGCCTGCAGGCCCAGTACGCGTACCCGCAGGGCGGGGTGCCGACGCTCACGGGGTACCAGGCCACCAACTCGATCACGGTCACCCTCCGCGACACCAAGACCGCCGGCGCGGCCATCGACGACGTGGTCAACGCGTCGGGTGACGCGGCGCAGATCAACTCGCTGAGCTTCTCCTTCAGCAACCCGGCCCAGGTCGAGGACCAGGCCCGGGCCAAGGCGGTCCGTCAGGCCGTGGCGCACGCCGGAGCCATGGCGGCGGCGGCCGGTCGGGGACTAGGCCCGGTGTGCTCCCTGACCGACAACACCGAACCCCCGCAGTACGGGCAGCCCCAGAGCTTCGCCGCCAATGCGGAGGGCGCCGCCTCACCGGTGCCGGTCGAAGCGGGCAACCAGCAGGAAACCGATCAGGTGACGATGGTCTACGCGCTCGATCGGCGCTGAGCGGCAAGGCGCTGAAGGGCGGGCGCCTAGCGGTTCTTCCAGTTAGGCGTGCGCTTCTCGGCGAACGCGAGCGGCCCTTCCTTGGCGTCCTCACTGCTGAAGACCTCACCGGAGATCTCCGACTCGATGCGGTAGGCCTCTTTCATATCGGTCGCCAGCCCACGGAGCGCCGACTCCTTGGTCTTGCGGACGGCGAAGGGTCCGTTGGCCGTGATGCGGTGGGCGTAGTGGTAGGCGCGTGCCATCAAGTCGTCCGGACGGCACACCTCGTTGACCAGCCCCATCTCGTAGGCCCGCTGGGCCGATACCTGGTCGGCGCACAGCAGCAGCTCCATGGCGGCGGGCCAGGGCACCTGGCGGGGGAGGCGCACGGTGGTGCCGCCGCCGGCAAAAAGGCCGCGCTTGGGCTCCATCACGGCGAAGGTGGCGAGGTCGCTGGCCACCCGGATGTCGGTGCCCCCGAGCATCTCCATGCCGCCGGCGACACAGGTGCCGTTGACCGCCGCGATGATCGGCTTGTAGAGCTTGGTGCCGCGCAGCACCGCCCTGACGCCGTCGTCGAGGCGGTACCCGCCCAGCTCTTCGGGCTGCTTCCCGTCCTTCATCTTCGACTGCAGCTCGGTGATCTGCGGGATGTAGGTCTTGAGGTCGGCGCCGACGCAGAAGTCCTTGCCGACGCCCGTCACGATGGCGACGTAGGCGTCGTCGTCCTCACCGAAGCGGTCCCAGGCTTGGCGCAGCCCGAAGAAGTGCTCCATGTCCATGGAGTTGCGCGCGTCGGGGCGGTTGATGGTGATGGTGACGACGTGGTCGTCACCCATGGCGTAGTCGATCGACATGGTCTCCGGTGTCTCCGGTGTCTCCGGTGCTCAGGTAGTCAGATACTCAGGTGCTCTGGTCCTCGGTTCGGTGGCTGTCCGGGCGCGCCGGCCCGGCGTAGGGGCAGGGCGTCAGCTCGAACTCGAGTGTGGGTGGCGCTCAGTCCTCGTCGCGCAGGCGCGTCGTGAAGCTGCTGACGCTCACGATCCCCTTCTCGTTGACGTGCGTCTGCCCGCGGGCTCGCGACACGAGCGAGGTGTCGACGTCGGCTGCCTCGGCCCGCAGCGCCGCGACGGTGCACTTCTCGCGCGGCCGCACGCTGAAGGGGTCGAACTGGAAGTGCTTCATGGCGTTGAGGTGGGTGATCTTGTCGATCTCCTCGTCGGAGACGCCGTCGAGATACTTCATGAGCGCCTCGGGCGACTGTGGCCACGTCGAGTCCGAGTGCGGGTAGTCGCACTCCCACGTGATGTTGTCGATGTTGAGGAACTGGCGGCTCTGCACGCCGAAGGCATCGTCGATGAAGCAGGTGATGACGCGGTCCTTGAACACCTGGCTCGGCAGCTGGTCGCCGAAGTCCTGGCCCGTCCACTTGCGGTGGTGCTCGTAGACGTAGTCGATGCGCTCGAGGGCGTAGGGGATCCAGCCGATGCCGCCCTCGGAGAGGGCGAAGTGCAGGTCCTTGTACTTGCGCAGGATCGGCGACCAGATCAGGTCGGCGGCCGCCTGGACCATGTTGATCGGCTGCAGGCTGATCATCACGTCGATCGGCGCCTCGACCGAGGTCATCAGGATCTGCGAGGACGAACCCAGGTGCATGCAGACGACCGTGCCCTCGTCGGCGCAGGCCGCCCAGAACGGGTCCCAGTGCTCGTTGTGCAGCGAAGGCCAACCGAGCTTCTCGGGGTTCTCGGAGAAGGTGACCGCGTGGCAGCCCTTCTTGGCCACCCGGTGCACCTCTTCGGCGCCGAGCTCGGGATCCCAGATGACCGGGATCGACAGCGGGATGAAGCGCCCCGGCTCCGCACCGCACCAGCGGTCGATGTGCCAGTCGTTGTAGGCCTGCACCATGGCGCGGGCCTCGTCCTTGTCCTCACGTCGGGCGAACAGCTGCCCGCAGAACTGGGGGAAGGAGGGGAAGCACATGGAGCCGAGCACGCCGTTGACTGACATGTCGCGCACGCGCTCGTGCACGTCGTAGCAACCGACCCGCATGTCCTCGAGCGAGGTGGGCTCGATGCCGTACTCCTCGGGTGGCCGTCCGACGACGGCGTTGAGCCCGACGTTGGGGATCTGGTTGCCGTCGTAGAGCCACACGTCCGTGCCGTCGTCCCGGCGGACGAGCTTGGGCGCCTTGTCCTGGTACTTGGCGGGCAGCAGCCCGTCGAACATCCCCCTGGGCTCGATGACGTGGTCGTCCACGCTGACCAGGATCATGTCCTCAGTACGCATTCCGTCCTCCCCTTCTGCACGATCTGCCCGGGGTGAGGCCCCGGCTTTCCCTGACACCGATGTCACCTACTGTACGCGCCCGCCCCACGGTGGGTGCGAAGCGGGTGCCGGGGGCACCGGCTGGCCCTGGGAGCCCTGGATCAGGCCGGGCAGCGGGTGGGCCGGGGCAGCCGGCTCGGGGGCGTCACGGTCGGTCGGTCGGCGGCGGAGGCGGTACCGAGGCCGGCCCGCAGCACCGATCGGCGGCTGACGGTGCGGAGGCTGCTCATCGAGGCGGCGTGGGTCGCGGCGGGCTCGGCCTCCTGCGCGGGCATCGAGTTGGACGTGGGCGGGGTGTAGGTGAAGCCCACGTCGAACGTGCCGGTCAATGCGTTGAGGATGATCTGCTCGTCGACGTTCGGCTCGACCAGCGGCGCGTTGGGCAGCGTCGGGATGGCGGTGTTGGCGGGCTGTCCCAGCGCCAGCGCCTGCGTCATGTCGCCGGTCACGCTCCGCCGCCAGGCCGAGAGGTTGGGCACCGGGGCGCCGAAGAGCGTCTCGAGGAGCCGCAACGTCGAGGTGTGGTCGAACACGTGGTGCGACACGTAGCCGCCCCGGGTGAGGGGCGAGAGGAGCAGGCACGGCACCCGGAAGCCGAGGCCGACCGGTCCGACGATCCCGCCGGCGGCCGTCGGCAACGGGTTGACCGTCAGGTACTCGCCCGCCGTGCCGGCAGGTGGCACGGGCGGCGGCACGTGGTCGAAGAAGCCACCGTTCTCGTCGTAGTGGAGGATGAAGAGCGTCTGGGCCCACACGTCGGGGTTCGACGTCAGCGTGTCGAGCACGGTCTGCACCAGGTTCTCCCCCCACTGCGGCGCCGTGGCCGGGTGCTCGCACTGGACGGCGGGACCGTGGATCCAGCTCACCTGGGGCAAGGTGCCGGCGGTGACGTCGGCGACGAAGTCGGCCGGGAAGGCCGGGGTGAGCGCTTGCGTCTGCAGTTGGAGCCCGCGCGTGGTCGTGGAGTCGTTGTAGGCCTTGAAGTAGGGGAGCGGATTGAAGAGGGCCAGACCGGTGGGATCGTTGTAGACCTTCCAGGTGACACCCGCATCGAGCAGTTGCTCGGGCATCGTCGTCCACGTGAGCGTGTTGTACTGCTGGGCGCGGCCGGTGGTCTGCGTCACGAGAATCGGACCGCCGCCGGTGCCGGCGGGGTCGATGCTGGCCGAGAGCGCCATCACCCGGTTGGGGTCGGTCGGGCCGAGCACCGAGCAGTGGTACCCGTCACAGATGGTGAAGGCGTCCGCCAGCGCGTAATAGAACGTCAGGTCGCTGCGCGTGAAGTACCCCATGGTCACGGCGAAGTTGTCGACCCCGTCGGCGGCCAGGTGCGCGCCGACGAAGTTGTCCATGGCACCGCCGTCCCAGGCGTCGTGCTGTGTCGTCCACTCGTGACTGATGTCGTTGGTGGTGGCGCCGTCCTCGGTGGGCGGGTCCTGGATCAGATGGAACGGCTCGAGGAAACCGGTCGGGTCGACGCCGACGCCCGGTTTGTAACCGAACTGCTTCCACACGGGCCGGCTCTTGCCCGAGGCGGAGCTGCGGAGGACGTTGGGATCGGAGAACCCCCGTACGCCCGACAGCTTGCCGAAGTAGTGGTCGAAGGAGCGGTTCTCCTGCATCAGGATGACGACGTGCTGGATGTCGGTCAGGCTCGGCAGCGTGCCTCCCGACGACAGGGCCACGGCTCGATCGATGCTTGCTCCGGCCGAGCGGCTCAGACCGGCACCGGTGACGCCCGCCACACCGGCGGCACCGATGGCGGCCAGCCCGCCCTTGAGCAGGTCTCGCCGACTGACACGCCGCCGCCCGTCCTCGGGGCGCTGCCTGTCGCTCATGTGGTGTGTGGTCTCCGTTCTCCCCCCGACCGCCTCGTCTCTTCTTCAGCGGATCGCCCTTCGTTTTCCCCGCCGGGACGGTGGTGAAACGGCCGATGCTGCTGCAACTGGCGCTGCGGGAGAAGATTTCAGTCGGAGGTCACGCGCGCGCTACCTGCAGTTCGGCTTCTCGCCGCGCGCCTGTCACGGCGTCGGGCGCGCACAGCCCGCGGCGCGGCGTGATGATGTCGTCGATGATGCCGTAGTCCTGTGCCTCGGCCGACGACATGAAGCGGTCGCGTTCGATGTCCCGGGCCACCTGCTCGACCGGCTTCCCCGTGTGGAAGGCGATGATCTCGGCCATGCGGTGGGTGAGCGAGAGCACCTCGCGCAGCTGGATCTCCATGTCCGACGGCGCGCCACGGGTGCCGGCCGAGCCCTGATGGATCATGATGCGCGCGTTGGGCAGCGCAAAGCGTTTCCCCGGCGCACCGCCCGAGAGGATCATGGCCGCCGCCGACATCCCCATCCCGACACAGATGGTGGACACGTCGGGCTCGACGTGCTGCATCACGTCGTAGATCGCCATGCCGGCGTAGGCGACCCCGCCGGGCGAGTTGATGTAGAGGTAGATGTCCCGCTCCGAGTGCTGGGCCTCGAGGAAGAGCATCTGGGAGATGATCAGGTTCGCCACCTGGTCGTCGACCTCCTGGCCCAGGAACACGATGCGCTCGCGCAGCAGCTGGGAGTAGATGTCGAAGGCCCGGTCGCCCCGATTGCCCTCCTCGATCACGGTGGGGACGAGGACCTGGCGGAACCGGTCGCCTTCGGGCGGGGCAGGTGTGGACGTGGGTGTGCGGGAGGGTGCGGGTGCGGGTGCGGGTGTCCTCGGGCTGTGCAGCGGGCTCATGGTGGGTCGCTCCTCTTCTTCTGTTCTTTTTCTTCTGTTCTTTTTCTTCTGTTCTTTCATGCTCGGTGTGTCGTTCCAGGTGCTTTTCACGTTATATCAAATGTGAGATAATCGTTCACCGTGAGCGCACGCCGCCATGCCACCGTGTTCCCCGGCTTCAAGGAGATGGCCGAGCGGCGCCAGTCGGTGTCCGGCCAGCTGCTGTCGCTGCGCCGTGAGCTGGGCCTGTCCCAGGCCGAGGTGGCGGCGCGCATGGGGACCTCGCAATCGGCGGTGGCCCGGTTCGAGGCCGGCGACCTCGACGTCCGCCTCTCGACGGTGCAGCGCTACTCCCGTGCCTTGGGGGCGCGCCTTGAATGGAGGATCGAGCATGGCTGAGCGTGAAGGACGGGCGGGTTCGGACGACTGGCCCTGGCTGCCGCCGCCGGTCGGGCCGGAGGGCACTGGCTTCGGGAGCCCCGAGCCGCTCTCCGATGTCCTGGCGCGGCGGCTGCTCGCGGAGAGGACGGTGCTCCTCACGGGGCCCCTCGACGGGCTGACGGTCACCCGGGTGTCGGCCGAGCTGATGACGCTCGATGCGGAGGGCGACGACCCGGTCACGCTGCGCGTCGACTGCGGCGAGGCGGCCCTGGCTCCCGCGTTGACGCTGATGGACGTCGTGGAGTTGATGGGCGTGCCGGTGCGGGCCCTGTGTCTCGGCCAGGTCGGCGGCGGTGGCCATCGGCGTGGTCGCAGTGTGCAGCCACCGGGCCGCACTGCCGAGCACGCGGTTCTCGTTGTCCGAGCCGACGACACAGCTCGAGGCGCACGTGCGGAATGTGACCCAGTGGGCCGAGCTGCGCGCGGCCGAGCGCCGGAGTTTCTGCGAACGGGTCGGTGCCGCGGCAGGAAGGCGGAGCGACAGCGTCGAGGCGGACCTCGAGCGGGGACGCTTTCTCAGTGCGGACGAGGCCGTGGCGTACGGCATCCTCGACGAGGTGTCCCGCCCCGACGCGGACATCCGGCATCTCCCGGGCGCCGAGCCGGGGCAACCACCGATGGGGTTCCGCCCGTTGCGCTGAGGGTCGGTTCGGTGTGCGCCTCGCGGCGGGGCCCCGGGGTGGCGTGGTGGGGCGGCGCGGGGCGGCCTGGGCGGACACCAGCGCGCGGCACGTCCAGCTGTCCGGCCGGGCTTCCGGGGGACTCGACAGACCCGTCGTGCCTACGATGCGGCCATGGCCGAAGGTTCTGCCGATCCACGATCTGATCCCGAGGGAGAGGACGGCCCGCGGCTGGCGCCGCTCGCGGCGGGGGAGTGGGACCCGGTGCTGACCCGGGTGCTGGAGGGTGCCCCTGGCGGGACCACCGAGCCCATGAACATCTTCACCACCTTGGGCAAGGCCCCGCCCGAGCTCTTCCGGCGCTGGCTCGGCTTCGGTGGCGCCCTCCTCTCGGGGACCCTGCCCGGCCGCCTGCGCGAGCTGGTGATCCTGCGTACGGCCTTCCGTTTCGGCGGCGGCTACGAGTGGGCCCACCACGTCGAGCTGGCGGAAGCACAGGGTGTGACACGGGACGAGATCGCGGCGCTGGGCCGTGACGACGGACCCGGCCCGATGGCGTGGATCCCGGTGGAGTCGGCCGCCCTCGCTGCGGTGGACGAGACGGCCACCAGCGGGGCCGTCACGGACGCCACGTGGGAAGTGCTGGAGGAGTCGCTCAACGACAGCGAGCTCATCGAGCTCCTCATGTTGATCGGCCACTACCAGATGCTCACGGGCGTGCTGGGCTCGCTCCGCGTCCAGCTCGAGCCGTCGGCGGTGGCGATCGCTCGCAGCGTGGCGGGCGGGCCGGCGGCGTAGGGAGCGAGATCACCGTGACGAAGCGTCCATGACGCCCATGCTCGAGGGCCGCTGCATCACCGTCGTGGGTGCCGGCACGCAACCGTCGCGCGATCCGGACGCGCCGGTGGGCAACGGCCGCGCCATCGCGGTGCGCGCCGCCCGCGAAGGGGCCTCCGTCGTCTGCGTTGACCGCGACGAGGCGGCGGTCGAGGAGACGTGGCGCGTGATCACCGAGGAGGGCGGCAAGGCTGCCATCGTCGTCGCGGACGTCACGACCGAGGACGGCTGTCGCATCGCGGTGTCGGAGGAGCCCGGACTGGCATCGGACGGACTCGTGCTCAACGTCGGCACGGGCTTCGGCATGGGCGTGGCAGGGACGTCGCCCGACGAGTGGGACCGGACCTTCGCGCTGAACCTCCGCTCGCACTTCATGCTGGTGCGCCGTGCGCTCGTCGCGCTGCCCGACAATTCGTCGATCGTCTTCATGGGGTCGGTCGCGGGCATCCGGCCGGGGAGCCGTATCCCGGCCTACGACGCCTCGAAGGCCGGGCTCATCGGGCTGAACCGGCACGTCGCCGTCGAGGGCGCCCGCCGCGGCATCCGGGCGAACGTGCTCGCGCCCGGTCTCATCGACACGCCGCTCGGCCGCGCGGCGTCGGCCGGCCGGCCATCCCGCACCCGCACGCCGGTCCCGCTGGGGCGTCAGGGGACGGCCTGGGAGGTCGCGGCGGCCGCCGTGTTCTTGCTCTCCGATGAGGCCAGTTACATCACCGGTCAGGTCCTGGCGGTGGACGGAGGGCTGACGCTGGTATGAGCGCGCACTCCGGGCAGCCCCGCTCGGGACCGCACGCGAGTCAGCAGCGGCCTCGCCTTGGGCGGCGCATGGCGCGCTTCAACCACGCAGTCACGAACAAGGTCTCCATCCACGTGGCCGGATGGGCGCCCGGCATGGGCATCGTCATCCACGTCGGACGGCGCACCGGGACGGTGTACCGCACGCCGGTCAACGTCTTCCGGACCAAAGACGGGTTCCGCTTCGCGCTCACCTACGGTCGCGACGCAGAGTGGGTGCGCAACGCCCTCGCGCATGGTGCGGTGCGCCTGGTCACGCACCGACGCGAGTACGAGCTCACCGACCCCGTGATCGTGCACGATCCGCACCGCCAGCATGTCGGCCCGGTCGGGCGCGCCTTGCTTCGCTTCATGCGGGTGTCGGAGTTCTTGGACTTCAAGCGGGTGGGCAAGGGGAACTAGCTCCCTGCGCCAAGGAGCACGACGCACGGCAGATTGAGCACGATCGGAGAAGCGCGCCACGCGAGCCCCGCCGTACGCTTTCGGGACGAGTGTCGGACGAGCTGGACGACGTTCGACGGTCGAACCTTCGGAAGAGAGGATGCGCGTGTCATGAGAACAATGACGTGCAAGGAGATGGGTGGACCATGCGATTTCGCGCATCACGGCGCGACGGCCGATGAGGTCATAAAGGCGCAGGACAAACACGTCAGAGAGATGGTCGAGGGTGGTGACGATGCCCACCAGGGGGCGTTGAAGGACATGAAGGGTCGTTGGAGGCATCCCATTTCGGGGATGGGGTGGTACCGCCAGACCAAGCGGGACTTTGCCGCGTTGCCCGAGGAGTGACGCCACGGCGACGGCACGGCTCTGTCGGCACCAACGGCACCATCGGCACCGATGGCCGCCAACAGAGGGGGAGACGACCGCCAGATACGACCGCCAGCAGACGGGATAAAAAGGGTCCCTATGGCCACCGGCACCGATCTCACCAACCCGGCTCTCGCTGACCTCGGTTTCCTCGTCGGGCCGTGGGAGATGACGCTGTCGAACGCGTCGTTCCTGCCCGAGCCCGACGACGTCGTGGCCGGACGGGTGGAGGCCGTTCCCATTGAGGGCGGGAGGCTGCTCGCCATGCGGCAGGTGAGCGACTCCCCCGGACCGCCCTTGGCCACATGGGTGATCGGGCGGGACGATGGCAGAGCGGACTACACGGTTCTCTACATCGACGACCGGGTCGTCTCACGCGTCTACGAGATGAGCCTGACCGAGGACCGGTGGACCATTTGGCGTGACGACCCCGACTTCTCGCAGCGCTTCGAGGCGACGATCAGCGTCGACCGCCAGGTGCTCGAAGGCCGCTGGGAGAAGCGTGCCGGACGTGGACCCTGGGAGCACGACTTCAACCTCACGTACTCCCGCGGTGCGCACCGTTCCGATGCGGCGGGCACCGGCGGCTGATCCCTGCTCGCCGGGTACCGAGCTGAGGCGAAACGAGGCGAGACGGCGAGCCCGTTCGTTCCTGTGCCCCCGTACCGATCGTTGCCTCTGACCAGGGGAAAGGGGAAACTGGTCCCTCTGGCCTGCTCTTTCGGCGGTCCTAGCGGCTCCCGACTGATGTCGCGTCCATGCGCCTGGTCCTGGAGTGCTCGTGATCTGCCACGACGCGTACGTCTGAAGCAGCAGGTTCTTCGCCCTGTCCGGGTGCATGTTCAGGCACGGGGCCCTCTGAGCGCTCGTCGGCCCATCCGATCTGTCGCGCCGGATTGCCGAACACGATGGCACCTGCGGGGACGTCCTTCGTCACCACTGCGCCGGCCATGATCTTCGCCCCGTCCCCGACGGTGATCGGGCCGATGAGCATCGACCCGGGGTAGATGTAGACATCGCGACCGATCGTCGGGTATCCGTCCTGCTCCACGGCGAGTCCGGGCGCTCGGCCGATGGTGACCTGATGGAAGATCGTCGTCCCCTCTCCCACATGGGAGCCCTGGCCGACACGCGTTCCGTAGCCGTGCATGAACCGGACGCCCGGGGCCATCTCGGCACCCGGCTCCAC
This sequence comes from uncultured Acidimicrobiaceae bacterium, assembly GCA_963736225.1. Classification (GTDB taxonomy): domain Bacteria; phylum Actinomycetota; class Acidimicrobiia; order Acidimicrobiales; family RAAP-2; genus Bog-473. Next base: position 425,800 of record CAVTOF010000003.1, on the reverse strand, counting down.
CTCGACGCCAGTGAACAGCCGCGAGATGGCGGACACGCCGTAGGCCAAGTCGGTGTGGCCACGCCGGAAGAGCCGGTCTTCAAGGCGATAGAGGCGCATTGCGTGCCGTTCCCACGCCAACACCTTCTGAAAGATCGCCATCGCCCCTCCTGCCTCACACGTCAGTGACTGGCCGAGCGCCAACCCCTGTGACGCTAACAGGGAGCGTGCGGCCGCGCCGGGGACGGTCGCCCGTCGCGGCGCGGGTACCCAGCTCGCCCGCCGAAGCGTCGGCGCCCGAACAGATCGGATGGAACATCATTGACGAATCAAGTACGGCACGACGGAGCCCTTCAGGGGATTGATCAGGGTTTCTGGACTTCAGGGTGAAGCTTTCGGACGATCCAGATCGAGCTGAATGGCGCCTCGCCCGAATTGCCCAAAAGATGGGAATTGCGGTCCCATGCAGGGATCTCCTCACCTGCTCTCGATCAACGAGTTGATCGTCGCATTGAGCTCAGCTTGGTTCGCGACGTGCACGTACACCTCTGTGGGATGGCCTGCGCCTGCGCCCCAGGACAGCCCCCCTTGAGGGTTGATCACCGCCGCGCCCCCTGGCCGAGCTCCGAGAAGATGGCCGCAGGTCCCTCGACCGCGTACAGCAGGGTCGGCCCGTCCCAGTCGCCGTCCCCGGGCGGCCCGCAGTGGAAGAGCGCCGTGTAGACGATGCGCATCGGGTTCTTCGGAGGCACGGAGGTGCACAGCGAGGCGCCAACCTTCGTGTAGACGCCGGTGAAGCCGTCGACCCACGCCATGGGGGTCGGCCACCCCTGACTCCCGACGATGTCCTTCGTGGCGCTGATGTCGATGCGCTCGTTGGTGAACGGCGGTCCCCCGGTCGGGAACAGTCCGTCCTCGATCACCAGCTGCTTGACCTTTGCCGCCACGAGTGCCCGTCCCGGCAGCGAACTTCCTTGACCTGGACCTGACTGCAAGAGCCCGGCCAGGTTCGTGTCGCCGCCGATGGCGACCACGGTCACGCTGTGGTCCGGCTGGGCGGCCAACAACCGCCGGTAGAGATGGACGGCAGGCTGTGCCTGCGAGCTGTTGCGGATCGCGTGCGGCAGTTCCTCGGCGAGAACGTCGCTGTACCCGTGCTTCGCTGTGTTGGCGGAGCTGTCGGCGACGGCTCCGACTGGGGTGTTGCCGTGGCCGTATGCAGTGTCGATGGCATCGATCGCCGCGGCAGCCTCCGGGTTCTTCACATCCGACATGACGCCGAGGAGCCGCACCGTGCCGCGTTGCTCGAGGACGTTTGCCATGCCGAGCGCCGTGGCGTCGTCCCACCAGAGCGAGAGGTCCGTGTCGATGATGATACGTACCGGGGCGCTCCTGATGGTCGTGGTCGTGGTCGTGGTCGTGGTCGTGGCGCCTGACGCTGCGGTCGCGGCGGCGAACTCCGCCAGGCCGGTAGTGCTCAGTCCCATGACGAGCACGATCACAGCCGTGTAGTGAGCGCCGAAGTGTCGCCGCCGGCGGTCAGTGAGTATCGATGGGTCCGGAGTCCGGTGTCGCATGAACTGGAGAAGCCTCCGCTTTCGCCGGGTCGAGGTGGTTGCAGTAGAAGACGGTCCGGGTGGCTCGCTCGATGGCGTCGTACGCGTGCGCAGGAGTGCGCGTGCAGTGCGACACGACCCAGCGCAGGTCGGGGGTGCGGGTGAGTGGGTTCGTGGTGACCGTCACGCGCGTGACGCGGCCTTCGGCGACCAGGTCCTTGAACTCGGCCAGTGGCGGCGCCGGGACGCGCCCGGTGAACCCGCCGACAGGGAGGAACTCGCGGCCGGTGGCCATGATGTAGTAGCCGGTCAACCCAGAGGTCTCGAACACATCCACCGCCTGGTCCTGCGGGGCATTTGCCACGAACCGCTTCAGCAACGCCACATCGCGTGGGAATCTCGCCGCGGCCTCCTGGGTGTTGTGATTGACCGACACCGGCGCGTAGGGCGAATCGAACGGGCTGAGACTGGCGTGGACGACGAGTGACGAGGCCCAGGCTGACCCCCCGAGCATCGCCGCCGCGGCCAGCACCGGCCCGACGGAAGTGGCCCAGACGCTGTCATGGCCGGCGCGCAGGGAACCCGAAAGGATCCCGACGGCCAGAAGACCGACGACCACGGTGGAGGCAACGATCCAGGTTCGGATGCCGACATATCCCGGCACCAGCGCCACGGTGATGGCGACGGTCGCGGCGGTCAGGAGGGCCAGCGCGCACCGGATGACGCGGGCTCGTCGCCTGTGCCACGCCGCAGCGAAGCCCATGCCGCACAGCGCTGCCACCGGCGGAATGAGCGCGGCTGTGTAGTAGGAGTTCAAGAACGTGCTGCCGCTGAAGAACCCGAAGGTCAGGATGAGCCAGGCGAACCACAGGATCACCGCGGCGCGCAGCGGGTCCGTGCGCGGTCGCTGGCCCTGCAGCACGAGGAGCCACACTGTCGCGACAAGGGCAGGGAGCAGCAACCAGGCGTCGTCGTGTCCGAAGGGGCCGCGCAGCAGTCGGTCCCATGACGCGCCGATGCCGCTGGTGCCGATGTCGTGCCGTATGGAGTAGTTGGCCGCGGTGAGGAGGTAGGTGGAGCTCCGATTGCAACCCGCCCTACTGGCGAAGGAGTCGCCGAGGCGGCTGAGTCCGTTGTAGCTGAACACCTGCGCGAAGAGTGAGTCGTTGCAGCTGCCGTCGACGTAGGGCCGGCTCGATTGCGGGACCAGGGAGACAGCCGACATCCAGCTGAGGGAGACGACGACCGTGGCAACGGTGGCCAGCGCGATATGGCCGACCCGGCGGAAGAACGACGCCACGGGAGCGGCCACGAGGTAGGCGAGGAAGAGCGCGGGCAGGACCAGCCAGGCCTGGAGCATCTTCGCCTGGAAGGCGAGACCGACCAGCACACCCGCCCACACGAGCGAGCGGAGGCTCCCGGTCTGCACGGCACCGATGGTGGCGTCGGCCGCCAGCACCAACAGCAGAATCAGCAGCGAATCGGAAATATTGCCGCGGTCGAGCAGGATGACGATGGGGCTGCACGCCATCACCACTGCGGCGGTGATGGCCGCACCGGCCCCGGCGACGCGTCGCACGGCGCGGTAGAGGACGAGGACGGTGAGCATCCCCTCGACGACTTGGGGGAGCACGAGTGCCCACACGTGGAAGCCGAAGATGCGGAGGGAGAGAGCCTGTATCCAGAGCGCACCCGGGAGCTTGTCGACGGAGACGGTGCCCCACGGGTCGGCCGCACCGAAGATGAAGTCGTGCCAGCTCATCGACATGCTGCGCGCGGCACCGCCGTAGAACGGCTCGAGATAGGCGCCGTTCATGCCCCAGGCGTAGGCCAGCCCCGCCAATGCGGTGACGGCGAGCAGCGCGGGGCGGGCCCAGGCCGGTTGGTCGGCGGGGGAGCGCCAGAAGTGTAGGGCGCGGCTACGCCAGGAAGGACTGGGGCCGTGCTCGCCCGCCGGCGCGTCCCCGTCGATGGACCCGGGCTCGGGCGGTGTCGGCGCTGGTGTCGGTGTCGGTGTCGACCCCGGCGTCGCGGTCGAGTGCGGCGGCTCCTCGATGACCGTCAGCGTGACCTCCCCTCCCCGGCTGCACTGTAGGCGGACCCGCTTTGGCCGGCCCGTGATCCGGGCGGCTCAGACGATCATTTCCATGCGGAGTCCGGTCTCGTCCAACTCGCCGCCGAGCTGCACGTGGCTGCCGCGGGCATAGCGCCGAGCCGTCCAGGCACCGACAAGCGCGTCGAGGATGTCGTCGGGCTGTGACCCGCGCAGGCGCGTGTCGACAACAGAACAGGTGCCTCCATACGCGTGACGCAAGGCGGCCACGCGCTCGAGTCGGCCCTCGGGCTTGCGCTTGGCATGGCGCATCGGTGCACCCGCGAGCTCGGTGAAGCTGACCTCGGGATGCATTTCGAAGAGTCGAGCCTGGAGCGCAGGTGACTGCAGACGGTCGACTTCGCGGACCTTGGGCAGGATCCCGAAGAGCTGCCGAGAGACTCCACGGCCTGAGGCGGCTCGCGAGATGGAACAGGCCTCCGCGTAGGTGGTGGCTGCCAGCACCGGCCGCACGGGAGCGGGGAATACCGAGCTCCGGCGTGCGCCGATCCGCCGGCGGGCATCAACGTCGACCCGGCGGGGGCCGGCGGGCGCCAATCCGATAGGGATATCGATTGCCGCTGCCGCCAGCGTGCCCGCACGAAGCCGGGCGATGACCTCGTGCAGGTGGCTCACGACTTCGATCTGCGGTGGCCCGGTTGCCCGCAGAGGGACGGTGGCCAGGACCCAGCCGGCGCGACAGCCGTCGAGGCCGGCCACCAGCAGGTCGCCGGCTGCTTCTTCCTCCGGTCGGCTCGCCATCTCCCCACAATGGCACTGGGGCGCGCGAAACATTCTGCGATGAGCAGACAACCTTTTGCCCGGCCGGAAGGGTTGAGAAGAGTGATGGAGACGCAGGTGCGATCGTGAGCCGTCGCCGGACCCGTGACGAATTCGACCGGTTCGTGGCCGAGTCCGCCGACGGTCTCGTACGCGCGGCCTACCTGATCGTCTGGGATGTCGCCGAGGCGGAGGACCTGGTGCAGGAGTGCTTCTTCCGTCTGGCTCGCCGCTGGCCGCGTGTGCGAACGATGGAACACCGCCGGGCCTACGCCCGCAAGGTGCTGGTCAACCTCGCTCTCGATGCGAGCGGCCCGCGCCGCCGCGCCCAGTCCGAGCTCGCCGAAGGCGTCGAGCACCACCTCGCCCAGCAGACAGACGACGGGGCGGTCATCTTGTTCGGACGCGTCGAGGCCGGTACCGACCTGATCCGGGCGCTCGGGGGGCTGGCCCCGCGTCAGCGGGCAACGCTCGTGCTCCGCTACTTCGAAGACATGTCCGAGGCGGAGGTCGCCGACCTCATGGAGTGCTCTGTCGGCACGGTCAAGAGCACCACGGCTCGCGCCCTCGAGCGGTTGCGGGCGGACGCCGGACTGCGCGACGGCGGATGTCCAGCCGGCGAGGCGGTGGCAATGCGGACGAACGACCCCGACGAAACAAACGAAACGCACGAAACAAACGAAACGCACGAAACAAACGAACCGCAGGAAACGACGACAACGAGAGTAGGGAGAGTCACGACATGACGACACAGCTCGAGAACGAGGTACGAGCGGCGATGGCGGCTCGTGCGAGCATCGTGCCCAGCGGCGTGGGGGCGCGGGTGCGCGCGATGGACTACCGGCCCCGGAGGCGGCGCGCCCCGGCAGCAGCCGGCGTACTCGCCGGCGCCGCCACGGCGGGAACCGTGGTCGCTGTCGTGGTCGGGGGTGGCGCACCAGCGGCCTACGCTGGCTGGAGCGCCACGCCGACGTCGGCGTCCACACCCTCGCCGCAGGCTGCCGCGAGCTGCCAGAATCAGCTGACCTCCGGGAGGGCTGGCCCACAAGGCGGCCAGCTGGGGTCAGGTGCCTGGCAGAACGTGCTGACCGACGTGCGAGGACCGTTCACTGTTGCTCTGTTCCAAGACGACGGCGCCTACGCGGCCTGCTTCACCAGCTCCTCCTTCACGCAGGTGAACCAGATTTCGACGAACGGCGCGGGACTCTCGACGGGATCGATGTCGGTCCACGGGAGCACCGCGGGAAGCGGCACCGGGCAGGGCTTCACCAGCGTCGGCGTGAGCCAGACGAGCTCGGGTGACCTGCAGAACGTCGTGCAAACCCATCTCACCACCACGGCTGACGGTCCGTACACGCTGGTCGAGGGTCGGGCTGCCGCGGGCGTCACCGGTGTGAGCCTGGTCGAGCAGGACGGCCAGGACGTGGTGGCCACGGTCGCCGACGGTTGGTTCGTCGCGTGGTGGCCCGCCACGGCGGAGGCCACGTCGGCCCAGGTGTCAACGGCGTCGGGCACTACCACCGAGCAGCTCAAGCCGATGTCGTCGCCCTCTTCGGGCCCGCCCTCGTCCGGTGGACCCGAGAGCGGCTCCGGCTCGAGTGGCAACTCGGGCAACTCGGGCAACTCGGGCAACTCGGGCAACTCTGGCTCAGCCAGCGGCGGCGCTGGCAATAGCGGCCTCGGTAGCAGTGGTTCTGCTGGGGTCGGCGGCTGAAGCAGGCGGAGGCGCCTCGCGTTCGAGTACCTCCTTCAGGTCAGCGCGTCCCTCCGGGCCGCGAGGCCTACGCAGCAACCTCCCAACAGGCCGACGAAGGAGAGATGCCAGTCGAAGTCGAAGGCGCCACCGACAGCCCAGCAGACCAACGCAGCCGTGGCGCAAGAAGACAGCAGATCGAAGCGTCTCGCAACGCGGGTCACGGCGAAGCCAGACACAAGCAGAAGGGCCAGACCGATGACGCCGGCGTCCGCCGCGACCTGGAGATACTCGTTGTGCGCGAAGTGGGCATAGGTCCCGTCCGCGGCGTGGAAGGTCAAGAGTCGGTCCGGCCCGACGCCGAAGACTGGGTCCGACCGCCACTGGTGCAGCGCGGCTGACCACTCGGTGGAGCGGTCCTGATCGCTCGGCGCCAACGCACGGAGGCCGATCTCATGGTGCAGCCCGACGACCGCGACCACGACCAGGACCACGGCGATCACGGCGACGGCCACCCGGGCGGCCGACGAGAGCCGCCACGCACGCAGATCCTTCGAGGCGAGGGCCGACACCGCACACGCGACGACCACCACGACAGCCAGCCAGGGCACATCGCCGGCGCCGGGCGAGGACGCGATGGCCGCCCCACCGAGCGCCACCCCCGCAGCCAGCGGCACGGCGAGAAGGACGTAGCGCCGCCAGGGCACAAGCAGGCAGGCGCACGCGACGGCGACGTACGCGCCGCGGCTCTGAGTGGCCAACAGGCCGCCCACGCAGAGGCAGACCGTGACGCGGCACGAGGGGCGGGCAGAGCTCCACGCCCATCGCCAGCAGGAGGCAGACCCCAAGGACGAGCCCGGCTGCGTCCGAGTACGTCAGCGTCGTCGAGATACGCCACAGCCCTTGCGCCGGTATCGCCAGCGGGTACCAGCGCCAGACCAGGCCGGCGAACCCCGTCAGCGCGCCGGCCGCGCCGAGGCAGGCCAGCGCCAGAGCGGCCACCGCACGAGCTCGCCCGACGAGTGGGCGCATGGCGACGAACGCGGCGGCGAACGCCAGCATGCTGGCGCCGAGGGGAAGGAAGCTACGCAACGACTCGGCGCTCAGCGCGCGGACGAGCCACCACAGCGTCAAGAGAAGGACGGCACCGACAAGAAGGGCCGAACGGCGGTCTGGCGGGACCAGGATCCAGCCGAGCACCAGCACGATCACCGACGCCACGGCGACGACGAATGCGTCGGAGGACCAGAATCCGCCCTCGCGGATTCCCTCGAGGACGAGCAGGCCGACGAGAACGGCCGCCAGGATCCACTCGCGCTCAGGTTGCGTCGTCGGCACCTCGGACGGCGCCGTCTCGCCGCGGTACCGGTGGTCGGTGGTCATGGGGCTCCTCGGCATCTCCCGGCCAGGCGGGACACGCTATCCGTCGTGGAGAATTCGGGTGCTGTGTGCCCCGATCAGTCCAACGTTGCGAGGTTCAGCTGGTCCTTGGGCGTCAGCGTCACCGTGCGACCGATCAGCTCGTCGGTTTCGGCGCCACCGAGCGCAGCTGGGCCGCCCTCCAAGAACGCGTAACAGCGCCCGCCGCCCGCGCCCGCGCCCGCGCCCTCGGCCACGTCGCACACCAGCAGCGCGCGCTCGGGCTCCCCGTCGCGCCCGTGCAGCACCGAGTACGTCGCCACCGTCGCTGAGCCCGAGGGCGACTCGACGATGCCCAGGTGCGCCGCCGCCGCCGCGTTCGGCGCCGGATCGCGCACCACGCCCGCACCCGGTGCGGTCGACCACACCCCGTAGGCGTGCTTCTGCATGTGCATGCCGACGCCGCTGACCACGCCGAACGAGCAGGGATCGGCCCGCAGTGTCTCGGTCATGGCCGCCAGCGAGTGCGTCATGTAGTTCGAACCCGGGCCCCCGTGGTACGGCAGGCCGCCGGTGACGGTGACCGACGCGGCGCGGGGGTCGTCCTCGGCGATGCCGAGCGCGTCGAGCGCGAAGCAGACGGACGAGGCGAAGCAGGAGTAGAGGTCGAGGTGGGCCACGTCGTCGGCCCGAATGCCGGCGCCCGCCAGCGCGGCATCGGCCGCTGCCTTCATGGCGGGAGAGCGCCACAAGTCGGGATGGCCGGCGACGTGCACTGGGTCCTCGCCGTAGCCCCACCCGCGCAGGTACACGCGCTGCGACTCGGGCACGCCCAGCGCGTCGGCCTTCTCCGCACTGGCCAGCACGACGGCGGCCGCCATGTCGACGTCCATGATCGAGGTCATGAGCTTCGTGTACGGGTAGGCGACCATGCGGTTGTCCGCCGTCGGCGTCGCGATCTCCTCGGCGCTGCGTGCCGCGGGGAACCAGGCCTGCCCCCGGTTGGACTCGTCCGCCGCCACCGACGTCATGGCCGCCATGATGCGGCCCAGTACGGCCCGGTGCGCATCGAGCCCGCGGCCCAAGTGGGCTCGGCGCGCGTTGTCGAACAGGGCGAAGGTCAGATAGGCCTCGAAGACCTGGTGGCTGAGCTCGGAGGGGTCGAACGCCATGTCCATTGGGAAAGGTCGCTTCTCCGCCGGCTTGTACGACCACTGTGGCTTCTCGCCGGCTTTCTTCAGGCGGCGGACGGTGGCCAGTGCCTCCGCGCCGGTGAGGAGCGCGAGGTCGAGGTTGCCCCCCCGAACCTCCTTGCTCACCTCGGTCGAGAGCACCAGGGGGACCGAGCCGCCGATGCCCGAGTAGCGGCGGCGTGCCGGCGACGCGCCCAGGCGTTCGGCCAACCGGGCGGGCGCGTCGTCGTACTGCCACGACTGGGAGTACACGACGTCGATGCTCTCGAGCCCGCCGAGCACGGCGTCCGCGCCGCCCCCGGCGCCTGCGTCGGCCGCCGCGGCACGGGCGACGCGCTCCCACATGTCGAGCGGCTCGGGCGCCAGGCCGTCCGCGTCACGTACCTCTGCGTCGTCGGGGTGCCAGGTGTGGCGCGCCACGCCGATGATGCAGGTGGCGCGAGGGTCGGCGGCGGTGCTCATCGGCTCATCTCGGGTGCGGCGTCCACGAACGAGAATGTGTGACCGGGCTCAGCCGCTCAGGCGCGTGACTTGCCGGGCATGGCGATCGCCCGGTCGGCGATGATGTTCTTCTGGATCTCGGTCGAGCCCCCGCCGATGGTCGAGTAGCGCTGGAAGGCGTACAGGCGGGTCCACTTGCCACGGTCGACGGTGTCGGGACCGCCCTTGGCCAGTACGCCGGCCGGACCCAGCAGGTCGACGGCGAGCTCGGAGAGCGTCTGCGCCATCGATGACCACGACAGTTTGGCGAAGGGGACCTCGGGCCAGTTCTTCTCGCCCTTCATGATCTTGGACAGCGCCCGCAGCGAGAGCAGCCGCGCCAGCTCGATCTCGGTCCAGATCCTCGCGATGCGGTCCCGCAGCGACGGGTCGTCCAGCGCGGTGGGGTTGACCGACTTGGCCGCGCCGACGACGGCGTGCAGGTCGGCGGCCAGGATGGCGATCTGCGAGGCGATGCCGACGCGCTCGAAGCCGAGGGTGCCCATGGCCACCATCCAGCCGGCGCCCTCCTCGCCGAGGCGCCACTTGGCCGGGACGCGCACGTCGGTGAAGAAGATCTCGTTGAACAGCTCCTCACCCGCCATGTCGCGGATGGGCCGCACGTCGATCCCGGGTGCCTTGAGATTGAGGATGAAGGCCGTGATGCCGTCGTGCTTCTTGCCGCGCTCGATCGCGGTGGGGTCGGTCCGCAACAGGAACAGCCCCCACGTGGCCAGGTGCGCCGACGAGATCCAGATCTTCGAGCCGTTCACGACGTACTCGTCGGTGTCGGGGTCGTAGACGGCGGTCGTCCGCAGGTTGGCCAGGTCGTTGCCGGCCATCGGCTCACTGAAGCCCTGGCACCAGTGCTCCTCCGCCTCGAGGATGGACGGCAGCCACTGCGCCTTCTGCTCCTCGGTTCCCCACTGGATGATCATCGGGCCGATCTGCCAGATCCCGTTCGTGTTGAACATGCCCGGCGTGCGGTACTCGGCCATCACCTCGGAGTAGAGGAGGCGCTGCATGGCGTTGATGGTGCGGCCCTTGGCGTACTCGGGACCCCAGTGGATGGCGGCCCACCCGCCCTCGTGGAGCTTGCGCTGCCACTTCTGGCGTCGTTGTTGGCTGGCCTCGCCGCTCAGCTGCGCATCGTCACCGAGGGCCTCAGCCTCCAGGAACGGCGGCAGGTTCTCGTCGAGCCAGGACCGCAGCTCGTCGCGGAACTTCTCGTCCTCGGGTGCAAGGGCAAAATCCACGTCGAGAAGGGTAGCCGACCCCTCGTGTACTGTGACGCTGGTGTCAGGGTTCGCGCCTGGCGCTGGTGTTCGGCTTGGCCATTCGTGGCGTCAGAGCCGCGGTGTCGGAGCCGCGGTTCGGCGGCCGCGGTGTGCCGCAGGGGACGTTCCGGGGAGAGCAGTGGACTTCACATACGACGACGAGCAGCTCGCGCTGCAAGAGGTGGCGCGCACCGCGCTCGAGCGTGAGTGCGGCCCCGACGTGGTGCGCCAGCTGGCCGACGACGCCACCGGCATCACGCCCGGCCTGTGGTCGACGCTGGTCGACCTCGGCTGGACCGGGTTGCTCGTCCCCGAGGACCAGGGCGGCGTCGGCGCCGGGCTGCTCGAGACGACCATCGTCCTCGAGCAGATGGGCCGCGTCCCGGTGCCGGGTCCGTTCTTCTCCTCCGCGGTGGCGGCAACGTTGGCCGCCCGGGCCCTGGGCGCCACCGAACTGCTGGGCGACCTCGCCGCCGGGACGACGCGCGGCACCGTCGCCGTGGCGGAGCAGGGACACGGTGAGCCGCTCGGCACCGTGCGTGCCCGGGCGCGGCGCAAAGCCGCCCGGTGGGTGCTGTCCGGTGAGAAGCCCGTCGTGATGGACGGCCACACAGCCGACTGGGCCATCGTCGTGGCGCGCAGCGAAGAGGGTGTGCGCTCGTACCTCCTCGAGTCGCCGGCCACGACCGCGGCGGCCGAGGTCGTGCCCTCGCTCGACCCGACTCGCAAGCTGGCCCGCCTCGTCCTCGACGAGACGCCGGTCGTCCCGCTCGGCCCGTCGGGCAACCAGACCGGGTTGTGGCAGCGAGTCCTCGACGACATCGCCGTGGGGCTGGCGGCCGAGACCGTCGGCGCCGCCGACCGGGCACTGGGCGAGGCGATCGCCTACACCTCGGAGCGCATCGTCTTCGACAAGCCGGTGGCCACCTACCAGTCCATCCGCCACCGCCTGGTCGAGATGTACCAGCAGGTCGAGATGGCACGCGTGGGCTTCCAGTTCGCGGCCTGGGCGTCCGACACCGAGTCGCCCGAGCGCGAGCAGGCGGCGGCCATGGCTGCGGGCTACGCGGCAGAGGCCGGCACCCGGGTCACCGGCGAGGACATCCAGATGCACGGCGGCGTCGGCTTCACCTGGGCCAACGACGCCCACTTCCTCTTCAAGCGGGTGAAGCAGAACGAAGTCCTCTTCGGCGGCATCGGCTCGCAGCGCCATCGGCTGGCGACCATGTTCATCGAGTCCGCCTGAGCAGCGTCTGCGTGTGCCGCCGCCCGAGTTCCTAGAGTCTTCAGCGTGACCAATTCTTCGGCTGCCTCGTCTGCCTCGTCTGCCTCGTCTGCCTCGGCTGCCTCGTCCGCGCCCGCCTCGGCGGGCTCGGCCCGCTTCACCCCGAGCCCGATGCCGGCCGAGCTGGCCGAGCGCTACCTGCGCGAAGGCCTCTGGGACGACCGCACGCTCGGGAAACTGCTGAGCGACGCCCTGCTCGAGGACCCGGGTCGCCGGATCCGGATCTGGTCGCCCACCAACCCCTACCTCGGAACGGTGGGGGAGGTGTATCGAGAGGCTCTCCGCGTGGCGAACGGCCTGCGGGCTCACGGCCTGGGCCCCGGCGACGTCGTCGCGTTCCAGCTGCCCAACTGGGTGGAGGCGGTCATCACCTTCTACGCCTGCGCCATCCTGGGCGTGACGATCGTGCCGATCGTGCACTTCTACGGTCCCAAGGAGGTCGGGTTCATCCTGCGCCAGAGCGGTGCCCGCGCCCTCGTGATCGTCTCGGCCTACGGCAAGCGCGACTTCCTGGCCGAGCTCGCCACCGTGCGCGACGGCTTGAGCGATCTCGAGATGGTCTTCGTCGTCGGCGACACCGGGGGCGCGCCGGACCTGTTGCCCTTCGACACGCTGCGGGAGGCGGAACCAGTGGAGGGTCCGGTTGCCGTCGACCCCGAGACCCCCGCTGTCATCGGCTACACCTCGGGCACGACGGCCGACCCCAAGGGTGTCGTGCACTCGCACCGGACGCTCGGCTGCGAGGTGCGCCAGCTGAGCGGCCACCAGGCCAACCGCGACCGGGCCGGGCTCGTCGGTGCACCAGTCGGGCATGCCATCGGCATGCTGGGCGGCCTGCTCTGTCCCCTGGTGGGCGGAAAGCCCATCTACATGATCGACGGCTGGGACCCGCCGACGGTGCTCGACGCCATGCTCGAGGAGGACATCTCCGCCGGGAGTGGTTCGACCTACTTCTTCACCAGCCTGCTCGACTGCCCGGGCTTCGGGCCCGAGCACGTCGAACGGATGCACTACATCGGGCTGGGCGGTTCGCCCATTCCCAACGCGGTTGCGGAGCGGGCCGACGAACTCGGTATTTCGCTCGTGCGCTCCTACGGCAGCACCGAGCATCCCTCCATCACAGGCTCCGAGCACGAGGCGCCGCGTGAAAAGCGCATCCACACCGACGGAAAGCCGCTCGACGGGGTGGAGATCCGCACCGTCGACGAGGATGGCAACGATGTCGGTGTCGGCAAGCCGGGCGAGATCCTCTCCCGTGGACCCGACCGCTTCTCCGGGTACACCGACCCGGTCCTCACTGCCGAGGCGATCGAGGAGGGCGGCTGGCTCCACACGGGCGACGTCGGCGTCATCGACGCTGACGGCTACCTCACCATCACCGACCGGGTGAAGGACATCATCATCCGCGGGGGCGAGAACGTCAGCGCGGCGGAAGTCGAGCAGCTGCTCGCCCACATGAAGGGCGTGGCCGAGGTGGCCGTGGTGGCCGCTCCCGACGAGCGCCTCGGCGAGCACGGCTGTGCGTTCTTCCGCATGCAACCGGGCAGCGAGGACGCCGCCCCCGACCTCGGAGCGGTGCGCATGCACCTCGAGGCTGCCGGACTGGCCCGCCAGAAGTGGCCCGAGGAGTTGCGCATCGTGGAAGAACTACCCCGCACCCCCTCGGGGAAGGTCCAGAAGTTCGTCCTGCGCGAGCGCCTCCGCGCCGGCGAGTAGCCGCTTCCTCCCACCGCACCAGCTCCCACCCGGACACGCGCCGAAAACCCGGGCGCGCCGAAGCGGCGTCCGGGCCTGGAAATTCGAATTGAGAGGCCCGCGACCTACTCGAGCTGTGGCGGAGGGCGCTCGTTGCGCAGTCGATTATGGAATCCGCAGAGCAGCCGACCGTTCTCCTGTGTCGTCACACCGCTCTGGGACCACGGATCGATATGGTCCGCCTGGCAGCGGGCGGCTGGCTCGTCACAAAACGGGTGAACGCACTCCCTGTCACGTAACTCGATAGCCCGCCGAGTGGCGCCTGTGAACAAGCGCTGCTTCGGCGAGACTTCGACACGGCCGGACGGCTGCATCACGGCCCGCTCGAGGTCGGCGACGCTCAACCAGTCGACCAGCTCGCCCGGCGACACCACGATGCCCTCGGAGAGCTCACAGACGCGTCCCGACAAGGTCGGCCAGTCGACGAGCACGCTGAAGAGCGGAGCCGGACGGCGCGGGCTGTCCGCACCGACGACCGATGACCGGGCAGCCATCTCGACCAACGCGTCTGCCCTTCGCTGCGCCGGCGTCCGCCACAGGTCCTCGACGGATGGGTCCTGGCCCGTGTCTTCCCGGGCCCGGGCCCAATCGGCCTTGAAGAGTTCTTGTTCGATCCGGTTCAGCTCGTTGGCGACGATCGAGCCCGAGATCGGGTCCAAAGTCATCTGCCCGAGGTACATCCCCGAGATCGACGCCTCGAGATAGACGTCTCGCCGGGCCCGCCTCGCCTCGGCGGCCTCCTCGGTCCCGTCGGGGTCGGCCAACTGGTCCCAATAGGCCACGGCCCGCGTGAACTGTTCGAAGCGGAGCCGCTTGGCCTGCTTGACCAGCAATCCCTCGTCCCGCGCGAGCGCCTCTTCGTTGCCCTCCCTGCGCAAGGATGCGAAGGCATCGAGGTGGGCTGAGGTCAGTTCGCCCTCCTCGAAGGCCTGCGCGACCACGGGCAGGTGTCGCAGATGACGCCCGCGCCGCACCAGGCGTCGCCCCATCGCCCTCGGCAGCCGGCACACGGTCGACACCCACGCCGCGGCGGTCTTGGCACCGTCGACACTCCAGTCGCCACTGGCATCGAACGCCGCGACTGCGTTCGTGGTGACCGACTCCAGACGTGTCAGTTGCCGAAGCAGACACTTCACGGACGCAGCGTCGCAGTGCGCAACCGCTTCTTCAGCGATCAATTCGTCGATGGCCTCGACCAAGGCCTCGATGCTCATACGTCACATCACATCATGTGGTTGTGACACGACATTGGGTGAGCGAACGCGAAGTTCGGGTCACATTTTCTCGCGCATTTCGAACGAGACTGCCGACCGTTCTCTTGCACGAGGTTCAGGAATCACTAAGCGAGCAGTAAGCGAGAAAGTCAGTAATTCAGTGGGAGGTATGACGCGGTGGCCGTGTGCACGTTCTGTGGCGGCGAGATGTTGCACGGTTCGAGTTGCAGTGGGGAATCGCTGCAGATCGGCGATTCAGAATTCGAGCCGATTCGATGGGGGGACGAGCGTGGATACCGGTTCCGGTACGTGACCGATCGTTGTGGCGACTGTGGCACGCCGAAGGGGGGAGTTCACCATCACGGCTGCGACCTGGAGCAGTGCCCAGCCTGTCTCAGCCAGGCGCTGAGCTGTGGGTGCATGGACGACTGCGAGCCGAGAGCAAGGAGGGTGAGCTAGGACGAACCTCGAGCGGATCTACTTGTCTGTATCCCCGGGCTCGGTCACGGACGCGGCGCGGCGCTACGTCTGCGACGGAGTGGGTACCCGCGTGATGTGTCGCACGGTGGCGAGACGCAGCAGGACGAGCAACCGGACCGCCCACCAACCCGGATCGACTTCACCTTCTGCCATCGAGAGGCGAACCGACGTCGTGGCCGCGTGGTGGTTGTTGTGGAGGCCTTCACCTGCCACCAGCCAGGCGAGCCATTGGTTGTTCGTGGCCAGATTGTGGAAGGGTCGTTTTCCCCACTTGTGCCCGATGGCGTTGATGGCGCCCCCGCCCAACAGGTAGGTCGACGCATGGACAGCGGCCGCGATCAACGCGATCTCCCATCCGAAGAGTGCGACCAGCAGGCCTACGCCGATGCCGAGGCCGACCAGTGCATGATCGAACAACACTGCATCCCAGCGGTCCCGGGGAAGGTCCCGCGCGTAGCGGGCCACCGCGGCGCGGTTCCGGGCCACCCTCCGGTAGAGAAACGCGTTCCCGAACTGAACCGCCGGGAAACCGAAGACCACCGGTGAGTGCGGGTCGCCGGTCTTGTCGGTAAAGGCATGGTGCTTGCGATGCACTGCGACCCATTGGCGGGGCCGGGTCCCGGTCGAAATCCAGATCATGACCCGGCACCCGAACCCGACGGGACGTTTCAGTTTGACGGCCCGGTGAGCAAGCGAACGATGCAAGTACACCGTCGTAATGACAAACGCGGTCTGGCTCGCAATCAGCCCGATGATCACGGCCTCGAGGACCGCTTCCACCCCCACGCTTTACGCGAGCAGACCGGGGTAAACGGGCATCTGCGACCGAGCTCCTATGCCGGCAGGGCGCCCGCGGATCCGGAGTCGGACCGAGGCGCCCGGGTGCTTGCCCACTGGACGGTGATGCCGTCGCGGCGCATCATCGCCACGAACCGGGTGATGGAGAAGTAGATCGCAACAGCCGTGAGCCCGTAGGTCACGGCCGAGCGTTCGAGCACGAAGGAGCGCAGGGAGGATGACACCAGCAACCAGAATACGAGCCCTGCGTTGAGCATCAGGACAGTCGCCCAGAGGACCGAGATCCGAATGAAGAAACGGCGGACCAGGGGCCGCCTCATGATTGCGGGGTCCATGGGGCAGAAGTCGTGGGCGAAGCGTTGTGTGAACGGCCGGCCCACGATCGCGGAGACGAGGAGGGCCACAGAGATGGCGACTGTACCGGCCGTCGGTTGCGCGAAATAGACGAATGCGCTGCCCGTGACGAAGGCGATCACAGTTCGCAAGGTGATGAGCACTGTTCCGAACAGCAACAACATCGATACCCGCTCACCCTTCAGCAGGCGCCGACCCAGCGCTACGTACGACCACGTCAGAGCGGCGATCAAAGCGCCTTTGAAGCCGGCGACGACGAGCAGCAGATAGAACACGACCAGGGGTCCTATGACGCCCTCGAGCAAGACGGGAAGTGCGCGGCGTAGAGCTGTGCGTGGCGCGGGCATCAGAAGCAGTGAACCTTTTCGCCCGTTGCTCTGGGATGGTGGGTCGAGGCGCAGCAGGTGCCATGGCTCGGCGATCCCGCCGTTCGATCTCGTTTCCACAGCGCCGCCACCCTTGCCGCCGGAAGCGACGGCGCTTTGCCCGAGTTGAGGTGGCGCAATCCTACATCGGCCTGGGTGAGTGGTCCGCACGAGCGGGTCCAGACGACGCGTTTGGCATGCACCACGAGTTGTCGTTCATCCGTCCGGAGAGAACTGCGGGTGCCTGACCTCCGCCTTCTGCTCCTCCTATGTTGCTGATCCGGGCCATCCGCGCTGATCCCGATCCGCCCAATTGCACGAATCGATGGCACTTAGGGGGTTGGGACCTGTTCCTTCGGCTCGCCCGGAGCAGCGGCATGTAGCCCGGCCTCACGCTCGAGATGAGCCTTGTGGGCGAGTTTGATGACATCTTCTGACACTGATCGCTTGTTGCCCTCATGCGCTGGATGGTGCGCAGGGCAAGCCAGGTACGGGGTGCCCTCGACTGGCTTCCCAAGTCGGAGACAACCTTTGACGTGACAATTGTGGTGGCGGTAGACGGTGATGATGCTGCCGAGAATGAGAAAGTCAGGTATCGCACCACCGAAACCAGACCAGAACCCGTACCAGGTTCCCGACTCGGCGTCCGCGCCCGTGTAGCGCAGGAACCAGTGAGCAGAATCAACCCAGAAGATGATGACGACGACGGCGATGCCGATTATGACGAGCGTCGACGTCGCGGTGAGTCCTCGTTTCATTGTTTTACTCCGATCTCGCCATCAGGCTTACCTCTGGGGTTCCGTTGCCAATTACTTCGTCGTCGCCTCTTGGTGGTCGCCCACGACCAAATTCCCCTGTTACCTATTGCCTGTCGCTTTGCCTGTCGCTCCCGATCCGATGACGCTCACGGACCCGGTTCGGCCGGCCCATTCGCGGCAGCTCCGGAGTCCGATTCCGCATCCACAGCCGCCACTTGAGCGGGCGTCGCACCGAGCCGACGCTCGACGTCGGCCAACCGGTCGCTGATGACCGACAGTTGCTGGCCCAGGTCGGCGTGGCCCTTCCTGAACTCCTCCTTGTTGGCGTCTGTGTGCTCCTTGATGAACACCGACGCAACGGTCGCGGTGAGCACGCCGATGAGGCCGATTCCTACCAGCATCAGGATCACGGCGACGACGCGGCCACCTTCGGTGATGGGGAACCGGTCGCCGTAGCCGACGGTTGTGACGGTGACGATGGCCCACCACAGGGCGTCGGGGTAGTCGTGGATGTTGGTGCCTTTGGCCCGCTCCTCGAAGAGCAGCACGAGCCACGCGCCAAGGAAGAGCGTACCCACAGCGGCAATGAGCACCCGGAAGAGGCTGTGGTGCCGCAGGATGGATTCCACGCGCAGCTCTCCTTCGCGCACGAGGAGGCTCATCTTCTCGATTCCAACCATGTGCCAGCTCTGGAACGGGGGCACCACGACAGTGGCCGGCTCTACCCACCGCCGTTTGAGATAGCCGCGCCGGTCGGGGGTGACCACCAGACGCACGAGGTACTCGACCAGCATGATGACCCAGAGCACGAAGAGGCTGGCGACGGCGACCGTCGAGGCGGAGCCATTGACGTCGGTGCTCAGGACGACGATGGCGAGGACGAGCCAAGCCAGCCCGAAGATCGACATCGGGAGCTTCGTGATCTGCTCGATCCGGTCGACCAGATCGTGGCGCCCGCCCGACGGCTTTGCTCCGGCTATGACCTGACGCCGCCGTTCCTCCTTGCGCTTCTTTTCCTCGAGACGCTCTTGTTCCAGCCTTTCCAGGCGTTGAATGCGTTCGATGGAGGCCGGCGTCTTCGCCGCCGTGGTGTCGGCCGTGGTGTCGGGCGTGGTGTCGGGCGTGGTGTCGGTCCTGGCGTCGGGCGTGGTGCCGGACTTGGTGCCCGCTGCGGTGCCCGACTTGGTGCCCGTCTTCGTGCCAGTCGGAGTGCTCAGGTCGGTGGAGTCGCCCACAAGACGAAGAAGCTAATGCGTTGACCTTCGGAGAAGCCGGTCATCCGTCCTGCTCGCCGGTCCGGGGACACAGCGGGCGCGATCAGCTGGTGACGATATCCACGGGCGTGCCCGGCGGGATGTCCGACAGCTGGGCGAGGTCCGCGTCGTGCAATCGCACGCAGCCGTTCGAGACCGCGGCACCAGTGGTGCCGATGAGAGCGTCGTCGGTGGCATCGATGGGGCCATGGATGGCGATGATGGCGTCACCGGAATTGTCCCAGTCCGTAATGGCCTCCGAATGGGCGGAAGTGACGAGGACAAAGGGCCCGTAGCCCGGGCTGGGCGGCGGCACGGTCATGGCCACGAAGTAAGAGCCGGGGGGAGTCGGACTCGTCGGTTTCCCGATGCCGGCCGGGAAGTAGTCAATAAGCCGACTGCGTTCGAACACGCTGACATGCATGGTGGCGAGGTCCACCACGATGGCGAAATGATCCGGTGACAGCGTCGCGTCCGACGCCGGGATCCAGGCGGTGGACTCGTTGGGCCGTTGCGCGAGCCGTACGTCGAGCCAGTTCGCTTGTTTCGCGATGACGGGAAGCATGCTCGGGTGGCCGTACCACGAACCGGGGACCACCTGCGTCGGGGCGGCGCCAGGACTCGGGGATCCGGGCACGTCGCCGTTCAGTGTGGCCACCTGGATCTTCCTCGGTACGGAGAATGCCGAATCTGGTTGACCCGTGGATCCGGGCGCCGTCTGCGGTGCACCGGTCGTCGTGGTGGCCGAAGGGCCTGGTGCGGCTGCTGCAGTGTCCGCTGGCGTGCTCGAACCGGTCGAACCGGTCGAACCGGTCGAACCAGTCGAACCAGTCGAACCAGTCGAACCGGTATCCGAGAGGGCGTAGCTCTCCGCAGCGGACGCGGGCGGGGTCGCCGACGACGAGTTCCAGCCGTTGGTGGTCACGAGGAAGCAGACCGTCGCCGTCAGGCCAGCCATGGCGAACCAATAGGCGACCTTCCTCCTCAGTGGCCAGCGTGTGTAATTCATCTCGGGGTCGTGGCTCCTGCGAAGGCCGGCGAGGTGGCGTGGGTGGCAGCGGTGGCGGTGGTGTCGGCGATGTCGGCAGTGGCGTCAGGAGGCAGGCGATGCCGGGTCGCGCTCGAGGTTCTCCTTCATCAAGCGCATCTCCTTGTCGATCTGCGCCTGGCTTCCCTCGGCGGCCATGGCCACCACGTCGTCGGGCAACCCGTCGGGCAGGGTCACCCACAGTGTCAGCGTGGCCGCGCAGGCTCCCTCGCCACGCGGCTCCACGACGAACTCCTCATACGCCGCGCTGCCGCCTTCCATGCCCGCGGCGACGAGTACCGGCTTCACCGCCTTTACCGTCCACAATTCCACCGGCTGGTTTCCGCCGGGCAACCGGGAATCGGCGAGGGTGAACGTGAAGCGGGCGCCTGCACCGTTCGCCCCACCGCCGTCAGGGTCAGCCGCGTCGCCGTCGCGTGCTCGGGTGACGCCGCTGACGTCAGGGTTGTACGCGGGGAGGTTGGCGAAGTCGAGGCGGTAGGCCCACACCACCTCGGCCGGCACCTCGAAATCGGCCTGGGCGACCGCCGTCGGCGGCCGATCGGGTGTCGATTCGGTCGCTACGGCGGGGGCGGCATCACCCGTGGGCATGGCGTCGCTGGTAGGCACGGGGGTCAGTGTGGGCCGCCGCGGTCGCGCCCGCAAGCGCACTCGCCGGCCGCGGAACCGTGCGGTCAGTCCTGGGGTCGCAGGATGTGTGCCGCCATGTCGGCCCACTGCTTGGCCAGGGCGGTGGGATCATCCCCTTCGGGCGGCATCACACCGGCCGCATACCCGATGAAGACGCCCACGATCATGGCGCTCAGGATCCGGGCCACCTCGGGGGCGCCGTTCCGCTCGGCCAGGTCGGGGCGGTTGTCGTTGATCCACTCCTCCAGCGAGGCCTGGAAGGAGGAGAAGAGGTCCAGTCCGACGCTCCGGGCGGTGGCCTCGCCCCGCATGGCCTCACCGACCATGAGGCGCACGAAATCCTCCACGGCGAACATGGACCCCATGTAGTCGGTCAGGAATTCGGCGAGGGTCAGATCGGGAGCCGGGGCGCCGTCCTCGCCGGGCGGGGCGGTAATGGGCAGGTAGCCCTGCTCGATCAGGACCGCCTCGAGGAGCTCCCGCTTGCTGGGGAAGTAGTGGTACAGCGAGGCCACGTTGAGGTTGGCCGCCGAGGCGAGGTCCCGCATGCTGGTGCCGTCGACTCCCCGCTGGGACATGAGGGAGAGCGCGATCTCGAGGATGCGGCGCCTGGTCGTGGGGCCGTCACCTTGTCCGGCCCCACCGGGATCGGTGTGGTCCCCGCCCTTGGTGCCGCGGGAATCGATCGTCATCTCAGGTCCCTTTTCTCCGCCCTCGGCCGAGGGATACCGGAATTCTGGCCTTCCCACCGATGAATTCCAGCCGTTTCGGTCCTCATCGTGAGGGGAGACAAAGAATCCGATACCCGCCGACGCCGCAGGCGTGAGAGCACACAACCCTCGACGCCCCAACGCCCGTTTGCTATATATGACACCGGAGTCAGTTACCACCAGGTACGGCCCTAAATGTAAGGGGTGTGTAGTTCAGATGCCAGAGGCTAATTCGGCGGTCGAGCCCGTCGTGGTGCCCTTCGACCCCTTCGAGCTGAAGGATGTGGTCGGGGGAAGCATCCGCGACCCCTATCCCAGACTGCACGAGCTGTGCCGGGAGTCCCCGGTGCACACGGGGCCGATCGACATGGGGGAGGGGGCCGATATCTCCGACCCCTCCAGGCCGCCGCCCGTGACCGTCTTCGGCTTCGACGAGGTCGTTCAGGTTCTCCGGGACAACGAGACCTATTCCTCCAACGTCTACACCGACGTAATGGGAATGGTCATGGGGCGAACCATCCTCGAGATGGACGAGCCGGAGCACCGGGTGCACCGGGCCCTGGTGGCGCCGAGCTTCCGGTCCAAGGTGCTCGAGCGCTGGGAGGAGGACCTGGTCGCCCTGGTGGTGAACGAGCTGATCGACGGCTTCATCGCACAGGGGCGCTCGGACCTGGTGCGGGACATCACCTTCAATTTCCCTGTGCAGGTGATCGCCCGCATCCTCGGGCTGCCCCTGTCGGACTACCCGAAATTCCAGCGCTGGGCGCTCGAGCTGACGAGCGTGGCCGCCAACTTCGAGCGGGGCATGGCCGCCTCGGCCACCCTGCGCGACTACTTCGTCGACGTGATGGCCGAGCGCAGGGCCACCCCCGGGGACGATCTCATCAGCGACCTCGTGCGCGCCGAGGTGGACGGCGAGCGCCTGAGCGACGAGGAGATCTACTCGTTCCTGCGGCTCCTCCTGCCGGCCGGCGTGGAGACGACGTACCGCGCCTCGGGCAGCCTCCTGTTCGCCCTGCTGCACGACCGGGCCCAGTTCGACGCGTTGTACGAGGACCGCTCGCTGTTCCCCCAGGCCTTCGAGGAGGTCGTCCGCTGGGAGCCCCCGGTGACGGTGATCCTGCGGCGCGGTGGCACGCGACACGGAGCTGGCGGGCGTGCCGATCGAGCGGGGCGCCGACATCGCACTCATGATCGGCGCGGCCAATCGGGACGAGCGCAAGTACGCCGACCCCGATCGCTTCGAGATGTTCCGCGAGCAGCGCCAACACGTCGGCTTCGGGTTCGGGGTCCACGTGTGCCTCGGCATGCACCTGGCCCGCATGGAGTCGCGGGTGGCCATCAACACGCTGTTCGACCGGCTCGGCCGGTTCACGCTGGACCCCGAGGCTGACCCTCCGCACATCGAGGGGATGGCCTTCCGCTCACCGCTCTCCCTGCCGGTGGTGTTCGCCGCGGGCAGCTAGGTTCAGGCGTATGGGCGGCAAGGCCAACGGCGCCGGCGGGGGCGCACGCGTGGAGATCAAGATCGACACGGACCGCTGCATGGGTTCGGGCAACTGCATGTTCTGGGCGCCCGAGTCCTTCGACCTGTGTGACGAGGGCTACGCCGTCGTCCTCGACGCGGCGGCCACCGACGACGAGCGACTGCGCATCGCCGCACAAGGGTGCCCAGTGGGCGCGATCTCCTTGTGGCGCGACGGTGTCGAGC
Organism: uncultured Acidimicrobiaceae bacterium; assembly: GCA_963736225.1. GTDB lineage: Bacteria > Actinomycetota > Acidimicrobiia > Acidimicrobiales > RAAP-2 > Bog-473. The sequence continues at coordinate 403,030 of CAVTOF010000003.1, read as the reverse complement.
AGTCGTTGGAGGAGGGCACCTAGTGCCGATTGCCGTCACGGAGGACCACGAGGCGCTGCGCCTGACCGCGCAGCGCTGGACCCAGACGCACTGTCCGCCGAGCGTGCCGCGGGCGGTGGCGGAGTCGGACGCCGACGGCTCGTCGGCGGTCTGGGAGAAGATGGCCGCGCAGGGGTGGCTCGGGCTGCACCTGCCCGAGGCCGATGGCGGGCAGGGGTTCACTCTGGCCGAGCTCGCCGTGGTGCTCGAGGAGCTGGGCGCCGCGCTGATGCCCGGCCCGGTGCTGCCCACGCTGCTCGCATCGAGCGCGCTGGCGCGCCACCCGGACGCCGACGTCCGCCGACGCCTGCTGCCCGGCCTCGCGGATGGCACGGTGACCGCGGCAGTCGCGCTGACCAGCTCGACGCTGGCGTGCGTGGCGGCAGGCGACGGCACCGTGACGCTCAGCGGAGTCGTCCGGCCCGGGCTGGGCGAGCGGGAGGCAGGTGTCGTGCTCGTGCCGGTGGGCGGCGCGGACGGTGCCGACGGTGCCCACGGTGGCGAGCGCTTTCTGGTCCTCGACCGCCTGGGTGGCGCCGGCTCGCAGGTCGCGCTGTCGTCGCTGCCGGCGCTCGACGCCACCCGCAGTGTCGTCAGCGTCGAGCTCCCGGCCGACGGTCTCGTCATCCCCCCGGAGGATCAGGTCTGGGTGCCCGGCGACGAGGTGCGCGCCCTCGCCCTCGCGCTGGCCGCGGCCGAGAGCGCGGGGCTGGCGCGCTGGTGTATGGACACGGCGTCCGACTACGCCAAGGTGCGGGTGCAGTTCGGCCGGCCCATCGGCCAGTTCCAGGCCGTCAAGCACGCGCTCGCCGACATGTTGGTGGCCGTCGAGCAGTGTGCCGCGGTGGCGTGGGATGCGGCAGCGGCCTGGAGCGAGGCGAGCAAGGCGAGCGAGGCCGGCCGGGATGCCGCGACCGGCGGCGAGGACGTCTCCCACGAGGACGAACGGGTACTCAGCGCCCGCATCGCCGGCGCGGTGGCACTCGACGCTGCCGCCCACTGCGCCAAGCAGTGCATCCAGATCCTCGGAGGCATCGGGTTCACCTGGGAGCACGACGCGCACTTCTACCTGAAGCGGGCCATGGCGAACCTCCACCTCCTGGCCGGCGGCGACGTCGGTTCGCTCGAGGACGAGGTGGCCGCCTTGGCGGTGGCCGGCGCCCGCCGCAACCTCGCCTCGGATCTGCCCGAGGTCGCGGACTCGCTGCGTGAGGAGATCCGCGCCGTGGTGGCCGCGGTCGCCGCGACGCCCGTCGACGAACAGCGCGCCGCCATTGCGGAAGCGGGCTTGATCATGCCGCACTGGCCGGTTCCGTGGGGCCGGGGCGCCTCGCCGCTCGAGCAGCTCGTGATCGACGAGGAGCTGGCGGCCGCGGGTGTGGCGCGGCCACATCTCGCCGTGGGGGCCTGGGCACTGCCGACCCTGATCGCGCACGGGACGCCCGAACAGCAGGAGCGCTGGGTCCGGCCCACGCTGCTGGGGACGCTCAACTGGTGTCAGCTGTTCAGTGAACCGGGAGCAGGGTCCGACCTGGCCGCGTTGAGCACGAGCGCCGAGCAGGTCGAGGGTGGCTACGTCCTCAACGGCCAGAAGGTGTGGACGTCACTGGCGCAGATCGCCGACTTCGGCATCTGCCTCGCCCGCACCGATCCCGATGCGCCCAAGCACGCCGGGATCACCTACTTCATCGTCGACATGCGCGCCGACGGGCTCGACATCCGGCCGCTGCGTGAGCTCACCGGTGCGGCGATGTTCAACGAGGTCTTCTTCAACGACGTCTTCGTCCCCGACGACGCCGTCGTCGGGGCGCGAGGCGACGGGTGGCGCATCGGGCGGACCACGTTGGCGAACGAGCGCGTCTCCATGTCGTCGGGCGCGTCGTTCGGCAACGGCGTCGAGTCGCTCATCAGAACGGTGGCGTCGCGCCGCCAGCGCGGGGAGCCGTTCCCGCCGAGCCTCGAGACCCGGCTCGGGCACCTGATCGCCGAGGCCCAGTCGGTGGCGTTGCTCGGTCAACGCGCCACCCTGCGCACGTTGTCGGGCGTGGACCCGGGAAGCGGGTCGAGCGTGCGCAAGCTGCTCGGCGTGGAGCACGAGCAACGGGTGCAGGAGATGGGCATGGCACTGTACGGGGCGGACGGCGCCGTGCTCGACGGCAAGGCACAGCGATGGGAGGAAGGCTTCCTCTCGACACGCTGTCTCACCATCGCCGGCGGCACGAGCGAAGTCCAGCGCAACGTCATCGCGGAGCGCATCCTCGGCCAGCCGCGCGACCCGGAACCCGGTTCCTGACGTCATGCGCCTCGCTCCTGACGAACACCTGACGGAGTTCCGCCGCGAGTTCGAGGCGTGGCTGGACGAGCACCTGCCCTCCGCCGAAGAGGCACGCGGCGACATGCGCCGGAGCTCGTCGCATCTGCCCGCCTGGGCGAAGAAATTCCAACGCGAGCTCTTCGAAGCGGGGTACCTCGTACCGGGCTGGCCCCCGGAGCTGGGCGGCCGCAATGCGACGCCGGCGGAGCAGATGGCGTATTTCGAGGTGATCGCGGCGCGCCAGGTGCCGCGCTCGCTCAACCCGCAGGGTCTTTCCATCTGTGCCGCCTCCATCGTCGAGTTCGGGACCGAGGAGCAGAAGGAGCGCTACGTCATCCCGACGCTCAAGGGTGAGATCACGTGGTGTCTCGGCATGAGCGAGCCCAACGCCGGCAGCGACCTGGCGTCATTGGCCACGAAGGCGGAGCGGCACGAGGGCGTGTTCGTGGTGAACGGCCAGAAGGTCTGGACGTCGGGCGCCCACGAGGCCGACTTCTGCATGTGCTTCGTGCGCACCGATCCGGATGCACCGAAGCATCGGGGCATCAGCACGCTGATCATCGACATGCGCACGCCCGGCATCACCTGCCGGCCGCTTCCGGAACTGACCGGGAAGGAGCACGCGGACTTCAACGAGGTGTTCTTCACCGACGTCGAGGTGCCCGAGGAGAACCTGTTGGGAGAGCTCAACCACGGCTGGCGCGTCAGCCAGGGCTCGTTGAGCCACGAGCGGGGGATGCTCTGGATCATGAACGTGGCCAAGATGGAGCGCACCTTGCGCGGCCTCGTCCGTGTGTCCCAACGTCCCGATGGCAACGGAGGGACACTCGGTGACGACCCGCGCCTCGCCGAGGCGATCGGGAAGCTCGTGACCGACACGGTCGCCATGCGCTGCCTCGGATACCGGGGGTTCGCCAAGGCGTCTCGCGGCGACGTGTCGCCCGAGCACGTGGTCCTCAAGCTCTTCTCGAGCGAGGCCGAGCAACGGGCCTGCCTCCTGGGGCGCGACGCACTCGGACTCGAGGGTCTCGATCTCGACGGCCCCGGCCCGAACCGTTTCACCGAGTGGGACCTGGAGCACTTCGATCCCGGCACGCAGTTCCAGCTGGCCATGGGCGCCTTCTACGACGGCGCCTGGGCGGTGCAGTACCTGCGTTCGTTCTCGGGCACCATCGCAGGGGGAACCTCCGAGATCCAGCGCAACATCATCGCCGAGCGCGTCCTGGGCCTGCCGCGTGGCTGACGGGACAAACCCAGAGCAAGCCCAGAGCAAGCCCAGGACACAGCAAGGGCACGCGCGGCCTACCGGCGCCGCACGGCCCCTGCCGGACCCAGAGTTGTGCACGCGTTGACGATGCACCGGCGAAGGGCTGACGCAGCGCCGACGACGTACTGACGCGCCCGCGCCCACCGCCCGGAGAGACGGGACGCGGGTGCCAGGCCGTCGCGGCGCGGTTGCGGTGGTCGACGGTGGTGTTCGCGTGCCCGAGTGCGGCGGCCGTGCGCACCCGGTGCGACCAGGTTGCCCGTGCCTCCCACCGTCAGTACGCATGCGCGCGGGCACCGACCACTCATAGTTGACGGGCGAGCGCCACACGGTTGAGACAACACGCGGACAACAACGGTCGCTCTGTGCGCGCACCCCGCCCGACCAGCGCACGCGCGCGGCAAATAGTCCAATAGTCCCATTCAATTCGTGCTTGTCCTTCCCCATACTGACGGCTCTGAAGAGGAGTCAAGAGGGGGAAGACAACGTGCATGCTCATGCCCGTCGTCGAATCGCGACGCTTCTGCTGCCAGTCGGCGCACTCATCATGAGCTTCATCGGGGCGGGACTCTCGAGCGGGCCGGCGGCGGCCACCGGGATCCTGCCTCCGTCCAACCCGTCCGCCAACATCCCGCCTGACAGCGGGGACTGGCTCTCGGCCATCGACAACGCGCGTGCGCAAGAGGGCGTGGGCTCGATGAACGTCTCACAGGCGACGCTCGGGACACTGCCGGTGGACCAGCAGGTCTTCACCGTCATCAACAACGAGCGCGTCGACCGCGGTCTGCCACCCATCGACTACGTCACATCGCAGCTCGACTCGTACGCACAGAGCGGCGCCAACTCGGGCACCGATCCCTCGTTCCCTTCCGCTGTCAGCGGTGGCGCGCCGCTCACCTACGGCGGCTCCATCTGGGCCGGCGGCCTGACCTCGGTCCTCGAAGCCGACTACTACTGGATGTACGACGACGGCTGGAGCGGCTCGTCGACCACCAACGCCGCCTGCAGTCCGTCCACCCCGTCGGAGTGCTGGGGACACCGCGACATCATCTTGCACTCGTTCCCCAACTGTCCCTCCGGCGCGCCGTACCTGTCCATGGGGGCGGCCTTCTCGCAGAGTGGGCACGCCGGCGGGTCGCTCGCCGCCATTCTCGTGAGCTCGTGCTCGCCGCCCACCGACATCACGGCGTCGTGGGGCGTGGTGGCATCCGAGGTCGCGTCCGGATCGAGGACCGTCGGCATCGCGCCCTTGAGCAACGGCTCGGGGTACTGGGAGGTCCAGGCGAACGGGACCGTGGGCGCCTTCGGCGCGGCGCAGAACTTCGGCTCGCTGACCGGTTCGCTCAACTCACCGATCGTCGGCATGGCGGCCACGCCGAACGGTGGCGGCTACTGGCTCGTGGCTTCGGACGGCGGCATCTTCAGCTTCGGGAACGCCGGCTTCTACGGCTCGACGGGATCGCTGAAGCTGAACGAGCCGATCGTCGGCATGGCGTCGACCCGCGACGGCAAGGGGTACTGGCTCGTGGCCTCCGACGGCGGCATCTTCAGCTTTGGTGACGCCGGCTTCTACGGCTCCATGGGTGGCCACGGGCTGAACCAACCCATCGTCGGCATCGCGGCAGACCCGGCGACCGGTGGCTACTGGGAGGTCGCGGCCGACGGCGGCATCTTCAGCTACAACGCACCGTTCTTCGGCAGCACGGGCACCATCAGGTTGAACAAGCCCATCGTGGGCATGCAGTCCTCGCCCAACGGGCAGGGCTACCGGTTCGTGGCCTCCGACGGTGGCATCTTCACGTTCGGCCAGGCTCCCTTCGACGGATCGACGGGTGGCATGACGTTGGCGGCGCCGGTCGTGGGCATGGCCGCGGACAACGCCACCAACGGGTACTGGCTGGCCGCGGCCGACGGTGGCGTGTTCACGTTCGGTGGTGCCTTGTACATGGGCCGCATCGTCAGCTCCGCCGGCTAGGTCCCGGGCAGTCGCGGCGGCGACGGGTTCAGACGACGCCGCGGGCGGTCAGATCGGCCAGCTCGGCCTCGCTGATCCCGACGAGCCCGCACCACACCTCGTGGTTGTGCTCGCCGAGGCGCGGCGCACCGGTGGGGACGCTGCCCGGGTGCTTCGCCAGACGCGGGAACGGTGCCTGCTGGCGCACGGGCCCGATGACCGGGTCCTCGACGGAGACCAGGTCCCCTCGTTCGGCCATGTGGGGGTCGGCGAAGATGTCGGCCGCGCTGTAGGCGGTCCCGACCGGCACGTCGTGCTCGACGCAGCGGGCGGTGATCTCCTCGGCGCTGAGCCTGGAGGTCCACTGGGCCACCATGCCGTTGATCTCGTCGCCGTGCGCGCCGCGCTGGGCCAGGCTGTCGAAGCGCGGGTCCGTGGTCAGCTCGGGTCGTCCCATGGCGGCGCAGAGGCGGGCGAAGTTGGCGTCCGATCCCGCCACGATGCAGATGTAGGAGCCGTCCGCGGTGGGGTAGTTGTCGAGCGGGGCCGAGTGCGAGAGCCGGTTGCCCTCGCGCTGGCGGACGATGCCGAGTTTGTCGTAGCCGGCCAGCGTCCATTCCAAGATGCGCAGGACTGATCCGTAGAGCGGCGCATCGATGACCTCGCCGCCGGGTTCGCCGGACTCGTCCCCGGCGCCGGACCCGGCCGCGCCGACACCGCGGCTGGTGTCGCGCCCGTAGAGCGCGGACACGGCGGCGAACGCCGCGAAGACACCGGTCAGGTAGTCCGAGACCGTCACCCCGGGCCGCACGGGTGGGCGATCGGGTTCGCCCGTCAGGTGAAGCAACCCGCCGAAGGCGATGCCCAGGCGGTCGAGGCCCGGCCTCGGCGCGTACGGGCCTGACTGCCCGAAGACGCTGATGCGGACGTAGACGAGGTCGTCGGGCAGGTCGTCGGGCCCGAGGCCCCACCGTTCCATCGTGCCGGGCCGGAAGTTCTCGCAGAGCACGTCCGCCTTCGCCACCAGCTTCTTGAAGAGCTCCTTGCCCTCGGGCTGGCGCAGGTCGCAGGTGACGCCGCGCCGACCGCGTCCCTCCACGGCCCACGACAGCGAGTAGCCCGGCCCGTCGTCGACGGGAACGAAGGGGCCCATCGTGCGCATGAAGTCGCCTGCACCCGGCAGCTCGACCTTGATGACGTCGGCCCCCAGCTCGCCGAGCAGCCCGGCGCAGAAGGGCGCCGAGATGCGCGTGCCGACGTCGACGACGCGGATGCCCTCGAGAGGGCCCCGTCCCTTTTCGCTCATGCCTTCGGCTTCGCCCGACCCGCGTCCATCTCGGCCCTGACCTCCTGCATGGTGCCCTTGGCCTTGCGCGCCGCCAGCGCATCGAGTGCGGTCGCGGTGTTGTGAACCCAGTGGTGGGCCATGAAGTGGTACTTGAGCGCGTCGCGCTTGCCCATCAGCGTGCCGGTCTGGTTCAGCGTGTCCTTGACCGTCTGTGCCGTCACGGCCGGGACCAGCGCGATCCGGTCGGCGAGCTCCCGGGTCCGCTCCGCCAGCTCGGCCCGCGGCACGACACGGTTGACGAGCCCGAGGCGCCAGGCCTCCTCCGCGTCGATCGTCTCGCCCGTGAGGAGGAATTCCTTGGCCTTGCGGATCCCGAGCTCCCACGGCTCGACGAGCAGCTCGACGCCGGCGCCGGTGAGCCGGAGCACCGGGTTCGAAAAGACGGCGTCGTCGGCGGCCACGATGAGGTCGCACATGGCGGCCAGCATCAACCCCGCGGCGACGCAGCTGCCCTGGACGGCCGCGATGGTCGGCTTGCGGAAGTCGTGGATCCGCAAGCAACGATCGAAGTACATCGTCTTCTCGTGCTGGAACTTGCCCTCGGGGGTCTCCCGCATGGCGACCCAGGGGTCCGTCCCGTCGTCGCGCACGATGGCCTTGAGGTCGTGGCCCGAGGAGAAGTGCTTGCCCGCCCCGGCCAGGATCACGACTCGGACGTCGTCGTCCGCGTCGGCCAGGTCCAGCGCGGCGTCGATCTCGTCGATGAGCCGGGAGTCCTGCGCGTTGGCCAGCTCGGGACGGTTCATGGTGATCGTCGCCACCGCGCCGTCCTGCTCGTACGTGATCGCCTCGAAGTGTTCGGCCATGTCACCCAACCTCTCTGTGCCACCCATCCTGCCGTGCCGCGGCGCGCCGGCGTGCGCTCATCCGCGGGGGAGGCCGAGCACCCGTTCGCCGACGAGCGTGCGCTGGATCTCGTTGGTCCCGGCGAAGATGGACGACGCCTGGTAATAGAGCCACGATCGCTGCCAGGCCCCGTTGGCGGGGTTCCCCGGGGCTCCCTCCCACAGCGGTGACGCCGCGCCGAGGACGTCGAGGGCCGTCGCGTGGAGGCGCTTGGACATCTCGCTCCAATAGAGCTTGAGCGCGCTGCCCTCGGGCCCCGGTGCCTCGCCCTTGGAGAGGCGGGTGAGCGACCGCCAGTTGTGCAGCTGGAAGAGCCGGACCTCGGTCGCCGCCTGCGCCAGTTGCTGGCGCAGGCGCCAGTCGTCGAAGCTCCCGTTGTCGTTGGCCAGCCGAAGCAGCTCCTCGATGAGCTGGGAGTGGATCACCAGTTGACGCGGGTTGATGCCGCGCTCGTGGGCGAGGGTGGACCCGGCGACCGTCCACCCCTCACCTTCGGAGCCCACCCGCCGCTCGTCGGGCACGAAGACGTCGTCGAGCTCGACCTCGTTGAACTCGGCCTCGCCCGTCGACTGCACGAGCGGGTGCACTCCGACGCCGTCGGCGTGCATGTCGATGATCAGCGCCGTGATGCCCTGTTGCCGCTTGGGCGCGTCCGGGTCGCTGCGGGTGAGGCACAGGCCCCAGTCGGCGAACTGGGCGTAGGAGGTCCAGACCTTGCGCCCGCTCACGCGATAACCGCCGTCCACGGGAACGGCGCGGGTGGTGAGCGACGCCAGGTCGCTGCCCGCATCGGGCTCACTGAAGAGCTGGCACCACAGCTCGCCCGCGGACAGGATCCGCGGCAAGAACCGATCCTTCTGCTCGGCGCTCCCGTGGGCCAGCAAGGTCGGACCGACCAGGTTGATCCCGATCCGGCCGACGAGCTCGGGCGCCCGCGCCCGGGCCAGCTCCTCGATCACGACGTAGTTCTCGAGCGCGCCGAGGCCCCGGCCGCCGTACTCCTCGGGCCACGTGACCCCCACCCAGCCGTCGGCGGCCAGGTCGGCCTGCCAACGCCGCCCGAACGCGACCGTCTCGGCGAGGTCGTCGAAGCGCGGTGGGAGCCCGACGCCGTAGGGCCAGGGGAGGTGTTCCATCAACCAGGCGCGGAACGCGTCCCGCAACGCTTCCTGCTCCGGGGTGGTGCGCAGATCCATCAGTCGCAGCATGGCACAGGCTCCGCGATGGATGACTCCCGTGTCAGGGATGACCGTAGACTGCGCCGCCGTGGACTTCGACCTCTCGACCGATCAGCAAGCCCTGCGCGAGGCCGCCGCCACGCTCCTCGATCGCATGGCGGGGCACGATGCACTGCGGGCAAGAGTGGGGACGGGTGCGGTCGTCGGCACGCTGCCCGGAGCCGGTGGCGCAGACGGCGTCACGGCCTCGACGGCGGCGGACGCGCCGAGCGGGTACGACGCCGATGCGTGGTCGGCGATGGCGGACCAGGGATGGCTCGCCATCGAGGTGCCCGAGGACGAAGGTGGCCTGGGCCTCGGCGCCGTCGAGGTCGCCGTGTTGTGCGAGGAGATCGGGCGGCGCCTGGTCGCCGCACCCTTCCTTCCGTCGGTGGTCGCACTCGGCGCGCTGAGCACGCCCGAGGCAAGAGGAGAGGCCGGCACCAAGGACTGGCGCGAGGCGCTCGCCGAAGGCAACGCCATCGGCTGCGTTGCGTACTCGACGGGTGACGCCGTCACCGTGTCGGAGGGCGATGGTGCAGAGGTGCGCCTCGACGGCACGATCGGGCCCACGGCCTTCGCGCCGTCAGCGGATGTCGCCATCGTGGTGACGGGCGACGCCACCTACGGGGTGGATCTGCGCAGTGAGGGGCATCCCGACCCTCTGCCGGCGATGGACCGCACGAGGGAGCTCGGCATCTTGACCTTCGAGGCGACACCTGCCCTCCGCCTGGGGGGCGCGGAGGACGCCCGGCTCGCGCTGGACCGCGCGGCGACGTTCTCCTCGGCCGAAATGCTCGGCGCGGCGGACCGCGTGCTGGCCATGACGGTCGAGTACGCCAAGGATCGCGTGCAGTTCGGCAAGCCCATCGGTTCGTTCCAGGCGGTCAAGCACATGCTGGCCGACGCCCTGGTCGACGTCGAAGGCATGCGCTCAACCGTGTACTACGCCGCCTGGTGCGCGGCGGCCGACGATGCCGAACGCTCCTTGGCCGCCAGCATGGCCAAGGCATGGTGCTCGGATGCGTCCAAGCGGGTCATGGGTGTCGGTCTGCAGGTCCACGGGGGCATCGGTTTCACCTGGGAGCACGACATGCACCTCTTCGTGAAGCGGGCCCAACTCGACCAGGTGAGCTATGGGGACGCCTCGTTCCACCGGGACCGGATCGCCACCATGCTGCGCGCCCGTCTCGACGCCGGGCAGCCGCTGTCCTGACACAGGGACGGGTGTACGGGCTCGACGCCGAAGGTCGGCTCAGGACCCGAGGTGCCGCGTCGGCGTGCCGTCGATCGCGATCATCACGAGCGCCTCACCTTCGGTGCCGGACAGGGCCGCCGTCCCGTTGGCGAGTCTCTGGGCCGGCACGTCAACGGTGAGCCGGATCCCGACGAGGTAACCGGCCCGCACGCCGGCACGCTCGTGCACCGAACCGTGCAGCGTGCTCGGATGCGTCTGGCAGGTGGTCGAACTGGCTTCGGGCACGCGTGCTGTGTAGTCGGCGAGGCTCTCGGTGCGCGTGTAGGAGGTCCCGTCCGGCGTCCACGGCGTGCTCCCTCCGACGATGGACGTGTAGGAACTGAGGGCGCAGGTGATCGCGGCCGGGCTCAGGAGTCCGACCAGCCTCGTCGTGCTGTCGGTCACTTGGTAGACGGCCATGTGCCGGGGCGGGACATAGTGGATCTGGCGCACTTGGCTGGCCGTGCCGCTGCCGGAACTCGTGGAGACCGACGCGACCAGATCCATGGCGAAGGATGTCGATCCCGTGGGCGAACCGAACGTCTTGGTGGACCCGTTCTGCACCGTCAACGTGGCACCGCTCGGTGCGGACGAGGCACCGAGCACCGCAAATGCAAGGGCCAAGACGGCGAGGACGCCAAGCAGCACGAGTGGAACGAGGTTGCGTCGAGGCATCGGCCAACGCTACTGCGAGGCCTCGCGGCGGCCCGGCATCGCAGCGCCTCCGAGCGCCCGGTGCCGCCCAGTCAGTGCGCGGCGGCACGCCTCCGTAACTCAGCCCGGTCGGCCTTGCCCGAACCGAGGAGCGGCAGCTGGTCGAGACGGATGACTTTTTCCGGCGTCTTGAACTTGGCCATGCCCCGGCCGGCGAACCAGCGGCGGCACTCCTCGAGGTCGAACGCTGCCGTGGTCTCCACGAAGGCAGCGACGCGCTCACCCATGAGTGGGTCGGGATAGCCGACCGCAGCCGCGTGATGCACGTCGGGGTGCGCTTCCAGCGCAGCTTCTACTTCCGAGGCCGAGATGTTCTCGCCGCCACGGATGATCACGTCCTTCAGTCGGCCGACGATGCGAACCCATCCCGCCTCGTCCACCGTCGCCAGGTCGCCTGTGCGGAACCAGCCGCCTCGTGCAATCACCGCGGCCGTCTGGGCGCGATCGGCATACCCCGCGAACATCTCGGGCCCGCGGACCCAGAGCTCGCCCGGGACTCCCGTCGCCAGCGCCGCCCCGCTGGCCGGGTCCGAGATACGGAGCTCCACCTCACCCACCGCCCGGCCGTCGGTGTCGCGCGCCCTGTCGAAGGGGTCGTCGTTGGTGCTCGTCGTGACCGTGGGTGCCTCCGTCGACCCATAGGTGCGCTTGACCCGGCAGTCGAAGGCCCGGGCCGTGTCCTCAACGAACGCGGGCGTCACGGAGGCGCCGCCGCTTGACACGAGTCGAATCGACGACACGTCGGCGTTCGCCCCCTCGGTCAGGGCACGCGTCATCGCGATGAAGAAGGTCGGCGGGCCCGCCATGAACGAGATCCGCTCGCGGGCGACAAGGCCCAGTGCCTCCACGGGTTCGAAGCGGCGGATGAGCACCGAGCGCAGGCCCGCCGCTCCCGGAACCAGGACACCGTTCAGCAGACCCGAGATGTGCGCCATCGGTGCCGGCACGAGCACGGCGTCGGACCGGCCAAGTCCATGCACGCTCGCCATGAGCGTTGCCTTCCAGCTGAGTCCACGGTGCGTGTGCAGCACGGCCTTGGGGATCCCGCTCGAACCGGACGTGAACAAGACGACCGCGACGTCCGCGGGCTGCGTGGCGGTGCTGCCGGGGGCGACCGGGGGCCCGCCCATCGTCTCGGCCAGCGCGGCGGGTCCCGAGATCGCATCGGGTGGCAGGTCCACGACGACGGCGGGATCGACCTGCGCCAGCGCCCCCTCCACCTCGGCCGTGCCGAAGGAATGGAGCAGTGGGGCGGCCACGGCGCCGATGCGCCAGCAGGCCCGGGTGAGGACGGCGGCGGCCAGGCTGTTGGGGACCTGCCACGCGACGGCCGTGCCCCGGCGTGCGCCGCGCGACCGCAGGCCGCCGGCGACGGCGGCCACCAAGGACTCCATCTCGGCCGGGGAGAGGCGCGTGTCGCCGTCGACCACCTCGCCGCCGTTCGCTGTGATCAGCGCGTCGAGGACGGGCACGTCCCACGGGCCGCCCGGTCGCCGGTACCGGCGGGCCTGACTGGGCACCCACGTCGGCCGGAGGTGCACTGTCACGGCAGGGCACCCTATCGGGCGCCCACTAACGTGACGCCGATGTCAGGTTGGCCAACGGGGCTCGCGTGGACCTCGCGCTAAAGAAAGAGGACGAGGAGTTCGCCTCGTCGTTCCGGGCCTGGTTGGCCGACCATCCCCACGAGCCGCCCGCGTTCGTCGACCTGGCCGACGAGGTGGCGTGGGGCCGTCACTGGCAGGCGAGCCTGGCCGCGGACAGATGGGTCGGCGTCCACTGGCCGAGCACATACGGCGGGCGCAGCGCGACCCCTGTCCAAGTGGCGCTGTACCAGAGCGAGTACGCCCGCTCGCAGGCGCCGCAGCCGGTGAACCGTGTGGGGATCAACCTGGTCGGACCGACGTTGCTCGCGCACGGCACCGAAGACCAACGCCTCCGTTACATGCCCCGGATCCTCTCGGCCGAGGAGATCTGGTGCCAGCTCTTCAGCGAGCCCGACGCGGGCAGCGATCTGGCCTCGCTGACGACACGCGGGATGCCGGTCGACGGCGGGTTCGTCGTGACCGGACGCAAGGTCTGGACGTCCTACGCGCGAATTCGCCGACCTGGGGGCTCTGCCTGGCGCGGACCGACCCCGAGGCGGCACGCCCCCAGCAGGGCATCACCGCCATGATCGTCGACATGGCCGACCCCGGGGTGGAGGTGCGGCCGTTGGTGCAGATGACCGGCGACGCAGAGTTCAACGAGGTCTTCCTGACGGACGTCTTCGTCCCGGCCGAGCACGTCATCGGCGTGGAGGGGCAGGGCTGGACCGTCGCCGGCTCCACGCTGGCCCACGAGCGCGGGACGAACTTCCCGTTCAAGGAGCAGGTGGTGCACGAGATGTACCTCGCCCGCCTCTACGACGAGGCTCGGGCCAACGGCGCGCTGGACGATCCGCTGGTCGCCGATGCCCTGGCGCACGCGTACGTCGACCTCAATGTTCTGCGCCTGCACAACCTGCGCACGCTGACGCGCCTCGGGCGCGGCGAGGAGCCCGGTCCCGAGTCCAGTTGGATCAAGTTGACCTGGACCACCATGACGCAGGGCATGGCCGAGGCTGCTCTGCTTGTCACCGGGCGCGACCTCCGGTCGGCCGAGGCGGGGCCGTGGGCCCGGCAGTGGTTGTGGAGCAAGGCCGCCGGCATCGCGGGCGGGACGTCTCAGGTCCAGCGGGACATCATCGCCGCGAGGATCCTCGGGCTGCCGCGCTGACGTGGCGCAACTCAGCCCGGGTCGGCCGCCTCGGCGCGCCGAACAGCTCGGTGGCGACGGTGGCGGACGAAGAACACCATCACAAGCACGCCCACGAGGAGACCGACCAGCAGCGTGCCGATGTCGTGGAGCGAGAAACTGCCCGCGAAGATCTTGCCCAGGCCGAACCAGCTGGCGGCGACCGCGATCGTGAACGCGAGGGAGGCGACGAAGTTCCACAACACGAACTCGCCGTGCTCCATTTCGGCGGTGCCCGACACCACGGCTGGGGTGAAGAACACCGCGAGCCTGCCCCAGCGTTCGTAGGCTCGCTCGCCGCGGTCGACCATCTTCTGGCGCCCTTCTTGGTGCTTGCCGGGTCGCTCGAGGATTTCACGGCCCCAGCGGTTCCCGATGGCGTACCCGATGAGGCCGCCCACCTCGCCGGCCGCTGTCGACACCACGACGACCAGCGGAAGGTCGAGCTTTCCCTGACTGGCGGCGACACCGGCCGCGCCCAGCGCGACGGCGCCGACGAACGGCACGCCAGCCCACGACGCGGCCACGCCGATGAACAGCACGATGTACTCCCACCACGTGCTCGCGAAGCTGGCCGTTGCTCCAAGGGTGTGCATGCCCGATTGACCTACTGCCGCGGCGGGCGGCACTCCGTGGCACTGCCCCCGGGCGTTCGCTTCACGTGACGGGCGACGGATCGGCCGTCCCAGATGCCACGCCCTGGGGCTCTTCGGAGCCGGCCAGGAGCGCGATGCCGACGATTGCGACGAGGAGGCCGACGATGGTGAACCCCGTGTGCGAGGTGCCGCTCTTTGACAGCGTCTCGCCGTACACGCCGATGCCGAGGAGAACACTGGAGAAGAGAGTGACCGAGTTGCTCGACGCCATGGCCGGAGCGAGCACACCGGTCTTGAGAGCCGATTGCTGCAAGGCGAAGCCGCTCACCGCCGAGATGATCAACACGTAGATCGACCAACTGCTCAGCAGCGCCGGGAGGCCGCTGCCGATCTCGGTGACGAAGGTCTTGGTGACTGCGGCCTGGAGCCCGTACCCGAGGCCGGCGGCTGCCCCGAAGGTCAGTGCCTTGGACGCACCGGTGAAGCGCCGTCCGACTCCGAAGAGAATCACGATCAGGGCTCCCGTGATCACACACGCGACCCACCATGCCGTCGAGCTCGGATGCGGCATGCCGCCCTGCGGTTGTCCCGCCGACACGAAGAACACGATCCCGACGAGCGTGAGGCAGGCTCCGGTCGACTCGCGGCGACCAACGTGTTGGTTGGTGAGCACGATCCCGAGCGGGAGCGCGATCACGAGGCTCAGCGCCGTGAGTGACTGCACGACCACCAGCGAGGCCCGGTCGAGTGCAGCCGCCTGTATCACCCACCCGGTGGACTGGCAGACGGCTCCAGCCAACCAGACGGGGCGATGCAGTATCTGGAGCAAGAAGCGCGGGTCGTCTTGCGCTGCAGCCGTCGTGAGCGTGCCCTTCTGCTGCAACACCGTCCCGAATGCGAAAAGGAACGCCGCGAGGACAGCCAGGGCCTCACCCACGACAGCCAGGATACTGAGCATCACCGCCTCGCGGTGTGTGCAGCGTAAATTGGTGCATGCGCGGAAAGGAGCTGTTCGCCCGCCGGGCCGCGAGCAACCTCGCTGCGGTGAAGATGGATCTGGCCGCGGCGAGCACCGAGGGGGACGCCGGGCGAGTGCGGCAGTTGGAGACGTTGATCTCCTCCGGTGGTGACATCCTCCTCTATCGGCCGCAGCTGCAGCACTATGCCGTGTTGTTCGGTGACATTGAAACGGCACAGCACGTGGCCGTCATCGTGCCGGGCGTCGGGGACGGGTCCAACCTGTGCGACGACTGGATCCCCGACGCGCTGAACCTGTTCGACGCGTCACCCTCGACGGCCGTCGTGTTGTGGAAGGGCTACGACAACCCGGCGGATATCGCCGCCGCTGCCGCCGGAACGATCGAATGCAACGAAGACCTGGTGACGGCGGCGAGCGATCTGACGGCGTTCGTCGATTCACTCGAGCTCGATCCCGAGCAGTCGCTCACGATCGTGGCCCACAGCTTCGGATCGATCGTCACCGGAGCCGCGCTGGCCGACGCCGGTCTCGAGGTGACCGACGTCGTCGTGGCGGGCAGCCCGGGAATGACGGTCGACGAGCTTCGCCAGCTCCATGTGGACCAGTCGCATTTCTTCTCTGAGCAGGCGCCCGGCGACCCCGTCGCGGAGCTCGGGGTGTTCGGCGCCACGCCGAGCTCACCGACGTTCGGTGGAACACGGATGAGCACGGATGCCGAGGGTCAGCGGCACGTCTCCGCGCACTCGAGCTATTTCGAGCCGGACTCGGAGGCACTCGAGAACATCGCGCACGTGGTCACCGGCGACTACGACGAGATCATCCGCCATCGACCATCGTTCCCCGAGATAGCGGGCAGCCTCGTGTCCTGGTTCCTGCGCATGCCGGCCATGCCCGTCAGGATGGCCGGGCGGCGCTACCGCGGCCCCGGGTTCCGGATCCTCACCAATTGGGTCCGGCTGGTCGACGTGAGTGCGAGCGAGACGGGCAACTTGGTCTACGAGCTGCTCGACGAGAAGGAGCGAGCCTTGCTGTGGTTCGCGCACCAGGTCGGCGCCCTCCCGGACTTCGAGGCCGGCCCGAGAGGGGAGCGACCGTTCGACATGGCCTCGACTCCCACGGCGGCCCAGAGACCTCACGGACCTGACGCACCCGCCGCATCGCCGGATCCGCCCGCCGACCAGGACTGACGAAGGCCACGCAGGCCCGCTCTCGGCGGCTGGGCCGTATGCTGACGGCAATGGAGGTCGTCGTCTCCGAGCAGGCCAAGGCCTTTGCCGACGCCCGGGGTGGGGTGGTGTACGTCCGCTCCCACCAGCATCGGTGCTGCAGTGGGCCGCTCACGTTGCTCGACACGACGACCGAGCCGCCGGCCGATGTCGCTGACTTCGTGGGCATCCCGGCCCGTGGTCTGTCCGTGCGTTACGGGGGAGATCCCGAGGCGGGTCCGCACGTCCTGACGATCGAGCTCCGGGGCCGGTTGCGCCGCCGGCTCGCCTCGTACTGGGACGGGTGCGCGTACAAGCCCTGACCCACGACCCGACCCACCCGTCGGTCCACCCTCTGATCCCGATCTGTCGACTCGCTCCCGCACTCCAAACCTGACGCCAGCGTCAGCAATTGGGGTCCGGGCGAGGCTACGTTGTCCCGATGCCCATCTGGTTGACCGAGCAGGAGTACGCGACCCTTCGGGCCGCCTGCGCGCAGATGATCCCTTCCGGCGAGGACCACCCCGGGGCCGAGGAGGCCGGCGTTGCCGAGTACATCGACGGGTTCCTCGGCGCGTTCACCTTCGACCCGCCCCGTATCTGGGCCGGGGGCCCGACCTCGGGACGCAGGGGCGGCCAGGAGGGGTTCATCCACTTCGTCGAGCTGTCCCGGCTGGACGAAGTGGCCTGGCGGATGCGGATCGAGGGATCGCAAGGGATCCCCGAGCGCGAGTTCAACGGTCCGGTGCTCGGCCTCCAGCAGCGCTACCGCGAAGGCCTGGCCGCCCTGGGTGAAGATTTTTCCCAGGTGGAGGGCAAGGAGCAGCGGCGCCGGCTTCGAGCCGACGAGTCCTTCTGCGAGCTGCTGTGGGAGCACTGCTGCGAGGGGATGTACGGCGCGCCGGAGTACGGCGGCAACCGGGACTGTGTCGGGTGGACCTACATCGACTACGAGGGTGACGTACAGCCCCGGGGCTATCGCGACGAGGAGGTCTCGCAGCCGTGAGCGACGTGACTGCTGACGCCATCATCATCGGATCGGGCCCGGGCGGCGCCACGGCGGCCGAGGTGCTGACCCGAGCCGGCTGGTCGGTGGTGATCATGGAGAAGGGACGGAACCACCTCCTCGATCCCGACGATCTGACGAAGCCCGCCGGTGACTATTCGAACGACGAGATCAAGTTCATCCATCGCTACTTCTTGGGCCCCGACCCCCTCATCGAGCCGAGGGCGTTCCGCGTCTCGGCGGACGACGGCGAACACACCCACGTCGGAGAGGTCAACTCCATCCCGACGACGGTGGGGGGTGGCGGCACTCACGCCGACGGCAAGGTGCCGCGGTTCCGGGAGGAGGACTTCCGCCTCCGGTCCATCTACGGTCCCCAAGAGGGCGCGGCCGTCGACGACTGGCCCCTCGACTACGACGAGATGGAGCCGTACTACGCCGAGGTGGAGCGGGCGATCGGCGTCTCGGGCCGGGAAGGTGCAAACCCCTTCGCCGCGTGGCGTTCGGGGCCGTATCCGATGCCGCCCGGTGCGCCGATGTACGGCGCCGTCCTCTCCTCCGAGGCCGCCACGAAGATCGGCTTGCATCCCTACGAGGCGCCGACTGCCGCCAACAGCATCGCCTACGACGGGCGGCCCGCCTGCAACAACTGCGGCTTCTGCGCCTTCTTCGGCTGTCCCATCCACGCCAAGGGCGACCCGGTGGCGCTGCTGACCAAGACGATGGCCACCGGCAGGGCCGAGTTGATGGCCGAGACCTACGTGAGCCGGATCATCACGGACGGCCGACGCGCCACCGGCGTCGAGTACATCGATGCTGGCGGCGCGATGCACACGATGGACGCCAAGCTCGTGATCGTGGCCGGTGGCGCGATCGAGACGCCGCGTATCTTGCTGCTCTCGGGTATCGAGCACCCCATGATCGGCCGGCACCTCATGGTGCACTTTCAGACGATCGTGGTCGGGCACTTCCCGGACATGCGCCTGCACCCGCACAAGGGACGCTCCGTGACGCACGTGCACGACGACGCGATGGTGCAGGACGACAGGTCACGCAAGGCAGCGGCGGATGCGGGGCTGCCGTGGTTCCGCGGGGGTTTGGTCGAGCACAGCGGCGGTGGCTTTCCGATCATGGAGGCGAGGCACTCGCCTTGGGGTCGTATGCACGCCCAAGTCATGCGCGACTCGAACCTGCGCGAGCGGATGTGGGCGTTCATCATGCAGGGCGAGGACCTGGCCTACGCCACCAATACGGTCGACCTCAGTCCGTCCATCCGCGACGCCCGTGGGTACCCGGTGGCGAGAGTCACCTACAGCCCGGGCCGCCACGAGATGGCGGCGTCGAAGTACCACGGCAAGATCCTGCAATCGGTGCTCGAGGAGATGGGGGCCGAGTGGGTCCTGCACACCTCCTCGCCCGGCGTCTCCTACCACGGCATCGGCACCACACCGGTGCCCGAGAGCCGCCACGTCATCGGCACGGCGCGCATGGGCGACGATCCCGAGACGTCAGTCGTGGACCGCTGGGGACGGGTGCACTCGCTCGACAACGTCGTGATCGCCGACTCGTCGGTCTTCGTGACCGCGAGCGGGTACGGCCCGACGCTGACGCTGGTGGCCCTGGCGTCTCGAGCGGCCCACCATCTGGCGGGGACCACGCCCGCCTCGCTGCCCCTCTAATTGCTCGCCTGGCGAAAGCGGACTCGACGCGACCGAAGGCGCCGCAGCTCACAGCGACCGGCTCACAGCAACCAGCGACCAGCAACCAGCGACCAGCGACCAGCGACCAGCGACCAGCGACCGAATCCTTACGAGGTCAGGCCCCTGGTGAGCAACATCGTGCCGGCGATCGGACCACCACCGTTGGCCACCGCCGCCACTTCGGGCGAACGCCCGCCGGGCCGCACGATCTGACGGTCACCACCCTCGCCGCGCAGTTGCACACACGCCTCGTGAATGAGGCTGAAGCCGTGCAGGCGGCCACCCGAGAGCTGGCCGCCGTTGGTGTTGAGCGGCAGGAGCCCGTCGCGGGCGATGTTCGCCCCGCCTTCGATGAAGGGACCGCCCTCGCCCCGTCCGCAGAACCCCAGTGCCTCGATCCAGACCAGGGTCAAGATGGAGAAGCCGTCGTAGAGCTGCGCGGTGTCGACGTCGGCAGGCGTCAGCTCGGTGCGCTCCCACATCGACGCGGCCGCGTCGCGCGCGGCCATCGTGGTCATGTCGTCGAACTGGTCCCAGCTCGGACGCCCCCGCAGCGCGGTGCCGAGGGCGTTGATCTGGACGGCAGGATGGTCGATGTCGGATGCGTAGTCGCGGTGCGAGACGATCACCGCTGTCGACCCGTCGCACGGCGCGTCGCAGTCGAAGAGGCACAGCGGCGTCGTGATCATGCGCGCGGCGAGATAGTCCTCCATCGACATCGGGTCGGTGTAGATCGCCTTGGGGTTCAGCGCGGCGTTGGCCCGGTTGTTGATTGGAATGGCACCCAGCTGCTCGCGGGTGAGACCGAATTCGTGCATGCGGCGCTGGGCCACCATGGCGAGCCAGTTGGCCGCCGACACGGCGCCGTAGGGGATGGACCACTGCATGAAGCCGCCGAAACGGGGCACGCTGCCACCACCACCACCGCCACCGATGCCCTGACGCCCACCGGTGCCCTGTGCCGAGCCCTCCGTCACGGTCCGGTAGACCAGGACGTGGCGGGCCAGACCTGCCGCCACCGCGAGCGCGGCGGTGTGCACGGCACGCATCTGCGCGGCGCCCTCGCCCCCGCCGTCGTGCCAGTTGAGCGAGAGCCCCATGGCGTCCTGCACCTCGGGTGACGACGGCCCGGCGAACCCGGCCGTGCCCGCACCCATGCCTGGATACGTCGAGAGGCCATCGATGTCGTCCCGGGTGAGGCCGGCGTCCGCAATGGCCACCTCGGCCGCCTCGACGGTCAAGTCGAGGTCGGTACGCCCGAGCCGGCGCCCGACGTCGGACTGGCCGATGCCCGAGATGATCGCCCGGCGTTCGAGGGGCTCCTCGCCCGGCCGCGGGCTCATGACGTCTCCGCCGGGGTGAAGAGGGGGACCCACACGTCTTCGACCTGTTCGAACACGACACGCACCGGCATGCCGATGTGCACGTCTTCGGGCTCGACGTCGATCAGGTTCGTGGTCAGCCGTACATCGGGCTGTTCGTCGAGGGAGACCCAGGCGATGATGTACGGCTCACTGCCTGGAATCCACTGCTGGTAGTTCACGGTGAACGTCGCCACCTGGCCTCGCCCGCTGACTTCGTGCGGTCCGAGATCACGAGAGAGGCAGCGTGGGCACACCGGGCCCGGTGGGTGGATGAAGAAGCTGCAATTGTTGCAGCGCAAGAGGCGTAGCACCCCGTCCGCGCCCGAGGTCCAGTAGAAGGCCACGTCGTCGGTGAGGCGCGGCAGGACACGCAGCATCGGCCCGTTGGCAACCATGCGGGCATGTTGGCACACGCGGCTGGTCCCGCACCCATCCGCACGAGGCGCCGACGTGACCCACCCGCGGCCCGCGGCCGGCTCGCGCTCAGACGGGTAACACGCCCGAACCGACCAACGCCGCACGGGCGCCGTCGACGCCCCTCACGTGCTCGGCCGCGAACCCCGCCGCGCCCGCGGCCTCGACGTTGACCGCGTTGTCGTCGAGGAACAGCACGCGCGCACGGGAGACGGGCAACGCGCCGGCGACCACGTCGAAGATCTCGCGATCTGGCTTGACCAACCCCAGCTCGAAGGACAAGAAGCGGTGGGCGAAGGCTTCGGTGACCGGCGTTCCCTCGTAGTTGGCGTTCCATTGCAGCGCGTTGGTGTTCGAGAGGCAGCCAACGGCGATCTGTGCGCGTACGTCCGACACCAGCTCCAGGGCGCCGGGGTAGGGGGGCCCGGGCCACCGGGCGAACTCGGCGAGGAAGGCCGCCGGTTCGAGCTCGAGCTCCCAATCGTCGACGACGCCGGCCGCGAACTCCTCGGGCGAGCACCGTCCCGCCTCGAAGCTGCGCACCCAGCGGCATCCGAGCCAGCGGGCCCAGACCTCCTCATCGGAGCTCAGTCCGCTCAGCTCGCGCATGGGACCGACCCCGCCGGGGTCGATGAGGACGCCGCCGAGGTCGAACAGGACCAGGTCAATGGGGCCGCCGCTCGTCATCCCTGCGATGCTACGGCGACGGGCAGCCAGGAGATCAGTACGCTTTTTCCGCCCGGCCACCCTGCCGGGCACCTCCGACCACATGAGACGAAAGGAACAACCGAGTGAAGCTCTCCATGTCGCTCAACTACGCCGGGGGCCACGAGGAGTCCGCGCGGCAGGCAGCTGCGTTGGAGCAGGTGGGCCTCGACGTGGTGTGGGTCGCCGAGGCCTACAGCTTCGACGCGCCGAGCTTCATGGGCTACCTGGCCGCCAAGACGGAGCGGGTCGAGATCGGCTCGGCCATCCTGCCCATCTACAGCCGCACACCCACCTTGATGGCCATGACGGCCGCCGGCATCGACGCGCTCTCGGGTGGGCGCGCCATCCTCGGCCTCGGTGCGTCGGGACCGCAGGTGATCGAGGGCTTCCACGGCGTGCCGTACGACCGCCCGCTCGGGCGCACACGCGAGATCGTCGAGATCTGCCGCGACGTCTGGGCCCGTGAGGCACCGCTCACCCACGATGGCGCGTCGTACCACATCCCGCTGCCCGAGGGGCAGGGGACGGGACTCGGCAAGCCACTCAAGATCATCAACCACCCCGTGCGTCCGCGCATCCCGATCTGGGTCGCCGCCCTGGGCGAGAAGAACGTGGCGATGACGGCCGAGGTGGCGGAGGGCTGGCTACCCATCTTCTTCGTACCGGAAAAGGTCAAGGAGGTCTTCGGACCTTCGTTGGCCGAGGGGAGGGCCAAGCGCGATCCCACGCTCGGAGTGCTCCAGATCGCGGCCGGCGGCTTGCTCGCCATCGGCGAAGAGGCCGACGTGGCATCGGTGCGCGAACTGAGCCGCCCGATGCTGGCCCTCTACATCGGCGGCATGGGCGCCAAGGGGCAGAACTTCTACAACGCGCTGGCGTGCCGCTACGGCTACGAGGCGGAGGCGGCCGAGATCCAGGACCTCTACCTGTCGGGCAAGAAGAAGGAGGCGGCGGCGCTCGTGCCGGCTGAGCTGCTCGAGTCGACGTCGCTCTGCGGGCCCGAGTCCTACATCAAGGAGCGGGTTGCCGCCTTGGCGGAGGCCGGCGTGACCCACCTCAGCGTCACACCGATCGGGTCCGATCCGGTCGCCATGATCGAAAAGCTGCGAAGCTGGGTCTAGCCGCCGCCCTGGTCGCGCCAGGCCCGGCCGCGGCGGGCGGACCTGGTCCGCCGGAGAGGAACGACACCATGCACGATCTCGTCATCCGCGGCGGCACCATCGCCGACGGGTCTGGTCGCCCGACCACGATCGGCGACGTCGCCATCGACGGCAGCGTCGTCACCGCCGTCGGCGAGGTCGAGGGCACGGGACGCCGCGAGATCGACGCCGAAGGCCTCTTGGTGACACCGGGGTGGGTCGACATCCACACGCACTACGACGGCCAGGCCACGTGGGACCCCGAGGTGTCGCCGTCGGGCTGGCACGGCGTCACCACCGTCGTCATGGGTAACTGCGGCGTGGGCTTCGCACCCGCCCGCGAGTCGGACCGGGCCTGGCTGATCCAGCTCATGGAAGGTGTCGAGGACATCCCGGGCACCGCGCTCGCCGAGGGCATGAACTGGAACTGGGAGTCCTTCGGCGAGTACCTCGACGAGGTGGAGCGCACCGCCCGGGTGCTCGACGTGGCCAGCCTGGTGCCGCACGGCGCCTTGCGCGCCTACGTGCTCGGCGAGGGCCGGGCCAACGACACGGCGAGCGCCGAGGAGATTGCGGAGATGGCCGCCATCGTGCGCGAGGCGGTGCAGGCCGGCGCGATCGGAGCGTCGACGACGCGGACCGTGCTGCACCGGGCCAAGGACGGCGAGCTGGCTGCGGGCACCACGGCGGCGGCCGACGAGCTGATCGCCATCGGCGAGGCCCTCGGCAAGGCGGGGCATCGGGTCTTCTCGGTGGCGAGCGACATGTGGGACCTCGACCACGAATTCGGCTGGATGTCGGAGATCTCGCTGCGTGCCGGCGTGCCGGTCACCTACCAGGTGCTCCAAGCGGACTTCAACCCCGAGCTGTGGCGCGAGTGGATCGATCGCGGCGTGGCCGCCAACCGGCGCGGCGCCTGGCTGGTACCGCAGGTGGCGGGCAAGCCGACCTCGCTCATGGTGGGCTTCCAGTCGGTGACGCACCCGTTCGCGCACCACCGCGCCTACCAGGCCATCGCCGACCTGCCGCTCGACGAGCGGGTGGCCCGCCTCCGGACGCCGGAGATACGCGACGCCATCCTCGGCGAGGAGCCCGAGTCCGCCGGCTTCGTGCAGTTGTTGCGCGCCAACCTGCACAAGCTGTTCCCGCTGGGCGACCCACCCGACTACGAGCCGCCGGCCGAACGTTCCGTCACCGCGCTGGCCGCGGCGCAAGGGCGACGGACCGACGAGGTGCTCTACGAGTTGATGCTCCAGCGCGACGGGCGCGAGCTCCTCTACCTCCCGGTGCTTGACTACTCGGACTGCAACCTCGACGCCGTGCGCGAGATGCTCGTCCACCCCGCCACCGTGCTCGGTCTCGGCGACGGCGGCGCCCACTGCGGCGTGCTGTGCGACGCCAGCCTGCCCACCTTCATGCTGACCCACTGGGCGCGTGACCGCAGTCGCGGTGACCGGCTCCCGGTCGAGACCGTGGTGCATCTCCAGACCCGGCGCACGGCCGAGCTCTACGGGTTCCGGGATCGTGGCCTCCTGGCGCCGGGCTATCTGGCCGACGTCAACGTCATCGACCACGACGCGCTGGCGCTCGAGGCGCCCGAGATGGTCTACGACCTGCCCGCGTCAGGCAAGCGACTGGTGCAGCGGGCGCGCGGCTACGCGGCCACCGTCAAGAGCGGCACGGTGGTCCGAGCTGACGACGAGGCGACGGGGGAGCGGCCCGGGCGCCTCCTGCGCGGGCCCCAGCCGGCACCAGCGGTGTGACACCGGCCGGCGTGGCACGCGACTGCGTGACGCCGGCCCGGTAACAGTCACCGGACCCACGCCCCCGGCGCATCGGACGTCCCGAGCGCGCTGACTCAGTTCGCGCTGTCGGCGCGCGACGACCCGCTGCGCAACGCGTCGGCGAACCCGCGCACGACCAACGACGTGATGTGCTCGCCGTCGGTCTCGAAGACGTCGCGCACGTGGGAGTCGGCCCCGCCGATGTGCACGTCCAGATCGACGGTGACGCTGGTGCCGCGGACCTGCGTGGGGCCCGGTGTCGGGCGGAAGTCGTCGTAGGTGAAGGTCTTCTCGGTGTAGTAGGCCAGGATGGCCTCGTGCCCGGTGCGGCGGTCGCCGTCGACGTCGAAGGCGGCGTCGGGCGCGAAGAGTCGGCGCAGCATCTCGGTGTCGCGAGCCGTGACGGCGGCGAAGTAGTCGTCGATGATTCCCGCCGGTGCCGGGCGGCGCGAGGGGAGGCGGTAGACCCGCCGCGCGTTGAGGCCGAGGACCTTGGTCTGCACCGCGGTGGGACAGGGGGCGATGGTGGCCCGGAGCGCCTCGACGGCGCCGGGGAACGTCGCATCGTGGTGCGGGTAGTCGCTGCCCCACACGATGCGGTCTGCGCCGAGGAAGGGCACCAGCGCCGGCAGGGTGTGCTCGTCGACCTCGAAGCTGATGGCGCACTGGCGGGCGAAGTACTCCGACGGGCGCAGCGAGAGGTCGGGGCAGAAGCCGCCGAAGGACTCCGCTTGCTCGTCGAGGCGCTCGAGCCAGAAGGGCGCCCACCCGCCCGAGGACTCCAAGAAGACGACGCGCAGGCCGGGGTGCCGCTCGAGCACTCCGAACGCGATGAGCTGCGCGCAGGCGAGCATCTCCTCGAACGAATGCGACACGGCGTGCAGGATCATCGGGTTGAACGGGCGGTCCGAGCCGAGCGTGGGCACGATCACCGAGCTGCCTTCGTGAATCCCGATCGGCACATCGAGCTCCTCGGCTGCGTCCCACAGCGGGTCGTAGGCGCGGTCCGACAACGAACGGCCGAGGCACGGGTTGGGACGGACGAAGCCGGCGACGAAGCCGAGCTCGGTGACCGCGCGCCGCAGCTCGCGCACGGCGGCCACGGGGTCTTGCAGCGGCAGCATGGCGGCGCCGAAGAGCCGCGCCGGATCGGCCGCGCAATAGGTGGCCAACCAGTCGTTGTAGGCGACCGCGAGGCCCGCCGCCGCCTCGGGGTCCTCGACGACTGAGAAATACAGTCCGATGGTCGGGTACAGCACCGCCTGATCGATGCCCTCGGCACTCATGTCGGCGAGGCGCGCCGCCGGATCGGAGCCACCGGGCTCCGCGTCGGCGAGCGGCCGGAAGGTCGACGGATCGTCGAAGGTCGACCCGGGCCGCGCCAGGGTGCCCAACGGGACGGCGAGGATCTCGGTGCCGCCGACGGTGACGTGCTCGTACCCGTGGGCGTCCGCCGTGATGACGGGCCGATGTGCGTCGGGCAGCGCCGCCCACGCGCGCTCGGGCTCGACGACGTGCCCGTCGGCGTCGACGACCGGCCCTGCCGCGGGTGGCAGTGGCGGGCTCACCGCCGGCGGTTCCGCGCGCCGCGCCTCAACCGGCCGCGGCCGGCGCGCGCCAGTCGTCGACCTCGGGCAGCACGTGCCGGAACAGGCGAGCCGCGTTGCCGGCCCCCACCGCGCGCAGCTCGTCATCGGGGAGTGAGCCCCAGTTCTGGGCGAGGACGAGTTGGGTGTCGGGCCACGACGAGTCTGCGTGCGGGTAATCGCTCTCGACCATGATGTGGTCGATGCCGATCACATGGCGCTGGCTGACCGCCGAGGGGTCGTCGATGGAACAGAACCAGAAGTTCCGACGCAGCACCTGGCTGGGCAGCAGGTCGGAGGGCCACGAATGGCTCTCGCTCCCCGATGCGGAGTGCTCGAGCACGTAATCGGAGCGGTCCATCAGCATCGTCACCCAGCCGATGCCGCCCTCGGAGAGCGCGATGTTCAGCTTGGGGTAGCGCAGCGGCACGCCCGACCACAGCCACTCGCCGGCGGCGAGCAGCGCGTTGACCGGGAAGAAGGTGGGCAGGATCTCGAAGGGCGGGTCGAAGGACGCGAGGGGTGCCCAGCCCGACGCGCCGGTGTGCAGGCAGATGACCGTGTCGGTCTCCTCGCAGGCAGCGAAGAAGGGGTCCCACTCCCCGCTGAAGATGGACGGCAGACCCAGTCGCGCCGGGAACTCCGGGAAGCTGATCGCCTTGAACCCCGCGCTGCGTTGGCCCGCACCTCCGCGGCGGCGACGTCGATGTCGGCCAGCCAGGGCAGCTGCAGCGGGATGATGCGCTCGGGCCGGTACGCGGCCCAAGTATCGATGTGCCAGTCGTTGAAGGCGCGCAGGCAGGCAAGGCCGAGCTCCTTGTCCTGGGCCCGCGAGTACACGGCACCGCAGAAGCCCGAGACGAGCGAGGGGAAGCAGAGCGAGGCCCAAACTCCGCCGCGGTCCATGTCCTCGATGCGGGCCGTGATGTCGAAGCACCCTGGGCGCATCTCGTCGAAGCGGGCCGGGTCCATGCTCCACTCGTCGCGAGGCCGACCGACGACGGCGTTCAGGCCGACGTTGGGGTAGCGGTTGCCCTCGAAGATCCAGGCCTGCGATCCGTCGGCCTCCTCGACCACGCGCGGCGCGCGGTCCTGCAGTGAGGCGGGCAGCCTTCCCTCGAACAGGTCGGGTGGCTCGATGAGGTGGTCGTCGACGGAGATCACGGGTACCCGCACGGCCCGGGGCTCGGGGTCCGGAAGCAGCGTGGCCCGGTGCGCAGCCCCTTGGTCCTGCGCGCCCTTCATGTCGACGGCTCCCACGAAAGGTGACACTATCGTCAGCAAAGTCGGCCGGCTCCGGGGGTGCGCATGACAACACATCTCGATGACGTCACGACCCGTGTCGGCCTCCTGATCGACGGGGACGTGGTGCCGGGCGGTGACGGTTCCTATCGGGTGACCAACCCGGCCCGTCCCTCCGAGGTGGTCCTCGAGGCCCCGTCGACCTCCCCGGCCCAACTGGACCAGGCCGTGGCGGCGGCCCGCCGGGCCCAACCGGCGTGGGCTGCCCTGGCCATGGACGAACGGGCAGCGACGGTCGTCGCGGCCGCCGAGGCGGGGGTCGCCCTGGTCGAGGCCAACGACCTGGCCCGCCTGCTCACCCGGGAGCACGGCAAGACCCATCTCGAGGCCATCTTCGACACCGCCACCATGGGCGGTATGGCCGCCGCCTTCGCCCCGGTGGTGGCCGAGGCGCTGGCCACCCGGGACCTGAGTGGAGGCGCCACCCGAGTCGAGTGGGTGCCCCACGGCGTGGTGGCGGCCATCCTGCCCTTCAACTGGCCCGTCTCGGTGATGGCCAACAAGATTCTCCCGGCCCTGCTCGCTGGCGACACCGTGGTGGTCAAAGCGCCGCCGACCTGCCCGGCCACCGTGCTGCTGGTCGCCGCGGCGATGGCTGACGCGCTGCCGCCGGGCGTGCTCAATGTCGTCAACGGCCCCGACGCCGGGCTCGGTGCGGCGTTGGTGGGCCACCCGGGGGTCGACATGGTCTCCTTCACCGGCGGCGTGCGTACCGGCCAGGCGGTCATGGCCGCGGCGTCGGCCAGTACCCGGCCGGTCGTGCTCGAGCTCGGCGGGAACGACGCCGCCATCCTCGCGCCCGATGTTGCAGGTGACCGCCTCCTCGCGTCGCGCATCGTCGACGCGGCCTTCGTCACGTCCGGGCAGGTGTGCATGGCGATCAAGCGGCTCTACGTGCACCGCGGCAGGGTCGACGAGACGGTGGACGCGTTGGCCGAGCGCCTTTCGGGCGAGCTGGTCGGCGACGGCCTGGCCGAGGGCGTGACGATGGGCCCGGTGCACACCGCTGGCGCGCGCGACCGGGTGGAGGCCATGGTCGCCGAGGCGGCGGCCGGCGGTGCGACGGTGCTGCGCCCGGGCAGGGTGCGGGCCGAAGACGAGGGCTCAGGCGGGTACTTCGTCTCGCCGGCCATCGTGGTGGCACCGCGTTCGGACTCCACCATCGTGCGCGAAGAGCAGTTCGCGCCGGCCCTGCCGGTGATCCCCTACGACGACGTGGAGGAGGCCGTCGCGGCGGCGAACGACACCGACTTCGGCTTGTGCGCCTCGGTGTGGAGCAACGACGAGATGCTCGCGGCCGACGTGGCCTCCCGCCTGGTGGCCGGCACGGTGTTCGTGAACACGCACGGCATCTCGTCGCTCGACATGTACGCCCCGATGGGCGGGTGGAAGCAATCGGGCTTCGGCGTGGAGCTCGGCACCGAGGGTATGCAGGCCTTCGCCCGCCAACGGGTGCGCGTGGTGCGACCAGGACCGGCCGAGCAGGCAGCCGGGCAAGGAGAGGGATCATGACGACAGCGATTCGCGGCGGGACGGTCGTCGACGGCACGGGTGCGCCGGCCGTCCGGGCCGACGTCCTCATCGACGGCGACCGTGTGGTCGCTGTCGCCCCGGGCAACGGCAAGGCGCCCGAGGCCGACGCCGTCATCGACGCCAGCGGCCTCCTGGTCGCGCCCGGCTTCGTGGACCTGCACACCCACTACGACGCCCAGCTGTTCTGGGACCCCAACGCCAGCCCCTCCCCGTTGCACGGCGTGACGACCGTGCTCGGTGGGAACTGCGGCTTCTCGCTCGCACCTCTCGCGCCGGACGGCGCCGACTACATCAGCCGGATGATGGCGCGGGTCGAGGGCATGCCGCTCGCCGCCTTGCAGGACGGCCTGCCCTGGGACTGGGGCTCGTTCGGTGATTGGCTCGGCCGCCTCGACGGTCGCATCGCCGTCAACGCGGGGTTCCTCGTGGGACACTCGACACTCCGGCGCCTGGTGATGGGAGACCGGGCAGTCGGGGGAACGGCGACCGACGCGGACATCGACGCCATGGAGATGGCGCTGCACGCCGCGCTCCAGGACGGCGCGCTCGGCTTCTCCACCTCGCAGGTGCACACGCACAACGACGGAGACGGCCAACCCGTGCCGTCGCGGGCTGCGAGCCGCGCCGAGATGGAGCGCCTCGCTGCCGCCGTGCGCGCACACGAGGGGACGACGGTCGAGCTCATCGTCGCCGGCTGCCTCAACGGGTTCACCGAGGACGAGATCGACTTCATGGCCACCATGTCCCTGCTGGCCGACCGGCCCGTCAACTGGAATGTGCTCGGGGTGTCCTCTATGAATCCCGACGGCGCGTGGAGCCAACTGGCTGCTGGGACCGCGGCAGCGGAACGCGGCGCCACCGTGCTCGCGCTGACCCTGCCCCACACCATGCAGATCCGGCTGAGCTTCTCGCACGGCGCCATCCTCGACGGATTGCCGGGGTGGCGCGAGATCTTCGCGCTGCCGTACGAAGAACGGCTGGCGGCGTTCTCCGACCCCGAGACGCGTCGTCGGCTCGACGCCGGTGCGCAGTCCGACGAAGCCGGCATCCTGCGACACCTGGCGCAGTGGGACCGGCTGATCCTCGAGGAGACCTTCGCCCCCGAGAACAAGGCGCTCGAAGGGCGCAGCGTCGGTGACGTCGCCCGCGAGCGCGGTGTCACGCCCTTCGACGCGTTGCTCGACATCGTCGTGGCTGACGACCTGCGCACCGGATTGCGCCCACCCATCGGCGAGAACGATGCCGACTGGGCCCTGCGGGCCGAGGCGTGGCAGGACCCGCGCGCCATCGTGGGAGGCTCCGACGCGGGCGCGCACCTCGACACGATGTGCGGCGCCATCTACTCGACGTCGATGCTGGGCGACGGCGTGCCGGGCGCGCGGCCTCCTCAGCTGGGAGCAGGCGGTCCGCCAATTGACCGACATCCCGGCGCGGCTCTATGGCCTGCGCGACCGGGGCCGGCTGGTCCCAGGTGCCTACGCCGACGTCGTGGTGTTCGACCCGACCGCCATCGGCCACGGCCCGGTGCGCACGCGCGACGACCTACCGGGAGGAGCGAGCCGCCTCTACGCCGAGGCGAGCGGCGTCCGCCACGTCCTGGTCAACGGGACCGAGATCGCGCGCGACGGCGCCTTCACCGGTGCGGTCCCCGGCCAGGTGCTGCGCTCGGGCCGCGACACCGACACGGTGCACGCGGGATCGGACTGGGCAGGGGCGGCGGTCTGACCGGCGTTCAGAGCACGCGTGTGGGCAGCGCGTCCTCACGTGTCGTGTCACCCTGCTTGGTGAGTGAATAGGCGACTTTCCCCTCCACCTCCGTGAAGGCGTCGCGGAGCTCGGTGTCGACGAAGACGAGGCCAGTGCCGTTCTCGGTCGCGTAGCCGTCGGGGAGGATCCCTGTCGCGATGAGCTCGTGGATGAGGGGCGACGCTGCTCCTCGACGTCGTGATGGGGGCTGTTGGAGTACGGGAGGAAAGCCAGGCCGTCGGTCACGGGCCGCAGCATCGGCCCGTACGAATCGGTGGTGCCACCCACGTGCCAGCAGAGCGATCCGGCCGAGACCCCCGCGAGCACGACGCCTGCCTCCCAGCACTCCCGGAGGATCGTGTCCAGCCCGTGCAGCCGCCACAGCGCCAGCAGATTGGCCGTGCTGCCACCGCCGACCCAGATCACGTCCTGGCCCAGCAGATGTGCCCGCACGTCCGGATAGTTGGGCATCGGGAACAGGCGAAGGTGCGAGCTGATGAAACCGATCTTGGCGAACGCATTGTGGGCCGCAGCGAGGCGCGCCGAGTCGTCGCCCACCGCCGTGGCGATGATGCAGAGCCTCGGGTGATCGCCCGCCCGGGCGAGTTCCGCCGCCAACCGGTATGACGGCCCCGGCCGCACGTTCATGGGGTCGGGACCGTCGGGCTGGAACCCGATTGAGGTGGCGACGATGGTCGGTCGGCGCGCCGCCACGTCAGTCCGGCAGGACCTCGGGGTTCACGATGTGCAGCGGGCGCGCACCAGCCATCAGGCGGCACAGGTCCTCGGCGATGGTGCGCGTGTGGTTGGACTCGGTGTCGTAGGTCGCCCCGCCGATGTGCGGCGTGAGGACCACGTTGGGGAAGGTCGTCAGCGGGTGGTCGGTCGCCAGGTGCTCGCCCTCGAAGTGGTCGAGGCCGGCGGCGCCGACCTTGCCCGAGGCGAGCGCAGCGACGAGCGCGTCGGTGTCGTGGATCTTCGCCCGCGCCGTGTTGAGGTAGACGACACCGTCGCGCATCTTGGCGAAGGCGTCGGCCCCGATCATCCCCGTCGTCTCCGCGGTCACCGGCGCGTGGATGGAGATGACGTCTGACCGCGCCAGCACCTCGTCCAGCGAATAGGTGGGTTCGTCGGCATAGGGGTCGTAGGCGATGACCTCCATGCCGAGGCCGCGCAGGCGCCAGCGCAAGGCTCGCCCGACCGCGCCGAGGCCGACCAGGCCGGCCGTCCTGCCCGCCAGCTCCCAGGCCCGGTAGCGCTGGTAAGGGATCTTGCCGTCCCGGTAGATCTCACCCTCCCGGACGTCGCGATCAGCCGGCACGATGCCCCGCGTGGCACCAAAGAGGAGCGCGACGGCCAGCTCGGCGACGGCGTCGGCATTGCGTCCCGGCGCCCGCAGCACCGGCACTCCGGCCGCGGTGGCGGCCGGCACGTCGACGTTGGTCGGGTCGCCGCGGCAGCTGCAGACGGCGATGATCGGTTGCTCGTAGAGCTCGGCGCCGCAGGTGTCGCCCTCGACGACGACGATGGAGGCGCCCTCGGCGGCGACCCGCTCGGCCAACTGTTTCGCGTTGTAGATGCGGAGCGTGGGCTGGTCGAGCCAGGAGTCGAGCACCAAGTCGGCCAGCTGGTGCAGCAGGTCGAGCCCGGGGCCGCTCACGGCAGCCGTCACGAGAGCCTTGGGCCGGGAGCCAGTCATGGGGGCGATCCTCTCTTCTCACGCCTTGGGCGGCGGACGCCGCGCACGTCGTCCATAATGACCGGATCATGACAGCCGTGTCAGATTCATGAGCTCTCCATCGTCAGCCGTCACTGTCGGCGTCGACGTCGGCACGACGTCGGTCAAGGCGATCGCCGTCGACGAGCACGGGACCGTGGTGGCCCGCAGCCGGGTGCCCCATGGCATCGACGCCCCCGAGCCCGACATCCTCCGCCACGATGCGAAGCGTGCGTGGCGGGCCGGGCCGCGTAAGGCGTTCGACCAGGTGACCGAACAACTCGACGGCGAGGGGCGCACGCTGGCGGGCGTAGCGGTGGCGTCCATGGTGCCGTCGCTCACCGCGGTGAACCCGAAGGGGATCCCGGTGCTGCCGGGCCTCCTCTACGGCGACCGGGAAGGTCGCAAGGCCGACCCGGCGTCCGACGGCCTGCTGCTGCCCGGGACCATGCCCGACGCCGAGGGCTTCTTGCGCTGGGCGTCGACCTCGGTCCCCGAAGCCCGCGGCTACTGGCCGTGCCAGGCGGTCGCGACCAACGCGTTGTCGAACCTGCCCGCGATCGACACGGGCGTCACGGCGTCACTGGGTGCGCTGCACACCCACGGGCACTGGAATGACGGCCTGCTCTCCTCGCTTGGCGTCGCCGAGACGCAGATGCCGGTGGTCGTGCCCATGGGCCAGGCCGCCGGGACGATGCCCGAGAGTGACGCCGTGATCACCGGCGGCACGATCGACGCGCTGTGCGACCAGATCGTGGCGGGCGCGACCGAGCCGGGCGACGTGCTGGTGATCTTCGGGGCGACGCTGATCGTGTGGGCCGTGTGCGACGAGTGGCTGGAGGCACCCGGCCTGATCAGCTTCCCGCACACCACGGCGGAGCGGTTCCTCATCGGAGGTCCCAGCAACGCCGGGGCGCTGTTCGTCGACTGGGCCCGTCAGCTCTTACGGGGCACGCCGCGCCCGGGTCCAGATCGCGAGCGCCTCGAGCCTCGGCTGGGCGACCCGGGCCGAGTCCCGGTGTGGCTGCCCTACGTCCGGGGCGAGCGGACGCCGTTCGAGGACCACACGCTGCGGTCCAACCTCTACGGCCTCGACATCGGCTCCGGCGCCGAGGCGCTCGAACGGGCCGCCTATGAGGCGAGCGGCTTCGTGATCCGTCGCATGCTCGATCGCTCGGGCGTGAAGGCCACCCGGATCATCGCCAGCGGGGGTGGCTCCCGAGTGACGGCGTGGATGGCCGCGGTCGCCGACGCCACCAACGTCCCGGTGGACGCGGTGGCCGTCCCGGAGGGAGCCGCCTACGGGGCCGCCTTCTTCGCCCGCATGGCAGCGGGGCTCGAGACGTCGCTCGACGACTCCGTGCGCTGGTCCGCTGTCGGCCGGCGCATCGAGCCCGACCCGGCGTGGGTGCGCGCGGCCGAGTCACGCTACGCCCGCTTCAGCGAACTCGGCACCGGTACCTAACTCCGTTCGGGTCGCACCCGCCTACTGGTGGGGCGACTCCCGTCCAGCGCGCGGCGTGCCTATCCGTTGGGTGTGAACGCCACCTTCAACGCGCCGCTGTCGTCCTGTCGCGCCAACGCCTTGAGCGCCGGCCACCACTCCTGCAGGGCGAAGCGGTGCGTGAGCATGGGCGTGATGTCGAGCCTGCCTTCGTCGACCAGCCGGAGGTAGTGCGCAATGGCGTGTTGGCGCGTCCCTTCGAAGTCCTCCATGCCGAAGGCATTGGAGCCGGCGATGGTGATCTCCTTGAAGTAGATAGGTGTCGACTCCCAACGCTCCGGGCGTGGCGACGCCCGTGTAGACGAGCCGCCCGCGCTCGGCGAGCACCCGTACGCCCACCTCGAGCGTCTCTGCCTTGGCGATGGAGTCGTAGACGACGTCGATGTGGCCCGGGTGGGTCACCGGCAGGCCGTCGAGGGGTGCGTGCAGCACCGCGCCGGACCACTCGGCCAGCTCTTCGACGAGGGTGTGGCGTGGCTCGTGCGTGAAGACCCGTGCCGCCCCGAACTCGAGGGCCATCTCGCGCTGGGCCTCGAAGCGGGCAACCACGCCGACCTCGACCCCCGGATACAAAGAAGTCAGGATGGCCACGCTCGTCAAGCCGAGGGCGCCCGCGCCATAGACCAGGACCCGCCCCGACGGTGGCGGTGGATGGCGCACGATGGCGTGGAAGGACACGGAGAACGGGTCGGCCAGGACAGCGGCTTCGTTCGAGATGCCGTCCGGCACAGGGATCAGCATGGAGTCGTGCGCGGCGAGCAATTCGGCCCAGGCGCCGGGCGCGCCCGTGATGACGCCCACGTGGACGCCGGGACCGAGGTCGCCCTTGGTGAAGCTCCAGCACAGGCTCAGGTCGCCCGCCTGGCACGGCGGGCACTTGGGTTCAATGCCGCGCGGGCCGCAGGTGAGCCACGGGTTGAGCACCACGCGCTGGCCCACATCGAGGCCGCGCGCCTTCGGCCCGAGTGCGACCACCTCGGCGACGACTTCGTGGCCCGGCACGTGGGGCAGGGAGGAGAAAGCCGCCATCGGATTGTCGATGTCGCCCGTGTTGAAGTCACCGAGAACGAGCTTGGCGTCCGAGCCGCAGATGCCCGAGAGGATCGGCTTCGTCACGACCCAGTCGGGCCGTACGACGCGTGGGTCGTCGATCTCGTGGAGGCCGAACGGGATGCCGGCGAGCATCGTCTCGAGTTCGTCCTGCGGGGTGGGCCGGATCTCCTCTTCGGCGGGCGGTGCGCCGAACAGCAGTGCCTTCACGAGCCGCCCTGCTGTGCGATGGCCCGCATGCCGATCATGAAGCTGTCGATGTCGGCCGTCTTGGCCTCGATGACGGCCTTCATGTCCGGCAGGTAGTGCTCGAAGCGGTCGCTCTCGATGGCGTCCGCCAGTGCGCCGGCAATCGCCTCGGGCGGCTCTTTGGGGCCGTCGTAGAGGGGGTCGTCGTTGTCGGGCTGGTCCCAGATTTCGGTGTCGATGGCCCCAGGCAGAATGAGCTTGATCGTCACGCCCGTCCCGTCGAGGTCGATGGCCATCGACTCGCTCCAACCGGCCAGCGCGAACTTGGAGCCCGAGTAGGCCGCCTCTGCGGTGATGCCGAGGCGCCCGCCCAGGCTCGAGACGTTGACGATGATCCCCCGCGCGCGCGCCAGCATCCTGGGCAGGAGCGCCAAGGAGATGGCGACGGGTGAGAAGTAGTTGATCCGCATGGTCCGCTCGACCTCGTCCATCGTGAGCCGGGTGACGTGCCGGCGCATCGGGACCGCTGCGTTGTTGACCACGACGTCGAGTCCGTCGAAGTGGTCCCAGATCTCGAGCGCGAGGTCGGCCGCCCCGGTCGGGTCGGCCAGATCGGCGGCCCAGCGCTCAGAGGCGGGTGCGGTGGCGCGGCAGTCGGCGAGGACCTCGTCGAGCCGGTCGGCGCGCCGCGCGACGAGGGCGACCGTGTCGCCGCGTGTTGCGAGCTCCCGCGCCAGTGCGGCGCCGATGCCAGACGACGCGCCAGTCACCAGGACCGTGCGGCCCTTCGTACCAGGATCCACGCTCGAACCTCCCCAGCCGAAACGCCGGTCGTTCGCCGGCAACCCATTGCGGATCGCCGGCGTGTCTTCGGGGTGAGCGAGGGGTCTCGAACCCCCGACCTCCAGGACCACAACCTGGCGCTCTAACCAACTGAGCTACGCCCACCGAGGGGCACAAGTGTGGCACATCGGCCCGCGCCCGATGGGAAGCCGGAACTCCCTCAGGCATCGCTCGCGCGTCGAGTGCACCAGGGTCAAAAGGACCTATGTCAGGCTGTCATGGTCGGCGGACGCCGGCGAGCCCCGGTGGCCGAGCGGACTTAGGCAACGGACTTCTAATCCGTTTTACGCAGGTTCGAATCCTGCCCGGGGCGCTTTGTGATGTCGCGAGACATAAGCGACTATGTCGCGGGACATCGTAGACGCCTAGGTCACGGCATGGGCTGGTAATCGTGCTGCGGATCGAGGACGAGCTGGCGCAACGTCGACCCGTCGACACCGATGATGTGCACGTCGCGGCCGTGCCACCAAGAGCACGACCCGCCAGCCGGCGTATGGCCGTCCCACTCCGATGTGGTGCAGATGCCCCCGGTAGCGCAGCGTCACCGTTCCGTTCTTGTTGACCTTGTCGTTGCGTACCCGGTACCCGGCGGCGTCGATGCGTGGCCCGATCGGATTGGCCTTGTCCCGCGCCTCGTAGACCTCGATCGGTCGGTGCCGGCCGATGCCGCGATGGGGGCGCACCTCGTTGTAGTAGTCGACGAAGCGGTCGAGCTGGCCTTGGAGTTGCTTCTTTGAGGTGGCGGGGTCCTGCTTGGCAAAGCCGCCTTGTGCAGAGTGCGCACCACATCGGGCGAGCGGGTGGTGACAAAGGACCGCGAGGCGATGCACAAGCGGGAATGGTCGTCGATCACATTGAGGACCTCGTAGACCACTCCGTCGGCCACTTCCACGTGGGTGACGTCGGCCTGCCAGCACTCGTTGTGTGATGTCGCGAGACATCGAGGACCGATGTGACAAGACATCGTAGACCCGGTCGGGCCGCTGCTGACAGGTACCGTGGACCGTCTATGGCTGACGGCCACGATGGACCCGGTGACGGTCGGCAGCACAGTGTCAAAGACGCGCTGAAGCCGCTGCGGGACCGGGTGGTCCACCGGCTCGGCGGGACAATGCCCGAGCGTGGGCTCACCTACGACGAACTGGTGACGCTCGTCTACCCCTCGCTGCCCGACGAGCTCCGGGCCGAGGTGGATGCAGCGGCCGCCGGGGACCTGACCAGCGTCACCACGATCCGTCGCCTGTTGGGATCCATCGAGCACCAGATGGCGCCCACGGCATTCTCGGTCCAGTTGTCCGAGGAGGATGTCTTCCGGTGCCGCGTCGGTCCGGTCGAACTGTTGGCCGACAGAGCCGACGCTGCGGTGACACCGGGCCTGCGCTCCGGAGCGTACGAACCACACCTCACCGCGGTGTTCGAGCGATACTGCACGCCCGGCATGAGAGTCGTCGACGTCGGAGCCAACCTCGGCTACTACTCACTGCTGGCCGCCCACCTGGTGGGACCCGAGGGCGCGGTCGTGGCACTCGAGCCGAACTCCGAGAATTGCCGGCTACTCCTGTCGTCCCTCCGGCTGGCCGGCGTGACCAACGTCGAGCTGCTCCCCGTGGCCGCCGACGTGAGCTCGGGTTGGGCCTACTACTCCACCCACGTCGGTTCCAACGGCGGCCTGGTGAACGATGACGATCTGCTCAAGCGGCCCGGGACTGTCGTCCCGACCTTTCCGCTCGACGATCTCGTCACGAAGCCGGTCGACTTCTTGAAGATGGATGTCGAAGGCGCCGAAGGACGGGTCGTCAAGGGGGCGACCCGGATCATCGAGCACGACAGGCCGATCATCACCACCGAATTGAAGGAAGAGATGCTCCAGCGCGTCTCGGGCGTGACCGTTCCCGAATACCTGGAGTACTTCGAGCATCTCGGGTACACGCCGGCCCTCCTCGAGAAGGACAGCGGGGCCGCGAAGTCCTACCCGTCCGTTGCGTCCCTGCTCGCCGAGTGGGGGGACAAGGACGAACTGCACGACGTGCTGCTGCTCCCTTCTGCTCCCTGAGGGGCGGCGGGCATACTGGGCGCGTGCGCATCCGGATAGTGATCGAGTGGTCCGCGGGGATCTGAGGTGAGCGTGCGACGCCTCGTCTTCGTCGCGGTGACAGCCTTCCCTGTCTTCCTGGCCCTCCTGACTCTTCCGACACCGCCCGCGCCTCTACCGGCACCCTCAGCCTCTGCGTCTGTTGCGCCAGAGAGGTCAGAGGTGCGTCTCACCCCTCTCCACCTTCCCGTTGGGTTTGTGGCCCAGCAGATCGTGGCCGCAGCCGGCAAGGTCTGGGTTCTCGGTTCTCCAGCAGGCGCCGGCGACAACACCCAGTGCTTCTTGGAGGAGGTCACGCCGGCCACCATGACGACAACGCGGGTCTCCCTGCCCGCGTGCGCGGCGTACATCACCGCCGGTGATGGCCTGCTCTACCTGGTGGCAGAGACGACCTCACCGGCCAACAACGTCCGGGCGTACCACATCGAAGTGTTCGATCCCGTCACCAGCCAGGGTCAGGTCTTGTCCCCGGTCGTCCTCAGCAACGTCGGGAGTGCCATCGCGCACATGGGCTTCACCTACGGGGACGGCGCGCTCTGGCTCTACGGGTACTCGTACCCTGCCGCCGAGCCGGCGGTGGTGCAGATCTCGCCCGCCACCGGGGCGGTCGAGCGCACGATTCGCTCGGTCCCCGAGATCGGCGGGACGTTCCCCACAGTGGCGGCCGATCGCGCCGGGACCTGGCTCGGCGGCGGTCCGGGCGGGGCGCCGGGGGTGGACTGGGTGCAGCCGGGTGCCGCAGCGGGCACGACGGCTTACGCCGGCCCGGCGGGGCCGAACAGTTCGGTGCTCTGGCTCTCGGCCGTCGGTGATCGGGTCTGGGCCGGGATTGCCGTCTACCGACAGACCACTGGCCCGGGAAGGATTTCGGTGACGACGCACCTCGTCGCCCTGCGCCCGGATGGCACGGTGGCCGTGACCTCTCCGGCGGAGTCGACCAGCGACACCCCACTTGTGGCGACCGCCGATGGCGCGCCGCTTTGGGGCCTCGCCGTACGAAACTCGTGCGGCCGCCCGGAACAGCTGGTGCAGATCGACCCGGCATCGGGCCGTGTGCGCACCGCCATCTCGCTGGCGGCCGCACCGAACGGCTGCGACGCGGGAGGAGGCAGCGCGCTGCTCGCCGCAGTGGGTCGCGACGTGTTCGCGTTGGTGTTGGCGGGTGCTCCGGGTGGGTCAGTCCTCTATCGGGCTGCGACCTGACGAGGGGACAGGGGCCGGACCGACCAGCCCGTCCAGCAGCGCCGCGACGGTGTCGGCCACGAGGAGCACGTCGACCTGGCGTGGCTTGATGAATCCTTGGTCGACCGCGTGGCCGACGAAGGTGAGCAGGTCGTCGAAGAACCCGTGCACGTTGAGGATCGCGCACCGCTTGTCGTGGATCCCGAGGTGCGCCCACGTGACCGCCTCCATGAACTCCTCGCAGGTTCCGAATCCCCCCGGAAGCATGATGAAGGCATCGGCCAGGTCGGACATCAACGCCTTGCGCTCGTGCATCGTGCGCACGACGTGGAGGTCGTCGAGCGAGTTGTGGGCGATCTCG
Source organism: uncultured Acidimicrobiaceae bacterium (assembly GCA_963736225.1). Classification (GTDB taxonomy): domain Bacteria; phylum Actinomycetota; class Acidimicrobiia; order Acidimicrobiales; family RAAP-2; genus Bog-473. The sequence goes on along the minus strand of CAVTOF010000003.1, from coordinate 363,319 downwards.
TGCCCGGCCAGCGACTCGGTGATCACCCCCGTCGCACGGCCGCCGGCTGCGATCGCCGCGTCGGCAACGACGCCCATGAGTCCGATCGAGGCACCGCCGTAGACGAGCCCGACGCCGCGATCGGCGAGGGCACTGCCCAATTCGCAGGCCGCCTGGCTGAAGGCGGGGTCTGAGCCCGGGCTCGACCCGCAGAACACACAGACCGTGCCGATCGCACTCACGCGGGACTGCCTTCGGGCACTCGGAGCTCCTTGGGGACGACGGGAGCCGGGCGCCGGCGACGCGGTCGCCGCACGATGGTCTCGGCGGCGTCACTGTCATGGATGGTGAGGGAGAAGATGACGGCGACTAACGCGAAACAGGCGGCCGTGAGAAAGGCCAGATGGTAGGCCGTGATGTCGGGCGACACGGGCCCGCCGCTGGCTTGGGCCGAGCCGACGCCGATCAGCACGGTGGACAACACCGCGACGCCGGTCGCACTGCCGACTTGGCGCATCGTGTTGAAGAAGGTCGAAGCTCGACCCATCGACTCCGGCGTGATCATTGCGAAGGATGCCGCCTGGTTCGGCACGATCACCTGCGCCATCATCCAGCCGAGCAGGAACATGATGCCCCGGATGAGCCACAGGTTCGTCGTGACAGTGACTTGGGTCAGGAGCAGCATGCCGAGGGCCAGGCCGATCAGCCCGGCACTGATGTGGCGACGGGGACCAACGCGCGGATAGATCAACCGACTCGAGAACTGCGCGCCGATCATGACGCCGACCGCTTCGGGGAAAGTCGAGAGGCCCGACTGGAGGGCGGAGAGCCCGCGGGCGTCCTGGAAGTAGAGGGGGACGAGGTACAGCGTCCCGAGGAAGGCCGCCGACGCGAGGAACATCACGGCGTTGGTCGAACGGAAGAGCCGTCCCTTCAACAGGCGCAGGTCGACCAGCGGCCTGGACTGGCGCAACTCGACGAACACGAAGATGGCCAGCAGCACGACGCCGGCCACGCACGTCGCGATGACCTCGGGCGAGGACCACGCCTCGAGCGGTCCCTCGGACACCCCGTACATGAGGAGCCCGAGACCGGCACCGCCCAGGACGAATCCGGGCACGTCGAGCCGCCCGGCGTCGATCACGCCGGAATGCTCGAGGAACAGCGCTCCAAAGATGATGGCGACGATGCCGATCGGCAGGTTCACGAAGAAGACCCACCGCCAGGTCAGGGTCGTCACGAGGAAACCCCCGAGGACCGGGCCCAGAGCAGGGGCGAGGGTGGTCGGGATGGTCAAGATGCTGGCGGCGCGCACCCGCTCGGACGGCGGGAAGACTCGATACAGCATCGCCATGCCGACCGGCGCCATCATCCCGCCGCCGGCACCCTGCAGGATGCGGAACACGATGAGTTCGGTGATGTTCTGTGCCAGGCCACACAGCACGGACGCCACGGTGAAGACAGCGATGGCGATCAGCAATACCCGCTTGCCGCCGAAACGGTCGCCCAGCCAGCCCGACGCGGGGATGAACACGGCCAGGCTCACGAGGTAGGCGATCACGATGCCGTCAACCGCAGTGGGTGCGATGTCAAAATCGCGACCGATGGTGGGCAAGGCCACGTTCACGATCGTGATGTCGATGATGTTCATGAACATCGCGGACACGAACACCGTGCCGACGACGACCTTTTGGTTGATGCGGGGTATGACCACGAAGGACTTTCTCTCGAGTGCGTCCTGCAACCGGCCGGACCAAGGCGCGGCGCATCGACGCCGCGGCCAGGTTCCCCCGTGACCCTATGCGGTCGCCGGTCGATCCATCGCCGCGGTGCCCCCATCTGCGGTGCCGGATCGCCTACCGTTTCGGCGACGTTGGCGCGTCGGGCCCTCGAGAGCGGAGAAGGACAATGGCCAGCCAAGGTGCAACGACACACCGGCGCCCCGGGGTGTCGTTCGCGAGTGCCCTGCTCGCTGCCGGCGCGGTGATGTTGCTCGTCGTGGCTGGCTCGTCGGCGGTGTCCGTACCTGCGGGCGCTGCGGCGCGACCGGTACGGACGACACCACGGACCGTCTGGCTCTGCCGCCCGGGCCAAGCGGGCGACCCCTGCGCCCTTCCCCGCAGCGCGACGAGTGTGGCCGGGAACGGGAGCGCCAGCGCCATGCTGGCGCCGACGACGCGCGCCGCCGCCCGCTTTGACTGCTTCTACCTCTACCCGACGGTTTCGACCGAATCGGGGACGAACTCCGATCTCACGGTGCAGCCGGCCGAGACGGCGGCGGCGTTTGCCCAGGCCTCGCGCTTCTCCCAAGTCTGCAACGTGTGGGCCCCGATGTACCGCCAGGCGACCTCAGGGGCGCTGGCCAAAGGCGAGGCAACGAATCCCAGCGTCGTCGCCACTGCCTATGGCAGTGTGCTGGCGGCTTGGAAGGACTACCTCGCACACGACAATCACCGGAAGCCCATCGTCTTCCTCGGGCACTCGCAGGGCGCGGCCATGCTGATCAAGCTGCTCCAGAGCCAGGTCGACCCCTCGCCCCGCCTGCGCAAGCTGATGGTCTCGGCCATCATTCTGGGGGGCAACGTCCAGGTGCCGACAGGAAAGAGTGTCGGCGGCAGCTTCAAGAACATCCCGACGTGCGGCTCGCCGTCGCAGACGGGTTGTGTCATCGCCTACTCGAGCTTCGGGTCGACCCCGCCGGCCGGCGCCTTCTTCGGCCGCCCTGGTCAAGGCGTGAGCCTGCAATCGGGGCAGACGACGACCGCCGGGCAACAAGTGGTCTGTGTCAATCCGGTCACCTTCTCGTCGACGGAGGGCGGCCTGCAGCCCTACTTCCCCTCGGCCACCTCGAAGACGAAGGGTGTGCGGGTGCACACGCCCTGGGTGACCTTCCCCGGTCTCTACACCGCCCAGTGCGAGCAAAGCGGTGGTGCCTCCTGGTTGCAGGTCACCACCGCTGCGGTTCCGAGCGACCCGCGGCCGAAGGTCTCCGCGGTCCTCGGACCGGCCTGGGGCTACCACCTCGACGACGTCAACCTGGCTCTGGGCAATCTGGTCGTGGCCGTCGCCAACGAGGAGGCCTGGTATCACCCATGAGCGCACTCGGGGCGGGTTCGGCCCCGAGAATGCCGGCGGCCACAGTCCTAGACTCCGGCGATGGTCAAAGTCATCGCGGTCGCCAACCAGAAGGGCGGCGTCGCCAAGACGACCACCGTGCAGTCGCTGGGCGTGGCACTGGCCGAGCAAGGGCGACATCTCCTCGTGGTGGACCTCGACCCACAGGCGTGTCTGACCTATTCGCTGGGCCTCGACCCCGACAACCTCTCCTCGTCGCTCCACGACGTGCTGGTCCGCCGGGCGCGTATCGCCGACGTCGTGCAGGAGGTCCCCGGCGTGGCAGGACTCTCGGTGGTGCCGGCGACGATCGACCTGGCCGGCGCCGAGGTGCATCTCTTGAGCCGGACCGGTCGTGAGCACGTCCTCGCCAACGCGCTGCTCCCTGTGCTCGACGACTACGACGCCGTGCTCATCGATTGCCCGCCGTCGCTCGGTGTGCTCACGATCAACGGACTCACGGCAGCCGAGGCGGTCATCGTCCCGATGCAGTGCGAGGCCTTGAGCAACCGCGGCGTCGGGCAACTGCTCGAGACCATCGAGGACGTCCGTCAGTTCGCCAACGAGAAGCTGCGCGTGCTCGGCGTGATCGCCACCATGTTCGACAGCCGGACCACGCTGGCCCGACAGGTGCTCTGCGAAGTCGGGGCTCGCTACGGCCTGCAGGTCTTCGAGCCGCCCGTCCCGAAGTCGGTCCGTTTTGCCGAGGCGCCCGGATTCGGCCGCTCGGTGTTGCAGCACGCACCCACCTCCGCGGGTGCCGTGGCGTACCGTTCGCTGTCGACGCGCGTCTATGACGCCATGGTGAGCGCCTGAGGTGGTGGCGTCGCGGGGGGACAAGGCTCCGGATCCCCTCGGCAAGCGGGCACTCTTCTGGGTCCCCGAGTCGAGCGGTCAGGGAGCGGCGAGCGGCTCGGGCGGAACGATCTCGCTTCCCTCGGGCAAGCGAGCGTTGTTCTCAGCTGCTCCGGTCGATCCCCACGACGTCATCGCCCTCTCGGGCAACCCCCTGGCCGAGCGGGGGTCCTTCACTGTCGAGTGCCAACGGTGCAGCCAGACCTCGCGTGTCGGAGTCTTGGACCTGCTGATCTTCCAGTTCCCGGTCGGACTCTGGCGGCCGCGTCGCCGGTTCGACCACCGCATGACCTGCCCGTCGTGCCGCAGACGGGCCTGGTGCAGCGTCACCCTCCGGCGGGGCTGACCAGTTCGCTCGCCGGCGGCCCGTCCTGTATCTCGCTCGTGACCGCGGGTTGGGTAGTCGGGAGGCGCCGCGTCAGGAGCAGCGCAATGAGCGCGAGGAGTGCCAGGACGCCGAGGGCAGCCCGGAGCCCGTTGATCCTGCTCGTCGCGTTCTCGTCGACGATCGCCTGCGCGGTGGCGGGCGCGACGCCTGCCTTGTCGAGGGCGACCGTCAGGTCGGCGTCGCTTACGAACGGGATACCCGACGAGAGTTCGACGTTGGCTCGTTGCGCGAGCTCAGACGGGATGGCGGGGTTGGCGGCGGCCGAACCGAGGAAGGTGGTCGTGAGCACGCCGATCAGGACCGCTCCCGCGAGTGCGGTGCCGATCGAGGCGCCAAGGTTCGTGACCGTGTTTTGAATCCCGCCCACCTCGCCGCTCTGGGAGTCCGGCACAGACGACACGGTGACCGCGCCGAGCTGCGACGCCAAGCTGCCGATGCCCAGTCCCATGAGAAGGAGCGGCCACGTCACGACCTCAGGGCCTGCGCCGGCGTCGAGCGCCGCCAGCAGGACGACGATGCCGAGGAGGAGGAGACCGAACCCGATCCGGACGACGCGTCGGGGGGACGCCGTGGGAAAGAGCCTGGGCACCCCGACGGCAGCGGCGAGGAGCGTGAGCGACAGCGGAAGGAGACGGACACCCGTTGCGACCGCGGACAGTCCCAGGGCCACCGAGAGGAACAGCGGAATGACGAAGAACAGCCCCGCCTGGAGGAGGAACTGGAAGAAGAAGGACGTCAGGCCGGCTTGCAGTCGGGGCGTGCGGAGCAACCGCGGGTCGAGGAGGACGCCCCGGTCCCGGCGGCGACGCTGTCCCTCCCAGACCAGGAACAGCGCCATCACGCCCGCACCGCCGAGCAGCAGCCAGATGACGGGTGACGTCCCGAGCCAGACCGGTGCGCCGGACTTTGGTTGGACGACGCCCCACGATCCCGATCGAATGACGCCGTAGACGAACAGCGCGAGGCCGGCGGCGGACAGGACCGTGCCGACCGGATCGAGGTGCACGTCGGGTTCTCGGGCCGAGTCGGCCATGCGCCGGGAGAGGGCGAGGATGCACGCCACGATGACAACCTCGCCGAAGAAGACCACCCGCCACGTCAGGTAGGTCGTACAGAGCCCGCCGACGAGTGGCCCGACCGCCACGGCGATGGCGCCGGCCGATGCCACGAGCCCGTAGGCGCGGGGGCGCTCGCTTGCTCCGAAATTGGTGGCAACGAGCGCAACGACGGCGGGCATGATGAGGGCCGCGCCCAGGCCTTCGAGGACGGACCAGCCGATGATCAGGACCGGCAACGAGCCGGCGAGACCGGTGATGAACGAGCCGCTGCCGTAGATCACGCAACCGATGGCAAAGGCGCGCTTGCGTCCGAGCAGCTGGCCGAGCTTCCCGCCGGTGATCATGAACGCCGCCATCACCAGGGTGTAGAGGGTGATGGCCAACTGGATGCCCGTCACCGTGGTGCCGACGTCCTTGGCAACCGTGGCGATGGACACGTTCATGACCGAGCTGTCCAACGTCATCAGAAATTGCGCGGAGGCCAGGGTCAAGAGGACGACCCCTCCGCCTTGACGCGAGGCACCGTTGGTACTGACCTCGGTCATCTGGGCATTCTGCCCGCGCTGTGGTCGGGATGCGGGGATTTGAACCCCGGACCTCCTGCTCCCAAAGCTAGGGGTCAAGGTGCCAACGACGGTCCTCAGCTCCTCACCTAGTCACGTGTAGGCGGCCAAACTCGACTCGGTTGGGGGCGCTGTGCCAGCGCTTCTCCGGAGCCGGCGTGGATCGACCTACGGTTGTCGGACACGCCTATCTATCAGCCGAACCCGTCTCGGACTGCGAGGCGAAGCCGCATCACCTCGTTCTCAGCGAGTGCAGAGCAGTGTGCAATGGGACTTCGCAACGAGTTAATTCGGCCGGGTTTTCAACCGTCCCCGAACCGGCGGTCTGTGACGCCCTGCAAACGGCATCAGGCCGATCGCAAGGGACAGCTGGCTAGCGGCCGTCACTTTGAATCCAACCCCCATGGCACCGGAAACTCCTGGTCGCCTACGGTAGGGGCGTGCAGATCGCGGAGATTCCCCGGTGAGCACCGAGAACGTCGCCATCCTCTTCACCGACATCGTCGGCTCGACTGAGTTGTCCCAGCGGCTCTCAGCAGAGATGGCCGACGAGGTACGCCGGGAGCACTTCTCGATCCTGCGCCAGGCCATCGCCGAAGCGGGCGGCACCGAGGTCAAGAACCTGGGCGATGGGCTGATGGTTGTCTTCCCGTCGGCATCTGCGGCTCTCGGGTGTGCGGTGGCCATGCAACAAGGTGTCGAACAGGCAAACCGTGAGGGCACAGAGCCGGTGGGTCTGCGTGTCGGACTGAGCAGCGGCGAGGCGACCAACGAGGACGGTGACTACTTCGGCGACACCGTCGTCGAAGCAGCTCGGCTCTGTGCTCACTGTGACAGCGGCCAGATCCTGGCCACCGACTTCGTCCGAGTGACGGCCGGTCGGCGCAACCGACACGAATGCCGCTCGATCGGCGAGCTGAGCCTCAAGGGCCTCCCGGACCCGATTGAGACAGTTGAGGTGGCGTGGGCGGCGCTCGAACCCGAGGAGTTCGCGGTGCCACTGCCGGGCCGAATCGACGCCTCGGTCTCGGCCACCTTCGTCGGACGGGCTGCCGAGCGTGAGCTGCTCGACGAGTCATTGAAGGCAGTCACGAGCGGAGCAACGCGAACGGTGTTGATCTCGGGTGAGCCGGGCATCGGCAAGACGGCGCTGTCCTCGGGGTTTGCCCGTAGCGCGTTCGAGAACGGTGCCGTCGTGCTCTACGGGCGCTGCGACGAGGACCTTGGCATCCCCTACCAGCCCTGGGCCGAGGCCATGTCCCACTTGGTCACCCACGCGCCCGACGATGTGCTCAGAGCACACGTGGAGGCCCGGGCAGGAGAACTAATCCGACTGGTGCCCGAACTCGCCCATCGGCTGCCGTTGCCACAGTCGTCTTCGAGCGACGCCGAGTCTGAGCGCTACCTGCTCTTCGGGGCGGTGCTCGACCTGTTGACCCGGGCGTCGACCATCGCCCCGGTCGTGCTCCTCCTCGACGACCTGCACTGGTCCGACCGCCAGAGCGTCCAGCTCCTCCGCCACGTGGTCGCAGCCGACGCACGGCTTCGACTCTTGGTGATCGGAACCTTCCGCGAGTCCGACGTGGACTCCACTCATCCACTGGCGGAGACTCTGGCCGCACTGCACCGCGAGTCGGGAGTCGAGCGGATCGCCCTGCGTGGCCTCGGTGACGACGAACTCCTCGAGTTGCTCGAAACCACCGCCGGGCATCGGATGACAGAAGACGGAGTAGCCCTTCGCGATGCACTGCTGGCCGAGACGGAGGGCAACCCATTCTTCGTCGGGGAGATGCTCCGGCACCTGGCCGAGACGAGAGCTATCTACCAGAACGACGAAGGCCGCTGGGTGGCGAGTCCTGATCTGCGCACCTCGGGTTTGCCGGTGAGTATCCGAGAGGTGGTGGGCCGCCGGATCGCTCGACTCGGGGACGATTCCCAGCGGGTGCTCACCTTGGCTGCAGTCATCGGCAGGGATTTCGACACCGAACTTCTTTCCCGGGTGGCCGAGCTGGACGAGGACGCTGTCATCGACCTCTGCGACCAGGCGGTCACCGCTGCGGTGCTCACCGAGTCAGACGGCCGCTACAGCTTCGCCCACGCCCTCATCGAGCACACCCTCTACGACTCGCTCTCGACCAACCGGCGGGCACGCTCCCACCAGCGGGTGGCCGATGCACTAGAGGAGCTCTACGGGGACGACCCCGGTGAACGGGTGGGCGAGCTTGCCTACCAGTGGGCCCATGCCACACAGCCCCGGGACGCCGAAAAGGCGATCGCCTACGCCCAACAGGCTGGGGACAGAGCCCTCGCCCAACTGGCACCTGACGAGGCGCTGCGCTGGTATCAGGATGCGCTCGACCTGCTCGACCGGGCACCTGGCGACGATCCGCACCGCCGGGCGACGCTGCTGCTAGGCCTCGGTGACGCCCAAAGCCAGACTGGCGAGCCTGCCTTTCGTGAGACCCTACTCACCGCTGCGCAGGTAGCCGACGAGATCGGCGCCGTCGATCTCCTGGTGCAAGCCGCGCTGCGGAACAACCGCGGGTCCACCAGCTCAATAGGTGAGATCGACCATCAACGCATCGAGATGATCACCCGGGCGCTTGATCGGCTCGGAGAGACTGCCAGCCCCGATCGGGCACGTCTACTCGCACTGTCTTGTCTCGAGCGCACGTTTGACACGGATCCGGACGGACGGCTGGCAATGGCTCGAGATGCAGTCGACATGGCCCGTCGCACGGGCGACAGTGCGGCGCTGGCCGATGTCATCCAGTTGTGCACGGAGGCCATCGCATGGCCACGAACCCTCGATATGCGCCGGGAATGGACTTCAGAGGCCAGCCAGATCGCCGACGATCTCGGCGACCCGATTGCACGTCGTTGGGCCAACAGCCGTCGGATGCTCGCAGCACTGGCGGCGGGCGATTTGGCGACGATGAGGGATGCGTTCTCGGTCGTCGAGTCCGAGATCGAGCGGATCGGGCAGCCGTACCACGACTGGGTACTCGCGTATTACCGAACATTGTGGTGTCTACTCGATGGCGACCTTGATGCGGCAGAGGAGAGTGCGAACGAAGCCTTTGCGCTCGGCACGAGGGCCGGCCAACCCGATGCCCTCTCCTACTACGGAGCCCAACTGTCCGACGTGCGCAACAAGCAGGGGCGCCTCGAAGAGCTGATACCGCTCATCGAACAGCGCGTGCACGACGACCCGGGGCTTCCAGCCTTTCGGGCCTCGCTGACACGGGCGAAGAGTCGACACGATGCCGAAAATGAGGTCGACGCCCTCCTTGATGTCGAGGTCGCCAACAGCTTTCAGATGTCTGAGGATGTTCAGCGGTTGACGGCTTACGTGCTCTGGGCGGAGGCAGCCGCACGCTGCGGGCATCGGCACGCAGCGGCCATCCTTAGCGAACTCCTCCTACCGTGGCACGCCCAGATTGTGACCACTCACATTACGGTCAGCGGCAGCGTCGCTCACTACCTCGGGTTGCTCGATCATGCCCTCGACCGCTACGAGGAGGCTGATCAGTGGTTCGCCGAGGCTCTGGCCTGCCATGAAGGTATGGAGGCTCCGTATTTCGTCGCGTCTACCCAGACCGCCTGGGCGGCGCTCCTCATCGACCGAAACCAACCCGGCGATGCAGAGCTGGGCCGAGCACTGATCGACGCTGCCCTACCAGTCGCAACCGAGCGCGGTTACGGCTACATCGAACGAGACGCAACGGAGTTGCTCGAACGCCTCGGGTAGTTCCTGGGCGACTCCCGAAGCGTGCGTCGAACGGAACGCTTGGGATCTGCCTCAATGAGACATGCGAGAGATCCGCGATGTCACCGATCCGGCGATCTGGGATACGGGATTTGGGCAGGGCCTCGTACGGCGCCACTACGTTGGTGTAGCCGGAACGTGTAGAGCGAACACAGCCCAGTCTGCCGGGATTCCTTTGAGGCTCTGGGGACCACGGTCCTCGTAGGTGATGCCGGATCCAGCGGTTAGATCCACCACGGTCCGAGACGCAAGAACTTCGCCGGGACCTGCGAGCGCCGAAATTCGGCTCGCTATGTGAACCGTCAGGCCAGCTATGTCACCATCCCGAAGTTCGATCTCCCCGGTATGCAGGCCTGCACGCACCGCAATGCCATGTTGATCCAGCGAATCACCAATGGCCGCGGCACACCGCACCGCACGTGCGGGTCCGTCGAACGTTGCGAGGCTTCCGTCGCCGAGCTTCTTTACGACCCGTCCTCTGAAATGCCGAACAATGCGATCAACGGTTCGGTCATGGTCATCGAGAACCGTCCGCCACCGTTTGTCCCCAAGGGTGACCAGCTGCCCCGTAGAGTCCACGATGTCTGTGAAGAGAACCGTTGCAAGCGTCCGATCATCGTCTTCGGGTGCGACATCGGTTTCTCTGAGGAAGCTGGTGATCTCGGTGATCACTGGATCGACATCGCCAAGGAACAGATCGGATTCGCTACCAGTAAGTTCAACGAAGCGGCCGTTCGGGATGCGCGGTGCGGTTCTTCGGCTCAACTCGATGTCATACACAGGGTTACCTTGGCGATGAAACACAAGTGTGGGTGCGCGCACGAGTTCTAGAAAAGGCTCGACGTCGAGCTCCGATCCATGCTGTAGCGTGCGGGCGAACTCCTCTGGACTGCTGGCCAGGCGGCGTGCCCGACCCCACCATTTCTGAAGAACGGGATCATGGGCAACACGTGGATTAAAGGTGCTCAGCCCGTTGGTCGTTCCGTACCATACGGCAAAGGACTTACGTTGCTCCCACGTCTGCTGGCGCATCTCGGGAAACGAGGAGCGAATGTTGGCGCCGATGAGTGAACGCACCCGTTCCGGGTACGTGGCCGCGACGAAAATATGTACCCCGGTCAAGCTGAACGCGAAGGTCGTAGCACGGTCACATCCGACAGCATCGAGCACCGCGAGCCAGTCGGACGCTGCGCTCTCCACTCCAGCGACACCGGTCATCGGTAGGGGATCCGAAGCGCCGTTCCCGCGTTCGTCATAGGCGATCACGCGCGCCACAGCGCCCAGAGCTTCCATGAAGTGAGCAAGCTGTGGAAGATCCCACATAAGGTCGATGGGACACATGTTGTTGACGCTCACGACGACGTCGATGGGTCCGTCGCCAAATACTTCGTAGGCGATTCGAGCCCCGTCCCGATCCAGATATCTGACCTCGACATCCTGCACGGCCGACTTTGTACCAGGATCTCGACGTAACCGCGCCGAGCCCTCTCTTTAATGGCCTCCCGTCTTCATTATCGAGTCAGTCCGCTTCAGGTGGCACCAAAGAGTCCCACCCATCCGGTGTTCTGTGGCACCCCTCACAGGACACCCTCAAGACGTCTCCAACGCAACGATTCTCTCCTCTGAGTGAGAACCCAGACTGGCCGGTTTGTGCGGCAGATCGAGAGAGTTGTCCTTGGGCAGGATCGTGTAGCTGAAGCGATAGCTACAGCACCCGCCAGCTCCAACCTCCGCCGACCGCCGACAACAACGAGGCTGCAGAACTGCAGATGAGAGCCCCTCTGTATGGTCGGGATGGCGGGATTTGAACCCGCGACCTCCTGCTCCCAAAGCAGGCGCGCTAACCAAGCTGCGCTACATCCCGTTCTGCAAACTCCGTGAACCCAGGAAAATTCTCAGCTGTCTGACCAGGTTGTCCCTGGGGCCGTTCCCTGGGGGCTCTTCGAGAGGCGAGCTCGCCCACCGGCAGTTTGACGGGATCCTGTTTGACGGGATCCGACGGCACGCCGATGGTGCCCGCCCAACGTGAGCTCCCACCTCGCGCTTAATCAGCGTGTCCTCATCGGCCATCCGCCGGAGATCAAGAGTGCACTCGTGAAAGACGCCTGCCCTGTCGAGTTCGAGCGAATCCTCAGCTCGTACAACGATGACATCACGGACCTCCTCGCCAAGGCGCTCGTACCCGACCGGCTGGGATCGAGTCGGAATGCTGACGCGAAGAACCAGGGCGGCGCATCCAGTTGACTTCCGCTGACGTGTGACCCCAAAGCTGAGTATTTCCTGAGTGCGCAACGATCGCATCGGAAGTTTGGTTTTCCAAAGTGAACAATGCGAGACACCGCTTGAAGCCTCTGCAACCAGGATTTAGGGTTCGCCCGCCGCTCGCGACAGATCACGTATGAGGGGCGAGCCACCTTCGGGGGAGGAATTCGAATGCGGATCAGCAAACTCGGATGTCCGACGTGTTGGGACCGGGGTTGTTCGAGCAGGGAAAGCTCGGCCTCGACGCGCGTTCACCGATCCGTTGTCCTTCTTGCTGCACTGGCGCTGACGTGTTTCGTCCTCCCAGGCATCGGTGCCAGCGGCGCCGGCGCGGTGACCACACCCACGGTCTCGTCCCCGCCGGACCAGCTGGTCGGGATGGGCGACGGCTACGTCGACGTACCCGTCACGCTGAGCGCGCCCGGGCAGTCGACGGTCACCGTTTCGTACGCCACGGCCAACGCCACGGCGGCGGCCGGCACCTCGTGCGACAACGAATACGTCGCGGCGTCGGGGACCTTGACCTTCACCCCAGGGCAGACCACCCAGACGGTGCGAGTGGGCCTCAACAACTGCAAGATCACCGGCTTCTATTTCTTCTCCTTCAACCTGTCCTCGCCCGTGGGCGCGACCATTGTGCGGCCCCAGAGTGTGATCGACATCGTGGGCGACGCCGCGGGCAGCGGCACGCCCCAGCTCGACGCGCGAGCCGCGACCGTCGACGCCTCGGCGGGCTCGGTGCTCGTCCCAGTGCTCCTCAACGGCACGGCAGGGCAAGCCTCCACCTCGACGGTGACGGTCGGGTACGCCACCGCGGACGGCTCGGCCAAGGCCGGCACGGACTACACCTCGACGAGCGGCACGCTGACCTTCGTCCCCGGCGAGACTGTCCAAAACGTCAGCGTGCCCATCTTGGACCCCTCGGGCTCCAAACCCACCCGCTCTTTCACTCTCACGCTCTCGAGCCCGACCAACGCCACGCTGGGCCAGGTGACCGCGACGGTGACCATCGGTGCCAGCGGCGCCGGCGCGGTGACCACACCCACGGTCTCGTCCCCGCCGGACCAGCTGGTCGGGATGGGCGACGGCTACGTCGACGTACCCGTCACGCTGAGCGCGCCCGGGCAGTCGACGGTCACCGTTTCGTACGCCACGGCCAACGCCACGGCGGCGGCCGGCACCTCGTGCGACAACGAATACGTCGCGGCGTCGGGGACCTTGACCTTCACCCCAGGGCAGACCACCCAGACGGTGCGAGTGGGCCTCAACAACTGCAAGATCACCGGCTTCTATTTCTTCTCCTTCAACCTGTCCTCGCCCGTGGGCGCGACCATTGTGCGGCCCCAGAGTGTGATCGACATCGTGGGCGACGCCGCGGGCAGCGGCACGCCCCAGCTCGACGCGCGAGCCGCGACCGTCGACGCCTCGGCGGGCTCGGTGCTCGTCCCAGTGCTCCTCAACGGCACGGCAGGGCAAGCGTCCACCTCGACGGTGACGGTCGGGTACGCCACCGCGGACGGCTCGGCCAAGGCCGGCACGGACTACACCTCGACGAGCGGCACGCTGACCTTCGTCCCCGGCGAGACTGTCCAAAACGTCAGCGTGCCCATCTTGGACCCCTCGGGCTCCAAACCCACCCGCTCTTTCACTCTCACGCTCTCGAGCCCGACCAACGCCACGCTGGGCCAGGTGACCGCGACGGTGACCATCGGTGCCAGCGGCGCCGGCGCGGTGACCACACCCACGGTCTCGTCCCCGCCGGACCAGCTGGTCGGGATGGGCGACGGCTACGTCGACGTACCCGTCACGCTGAGCGCGCCCGGGCAGTCGACGGTCACCGTTTCGTACGCCACGGCCAACGCCACGGCGGCGGCCGGCACCTCGTGCGACAACGAATACGTCGCGGCGTCGGGGACCTTGACCTTCACCCCAGGGCAGACCACCCAGACGGTGCGAGTGGGCCTCAACAACTGCAAGATCACCGGCTTCTATTTCTTCTCCTTCAACCTGTCCTCGCCCGTGGGCGCGACCATTGTGCGGCCCCAGAGTGTGATCGACATCGTGGGCGACGCCGCGGGCAGCGGCACGCCCCAGCTCGACGCGCGGAGCCGCGACCGTCGACGCCTCGGCGGGCTCGGTGCTCGTCCCAGTGCTCCTCAACGGCACGGCAGGGCAAGCCTCCACCTCGACGGTGACGGTCGGGTACGCCACCGCGGACGGCTCGGCCAAGGCCGGCACGGACTACACCTCGACGAGCGGCACGCTGACCTTCGTCCCCGGCGAGACTGTCCAAAACGTCAGCGTGCCCATCTTGGACCCCTCGGGCTCCAAACCCACCCGCTCTTTCACTCTCACGCTCTCGAGCCCGACCAACGCCACGCTGTTCCTCACCAGCGGCACGGTGACCATCGGTGCCAGTGGCGCTGCCTCTGTCGCCACCCCGGGTATCTCCGTGCCGGCGACAGAGTCCGTCGGCCAGCACGACAGCTATCTCGACCTGCCCGTCACGCTGAGCGCGCCCGGGCAGTCGACGGTCACCGTTTCGTACGCCACGGCCAACGGCACGGCGGCGGCCGGCACCTCGTGCGACGGCCTCTACGTGGCGAGGTCGGGGAGTCTGACCTTCACTCCGGGAGAGACCACTCAGATGGTTCGGGTCGGCATCAACTCCTGTCAGCTCGGCTCACCCGCGACGTTCTCCCTGACCTTGAGCAATCCCGCCGCCGGAACGATCACCGGTGCTTCGACGGTGGTGACGATCGTCGAGTACGACGTGCAGACCGACTTCCCGTCCGGCGCGGTCATCGTGGAGGGAGCGGTCCGCTACGCCGACGGGAGCACCACGGGGCCCGTCCCCGGTGCCATCGTGCAGCTCTGCAACGGCTCTGCCTGCGTCGATGCCCTGAGCAGCACGGACAGCCTTGGCAACTATGCCGCGGTGGAACCGTCAACGGGCCAGTACGCAATCACAGCATTCGCTCCCTCATCCGGGTCATACACCAGGGACGTCGGCGCCGCCGGACCAGTCGATGCTGCGACTCCCGGCGTCACGAATGCTCCGTCAATCATCCTTCCCTCTACCGATATCCCTGCGGGTGACTCCTATGCGGGCCAGTCGACCGGTGTGCCAGGTCAGTACTGGGGATCCCCCGAGCCCTTGAGCGTGTCAGGCTGTACGGACGGGTCCGGATTGGACGTCCTCGCCGGGTACGCGGTTGGACGGGTGGCCTTCCGCATGGGGGCAATGACCGAGACGCCAGCGGGGTCCGGGACGTACGACTCCACTGTCCCAGCTCCCGTCCCGATTCACGGCGGCGCCACCATCATCCCCGTCGTGAGTTGCCCTACGGCGAGTGCGCTCCTGCCGGCAGAAGGTCCTGCGAGCGGTGGCAATCGAGTCCAGGTCAGCGGTTCGGGTCTGTCAGCCACGACGGGCGTGCTGTTCGGGACCACGCCGGCACAAAGCTTCACGGTCGTGTCGGACACCGAGGTCGACGCCATCGCGCCTGCCGGGTCGGGAACCGTCGCGGTGACGCTCGAGACCGCAAGCGGGCCTATCACGTCGTCCTCACTCGCGCAGTACTCCTATGAGAGCTTCCAGTCGGTTAGTCCCACTTCAGGCGCGGCCGAGGGCGGTACAGCAGTCACCATCACGGGCACCAACTTGTCCAACCTGGCTGTTCTCGAGTTCGGCACTACCCCAGCCTCGGGCGTGACTCTCGTGTCGTCGACCGAGATCACCGCCACCGCGCCTCCTGGCTCGGGGACTGTACCCGTCAGGCTGTTGACCCAGGATGGCGGGGAAATCGACAACGCCGCGGTGACCTTCACGTACGCGGGGACTCAAAGCGCCGCGATCCACTCGCACGCGGAGGTACCGCCAGACGTAGGGACGCCAGACGCAGGAACGGTTTCCACGTCGAAGCTGGCCGCGCTGCCCGGCGGAGAGTGCGGGCATCCTCGACGCGGTGAGCGAAAGACTCGACTTCGCATCCACAGCAGAGAGTCTCATCAACAATGTGGCAGAAAGCTGCGAGAACGCGCCCGCAGGTTTCGAAGGGACCGCCATCGCCCAAGCCCTCGTGACGACCGGGGAGGAGTGGGTGTCGGACTACCGCGACGACCTGATCAGCGACGTGGTTTGGTCGCCGCTCGAGACGGCCGGCAACATCGGTACCAATCTCGGGTATCCCGAGATTGCCGAGTACATAGACGACCTGTGGGACTACCTGAAGCTCTCGTCCCCTGCCGTCGACGCGCTTGACTTCGCCCTGCCAGCGGTCGCCGAGGTCCTGGCTGTCTCGGGCATCATCGAGACGCTCGTCGACCTCTACAACAACCGCAGCGTCATACTTCCTAACCTCGAGACCGACATGGAGTGCATCTGGAACGCGCTCCCAGCGCCGATTTCGTGTCTGTCACAGTTCCTCGAGGTGCCCGACGACCTACTCGGCGGTCTCCAGGCTTTCGGCGCCTGTGTCGATAGCCAGACCGACCTGGATTCGTTTCCCATCCGCATTGACCCTTCGGGCTCAGTGCTTGACACCAACGGCAATCCGATCTCGGGTGCCACCGCCACCCTTCTCACATCCCCGACGGCGAGTGGTCCATTCACAGCGGTTCCCGGCGGCAGCGACATCATGGACCCATCAACCAACCCGGAGATCACTGACAGCAACGGCCAATTCCACTGGGAGGTTTTTGCTGGTTACTACGAAGTTCAGGCGACCGCGGCCGGGTGCAGCGCGCCCGGCGACAGCTCCCAGTCGACGGTGACGACGCCGGTCCTCCAGGTGCCCCCTCCCCAGACCGGGTTGGTGCTCACCATGAGCTGTAGCGGGAGTCCTCCGCCTCCGACCCCAGCGGTCACTGGGCTGGGTACGGCTGTGGGTCCTGCCGCGGGCGGCACGCCGGTGGACATTGAGGGGACTGGCTTTACCGCATCCGCGGCTATCAAGTTCGGCAGCACTGGCGCCACAAACGTGACGTTCGTCTCGCCCACCGAAGTCACCGCCACCGCTCCACCTGGCTCGGGCACGGTTGACGTCAAGGTCACGACGGCCGGCGGGACCAGTAGCCCGGTCACGACGGACGAATACACGTACTTGGCAGCGCCCTCGGTGACGAGCATCTCGCCCTCACACGGGGTGCCCGCCGGTGGGAAGACCGTCAAGGTGACGGGAACGGGATTCACCTCGGGCGACCAGGTCAACTTTGGCGGAGTACTCGCCAGCAGCTCGATCTTTGTGTCGAGTACCCAGATGGACGCCGTGGCGCCCGCGGCTGTAGGACCCAACACGGTCGACGTCCAGGTCATCGGCGCTGAGGGACGAGCAGCGTCGTTGCCGCCGACCACTTCACCTACACGCCGAAAGCGGGAGGCTCGCTCGTCGTGGCACAGACCACGAGGCTGATCGGGAACGTGACGGAGAACGTCTCTGGCGCGTCTTGGACTCGTAGCGGCGACACGGGCGTCACTCTCTACGAATGCGCAGGGCCACTCTACGTCCCAGCCAACTGCGGCAGCGCGAACACGACGACCGCCGCGATCGGTGGCGCCACCCACGCGTTCGGACCCGTTGCCATGAAGTTGTTGACCGGGCAGATCACGACCGGGGCCACCTGCGGACTCCGCGACTCGCCTCCGTGCTACCTCGTGGCCCTCGCGACGAAAGGGGATGAGACGGCGGTCGCCCTGACGTTCAAGAAACCAAAGGTCGTGCTCTCTGAGACCACCAACGTGGCGCCGGGAAGCGTCGACGCCGTCACCCTTTCGGGGTTTCCTGCTGGGGACTCCGTCACGGCCGAGGAGTGCGACGCCGGAGCCAATGTCCAGTCGGTCGCAACGAGCTGTGACCCCGCGACCACCATCACGGGTACGGCGTCTTCCAAAGGAAAGGTCACCTTCGAACCGGCGGGCGTCACGCCGGTGGACGGGTCGAACTACGCCGAATCGGGCACAGGCGAGGTGATCGCGGGCGGTACGGCGCAGATCGGAATAGTCGATGCCGACGACCCGGCCTACGACCAGCTGGTCCCGATCAGCCTCGAGCCGTGACCGCGAGGCCATCGGCCTGCGTGCACGTCTGCCACTCATGTTTGGTGCACGCGTCTCACGAGAACGCGGCGGGAGCGGTGTTCGGTCAGTGTCCGTGTTCACAGGGCTCTGCGGCGTCCCGCCAGCTCTCGCGACCGATTTCCCAGCGCGGAGGACCTCAACGCGGATAACGCTGGTCAGAATGGTTGGTCTCCACCAGCGTTTTCGTGAGAGCAGACGGCCGTGCAAGGACGGCCCCACAACCGGCGCGCGCACGAAGCTGGGTCATGTTGCGTGACTGCGAGTCGAGGAGCAGCACACGGCTCTCTGAGCTGGGAAATTCGTCCAACATGTTCGCCACCACCGCCGCCACCACCGCCGCCACCGAGTCGAGGCATCTCTCGGGCGGCTCTGGCGAGCCACGCAGAGCGGACGGGTACGCGCCATCCAGACTGACCTCCCTGCCGTGAGACCGAATCGCAGCCGCCACGGCCCGCGACGGCGACGACGAGAAGGTGCCGCGCCCGACTGGCCGCAGTAGCTCCATGGCCGTGGGCGGAGCGGAGCGTGCCATCAGATGGCAGGTCCCACACGCCGGTGTCGCGCAATTCCTCCCCGAAAAGCGCGGCCGGAGTGCTCGGCGCCGATTGGGTTGTGTCGATACCACGGGATGCACGGGCGACAAGGCGGTTCCATTCGCCGCGAGCTGGCGGGTCTGGTCGCCCTCGCGCTCACCTTGGTGACGTTCGTGCTGGCGTCGACGCCCGCACCCGCTGCGAGTGCCTCGACCCCGGCGACCACGTCTCTGAGAACGACGGACTATGGCAACGGACATCTGATGGCGGCGGACCCCGCCGGCGGTTACTGGCTGGCCAACCCGGCGGGCCAGGTCGTCTCCTATGGCGGAGCCTCCTCTTTCGGTGACGTCAGTGGCCCGCTCAACCAGCCCGTCGTCTCCATGGCCGCGACACCTCATGGAAAGGGTTACTGGCTCGTGGCAGGCGACGGCGGCATCTTCTCGTATGGCGATGCGCACTTCTATGGCTCAACCGGGTCGATCCAGTTGAATCAGCCGATCGTCTCGATGGCCTCGACGCCCGATGGCGCTGGCTACTGGCTGGTGGCGGCCGACGGCGGCATCTTCTCCTACGGCGACGCGCACTTCTACGGCTCGACCGGGTCGATCCACTTGAACCAGCCCATCGTGGCCATGGCCTCGACCCCCGATGGCGCGGGCTACTGGCTGGTGGCGGCCGACGGCGGCATCTTCTCCTACGGCGATGCGCAGTTCTACGGCTCGACCGGGTCGATCCACCTCACGCAGCCCATCGTGGCCATGGAGCCCACCCCTGACGGCGGCGGCTATTGGCTCGTGGCCTCCGATGGAGGCCTCTTCAGCTACGGCGACTCCCCGTTCTACGGCTCCCTCGGCGGCGGGGCGGCCGAAGTCGACGGCCTCGTCGTCACACCGGCAACCGCGGGCTACGAGCTGGTGACCGCAGCCGGCAAGGCGGAGAGCTTCGAGCCCTCGGTCCAGCCCCCAAAAGTCGCGACTTCGACTCCTGTGCCTGAAGCCACCACGACGACGGTGCCCCGAACGACAACCACGACGACGGTGCCCCGAACGACCACCACAACGACGGCACCGCCGCCGACCACGACGACCACCAGCACAACCACGACAAGCACGACCAGCACGACCACGACCACGACCCCGCCGGGCGCACTCACCGTGCCCACCTCCATCGCCGACGACTGCTCGTCCGACGTGACGAGCGCGCTCAATTCGTGGCTCGCACGCCGGGCAGCGGGTGCCGTGGTCGATCTGCCGGCCCATGCCTGCTATTCGGTCTCGAACACGTCGACGACACTGACGCTCGACAAGATGAGTGGCCTCACGATCAACGGGGACGGCGCCACCTTGCGCCAGTCGGTGTACGAGGGTGGAGAGTGTGGCGACAACGACGTCCAGCCGGTGCTCTGGCTGACCAGCGACACGAACATCACGGTGAACGACCTCACCATCGACGCGCCGGGTAACTGCTCGGGCGCGTACAGCGAAGGCGACTACGGGATCCTGCTCGGACGGACGGCTCCGGGGAACACCAACGTCACTTTCAACGGGGTCACCGTCGAGAACACCGACGGGGACGGCCTCGCGGTGATGCCCGAATTGGGCCCCTGCTGTGGGGTCAACACCAACGTCACCTTCGAAGACGGGGTCTTCAGCCACATCGGCTATCACACGATCACGCCGGAGGGTGTGAACGGTCTCAACATCTTGTCCAACACGTTCAAGCACAACGGGAACTTCATGGACCTTGAGGTGGACAACAACGGGGACGGAAACGGTGGCACCCCCACGGGAGATGCCCAGTGGAACGTCACCGTCGAGGGCAACACGTTCACGGACGACAGTGGCTTGTCGGTGACGAGCATCCAGGGGCAATGTATCCCTCAGAAGAATCTCGTGATCGAGGACAACACTCTCGACACCTCCTCAGATGGCCTCACGATCGTGCTGGGAGGAAGCGAGTCGTCCTCGTGTGTGCAGGACACGGGGCTGACCATCGAGAACAACACGTCGCTCGGTGGCGCAAGCAGCCCGTGTGGTGGGTCCATCGCCGCACCGCCCGCGTGCTCCATGATCGAGGTCGCCGACTACAAGAACGTGACCATCAGCGGCAATTACTTGACGGCCAACGACGGGGCGCCAGCGTACAACTACTACGACAACACCATCTACGTGCCCTGCATGACCTTCACCGGTGTCTCCAATGCCAGCGTGGAGAACAACACCTGCAACAACGCCTGGGACATCTGGGACAGCAGCGACGCGCAGTTCCCCTACTGGAACTACCCGAACTCTGCCATCAGCGATTGCGGCAATACCTACTGGCTGACCACGCCCGTGAACGGAGCCGCGAGCCATGCGAAGAGCGACACGCCGTGTGCATGAGGTCCCGCGTCCATCCTTTCGCTGGCCTCACGTCTTGCTCGCGCCCCTAGCTCCGCTCCACCGCCAGCACCTGCCACTCGTCGGGCACGCCCTTCAGGGTGTGCCGACCCCGGTCGTCGAACAGGATGCCCGACCCGACCACGAGATCGCGGATGGTGCCGGTGACGAACACCTCGCTCGGCCCCGCCATGTCGCTGATCCGCGACGCGATGTGCACGGCCAGTCCACCGATGTCGTTCCCGCGCACTTCGACCTCTCCGACGTGCAGGCCGGCCCGCAGCTCCAGCCCGAAATCCTTCGCCGTCTCCACCATGGAGGACGCGCAGCGCACGGCCTCGGCCGGCGCCGCGAAGCGCGCCAGAATTCCGTCTCCGGTCGACTTGACCAGCACGCCGTCGTGCCGAGCCAGCAGGCGGCCCACGTTGACGTCGAATTCGTCGAGCACGCTGCGCCATTGACGGTCGCCCGCCTCGGCTGCCAGGACGGTCGAGTCCACGATGTCGGTGAACAAGACGGTGGCCAACATCCGCGTCGCGGCATGCGCGCCGTGCTCACCGGTGACGAACTCCTCGATCTCGTCGACGATGGAGTCGAAATCGCCTGACCAGGGCACCAGGTCGCGCCCGGGGACGGTCGCCAAACGCGCCCCGGCGATGTGCTCGGCGAGGTAGCGGCCGTGCTCGCTCATGTTGGCGTAGCTGTCGCTGCGGGTGATCACCAAGGTCGGGCACACGAGCGCCGGCAGGTACGAGCGCAGGTCAGACGAGAAGATGACGAGGTTGAACGCGGTGGCCGTGGCGGGGCTCGCCCCGCGACGCGCGGCCCGCCCCCACCATTCCTGAAAGCCGACCCGATGAGCCAGACTGGGGGCGAAGACCGCGACGTCCCTGGGGACGCCGCCTTCCACCAGCGGGACGTCGATGTTGCTTCCCTCGGCCACTTCCTCGTCGGAGACGCCGAAGCCGTAGTCCTCCGCCTGCCCGATCCGTGCCGTGCCATTGACGATGACAAGGGATGCGACCCGCTCGGGGTGCGTCGCCGCTAGCCACAGCGCCGGCATGGTGCCGCCCATCGACGCCAGCACGACCGCCCGTTCGCAGCCGGCAGCGTCCATGACGGCGAGGCCGTCGCGGCCCCAGCCCTCAATCGAGGGATCGATCTTGGTCGGCAATGGGTCGGAGAGGCCCAGTCCCGCCGCATCGAACCGAATGAGCCGCGAGAATTCGGCGACACGCTCGATGTAGCGCAGCCAACTCGGCTCGTCGACGGTTTCGTCGATCGAGATCATGAGCCCGCTGTTGAACTCCAGGATGTCAATCGAATCGGCGGAGTCTCCGCCCCACACCTGGTAGCCCACGTGCAAGCCGTCACGGAGGGCGTACTCGGTCAGCGGCTCCATTGGCGATCAGTCTGCCGTGCCGGCCTCCACTCCGTGCCACCCTCGGCCCGTGCGGCCGGCACAGGCCGCAGGCTCAGCGTGCGCCGCGGACCAGGCGGCCGGGGAGCTCCCCGCTGGGCTCACCCTGCTCGAAGGTGATCACTCCCTTCTTGATCGTGGCGACGTATCCCGATGCCTTCTGGAGCAGCCTGCGCCCGCCCGCCGGGAGGTCGGCCCGCACGAAGGGCACGCCCAGCGAGAGCCCCTCGTAGTCGATGAGGTTGAAGTCGGCCAGTGCGCCCGGCTCCACCGTCCCCCGGTCCGACATCCCGTAGAGGCGCGCCGTGTCGTGCGTCTGCTTCTTCACGATGTACTCGAGCGGCAGGGTGGCGCCGCGCCGGCGGTCGCGTGTCCAGTGCGTCAACATGAATGTCGGCATGCTGCCGTCGCAGATCGTGCCGGTGTGGGCGCCCCCGTCGGAGAGGCCGAGCAGGCCCTGAGGATGCAAGAGCATGTCGTAGACATGGTCGAGATCGCCGGTCGCGTAGTTCAGGATCGGCAAGTAGAGCAGCCCGGTGCCGCCCCCTCTCGCCATCTCGTCGTAGGCGACCTCCAAGGGCGACACGCCACGCGCTGACGCCAGGCCGCCCAGGGAGCGTTCCGGCCCGGGCTCGTAGTCGGGCGGGTCGCCGAGGACGAAGGTCCGCTTGTATGCCCGCTCCATCGCCTCGGCCACGCCGGGCGACGGCGGCACCCACGACACGATCGCGCGGCGAACGTCGGGGTCGGCCAGGGCGTCGCCGAACTCGGCGGGAGTGAGGCCACGTGCGCGCAGCTCGCGGTAGGCGGGGATGTCAGAGAAGAGGCAGATCGTGGCGAAGTGGCCGGTCAACAAACCGGTCGGACGCCCCGCCACCTGCGGGTAGAGCTGCGCACCGTCGGCACACGCCTCTTGTGATTCGGCCAGCTGCTTACGCCACAGGTCCGGCGCCGAGTCCACCTGCAAGAGCGCGAACGACACGGGACGGTCGATGGCCGCCGAGAGCCGGCGCATCCAGTCGACCTCGTCCATCACGTCGTCGGGCTGCTCACCGGCGGAGCCGAGTGGTGCGAGCTCGAACACGCCCGTTCCGGCCTCACCCAGCGCGTCTGCCGATGCCGAACAACTCGTCCTCCGCCGCGTAGGTGCCGGGGACGACTTCGCCGTCGACGGCGCGGTGCCCCATGGTGCGGGAGGTGGAGAAGCCGAGGGCGCCGACCCGGAGCGCATCGAGGACGATGGACGCGCATGGCCTCGATGTCCTCGGCACTCGCCGCCTCGTTGCGCGCCCCGCGCTCGCCCATGACATAGGCCCGCACGGCTGCGTGGGGGACCTGGGTTCCGATGTCGACGGTCCAGCGCCGGCGTTCCAGGGCGTCGAGGTACTCGGGGAAGGTTTCCCATTCCCATTCGATTCCTTCGGCCAGCGCGGTGCCGGGGATGTCCTCGACACCTTCCATGAGGCCGATGAGCCAGTCGTGGCGGTCGGGCTGGGCCGGGGCGAACCCGACGCCGCAGTTGCCCATCACGAGCGAAGTCACCCCGTGCCACGACGACGGCGCGAGCTCCGTATCCCAGGTGGCCTGGCCGTCGTAGTGGGTGTGGACGTCGACCCAACCCGGAGTGACCAGGAGGCCGTCGGCGTCGATGGTCCGGGTGGCGCCGCCCTCCACCTGCCCCACGTCGGTGATGCGGCCGGCGTCGACCGCGACGTCCGCTGTACGCGCTGCGCTCCCGGTCCCGTCGACAACGGTCCCGCCCTTGATGATCAGGTCGTGCATGCGCAAGATCGTCTCACGCCGGTGGGCCGCACGCGGGCCGCATTGCGCCGGCCCTCGTGCGGCCCAGCGCCTGGTGGTCAGGCGCTGGTGCTTAGACCTTGGCTTTGCCCAGGATGCGGTTCATCTTGGTGCCGCACACTGGGCAGGTGCCCTGGGCCGCTCGGCGGCCGTTGGCGAGCTCGACTTCCTGGCCGTCGAACTCACGCTTCTCCCGGCACTTCACGCAATACCCCTCGTAGTTCGCCATGGCTACTCCTCTGGTCGGTGATTGCCCTGGATGGGCGTCGAAGGTAGCGCGGAGGGTCACAGAGAATGGGGGATGGTCACCGGGCCAGGGCGGGCTGGCGGCGATAGGGTCGTGCCGATGACGGACAACGGTGCAGGTCAGGACGGTGAGTGGTGTCAGCTGGGCCTCAAGGCGATCGCCGGCCTCCAGGAGACCTGGGAGAGCCTGGCCGAAGCCTGTCGTGAGCTTTCAGCCGCCGAGTGGGCCCTGCCCACCGAGTGCCCGGGTTGGGACGTCCAGGATCAGCTCTCGCACGTGATCGGGGTCGAGCGCGCCATCATGGGCGAGGCCACCCCGGAGTGGCACGGCAGCCTGGGCGACCACGTGAAGAACGATTTCGGCGCCAGCAACGAGCCCTTCATCGCCGTGCGCCGTGCTCGGCCAGGAAGCGAGGTCTTCGCTGAGTTCGTCGACGTGACGAGCACACGGCTGGCGCAAGAGTCCGGGCGATCCGAGCACGAATGGGCAGCCGTCGGCTGGAGCCCGGTCGGGCAGCGCCCGCACGCCGTCTTCATGGAGGTCCGCGTGCTTCGACAGTTGGGTCCACGAGCAGGACGTACGGCGCGCGCTGGACCGGCCTGGTGGCAGCGGGAACGTCGCCTCGGCAATGGCGCTCACCCGGGTGCAGGAAGCCATGCCCTTCGTCGTGGGAAAGAAGGCCGCGTGCCCCGACGGCACCACCGTCCGGTTCGAGGTGGAGGGTCCGGGGCTCGATGCACGCACCTTCACGATCGCCGTCGAGGAAGGAAGGGCCAAGCCGGTCGACGAGGCAGTCGTCCCGACTGTCGCGTTGTCTCTCTCGAGCGTCGATTTCATGCGTCTCGGCTGCGGACGGACCACGGCGGCACAATTGGCCGAGCAGGGCGAGGGCGTCGTCGTGGCAGGCGACGAGTCCGTGGGACGCACGGTGCTCGGCGCGATGAACTTCATGTTCTGAGCGAAGGTCGTGATCACCGTCTGCCATCGGTCTGCCATTCGTCTGCCCGCACGGTCTGGGCACGATCAGCGCCACGTGCGGACTCGGTTTCGGGCGACGCGCCACACAGAGCCGGTGCGTCCGCTGCGAGAAGTGCCCGGTAGAGTGGTCGGCTCGTGATGCGTGCGACCACAGAGCCCATGGAAGGGAACCTCGTCCGCCTGAGTGTGGAGATCGACGAGCCCGAATTCGATCGTGCCGTTCGAGACGTCGTCAAAACGCTCGCCCGTCAGGTGCGCGTGCCTGGCTTCCGTCCCGGCAAGGTGCCGCGCCAGGTGCTCGAGGCGCGCATGGGTGGTGCGGGCGCGCTCCGGGCCGAAGCGCTGCGTGAGTCGTTGCCCGACTTCTACGCGCGTGCGGTGGTCGACACCGAGCTCGATCCCATCGCACGGCCAGAGATCGACATCACCGCCGGTGAGGACAAGGGCGCGGTCTCCTTCGATGCCGTCGTCCAGGTACGCCCGCTCGTCGCCATTCCCGGTTATGACGGGCTGCAGGTCACGCTTCCCGGGCTCGCGGTGAAGGACGAAGAAGTGCAGCATCAGATCGACCGGCTGCGCGAGAACGACGCTGAGCTCGAGGAAGTGCAACGACCTGCCATCGACGGAGACCTCGTGACCATCGACCTGCACGGCACCGACGCCTCAGGCGCAGAGGTGGTCGGCGTGGACGATTACCTCTACGAAGTGGGGAGCGGGTCTGTCGTCCCCGAGCTCGACGCCGAGCTGCACGGCGCCAAGGTCGGCGCCATCGTCGCCTTCGACGCGGCCAACCCGAACGAGCCCGACACCAGTCTGGCCTTTCGCGTGCTGGTGAAGGAGGTGAAGGTCAAGAAGCTGCCTGAGACGACCGACGAATGGGCGGCCGAGAGTTCCGAATTCGCCACCGTCGACGAGCTCCGCGCCGACATCGAGGACCGGATCGGCCGGGTGAAGCTCATGCAGAGCCAGATGGCGCTGCGCCAGAAGTCCATCGAGGCGCTCGCGGCGCTCGTCTCCGACGAGGACGTCCCCGAGGTGCTGGTCGACGAAGAGGTCAATGAGCGGCTGCACGACCTGCAGCACCGGCTCGAGGCCCAGAAGCTCGGCCTGGCGGAGTACTTCCAGGCCACGGGTACGTCGCCCGACGAGCTGCTCTCGACCGTGCGGGTGGACGCACAGGGTGCGGTGAAGGCCGACCTGGCGCTGCGGGCCCTGGTGGAGGCCGAGGAGTTGACGCTCAGCGAGGACGAGCTCGATGCCGAGATAGGAACCATGGCCGAGCGTATGGGGACCACCGCAACCGAGTTGCGCCGCCAACTCGACACGGCGGGCCGCACGGGCGCGGTACGCTCGGAGCTACGTAAGGGCAAGGCGCTGGAGTGGCTGCTGGACCACGTGGAGCTGTTCGACGAGGACGGAAACCCCATGTCACGCGATGACCTCAGGGCGGACGCCTCCAACGACAGCCCGGTCGACGAAGACGACGAGGTCGAGCAAGGCGAGGAGAACGAGTGAAGATGCACAGTGCGGTGGAACCCATGAAGGCCTACAACTATTTGGTTCCCACCGTGATCGAATCGTCCAACCGCGGCGAGCGCGCCTACGACCTCTATTCGCGTTTGCTGCGGGAGCGCATCATCTTCCTCGGCACGCCCGTCGACGACGCCGTGGCGAACCTCATCTGCGCGCAGATGCTCTTCTTGGAGTCCGAGGAGCCTGACAAGGACATCCACCTCTACATCAACTCGCCCGGCGGAGAGATCACGGCGCTGTTCGCCATCTACGACACGCTGAAGTTCATCAAGGCGGACGTCTCGACCTTCTGCTTCGGTCAGGCCGCGTCGGCGGCGGCGGTCCTGCTGGCGGCCGGCGCCAAGGGCAAGCGCTTCGCGCTGCCTCATGCGCGGATCCTGCTGCACCAGCCGTGGGGTGGCGTCGAGGGCCAGGCCAGCGACATCGAACTGCAGGCAAAGGAGATCCTCCGCATGCGTGACCTCCTCTCGCACATGTTGGCCGAGGACACCGGACAGACCCAGGAGAAGGTGGCCCAGGACACCGACCGCGACTTCATCATGACGGCAGAAGAGGCGGTGACCTACGGAGTGATCGACGAAGTCATCACGGCCAGGAACGTCGCACCGCTCGAAGCCATCGGCGCCGCATAGAGATCATCGGGCACAGGGACGGGAGAGCGATCTGGTGGCGAAGTTCGGAGAGGGCGGGGACCTCGTCAAGTGCAGCTTCTGTGGCAAAACGCAGAAGCAAGTCAAGAAGCTCATCGCAGGACCGGGTGTCTACATCTGCGACGAGTGCATCGACCTCTGCAACGACATCATCGCGGAGGAGCGTGACGAGTCCACCGAGCTGAGCTTCGAAGACCTTCCGAAGCCGCGGGAAATCTTCGATTTCCTCAACGACTACGTCGTCGGCCAGGAGTACGCCAAGAAGATCCTCTCGGTCGCGGTCTACAACCACTACAAGCGCGTACAGGCGGGTCCTCCGCCGGCCGAAGACGCAGTCGAACTCGCGAAGTCGAACATCCTCCTCCTCGGGCCGACCGGCTGCGGCAAGACGTTGCTTGCGCAGACGCTGGCGCGCATGCTCAATGTGCCATTCGCCATTGCCGACGCGACGGCGTTGACGGAAGCCGGCTACGTGGGCGAGGACGTCGAGAACATCCTCCTCAAGCTGATCCAGGCCGCCGACTACGACGTGAAGCGTGCCGAGACGGGCATCATCTACATCGACGAGATCGACAAGATCGCCCGGAAGAGCGAGAACCCTTCCATCACCCGCGACGTATCGGGTGAAGGCGTGCAGCAGGCCCTGCTCAAGATCCTCGAGGGCACGACGGCCTCTGTCCCACCGCAGGGGGGCCGCAAACACCCCCACCAGGAGTTCATCCAGATCGACACGACGAACATCTTGTTCATCTGCGGCGGCGCCTTCGCCGGTTTGGACAAGCTCATCGAGAGCCGCATCGGTAAGCGTGGCATCGGGTTCCGGGCCGAAGTCCACCGCAAGGATCGCGAAGACGGCGAGATCCTGCGCCACGTACTGCCCGAAGACCTCATCAAGTTCGGACTCATACCCGAATTCATCGGCCGCCTGCCCGTGGTGAGCGCCGTCTCGCCGTTGTTCAAGGACGCGCTGGTCCAGATCCTGGTCGAGCCGAAGAACGCGCTGACCCGCCAGTACGAGCGGACGTTCGCGCTCGACAACGTCGAGCTCGAGTTCACGCCTGACGCGCTCGAGGCGGTGGCGGAGCAGGCGCTGTTGCGCGGCACCGGTGCCCGGGGCCTGCGCGCCATCCTCGAAGAGGTGCTGCTCGACGTGATGTACGACCTCCCCAGCCGCACCGACGTCGGGAAGTGCGTCGTGGATCGTTCCGTCGTGCTGGACCGGGTCGCGCCGACACTCGTGCCGCTCGGGGGCCCGGTCAAGTCGAGCCGCTCCCGCCGCGCCGCGTCCTGACCGCACCGGGACAAGAGCCCGCTGTCGTGGCCGACCCCGGCGCGCCGCCGTTCGAATCGCTCCACGACGCGCTCGTCCTGGCTCGACAGCCATATCGACTTCGAGCAGAACATGCCGCGTCGACGCGCGCTGCCCACGTTGGACCGCATCCGGGCGCTCACATCACTGCTCGGTGAACCGCAGGCCTCGATCCCTTCCATCCACGTCACCGGCACGAACGGCAAGGGGTCGACGTCGGCCATGGCGACGATGCTGCTCATGGCCAAAGGTCTGCGCGTCGGTACGTACACCAGTCCCAACCTGCACGCGGTCGCCGAGCGCATCGCCCGCGACGGCGAGCCGATCGACGACGAGTCGTTCATCTCGGTGCTCACGGAGCTTGCGCTCCTCGAGCCGTTGCTTCCTGACCGCCCGACGCGCTTCGACCTCCTCACTGCCGCCGCGTTCGCCTGGTTCGCCGCCGAGGCGGTCGACGCCATGGTGGTCGAGGTCGGTCTCGGCGGGACCTGGGACACCACCAACGTGATCCACGCTGACGTGGCCGTCCTCACCAACGTGAGCTTCGACCACACCGACGTGCTTGGGTCCGACTCTCGAGGGGATCGCTGCCGACAAGGCGGGGATCATCGATCCGGGCAGCCGGGTCGTGGTGGGGGAGATGACGCCCGACCTGCAGAACATCGTCCTGACCAGGGCTGAGGAGCTCGGAGCGGCCTCGGTCTGGGTAGCTGGGCGCGACTTCGGCATCGCGTCGAACCAGGTCGCCGTGGGTGGCCGCCTGGTGACGCTCTGGACCCCCCGAGGCCGCTACGAGGACGTGCTCGTCCCGCTGCACGGGGCGCACCAGGGCGTGAACGCGGCCGTGGCCCTGGCCGCCACTGAGGCCTTTTTCGGCGATCCGCTGGCGCCGGACATTGTCGAGGAAGCGATGGCAGCGGTCCGTGTGCCCGGACGCCTCGAAGTCCTGGGCCGCCGCCCGCTCCTGCTGGTCGACGGCGCGCACAACGCGGCGGGGATGGCAGCGCTGGGCGAAGCGCTGAGCGAGGAGTTCGCTGTCGACGGCACTGTGGTGGCGGTCGTGGGGATGCTCACAGGCCGCGACCCCTCGGCGATGTTGGCACCGCTCGCGTCCGCTGGTGTGCGCGCATTGGTCGCGTGCGAGCCCGAGTCGCCGCGTGCGATGCCGGTCGCCACCGTGGGTGAGGCTGGGCGTGCGCTCGGATTGTCCGTCTACGAGGAGCCCGACATCGGCCAAGCGTTGCGCGTGGCGTGCGGGATGGTGGATGCCGATGGGCTCGTTGTGGTGGCGGGATCGCTCTACGTCGTGGGAGCCGCGCGCGCCGACGTGCTCGCTTCCGCCGTGCCGTGGGAAGAGGCGGGCCGCTGACCGACCCAGCCGGCGACGACCGTGGCGCGCCCTGGGTTGTGTAGTGTCCACCCTTCGTGGACCGCACCCTTGTCATCGTGAAACCCGACGGCGTCGAGCGCGGGCTTGCCGGCGAAGTCATCAGCCGCCTGGAACGCAAGAATTTGCGCATCGTCGCTGCCGAGCTCCGGATCATCACGACCGACGTGGCTCGCACGCACTACGCCGAGCACGCTGAGAAGCCCTTCTTCGACGACCTCGTCACCTTCATCACCCGCTCGCCGGCTCTCGTCCTGGTTGTCGAGGGCCCGAAGGACACCTACGCAGTCGTGCGGCTCATGATGGGCGCGACCAACCCGGCCGAGGCCGCTCCTGGGACGATCCGTGGTGACTTCGGCATCGAGATGACCGAGAACCTCGTGCACGGGTCCGACTCGCACGAGTCGGCTGCGCGTGAGATCGCTCTCTTCTTTCCCGGTCTCGCCTCTTCGTAGCTCGCCTCGTCGTGCCCGCCTGGCGTCGTCGTCACTCGCCCGGTTCTCGCTCACCTGTCGTCGCTCGGAAGGAAGCGGGCCGCGTCCGTCGCCTTCGCGAGGCAATCCCCGCCCGCCACTCCCGTTCGTTGCTCTGGTTCGCCACGCTCGTGCCTGGACGTCGGCAGAACGTGTCGCGCCCGCAGCACCTGCACACGTTCCTGGGAACCCCGGCTGAGACAGGTGTGATTCGCAGTCCGCCTTGTGGGACATGTCTTTGTCCCGTAGCCTGGGGGCGCACCGTCAGGGGCGCCGGTCCCCCCGGCACCCGCCCGCAGTCCCTCGGGAGTATTCGCATATGGCCGAAAACCGCCTTTCCTTGCTTGGTCGTGACATGGCCGTCGACCTCGGTACCGCCAACACCTTGGTGTACGTCCGCGGTCGCGGCATCGTGTTGAACGAACCATCTGTCGTCGCCGTCGATATCAAGGACGGCCGTCCTTTGGCGGTGGGCGCCGAAGCCAAGCGAATGATCGGCCGGACTCCTTCGAACATCCAGGCCATCCGCCCTCTCAAAGACGGCGTGATCGCGGACTTCGAGATCTGCGAGAAGATGCTCCGCTACTTCATCCACCGGGTGCACCAACGCCGATTTGCCAAGCCACGCATGGTGATCTGCGTTCCCTCGGGCATCACCGGCGTGGAGCGGCGTGCCGTCATGGAGGCGGCCGAGTACGCCGGCGCGCGTCGCGCCTACATCATCGAGGAGCCCATGGCCGCCGCCATCGGTGCCGGTCTCCCCGTGCACGAGCCGACGGGCAACATGGTCGTCGACATCGGCGGTGGGACGACCGAGGTCGCGGTCATCTCACTCGGTGGCATCGTCACGAGCCAGTCCGTGCGCATCGGCGGCGACGAGCTCGACGAGGCGATCGTCTCGTTCGTCAAGAAAGAGTTCAGCCTCGCGCTCGGTGAGCGCACCGCAGAAGAGATAAAGATCACCCTCGGGTCGGCGTATCCGTTGGAGCAGGAACTGCACGCCGAGATCCGCGGCCGCGACCTCGTGAGCGGTCTCCCGAAGACCATCGTCGTCTCCACCGAGGAGATTCGTCGTTCCATCGAGGAGCCGGTGTCCGCCATCATCGATGCCGTCAAGGTCACCCTGGACCGCACGCCGCCGGAATTGGCGGCGGACATCATGGAGCAGGGGATCGTGCTCACCGGGGGCGGTGCGCTGCTACACGGCTTGGAAGCGAGGCTTCAGCACGAGACGGGCATGCCGATCGTGGTGGCCCGGGACCCGCTGAACTGCGTCGCCGTGGGCAGCGGCCAGTGCCTGGAAGAATTCGACGTGTTGAAGCGGGTGCTGATCACCACCTCTGCGCGCTGACGTATCGACCGGTTTCTCCTGGGTGGCCCGGTCCCGGCGGTCGCGCCGCACCCTGACGGTCGTCGTCCTGGTCGTCATCTCGCTCTCCCTGATCTCTCTCGACCTCAACGGACGGACACACAGCGTCACCTCGGGCGTGAAGTCGGTGGCCAACGACGTGTATGCGCCGTTGCGCCAGGGAGTGCTCGACATCGTCAGTCCCATCGGGAACTTCTTCGCCGGTGCGTTCAACTATGGCTCCGTGCAGGCTCAGAACGAGCAACTCCAGAAGACCATCGGAGAACTGCGGGCGAGCCAGGACGAACGGGGCTTTCAACTGAACCAACTGCGGGAGCTGACGAAACTGCAGAACCTGCCGTTCTTGAACTCGCTTCCCGTCGTGTCCGCGCAGACCGTTGACGAGTACTCCTCGAACTTCACCGCAACGATCACCCTCGACAAGGGGCGCGACGACGGAGTCGACGTCGGCTACCCGGTGGTCGGTGCCGGCGGCCTGGTCGGGCAGGTCATCCAGTCCTTCCACCACACGTCCGTCGTACAGCTGGTGACCGACGGTCAGTCCAAGGTCGGCGTGACCTTCGGACCACAGAACCAGTACACCGGCATCGTCGACGGCCAGGGACCCGGCAGCTCGATGACGGCCGACCTCGTGCCGCCGCACACGCCGTTGCACAACGGCGAGTTCATGTACACGAGCGGGCTGCAAGCGGCGTCGTTTCCCCCCGGCATCCCGGTGGCGACCGTGCGCTCGTTCCATACCGCGTCGGGCGCGAGCCAGGAGACCATCAAGGTCGACCCGGCGGCCAACCTGAGCAATCTCGCCTACGTCGACATCGTGCAATGGGCGCCGTTGACATGACGGCCCGCTCCGTCATTCGGGTCGCGCTGGTCATCTTCGTCGTCTTGATGGTCCAGCAGACGGTCATGATCGCACTGCGCGTCGATGGGGCCCACCCCGACCTCCTCTGGCTGCTCCCCATCACCGCGGCGCTGCTCGACGGGCCCGAGACGGGCGCGATCGTCGGATTCTGGGCCGGGCTCACGTTCGACCTCGTTCTCCCCACGCCCTTCGGCCTGTCCGCCCTGGTCGGATGCCTCCTCGGCTACACCGTGGGCTCGCTGACGACCGCCGTCGACCCCCGTGCCGCCTGGCTGAAGCCGGTGGCCGCGCTCGCTGGAAGCGTGGCAGCGGACATGCTGTTCGCCGTGCTCGGTGCGATCCTCGGCCAACAACAGATGGTGCAGATCAATTTCCTGAGCCTCTTCCTGGTCGTCGCCCTCTCGAGCGTGGTGCTGGTGCTCCCCGTCAGCCGGATGATGCGCTGGGCGCTGGTGGAGGAGAGTCATCGCCGCTCGCTCGTCTCGGCCCAAACGGATGGCAGACGCTGGTGAAGCGGACCCTCCGTCACCCCATACGAGGCGACCGGCTTCACCCGAAGCCCTCGACGCGGTCGACGCGGCAGCGCTCGTGGCGCGCCGGCGCCCGCCAGCCGCGCATGCGGCCGCGCAAGAGTGTCAACGTCGCGTCCATCGTCGGCTCGCCCGAAGAGGAAGAGTCGCGGCCGAATCTGCGGTTGCGCATCGTGGGCGTCGTCGTGCTCCTGCTCTTCGGCGTCCTCGTCCTGCGGCTCTGGACGCTTCAGGTGGTGGAAGGCAAGACCTACGCGGCTGCGGTGACGCGCAACCAGGTGCGTGTCGTCAGCGTGGCCGCGCCGCGTGGGAGCATCGTCGACCGCAACGGCACCGTGCTCGTGTCGAACACGCCACAAGAGGAGATCCTCCTGTCGCGAGCCGAGGCGATGCAGAACCCTGGCATCGTCGGCATGGTCGCCGCGCTGGTGGGCCAGACCCCGAAGCAGGTGCAGGACTCCATCAACAACAACCAGTACAGCCCCTACGAGCCGGTCCCGGTCGCCACCGGCGTATCGGCGTCGACGGTGCAATTCCTCCAGACCCACCAGGACGAGTACCCGGGCGTGACCGTGGAGTCGGTGGCACAGCGCACGTACCCCCAGGGCGGGACGACCGGAACCCAGATCCTCGGCTACGTCGGTGACATCTCGTCGAGCTACCTCGCGGCCCACCCCAACGACGGCTACACGCAGGGCAGCCAGATCGGGGTCTCGGGCATCGAGGAGCAGTACGAGCCCTACCTGCGGGGTGTGGCCGGCCGCCAGGCGCTCTCGGTGGACGCCGGCGGCAACGTCGTCGGCACCCTGAGCACCACCGCGCCGAAGATCGGTGACACGGTGGTGCTCAACGTCGACAGCGGGCTGCAGCAGGAAGTCCAGAACGACCTGCAGAACCAGATCCTGACCGACCGTCACACCGTCGACGCCGTGGACGGTCGCGTCCCGCCCGCGCCCAACGGCGCCGCCGTCGTCATGGACCCGCAGAACGGCCAGGTGCTGGCGCTGGCCTCGTTCCCCAGCTACGACCTCAACGAGTGGGTGGGCGGCATCTCCCAGGCCAACTTCACCGCCTTGCAACAGAGCACGGCGGAGAACGACAACGCCATCGAGGGTCTGTACACGCCGGGCTCGACCTTCAAACTGGTGACGGCGACCGCCGCGCTGCAGACCGGATTGTGGCCGCTCGACAAGTACTACGACGACACGGGCACCTTCAAGATCGCCGGCTGCCCCGCACCCGGCGTGACCAACGACACCTCGTGCGTGCTTGCACGACGACCCGGGCGACAGCGGCGGCTCGTACAACATCTCGGGCGCACTCACGGTGTCGAGCGACTCGTTCTTCTACAATCTGGGCGAGCTCTTCTGGGACAACCGGACGCAGTACGGGCAGACGCCGATCCAGAACCAGGCGACGGCCTACGGAGAGGGGACGATCACCGGCATCGACCTCCCCGGAGAGGCGCAAGGTTGGATCGACAGCTTCCTCACGCGAGCCAGACTGCACGCCGAGGCGCCGAAAGGCTTCCCCTACGCACCGTCGTGGTCCACCGGTGACAACATCGAGATGGCGTTCGGCCAGGGCGAGACGGTCCTGACTCCCATCGAGCAGGCGGTGGCGTACTCGACGTTCGCCAACTGGTCGCCCACCACCAGCAGCGGCACCCGGTACGCGCCGGAGGTGGCCTCCGAGATCGTCGACCCCGTGACGGGCAATGTGATCAAGAAGATGACCCCGAAAGTGACCGGGCACGTGAGCATCTCGCCGGCGAACTATCAGGCGATGCTGCAGGGCTTCGAAGGAGTCGTCTCGAACCCGCACGGCACCGCGTACCAAGACTTCCAGGGGTTCCCGGCCAACTGGAACCTGGCCGGCAAGACGGGCACCGCGTCCAACCAGGCGGGTGAGGAGCCCAACTCCTGGTTCGTCGCCTTCGGCCCCAACCCGAACCCGCAGTATCTCGTGGTGGCCGTGATCGACCAGGGCGGCTACGGCGCCGACGCCGCCGCACCCCTCGTGCGCAACATCTTCAACTACATCTACACCAACCAGAACCAGATCGCGGGAGCCGTCAAGACCCCGACGCCTTCCAATCCGCCCAGTCAGACGGCGCCGGCGTCCAGCGTGCCGCTGGGGGCGCCGACCACCACGACGACGACCACGCCGGGCGGCGGCGGGGGGTCTGCCAGCACCACGACGAGCACGACGACGGGCGGCGGCTGAGCGTCCCGTAGATTTGGGGCGATGGAGTCCCTGTGGCCGCGTCTCGAGCGCCTCTTGCCCGGCGTCTCGAAGCCGGCGCGTTATATCGGCGGCGAACAAGGGTCGGTCTATCCCGAGCACGGCACTGGCCGGGTGGCCTGGCTGTTGCTGTATCCCGACACCTACGAGATCGGGTTGCCCAACCAGGGCCTGCAGATCCTCTACGAGATCCTCAACGAGCGTGCCGACGCGCTGGCCGAGCGAGCGTATGCACCCTGGGTCGACATGGAGGCCGCCATGCGCGGCGCCGGCCTGCCGCTCTTCAGCGTCGAGCAGCACCTGCCGGCGGCTGCGTTCGACGTGCTGGCGTTCAATCTCTCCGCCGAGCTCGTGTACACGAACGTCCTCAACCTCATCGACCTGGCCGGGCTCCCGCTGCACGCCGCGGACCGGGGCGGCGCCGACGCCCTCGTGATTGCGGGAGGCCACTGCGCCTACAACCCCGAGCCGCTGGCCGACTTCGTCGACGCCTTCGTGCTCGGTGACGGCGAGGAAGTCGTGGGCGAGCTGAACGAGGTCATGGGGGAGTGGCTCGCCTCGGCCGAGCCGGGTGGCCGTCGGCGTGACGGGCTGAGGGCATCGCTCGCACAGCTCGACGGCGTCTACGTCCCTGCGCTCTACTACGCCGCGCTACGAGGACGGGCGGCTGGTGGCCACGACACCTACGCCCGGCGCGCCGGCCGAGGTGGTCAAGCGCACGGTGGCCGATCTGGCCGAATGGCCCTATCCGGCCCGACCGCTCGTGCCCTTGACCGAAGTGGTCCACGACCGCCTCAACGTCGAGGTGTTCCGCGGCTGCACCCGGGGCTGTCGCTTCTGCCAGGCCGGGATGATCACCGCGCCCCGTGCGTGAACGACCGGCGGAACAGGTACGTGCCATGGTGCGCAACGGGCTGGAATGGAGCGGGCACGACGAAGTGGCCCTCACGTCGCTCTCGTCGGCGGACTTCTCGGGGATCGAGGACACCGTCCGCGACATCGTCGACGACCCGGCGCACGACGGACGGGTGTCGGTGAGCCTGCCGTCACTGCGCGTCGATGCCTTCACGGTGGGCACGGCCGCGGAGATCCAGAAGGTCCGCCGCACGGGTCTCACCTTCGCCCCCGAAGGCGGCACGTGGCGCATGCGCACGGTGATCAACAAGCTGATTACCGAGGAGGACCTCTACGGCGCCGTCGACGCGGCCTTCAGCCAGGGGTGGCGCCGCGTCAAGCTCTACTTCCTCATCGGCCTGCCGACCGAGCTTGACGAAGACGTGCTCGGCATTGCACGGCTCGGCGCGCGCTGCGTCGAGATCGGACGCCGCTCCAACAAGTCGGTCACGGTGGTGGCGTCGGTGGGAGGTTTCGTACCGAAGCCCCACACGCCCTTCCAGTGGTTCGGCATGGACACGGTCGCCGAGCTCGAGCGCAAGGTCGCCCTGCTGCGGGCCGAGGCGAAGGGGACGCGGGGCCTGACGATCCGCTGGCACGAGCCGAGTGCCTCGGTCGCCGAGGGGCTGGCCAGCCGCGGCGACCGCCGAATGGGCGCGGTGATCGAACGGGTCTGGCGCGCCGGCGGCACCTTCCAGGAGTGGTCCGAGCGCTTCGACCTCTCGTTGTGGGAGGCGGCGCTCGCCGCTGAGGGGTTGAGCCTCGACGAGGTGTGCCACCGCGAGCGTGCCGAGGACGAGGCGTTGCCGTGGGACCACATCTCGGCTGGGCTGCACCGCGACTTCCTGTGGGGCGACTGGCAGGACGCGCTGGCGCGGGTCAGCGTCGAGGACTGCCGCTGGACGCCGTGCTACGACTGCGGCGCCTGCACGGGCTTCGGCCTCGAGCACGTCGTGGCCTCCGCCGTCCCGCCCGCCGGCGGCAGCCAGGGCACGGGCCAGGACCTCGCAGCCGGTGACCGCATCCCGGTGCGCCTGGTCAGCCGTGCTTCCTGAGGGCCAGCGGCGCCTCCGCCTGCGCTTCACCAAGTCGGGGAAGATCCGCTTCACGAGCCACCGCGACGTCGCCCGCATCTGGGAACGGGCCCTGCGCCGGAGCCGCCTGCCCGTCGTGTACTCCCAGGGCTTCGTGCCACACCCCCTGGTGAGCTTCGGCCTGGCGCTGCCGACCGGATGCGAGTCGCGGGGCGAGTACCTCGACCTGCGCCTCGGGCCCCCTGCCGCGGCTGAGGCGCAGGTCGCGGAGCTGCCTGGCGTTCTCAGTGCCTTGCTGCCCGAGGGGATCGAGGTGGAGGCGGCGGCCCTGGTGGATGAGTCGGAGGGCTCGCTCCAACAGGAGGTAGCATCGTGCGATTGGGAGTTGGAGGTATTGGGCGTGCCAGGTGAGGAATTGGCAGGGCGGGTCGGCACGATGCTGGCCGCTCCGGTCCTCACCGTCCGGCGGGAACGGAAGGGTCGTCAGACCGAAGACGACATCCGCCCGGCCATCTTGGCGCTGTCCGTGACCAGCTCCCAGGGTCACCTCCGGGCGGAACTGGCCACGCACCCGCGTGGCGTCCGGCCGGCCGACCTCATTACGGCCCTGGGCACCGACGCGGTGCCCGGTCGGGCCTGTCGAACGCATCAATGGATCGAACGCGACGGCGCACGGTTCGAGCCGCTCCCTCTGAGCGGGCCCGGAACCGGCGCGAGCGCGACACAGCACGCGAGGAGGGCTTTCCCTCATGTCCGAGACGGAAATCAGCCAGACCCCGGAGGGTCGCCCCCTGGAGGGCCACCCGCCGGAGAGCCCTCCCCCGGAGGCGGCGAGCACTAGCGCACCGAATCCGGCCGCGCCCGACGTGGCGCGCCCGGCGCAGGGGCCCCCACCGGGGCTGCGCAAGCCCAAGATCGGCGACACCCGTCCCGCGCCCGCCGTCCCGCCCGCCGTGCCGCCCCCGTCCCCGTCCCCGTCCAAGGCGGAGCCGGCGCCAGTGGTCCCGCTCGCCCGGCCGGAGGCCACCGCGCCGATGGAGGACGACACCGACGTGGCCAGCCCCGCAGGGCCCAGCGGCCCGGACAACGACGGCGCAGAGCCACCGGAGCGCCGGCCCCGCAGCAGGCGCCGCTCGGGACGCGACCGCCGCTCCAAGCAGGTGGGCCGCTACCTGGTCTGCGTGCACGTCCAGCCGCACATGACCCAGATCGCCATGCTCGAGGGGCGCACGCTGGTCGAGCACTACGTGTCCCGGGCGGCCGACGACACGAACCAGATCGACGGCAACGTCTACCGGGGACGGGTCCAGAACGTCCTGCCGGGCATGGAGGCCGCCTTCGTCGACATCGGGATCCCCAAGAACGCCGTCTTGTACCGGGGCGACGTGCGCTACGACAAGGAGGACATCGAGGGCGGGGCGTCCCAGCAGCCCCGGATCGAGGACGTGCTCAAGGCGGGGCAGGTCATCTTGTGCCAGGTCACGAAGAACCCCATCGGGGCCAAGGGGGCCCGCCTGACCCAGGAGGTCTCGCTGCCCGGCCGTTTCGCCGTCCTCGTCCCCAACTCGAGCGCATTCGGGATCTCCAAGCGCCTCGGCGACACCGAACGGCGCCGGCTGCGCCGCGTCATCGACGAGGTCAAGCCGGCCGGACACGGCATGATCGTGCGCACGGCCGCCGAGGGCGTCTCGGCCGACGAGCTCCAGCGCGACGTCACGACGCTGCTCCAGCAGTGGAACGCCATCGAGGCGGACGCCACCAAGTCCGACAAGCCGGGCCTGCTCTACCGAGAGCCCGAGCTGGCCGTGCGCATCCTGCGCGAGGAGCTCAACAGCGAGTACCGAGGCGTGGTGATCGACGACCGGGCGCTCTTCGAGCAGGTGCGCGACTACGTGATCGCCGTCAGCCCCGAGCTGGCCGACCGCGTCGAGTTCTACGACGCCGACGCGGAGGGACTCCCGATCTTCGAGCGCTACCACGTGCACGAACAGCTGCACAAGGCGCTCG
The DNA here is from genome assembly GCA_963736225.1 of uncultured Acidimicrobiaceae bacterium. Lineage (GTDB taxonomy): Bacteria > Actinomycetota > Acidimicrobiia > Acidimicrobiales > RAAP-2 > Bog-473. Next base: position 323,601 of record CAVTOF010000003.1, on the reverse strand, counting down.
ACCGCAAGGTGTGGCTGCCCTCGGGGGGCTCGCTCATCATCGAGCGCACCGAGGCGCTGACGGTGATCGACGTCAACACGGGCAAGAACGTGGGCAAGACCAACCTGGAGGAGACCGTCTACCGCAACAACCTCGAGGCGGCCGAGGAAGTGGCCCGCCAGCTGCGCCTCCGTGACATCGGCGGCATCATCGTCATCGACTTCATCGACATGGAGGTGCGGGAGAACCGCGACAAGGTCGCCGCCGCCCTGCGCAACGCCCTGGCCCGGGACAAGACCCGGACGCAGGTCTTCGACATCTCCGAGCTGGGCCTGGTCGAGATGACCCGCAAACGGGTCTCCGAGGGCCTGCTCGAGACGCTCTCGAGCGAGTGCACGGTGTGTGGCGGGCGGGGGGTCACCCTCGACGATTCCGTGCTGCGCTGATGCGCTAGCATTTCCGCCTTATGTATGCCGTGATCAGGTCCGGAGGGAAACAGGAGCGTGTGGCCGAGGGTCAGCGCGTCCGGGTGGAGCTGTTGGGCCAGCCCGTGGGCGCCGAGGTGTCGCTCGACCCCGTCCTGGTGGTCGACGGTTCGACCGTCCTCGCCACCCCCGAACAGCTGGCCAGCGCCTCGGTGACGGCCAAGGTCGTCGGCGAGGAGAAGGGCCCCAAGATCAACGCCATGACGTACAAGTCCAAGTCGAACCAGCGGCGACGGTGGGGCCACCGCCAGCACTACGCCACGCTGGAGATCACCGCGATCACGGCGAAGTAGTTCAGCGTCCGCAGGAAGCCGAGGAGCACGACATGTCCAAGACCAAGGGTGGCGGGTCCACTCGCAACGGCCGCGACTCAGCCGCGCAGCGCCTGGGTGTCAAGCGGTTCGACGGTGCTGCCGTGACCGCCGGCTCCATCTTGGTGCGCCAACGCGGCACCAAGGTCTACCCAGGGACCAACGTGGGCCGCGGGGGCGACGACACGCTCTTCGCCACCGCCGACGGGACCGTGAAGTTCGGCGAGCGTCGCGGCCGCAAGCACGTCAGCGTGGTCACCGGCTCGTAGTACCTACAGTTCGCGCGCTGCGGTGCGCGCGCGCCACGGCGTCGTGTCGAGACCGGGGTAGCGGACCTCCAGCGCGGCCAGGGTGCGCGGCGTCCAGAACGGATGCCCCGGTGGCGGGAACCCGAAGAGCGCGAGCTGCTCGACCGAGGCCCGGTTGACGAACGGCTCCCACGACGAGTCGAAGGAGCGGTCCCCCCAGCCCTGCCGGCCCACCCACTCGTCAGCCGCCGGGCGGAAGCTGCAGTGCAAGGTGTAGCGGGCGCCGCCGGGCCGGGTGAGCTCGCTCGCCCGGTGCAGCGTCTCGCCGCGGTAGGCCAGGACCGTCCCGGCGGGCCCGGCGGCGGAGACCTCGTCGTCGTAGAGGTCAGGGCGCTCGGCTCTCGTCATCACGTGGGGCAGCAGCGGGAGGTCTTCGGTCCGCGCGGCCGACACCACGTGGGTCGGCCCGAGTTCCTCGTCCACCTCGTGCAGGAACACGAACAGCTCGAGGTTGCGGTGTGCCGGGTCGTCGCTCGGGACGGTGACGGTGTGGTTCTCGAAGTCGCGGTGGTGCGCCTGCTCGTAGCGGGCAGCACCGGTGTACTTCGCCCAGGCCTCGGCCGAGTAGATGCGCACGTCCTCGGTGCGCAACAGCGTGCGCGCCAGCGCGACCAGCGACGGATGGACGGCCAGGAGGCTCAGTTCCGCGCTCTGGAAGGGGAAGGTGCGCAACCCGCCGTACTCGTCGTCCCGGTACGGCGCGTTGCGGGCGGGATCAGCGTCGGCGGCGAACTCGGCGGCTGTCGGGAAGAGGAGCCCCAGCTCCTTGACGCCGGCGTCCAGCTCCTCCTCGTCGAGGTAGGCGGGCAGCACGGCGAAGCCGTGGCGGTCCCAGTGCGCCACGGCGTTCTCGGGTGGGAGACGCGGCGCCCGCACGCCCGGTCTCAGCCGGAGGGGCGAGAGTGCAGCTCGATCCCGTTGCCCCAGGGGTCCATGGTGAAGGCCTGCTTGCGGCCGGTCGTGCCCACGTCGAGCGGGTCGCTGACCTGAAGGCCGCGCGCCCGGAGCTCGGCCACCGTTTCGTCCAGGTCCTCGAAGACGAGCGCGAAGTGCTGCCCGACGTTCTGGGGCACCTGCGCCTCGATGAGGTGGACCTGCTGGCCGTTGGCAGTATCGAGCCAGGCGCCGGGAAAGCCGAAGTCGGGCCGGGTGTGGTTCTGTACCAGGCCGAACGTCTCGGTGTAGAACGCGATCCCACCGGGGACATCGGACACGTTGATTGCGACATGGTCGAGGCCGGCCGGGGCCACTGGATTGCTCACGCGAGTGAGCCTACGACGTGTCGGACGATGGCGGCCACGGCGGGTGCGGTCACGGCGCCGACGGACCACACGGCGTCCAGGTCGACGGGGGTCTCCTCGCTGGCCGCCGGGTTGGCCACGAGGGCGAGACCCAGGACGTCGGCCCCGTCGTGGCGGGCGGCGATGGTCTCGAGGGCCATGGACATGCCGACGACGTCGGCACCGAGGGTTCGCAGCATGCGCACTTCCGCCGGTGTCTCGAGCTGTGGTCCGGCGAGCTGCGCGTACACGCCCGGACGGGGGTCGATCCCAGGGCCGTCGGGTGCGGGCGCCGCCAGCGCAGCCGCTCGCAGGTGGGGCACGTACGCGCCGGTCATCTCGACGAAGGACGGGCCGTGCAGCGGGCTGCGGCCGGTCAGGTTCAGGTGGTCCTCGACCACCATGACCGACCCGGTGCGGAGGCCGGGCCGGATGCCGCCGGCGGCTGACGTCAAGATGACAGTGGTGCACCCCGCGGCGATCGCGGTGCGCACCGGGTGCACCAGGTCTTCGGGCGCGCCGCCCTCGTAGAGGTGGCGACGCCCGCCGAAGATGAGGACCCGCCTCCCTTCCAGAGCCACCGACCACCCCTGGGCGCGGTGGCCTCCGACGGTGAACGGGGGGAAGAAGGGCAGCGTGTCGAGCGGAAGCGCGTCCTCACTCGCACCGAGCTGCTCGGCCGTGCCTGACAGGCCGGTGCCCAGCACCACCAGGACGTCGTGGTGCTCGGTCCCCAGACGGCGAGCCAGCTCCCGGGCGCTGCGTGCCGCCCGGTCTGCGGCCTCGTCCATGGGGCGAATCTAGAAGGTGCTCGGGTTGGGCCGCGTAACATCGACCGGGTGCCGACCACTCTCTCTCCCGCCCTGCACCCCCTGGCCCCGCTGACGGGGGACGAGATCATCGCCGCCCGCGAGATCGTCTTGGCGAGCGACCGGGCCGAGGTGCCGGCCGAGCTCATCCGTTTCGCCTATCTCGGGCTGTGTGACCCGCCCAAGGACCTCGTGCGTGCGTTCGACGGCGGGGAGGACGTCAAAATCGACCGCCGGGTCCGCATGGTGCTGCTCCAGGGGCCAGTGGCCGACGTGGTGGAGGCGATCGTCTCGGTGACCCGGGGCGAGGTGGACCGCTGGGACATCGTGCGAGACGTGCGGCCGCCGCTGCAGATCGAGGAGTCGATCCTGGTGCTGGCGGCCCTCCACGAGCACCCCGAATGGAACGCGGCCCTCGACCGCCGCGGCATCGTCGACCGCTCCCTCGTGCAGATCGATCCCTGGCCCGCCGGCACGTTCGGGCTCGGTCACGAAGAGGGGCGGCGCATCACGCGCTGTCTGGCCTACCTGCGGGAGTCGAAGGAGGACAACGGCTACGCGCGCCCGCTCGAGGGGCTCCTCGCCTTCGTGGACATGGGCCGGGGCGAGGTGCTCGAGGTGCTGGACCTGGGGGTGGTGCCGTTCCCGCCCAAGTCCGGCAGCTACTACCCCGAGGACAACGGGCCCCTGCGGACCGATCTGAAGCCGCTCGAGATCACGCAACCCGAGGGCCCGAGCTTCGAGGTGGAGGGCAACCTGGTCCGCTGGCAGAAGTGGTCCCTGCGTGTCGGGATGGATCCCTTGGAAGGGCTCGTCCTCTACACGGTGGGCTATGAGGACGGGGGGCGGGTCCGTCCCATCATGCACCGGGCCTCCGTCAGCGAGATGGTGGTGCCCTACGGGCACCCGGGCCCGATGCACGCGTGGAAGAGCGCGTTCGACGCAGGCGAGTGGGGTCTGGGCCGCATGGCCAACTCACTGACGCTGGGCTGCGACTGCCTGGGCGAGATCTTCTACTTCGACGACGTGCACGCCGACGAGCGGGGCAAGCCGCACACGCGCGCCAACGCCATCTGCATGCACGAGGAGGACTACGGGATCCTCTGGAAGCACGTGGACATGGTGTCGGGCCGGACCGAAGTGCGCCGCTCGCGGCGTCTGGTGGTGAGCTCCATCGCGACCGTCGGGAACTACGAGTACGGCTTCTACTGGTACTTCTACCTGGACGGCACCATCCAGCTCGAGGTGAAGCTGAGCGGGATCATGTCGACCATGGCCGTCGCCAACGGTGATGCCGGCGACCACGCCTCGATGGTGGCGCCGGGTCTGGCCGCTCCCTACCACCAGCACTTGTTCAACGTCCGGCTCGACATCGAGGTCGACGGCGCCGAGAACGCCGTGTACGAGGTCAACACGACGCCGACAGGGGCCTTCGGCAGCGCCCAGAACCCCTGGGGCAACGCGTTCGGCACCGAGGCCACCCTGCTCTCGAGCGAGCTGAGTGGCGCGTCGTGACGTCGACCCGTCGCGCAGCCGCACCTGGCGCATCGCCAACCGCTCCTGTCGCAACGGGGTGGGTGAGCCGACGGCGTACAAGCTGCTGCCCGGTTCCACGCCGACGCTGTTGGCCGATCCTGCGTCGAGCGTCGGCCGGCGCGCCGCGTTCGCCTCGCACAACCTGTGGGTCACGGCCTACGACCCCGACGAGCGACGCGCGGCCGGGGACTACCCCAACCAACACGGGGGCGGCGCCGGGTTGCCGGAATGGACCGCACAGGATCGCGATCTCGTCGACACCGACGTCGTGCTGTGGCACTCCTTCGGGGTGACCCACATCCCACGGCCCGAGGACTGGCCGGTCATGCCGGTGGAGTACACCGGCTTCACCCTGGTGCCCTTCGGGTTCTTCGACCGCAACCCCGCACTCGACGTCCCGCCGGCCGGCCACTGCCATGGCTGAGCACGGCGGCCACGCCCACTCGCCCCAGGAGTACCACCCACCGGTCGAGGAGTACCTCGAGACCATGCTCGGTCTGGCCGAGGAAGGTGTGCCCGTGATCCAGGCGCGCATCGCCGAGCGGCTGGGCCGGTCCGCGCCATCCGTCTCGGAGATGCTCGAACGGTTGATCGAAGACGGGTACGTGACCAGGGAGGGCCGGCGCCTGTCGCTGACCGACAGCGGGCGTGCGCTGGCCGAGAAGGTCGTGCGCAAGCATCGCCTGGCCGAGCGGCTGCTCGTCGACGTCATCGGGCTGGAATGGCACAAGGTGCACCGCGAGGCGGGGCGCTGGGAGCACGTCATCTCCGACGACGTCGAGGAGCGGCTCGTCGAGCTGCTGGGGGATCCCGCCACCTGCCCGCACGGGAACCCGATCCCGGGCTCGCATTCGCCGGTGCCGGTGGCCGAGACCAGGCCGCTGGCGGAGGTGTCCGCCGGGGAACAGGTCCGCCTGTTGCGCATCAGCGAGGAGGTGGAGCTCAACTACGGCTCACTCGCCTTGCTCGACGAAGGCGGGTTCATCCCCGGCGCCGTGGCCGAAGTCGGCGCGCGCGACGCCGAAGGGACGGTCGAGGTCGCCGTGCCGGGCGCGCTGCCGATCCGCGTCTCGCGCGACCTCTCGGACCGCCTGTTCGTCGGCGCGCCGTGACGTCGTGACGCTCCGGCTGGAGGCCGACGCGGTCTTCACCGTCGATGACGCGAACACCGTGCTGGCGCCGGGAGCCGTCGAGATCGCCGACGGCGTGATCTCGTGGGTCGGCGATCCGTGGCAGGTCCCGCCTACTCCCGGCACCAGCGTGCGCCGGCTCGGCGGGGTGCTCATGCCTGGTTTGGTGAACTGCCACGGGCACTCACCGATGACCCTCGTGCGCAGCGCGGGGGACGGCCTGCCGCTCGAGCGTTGGCTCCACGAAGCCATCTGGCCCCGCGAAGGCCGCATGAACGACGACGACGTCTACTGGGGGATGACCCTGGGCGCGGCCGAGCTGCTCGGCTACGGCGTCACGACGACGTGTGAGCAGTACCGCCATCCGGCCGCCGTGGCCGACGCGGCACTCGATGCCGGCATCCGCACCCTGTACACGGTGGCCATCCTCGACCTGGCCGACACCGGTCCCGCCAACTCGTGGGAGATGTTGCTCGCGGGCGCCTGTGAATTGTTCGACCGCGCCAACGGCAAGGAGGGCCGCTTCGAAGTCGGGTTCGGACCACACGCGGCCTACACCGTGCCGCCCGACGCGCTGCGCACCATCGCGGCGGAGGCACAGCGTCGGGACGCGCTCCTCCAGATCCACCTGTCCGAGACCAAGGCCGAATGTGCCGTCGTGCATGACCGCTACGGGATGAGCGCGCCCGCGCTGCTCTCGGAGCTCGGGGTCTTCGACGGCCGTGCCCTGGCCGCGCACGCGGTCTGGCTCGACGACAACGACCTGGAGCTGCTGGCGGCGCACGACGTCGCGGTGGCGCACTGTCCCGGCTCCAACGGGAAGCTCGGGTCGGGGGTGGCGCCCCTCGCCGCGCTCGTGGCGCGCGGCGTCCGTGTCGGGTTGGGCACCGACGGCCCTGCCTCCAACGACGATCTGCACCTGTGGGACGAGATGCGGCTGGCGGCGCTCTTTGCCCGCGCCACCGCGGCGAACCCCGACGCGGTGAGCACCACCGCAGCACTGCGGTTGGCCACACGCGGCGGTGCCGAGGCGCTCGGGCTCCCGGTGGGCTCGCTCGAGGTGGGCCGGCGCGCAGACGTGATCCGGTTGCGCACCGACGACCCGCGCTTCACGCCGTCGCTGAACGACGCGGAGTTGCTCGCTCACCTCGTCTGGACCGGGGCCGGCGACCTCGTCACCGACGTCTGGGTGGACGGCTCCTGCGTCGTGGAGGCAGGACACTGCACGACCATCGACGTCGAGCGCGCGCGGGCCGAAGTGGCCCAGCGCGCCCGACGACTCGCGGCCTCTTAAGCTTTTCGCCCATGCCCGGCTTCGTCGACCAGGCCCAACTCCACGCGCGCGCCGGGAACGGCGGCGCCGGCGCGGTGTCGTGGCGGCGCGAAGCGCACGTGGACCGCGGTGGTCCAGACGGGGGTGATGGCGGCCACGGCGGGGACGTGTGGCTGGTGGCGTCGCGCAACGAGTCGTCGCTCCTCGGGTTCCGCGACCACCCGTTCCGGCGTGCCACCGACGGCGCCCACGGCTCGGGGTCCAAGCGGCACGGAGCCCGCGGCAAGGACATCGACGTGCCGGTACCGGTGGGGACGGTGGTGCGCCACCGCGAGGGTCGGGTCGTCTGCGACCTCGACACTGAGGGAGCGCGCGCCATGGTGGCCGAAGGTGGGCAAGGAGGTCGCGGCAACGCGTGGTTCTTGTCCAACCGCCGGCGTGCGCCGGCCTTCGCGGAGCAGGGTGAGAAGGGTCAGGAGTTCTGGCTGGACATGGAGCTGAAGTTGATGGCCGACGTGGCTCTCGTCGGCTTTCCCAACGTGGGCAAGTCGACGCTCATCTCGACGGTGTCGGCGGCCAAGCCCAAGATCGCCGACTACCCCTTTACGACGCTCGAGCCGCATCTCGGCGTGGTGCGTGTGGGTGGGGTGCACGACGGGACCGAGTTCGTCATGGCGGACATCCCCGGCCTCGTCGAGGGCGCGGCGGGCGGCAAGGGGCTGGGACACCAGTTCCTCCGCCACATCGAACGGGCGCGGGCCCTCGTCGTCCTCCTCGACCTCGGTGCGCCCGACGCGGGCGGCGAGACGCCGTCGGAGCAGCTGCGCGTCCTGCTCTGCGAGCTCGGTTCGTACCGGCCCGAGCTGCTCGAGCGACCGCGCGATCGTCGCGGGCAGCAAGGCGGATGTCGCGGACGACCAGGAGGGCGTCACCGAGCTGGTGCTCTCGGCGGCAACGGGTGCCGGGGTGGACGACCTCGTGCAGCGGCTGGCCGGGCTGGTCCACGAGGCGCGTACAGGCGCCGCCGCGGCACCGGCGGGAGAAGTGGTGGTGCACCGGCCCACCCCCGAAGGTGTGGACGTCCGTCGCGCCGGTGCCGGTGCCTGGGTGGTCCAGGGCCGGGCCGCGGAGCGGGCGGTCGCCCTCTCCGACCTCAACGACGCCGGCGCGCAGGCCGAGGTGGTGCGCCGGCTGCGCCGGCTCGGCGTCGACCGAGCGCTGGCGCGTGCCGGGGCGCGCGACGGAGACGAGGTCACGGTCGGCGCCATGACCTTCACCTGGGGTGGGGACGCGTGATCGCCGTGGTGAAGGTCGGGTCGTCCTCGGTGACGGCCGCCACGGTGACCCGGCTCTGCGCGGAGCTGGCGGCGGCCCGGGACGGCGGCCACACCGTCGTCGTCGTCACCTCCGGGGCCATCTCGGCCGGCTGGGCCGCGCTCGACCGGGGCGAGCAACGCCCGTCGGACCCCGCCGTCCTGCAGGCGGTCTCGGCCGTCGGCCAGCACCGCCTCATGCGACTCTGGCAAGACGGCCTCGACCCGCACGGTCTGCTGGCCGGGCAGGTGTTGCTGGCTCCACTCGACTTCGTCCACCGCACGCAGTACCTGCACGCACGGGGCACACTGCGCCACCTGATCGATCTCGGTGTCGTGCCCGTCGTCAACGAGAACGACGCGGTCGCCGACGAGGAGATCCGTTTCGGTGACAACGACCGGCTGGCTGCCCTGGTGGCCCACTTGGTGGGAGCGCAGCTCCTCGTGTTGCTCACCGATGCCCCCGGCCTGCTCACCGCGGACCCGCGGCAGGATGCGGCGGCGTCGCTCATCGAAGAGGTCGTCGAGATCGATCACCAACTTGAGCGCCTGGCGGGCGGACCGGGCAGCGCAGCCGGCAGTGGGGGGATGGCGTCGAAGCTCGCGGCGGCCAAGATCGCAACCTGGTCCGGTGTCGAGGCGGTCATCGCGGACGCGGCACGACCCGGCGTACTCGCCGCCGCGCTGGCGGGCGAGGCCGGCGCCGGCACGGTGTTCCGGGCCCGCGAGGCGAGGCTCTCCGCCCGCAAGCTCTGGATCGCCTTCGCGCTCGGTGCCGCCGGGGTCCTCACCGTCGACGAGGGCGCACGCGTCGCGCTGAGCGAAAAGGGGCGCTCGCTGCTCGCGGCAGGGGTCACCGCGGTGAGCGGCGGCTTCGACCCTCACGACGCCGTCGAGATCGCCGGGCCCGACGGGACCGTCTTTGCCAAGGGCCTGGTCCGCGTGCCTGCGACACGCGCGGAGGAGTGGATGGGCCGCCGCAGCCAGGTCGTCGTCCATCGGGACGATCTGGTCCTTGTAACCTGACCCGATGACTTCGCCGGCCTTGGAGCAGCTCGCGGGCCGCGTGCGGGCGGCCTCCCGGCTCGTGGCCAGGGCACCGAGCTCCGTGCGCGACGATGCCCTCGGACTGGCTGCCGACCTCCTCGAAGCGGAATGGTCGTCCGTGCTGGCGGCCAACCGGACCGATCTCGAGCGGGCCGAAGCCGCCGGCCTGACCGATGCCGCGCGGGACCGGCTCCGCCTGGACGAGGACCGGGTGCGTGCCATGGCGGGCGGCTTGCGCAAGGTGGCCGCGCTGGCCGACCCGGTCGGGGAGGTGACCGAAGGCTGGGTGCGCCCGAACGGTCTGCGGGTCACACGGGTGCGGGTCCCGCTCGGCGTCATCGGCGTCATCTACGAGAACCGGCCCAACGTGACCAGCGACGCCGCCGGGCTGTGCCTGAAGGCGGGGAACGCCGCCTTCCTGCGCGGCTCGTCCTCGGCCCTCGCGTCCAACCAGGCGGTCGTTGCCCTGCTCCGGCGCGCCGTGGTCAAGGCTGGTTTGCCCGAGGACGCGGTGGCCCTGGTCGAGGACACGTCGCACGAGACCGCCATCGCCTTCATGCAGCTGCGCGGGTTGGTGGACTGCCTGATCCCACGCGGCGGCCCGGCGCTGATCGCGTCGCTGGTGGAGCACGCAACCGTTCCGTACGTCCTCGACGGCGACGGGAACTGTCACATCTACATCGACGGTGCGGCCGACCTGGCCATGGCGCACGAGCTGGCGGTCAACGCCAAGACCCACCGCTTCGGCGTCTGCAACGCGGTGGAGACGATCCTGGTGCACCAGGGCATCGGTGCCGCGCTCCTGCCGAGGTTGGCCGCCTCGCTCACTGCGTCCGGCGTCGAGATCAGAGCCGACGAGCGTGTCCGCGCGCTCGTCCCCGACGCACTGGAGGCGTGCGAGGAGGACTTCGCGACCGAGTTCCTCGGTCCCGTCGTTGCGATCGGCATGGTCGACGACGTGGCCGACGCCATCGAGCACATCACGCGGTACAGCTCGGGACACTCCGAGGCCATCGTCACGTCGGACGTCGGCGTGGCCGACCGCTTCGTGGCCGAGGTCGACGGGGCGGCCGTACTGGTGAACACGTCGACGCGTTTCGTCGACGGCGAGGCGCTCGGCCTGGGGGCGGAGGTGGGGATCTCCACCCAGAAGCTGCACGCTCGCGGGCCTATGGGAGTGAAGGAGCTGACGACGTTGAAATGGGTGGTGCGCGGGGACGGGCAGGTGCGACAGTGAGCAGCGCCTGGTTGGGGCTACCAGAAGCAGGACCGGCGCGCTTCGAAAACCTCGACGGGGTGCGCAGTGGCCTGGCCCGGGTGGGGTACCTGGCCGACGACTCCATCAGCGGTGTGGTCTTCCTGGCCGACCGCCTGGCCAAGCCGGTGCTCGTCGAGGGGCCGGCCGGGACGGGTAAGACGCAGCTGGCCAAGTCGGTGGCGGATCTCACCGGCGCCCGCCTGATCCGCTTGCAGTGCTACGAGGGCCTCGACGAGTCCAAGGCGCTCTACGAGTGGAACTACCGCAAACAGCTGCTGCGAATCCAGGCCGGCGAGCACGGGCAGGGCGAGACAGAAGGACCGTCGTGGCACGAGCTCGAGGGCGATATCTTCTCCGAGGAGTTCCTCCTCACGCGACCCCTGCTCGAGGCGATCCGCGCCACCGAGCCGGTCGTGCTCCTCATCGACGAGGTCGACCGCGTGGAGCTCGAGACCGAGGCGTTGCTGCTCGAGATCCTCTCCGAATACCAGGTCTCCATCCCCGAGCTGGGCACGGTGCGCGCCACGCAGCTGCCGATGGTGTTCCTCACCTCCAACAACACGCGCGAGCTCTCCGAGGCGCTCAAGCGCCGCTGCCTGTATCTCCACCTGGACTACCCGGACCTCGACCGCGAACGCGAAATCGTGCGGAACAAGGTGCCCGGAATCAGCGAGGAGCTGGCCGACCAGGTGGCACGCATCGTGCGCTCCTTGCGCACCCTCGAGCTGCGCAAGGCGCCCTCAGTGTCCGAGACGCTGGACTGGGCCCGGACGTTGGTGTTGCTCGGTGTCGAGACGATCGACGCTGCCGGAGCGAAGGACACACTGCACATCTTGTTGAAGTACCAGGCTGACATCGAGCGGGCCAGCAAGGAGCTGCTCTCGGCCTCGGCGGGCTAGGCCAATGCTGGACCTCCTGTCCGGGTTCGTCACCGAGTTGCGTCGCGCCGGCCTGCCCGTCTCGTTGACCGAGCACCTCGACGCGGCCGAGGCGGTCAAGCACATCCCGCTCGAGGACCGCGAGGGCCTCAAGTACGCGCTGGCGGCGACGCTCGTGAAGTCGTCCTCGCACTGGCGCGCCTTCGAAACGGCGTTCGAAGTGTTCTTCGCCGTCCGGACGCCGGCTGGCGCCGGCGACGGGGAGGCGGGGGACGAGGAATTCGAGGGGGACGCCGAGGGCGAGCAGAGCGGCCAGGGCGGCCTCCGGGGACAGGGCCGGGCCTGGAAGGGAGGGGGAGCCGGCGAGGGCATGACGCCGGAGGAGTTGGCCGAGTTGCTCTTCAAGTCGCTGCTCTCCGCCGACGCCGCGATGATGAACGTGGTCGCCCGCAATTCGGTCGACCGCTACGCAGGCATGGAGCCCGGCCGCCCGGTCGGGGGAACGTATTACCTCTACCGCACGCTGCGGAACCTCGACCTCGATGCCGTCCTCGAGCGGCTGATGTCCCAGGCGCAGGCGGGTGCGGCCGGCGGTGCGTTCACCGATCTCGAGGAGCGGCTGGCGGCCGACGAATTCAAGTCGCGGATCGAGAAGTTCCGCCGGGCCGTGGAGACCGAGATCCGGCGCCGCCTCGTCGAGGACCGCGGCGCCGAGGCGCTCGCGCGCTCGGTCCGCAAGCCACTCCCCGAGGACATCGACGTCATGCACGCCACCCGGGAGGAGCTGGCGATGCTGCACCGCGTGCTCCAGCCCCTCTCGCGCAAGCTGGCGGTCCGGCTGGCGCGCAAGCGCCGCCACGGACGCAAGGGCCCGCTCGATTTCCGTGCCACCATGCGCCGTTCGCTCTCCACCGGTGGTGTGCCCGTCGAGCCCCGGTTCCGGCACCCGCGCCCGGCCAAGCCCGAGATCTTCGTGATCGCCGACATCTCGGGCTCGGTGGCCAGCTTCGCCCGCTTCACGTTGCACCTGGTGTACGCCATCTCGTCGCAGTTCTCCAAGGTGCGCAGCTTCGTCTTCGTCGACGGGATCGACGAGGTGACCCGGTTCTTCGAGGGCGTGGTCGACCCGGCCGAGGCCGTGGCGCGCATCAACACCGAGGCGGACGTGATCTGGGTCGACGGGCATTCCGACTACGGGCACGCCTTGACCGAGTTCCATCGCCGCTGGGGGGACCAGGTCACCTCGCGCTCGAGCGTGATGATCCTCGGTGATGCCCGCAACAACTATCACGCGTCGCAGTCGTGGGTGCTCCAGGACCTCCAGGACCGGGCCCGCCACGTCTTCTGGCTGAATCCCGAGCCGCGTGACTACTGGGGCTCGGGCGACTCCATCGTGGGGGAGTACGGCGCGCACTGCGACGACGTGGTCGAGTGCCGGACGCTGCGCCAGCTGGAGCACTTCGTCGGCAACCTGGCGTGAGCCCGGCCCGCAGGCGAGAGGAGGCCGATCCGCGCCAGGACCGCGCCCCCACGGGCGTGCTGCGCATCGTCCCGCCCGAGGCGGGCGCGACGCGCATCGTCTTGATCCGCCACGGCGAAGCGGCCTGCAACCTCAACGGGGTCATTGGCGGACGCACCGGGTGTACCGGACTCACCGATCTGGGCAGGCGTCAGGTGGCCGCCCTGGCCGACCGCCTCTACGAGAACGGCGAACTGCGCGAAGCGTCAGCCCTGTATTCCTCGGTCCTTCCGCGTGCGGTCGAGACAGCGGAGCGCTTGCGATCAGTCGTGGGTCCGGGTCCGCGGGCACTCGGCCCGGTGCGCCAACGCTGCGACCTCTGCGAGTTGCACCCCGGCGAGAGCGACGGCATGAGTTGGGACGAGGTCGTCGGCACCTTCGGTGTTCCCGACTGGGACGTCGACCCCACCACCCCCATCGCCCCGGGCGGTGAGAGCTGGTCCGAGTTCGTCGTGCGCGCCTCGGACGCCGTGCGGGCCGTCGTGGCGGACCACCCGGGCGAGCTGGTGGTGGCCGCGGTCCACGCGGGCGTGATCGAGGCGACCATGATCGCGTTCTTGGGCGTGACGCCGGAGGTCTATCGCCGGGGTTGGGTGCGTATCGTCCACGCATCCATGACCGAATGGGAATGGGTGCCCGCAGAGGACCGCTGGATCCTGTTGCGCTTCAACGACTCCTGCGGCGTGCCGCGGGCGTGACCGCGCGCACCGGCGCGGCAGAACCCTCGACGAAGGCCCGTGCCAGTGGCTCGGGCGCGCACGCGAGCCACGCATCTTCGAGCGCGGCGCGCAGCGGGCGCAGCGTGGCGGCGCGGAGCTCGACGAGGACGGCGGCGTATCCGTCGAAGTGCGGGATCGTGAAGAAGCCGCGGGCCCCAGCGGCCAAGATGGCCTCCTTGTCGGCGATGTCCGCCGTCCGCAGCGCGAGGACCGGCTGGCGGGGCGGCTCGACATCGCCGAAGCGGCGCAGGTCCGCCTTGGAGAACGGTCGTTCCCAGGCGAAGGCCTTGTCCGCCACGAACCACGTCCGGTGGCCGTGCCGCTCGCCCTCGCGCACCTCGGGCAGCGCTGCGGTCAAGCGCTCGACGTCACGGAGGGTCGCCATGGCGGCACCCTACCGGTAGCGTCACGCCGGTGACTCTGCGCCCGAGGCGAACGGCCGCGTGACAGCAGCACCCGGGCTCGACCCCACCGGGCTGGCGCGGTTGCACGATCGGCTCGCCGGTCTCGTCGAGGACGGCAGCGTGCCGGCACTGGTGGCATTGGTGGCCCGTGGTGACGACGTGGATGTCGAGGGCTTCGGCACCTTGTCCGTCGGTGAGGGCGCTCCACTGCCTCGTGATGCCATCTTCCGCATCGCGTCGCTGACCAAACCGATCGCCGCCGCCGTGGCCATGACGTTGGTGGACGACGGCGTCCTCGCGCTCAGTGACCCGGTCGAGGCGTTGGTGCCCGAACTGGCCGAGCGCCGCGTGCTCCGCACGCTCGACAGCGCGCTCGACGACACGGTGCCGGCGCATCGACCCATCACGGTGGAAGACCTCCTCACGTTCCGAATGGGCTTCGGCTCGATCATGGCGCCGCCGGGCACCTATCCCAGTCAGGACGCGGAGGAGGAGCTGGGCCTGCGCACGCTGGGCCCTCCATGGCCTCCGCCTCCGTTCGGTGCCGACGAGTGGATCGCGCGCTTCGCCACCCTGCCCCTGCTCGACCAGCCCGGTGCCGTGTGGCGCTACAACACCGGGGCCCAGGTGCTCGGGATCGTGCTGGAACGGGCGAGCGGGCAACCACTCGAGAACATCCTGCGGGCTCGCCTTTTCGATCCCCTCGGCATGGCGGACACGTCGTTCAGCGTGCCGGCGCACAAAGTGGCGCGATTCACTACCGCCTACATGCCGGAGGACTCCGGCGGGCTGGCCGTGCTCGACCCGGCCGAGGGCGGGTGGTGGAACGAGCCGCCCCCGATGGCGAACGCAGCGGGCATGCTCGTGTCGACCGTGGACGATTTCTGGGCGTTCGCGACCATGCTGCGCGCGGGCGGGTGGCACGAGGGCCGGCAGCTGCTCTCGCCCGGCTCGGTGGCCGCCATGACGCGCGACCATCTGACGGCCGACCAGCGCCGGGAGTCGGCGCCCTTCATCGAGCCGGGCTTCGGGTGGGGCTACGGGATGGCCGCACCCGGCCCGCTCTCGGGCGATGCGCCGCAGCCGTGGGGCTACGGCTGGACGGGTGGCACCGGCACGGTCTGGTACACCGACCCCGTGCGCGACCTCACCGGGATCCTCCTCACCACCCGCGCCATGACGTCGCCTGAGATGCCGGCGCACTTCACCGCGTTCTGGGATGGCGCCTACGGAGCCTCGCCGGACTGACCGGGGTACGCTGCGGCTTCCGCTGCAGAAGGGATGAAGCTATGTACGAGGTCATCGTCGTGGGCACCGACGGTTCTCCCACCGCGGACAAGGCGGTACGAGCGGCAGCAGACATCGCACGGTCGTGGGGCTCTGCGCTGCACATCGTGGTGGCCACGAAGGCGCCATCAACGGCGATGGGAGCCGCGATCGGCGGACCCCTCGTCGACAGCGGGGCAGGGGCGGCGCTGGCAGACCAGGCGGCCCAGCAAGTGGGCGAGCGCGCCGTCGCGGCGTACGGGTCCGACTTGCCGGTCCATCTTCACTCGGCGCAGGGCAACGCGGACGATGCGATCCTCAGTGCCGCCGCCGACGTCAAGGCCGACCTCATTGTCGTCGGCAGCAAGGGCATGCGCGGCGCGCGCCGGTACCTGGGGAGCGTGCCGAACTCGGTCGCGCACGGTGCCCACTGCGCTGTGCTGATCGTCAAGACCGACTAGGCCGTCCCCCCGATGCCCGAGCAGCCGGACCAGGCCGAGCGGCCATCGTGGCCCAATCTGTTCGACGAGCGCATTGCGCGCACCTACGACGCCGACTCGGGCTTCATGTTCGACCCGGCGGTGGTCGGCGCCACGGTCGACTTTCTGGCGGGGCTGGCCGGCGATGGCGCGGCGCTCGAGTTCGCCATCGGCACCGGTCGTATCGCGCTGCCCTTGAGCGGAAGGGGTGTCCCGGTCCAGGGCATCGACCTGTCGCCCGACATGGTGGCGCAGCTGCGGGCCAAACCTGGCGCCGAGGCGATCGCGGTGACCGTCGGTGACATGACCTCGACCAGGCTGGACGGCGCGTTCCGTCTCGTCTACCTCGTGTACAACACGATCGGCAACCTCACCACCCAGGACGCACAGGTGGCCTGCTTCTGCAACGCGGCCGCGCATCTCGAACCGGGTGGGTGCTTCGTCATTGAGGTCGGAGTACCGCCACTGCGGCGTCTCCCGCCCGGGGACAGCGCGCAGGCCTTCACCGTCACGCCGACGCGACTCGGGTTCGACACCTTCGATGTCGCCAATCAGCTGGGCGTGTCGCACCATTACTGGTTTGCGGACGGGCAGGCCCACACCTTCTTGACGCCGTGGCGCTTCGCGTGGCCGGCTGAGCTCGACCTCATGGCGCGCATCGCAGGGATGCGCCTGCGCGAGCGCTGGGCGGGCTGGGGACGCCAACCCTTCACCAGCGAGAGCATCCAGCACGTCTCCGTGTGGGAAAAGGTGTAGGAGGAAGCGGCGCCCAACGTGCTTCTCGTGCTGGTGACCGGGCTGCAGGCGACCGGCAAATCGACCATGGCCGAGGTCGCCGGCGACGCGCTCGGTGCGCCGGTGCTGGCGCATGATTGGGCGATGAGCGGCCTGCGACCCTTTCCCGAGCTCCAGCAGGCACTCGACGTCATGGACCCTCCCGGTCATGGCGCGGTCGGCTGGTCAATCCTGTGGGCGCTGGCCCGCGCCCAGCTCAGGCGGGGGTCGTCGGTGGTGCTCGACGGTGTGGCCCGCAACGCCGAAGTGGTGGGCACGCGCCTGGTGGCCGCCGAGGAGGGTGCGGCCAGTCTGGTCGTCATGACCACGTGTGCCGACATCGATGTGCATCGCTCCCGCGTCGAGGGGCGCAGCCGCGGCATCCCCAACTGGTACGAGCTCGACTGGGAGCACGTGGCGAAGGCGCGTGCATCGTGGGTGACACCCGAGGACCTGGACCTCGCGCTCGAGGCCGGCGAACCCGTCACCCGCAATGCCCAGTTGCTGCGAGAGGCCATCGGAGGTACGGGCTGAGCCATGGGCGTCGCCGTCACGGCGTGGCCCAACGCGTGGCACCCTGGTGCCGTGTTCGAGCGGTTCACTGATCGGGCCCGCCGGGTCCTTGTGCTCGCCCAGGAGGAGGCTCGTCTCCTGGGGCACTCGTACATCGGCCCCGAGCACGTCCTGCTCGGCCTGATCGGGGAGGAGCGAGGCGGCGCCGCCCAGGCGCTCGCGTCGGCGGGGATCACGTTGGTGCCCGCCCGCGACGTCGTCCGTCGGCTCACGGGGACCGGTGGAGGAGGTCCGGACGCCGCGCCGTTCACGCCGAGCGCGAAGCAGGCGCTGGAGCGCGCGCTGCGTGAGGTACTTGCCCGGGGCGGTCACGACATAGGGACCGAATATCTGCTCCTGGGCGTGGTCACGCCCACGGAGGGAATCGTGGCGGAGGTGCTGGCCGAGTTCGGCACCAGCGGCGACGATGTGCGCCATCGTGTCGAGAACATCCTGCAGGGCCGCAACCCGGGCAACGATGGCCCGGTCGAGCGCTATTTCGCATCCCTGAGCGCGCGGGACTGGCCCGCCCTGGGCGAGGTGATGGCCGCCGACGTCGTCCGTGTCGGGCCGCTCGGTGACGAAGTGGCGGGGCGAGCCGAATATCTCGGGTTACTGGCGGGCAGCGTGCCGGAGCGCTATGGCAACGACGTGCACCGGATCGTGTATACGCCGGACAAGCGGTCCGCCTTTCCGCGCGCGTGACCGAGCATCTGGTTTACCCGGACCAGGAATTCGACCTGGAGGAGGCCTACGTGTTCGTGCTCGACGAGGCCCGCATCATCACCCGCGTCGAGGTGTTCTGGCAGACGCCGTCTTAGCAGGCGTAGTCGTCGTCGTAGGTTCCGGAGTTGTACTGCACGATCTCGGGCGGTCCGGGCAACTGGGCACCGTGGTTCGTCACCCAGTTCTGGTAGTCCGCGCAGGAACCAGGTCCGCTCGGTGAAGGCAGGTAGTCGGCCATCCAATACGGGACCGACGGCGTGTAGTCGCCGACGATGGAGTTCCAGACGCCGGGGCTGGCATAGATGCCGACGTCGGCCACACCCTCAGTCTCGTGCAGGGCGTTGAGAGCGCCTTGCACGAAGAGTGCGTTCTCCTGCGAGCTGCTCGACCAGGCTGAGATGGGGTTGGTCTCGACGTCGAGCCACC
This sequence comes from uncultured Acidimicrobiaceae bacterium, assembly GCA_963736225.1. Taxonomy (GTDB): domain Bacteria; phylum Actinomycetota; class Acidimicrobiia; order Acidimicrobiales; family RAAP-2; genus Bog-473. The sequence goes on along the minus strand of CAVTOF010000003.1, from coordinate 305,129 downwards.
AGGGCACGCCCGCGTTGACGCCCGCGCTGACGGCGTCGGTGTATGCATGGATGCCGGCCTGGTACCCGGCATTACAGGACCCGTCTCCATTGCACCCGGGCTCGTTCACGGCCGACGCCTCGTAGTTCAAAAAGGTGTACAGGTTGAGCCCGCCGCCGGCCCAGGCGGCTTCCTGAGCGAGGCACGGGTTCGCGTTGGACGAGGAACTGCCGTCCACTTGCACGATGCCGATCTGGTGGTCGGCAGTCGGGAAGTTGGTGGGGCACTGATAGTTGCTGATGTCGAACCCGTAGGAACCCGACGGATAGGTCCCACCCACGAACGCCCCGGTTCCCGGCGCCTCGGCCATGCCGACGACGGGTCTGAACAGGGGTGAGGGCGCGGAGCCGTAATAGCTCGCCTGCCCGAAATTCGACACCAGTCCCGTGGAATCGGTGAACCAATACCCGCTGAAGGTCGGCGTGGACGCTGCGGCCACGATCGGGTGCTTGATCGGCACGCCGCCGAGCGAACCGTAGAAGGGCGCCGAGCCGAAGGAGAAGATGCCGCCGTCAGAGGCGACGAGGAAGTAGCCGGCACCATTCGGCCCCGCGATCATGCCCACGACCGGTTTGTTCAGCACGAGGCTGCCGGTGCTGCCGTGGAAGGCCGCATCCCCGTAGGCGAAGATGCCGCCGTCGGAGGCCACCAGCCAGTAGCCACCGCCGTCCGCCGTCGCCGCCATCCCCACGACCGGCTTGTTGAGTCGCATGCCGCCAGTAGACCCGTAGAACTTCGCGTCACCGAACGAGAAGACGCCGCCGTCGGAGGCCACCAGCCAGTAACCGCCGCCGCCAGGGACCGCCGCCATGCCGACGACCGGTTGGTTGAGCACCATGCTGCCAGTACTGCCGTAGAAACTGGCGTCGCCGTAGGAGAAGACCCCGCCGTCAGAGGCCACCAGCCAGTAGCCGCCTCCGTCCGTCGTCGCCGCCATCCCGACGACCGGCTTGTTGAGCACCGTGCCGCCGGTGGACCCGTAGTAGGGCGCACCGCCGAAGGAGAAGATCCCGCCGTCGGAGGCGACGAGCCAGTAGGCGGGGGTGGTCTGGCTGGGTTGGGCCGACGCGGGCGGTGAGGCCGCTGGGAGGGCGGCCGTGACGACGACCGCCAGCAACGGGAGCGCCGTGACCAGCGCGGCGAGGAGCAGGCGGCGGATCAAATTCTGAGGAACTCAGCCACGCGGAAGGCCAGATCGAGCGACTGCCGGGCGTTGAGCCGAGGGTCGCAGGTCGTCGTGTAGCGGTCGTCGAGGTCGCCTTCGAGGATCTCCTCAGCCCCGCCGAGGCACTCGGTGACGTCGTCGCCCGTCAGCTCGATGTGGACGCCACCCGGCCAGGTCCCCTCTTGGCGGTGCACGTCGAAGAAGGTGCGGAGCTCGGCCAGGATGTCGTCGAAGCGCCTGGTCTTGCGGCCACCCTCGCTCGTGAAGGTGTTGCCGTGCATCGGGTCGCAGGCCCAGACCACAGGATGTCCCGCCGCCTCGATGGCGCGCACGATCGGGGGGAGCTTGTCGGCGATCTTGGCGGCCCCGAGCCTGGCGATGAGGGTCACGCGACCGGGCTGACGGTCGGGGTTGAGGCGCTCGCAGATCGCCACGACTTCCTGCGGCGAACAGTCGGGTCCGATCTTGGCGCCCACGGGGTTGTTGATGCCCGACAGGAACTCGAGATGGGCACCGTCGAGCTGGCGGGTGCGGTCACCCACCCAGACCATGTGGGCGGAGCAGTCGTACCAGTCGCCGGTCAACGAGTCCATCCGGGTGAGGCATTCCTCGTAGGGGAGGATGAGCGCCTCGTGGCTCGTGAAGAAGTCGACCTGGTGCAGTCCTTCCTCCGCGCCGAGGTCGATGCCGCATGCGGCCATGAAGCGCAGGGCACGGTCGATCTCCGACGCGATGCGCTCGTACCGCTGACCCTCCGCCGACGACGCCACGAATTGCTGGTTCCACAGGTGCACCTGCGAGAGGTCGGCGAAGCCGCCCTTCGTGAACGCGCGCAGCAGGTTGAGTGTCGACGCCGATTGCTGGTATGCCGCCACCAGTCGCTCGGGATCCGGCCTGCGGGCGTCGGGCTCGAACGTCTCGTCGTTGACCATGTGACCCCGGAACGACGGGAGCTCCACGTCACCGACCCGCTCGGTGCTCGCCGAGCGGGGTTTGGCGAACTGGCCGGCGATGCGGCCTACCTTCACCACCGGCACGCCCGCCGCGTAGGTCAGTGCCACCGCCATCTGCAGGATGATCTTGAGCTTGTCGCGAATGGAGTCCGCGGTGAACTCTGCGAACGACTCAGCGCAGTCGCCTGCCTGCAACAAGAAGGCCTTGCCGTCGGCCACCTCGGCCAGCTGCGACGTCAAGAGGCGGGCTTCACCCGCGAAGACGAGCGGTGGCAGCGTGGACAGTCGGGCTTCGGCGCGCTTGAGCGCGTCCGCGTCGGGCCACTCGGGCTGTTGGGCAGCCGGAAACGTCCGCCAGGACGCGGCGCTCCAGGAAGGTGTCGCGGGGGGCCTCGTCACCGGACCAGGTTAACGCCGTAGGATCCCGCCCCATGGCCGCCTTCCGTTTCGCTCTCCAGGTCTCGCGCACCGCGACGGCGGCCGAATGGCGTGACCTGGCGCGTCAGGCCGAGAACCTCGGGTACTCCACCCTGTACGTGCCCGATCACCTCGATGACCAGTGGGCACCGATGATCGCACTGGCCGTGGCGGCGGAGGCGACGACCACCATCCGAGTTGGGACGCTGGTCCTCGACAACGACTTCCGCCACCCCGTGTTGATGGCGAAGGAGGCCGCCACCCTCGATGCAATGACGGGGGGCCGATTCGAGCTCGGACTCGGTGCCGGCTGGTTGCGAGCCGACTACGACCAATCGGGGATCCCGTTCGACTCGCCCGCCGTGCGTATCGCGCGGCTGGCCGAAGGGATCGAGATCATGCGCGCCATGTGGGAGACCGGCAGCGCCACCTTCGAGGGTGCGCACTATCGCGTCACCGACGTGGTCGGCGCGCCGGCCCCGCTCACCCCGGGCGGTCCGCCACTGGTCATCGGCGGTGGCAGCCGCCGCATCTTGGAGCTGGCCGGGCGTCACGCCGACGTCGTGAGTGTCGTCCCGAGCCTGGCCGCCGGGTACATCGGTCCCGAGGTCGCGGCCGAGGCAGTGGGGGAGAAGTACGCCGACCGCGTGCGCTGGGCACTCGACGCCGCAGGCGAGCGGGCTGGCGAGCTCGAGCTGCAGTGTTGGACGGTTGCGGTACAGGTCGTCCCGAACGCCGACGAAGTGCGTGCCTCGTTCGCATCCCTACTAGGCATGACCCCGGACCAGCTGCGCGCTGCACCGGCGACACTCATCGGTTCGGTCCCCGAGATCATCGACACCTTGCGCGCGCGGCGCGAGGAATTCGGTTTCAGCTACATCGTCGTACACGAGGCGGAGATGGACGCGCTGGCTCCAGTGCTGGCTGAACTTGCCGGGACCTGAGCGACCGGCCCGCATCGGGATCATGGGGGGCACGTTCGACCCCCCGCACTTCGGGCACGTCGCCGCGGCGCGCGCCGTCATCGAGCGCCTCGGGCTCGATCGGTTGCTCCTCGTAGTGGCCAATGATCCGTGGCAGAAGTCGGGGCAACGGTCCGTGTCCGCCGCCGAGGATCGCTACGCCCTGACCGAGGCCCTCGCCGCCGAGATCCCCGGCGCGGAGGCGAGCCGGCTCGAGATCGACCGAGGCGGCCCCAGTTACTCGGTGGACACGGCGGAGGAGGTCCTCGCTGCCGCCCTGGACGAAGGTCACCCGGCCGAGCTCGTTCTCGTCGTGGGCGCTGACCTGGTGGCCGAGCTCCCGACCTGGCACCGTCACGAGGATCTGCGACGCCTGGTCACCCTGGCCGTCGTGTCCCGACCGACCGGGGTGGCGGCCGAGGTCCCGGCCGGCTGGCGCACGGTGCGGGTGGACGGGCCGAACGTCGCTGTCTCGAGCTCCGAGGTCCGTGACCTGCTGTCCCAGGGCAAAAGTGTCGACGGGCTGGTCCCCGAAGGCGTGATCCGTTGCATTCGCCGCCGAGATATGTACGCTGTGCCTTGAATGAGCGCCATGGCGGCGAGGACGGAGTTGTCGGACAGTTCCCACGCGACTGCCAGTGTCTCGCCTGTCCAGGCCCAGCGGCGCGCCGATCGCCGCGCCGAACTTCGGCTGGCTCGCCGTTCGCGTCAGCGTTGGACGATCATCGCGTGCTCCATCTTGGTGGGCGCCTTCGGGTTCACGGTAGGGATCTTGGACGTGCTCCATTGAGCCGGGGGTTGGACGTGCAGGTCCAACTGCCTCCGGCTGCGGCGACAGCAGCAGAGTCGGCAGACGCCAAGCTCGGGCGCGACACCGTCGTGCTCGGGATGACCGAGCTCTTCGGGGTCGTCGATGCGTTCGTGATCACCAGTGCGCAGAACACGCGCCACGTGCGCACGCTGGTGGAGGAGATCGAACGCGGGGTCAAAGAGGAACACGGCTTCGCTCCGACGCGGGTCGAAGGCCTGCAGGACGCGACGTGGGTCCTCATGGACTACGGCGACTTCATCGCGCACGTCTTCTTGCAAGAGACGCGGGACTACTACGACCTCGAGCACCTGTGGTCGGGTGCACCCCGGGTGCCGTGGCGACGCGACGTCGAGAACGCCGGCTGACCGGCTGACCGGCTGACGATCCGCTGATCGGCGCCGGACCGATCTCAGGTCGGCGCGATGTTGTAGAACTGCAGGAGATACACGGGTCCCGCCACGAGTGAGCCGTTGGCGATCGGCACGCTGATGCGCTGCCCCTCGATCTCGAAGACGACGCCGGTCGTCAGCCCCACCTCGTTCGTCACGGTCCACACGATCTGCCCGACGGCCAGCGCGCTGTCCGTGCCGGTGATCTCACCGAACGCGCTGCTGAGGTTCACGGTGACGACGTTGCCAGGTTGTGTCGACACGCCGAGCACGGTGACATCGCTCGGGATGGCGGTGGTGATGGTCTCCGCTGCCTCACTTCTGGTCACACCGCCCAGGAGGGCTCGCACGACGGAGATCAGCGGGGCGGGCGGGGGCACGACGCGCGCCGCCGCCACGAACTGGTCGCTCGCGTTGACGAAGTACACCTTCACCGGAACGGTGGCGGCTGCGTTCGGCTGGGTCGTCGAGGTCGTGGGCGGGTGGGGGTCCATCAGGTTGGATGGCACCTTGGAGCTTGCGATGACGTTGGGCGAGCCCTGGGTCGGAATGGCGCAGCCCGAGGCGGCGACTGCCAGCGTCATGAGTGCGGCGACGAGCAGCGGACGTTTCACTCGAGCTCCCGGGCCTTCGGCGTGCTGCTCACCGAGTCGACCGTCTCGTCACCCAGTCCATCCTCCACGTCGTCGCCCAGGTCGTCCTCGTCGAGCACTGGCAGTATGAGGACGAAGCGCGCGCCACCCGCGGGCGAGGACTCCACGCGCACATCGCCGTGCATCGCGCGCATGTGTTCGGCCACGAGCGCCAGGCCCAGCCCGGTGCCGGTCCCGGTGCCGCGGCGTCCCGACGTGGAGCCGCGGTAGAAGCGCTCGAAGATCTTGAGCCGCTCGAGCGGGTCGATGCCGGGGCCGGCGTCGTCCACCGTGACCTCGACGTGCCCTTCTTGCCCGGGCGTGACTGCGATGTCGGTGACGCCGCCGCCGTAGTGCGCGGCGTTCTCCATCAGGTTCACCATGACACGCTCGAACCGGCGTTTGTCGATGCCCACCCGCCAGCCGCGCACGGCGGGATCGATGCGCACGCCGGGTGGGCCGGCAGTGGCGCCGTTTGCGGCGACCGCACCGCCGCTCTCGGGCCGGGGACCGTCCATGTGCCCGAACCCGACCTCGACCGACCGCTGCACGAGCTCGGACACGTCGACCTCTTCGATGAAGACGTCCACCGACCCTGCGTCGGCCCGCGACATCTCGAGCAGGTCGCCGACCATGCGCTGGAAGCGGTGCAGGTCGTCGCTCAGGAGCTGGAGCGCTCGCTGAGAGCGTGGGGCAGCCGGTCCACGTCGGCCTCGAGGACCTCCAACGATGCCGCCAGTGTGGTGAGCGGCGAGCGCAACTCGTGGCTCACGTCGGAGTTGAACCGTGCCTCTCGCTCGATCCGCTCCTGCAGCTGGTCCACCATGGCGTTGAACGAGTTCGTCAGCCCGATGAGATCGGGATCGGCGGCGTCGGCATCGAGCCGGGTGTCGAGCTCTCCGCTCGCGATAGCGCCTGCCGCCCGGGACACGTCGGCCAGCGGTCGCAGGGATCGCACGCTGGCGAATCGGCCGAGGGCGATGCCGAGCACGGTCGTGACCACACCGGCGACCAGAAGCGTCAGCCCGAGCACGCGGAGGGTGTGGTCGAGGTCCGAGAGGTCGAACACATCGAAGTAGGCGGCATGCACCGAGGGAACCGGCACGCCCACCACGATCTCGGTACCGGCGCTGGTGCGAACGGTCTGTGTGGCTGCTGTGCCGCTCAGGACGTCCTTGCGCAGCTGCAGGGGGATGGACGACGCATTGACCGACAGGGACGAGTTGTAGTACTTGGACCGCTGGTACAGCACCGAGTGCGCGTCGGACCCGGCGTCGATGTTGGCCAGCAAACTGGTGTACTTCGTGGTCGGGGTGCCCTCCACCAGCGAGCTGCGTACCAGGACCGCGTTGTTGAAGGTCTGGTGCTGGGCGGCCGCCTCGCGCCCGGCCAGGAGGTAGTGGCGGACGGTGAAGTAGGACAGCCCGCCCATCAAGATGGACAGCAACAGCGCACCGAGACCGAAGACGGCCGTGATCCGGGCAGTGATGCCCAGTTTCACGTCACGGCACCAGCTTGTAGCCCATGCCCCTGACGGTGAGTATGTGCTGGGGGACCGCGGGGTCCGCTTCGACCTTGGTGCGCAAGCGCCGGATGTGGACGTCGACGAGCCGCCCGTCGCCGAAGTAGTCGTACCCCCAGACGCGGTCGAGCAACTGCTCGCGGCTCAGCACTTTGTTGGGGCTGGCCGCCAGCTCGCACAGGAGGCGGAACTCGGTGCGTGTGCAGTGGACCTCGTCGCCGTTGAGGCGGCGCAGGACTCCCTGCTCGGGCAGCAGCTGCAGATCGCCGAAGGTCAGCGCGCCGGGCTCTTCCTCGGCCGGGCGGGCGCGGCGCAACAAGGCGCGGATGCGGGCCGACAGCTCCTTGGCCACGAACGGCTTGGTGACGTAGTCATCGGCCCCGGCCTCCAGCCCGGCCACGACATCGTGGGTGTCCGAGCGTGCCGTCACGATGATGATCGGGACCGCGCTGCTGCGGCGCAGGGCACGACAGCACTCGAAGCCGTCCATGCCCGGCAGCATGAGGTCGATGAGCGCGACGTCGGGTGCGGCCTCGGCGAACACGTCGAGGCCCTCCTCGCCGCTGGCGGCGTCCCTTACCTCGTAGCCTTCGCCCTCCAAGGCGAGTCGCATCGAGGATCTGATGCGTTCATCGTCCTCGACCACCAGGATGCGTCCGCTCATCAGACTCCATTTCAGCTGATCCAGATCTGTGTCGGCCAAATGGAGCCACCGATCATGCCGAATGCAGGGGTGCCCTGCGGCGTAGTTGGGTTGTTGAAGTTCTGGACATCAGGCGTCCCGATCACCGCCCAGACCGCCCGATCCGTCCACAAATAGGGTACGTCCAGCGCCAGCCGCTTGTTCACCGTCTTGTAGGCGGCCTCCCGGACGGCCTTCTCGGTGCTCTCGCGCCCGCTCAGCAGAGCCCGCTCGATGGTGGGATCGGCGTTGCGGGCCATGTTGATCGAGAGGGAGCCCGAGCTGACCGTGGTGGTACTCCAGAAGATGTAGTTGAGGTCCGGGTCGACGGCGCCGAACTGGCGCCAGCCCAGCGCTTGGTACTTGCCGGCCAAGGCGTTGTTGATCGTCTGGTTCTGCTGGACGATCGACGTGGACACCTTGAAGCCCACGGCCTCCCAGGCCTGCTCGAGATATTGGGCGGCCCGGATGGCCGCCGGCGAGTTGGTCGAGCCGTACGAGAAGGTGATCGGGCCGCCGTTGGCCTTGGCGGCATTGCTGACCAGCTTCGAGGCCTGTGACGGGTTGAACTTCGGGTATTGGGTCGTGGAGTAGTACGGCGACCCCGGGACGAACAGCCCGTTGCTCACGGGCAGGACGCCCTCGTCGATGACCTTGGCGTACTGGGTACGATTGATCGCCATGGCGGCGGCCAGGCGGACGTTGGGGTCGCTGAACGGCTTGGCCAGGCAATTGAGCTGGACGCAGTTCATGTCCGGCTCTCCGGCGACGTGTGTGCTGTCGTCGATGTAGGCGTAGGCGTGGTTGCCTTTGAACTCCGTGATGATCTGCGGGGTGTCGGTGATCATCAGGTCGATGGTGCCCGACTTGAGCGCCTCCGCCCGGGACTCCTCGTCGGGGATCGGCTTGAAGGTGATCTGCGACAGGTAGGGCATGCCCTTGCGCCAGTAGTTGGGGTTGGCCGTGGCGGTGAAGTGGTCGTTGGGGATCCACTCCTTGAAGACGAACGGCCCTGTGCCCACCGGGTGGGTGGTGCCGTTGGGGTTCGCGAGCATGGAGGGCGCCACCACGTACGCGATCTGCCCGCCGATGCCACCGGCCAGGTAATAGGGGAAAGGCACCCAGGGCGACTTGAACGTGATGGTGGCGGCGAGCGGCCCGGTCTGGGTGATGGAGACCAGCGTCGGGCCGATGACGATGCCGGTCAGGAGCGACTTGGACTGCGCGACCAGGTTGGTCACCAGGGCGGCGCCGTTGCAGGGGGTGCCGTCGTGGAACGTGACGTTCGGCCGCAGCGTGATGGTCCATGAGGTGTAGCTGGCGTTGGGGATCACCGACTCGGCGAGGTAGGGCGCCCAGTCGCCGTTGGCCGTGACGATGGTCATCGGGTCGAAGACGGTCCTCGCGTACATGACGCCGACCTCGTCGAAGCGGGCCTGCGTCGGGTCGAAGCCCGATTCCTCGGCGTCCACGCCGAAGACGAGCGAGCCCCCCTTCTTCGGGGTCTTGGTGCTGACGCCGTTGAGCCCGGGTCCGTTCGTGTACGCACCGGCGATCCCGTCCCAGCCCAAGCCGAGCGCCGAGGCGCCCGCGAAGCCCGCGGCAGCGGCGGCACTCCCTGCAAGCAGAGTGCGGCGATCGAATTTCGAGACCATCGGCCCTCCCTATTCCCGAACCCAGCGGACCCCCCGGAAGGTTCCAAAGGGACGTTAGTTCCCAGGACCTGTCCGATGGGGGCGGTACCGTGGGACGCCGTGTCGGACGACTGGGATCTCCCTGGCTTCGCAGCCTGGCTCGGAGGCCGGGCCGCGGCGACCCGCACCGCGTACGTGGGCGACGTCACGGCCTTCACGGAGTGGATGTCCCGCAGCGACGTCCACGGGCCTGAGCCGGTCGACCGCATGCACCTGCGCCGGTACCTGGCCTCACTCGGCACGCGGCGCCTCGCCCGCGCCACCATCGCTCGGAAGGCGGCCGCGCTGCGCTGCTACTTCGCCTGGCTGTGCCGGCAGGGACGCATCGACTCCGACCCGGCCAGGTCCTTGCGGTCACCGTCGGGCGGCGGGCGCCTGCCCCGGGTGCTCTCTCCGGGCGAGGTCGGCGCGCTGCTCGACGTGGGCGCCGACGACCGACTGGACCGACGCGACCTCGCCGTCCTCGAGCTCCTCTATGCAGCCGGATTGCGCGTGTCGGAGCTCTGCGGGCTCGATCGGGGCGACATCGATGTGCGAGGCCGCACGGTCACGGTGCTCGGCAAGGGCGGGAAGCAACGACGCGTGCCCATCCACGACACCGCGGTGGCCGCGCTGGACGCATGGCTGCGTGACGGACGAGACGAGATGGACGGCCCGCCCGAGGCGGCCTTCGTCAACCAGCGCGGGGCGCGGCTAGGGCCCCGCGACGTGCGGCGCATCCTCGACCGACGCTCCCCGTCCCCGACCCACCCCCACGCCCTGCGCCACACCTATGCAACCCACCTGCTCGACGGCGGCGCCGACCTCCGCGTGGTCCAGGAGCTGCTGGGTCACGCCAGCCTGGCCACCACCCAGGTCTATACACACGTGAGCAAGGAGCGCTTGCGCTCGGTGTACGAGGAGACCCACCCCAGGGCCTCGCGGCCTCGCTGAGCGGCTAACATGACTCGGCCCACCACGGCGGTGGGCAGCAACATCCGACCCATCACCTGTGCGCGTTCCACGGTCGCTGCCTGCGGGCGGCGCTGCGCCAGGGAAGCACAACCGACTGGAGGAGTACCTGTATGGCCGTCGTTTCCATGCGACAGCTCTTGGAGGCCGGAGTCCACTTCGGCCACCAGACGCGCCGGTGGAACCCGAAAATGAAGCGCTTCATCCTTGGTGAGCGCAACGGGATCTATCTCATCGACCTGCGCAAGACGCTGAGCGGCGTCGAGTCCGCCTACGCCTTCGTGCGGGACCTGGTCGCCGACGGGGGGACCATCCTCTTCGTGGGGACCAAGAAGCAAACCCAAGGCCCGGTGGCCGAGTACGCCGAGGCGTGCGGGATGCCGTTTGTGAACCAGCGCTGGCTCGGCGGCATGCTGACCAACTTCGCGACGGTGTCCGGACGCGTGAAGCGGATGCAGGAGCTGCGTGCGATGCAGGCGGCCGGCGACTTCGACGGGATGCCCAAGCGTGAGGCGCTCCAGCACACCCGCGAGCTCGAAAAGTTGAGCCGCAACCTCGGCGGCATCGCGAACCTTGACCGGCTGCCGAACGCGGTGTTCGTGATCGACACCAAGAAGGAGCACATCGCGGTGACCGAGGCCCGCAAGCTCGGTCTCCCCGTGGTCGCGGTGGTCGACACCAACTGCGACCCCGACGTCATCGACTACGTGATCCCGGGCAACGACGACGCCATCCGCTCGGGTTCGCTCATGTGCCGGGTCATCGCGGACGCCGTCGCCGAGGGCCGCTTCATCGCCGCGCACCGCCGCCAGATGGCACCCCAGGCCCAAGCTGATGAGAGTGCCGCCAGCCCGTCGCCCCGTCCTCGCCGCGCCCGCGCCGCGCAAGAGCCCGTGGAGGTGGCCTGACGTGGCCAACTACACCGCAAAGGACGTCGCCGCTCTGCGCCAGATGACCGGCGCGGGGATGCTCGACTGCAAGAACGCGCTCGAAGAGGCGGGCGGCGATGTGGACAAGGCAGCACAGATCCTCCGTGAGAAGGGCCTCGCCGGTGCAGCCAAGCGCTCCGACCGAGAGGCGGCGGAGGGCGCGGTGGCCGTGGCGCGGAGTGGAGAGGCGGCCGCCGTGGTCGAGCTCCGCTGCGAGACCGACTTCGTCGCCAAGGCAGAAGAATTCGTGGCCCTGGCCGACGAGCTGGCCGCGCTGGTCGCGGCCAAGGGTGAAGACGCCGTCGGCGAGCTGGACGACGAGATCGACCGCCTGCGCGCCACCCTCAAGGAGAACATCTCGGTGGGCCGGGTGCGCCGTCTCGTCGCCGAGCCCGGCCAGGTCATCGACACCTACCTGCACCGGCAGGCGGGCCGCGGTGTCAACGCCGTCGCCGTCGTGCTCGAGGGAGGCTCCGAGGAGCTGGCGCACGACATCGCGGTGCACATCGCGTTCGCCAAGCCCACCTACCTCAGCCGTGACGAGGTCCCCGAGGCCGAGGTCACTGCTGAGCGCGCCACGCTCGAGACGATCTCGCGCAACGAGGGCAAGCCCGAAGCGGCGCTCGACAAGATCGTCGAGGGCAGGATGACGGGTTGGTTCAAAGAGCGTGTGCTGCTCGACCAGGCCTATGCGCGCGACGAGAAGCAGACGATCGCCGGGCTCCTCGGGTCGGCGCGCGTCGTCTCGTTCGCTCAGGTCGTCATCGGCGCCTGACGCGTAGGGATCGTGGGAGAGCCGCGCCGAATCGTCCTCAAGATGTCGGGGGAGGCCTTGGCCTCCGCCGCCTCCGACCAGACCATCGATGCGGCGACCGTCGAACGTATGGCCAAGGAGATGACGCGCGCGATGGACGGCGGCGGCCTCGAGCTCGCCGTCGTCGTGGGCGGTGGCAACATCTGGCGCGGGACCACCGGTGAGAGCGGGGGCATGGACCGCGCCACCTCGGACACCATGGGCATGCTGGGGACGGTGATCAACGCGTTGGCCCTGCAGGACGCGCTCGAGCAGCAGGATCAGCCGACGCGGGTGCTCAGTGCGCTCTCCATGGCCGAGGTGGCCGAGCCCTACATCCGGCGGCGGGCCATCCGGCACCTCGAGAAGGGCCGCATCGTGATCTTCGCGGCCGGCATGGGCAACCCCTTCTTCACGACCGACACCCCGGCCGCCCTCCGGGCCGCCGAGATCGGTGCTGAGCTGCTGTGCAAGGGCACCCACTCGGGGGTCGACGGCGTCTACAGCGCCGACCCGAAGCTGGATCCGACTGCCACCCGCTACGACGAGATCTCCTTCATGGAGGTGATCAGCCGGGACTTGCGGGTCATGGACCTGACCGCCATCACCTTCTGCAAGGACAACAACCTGCCGATCCGAGTTTTCAACCTGATGATCCCCGGCAACATCCCCCGTGCGCTCAGCGGTGAGCAGATCGGTACGCTGGTTCGCTGATGGACGACGACCTCGCCACCCTGGTCAAGGACGACACCAGGGAGAAGATGGGCAAGGCCATCGACCACGTCCGTCACGAGATGGGCAACGTACGGACCGGACGGGCGTCCTCGGCGCTGGTCGAGATGCTCACCGTGGACTACTACGGCACGCCGACCCAGCTGCGTCAGCTCGCCGGCTTCAGCGTGCCCGACGCAATGCTCTTGGTGATCTCCCCCTACGACAAGGGGTCGCTCGGAGCGATCGAGAAGGCGATCATGGCCTCTGATCTGGGTATCAACCCGACGAACGACGGAACCGTGATCCGGCTGGCCTTTCCGCCGTTGACAGAAGAGCGCCGCAAGGAGCTGGTCAAGGTCGTGCGGCACAAGGCAGAGGAGGGGAGGGTCGCAGTGCGAAACCTGCGCCGGGCAGGGCGCCACGAGCTCGAAGCCCTGCAGAAGGACGGTGATCTCACCAGCGACGAGCTCGAGCGGGTCGAGAAGGAACTCGAGAAGATCACCCACGAACAGGTCACGCTGATCGATCAGCTGCTCTCGCACAAAGAGCAAGAGCTGCTGCAGGTCTGAGAGGCGACGATGAGCGACGACGGCACGGACAACTTGGACAAGGTCGACACGGGCTTCGGTGGCTTCGGCGATCCGGGTGCCGAGGACGTCGACGAGGAACCCACTAGCTACCACTCCGGCCGAGTGCGCATCATCGGGGCTGAACCGGCGGGCGACACCATCCCGGAGGTCACGGGTCCCGTGGACGAGGACCACGCTGAGCTTCCGCACTGGAACGACGCACCGACCGGCCAGGTACCCGCCGTGCTCGATCGCAACAACGGCGAGGAGCCTCTCCTCGCCCCGCCCACGTGGCGCGAGGAGGAAACGGACTGGGAGGCGCAAGAAGAGATCTTCGAGCCCGCCATGCTCTCCGAAGACCTTCCTGCCGTCGGCGCGTTGCTGGGCGAGCGCGACGACGTCGAGCGCCAGCCGTGGCATTTCGAGTCCGACGACACCCTGGTGATCCCGCCCGAGCCGGGGTTCGAGCACGAGCCGGCGCACGCGGCGAGGGAGTCAGAAGAGGTCTTGCTGCACGAGCCATATGTGCCGCACGAGCCGCTGGAGGCGCCGTTCGAGCCCGAGCCCGAGCCCGAACCCGAACCCGAGTTCGAACCGGCCCAGGTGTCGTCCCGGTCGGCCACACCACTCACGACCTCGTCGGCCGCCGCCGGCGCCTCGAGGCTGAGCCCACCGCAGCCCCCGGAGCAGAAGGCACGCGTCCCGCGCACGACCCGTTCGGTCGCCAACGTGCGCACGGGGAACGTGAACACGGCGGGTACCGACGGGCGCGACATGCGGGTGGCGATCGGCTCGGGCTTGCTGCTCGGCGTTGCTGCACTGGCCTGCTTTGCCGCCGGGACCGTGGCCACCATGGTCATCGTCTGCGTCGTGGTGCTGCTCGCCGCGGCGGAGGCGTACGCCGCCTTCCGGCGCGCGCACTACCACCCGGCGACCTTGCTCGGCCTGGTGGCGGTGCTGTCGCTCCTCATCGAGACGTACAACAAGGGCGTTGCTGCGCTGCCCCTGGTGCTCGTCCTGCTGGTCGCCGGGTCCTTCATCTGGTACCTGGCCCGCGTCGAGCCGGCGGCCGAGCCGGTGTCGGGCATCACCTCGACGGTCTTCGTGTTCGTCTGGATCGGTGCGTTCGGCTCGTTCGCCGCCCTGTTGCTCGACCCGAACCTCTTCCCTGATCGGCACGGGATCGCCTTCATCCTGGCGGCCGTCATCGTGACCGTGGCCGACGACATCGCGTCGCTGCTGATCGGTTCCGCCATGGGTCGGCACCAGCTGGCACCCTCCATCAGCCCCAACAAGAGCTGGGAGGGGCTGATCGGCGGTGCGATCGTGGCCATCTTGGTGTCGGTGATCGTCGTCCACTTCATACATCCATGGACGATCGGCAAAGCCGCGATCTTCGGCGTGGTCGTCGCGATCGTGGCGCCGCTCGGCGACCTGAGCCAGTCGATGATCAAGCGGCACCTCGGGGTGAAGGACATGGGCCGGATCCTCCCGGGCCACGGGGGCGTTCTCGACCGCGTCGACGGGCTCTTGTTCGTGATCCCCGCCACGTACTTCGTGGTCAAGGCAATGCACCTCGGGTGATCTGATGCGGACAATCAGCCTGATCGGCTCCACGGGCTCGGTCGGCACCCAGGCCCTCGACGTCGTGCGCCGAGAGCCCGAGCGATTCCGCGTGCACGCGCTGGCGGCCCGCACCTCCTCCGAGGTCCTCGTGGCCCAGGCGGTCGAGTTCCGTCCCGACCTCGTCGTGATCGGCGAGGCTGCACTCGCCGCGGACGTGCGCGCCGGTGTACCGACAGGCACCGAGGTCATGGTCGGCGAGGAGGGCATGGTTGCCGCGGCGCGCGGTGCCGACGTGGTGCTCAACGCCGTCGTCGGCTTCGCCGGACTGCCGGTGACGATGGCCACGCTCGAGGCGGGCAAGCGTCTGGCGCTGGCGAACAAGGAATCGCTGATCGCCGGTGCGCCGGTCGTCCAGAAGGCTCGCCGCACACCCGGAGCGGAAATCGTGCCGGTGGATTCGGAGCACTGTGCGTTGCACCAGTGCCTCGCCTCGGTCCAGGGCGCGACAGATGTCGCGCGACTGCTGCTCACGGCGTCAGGCGGCCCGTTCCGGGGCTGGCCTGCCGAGCGGTTCGGCACCATCACCGTCGCCGACGCGCTGGCCCACCCCACCTGGTCGATGGGCCCGAAGATCACCGTCGACTCGTCCACGCTCATGAACAAGGGCCTCGAGGTGATCGAGGCGCACGAGCTCTTCGGCATCGACTACGACCGCATCGACATCGTCGTGCATCCGCAGTCGATCGTGCACTCCATGGTGGAGCTGCGCGACGGGTCGACGTTGGCGCAGTTGGCCGACACCGACATGCGCCTGCCCATCGGGTACGCGCTCGGATGGCCCGACCGGGCTGCGTCGCCCTTCGCTGCGCTCGACTGGTCCGAGCCGCGCACCTTGACCTTCGAGCCGCCGGATCGCTCGGTGTTCCGCTGCATCGACCTGGCCTACGAAGCCGGCCGCGCCGGGGGTCGGCACCGGCGTGGCTCAGCGCGGCCAACGAGGTGGCAGTCGGGGCGTTTCTCGACGGTCGCTTGCCCTGGGACGGGATCGCAGACCTCGTCGCCGAAACGCTCGAGGGCTGGACGGACGACCAGGTCGACCAGGTCGAAGGGGTATTGGCGGCCGATGCAGCAGCCCGAGCCCGGGCCGGCGAGATCCTCGCCCGACGCCTGGCGCCGGGGGGCGGCCGGTAGCGTTGAGCTGGTCATGACCATCACCGAGCAGGAGGAACGGGCGGACGTCCCGCCCCTCGGGCCTGATCCAGCTGAGCCGGATCAGGGCAACCCGGCGCGCGTCGTCCAGCTCCTCGTCGGGCATCGTGGTGATCTCCGGCCTCTTCGTTCTCTTGGGCTGGGGCTACCTGCTTCTCTTCATCGCGATCCTGGTGGCGATCGTGATGCTGCACGAGCTCGGGACACTTCGCCACCGCCAAGTGGGCCGGCATGAAGGTCACCGAGTACTTCGTCGGCTTCGGACCCCGCCTGTGGTCGGTGCGACGGGGCGAGACCGAGTACGGCGTCAAGGCCATTCCCGCCGGTGGCTACGTGCGCATCACCGGGTTCACCTCGACCGAAGAGGTGGACGAAGCGGACGAGAACGCGGGCCTACCGCCAGCAGCCCTTCCACCAGCGCATCATCGTCGCTTCGGCGGGCTCGGCCATGCACTTCTTGATCGCGTTGGTCCTCGCCCTGATCGTCGTCCTCGGCTACGGCCAGTTGACCAACAACTACAAGATGACGTCGCTCGAGCACTGGACGGGCCGGACGACACCGGCAGCGCTCGCCGGGTTGCGGGCCGGTGACACCATCGTCTCCATCGACGGCAAGTCGTTCTGCCAACCCCAACTCGATGACCGACGTGATCAAGCGATCGGCCGGCACGCCGATCACCCTCGGGGTCGAGCGCGACGGGAGGCTCCTCCACCTGACGGCCACGCCCGAGAGTGGCAAGGGCGTCAAGGTGGACGGCCAGAACCTGGGCGATCGTGCCTACCTCGGTGTCAACATCGGAACCGCCACGAATTCCGTGGCGCTGCTGTCGGCGCCGGGCGCCGCGGTGTCCACCCTCTGGCAGGTCGCCGACCAGGAGGTGATCGGCATCGGGCATGTGTTCTCGCCCTCGGGACGTCCTCGCTGTGGCACCAACTGACCAACTCCAAGTACGCGCAAGCAGTCGCCAACAACCCGTCAGTTGGCACCTCGTCCGTCCTCCATCGTCGGCATTGTCAACCTCGGCGCGCAGGCGGAACAGGAGGGTCTGGCTTCCGGTCCTGATGTCTGCTCATCGCCATCAACGTCGTCTTCGGCATCCTCAACATGCTGCCGATGGTCCCCCTCGACGGCGGCCATGTTGCCATCGCGGGCTACGAGTGGATCCGCACCAAGAAGGGCCAGACCTACTACCGCGCTGACATCACCAAGCTGTTCCCCGTTGCCGCGCTCTTCATCGCATTCTTGGGCTCTTCGTGCTCTGTCCGCCATCTACCTGGACATCACCCACCCGCTGCAGTTACCGCACTGACGCCGTGGAGCTCTCCTCCGCTCTCCTCTCACCACGCCGCCCGACCCGGCGTATCACGCTTGGCGGCGTTCCCATCGGCGACGGCGCACCGGTGAGCGTGCAGTCGATGACCACCACCAAGACCGCCGACGTCGACGGCACGCTGGCGCAGGTCTACACGCTCGCCGCCGCGGGCGCGGACATCGTGCGCTGCACGTGCAACGAGGAGGCGGCAGCCGAGGGCCTGGCGCACATCGTCCCGCGTTCGCCGGTCCCGATCGTTGCCGACATCCACTTCCACCACGAGATGGCACTCGCCGCGCTGGAGGCCGGAGTACAGGGACTGCGTCTCAACCCGGGCAACCTGCGCAAGGAGGCCGAGATCAAGCAGGTCGCCGCCGAGGCGCGCGACCGCGGCGTCCCCATCCGCATCGGGGTCGAACGCCGGCTCGCTGCACCCGGACCTCTACAAGAAGTACGGGGGCGCGACGCCCGAGGCGCTGGTCGAGTCGGCGCAGCACGAGCTGGCCTTCTTCGAGGAGGTCGGCTTCAGCGACGTCAAGATCTCGGTCAAGGCATCGTCGGTGGCGCTCATGATCGCGGCCTACCGCCTGGCGTCGGAGACCTTCGACCACCCACTGCACCTCGGCGTCACCGAGGCAGGCCCGCCGCCGGCCGGGCTGGTCAAGGGCACCGCCGGCATCGGCACCCTGCTGGCCGAGGGGATCGGCGACACCATCCGCTTCTCGCTCACCGCAGACCCCGTCGAGGAGGCCCGGGCCGGACGCCAGCTGCTCGAGTCGCTGGGGCTGCGCGAGCGCAAGGGCCTCGACCTGATCGCCTGTCCCTCGTGCGGCCGGGCCCAGGTCGACGTGATCGCGGTGGCCAAGGAGGCCCAGGAGGCGCTCGAGAAATTGCAGCTCCCGATTCAGGTGGCCGTGATGGGCTGCGTCGTGAACGGCCCGGGCGAAGCCCGCGAGGCGGACCTCGGCATCGCGGCGGGCAAAGCGAAGGGCCACCTCTTCATCCGGGGAAAGATCATCCGCGTCGTCCCCGAAGCCGACATGGTCAGCGCGCTCGTCGAGGAGGCGGAGCGACTGGTGGCAGAGGGTGTCGAGGCGCGCATCGCCGCGGCGGACGCGGGAGCCGAGGCCGAGGCGGAGGCCGACCGGCGCGCCGTGCTCGAGTCGACCGGTGCCGACCCGAACCACGCCGCGGAGAAGATCGAGATCATCCGGCGCCACAACGAGGGCGACGCCGGAGCCTGAGCCTTGGCGGTCGGTCATCCGGCCACGGCGCGCCCGCCAAGTACCCTGCACGGATGCCGAAGGGCGCCATCGTCACCCGCGAAGAGGACTTCCCGCGCTGGTACCAAGAGGTCATCGCCGGCGCGGAGATGGCCGACAACGGCCCCTCGAGTGGCACGATGGTCATCCGGCCCTGGGGGTACGGGATCTGGGAGCTGATGCAGGCCGAGCTCGACCGCCGCATCAAGGAGGCGGGCGCAGAGAACGCCTACTTTCCTCTCTTCATCCCCGAGTCATTCTTGAAGCTCGAGGCCGAGCACGTGGAAGGGTTCGCGCCCGAGCTGGCCATCGTGACGCACGGCGGAGGCAAGGAACTCGACGAGCCGATCGTGCTCCGGCCGACCAGCGAAACCGTGATCAACCACTTCTTCTCGAAGTGGATCCAGAGCCACCGCGACCTCCCGTTCCTCATCAACCAGTGGGCCAACGTGATCCGCTGGGAATTGCGACCGCGTCTGTTCCTTCGCACCAGAGAATTCCTGTGGCAGGAGGGACACACGGCGCACGCGACCGAGGACGACGCCCGCGCGTACGCGCTGCGCATCCTCCATGACGTCTATCGCTCCACCATGTTCGACGTGCTCTGCATGCCCGTGCTCACGGGCCACAAGACGGCGCGGGAGCGTTTCGCCGGCGCCACGCAGACGTGGACCTGCGAGGGGATGATGGGCGACGGCAAGGCGTTGCAGATGGGGACGAGCCACGAGCTGGGCCAGAACTTCTCGCGCCCCTTCGACATCACCTTCGCCAACGATTCCGGCTCGCTCGACTACGTCTGGCAGACCTCGTGGGGGGTCTCCACCCGGCTCATCGGTGGCCTGATCATGGGCCACGGCGACGACTTCGGGCTCCGCCTTCCACCCGCCGTGGCTCCGACGCAGGTTGTCGTGCTGGTGGTGAAGGACGCCCCCGAGGTGGCAGCGGCGGCGGACGCGCTGGCCGCGGAGCTGCGGGCGCTCGGGCACCGGGTCCGCCTCGACGACCGCACCGACACCAGCTTTGGCCGGCGCAGCGTGGCCTGGGAGCTCAAGGGCGTCCCGGCCCGGGTCGAGGTCGGACCACGCGATCTCGCCGACGGCAACGTGACCGTGGTGATCCGCCACCGGCGGGAGAAGCAGAGCGTGGCCGTGGCCGGGGTCGCCCGCACCGTCGCCACGGTCCTGGAGGAGGCGGGGCGCGAGCTGCTGGCCGAGGCGACCGCAGCTCTGGAGGCCCGGACGACGGACGTCTCCACCCTCGGGGAGGCCGTCGAGGCCGGCGCGGTCGGCTTTGCCCGGATCCGCCTCGGGGCGCTCGGGCCCGACGGCGAGGACCGCTTGGCCGAGCACGCACTCACCGTGCGCTGCGTCCAGCGTCCCGACGGGTCCCTGGCCGAGCCCGGTGACGACGAACGCGACCTCGTGGCGGTGGTGGCACGGTCGTATTGACGCTGGAATTGCTATAATTGCCCAGCTGTCCATTTTAGAATCAGTACCTCGTTGAAGCGTGGGCTGCGGCCCACGCTTTCGCTTTGCTGGGGCACGAACGAACAGGGACGAAAGGAGAGGAGGTGACGGCGATGGGCAAGGACACGAGGACGACCTGGCGGGTGCGCTGTCACCTCTGCTCGAGGAACGCGGCCTGGACCTGGTCGACGTCGAGGTCCACGGGGCCCAACTCACGGTCTTTGTCGACCGGGAGGGGGGCGTCGGCCTCGACGAGCTGGGTGACGCCACCCGCGAGGTGTCGGCGGCGCTCGACGATCTCGACCCGATGCCGGGGCGCTACACGCTGTCGGTGTCGAGCCCCGGGCTCGAGCGGCGCCTGCGCACGCCGGCGCACTTCGCCCGAGCGTTGGGGGAGAAGGTCACGATGCGGATCGAGGCCGGGACGCCCGACGTCCAGCGGGTCACGGGCGTGCTCCAGCGAGGCCGACGACACGGGGTGCACGGTGGCCGGCCCCGAGGTGCCCGGAGGCGAGCTGCGCATCGCCTACGACCAGATCGAGCGGGCGCGGACGGTGTTCGAGTGGGGCCCGGCGGCCCGGAATGCGAAGAGTGAGAGGGTGACGCGGCAATGAGCAAGACCAACTTCGAGTTCCTCGACGCGTTGGGACAGATCGCACGCGACAAGGGGATCTCGGTCGACACGCTGCTCGACGCCCTCGCGAACGCGCTGGTGGCCGCCTACAAGCGCCGCCCCGACGCGGCCGAGGAGGCCGTCGTCACCATCGATCCCGACTCCGGCGAGATCCGCGTCTACGGCCAGGAGCTCAACGAGGACGGCGAGGTCGTTCGCGAGTGGGACGACACGCCCGATGACTTCGGGCGCATCGCGGCCCAGACGGCCAAGCAAGTGATCCTCCAGCGGATCCGCGAGGTCGAGCGCGACATGAAGTACGAGGAGTACGCCGGCCGCGAGGGTGACATCGTCACCGGGATCGTGCAGCAGACGGACAACCGCTACACCCTGCTCGACCTGGGCAAGGTCGAGGCACTGCTGCCCCAGGCCGAACAGGTCTCCTACGAGCGCTACGAGCACGGGGCGCGCCTGAAGGCCTACATCGTCGAGGTCCGCAAGACGACCAAGGGTCCCCAGATCGTGGTCAGTCGGACCCATCCGGGCCTCATCAAGCGACTCTTCGAGCTCGAGGTGCCCGAGATCGGCTCAGGCGTCGTGGAGATCAAGGCGGCCGCGCGCGAACCCGGCCACCGGACCAAGATCGCGGTGTGGTCGAACGACCCCAACGTCGACCCCGTCGGGGCCTGCGTTGGGGCCCGCGGTTCTGCGCGCGCGCATGGTGACCAACGAGCTGCGCGGCGAGCGTGTCGACGTGGTGCCGTTCTCCGACGACGCGGTCGAGCTCATTCAGAACGCGCTGGCCCCGGCCCGGTGCGCGAGGTGCGCCTCGACGAGGAGACCGGCACCGCCACAGTCATCGTGAGCGACTTCCAGCTCTCCCTCGCCATCGGCAAGGAGGGTCACGCGCGGCTGGCGGCGCGCCTCGACTGGCTGGCGCATCGACATCAAGAGCGAGACTCAGCTGGCCGAGGAAGAGGCCGGCTACGGCGGCGAGGAGTGGGCCGAGGGCGAGTGGATCGAGGACGAGAGCGGCGAGCTGGTGTGGAAGCCGGCCGAGGGTGGCGAGGCCATGTCGGCCGAGGAATGGTCACACCAGGCGGAGGACACGAGCGACGCGCCCGCCGCCGAGGCGACGCAGGCCGACGGGGCCGCCGAGGCGGTAGCCGAGGCGGAACCAGCAGCGGTGGCAGGCGACGCGCCCGCTGATGTCGTGGTCGAGGCGACGCCGGCCGACGCCGGGGTATCAGAGGAGGCCGAGGCATAGCGCCGACACGGACCTGTGTCGGCTGCCGGCGAGCCCTGCCGGCCGACCAGCTGATCCGGATCGTCCGGCTGCCGGGCGGGGCGCTATCAGAGGACCGGCACGCGCCGGGGCGGGGTGCGTGGCTGTGCCGAGAATCGGTGCGGTGCGTCGATGACGCACTGCGACGGCACGCCTTCGACCGGGCCTTTTTGGCGGCCATCGACGCCGCCGCGCTGGAGGAGTTGCGTGCACATCTGGAGAAGCGGTGGGGGGGCGAACCACTCGATGTGCGAGGATAGGGAGCTGGGTTGACCCCGGGCCCCGCGAGAGACCAAGGACACAGAGAACCACTTGCCGAAGAAGATCCGCGTCTATGAGCTGGCCAAAGAGCTAGGCCTCACCAATAAAGAGGGCCTGGAACTGGCCTTGTCCCTGGGCATCGGGGTGAAGAGCCACTCGTCGTCGATCGAGGACGCGGCAGGCCGATCGCGTCCGCCGCAAGGCCGACGCCGAGGGGCTGCGCCGCCCGGTCCAGCCCGAAGAGCCCGCCGCGGCCAAGAAGACGACCAAGAAGGCCGTGGCCGCGACGGCGGCACCCGCAGCGGAGACCGCAACGCCGGTCAGCAGCTCGCCGCCCGCCAAGAAAGCGGTCGCCACCTCGTCGGGCGCGACCGCTCCGAGCACGGCACCGCTGAAGAAGGCGCCGGCGCGCGCGGTGGCGGCCCCGCCGGCGTCCGCACCGAGAAGCGGGCCAGCGACGGGCGGCGAGGATGTCCCGCACCGCGCCCGTCGCGCCTGATCAGCAGCCGTCCCACTGCGCCGCCGGCCGCGCCACCGCAGGCGCCGGCGGCGCAGGCGCCCGCGGCCCAGTCCGCGGCGGCCCACGCCCCGGCCACCCACGCCCCGGCCACCCACGCCCCGGCTACCCACGCCCCGGCGGCCCACAGCCCGGCCGCCCACGCCTCCGACACGGCGGCCCCGCCGGCGCCCGAACGCCCGCGAGCCCGTCCGCCGCTCAGCCCCTCGGGCAAGCCTGTGCCACCGCCACCGGGCCAGCGTCCACCGCTCGGCCCGAGTGGCCGCCCCATTCCACCCCCACCCGGTATGGGCGGGAGGCGGCCCAACACCGCGGCCCCCCCGTCGTCCCGACCGGGCGGCGGGACTTACCCGCAACGGACCGGCGGCCGCCCCGCAGGTGGGCGCCCCGGTGGACCCAGCACCGGTGGGGGAGGCGGGTTCGCCGGCCGTCCCTCGGGCGGTGGTTTCGGTGGCCGCTCGGGTGCCGGAGCGCCGACGGGCGCGCCACCGCCGGGAGGTCGGGGCGGCGTCGGTGGCAGGCGGCCTCCCCAGCGCCGGTCGCGCCGCCGCCGGCGCAACCTCGAAGAGCTCGAGCCGACCCAGCTGACGACGTACCAGCCCTCCACGGCACCGGTACCCGAGGGCGAGATCATCATCGAGCGGGGCTCGACCGCCCACGACCTCGGGCCGAAGCTGAACCGCAGCGCCGGCGACATCGTGCGCTTCTTGCTCCTCCAGGGCGAGATGGTGATGGCGACGCAGTCGCTGTCCGACGACATGATCGAGCTCTTCGCGGCCGAGATCGGTGCCGACGTGCGCCTGGTCGACCCGGGCGAGGAGCAAGAGGCCGAGCTGCTGGCCCGCTACTTCGAGGACGAGGACGAAGAGGATGGCGCCGACCAGCGGCCCCGTCCCCCGGTGGTGACCGTCATGGGCCACGTCGACCACGGCAAGACGCTGCTGCTCGACAAGATCCGCTCCGCCAACGTGGTGGCCGGCGAAGCGGGCGGCATCACCCAGCACATCGGTGCCTACCAGGTCATCTGGCAGGACCACCCCATCACCTTCATCGACACGCCGGGCCACGCCGCCTTCACCGCCATGCGCGCCCGCGGCGCGCAGGTGACCGACATCGTGATCCTGGTCGTGGCGGCCGACGACGGCGTCATGCCGCAGACGGTCGAAGCCATCAACCACGCCCAGGCGGCCGACGTGCCCATCATCGTCGCCGTCAACAAGATCGACCGGCCCGACGCCGACCCTCAGCGCGTGCTCCAACAGCTCTCCGAGCGCGAACTGGTGCCCGAGGCGTGGGGCGGCGACACCATCATGGTCGAGGTGTCCGCGTTGGCGGGGACCGGTATCGAGGACCTGCTCGAGCAGATCGTGATCGTGGCCGAGGTCGAGGAGCTCACGGCACGCGTCGAAGGCGAGGGCCGCGGCGTCGTGCTCGAGGCCAACCTCGAGGCGGGGCGCGGCCCCGTGGCGACGGTGATCGTGCAGCAGGGCACCTTGCGGGTCGGCGACCCCGTGGTCGCCGGCGCAGCCTGGGGCAAGGTCAAGGCGCTGGTCGACGACACGGGCGACCACATCAAAGAGGCGCTGCCGTCCACGCCGGTGCAGGTGCTCGGGTTTTCCGAACCGCCGCACGCCGGCGACGAGATGCGCGGCGCCAAGGACCTGAGCCGGGCGCGCACGCTCGGCGAGGCGCGGGCCCAACGCTTCAGGCTGTCGGGGCACAAGCCGGTGGCGGCGACCGCGGGCGCCAAGCTCGAGGACCTCTTCGAGCAGATCTCCCGCGGCGAGACGGCGACGCTCAACATCGTCTTGAAGGCCGATGTCCAAGGCTCGCTCGAGGCGGTGACCGAATCGCTCAAGCGGCTCGAGCGCGACGACGTGAAGCTGAGCTTCGTGCTCACGCGGCATCGGCGGCATCACCGAGAACGACGTACAGCTCGCGGCCGCCTCCAACGCCACGATCATCGGCTTCAATGTGCGGCCCGACAAGCGGTCGCGCGACCTGGCGGAGTCGTCCGACGTGGAGATCCGGACCTACGAGATCATTTACAAGCTGCTCGAGGACCTCGAGGCGGCCATGCTCGGCCTGCTGTCGCCGGTGTTCGAGGAGATCGTCACGGGCGAGGCCGAGGTGCGCGAGATCTTTCGCGTGCCCCGCGTCGGTGCCATCGCCGGGTGCTACGTCCGCGACGGCAAGATCACGCGTGGATCGAAGGTGCGGTTCCTCCGCGAGGGGACCGTCATCTGGAAGGGGGCGATCAACTCGCTCCGGCGTTTCAAGGACGACGTCCGCGAGGTGGCGTCGGGCTTCGAATGCGGCATCGGGCTCTCGGACTTCCAGGACCTCAAGGAAGGCGATCTGATCGAGACCTACGAGGAGCGCGAAGTCGCCCGGACCTCAGGGCGCACGGATGTCACGAACTGAGGAGTTCGACGCGGTGACCGTGAGACGGCGCACGGCGACGTACCCGAGAGCGCTTCGGGTCAACCAGGTGCTGCGCCAGGTGGTGGCCGAGGAGCTCGAGCGCCTGGCCGACGCCGACGAGCTGCCCATGGTGACCGTCACCTCGGTGGAGGTGTCGGCCGACATGCGCACCGCCGTCGTCTTCTTGGCCTCCCTCGACGACGAGACCTCCGTGGTGCTCGAAGACCGACGCGGCCACCTCCAACGCCTGATCGGCGCGCAGATGACGATGAAGCGCACACCTCGCCTGAGCTTTCGCGCCGATCCCGCCATCGCCGCCGGCTCACACGTCGAGGAGCTGTTACGCGGGCTGCACGACGACGAGGAGGGCGGGGGGCCCAGGACCGACGCCCAGTGAGCACCACGGGCGCGACCGGCCTGGTCGTTGTCGACAAGGAAGCCGGGTGGACCTCCCACGACGTGGTGGCGCGCTGTCGGGGCATCTTCGGCCAACGACGGGTCGGCCATGCCGGCACGCTCGACCCCGACGCCACCGGGGTGCTGCTCGTCGGGTTGGGAAGGGTGACGCGGCTCTTGCGTTTTCTGACGGCCCTGCCCAAGACCTATACGACCGACATCGTGCTCGGGATCTCCACGTCGACCCTTGATGCCTCCGGAGAGGTCCTCGAGACCTTCGACATGACCGCGGTGACGCCCGAGGCCGTGCAGGCGGCAGCCGACACGTTCACCGGTGAGATCGAACAGGTCCCGCCCATGGTCTCGGCGGTCAAGGTGGGCGGTCGGCGGCTGCACGAGCTGGCCCGTCAAGGTATCGAGGTCGAACGGGCGGCGCGGCCAGTCACCGTCTACCGCTTTGCGACCGAGCTCGATCCGGCGCGGCCTGGGGTCTACCGCGCCGAGATCGAGTGTTCGTCGGGCACCTACATCCGGGTGCTGGCCCAGGATCTGGGCGCCGCTCTCGGCGGTGGCGCCCATGTGGCCAACCTGCGCCGGACGCGCATCGGCTCGTTCGGCGGCAACGAGATGCGGCCCCTCGACCAGCTCGCACCCGACGCCGTGCTCACGCCGGCAGAGGCCATGCGCGATCTCGAGCGGGTGCAGGTCGACGAAGCCAGCGCCGCCGCCATCCGGACCGGGTTGCCGCTGGACAAGGTGCCGCTCGGGGCGACCGGCGACGGCCCGTGGGCGATGCTCGACGAGAGTGGCGAGCTCCTGGCCGTCTACGAGGCGACCGGGACCGACCGCATCCGGCCAGCCGTCGTGTTGGCGGGTGGATGACGGGGTCCCGACTACCCTCGGTCGCGATGTCACGAGCAGGAACCGCAGTCACGATCGGTGCGTACGACGGGGTGCATCTCGGCCACCGTGCGCTGCTCAGCGATCTCTCGGCGCGGGCGGCGACAGCCGGCCTCTCCACCGTCGTGGTCACCTTCGACCGGCACCCTGCCTCGGTGGTGCGTCCCGAGTCCGCCCCCAAGCAGCTGACCGGGTTGGAGCAGAAGCTCGAGCTGCTGGCCGAGTGCGGCATCGACCGCACCCTCGTCGTGCCCTTCGACGAAGTCCGCGCCGAGGAGTCCGCCGAGGACTTCGTCAAGGAAGTGCTCGTCGACGAGTTGTCGGCACGACTGGTCGTGGTCGGGGAGGACTTCCACTTCGGTCACGGCCGGCGCGGCAACGTCGAGCTGCTCCGCCGGTTAGGCGCGGAGTACGGCTTCGAGGTAGTGGGCGTGGGCCTGACCGGTGACGGACGAGACGCGGTGTCCTCGACGCGCATCCGCGCGCTACTCACCGACGGGGATGTGGAGGGCGCGGCGCGCCTCCTCGGGCGGCCGCACGAAGTGCGGGGGCCGGTGGTGCGCGGCGACGGGAGGGGAGGGCCCGAGCTGGGCTTCCCGACGGCCAACCTGGCGGTGAGCGACGACATCGCGCTCCCGGCGGACGCGGTCTACGCCGGTCACTTCCGCCGCGCCGACGGCACGGTGCACCGGGCGGCCATCTCGGTCGGGCGGCGCCCCACCTTCTACGAACCGGGCACGGCGCCGGTGCTGGTGGAGGCCTACCTGCTGCACTTCGAAGGTGACCTCTACGGCGAGGTGGCCCGCGTGTCCTTCGCCCACCGCCTGCGGGACGAGCAGCGCTTCGACTCCATCGAGGACCTGGTGGCTCAGATGCGGGCGGACGTCGAGGCCACCGAGCGCGTACTCGCCTCGGCCGATCACCCCTGATCAGGCGGGGGCTGCTAGCATAGCCAGCGGCCGGGGACAGGTCCCCGGGCACTCCGACATTGTCTTCGAGGTTCTTTCTGTATGCCCGACACGCAGGCCACCATCTCCGAGTACCGGTTGCATGACCATGACACCGGTTCTCCCGAGGTGCAGATAGCCCTGCTGTCGGGGCGGATCAACCACCTGACGGAGCACTTGAAGGAGCACAAAGGGGACCACCACACCCGGCGCGGCCTGATGAAGCTCATCGGCCAGCGTCGCCGGCTGCTCGACTACGTGCGCAAGAACGACGTCGAGCGCTACCGCTCCATCATCAGCCGACTCGGCATCCGACGGTAGCGGGGCATCACAGAACCGGGCGTCTCGAGGCACTGGCTGCCAGTCGCCGGTCACTTCCAGTGCGAGGTGGTCGACCACTGGGAACCAGCAGAGATGCCCCTGACAAACGAGGAGCATCATGGCTGATGCCATTCACGTCTCGTCCCCCATTGGTGGGACGGACCGAACCATGTCATTCGAGGCGGGCAAGCTCGCCCAACTGGCCGACGGCGCCGTACTCGCCCGGATCGGGGACACCAACGTCCTCGCGACCGCGGTGGCGGCGCGCTCGGTCCGGGAGGGCACGGACTTCTTCCCTCTGACCGTCGACATCGAGGAGCGCACCTACGCCGCGGGCAAGATCCCCGGCTCGTTCTTCCGGCGCGAGGGCAAGGCCTCGGATCAGGCGATCCTGACCGACCGCCTCATCGACCGCCCCCTTCGCCCCTCGTTCCCCGAGGGGTTCCGGAACGAAGTGCACATCGTGGGAACCGTGGTCGGGGCCGACCAGGTCAACCCGCACGACGTCCTGGCCATCAACGCCGCCTCGGCGGCACTGATGATCTCGGGCATCCCTTTCGACGGCCCGATCGGGGCAGTGCGTGTCGCGTACACCACCGAGGGCAGTTGGATCGGGCACCCCACGTTCGAGGAGGGCGAGGAATCCACCTTCGAGCTCGTGGTGGCCGGCCGTGCCGTCGGTGAGGACGCCGACAGCGACATCGCCATCATGATGGTCGAGGCTGGCGGAAGCGAGAAGTCGTGGGACTACTACGAGGCAGGCGCGCCCAAGGTGACCGAGGAGGTGCTGGCGGCCGGCCTCGAGGCGTCCAAGCAATGGATCAGTGAATCGATCGTCCTGCAGCGCCAGCTGGTCGAGGCGTTCACCGCGGCGCGCGGGCCCATCGAGACGATCCCGTACTCGATCCACACCGACTACGAGGACGACGTGTTTGCCCGTGTCCAGGCGGTGGGCAGCGATGCCATCGCCAAGGCCAACCTGGTGACGTCGAAGGCCGAGCGCAACGCCGCTCTCGACGCCGCCGGCGACGAGATCAAGGCAAGCCTGGCCGAGGAGTTCCCCGAGCGGGCGGGTGAGGTCAAGGCGGCCATCCGGGCGCTGACCAAGAAGCTCGTGCGCAAACGCATCATCGAGGAGGGCGTCCGCATCGACGGCCGGGGCACGGCGGACATCCGCCCGTTGTCGGCCGAGGTCGACCTGTTCCCGACGGCGCACGGCTCGGCCTTGTTCCAGCGCGGCGAGACCCAGGTCCTCAACGTCACCACGCTGGGCATGCCCCGGATGAACCAGCTCCTCGACACGATCACTCCGGTCGAGTCGAAGCGCTACATGCACCACTACAACTTCCCGCCCTACTCGACCGGTGAGACCGGCTTCATGCGGGGACCGAAGCGGCGCGAGATCGGCCACGGCTTGCTGGCCGAGCGGGCCCTGCTCCCCGTGGTGCCGAGCGCCGAGGAGTTCCCCTACACCTTGCGTGTCGTCTCCGACGTCCTCGCCTCGAACGGCTCGACCTCCATGGCCTCTGTCTGCGGGTCGAGCCTCTCGCTCATGGCGGCCGGCGTGCCGATCAAGGCGCCGGTGGCGGGCATCGCCATGGGCCTGGTCTACGACGGCAACGCCTACGTCACCCTCACCGACATCCTCGGTGCGGAGGATGCCTTCGGCGACATGGACTTCAAGGTGGCGGGCACCGCCGACGCCGTCACGGCGCTGCAACTCGACACGAAGATCGACGGCCTGCCCGCCGACGTCCTGGCCAAAGCGCTGCTGCAGGCCAAGGAGGCCCGCCTGACCATCCTGGGGGTCATGGCCGGCGCCATCCCCGAGCCGAGAGAGCACGTGGCGAACAGTGCGCCGAAGATCGTGTCCATGGAGATCCCGATCGACAAGATCGGTGAGGTCATCGGCCCGAAGGGCAAGGTCATCAACACGCTGCAGCAGGAGACCGGGGCCGACATCGCGGTGGACGACGACGGGGTCGTCGGCACAGTGACGATCGGGGCCAAGGACGGCAACGCGGTGGAAGAGGCCCGCCGCCGCATCGCGCTCATCCTGGACCCGCCCACCGCCGAGGTCGGCGCCGTGTACGCCGGCAGGGTCGTCAACATCACCAAGTTCGGCGCCTTCGTCAACGTGCTGCCGGGCCGGGACGGCCTGCTGCACATCTCGAAGCTGTCCTCACTGGCCGGCGGCAAGCGCATCAACAACGTCGAGGACGTGCTGACGCTGGGCCAGGCGGTCGAGGTGCGCGTCGACGACATCGACCCGCAGGGCAAGGTCTCCCTCTCGCTCGCCTCGGTGCCCGAAGGCGGCGGAGAGCGGTCGGGCGGCGGCTCGGCCAACGGTGACAGTGCGAGCTCCGGTGGCACGAGCTCCGGTGGCACGAGCTCGGGTGGCGCGAGCTCGGGAGGCACGAGGTCCGGCGGCGGCGATCGCAGCGCACCCTCCTTCGAGGACGCGTTCGAGGCCGAGCTCGTGGCCGACCTGGGCGACCTCGGTCCCGGCGCTGGTGAGGGCGACGGTGGCCGCCCGGACCGCGGTGATCGGGGCGACCGCGGCAACGACCGCCGTCCCTCACGCGGGCGCTCGCGCCGTCGTTGATCGAGACATCAGTTCTACCCAGCGGCATCCGCCTGGTCACCGAGACCATGGCGGACGTCCGCTCGGTGGCGGTGGCATTCTGGGTGGGCACCGGTTCGCGGGACGAACCCGACGAGCTCGCCGGCGCGTCGCACTTCTTGGAGCACCTGCTCTTCAAGGGGACCGAACGGCGATCGGCGGCGGCGATCGCGGAGCAGCTCGACGAGGTCGGCGGTGATTGCAACGCCTTCACCACGAAGGAGTACACGACGTTCTACGTGCGCCTTCTCTCTGACCACCTCGGGTTGGGCCTCGACATCCTGAGCGACATCGTGTGGGCGCCGGCGCTGCGCCCCGACGATCTCGAGGCCGAGCGCACCGTGATCCTCGACGAGATCCTTATGCACGCCGACGAACCGGTGGACCTGGCCTCGGAATGCTGGCAGCGCGCCGTATTCCCCGATCATCCGCTCGGACGCGACACGCTCGGGACGGCGTCATCGGTCCGGCGCATCACCCCCGACGACGTGGCCTCCTTTCTGGCCCACCACTACCGCCCGGCCAACATGGTCGTGTCGGTGGCCGGCGACTGCACACACGAGCTGGTCGCGGCCGCACTCGAGGAGCGTTTCGCCGGGGTGCCCGGTGGTGAGGCGCCGACGCGCACCGCGCCCGGCCCCGACGCCGTCAACCTCGAGGTGGTGCGGCGGACCACCGAGCAGGCGCACCTCGTCTACGGGGCGCGCTCGGTGTCGCGCTTCGACGAGCGCCGCTGGGCTCTCGCCGTGCTGAATCACGTGCTCGGGGGTGGTCTGTCGAGCCGGCTGTTCCAAAAGGTGCGCGAGCAGCGTGGCCTGGCCTACTCGGTCTGGTCCGAGCGCGCCGCGTATGCCGACGCGGGCTCGCTGGCGGTCGTGGTCGGTACGGCACCCGCGCACGTCGACGAGGTGCTGCGCATCGTCAACGACGAGCTCGAGCTCCTGGCGAACGAGGGGGTGACCGAACGGGAGCTGGCGGTCGCCAGGGGATACCTGCGCGCCGAGATGTTGCTCTCGGGCGAGGACTCGGGAGCCCGGATGAGCCGCATCGGCGCCTCGCTCCTGTTGCACGACGAGGTGCAGTCGGTCGACGAGATCTTGGGCAAGATCGACGCGGTCGATCGCGCGCAGGTACAGGCGGCGGCACAGATGCTTGCCGCCTCGCCGCGCACGTTGAGCGCGGTGGGGCCGTTCGACGAACACGACTTCGAGTCCCACCTGCCCGCCATGGCCGCCCGGTAACCTGCTCACCATGCAGAGGGTCGGTGTGGTCGGCGCCGGCGGCCGCATGGGCCACGAGGTGTGCCGCGTGGTGACCGAGGCGCCCGACATGGAGCTGGCGGCGGCAATCGACCCCGCTCACGTCGGGGACGAGGTGTGCCGCCACGCAATCGTCGGCGAGGTGAACGCGCTGCGCGACCTCGGCGTCGACGTGGTGGTGGACTTCACCGTCGCCGAGGCGGTGCGCCACAACGTGTCGCACTACGCCGACCAGCAGGTCCACGCGGTGATCGGGACGAGCGGTCTGTCCGACGCCGACCTCGACGCCATCGCCCAGCACTTCGAGGGGAGCGGGGCCAACGCGATCGTGGCCGCCAACTTCGCAATCGGCGCCGTGCTGCTGCTGCACCTGTGCCGCATCGCGGCGCCCTATATGGATGGAGTCGAGGTCATCGAGCTCCACCATGACGCCAAGCGCGACGCGCCGTCGGGAACGGCGATGCACACGGTGGCGGCCATCGAGGCGGCGCGGCGGTCGGCGGGCAGCGCACCGCTCCCACCCGATCCGACGACCGACGTGGTGCTCGAAGGAGCACGTGGCGCGTCGAGTGCAGACGGGATCCACGTGCATTCGGTGCGCCTCCCCGGCCTCGTCGCGCACGAGGAGGTCATCTTCGGCGCGGCGGGCCAGAGTCTCAGCATCCGCCACGATTCCTATGACCGGCGTTCCTTCATGCCCGGCGTCTTGCGAGCGGTGCGCGAGGTGCCACGGCGGCCCGGTCTGACCGTGGGTCTCGAGGCTGTCCTCGGCCTGTGAGCTCCGACGTCCGGGAGCGGCTCCTGCAGGCCACCTACGACTGCGTGGCCCGCTGGGGCCTCGCCAAGACGACAATCGAGGACGCGGCGCGCGAGGCCGGTGTGTCCCGGGCGACGGTGTACCGCTACTTCCCCGGAGGTCGCGACGAACTGATCTCGGCGGTCGTCGGCTGGGAGTTCGCCCGCTTCTTCCTTCGGCTGTACCAAGAGGTGTCCGACGCTGAAAGCCTCGAAGAGGTGATGGAGCGCGGACTCGTGTTCGCCCACCGGGCCCTGGTCGAGCACGAGGTGCTCCAGCGCATCCTCGTCACCGAGCCGGAGATCCTCTTGCCGCGCCTGACCATTGAGGCCGATCAGACGCACACACTGGTGGCCGGCTTCTTGGTGCCGTACCTGGTCCGCCACGGCATGGCCGAGGGAACCGAACTGGACACGGCGGCGGACTTTCTGGCCCGCATGGTGCTCTCGTACATTGCGTCGCCGGGGCGCTGGGACCTCAACGACCCCGAGCAGGTGGCGCTGCTGGTCCGGTCCGAGCTGCTGGCCGGCATCAGGTGAGCGGCCCGCCACCCGAGCCGGCGCGTCAGCCCGAGCCGGCCCCGCCACCGCCGTGCTACCGCCACCCCGAGCGGGCGGCGTCTGTGTTGTGCGGGCACTGCGACAAACCCATCTGCACCGACTGCATGGTGGCGGCGCCGGTGGGCTGGCAGTGCCCGGCCTGCACCACAGAGGGCGCCAAGCGCTCGCGCCACGTGCCCGCGTTCACCCACACCAGCCCCGGACACACGGGCGTGGTCGGATCCACCAACCCGACGCCGATTGTCCTCTTGATCATCGCGGTCAATGTGGTCGTGTTCTTCCTCGAGGACTTCGGGAACAACCTGCGAGTCGTGGAGCGCTACTCCATGGATCCGGACCTGGTGCACCAACAGAGCCAGTACTACCGAGCGTTCACGGCCATGTGGCTGCACGCCGACTTCGTGCACATCTTCTTCAACATGATCGCCCTCCTCATCGTCGGGCCGGCCGTCGAGGTGCTGCTGGGCAAGATCCGTTTCATCGCGCTCTATCTCATTGCGGGGCTCGGTGGCAGCGTCGGCTCCTACCTCCTCGGGCCCCACAACGAGTACGGGCTGGGCGCGTCGGGCGCCATCATCGGCGTCATGGCGGCTTATGTCGTCATCGGCTTGCGACGCCACCTGCCGATCGCGCCGGTGGTGGGCCTGATCGTCTTGAACTTCCTGATCGGCTTCAGCGGCAACATCGACTGGCGTGCCCACTTGGGCGGCCTGGCGACCGGCGCCGCCCTGGCCTGGCTCTACGACTACGCCGGGCAATTGCGAGACCAGGGGCGGGCGCTGGCCCTGACCCTCGGGGGGAGCGTCGCCGCCCTGGCTGTGCTCGGCTTCTTGATCAGCGGGGTGGCGCCCGGCCACGTCAATCTCAGTTAAGGCCCGGTCCTCCTCGGCCAATTGGTTGACAGTGAGACAAATATCGCCATACTGTTTCATCAGTGGGTGTGGCTGCGGCACGAGTTGAGCGGGGAAACCCCGGCACGGCGTCGACGGAGCGCGGGGCCGTCGTGCGGCATCTCGGCGCGGACGACCGCTCGTCGACCCGGGTCCGCATCGTCGACGGCGCCCTCGAGTGCCTTGCCCGCCAGGGGATCGCCAAGACGACGGTGGACGACATCGCCCGGGCGGCCCGCCTGTCCCGGGCGACGGTCTACCGGACCTTTCCCCGCGGCAAGGAGGGGATCCTCGCCGCCGTGGTCGAAACCGAGGTGGCTCGGCTGTTCTCCTCCCTGGCCGTCGCCATGGGGGAGGCCACCGATCTCGAGGACGTGCTGGTCGCCGGCATGGTCGAGTCCGCCCGCGGCCTGCGCGACCACGCTGCGCTGAGCTACCTGCTGGCGCACGAGCCCGGCGCGGTCTTGCCCTACCTGACCTTCAGCCAACTCGACCGCGTGCTCCTGGTCGCCGGCGATCTGGCCGCGCCGTTCTTCGCCCGCTGGCTCGAGCCCGACCAGGCCTCGCGTGCGGCCGAGTGGGCTGTGCGCATCGTGATGGCGTATTGCGCCAACCCGTCTCCGGGCACGGACCTGACCGACCTCGACCAGACCCGCACACTCGTGCGTCGTTTCGTACTGCCTGGCATCCTGGCCCTGCGAGTCGATTCGGCCGGACCCGCACCGACGACGCGTTCAGTCTCCACTTCCATTTCCACTGACTCTCACCACCCAAGGGGGCGGCTCCATGACCACACTCGATGACGACCAAGACCAGCTGAGGTCCAACCTCGAGCTGATCGGGCGCGACAGCATCGACGACCTCGAAGCGGTGCTCAGCGTCGTCGGGCACTACGACGTCGAGGGATACCACCGGGTGCCGGACAACTGCCCGGCCGAGTTCACCTGGGACTACCAGAAGGGCGCCAAGCCACAGCTCGACAAGCTCTACGAGAAGGCGAAGAAGGCGCAGTGGAACGCGCAGACCGACCTGGACTGGTCCATCGAGGTCGACCAGGAGCAGGTCGTGATCGCCAACGCCGAGGCCAACCCGGCCCAGATGCAGTGGGACGAAGCGGCACTGGCCGGCACCGTGCTCGAGAAGTGGGACGACAAGAAGTTCATCGAGTTCGGTATCCAGAACCAGAACTGGTTGCTCTCGCAGTTCATGCACGGCGAGCAGGGCGCATTGCTCTGTACGGCCAAGATCGTCGAGACGGTGCCGTGGATCGACGCCAAGTACTACGCCGCCACGCAGGTGATGGACGAGGCGCGCCACGTCGAGGTCTTCTCCAAGTACCTCGACGAGAAACTCTCCGGTCACTACCCGATGAACGCCCACCTGGGACTGCTGCTCGACGACATCGTCTCCGACTCGCGCTGGGACATGACCTATCTCGGCATGCAGATCATGGTGGAAGGCCTGGCGCTGGCCGCCTTCGGCTTCATCCACATGATGACCACCGAGCCGCTACTGAAGAAGCTGCTGCGTTACGTCATGGCCGACGAGGCCCGCCACGTCGCCTTCGGTGTGCTCAGCCTGCAGGAGTACTACAAGGAGCTCAGTGCGGCCGAACTGCGGGAGCGCCAGGAGTTCGCATTCGAGGCTGCCATCCGCATGAAGGACCGCATGGCCATGCAGGAAGTGTGGGAGCGCATGGAGGTGCCGACAGCCGACGTGGTCAAGGTCATGCAGGCGGCGCCCGAGCGCGACGACTTCCAGATCCTCCTGTTCTCCAAGATCGTCCCGAACCTCAAGAAGTTGGGCCTGCTCGACGCCGCCGACGGTTGGCTCCGCACCAAGTTCACCGAGATGGGGGCGATCGCCTTCGAGAACCTGACCGACTCCACCGAGGAAGAGGACGCGTTCGCCGAC
Source organism: uncultured Acidimicrobiaceae bacterium (assembly GCA_963736225.1). Taxonomy (GTDB): domain Bacteria; phylum Actinomycetota; class Acidimicrobiia; order Acidimicrobiales; family RAAP-2; genus Bog-473. The sequence continues at coordinate 269,385 of CAVTOF010000003.1, read as the reverse complement.
GGGTCGCCCGCTGAGCGCCAGGTCGCCTGAGCATCAGCCGGCGCTGGTAGCGTGAAGGGGCAATGAGCCCCGGGCCGGACTCGCCCCGCTTCGGGCGGGTGATCACCGCCATGGTGACGCCGTTCGACGAGGACGGTGCACTCGACCTGCCCGCGGCCCGGGATCTAGCCCGCTGGCTGGCCGCGCACGGCAGCGACGCACTCGTGCTCTCCGGCTCGACGGGGGAGAGCTCGGTGCTCACCGACGACGAGAAGGTCCAGCTGTGGCGAGCGGTGGCGGAGGTAGTGACCATCCCGGTGATCGCCGGCTCGGGTTCCAACGACACCGCGCATTCGATCGCGATGACCCGTGCCGCGGCTGCATCCGGTGTGGACGGCGTGCTGATCGTGACGCCCTATTACAACCGGCCGTCCCAGGCGGGTATCTCCGAGCACTTCCGGGTTGTGGCCGAGGCGGCCGGCGACCTGCCGGTCCTGCTCTACGACATCCCGGTCCGCTCCGGGCGCCGGATCGAAACCGCCACCGTGCTGCGCCTGGCCCGTGAGGTCCCGGCAATCGTGGGATTAAAGGACGCGGCGGGTGACGCGCCGGGCACGCGCGCATCTGGCCGCGCAGGCGCCGCCTGGCTTCGAGATCTACAGCGGCGACGACGTCATGACGCTGCCGCTGCTGGCCGTGGGTGCGGTCGGTCTCATCAGCGTGGCATCGCACTGGGTCGGCCCTCGACTGCGTGCGGTGATCGACGCCTTCTTGGCCGGCGACGTGGCGACCGCCATCGCCGGCAACGCCGAGCTCCTCGACTCCTTCGATTTCGAATCCTCCGCGGACTTCCCCAACCCGCTCCCGGCCAAGGCAGCCCTGCGGGCCCTGGGCCTGCGGGTCGGACAGTGCCGCCTGCCCATGGGAGCCTCGGTCCCCGAGCTCGACGCACAGGCGGCCAAGATCGTGGCCGCGGTCGGGCCACCGGCGATGACGGCCCCGCTTGGCTGAAAACAGGCGGTCCAAACCGAAGCCCGTCCGGGTGGTCTTCCTCGGAGGGCTGGGCGAGATCGGCCGCAACTGCGCCTGCATCGAGGTGGAAGGGCGGATCATCGTCCTCGACTGCGGAATCATGTTTCCCGATCCCGACATGCCGGGCATCGACCTGGTGCTCCCCGAGTTCACGTACCTCTTTGAGCGCAAGGACCGGGTGGACGGGATCGTGCTCACGCACGGGCACGAGGACCACACCGGCGGCCTGGCCTACCTGCTGCGCGAGCTCCAGTCGCCGATCTACGGGTCGGAACTGACCGTCGGTCTGGCTCGGCACCGCATCGAGGAGGCGGGGCTCGGGGAGCGCAGCCGCATGGTCACGGTGAAGGACGGCGAGCGGGTGCGCATCGGGGCGTGCGACGTCGAGTTCATCCCGGTCACGCACTCGGTGCCCGAATCGATGGCCATCGCGTTCCATACGCCCCAGGGGGTGATCCTCCACTCGGGCGACTTCAAGCTCGACCTGCAGCCGGTCGACGGCCGGCGCACCGACTTGCCCCGCATGGGTGAGCTGGCCAGCACCGAGGGGATCCGACTGCTGCTCTCGGACTCGACCAACGCCGAGGAACCGGGCTTCACCGAGTCGGAGTCCTCGGTCGGCGTGACGCTGCGCCGTGTCTTCGCCGCCCAGACGGGGAAGCGTCTCGTGGTGGCGTGCTTCGCCAGCCACATGCACCGGGTCCAGCAGATCATTGACGCTGCCGTGGCCAACGGGCGCAAGGTGGCAACGCTCGGCCGGTCCATGGGCAAGAACGTCGAGCTCGGCACGCGCTTGGGCATCATCAGCATTCCCGATGGAGTCCAGGTCGACATCGAGGACGTCGACGACCTCCCGGCGGGAGAGGTGTGCGTGATCTCCACCGGGTCCCAGGGCGAGCCGATGTCGGCGCTGTCGCTCATGGCCACCGGTGAGAACAAGTGGTTGCGTATCGGCGACGACGACGTCGTGGTCATCAGCGCCCATCCGATCCCCGGCAACGAGTGGTCAGTCGGCCAGGTGATCGACGACCTGTACCGCCGAGGTGCCGAGGTCGTCCATTCGAGCGCCGAGGCGGTCCACGTGAGCGGACACGCCCGCCAGGGTGAGCTGCGCACGCTCATTGCGGTGACCGAGCCCGAGTGCTTCGTGCCGGTGCACGGCGAGTACCGCCACATGGTGCATCACGCCCGCCTGGCGCTGTCGATGGGCGTCGACCCGGCCAAGGTCCTGCTGTGCGAGGACGGAGACGTCATTCAGCTCGATGCCAAGGGCATCGCGCGCGACGGTCGCGTCCCCGCTGGCTACGTCTACGTGGACGGGACCGTCGGCGACATCGAGCACGGGGTGTTGCGCGACCGCCAGAAGTTGGCCGAGGAGGGTGTCGTCATGGCCGTGGTCACGGTCGACCGCCAGCAGAGCAAGCTGAGTTGCCCCCCGGTGATCGAGACCCGCGGCTGGGTATACGCCCCCGAGGCCGAAGAGCTCCTCGAAGAGGCCAGCGAGGTCGTAGGGGCCGCGGTGACGCAGGCCTTGCGCGAGGGTGCCCACGACATCGAGGTCCTGAGCCGCCACACCCGCAAAGCCCTCGGCAAGTTCGTCGGGGAGCGCACCAAGCGGCGCCCCATGATCGTGCCCGTCGTCCTCATGGTCTAGGCGATGCGCTCGGCGCTCGGCGCTCGGCGGTGTTCGAGCGCCGTCGAGCGTGGTCCGAGTCGCCCGCCGCTCCCGCTGAAATAGTCCTTTCGTCGCATGCGTCTGCCAGTGCGCAGGCGCATACTGCTGCTCGAAGGCGACCCGTCGCGCCCGGCTTCGGCCCCCGCCCCCGCTCGGCACCGGCCGCGGCAACGGACGCCGGACGTCGCTGGTCCCACGACGGGCCAGAGGAAGGGAGCGATCACGATGTGGCAGGTGCTTGAGTTCCGTTTCGAGGTCGGCGAAGAGGAACGGCACAAGGTCGGCTTCCGGTTCAACCGCACGCTCGGGCCGCTCACGATCTCGGTCGACGACCAGCCGGTCGTCAAGAAGCTCAAGCTGTTCAGCGCCACGACTAAGGAGCGGTACGAGCTCACCGTCGGCGAGACAGAACGTCACGACGTCGTCATCGAGAAGACCCGGCAAGGCTTCTTGGGTGGGTTCCACCCGCAGCACTGCATCGCGTACGTGGACAACAGGGAAGTCGGCCGCTACTGGGGCTAGCGCGCGCGTGAACGCCGGAGGAACTCGACCAGGGGCCCCACCTGGTTGCTGACGAGGGCATCGACACCGGCCGCCACCATGCGGGTCATGTCCTCCTCGGTGTCCACCGTCCAGGTCGACACCGAGCGTCCCGCCTCGTGCACGCGGGCCACGCCTTCGGCGGTGACGAACGCGAACATCGGGTTCCAGTACTCGGCGCGGAGCTCGGCCAACAGCTCCAGCGGTGGCCGGGTGCCCTCCGTCCAGGTCAGCCCGAGTCGCGCCTCGGGCGAGAGCTCCCGGAGCATCCGGAGCGCCGCCACGTTGCCCGTGACGAAGAGCGAGCGCTCGAGCGCCCCCGCCTCCCGGACCGCCGACAGGGCGCCGGGGACCACCTCCCGGCGGGTGAAGTCGACCATGAGAGGCAGCGTCACGTGCGCCAGGACGTCGCGCAGGAGCGGGATGCGGACCGCCCCCTTACCGAGCGCGGCCACGTCGGGCCAGTCCAGATCCCCGATCGATGCCTCGACGCCCCACAGGCGCTCGAGCGTCTGGTCGTGCAGGACCACGATCTCCCCGTCGCGCGTGCGACGCAGGTCCAACTCGAGCATGTCGGCCTCCAGCGCGGCCGCGGCGGCGAACGCCGGCAGGGTGTTCTCCCGCTCGCGCACCGGATCGCCGCGGTGCGCGATGGCGACGGGTGTCACGGCACGGTCTGCTCGGGGGACGAGCGCGCGCGGGGGTTGAGCCGGCGGGTACGGCGAGTGTCCTCAATGCTCTTGAGGAGCGGTCGAGCCAGAACGAGGGCGATGGCGCACTGCGCGATGCCCGCGATCACGAGCGGCACTCTGAGGCCCCACGCTCCGGCGATGCCACCGGCCGCCAGCGCGCCGATGGGCGCTGCTCCCCAGACGAGTCCACGCCAGGCGCCGCCTACCCGGCCCATCAAATCGTCCGGGGTCATACGTTGTCGAAGGGACATGGCGACGACGGACCCGATGCCGACGGCGAGCCCCACGAGCGCGAACGCCGGCCCAGCCAGCTCCCAGCTCGTCGCCGACGCCATCACGAGGTATCCGACCCCCGACGCCGTGGCGGCGGCGATGAGCGCTCGCGCCCCGCCGAAGCGCCGTGCGATGCTGTCCGCGAGGAAGCTGCCGAGGAGGGCGCCGGCGGCTCCCGCCGCCAGGAAGACGCCATAGGCGCTCTCGGGAATGCCCCATTTCGTGGTGGCCAGGAGCACCAGCACCCCGCCCTCCATTCCCTGCAGCCCCGCCAGCGAGGCCACCAGGAACAGCAGCACGCGCAATCGCCGGTCCGCGAACAAGAGCCGGACGCCTTCGACCATGGAGGGAGACGACGCGGGCGCAGCGTCCTCAGGCGCCGCCTCCTCCGGCGTCGCTTCCTTCGGGCGAAACCCGACGAAGGGGATGCACGATGCCACGAGCATGAAGCCGTCGACGACGAACGGCAACGACTTGGCCGCCGAGAAGAGCATGGTTCCGACAACAGGGCCCGCGAGGTTCTCGGTGCCCGCTTCGGTGCCGCTGAGAATTCCATTCGCCTGCTCGAGGTCGCGGCTGTCGACGAAGCCGGGCGCCATCGCCTGCACCGAGGAGTAGTAGATGGCGCGACCACTGGCATTGAGCAGCACGATGACGATGAGGAACGCCAGTGAGATCCGGTAGTGCACGATCAACGCAGCGGCGCCGAGCATGGCGATGGCCCGCAGTGCGTTGGTGACGGCGATGACGCGGCTCCGATCGGCGCGATCGGCCAAGTGGCCGGCAGGCACCGCCAAGAGCAGCCATGGCAACGTGTCGGCGGCCGCGACCGTCGACACGGCGAAGGGGTGGGGATCGACGAACACGGCCAGCAGGGGAACGGCGCCATAGGCGAGCCCGTCGCCCGAGCTGGCGAGCGCGAAGCCGGACCACATGCGGGCGAACGAGGCGCCGAGCCGCCGCCGATGTCCGGCGACGCGCCGCTGTCTCACCTCGGGTTACCGCCGTTCACGGCGGACAGAATCGCACGCCCCATGACCGGCGGTGAGTGATACACCGGCAGAGCCGCGTACGGAAGAGTTGCAACTCCAGAGCACTGCACACGCCTGACTCGACAACGGAGGGGCCCGCCCTCGCGATGCCACGCACCGCTAAAGGCGGCGCCCCGCCGTGTCGATACTGACAGCGCAGATCCTCGAGGGATGTCGAGGATGGAGCGATGCCGTTGTACAAGTAGCAGCGGCCCTACGGGCCGCGAAGCCATGACGGATTAGGCCTGTTTGACCGCCTTACCCGTCGTTCGATTTACTTCCACCTCATCGCGCCACCTCCCTCGCTCTCGGTACCGAAGGGATCTGGGGGAGGCTCTGCTCCGTTGCGCATGGCGGCACCTCTCCGTTCCCTATCCACAAGTTTTGCCCAACTGCAACCGGTTCGCAACCGAAGTTTGCGCGACCGTTGATCAGAGGCGCGGCAAAGGTCCTGGCTGGACGTTGCAACCCCAGTGTCCAGGAACGGAAGCGGGTTGCAGTGGACGGGCGCCGAGGCGGGCCCGGCGTGACGCCTCGATCAGGTGACTCGGATCACCCGGGACGACTGTGCCCCTTGGCCGGTGGCCCCGCGCAGAGCGCCAGGTGGCAGTGCAGAGCGGAGCCTCGAGAGATTCGGACGGTTCGCGCCGGGTCGGCCCGCGCCAATCGGGTCGGGCGGGCGCTGGCGGTGGTGGGAGTGGGCGGAAGCCTTAGACCATGGTGCGGAACTGGTCGGAGAGGCGCATGGAATCCTCCACGCCCGGGTCATCCTTGCGAAGCGGAGTGAACTCGAGCATGGCGCCGCCGAGGAGCCAGGCCTTCAAGTCGTCGGGTGGCCGCGGCTTCGAGAGGTAGTAGCCCTGGATCAGGTCGCAGCCCGCATCTGCCAGCAAGGCGCACGTCACGTCGTCCTCGGCTCCCTCCGCCACGACGGTGAGGCCGAGTCGATGGGCCATCTCGATCGTGGCATGGACGATCACCTTGTTGCTGTGCTCGTTCGGGAGATTGGTGACGAAGGACCGGTCGATTTTGAGCTTCTTGGCCGGCAGGGAATGCAGGTACGTCAGCGAGGAGTGGCCCGTGCCGTAGTCGTCGATGGCGATGGAGACACCGAGCGACGCCAGCTCCTCGAGGATGCGCGTCGCCTGAATGGGGTCGGCCATCGCTTCGGTCTCAGTGACTTCGAGCGTGATGGCGCTGGCGGGGAGACCGTTCGCCCGCAGCGGTTCTTTGACCCGGTCGACGAGCTTGCCATCGAGCAGCTCGCGGCCTGACACGTTGATGGCGACATTCAGATCGAGGCCCGCCCGCCGCCAGTCGGCTGCGGCCGCGCACGCCTCGGACAGCACGAAGTCGCTGATTTGATTGATCATGCCCATCTGCTCGGCGATGGCGATGAACTCGTCGGGTGGGATGGGGCCGTGGTCGGGGTGGAACCAGCGCGACAATGCCTCGACTTGGATGACCTTGCGGCTTCGCACGTCGGCGACCGGCTGGTAGACCACGCTGAGTTGGGACTTTGACTCGAGGGCCTGGGTGAGCAGCCCGCTCAGCATCAGCTTGCGCCGCATGCTCGTGTCGTGCTCCACGGAGTACAGCTCGGCCACGCTCCGCCGCTCCTTGGCCAGGTACATGGCGATGTCGGCTCGCTGCAGCAGCAGCGCCACGTCGTCCCCGTGCATCGGCGCCAAGGCGATGCCGGCACTGGCCGAGACGGCGTGGGTCAGGCCGTCGATCTCGATGGGCCGCGCCAGCAACGCGTGCAGCTCGTTGACGCGCTCGAGGGCTGACGCCGCGTCGACGACGTCGGGAATCACGAACGCGAATTCGTCACCGCCGAGCCGCGCCACGGTGACGTTGCTCGGGAGTCCGCGCAGAAGCCGGTCGGCGACCTCACACAGAAGCCGGTCGCCGATGGCATGGCCGAGGGTGTCGTTCACCTCTTTGAAGCGGTCGAGGTCCAAGAGGACGATGGCGACCGCCTTGGTCTGTGCCAGCGTCTCCGTGGCCCGGGTCACAAAGAGGATCCGGTTCGGAAGGCCGGTGAGCATGTCGTGCGTCGCCTGGTGTGACTTGCTCTCGACTTCGTAACGCAACTCCTCCACCAGGCGCGCCCGCTCGAGGTTGGAGCTGGCGTGCGCCACGAGCGCGTCGAAGAGGCTGAGATCGTCCTGATCGAATTCGTCGCTCTCCTCGTCGCGGTCGATGGCGACGATCGCGCCGATCGTCGTGTTCTGGTTCACGATGGGCGCCACGATGGCCGCCGTGTACTCGCCGATCAGGGGGTCGTGCGCCGTCGCGTGCTGTCGGGCATTCGGACTGATGTGCAGGGACGAGACGCTCGAGCTGATGGCCTGCGTGATGAACGACGTGTCGTCGAGGTTGATGAGCTCCACCTCCGAGGGAACGTCGTCATTGAGGCAGATACGGCGTGGCAGTCCCGACGGCTCGGCGAGGATGAGCTGGGCCCGCCGGGCGCGCATGACGGTGCAGACCTGGCGGAGGACCTCCACGCTCATCGAAGACGGTTCGAGGTTCGCGGTGCCGAGGGCGCGGCTGAAGTCATAGAGGCGCTGGAGCGATCCGAAGCGGAGGGTGAGCCGGGTGTAGCCCCGGTACGACGTGATGATCAGGGCCGCGACAAGCACCAGCGGGACCGTCGCCCGCAAGCTGAACCAGAGCGCGTCGAGCACGACGATGGCCAGGCAGATCGCGGCGGCCAGGAACATCAGGTGGGTTGTGATCTGCGATCCGGTCCGCCCCTCGGGGGCTTGGCCGTTCAGTCTGGTCACGACCTGGAAGTTGAAGGTCGCGAGCAGCTCCTTCGTGCAGACGGCGACTGCGATGGCCGCCCATCCGCGCAGACTCACCGGACTGTGTCCTGCCAGGAGCTCCCGGAAGACGACCGTCGCCACGGCCACCGACAAGATGGTCGACGCGGTGTTGAAGAAGACCCTGATCAACGGCGACCGGTGGACCACGACGAAGACGATGGTCTCGCTGATGGCGCACCCCAGCACGAGCAAGGAGGGTCGAAGGAAGACGAGTCCGATGACGAGCGGGATCCCGTCGAGGGCGATCATGCCCGTGTTGCCGCGATGGTGCACCGACACCGTGGCCCAGTTCGCAGCCGCCCAGAGCACGCAGAAGGCGGCGAACATCTCTCCTTGCGGAATGAGGGTCTTGATGGCCGACGCTCCGTCGAGGGGGCCCCAGATCAGCAGGGCGACGGCGCCGAGGGCGAGCGCGGACGAATAGGCGACGATGGCGGCGCTCGCCCAGCGGGGCCGCTCCGGAGTTCCAGCGGCGTCCGCGGCTTCCCCCTCGGGCGCTACCGAGGCGGTTGGGGACGGCTGGGGGCGGGGGACGGTCCCGTCGTCAAGAACCTTGGTCGAATCCATGGAGCCCACCGGTCGTCGCGCGCTCTCGAGTGGCCCCAGCGCCCTCTGATTGCACGGGGAAGATGTCGGCAGGAATTGAGCCTGACTTGAGATGGGGCGCCCGCCTGGCGGGGGAGGGGCCCTGCCTGCGGGGTCGCGCGGTCCCGGCAGGCGTTTCTACCGTGTCAGCTGGCCTTCAACGGGGGTGGCCGGGTCGGTCCGGGCTTCCTCGGGGTCCCATCGCGGCCGGGCACCGGCCGGCTGCGGGTCGTCGCACCCCCGAATCTGGGGGGCCGTTCAGGAGGTGCCGGCGTAGACGGGCCCGGCCACGTTGGCGATGATCTGGTTCAGGGCCGGCTCGATGAGGTTGTCCACCGCCGCCTGGGTGATGTGCACCCCGTCGGCCGCCCGGGCCTGGATCCCGTCCACCACCGAGGCGTAGGTCCCGTTCGGGTCGAGCACGGTGTAGAGGTCGTCGATGGAGACGTAGGGGAACTGGGCGGCCACGCCCTCGACGATCTGGTTGTAGGCGCTGACCAGGTTGAAGGGCGTCCCGTCGTCGAAGTACGGCGAGGTGGAGAGGATGACGGCGCCGCCGTCGGAGTGGGCGATCTGTACCGCCTGGGCCAGGTTCGACTCGATGAAGGCCGAGTAGTCGGCGTCGGCCAGCGACTGGTAGCTCCCGTCGTACAGGCGGTCCTGCGTCTCCCAGTACCCGGTCTGGATCACCGTCACGTCGGGGTGGAAGCGCGAGACGAGCCACTGGAGCTGGGACGCCCAGAGCGTGCAGGCCGCCGGGCTGACGTATGGATGCGTCGGATCGGACCAGGGCAACGTCGGCGCGCCGTCGGTGAAACCGCATCCGGCCGCGGCACCGTCGTCGACGAAGTAGGGCGGGGCCGTCCCCTGGATGTAGTGCCCTTCGTAGAGGGACAAAGAGTCGCCCGCGAAGGCGACGCGCAGGCCGTTCTGGTGGGTGGCCTGCGGCCCGGGGGTGTCGTTCATGATGCTCACCACGGGCGGGATCGGTGAGGAGAGCGGCTGGGGGAACAGCGGTGGGTGGAGCGGCGACTGGGCGCTCCCCGAGAACCCGGCGTCGCCGAAGGTGAAGACCCCGGCGTCCTGCCCGACCAGCCAGTACCCGCCGCCGTCGGGCGTCGGCGCCATGCCGACGACGGGCTTGTTGAGCACCAGGCTCCCGGTCGAGCCCAGGAAGGGCGCGTCGCCGAAGGTGAAGATGCCCCCGTCGGACGCGACCAGCCAGTACCCGCCGCCGTCGGACGTGGCCGCCATGCCGACGACGGGCTTGTTGAGCACCAGGCTCCCGGTCGAGCCGAGGAAGCGGGCGTCGCCGAAGGCGAAGATGCCGCCGTCGGACGCGACGAGCCAGTACCCCCCGCCGTCGGGTGTGGCCGCCATGCCGACGATCGGCTTGTTGAGCGCCATGCCGCCGGTCGAGCCGAAGAACTGCGCGTCGCCGTAGGCGAAGACGCCCCCGTCGGAAGCGACCAGCCAGTACCCGCCGCCGTCGGGCGTCGGCGCCATGCCGACCACAGGCTTGTCGAGCGGGAGGCTGCCTGCCGATCCCCAGAACCCTGCGTTGCCGAAGGTGAAGATGCCGCCGTCGGACGCAACCAGCCAGTACCCGCCCGCCGGGTCCGCCGCGCTCCCGACGATCGGCTTTTGCAGCGGTTCCTCGATGGCGTCGCCGTCGTAGCCCGCCCCGCCGAAGGTCATGACGCCACCCGACGCGTCGACGATCGCGTAGGTGGAGTCGGTGGCCGTGGTCGTTTCCTGCCGCGCCCGCACGCCCGGTCGTTTTTCCCGGCCGGCCCGGCGGCGCGACAAGGAGCGCGCCAACGACGAGCAAGCCGGCGACGGCCAGGACGGCACGGCGACTCGCCCGCCACGTCCCCGTTCCCGTGCCCGGCATGAGCCACCGATTGTAGGGAGAACTACCTGCTCGGACGGCGCGCCCCGCTGGCACCGTCCCGACTCGGTGCAGCTCAGAGGAGGCGGAGCTGTTGCCCTGCTTCCGTCCGCGCGGCGTCCGGCGCGCCGGCGACGGCACCCGCCCCCGCACCCGCCCCCGCATTGGCCGCCCCATCCGTCGCGCCGTCCGGCGCCGTGTCCGCCCTTCTCCTGGTGCCTCGGTAGCGCTCGCGCCCGGTCACGCCGCAGCGCTGTGCCGCCGCCCGCACGGTGGTCTCGACCCGCCCTCGTGCCTCGTCGTCTTGATACGCGCCGCGCCCGAAGCGCGCCCGGTGCAGCCGGACCAGATCGGGCCGGGCGCGCTCGAGCCAGTCGAAGTAGTGCCCGCGCAGCGTGCCCCGCAGGTGCAGCGCCACCCCGCCGATGGACACCGCGCCGGCCGAGGCGCAGGCCTCGACGACCTCGCGCAGTTGGTCCTCGGAGTCCGAGAGGCCGGGCAGGACGGGCGCCACCAACACCCCGCAGGGGATGCCGAGGGCGGTCAGGCGGCGGAGGGCTTCCACCCGCCGGTCCGGCGGTGGCGTGCTCGGCTCGGTCAGCTGCCAGACGTCACGGTCGAGCGTCCCGATGGAGAAGTTCACCTCGACGTCGGTGCGCTCGCACGCGGCGGCGAGCAACGAAGCGTCGCGCAGGATGAGCGTCGACTTGGTCAAGATGCTGAAGGGGTTGCGCGCGCGCCGACAACGTCTCGACGATGCCGCGGGTCAGGTGGTACTTGCCCTCCGCGTGCTGGTAGGGGTCGGTGTTGGTGCCCATGGCGATGTGGTCGCCACCCCACTTGGGCGAGCGCAGCTCGGCGCGCAGCCGCTCGACCGCGTTGACCTTCACCACGATCTTGCGCTCGAAGTCGGTCCCGATGCCGAGGCCGAGATAGTCGTGCGTCGGCCGCGCGAAGCAGTACACGCAGGCGTGGCTGCACCCTCGATACGGGTTGATGGTGTGGCGGAAGGGCATCAGGCTCTCCGGCGGGACCGTGTTGATGATGGACCGGGCGTTGACGTGGAGGAACTCCATCCCGGCGTAGGCGCCCTTGCCGACGTGGCGCTCGGCCACCCGCTCGTCGGGGAAGAGCGTGCCCTTCTCCTCGCTCTCCGCCAGGGTCCACCGGAGTGCCATGGGGCTACGATAGCGAACATATGTTCGCCAAACAACGGGGTCCACAGCGGGCGCACCTGGGGTCGGGGTGTCCACAAAAATCACCAGGTCAGCCAGTAGTCTCGGCCCCACTGTGGTGACCAAGACCCGCAGCGCCCCGTCGCGGGCGCCGGCCCGCTCTTCCTCCAAGAAGCCCGCCTCGCGCGGCCAAGCGGGCGGCACCGAAGCGGTCGGTGCCGCAGCGGCCGCCGTTCTGGCGGGTCCAGGCGCGCGACCTGTGGGCGGTCGGACTGATCACGCTCGGCGTCCTCCTGGCGCTGGCGCTATGGGGCCAACAGCTCGGCCCGGTCGGGCACGATGCCAACACGGGGCTGGCGCTGCTGGCGGGCTGGGCCCGCGTCCTCCTCCCGTTGGTCGCCGTGGGCGCAGGGTGCGCCTTGTTGTTCGACCGCCGGCCACGCGACGAAGACGAAGAGCACACCGGCGAGGGCGCGGACCCCTGGCGCCTCGGCGTCGGGATCGTGCTGGGGCTCCTCGGCGTGTGCGGGCTGGCCGAGCTGGCAAAGGGTGCGCCGCGCCTCTCCGATTCGCAGGCACTGCGCCAGGGCGGGGGCTATCTCGGCGCGGTGGTGGGCCGCCCGCTCCATGCCGGCCTCGGCAGCGCCGGCGCCACCGTGCTGCTGGTCGCCGTCGTCGTGGTGGCGATCCTGGTGGCGACCGGTGCCTCCCTCGCTTCGGTCGGCCGGGGCCTGCGCACCGGCGCCGTGGCCACCGGCCGCGCCGCGGCCGAGTTGTGGCGCGGCAAGCCGTTCGTCATCGTGCCCGAAAACTCGACGACCCATCTGGGCGAGACCTCGCCGGATCCCGACGACCTGGTCTCCGAGGCCGGCCACCCTTCGGACGAACCTCCCAGCGACGAGGACGACACCGACATCGACATCCCGCTCGACCCCGAGCCCGAGTCCGAGGCGGCGCCCGAGCCCGAAGCGGACCTGCCGCTGCCGGCGGTTGCCGCGTCGTCCCGGGGGCCCGGCGAGTGGACGCTGCCCAAGATGAGCCTGCTCCACCAGTCGAAGAAGATGCGCCAGGACCAGCGCCAGATCGACGCCGCCGGCGAGGAGCTCGTGCGCGCGCTGGCGGCGCACGGCGTGGAGACCCGCCTCGTGGGGTGCCGGGTGGGCCCGACCGTCACACGGTATGAGATCGAGCTCGGCCCTGGCGTCAAGGTCGCCCGTGTCACCAGCCTCTCCAAAGACATCGCCTACGCCATGGCGTCCCCCGACGTGCGCATCCTCGCACCCATCCCGGGCAAGTCGGCCATCGGCGTCGAGGTCCCGAACCGGACACGCCAGCTCGTCTCGCTGCGCGACATCCTCGAGTCCCGCGAGGCGCGCAGCGGCAGCGGCCATCCACTCGAGGTCGCCATGGGGCGCGACATCGCCGGGCGCGCCGTCATGGCCAACCTGGCCGAGATGCCGCACATCCTGATCTCGGGTTCGACCGGGTCGGGCAAGTCCTCGTGCATGAACTCGATCATCACGTCGGTGCTCATGCGCGACACGCCCGACAAGGTGAAGCTGATCCTGGTCGACCCCAAGCGCGTCGAGCTGGGCCAGTACGACGGGTTGCCCCACCTCCTCAATCCGGTGGTCGTCGACCCGAAGAAGGCCGCCAACGCCCTGGCGTGGGCGGTCAAGGAGATGGAGCGGCGCTACGACATCCTGGCGGAGAACGGTGTGCGTGACATCACCGGCTACAACCAGCTGGTGGAGGAAGGGCGGATCGCCACCCCGCCCTCAGATCGCCGGCGCAGCCGCGACGCCGCGGCCAAGGCGCTCGGTGAGGACCATCCGGCGGTGGAGGACGACGCCGGTGTCGATGACGAGGCGGAGGCCCCGCAGACGCTTCCGTTCATCCTCGTCGTCGTCGACGAGCTCAACGACCTGATGATGGTCGCGGCGCGCGACGTCGAGGACTCCATCGTGCGCATCGCCCAGATGGCCCGTGCCGTCGGCATCCACCTGGTGATCGCCACGCAGCGTCCGTCGGTCGACGTGATCACGGGCGTGATCAAGGCCAACATCCCGAGCCGCATGGCCTTCTCGGTCTCGTCGCTGGCCGACAGCCGCGTGATCCTGGACCAGCCCGGCGCCGAGCGCTTGATCGGCAAGGGGGACATGTTGTTGCTCACGGCGTCCTCCAACATCTCGCGGCGACTCCAGGCTCCCTGGGTCTCCGAAGAGGAAGTGCGCGACGTCGTGCAGCACTGGCGCTCCCAGGGCGGGCAGACCGAGGCGATCGTGGGGATCGAGGGGATCGACGACGGCCCGCTGGGTCGCGACGGCGTCGACGACGACGACGACGAATACCTGACGCAGGCTCGCGACCTCGTGGTGCGCTCGCAACTGGGCTCCACGTCCATGTTGCAGCGCAAGCTGCGGGTGGGATTCGCCCGGGCCGGGCGCCTCATGGACCTGCTCGAGCAGGCCGGTGTCGTCGGACCGAGCGAGGGCTCCAAGGCGCGGGCGGTGCTCATGACGCCCGAGGAGCTCGACGCTCTGAACCGGCGGTGAGCCCCGACGCCGAGGCGCCACTCATGGTGGCCCCGTTCCGGCTCGACTCCTTGCGTGAGCCCCCCACCGCATCGGGGCGCCCACCACAGCGCGACCGCGGGCGCCATTCCGCTCGTTCCCATCGGCGACGAGGGCGTCGGGGCATCGTCGTGCTGGTGGTGTTCCTCCTCCTGATCGCCGCAGCCGGTGCCTTCGTGGCCGTCCGGCTCCATGCCACCGATCCCGCGCCGGCGGTCACGCCGGTGCTGGCCCGGACGGTGTCGGTGTCGTCGCGGTCGATCCCACTGCCCTGGCCCAACGCGGGGCAGGGCGCGATTGCGGTCCCGGCCATCGGCATCGACGAGGCGTCGGGCCCCGAGAAGCCGGCGCCGGTGGCCAGCCTGACCAAGCTCATGACGGCGTATGTGATCCTCCACGACCATCCGCTGGAGCCGGGTCAGCCGGGTCCGACCATCACGGTGAGCCAGGCCGACGTCGACGACTACGACAACGACACGGTCGACGACGACTCCAACGCAGAGGTGACGCTGGGCGAGCAGATCACCGAAGCGCAGGTGATGGGCGGCCTGCTGGTGCACTCGGCCGACAACTACGCCGACCTCCTGGCGCGCTGGGACGCCGGCAGCATTCCCGCCTTCGTGGCCAAGATGAACGCCGAGGCGGCATCGCTCGGCATGACGCAGTCGCATTTCGCCGACGCCAGCGGCGTGAATCCCGCGTCGGTCTCCACCGCCTCGGACCTGCTCAAGGTGGCGGCACCCGACATGGCAGACCCGGCCTTCGCCGGATTCGTCAAGTTGCCCTCGGTGACCCTCCCGGTGGCCGGCACGATCTCGACCTACACGCCGTTGCTCGGGATCCAGGGTGTGCTCGGCGTGAAGTCGGGCTACACGACGGAAGCCGGTGGCTGCGACGTGATCGCGGTCATCCGTTCCGTGCACGGCCAGCAGGTATTGCTGTTGGCCGCGGTCACCGGCCAACAGGGTGGCCTCGCTCTGGCGCAGGCCGGACTGCACGGCCTGGCGCTCGTCGACGCGCTGGGACCGCTCATCGGCACCACCCAGGTCGTGCCGGACGGGGCGGTTGCCGCCCGTGTGACCGAAGCGGGCCAGACGGTCGACGCCACCACGGCGTCGGCGGTGACGATGCTGACGTGGCCCGGGGTCACCGCGCGTCGGGCGTTCCTTCCCCAGCGCGCGCTCACCGATCAGGCCCGACGGGGTGCGGTGGCGGGCGCCGAGGTGGTGACGCTCGGCACGCAGACCGTCACCGTCCCGATCCGGCTGCAGCACGACGTGCCGCGCCCGTCGGTACTCCAGCGGATCTTCTGAGCTCGGCGGCCCAACGTGCCCCCGCGTGGCCTGACGTAGCCTGACGTAGCCTGACGCCGTGCGCGCACGTGCTCCAGCGTCGTCGGCCAACCTCGGGCCCGGGTTCGACACGCTGGCGGTGGCGCTCGAGTGTTACGTGAGCGTCGACGTCGAGCCGGCGCCCTCACTCCAGGTGCACACACACGGCGAGGGGGCCGGTCTGTTCGACGACGCATCACATCTGGCGGCGCGTGTCGCCACCGAGGTCCTCGGCCATGACCGTTGCGCGGTGACGGTGCGCTCGCAGATCCCCCTGGCGCGCGGGCTGGGCTCGTCAGCCGCTCTCGCCGCCGCGGCGGCCGCCGCCGCCGGCGCCGACGATCCCTTTGCCGTGGCGGCGGCCTACGACGGGCACCCCGAGAACGCGGCGGCGAGCACGTTCGGCGGGCTCGTCGCTGCCACCACCGTCGAGGGCAGCCCCGCGCGGGCGCCACTGCCGCTGAGCGAGGAGCTGTCCTTCGTGGTCATCGTCCCCGACCGCGACCTGGCCACGCCCGAAGCGCGCGGCGTGCTGCCCGACAGCCTCAGCCGCGCCGACGCCGTCTTCAACCTCGGCCGCATGGGTCTCCTCCTCGCCGGGCTGGCCGACCCGTCCTCGCTCGTGCCCGCGGCGACCGGTGACCGCATCCACCAGCCGGCCCGCACGCCCCTGTTCCCCGAGTCGAGCGCGCTGCTCGCCGCCCTCGTCGAGGCCGGCGCGCTCGCGGCGAGCTGGTCCGGTGCCGGGCCGAGCCTGATCGGCATCGTGTACTCGGCGTCGGCGGACTCGGTGCGGGCCGGCGCAGAGGCCGCGTTCGGCGCGCTCGGGTGTGCCCGGCCGCGTGCTCGAGCTCAGGGCAGACCGCCGCGGCCTCGTCTTCGGCGACGAGGCGGTCGTCGAGCTCTAGTCGGGCCACGCGACGGCCCGTCGGGCGACGCCGGGTCAGGCGACGCCGGGTGTGACCGCGTGCCGCGTGCCGGCGTCGGGCATGGCCGAGGAGAGCCGCGCCGCGTCGAGGAGGCCGGCCGCGACCGCGAGCAGCGCGAAGATCAGCGTCCCGATGGCGGCGACGCTGTGGTTGCCCGGATGCAGCGCCACGAAGAACGCCGCTGCGGCACACCAGGCGAGCGAGCGGGCGGGGGAGCGGGCGCCGACGAGATCGAGCACGAAGAAGAGGACGCTGGGCGCGAGAAGGTAATAGGGGAAGACGACGGACTCGAAGACGAGCCGGCCGCTCACACAGGCCAGGCAGAGCGCCACCAGTGCGTCGGGTCGGCGCAGCCACGGCCCGCTCCGTGACAGCGCCCAGACACAGATCGCCGCGGCGAAGAGGACGGGCGCGTCGCGGGCCACCGCGGACGCCACCGTGCCCGAGACCCCCGAGAGCGTGAGCACGGTCGCACCGGAGACGGCGCCCCCCGCACTGAAGCCGCTGAAGTTCTCGAGGGTGGCCCGCGGCGCCGACACGAAGAACGGGAGGAGGCCGGCGGCCGCCACCACGACAGCCGCGGCCGCGACGCGCAGGCGTGGTCCGGCGCCCGGCACCACGGTCACGGCGGGCAGCGCCACGAGGATGGCGAACTGCTTCGTCACGATGGCCAGCCCGAACAGCGCGCCGGCCAGGACCCAGCGGCCCTTGATCGTCTGGCCCAGGGCGGCCAGGGCGAACCCCAGGCTCACGATGTCCTGCGGATGGAAAAGCTGCACGATGGCACTGCTTGCGGCGGGCAGGAAGGCCAGGAAGACGAACAGCGCAGCGAGCCGCGCCGGGGAGTCGGCCTCGGCCGCCCGCAGGAGCGACCAGGCGCCACCCGCCAGCACCAGCCAGCCGATCACGCCGAGCAGACCCTGGGCGCGGTACCAGGGTGGCGAGACGTCACTCGCGCCGGACGGGGTGAGCGTCCCGCATTCGTTGACGTCGCTGGCGAAATTGGGATCGTGCGCGTACGAGCTCTGTTGGTGCAGCGTCGCGGCTCGTCCCGGCGTGAGACACCACGTCGGCGCACCGACCAGCGAGGGGAGCGCAGCCACGAACGGCGCGGTGAGCAGGGGGTAGCCGGGCGGGTTGGGCAACCCGTCCTCAGCAGGCGGCGGCGTGGAGCTGTCCCGAGGCCAGGGCGGAGGTGACGGTGGTGAGCGGCGTCGTGTCGCCACCCGGCGGTGGCCCCTGACGCGCCAGGACGATGGCGACGTAACAGGCGGCACCTGCAACGAGGAGAACCAGGCCGAGGAGCGTGCGGCGCGTCATGGCGTCCGTGCAGACCTGTGTGCGATCGGGTCACCTTAGCGAGGGCCTGACGGGACGCCCGGCCTCGCTGTCGATCCTTCGACCGCCCGATGGACGCGCCCGCCTCATGAAAAACTGTGGCGGGGGGAGGCCCAGTGCTCATCGTCGACAACGGATACGAAGCTGCCCGCGGATCTGCCTGACGGCGGCGTCGCCTCGCTGGAGGCGACCGATGTCCTCAGCTCCGACACGCCGGCGAGGTGGTGACGGCGCCGGCCCGAACCGGGACCACCGTTCGGTCCGGGCTCGGCCGCCGCTGCCGCCATCGTGGTCGGGATGCTGGTGGCCGCCATCTATCGCCGCGGCGCCTTCTACCCCTCGGACGCCTTCGGCGTGGCCGTCGTATCGACTGTGCTCTCGGTGCTCGCCCTGGCCCGCGTCTCGCGACCGCGTGTCCGTGCTGTTGACGGCGACGGTGGGTGGGCTGGCCCTGTGGTGGTTCGTGCGGTCCGTCGCGGTGCATCGCCCAGCCGCCTTCCTGCCGTTGGGCGCGTCCATGCTCGGCTTCCTCGCCGCCGTGCTCGTGATCAAGGCGCTCGACGATCAGGGTCGTGCTCGGGTCGCGCTGGCGTTGGTCTGCGTCGTCGCCGTGACCGCCGCCCTCGGTGTCGTGGGCCTGGTGTGGCAGTCCGACCCCCTCGCGCAACGCGCCGGCTCGTTCTGGCAACTCGCCACCCCGCTCACGCACCCGGCCGCCGCGGCCGCCCTCCTCGGCATCGCGCTCGGTGCTGGCACTTGGTCTCGACCTGCGACAGCCAGTGGTCCGGGGAGCACTGTGCGTCGTGGTGGCCGCCTTCATCGGGACGCAGAGTCACTGGGCCCTGTTGGCGTTGGTCGCCGGCGCCTACCTGGTCCCAGCCCGGCGCTGGCTCGCCGCCGCGTGGCCCCTGGCGACTGGTGTCCTGGCGGGCGTCGTGGTCGTGGCGGCGGCGTCCGGCCATCTGGGCTCGTGGCCGTCGACGTGTCTGCTCGTCGCACTGGTCGGCGGGCGCGGGCCTGCGTGCCCTGCCCCGCTGGGGGCAGACGCGCGTCGCCAGCAGCGCCACGGTCGCGGTCCTCGTCGTGGTGGCGGCGGGGATGGCCGTCCTGGTGCTCGGACCACCGGGCGTCTCGGGACCGGTGCAAGCGGCGAGTCAGGGTCAGACGCTGGCCTGGACCGCCGACGCCCACAGTTGGCGCTCGTCCACCGTCGGCGGCGTCGGCCCGCCGATCGTCGAGGCGTCGACGCAGCCGGTCGACCGCTATCCGGGCCTCACGCCCGACACCTACCTGACCGTGTTGGCCGATGCCGGGCTCGTCGGCGCCGTGCTGCTCGCCGGCGCGATCACGACGGCCGCCTGGGGTTGCCGACGGCGAAACGTGCTGACGTCGTGCGCGGCTGGTGCCGCTGTGGCCTTCGCCGTGTCGGGAGCGATCAGCCCTTCCTGGGAGCTGCCGGCGGTCGCCATTCTCGGGGGCTGTGTGGTGGGGCTGGCGTCCGCGAGGCCCGGGACGGCCGGTGAGGGTGCAACCCGGCGCCGCCTTCCCCGGATGGCCGGCACGCTGGCAGGTGTCGCGGTGGTCGCGCTCGTCGTGACCCAGACCTCGGTCGGCTTCGCGCGTGGCGCGGGTGGCGGTCTGGCCGTCGCCCAGAGCAACGCACCCCCTCCGGCGCCGAACCCTTCCGCGCCGGCACGGTACGTCCTTACCGGTCCGGACGCGAGCGATCCGTACATGACCGAATGGCGCGGGACGTACTACCTCTATACGAACCAGGGCATCGGCGGCCTGAACGTGCCCGTGCGCACCGCAGCCAAGCCGGGGCGGTGGGGGCCGCCGGTCGACGCCCTGCCGCAGTTGCCGAGCTGGGCCATCGGCGGACTGACATGGGCGCCCGACGTCCATCAGGTGTCCGGCGGGTGGGCGCTGTACTACAGCGTCCTGCTGCGCGGCGTGAATCCGGCCACGCACTGCATCGGTGCGGCGTTCGGATCGTCTCCGGGTGGGCCGTTCGTGCCCGTGGACCACCCCTTCATCTGCCAGCTCGATCATCGAGGGTCGATCGACCCGCGCGTCTTCGTCGACGGGTCGCATCTGATCATGCTGTGGAAGTCGGAGGACAACGCCAACCCGGGCGTGCCGGGCCCGGACCAGGACGGCGACACCGGCATCTACGCGCAGGCGTTGAGCGCCGACGGGCGGCAGCTACTCGGTCAGCCCGTCAAGATCCTCGGACCCAGCCAATCGTGGGAAGGCACCATCGTGGAGGCGCCCGACATGGTCGAGGCCTGGGGGACGTACTGGCTGTTCTTCTCGGCCAACTGGTTCAGCTCGGCGGCGTACGGCATCGGCGTCGCCGCCTGCGAGACGCCCTTCGGCCCGTGCTCGGACGTGAGCCCGAAGCCTTTCATCGGTTCCAACAGTCAGGGCTTCGGCCCGGGGGAGGAATCCGTGTTCGAGAAGGGGGCCAACGTCTACCTGCTCTACAACCCGTTCCGGGCTAGTACCGAGCCGGAGGTCCCGCATCGCCCGGCTGTGATGGCCCGGGTGGGATTCACGCCCGAAGGGCCGTATCTGGCCGCGCCCTGACGGAGCGCCGCTATGTGCAAGCTTGCGCCGAGCAACCGGAGTATGTTTACGGCGCTATCCACTGGACGGGGAAGTCAGCGGGGGTGAGGGAGTGCAGACCTGGAAGCCTCGGGCTCGCATGGCGGTCATCGCGGCCGCGAGTTTCGTCTTGTTGGTCACGGTCCTGCCGCAGATCGCATCGGGCTTCGGACTGACGTCGCTGGCCAATCGCATCGTAGGGTCGCAGTCGTGCGTTTCGAGCAGCAGCTCCAGCTCGAGCAGTAGCTCGAGCATGTGCTGTGGGAGCAGCTCCAGCAGCTCTACCTCCCAGTGCTCGGGCATGGGCACCGTCACCGGCACCGTGACCGTGACGGGGGCGCCCAAGAAGTTCAGTGCCGCCTATCTCGGTGCGGGCGCCTGTTCGACGTCGAGTCCGCCGTACTTGGTGTGCCCCGACCCGCAGTACACCCTCGCGTCCGACGGCGTGTACACCCTGAGCCTGCCGGCGGGGACCTGGCGCATGGCTGGCTTCTACGAGAACAGCGGCTATGGCGGAGCGTTCCTCAGCCCGTCACAGACCGTGACCGTGACGCCGGGCGGAACAGTCCACGTCAACTTCAACGTTCCCTACGAGAAGCCGGCGTCTCTCAACGGGACCATCACGGTGCAGAACGTGCCGCCGTTCGACCCCGTCGAGCAGCTCTCTGTCGTGCTGTGTCCCTCGTACTCGCCGTACACCGGGGCCTCGTCTGTCGCGTGCGTGACGGGGTACGGATCGAACATGACCCAGTCCAACGGCACGGCGACCGCGTCGTACTCGTTGACCGGGCTTCCGCCGGGGACGTGGACCGCGTACGCCAGCTTCTGTGCCGAGTCGGGCTGCGGGACCAACGCCAGGAAGGGCGTGTCCGTGACCCTGACCCCGGGCGGCACCAGTACGGCCAACGTCACGACCGGGTTCCTGCTCCCTGGCCAAGCCCTCTTGACCGGGACGATCAGCGTGACCGGCGCGCCGACTGGTTTTTCCGACGAGGTCGGGGTGACCGCCTGCCCCCAGGGTCCGGGCGGCGGAACCGAATGCCATGAGTTCTACGGCATCTCGGGGAATCGCTACACGCTCGTCCTGCCGGCCGGGCAATGGAGTGTCAAGGGGTTCTACCTGGCTGAGCCGTACGACAACGCGGTCGACGGACAGACACAGGTCGTGACCCTGGCCAAGAAGCAGACGATGAACCTCTACCTCAGCGTCCCCTACCAGGTCCCCGGTACGGCGACCGGCACGATCACGGTGAAGGGACTGCCGGCAGGCGTCACGGTCGAGTCATACACCATGCTCGCCTGCCCGGCGGCAGAGCCGTGGACCGGTGGCTCGATCGCTCCCGAATGCGTGAGCGAGTACTCGGGCCCGGGCGGCTTCGGTTACGGCGCGGCGGACCGTGGCGAGGCGAAGAGCGCGAACGCCGCCGCCAACCCACCGGCGGGATTCGCCGGCGCCGCCAAGTCCTCGGTGAACGTGTACTCGCTGCCGACGCTGACCGCGGGTACGTGGCTCCTCTACCCGGGGTACCAGACCGTTTTCGGCTCCGTCACCAACATGAGGGGGGAGCCCGTGACGATCGTCTCGGGCAAGACCACCACGCGCAACGCCACGGTGAGCTACCGCGCACCGTCGCAGGGGGCGGTGACCGGTACCGTCACGGTGCTCGGCGCTCCCGGCAACGGCAACGACGACCAAGCGGGCGTGCTGGCCTGTTCGGGACCCCCGACGGCGGGCGTGTGTCCCGGTGAGCTTCAGACGGGCAGCCAGCAGAACGGGAGCTACACCTTCTTGCTCGCACCGGGCACCTGGTGGCTGGAGGGATACGTCGACCTCTTCGGTGGCACGACGTTGAACCAGTCGACCTCACCGGCCAGAAAGGTCACGGTCACTGCGGGCACCGAGCTCACCAAGAACTTCACGGTCACCGTCGGCGCGTCCTGAGCGACCCCTGAAACACGACTCGCGCGCGTCGCGGGCGCGCCCTCCGTCGACCCGGGAGTTGGTCGGTCAGCGCAGACCCGCTCGGACCTTGGCCACGTCGTTCTGAAGCGATGCGATGGCGGCGTTCACGTTGAAGGTGTTGAGCACCTGGTTGTAGTTGGCCTGAGTAGGTTCGGCGTCGCCGAGGATCTCGAGGCTGTTGGCCAACGTCTGCGCGGCGTTTCGTGCCGTGGTCAACGCGGCGGCTGGCGCACGAAAGCCGTGCCCGACGGCCAAGAAGTTGGCGTAGTCGTGGATCTGGCCCCCGAGCGTC
This sequence comes from uncultured Acidimicrobiaceae bacterium, assembly GCA_963736225.1. Taxonomy (GTDB): domain Bacteria; phylum Actinomycetota; class Acidimicrobiia; order Acidimicrobiales; family RAAP-2; genus Bog-473. The sequence continues at coordinate 246,645 of CAVTOF010000003.1, read as the reverse complement.
CGGTCGGCCTGCTCGAGGCAGACGACGGGGCTCTGGGCCTTCGTGCACTGCTGCACCGTGGACAGGTAGCGCGCCATATCCTGCTGCACGGTGGTGCCGGCCTCCGCGAGTCGGGCGTCGGCCGATTGGGGGCTCGAGCCACCTGACGCGCCCGGCCCGGAGCCGGAGCTGCCGCCGCAGGCCGCCAGCGCGAGCACACCGGCCACGAGCGCGACCAGGGCCACGCCGGAGCGCGGGCGGTGCGTGGGAACGGACGAGGGGCGGTGCACCGTCGAAAATCTACGCGCCGAGGCTCCCTAGACTCGGTGCATGGCGCGCTCCTTTTTCATCCGCACGTTCGGGTGCCAGATGAACGAGCACGACTCCGAGCGGCTGGCGGGGTTGCTCGTGGATGGCGGCTTGTCGCAGGCCACGTCCATGGAGGACGCCGACGTCGTCGTCCTCAACACCTGCTGCATACGGGAGAACGCCGACCAGCGCCTCTATGGCACCCTCGGCCGGCTGAAGGAGCTGGTCGACGCGAAGCCCGGGCTTCAGATCGCCGTCGGCGGCTGCCTGGCACAGAAGGACCGTGCGCGCATTCAGGAGAAGGTGGGCTGGGTGGACGTGGTCTTTGGCACGCACAACCTGACCAGCGCGCCGGGCCTCATCGAGCGGGCACGGAGCGAAGGACCGCTCATGGAGATCCTCGACGCGCCACCGCCCGACGCGGGCGCCAATGCTCTGCTCGGTCCAGGCGCTGTGCGCGAGGTGCCCTATGCGGCGTGGGTCAACATCCAGACGGGCTGCGACAACTCGTGCGCCTTTTGCATCGTGCCCGCCGTGCGGGGCCCCGAGCAGAGCCGCCCGCTCGATGACATCGTGGCCGAGGTCACACTGCTGGCCCGCCGCGGCGTGACCGAGGTCACCCTGTTGGGGCAAAACGTCAACTCCTACGGCCGCGACATCACGCGTCGGCGACCGCTCTTTGCCGAGCTCCTGCGCGCCGTCGGGGCCGTCGAGGGCATCGGGCGCGTTCGCTTCACCAGCCCGCATCCCAAGGATCTGCGCCCCGAGACCATCGAGGCCATGGCGACGACGCCCGAGGTGTGCGAGCAACTGCACCTGCCGCTCCAATCGGGCAGCGACCGCGTCCTGCGTGCCATGCGCCGCGGCTACACGTCAGGGCGCTACCTCGAGCGTCTGGCTGCGGCGCGCCGGGCGATCGACGACCTCGCGGTGACGACGGACATCATCGTGGGGTTTCCCGGTGAGACGGCTGCAGACTTCGAGGACACGCTGGCCCTGTGCGCGGACGTCGGCTACGACAGTGCGTTCACCTTCATCTTCTCGCCGCGACCCGGGACGCGGGCCGCAGCCATGGAGTCCGAATTCGTGCCCGCCGACGTGGTCGCCGAGCGCTTCGACCGCCTCAAGACGGTCATCGACCGCTCGGCCCTGGCTCGGCACGAGGCCCGAGTCGGGCGCACCGAGGACGTGCTCGTCGAGGGCGTGAGCCGGCGCGACGACACCGTGCTGGCGGCGCGCACCCGCCAGGGGAAGCTGCTGCACTTCCCCGCATCAGGTCCCGATGCGCCCGCGCCCGGAGCGCTCGCGAGGGTGACCGTGACCGCAGGGCACCCCCACCACTTGTCGGGCCGGCTCGAGGAGGTGACGGCACGGCCCCGCCATCGGGTGCGCATCCCGGTGGCCGGCGCATGAGCGCGGCGGCGCTCGTCGGCGTCACGGCCGCGGGCAAGTCCGAGGCCGCGCTCGAGTTCGCGCTGCGCAGAGGTGACTGCGAGATCGTGTCCGTCGACTCCATGTGCGTGTACCGGGGCATGGACATCGGCACCTCCAAGCCGAGGCCGCGAAGCCCGGGCCGCCGTCCCGCATCACCTGATCGACGTCGTTGACCCCGACGAGGACTTCACGGTTGCGCAATTCCAGGCGGCGGCCCGCCAGGCGATGCACGCCATCGCGGCGCGAGGCCGTCAGGCGCTCCTGGTCGGCGGTACCGGCCTCTACGTGCGGGCGGTGGTGGACGACCTCGTCATCCCCGGGCGCTACCCCGAGGTGGCCGCCGAACTCGAGGCAGAGCTCGACGACGGCCGGGCCGAGGTCAGCGACCTCCACGGTCGCTTGCGCACGCTCGACCCGGTCGGGGCCGGCCGGATGGAACCGACCAACCGCCGGCGCGTGGTGCGCGCCCTCGAGGTGACGGTCGGTTCGGGACGGCCCTTCTCCGAGTTCGGGCCCGGGCTCGAGGCCTATCCGGCGCCTGTCGTGCCCCAGGTGGGGCTGGCGCGGCCACCGGACGAGATCGACCGGCGTGTCGCAGCCCGCTTCGCCGCGATGGTGGAGGGGGGACTCGTCGAGGAGGTGGCGGCGCTGGCCGCCCGGCCGGCGGGTATCTCACGCACCGCTCGCCAGGCCCTGGGCTATCGCGAGATCCTCAGCCACGTCGAGCACGGGGTGCCCCTGGCGGACTGCGCGGAGGAGGCGATCCGGCGGACCCGCCAGTTCGCCCGCCGCCAGGCATCCTGGTTCCGCCGTGACCCGCGCATCGCCTGGGCGCACAGCACGCCCGAGGCGCAGGAGCTGCTCGTACACGCGCTCTCGGTGCACGGCTGAGGGACCCCGGCTGCGAGAATGGGGTGATGCACGCCACCAAGCACGAGGGCGCCGGCAACGACTTCTTGGTCGTCCTCGACCCCGACGACCTGATCCGGCTGACGTCGGCCCAGGTGCGCGTGCTGGCCGACCGGCACCGGGGCATCGGCGCCGACGGCGTCATCCGGGTCGGGCCAGGCCGCGACGGGTGCGACCTCTCCATGGAGCTGCACAACGCGGACGGGGCCCACGCCGAAATGAGCGGCAACGGGATCCGCTGCCTCGCCCAGGCCGCCGTCGAAGCCGGCCTCGGGGCACCGCCCGTGTTGACGGTGGCGACCGCCGGCGGTCCTCGCACGGTCGAGTACGTCCCCGGCGCGACTCCCGGTACGGCGACCGCCCGCGTCGACATGGGCCCGGCGCGCCTCGGGCCGGAGCAGCCGCAAGAGCTCGGCGAGCACCGAGTGCGCACGGTCGACGTCGGCAACCCGCACCTCGTGCTGCTGGGCCCGGACACGGCGGGCGTCGACATCGCCGAGGCCGGCCCCAAGCTGCAGGCGACCTATCCGGGCGGGATCAACGTCGAGTGGATCACTGTCGTGGACGACGAAGACGGGGTGGCGCTCGACTTCCGGGTGTGGGAGCGCGGCGTCGGTGCGACACTCGCCTGTGGCACCGGGAGCGTGGCGGCGGCCGCCGCGGCACGCAGTTGGGGTGTCGTGCCGCCCGATGCGCCGGTGCGGGTACGGAATCCCGGCGGCGTCCTCGAGGTGACGCTGGGCGCGGAGCCGGCGGCAACCACGTACCTCGCCGGACCCGTGCGCAAAGTCGCGGACGTCGACATCGACCCGGGGATGCTGTCTTGAGCAACCTGTTGCCGGGCACGCTCATCGAGCGCACGTTCCGGGAGCGCATCATCGTGGTCGGCGTGATCTTCCCGGGGCTCACGGCCGAGCTGGTGGACGAGCAGCTCGACGAGCTCGCGCAACTCGTCGACAGCGCCGGCGCAGACGTCGTCGGCCGCGTCGTCCAGCGCCGTGACGCGCCGGACCCGGCCACGTTCGTCGGGCGCGGCAAGGCGGAGGAGATCGCCGCGCTGAGCCGCAGCCTCGACGCCGACACGGTTGTCTTCGACGACGAGCTCAGCCCGGCCCAGCACCGCAACCTCGAGAAGCTGTTCGGCCGCACCGCCATCGACCGCACCGCGGTGATCCTCGACATCTTCGCCCAGAACGCGCGCAGTCCAGAAGGCAAGGCGCAGGTCGAGCTGGCGCTGTTGCGCTACCGCCTGCCGCGCCTGCGCGGGCGGGGCACGTCGCTCAGCCAGCAGGCAGGTGGCATCGGAACCCGCGGGCCCGGCGAGACGCAGCTCGAGGTCGACCGCCGTCGCCTCGTGCGCCGGATGCACAAGCTCGAGGACGAGCTGCGCGACGTGGAGCGCACACGCTCGCTCCAGCGGCGCAGCCGCGCCCGTGGCCGCCAGCGCGAGCTGGTGTTGGTCGGCTACACGAACGCCGGTAAATCGACACTGCTCAACCGCCTGACCGACGCGGGGGTGCCGGCCGAGAACCGCCTCTTCGTCACGTTGGACCCGCGCACCCGCCAGCTCGCGCTCCCGGGGGGCGAGACGGTGCTCGTCACCGACACCGTCGGCTTCGTGCGCAAGCTCCCCCACGAGCTGATCGAGGCGTTCCGCTCCACCTTGGATTCGGTGCGGCTGGCGGATCTGATCGTGCACGTGGTCGACGGCACGGCGGAAAACGCGGAGGGCCAGATGCATGCCGTGCACGAGGTGCTCGGGGAGATCGGCGCCGCCGGTGTGCCCGAGCTGGTGGTCGTCAACAAGGCCGACCGCGCCCCGGAGGAGGCAAAGGCGTTGGCCCGGCGCATGCAGGGCGCGGTCCTCGTCTCCGCTCGCAGCGGTGAAGGGGTCGATGAGCTGTTGCGGGTCGTGGGAGACCGCCTCCGTGGCTCGGACCGTGTGGTGCAGCTGGTCGTGCCCTGGTCCCGCGGTGACGTGTTGGCGGCCGTCCACCGCGAGGGCGAGGTCGTGGGCCAGCGCGACGGTGACGAGGCGGCGACCCTCGAGGTCGTGTTGGACGAGGTGGGCCGGGCCCGCTTCGCCGAGTTCGTCGCGGCGCCATGACCTTCCGGCTGCCGCCCTATCCCTACGACCGCCTCGACGGCCTGGCCAAGCTTGCTGCCGCGCTGCCCGGTGGCATGGTCGATTGCTCCATCGGCACGCCGTGCGACCCGCCATGGCCCGCCGTGGTCCAGGCCCTGGCGACGTCGGGCACGGAGCGGGGGTACCCCGCCTCGGCGGGGAGCCCCATGCTGCGGGAGGCCGCGGCAGCCTGGCTCGTCCGGCGCTTCGGGCTCGACGAGGTGCCTCTGTCCAGCGTCGCCGCGTGTGTCGGCACCAAAGAGTTCGTCGCGTCGGTCCCTCACCTGCTCCGCCTGCGTGAACCGGCGAAGGACACCGTGCTCTACCCCGCGGTGTCGTATCCCTCCTACGCGATGGGCGCAGACCTCGCCGGTTGCCGGGCGGTCGGCATTCCCGCCCCACCGGGTCGTCCCGGCGGACTCGACCTCCATGCGATCGACGACGCGGACGCGGCCCGGGCTCTCGTTCTTTGGTCGAACTCGCCGTCGAACCCGACGGGCGGGCTGGGGGACCTCGGCGCGGAGGCAACCTGGGGCCGGACGCACGGCGTGCCGGTGTTCTCCGACGAGTGCTACGCCGAGTTCACCTGGGACGGCCCGCCACGCTCGGTCCTCCAGCACGGCGCCGACGGCGTGGTGGCCGTGCATTCGTTGTCCAAGCGCTCCAACCTCGCCGGAGTGCGGGTGGGGTTCTACGCCGGTGATCCCGAGCTGGTGGAGTTCATGCGCGCGGTGCGCCAGCACGCCGGCCTGATGGTCCCGGGCCCGGCCCAGGCCGCGGGGGTCTCGGCGCTGGCCGACGACACCCATGTCGACGCGCAGCGGGCGCGCTATCGCGAGCGCCTCGTCTTCCTCGCCGGCGTGCTCGAGGCGTACGGCTGTCCGGTGACGCTGCCCGAGGGCGGCTTCTACCTGTGGGTCGCGGTTCCCGCTGGCCGCTGGTCCGACGCCTGGGCGATGGCGGAGTCGCTCGCCGCGGACGGCGGCCTCTTGGTCAGCCCGGGCGATCTTTACGGTGACGCCGGCGCCGGCCACGTGCGCGTCGCGCTGGTCCAGCCGATGGAGCGGCTGGCGCTGGTGGGCGAGCGTCTCGCTAGGGTGAGCCATGGCTGATCTGCAGGCGAGCATCGAAGAGCTCTGGGAGCGGCGAGACGGGCTCTCGCCGTCCGACACCGACGCGGCGACGTTGGTGGAAGAGGCCATCGAGTTGCTCGACACCGGCCAGGCCAGGGTGGCCGAGGTCGATCCCGCGACCGACGAGGTCGTCGTGCACGAGTGGCTCAAGAAGTCGATCCTCATGTTCTTCTCGCTGCGCGGGATGGAGACCATCGAGGCGGGGCCTTTCGAGTACGCCGACAAGTTGCCGCTCAAGCACGGCTTTGCCGAAGCAGGCGTCCGCGCGTTGCCCGGTGCCTCCGCCCGGTGGGGATCCTTCCTCGGGCGCGGCGTCGTGCTCATGCCCTCCTACGTGAACATCGGTGCGCGCGTCGGCGCAGGCACCATGGTTGACACCTGGGCCACCGTGGCCTCGTGCGCCCAGATCGGCGAGCGCGTGCATCTGTCGGGCGGCGTGGGCATCGGCGGCGTGCTCGAACCGCCGAACGCCGTGCCCGTCGTGGTCGAGGACGACGCCTTCGTGGGCAGCCGCTGCATGGTCACCGGCGGCGCTCGGATCGGCACCGGAGCGGTCCTGGGTGCCGGGAGCTTCTTGGACCCCTCCATTCCCGTCTACGACGCCGAGACGGGCGACGAGATCTCGCGGGGTGTGGTCCCACCGTGGTGCGTGGCGATCCGGGCCAGCCGCCGTCGCGACTACCCCGGTGGCGAGTTCTTCGTCCCCTGTGTACTGGTGATCAAGCGGCTGACCGAAGGCGAGCGCCACGACAAGGCGCAGCTGAACCAGGTCCTGCGCGAGCACGGCGCCAGCACCTGAGCCGATGGGCGACCTGCTGACGGACACCAGGGACCTGATGGCCGTCCCTTCGGTCAGCCGGCACGAGGCGGCGCTCGCCCGCCAGGTCGAGGCGGCGCTGCGTGCGTGCGGGTGGCTCGAGGTCAGCCGCGTCGGGGACAACGTCGTCGCCCGCACCGATCGCGGCCTGGGCCAGCGGCTCGTGGTGGCGGGCCATCTCGACACGGTTCCTCCCGGCGACAACGGGTCACCTCGGATCGAGGGCGACACCCTCTGGGGTGTCGGCGCGTCGGACATGAAGGGTGGCCTGGCGGTGATGCTCGATGTCGCCACGACCGTGCGGGAGACCGCGGTCGACGTCACGTGGTGCTTCTACGCCCGCGAGGAGATCGGTCGCGACGAGAACGGCCTGCTCGAGCTGTGGCAGCAGCGGCCGGACCTCCTGGCCGGGGACGCCGCTGTGCTCGGTGAGCCGACGAACGCGCTCGTCGAGGCGGGCTGTCAAGGAACGATCCGCGTTCGGGTGACGTTGCGCGGCGTGCGAGCCCACACGGCGCGTCCTTTCACGGGGCGCAACGCCATCCATCGCATGGCGCCCGTGCTGCAGGCCGTGGCCGCATGGCCGGGCCGAGAGGTCGTGCTGGACGGTTGTACCTACGCCGAACAGCTCCAGGTGGTCGCCATCGACGGCGGCGTGGCCGGCAACGTGGTGCCCGACGTGGCCTCGGTCACCGTGAACCACCGCTACGCACCCGACCGTGGGAAGGCGGAGGCGGAGGCGTTCCTGCACGAACTGCTCGACCCCACGCTCGAGCTCGAGGCCGGCGACAGCTGGGAACTTCTCGACGCCTCCGACGGCGCACCGCCCTCCCTCGACCATCCACTGCTCAAGGCACTGGTCGAACGCAGCGGCAGCGCCCCCAGGGCCAAGGTCGGCTGGACCGATGTGGCGTCGTTCTGGGAGCACGGGGTGCCCGCAGCCAACTTCGGGCCCGGCGACCCGCTCCTGGCGCACCATCCCGAAGAGCGAGTGACGGCCACGTCGCTCGAGCAAACCCGCGCCGTGCTGGTGGCCGTCATCAGCTAATGGCTAGGTGCGCCGCCGTCGCCGAACGCGTGGGCGAGACGGCGCTCGGTCTTGGCCTCGCAGATGAGTTCGGTTTGTTCGTCCCGTTCGTGGCCGAGCGCGCCCGCTCGGCGCACCGGAACGCACGAGCGACACCAGCGACACGAGCGACACGAGCGAGCGAGAGGGAAGGCGACGGCGTAGGGTGCGGACATGGCGCAACTCAGTCACGAAGCTTCGGTCCACATCGCCCGCTCGCCCGAGGAGCTCTTCGATCTCGTGTCCGACGTGACGCGCATGGGGGAGTGGAGCCCGGTGTGCACGGCCTGCTGGTGGGCCGAAGGGGACGGTCCGCGGGTCGGGGCGCGCTTCACCGGGCGCAACGAGGTGCCCGAGCGGACGTGGGAGACGACGTCGGAGGTGGTGGCGGCCGAACCGGGCCGCGAGTTCGCCTGGGTCGTGGCCGAGCCCCCGACCGGTGCCCGATGGGGCTACACGTTCGAGGCCGTCGAGGGCGGCACAAAGGTGACCGAGGCCTGGGAGCTGCCTCCCGACGGGGTCGCGTTCTTCGAGAACGTGTTCGGCGACGACGCCGACGCGCAGATCACCACGCGCAGCGACGCCGCCGCCAAAGGCATCGCTGCCACGTTGGCCGCCATCAAGGAGACCGCCGAATCGGCGTGAGCCGTGGCGAGTGCCGAATGGAGTCGCGGGGCTACTCGGTGTACAACGAGGCCGCGGCGAGGCGCGAGACGGCGCGGGTCAACAGGTGCAAGCCGTCCTGCCCCGGGAGCCGGTCGACCCGGCGGTCGATGCGCTCGAGCACCTGGCCCCCCTTGTCGCCGTCGAAGAGGTACTTCACCAAGAACCCGACTTCGCGTCGTGGCATCACGCCCGAACCCACGGGCCGCCACGAGTGCGCCGAGCGCGAAGCGGGTCAAGCGTTGCGCCCGCGCGCTGTCGCGGAGGCGCCGGGTCGCCTCCGACCCGTAGAAGTCGATGTGCGAGCCCTCCTGCTTCATGATGCGCCGGAGGAGCTCGCGCAGGGTCGGGTGCCCGGCCGTCTCGGCGAGACGCGAGTATCCGGCCTGTGTTGTCCACTCGTTGATGGCACCCCACGTCATGTGGAGCGCGATGAACGTGCGCCCGGCAAAGGCCGCCGACGCGATGGTGCTCAGCGTTGTGAGTGCCTGGCGCCGGCGGTGGCCGTGGCGCAGCGCGGCGATGCGGGGAGCGCCCGCCTCCTCGCCGTGAGCCTCGAGAACCCGCGCCAGCGCCTCACCGTGCCACATCTCCTCGAAGACCCAGCACGACAGGAACGACGTGATCTCGGGGTCCTGGTGCGCCGGGGTCAAGAGCAGGTCGCGCAGATAGCAGACGGTGTGGTGCTCCACGTCGTGCATGTAGCGCAGGGATCGCAGGGCGTCAGCCGGCAGCGGCTGATCCTTGAAGTCGTCGAACTCGATGCCTTCTAGATCCAGCCGTCCAGCTCGGGACTTGTAGGAGTCGATGGTCGTACGCATTCCGCCTACTATCCGGACCACAGGCTGGGCCCGGATGGGCGAAATTTCGGACATCCACCGAGGGGGTCGGGACCGAACAGGTCAGAGATGCGGACCATCGACGAGGCCAGTGACGCCCAGCTGGTGACCTCCATTGCCCGCTACAGCGAGACGGCCCTGGCCGAGGTCTACCGCAGGCACGGCGGGGCCGTCTACGGCTTGGCCAAACGGGTGCTCAACAACCCGACCGAGGCGGAGGACGTGACCCAGGAGGTCTTCCTGCGGCTGTGGAACCAACCCGATCGCTACGACGCGGACCGGGGGTCGCTGCGCTCGTTCTTGCTGGCGCAGGCGCACGGGCGCGCCGTCGACGCCATCCGCTCATCCAACTCGCGGCGACTGCGCGAGGCGCGCGACGCCATGCGCACCGCAGAGGGTGCCTACGACATGCAGCACGAGGTGTGGGACCTCGCCGTGGCCGACCAGGTGGGACAAGCCATGGGGGAGCTGCCCGAGGAGGAGCGTCGCGCCATTGAGCTGGCGTACTTCGGCGGCCGCACGTACCGCGAGGTGGCGACGTTGCTCGATCAGCCTGAGGGCACGGTCAAGAGCCGTATCCGCAACGGCATGCGGCGCATGCGGGCGGCACTCACAGATGCCGGGGTCCGAGGAGTCGACGCGTGATGACGCACGACGAGGCGAGCGAGCTGCTCGCCGCCTACGCCCTCGACGCCGTCGACGGCGAGGAGAACACCGAGATCGAGGAGCACCTCGCGTCGTGCCCGCGCTGTCGCTCCGAGCTCGACGGGCTGCGCGAGGTGGCGGGCGCCATGGGGAACTCGGTGGAGCCCCTGCCCGAGGGCCTCTGGTCCCACATCGCCAGCCAGCTGCCCGAGCGCGAGGCCGACGAGGATCCGCCTCCTATGCCGGCCCTCACCCCGGAGCCGCGGACGTCCTCACCGTTCCGTACGCCCTCGGCACCCTCGGGGCGCCGGCGGCGCGCCTCGCTCACGACCGTGGGCGCCATCGCGGTGGCGGCCGCGGCGGTCGCCGTGGTCTTCGGCATCGGACTGGTGCGAGCCGACAATCGGGTAACGAACCTGCAGGCCCAGATGGCACAGCAGCCGGCAACGGTGTCGCACACGCTGGCCACGCCGGGACGAAGCCTGGTGGACCTCGACTCGGCGTCGCACACACAGGTTGCCCAGTTCGTCGTCGTGCCCGACGGCCGGGGATATCTCGTGTCGTCGTCGCTCCCGTCGCTCGGACGCGGGCGCACCTACCAGCTGTGGGGGATCGTCGGTGGCCAGGCCATCTCGCTCGGCCTGCTCGGGTCCACGCCGCACCAGGCCGTCTTCACCATGGCGGGGACCAACCGTCCCTCGCGGCTGTCCATCACGGCCGAGCCGGCGGGCGGCGCCGTCATGCCCACGACCGCGATCGTGGCCACTGGGACTGTCTGACGGCTCGGGGCTGCTGTTAGGTTCACTGCCCATGCCGGAGGACGCACCCAAGAAATCCAAGCCGATAGAGGTCTACGCCGAGGCCGAGCCGGTGAAGCTGGGCTCCATGCTGCTCACCCTCGTCGAGCCGACCCACGGGCACGAGGTGGCCTACAACCGCTGGTACGAGCGCGACCACTTCTACGCCGGGTGCATGGTGGGCCCCTACAACTTCGCCGGGCGCCGTTACGTGGCCACCGCCGACCTCAAGGCGCTGCGCGACCCGGACCCCTCGGCCATCACCGGTGCGCCGCCACGGGGCTCGTACATCTCGGCCTACTGGGTGCTCGACGGCTACCACGACGTATGGAACAAGTGGGCGCTGCGCCAGGTGAACGCACTGCACGCGGCCGGGCGCATGTTCCAAGAGCGCGAGCACGTCCACACGCTCCTCTACTTCTTCGAGTGGGAGCACCGCCGCGAGCCCGACGGCGTCCCCGTGGAGCTTGCCCTCGACCACCCGTACCGCGGCTTCGTGACGGTCTTCATCGATCGGGACGAGTCGATCACCAACGAGGACCTGTGGTCCTGGCTGCGCAACGAGCACCTGCCGGGCCTCATGCCCGGGACCGACGCCGACCTGGTCGCCGCCTTCACCCCGATCGCGCTCGAGGTCGACGCGCCGGGCGACGTGCCCCGTGAAGCCGCCCGCGACAACCGCACCGTCCTGCTGTGGTTCTTGAACACCCCGCCCGAGGTGGCCTGGGAGCCCGTCATCGCCGAGCACCGGCGCCGCCTCGAGGAGGCCGGCAAGGGGAGGGTCGTCGCCGCGCTGCCGTTCATCCCGACCATCCCGGGGACCGATACCTACACCGACAAGCTCTGGGCCGACTCAGCGCGACCCCGGGCGGCGGCGGTCGCCTCAGTCCCGGGCCAGGATCTCGACGTGGGGGATGACGAAGATGGCGTCGTCGGACGCGGCCCAACGGGTGAAGGCCGCCGCGATGGCCTCGAGCTCGTCGGCGTCGCTCATCGAGTACTCGAGCGCCTGGGTGGCGAAGCGCGAGTAGCGCACCCGGTCGGCCCACAGCGCACCCCACCAGGCCCGTGTCTCGGGATCGGCGTACGTCCACGTTGAGCTCGAGGCGGTGAGGTCCGCAAAGCCGGCCTCGTGGGCCAGGCCGAGCAGGCGGGGACCGATGCGGGCGTCGTGCCCGTTGCGCGAGGTCACGGCGAAGTACAGCTCGAGCCAGCGGTCGAGCATCGGGTCGGCCGGGGCCCAGATGAAGGCGCCGTAGTCAGAATCCCGGGCGGCCAACACCCCGCCGGGGCGCAGCACGCGGCGGAGCTCCACCAGCGCGGCCACCGGGTCGGCGAGATGCTGGAGCACCTGGTGTAGGTGCACCACGTCGAAGGACGCGTCGGGGTAGCCCAGGGCGAAGAGGTCGCCCACCTCGAAGCGCAGGTTGGCCAGGCCGAGCTCGCGCCCGTGCGCCGCGGCCTGCGCCACGACCTCGGCCGCGGTGTCGAGCCCGACGACTTCGCCCGGGGCCACCAGCAGGGCCAGGTCAGCCGTGATGGTCCCCGGCCCGCAGCCCACGTCGAGCAGGCTCTGGCCGGGTCGCAACTCAGGGAGCAGATACGCACTCGAGTTCTCGGCCGTGCGCCAGGTGTGGCTGCGCAACACGGATTCGTGGTGCCCGTGCGTGTAGGTCATGCGTACATTGTGGCGTGCCCGAATTGCCCGAGATGCAGGCGCTGTCGGAGCGGCTCGACGCGTTGCTGGCCGGCCAGACCTTGCGGCGAGCCGATCTGCTTGGGTTCTCCTCGCTCAAGACCTACGACCCCACGCCCGACTCGCTGGCGGGCCATCGCCTCGTCTCGGTCGGTCGCCGCGCCAAGTACCTGGTGTGGGAGTTCGACAACGCCACCCGCATCGTGCTCCACCTCTCCCAGGCCGGCCGGCTCGACGTCGAGGAGCCGCCGAAGAAGACCAAGCCGCGGGGTGCGGTGGCCCGCTTCGTGTTCGGGCCGGGGGACAGCGGTCTCGACGAGCGCGGGAACGGGCATCTTGGTGCGCGAGTACGGCACACAGCGCAAGGCGTCGTGGTGGGTGCTCGCACCGGGCGACGAGGGCCCATTGGCCGACCTGGGGCCCGAACCGGGCAGCGAGGAGTTCGCCGCCTTCATCCGCACCAGCGATTCGAATCGCCACCTGACGACCGACCTGCGCGACCAGCATGTGGTGTCGGGCATCGGGCGGGGCTGGGGTGACGACATCTTGCAGCGGGCCAAGCTGTCACCCTTTGCCTCGCTGCGCTCCCTGTCGCCCGAACAGCGCGAGGCGCTGCTCAGCGCCGCCACCGATGTCCTCGCCGAGGCACTCGAGCTGGAGCGGCAGCGCCCGGGCGGTCTCTCCGAGTCGAGTCTGGGCGGCCGCTTCACGGTGCACGGACGCTTCGGCCAGCCCTGCCCCACCTGCGGGACGACGCTCGAGCGGGTGTCGTTCGAGTCCTATGAGATGGCGTACTGCCCCACGTGTCAGACCGGCGGCAAAGTGCTGGCCGACCGGCGGCTGTCGCGCCTGCTGAAGTAGGGGCATCATGAGCGCCGAGCCGACCGTGACGCTGCGTGACTGCACGGCGGCCGACCTCGATGCCCTCGAGGAGTACTGGATCCCCGAGGTGCGGCGGTGGCTGGTGGGCACGGAAGAGCCGGGCGACCGGCGCACCGTCCAGGAGTACGTCGACCGGGCCATGTCGTCGGCCCGCGCCGTGCCCCGGCTGCGCTACGACCTGGTGGCCGAGTGCGACGGGCGCTTTCTCGGCACGGGACGCATCGTGGCCAGCGATCCGCTCAACGCCAGCGGCGACATCGGCTACGCCATCCGCCAGGCCGAATGGGGCAAGGGCTACGCCACGGCCGTGGGCCGCCAGCTGCTCGACATCGGCTTCGGCCCCCTCGGTCTGCACCGCATCTGGGCGACCGTGCACCCGGATAACACGGCGGGCGTCCGGGTGCTCGAGAAGGTGGGACTGCGTTACGAAGGGCGCCTCCGCGACGACTACCGGGTGCCCGGAGGGTGGCGCGACTCGTTGCTCTACGCCGCGCTGGCCACCGACGACGGCTGATCGTGCCGGGCCACCCTGCGATTGCGCCGTGAGGTGGTGCCGACGGAGCACCGTCGGATCCATCTGCGTGTGTCTCACGGCGGCGACGCTGCTGATCGCTGTCCCTGTCACGCGCGCCGACGCGCTCGTGGTCGATCGCCCGATCGTCGCCATGGCGGCCACCCCCGACGGCGGCGGCTACTGGGAGGTGGCCTCTGACGGTGGGATCTTCAGCTTTGGCGACGCCGGGTTCTACGGCTCAGAGGGCGGCCACCCGCTCAACGCGCCGATCGTCGGCATGGCCGGCGCGCCCGACGGCGGCGGCTACTGGGAGGTGGCCTCTGACGGAGGCGTCTTCAGCTTCGGCGACGCCGGGTTCTACGGTTCAGAGGGCGGCCACCCGCTCGACCGCCCGATCGTCGGCATGGCCGGCCACGCCCGACGGCGGGGGCTACTGGGAGGTGGCCTCTGACGGAGGCGTCTTCAGCTTCGGCGACGCCGGGTTCTACGGCTCAGAGGGCGGCCACCCGCTCGACCGCCCGATCGTCGCCATGGCCGCCGCGCCCGACGGCGGCGGCTACTGGGAGGTGGCCTCTGACGGTGGGATCTTCAGCTTCGGCGACGCCGGGTTCTACGGCTCAGAGGGCGGCCACCCGCTCAACGCGCCCATCGTCGGCATGGCCGCCACGCCCGACGGCGGCGGCTACTGGGAGGTGGCCTCTGACGGTGGGATCTTCAGCTTCGGCGACGCAGCCTTCTCGGGCAGTGCGGGCGGTCTCCAGCTGGGCAGGCCCATCGTTGGTATGGCCGCCGCCCCGAACGGCCACGGGTACTGGATGGTGGGAGGAGATGGGGGGATCTTCAGCTTCGGGGACGCCCCGTTCGATGGATCGGTCCCCGAGCTCCCGCCCCCCGGACCGCCGCGCATCGCCCTCTACGGCGACTCTCTTGTCTCCGAGTCAGGCCGAGACTTTGCGTACCTCGCGAATCTGCTGGGGGCTTCGACGGTCGTCCGCACGTTTCCTGGCACGGCGACGTGCGACTTCTTCGCGGCGATGGCTGAGGACGCGCACGAGTGGCAGCCCACCGCTGCCGTGCTGGCGTTCTCGGGTGACGACTTCACCCCGTGCATGGCGGGCTACCCGTTGGGAACACCGCAGTACTACGCGAAGTACGCACAGGACACGCAGACCGCCATCTCGATCTTCCGGTCTGTCGGAACCAAGGTCGTCCTGGTCGGGTTGCCCCTCGACGCCTCGGCCAGCCTCAGCCAGAACGCTGCCGCCCTCAATCAGATCTACCAATCGTTGGCGGCGAGCGACGTCGGCGTGACGTACGACGATGCCGGCCAGGCGGTGATGGCGAACGGGCAGTTCACGTGGACGCTCCCGTGCCTCGTCGGCGAGCCGTGCACGGGTCCGGCGGGGACGAACATCGTCCGCGCTCCCGACGGCGTCCACTTCTGTCCCGACGGCAACACCACCCTCGTCGGCGGATTCGAAGCGTGCGACGTCTACTCGTCCGGCGCCTTCCGATTCGCCGCCGCGATGCTTGCAACTGCCATCGATCCTCCGTGACCGAGCACGCTCGGATCGCCGATGGACGTCGGCCCGGCGGGACCTAGTTGAGTGTTCGCACCACCGTGACCACCTTGCCGAAGATGGTGACCTCGTCGGTCCCGTCGAAGACCATCGGCTCGTAGGAGGCATTGGCCGGCGTGAGCGTGACCCGACCGCCCTTCCGGTTGAAGGTCTTCACCGTGGCCTCTCCCTCGCCGATGCCGGCCACCACCACGTCTCCGTTGTTCGCCTCGGGCTGTTGACGGACCACCACGTAGTCCCCGTCGAAGATCCCGGCCTCGACCATGGAGTCCCCGCGCACCCGCAGCATGAACGACGGCCCGCTGCCTGTGAATTGCTCGGGCATGGGCAACAGTTCTTCGATGTTCTCCTCGGCCAGCACCCCGGTGCCGGCCGCCACGTCGCCGACAAGCGGTACGTTGTGTACGGCGGACGCGCTGAGCCTGGATGTGGTGTCGCGATCGAAGTGCACCTGGATCGCCCGCGGCTTCGACGGGTCCCGCGACAGGTACCCCTCGCGCTGGAGCACGGCCAGGTGTGTGTGCACCGTGGCCGAGGAGGTGAGGCCGACCGCCTCGCCGATCTCGCGCACAGAGGGCGGGTAGCCCCGGTCGCGCTGGCTGTCGGCGATGAAGTTGAGGATCTGCAGCCGCTTCCCGCTGAGGACTTCGGCCATGGCGTCCCTCCTTGTCTGCCTGGTCTCCGGACTGCCCCCCGGGCCGCCCGCCTCGGACTCGCCGCCGGACTCCTGCCCGGGAGCGAACATCCGTTCGTGACGGACCAAGATAGCCAACTGGTCGGCGAAAAGCAAACACCTGTTCGCTGTCGATTTCCGTGGAGATGGCGCCGATACAGCGATTCGGCACTATCTGACGCATGGGTCCGGCAGGCACGACGCTCAAGAACACGGCCGTGGTCGTGCGCCTCGACCCGGGCCTCTCCCAGAGGAAGTTCTTGGCCGGAGCAGCCGGAGCCCGGCGCTTCGCCCACAACTGGGCGGTGGCCCAGATCACCGAGAACACCGAAATGTGGCGGGCCCAACGCGATGCCGGGATGGATTCCAAGAGCCGCGTCATGCCACTGACGATGATCGACCTGGGCAAGCTCTGGCGCGCCGAACGCGCGGAAGTAGCTCCGTGGTACGCCCAGTACCCCTCTGAGCTCTACAACTTCGCCTTCCGTGATGTCGTGGCTGCACATCGTAACTTCTTGACTGGGCGGGCGAGGTTCCCCAAGTTCAAGAAGAAGAGCGGGACACCGCCCGCCTTCACCGTTTGCTACACCGCCAATCTCAATCCTGGATCCGTCACGCTGAGTCGCATAGGAGCGGTGAAGATCTCCGCCCCTGACTCTCATCAGGCCGACCTTCGTCGTCGAATCCGCAGGCGGCACTCGAGGATCACCTCGGCCCGGGTCTACTTCCGCCATGGGCACTGGTGGGCTGCTCTTGCTGTCGAGTCCGAGGTACGTACGACCCGACGGCCGGCACCTCCTGTGGGTCCGATCATCGGCGTCGACCTGGGTCTGAAGTCCCAAGCCGTCGTGGCGACTTCAGACCAGAGCACCGTCCAGATCGTCCCTGGTCAGCGCCACTACCGCTCCAACCTGGCCAAGACCCGTCGACTCTCGCGAGTGGTCAGCCGCCGGATGCGCCGGAGCTCTGGCTTCCACCGCGCGCAGCGGCGGCTGCGCTCTCATCAAGCGGCGATCGCCCGCCACCGGTCCGACGACCTGCACCGGCTCACAAAGACGCTGGCGAGCTCCTACCCGGTCGTGTGTATCGAGGATCTCAGTGTCCGAGGGATCTCGATGTCGCCTCGACTGGGCATGTCCACGCTCGACCAATCCCTCGGCGAACTCCGGCGCCAACTCACCTACAAATCGGAGAAGTACGGATCGCGCGTCATCGTTGCCGATCGGTTCTATCCATCTACCAAGACCTGCGCACGTTGTCGGGTAGTGAAAGCCAAGCTGCCCCTCTCTGTGCGCATCTACAGCTGCGAGCACTGCGGTTCGGTCTGTGATCGAGACGTCAACGCTGCAGCCAACCTCGCTCTCTGGGGTGAGGCGGTGCTCGTCACCGAAGCCATGGCCGCCCTCTGCGGCCATGACACGCAGAGCGGGGACCCGGACAGACCGGGCCCGTCAGTGACCAGGCCACGAGGCAAAGGCTCGAAGGCGAAGAGGTCGCACGCGAGTGGAGAGACCGGCGCTGGCCGGCTGGATTGCCCCGCTGGTGAAACTGGCCTCGTTGAAGCTCGAAGCAGCCAGCAGCTCGTCTGCACCTAAGCGCTGTGATGCTCCTAGACAAGGAGCTGTCGGTCGGTGAGGTGGCTTCGGTCATCTCCACGGAAATCGACACTGGACACCTGTTCGATATCGGGGTTCCCGTCGTGCAACGCTGTCCGGGCTCTCGACACTGGCAGCATTGAGCAGGTCGGTGAGCGTGGGAGAGCGGCAAGGAACGTTGGAACCGCGGGCCCGCGGCATTCGACTGGACGAGCGAAGCGAGGGAGGCAGAAGGGACGTGGGGGCGCCGGGCCTTTCGAGCGAGGGTCTGCAGGATCGCGTGGGCCTCTCATGCGATCCGGATCCCAGCGACGCGCCCGTCACGGTGACCGCCGCGGCCGGTGTCGCCGCGCCGCTTCGCCTGTGGCAGCCGTGGACGACGTTGGCGGCCGCCGCCTTCGTCTACGTCGCCCTCGGGATCGTGCTGTGGATCCACGCCTGGGTCGACGGCGCCACGACGCACACGCTGTGCGGCTGCGGAGACCCCGCGCTGTTCTTGTGGTTCTTCCAGTGGCCTGCGACTGCACTGGCCCATGGGGAGAACCCCTTCTACTCCACGGCGATGTTCCATCCAGCGGGGTTCAACATGTTGTCGCAGACCTCGGTGATGGGCCTCAGCGTGCCGTTGATACCCGTCACCTGGATCTGGGGACCGGTCGCCTCGCTCAACGTCGCCTCGACCCTCATTCCCGCCATCACTGCGTTCTCCGCCTTCGTCGTCCTGCGGCGCTGGGCCCCCTGGACGCCCGCCGCCTTCGTCGGCGGATTGTTCTACGGGTTCTCGCCCTTCGTGCTGACCAGCCTGCAGTACGCCCACCTCATGACGGCGGCGTTGATGCTCTTGCCACTCATCCTGGCCGTCCTCGACGAGATCCTGATCCGACAACGGCACAGCGCCGTCTGGTCCGGCGTCGTCCTCGGGGTGCTCGTGTTCGCGCAGTTCTTCCTTTCTTCGGAGATCCTGGCCATCGTCGCGGTGCTGTTCGTCCTTTCCTTGGTCGTGTTGGCGGTGGCCGGCGTCCTGTTCGCGGATCCGGCCGAGATGAGGCGCCGTGTTCCCCACGCCGCCAAGGGCCTCGGCGTGGGACTGGCGCTCGGCGCAGTGCTGCTGGCGTGGCCCGTCTGGTACGCGCTGGACGGCCCGGCGCATCTCTCGGGGCTCGTCTGGGCGGGCATCCCGCTCCTCGGCGGCTTCGTCCCGGCGAACTTCGTCGGAGTCGGTCAGGCCCCCAGCAGTCAATCCGTCGCGTTGGGCGGCTACGGGGGACATCCCCTGGGCTCGGCCACGTACCTGGGCTGGACGTTGCTGGCGGTGCTCGTCGTCGGTCTCGTCGTGTTCCGCCGCGATCGCCGCCTGTGCTTCTTCGGGTTCCTCTTGGCGCTGTGCGCCGAGTTGTCGCTTGGTCCTCGGCCCGGTATCTGGGTGTCCGAGCAGGTCTTCGACCACCTGCCCGTGCTCGAGAACGTCATCGAGCAGCGGTACATGGCCGTGGGTTTCCTCGCCGCGGCGGCGATGCTGGCCATCATCTTGACGAACGTGCACGACCTTGCACCGGACTGGCGCGGCGCGCTGGGCGCGCTCGGCGTCGGACTCGTCGCACTCGTCCCCCTGGCGACGCTGTACGGACCCGACCTGCCCTTCAGCATGCAGACGGTGATCCTGCCCCGCTGGTACGTGACGGTTGCTCCGACCTTGCCGCCGGGCCGCGTCCTGCTGTCGTATCCTGCGCCGTTCTCGGGGATCCAGTCCGCGCTGTCGTGGCAGGCCGTGAACCGCATGCACTACAGCCAGGCCGGCGGAGGGGGGCCACAGGGTCAGGCGTTTCGAGCAGGTTCCGCGGCCGCCGGGGAGGTGGCCCTCACCAACCTGGGCAACGGGGCAGGTCTTCCTCCGCCTAACGACACGCCCGCCTCCATCGCCGCGGTCCGCCATGCGCTTGTCGTCTGGAGGGTGAACACGGTGGTGGTCGCAACGAACACCGCAGCCCCGGTGCTGCAGCAGGGAAACGACCCGACCTACGCCGCCGCGTTCATGACGGCGGCGTTAGGACGGTTGCCGACCTTGCAGGCGGGCGCCTGGGTCTGGGACAACGTGCGGGTCGCGGGACACGCGCCGTTCGACGAGTCGCCGGGCACCATGGCGCTGTGCGTGCTCGGAGCCGAAGGTCCGTTCCAGCGTGTCGTGTTCTCGATGAAGGCAGTCGACTGCGTCGAGCAGTCAGGCTCGGCTGCTTAAGGCTCGCCGCTCGGGCGCGCCACGCCCAGCTCCGCCAACAGCCGGTCTCGCAGCGCGTCGAAGGCGCGGCCGCCGGCGCGGCGAGGCCGCGGCAGATCGACGAGCAGGTCCAGCGAGATCTGCCTGTCGCGTAGCACGAGGACCCGGTCGGCCAGGACCGCCGCCTCCTCGACGTCGTGGGTGACGAGGAGCACCCCGGGGTGGTGACGGCGGCACAGGTCGGCCACGAGGTCTTGCATGCGCAGGCGGGTCAGGGCGTCGAGCGCCGCGAACGGCTCGTCGAGGAGCAGCAACTCGGGTTCACGCACCAGTGCGCGCGCCAGCGCCACTCGTTGCGCCTCGCCACCAGAGAGCGTGCCGGGCCAGGCGTCGGCCCGCTCCTCGAGGCCCACCTCGCGCAGCGCCTCGACGGCGCGTGCTCGCGTCGCGGCCTGGCGGGTCAGCCCGATGACCACGTTGCGCCAGACGCGCTGGGAGACGACGAGTCGCGGCTCTTGGTAGACCACCGTGCGGACCTCGGGGACCAAGACCTCGCCGGCACTGGCGCGCTCGAGGCCGGCCAGCACGCGCAAGAGCGTGGTCTTGCCGCTGCCGGAGGCACCGAGCAGAGCCACGAACTCGCCGCGGGCGACGCAGATGTCGAGGTCGTCGAGAATGGTGCGGCCGTCGTACGACTTGGCCACGCCGACGGCGAGCGCGGCCGGCCTCGTGCTGAGGAGCGTCATCGAACCGCGCTGTGGCGCCGCCAGGGCATGGCCACACGTTCGAGCAGCCGGACCAGGATGTCGGCGACGACGCCCAGCAGCGCATAGATGATCACGCAGACGACCAACACGGGGATCTGCTGCAGGCTGTTGGCCTGGCTCACCAGGTAGCCGATGCCCTGGTTGGCTCCGATGCTCTCGGTGAAGACGAGGGCGATGACGGAGATCCCGGCCGAGAAGCGCAGCCCGGTGAGGATGGACGGCATGGCGGCGGGAACGATCACGCGGCGGACGAGCTGGGCGCCGCGGACGCCGAAGCTGCGCGCCGCCTCGACCATGCGGCGGTCCACGTTGCGCACACCGTTGGAGGTGTTGAGGTACATCGGGAACAACGTGGCCAGCCCGATGAGGAGCACCTTGGCCGTCTCGCCGATGCCGAACCAGACGATGAAAAGGAAGATGACCGCGGGGTAGGGGACCATCCGCAGCATCTGGAGCGGCGCATCGAGCAGTTCCTCGCCGAGGCGGGAGAGCCCCACCACGATCCCGAGGACCAGGCCGAGCCCGGCCCCGAGCGCGAGTCCGAGCACGGCGCGCCGGGCCGACACGCCGATGTCGCCCAGCAGGTCCTGGTGGCGGAGCAAGTCGACGAAGGCGTCCCACGTCGCGGCCGGCGTGGACAAAGTGGTGGCGGGGATCGTTCCGCTCGCGGTCAGGAGCCACCAGGCGGCCAGGACCGCGACCGGGATGACGAGGCGGAGCGCCACCGAGACGCGGCGGGGCCGGCGGGTGTCGTCACCCGATGGGAGGCGGACGAGGACCGAGCCCGGCGGCACCGGGTCCGGCGCCCGCTCGGCCACGGGGCGGAGGAGCGGGGTGGCCAGCTGGGTCACAGCCGTGCTCGACGACGGCGCGCCCGACGGCAGACGCGTCACGACGAGAGCCCGGCGGCGCGGGCGACGGCCGCGTTGAAGGGGAGGTCGAAGATCGCCTTCGCGTCGAGGTGCGTGGGGACGAGGCCGAGCCTCTGGAAGATGTCCGCCTCGTTCTGCTGGTAGGCGATGAGGGCGGGGGTGATCGCGGTGCCCTTGGACACCGCCGAGGCGGCGGCTTCCTTGGCCACCGCGAGAGGGACGCCGTAGGTGCTGGCGTAGGTCTGCGCCGCCAGCGTGGGGTCCTTGGCCAACGTCGCCTCGGCTTTGTAGAAGCGCTCGATGAAGTCCGTGAGCGCCGCCGCCTTCTGCGGGTTGGCCAGTGCGGCGTCGCTGGCGGTGAGGTAGCCGATGGTCTGGAGCAGGCCTGCCGCGCTCGCGATCTGCCGGACCTTGCCCGTCGCCTCATCGAGCCCGACCAGGGGTTGGACCACCACGGCTGCGTCCACCTGGCCGTCGGTCACGGCGGTCGACCCCGTGGTCAGGGTCAGGTTGTCGACGTGGACCGCGCTGTAGGGGACGTGCGCGTGGGCCAGCGCCTGCACGAGGTAGTACTGCTCCACCGTGCCCTCTTGCACGGCGACGGTGTGCCCGCGCAGTTGCGACACCGACCTGATGGGTGACCCGGCGGGGACCAAGATGGCGTAGGGCGACGTCTTCGTCGTGGTGCCGAGCGTGGCCGCGACCACTTTGACCGGGTCGCCGGCGGCCTGGGCGAAGATCGTCGGCGTCTCGGCCATGTCGCCGATGTCGACCGAGCCGCCCGTCTCGGCCGCGATGATCGGGGGGCCGCCGATGAAGTTCGTCCAATTGACGGTGTAGGGCGCACCTTTCAGCGCACCGGTGGCGGCGAAGATCGACTGGAACTCCTTCAGCTGGTCACCGAAGGTGATGGTGACCCCGTTGAGGGAGACCGCCTTGGCGCTGCGTGCCGATCCTGCCGCAGCCGGCGTCGCGGGCGTGAGCGCGGCGAGCGCGAGCGCAAGTGTCGCGACGACGCCCGTGCAGGCAGAGAGCGGCGCGGGGATGCGTCGGTGGGCGCGGAGGCGCCTGGTCGGTGGAGACGTGCGCGGGCGCGTACGTGACATCGGTGGTCGTTCCTTGTCGTCGGGGAGCGGAGGTGCTCCGTAGGCGTGGGGCGATGACGGCAGTCGCAAGGGGGTGGGGAGCCGACTGCCGTCATCGCCCCGGATCAGAAGGGGCGCTCGCCCCGCACGGTGACACGTTGGATGACGCGATGGGTGTCGCCGTAATCGCGCACCGCGTAGTGCATGGTCGTGCGGTTGTCCCAGAATCCGAGGTCGCCTTCGTCCCAGCGGTAGCGGACGACGTACTCGGGCTTGGTCATGTCCGCGTAGAGGAACTCGAGCAGCGCGTCGCTCTCGCGCCGGGTCAGTCCCTTGACGCGCGTCGTGAAGCCGGGATTGACGAAGAGGTTGCGCCGGCCCGTCTCAGGATGGGTCCGCACGACGGGGTGCTCGACCTGGGTGAGCTGGGTGAAGGTCTCGCCGTCCCATTCGCCTTGGCCCACCCGCTGCAGAAGCGGCCCGAACGAGACCGAACCGTCGTGGAAGGCATGCAGCCCGTCGACGAGCTGGCGGAAGGGAGCCGAGAGCCCCTCGTAGGCGGCCTGGGTGTCGGCCCACAACGTGTCGCCTCCGGCCCCGGGGATCACGATGGCATTGAGCACGGAGCCGAGCGGCGGCGTCTCCATGAAGGTGACGTCGGTGTGCCACTTCTCGCGGTTGTCGCAGTCCGAATCGAGCCCGCCGGCCAGGGAGCGCATCTTGGTGTAGTCGATCTCGAACACCTCGGGGTGCTCCTCGATCCCGGGGACGACCGGGTGGGCGACGGTGATCTCGCCGAAGGAGGCCGCGAAGTCCTTGTGCTCTTCGGGATTCAGGTGCTGGCCGGGGAAGAAGATCACCTTGTAGTCGAGCAGCGCCTGGCGGACCGCAGCCAGGGTGTCGGGGTCGAGGGGGGCGTGGAGGTCGATGCCGCGGATCTCGGCGCCGATGGTTCCCGAGAGCGGGGCGACGTCGAGCTGGACGGAGGTGGCGGTGGTCATGTGTGTCCTCTCGGGGTGGGAGTGCAGGTCGGGGTGGGGACGGGCCTAATCCTGACTAAATCACTTGGAATTGTCAAGTTTAAGTCGGACCACCGTGTGACACCCCCTCCGTAGGGTGCTCTGACGTGCGAACGGCTGTTCGACTTTCCGGTTGACAGCGAACAGGTGTTCGTGATGCAATGTGCTGTCTAGCGAACAGGTGTTCGATCAGGAGGGACGCCATGTCGGTCGCATATGAGCTCGAGTTCGAGGCGTGCCGCCCCCGGCTGTACGCCCTGTCCGGCCAGCCGGCGCGGAGCGCACCTCCCCCCCTGGTGCACCGCCGTCGGATGGCCGTGGGCATCGCAGTCGGTGCGCTGGTGGTCATCTTGTTGGTCCTGCTCGCCCTGCCGATCCGCTCGTTCGGCGGGAGCACGCTGGCCCAAGCCGCCCCGGCTCAGGGCCAGGAGTACATCGTCAAGTCAGGCGACACGCTGGCGTCGATCGCCGCGCAGGCGGATCCGGCCGGTGCTGGTGTGCTGACGGGCCGATTGGCGGACGAGGTCGGCTCGACGGCGGTCGTCCCCGGGGAGCACATCTACATTCCCTGACTAACGTCGGCGGTGTGCGGTGTCCCTGGTGCGGTATCGATGACGACCGCGTCGTCGATTCGCGTCAGGCCGAGGACGGCGGTGCCACACGCCGCCGGCGCGAGTGCTTGGGCTGCGGGCGCCGCTTCACGACCTTCGAGCGGATCGAAGAAGTCCCGCTGTGGGTGGTCAAGCGGAGCGGCCTGCGTGATCCCTTCGACCGGGCCAAGGTCGTCGAGGGAGTGCGCGCCGCCTGCAAGAACCGGCCGGTGAGCCTCGAGCAGATGGAGGAGTTGGCGCAGAGCGTCGAGGACGCGTTGCGGGCGGAGACGTCCGAGCCGACCAGCCAGCAGGTGGGCGTCGCGGTGCTCGAGCGCCTGCAGGCGCTCGACGACGTGGCCTATCTGCGCTTCGCCAGCGTGTACAAGGGCTTCGAGGAGGCGGGTGACTTCCAGCGCGAGGCGGGGCTGTTGACCAAGACGACAGAGCCCAAGCGCCGATGATGGAGTCGACGCCCAGTGTCGTGCTGGCGGTCTACGCCCATCCCGACGACGCCGACGTCGCGTGCGGGGGCACCCTCGCCCGGTGGGCCAAGGGGGGGAGTGCCGTGCACCTCGTGGTGTGCACCGACGGCGGCAAGGGGACGACCGATCCGTCTGTGAAGCCGAAAGCGCTGGCGACAGAGCGGGTCGGCGAGCTGCAGGCGTCGTCCGCCCTCATCGGGCTGGCCAGCGTCGAGAATCTCGGGTTTCCAGACGGTGAGCTCGTCGACTCGGAGAGCTTCCGGGGCACGCTGGTGGCGCGGGTGCGCGCGCTGCGGCCCGACGTGGTGTGCGGCCACGACCCCACTGCCTTCTTCTTCGGGCAGACGTACTTCAACCATCGCGACCATCGCATCGCGGGCGCGGCCCTGCTCGACGCGGTGGCTCCGGCGGCGGCGCTGCCCCAGTACTTCCCCGAGGCCGGCCCGCCGCACCAGGTCGCCACTGTCCTGCTGTCGGGAACGCTGGAGCCCGACGAGTGGGTCGACGTCTCCGACACGATCGAGGCGAAGGCGGCGGCAGTGGAGTGCCACCGCACCCAGTTCAGCGGCGAGGGTGGCTGGGCAGGCGAGGCGGTGCGACGCCGGGCGGTCGAAGAGGGCCGGAGAGCCGGCGTGGCCTATGCCGAGGGGTTCCGCCGTCTCTCCCTCGGTGGCTGAAGGCAACGGGCCGCCGATGGCAGGAATGCCGGCTCCCCAGGACGCGGTCGGGGAAAGGATCCCCACCATCCTCCACGTCGACATGGACGCGTTCTTTGCGTCCGTCGAGGTGCTCGACGACGCCTCGTTGGCCGGCAAGCCCGTGATCGTCGGCGGCGCAGGCGCCCGCGGGGTGGTCGCCTCGTGCACGTACGAGGCCCGCGCCTATGGGGTGCACTCGGCCATGTCGTCGGTGCGGGCCCGTCAGCTGTGCCCCGACGCCGTCTTCCTCGCCGGCCGCCACAGCCGCTATGCCGAGGTGAGCGCGCAGTTGCACGCCATCCTGCGCGACGTCACTCCGATGGTGGAACCGATCGGCCTGGACGAGGCCTTCATGGACGTGGCGGGGGCGCTGCGACTCTTCGGGACGGCGGACACCATCGCCCACGACGTGCGCGACCGGGTGCGCGCCGAGCTGCGGCTCGGGTGCGCGGTCGGGGTCGGGCGCTCCAAGATGATCGCCAAGCTGGCCTCGCGTGCCGCCAAGCCGCGGGCGAGCCGGACCGGGCTCGATCCGGGTCCCGGCGTGGTGCTGGTGGCGGCCGCCGAGGAGCTGGCGTTCCTCCACGCCCACGACGTCGAAGCGCTCTGGGGTGTGGGACCGGCGACCGCGGGGCGGCTGCACGGCCTGGGCGTGCGCACCGTGGGCGACCTGGCCGCGCTGCCGCTCGACACGCTGGTGCGCCGGCTCGGCAAGGCGAGCGGCGCCCACCTGGCCGCGCTGGCGCGGGGCGAGGACCCCGAACCGGTGAACCCCAACCGGCCCAACAAGTCGATCGGGCACGAGGAGACGTTCAGCCAGGACCTGGTGGACCCGACCGAACTCGAGCGCCACGTGCTGCGCATGGCCGACTCGGTGGCCACCATGTTGCGCGGCGAGTCGAGCGCAGCACGCACCGTGACGGTGAAGGTCAAGTTCAAGGACTTCTCGATCCAGACGCGGTCGCACACGATGGGTCGCCCCATCGCCACCGGAGGTGCGATCGGTCAGGTCGCGGCGGCGTTGCTGGTGGGCATCGACCCGGGCGAGGGCATCCGCCTGCTCGGGGTGAGCGCGTCCGGGTTGAGCACCGGCGGCGCCGACCAGCTCTCCTTCGACCTGGGCGACGGTCTCGACGAGGCCAACGAGAGCGCGACCGCGGTCGAGCAGTCCTGGCACGACGTCACGACCGCGGTGGACGCAATCCGCACCCGCTTCGGACGCAGCGCGGTCGGCTCGGCCGCCATGGTCACCGACGACGGGGTGCAGGTGCCGGCGCGGCGAGACGCGCCGTGGGGGCCAGACGAGTAGCCGAACGAGGAGCCAGACGACCAGGAGGGACGCTTGGGAGGTGCGGCTCAGGCGTTGGCGCGCGCCGGCCACCAGCGGATCCAGTAGCCGTGCGGATGGGTGTCGGCCAGGCGCACCGGGTCGGCTCCGGGCGCCACGTGGACGAGTGTGGTGGCGAGATCGGGCCCGTCGCGGGGCACCGGTGAGGGCGGTGTCGGGAGACCCGGGGTCTCGAAGGGCGTCTCGCAGTAGAGGTGGTGCACGGCACGATGCCGGGCCAGGGCGCGCACGTGCGCGGCGAGGGCGCGCTGCTGGGGTTCGTCGAGGTAGGCCGCCACCCACGAGTGGAAGATGACGAGCGGATTGTCGCCCGGGATGGACGCCGCCACCGCTTCGAGATCCTCGACCATGTCGCCCTGGACCAGACGGGGCGGATCCGGCGCGCCCCGCACGTTGTCGAGCGCCGCCCGCAGACGCCCGAACCGCGCTGGGTTGTCCGGCCACTGGCAGGCGAGCAGCCACCGTGCGTCGTCGTCGGAGCGCGGGTCGAGCGGCGAGAGGTCGAGGCCGACCCGTTCGGCCATGGCCGGCCGCCGCAGCTCGGGGAGGCTGGTGAGGTCGTCGCGCGCCTCGCATGCGAGCTGCACGCCCGAGCCGGGGGTGCCGGCGGTGAGCGTGGCGTCGCCGGTGGCGGCCCGATAGGTGTAGGCGTACTCGTCGAACAGCAGGTTCAATCCGGCCGAGGTACCGAGGTCGAGCAGCGACAGCGGCACCTCCCACCGGTAGCGCGACGCGACGTGGCAGAGGCCCGGGAGCAGTCCGGTGCAGCGCCCGACTTCGTTGGTCTGTGTGCTGCGGGTGGCGACCAGCTCCTCGACCTCGCCGCGGTGCAGACGGCAGAAATCTTTGAACGCGGTGGCGGGGTCGGCGTCGCCGGGTGCCGGCTCGTCCGTGCCGCGCAGAGCCCGCACGGTGTCGTAGTAGCCCGCGAGCGGGTGCACGGCGCCGGCGAGGAGCAAGTCGTGCACGGCGGCCAGCAGGATGAGGGGCCGGCGCTGGGGAAGCGGAGCCCGCTCGAGGATCGAGAGCACGTCCTCGTCGTCGGCCACGCTCCGGCAGATCGCGGCATAGGCGCTCCCGCCATCGCGCTCGGCCACCGCAGCGAAGCCGCGGAAGTGGTCAGCGAGTGGCTGTTCGACCAACACCGGTTCAGTAGCTCGCCGGCAGCAATGGGCTGACGGCGCCGAAGAAGAACCAGAGCAGTACCAGGCCCACCAGCACACCCCCGCCGTAGATGTACCAGCGATGGCGGCGCAGCCGCCACGCCGCGAGGAAGACGGCCACTCCCAGCGCGACGGCAAGCAGCCCCCACAGCAGCGTGCTGGTCAACTCAACGTTGGAGTCACCTGCGAGTTGCTCGCTCCGAGGATCGTCGCGCGGCGTGACTGCGGGCAGGGCCGAGTTCTGGAACAGCTGGGAGTGGGCAAGCTTGGCCTGCACGATCAGCCGGGTCGACGCGCTGAAGCGCGGATTGCACGTCGTCAGCGTGAGAATGTTGGCGGGGACCGGTTTGATCACCTCGTTGTCGCTCGGCGACACGACGAAGCTCTTGAAGGCGTCGTAGACGAAGACGCCCTGCAGGGTCGTCAAGACGATCGGATCGCCGGTCTTGACCGAGTCGAGGCTGTAGAAGGGGTGCCCGTAGGTCGTACGGTGGCCTGCAACAGCCGCGTTGCCGGCTTGGCCGGGCATCGGCGTGCCGATGTAGTGGCCGGGGCCTTTGCGCAGGTCGGGCGTGTTCGTGCCCTCGACGACGACCTGGTTGATGCCGATCACCGGGATGCGCATGTCGCCAATGGGCTCGCCCTCGCCCGGGGCGACCGTGTGCGGCGCGGTAATCGGGGGGCCCGTCGGAAGCTTGTCGAGCGCCGCCGCTTCGGCCAGCGCGTGGCGGACCTCCGCCCTGTTGGTCTCGCTCTGGAGCTGGCTGCGCAGCGCGGTCTGCGTGTGGGACTCCTGAATGGACGTGCCCCAGATCTGGTACGCCGTGAACAACAGTACCAACACACCGGCCCCGATGAGGATCCGTCCGAAGATGTCGACAACTCGGCGCAGGGGTGACACCGGGATGACAGGTTAGGGCGGCAGCCGACCCAAGCCGGGTCGTCGATACCTACGCCTGGACGGTGACCAGGGTCCCGAGCGGGGTGAGCGGGAAGACGGTCGCCGCGTTGGCGATCGGCATTTCGACGCAGCCGTCGCTCTGGGGGAAGCCATACGACGCGCGGACGAAGCCGTGCAGCGCGTCACCGCCATTGAAGTAGCTGACCCACGGGATCCCCGGGTCCACGTAGTGCGAGCCGTCCGGGTTGGTGCCGCTCATGGTGGTCACCGTGTAGCGCGCGTAGACCGGCCACGTCCCGTTCTCGGTGATCGCGCCCGGCACACCCGTATTGACCGGTGTGCTGTAGATGGGGTTCCCGTTCTGATAGACGGTGGCGTTCTCGGGCAGAGACTGACTCACGAGCACGTAGTCCCACGGCTGCGCATTGCCCTTGCCGCTCTGGACATCGGTCAGGAGGTCAGTCCAAACCGCGGGGCCAGCGATGCCATCGGTCTTGAGCCCGTTCTGGTTCTCAAAGTTCATGACTGCCCCCTGGGTGATGACGTTGTTCACGCCCGGGGTCCACAGCGTTTCGAGCGAGAGCGGCTGGTTGGGCCAGCGCCAGCTGAACGAACCGACCTGATCGTTGCCCTCCTGGATGGGAGAGGTGAGCGGGGAGGCCGGCGTGAAGGTCAGCGGGAGATAGCCGAGCTCGGCCAGGAGCTGCTGGAGCCGTAGGATCGACCCGGACGCCACCGTGAAGCGTGATGTGACTGTCTGCGCCATGTGCTGACCGCGCGAGCCGATGACTCCGCCGCCACCCCCAGGGACGGTGATCGTCTCGGTTGCGCCAGGGACGAGCGGCCCGGAGGCCTGGTACTCGAGCAATGATGGGGAGAGCGCGACCCAGGCACCGGTCACGGGCGGGTTGAGGGTGGGCATCGGGCTGTTCGGCGCCAGGTCGGTCGAGAACTCGACGGTGAGTGTGGAGCCCGCGGCGACGTTGGTGCCCGTCGGCGACACCGAGGTGACGCTGAGCGGTGGGGGCGGGGCCGTGGGTGTGGCAGCGGCCTGATTGTTGAAGTGGTCAACGGCGACGAACCCGCCCGCGGCCACGACGAGGGCGGCCGCGCACACGATCAGGATCACCCAGACCCGTCGACCCTGTGGTTGGCGCGCGTGCTCCCCAGCCATAGCAGCCCGAATTCTATAGGGGTCCAGCAGGGCTTCCGGTTCACCTAGAGACCTAATTCGGCGCGAATTGCGCTGCTGATGGCCAAGAGCCGCCCCGGGTCGGTCACCTTGGCACCGTTCGACTCACGGACGTAGAAGGCATCGACCACCATTTCTCCCAGGGTGGAGACGCGGGCCGAGACCACGTCGAGGTCCTCCTCGAAGAGGGCCAGGGTGATCCGGTGCAAGAGCCCGATCTCGTCGGGAGCGCGGACCTCGAAGACGGTCGCCTTCTCCGAGGCTTCGATGTCCACGCTGACGTCACTGCCCGGCAGGTGCGCGGCCGAGCCACGCCGGCGGGGGTAGACCCGCTCGCGTTCGGAGAGCAACTCGCCGATGGCGACCCGGTCCGCCAGCACGGCGGCCAGGTCTTCGCGCAGCTTGGCCGTGTCCGGCCACGTCCCGCGGGCGACTTCGACGGTGAAGACCTCGACGGCCACCCCGCCCTCGCCGCTCACGTTGGCCGCCCGCACGTTCATGCCGTTCAGCGCCAGGGCGCCGGCCACAGAGGAGAAGAGGCCCCGCCGGTCTGGCGCGGCCACGATGACGTGGGGTGGCTGCAGCGATACCGACGGAAGGCCGGTCTGACGTACTTCCTCCATCAGCTCTCGGTTCGCGCCGACGATGCGGTCCGGCCCGGCCGGTTCGGCCTCGCCCAGCAGCACGCGGTCGGTCCGCTCGACGAGATCGGCCACCAGGCCCGCCTTCCAGGCGCCCCACGCAGAAGGGCCGGTCGCGCGGCTATCGGCTTCGGTCAGTGCGGCAAGCAGGTGCAGCGTCGTGCGGTTCCCCGCCGCTCGCGCCACACGGGCGATGGTGGTGGGATCGTCGAGATCGCGCCGCGTCGCAGTGTCGGGGAGGAGCAGGTGATACCGGACGAGGTCGACCAGCACACTCACGTCGTCAGGCAGAAATCCCATGCGCGTGGCGATCTGGCCGACGACCTCGATGCCGACCGTGGTGTGGTCGCCGGGAAATCCCTTGCCGATGTCGTGCAGGAGGGCGCCGGTCAGCAACAGGTCCGGACGCTCGACGGTGTCCGTCAGCTCGGCGGCCAGCGCCGCCGCCTCGAGGAGGTGCCTGTCGACGGTATAGGTGTGATAGGCGTTGCGCTGGGGCTTGTTGCGCACTGCTGCCCACTCGGGGATCAAGCGAACGAGCAGACCGTGTTGGTCGAGTGTTTCGATCTTGTCGACAGCGGCTCGGCCGAGACCCAGCAGCGCCACCAACGACTCGCGCGTTCGTTCTGGCCACGGGTCGCCTGGCGGTGGCATACGGTCGGCCAGGCGGTGCAGCGAGCCGCGGGCGATGGGGTGATCGAGCTCGGCCGCTGTGGCCGCCAGTCGCAGGGGCAGCGAGGCGTCGTCGGACGCAGGCGCGGTCGGCGTCAAGGCGATCTCGCCGTCGACGAGCACCATGTCGGGACCGAGGTCAGCCGTGGTGCGGGTGACGTCATCTTCGGGTGCGCCGCGTCGAAAGCGCCGCCGCGGCGGTGGTGTCGGGTCCCACAGACGACGTCGACGCCAGACGTCGTCGCAGACCCAGGCGATCTGACGGCCCGCCGTGGACACGGCCAGCATGAGCGCATCAGCGTCAGCGAATTCGAGCGCGCCGGCCACCTGGTCCTGGTCTTGCAGGAGGAGCTTGTCGTGCTCACGGCGCGCCATCCGGTGCAGCTCCACCCTTACGTCGGTGAGCAACGCGGCGGCGTTCTCGAGCGACGCAAGATCGGCATAGTCGGCAAGCAATGGCGCATAGGCGGAGATGGCCCGCAGCACGTTCAGATCGCGCAGCCCGCCGTGACTCTCCTTCAAGTCGGGCTCCAGCAGGAATGCGACGTCGCCCGCGACGGCGCGCCGCTCGGCCATCTGGATTTCGAGCATGGGGAGGTATTTGGTGCCGAGCCGCGTGCGCCAGGCGGCCCGGGCCTTCTCGATGAGCGGTTCGGCAAGTTTCGGTTCGCCCCAGACCATGCGGCCGTCGAGAAGCCCGAGTGCGACGCGGAGGTCCTCGTTGGCAGCCGCCAGGACCTCGGAGGGTCGTCGGACCGAGTGGTCGAGGTGCACGCCCTCATCCCAGACCGGGTACCAGATGCCGTCGGCAACGGTCCGGATATCGCGCCTGCCGTTGTGAACCAGGACCACATCGAGGTCGCTGTAGGGGCACAGTGATCTGCGGCCGTAGCCTCCGACGGCCACCAAGGCGAGGTGCCGTTTGTTGTCTCCAGCAGCCCGATCGGCCAATCCGGCAAGCCAGGCATCGGCCTCAGCGGCGTAGCGCCGGCAGAACGCTTCGCCCTTCAGGCCTGGTTCTTCGAGGAGGCGGCTGCGCCGATCACGTAGTGACGTATCAGCGGCCATGGCGGGAACGTAGCATTGGGTCCGTGAGCAGAGACGTTGAGAGCAGACAGGGCAAGACGCCGATGACCTTCAGCCATGCCGTGGCCATGACGGCCGTGGCGGTGGTCGGGATCATCGTGGCGTTCTGGATTCTGAGCAGCCTGGCCGGGGTCATCCTCTTCTTCGTGAAGATTGCGGTGATCATCGCCCTCATCGCGGGGGTCTTCTGGCTGGTCTCCCGCTTCAGGCGCTAGGAACGCTCCGCCCGTCCGGGTGGTGCGATTGCCGGAGCCGGGTCAAGCCGGCCATTAGGCTGGCCGCCCGTTCGTGACACGTGCGCGGCGGCGTGGCCGAGTGGTTTAGGCAGGGGCCTGCAAAGCCCCGTACGGCGGTTCGATTCCGCCCGCCGCCTCCAGGATGTTTCCTGTTCAGAGGCCGTGAGTAACTTGACCGCTGTTTGCCGAGAGCGACGCGGATTCGCTCGGGTTTCGCGTCATTGCCGTGTCACATCGCGTCATATTTGGGTCTTCCGGAGTTAGCGGGGTGTACTGCCGCTGACCAGGAGACCCTGGACGCTCAGCGGGGGTCCACCGCGTAAGCACAGAGGCGCTTCAGTCTCAATGTGTGAAAAAGAAAACGCTCCACGCCTCTGTGTACCTCGATCCTAACGAGATCGTCGCTCACCTCGTTGGTCTCAAGGACGTACACGTGCCTGTCCTACGTGTGCCGTGGTCCGGCGGGCGAGATCACCATCGAGCAGGCCGAGCCGGAGTTGTGGTGTCCGAGCTGTGGAGGTCGGGCCTGGGTCAAGGACCGCCCGGTCGTCTCCTACGTCGACCTGCCCTTCGGTGGCGTGCCGATCACACTTCGTTGGAAGAAGCACCGCCTCGTCTGTCCCGACACGCTCTGCCCGCAGCGCTCCTTCACCCTCGGCGACCACCGCATCGCCGCGGTCGGGTGCCGGCTCAGCACCCGGGCGGCCAAGTGGGTGGCCAAGCAGATCGCCGGCGGTCAGACCGTGGCGCACCTCGCCCGTGAGCTCGCCTGTGGCTGGGACGCCATCAACGTGGCGGTGCGCATCTATGGTGCCGCCTGGTTGGCGGCCGACACGAAGCGCTTGCAGGAGACCACGGCCATCGGACTCGACGAGTCCCTTTTCTGCCGAGCCGGGCCTTACAAACACAAGGTGTGGTCGACCACCGTGTGCGACGTGGCCAACCATGCTCTCATCGACGTCCTCCCCACCAGGGACTTCACCACCGTCGCCCGCTGGCTGCGCGCCCAGCCCCACCACATGCGCGCGCACGGCTCGACTACGGGTGCCTCGACATGTCCAAGACCTACGCCGCGGTGTTTCGGGTGGTCACCCCCAAGGCGACCCGCGTCGTTGACCGCTTCCACGTCATGCGCCATGCCATCTTGGCCGTCGACCAGGTGCGTCGGCGGGTCCAACAACAACGCACCGGGCACCGTGGGCGAGCAGGCGACCCCCTCTACAAAGCTCGCAAGCTCTTGGTGATCAAAGCGACCGCAGACGATCCCGAGCTCCAAGAACGCCTCGAAGGCCTCCTCGCCCTGGGCGACCCTGACGGTGAAGTGGCCTTCGCGTATTCGATGAAGGAGGCCGTGGCGCAGTTCTACGACACCGCCGACCCCGAGGCCGCCGCCGACTTGTTGCGTGACATCATCGACGTCGGTTCCAAACGCTCGGCTCCCTTCGAGGTCCGGCGCCTGGCTCGCACGCTTCGCAACTGGTTCGACCATCGTGGCCTGGCACGTGGCCAAGGTCTCCAACGGTCCCACCGAGGGCATGAACAACCTTTTGAAACGCGTGAAACGCGTTGCCTTCGGCTTCACCAACTTCGAGAACTTCCGCATCCGGGCGTTGCTCTATGCGGGCAAGCCCAATGTGAGGGTCCTCGACTCGATCGTCGTCACGTGAGCTGGCTCACCCCGCGGAAACCGGGAGAGCCTCATATTTGCCTCGCGCTTCGCAGCTGATGTGATCGAAGCCGGTAAGGCAATAGGACCGAAATAGGCCCCGGAAGGATCAAGGTTCGTCAGACCGTCTGACATCGAGGCGAGTACTGGGACACTCACTCCCAGCCAATCCCTACACCAGAGAGCGACTTCGTGAGCCACCGTCGATGCAACGCCAGTCCCTACTTTTGGGGGACGTACAGCGCGCCGGAACCGTCTGCGTTCGACGTGGGCTCGGAGGTCAGGGGCGCCTCGGCTCCGTCGGGCAGAACGCGTGATCGACGAGGTCACTCCGGTGGTCCCGTAGGTGGTGAAATTGATCAGAGTGCCCTTTGGCACAACCGTCCCGAGAAGGTTGGTACTGCTCATCGTCACCGTGAGGTCGCCCAACACCGAGGAGGTGTGCTGGTTGAAGATCAAGATGAGGCGATCGTGGGTGGTGCTCAGGGCGACACCTACACCGACCCGGCCCGAGGCGTCCTTGGTCCGTCCGAGCAAGGTGACGCCTGGAAGTCGTTCCACCACTTTGAACAGCGCGGCTCGCACCGCAGGGCTAGCCCCGACCGCGAGGTTGTTCGCGGCGAAGAAGAAGACGGTGGTCGCTTGGCTGCGCGGTACCCCGTAGTACCTCTCGATGTAGCGCTCAAGAGCCGCTGGCTGGGTCGGCAACAATGCGGTGTCCACATAGCTCAAGGCGTAGGACGTAGGACTTGTACGGACCAGTGGGCCTCCCACGGGGTGACTTCCAGCAAACGTTGTCGGAAACGTGGTGTCGCTCGTGGAGGGCGTGCTGATCTGAGCACGGGAGCTGCTCGATTGCGTACGCTGATTCGGCAAGACGACCGTCGGGGGTGCATAGGTAATGCGTTGGCGACCCGTTCCATTGATCGCTACCCACGTGCTCTCTGTGTCGGTGTAACGGTACAGAACGGACTTTTGGCCAGCCGAGACCGGCGTGGTCTGCACGAACCCTTGGGTCATTTCGTAATAGAGATACTGATGCGCGTGGGGCATCGGCCCGCTCGGACGCGACGCCGCCACCATCGCCACCTCGTTGAGGGTCGCCGCCGCGCTTGACGGCGGCGACCCGGTCGGAACGATGAGCAGAGTAGTCACCAAGGCCGCCACAAGAGTTGTCGCGGCGACAACCAACGCCACGCGGACCCCCCGCCTTCTCGGCCCTGATGGAGTCGCGGTAGCGCCACGCTCGATGAGCGCCGATACGTCATCGAGGGAGACGTGCGGCGCCACCGCGTCGACGTGGTCCCTTATCATTTCCGAGAGCTCAGGCATGAGCGGCTACCTCCAGTGCGCTTCGCAGTCGACGTAGTCCTCGTTCGAGATGGGTCTGAACACTCGTGACCTTGACCCCACGGAGCTGCGCCACCTCGCGCAAGGTCCATCCAAAACCGTGCACGAGCACGACAGCAGCGCGCTGGGACTCGGTTAGCTGTGCCAACGCGGCTCCGAGCTTCGGCTCGACCAGGGGGTCGTCGGCCACATTCGGCGTGAACACCGCCTTGAACCGCCGGCGCCGAGTCTTGCTCTGGCCAACTCGGAAGAGGTAGCCGACAGGGCTTTCCAGGTCGCGGGCCCGGGGCCAAGTCTCCCAAGCCCAGGCCAAGGCCTCCGCTGTCGCCTCGGGGCCTCGTTCCAGCCCGAAGACGGCGAAATGGGCGCGACGCAGATGCGGCTCGATGGCGTCGAAGAACGACTCGAAGTCGCTGGCGTCCGGACCCTCCATATTTGCCTTCATCTCAGAGAAGCACTGAGTCTGGTGCGTTTACGACACAGGCAAGCAGATTTCATGGTGCGGTCTAGTTGGACCTCGGTGGGTCGAGACAACAGCACCCCTCGGGCTCCGCGCCGAAAGATGAGACGCTCGCGGAGACAACAGATCGCCTCGGACCCGGCAGCGTTCGGGGGTACCCACCAATCGAGGTTTTGGGGCTGGGGCGAGAATCGCCGATCAAGAGAATCGCCGATCAAGAGGAAGTGGGGTGCCAAAATCGTTCCCTTTAGTCACAATGGTCATAGTGCGCCGCTTCCGATGGCTGGCCGTTCTAGCCGTCACCCTGGTGGTGTTCGGCGTGGGCATGACCGCGCTGTTCAGCACCGGAGACGGGACAGGACAGGGAACGGCTGAGGGCTGCGCCGTTACCACCTCGACGCTTCGGTCGGTAGTTCCGACGAAGGCAGCGCCGTCACTGAAAACACCGTCGGTATCTGGCAGTACTGCCGTCGTTCCTAACGTCGTTGGAATGGCCGGCCCAGCCACCAGGACCAACCAACCTGCGGTCGCAGCGATCGCCGCAGCCGGGTTGAAGGCCCAGCTGTACACGGAACAGTTCGGCGGAAGCTGCGCAAGGTGGTCGGTGGTTTCACAGAGTCCTGCTCCCGGATCGATCGTCCCGATCGGAAGCGCAGTAGTGGTCACCACGCGGTTCGGCTAGCCCGTGGCTCCTCGGGCCTAAGCCGACCTTCAACCTGTGCGTTCGGGGGGTAGTCGGTCGTCAGATTGTTTCCCCTACAATGTGCCGCCGGGACGCCCACAACTGTGAAAGGCAAGACCGTGGAAGGGTATGTATTGCGGGACGCGCCAGGCTGGACTTGGAAAGCGAATGGGCGCGACAACGAGAACCGCTTTGACTTCTTGGTGATTGAGCATCTCGCGTACGGGGCCGGCCCGCCGTTGCATTTCCATACCAGGTTCGAAGACTCCTTCTTCGTTTTGGACGGCTTGCTCACGGTCCAGCTAGGGGACGACATTGTCGAACTCCGGTCGGGAGATTTCGCGAGCGCCCCGCCCGGCGTCCCGCACAGCCTCACGAACGCACACGTTGGCCAGAGTGCTTGTCGGGCGGTCAACCTATTAACACCGGGTGTCGGCTTCGATCGCTACATAAGTCAGATCGACCAGCTCGCCGCGAAGGGTGATCACGAGGGCATGGAACGGCTCAACGCTGAATACGACGTGACGATCGTCGGTCCCAGCGTGGCCGATCGACTCGGACTCTCGTAAGTCAGAAATCGGTGAACAAAGCCGCCGCCCATCCGGCGCAGTGGGGCAGTTAGAAGTCTGCTTTCAACTTCCACCCTCGTGGAAAGGCACTTCTAACCTCTGTCGCTAACGCCGAACCGTCCCTCCGCCAGCGGGCCTCCGAATCCTCGGAGTCCCATCCCCTCTCGTAGTGAAAGTGCGTCTCCCAATCGGTCTGCCAAGCCATCAGCCTGTGGAGCAGATCCTCGGGAACCAGAGCGTCTGTCTCATCGGCTTGTGGCCAAAGCGGCACCTCGACGCCGTAATCAGGAGCAGGGCGGATAGTGCGATCAGGTCTCTGGATGCGCCGGACGATTCCCCGTATTCGTCCACGAAGCGATGGTGTGATGAGGATGGCGTTGCCTTCACTGAGCGGGGCATATGCAACCGCGAAGCGGCGTGGAAGCCGCGATCCGTCGGGGAATAGGGGCCTCTCTCCCCGCTTGATGGCTTCGAGCATCTCCGGGTCAGGGTTCGGGGAGTCCGTTTTGCCACTGCGACAAATGATTCCACGGGATAACCGACGTCCACGCACTGCCCCAAGGGCCGAACTGCCGCACCGAACCGGCGGTAGGTGACACCCTGAGGACGGCATCGGGTCGATTCGTTATGTGACACCTGATTTTGCGCCGTCAGCCCAAATCCAACCCCCGTGGCAGCGGAAAGTCCTGGTCGCCTACCGTATGGGTGTGCAGATGGCGCTGGAACTCCGGTGAGCACCGAGAACGTCGCCATCCTCTTCACCGACATCGTCGGCTCGACTGAGTTGTCCCAGCGGCTCTCAGCAGAGATGGCCGACGAGGTACGCCGGGAGCACTTCTCGATCCTGCGCCAGGCCATCGCCGAAGCGGGCGGCACCGAGGTCAAGAACCTGGGCGATGGGCTGATGGTTGTCTTCCCGTCGGCATCTGCGGCTCTCGGGTGTGCGGTGGCCATGCAACAAGGTGTCGAACAGGCAAACCGTGAGGGCACAGAGCCGGTGGGTCTGCGTGTCGGACTGAGCAGCGGCGAGGCGACCAACGAGGACGGTGATTACTTCGGCGACACCGTCGTCGAAGCAGCTCGGCTCTGTGCTCACTGTGACAGCGGCCAGATCCTGGCCACCGACTTCGTGCGAGTGACGGCCGGTCGGCGCAACCGACACGAATGCCGCTCGATCGGCGAGCTGAGCCTCAAGGGCCTCCCGGACCCGATTGAGACAGTTGAGGTGGCGTGGGCGGCGCTCGAACCCGAGGAGTTCGCGGTGCCACTGCCGGGCCGAATCGACGCCTCTGTCTCGGCCACCTTCGTCGGACGTGCTGCCGAGCGTGAGCTGCTCGACGAGTCATTGAAGGCAGTCACGAGCGGAGCAACGCGAACGGTGTTGATCTCGGGTGAACCGGGTATCGGCAAGACCACACTGTCCTCGGGATTCGCCCGTTCCGCGTTCGAGGGTGGTGCCGTCGTGCTCTATGGGCGCTGCGATGAGGACCTCGGCATCCCTTACCAGCCCTGGGCCGAAGCCATGTCCCACCTGGTTGCGCATGCCCCCGATGATCTGCTCAGAGCACACGTGGAGGCCCGGGACGGGGAACTGGTCCGACTGGTGCCCGAGCTCGCACATCGGGTGCCGGTGCCGCAGTCGTCGTCGAGCGATGCCGAGTCGGAGCGCTACTTGCTCTTCGGGGCGGTGCTCGACCTGTTGACCCGCGTGTCGGCCATCGCCCCGGTCGTCCTCCTCCTCGACGACCTGCACTGGTCCGACCGCCAGAGCGTCCAGCTCCTGCGTCATGTAGTCGCAGCAGACGCTCGACTACGACTGTTGGTGATCGGGACTTTTCGAGAGTCCGACGTGGACACCGCTCATCCGCTGGCCGAGACACTGGCCGCACTGCACCGCGAGTCGGGAGTCGAGCGGATCGCCCTGCGTGGCCTCGGTGACGACGAACTCCTCGAACTGCTCGAAACCACCGCCGGGCATCGGATGACAGAAGACGGAGTAGCCCTTCGCGATGCACTGCTGGCCGAGACGGAGGGCAACCCCTTCTTCGTCGGAGAGATGCTTCGCCATCTGGCCGAGACCAGAGCCATCTACCAGAACGACGAAGGCCGCTGGGTGGCGAGTCCCGATCTGCGGACCTCTGGCTTGCCGGTAAGCATCCGAGAAGTGGTTGGCCGACGTGTGGGGAGGCTCGGGGAAGAAACCCAGCGGGTGCTGTCCCTCGCCGCCGTCATCGGGAGGGACTTCGATACAGAACTTCTCTCCCGGGTAGCCGAGATGGACGAAGACACTGTCATCGACCTGTGCGACCAGGCGGTGACCGCCGCAGTTCTCACCGAGGCGGAGGGGGTCGGCCGCTACACGTTCGCCCATGCTCTGATCGAGCACTCCCTCTATGACGCGCTTTCGTCTGGCCGTCGGGCGCGTTCCCACGAGCGAGTGGCCGATGCGTTAGAGGAACTTTGCGGGGATGATCCGGGCGAAAGGGTGGGCGAGCTCGCCTATCACTGGGCTCATGCCACACAGCCCCGAGACTCAGAAAAGGCGATCGCCTATGCGCAACAGGCCGGGGAACGTGCCCTGGCCCAACTCGCGCCCGACGAAGCGCTGCGCTGGTATCGGGATGCACTGGACTTGCTCGAGCGGGCTCCCGCCAACGACCCCTACCGCCGGGCTGCCCTGTTGCTCGGGCTTGGTGACGCCCAGAAGCAGACGGGCGATGCCGCTTTTCGCGAGACACTTCTCACCGCTGCGCACGTAGCGGACGAGATCGACGCGGTCGATGTCCTGGTGCAAGCCACGCTCAGGAACAACCGCGGGACGAGTAGCTCAATCGGTGCTATCGACCATCAACGCATCGAAATGATTACCAAAGCGCTCGATCGGCTCGGAGACCCCGCCACTCCCGACCGGGTTCGGCTCCTCGCCCTGCTGTGTCTTGAACGGATGTACGACAGCGATCCAGACGCCCGCCTCGCATTGGCCACAGAGGCGGTTGACATGGCCAGGCGCACTGGCGACAGGGC
Source organism: uncultured Acidimicrobiaceae bacterium (assembly GCA_963736225.1). Lineage (GTDB taxonomy): Bacteria > Actinomycetota > Acidimicrobiia > Acidimicrobiales > RAAP-2 > Bog-473. Next base: position 206,268 of record CAVTOF010000003.1, on the reverse strand, counting down.
GGCGCTCGTCGACGCCATCTGGATGTGCTTCGACGCCATCACATGGCCGCGAACCCTCGATATGCGACGGGATTGGACTTCAGAGATCAGTGAGATCGCCGACGATCTTGGCGACCCCGTCGCGCGTCGCTGGGCCCACAGCCGTCGAACGTGCGCAGCACTAGCGGCCGGAGACTTGGCGACGACGAGGGATGCCTTCTCGGTCTTCGAATCGGAGGTCGCACGGATCGGGCAGCCATACGACGACTGGACGCTTGCCTATATGCGGACATGGTGGTGTTCACTGGACGGCGACCTAGCAGCCGCGGAAGAAACGGCAAACAATGCTTTTACCCTCGGTACGACGAGCGGCCAGCCCGACGCGTTCGCCTACTACGGAGCTCAACTCGTCGACGTTCGCAACAAGCAGGGCCGGCTCGATGAGCTGATATCACTAATCGAACGGGCCGTACACGACAACCCCGGACTTCCGGCCTTCCGCGCCGCACTGACACGAGCGAAGAGCCGCCATGACGCCGACAATGAGGTCGAGGCCCTCCTCGATGTCGAAGTCGCCAACGGCTTCTTGATGACCGAGGATGTTCAGTGGTCGACGGCTCACGTGCTCTGGGCCGAAGCAGCCGCACGATGTACGCATCGACCGGCCGCAGCTCTCCTCTATGAGCATCTCCTGCCGTGGCACGCCCAGTTTGTGACCACGCACATTACGGTGAGCGGCAGCGTGGCTCACTATCTCGGGCTGCTTGCTCACGCCCTCGACCGCGACGATGAGGCCGATCAGTGGTTCGAGGAGGCGCTGACTTGCCATGAACGGATGGAAGCACCGTATTTCGTCGCGTTGACACAGACTGCCTGGGCCGCGCTCCTCATCGACCGAGACCAATCTGGAGACAAGGAACAAGCACGGGCGTTCATCGACGCCGCCTTACCAGTCGCAACCGAGCGAGGTTACGGCTATGTCGAGCACGACGCCCGAGAGTTGCTCGAACGCCTGGGGTAGTTCCAGGATCCGGAAACCTATGGCGGCGATCTCTAGATGCGCCCAGTCCCGGCGTTATACAGGTGATCCGTAGGTCCTGGGCTGTGTCCTATGGAATCACACTCATTGGGCATCGGCGACTCCTTCGATGAGGCCTTCGAAGAGCTGATGGCGGTCGCTCTGGCCGCGCTCGTCGGCGTGTTTGCGCTGGCGCTTCAAGATGCTGAGGAACTGCGGACCGGTCTCGAAGAAGCCGCACCGCTCGCAGATGCTCTCGAACGCGCAGTCGAGAAGAGCGGGCCTCGTGCAGTGACCGTTGGCGAGCAGTCGGCGGTGGTCGCTGACCGGCGCTGCGCTCGTGCTTGGAGCTCGAAGTCGAGCTTTGCCGGAGAGCCCGTAGTACTGGGCTTCGACCGCTTCGGTCACCTTGAAATACGCGTCGGCGACCGTCTCATCAGAGATGCGGGCATAGGTCAGCGTCATGTCCATCGAGCGGTGCCCGAGCAGAGCAGCGATCGCCTCGAGGCTCATGCCCCGGTTGATCGACTGGGTGGCGAGCGTGTGGCGCAGTTGGTGCGGATGGACGTGGCCGATCCCGGCCCGCTTGGCCACGCTGGCCACGTAGCGATGGATGGTGCGCCGGTCGAAGGGCTGGCCGTCGTCGCGCTCGAGGAGGTGGCCCGAGCGTGAGCGTCCGCGCGCGGCCTTGTACTCGACGATGAGATCGACCAACAGCGGCAAGAGGGGCACGTAGCGGTCGTTGTGCAGTTTGCCGATCGGGATGCGGAGCCGGTGGCCGTCGCCGTGGCGCACCATGGCGTCGTCTTCGACTCCGGAGAGCTCACCTACACGCATGCCGGTGCGGGCCAAGAGCTCGACCATGAGGCGGCGACGCTGGTTGGGATCGACCGACAACGCCGCCATGAACTTGGCGGCAGTGGGGTCGTCCAAGAACCTGGGCAACGGCTCGTCGAGGGCGGGGAAGTCGCTCATGTAGATGAAGAGTCGCGCCGGGGCGTCGTCGTAGTCCCACTCCATGATGCGCTCGAAGAAGGTGCGCACCGTGCTGAGGCGGTGCCGGATCGTCATGGTGGCCAACCCCTTGCCGCTCTTTCCCGGACGGGCGGCCACCCAGGTCTTGAAGTCCTCGATGTGGGAGCGCCCGATGCGTGCCACCGAGGTGCAGCCCGGATCGGACTCGGTGACCCGATGAGCGAACAGCCGCAGCGTCAACTCGGTCGCCGCCACGGTGCTCGGACGGGCCGAGACCTCGAGTTGGTCCAGGTAGGAGGCCATGGTGGCGACCATGACCGGGGCCCGTGGGGCGAGCTCAGCCCATGTGACCTCAGGCGTCCCGCCGCCTCGTCGCCGTGGTTCGGGATGTACGTGGGCGAGCGCGTTCATTGGGCCAGCCCCACGAGCGCCTGGGCCTCGATGGCTTCTGTGGCGCGGCGGTATTCGTCGGCCAGCCAGTCGACGCTGAGGTGCAGATAGACCCGCGTCGAAGTGATCGAGCGGTGCCCGGCCTGGGCCTGGATGGCTTCGATGGCCATGCCCGCCTCTCGCAAACGCGTGAAGCAGGTGTGGCGCAGCTCGTGGCAGGTGCCGTGAGTGAGACCAGCGCGCTCGGCGTGCAGCGCGGATGATCTGATCGAGACCGGGCACCGAGAGCGGCTGGCCGCGACGCGCACCTTTGAGGGCGACGAAGAGCGACTCGCTGGTCGTCTCCGCTCGCTCGTGGTTCATGTAGCGCGCCACGGTGGAAAAGAAGGTGGGAGACAACGGCACCAAGCGCTCGTGTCCGCCTTTGCCTTCCCGGATCAGGACCCGCCATTCGCCGAGGCGCAGATCGCCCAGGCGCAGACCGAGCACCTCGCAGCGCCGCAGGCCACCCAGCACCATGGCCTGGGTCATGGCCCGGTCGCGCTCGGTGCGCAGCGCTCCCATGAGCGCGTCGATCTCGTCGACTTCGAGGATCCGAGGCAGCCGGCGCACGCCGCGCACTAGCGGCAGGCCACGACCGCTTCGAGAGCGGCTCTGACGAGTCGCGATGCCTCGGGGCACCGGGTTGGCCGTCACCGCTACGTCATCGCGGGTGATCAGGTAGCCATAGAAGCTCGAGACTGCGGCCAGTCGTCGCTTGATCGTCGCCGCCGAGAGTCCCGCAGAACCGTCGATGCGCACCACGTTCTCCGCGCCGGGTTTGGGACGCCGTTGCGCGGTGACAAACGCCATGACGTCCTTGGGTCGCACTTCGACGGGGTCTTTCTTCAGCACCGAGAAGAAGACGCTCAGGTCGTGGGCATAGGCCCGCACGGTGTTCGGACGGGCCCGACCCACCACGAACTCCAAGAACTCGTCGACTAGCAGATGGCCAATTCTGTACTCGTGTTCACCGTCGGGACGGACGTGACACTCGAACGTGGGACTCCACTGCACCGCACACCTCCTGATCGGGTTTGCACCCGAGGAGGTTCCCCCGGATGCCTATCCCAGGAGGTGGATCACCTGTATAACCGGCGATATGGGGCAGTCTGGTGGCCGAATCGTTAGGACGAAGGGGGAATCCTTCGCTTGGCTTCCTCCAATGCACCCCTGAGGACTGCCGACGGGGTGCTACCCGTCAGAAAGAACTCTGTGTCCACGATGTCCGCCTCGAACCGAACCGACCAGGCGTCCGCCCCTTCCGTGACGCCTCCCCAATAGCCGAGTTGAAACTCCCCACGAAAGGCTCCGGGCATGGTCTCGATCAGTTCGATTAGTTCGTCCATTGCCTCGGGCAGTTCACTATCCACGGGACAATCCTGCCGCAGAAATGCCACCCCAGTCCGGCGTATGGGGGCAGTGAGAACGGCTGCGGCAGTCAGGGCGAGCAGATCGAAACGGCTTCGGCCGAGCCGCTTGTTCCCACATTTTCTGTTCCCACCATTCCAAGGTGATCGGTCGAACCGTTACTCGCAGGGGCTGGGGTCGCGGAAGAAGGCGCCGCAATGGTGACCGGTACGCCGAAACGGGTGAAGGTCAGCGACAAGGTCTCGATTAACTTGCCTCCCGAGCCGCGCTGGGTCGTCGACACCTGAAGGATCCGACTTTGTGCCGACGTCCAGACTTCGGTTCGTATAAGTCCTCGGCACTGGCCCGAATCGCCGAAGAGGTACGTCATAGCCGACGTTCCATCGACACGACCCGTGCCCATACCGACCAGCCTCAAATCGTCGGACGGTACAAGTGACAGGAGGCCGAAGGCGTACCCGGCCGGACTCCTCGCCAGGATCGCCATCGGTCCGGTGTTCACCGAAGTTCTCGCCTGTCGTCTCATCAGACCGTCCCCGGTCTCTTCTGTTGGCGCTTTTCCCGAATCCTGCTCGTAGAAACCGCCGGACGGCGTTCTCGTCGCAGTCAATGTGGTGCCGCCGAAGAGCCCAGGAAATCCACTGATCGTTTCTTCGATCGAGTACGAGGGGGCAGCGAAGTTCACGGTGCCTGACCCCCGGACAGTGATGGCCGAAGTCTGTTGCCTGAACGTGAACGCGGCGGACGAAGCAGTGAGTGTGTGATCGAGGACGCGGGACACGACACTCGAAGGAGATACGTCGGACGATCCCACCGGGACACTCCCAGAGCCCGGAGGCTTTCCGTTGCTTTTCAAGGCAAGCCCCAGGCCTGTCGCGGCGGCGGCAACAGCTAAAACCGTGAAGCCGACGGCCAACCAGCGCTGCCTCTGCCGCCGCTGAGCCTCTCGGATAACGAGTTCCTCTGTTCCGGTAGGCATCGAATCCGTGAGTGGTCCCTCCTCCGTCCTCGTCATAATAGTGATACTCTGCATGTCACCATGAAGGAAGTCAAGCTGCGCCGGAATGACTCTCTCGCGCTCCACGATCAGGTCGCCGCCGAGATTCGCCGTGACATCGCCAACGGAGACGTGAAGCCGGGTCAACGCCTCCCGCCGGCGAAGGACATTGCAGCTGTCCTTGGCGTCCATCCCAACACGGTGTTCCGTGCACTCCGGCTCCTGCGAGATGAGGGCATCTTGGAATTTTGCCGGGGCCGAGGCGTGACGGTCGTCGGGACACCCGAGAAGAGCGCTCTTCTCGGCAAGGTCCGGGAATTAGTGGACTTTGGCCGCCGACAGGGCTATCAACGCGAGGAGATCATCGACATGATCCAAGCCATTCCGCAATGACGGTCGACCTCCCATCACTGCCCACTGAAACCCTTCGCCCCCGGTTCTTTCGCGTGTTCTCTGAGACAACCCGGGCAGTTATCCACACGCCCCTAGTGCCGTTCTGGGGCAGGGCCTCAGGCTGTACGTGCATCCCTGTCGGAGTGGACCACCGACCGCGACATCGACAAGCGAATCGGCGATTTGGAGTCGGTCCTTGCCGAGCAGCGGCGCGAACGCGAAACAACCCCGCCTCGGGGGGACCGAGGCGGGCTCATCTCGCCGCCATTGCCGCCTGACTGCACCGCCATGCCAGTCATGCGCCGAGACAAGCGGATTGTCTGTCGCTCAGCCGACACTGTGAGTGTCCAAGAACACACTTCGGATGAGGAAGTGACGCGAACCGACCCCTGCGCCATCAACCTTCCCCCCGGAGGGGTGGGAACGGATGGGAGGCGGGGGCCGAGTCGGAGTTTGGTCTACCAGTCTCGTGTGACGCCGTTGGCGCGAGTCACAACAAGTCATCAACTCGTCGCGGCACAGTCACCTGCGGCGCGAGATGACCCGCCGTTCCCCTCCGGGCCGACGGGTCGTTCGCATCGCGGCTGCCCGCGGTGGGCAGCAGGTCAACTTTTGCTCGTCCGAACCCTGTGCGGCTATCGCACGAACGGGTGATTGTGGCGAGAGGTGACCCGACTGATGATTCGCGCTCCATAGCTGAGACGCCACCTGGATCCGGTCCCGCCCTGGTGCGCCCGACGTCGAAGGGATTCTGACAGCCCTCGTTCACCGGCCGGCGTGGTACCGCGCAGAGGCGCAGAGACGGACCTGTTCTTCCCGGAGCGTGGCCGGTCGCACCGAGCGTGCCAAAGCCATCTGTGCCGAGTGCGAGGTCGGGGCGGAGTGTCTCGAGGCGGCGCTGGCGGATCCTGGAGCGCAGGGCATCTGGGGCGGCGAGAGCGAGGGTGTACGGCGGGAGCCGCGCAAAGCGGTGGCGTAAGCGTCTGGGCAGCAGCGCGTGGTTGGTTTCTCCTGCCCGATCCGTTGCAAGGTGCTAACCGCTAGCCTCAGCTGCAGAGGTCGCGTCCGCTCAGCATCCTGACCGAACCGGCGGCATCGGGGAGCGAACGGGTTGTTGAACTGGCTTCAGCAGGCAGCCTGCAAGGGTAAGACCGACCCATTCTTCTCGAAAGATATGGACGACCTGGCGCTTGCTCGGGAGCTGTGTGCGGGTTGTCCAGTCCGGGGCGAGTGCCTTGCTTACGCCATGAGGCACGTCAATCTCCACGGTGTCTGGGCAGGCTTCACCGCCGAGGAGCGCCAAGAACTTCGTTGGGGAAACGCGGTGGCGTAGGCCGCTGACCGCGTCATTCAGTGTTGACGGGCGTCGTAAAGCCCAGGTCAAACCCTTAGAAGCAGGGGCCTCCAAAGCCCGTAGGGCGGTTCGATTCCGCCTGCCGTCTCCTATTGTTCGTTTTGCGGTGGGCGTCTCAGGACGCCCCGGTCCTCGGTCGCTTCGGTTGGCCTTTCTGCAGGGTTGAATGCGATCTGCCGGCAAGGGAGGGACTCCCAATGTTCGTTGCGATCACACACGCAGTTGGTGTCAAACTCGCGGAAGTTGGATTTCTGCTGGTTCTCATCGCCGGCGTGTGGCTTGTGGCGTCGGAGATAGCCGCACTTGGTGCCTCCAAGTGGCACAGGTTCCGTATCGTCGTCGCAGGGGGCTGTCTCGCTGCAGCTGGAAGCTTGCTCATTGTCGCGACGCATTGGGGCGGTTTCGGGTAGGCAGTTGCCGATCGGAGCCGACCTCAGAACGCCAGATAGCCGTTCAGTCCGCAGCGTTTTGTGCCGATAGTGTCGGCCATGAGGGACCTCCAGATCGCCTACCGCGAGGACGCGACATCTGTGGCATTGATCGTGGCGAACGGCGAGTGTTGGTTGTGGTTCACCACAGAACCGGGTCGCAGACTCCGGCCTCAAATCATCAGTCGTGATCAGATCGAAGAGCTGACCACGAACCACTTCGGCGACGCCGAGGCAAAGGCATACCTTGAGACTCGGATGCACGCTGCGGGTTACAAGCTGCAGCGATCCGCAATCCAGAGCGAAGACATCGCCGTCTGGACAATCCGACCAAATTGACTTGTTGGACGCCGAGCGACGGCCAACGATTCGGCGACCCTGGGTGAACGGCGATGGTTATCGTGCAGACGCGGCCTCGGCTCGGTCCGCGCGGACGGCCCGCCGTCTGGCGGTGGACAACGAGCGGGCGGTGGCTGGGGCACCGTTGCCGAGGCCGATTGACATCCTGGTAAGGATCTCGCCGTACGAGCGCACTGGGTCGCGGCCGACCGCACCGAAGAATCCGGTGAGCTCGAGCGTGCTGTGACCGTGCACGCCGGACCGGATAGCTTCGCCTGCGGTGGTGACATCGCCGACCTCCCATCGGCCTGCGTTGATGCACGCGTGGATGCGACGCAGGAGCGAGACGAAGGTGGACCTAGCCGCCTCGAGGTCGGCGGGATCACCGAGCCTGTACGCGGCCAGTCCAGGACCGAACATGACCGCGTACAGGTGGGGTTCTCGCAGAGCGCAGCGGCGGTAGCTCCAGAGGTAGGTCATCCAGTCGTCGACGGCATCGTCGGTCACCGCGCCGCGGTCCAGCTCGGTTCCGAAATCGGTGAACACCCGGCGCATCACATGCCGGGTCAGCTCGTCCATCCCGCCGAAGTGCGTATAGACGACCATCGACGTCCCGAGCTCGCGGGCCAAGCGCCGCGCCGAGATGCTGCCTTCGGTGGCGAGCAGCCGCGCGGCGGTGTTGATGGTCCGTTCGCGCAGATGAGGGTCCACACCGGGGAGATCGGCGTGCCGCGTTAACCCGTTGACTCGCCAAGGAGCTCGCACTGTGCTGTGACCGCATTGAGGTCCGAAGTAACTTGCATCCACCCTAAGTCGCACTGGTTCCCGGCGGCGCTATCGAAGTCCGAACGAAAGCGACTCAATGTGGTGACGATGGCTGCGTACTGGGGCACCGAGTCTGCCTCCTTGATCTCCTCAACAGAATCGAGCGCCCCGTCTTGTCGGGTCTGGGTCGTCGAAGACGGGATGGGCGTGCCCGCCGACTCGTCCCGTTCGAAATCCGATGAAAGACGACCGATGGCGCCACAGCCGGCCGCTACCGCCGCGGAGGCTCTTTCGAATTTCGCGGCAGAGATGTCGGCGGCACTATTGAACGTTGTCGTGGTGGTCGGGCCTCTGTTCTTCCATGGTCCCCACTGTCCGTCGATGAGGCCGGCGACGAGGATCACGGCGACGGATAGGACCACGCTTAGGACAATCCGAATCGCCTTGGTAGGCGCACCGGGAGACTGCCTCTCTGCACCGTCGCGATGCCGGGCTTTTCGCTGTCGGTGTCGTCTTCGGAGGCGGGTGCCACTCGGTTTGCTTCGCTCACCCCAGCTCGCCGTCTGTCGGTCGCGTTGGCGATGCCGGGGAGAGGTTCGGGCGCCTGCGCCGGGACGCCTTGCGGTGGCGGATCCTGGCCTTCTCGTCCGTGGTCGAGGACGAGCGCGGTGGGTTGCCCCATGGAATACCACCGGGCCTCGTGTAGCCCGTAGTGGTCTCGGTACCAACCCTGTTCACGACCCGCCTGCATCTCCGAGGAATGTGCCGGCGATCCCGAACGCTCGGCTGCCGCAGTCTTGGCCCGCTCTTGCGCTTTGCTGGCCTGGTACTCAGCCCACCAATCCCTGCCACGCGCGTCGTCGGCATGCTCGCGCGCCGCCTTGCACCGACGGACCGCAGCTACCGCGAGGCCAGGGATGATGCGACCATCCACCCCCAGAAACCTACTTGGTGCAGGGCCAATCACGCCTGGGATGCTGGCCACAGACCAAGTGCGTGTACCCACCTGGACCACCACCGATAGTCCAAGTGTTCGACGATGACCGGTTTATCGGTTTGTTCTCGGTCGGGATCGAGTTCGATTGGTAGGTCTCGCTGAACGCCTCTTCGCCCTTCGATACAATCCTCCGGACCTGGAAGGTAAAGGGAATGGCCAACGAGATCATTGCTGCATTGCAGGCTTCCGAACTGTTCCGGGACCTTCCGCGTAAGCAGCTGAAAAGAATCTGCGATGCAGGAAAGGAGATGTCCTTCCAGGCCGGCGCTGACGTCGTCGCCGAGGGTGAAGGTGCCGGAAGGTTCTTCCTGATCCTGGACGGAACGGCCGAGGTCTCCACGCACGGCGTGCACCGGGCGGAGCTTGGTCCGGGTGACGCCGTGGGGGAGATCGCCTTGCTCGACGGCGGAACCCGGTTGGCGACGGTTAAGGCAACGAGCGATCTCCGAACGTTCTCTCTTGCGAGCTGGAATTTTCGAGCATTCCTGGGGGAACCAGAGGTAATGAGCGCAGTGATAGGCGTTCTCTGCCGACGACTGCGAAGCGCGGAGGCGTTAGCCGAGGACTAGGAGTCAGCCGTTCTCAGGCGTTTCGTGCGCTCGAATGCACGGCGGTGGATTGGCGATCTCGGGGCGGGGACGCAGGCAGAGTCTCGGCGGGTGACACCCCCTGCTAGACGGAGGAGATGAGATTGGGACTCCGTCACCTGATCGACGACGAGCTCTCTGCCTACGTCGAGGAAAGTCGAGCCTTCTACGCACATACTCGTCAGCAAGAGCAACCGACTTCACGAGCAGCGATGGCGTCATACAGACCCGGGCAGCGAACGCCACAAGACCGACTGGGGCGCTCCCGCGAGTCGTAGAGCACCTTGCAGAAGCTCAGGGCAGGCACGTCCTTGTAGCGCCCCACGGCGGCGCTCGGACAGGTTTGAGTCTGCGCCGTCTCCAATTTGGGGCTGAGCAGGTGAGATTGGCGCAGCGGGGGAGCGGAGCCTACTCAGCCGCCGGTAGGAGCGAACGAAGCTCAGCCTCGGCCCTCCCGTAGTCCGTCAGATCCCTGCCGTCTCTCGCCGCTCTCATTATCCGGATCAGCTCCTCGGCGCGATCGAGCTGCTTGTGGGTAAGTGGCTTTGCTTCGTTGTCGGGCATCGGCCAGAACGCTACCGCCAACGGCCGAACTCCGCAGCCGCGTTGGACCCTTGAGGGTGCTCAGGACAAACCCACACCAACCACCTCGGTCGCCGCGAGGGCGGATCCATCGACGTGTCCATGACGGTGCCCTGGGGCGGTGGATGGCGGCGCCGAGATCGTTGACGCTCAGGGTGCCTGTCAGTAGCGTCCGTCCGTGAACTCCGACCCCTCTTCGTCTCCCATCAGCTCCCCGGCGGAATTGCCGGGATCGATGGTGTCGGCGCAGTCGGCATCCGTGCGTCCCGAGACGCACGCCCGGTTCGAATTCCATGGCAGCCCTCCGTACTCGCTGGACGCAATTCTCCACGTCTCTCGCTACGTGTGGGCTGCACAGCTTTTCGTGCAGCCCGAGGACCATGTCCTCGACTTTGGGTGCGGCACGGGCTTCGGCGTGGCCCTCCTGTCGCCCCGGTGTGCTGATGTCGTTGGAATCGATCTAGATCCGAACGTCGTTGGCCTGGGCGAGCGCTTTCAGCTCACCAACGCACAATTCTTCTGTGCTAACGCCTGCGCGCCGGATCTCGGGGCTGCACTCGGCATCGGTGGCATCGATGTCGTGCTCTCCATGGAGACGATCGAGCACTTGGAGGACTACTTCACCTATGTGGAGAACGTGGCGTCAATGATGAAGCCGACAGGCACCTTCGTCGTGGGCACTCCGAATCGAACCATGACTTACAACCGCTATGAGAACCGACGCCATATGGACCCGTCCCACGTCCAGGAGTTCACCGCTCGATCGCTTGAACGGACCCTGTCGGCCTGCTTCGATCACGTGGAGATGTACTACCAGTACTTCCCCAACTTCTGGCAGGAGGCAGCCGTCGGGATCACCCGGGAGCTGACCTTCGACGACGTCGCCTTCCATCGCATCGAAGATGTGCCGGACCAGGCCACGGATGCCTTTGCGCTGGTCGCCGTGGCGAGGCAACCCAAGTAGATCGCGTCGTTCGCGAGAGCATGAACGGCCGATCCAAGGGGTCATGCAAAGCGAGATCGTCGAGACGTCCGGCGCCGGCTCCTACAAATTGAGTGTCCTTGCAAGGGAGGCCAAGTAGTCGACGTGACTGCCGACCGAACCGAGGCCCAAACCCATCGTGACCACGGTGACATGGGTGCCGCCCGCCTCGCGCCAGGCATTGATCTCGGTGGTGAGTTGGCCGACGTCGGCTCCACTCAGCGCCACATAGTCCCCGCCGAAGTTCTCCACTGCCCGTCCGAGATCACCCGCGCGCTCACGCATCTGGCCCCAAGAGGCCACGGCATGATCGATCCCACCGCCGAAAAAGATGAAGCCGTCCGCGAGTCGGGCGGCGCGGTCAAATGATTTCTCGCCGGATCCGCCAAGCCAGATCGGGATGGACCTCGTCGGTTTTGGCACGAGCGACGCCCTGTCGATTCGATCGAAACGACCTGAGAATTCCACGACCGGCTCCGTAAACAATCGACGGAGCAGGGTTATTTGTTCCTCCTGCCTCGCTCCTCGGGTATGAAAGTCCTGCCCGAGTGCCTCGTACTCGACGTAGTTCCAACCGATGCCCACACCCAAGCGCAGTCGGCCCTCTGAGAGGAGGTCGACGTCGGTCGCCTGGCGTGCGACCAGTGCCGTCGGGCGTTGTGGAAGGACCAGGATGCCGGTGGTAAACGAGATTCGGTCGGTGATGCCGGCCAGATAAGCGAACATGACAAAGGGATCGTGGAAGGGGTCGCGTTCGGTGTAGGGGCCCGACAACGGTGGCGTACGGTCGGCATGAACGGCTCCCAGTACGTGGTCGTAAGCCAGGATGTGGTCAAAGCCCAAGTCCTCGACCGCTCTACCGAATTCGCCAACGGCGGCCGGATCACCACCAAGTTCGATCTGGGGGTATGTGACGCCGATCTCCACGAGCGGCAGCTTCCCATACCCGGTCCCGAGTTCCCAGAGCTCGCCCACCACCCGGTGCCTCCGCAGGGGGAATCGGAATCGTGCGCCGAGAACGTGTCTATGGCACCCTGATCGTGTGCGGAGAATCCCGTGTGGCTGAGCCGATCGATCTCACCAGCCTCCTGGTCGCAATAGGGAGCCTTGACCACGAGACGGCCGGACGCCTTCTCGTCGCGAGGCCATCGTTGGCCACGGCCAGGTTGGGCCGAGGCGACGAGTTCTTTCTCGCCGAGCGTCTTGCCCATGTCTACGAAGGCGACACCGCATTGCACGCGGCGGTCGTCAGCTACGACCGCGAAATGGCACGTGACCTCATCGAGCGCGGCGCCCACGTTCGGGCCAAGAACCGGCGAGGCGCCGAGCCGCTCCACGCGGCGGTGAACGGCGTCCCGGGCTCGCCAACATGGAACCCGTCACGTCAGCGAGACGTCATTGTCTATCTGATGGAAGCAGGTGCTGATCCGAACGCCCGAGCAGCGGGTGGTGTCACGCCGCTCCATCGAGCCGTCCGAAACCGATGTTCGGTGGCCGTCGAGGTTCTCCTTCATGCCGGCGCCGATCCTCTGATCCAAAACAAGAGTGGTTCAACCGCCTCCGACCTCGCTGGTTGGACAACCGGACGTGGTGGCACTGGTTCCCCCCAGGCGAAGGCTGAGCAACGAGCCATTGTCGAACTGCTTGCCCATCATAAAACGTGACCCTCCGGTTCACCGACGTGCCGATCCCGATGAGCGTCGGGCACGTGAAGATCACAGTCGAGGTTGGTGTTTCACGTAGCCGCCTTCGGCAGACATGCACGATTCCGAGACGGACGCGAGTGCAGCGAGAAGCTTGTCTCAGCGTTGTGCCGTCTCGATCGTGAGCCTCGGACCAGCCACTCGTTGTCTTGGGCAGTATCCCGAAGAGGTCGCGGCACGAATGGAGCGTCGACCATGGGGCAACGACGAACCGAGAGACAGCAATCAAACTGGCGCGGATCCTGCATCGTCGAAGGCGAATCCGAGACCGTGGGACCGCGCGACTGCGAGGTCATTGATGTCTCGATGTTTGGCATGGGTCTGACCCTTCGTCACCACCACCCCTCGGACTTGGTGGGCCGTGTTCTGAGAGTGCAGATCCCCGCCGGGGCGAGCTGCCTCAGTGCTCATCTCGAAGGCACCGTCAGGCACGCCACAACGATGGAAGCGGGCGTTGCTCGAGTCGGAATCGAATTCCAGAAGCTTTCGCGCCCCGAGCATGCTCTCGCCATCGTCCTCGACGCGCTGACTGAAATCCGAGAACCGAGCAGTCAGGAGCCATGCCACGATTCCCCCGCCCGCTCGATCTCGACGCCACGCTGGAGCACCGAGCGGGCGATTCCGAGCTTGGACCTCGTTCGGGATCACGAACCGCAGGGTCGTAGGCTTTTGTGATCGTCCTGCACCGCGGACTTCGGGGTTCGCCCAACGACGCCAACACGGGTCGGACCCTCGAGTTGGACCTCGTTCGCGGAGCGGCCCCTCGTTGGGCGGAAGAGGGGCCGCTGCACCCATGTCTCGTGACTGACGTAGGTGGATTCCCAATCTATACGGGCGGTGCAGGGAATCAGTCACGGCCCCTGGGACGGAGGAAAGGAATTTGGCCGGAAGGTCGACACTTTGTCTCGAACCACAGAGTCGACACCTTGTCTCGGACCACAGAAAGACAACAAAGGCTCAACCAGACGACGGGTGTTGCCGACAGTGACGACGCGGCCCCGACCCGATTGCGCGGGCCGGGGCCGTCTCGCCCCCTCGGGGGCACGATCTGCCTTGGGCGTTGGTGAACCGCCCGGAGTGCCGATCGCCAGTTTGCCAGCACGTGGGGGCCCAGCGCCACTGGTACACGCTTCGGTCGTAGTACAGGGGCAGAGGTCGCCTCGCCGAGACACCCGGTCCGCTGAACCAAGGAATCCAGGGCTGACCCCTATCCAAGTTGGTCAGCTTTCCGTAACGGGGGTGTCCGAAGAGAGACGGTGACTGCGGAGTTGTGGGACCTCAAGGAGCCCCCGGCACCTGCCGAAACGTCCCAGGTGGTCCCGCTGAATCCCGGCTTGGCGCGTGCGTGAGCGAAGGCTCGGAGGTGCCGCCCGTCCGCGTCCCGGTTGCGGATGACGACGCGAGCATTCGCCGCTTGATAGCCCGGCTCTTGTCCGAGAAGGCGTCGATCGAGCTGGTCGGGATGGCGGTGGATGCCGAGGAAGCCGTGGAGCTCGGCTCGCGCACTCATCCCGATGTGGCCCTCGTCGACGTGAACATGCCGAAAGGTGGCGTTCGCGCGGCTCGGGAGCTTCACGAGTGTTCGCCAGACACAGAGTTCGTAGCACTTTCGGGTCACTCGGACCGTGACGGTGTGTTGGAGATGGTGAGCTCCGGGGCGGTCGGGTACCTGGTGAAAGGCGCCAACGTCGACGTGGTGCAAGGGATGTCGCAGGAAACGGCAAGCCGGGTATTCGAGCCTTATTTCACGACGAAGGACCCGGGGTCGGGAACCGGGCTCGGCCTGTCCACTGTCTGCGCGATCGTGAGCCGGTACGGGGCTACGTGACCGTCTACAGCGAAGTCGACGACGGAACCAGCTTCAAGGTCTACCTTCCCTCGACGCAGGAGGATCTCCGAGCTCCACTCGAGGCGGAGTCCCCGAGCAGGGAGATGGGTGATCGACGCGGAACGATCCTTTGGTCGAGGACGAGTCCGGCGTGCGAAACGCGTGCACGCGGATTCTGGGTCGCGCCGGCTACGGCGTGATCGAGGCGAGCGGCGGTGCCTTGGCTCTTTCAAAGCTGGACGGGCAACAGATCGATTTGCTTTTGACCGATGTCGTGATGTCGGGGGGATGTCTGGTCGTGATCTCGCCCGGGAGATCGAGCGGCTACGACCCGGCATACCCGTGTTGTTCATGTCGGGCTACAACGCCGACGCGATAGCAACCCGCGGCGTGCTCGAGGCAGGGATCAGTGTTGTCGAAAATCTCTTTACCTCGACCGACTTGTTGAGCAAGGTTCGCGAGCTGTTGCCCACCGCGTGAACGTCGAGGTGCCCGTTGGCACTGTGGGCGTCGAGCACGTTGCCGCGGCAGGTCGGGCTCAACTCCCGAGATAGCTGGCGGACAGCGCCTCCTCCATCTCGGAGGGGGAGCCTTGATGAGCAATGACGCCCTGGAGCACGATCGCCGCGGCGTCGGCGATGGGCAAGGCAGTGCGTGCGAACTGCTCGACAAGCAAGATCGAGAGGCCGCCTGAAGCCAGCTCTCGCACTTTCTCGTACAGCTCGGCGACGACGATGGGCGCGAGGCCGAGTGAGAGCTCGTCGAGGAGCAGGACTCTCGGGTTCGTCGCGAAGGCGCGAGCCAACGCCAGCATCTGCTGCTCGCCCCCCGACAAGGTGCCGGCGAGCTGCTTTCGTTTGGTATTCAGCCGCGGGAACTGGGCGAAGGTCACGTCTTCGATCCGGCCCATCGGCACGCCTACCTGCGTCGCCATCAACAGATTCTCCCGGACGGTGAGGTTGGGGAAGATCCCCCGACCCTCTGGGATCGTGCAGATGCCGCGACGAGCCCGACCGTCCGCGGAGACGAGCGTGACACGCTCGCCGTCGAAGCACACGTCACCACTCATCGGGGCAAGCGTCCCCGCACACACGTTCAACATCGTGGTCTTGCCGCCGCCGTTCGGCCCGAGCAGGGCGACGACGGAACCGGCCGGAACGACGAGGTTCACTCCGTGCACCACCTCGATCGGTCCGTAGCCGGCACGGATATCGCGCAGCTCCAGGATGGGTGCGCCCCCACCCTCGGCGCTCACGGCGCCCCCAGGTAGGCGTTCACGACCGCCGGGTCACTCTTGACCTGGTCGGGAGTCCCGCTCGCAATGATCTCGCCGTAGTCGAGGACATGAATGAGCCCGCACGTCCCCATCACCAGGTTCACGTCGTGCTCCACCAGACAGATGGCCAGGTCGCGCTCGTCGACGAGTTGGCGCAGCAGCTTCCCGAAGGCCACGGTCTCCTGCTCCGTCTGACCCGACGCGGGCTCGTCGAGCAGGAGCACCCGCGGCTGGGTCATGAGGGCGCGCGCCACTTCGACCACCCGCGCCCTGGCCGTGGGGAGTTCGCTCACGTCGCGGTCGGCGACGTCGCCCAGTCCGACGAGGTCGATGGTTCGGTTGGTCTCGGCATCGACCTCGATTCGCCCACGCCGACCCCAGCTGTTGCGGATCTCACCGGCAACGCGGATGTTGTCGCGTACCGTCAGTGACGTGAACAACTCCAGCCGCTGGTAGGTGCGGGCCAGGCCACGGCGAGCTCGCGAGGCAGGGCCGGCCTTGGTGACGTCGCGCCCGTCGATCGTGATCCGCCCCGACTTCGGCGACAGGAGTCCACTCACCACGTTGAAAAGCGTGGTCTTGCCAGCGCCGTTGGGGCCGATGAGCCCGGTCACGCCTGGCGATTGCACCGAGAGCGACACGTCACGCAAGACCTGGGCTCCGCCGAAGGCCATGGAGACGTCCGTGACCTCAAGAGTGGGCATCGACCGCTCCTTGGACCGCAGGAACCTCGTCCGCCGCCACCGACTCTGACGCGGCGGGGGGGATCGACGCCGCGTGCACGATCACCGGAGCGCGGAATACCTCGGGGCGAACCGCGCGGCCGATCGCCGGCAGCGCGAGGGCGATGAGCCCGGTCGCCAACACGAACCACCAGTTCCCCATCACCTTGGTCAGGACGAGGAGGTAGACGACGACCTCGGCCACTACCCCGAGGGCGAGCACGCTCTTGACCCGCCAGAGGGGGCTGTAGCTCGCCACGATCTGCGGCACGGCTCCGCTCGGGTTGCGACCCAGACTGACGCCGACCAGGGCGGGCGCGACGAGGGCCAGGTTGGCCATGACGCTCCAGAAGCCGCCGCCGCCGCGGTCCATGCTGAGGTTGGTGAAGGTCGTGTTCAGCACCTGGAAGGCGCAGCCGGCCAAGATGCCTCCCATGAGGGCACCGGCCACGTTACCGATCCCGCCCACCACCGTCAGCATGACGAGCGCCAGGCTGATGAAGATGATGTAGGTCGTGGCGCTGACGCTGACGGAGGCGGCTGAGAGCAGGACACCGCCGACGCCGGCGATTGCCGCTGACAGCATGAACACCGACAGCTTGAGCTTGACCAGGTTCTGACCCAAGGTGGCCGCCGCCGCCGGGCTGTCCTTCATGGCGGTGAGGCGACGCCCGTAGTTGCTCCGACGCAAGGCGATGAGACCGATACCGATCAGCACGAAGATGACGGTTGAGACGGTGAGGAACGTCTTGGCCGAGCTCAGGTCGATCGGACCGAGCTTCAGTGGCGGGATCTGCAGGGTGCCGTTGGGGAAGATCGAGAAGTGCACATGGAAGATCGGCAGTATGTGCGGGGCGATGTCGTTCAGAATCATGTCCGACACGAAGACGCCGAAGGCCAGCGTGGCCAAGGCCAGGTAGAGGCCCCGGAGCCGAAGGGCGGGGAGTGCGATCAGGCCGCCGACGAGCGCCGTGACGACAACGCCGAGGAACAGTCCCCAGATCGTGATGCGCTGGTCCAGTCCGGTGCCGGAGAGGCCCAGGTGAAACACGATGATCGTCGCGATCGCCCCGAAGGAGACGGGAGCGAGATTGATCTCTCCGGCGTAGCCCGTCAACAGGGTCAGTGACAGGGCGATGATGGCGTAGGTGATGCCGACCGTCAGTGTCGACATGTCGTTCGTGCCCATGATCTGCTCCAGCGCAAGGACGCCGAGCACGAGGATCACGCCCCAGGTGACCGCCGACCGCATGGTGGGGACGGTGAACCGCTCCCTCGTGCGGAGCAAGGTGGCGCCGCGCAGTCGGTCCTGGGGGAGGACCAGCAGCACGATGAACAGGGTGATCATGGGCAGGGCGATGCGGAAGTCCGCCGCCCAGGACCACGAAGACGGGAAGTAGCCCAGCACATAGGTCGTCGACAGCCCAAGAACCAGAGCACCGGCGAACGTGAGCCAAATACTCCGAAGCCGACCGAACATGGCGGCGGCGATGGAGTCGAGGACGAGCAGGGTGAGCACGTGCACGTCGAGCGTGCCCCCGCTGATGGGAGTCACGAGGATGCCGGCCAGCGCGGCCAGCGCCCCGCCGAGTGCCCATGAGAAGGCCGCCAACCGGACGGGCCGTCCGCCGTTCAGCTGCAGGAGGGCTGGGTTGTCCACGACGGCGCGCATGGCCACACCGGTGCGCGTGCTCGTGAAGAGCAGGCGGATGCCCACTGCGATGAGCACCCCACAGCCGAGTGCGATGGCCTCATGGTCGGTGATGTAGACGCCGAGAAATTTGAACTTCGCCGCGTTGCCGAAGAAGGGGAGATCGTTGCGTGGTACGCCGGGATTCCAGATCCACTGCGCCAACGCGATCAGCCCCAGCATGATGCCGATGGTCACCACGATCTTGGTGACGTCGGCCGTCTCCCGGAGCCCGCGCATGATGCCGGCGTAGAGGGCCGCTCCCAGCAACGGGGCGAGCACCGCGATGACGGCAAAGAGTGCCAGCGGCGCCGGCCAGTTCCAGCCGTAGCGGAGCTGCCAATACGTGAACGCTGCCAGCATGGCCATGGCGCCCTGGGCAAAATTGAAGATGCCCGAGGTCGTGTAGGTCAGGACGAGGCCCGACGCCGCGATCCCGTAGACGGCGCCGGTGACCAGGCCGAGGATCGTGTATTCGAGGAACAGGTGCATGGCCGGAGCTCTCGTCGCTCAGGTCACGGGCAAGGCGAGCCGCCGCGCCGGGCGGTCACCCCTGTGGCTTGATGACCGAGGAGGTCGCGTACTGGGTCGCGTAACCCTGGGCGTTGAGCGTGGTGCCGATAACGGAGCCCGTGTTCGCCACGACGTACTTGGACGAACAGTCGAAGGTTCCGAGCTTCTTCGGGTAGGCCTGGACCCACTTCGTGTTGTCGAGCTTCATCAAGACGCCGCAGTTCGGCGGGATGTTCTTGGCCGGGTTGCCCGAGGCATTGAGGCCGCCGCCGGTCCACGACGTCACCGTGGAGAGGTGGTTGATCATGCACTGCCGGGTCAGGGTCGATCCGCACGCCTTGGCCTCGGTGGCCCACAGGAGGAAGGAGGACGTGGCCTGCTCCCCGAGTTGTGACGTGAGGCCGCCGTACTTCTTGACGATCGCCAGGTACTGGGAGACCGCCGGAACGACCTTCGCCGCCTCGAGCGGCTCGTAGGAGATGCGGACGTACACGTTGTTGGCCAGCCCGTCGGTGTTCCACTGCGCGAAGCCCGCCGTATAGGAGGCGGAGTCCATGACCCAGATGGGGTCGTAGCCGATCTGGTTCTCCGCCTCCAAGGCGCCGTAGAGGGTCTGTCCCGGCGTGGCGTCGTTGAAGATGATCTGGGCCCCGCAGCTCTGGAGCTTCTGCACGAACGGCGTGTAGTTCGCCTCGCCGTTGTAGTCGATCACGGCCGAGCAGTTGGGGAGGAACTTCCAGCCTGCCGTCGTGAAGGCCTGGACGGCCTTGGCGGTGGAGGCCTGCTGGGTGGACAGGGTGGAGTCGTAGACGCCGACGTGCTTTGTCTTCGACCCGAAGAGCTTCTCGGCCTGATACGCGCTGGACACCGGGCTGGCGTTGGCGGGGTTCGGCGACGCCTGGTACATCTCGTACGCGTTCGCCACGACTGGAGCCACGGTGAAGCCGGGAACGGACGCCAGGTTGCAGCCCAGGCGGGTCTGCTCGGCCGTGCCGTCGAGTGCGAAGCCCTCGCCGACCAGCATGAAGTCCTGCTTGCAGGCCTGCGTCATCACCGATCCGACCTGGGTCACCGCGGCGTCGTAGTAGTCGCCCACGATCTTGCGGCCGTTGATGCCGCCCTGCGCGTCGCACCAGGCGATCATGTCCTTGACGGCGTCACCCATCTCCTGGTCGAGCCCGGGGAGGCCCGAGAAACCGCGGTCGTCGCCATAGGCGAGGTTGATCGTCGAGTTCGTGACGCCCGGATCGGTGGCGCCAGTGGCATGCCCCTTGCCGCAGGGCGAGGGAAGTGTGCCGAACTTGGTCGTGGAGATGCTCGATGATGCGCCGCTCACCGAGGGCGCAGCGACCACCCCCGTTGCGATCAACGCGGTGAGCAACAGCGCCAACCCTGCGGCTCGCATGCCAGTCGTCCTCTTCATGGCCAACCCCCCGGAAGGCTCTGGAACCTTCGGTCGTGTCCCAGGGCTTGTCCCTGACACCCTAGAACAGGTTCTCGTTTTGCGGGGCACACTAGCAACCCAGCGTGCCGAATTCTCTCCAGCGAGCACAGCGAGGGTTTTGTCGCGTTCCGGGCCCCTGGGCCCTGCCTGGGACCGGGCTTCGGGCCCGCCCCTACACCGCGCCCGCGGTCTCGATGTCGTAACACGAGATGTAGTCCGCGAACTCGTCGGCCAGGCCGGTGTAGGTCCAACCGAAGTCGGCCGGATCGTAGCGATGGCGCCCGAAGGCGTCCTGCGGGCGCTGCTCGAGGAAGGCGCGCATGCGGCGAACGTGCAACGGCCCGACCTCTTCCCCGTGGTGGCGGTAGAGCCGTCGGACGCTCTCGACGGGGTCGGCCATCAACGCGTCGTACTGGAGATGCTGGCACCAGCCTTCCTCGGCCCGTGCGTCGAAGGACATCGCGGAGCGGAGCGCAAACGCGCACTTGCGCTTCCACTCCTCGGCCGTAGGACGGGGGTCGCTCCGGCTCGACAGCAGGCGCTGGCTGGCGTTGGCCAAGCTGGCCAACGACGTCACCACGGGGCCCGGGTCGCGGTGGGTCCAGATGACGCGTGCGTCGGGATACGCCGTCAGCATCGCGTCGAGGTGCCACAGGTGGTTCGGGGTCTTGAGGATCCAACGCTCCGTCGGTTGGCGGGACTGCAGGGTCTGGAGGGCCAGACGGTGTTGGGCGTACGCGGGCGCCATGTCGGCCTTCTCCAGCCAGCGTGCGTACGTCGGCACGTGGGCCTGCGTCTCGAGCGCCAGTGTGCGTGCGTCGTACATGAACAAGGAGACGCACTCCTCGGCCAGTGTGGCCCCGAAGGGATGCATCGCCTTGAGCGGCGGGTTGAGCTTCATCAACCCCTCGAGGTCCTTGGCGGTGCGGGCGATGCGCGGATCCTCCGCTGCCTCCTCGAGCGAGGCCGGAGGTATGGGGCGGGCGGCCTCCCACTGCAGCAGCGGCCGGGCGACCGGATCGAGCCCGAGCAGGTTGGACAAGAGGCTGGTACCGGTCCGAGGCAACCCGACGATGATCCACGGACTCTGGATGCGCTCGGAGCCCACCTCGGGGTGCGCGAGCGACCATCGGTGCAACTCGATGCGGTTAGACAGCGCCGACGAGAGCATTTTCGACACGAGGATGCGGCCGAAGGTGGTGAGCTCGGCCTCCTCCTCGCAGGAGCGGAGGAACACCTCGAGCGGCTCGCGGAACGAATCGCTGCCGAAGTCGTCCGAGCCGGCCGACTTGGCCGCAGCCTTGGTGACCGACGGGGAGCTGAGCGAAGGCCACTCGATCCCGGCTCGCCGCAGTCGTCCGCCCGCCCAGTTGAGGGCGCGAAGCGGCCGGCTCCGTAATTCGGCGTCACGCCACGTGTACTCCAGGTCGCTCATCGGGCCGCGGCCGTATCCGCGCTCGCTGCGACCTCGACGACGGTGCGGCCGAGAGAACGGCGCGCCTCGTGTTCGTCGAGGGCCCGGCCTGCTTCGTCCATGGACACACGCCGGCCAATGGCGGGCCGGATCTCCCCGGCCCGCGCCAGTCGCAGCAGGTCGGCGTGAATCGCGTCGGCCACGTCGCGCCCGAAGGGGTTGAAGCCGAACCGGCGCATGCCGGGGTCGACCGAGTCGGCCCAGGCCACCATCACGGCCACGATGTCGATGTTGCCGATGCATGCCATGCGCAGCGGACGGCCGGTCATCCCGTTGGCGTCATCGTCGGCGAAGCCGACGGCCAGATAGCGCCCGTTGTGGGCCGTGCACCGCCAGGATCGCTCGACGAAGTCGCCCCCCGTCAGGTCGTAGACGACGTCTGCTCCGGCGTCGGCGGTGGCCTCGAGGACCGCCTCGACGAAGTCCTGCGTGGTGTGATCGACGACGAGGTCTGCACCGAGCGACGAGCACAGAGACCCCTTCTCGGGGCCGCCGGCCACCGCGATGACGCGGGCGCCGGCGGCCTTCCCGAGCTGGATGCCGGCGGTGCCCAGCCCGCTGGCGCCCGAGTGGACCACCAGGGTCTCACCGGCCTGGAGCCGTCCCCGCTTGAACAGGGCGAGGTGCGACGTCTGGAACGTGAGCAAGAACGCCGTCGCCTCGGCATCGTCGAACTGCGGCGGGGCATCGAACACTGAGATGGCGTCGGCGATCGCGTACTCGGCGATGCCCCCGAGGGCGTTCTTGGTGATGGCGACCACCCGCTTGCCCAGCCACGCTTCGGCGCCGGGTCCGGCGACGTCGACGACACCGCACACGTCCATCCCCAACGTGAACGGCGGCGGGGTGGGGACCGAGACCAAGTTGCCGCGGCATCGGTCGATGTCGTTGAAGTTCAGAGAGGCCGCGTGTACGGTCACGCGCACCTCGTTCGGGCCGGGCTCGGGACGCTCGATCGAGCGCACCGCGAGCACCTCTCCGGGTGAGCCGTGCTCGGTGACTTGAACTGCTCTCATCTGTGCCACGCGGCCTCCCTCGGCTCTCGGCCCCGGATCGCCCCCACAGGTGCGACTGAGGTCTCCCCGGGGCGAAGCGAGGTTACCTGCCTCGGGAACGGGCGACCCTTCCGCGTCGACGGCCTCAGCCGTCGATCGTTCATGGTCCGTGGTCTCAGCCGGCGACGAAACTGAAGCGGACGCGCCGCCGCGGGTTGTCCGCGTTGAGGTCGACCAGCACGAGGGACTGCCACGTGCCGAAGGCCACGTGCCCCTCGAGCACCGGCAGGGTGACGGTGGGACTGAGAAGGACAGGGAGGAGATGGTCGGCGCCGTGCCCGACCGACCCGTGTGCATGGCGGTACCGGTCGTCACGGGGCAGGATCCGCCCGAGGGCAGCCAGCAGGTCGGATTCGGACCCTGATCCCGTCTCCATGAGCGCCAGCCCGGCGGTCGCGTGAGGGGCGAACACGTTCACGAGGCCATCGCCGCGGCCGGCGCAGAACCGCGCCAGCTCGGCGGTGAGATCCACGACCCGCGAGGTGGAGGTGTCAACGTCGAGTTCCCGTGTGTCCATGGCGTCGAAGTCTGCTCGCCCAGCCGTGCGGCCCGGACGCTCAGTACACCGAGGGCTGCCGGGTGGCTTCGAGCAGGGCGACGCCAGCCGCCGAGACGGAGACGACGCTGCGGTTGTCCCGGTCGCGGCTGCGCAAAACGAGGCCGCGCTGGTTCGCTTCCTCCCACACCGGCAGACGCGGACAGGAAGTGCGCCAGGCTTCCATGACCTCGTCGTAGGGCCTCGTGGCCGGGCCGATCCACTCGAGGAGATCGAGGATCAGGCTGTCGACGGTGTCGGGCACGGCACTCCCACGTCTCATCGGCTTCATCGGCCGTTCCGCACTGGATCCTACCGAGTGACGATGCACCTCCCGGCATCGCGGTCCACCTACGCTCGACAAGTGCGCGGATTTCCACAGCTGCCGCATGGTCTGCCTGTGCTGACGTTGGCGGCGGCCGCCGTCGTGCTGGCGTCGTGCTCGAATGGGCCGTCGACCACGACCACCTCATCCACCGCGAGCACGACGACGAGGTCGGCTCCCGCTTCCACGTCCACATCAGCCGGACAGTCGACTCGCACCACGACGACGTCGGTGACGAGCGGGACGCTGGTGCCACAGACGCCGACGGAAACGGAATTCTTCTCTCCCTCGAAGAACATCAGCTGTGAGATCGATTACAACTTCGGGCCGAGCTCGCTGACGTCGACGTTGTGCCTCACGCTCTCGCCACCCAAGTCGGTCACCCTCAAGGCCGACAGCACCCTGACCGAGTGCACCGGTACCCAGTGCCTGTCCAACGCGGGGGAGAACACGCCAATACTGGCGTACGGTCAGTCGATCACGCTCGGCCCGTTCACGTGTGCGTCGTCGAGTCCGGGCATGAAGTGCACACTCGGCAACGGCAACGGGTTCCAGATCTCGACGTCGGGCGTCACCGCGCTCGGCGGTGCCACCGTCAGTGGCGGCTGACCAGGATGATCAGGGACTGACGTCGACGTCGACCACCACCGGTGGCAGTGCCTGCCCGAATGTCGTCTGCAACCCGATGCGGAGCACGTACGACCCCGGAGCCGACGCCGTCAGGGTGAGCGGCTCGGTCGGTACGGGGCCCACGCCGGTGGGCAAGTCGGCGCTGAACGTGCCCGTGGACGGCGTGACGGTGAGGCCTGCCGGCGGCGAGGCGACCTGCCAGAGAACTTTGGCCGGCTGCTCGTCGACCGTCCCGGCACCGAGCAAGAGCGTGGCGGGGGTGCCGACCGCGAGCTGCATACCCCCGCTCGGTTGCGAGAAGCCCACCGCGGGCAGCTGTTGCGCGCCGAAGGAAGGTGGGCTGTCCGACGGCGCCGATCCCCAGGTCGCGTCAGGCGTGACAGAAAGCGTGAAGGTGAGCGTGCCCCCGGTCCGGACCGCCGACGCCGGCAGCCACGGCATGTCCCACTCGTGCTCCGTCGTGCCCGTCGACGGCGCACCCCCGCCCGTGGCGGCCGCGGTCTTTGGCCGTGTGATGCCCGAGACCCGGAGGGCCCGGATGTAGGGCCGGGACGCCGCCGCCCCCGGGGCCGTCTCGACGAGGCGGTGACCGTCCGGCAGAGTGATCGTCACGGAGGGGAAGAGCGGGCTCGCCAGCTCGAGGTTCGCCTCGCCGGGGGTCACGGGGAACAGCCCGATCGCAGCCCACACGTACCACGACGAGATGGCGCCAAGGTCGTCGTTCCCTGGTTCGTCGACGGGCGCGTCGGCGTACTCGTCGTCCGCGATGGCGCGAACGACCCGCTGGGTCTGCTCGGGCGCGCCGAAATAGTCGAACTCCCATGGCGCCCACTCGCTCGGTTCGTTGCCCGACCAGTCATAGGGGGCGTCGCGTGTTGCGTTC
Organism: uncultured Acidimicrobiaceae bacterium; assembly: GCA_963736225.1. Taxonomy (GTDB): domain Bacteria; phylum Actinomycetota; class Acidimicrobiia; order Acidimicrobiales; family RAAP-2; genus Bog-473. Next base: position 180,994 of record CAVTOF010000003.1, on the reverse strand, counting down.
AGTTGAATGAAATAGCGCTCCAGATAGGCGGAGGCGGCGACACCACCACCCTCCAAGGCAGCCAGTGCGGCCAGGTTCTGGGGCACCGACCAGGTGTACTGGACCGCGTTACCCTCCTCGAAGCCGGTCTGGCCCCCCGGCTCGAGCTGGGATGCATTGAATGCCAACCCCGGCGGGAAGCTCCCGTCGTTGCCGCGGGCCTGGACGTAGCCGGTGGCCGGGTTGTAGAGGTACTCCCAGTTCGAGGCTCGCCGCATCATGGTGACGGCCTCTGAGGAGTCGTGCTGCGCCGCGGCGATCTGGGCGATCGAGAAGTCGTCGATGGCGTACTCGAGCGTGGCCGACCCGCCGATGGAGTAGTCGATGGAGGTGAGATCGAGGGATCCCGCGTTGACGTAGTGCTGGGTCAGGTACTGGCTCAGATATTGCCGTTCGATCTCGAGGCCGTGGTTGCTCTCGGTCTGCGTCGCTCCTCTGACCATGAACCGCAACGCAGTCGCGACGTCGAAGTTGCGAGCGCCCATGGCGTAGGCGTCGGCGATGATCGGGTCCGCCGAGTCACCGTTCATCTGCGACTCGTCACCGCCCACGATGGCCCACTTGGGAAGCCAGCCTCCTTGCTCCGCGTCGTCGACGAGGGATTGGACCATGTCGCCGACGGCGTGGGGATCGAGGAGGGACTCGAGCTGTATCTCGCTCCGGTAGATGTCCCATTCGGAGAAGTTGGCGTACTCCTCGCGCCCGTGGTCGGTATGCACCTTGCCGTCGCTGCCGTCGTAGTCCCCGTTGACGTCGGACACGATGTTGGGAAAGAGCAGCGAGTGGTAGAGCGCCGTGTAGAAGGTGTGCTGCTCGGAGGGCGTGCCCCCGCCCACGCCGATGCGACCGAGGATGGCGTTCCACTGTTGGTGCGCTCCCGCGGCGACCTCGGCCACCGACCACCTTGGATCCTCGGCTTCGAGGTTGTGCGTCGCGTCGGCCGTGCTCACGAAGGAGATACCGACCTTCAGGAGGACCTGGCGCTCTGACGTCGTGTCGAAGCTCACGTAGGCGCCGCACGACGTCCCTGAGCACGAGCTTTGGGCGGGGGCAAGCCCCATGCTCGTCCACGTTCCTGCCTGGGTGAAGGGGCGGTCGAACTGCGCGACGAAGTGCAGCGTGTAGTTCGTCCCCGTCTGGCAGAACTGCCCGCTCGTGACCTGACCCTCGATCTCGTCGTGACCGACGATGTGCACGTCGGACGCCATGACCGGGTTGGCGCTGTCGGCCACCTTGAAAAGGAGATTGGCCGCCGTGCTCGCCGGGAAGTCGAAGCTGGCGATCCCGGTGCGCCTGGTGACGGCCAGGGTGACGCCGATCGGATCGGGCTCGTCGAGCTGGACCTGGTAGCTGCCGGGCGACGCCGACTCGTGCGCATGGGAGAAGGTCGCCGATGCCGTCTCGGGGGTTGCAGTGCCAATGGCACCGACGGTGGGCAGAATCGGGACGTCTTGATAGGAGGGACAGCCGGTGCCGCTGAGGTGGGTAAGGCTGAATCCATTGATCTGCGAGTCCGCGTCGTCGTAGCCGCCTCCCGACTGGACGGCGTCGGGGCTCGTGTCCGGGCTCCACTGGATCATGCCGAAGGGAGTGTCGGCGCCCGGAAACTCGCCAACCGTGCCCGGGCTGACGGGCCCTGTGCCGGTGCCGTCGAGCGGGTGGACGAGGGCCGCCGGGTCAGCCACGGTCGAGATGGACGGCGGTGAGGCGGAAGCGGATGACGCCAAGAGGGCAGAGCTCGTCGCCAGGGTGCAGACAAGGATGCACGCGGCGCCCGTTGCGGCGGTGACGAAGGCGGGGGAGCCCCTGTGTCCGGAGCGGCGTCGCATCCGGAGGACCGTAGTTGCCCTGCCCGCGGCATGTTTGTGCACGTCGAGTCGGGCATCCGCGGTTATGTCACATCCCGCTGGCAAGCTCGGTCTCATGAGTGGATGGGCCGCCGGCGAGGTGCTCGGGCTCGACTTCGAGACGACCGGTGTCGACCGTTTCAGCGACGTGCCCGTCTCGTACGCGCTGGTATTGGTGCACGAGGGCGTCGTCGTCCGCAGCTGGTCGGGTCTCATCGACCCCGGCTGCGAGATCCCGGTGGAAGCGACCGCGGTCCACGGCATCTCGAGCGAACGAGCTCGTGCCGAAGGGATGCCGTTGGACCACGCAGTCGGGTTTGTCGCCGACGCCGTGATGGCGGCCGGCCGACGGGGTGTGCCGCTGGTCGGCATGCGGCTCGACTACGACCTGACCATTCTGGATCGTTTGTCGCTGCAGCTGTTCGGTGTCGGCTTGATGGAACAGGGCTGGTGCGGACCGGTGCTCGACGCGGGCGTCATCGACCGTCACGTCGATCCCGATCGCGAAGGACGGCGGACTCTCACTGACTTGTGTGGGCACTATGGGATCGAGCTCGCGCGCCCACACGATGCGGTGGCGGACGCGATCGCCTCGATCGAAGTGCTCTTTGCGCTGGCCGTGCGGTACTCGGCCGTGGGGGAGTGCGATCTGGACCAGCTGCACGCAGACCAGGCGGCATGGCATCGCGCGTGGACGGAGAGCTACGACGGATGGCGAGGGGCCCAGGGCATGGTGCCCGTCGATCCGCGTGACCTCGTGTGGCCGGTGGCGTCCGCCGTCCTCCCGCCGGCGGCCTGAGCGCCGCAGGCCCGCGATTACTGGGGACTGCTCAGGCCTTGAGCAGGTCCCAGACCATGTCGACCCCTTCGTTCTCGGCGAGGACGACCTTGGCGGGATGCATCTTGTCGATATGACCCACCAGGCCGTTGTAGACCGAGTAGCCGATGAGTTCCTGCAGTCGCCGCGGAAAGGTCTTCACCAGCGCAGGCGGAATGCCGAGCTGCTGATTCTCCTGCTGGCGAATGTAGCCGGCGCAGTAGTTCATCGCGATGCCGACCCGACGCTCGGCTGTGCGATTCGCGCCGCCGCCGTGCCAGAGGCTGCCGACCCAGACGAGCACGCTGCCCTTGGACATTTCGGCCGCGATGGTGTCGTAGCGCTCGAGTGGGTTCGGTGGCTCGTCGCGTAGGTGGCTGCCGGGGACGAGGCGCGTCGCCCCGTTCTCCTCGGTGAAGTCGGTGATCGCCCACATCGTGTTGCAGATGATCGGGATATGCGGGCGGGCCAACGGGATCAACTGGTCGTCGGCGTGGATTGGCTGCGCCTGCTCGTCGGGCCCGATCGCAATGGAGGACAGGGATGAAATGAGGAGCCCCGGATCGAGCACGCCTTCCACGACGGGGAGGACGTTGGGGTGCACCGGGATCTTCTGGAAGGTCTGACCGTGGACGAGGAGGTTGTAGACACGCCACGTGTGGAGGCCCTCGAAGAGGTTCTCGGCGGGGACCGTCCCGAGCTCTCGCTCAAGGGTGAGAAGGGCAGTGTCGATCTCGTCGACGAACTCCGGCTCGATGGCGTCGGGCAGCACCGTGTAGCCATCGGTCGCAATGCGCTCGAGGTGGGTCTGGAGGTCGGGAAGGGGAGTCGTGGTTGCGGGCGCTGCCTCAGTGCTCGTGGAAATCGGAGTCTCGCCGGGTGTCACGGACGCAATTGTACGGACGAATCATCTGCGTGTCTGCGCCGGCACTCCCGTTCTGGTACGTGGGGTGCGGAATTGGCCGGTGGTAGGGTCTGTGCCAACGGGCCGTTGGCGCAGTTGGTAGCGCACTTGCATGACGCGCAAGGGGTCAGAGGTTCGAGTCCTCTACGGCCCACCCTTTCGACCAGCGAACCAGCGAACCAGCGAACCAGCGAACCAGCGAACCAGCGAACCACACGACCAGCGAACCCGGACACGACCAGCGAACCCGGACACGACCAGCGGATATGCGGCTATGCGGCGTCCTACTCGATTTGCTGACGTCAACAGTGCGCGAGTGTGCAGCAACCCGTGCGCGCATCTGCCCGAAGGTCGGACACGGTGCCACCTTCCCGGCACACGGGGACACCCTCGGATTCGCCCGGCACAGGATCAGAAACCAGGCCGTAAGGCGATTAGGACTCCGGGCGCCAGTCGTTGTTGCTGGAATGATCACCCGACATCCACCGAGCAAGATCACGGTGCGCGCTCGCCCGGCGAGTGGCATCGATCTTTTCGACATCTGGATGATCGACAGTGAACTCCAGTACGAGGCCGTTTGGATCACTGAGGTACAGCGACCTGCAGTACCCATGGTCGGCAGTCATCATGATCTCAAGTCCAGCGTCCTCGGCTCGGGAACGAATCGCCTCTTGTTGTTCGTACGTCACAAGCATCGCGAAGTGCCTGAAAAGCGAGAAGGGAGGTGGTGCAGCGAATTGTTCGGAGAACCCGCGATCGGCGAACTGGAAGAAAGCGAGGCACCCACCGTCTCCGAGCTCGTACATGGTGTGGCAGAACTCCTGCTTCTCGCCACCCATCAGGTGCTCGACCTCGGTCCACGTGGCGATGAGGGGCACGCCGACCACGTCCTCGTAGAATCTCCGAGTGGCCTCCTGATCGGCAGTAACGAAGGCGTGGTGGTGCAGTCGCGCTGGAGGTGTCAGCTGGACAGCCGAGGCAGAAGGGTCGGGCATCGCAATTTCCTCCTTTTTGAAACTGCCTCATCCTGCCACCGGGATACGCCGCCTACCCGGCGTAGGTGGCACCTTCAACCGGAATGGTTGCCGCAGGTTATGGGGCACTCGCCCTGTTGATAACCATGTCGGGTAGCAGCGTCGTCCCCGCATGACGTGAATCGAGGGTGTACCGTCTGCATGAAGGGCTCGACAATGGGGTCCACGTCATCGACGACGCCTTGGCAAGACGCCGCCAAGGAAGGACGACGTCATGGCTACCAGCACCGTTGATGCAGACACCTCTCGCGGACTACGCCGGTCGCACCTGGCTGGGAGCGGTATGCCTGGCTGGCAGGGATCCTGTTCGTTGTTGCCGTCCTGGTGGAGTCCGCGATCGGGATAGGTGTCGGCATCAACCAGAACGACTCGGCCTCCAAGATCGCGAACACACTCGCCGATCACCGGAACCGGCTGCTGGTGGTCGAGGGCTTCTGCGTCGTCTACGCCGCCATGTTACCGATCTACCTGTGGAAGCTGTACGACCGTTTCCTACACGCCGATGCCGAGGGCTCTCGCGCCCTCGGTTCCTTGATGCTGGTCGGTGGCATGATGTTTGTCGCCCTTCACGCGTTCAGCGATATCGGGATCTACGGCGTGCTGGATGGGAAGCTGGCGGTGTTCGGTGCGCAACACGACCACAGCGTCTCCTACACGCTGTACCTGTTGACCTACGCCGTGGACAGCGTCGCGGACGTCTTCGGCGGTCTCTTCGCGCTCGCTGCTGGGGTGCTCGTGTTTAGGAGTGGAGCCTTGCCGCGGTGGCTTGGGTGGGTCTCGATCCTCGCCGCGCCCCTGCTCTTTCTGCAGGCCTTCGGCCTCGGCGGCGTGATCGCATCGTTTGGTTTGGTTCTCGACCTGATCGGATTCGTGCTGCTCCTCGTCTTCGTCCTGATCAGCAGCATCGTCTCGCTCCGGAGCGAGCCACCGTCATGAAGGCAAAGCGGATCTACACGCCCAGTCGGATCGTTGCCCTGGTGGTCATCGGGGTGCTGCTGTTCGGCCTTGCGTACATCGGGTTCGCACCCGGCGACGCCGCGGTCTCGGTCCCGCAGGGGGCGCACGCCGGCCAGCTGACCATGCACCCGTGCACCTATGCCACCGAGAAAGGCACCTACCGCGCCGACTGCGGGACGCTCGTCGTGCCCGAGAACCGGGCAGACCCCCGGTCGCGCCTCATCGCGCTGCCGGTGACCCGGATCCTGGCTCGCTCATCGCACCCGTTGGCGCCAATCTTCCACCTCAACGGCGGCCCTGGCACTACCAACATGACGTTTCCCCAAGCGAACCGCCTGGCCGCCCAGCACGATGTCGTCATGGTCGGTTACCGCGGCGTCGACGGCTCTTCGGTCCTGAACTGTCCCGAGGTGACGGCGGCGCTCCAGAACTCCGCGGACTACCTCGCCAAAGCGTCGCTGAGCGCGTACTCCCAGGCCTTCGCCTCGTGCGCGCAGCGGCTTGAGCGAAGCGGCGTTGACCTCGCCGGCTACACGCTGGAGGAGCAGGCCGGCGACATCGAGGCCGCTCGCGTCGCGCTCGGCTACAAGCGCATCGACCTGCTCAGCGAGAGCGCCGGAACCCGTCTGGGAATGATCTACCAGTGGATGTACCCGAACAGTGTCGACCGCTCGGTGATGATCGGGGTCAACCCGCCTGGGAACTTCATTTACAGCGGAGCCGAGATCGATCAGGGGATCGAGCGGTATTCGGCGCTGTGCGCGAAACAGCCTGCATGCCGCGCCCGCACCAAGAACCTCGCCGCGAGCGTGCAGCACACGGCGGCACACATGCCGAGCAGTTGGTTCTCCCTGCCGATCAAGCCGGGCAACGTCTTGGTCGGGACGTTCCTCGGGCTCACCGAGGCGAACTCGGACAGCGGTTCGCCACTGACTGGGCCGATGACCCTCAACTCGTGGATCTCCGCCGCGCAGGGCGACCCGAGCGGCCTGTGGTTCCTTTCGGCGGTAGCCAATCTCGTCCTCCCCCAGTCGTTCGTCTGGGGCGAGTTTGCCAGCATCGGGTTGGCCGACGCGCAGCCCGCCGAGCGCTATTTCAGCTCCGGCGCGGACCTGGGCTCGATCATCGGCAATCCCCTGGCGGAGTTCTTGTGGGGGGCAGGAGGCATGGCTCACGCCTGGCCGGCCAACCCGGGCGAGAACCAGTACACCAGCGTGCAGAACTCGAGCGTCCCGACGCTGCTCGTCGGCGGGACGCTCGACTTCGAGACGCCGGCCCAGAACGCCACGAAGGAGCTGCTGCCGCATCTTTCCAACGGGCATCAGGTCATCTTGTCCGGGCTCGGGCACGTGGACGACTTCGACGCCTACGAGCCGAGCGCCAGCACGCAGCTGCTGACCACGTTCTACGCCACCGGCCAGGTCGACACGTCCCGCTACACCCCGAACGACGTCAGCTTCGCCACAAGTGACTCGCAGGCAGCGATTGCCAAGAAGGTCCTTGCGACACTGGTCGCCGTCGCCTTGGTGGCAGTGCTCTGGCTCGTGGTGTTGGCGATCCGGATCCGCCGCCGAGGCGGTACCGGCCGCAAGACAGGCGCATGGATCCGTTCGGCCGGTCCGATCGTGTTCGGACTCGGCGGATGGTTCCTCGGCGCACTGTTGATACTGCGGTTCTGGCTCTGGCCGAGCTCGCCGCTCGACGACCAGCTGCTGGCAGTGGTCGCAACCGCGGTGCCGATCTGGCTCGGGGTCTACGCCGGCTGGGTCCGCACCGACACGCCGAAGGCGATGCGGGCCAAGGGCATCGGTGCCGCCGGTGTCGGTGCGCTGGTCGGAGCCGTATTCGGTTTCAACGTGACCAGCGGGCTCATCGCGTTGATCACGACGATCATCGGTGCGGCGGTCGTGTCGAACCTGAGCCTGCTCGTGCTCGACATCTGGACCGAGCGGGCCGCCTCCAGGGGAACGGCCGCTCCGGTGGTGAATCCGTCGGAGACGGAGCACCTGGAGACGGAGCACCTGGAGCCGGCCCTGCACTGATCGTCCGAACCGTGTCGGGGAATCCTTGAAAGTGCCCCGACACGCGGGCGTGCGATGGCGAGTGAACGAGGGATCGAGTGGGGCGGCCCCGAGATTCCCCCATCCGAGCGGAGCAAACCGTCCCAATAACGCGCCGAGCACGCCGCTTGCATGTCCCAGTCGTGCCTGGGGCAGGGGCTTAGCCTGTCCGCGTCATCCCTCTCGGAGTGGCGATCGACTGGGAGATCGTCGAGCGAATTCGGTGATTGGGAGTCGGTCCTGCTTGAGCTTGTCGAGAAGCGGAGCAGAGCGCGAAAAAACCCCGCCTCCTCGGGGGGGACCGAGGCGGGGTTATCTCGCCGCCGTTGCCGCCTGACTGCACCGCCACGCCAATCATGCGCCGAGACAAGCGGATTGTCTGTCGCTCAGCCGACACTGTGAGTGTGTCCAGGAACACACTTCGGATCGGGAGTGGCGCGAACCGACCCCGCCGAAGCGGGGCCGTCGCACATCTCTTCGACTCGATTGAGGGGAAACCGAGCCGAAACGGTTGTTACCCACCGGGGCTGCACGCCAAACGACCCGCGCTCCTTTTTGGGGGAGGACAAAGGGGTGGGGTCGCGAACGAGCCCCCGGAGTATCGGCGAACACCCGGGTACTGTCGCCCCAGCCCTTCATGCAGACGGTACACCCCCTCGATTCACGTCATGCGGAACGGCGTTGCTGGCAACGCCGTCGAGCCATCAGCTCCGCCGGATGAGCGGAGTTCTAGACGCCAGTCAAGAGGTTCACGACTGCTGCGGTGTCGGATAGATCGTCGAGCACGACGGTAGCTCCAATGCCCTCCAGCGAATCGGCCGTATAGCGACCCGTCCCAACGAGCAGACACCGGACACCGGCTGCTCGGGCGCATTCAAGGTCTCGCGGCGTGTCACCGATCACCCAGACTTGATTTGGATCAGCCCGCCAGCCGGTCTGCTCGCCTACCCGCGACAGTGCGCGGGGCACCAAGAGCGTGCGATCGTGATGGTCGCTGCCGTATGCGCCCACGCTCAGGTCGAGCCACTTGTCTAGACCGAAGGCTGCCACTTTGACGACGGCGTTGGGGTAAACGTTCCCAGTTACGAGGGTGGACAATACGGACGGGCTGTTGGCAAGTTCGCCTAGAATTGTGGCAACACCCGGACAGGCCATGCCCTCAGCGGCGAGGCGGCCTGTGGCGGCGACAGCGGCCAGCTCTCTCTCGATGTGGCCGAGCACGGCCTCGATCAGATCAGCAGTTTCTTCGACACCCATGTCTGACAAGTACTCGCGCACGATCTGTGGATCCGTTTTGCCGCTCATCCTCACGCGAACCTCAGGCCGAACACCGAGCACGCGCTCCAACGCGACGTCGAACACGGCTGCACCTACCCCCCCGGTCTTGACCAATGTCCCGTCAACATCCCAGAGCAGGACCCGACGGATCATTGGGCAACCGTACAGGTAGCCACCCGGTGCGGACGAGCGACCCTTATCCCGTACGACGGATCGGTGGGATACCCCACAGTCGAACTGGCGGAGTGCGTGTTAGCGGGGCGGCGAGCACTCCGCCGGCGACAGAAAATAATACGGGTCCCGTCGCCGCCTGCTCGTCAAGGGTAAGTCACGATCACCTTGGCGTAAGGCGACAGTCCGGCGGTGTCGATACCCGATGGCTTCGATACGCCGACGTAGCAAATCTCGGAGGTGGGCTCCTTTCCGTGCCTGCCGCCCGGACACAGTTCAACCTTGAACGCTGTCTTGAACGTGCCCTTGTTGTTGGCGGTGACGGTGACGCCGTTGTCCGTGTTGCATGGGGCGTGCGGAACGACCCACGTCGTGGCCGAGCACTCGGTCAGCTGCACAGAAGAGTTGGGTGTGAAGTTCTTGCCGATGATCGTTGTGTCCGTATTGACCATCACACTGTGGGGCGTGGCTTTGAGGGTTGGCGGGACCGGCGAGATTGCGAATGCCGTCCCCTCTGTTGCGAGCACAGAAGCTGTCAACGTCAGCCCAGCGAGTCCGCTGACCAGGCCTGCAAGAAGCACGTGTCGATACATTCTCATCTCCATTCTGCACGAACTACATCTCATTATTTCTACGAACTACCGCTGAACGCTTGTGTGTCCCGAAGCCGCTCAACACTCCTGGCGGTTGGTGCCGTCGAGTGGTTGAGCAAGAACGGCCACCGACGAGATAAAAATGAGGTCTGGCCGGACCGGGGCCGCGTTCCGCTTTGCACGACCTCGACGATCAGGGGAGGTAGGCCCAGATGAGTCGGATGTGGTCCACCTCACCCGCCTTCAGGGTGATGTTCTGGGGTTGCCCGCACAGCGGCGAACCCCCGCTCGCGCTCGAGCTGGGACCGCAGCCGATCACGGTGTAGCTGCCAGGTCCGAGGGGAATGCGAAAGTGTCCGGTGTTGCCCACCTTCTTGAGGAGGACCAGCGGCGGGTTGGTGAACTCCACCTCCACTGTCCCCGAGGTCGGGTGGAATGTGGTGCTGGGCCCGCCTCCTTCGTAGCCGAGGACACCGACAATTGCGGACGTGCTGTGCGGAGCGACATCCGAGCTTGCCAGCGCGGGAGCCGCCTGAATACCGACCGCAGAGATTGCCCCGAGTGACGCGGCCATTCCGAATACCCACTTGCGTACCATGCGTAGCCTCCCAGTTTCGCTGGTCGGTACCGGACTACTCCGGTACTTGCTCTAGAGCCTTATGGTAAGGATCGCCGTCCTCTTGTTCGATAAAGCGTTCTGGTTTCAGGGTTAAAACTTGGAAGGTATGCCAGGGTCCGGAGCCGATTCTCGGTCCCTCCCAGGATCCGTATCGTCCGGTCAAGCCATTCAGTCTGGTTCGAGATCCCGCCTCGCGTAGGAAGCATCGTGGAAATTATCCTCGCTTTAGTGCGGGTCTGCGACCGGGCGGCGAGAATTGCAAAGTGCGACGGGTGAGGCTGTTTCCGATTGCGGTGTGGGTCGTCGCGACCGCAGCGGCCACCGTCGTGAGTTGGGTGGGTGTCGGGGTGGTCACCAGGACGATCGCCTCCCCGCCCGATCCAGTCATTCCCTCACCTGCCGTCGCAACAGCCTCCAGTTCCTCGCCCGCGCCGCAGAAAGCGATCACCACGTGGAGTGTCCCGACCACGCCCATATCGTCCTCGCCCGCGCCGCCGCGTGGACCTTCGGCGAGGCCGTCGACCTCTGGCAGTCGGCGCAATGCCGCATCGACGATCACGACCACGACGTTGCCGACGGCCAGCCAGAGTCCCACCGTCGCGACCACCACCACGACGACGCTTGTGACTTCGACTGCGACCCCGAGGCCAGGACAGGACACGACGACGACGACGACGACGCTGCCGACGACGTCGGTGACGCCAGGATCGGCTCCGACGACTTTCTCAAACCCCGGCGGATCAATCACCGTGACGTGCCAGGGAAGCGCCGTTGTGTTGAAGAGTGCCGTCCCCGCAGACGGATTCGGCGTGACAGTGCAGAGCAGTGGGCCTCAGGAAGCGCTCGTCCGCTTCGCCGGCTCAAGTACGGCCTTTCTCCTGGGCGCTAGGTGTCAGAACGGAACCGCCACCAGGGTGCAGCCGAGCGCTGCCCCCAACTCGACCGCCGGGCAGAACGAAACTGGGTAGGCGCCTCAACCTCAGGTGTGGACTGGCAATGGTGGAGTCGCCACACCCTCGCGACGCGAATCGCGGGTGCCAGCTGGCGGTGCCTCCAGGGTTCGTTCGAAGCAGATCTCCACGCGGGCACCGCCGCCCGGCGCAGCACCGGTGACCATGCTCCCGTGCGCGCGTTCGGCCGTGCGACGTGCGATGTCGAGTCCAAGGCCGGTGGAGCCGCCCCCGCTGTGCCCGCGTCGATCGACTGGGCCGTCGGGAAACCCCGGTCCATGGTCCTCGACGACCAGGATCGCCTGCGCCGCCGTCGCCGACAAGGTTACCCGGAAGGGTGTCCCTTCGGGAGTGTGGGCGAGGACGTTGCCGACGAGTGCGTCGATCGCCGCCGCTAGCTGGGACGCAGGGACGCAGACCGTGATAGCGACCTCTGGCAGCTCGAACGTCCATCGGCGACCCTGCTCCTCGGCCAGGACGGACCAGAAGATCAGCCGGGCCCTGATCGTCTCAACGATGTCCGACCTCTCTGGAGTCGGCTGAGGACGGGCGCGACGGACTTCGACGATGACGTTGTTCACCGCTTCGGTGAGGTCGTGCACCGCAGCTCGCATCTTCTGTCTGTCCCCGGGGTCGGCGAGGGCATCGGCTTCGAGCGCGAGCGCCGTGAGCGGAGTGCGAAGCCCGTGTGAGAGATCGGCCGCCTTTTCGCGTTCGAGCTCGAGCAACTCGATGATCCTCTCTGCCAGCGCGTTCACGGCTCTGCCCATGTGCTCGATCTCCGCTGGTCCCGCCGGCAGGGCACGCGCGTCAAGGTCACCGGTACTCAGGCGCCGCGTCACCGTGTCGAGGTCATCGATGGACCGAACCAGAGAGCGCCCAAGGTGATCCGAGAGGAGGAGAGCCAAACCCAGGACGGCCACGCCGACCGCCGCGAGGACGAGCCATGCCCTCCAGACACCCGCGATGAGGAGGTTGCCCGGCACGCTCACAACCCCGACAACCGTGCCTGAAGGAAGGCGCACGGGAACCCAAACGAGCGTGGTACCCCGGTACGACGCGGAGAACGCATGGCCCGACCTGGCCGAAGAGAGTTGGGTCATCGGCACGGCGATGGGTGCACCGAGGGTGGCCTCTCCCGTCGTGAATACGGCGACTTTGCGGCCACTGCCGTCCGCGTTGAGCTGTCCCACCACCAACGAGAGCGCAGCGTGGGACGTTTCCGACGCCAACACCCCGGCCAGGGTGCGAGCCTCCTGGTCGGCCACCGAGAGGGCGCGGTCACTAGCCACGATGCGGACCACCGCTCCAAGCGGGACGATGAAGGCGAGTGTCACCATGGCGGTGACCGCCAGCACGGTCAAATTGAGACGCCGCCTCATCAGCGGGGGTCGACGAGCTTCACCCCGACGCCGCGTAGCACGTGCACGTAGCGTGGCTCCGCCGCTGACTCGCCGAGCTTTCGCCGCAGCCAGGACAGGTGCACGTCGACAGTCTTGTCAGCGCCGCCAAGGGGCTGGTCCCAGACGGCGGCGAGGATCTCGCGCTTCGACACCACGTGCCCCGGTTGAGAGGCAAGGAAAGCGAGGAGGTCGAACTCCTTGCGGGTCAGATCGAGCGCGTCGTCACCGAGCTCAGCCACCCGCGCCGACGTGTCGATACGAAGGTCACCCACGACCAGGACGGGGGCCTCCCTGCGGGCGGTGCGGCGGAAGAGGGCGCGCAGCCTGGCCTCGAGGTGGTCGGCCGAAAAGGGTTTGACGACGTAGTCGTCGGCTCCCGCGTCGAGCGTGCGGACGATACCTACCTCCTCGTCCCGTGCGGTCGCAGCGACGATGGGCACCTCACTCACGGCTCTGATCATCTTGACGAGCTCAAAGCCGTCGATGTCGGGCAAGCCGAGATCGAGGACAACGGCGGCCGGACGGTGCTCGAAAACAGCCCGCAATCCGTCAAGGCCGTTGGACGCCGTCAGGACCCGGAACCCACGGGCGGAAAGCGCGCTCTCGAGCGAACGTAAAATCGGCACATCGTCCTCGATGAGCATCAGCGTCGTCACTCCGCACCGCTCCCCGAGCAGCCCACCACGGTCTGAGCCTATGTCAGCTGTGTCGCCGTGACCCGGTCCGGACCGCTTCCAGGCTCCGCTCGAAGCGTATGGAGCCGGACATCTCAGCAGTCTCCTGGCAAGGTAAAGCCTGAGCAAAATTTGAGCAGTGCTCTGGTTCGTCCGCCGGGGAATTTGTCGCCATGTGCCGACGAGCGGGATCCGAGAGCACGGTGGCCGAGACGCGAAGCAGCCCCCGGGAGCGCCAAGTCAGAACCCCGGGGGCCGTCGCCCATCCGATCGACTCGATTAAGTGGGGAAACCGAGTCGAAACAGTCATTACCCATGGGGGCTGCACGCCAAACCAACCTCGCTGCAACCACCCATCTGGTGAGTGGGGGCAGGAGGCAGAGGCGGGGTCGAGTCAGAGACCGGCCGCGCGACCCTGACCGCAATTGGCTGTTTCGTAGGCCCGCCCCGCTCCCGGTTCAGCTCAGGTTCCCACGAGCGCCGCGGCCGCGGCGACAAAGCCGTGGACGTTGTTCAAGGTTCAGTTCGGACGATGGTCGCAACGCGCGAAGAGTTGGCACAACGCCACGGAGTGTCACCGACCCACTACTACCTTTTCGAGCGCCTTCGGACCTGAGCAGTGAAGCACTCGGCCGTCCTCAGGACATGGCTGCCCTGAGGACGGCGAAGATCTCGGCGTACCGCTCGGTCGTCAAGAAATGTCCTTCACCGGGGCATATCGTCAATCGAGAACCAGGGATTGCCTGGGCGAGGCGCTGCCCCCAGCGTGACGGCACAAGAGCGTCTGCGTCTCCCTGCCACACGCAGACCGACTGACGAATGTGCTGGGGTGAAAAACCCCATGCAGATCCGAAAATCCGGTAGTCCTCGACGACGCCGGCGGGACGACGCAGTCCTTCGGCGATCGGCTTCGAGAAAAGGCTCAGTTGTTCGCTCAGCACGACCCGTCGTGAGGGTTCGTCGAGCGACCGGCATGACGCGCGACGAAACGCCTTCGGCGCGTGCGTCGCCGTGACGCCCATGGTGCGTAGCGCGAGCAAGGCGGCCGGCCGTGCGTGGAACGACAAGCGGAGGAGCGCGCGATCGGTTCGATTGATTTCTCGTTCCATGTCTGGCCAGTCGCCCGGGATCGCGCTCGCCACCAACGCGGCGACCGCCACCCGCTCTGGCAAGGCATACGCACAGGCCGCCGCATACGGACCCCCGGCAGACCAGCCGAGCACGCCGAACCTGTCGAGACCCAGCGAATCGGCCAATGCGGCGACATCGCTCGGCCAGTCGATGAGCGCCCGGCTGGGCTTAGGGTCAGAACGCCCGATGCCCGGTCGGTCAGGAGAGATCAACCGCACTCCTGCATGAGTGGCCATCTCGGCGCAACGCTCAACGTCGAGCCGGCTCGTGAGCCCGCCGTGGCAATTGATCACCGGCACCCCAGCGGGTTCACCGTATTCGTCGTACGCCAAACGACGTTGGTCTGGGAGGAAGACGAAGGAGAATGGCATGTCGTGTCGGCGTCTTTTCGGGTCCCGTCGCCAGGCGCTGCGGTGCCAAGGGGCGGCCGGAGCCGGAGCCTACGGCCGTCACCGAGTGTTCAGGGTTCCGAAGGTGTTGTCAATCCGTTGACCACCGGTCGACCAGCGTCCTCCAGTCCTCAAGCGGCAACGCGAACTGGTCGATCCCCAGGTTGATGAAAGCAGTGCGCGTCCGCCCCCAAGCGCCCACCGGTCCGGTCCGCAATGAAGGAGTGATCCGGTGTGCAGCCATCGTGGCGGTGACCTGGGGCGCGGTGTACCTGGGATGGCGGGCGATCGACACCTGGCACGGTATCGAGCCGGTCCTGTTCCTCCTGCTCTTCGCATGCGAGTTCTTCGGGTGGGCGATGCTCGTTTCGTTCTGTTTCCTGGCGTGGCGGATTCCGCCCACGACACGCCCGCCGATACGGCAGCCCCACCGTGTCGATGTCCTGGTCTGCACTTACAACGAGGGCCTCGACGTCTTGGAGGCCACGCTTCTCGGTTGTGCGGGCATCTCGTATCCGCACGAGACGTGGGTGCTCGACGACGGACGCCGCGAGGCCGTTCGGGCCCTCGCCGAGCAGACCGGGGCCCGCTACGTCACCCGACCGGACAACTGCCACGCCAAGGCGGGCAACATCAATCATGCGCTGCGTGTGGTGGACGGTGACCTGCTGCTGGTCCTCGACGCCGACCACGTGCCGCAACCCGACATATTGGATGCCACCGTCGGGTACTTCGACGACCCGAAGGTCGCGCTGGTCCAGACGCCCCAGGACTTCAGCAATCACGACTCGTTCCAGCATTTCGAGACCGGGCGCCATGACCAGAGCATGTTCTTCGAGGTCATCTTGGCGGGCAAGGATCGCCACAACGGCGTCTACTGGTGTGGTTCCGCGGCCGTCATCAGGCGCGAGGCGCTCACTGAGGTCGGCGGCGTGGCCACCGAAACCATCGCAGAGGACTTCCACACGACCATCAAGATGCATAGCCGGGGCTGGAAGACCCGGTACCACGGCGAGACGCTGGTGCAGGGACTTGCCCCGCACGACCTGTCCGCGTATTTGCTGCAACGCGACCGCTGGGCACGTGGCAACCTGACCGTCTTCCGGACTCCGCAGAGCCCCTTCTCTGCGCCCAACCTGTCCATCACGCAGCGGGTGAGCTACCTCTCGTCGCTACTGGCGTACTTCGTGCCTCTCCAGCGGCTTGGCCTCCTCGTCGTACTCACGGTGATGCTGATCAGCGGCCAGCTACCGTTCCACGCCACGCTTGCCGGGTTCCTCATCTTCTGGGTGCCATGGATCGCGGTCGATCTGGTGGCGTCGACGCTCTTGTGCCGCGGGCGGGCGAGCCTCTGGGACGGGACGTACTCGCTGATGCTGACGATGGAGATCTTCGCCCGGGCAAGCCTCGTCGTCCTCCGGCCCACCGCATCCACGTTCAGAGTGACCCCGAAGGACGGCATTGACGACGGCGGCGGTCGAGCGCTCAAGCAGCTGCACCTGCTCATCGGGATCGCTGCGGTCCTCTGCAGTGCGATCGCCGTGCGCGCGCTCACTGCGCTCGGCATCGCATCGCTCCCGAATCTCGGCGGCGCGCCGCTCATCATCGGCCTGGTGCTCGGAGTCTGGGAGCTCAGTCTGGTGCTGGCTGTCCTCGTCAAGGTGGGCCACCGGCGTCAATTGCGCCACCACTACCGGACGCCGACCGAGGTTGCGGGGAGGGCGGGCGGCGAGATCGTCCAGATCGTGGACCTCACCCCGTTGGGGGCGGGCCTCATAGCGCCGCACGCCATGAGTCTCGGTCAGCAAGTCGAGCTGGTGGCCCAGCTCCCTGACCTCGAGGGCGGGACCCGGCCCATCCGGCTCTGCCTGGCTGTCTCCACCTGCTGCACCGACTCAGAGGCGCCTGACCGCTGGCGCGTGGGAGGGACGATCACTCCCGTCGGACGCGAGGATCACGACCAGCTCATGGCCTACTGCCACGTGGCGGCCGCCCGGACACGGCTGGCTGAGAGCGGCCGTTTGCTCCCCGCCGCGGAGATTGGACCCGCCCTGGGCCCTGCCGTTGCGCAGCATGGCCGTCGCCATCGCCGCCAGCTCGCCGGCGGCAGCCGAGCGCAGGCGGGGACGCGCTGACCTCTTGCGTCAGGATTCCAGGCCGAACCAGCGCTTGCGCCGGGTGGCACCGAATTCCACCTTGGACGCGGCGATCTCCTCCGACGCTTCGGTAAAGGTGCCGAAGGGCGTGGGTCCGCCGAGAAAATTGGCATCGAAGCGCGCCACCTTGGCACCTCCCATCTCGATGTAGCAGGTGGCGATCCCGGCGTAGGGCGCGGGCCTGTCGCCACCCCGCATCTGTTGGATGAGAACGTCAGCCAGTGTCCGCGCCTCGCCTTCGGCGATCGCTCCGACCCGTGGCACGGGCGCGCTGGTGATGTCACCGATTGCGTAGACCTTCTCGAAGCGCGTTGCGAACGTTGTGGGATCGACGGGAATCCATCCGTCCTCGGCCAACTCGGACTCCTCGACCACTCGCGGTGCCCGGTGCACCGGCACGGCGAGGAAGAGGTCGTAGGCCTCGCTCCTCCCGTCTGCGAGAGTGGCCACTCTCGCAGACGGGTCGAGCCCCGTGAACTTCGTCTCGGGCCACCATCCGATGTCCCGCTCGCCGAGCGCATTGAGGATTCCGTCCGACGCGTCCGCCGAGATCGGGATCGGCCTTGGCATCGGGCTCACCACCTTGATCGTCGACGAGGATCGGACGTTCCGGCGCTCGAGGAAATCGTGCATCATCACTGCTGTCTCGAACGGCGCGGCCGGGCACTTGAAGAAGGGACCAAGGACCCCGATGATCACGTTTCCCCCGGCGAATGAGGGCAGCAGGCGGCCGATCTTCTCGGCTCCTTCGACCGAGTAGTACTCAGAGCCCTCCTGCACGAGTCCGGGCGTCGCTGCAGGGTCGAGGTCGGCGCCGAGCGCAACGACGAGGATGTCAGGTTCGTATTCCGACGCGTTCGTCGTCACGCGCCGGCTCCTCGGGTCGATGCTGGTCACAGTCTCTTGCACGAAACGGACGCTTGGCTTGTTGAGCCTCGCATAGGACAGTCGCACGTCATCGAGCGATGCCCGGCCGAACATGATGTCGAGCTTGGAGAAGCCGAAGACGAAGGCGTCGCTACTGTCGATGATGGTGATGTCGACCGCCTCGGGCACCTCCTCGGACAGCCTCGTCGCCAGTTCCAGGCCGGCGAACCCGGCACCCAGGATCAGCACGGTTTGCATGGAGTCTCCGTTTCAGCCGTTGGCCGCGTACCGGTGCGCAGCCGTGGTTGCACTGGGGCGGAAGTATCGCATGGCGGGTCCCAACGTCTCCTGAGACTCTCGACGCATGCCAGAAGTCCAGCAACAGGTCGGACCTCGCGTCGCGACCGTCCGCCGCTCGGCACATGCGTCAGCCTTGGTCGCCGGGTCCGACCTGGTCCTTGTGCCTGTGCCTGCCATCACCACCACCACCGGCGGCTCCGGTGCCTCCGGCTGGCCCCGTGGGTTGCGACGGGGTGGGCACGGTGTCGGGAGTTGGCGGCGCCGCTCCCGTTGGCTCCAAGGTGGATACGACGTCCTGGTACTGCCCGTTGGTGATGCCACCGCCGTCGAGCAGCACCTGGGCCAATGACAACGTCTGCTGGGCCAGCGCCTCGCGGTCAGGTCCGGGTGCTTCGGCAGCGGTGGCGGCGAGCGCGCTGGCGAGCGCGCCGTCACCCGGGAGATCGCCGGCGGCCAGTGACGAGGCCAGCGCATTGATTGCCGCCCGCTCAGGATCCTGGGGTACCTGCGTCGTCGTGGTCTGTCGGGCCGTCGTTCGGCCGATGTGGTGCGACGAGGTGCCGTCAGCCCGCGCGGTTGGATGGGTGGTGTTGACACGCACGAGGAAAACCGCTGCGACGAGAGCGGCCAGTGCGACGAGGCCCACGACGAACCTGCGCCACCTCCGGGGGCGGCGAGGCGACGGTGTTGGCGCTGAGTGTGACGTGAGTGGCGGCGGCACGAGCGTGGGACCGGCGCGCACTGTGGGAGGGGGTGGCTGCCGCGGAGAAGTGGGGGATACGGAGGCCATGGGTTGCGTGGGCGTGCCCCGTGGTCGGGCGATCGTCATCGGCCGCGTTGGCTGGGTACGCAGCGCCTCCAGCATGGCGTCGGCCGCGGCAAACCGGTCGTTCGGATCGGGGGCCAGCGCTCGGCGGACGACGTCGCGGAACGGTGGCACCAGCAGTTCGGGCCTCACCCCGGCGGCGCTCAGCCGGCGTGCTGTTGCCGCTTCGAGCATGACAGCGCCAACCGAGTAGAGGTCGGATTGCACGGTCGCCGGGCGTCCCGTGCGCCGTTCGGGTGCGAGGTAGCCGGGTGTTCCGAGCACGACGCCTGTCATCGTCAAGTCGTCTAGCGGGCCGTCAGAGTGCCCCAGTGCGTCGAAGCTCTTGGCGATACCAAAGTCGGTGATCCTCGTGTGACCATCG
This sequence comes from uncultured Acidimicrobiaceae bacterium, assembly GCA_963736225.1. GTDB lineage: Bacteria > Actinomycetota > Acidimicrobiia > Acidimicrobiales > RAAP-2 > Bog-473. The sequence continues at coordinate 161,615 of CAVTOF010000003.1, read as the reverse complement.
TCGTGGATCAAGATGTTGCTCGGCTTGATGTCGCGGTGCAGGACCCCGCGCCTGTGGGCCGCCGCAAGTGCACTGAGGGTTTCGCACGCGACAAGCATCAGTCGCTTTTGTGACAGCGGGCCGCGGATGATCTCGTCGCGCAACGTCGCTCCGCAGAGGCGCTCCATGACGAGATAGGACGACGAGTCGTCCTCGCCGTAGTCGAGGACGGCCACGATGTGCGGGTGCACGAGTCGCGCAGCGATGCGCGCCTCTTGCTGAAACCGCTGACGCATGCCGGGGAGCTCTTCGGTTTCGGCACGCAGGATCTTGACGGCCACGGGGCGACCGAGTCGTTCATCGAACGCCCCGAACACGCGCGCCATCCCACCCTCGCCCAAAAGGCCGTCGATGCGATAGCGGCCTCCTACCACCCACGCGGCCGTGCGCTGCACCCCTCGTGTGTACCCCGTCCTGGCTCGGTCAGTCCTGGCGCAGGTGAGGCAACGTGTCGGGTGGCTATGGGCGTTGCGTTGCGACCCGGGCAGAGTGTCAGTGGGCGAGCGCCGCCATCTCTCCCAGCATCGTCAGCGCGTCGGCGGGCGCTGCCTCCCCGAAATCTCGGTACAGCGCGTGAAGATTGGCCACCAGGCGCTCTGGCTCGCCCCAGCCTGCATAGGCCGCGAGGTCGATGTCGCGCGCGGCCTCGAGTGGCGTCAGTCCGGCGTCGAAGCGCAACCGCGCCTCACGAGAGAGGAATTCGAAATAGCTCTTCAGGTCGTCCACCGCGGCGACGGTCGCCAGCGGACCGTGTCCAGGGACAACGACGTGAGGCTGCAGCTCGAGGATCCGGTCGCACGCCGCGATCCAGTTGGCCACCGGTCCGGTCCACACGATGGGATGGGCTTGGTGGAACAGGATGTCGCCTGTAAAGACCACGTCCTGGTCGGGGAGATAGGCGATGACATCACCCGCAGTATGAGCGGGCCCTACTTCAAGGAGCGACACGACGCGGTCGCCGACTCGGAGATCGAGGTGACCAGAGAACGTCCTGGACGGAAGAGTGAGAGGGTTGTCCTCGAAGTTGAAGGCAGAGAAGATACGCGCCGCGAACGCTCCGGCAGGGCCCAGGGATGCACCCGACTCCACCAAGGCATGCATGGTCTCGGGCGGCAGCGCACTCATCTCCTCGGCGCAGCGCTCCGAGGAGATGATCACCGAGTCAGCGACGAGTGCATTGCCGTAGCAGTGGTCGCCGTTGGCGTGTGTGTTCACCACGGTGTCGATCCGTGCGGCCGCAGGCGAGACAGCTCCCATGGCGTCGAGCATCTCGGCCGTGAGCGGAAGATCGAACAGAGTGTCAATCAGCAGTGATTGGTCGTTGCTGGTCACGAGTCCGGCGTTGGACCAACCCCACCCGCCGTCCGGCTGCAGGTAGGCCCAAACGCCGTCGGCCACCTCGTGCAGACCCTTCGTGTACGTCACCGGCATGGCGCGGTTCGCATGGGCGCAACGTACCCGCCCCGATGCCGCGCAGCCTCGGCCGCCTCGCTTCCGCACCGCTGTCGCGATCAATGCGCACCGAGGCGCGCATTGTGAAGACTTGATGAACTCGGGCTCTGATCTGCGTATTTGCAAGATCGCTGTGCTAAGTAGCACGGGACTCGGATTGGTCCCGAGCGCGCACCGGGCGCCAGCTCGACGAGATCGTAGAGGGAGATGTCAGATGCAAGAGCGCAGCCCAGCCGAGGTCGTTCGCCTCGTAAAGGACGAAGGGATCGAGGTTGTCGACCTCCGGTTCTGTGACCTCCCCGGCCTCATGCAGCACTTCTCGGTCCCGGCGCACGGGTTGACCGAGGACGGGTTCAGCGAGGGGTACGGATTCGACGGCTCGTCCATCCGGGGCTTCCAGCAGATCCACGAGTCCGACATGATCCTGCTCCCGGATCCCTCGACAGCGGTGATCGACCCGTTCCGTCAGCACAAGACGCTCAACCTGAACTGCTTCGTGCACGACCCGCTCACTCTCGAGGCCTATACCCGCGATCCGCGCTACGTCGCGCGGAAGGCCGAAGCGCACGTGAAGTCGACTGGTATCGCCGACACCTCGTACTTCGGGCCTGAGGCCGAGTTCTTCGTCTTCGACGACGTTCGGTTCTCGCAGGACCAGCACTCCGCCTTCTATCAGGTCGACTCGATCGAGGGCATCTGGAATTCGGGCCGCGACGAAGGTCCCAACCTCGGCTACAAGCCGCGCTACAAGGAGGGGTATTTCCCAGTCCCGCCCATGGACCACTTCCAGGATCTCCGCTCGGAAATGATCCTGACGATGGAGCGCCTGGGCATCGAGATCGAGGTGCAGCACCACGAGGTGGGTACTGCAGGTCAAGCCGAGATCGACATGCGCTTCGACACCTTGTTGAAGATGGCGGACAAGCTGATGCTGTACAAGTACGTCGTCAAGAGCGTCGCCGCTCAGGCGGGCTACACGGCGACCTTCATGCCAAAGCCCCTCTTTGACGACAACGGCTCGGGCATGCACGTGCACTCTTCGCTGTGGAATGGCGCCGAGCCGCTCTTCCACCAGGAGGGCACCTATGCGGCCCTCTCGGACATCGGTCGCTGGTACATCGGCGGCATTATCAAACACGCGCGATCGGTGCTGGCTTTTGCCGCGCCGACGACGAACTCGTACAAGCGGCTCGTCCCTGGATTCGAGGCGCCGGTGAACCTGGTGTACTCCCAGCGGAACCGCTCTGCGGCGTGTCGCATCCCGGTGTATTCGCCGAGCCCGAAGGCCAAGCGTGTCGAGTTTCGTTGCCCGGACCCGAGCTGCAACCCGTACCTCGCGTTCTCGGCGATCCTCATGGCCGGCCTCGACGGCGTCGCCAACAAGATCGAGCCGCCGCCACCGGTCGACGAGGACCTCTTCGACATGGCTGCCGATGAGTTGGCCAAGATCGGCCAGGTCCCGTCCTCGCTCGAGGAGGCGATGGAATCGCTCGAGGCGGATCAGGACTACCTGAAGGCGGGTGGCGTGTTCACCCAGGACTTGATCGACACCTGGATCGACTACAAGCGGTCCAACGAGATCGACGCGGTGCGCCTGCGGCCCCATCCCTGGGAGTTCATGCTCTATTACGACATCTGAGGGAACTGTCACCCGGTTGTCGGCGTCGGGGGTGATGCTCCCGAAGCGGTGATGCGGCTGGTGTCCGACGTCGTCGGGCTGACGCGATGGTCGAATTCTGTGGATGTGCAATCCATATCGAGACGTTGTCCGTATGTCGAGGTGGACCATCCCGTGGCGGTAGCCAGAATCGGAGGACAACATGGAGCTCTCAACGCGCGTACGCGCCCCCCATTTCGCCGTGTCAGCTGCTGCCCTCGCCGGGTTTGTCGCACTCGCTCCGGGGCTCGGCGCCGCAGAGGCGGCGACGCCCGCGCACAAGGGCGCTGTCGTCGTGCAGGTCGTCAATCGCAGCCCGATCGGGAACATGCTTGCGACCAGTTCCGGCGCCAGCTTGTACATCCACAAGAGTGGCCCGTGCACTGGGAGCTGCTTGTCGGTGTGGCCGCAACTTCTTATGCCGGCGGGCAAGACGAAGCCCAAGGGAGCGGAGTGTCTTTCGACAGTATCCACGCCGGCAGGTCTCCAGGTGACCTATCGCGGCCAGTCGCTCTACACGTTCACGGGCGACAGCGGCACGAGCGAGAACGGTAACGGTGTCGGTGGCTTCAAGGCTGCGAAGGTTTCAACGCAACTGCCCGTAGCGAGAGTGCGACCACGGATCACCTCGAGGCCTGGACTGAGGCGCTGCCTCAGTAAACCCAGACTTCGGTCCCGATCGGGTCGATGTTGTTGGCCCAGATCCAGTCGATGGCCTCGTTGCTGACGCGGGCGCACCCGTGGGAGACCGGGTAGGGCGGCACGCTCGAATCGCCGTGGATCGCATAGCCCTCGTAGAAGAACCGTGGACGATAGAGGGTGCCGAGGGAGTCGGTGACCGTTCCGTCGACAACCCGGAAGGTGTTGAACACGCCCGTCGGGGTGATGGCGACGTTGGTCACGCCATCCTGGGTATAGGTGTAGCCACCACCGGTCGAGGTGTTGAGCGTCCACTCGAGGTGGCCGTTGGCGACCACCATGAGAAGGTCGTCCTCGAGGTCGATCTCGATCACGTAGCCAGACGTACTGGCCGGGTGAGGCACGACCCCGGCCGAGAGTGCCGCCCAGGTGGCGGGACCGACGATGCCGTCGCGGGGGAGGCCCGCCGCCTTCTGCAGTGCCCACACCGCTTGCTCGGTGCTGTCGTCGAACGAGCCGTTTGTTGTGTCGACCCAGTAGCCGAGCGCGTACAGCTGCTGTTGGAGGGATGACACCGCAGCACCTGTGGCGCCGGGGCCGATGGTGGGCGGCACGGGCGGAGGCGAGGTCGGTAGCAGCCAATAGCCCTGTCCGTCGGGTGTGGCGGCGATCGCCCGAATGGGGTTGGGATTGGACTGTGCGCCCATGGAACCGAGGAAGGGGACCCCGAACGTGAACACGCCGCCGTCACGCGCCGCCATCCAGTAGCCGCTCGGCGAGGCGGCCATCCCCACGATGGGCGCGTTCAGGGGAGTGCCGCCCATGGAGCCGAGGAACGACGCCGTTCCGAATGCGAAGATGCCGCCGTCCGAGGCGACGAGCCAGTAGCCGGTGCCGCCCGGGGCGGCCGCCATGCCCACCACGGGCTGGTTGAGATGCATGCCGCCCGTGGACCCGTAGAACTGGGCGTCGCCGTACGAGAAGATCCCGCCGTCGGAGGCCACGAGCCAATACCCGCCGCCATCCGGCGTGGCCGCCATGCCGACGATGGGTTGATTGAGATGCATCCCGCCGGCGGACCCGTGGAACTGGGCGTCGCCGTACGAGAAGATCCCGCCGTCGGCGGCGACCAGCCAGTAGCCCCCTCCGTCGTGGGTCGGGGCCATGCCCACGACGGGCGCGTTGAGTGGGAGCCCTCCGGCGGAGCCGAAGAATCCGGCGTTGCCGTAGTTGAAGATCCCGCCGTCGGCGGCAGCGATCCAATAGCCCTGGCCGGATGGCGTCGGCGCCATCCCGACAGCAGGCGCGTTGAGTTGCAGCCCACCGGCGGGCCCGAAGAAGCCCGCGGTGCCGAAGTTGACCGGTTGGGCCGGATTGTCGGGGTAGGCGGCCGCAGCAACCGATGGCGAGAGCGCGATGAGCGCAGGGACGAAGGTCAGGAAAGCGACGAGCCCGGCCAGCGCCCTGCGGGCCCGTCTGCGCCTTGAGCGGCCACCTCGCCTGGTCGCAGCAGAGTCGTTCGCGTCGTGATCGCCCGGCATCGAGGCTCCTTGGATGGTCGGCTCACTGCCACCGCATCGGATTGACCAGGTTGGCCGGGCCTGCCGTTGACGGGGGCGATGGTGGAATGGCCGTCGCACTGTAATCGGTGTCGTCGCAGGTCACTTGGCGATGGCACCAGACCGGACCCGACCCGACACGATCAGCCGGGTTGGTCCGATCGGACGACGTCGTCGAGCGTGCCCGTGTCAACGTCGTAGATGAGGCCGGCGATCAGGCGGAGCCGGGACAGATACGGCGTGCGGGCCAGCAGCGCCACGTCTTCGCGGAGCGCGGCCGCGTGGTCGTCGATCGGGAGGAATCCGAGGTCCGCCCCGGTCAGCGCCCGCAGCGCGTCGTCGGTCACGCCCGCCAGCCCGCATTTCGTGTGCTGCATCACGACCGCGGTGTCCACTCCGAGCACGCCGGTCGAGAGCGCCAGGCTCCGCAGTACGTCCTCGGTCACCCGCCCGCCTGCATTGCGGATCACATGGGCCTCACCGAGACGGAGCCCGAGGACGGCGAACACGTCGATGCGTGCATCCATGCAGGTGACCACGGCGAGGTGACGACTCGGGCGCGGGTCCGCGATGGAGGTCGGAGCCGCGGCATAGGCCCGGTTGGCGGTCAGGAGGTCGGCGATCAGGCTCATCTGGAGGGTCGGCCTGCAACGTAACAGGGACGATGTGACCCGGGATTCACCGCCCCGTGCCGAAACCCTCCCCCCGATGCTGATCGAGACGCGGCACCGAGCCGGTGGCGACCGGGGCGGGCAGCCGGATAGGGAAGCCCGGGAAGGGCGACGCAGCCAGCATCTCCTGCCGGTCGAGAACCGGTGAGGCCGGCACCCCGGCCGCCGTGAGGGCGGCCACGAGCTCGTCGCGTTGGAGCGTGGTCACGGCCGCGCGCACCGCACGCTGCAGTTCGTCGCCTCGTGCGGAGCGCTCGACGAAATCGAGGCCCGCCAGGTCGCCGAGGCCCAACGCGGTGCAGAGGGGGGTCCAGAAGTGCTGCTCGCTCACGACGCCCAACGCAACCTGACGGCCGTCGGCGGTGGTGAAGAGCCCGTAGCCCGGCACGGCCTGAGGCGGGCCTTCGTCATGCGACCTCTCCGATCCTCCCGAGGGCCCGGTCCACGTCGCCAGCACGTCGGTCATGGACACGTCGAGATACGTGCCTTCACCCGTCGTGCCCCGCCCGAGGATCGCCGCGCAGATCCCGAACGCGCCGGTCACACCCGATGCCAGGTCGGCGATGGGCAGCGGGGGCATCGCGGCAACGCCCCCTTCGGGCGAGAGCGCGCCGGACCACGCCTGGTAGTTCACGTCGTGTCCCGGTAACAGCGCCCGCGGGTCCGATTGGCCGTAACCCGAGATGGAGCAGTAGACGACCCCGGGGTTCACCTTGCGTACAGCTTGGTAGTCGAGCCCGAGGCGAGCCATCACGCCTGGGCGAAATCCCTCGACCACGGCGTCGGCCATGGAGGCGAGGTCGACAGCACGGCTGCGGTCGCCATCGTTCTTGAGGTCGAGCTCGACGCTGCGTTTGCCCGCATTGATGACCTCGAACAGGCCTTTGTAGTGGCGCATCGGATCGCCCCCGGGTGGTTCCACCTTCAAGACGTCCGCACCGAGTGCGACGAGGAGGGACGTGGCGTAGGGCCCGGGCCTCCAGATGCTCAGATCGAGGACCCGGATCCCGGCCAGAAGCGTCATCTGCTCCATGGGCCGAGAGTCTTGCATCGGGGGCGCCGGGTACCGTGGTTGCGTGCTGGGATTCTTCTCGTTCACCGAGGTCACCGATCCCTCGGCCCACGAGGCGTACAACATCTGGCACCAGCTCGACCACATGCCGGAGCAGTTCACGATTGACGGCATCACGTTCGGCCAGCGCTGGGTGCGTTCGCCCCGCTGCCAGGCGGCCGAAGCGGCGAGCGGCCCGCTGCTCGAGCCGTTTCACTACATGACGCTGTACCTCATGCACGACGAGGATGTCATCCCCGAGTTCTTCGCATTGGCCAAACGGCTGTATGCCGAGGACCGCTTCTTCGCCGCCCGCCGGGCGCTGCTCTCGGGACCGTTCGAGATCGCCGGACGGTGGGCTGCGCCACGAGTGGCGGTGTCACCGGGTGCCGTGCCCTACCGGCCCTCGAGCGGCGTGTACGTCGTGGTCGGTCCGCGGGTGGACGGCGAGGCAATGGTTGAACAACCAGGCGTGGCCGGCACCTGGCAATTCGCCGACGCGACGACCGACCGTCACATCACGGTCGCCTTCGTCGACGGCGACCTGTGGCAGGTGGCGGGCTCGCTGGGCCGGGCAGGCGCCGCCGAGGTGGACCCACCTGAATGGTCAGGTCCCCTCGAGCGAGTTGATGCCTTTCGATGGGATTGGTTCGCTACGCTGACGCCCCAATGACCAGTGGGAAGCAGTCGAAGGCCCAGCGCAGGGCGGAGAATCAACAGCGTGCAGCCGAGAGACGAGCCGCTGAGCTCCGCAAGCAGCGCATGCGCATGGGCATTCGGGTCGGTGGCGTCCTCGCCGTGGTCGCGCTCGTCGTGGTCATCATCGTCGTGGTGACGGGTGGCGGCTCCACCAGCGTGCCCCCCCAGCTCAAAGACCCTCACGTCCCCGTCGAGGCCATCCCGTCGTCGATGTCCTCGTCCTGGGTGCAGCCCCCGGCGGAGACCCCTGGGCCCGAGACCGTCGGTGTGCCGAGCGGTCCCAAGTTGGCCACGCTGCTCACCGCGGCGACCGGGCAGCCCGTCGATGGGATCGAGTGCCAGGCCGGCGAGCAGACGGTCGTGCACGTGCACACCCACCTCACGATCTTCGTGAACGGCAAGGCTCAAGTGATTCCCTATGGCATCGGCATTCCCGGCGCGGGCCCGGTCAGCACCCCAGAGGGCCCCTTCGTCGAGACCGGGAGTTGCTTCTACTGGCTGCATGTCCACGCGTACGACGGGATCATCCACATCGAGTCGCCCAGCACGACGTCGAGCTTCAACTTGGGCCAGTTCTTCGACGAGTGGGGCATCCCGGTCAGCAAGACGCAGGTTGGGCCGGCGAAGGGCAACGTGACGGTCTTCTTCACGTCACCGGGCTCCAAGACCGGCATCTACACCGGGGACCCGCGGGATTTGCCGCTGGGCGACCACTATCAGATTCAGCTCGACGTCGGGACGCCCATCGTGGCGCCCGTCAAGGTCACCAACTGGGGCGGCCTCTAAAACCTGAGAGGCTGCCGCAGGGGCCACGCGGTCGATGGTCGGTGCTACCGCACGTTCCGGCGCGCCGTGGACTGGGCGCTGTGGCCGCCTCCGAGCAACGCGGCGAAGATCGACGGTGCCTGATGGGGCAAGAGCGAGAGGTGCCCTTCACCGGGGACGACGGTGACGGTCGCGTGCGGGATGCGGCGGCGCAGGAATTCGCGGTAGTCCGGCGGTCCCGTCTGGTCGTCTGACCCCTCCCAGATCTGCACCGGAACCAAGATCTCCTCGAGCGAGAAGCCCCACGGGTCGCCAAAGATCTTGTAGTCGAGCACGCAGCCTTCGGTGCCCTGGCGCATGGCCTCCCGCACGAAGGCCAGCGCGTGGTCGGGCGGGCCCCACTCGGTGAGGATCGTGCGGTCCGCAGGCGGGAAGGACCGCATCGCGGCGCGCAGGAGCCGGGCGTTGCTGGCGTTCATGATGCTGACGCGCATGACGGTCGACGCCACCCGGGGCGCGTGCCGTGCCAGGAGGAGCAGGGCGCGGTCTTCGACGCTCAGCCCGCGGGTCGTGCCGTAGAGATCGAGCGGGACCGAGCTCGAGAGCAGCGCCGCAGCCGTGACCCGTGTGCCCAGCTTCGCGGCGCAGACAGCCGCATAGGCCCCGCCGGCTGACCAGCCCATGACGGCGAAGCGGTCGAGTTCGAGTGTCCCAGCGAGGTGCTCGACGTCGGCCGGCCAGTCGGTGAGCCGCCGTCCGGGCTGGAGCGTCGAGAGCCCCATGCCGGGTCGGTCGGGTGCGAGCAGGCGGACGCCCATCGCCAGAGCGGCCTCGTGTGCCGGCGCGGCATCGAGCCGAGAGCTCAGACCGCCGTGGAAGCTGAGGACCGGGAAGCCCGCGGGGTCCCCGTACTCCTCGAAGGCGAGCACCCTGCCGTCGGGCAAGGTCACAGAGTTCGTCATGTCAGCGTCGTCCGGGCTCCAACCGTCGGCGCTGTGCACTCCGCTTTCTGCCGGTGAAATGGATGCGAGCAGGTACCTGCACGAGAGCACGCTATAGGGTGCGGGCATGAGTGCGAACGTCGACGAACTGGTTGACGGCCTGCTGGCCGATTGCCCGCCCGCAACGACGCCCGCACGGCAGTTCTTCGGGGAGCAGTACGACCGCGGCTTGGCATGGGTGCACTTCCCGCTCGGCTCGGGTGGTCTCGGACTCACGCCCAAGGACCAGCAGCGAGCGCTCAGCCGACTCAACGACGGTGGCGCACCCGCGGCCGGTGTGCGCAATCCGATCGGCTACGGGATGTGCGCGCCGACCATCGTCACGCACGGCACGCCCGAGCAGAAAGACCGGTACCTGCGTCCGCTGTTCACAAACGAGGAGATCTGGTGTCAGCTCTTCAGCGAGCCGGGCGCCGGCTCCGACGTCGCCGGCCTCTCGACGCGCGCCGAACGGGACGGGGAGGAGTGGGTCCTCAACGGCCAGAAGGTCTGGACGACCCTGGCTCACATCTCGTCCTTCGGGCTCCTCATCGCGCGCACCAATCCGGATCTTCCGAAGCACAAAGGGATGACGGCCTTCCTCGTCGACATGAAGGCGCCCGGGGTGGAGGTGCGGCCCCTCTTCCAGATCACGGGCGAGGCGGAGTTCAACGAGGTCTTCTTCACGGATGTCCACATGCCGGACAGCGCCCGTATCGGAGGAGAGGGCGAGGGCTGGCCCGTGGCGGTCACCACGCTCATGAACGAGCGGGTGTCGATCGGCGGCGCCGTGAGCCGTCGAGCGGGCGGACCGGTGGCCGAGGCCATCAGGATCTGGAAGGAACGCTGGCGGGGTGACACCTCCCCCCACGCGTTGGCGCTGCGCGACCGGCTCGTCTCGAGCTACATCCGCATGGAGACGCTCTCCATGACCAATATGCGGGCTGCGGCCACGCGCAAGGCCGGCACGCCGGGGCCGGAAGGCTCGGTGTCCAAGCTCGCCTTCGCGGAGGAGAACAAGCGCGTCTTGGATCTCTGCATCGATCTACTGGGAAACGACGGCATGCTCTACCCGGCCGGATACCCGATGGTCAGGCCAGAGCTCGTGGGCCTCAGCTCTCCCGACGTGCACAAGCTGTTCCTGCGCGTGCGGGCCAACTCCATCGAGGGAGGGACGTCCGAGGTCATGCGCAACATCCTGGGCGAGCGCGTGCTCGGGCTGCCCGGCGACGTTCGCACCGACAAGGAACTGCCGTGGAGGGACGTTCCCCGCAGCTGACCGGCCGCGGGCGCTGCTTCAGACTGACGCGCGGAAGCGCACCGGCAAGGACGTGGGGGAGCGGAAGATGTCGCCGCGGATGTACGGGTCGTCGGTGCCCGGGTCGAGAGCGAGGTCGGGCAGCCGATCGAAGACCCGGGAGAGGAGCGCTCGTGTCTCGAGCCGCGCCAAATGCATGCCCAGGCACATGTGCGGCCCCTGGGCGAACGCGATATGCGGCTGTGCGGGCCGGAAGATGTCGAAGCTGTCCGGATCGTCCCAGCGTGCCTCGTCGTGGTTCGCCGATCCGATGTGTGGCGAGATGCTCTCGCCCGGCCCGATCGTGACACCCGAGAGCTCGACTTCGACGGTCGTGGTGCGGTTGATGGTGAGCAGCGGCGGCTCGCACCGCAGTCCTTCCTCGATGGCCTGGGGCAGCAGGGAGCGCTCGGATCGCACCGCGTCGAGCTGATCGGGGTGCGTCAACAGGAGGTAGAGCAGGTTGCCCGAGGACCGGTAGGTCGTCTCCGCGCCAGCCGGGAGCAGCAGGCGCAGGAAGGAGTAAATGGCTTCGTCGCTCAGCTGCTCGCCATCGACCTCTGCGGCGACGAGGTCGCTGATGACGTCGTCGGCTGGATGCGAACGGCGCTCGGCCACGATGCCGGCGAAGTACTCGCCCAGTGACTCCGAGGCCGCCAGGCCCCGATCGATGTCGGCGACCAGGCCGATCAGCTCGATCCCCCAACGATGGAACTGCGGGAAGTCCTCCTCGGGAAGCCCGAGCAGGCGAGCGATGACCCGGACCGGGAACTCGAAGGTGAGCTGGCGTACGAGGTCCGCTTCGCCGTCGGCGACGAAGCGGTCGATGAGCTCGTCGATGATGGGACCGATGAACTCTGGCTCCCAGCGCGCGAGCGACTTCTCGCGGAACGCGTGCGCGACCAGGTTGCGGTGCGTCCGGTGCTCCGGGTCGTCCATGCCCAGGATCACATGCCCCATGACCATGCCGATACTGGTGTCGTACGCCGTGGACGTGAAGGTCTTCGCTTCGCGCAAGATACGCGAGCAGTCCTCGTAGCGATACGCGATCCATCCCGGTTCGGCGTCGATCCCTTCGGGCAGGACATCCGATGGGATCGTGGTCCCTATTGAAACCGGAGCGTCTCGACGCTTCTCCCGGAGCGCCGGCCACGGGTCCCTGGTCGTGCCGGCCACGACATCGTCGAAGGCTGCAAACGGGTCGTACTCCCTCGCATCAGACGTTGTCATGGCGCAGTCCCTCCCTGGGTCGGTCGTCGGCGTGCTGGATCGCGGTGACGTTGGCGTCAGGTTAGAGCCCGCCGCGCGGGTGCCGTGCATCTGAACAGGGGCGGGACTGCACGCGACCGGCGTAGGCTCCGCCCTGCATGAACACCCTCCGCACTCCCGACGACCGTTTCGCCGGCCTGCCCGGTTACGACTTCTCCCCGCACTACGCCGAGGTGGCCGACGGCGACGGCGGCAGCATGCGGGTGCACTACCTGCGTGAAGGTGACCCCGATGCAACCCTCGTACTCCTCATGCACGGCGAGCCCTCCTGGTCGTACCTCTACCGCACGATGATCCCCGTGCTCACCGGAGCGGGGCTGCAGATCGTCGCCCCCGACCTCGTCGGCTTCGGGCGGTCGGACAAGCCGAGCGAGCGTTCTGACTACACCTTCGCCCGCCACGTCGAGTGGATGCGCGAGTTGCTCTTCGACCGCCTGGACCTGCGCGACGTGACGCTGGTGTGTCAGGACTGGGGTGGACTCATCGGACTGCGACTGGTGGGCGAGCACCCCGACCGGTTCGCCCGGGTCGTGGCCGCCAACACGTTCTTGCCCACGGGGGACACGAACCCGGGCGACGCCTTCTTCGCCTGGCAGCGTTTCTCCCAGGAGATCGACGTGTTTCCGACGGGCGGGATCGTCCGCGGCGGGTGTGTCAAGCCGCTCGGTCCGGGTGTCGAGGAGGCGTACGACGCGCCGTTCCCCGACGAGAGCTACAAGGCGGGCGCACGGCAGTTCCCGATGCTGGTGCCCTCGCGTCCCGACGATCCGGCCCATGACGCCAACGTTGCGGCCTGGGTCGGGCTGGCCGCCTTCGACCGGCCCTTCCTCTGCGCCTTCAGCGATGGCGACCCCATCACCAAAGGGGCGGACCGCACCCTCAAGGAGAACGTGGCGGGCGCCAAGGGACAGCCGCACACCACCATCGTCGGCGGTGGGCACTTCCTCCAGGAGGACTGCGGCGAGGATCTGGCGCGCGTGGTCGTCGAGTTCATCGCCACGACCTCGTGACCCACGATCTCGAGACCCACGACCTCGAGGTCATCGTCGTCGGTGCGGGCTTCTCCGGCATCGGCATGGCCGCCCGACTCCAGGACATGGGGATCGACGATTTCGTGGTGCTCGACCGGGGCAACGACCTCGGCGGTACCTGGCGGGACAATTCGTACCCCGGCTGCTGCTGCGACGTCCCGTCCAACCTCTATTCGTTCTCCTTCGCACTGAACCCGGACTGGTCGCGCTCGTTCCCGCCCCAAGCGGAGATCTGGGACTACATGCGTCACTGCGTCGACCGCTTCGGGATCGCAGAGCATCTCCGCTTCAACCACGCGGTGGATGAGGCCCGCTGGGACGAGGCGGCCGCGCGTTGGGTCGTGCGCGCCGCGGGCGAGACGTACCGCGCCCGGGTGCTGGTGTGGGCGACCGGCTCGCTGAGCGAGCCGGCCATCCCGGAGCTTCCCGGTCTGGCGGGTTTCCGCGGCAAGGTGTTCCACTCAGCGCACTGGGAGCACGGCTACGACCTCACCGCCAAGCGCGTGTGCGTGGTCGGCACGGGTGCCTCAGCGGTGCAGTTCGTACCTCAGATCGCCCCCGTGGTCGAGCATCTGTATCTGCACCAGCGCACGCCTCCGTGGGTCGTGCCGCGGCGCGACCGGGCGGTGTCGCGGCTGCGCCGGTCGGCCTACCGCAGGGTGCCCGCCCTCCAGCGCCTGTCGCGTCTGCGCATCTACGCCATCTTCGAGTCACTGCTCGGCGTCTTTGTGGGTTCCGGTGAGCGGCGCAAGGCCGCCGTGCGCAAGACCGCGCTCGACCACCTGGCCAAGCAGGTACCCGACGAAGCCCTGCGCCGCGTCCTCACCCCCCAGTACGAGCCGGGCTGTAAGCGCCTGCTGTTGTCGGACGACTACTACCCGGCGCTCACCCGGGCCAACGTGGAGGTCGTCGACTCGCCGGTCGCATCCTTCACCGCCCACGAGGTCGTCGGGCAGGACGGCATCGCACGCCCGGTGGACGTCGTCATCATGGGGACCGGTTTCGACGCCGCCGAGCCACCGTACGCCGAGCACATCGTGGGGCGTGACGGGATTCGGCTCTCCGAGCTGTGGAAGGCCAACGGAGCCGAGGCCTACGCCGGCTCGACGGTGGCCGGCTTCCCCAACCTGTTCTTGATGATCGGGCCCAACTCCACGCTGGCCCACAACTCCATGATCTTCATGATCGAGTCGCACATCGGCTACATCGCCAGCGCGCTGGCCTTCTTGCGGCGCCCGGGCGTGCACGTGGTGGAGGTGAAGCCGACAGTGCAACGGCGCTTCAACGAGCGGCTCCAGGCCCGGCTCGAGCACTCGGTGTGGGTGGAGGGCGGCTGCGGCAGCTGGTACCTCGATCACCGTGGCCGCAACACGACGTTGTGGCCCGATCACACCTGGAAGTTCCGCCGGCTCACCCGGCGCTTTCACCCCGGCGAGTACACCGTCCACGCGTAGGCCCGCAGGGCCGAGCGCGACCAGAACGGCGGCGAAGACGGCCAGAAGCGCTGGCGCAACTAGCTTTGGCCCCCGTGCCCACGATCGCCTTGGAGCCTGTTGGCACCGTGGTGGGCGGGCGACGCGACGCGGTGGATGACAATTGGGGCGCGGTCGAGGCCTCGATCCGGCTCCACGGGTCACGCGTCGGGCGCGAGTCGGTGATCGGGCTCGACCAGTTCTCGCACCTCGTCGTGGTGTTCCAGTTCCATCTCGTCGCTGAGGGCGACATCGTGACGGGCGTCCGGCATCCGCGCGGGGACACCGCTTGGCCCGCGGTGGGGATGTTCGCCCAGCGGGCGCGTATGCGACCGAACCGCATCGGGGTCTCGACCTGTGCGTTGCTCGGGGTCGACGGCCTCGTCCTCCGCGTGCGCGGCCTCGATGCTGTCGACGCGACGCCCGTCCTCGACGTCAAGCCCTTCATGCGGGAGTTCGAGCCGCCGGCGGACGAGGTCCGCCAGCCGACCTGGGCCAGCGAGTTGATACGCGGCTATTACTGACGGTCCTCTGCGCCGTCTCGGCTCGACGACGAAGGACAACGACCCAGTCGGTGCGCATGTGCGCCCGCCGAGTGCGAAATGCCAAGCTCTCGCCATACCGAGGATGGGGGGTTGGCGCGTGGCACGGATCGAGTTCCAGGGGAAGATCGGCAACGACTGGCGCGACTCGGAGCCGTGGTGGCCGCCGCTCCCCACGCCGCCGGCGGGAGCGCCCAACGTGCTGCTCGTCGTGCTCGACGACGTCGGGTTTGCTCAGCTGGGCTGCTACGGGTCCGACATCGAGACGCCGGCCATCGACCGCGTCGCCGCCGAAGGCATCCGGCTGACCAACTTCCACACCACCGCGTTGTGCTCACCGACGCGGGCGTGCCTCCTCACCGGCCGCAACCACCACCGCAGCGGCATGGGCCGTGTCGCCGACCTGGCCGCTGGGTTCCCCGGCTACTGGGGGCGGCCCCCGCGCGAGAACGGGTTCCTGTCCGAGATGCTGCAAGCGACGGGGTACGCGACCTATGCGGTGGGGAAGTGGCACCTCACGCCCGAGGGCGAGACCAACATGGCGAACTCGAGGGCCACCTGGCCCCTCGGGCGTGGTTTCGACCGCTGGTACGGCTTCCACGGCGGCGAGACCCACCAGTTCGTGCCGGCCCTCTACCACGACAACCACGCGGTGCGCCCGCCGCAGAGCGTCGAGGACGGATACCACCTCAGCGCCGACCTGGCCGACCGGGCCATCGAGTTCCTGGGCGACCTGCGGGCCGTCGACGACGAACTACCCTTCTTCGTGTACTTCGCGACGGGGGCCTGCCACTCGCCGCACCACGCGCCGGCCGAGTGGATCGAGCGCTACCAAGGGCGGTTCGCCAGGGGGTGGGACGCCTGGCGCGAGGAGACGTTCGCCCGCCAGCTCGCCGCCGGCATCGTCCCCGAGGGCACCGTGCTCACGCCGCGGCCGCCGTGGGTCCCGAGTTGGGACAGCCTCGACGAGCGCGAGCGGTCGCTCGCCGAGCGGTTCATGGAGTGCTTCGCCGCCTTCTTGTCGTACACCGACGAACAGATCGGCCGCGTGCTCGCCTTCATCGACGAGCTCGGCGACGCGGACGACACCGTGGTGATCATCGTGTCGGACAACGGTGCGAGCTCCGAGGGCGGCAAGGAGGGCACCATCAACGAGGGCCGTCTGTCGAACTTCGAAGGCGCGGGCGTGGGGGAGATGTTTCACCGTCTCGACGAGATCGGCGGTCCGCTCAGCCACAACAACTACCCGTGGGGCTGGACGATGGCGGGGAACACACCCTTCAAGCGCTGGAAGCGCGAGGTCCATGAGGGTGGGGTGGCCGACCCCTGCATCGTGCGCCTGCCCGCCACGCGGCGCGCCGCGCCCGGAGGCGGCGTGCGCCGCCAGTACGCCCACGCCATCGACATCACGCCGACGGTGCTCGAGCTGGCGGGCGTCGCACCACCGGCCGAGATCGAGGGCATCGCCCAGTCGCACCTCGACGGCACCAGCTTCGCCTACGTCCTGGGCGAGGGCGCGGCGAGCGAGCCCGGCCGGCATCACACCCAGCACTTCGAGATGCTCGGCTCACGCGCCATCTACCACGACGGCTGGAAGGCGGTGACCTACCACCCGGTCGGCCCCATCTACGACGACGGCCTGCGCTCCAATGCACCCTGGGACGACGATGTCTGGGAGCTCTACCACGTGGCCGAGGACGTCTCGGAGTCACGAGACCGCGCCGAGGAGTTCCCCGAGAAGGTGGCGGAG
Source organism: uncultured Acidimicrobiaceae bacterium (assembly GCA_963736225.1). Lineage (GTDB taxonomy): Bacteria > Actinomycetota > Acidimicrobiia > Acidimicrobiales > RAAP-2 > Bog-473. The sequence goes on along the minus strand of CAVTOF010000003.1, from coordinate 144,742 downwards.
CTTGTCGCCTTGTGGTGGGAGGAGGCCCGGCGCAACGACGTCCTCCCCCTCGACAACCGGGTGCTCGATGTGATCGCACACAAGCACGACCACCGGCGACACCAGGACACCTACCGCTACTTCCAAAACGGGGCCCCGGTGCCTGAGTGGGTGGCGGTCGACACGCGGAACCGCTCCCACGCCATCACGATCACCGTCGAGGTGCCCGGGGGCGTCGAGCCGTCGGGCACGTTGCTCGCGCTCGGGTGCGCTCTCGGCGGGTGGTCCCTGCACGTGATCGGCGGCCGCCTGCGCTACGTCCACAATCTGCACGGGCAGCGGCTCTACGAAGTTGCCGCCGAGACCGAGCTTGGCCCCGGCCGCCACGAGGTGGCCTTCCACTTCGCGAAGGACGACTTCCTGGGCGGCCGGGCGACGCTCCTCCAAGACGGCACCGCCGTGGGGTCGGGCGAGGTCGAGCGCTACACGCCCGTCGCCTTCAACGAGGTGATGATCGGGCTCACCTGCGGCTACGAGTGGGGCCCGGCGGTGGGTGGCGACTACGAGGCGCCCTTCGCCTTCAACGGCACCATCGTCCGGGCCGAGGTCCGCGCCACCGGTCCCGTGGTGCGCGACCCGGTGGCCGAGGTGGCGGCCATCCTCGCCTCGCAGTGAGCGCAGCCCCCCGCCGCGCCTAGTCGAAGCTCGGCCGCCCCTCCCGTGTGCGCTTGAGCTCGAAGAAACCCTCGGTCCCGGTGCACAGCAGCACGCCGTCCCACAGGCGCCCGGCCGCTTCGCCCTTGGGCGCGGGGGTGACCACCGGGCCGAAGATGGCTTTGCCGTTGTAGTGGATGACCGGCGTGCCGACGTCGTCGCCGACCGGGTCCATCCCGGCGCGGTGCGATGCGTCCAGCGCCTCGTCGTACTCCTCGGATTGCGCGGCGTCGGCCAACGAGGCCGGCAGCCCGACCTCGGCCAGCGCCTCGGCCACGATCTTCTCACCCTCGCCCTCCTGGCGGCCGCGCTGTTCGAGATGGATGCGGTTCCCGAGCGCCGTGTAGAGCGGCAGCAAGATGTCGGGGCCGCGCAGCTGCTCGGCCGCGATGCACACCCGCACGGGCCCCTTGGCCCGCGCCATGCGCGCCTTGTACTTCTCGTCGAGCTCGGCGCGCCCGGCATTGAGGATGGCGAGCGACATCACGTGCCAGCGGGTGTGGATGGCGCGCACCTGCTCGACCTCGAGCATCCAGCGCGAGGTGATCCAGGCCCACGGGCACAGCGGATCGAACCAGAAGTCGGCGGTGTCGGTCGGTGGTGGGGTCGAGCCGGTGGCGGTGTCGGTCATGGGATCCCTCCGTCGACGCGCAAGGTGGCGCCCGTCGTGAACGACGAGGCGTCGGTGGCGAAGTAGAGGGCGGCGCCGGCGATCTCGGATGGCTCGCCCGCACGGCGGAGCGCGTGGCGCGGCATGCCGTGCTCGCGCGCGGCCGGCCCCCAGGAGTTCTCGGCGATGTCCGTGAGGAAGGGGCCGGCCATGATGCAGTTCACCCGCACCGTGGGGCCGAAGGCCTTGGCGAAGCCCTCGGTCAAGGTGTTCAACCCCGCTTTGGCCGCGTCGTAGGGGAGCATGTCGGGAGCGGGACGGAGTGAGCCCGTGGTCGACACGTTGATGATGGAGCCGCCCTCTCCGGCCGCCATGCGCGTGCCCACCAGGGTGGTGAGGCGGAAGGGGCCCTTGAGGTTGACCCCGATCACCTTGTCCCAGAGTTCCTCGGTCACCGAGGTCAGGTCGGGGTAGAGGGGGGACATGCCGGCGTTGTTGACCAGGACGTCGACGTGGCCGAAAGCACCGTAGGCCTGCTCGACCAGCCCGTCGATCTCGTCCCAGTGACCGACGTGGAAGGCGGCCGGGAGCGCGCGACCCCCCTTGGCCTCGACCTCGGCCGCCACCTCCTTGCAGGCCTCGATCTTGCGGCTGGCGACGACGACATCGGCCCCGGCGTCGGCGAAGGCGAGCACCATCTCGCGCCCGAGCCCACGGCTGCCGCCGGTCACCAGCGCCACCTTGCCCGTCAGAGCGCCGTCGCGTGTCATGGGCCGAACCTACAGGGAGCGCAACAGCTCTGCGACCGCATGGGTGACGGCTTTCGCCATCGGGATGTGCAACGCCTCGTTGGGTCCGTGCGCGTTGGAATGCGGGCCGAGCACCCCGGTCGCCACGAACTGGGTACCCGGGAAGCCGCGCTGGAGGTCGGCCAGGAACGGGATGGAGCCGCCTTCGCCGACGAAGCCCGCGGCGCGCCCGAAGCGCTCGGTCGACACCCGCGCCAGGGTGGCGGCGACGCCGGCATCGAGGGGCGGGGCGATCCAGCCTTGGGCCACGCCTTCGACATCGATGGTGACGTGTGCACCCTCGTCGGTGCGCAGGGCCGAGATCAGCGCGTCGCAGGCGCGCTCGGCCTCGACGTCGGGCGGCAGGCGCAGCGAGAGCTTGAGCGTCGTCGACGGACGCAGCACGTTGCCGGCATCGCGTGGGGCGGGCAGGCCGTCGGCGCCGACCACTTCGAGCGCGGCGCCCCACGTGCGCGCGGCCAGGCGGTCGACGGCGTCGGGGGTCAACAGGTGCAGGCCCTCGACCACGGGCGCCGCGCTGTCGGGGAACTCCGCGGCGAGCGTCTCGAGATTGGCCCGGTGCGCCTCGGGTATCCCCGCCCCCAGGAGCTCGGGCAGGAGGATGCGGCCAGTCGCCTCGTCCTCGACCCCCGAGAGCATCCGGCGCAGGATGCGAAAGGACGACGGCACGACGCCGCCGCCCTGGCCGCTGTGGATGCCTTCGGTCAGCACCTGGGCGGTGACCGTGACAACGAGGTTGCCCCGCAGCGACGTCGTGAGCCACAGCCGGTCGTAACTCAGCCCACCCGAGTCGAGGCAGATGACGAGGCGAGGCCGTCCGATGCGCGCCCGCAGCGCCTCGAGGTGGGCCAGGAGGTCGGGGCTGCCGCTCTCCTCGCTGGCCTCGATGAGGATGAGGACGCGGCCCTGGCCGCCGCCCGCCGCCAACAGACCCGTCACGGCGGCAAACGTCGCGTAGCCGTCGTCGGCCGTGCCCCGGCCGTAGAGGACGTCGCCCTCGCGCACGGGCTCGTAGGGGCCGAGCCCGCTGCGCCATTCGCCGAGCGGGGGCTGCTTGTCCAGGTGCCCGTAGACGACGACGGGATCGCCGCGGCCACCGTTGTCGATCAGGAGCAGCGGCGTGCGCCCCTCGAGCTCGACGATCTCGGCCTGCAGCGCCGGGTCCTGGTCGCGCACCCAGTGGAGCAGGAGCTGGGCGGCCGCGGCGATGGCACCGCGCTCGGCCCAGTCGGGATCGAACGCGGGGGAGAGGCAGGGGATGCGCGTGTATTCGCTGAGCGCGGGAACGATGCGCTCCTCCCAGGCGGCGTCGATCGCGTCGATCATCGGGCGGTCACGCAGCGTCGTCGGTCGACCCGGGCGACCCGGGCGACCCGGGCGACGTCTCGGTCAGCGCCGCGAGCCGCTCGAGCGACTTGGTCATGTTGCCGGCCATCTGTCCGCCGACCGGTCCGTGCTTGAGGAGGAAGCCCTGTTTGTCCTCCCGGAGGTCCCAGCTTTCGGTGACGGTGGTGCCCTCGGCCGTGGTTTCCAGCTCGTAGCGCCAGATGCGCCCACCGAGCACTTTGCCGAGTGGGCCCGAGAGCCGCGTCTGCCAGGCGATCCGGCGGTCGGGCTCGAACTCGATGACCGTGTTGGCCGTGGTGTACGGCAGCCCCAGCTTCATCGACATCCCGAACGTCGACCCGAGTGCGAGCCGCTCGGGCGCCCCGGGCTTCGCCTTGACCACCTGGCCCGATCCGTCGAACTCGGGGTGGCGGGCCGCATTGGCGACGACGGCGAAGATCGAGGCGGCGGGGGCACGGATGACCCGCTGGACGCTGACCACCGTCCCGTCCTCGTTGCGCTCCATGGTGCGACCTCTGCTTTCGTGTCCGGGCCCGGTTGGCCCGCTCGAGGAGACTAGACATCCCATTCGGGCGTCCGCACAGGGCGCGATGGACTACACGGCGTGGGTGACGAGGTCGCTCAGCTGCACCCACTCGAGCGTGGCCGCGTGCGTCGAGGCAAGGAGCACGGGTGGCGCCATCCCGGCCTCGAACGCCTCCTGCCAGCGCGCGGCGCACAGGCACCACTGGTCGCCGGGCTGCAGCCCGCTGAACCCGAACTCGGGATGCGGGGTGGACAGGTCGTTGCCGACCGACGCCGAGAAGGCGAGGAACTCGGCCGTGACGCGGGTGCACACGGTGTGGACGCCGACGTCTTCCGCCCCGGTGTTGCAGCAACCGTCGCGGTAAAAACCGGTGACGGGATCGAAGTTGCAGGGTTGGAGCTCTTCACCCAGGACGTTTTGTGCCATGACCCATTTCAGCACGGCTCACCGGCTGGCCAGGTCACGGCCCGGGCAGGTCAGGGCCCGGCGAGCGGCGTGCCCTCGTAGCGGTCGATCCACGTGAAGGCGCCGACGGGCGCGCGCCGCAGCCGCGTGGGCTGGGCCAGCGGGCGGCCGAGGACGACGAGTGCGGCGACTGCGACCGTCTCGGGGATGCCGAAGAGCGCCCGCACGTCCGCTTCGCGGCGGATCGCCACCGTTGTCGTCACCCCGCCGAGTCCCTCCGCTCGCGCGGCGAGCAGCAGGCTCCACACGAAGGGATAGATGGAGGCGCCGCCGACGAGGGTGTAACGGGGCAGGTCGCGGTCGACCGCGGCGAGCGCCGACAGGTCGGCGAGGACGAGAAGGAGCGCGGGCGCCGACTCAAGGGTCTCGGCGAAGCCCGGAGCGCCGGCGCCGGCGGCCCTGAATTGTTCTGCATCGTCGATCGCGCGCCGCGCCTCGGCCGCGCGATCGGTCACCGGCGCCCAGGGCACCAGGCCGGCTGAACCGATGGCCAGGTACTCGTACCAGCCCTCGAGGTAGATGTCGCGCAGCGCGGCGCGTGACGCGGGATCCTTGACGACGATGACGCGCCAACCCTGGCGGTTCCCTCCGCTCGGCGCGAAGCGGGCCGTATCGAGCAGGCGCGCCAGCACCCCGTCGGGGACCGGCTCGAGGTGGAACTGGCGTGCGGCGCCCGTGCTGCGGAGCGTTGCGACGAGATCGAGGTCCACGAGTTGCCCACCGTAGCGGTCAGTGGTCAAGTGTGGGACCGTGACTGGCACTCACGCCGACCCCCTCGGCCGCACCCGGCAGCCGATGCGTGATCTGGCGCGCCTGCCGCTCGTGGTGTCACCCATGGCCGGCGGCCCCTCGACGCCCGAGCTGGTGATCGCAGCGTGTGGCGCCGGTGCATGCGCCTTCCTCGCCGGGGGCTACCAGCGCGGCGACGCGTTGGCCGAGCAGATCTCGGCGGTGCGCGCCGGGGGCATCGAGTCGTTCGGGGTCAACCTGTTCGTACCGGGCGAGCCCGCCGCCGACCCCGCCGCGGTGGCGGCGTACGTCGCCACGCTCGAGCCCGACGCGCGCACGCTCGGCACCAGCCTGGGCGAGCCGTCGTGGGATGACGACCACTACGAGGCCAAGATCGAGGTCGTGCTGGCCGCGTGGCCCGCCGTGGTGAGCTTCACCTTCGGCCTCCCCGCGCCCGACGTCGTGCGAGCCCTGCAGGCTGCGGGGTCCCTGGTGCTCTGCACGGTGACGACGCCCGAGGAGGCAACGTCCGCGTTGCGCGTCGGCCCCGACGGCCTCTGCCTGCAGGGGGCCGAGGCGGGCGCGCACCGGGGCAGCCTGGCCAACGACGACCGCCCGGACCAGGACCGTCCGGTGCGTGCGTTGCTCGCCGCGGTGCGCCGCCGCACGCGGATGCCGCTCGTGGCGGCGGGCGGGGTGGCCGGTCCGGCCGATGTCTTCGACCTGTTGCAGCGCGGGGCCTCGCTGGTGCAGGCGGGTACGGCGTTCTTGCGGTGCCCCGAGAGCGGCGCTGACCCGCGCTACAAGGCGGCGTTGGGTGACCCGGCCGCGGCCGGACCCGGCTCGCTCGATGCCACTGCGATCACGCGTGCCTTCAGCGGCCGCCGTGCCCGTGCCCTCGCCAACACCATGGTGCGCGAGCATCCGGGTGCACCGGCGGCCTACCCGGAGATCAACAACGCCACGCGGCCGCTCCGGGCCACGGCCGCCCGGGCGGGCGATGCCGGGCACATGAGCCTCTACGCCGGCACGGGGTTCCGCGCCGCGCCGGAACGGCCGGCGGCCGAAGTGGTGGAGTGGCTGGCATCGGAGGTGCGGCCGTGAGCCCGCGCCGCGAGACAATGACGATTCAGTTCCGGCCGCCCGACGTGGCGGCGGTCGCGCACTCGTTGACCGAGCAGCGCGACGCGGGGAGCGGCTGGATCAACCTTCTGCCCGGCATCCACGAGGACGCGGCGGACCCCGAGCCCGCGCCCGGTCTCTTCGCTTTCTTCGGCAACCGGGCGGCGCCGGTGTCCATGGCGACCGTGATGCCCGCCAAGAAGGAGCGCCGGGACAGCGAAGGGGTCACCATCGGCGTGATGCATCCGACCGGGGGCAAGGCCGTGGCCCGCTTGGCCGACGCCGGCGTGGCGGTCCCCCCGGGCTGGGTGGTGCGCCAGGACCACGCGCGCCGCGGTCTGCTCGTGCGCACCGCCGCCGACGCATCGGACACGGACATCCTCACCTGGGGTGTCCGCGCCGCCGAGGCTCTTTGCCGAGCCGACATGACGGGCGAGTGGCGCGCCGTCGTCTACCTTCCCTAGGTGGCCACCGGGGGCGAGCGCGACGCGGCAGCATTGCGGGACGGGCTTGCGCGCTGGGTGGCCGCGCATCCTGACCTCGTGCCGGCGAGCGCACCGCCCGGATCCGACGGCTCCGGACCGGTGGTGAAGGCGGTACGCCACGCTGACGGCGGGTTGGCCAACGAAACCGTCGTGGTCGACACAGGGCCCGTGCCGGGGGGCTTCGTGGTGCGCCTCCCGCCGCTGGTGCCGACCTTCCCCGACTACGAGCTCGGACCCCAGGCGTTGGTGCAGAACGCGCTGGCGGCCGCCGGCGTCGCTGCGCCGTCGCCCGCCTTCGTGGTCGGAGAGGAGCGCTGGATCGGTTCCCCCTTCCTCGTCATGCCGTTCCTGAACGGTGACATACCCGGGCCGGCCTCCGTCTTCGACCCGTACGTCACCGATTCCGGCCCGGTGGACCAGCGCCTTCTCGCGGATGGCTTGCTCGACACCGTCGCCGCCGTACACGCAGTGGCGTGGGAGCCGGCCGGGCTGGGCGAAGTCCTGACCGGCCCGCGCCTGCACGACGCGCTCGAACGCTGGACGGCGTACGTCGAGTGGTGCTCGGAGGGGGAGCCGCTGCCGGCGCTGGCGGCGGCGCTCGACTGGTGCAGGCGCCACGTCCCCGACGAACGCGGAGCCGTCCTGCTCTGGGGCGACGTGCGGCTCGGCAACCTCGTCTTCGACGAGGAGCGACGGGTGACGGGTGTGCTCGACTGGGACCTTGCCGCGATCGGCCCGCGCGAGATGGACCTCGGCTGGTACTTCGGGCTCGAGTTCATGATGGAGACGCTGTTCGGGCGGCGTGTGCCCGGCTTCCCCGGTCCGGCCGAGGCACTGGAGCGCTATCAACACAGGACCGGCTACGACGTGGAGGACCTGGCCTGGCACGAAGTCTTCGCTCTGGCGCGGGCACTCGCAATCAACGACCGGCACCAGCGCATTGCCGGCGAGCCGCGCCGCAGGGAGAACCCGATGGGCCCGATCCTCTTGGCGCGCCTGGAGGCCGCGGCCGACACATAGTTCGACACCTCGTCGACGCACGTCGACCGCGAGCGCAGCGCAGCTAGCCCTCGAGGAGCGAGAAGCCCATGACGCCGGCTTTGGCCACGTCGTAGCAGAGCGTGTCGTACGGCTCGACCAGGCCGTAGGTCACCTCGCCGTCCAAGGCGATGCGGCAGTGGTGCTGGTCTTGGCCCGCCAACCGGCTGCGTACGGAGGAGTCGGTCACGTCGAAGGTCTCGGCGTGCACGACCACCTCGTCGCCGTGCGCCACCGCCATGCCGTGCCAGAAGTCACCGTCGGGGGTGCCGCCGTTCGGTCCGCCGTACATGCCGCAGCGCAAGAACGCGATCTGGTTGCCCAGCCGCTCGAAGGTCATGGTCTTGACCGTGTCGTCGGCGAACACAAGGTCGACTTCGCCACTCACGAGCAGGTGCGTCTCGGGCTCGAAGCGCATGCGGTGCACACGCCGCGCCAGGGTGCCGCTGCGCTCGCGCGCGTCGCCGATGTTGTACAGCACGTGGTCGCCCCAGATGCCGATGTCGGCGAACTCCACCCATTCGCCGCTGTGCGGGTGCTGCATGCCCATGTACCGGCCCGGCCCCCCGACGCCGTCGCGGGTGCCCCAGTGGTGGTCACGCGTCCCGAGGTGAGTCTCGGTGCCGACCGGGACACGCGTCCCGTCCACCTCGACCCAGCCCTCCTGACGGCCGAAGCCGTCGTAGCCGGCGATCGGGCTCATGGCGCGACCGCCCACGATCACGCCGGCACCCAGCTGGCGGAAGATCGGCCGTTTCGTGTCGGACCAGGTGATGTCGTAGGCGACATGGCGACCGGTGGCGCGCTGGACGTCCTGGCCGTCGAGCCGCAGGCGCCAGCGCCGAAAGGGCTCTTCGACCTCGAAGCTGAAGGGCCCGAGCGCCATGTCCATCCGGTCGGTGCCGAGCGCGCGGTGGGCCCGGACGGTGGTGTGGCTGCCGCGCACGTTGATGATGGCGAAGGCCTCGGCGGTGCCGAGGTTGGGGTAGAAGGCGAGGCCGATGACGACGAGGAGGTTGCCCACCTTGTCCTGGCAGGTGAACCACACGCGCTCGTACGCCTGGGCATCGGGCGTCCACATCACGCGCACCGGGTACGGCGCGTTGTGGATGAGGAATTCGTCGAGGCCGCTCAGCGGAGCGTGCTCGGGCGAGGCGGGGTAGGGCGACGAGCTCACTGGACTCCGTTCCCGCGGCCATCGACGGCGAGGCTGTCGTGGCGGGTCCGCATCGCGCTGCACAGTACGCTCGCTCCGTGGCCGAGGACCAGCGCACGAGAGCGACGGAGCGCGGAGCGGACGGAACCGGCGCCGCCGGCGATGCGGACTGCTCGACGGTCGAGGGGCACATCGATCCTCGCGACGCAGCCTTCTTCGCCCGCCCGGACTACCACGAGGTGCTGGCCCATCTGCGAGCGGAAGACCCGGTGCACGAGGTCGCGCCGGGCTTCTGGACGGTGACCCGCTACGAGGACATCCGCGACCTCAGCCGCGACCCGGAGCGCTTCTGCTCGGGCCGCGGTGCGTTGGTCAACGACCCGCTCCGAATGACCGCCTCGCCCATGTCCGCTCCATCGATCTTGCATATGGACCCGCCCGAGCACGCCGACTTCCGTCGGCTCGTGAACCGGCGCTTCTCGCCGCGCGCGCTGTCGGAGCTGGCCGAGTCCATCCGGGCCTGCGCATCGGACCTGCTCGACGGCGTCGAGACGACGGGGGAGATCGATTTCGTATCCGAGCTGGCCGCGCCGTTCCCGCTGACCGTGATCGCGGAGCTCCTCGGCATCGACGAGACCGATCGGGAGAACTTCCGGCGCTGGTCGGACGCTGCCATCGAGTCGCCCGATCTGCCGCCCGACGAGACCGCCCACGCCCTGGGGGAGCTCTCGGCCTTCATCGTCGAGCACATCCGGAGCAAACGCACCCGCCCCGGGGACGATCTGGTGTCACTCTTGGTGGCGAGCGAGGTGGGCGGCTGCCCCCTGAGCAAGGAGGAGCTCTTCATGTTCCTCTTGACCCTGCTTGTCGCGGGCAACGAGACGACACGCACACTCCTCTCAGGGACGGCGCTGGTGCTCGACGAGCACGCCGACCAGCGAGCCTCGCTCGCCGCAGACCCGTCGATGGTGCCGGCTGCGGTAGAGGAGTGCCTGCGCTGGGTCACTCCGGTGCAGGCGTTCTGCCGCACCGCCACCGGTGACGCCGTCGTCGCGGGGACGGCCGTGCGCGAGGGTGACTACATGTGCATGCTGTACGCATCGGCCAACCGGGACGAGCGGGTCTTCGGGGAGGACGCGTCGGTGTTCGACATCCGGCGTCCGGTCAACCCCGTCCACCTCGCCTTCGGGTTCGGCGAGCACGTCTGTCTCGGTGCCAGCCTGGCCCGGCTGGAGGCGAAGGTCTTCGTGGAGGAGCTGCTGGCGCGGTACCCGCGCTACACGGTGACCGGTTCGGCCGACCGTGTGCTGTCGACCACGGTCGCTGGCATCCGCTCGCTGCCCGTCGTGCTCGCGCCGGCGGCCTGAGGCGGCACGGCTCCGGCTTCCTGCAGCACGGCCTGGCGGAGCTCGCCGAGCAGGGTCTCGATGGACGCGGGATCGGCGCTCAGGCGCAGCCTGCCGGCCTGGCGCTCCGAGCGCACCAGACCCGTCTGGCGCAGCACCTTCACGTGCATGCTCACGGTGGGCTGGGCCAGGCGGAACAGCATGGCGAGCTCTCCCACCGTGCTGGGAGCGGTGGCGAGGGAGCGCAAGATGGCCAAGCGCGTGGGATCGGCCACCGCCTTCAAGCGCCGGGCCACCGACTCCGTCCTCGCTCGCGCCACCGCGTCGGACTGGCCGACGCCGGTGCCGATCACGATCAGGCCGCTGAACTCGAGGTACATCGAGGAGCCGAAGTAGAGGCAGGGGACGAACAGGAGTTCCACCCGGCCCGCGTCGAGGTCGGCCGGGATGAAGGGAATTCGCTCCCGGAGGATGTCACACCCCGTCGGTACAACTGAGTCCAATGCATGCTCACGCTCGAACTGGGTCACTGCTCGGGAGCCGGCCTCCCGAAGCAGGGGCAGGGCCTGTTGCCACGTGTCGTTCACCGGTGCCCATACCGCCCTCAGGAGGTCGAGGTAGGGACGCGACGAGCGCGGGGGACTCCTTGAGCAGGCGGAAGCGCTCCAGATATGTCGCCCGTTCCTCGGGGGATTCCGACGGGATCTCGAGGTCCAGGGGGACGGTTGCGACCGCGCCCACGATGGCCTCCCACAACGCGTCGGGGTCGGTCTCGGCAAAGGCGCCGCCGTGGTGGGCGAGGATCTGCATCTCGCTGAAGCACGTCTCGTCCGTCTCGTGGCCCCAGAAGCCGCGCACGCGATCCGCCAGGTCCTCGCGCCCGCTGAACACCTCGGCGAGCTGGGGATACCTGGCCTGCATCGTGGGCCGAGCCGCAACGCTCAGCAACCAGGACAGGTCGCAGGCCAGCGACGGTGTCGCGCCGACCGACCATGGAATCCCGGTGGGCGTCTCGTCCATTAACATAGGCATAGACCTATATTAGAATATTCTTGATTACGTGTCAAACATCAGGTAGGCTTAAGCGGTGTTGAGCAGGATTTGTGACGTTGCAGCGAACGGAGCGAATGAGGTGAACCCGATGATCCAAGCGAGAGCAGCGCAGTCCCAGGCCGACGCTCACCGTCAGGCTCTGGTCTCCTCCGCGGGGTCGCGTCGCGCGACCCGTCGGCACTCCACGCAGAGCTCCGAGCTCGAGACGACGCAGTGCTCGGCCTCCGGGCTCCCGGTTCCCGGCGGCCGAGCAGTGCGCCACGCCGTCGGCACGTGGTTGATCTCGTTCGGGACCCGCTTGGGCGGAGCGACGGTCCGCACGTCCTGAGCCCGGCGGTGCGTGGCGCACCGCCATCCGGCCGGCCGCCCGGGCTCGGGAGGGCAGCGCGAAGCGCGAGATCGGCTCGCGGTGCCGCGATCGGCAACAGTGGCGTCATGCCCGCGCCACGCAACGTCCTCTTTGTCACTCTGGACCAGTGGCGCGGTGACTGTCTGTCTGCCCTCGGCCACCCCGTGCTGGAGACCCCGGCGCTGGACGCGCTGGCCGCCCGAGGCGTCCTCTTTTCGAACCACTGGGCCAATGCGGCTCCCTGCGGTCCCTCGCGGGCCTGCCTCTACACGGGCACGTATCAACACCGAAACCGCTCGATCCTGAACGGAACGCCCCTGGACGCCCGCTTCACCAATATCGCGCTCCTGGCCCGCGCCATCGGCTACGACCCGGTGCTCTTCGGGTACACCGACACGTCGGTCGATCCCCGCACCGTCCCACCCGGCGACCCGAGGCTGTACAGCTACGAGGGGATCCTTCCCGGTTTCCGGGTGCTGATCGAGGACCCCTGGGAGCAGGGCAGTCCGGCGTGGGGTCGCTGGTTGGCCGCCCGGGGTGTCGACGTTCCCGCCAATCCGCACGACCTCTACCTGCCGATCGAGGGATTCCCGGGCGCAGACGATCACGGGTCGACCTGGGCCCCGGCGCGCTTCCCGGTCGAGCTCTCCCAGACCTCCTTCATCCGCCAGGCGGTCATCGAGTGGCTCGAGCACAACGGTGACACGCCTTTCTTCGTGCACGCCTCGTTCATCCGTCCGCACCCCCCTCGCCGCAATCCGCTCGGCTATCACGACCTCTATCCGGCCGACGCGGTGGGTCCGTTCGCGGGCTGTGCGACACACGACGAGGAGGCGGCCGTGCACCCACTGGGCGCCGGTGCGGTGCGCATGCCCGGTGTCGGTGCGCCCGACGACGAGCGGGATCGCAGGCAGCTGCGCGCCACCTATTACGGCGCGCAGCGTGAGGTCGACGACGGCCTGGGGCCACTCTTCGCGTACCTCGAGCGTAGCGGTTTGGCCGAGTCGACACTGGTCGTCGTGACCAGCGACCACGGTGAAATGGGCTGTGACCACTGGCTGCTCGAAAAGCTCGGGTTCTGGGACGAGAGCTACCACGTGCCGCTGATCGTGGTGGACCCGAGACCAGAGGCCGATCCCGGGCGGGCAACGATCGTCGACGCGGTCACCGAGTCGGTCGACGTGTTGCCGACCGTCTGCGAGTTCATCGGCGCCGAGGTGCCGCTCCAAGCGGACGGCTGGTCGCTGGCCCCCTTCGTGCGCGGCGACGCGGCGCCCGAGCACTGGCGCGACACGGCGCACTTCGAATGGAGCTTCGCCGACCCGACGAACCAGTTTGCGGAGCGCGGATTCGGCATCCCGATGAGCCACTGCGCCCTGGCGGTGTCACGCGGGCCACGTCACAAGTACGTCCAGTTCGCGGCCGACGACGGCCTCTTCCCACCTCTCCTCTTTGACCTGGACGCCGACCCCGGCCAGACCCACAACCTGCTGGTCGAGGGGGGCCCTGACGTGACCGGGGTCGCCTGGCGCGCCACCGAGGAGCTGGTCCAGTGGCAGATGCGCACGGCGGAGCGGACACTCAGTGGCAGCGTGCTCAATGCCGAGCGGGGCGTGGTCGAGTCCCGCGACACCTGGCGCTGATCGTCGCAGACCACCTCCAGCTCTGGCGCGGGCCGTGTGGGATGCTGACCGGCGCTCGTCACGAGGAGGCTGGCTCCACTGTCCGACATGCATGGCAAAACGGTCGTCGTCACCGGCGGCAATTCGGGAATAGGACTCGAGACGGCGGCCGAGCTGGCGTCCATGGGCGCCCGGGTCCTGCTCACGGCGCGTAACGCCGACAAGGGCCGCGCCGCCGTGGCCGCACTCAGCCAGCGGGTGGGGGAGAAGGGCGCGGTCCAGCTCGTCGTGTTCGACCTGGCCGATCTGGATTCGGTACGCCGCGGTGCGGCTGAGATCCTGGAACAGGCACCGCGGCTCGACGTCCTCGTCAACAACGCCGGCCTCGTGCTGAGCGAACGGGAGGTGACGGTCGACGGCTACGAGGCCACGTTCGCCATCAACCATCTGGGCCCCTTCCTCCTGACCAACCTGCTGCTCGATCGCATTCGGGCTTCGGCGCCCGCACGCGTCGTGACGGTGGCTTCGACCGCGCACACGTCGGCGCGCAAGGGAATTCCCTTCGATGATCTCCAGTCCACGCGCCGCTACGGAGGCATGCGCGTCTACGGACAGTCGAAACTGGCCAACATCCTGTTCACGCTCGAGCTCGCCCGACGTCTCGAGGGCAGCGGCGCGACCGCCAACTCATTGCACCCTGGCACCGTGCGAACCGGCTATGGCGCCGACGGTGACACCCGAGGCTTCCTCGCCTTCGGGATCAAACTGGCCAGCCCGTTCTTCCTGACGCCGGCCAAAGGGGCGCGCACGTCGGTGTATCTGGCCTCCTCGCCCGAGGTGGAAGGGGTGAGCGGGAGCTACTTCGTCAAATGCAGGGCGAAGGAGCCGAGGCGCTGGGCACAGGACCCGGAGGCGGCCCGGCGGCTGTGGCAGGTGAGTGAAGAGCTCACCGGCCTCGAGTCTCCGGCGGTCTCCTGAGCCGTGCGGTTCGACCTCCCCCACCGCGCCGGCTGGCTCCGCTCTGCGTGCGAGGTCAGGAAGTTGGTGCGATGGAGAAGCTGATGTACCTCGTCTGGCTCGAGGCCGACAACACGCGCCGCGACGTGGCGGACCACCTGTTGGGCCCCGTGCGCGACGCACTGCTCGAGGCGGGCCCGCGCGCCATGACGCTCGACGTCTGGGACACCGAGAGCGACATACCGCCGCCGGTGCCCACACCCGAAGGGGAGACGCCGCTGCACGGGCTCGTCTCACTCTGGGTCGACACGGTCGAAGACCGGGCGCCCTTCGAAGAGATCCTGGCCTCGTCGGTCGTGCGGCTCGCCGGCTACTCGGTGGTCGAGTCCCTCTACCGCGACTACGGCGGCAACCGCTGGTCGGCGCCACGCACGTGGCCGGACGGTGAACGTTCACCCGGTGTGCTCACGGTGGCGCTGTTGCAACGACACCCCGAGCAGTCACTCGACGAGTGGGTACGGCGGTGGCACACACGGATCTCGCCCATCACCGAGAGCATCCAGCCGCGCTGCCGCTACGTGCGCAACGCAGTCTTCCGTGCGGTCACCGGCGATGCCCCGCCGCTCGGAGGCATCGTGGAGGAAGCGTGGCCGACTCTCGAGCACGTCACCGACCCGATGTTGTTCTACTGCGCCGACGGCGGTCTCGAGCAGATGAACGCCCATGTCACGCAGATGATCGAGGAGATCACCGCGTTCGTCGACCTCAGCGCCCTGCGAAGTGTCACCATGAGCGAATGGATCCTGAAGTCGTGACGAAACAATGGAGCCGGGCCGAGCTGGACCGTGCGCACGAGCACTACGTGGCCACCGCCAACCGGTGTGCCGGGAGCGGGGATTGGCACGCGTGGGCGGATCTCTTCACCGACGACGCAGTGTACCTCGAGCACACGTTCGGCACCTTTCACGGGCCCGACGAGATCTACGACTGGATCGCGCCGTTGATGGCGGAATGGCCCAACCGGGCCATGAATTCGTTCCCGCACTCGTGGTGCGTCTGTGACGAGGAGCGCGGCTGGTGGATCTGCCGCATCGAGAACAGGATGGAGGACCCCGGCGATGGGTCGGTCCATCAGGCCCACAACATCACGGTGCTGCACTACGCGGGCGACATGCAGTTCTCCTACGAAGAGGACGCGTACAACCCTGCGGCGTTCGGTCCCATGATCGAGGGCTGGCACGCGGCGTACACGGCGGCGCAGGGGGGATCGACGCGGAGCTGACTGGCGTATCGGTGTGGTGCGCGACCGGTCAGGTGGCGGCGCCGGCACCGGCGCCGCTGAGCACACCGGGACTCAGACGGGGCAGCCGGGCTCGCCCGGTGCCCTTCGAGAGCAGGCCGAGCGGCGTGATTGCGACGGCGAGCAGCATTGCGACGAGCAGCAGGTCGGTCAGCACGAAGGTGTGCACGAGCCGCATGTAGATGTTGTGGACTGCCGTCACGCCGGCGAACGCCCAGAAGGTACTGATGACGATCAGCGCCGTCCGCAGGCGTCCGACAGCGGCAGGCGCCACCACCACCACGCCCCACGTGACATACCAGGACCACACGATCGGGCCCAGGAGCGCCAGCACGAGGAGCGTGAGCCCGAGGCAGCGGACGACGCTGTCCTGGGGCGAGCGCATGAGGAGGCGGTACCCGACGTAGACGGCGATGAGCAGGCCGAGGACGCTGAACACTGGCCGAATGGCCATGATGCTGATCGGGAATTGAAAGACGTGGCTGCCGATGGACACGGCGCGGGCGACGACATTCACGGGTGTGACCCCGGTGAATGCCGCGTCGGCGGTCGTCGTCGTGCGGATCCACCCCCAGCCTGTTCCCGAGACCAGCGCCACGACCTCCAGCGTGGCGAGGGCAATTACGCCCGCCGCCGCGGTGTGTGCGATGCGCCGTCGCGTGGGCGCGGCGGGACCGGCCCAGACCCAGCCAAGGAAGAGAACACCGAGCGCGGCAGGCGACTTCACCCCCGCAGCGAGCGCGCACAAGATGATGCCCGGCACGGTACCGACGCGTTTGGCCACGGCGAGGCCGGCCATCAACAGTCCTACCATTAGGGCGTCGTTGTGCGCGCCGGCGACCAGCGACAAGAGGACGAGCGGCGAACCCGCCCCGATCAAGACGGCGTGGGCCGGGTCATGTTTCAGCGATCGGGCCAAGGTGGGCGTCGCTGCCACCATCAATGCGATGCCCGCCACCTCCAAGAGCCTCAGCAGCACCAGGTCGGGCAGGATCGAATGGCCCGAGGCCTGGTCGAGCACGCCGTCGGCGGTCAAGAAGGTTGGCCCGTACGGCGACTCGGAGCCCGACCACACGACGTCAGCCATCTCGTTGAAGGGCGTCGCCCCGAGCACGTTCGGGCCGTAGGCGTAGGGATTGATGTGGTGGCTCACCATCTCGCCCTGGGCGGCATAGGTGTAGACGTCACGGCTGAACAGCGGTGGGGCGAGCAGGAGCGGCACGGCCCACACCAGTGCCACGAAGACGACCCGCTTGACGGGAAAGCCCGGGTTGTCCTTCAGGTAGCGCAGGAAGCCCAACCAGACGCGGGTGACCAGGATGAGGCCGCCGAAGACAAGTGCGAGGGACACGATGGTCGGCAGGGAGTCGTTCGTCCCGTAGGAGCCGAACAGGCCGCCCGGCATGCCGAAGAACCATGCGCCGGCCAAATGAGTCTCGAAAGACTGTCCGCCCATGACGGAGCCAATCAGAATTGCCGATGTCCCGAGGAGGCCCAAGCCGGCAGTGCGCGCGGCACTGAACCGCACCCCCTGCTGCGCCGTCGCGGCGCCGGGGGAGGAGCGGTCTGTCGTGGTCGAGGTGGTGGCAGCGCCCGGGAGGTCGAGCTCCATCGCGGATTCCTTAGCTGCTGCCCCGAGGTCGGCGACCGCGGGCGGCAGAATCGTCATCAAACTGCAGTGATTTTGTCACACCCAGACCCGGGTTTGGGGACCCGAAACCTTCCTTAACAGGATTCTCAGGAGCATCCCAGGCTACGAGGGGAAACTCGTGCCGTTACGGAGGCGAAATCTGGCTGTCACGTGAACGGAAGGTGTCAGATGCGAGGTCTGGTCCTCGGGGGCGATGGATATGGGGGTCGGCCCACCACGTTGCACCTCTCCCTGAGAGACGACGCGATGGGCATCGCCGACGATTTCGCCCGGCGGGGCGACGACCCCGAGATGGGGGGCGGCACCACGTCCTCGGAACGCTCGCTCTGAGCCGGCGTGAGCACTTTCTGGGCGACCGGGTAGCGTGCCGAGGCTGCGCCGCCACGAGGCAGCGCGGGGCCCTCAGCCCTTCACCCACGCACCCAGGTCCTCGCCCGTGAACCGACTACGCGTCCATCTCGGACCCCTGTGGCCGTATCTGGTGCTCGTTGCCATTCCGACTGCCGCGTTCGTCCTCCCCGACCTGATCGGCGGCCGCGTCCTGATCACGGGAGACAACCTCCAACAGAACTACCCCCTGCACGTGCTGGTGGGCTCCATGCTGCGCCACGGCCAGTTGCCTTTCTGGAACCAGTACATCTTCAGCGGCACACCGCTGATGGCCGACTTCAACGCGGGAGCCTTTTACCCACTGACGGGTCTCTTCGTGATCCTGCCCGACCGGGCCGCGTGGATTGCGACCGAAGTCATCTTGTTCTCGGCGATCGCAATTGGCATGTACGTCTTCCTGCGCGCGCTCACGCTCTCGGTGGTCGCCTGCGTCATCGCCGCCGCGACCTTCGCCTTCGCGGGACCGGTGCTCAGCCAGGTCAACCACGTCGACATGACCGAGGGCTACGTGGCCATTCCCTGGATGCTGCTGGCAGTGCTCCACATCGTGCGGGACGGCCGTTGGCGTTGGTCGATCCTGCTCGGGGTCGCCTTCGCCACGGTGATCCTGGCCGGTGCCCCCGAAGCCATGCTCGACGAAGCGCTGCTCGTCATCGTGTTCGCGGCCTTTTCCGCCGGGCTGAGCAGCCAGCGTTGGTGGCGAGTCCTGAGCCGGTGTGCCACCGGTGCCGCGTTGGCACTCTCGCTCGCCGCGATCCAGTGGCTTCCCGGCCTCGAGGCCATTCGCAACTCCCAACGCGGCAACGGCGTGCTCGCCGCTGCCGGGAGTTTCCCCACGCCCTTCAGCGTCTTCGCGCTCGTGCCGTACATCGACGGCGGCTATGGGCATCTGGGCGAGGCCCAGTTCTTCGGCCAGTACAACCTGCCCGAGGTCGGCATCTACCTTGGGATACTGCCCGTCATCGCCGCGCTGACTGTGTGGCACCCGCGCTGGCCGAGCCGGCTGCCGGCGCGCGACCGCTACACGTGGTACGGCGTCGCCATCGTCGGATACGTCCTCGCGCTCGGCTCTAATACGCCGCTCGAGCACCTCTTCAACAGCCTGCCGCTCTACGGTCACCAACGACTGCAAAGCCGGAACATGATCACGGTCGCCACTGCGCTCTGCGTGCTCCTGGCCGCCTGGATCGACCGGGCCCACGCGCCGCGGGTGAACGACCCGATGCGCTGGTTCGACCGGTTCACGGGTCTCATCCCGTTCGGCCTCGTGGGTGCTTTGTTCATCTGGGGGCTGGCGGCGCCCGGGTCGCTGGTCCACGTCTTCGCCGGTGTGACCGCGACCTCCGGCATCTCCTCGACCGTCCGCGAGGCGACGCGAACGGCACTCGTGTTCAGTGCCGTTGCCGCGGTGCTCGTCTGGATCCGCCCTCGGCTGCCTACCGTCCCGTGGACGGGGCTGATCGCGATCTTCGTCGCATTCGACCTCGGGCTGATGGCCTTCACCAGCCAGCTGACGCTGACGCCACCGAACGACCTCCTCAGTGGGACGACACCGACCGAGCAGCTGGTGGCCGCCCATTTGGCGCCCGGCGCCCGCATGATCAATTACGACCCGCAGACCTACGACAGTTATCCGGACAGCCCACAAGGTGTGCCCGACCTCAACATCGTGCCGGGGCTGCCGTCGATCTCGGGCTACGCATCCATCGTGAACGGCAACTACGAGTCGGTGACGCACACCCACGAGCAAAACGACCTCGACATCGCGCAGTTGGCCTCGGGCACCCTCGACCAGCTCAACCTCCGCGAGGTCGTGACCGTGCCCGAATACTTCCTGGTGCCGTTGGCGGCCGTGCCGCGCACCTTCGAGGATACCAACCAGGTGTCAGAGTCCATAGGCACCGATCCGGTGCTGCCCCGGGGCTTCGGCGCCGACTACAACGCGACGGCGTATCCTTTCTACCCCGGCCCCCGGGGGACACTGAGCAAGGGTCAGACGGCCTCGTGGTTCTTCGGAGAGTCACTGAAAGCCGGCGGGGCGACAGTGCTGTTCCAACGGCCGGCCGGGCCGGGCACCGCGCTCCGGTTCGGGACACTGAGCGCCAACGGGACCACGCGTTGGGCCGGGGTGGCGCTGGTGCCAGCGGGGGCGACCGGCGTGTCGTTCGTGCTCCCGCCGACCGCGGCGGTGGGACTGTCACTCGAGGCCATGGGCAGCGCACTGCCGTCCCAGCGGGTGATCATCACGGCGGGCGGCCGCCCCTACGAGCTCGACGGATCACTCTCGTCGGCGCTCGTGCCCGGACCCTGGCAGGTCGCCGGGTTCTCCCAGGGCTACGCGGTTTTCACGCTCCGCCGTCCTCCCGTCCCGATCTCGGCGACCACAGCGGCGGGGCGTCACGTCTCGGTGACCGTCGTGTCGAACACGACAAAGTCCGAGCAGATCAGGGTGGACAGCGCCGGGGCCCACCACCGTCGTCCGGTCGGTGGCGTGGGACTCGGGGTGGAAGGCCACCGTGGCGGTGAACGGGAGCAGCGCGAGAGGCATTCCGGTCAACGCCGCCGATCTCGTCCAAGAGGTGCACATACCGGCCGGGAACGACGTCGTGACATTCCACTACCGACCGTCGCACCTTCTGGCCGCGACCGTGCTGAGTGCGGGGGCGGTGGCCCTGCTACTCGTCGTGCTCGCGGGATGGCTGATCAGGCGCCGGCGATGGACAACCGACGCGCGACGACCTCGCCGAGCCGGCGCACGTGACGGCGGCCCGGGTTCCCGCGTCCGTGGGCTGACGCGCACTGACGCGGTCGGTCCGTCAGCGTCCCCGGGTGCGGCGCCGTCAGCAGTACGGGTGGGCGAGCGAGAGGAGGAACTCGCCGTCATCGGCGCCCCACATCTCCTCGACGACGAAGCCAGCCGCGGCCAGCTCCTCTTCGACGCGAGCGGGCGTGAACTTCGCGCTGATCTCAGTCAGCAGCTCCTCACCCTCGTCGAAGCGGACGGTCATGTCGGCGCCCGCCAGCATGACCTCGGTCTCCTCCTCGGCGCGCAGCCGCATCTCGATCCATTGCTCGTCCTCGTTCCACCGGGCCACGTGGCGAAAGCGCGACGGCTCGAAGTCTCCACCCAGTTGCTCGTTGAGGACGTGGAGCACGTTGCGATTGAAGTCGGCGGTGACGCCAGCAGCGTCGTCGTAGGCCGCCACCAGCCGCGTGCGATCCTTGACCAGATCGGTGCCGAGCAGAAGGGAGTCGTCGCTCGACATCGTGCAATTGAGGTCGAAGAGGAAACGAGCGCGCTGCGTGGGGTCGAAATTGCCGATCGTCCCCCCCAAGAACGCGATCAGTCGCCTTCCATCGGTCGGGATCTCAGTCAGGTGATGGTGGAAGTCGCCGATGACCAGATGGATGGCCAGGGTGTCGAACTCATCGGACAGCGTGGCGGCGGCGGCTCGGAGGAATTCGTCGCTCACATCGAAGGGGACGTAGCGCGCGAGCGTGCCCGCTTCCTCCAGCGCGGACAACAGGACCCGCGTCTTGTCGCAGGCTCCGGCACCCAATTCGACGAGCGTGTCGGCCTTGGACAGCTCGGCGATGGCGGCCGCGTGCCGTTGGAGCAGCACGCGTTCGGCGCGTGTGGGGTAGTACTCGGGGAGCTGGGTGATCTCTTCGAACAGTCGGCTGCCCCGCTCGTCGTAGAACCACACCGGTGGGATGGATTTCACAGCACCCTGCAGCCCTTTCAGCGCGTCGGCGCGCATCTGGCTGCGAACCTCCTCAGGGGAGAGGTGGACGTCGATGGTGTAGGCCATCGCTCAGGGGTCCCGGGCGAGGCGAACCCCGCTGAACGCCCACCTCGCACCGGGTGGGAAGAAGTTCCGATAGGTGGGACGCACGTGCCCGTCGGGCGTGGCGCAGCTGCCGCCACGCAACACGTACTGGCTCACCATGAACTTGCCGTTGTACTCGCCCACGGCACCGGGGGCCGCCCGGAATCCGGGGTAGGGGGAATAGGCACTCGAGGTCCACTCCCACGTATCCCCGAACATCGCGTTCGAGGCCACGGCCGGCTCGGGGTGCGGCGCGCCGATCTCGAGGACGCGGTTGGACAAGAAGTGCCTGCCCTCTCCGTGCGCGGCGGCGATCGTCTCCCATTCCGATTCGGTGGGCAGCCGCATACCGGTCCAGTGCGCGAAGGCGTCGGCCTCGTAGTAGCTCACGTGACAGACCGGCTCGTCGGGGTCGACAGGACGCAGGCCGGCGAGGGTGAACTGCATCCAGCGATCGGAGTCGTCGGGATCCCGTGACCAGTAAAGCGGCGCATCCCAGCGCTCGTTGTTCACGACGGCCCAGCCGTCGGAGAGCCAGAACTCTGGCCGGCGGTACCCGTCGTCCTCCATGAAGGACAGCCACTCGCCGCAGGTGACCGGCCGGTCCGCGAGACCGAAGGGCGTGAGGTACACGGTATGGACCGGGAACTCGTTGTCGAACCCGAACCCGACGCCGCGGTGGCCCACCTCGACCGGTCCACCATCGTGCTCGAGCCAGCCCGCCTTCGGCGCGTGAGCTGACGAAGGGCCGGGCGCGGCCGGGAGGTAGACCGGCCGCAGCGGGTTCTTCGACAGCACATGCTTGATGTCCATGAGAAGTAGCTCTTGGTGCTGCTGCTCATGGTGCAGTCCGAGGGTGATCAGGTCGGCCAAGCCGGGCTGACCCGGGTCGCGCAGCAGCGGGTCCATTGCCGCGTCGACGGCCGCGCGATAGCGACCGATCTCCTCGATCCCCGGGCGCGACAGCAGCCCACGCTCTGGACGTGGGTGCCGGGCGCCTACGGCTTCGTAGTAGGAGTTGAAGATGTAGGCGTATGCCTCGTCGTACGGGCGATAGTCATCCGCGTACTCGCCGAGAACGAACGTCTCGAAGAACCATGTCACATGGGCCCGGTGCCACTTGGTGGGGCTCACGTCGGGCATCGTCTGCACCGTCTGGTCCTCGGCACTCAGCACCGAGGCCAGTCGCTCGGTTGCGGTGCGAACGTCGCGGTAGGGCTCGAGGAGGTCGGACGGCGCTGCTCGACCGCTCATCTCCATGGGAATCCGTCCCTTCGCCACCACTCCGCGAGCGGTCGCCTGCCCTGGCTGCACGATTGCGGATCACCCTACCCAGTGGATGTTCCGCTCAGTCGCGTTTGTCCCACATTTCACCGGTTCTTCAGAATCCCAGGTGACAGCTGTCTCGCTGAGGTGGCACCGGGCCGTGCCTGGCTCAGGCCAGCACCTTGTGGCGGAAATTCCGGAGGCCGAGCGCCAAGAACACGATCCCGAAGGCCACAATGGCCGGATAGATGATGTAGAGGTGCATGTGGGCGGCGTCGGTGAACGCGGCGCGCATGCCGTCGTTGATGTAGATGAGCGGGTTGATCAGCACCACGATCTGCAGCCAATGGACCGGGCCGACCTTGACCGGCGCGAGACGGGTCCACTGGTAGTAGGTGCCGCCGAGAAAGGTGATGGGCAGCACGATGAACCCGAACATGAGCCCGAGGTTGCGGGGCTCGAACGAGGTGCCGAGCAAGAGCCCCAGCGACGCCATGCACACGCACGAGAGCGGGACGAGCGTCACGATGAGGAGCCAGTGCAGGTTGATGTGGGCCTCCACCCCACTGGCGTGCACCACCGAGGCGATAGGGAGGACGATCGCCGCGGAGATCAGGCCCTGGCCGGCACCGGAGATGACCTTGGAGACGGCGACGAGCCAGATCGGGCACGGCGCCTGCACGCGGTCCTCGATCTCGCGGGTGAAGCCGAACTCCTGCGCCAGTTGCATGGCGACGGCCTGGATGCCCTGGAACATGATGGCCAACCCGACCACGCCAGGCACCAGGACGGTGGCGAACGCGGACTCCGCTCCGGGCACCCCGCTGGCGCCGCCGATCCCTTGGCCGATCTTGGGAAACACGTAGAGGAAGACGAAGCACAAGAGGAAGGGCTGCACGAGCGTGCGCACGGTGAACTCGACCTTGTGCTTCCACAGGACCACCATGTCGCGCCGGATCAGCGCCCCGAGCGATGTCCAGCTGGCCGCCGTCGCCGAACGTGTCGGTTCCAGCTCGACCCGGCGCGTACCGGGGGAACCGAACGTGGTGGCAGGGGCTGGACCCGACGTCGTGGTGGCCATCAGTCGCGCAAGTCCTTTCCGGTCAAGCCGATGAACACTGTCTCGAGCGTCGGCTCCGCGACCGACAGGTCGGCCAGTGAGAAGCCGGCTGACTCGGCGGCCTCCGACCACGCGTGGCGCCAGGCGTTCGGAGCCCCGGACTTGGAGCTCCACGCCGTCGTCGGTGACCCTGGTGCGCGTCAGGCCCTCGAGGCGACCCTCGAAGGCCTCGGCCAGCAGCGCCGGATCACCGGCGGCCTTGACCGTGACGATCGTGTCGGCGCCGACACTTCGCTTCAGTGCGGCTGGTGTGTCGAGGGCGAGGATCTTGCCGTGGTCCATGATCGCGACCCGGTCGCACAGCTTGTCCGCCTCTTCCATGTAGTGCGTCGTGAGCATGATGGTCTGGCCTTCGGCGTTGAGCCCTTCGAGGAGCTCCCAGAGGGCCAGCCGTCCCTGGGGGTCGAGGCCCGCGGTGGGTTCGTCGAGGAACAGGACGGCCGGCCGGTGGAAGATCGCCCGTGCCACCATGAGCCGCTGGGCCATGCCGCCCGAGAGTGCGTAGACCGAGGCCTTGGCGAAACGCGACAGCTGGAAGCGCTCGAGGAGATCGTCGGCGGTCTGCCTGGACTCCTTCGTGCTCATACCGAAGAGACGGCCGTGGAAGTACAGGTTCTCCCAAGGGGTGAGCTGGCGATCCAGCGTGTTCTGCTGTGACACCACGCCGATCAGCTGTTTGACGAGCGTGGGGTGCTCGACGACGTCGATGCCGCCGACGAGTGCCTGTCCGCCCGTCGGGATCACACGAGTCGTGAGCACGCCGACCGTGGTCGTCTTTCCCGCACCGTTGGGCCCGAGCAGTCCGAAGACCTCGCCCGTACCGACGCTCAGGTTGAGCCCGTCGACGGCGCGGAAGTCCGTTCCACGGTAGGTCTTCGTGAGGCCGATCGTCTCGATGATGGGCGCCGGGCCACCCGTCGAGGCGCCGTCGAGCGACATGGTGGCTGTCGTCGTGCTCATGGGTCTCCCCGCACAGTACCGGGCGAATCCCGCCTCAATCCTCGGCGAGGATCTGGTAGAGCTCCTTGCGAGCCCGCTGGATCACCTCGATGGCTCGATCGAGCTGTGACCCCTCGCCCGCGCCCGCCAGCTGTTTGGCTGCGCTCATGAGCTGCCCGACGGCCTCCCGCAGCGTACGGACCCGGTCGTCGAGCTCGTCGCCGGACCCGAAGGAGAGGGTGGCCGCTTCGGCCTCCGCTCGGCCCGAGTCGGTGAGGGTGTAGGTGCGGCTGCCGCTGACCTCGGAGGAGCGGACGATGCCCTCGTCTTCGAGCATCTGGAGGTGCGGGTAGACGGAGCCGGGGCTCGGCCGCCACAGGCCCCCGCTCATCTCCTCGAGTCGGCGGATGACCTCGTACCCGTTGGCCGGCTCGTCGCGCAACGCCACCAGCATCGCGGTCCGCACATCGCCGCGGCGCATGCGTCTGCCGCCGCCCCAGCCGCCACGACCGCCCCAGCGGGCTCGTGAGCCGCGCATGCCGCGTCCTCCGAAATGGTCGTGCAGATGGTCGTGGAGATGTTCGTGGAGGCCGCCGTGCAGCTCGTCGTGGTCGTGATTGTGTTCGTGGTTGTGATCGTGTTCGTGTCGAGTGTGTCCTCGTCCCATGTGGGCTTCCTTCCTTCGTGTGGATCTTCTGGGCGTTGTCGTTCTTCTTCAGCTCACTGGCCGGAGCGTGATCGCCGCCTCGGGACAGGCCACGACGCACAGCCCGCAGGCGTGGCAGTCGTGGGCCCGGACGGGATAGGAGGTCTGACGCTTGTGGGCGAGGCTGCGCAGCTTTCCCACCACACCAAGCGTGGCGAAGTCGGCGTCGGCCATCCGGGTGACCTCGAAGACGTCATAGGGGCAGACTTCGGTGCAGTCCCGCTTGCCTTCGCAGCGGGTCAGGTCGACGACGGGGACGAAGCGACCAGGCTCGGCCCGGCACCTCTCTCCCGGACGTTCCGGGTTGGCCCGTGCCTTCCGGACCTTGGCCGGGTTCGTCCGGCCGGCGGCAGTCGCCGGGACCGGCTCGTCCTCGAAGGGCTTGCCCTGGCCTCGTACGGGAGGCGTGGACTCAGGCACCTGCCCGTTCCGTGGATCTCGTTTGCCAGATTGCATGTTCTATAATGATATATCGAAATGATACTAGACGTGACGGAACAATTCAACGCCCGGACGGTTATACCTGGTCAGAAGGGGTCGAGCGATCCCGAAGAAAGATTCCGAAGAGACAAAGACTGGAGGCGAGATGGGACTGTTCAGTTCCCGCAAGACGCACATGGTGGACAGCGAGCACGCGAGACCCGGCCGGGCCGAGGCCATGGTCATCGACGCGCCGCACCTGGTGCTCGGCACGAAGATCACCCCACCGTTCCCGGAGGGCACCGAGCGGGCCGTCTTCGCTTTGGGCTGCTTCTGGGGTGCGGAGCGGACGTTCTGGTCCCTGCCCGGCGTCTACACGACCGCGGTCGGCTATGCCGGCGGGATCACGCCCAACCCGACGTACCACGAGGTCTGCAGCGGGAGAACCGGCCACGCCGAGGTGGTGCTCGTCGTCTTCGATCCGGCCGTCATCAGCTACGAGGAGCTGCTGAGTGTCTTCTTCGAGGCGCACGACCCCACACAGGGCATGCGGCAGGGCAACGACGTCGGTACCCAGTACCGCTCAGCCATCTACACGACAACCCCCGAGCAGGCCGAGATCGCGCACAAGGTCGCGGAGCGATTCGAGGGCTCGTTGCACGACGCCGGCTACGGCGACCTCACGACGGAGATCGTGTCCGCCGGGTCCTTCTATTACGCCGAGCCGTACCACCAGCAGTATCTCGAGGCCAACCCCTCCGGGTACTGCGGCCTCGGCAGCACCGGTGTCTCGTGCCCGGTCGGTCTCAACGGAGCCGGATGACGCTGCCGGTGATCAGCCCCGCCGCCTCAGACGCCAGGTAGACGATCACATCAGCCACCTCCTTCGGCGTCGCCACGCGGGACCCCGAGGAGCGGGCGTGCGCCGCGATCGTCGGATTCACCCAGCCGGTGTCGGTGATCGGGGGATACACGACGTTGGCGGTCACGCCGTAGCGAGCGAGCTCGGTGGCCGCGCTCAGGGTGAAGTTGACCTGGGCCGCCTTTGCAGCACCGTAGGACACCTCTTCGGGGAATCCGTCGGGGCCGCCGGAGCTGAGCGCCACGATGCGGCCCCAGTCACCGTCACGCGCCACGTGGCGACGCGCGAACTCGGCGATCAGCAGCGCCGCGGCACGGGCGTCGATCGTGAAGACCTGGTCGATGGTGCCGGGGTTGAGCTGGGTCTGCGCGCGACCGAAACGGTCACTGGCAGTGGGGACGAAGGTGTCGGCCACCCACCCCGACGCGTTGTTGACGAGAATCTGCACCGGGCCGAGCTCCTGCTCCGCCGTATCGAAGAGCGAGGGCACGGTGGCCGCGTCGGCGAGGTCTGCTTCGATCGCGACCGCTCTGCCCCCGGCCGCCTTGATCGATTCGACGACGAAGTCGGCACGCGCCATCCGGGTGGCGCGATAGGCAGCCGGCAATGAGGGGTCGTCGATCCCGCCGAGCCGTTCGTCTCGGTAGTACGCGCACACCACCGCGTCGCCTCGATTAGCCAGCGCCTTGGCCGTCGCCGCGCCGATCCCGTGATTGGCCCCGGTCACGAGCGCCACCCGGGTCTCGGAGGTGGGTCCAGTGGTCACGACCCCCCTTCTTACCCGCCAGCGGCGTCGCGCCGTCGGGCCCGACACCGCTTCGCTGCTCAGCGCAGCGTGGTGAGCCGGTCGAGCACCGACTCCGCCTCGGCCACGAAGCGCAGCACGAGTTCGGCTGCCGGTACGAGCTCGGTAATGGCGCCCACTCCCTGGCCCGCCGGGTAGCACTCCTTGGCGACGTCGACACCTTCGGCGAAGGAGTCGCCTCCGAGGTGCATCGCTCCGTTGCCGTACGAGACCGACAGCTGTTCGGGGAACTTCTTGAGCTCGTCGGGGTGGGCGTCGTAGTAGTCGGTGTACGTGTTGCGCACGACACGCATGGTCTTGCCCGAGTAGGCGCGACTGACCGTCGTCTGATCCTCCCGGCTGGCGAGGAGCGTGTCCTTGTACCCGAGGACACCGCGCGCCTCGGGCGTCGCGATGAAGCGCGTGCCCACCCAGATGCCGTCCGCCCCGAGCGACAGTGCGGCGGCGAGCCCGCGGCCGTCAAAGACGCCACCGGCAGCAACGACCGGCAC
Source organism: uncultured Acidimicrobiaceae bacterium (assembly GCA_963736225.1). Classification (GTDB taxonomy): domain Bacteria; phylum Actinomycetota; class Acidimicrobiia; order Acidimicrobiales; family RAAP-2; genus Bog-473. The sequence continues at coordinate 116,655 of CAVTOF010000003.1, read as the reverse complement.
GCGATCGCCGACGGCGTCGACGATCTGGGGGACGAGCGGGAAGGTGGCGACCTGCCCGGTGTGGCCACCTGCCTCGGTGCCCTGGGCCACGACGAGGTCACACCCGGCCTCGACGGCGCGCACCGCGTGTTCGACTTTGCCGCACATGGAGACCACGACGACGTCGTGGCGGTGGCACAGCTCGACCACCTCCGTCGGCACACCAAGCCCGGCGACAAAGGCGGTGGCGCCGCCCTCGATGACCATCGTGACCTGCTCCGCCATGCCTCCCGGCATGGCCGTAAGGAGATCAACTCCGAAGGGCTTATCGGTGGCGGCGCGCACGGCGGCCATCTCCTCCACCATCTTCTCGTTGCCCATGGTCGACGCGCCGAGACAACCGAAGCCACCCGCCGCGGACACAGCAGCGGCCAGCGCGGCATACGAGACGCCGCCCATCCCGGCCAACATGACCGGATGCTCAATTCCGAGCAGCTCAGTGAGACGAGTTCGCATGGACGACCCTTTCTGGCGGTTCCCTACACGTCGGTGTGCGTGTGGATTCTGTGTGCGTGCGTTGTGTCTGTGTGCCGCGGGACCGTAGCGCGAGAGGAAGCCAGCGAGTTCCGAGGTGGTGCGGCAGACCGCAGGGCGCCGAGACCGGCCCGGTGGACAGGGACGGCGGTCTCCGGTTGTTGCATTCCGAGCAGGACGTTCCTACTCTGAATCGATCGTGACCAAGGTTGGGAGGTGGGTGTGAGCGTCACTGCCGCGGCACCGCCGACCGTCGAGCGGATCACTGGTCGACGCCTGTGGATCATCCTGGGTGCACTCCTGCTCGGCATGTTGTTGGCCGCGCTCGACCAGACCATCGTGTCGACCGCGCTGCCGACCATCGTCGGCGACCTGCACGGGGGATCACACCTGGCGTGGGTGGTGACGGCATACCTCTTGTCCTCGACGGTGTCGACGCCCTTGTGGGGCAAGCTCGGCGACCAGTACGGGCGAAAGACCTTCTTCCAGGCGGCGATCGTCATCTTCGTGATCGGGTCGGCCTTGTCCGGATTCAGCCACACCATGACCGAGCTGATCGCGTTCCGGGCGGTGCAGGGACTGGGTGGCGGGGGACTGATGGTCGGCGCACAGACGATCATCGGCGACGTGGTCTCGCCCCGCGACCGCGGTCGCTACATGGGTCTCTTCGGCGCCATGTTCGCCGTGGCCACGGTGATCGGGCCGCTCATCGGCGGCCTGTGCGTCACCTACCTGACGTGGCGGTGGGTCTTCTACATCAACCTTCCCCTCGGGATCCTCGCCCTCTTCGTCACCGGCGCAGTGCTGCCCGGGCATCTGCGCCGGGTGTCGCACAGGATCGACTACGCGGGGTCGCTCCTCCTCGCCGGTTCGGCGACGTCGCTCATCATCTTCGCCAGCCTGGGAGGGATCTCGTGGGCCTGGCTCTCGTTCCCGAGCATTGCGACCGCGCTCTTCGGCGTGGTGCTGGCTGTGGCCTTCCTCATGGCCGAGCGGGTGGCGGCGGAGCCCGTGATCCCGCTGAAGCTCTTCCGGGAACGGGTGTTCAACGCCGCCAGCTCCATCGGCTTCGTGATGGGGTTCGCCATGTTCGGGGCTCTCACGTTCCTCCCTCTGTACATGCAGATCGTCAAGGGCGTGAGCCCGACGGCGTCTGGGCTGCGGATCTTGCCGCTGATGCTCGGCATGCTCGGTGCGTCGGTCACCTCGGGCCGTCTCGTGACGCGCTGGGGTCGTTACAAGATCTTCCCGATCGTCGGCACGGCGCTGATGACCATCGGTGCGTTCCTCTTGTCGTTGATCGACGCGTCGACGAACGGTTGGGTGCTGGCCGGCTACATGTTCGTCTTCGGCGTCGGCATGGGACTGGTCATGCAGGTCCTCGTCGTCGCGGTGCAGAACGCGGTGTCCTATCAGGACCTGGGTGTCGCGACCAGCAGTGCCACGTTCTTCCGGATGATCGGTGGCTCCTTCGGCACGGCGGTGTTCGGGGCGATCTACGCCATCGTCTTGAACCACACGATCGCTCCGACGCTGGCCAAGGTGCCGGCATCCGTGCTGAGGTCGTTCAACCCGCAGACGATCAACCCGGGCCTGCTGGCCAGGCTGAAGTCGACGGCCGCGGGCTTGTTCTTCTACACCAAGTACATCGATGCCGTGACCCACTCGATCCAGATTGTCTTCCTGGTGGCAGTGCCGATCGCCTTCGTGGCGTTCCTCTTGAGCTTCCTGCTCCCCGAGGTCGAGTTGCGCAAAACAGTCCAGACGGTCGACCAGGGGGAGATCCAAGGCGCGCCCGCCACCCGATCGTCGCTCGACGAGATCCAGCTTGCGCTCGAACGCTTCTCGGCCCGGGAGAACCGCGGCGAGCTGTACCGCACGTTGGCGATCCGTGCGGGGATCGACCTGCCGCCACGCTCGTGCTGGTTGCTCTACCGGCTCGCAGAGAACCCTGCGACGACCGTGGGCGACCTTTCCCGTCGGCTGAAGGTGGACCCGGCGCTCATCGAGCCCGGGGTGGACGGCCTGGTATCCGCCGGCATGATCGAAGAGCGTCACCGCGGGGCCGAATGCGACCTGCATCTCACGCGTGCGGGAACAACTGCGCTCGACAAGCTGACCGAGGCGCGCCGCAGCGGCCTCACCGAACTGCTCGAGGGCTGGAACCCGGAGGAGCACCCCGAGGTCATCGCCATGGTCAAGGACCTGGCGCACTCACTCCTGGCCGACGACGAGCGGCTGGTGGCCGACGCCATGCCGCACACCGCGGGCGCCGTGGCGGGAGCGGGCGCAGGAGCGCGCGCGGACTAGCCAGGGTCTGGTGTGCCGCTCAGGGCGGCCCGCAGGGAGGCGAGCGCCTCGGGCGGGGCGCCAATCGTGTCGAGCCCGATCAGAGCGGCGCCGAGCACCGGGGGTACGTCGAGGCGGACGAGAGCGGCGCGAGGCGCGATCGCGAGGATGCCTGCCGCAACGCGGTCGTGGAACACCGTGTCCCTGGTGTCGAAGATGCCGCCACCGAGGACCACCTCGACGGGTTCCTCGTGCAGGTCCAGGCGCACGACCGCGGCGCGGACAAAGGCAGCCACCTCGTCGGCGAGGACATCGGCGGCGCGGCGTGCCTCCATATCACCGTCAGCCGCTGCATCGAGGAGCACGCGGGCCAGCTCGAACAGGCGGTTGTAGGGGATGGCGCCGGTGTAGACGCCGCTGAGCACCGCCTCTGCGTCCGGCTCGCCGAGGTGCGCGGGCACCCGTTCGCGTAGCGTCGTCGGCGCGCCGCGTCCGTCGCCGGCGCGCAACGCGAGGCCGAGCGCGCGCACGCCGAGCCACGCACCGCCGGGCGCGAAGTCACCGGAAAGCTCGGCCAGCGCGGGGAAGCGCACGGTACGCCCGTCGGGTCCGACGGCGGCGCAATTCACGCCGGTCCCGCAGACGACACCGATGCCCCAGGGTGCCGACGTGCCCGCGCGCGACACGGCGAACGTGTCGTTGCGCAACACGACCTCGTCGGTCCAGCCGGTGGCCTCCAGGGCTGGAGCAAGCGTCGCCTCGTCGACCGGGAGATCGATACCGGCCAGGCAGTACACGCCGGTGGCGCAGAGCGGTTGCCCCGGGGCCGGCCCGGAGAGCCCGGCGTCGCCGGCCACGGCTGTGACCGCCTCGCCCAGCGTCTCGACCATTGCGTCGAGCCCGACCAGCTGATGGTTGCTCGGTCCAACGCGGGCGCGTCCGAGGACCGCTCCCTCCCGCGACACCACGACGACATCTGTCTTCGTGCTGCCTCCGTCGAACGCCAGCACCGCCGGCGCGTCGGGGGCGGGGTCGGACACGCACGGATGTTACGTTGCGCAGCGTGGGGACAAAGGTGGCCGTCGTCGGCGGTGGGAGCACGTACACCCCCGAACTGGTCGACGGTCTGTGCGATCTCGAAGATCGCATCGTCGTCGACGACCTCGTCCTCCTCGATCCGAGCGAGGAGCGGCGCGAGGTGGTCGGCGGGTTGTCCGAGCGTATCCTCCGCGCGCGCGGTGGCAGGGCACGTTCGCGACGACGACGAATCCTCACGCCGCGCTGGAAGGCGCAGACTTCGTCGTCGTGCAGTTGCGCATCGGCGGTCAGGCAGCCCGCCACGTCGACGAGACCTTGCCCGTTGGCTACGGCTGCCTCGGGCAGGAGACCGTCGGCGCCGGGGGCTTGGCCAAGGCGCTGCGTACGGTGCCCATCGTGCTCGATCTCGCCGAGGAGATGGCGGCCAGGGCCAATCCCGGAGCCTGGATGGTCGACTTCACCAACCCGGTGGGGATCGTGACGCAGGCTCTGCTCGACCAGGGCCACAGGGCGGTCGGACTGTGCAACGTCGCCATCTGGGCCCAGCGGCGTATCGGCCACTATCTCGGTGTCGACCCCGACGACGTCGCCGTCGAACACGTCGGGCTCAACCACCTGACTTGGATTCGATCGGCCCGCACGGGTGGCCTGCACGAGCCGGGAGATACGAACGGGGTCGAGCAGGCGGGACCTGACCGCCTCGACGAGCTCTTCGATCGCTTCGGCCCAGAGGTCGAGCTCGAGAGCGGCCTTCCTTTGGAGGTGCTGCGCCTACAGCACGCGCTGCCCTCGTACTACGTGCACTACTACTACGGGCACGACGCCGAGGTGGCCCACCAGTCGGCACCCGGGTACCGCTCCCGCGCGAACGTCGTGGCCGAGCTCGAGACGAAGCTGCTGGACGAATACCGCGACCCGGCGCTGGTCTCCAAACCGGCTGCGCTGTCCTACCGAGGTGGTGCCTACTACTCGTTGGCGGCGGTGCGCCTCATGGCTTCGCTGCACGCCGGCACCGGAGACGTCCAAGTGGTCGACATGCGCAACGACGGCGCCGTGCCGGGCCTCCCCGACGACGCGGTGGTGGAGACGACGGCCGTGGTCGACGCCGAGGGTGCCCATCCGTTGCCCCAACGTGAACTCCCGGGCGAGATGCTCGGCCTCGTCCAGCACGCCAAGGCGTACGAACGGCTCGCCGTGCGTGCGGCGTGCTCGGGGAGCCGCCAAGACGTAGTCCGGGCGCTGCTGGCCAATCCGCTCGTGGGGCAGTACCCGTTGGCGGCGCAGCTCGCGGACGAGTTGTTGGGCGCCAACCGCGACCACCTGCCGCGCTTCTTTCCCCGGTGAGCGAGGCGGGTACGATGATCGCTGCTGTTGTGCGGCGTGCCGGGAAGACTGGTCGGCGAGGAACGAGACCGTCGCCATGACCGACCGAGCAGCCTTCACCACCCCCGACCCGTCGATGCTCCAACCAGCCCGGGTCGACAAGGACCGGCGCAACCTCCCGAGTTGGAGATTGGAGGAGCTCCGGACCACGTTTTGGGTCATCCCGAGCATCCTCGTTGTCGTGTCGGCGCTCCTCTTCGTCGTCACCTTCGAGATCGACGTGGCGGTCTTCCATCACGATCTCACGCTGCCCGTCTGGATCCGTACCGGCAGCGCTGATGCCGAGCGCCAGGTCCTCATCGCCATCGCCGCAGCCGTGATCACGGTCATCGGCGTCGTGTTCTCCATCACGATCCTGGCGCTCACCCTCGCCTCGCAGCAGTTCGGCCCGCGGATGATGCGCAACTTCGTCCGCGACATCGGCAACCAGGTGACGTTGGGCGTCTTCGTCGGCACGTTCGTCTACTCGGTGCTGGCCCTCGGTTCCATCAACAGCCTGAGCAGCGACTTCGTCCCACACCTGTCGACGTCGGTCGCCGAGGCCCTGTTGTTGCTCGATCTCGGCGTCCTCATCTACTTCATCCACCACATTGCGAAGTCGATCCAGCTGCCCGAGGTCATTGCGGGGATCGCCGACGACCTCATGCGTTCCATCGATGCTGAATTCCCAGACATGGTGGGGGAGCACCAGGAACCCGCACCACCGCACAGCGGCAAGACGGTGCCCGAGTTGTTGAAGCTTCTGGAGGAGCACGGGGCGGTCGTGCCATCGCAGAAGAGCGGCTACATCCAGTACGTCGGGTACGCGCAGCTGATCGGGATCGCCACGCGGACCGACTCGTTCATCCGCCTGGAGCATCGTCCCGGCCACTACCTGGCAACGGGCCGCCCGCTGGCCATGGTCTGGCCGCGAGAGGCGGCCCCCGAGGTGGCCCTCGCTCTGGCGAAGGCGCATGTGACCGGCCCGCACCGCACCCTTGTGCAGGATCCGGTGTTCGCCATCGACCAGCTGGTCGAGATCGCCATCCGTGCCTTGTCGGCTGCGGTCAACGACACCTTCACCGCGTTGACATGCATCGACTGGCTGTCGGCGGGGCTGGGCCGGGTCTCGGGACGGGTACTCGACGAGGGGGTCTACCGGGACTCGCTGGGCAAGGTGCGCCTCATCGAGTTCGATCCCTCCTACGCGCGCATGGTGAACCGCGCCTTCGACAAGATCAGGCAGGCGGCCGCGGGGATGCCGGCGGTGTTGATCCGCCTGATCGACTCGCTGGGGTCGATCATGCTCGATACGACCGCGGGCGAGCAGCGTGTCGTGCTCCGTCGTCAGGCTGACATGGTGCTGCGGCTGGCGGAGCGGACGGTCACCGAGCCCAACGACCTCGAGGAGATCCGCTTCCGCCACCGGCGCATCCCCGGCGAGGACGCGTTCACCCCCCGTGCCGTGTCGCCCAGCCGAGTCGACATGGTCTGAGACCTGCGTCGTCCCGCGTGGCGCGGCGGGCTCCCGGCCCGACGGCAGCCCAATCGCCGTTAGCCGGCGTTGTCGGTGGGGGAGGTGGTGGTCGGTCCGGACGGGGTGGTCGTCGTTGTCGATGTGCTGTGCCCGCTCCCGCGTCCCGACGTGCTGGTCGAGGTCGCCGTGGTGGTGGTCGTCGTGCTCGTGGTGCTGCCAGCCGTGGAGCCGGTCGCGCCGCTACCTCCCGATGCCGTGGTCGTCGTCGTGGGCGCCGCGGGCGGCGCCACGAAGGGCACTGTCTCTGCATGCATGGTGGCCAGGCTGGTCGCGGGGTTGACCCCCAGGTTGGTGCAGCCGCGCGCTGCGTTCCAACTCTGGACCGCGGTCGTCGCCGCCGAGCCGGTCAATGGCTGAGGGAGGCCGGCCAGGATGGTGGCCGGGCGCCACACGGCGCCGGTGATGTGACGACCCTGCGCGGTGATGATCAACGACCCGCTGTCGGTCTCCGGGGCCGTGTTGTCGTAGAAGGCGAAATTCCCGAGCCCGTAGTCCACGTAGGCGCTGCCGAGATAGCCACCTCCGAGGAGGACGTGCGCGTTGGACCCGATCACGATGTCCGCGCCGGCTTGAACCAGTTGTTGCGCCAGGGGCTCCTGTTGCGGATTCGGGCAGGCCTGGGTCTCAGTGCCCCAGTGCACGTAGACGATCACGGTGTCCGCGGTCCGGCGGACCTGTTGGACTTCGTGCACGAGCTCGGTCGGATCGATGGCCGAGGCCACCCCGGGCTGTGTGCCCGTGGCCGTCCACGTGGCGATGAGGTTGTCCGCGATCACCTGTGTCGCCGCGATGATGGCAATGCGCTGGCCGTCGATGGTGACCCGGTAGGGGGTGAACGCCTGCGCCGCGTTGTTCCCGATGCCGATGATGGGGTACCCGTCCTGCGACGCGATCGTGAGGTTCTGGGAGAGTCCCTGGGGTCCGCAGTCCAGCCCGTGGTCGTTCGCTTCGGTGGCCAACGTGATCGTTGCGCTCTTGAGGGCCGTGATGGCGGACGCCGGTGCGTCGAAGATGTACTGCTTGTTCTGCGGCTCCGGGCAGGTGCCGTCGGTGACAGCTGTCTCGAGGTTCACCATGCGCAGCTGTGTCCCGGCGAAGAGCTGCGGAATGGTGGTGCCGAGCGCTGTCGAGGGATCCTTGGCCAGGTTCTCACCCACCGCGCCGGCAAAGTGCACATCCCCCCCGAAGCCGAGAGTGACGGTCCGGCCGTTGCCCTTCCAGTCGGGGTTGAGCGGTGAGTGCTTCGGAAAGCGCTCTGCCACGGTCGCTGCGTGGTGCTGCGTGGAGGGGGGAGGCGGCGGCGTGCCCGAACCTCCGGCGAAGAAGGCCACGTAGACCAGCAGGACGAGGACGAGGACGCTTCCGACGGTGAATTGGCGCCGTCGGCGCCTGACCCTGCGGGAAACCACGGGGGCACTATGTCACACGCCCTCCCGCCAACACCGGCCGAACGGCTGGCTGACCAGCACGTTCGCGCGGCTGGCGCCGGAACTCCGCAGATCCACGGTGTGCGGCGTGCGCTTCGGAGCCTCCGGTCAGGCGGCCCCGCTGGCGTCCCAGTGCGCCGCCAGGGTGGCGACGAGGCCGGCGCAGCCGGCGGCGATCATGTCGCGGCACTCGTCGAAGACCGCATCGTCGCCGTAGTACGGATCGGGCACGTCGGCCGCCGCACCGGCCGCCGGGTCGAAGGAGCGGAGCAGCGCGAGGCGGCCGGGGTCGGCGCCGAGGCTGCGCAGCGTCTGTTGGTGCCGGCGGTCGAGCGCCACCAGCAGATCGATCTCCGCCAGCTCCGACGGCGAGAACTGGTGTGCCACATGCCGATGGCGCGGGTAGCCGGATCGAGCCAGCGTGGCAGCCGCCAGGTCGTGCATCGGCTCGCCCTCGTGCCACGGCCCGGTGCCCGCGCTGCGCACGTCGATGTGCTGGGCCAGGGTGGTGCCGTCGCCGAGCGTTGTCGATGACGCGAGCGCGCGCGTAATGACTTCGGCCATGGGGGACCGGCAGATATTGCCGGTGCAGACGAACACGACGCGATAGGGCGGGTCGCCAACGGGCGCGGGTGGCACGGGACCGCGGGCCTGGCCCGCTGCGGCGCTGCTCACCGCGCCGAGTACTCGTCGCGTAGCGACTTTTTGACGATCTTGCCGGTGCCGGCTCGCGGCCAATCACTGCGTAGCTCGAGTTGCTCGGGGATCTTCTGGGTCATCAATCCGGCCTCACGGCAGAACGCGGCGACTTCGTCGAGGCGGAGGCCATCTGTGCCCTCGGCGAGCTGCACGACCGCACACACTCGCTCCCCTCGCTCGGGATCAGGCAGCCCGATCACGGCGACCTCGATGACCTTGGGGTGGGTGTAGAGCAGGTCTTCGATCTCCTTGGCGCTGATGTTCTCCCCTTTGCGCACGATGACGTCTTTCAAGCGCCCGGTCAGCGTGAGGTGCCCGTCGTCACGCAGTCGTCCGAGGTCGCCCGTGCGGAAGTAGCCGTCCGCGTCGAACGCGTCCTGTGTGAGGGAAGGGTCTGTGTAGCCGTGGAAGACCATGGGGCCCTTGACGCGCACCTCCCCCTCTTCCCCGGGTGCCGCGGGCTCGCCGTCGAGGCGGACGATGCGCACGTCCGCCCCCTCGACCGGCTTGCCGTCCGTGTTGGCCAGTTGCTCGTCCGTGTCGTGCGGCGAGCCGTTGGAGATCATCGGGACCTCGGTCATGCCGTAGCCGTGCACCACCCCGCGGCCGCCGATCTCGTCGCGTACCTCGTAGTGGATCTCTGGGGGCTTGGCCGCGCCGCCACCCGACATCAGGCGCAGCGTGGGCAGGATCGGCTCGCCGGGCGTCTTGCGCTGTTCGACGAGGTAGGCCACGTAGAACGCGGTGCTGCCGCCGACCATGGTGGCGCCGTGGCGGCGGAACACGGGCAGGACGTCGGGTGCGGAGAAGGCCTCGAGCAGGATGGCCGGGAACCCGAAGGACAGCATGGTCACCAGGTAGTCGGGACCGGCGATGTGCGCGAAGGGGAAGGCGATGGAGCCGACGTCGTCGGGCCCCATGTCGAGGGCGCGGGCGAGGCCCCATCCCCCTGCGATGAGGGTCTGGTCCGTGTGCTGGACGCCCTTGGGATCGGCGGTCGAGCCCGACGTGTAGTAGATCCAACGGATCGGAGCGTCCTCTGCGCTCGTGCCCGCGGGCGGCGGGGGCAACACGCCCGGGTCGGCCTCGGGAAGACCGTCCTCGATGCTCACGACGGCGGGGCGCCGCGGGGCGCCCTCGAGCGCCCGCTCCGCGAGGGCGGCGAAGTCTGTGCCTCGCCACGTGCCCGGGATGACGAAGAGTGACGCGCCCGTCTGGCGCAGGGCGAAGCCCACCTCTCGCTCGCGGTACAGATGGATGATCGGGTTCTGGACCGCGCCCAGCCGAGCCAGGGCAATGGAGAGGACGACGCTGTCCACGCGTGTCGGCAGCTGCCAGGAGACCACCGAACCCTCGACCACGCCCATTCCGAGCAGAGCCGCCGCCACGCGTTCGGCGCGGTCGCGGAACGCACCGAAGGTCAGGGTCTCGCCATCCTCCCCGATCAACATGGCGCGCTCGGGTGATGCCGCCGCACGGCGGTCGACGAGCTCCCACATGGTGCGGGCGCCGGTGAGTGTCTCGCTGGAGGTCATGGCGTCTCCTTCTGGGACCTTTCTCATAGCAGGTGGCGACGGGAGCGCGGGCGGCCGGGCGACGACCGCGGTACGACGGGGGACGCCCAGGCGGGCAGAATGGAGGCGTGGCGAAGCGCCCGGTGCATTCGGACCCGCAACCGATCGAACCCGAAGGCCGTCACGGCATGAACCGGCGGGGCCAAGGCATGGACCGCCGGCGCCAGGCGACGCTGGTGGGTATGAGCGTGGCGGTGATCCTGCTCGTCTGGTTCGCCTTGGCCAACCTCCGAGACGTGCAGATCGACTTCTGGGTCTTCGACCGGAAGGCTCCGCTCATCGTGGTGATCGTGATCTCGGGATTGCTCGGGGCGCTGATCACGGCCCTGGTCATGCGGCGAAAGCCCAAGGAGCCCAGGGACTCGTAGAGCCGGGAAGGGTCGGCCGGGCAGCTCAGGCGGGACCCGCTGCCTGGGCTCTCTGCCGGGCGGCGCTCCCGTCGGTCCATGACTCACACCAGGGCCTGCCTGGCCGGTGGGCAGGGCCGTTACAACTCGGTTACTCGCGTTCCGAATCTGCCGATACGGCTCTAAGCTGCTCCGTGGTGGAGGCCGCCACAGAGGCAGGAGTCAAGGATCACATCCACGTTGTCCGCGCCGGTCGGGCGTGCAAACATTGGACACAGATGGATGTGGAGATCCCAGGGGGCAGGTGGTAGTGCCACTTTCCGACCACGAACAGCGAATTCTGGCGGAGCTCGAAGAGTCCCTGGTCCGTCAGGACCCGGAGTTCGCGGAACGCGTCCGTTCGGAGACCGTGTACCGCCACGCCGGCCGGTACTGCAAGTGGGCCGCGGTGACATTCGTGCTCGGTGTGGTCATCCTCGTCGCCTTCTACTCCAAGTCGGTCATCGCAGGCTTCGTCGGTGTGGTGATCATGTTCGCCTCCGCGGTGTGGTTCGAGCGGAACCTGCGGCGCATGGGTCGGGCGGGGTGGCACGATCTGACGCGATCACGCGACGGCGAACCGAAGGAAGGTGGTGCGTCGAGCGGCATCGAGGGCGCGGTCACCGAAGCCCGCGACTGGTTCCGTTCGCGCTTCCATCGTCGCGAGAGCTGACCGGCGCAGCGGTCGGGAACACCGGCCGCACCGGAGTCTCGCTGCACCACGTCTGGTCGAGTTGCCGCGTTCGGCGCGGGTCGGCGTGGCTGACCTCCTCCTCGCCGTCGACATCGGGGGCACCAAGATGGCAGCCGGCTTGGTGGGCCTCGACGGGTCGCTGCTGGAACGGGCGATGCAGCCGACGCGCCACGTGTTCGCCGACGCGGACGAGCCCGACGCCGACGAGGACCCGGCCGAGCTGTTGTGGGAGGACCTGGCGCGGCTGGTCCGTGGCGTCATGGACCTACGCTCGCCCGAGGACAGGCTGGTGGTGTGTGGCGTGGGGTGCGGCGGGCCCATGACGCCGGGCGGCGAGGCTGTGTCGCCGCTCAACATCCCCGCCTGGCGTTCGTTCCCCTTGCGCGCACGGCTGGCCGACCTGACGGAGCTGGTGACCTTCGTCGACAACGACGCAAAGGCGCTCGCACTGGGTGAGGGCTGGGTCGGCGCCGCGGTGGGGTCGCCGAACTTCATCGGCATGGTCGTCTCGACGGGGATCGGGGGCGGCATCGTCCTCGACGGCCGACTGCTCGAGGGGCGGCTGGGCAACGCGGGCCATGTCGGGCATGTGATCGTCGAGCCCGGCGGGCGGGCATGCCGCTGCGGGGGACAGGGTTGCCTCGAGGCAGAGGCGTCCGGCACGGCGCTGGCCGCCATCACGGGCCAACCGGCCCGGCTGGCGCCCGCCGCGGTCGTGGAACGCACGGGCACGCTCGTCGGCCGCGCCCTGGCATCGGTGGTCAACCTCCTCGACTTGCCGTTGGCGGTGGTGAGCGGATCGGTCGCGCTGGGGTTCGGCGAACCCTTCTTTGCGTCGGCCCAAGCAGAGATGGACCGACTCTGCAGGCTCGACTTCGCGCGTGGCGCGCGGATCATCCCCGGTGGTCTCGGCGAGCGCGGCCCGCTCGTGGGGGCAGCACGGGTCGGGCTGCGCGGCATGGCGGCCGCATGAGCGACCGCGAGGGTGCGGGTCAGCCTGGCACGAGGCGGCCGACGTGGAGCAGGGACGCGGCGATCGTGCTGCGCGCCGTTGCTGCGCATCCAGCGCTGTGGTGGGCGACGCTGGGCGCCCTCCGCCGCATGGCGCGGCGCGGGTGGTGGCACCGCGCCCCGTTCCTCCCGGTGCCGGGGGAGGCGTACTGGCACTTCCGGCTCGTCACCGCGTACGGCGGCGACGGCGACCCCGAGGCGCTGACCACGGCCGACGTCGTCGCCTACCTGCGCTGGTGTCAAAGGTCCCGTCCCCGCGGCGGATAGCCTCTCGGGTCATGGAGCGGGTGCTCCTCCTCAATGCGACGTACGAGCCGCTCGCCCTGGTCTCAGATCGCCGTGCCGTGGTCCTCATGCTTGCGGGCCGGGCCGAGGCGGTCGCTATCAGAGACGACTGCACGGTCTTTCACTCAGCGCGACTCGAGGTGGAGGTGCCGTCGATCGTCCGCCTCTCGCACATGGTGCGCATCCCGCGCTGGGCGCGGACGCCGCCGGTGACCCGCCGCTCGGTGCTGCGCCGGGACGGCGGCCTGTGCGTGTACTGCTCGCAGCCGGCCGACACCATCGACCACGTGATCCCGCGCAGCCGAGGTGGCACGCATGACTGGTCCAACGTGGTGGCCGCGTGCAAGCGGGACAACCTCGTGAAGGCCGACCAGTTGCTCTCCGAGCTCGGATGGACCCTCCGGGTCAAACCTGCGCCACCCGACGGTCACCTCTGGCGGCTGCGCCATCTGTCCGACGTGGACCCGCTGTGGGAGCCGTATCTGGCTGCGGCGTCCTGAGGTTGCGAGGGCCCGAAGCACTCTTCGACGTCGAGCAGTTCCGTGGTGAGCTGGACCGCGTGGCCGTGGTGCGCGCTGTCACGACCCCAACGCTTGTCCTGGGCAGCACCCAACGGTCGGAGGTGGTCCGTCCTGGCGCGCCGCGCGCCCGAGGGGTGGAGCTGGCCCGTCGCCGCGGCGGGGGAGGAGCGGTCTATCTCGACCCGGACGATCCTCTCTGGCTCGACTGCTGGATCCCGCGTGACGATCCACTCTGGAACGCTGACGTGGCGGCCGCGGCGGAATGGGTCGGCGCGTGGTGGGTCGACGCCCTGGCCGGGTTGGGGCTGTCCGGCCTCGAGGTCCACGCCGGTGCCGCCGCGCCCGGTGAGTTCGGCGAGCTGATCTGCTTCGCCGGGCGCGGCCCCGGCGAGGTCTTCCTCTCCAACCGCAAGGTGGTGGGCCTGTCGCAGTGGCGGTCACGCCAGGGAGCACTCTTCTCGTCGTGCGCGTATCTGCGCTGGGACCCCGTGCCGCTGCTCTCCCTCCTCGATCTGGACGAGCAGACCAGTGACGAGCTCGCCGGCGCGCTGAGACCCGTGGCCGCCGGGCTGGGCGCACTCGAGCCCCCCCTGCGCGATCTGGCCGGCGTCCGTGACCGGCTCCTCGCCTCGTTCCCGGCCTTCGGGGTGACTGCCGGACCGGGCGGGAGCGCGCCCGGCGAGCCGTAAGGGACGCTTCCTCTTTCTCTTTTCGGGTTTCCTTCTTTCTTTCCTTCTTTCTTTCCTTCTTCTTTCCTTCTCCCTCCGCTCTTCCCTTCCTCTTTCTGTATGCGCTGTCTCTGCGCGCCTCTTCGAGCGCGCGGCGCGAGCGGGGCCGATGTCCTCCGCCGGAGACGGTCCGGCGGATCGGGGCGGCACCCCGGCCCCGAAGGCAGACGCGGCCACCAGGCCCCGCGGCGCGGCCGGAGGACAGGTGGGGGTGCCTTGTTGCATTTGGGTTTCATATGGGGGTCCGGTGTTGTGTAGTGGAGCAAAAGGGCGTAAAGTGGCGCGAAATGGTTTGCGGGGGCGTCGGAGGACGCGAACCGGGGAGCGTCGTGGGAGATACAGCTGGTGGCAGGCTTCGTAGGGAGATACGAGCACTCGCTCGACACCAAGGGCAGGGTGATCCTGCCGGCGAAGTTCCGCGGCCAGTTCGAGCGCGGCGGCTACCTCACGCAGAACTCGGAGGGCTGTCTGGCGCTCTGGACCCCCGGCGAGTTCGAGCGGCAGATGGAAGCGATGCAGGAGCGGTCGGGCTCGGGACGAGCCAAGCGGAACCGGGCCCGGATCTGGGCCTCGAACTCGGCGGAGGTCGAGATCGATCGGCAGGGTCGCATGCCGATCCCGGTGCACTTGCGCGAGTTCGCGGGGCTCGATGCCGAGGTGCTCGTGCACGGGGCCATCGACCGAGTCGAGTTGTGGAACCCGACGGCCTGGGCCGAGCGGGTCATGCCGGAAGAGAGCTGGCTGCTGGAAGGAGACGAGGGGGAGTAGCGAGCGGGCGCGCGGCGCCGACGACAGAGAGACACACGTCACGAGAGGAGAACACAACAGAGACAAGAGAAAGGACACACCACACCAAGAGGCAGACACCGCAGACGACGCACGTATGCACGACGCACTGGACCATGTGCAGCTCCTCGACCGGCGCGCTGGAAGACTCCACCCACTTCCTCGCTCATGGTCGTCCGGATCTCCACCTCCCTCTCGACCCACCGGCCGAGGGGCTGCAGATGGCCCACACGTTCGAACACACTCCCGTGCTGCGCGACGAGGTGGTGTCACTGTTTGCATCCGTTCCCCCCGGCATCGTCGTCGACGCGACCGTCGGCGGGGGCGGCCACTCGGCGGCACTGCTGGCGGCGTATCCAAGCCTGCGCATCATGGGGCTCGATCGGGACCAGGTGGCACTCCACGCAGCACAGCGACAGCTCGCCTCGTTCGGGGACCGGGTCACGTTGATCCGGTCCCCGTTCTCGGCTTTGGCCGAGGTGGTCTCGGTTGGAGGGGACGAGGCCCTGTCGGGCGTCCTCTTCGACCTGGGCGTGAGCTCACCGCAGCTCGACCAGGTTGCCCGCGGCTTTTCCTTCCGCCGCGACGGACCTCTCGACATGCGGCTGGACCAGGAGGCGGGCCCGACCGCTGCCGACCTCGTCAACACCCTCCCGGAGAACGAGCTGGCGGCGTTGTTCCGGGAGAATGGCGAGGGTCGCTTGTCCGGACGCATTGCCCGCGCCGTCGTGCAGGCGCGACCGCTGTCCACCACCGGTCAGCTGGCGGACGTCGTCGCGTCGGCGGTTCCCGCCCCGGCCCGTCGGCGGGGACACCCGGCACGCCGGGTGTTCCAGGCGCTCCGCATTCAAGTCAACGACGAGCTCGGCGAGCTGCACGCCGCGCTCCCCGTCGCACTCGCCAGCCTGGCCGTCGGCGGCGTGTGCGCCGTGATCAGCTACCACTCCGGCGAGGACCGGCTGACCAAGCAGACCTTTGCCGAGGCCGCCTCGGGCGGGTGTGTCTGCCCGCCGGGCATGCCGTGCGTCTGCGGCGCGGTGGCGAGGCACCGCCTCGTGTTCCGCGGCGCCCGCAAGCCCTCGGCCACGGAGATCGCCGCCAATCCCCGGGCGGAGAGCGCTCGGCTCCGTGCCATCGTACGCACGGAGCCGGACTGATGGCACCGCCGCCTGCAGCTGCTGCGCCGGCGCGCCGTCAGGCTTCCAGTTCGCCCTCCCGTCGTTGGGGACGTGGCGCCGCAGACGGTGCGGGCGCCACGACCCCTTCGACCCGCCGGGCGCCACTCCGGGTCGTTCCGCCACGCGCGACGCGTCCGCGACGTGGTGCGCGCGTCAACTCGGCGCGCCTCATGACCGTCGTCGCCGTCTGCCTGGTCGTCGGGTCGTTGCTGGCCGCGGTGGTGGGCCAGGCCGTGCTCGCCAACGGGCAGGTGCGGTTGTCCACTCTGCAGCACCAACTCTCGCTGGAGCAGGCCGCCCACCGTCAGAGCGAACTGTCGGTCGCGACGCTCGAGACACCGGCGCGCATCGTGGCCGCAGCAACGAATCAGCTGCAGATGGTGCACTCGGACGTGAGCGAGTTGCCGTACGTCCCGCTCACCGTTCCCCTCCCCACGCCCAAGGTGACGCCGGCGCCGGCGCCGGCCCCGCCACCGCCGCCAGTCGCCAACCCGGCGAGCTCGGGCACCACCGGCACCACCGGTTCGGCAGGCTCAGGCTCCACCTCGACGACAGCGCAGACCACGACGCCATGAGCGTCGAGACTCGACAGCCACCTCACCGCGCGCGCGCCAACAACGGTCGCGCGGGCTCGACCGTGACACGCACCGCGGGTGCGTCGCGCGCGGGCCGGCCGAGCGGCTCGACCACCCGTCAAGCACCTCGGCGCGCGCCAACGAGGAACCCGTCGAGCCGGCCTCGGCCCGCCGCACCGGCGCGCCGTCCGACGTCTGCCGCGCCTCGCCCGCGTCCGACCGCCCGACCACGACCGCATCGTCCGGCGACGAAGACAGCCCGGCCCTCGCGGCGCCCTGGCGCGGGATGGGCGAGCGGCACCTTCCAGCGCAGGGTCCGGCTGGTCCGGTTCGTGCTCATCCTCGCCCTGTTGCTGCTGGTGGCCCGCCTCGTCGACGTACAGGTGCTGCGATCAAGCACCTACTCGGCAGCCGCCCGCGGCGAGTCGTCTCTGACGGTGTCGCTCCCGTCCCTGCGAGGGGGGATCTACGCCCGCGACGGCTCGCCGCTCGCGCTCTCGGTCCCCACGGACGACGTGGTTGCAGACGACTTCCAGGTGGCGCATCCGGTGCAGACGGCGCTCGCGCTCTCACCGATGCTCGGCGTTCCCGCGACGACCCTGGCGTCCGAGCTGCATCGTCCGAGCGGATACGTGGTGCTGGCGCGCCAGCTGCCCCAGGCAACCGGCCAGAAGATCGCCGGCGACGCCATCCCGGGGATCACGTTGCTCGGCGACTCGAAACGGGTGGTGCCCAACGGCAACCTCGCCTCGCCGGTCGTCGGCTTCACCCACGCCGCCGGCGGTGCCGCAGGTCTCGAGTACGGGGACAACAGCCTCTTGGCCGGGAAGGACGGCAAGGAGACGATCACGCAGTCGCCGGCCGGCGTCGCGCTCCCGCTGTCGCCTGTCACCGACAAGGTCGGGTCGACGCCTGGCACGGGGCTCGAGCTCACCCTCGACACCCAGCTCCAGTACGAGTCGGAGCAGGCGCTCGCCAAGGCGATCGAGTCCTCCAACGCGATCAGTGGCACCGCAGTCGTCATGGACGTCAAGACGGGCCAGATCCTGTCCATGGCCAACCTCCAGGCCACCCACCCGGCCGCGATCGGCTCCACGGCCGCCGCGGGCACGTCCGGCGTGTCCGGCGCGTCGACCGCAGGCGTGGTGCCCATCGGGCCCAACGACCCGGTGACGGAGGCATCGAGCAACCTCGCCGTGACCCAACTCTACGAGCCGGGCTCGGTGTTCAAGCTCGTGACGTTCTCCTCTGCGCTCCAAAACGGCCTCATCAACCCGAACTCGGTCTTCACCGTGCCCGACCAGATCCAGTTGGACGGCTCGACGTTCCACGATGCCGAGCCGCACCCGACCGAGCAGCTCAGCGCGACGCAGATCCTGGCGCAGTCATCGAACATCGGAACGTCGGAGATCGCACAGGGTGTCGGCGAGCAACGGCTGCTCGCCCAGGTGAAGGCTCTCGGCTTCGGCCAGTCGACCGGGCTCAATTTCCCCGGCGAGTCGCCCGGGCTCCTGGCGACGGCCGCCCAGTGGGAGCCGACCGACTTCGTGTCGTTGCCCATCGGCCAAGTCGACGCCGTCAGCGCGCTCCAGGTGCTTGACGCCTACAACGCCGTCGCCAACGGCGGCGTGTTCGTCGCGCCGAAACTGGTCCAGGCCACGGTGAGCCCGTCTGGCGCGCTGACGCAGACGCCGCCCTCAGCGACCCACGAGGTGTTCGCGCCAGCGGTGGACACGGAGCTCTCGACCATGCTGCAGCAGGTGGTCAATGAAGGCACCGGCACCAGCGCTGCCGTTCCCGGCTACACCGTCGCCGGCAAGACAGGCACGGCTCAGATCCCGACGCCCGACCACGACTCCTACATCACCGGCGCCTACATGGCCTCCTTCGTCGGGTACGCGCCGGCAGTGAACCCCACGTTGTCGATGATCGTCGTACTCGACCGGCCCACGCCGATCTTCGGCGGGACGGTGGCGGCACCGGTGTTCTCGCAGATCATGAGCTACGCCCTCCATCGCTACGACATCCCGACGACCCCCGGTGCACAGACCAGCCCCTCGTCGCCGGGGTCGACCGCGACGTCGGCGATCGACCAGGCCCAGGACATCACGTGACCCGGCCCCACACACCCGTTGCGGGCGTGACGCGGGGGTGTCCGGGGCATGCAACGCTGTCGGGTCCATCATGCAACGTGTGCCCATGAACCTCCTCTTCGACGACATAGAGGTGATCGAGTCGGTCGGTGACCTCTCCGCGGTGGAGGTTGGTGGGATCTCGCACGACAGCCGCAGAGTCGTGCCCGGCGATCTCTTCTGCTGCGTCCCCGGTCAGGCCAGCGACGGGCATGCGTACGCGGCGGAGGCGGTACAGCGGGGTGCCGTCGGGCTGCTGTGCGAACACTTCATCCCCGAGCTGCTCGACGAACGGGTCGTGCAGTCGCGGGTTGCAGCGGGGACGATGCGTCCGGCCATGGCCCGGCTCGCCGCCGCGTTCTACGGCCACCCGGCGCGCGATCTGTTGATGGTCGGCGTGACGGGCACGAACGGCAAGACGACCGTCACCCACATCCTCGGAGACCTATTGGGCGCGCTGGGCCACCCCACCAACGTGATGGGGACGCTCTCGGGCGTCCGCACCACGCCGGAGGCCACCGAGGTGCAGCGGGTCCTCGCCGCCGTCCGCGACCGCCAGAAGTCCGACGGCGTGCGTCACGCGGTGGCCATGGAGGTCTCGAGCCACACGCTGGTCCAGTCGCGGGTCGAGGGGATCCACTTCGACGTCGCGGTGTTCACCAACTTGAGTCATGACCATCTCGACTACCACGGGACGATGGACGACTACTTCGAGGCCAAGGCGTCCTTGTTCAACCCCGGACGCTCGCTGCGCGGCGTCGTCAACGCGGACGATCCCTGGGGCCAGCGGCTGCTCGAGCGTGCGCGCATCCCGGTCGTCGGCGTGCGACACAGCGACGCCAC
Source organism: uncultured Acidimicrobiaceae bacterium (assembly GCA_963736225.1). Lineage (GTDB taxonomy): Bacteria > Actinomycetota > Acidimicrobiia > Acidimicrobiales > RAAP-2 > Bog-473. The sequence continues at coordinate 97,077 of CAVTOF010000003.1, read as the reverse complement.
GGATCTCGTGCTGGCGGCGGGTCGTACCTCGTTCACCTGGCGCGGGCAGCGCATCACCACGCCGTTGACCGGTGCGGTGAATGTGGACAACACACTCGTGGCGGCGGAAGCCGCGCTGGCACTCGAAGACCTCCACCTCGAGGTCGAGGAGATCGCCCGGGCCATGGCGGGCCTCTCGCCCGTGCCCGGGCGCCTGCAGGTGGTCGCGACGCCGGGGGGGCCGGGCGGGCCGGCCGAGGACGCGCCGCCCTTCACCGTGGTCGTGGACTACGCCCACACGCCGGCCGGCCTCGAAGTGGTGCTGCACGAGGCTCGAACCCTCGCACCGGGTGGCCGGGTGCTCAGCGCGTTCGGCTGTGGTGGCAACCGTGACCGGGCCAAGCGTCCGCTGATGGGTGAGGCCGCGGCCCGCCTGAGCGACATCGCCGTCGTGACGTCGGACAACCCGCGTGACGAGGATCCGCTCGCCATCATCGACGAAATCCTCGGCGGCATCCCGGGCGGGCGTGACAATCCGGCCGTGGTCGTCGAGCCCGATCGCGCGGTCGCCATCCGTCGCGTCCTCGACGCCGCCGCGCCGGGTGACGTGGTCGTGCTGGCGGGCAAAGGGCACGAGGCCTACCAGGAGGTCAGGGGACAGCGGCTCGCCTTCGACGACGCCGTCGAGGCGCGGACCGCGCTGGCGACGCGCTACAGGTCGGATCCCGCCACCTGGGCGCCGGCGGGGCACGAGCGGCACCCGGAAGCCTGACCACGCGTGCTCGGTCTGCTCGTTTCGGGGGGCATCGCGCTCTGGCTCGCCATCCTCTCGACCCCCTTTCTCATCCGCTACTTCCGCACGCGCGAGCTCGGCCAGTACATCCGGGAGGACGGTCCGGCCACCCACGTGGCCAAGGCGGGCACGCCGACGATGGGCGGCATCGCCATCGTGGGCTCGGTTGTGGCTGGATACGCCATCGGTCACATCGGGACGGAGGTCCGCTTCTCGCGTACGGGTTATTTGGCCGTCGGCGCGGTGGTGGCCTTCGGGCTCATCGGGTTCTTCGACGACTACATCAAGGTGCACCACCGACGCAGTCTGGGGCTGAACAAGCGAGCGAAGTCGGCGGCCCAGCTGGTGTGCGCGCTGGTCTTCGCCATCCTCGCCGTGCAGTGGGCCCATACCTCGACCGCCCTCTCGTTCACCCGATCGGACGCCATCGGCATCAACATGGGGAAGGTGGGCTGGATCATCTTCGCCGTCCTCGTGATGGTAGGCGCATCGAACGCCGTCAACATCACCGACGGGGTGGACGGCCTGGCAGCGGGGTCGGGCACGTTCTGCTTCTTCGTGCTCTCGATCATGGGCTATTGGATCTTCCGTCACGTCGCCATCTACCACGTGCTCCCGGCTTCGGCGATCGACCTGGCGCTGGTCTCGGTGGCGCTCGCCGGCGCGTGCATCGGCTTCCTCTGGTGGAACGCGGCGCCGGCCAAGATCATCATGGGCGATACGGGGTCGTTGGCTATCGGCGCGGGCCTGGCCGCGCTCTGCCTGCTCCTCAACCTCGACCTTCTCCTGCTCGTCATCGGCGGCCTCTTCGTGATGGAGACGCTCTCGGTGATCTTGCAGGTGATCAGCTTCCGCGCCTTCCACCGCCGCATCTTCAGGATGGCGCCGATCCATCATCACTTCGAACTGTTGGGGTGGCCCGAGACGACGGTGATCGTGCGCTTTTGGATCCTCGGCGGCCTCTTCTGCGCGTTGGGCCTCGGGATCTTCTACGGCGACTTCCTCACGGTGGCGAAGTTCACGTGACTGCACCCCGACGGACCCGCCGCGGCGCGCGCCCGCGCGCCCTCCGGCGCACGGCTGACATCCGCCACTTGGGCGCGACGGTGGGAGAGACTTGCGGGATGCATCGGGGGTCGGACCGGGCAGACGGGCGCGCCCGCGCCCAGCGGGGGTGGTGGGCGTGACGCCGGCCCGGACCGCCGCGCCGGCGCGGCCCGCGCCACGTCCTGCGAACAGGCCCGCCGGCCGGCCGGGAGCGACGGGCGCGCCGCCCCGCTCCAAGGCGCACCGCGCCGCCTCCGCCGCGCCGGCAGCGAGCCTGCGCATCGGCGGGCGCCAGCTCGCGGTGTCGACCGTCTTGTTGGCCGACGTCGCGCTGCTCTGCGTGATCGGGCTCGTCATGGTCGGGTCGGCCTCATCGGTCATCTCCATCGACACCTACGGCACCCCGTACGCGATCTTGATCCGTGAGGCCATGTGGATGGCCATCGGCCTGGTGGCCCTGTGGCTGGCCGTGCGCGTCGATTACCGGCGGTTGCGGCGGTTCAGCCCCTTGTTGCTCCTCATCACCGTCGCGCTCCTCTTCGTCGTGCTCGTCCCGGGGCTGGGCGTGCACGCCATGGGCTCGAGCCGCTGGGTCGGCTTCGGGCAGTTCCGCGTGCAGCCCTCGGAGCTGATGAAGCTCTCGCTGACGCTCTTCGCCGCCGACTTCATCGCGCGGCGACTGGACGAAGACGCCACCGACCGCCGCATCATCGGGCCACTCCTGCTGGTGACCGGCTTCGCCTGTGTCTTGATCCTGGCCCAACCCGACATGGGCACCGCCATGGTGCTGGGCTGTCTTGCGCTCGCTCTCCTCTTCGTGTCCGGCGTCCGACTCGGCCCGGTCATGAAGGTGATGGCCGCGCTGGCCGCACTCGCCCTGATCGTGGCGGTGGCCTCGCCGTACCGCCGGGCCCGGCTGCTCTCGTTCCTCGACCCGTCCGCGCACGGCTCGAGCTCGGGCTATCAAGTCGTGCAGTCGCTGATCGGCCTCGGGTCGGGTCACCTGTTCGGCATGGGCATCGGGGGTGGCCAGGCGCAGTGGGGCTACTTGCCCAACGCGCACACCGACTTCATCTTCTCGGTCATCGGCGAGCAGCTGGGCATTGTCGGCGCCCTGTTCGTCCTGACCCTCCTCGGGGGCTTCATCTGGCTTGGCATCCGGGCGGCGATGCAGGCGCCGGATCGTTTCGGCGCGCTGCTCGCCCTCGGGCTCGTGGCGTGGGTGGCGTCGGAGACGCTCATCAACGTCGGGGCGGTCGTCGGCGTGCTCCCGGTGACCGGCATCCCGCTGCCCTTCATCTCGTTCGGGGGTTCCTCGCTGGTGATCACGATGGCCGCCGCCGGGATCCTCATCAACGTCGCCCGGCAGGGCGAAAGGGGCAAGCCGACGCTGCGGCTCGCCGGCGCCCGGCCTTCCCGAGGTCGGTGAGCCCCCGCCGGGGCACGGTGATCGCGGGCGGCGGGACGGGCGGTCACATCGTCCCTTCGCTCCAGGTCGCGCGAGCCATGGTGGCGCGGGGGCACGCGGCAGAGACGATCGAGCTCTACGGTTCGCGCCGCGGGCAGGAGGCGATCACCTGGCCCACGCTCGAGTTCCCCCACACGCTGCTGCCGGGTCGCGGCATCAGGCGCAGTCTTCGGCCCGCCGCGCTGATGGCCAATATCGGTGCGGTGCTCGGGCTCGCCTGGGCCTGCGTACGCGCCATCGGTTCCTTCCTGGCGCACCGTCCCCGCGCGGTGGTGATCGTCGGCGGCTACGCCAGCTTCCCCGCCGGGGTGGCGGCGGTGCTCACCCGCGTGCCGCTCGTCTCGGTGACGACCGACGCTGTGCCCGGAGCCGTGAACGGCCTGCTCGGGCGGTTCGCGGCCGCCAACGCCGTGGCCTTCCCCGATACCGATCTCCCGCGGGCCCAGGTCACCGGCACGCCGGTTCTTCCGGAGCTCGCGCACCTCGATCGCAGTCCGCAGGGACGCGCGCGCAGCCGGGCTGCGCTCGGCCTGCCGTCCGACCGCCAGACCGTGGCCTCCATGAGCGGGTCGCTCGGGGCTCGGCGCGTCAACCGGGCACTCGCCGAGCTCGCAGGGCTGTGGGCCGCCTGTGCGACCCGGGCGCTGTACCACGTCACGGGTCGGCGTGACTACGACACCTTCGCTCCCGGCGCTGTCACGGACGACGTCCGTGCGGGCGGCGGTGCGAGCGATGGCGGGCTGGTCTATCGCGTCGTGCCGTTCGAGGACGATGTTCCCGATTTCCTCACCGCAGCGGACGTGTGCGTCACCCGAGCTGGTGCGATGACGGTGGCGGAGCTGCTGATCTCGGGCATGCCGGCGATCCTCGTTCCTCTTCCTGGCGCGCCGCGTGACCACCAGACGCGCAACGCGGAGGCGATGGTGCGCATGGGCGCGGCGGTGCACGTCCCGGATCCGGAGTGCGACGGCAGGCGGCTGGCCACCGAGCTCGATGCGCTCCTGACCGATCCCGAACGGCTGCGTGCCATGGGTGAGGCAGCCCGCAGCCACGCGCACCCGGATGCAGCCGCCCGCATTGCAGAGCTGGTGGACGCCCATGCCCGCTGACAACGCCGAGCTCGACCTCAGCGAAGTCCGGCGGGTCCACATCGTCGGCATCGGCGGCGCCGGCATGAGCGCTATCGCGCTGGTCCTGCACGACATGGGGCATCACGTCTCGGGCTCCGATCTGAAGGACTCACCGGTGGCCGAACGCCTGCGTTCCCACGGTATCGCCGTCGCCGTCGGTCACCGGGCCGACCATGTGGTCGGTGCGGATGCGGTGACCTACTCCCCGGCGGTGCCGGCGGACAATCCCGAGCTGACCGAGGCGCGTGCGCGTGGCATCCGGGTCGCCGCACGTTCCGAGGTGCTGGCTGCCATCTGCGCGACCCGGCGGTGCCTCGCGGTGGCGGGGACGCACGGCAAGACGACGACGGCGTCCATGCTGTCGCTCATTCTCGTCGAGGCGGGCCTGCGCCCGTCGTTCGTGATCGGTGCCGACGTCAACGAGATCGGGACGAACGCCGTCTGGGACGAGGGGGAGTGGCTCGTTGTCGAGGCCGACGAGAGTTACGGCACGTTTCAAGCACTGCGTCCGGACCTGGCCGTGCTCACCAGCGTCGAACCGGACCATCTCGACTACTACGGCACCTTCGACGCGTTGCGCGAGGCGTTCGCGCACTTCGTCGACTCGGCCGCCGACGGCATCGTCGTCTGTGCGGACGACCCCGAGGCCGACGCCATCGGGCGGGCACGCGGCGCCCTGAGCGTCGGTCTCGCCCGGGGTGCGACCTACGAGATCCGCGATCTCGAGCAGAGCCGCAGTGCGGCCGCCTTCACCCTGCACGGGCCCGACGGTGATCTCGGTTTGCTGCGCGTCGGAGTGCCCGGTCTCCACAACGCGCGCAACGCGGCCGTCGCCACGGTGGCAGCGTTGCAGGCCGGTGCGCCGTTTTCGGCCGCGCAGGCTGCCTTGGCGCGCTTCGCCGGGGTGACCCGTCGCTTCGAATTCCGCGGCGAGGCAAACGGGGTGACCTTCGTCGACGACTACGCGCACCTCCCCGGCGAGGTGCGCGTTGCACTGGCGACGGCGAAGACCGGAGGGTGGGCGCGCATCGTCACCGTCTTCCAGCCTCATCGCTTCTCACGTACGGCGGCACTCGCCGAGTATTTCGGCAGCGCGTTCGAGTTGGCTGACGAGCTGGTCGTGACCGACATCTACGGCGCCGGGGAGCGCCCGGTCCCCGGGGTGTCGGGCCGCCTCGTCGTCGACGCCGTCCGCGCCCAGGATCCCCGTCTGCCGGTGACCTACGCGCCAGGGTGGGAGGAGTTGCGCCAGACGGTCGCGTCGGCACTGCGCCCCGGCGACCTCTGCCTGACTCTCGGCGCCGGTGACCTGACCGCGCTGCCGGACGAGCTGCTGGAGTCGCCGGCGTGGTGACACTCGGTGCGGCGCACCGGGCGCTGGCCGAGGACCTCGGTCCCCGTGCCACGCTGCTGGCCCCGCTGGGGGCGCTCACCACCTACGGCGTGGGCGGACCGGCCGCGGTGTTCGTCGAGGTGGAGGTGCCGGCCGACCTCGAGGCGTTGCGCGGCGCCCTGCGCGACTCCGAGCTCCCGCTGTTCGTCATCGGCCGCGGATCCAACCTGTTGGTGGCCGACGCCGGCTTCGACGGGGTGGTGATCCGTCTCGGTGCCGCATTCGCTGCACTCGACCTGCCCGTGGCCGGTGACAGTTCGGAGGGGGCTGTTGGGCACGAGGACGGCACCCTCGTCCGCGCCGGCGCGGCGCTGGCCTTGCCGGTGTTGGCCCGGCGCGTCGCCGACGCCGGGTGGTCGGGCCTCTCGTGGGCGGTGGGCGTACCGGGTTCGGTGGGGGGCGCGGTGCGGATGAACGCCGGGGGCCACGGTTCGGACATGGCGTCGTGCTTGGCGCGCTACACCTGGGTGGACCTTCGCAGCGACAAGGGCGGCACCGACGGCGCGGCGCGTCTCGACTACGCCTACCGCTCATCGTCGGTGACGTCGTCCCAGCTCGTGCTCGCGGCGCAGTTGCGTGTCGCCCCGGGCGCGGTGACGACCGAGCAGGAAGCAGTCAGTGAGATCGTGCGCTGGCGGCGTGCCCACCAGCCCGGCGGCTCCAATGCGGGCTCGGTCTTCACCAACCCCGAGGACGACGCCGCGGGCCGGCTCATCGAAGAAGCCGGGCTCAAGGGTTTCCGGCTCGGCAGCGCGCACGTATCGGAGAAGCACGCCAATTTCATCCAGGCGGACAAAGACGGCCGGGCAGACGACGTACGCGCCCTCATGGAGTACGTGCGCGCGGTGGTGGCCGATCGCTGCGGCGTCACGCTGCACACCGAGGTCCGCCTTCTCGGCTTCGGCGACGGGAAGACTGGTGACGTGGCTGGGACGGGTGAGCGTCGCGCCGAGGACGCAGCAGGGGCGGGGGGGCAGCCATGACGCCGGGCGGCTCGTCCCGCGGGGGGAGCGGCGCGAGCAGGCGCCGGAGCAACATGGACCCGCGTATCTCGGCGCGCCGCACGGCCGTCCAGCGCGAACAGGGTCGGCGTCGTCTCCGACTCCTCGGCATCGGTGTCGCCGGCCTCGGCGTCCTCGTCGGCGCCTGGTTCGTGATCCACACACCGATGTTCGGAGCCCGCTCCATCACGGTCACGGGCAACACCCACGAGACGGCGGCCCAGGTCGTCGATCAGGCGGGATTGGCCGGTCACCCGCCGCTGCTCGACGTGAACGCCGGCGCGGCTGCGGCTCGCATCGAGCAGCTGCCGTGGGTGCGCAGCGCCTCCGTACGCGTCTCGTGGCCCGACGGCGTGCACATCGCGGTCGACGAAGAGGTGCCGCACTTCGTGGCCAGCGCGCCCGGGGGGCGCTGGGAGGTGCTCAGCAACGACGGCCGCGTCCTGACCGCGTCGACGACACGGCCGCCCGGTCTGCTGCTCTTGAGCGGGCCGGCCCCGCCCGGTCAGCCGGGCACGGTGCTCCCGGGCAAGGACGCCCCCGGGCTCCGGGTGGCGTCGACGTTGCCGGCCTCCTTCGTGGCCCAGGTCACGGGCGTCACCGTGGAGCCGGCGGGGTGGGTGCAGCTCGCGATGTCGACGCCCATCGTCGTCGACATCGGGTCAGCTGCCGAGCTCAGCGCCAAGTACGAGGACGTGTCGTCCATCCTTGCGGGGGCGACCCTGCACAACGGCGATGTCATCGACGTCAGCGTCCCGGACGCTCCGACCGTGACAGCAGGGTGACCTATGATGCTTGACCAGCCTGAACACCCCTCGTATGGTGGGACCCACGTTGTCGAACTGTGAACATCAACCTTCCCGAGAGGTTCAGGGAAGGGTCGCTGGTCGCATCCTCCCGGCGGCGGCAGGCGGAACGTACCAAAGAGCGACCGGTCGGCGATCGACCCGAAGACGAGGGAGTTCATGACGACCGTGCCTTCCCAGGGCAACTACCTGGCAGTTATCAAGGTGGTCGGGGTTGGCGGGGGTGGCGTCAACGCCGTCAACCGGATGATCGACTCGGGCCTTCGCAACGTCGAATTCATCGCCGCCAACACGGATGCCCAAGCTCTGCTGATGAGCGACGCCGACCTCAAGCTGGACCTGGGGCGGCAGTTGACCCGTGGACTCGGGGCCGGCAGCGACCCCGAGGTGGGCCGCCTGGCCGCGGAGGAGCACCGCGCCGAGATCGAGGAAGCGCTCCAAGGCGCCGACATGGTCTTCATCACCGCCGGCAAGGGAGGCGGGACCGGCACCGGGGGAGCGCCGATCATCGCGGAGGTCGCCAAGGGCCTCGGTGCCCTGACGATCGGCGTCGTGACCCGGCCCTTCACCTTCGAGGGGCGTCGGCGCGCCATGCAGGCGGAGAAGGGCATCCAGATCCTCAAAGAAAAAGTCGACACCCTGATCGTCATCCCCAACGACCGGCTGCTCACCGTGTCCAACGACAAGACGAGCATGGTGAACGCGTTCAAGATGGCCGACGAGGTCCTGCTGCAGGGCGTGCGGGGCATCACCGACCTCATCACCGTGCCGGGTCTGATCAACACGGACTTTGCCGACGTGAAGATGGTCATGACCAACGCCGGCACCGCCATCATGGGCATCGGGTCCTCCATCGGCGAGGGTCGGGCGGCGAATGCGGCGCGCGCCGCCATCACCTCACCGCTGCTGGAGGCATCCATCGAAGGCGCGCGCGGGTTGGTTCTCAACATCGCGGGCGGGTCGGACCTGGGTCTCTTCGAGGTGAACGAGGCCGCCGAGATCATCCACGCCGTGGCGCACCCCGACGCCAACATCATCTTCGGTGCCGTCATCGACGACAACATGGGTGACGAAGTGCGCGTCACTGTGATCGCCGCCGGTTTCGAGCGCTGGGAGGAGGGCGCCGGGAACTCCAGGTCCTCCGACCTGGCGTCGACGATCTTCTCGACTCCCGAACCAGTCGACATTTTCGCCGACGCCACCGGTTCGGAAGAAGAGCTCGACCTGGGTGACGACGATTTCGACGTCCCCTCCTTCCTCCGCTAACGCCGACGCCCACGACAGCGACGCCGTCGCCCAGCGGCTGCGCGCGGTCCACGAGCGCATCGCGGGGGCGGGCGGTGATCCCGCTGCGGTGCGGGTCGTCGCCGTCACCAAGGGCTTCGGTCCCGACGCGGTCAGCGCGGCGCTGCAGGCCGGGCTGCGCGACGTAGGCGAGAACTACGCCGCCGAGCTCCTGACCAAGGTGGCCGAACTGGTGGCGGAGTCGGTGCCGGCCGCCGGCCCTGGTGGCGCTGGCGTCGTGTGGCACTTCCTGGGCGCGGTGCAGCGCAACAAGGTGGCGCAGCTCGCTCCGGTCGTCGGTCTGTGGCAGAGCGTGGCGCGGGAGGCCGAAGGTGCGCGTGTCGCACGGTTCGCCCCGGGCGCTGCCGTCCTCGTCCAGGTGGACACGACCGGGCGGAGCGGTCGCAACGGGTGCCCGCCGGGCGAGACGGGCCTGCTCGTGGCTCGTTTGCGCGCCGTCGGGCTCGATGTGCGCGGGTTGATGACCGTCGCCGCGCCGGGCGAGGCCGCAGCACGCGACGCCTTCGCCACGGTCGCTCGCCTGGCCGACGAACTCGGTTTGGAGGAGCGGTCGATGGGAATGAGCGACGATCTGGAGGCGGCGGTGGCGGCCGGCTCGACCATGGTGCGCGTCGGCCGGGCCCTCTTCGGCGACCGGCCCCCGCCTCACACGAGATGAGGGCGATCGGGGAGGTGGACGGGGTGTTGGCGCCGCAGAGGCCCCGCCTGCAGGCCCGATGGACCCGCCTGGCTTGCCGAGCAGGCACTACGCTGTCCAGGCGACAGGAGAAGGCATGTCACCCTCGTTCATGAAGAAGACCATGGTGTATCTCGGCCTGCTCGACGACGAGTACGACGAGTATGACGACCTCGACGACCGGGCTCCGAAGGGGTTCTCGTCTTCTGCGCGCGTCGAGCCTCGCTCCCAGGAGTACGACCAGGCCGACGAGTTCAGCGGTGGCATGACCAGGGTCCGCACCATCCCGCGTGAATCGGCCGTGCCCAGCCAGCCGCGGCCGGCGCCGAGCAACGTCACGCCCCGGCCGACCCCGATGCGGGCGATGCCGGTCGACTCGACGCTCAATCCGACAGGCCCGGCACCGGCGCCCACCTCGGCCCGGGTGCACGTCGTCGCGCCCTCCCGCTTCGGCGACGCCAAGGAGATCGCCGACAGGCTGAAGGACAACCGTCCGGTGATCGTGAACCTGCAGATGGCCGAACGGGACCTGCAGCGGCGCATGATCGACTTCTGCAGCGGGGTGACCTACGCCCTCAGCGGTGAGATGGAGAAAGTCGCCGACCAGGTGTTCCTGCTGGCGCCGACCAACGTCAAGGTCTCCGACGAGGAACGGCAGCGACTGGTGGAGCGCGGCTTCAACCGGGATTAGACCCACTACCCTCGCGAGCTGGTGAGCATTTTTCGAATTCTCGCGTGGCTGATCGAGGCCTATATCTGGCTGATCATGTTCCCCTACGCGATCCTGAGCTGGTTTCGGATCCAGCCCGGGACGACGCTGGCCCGGGTCCAGTATTTCCTTTACCAGGCAACCGAGCCGGTGCTCCGGCCAGTGCGACGGATCATCAAGCCGATGGGTGGTCTGGACTGGTCCTTTCTCATCGTCATCCTCGTTGCGCAGTTTGTGTTAATTCCGGTGCTCACGACGTAGCGCCAGCACCCGCACCATTACTGGAATCGCAGGAGGGGGTGGGTAGACTCGGCCCCCATGGACAATTCCCAGGTACCCGCATCAATCCTCGACACACTGCGCACCGTGGAGTTCCGCCTCGGTCTCAAGGGCTACAACGTCGATGAAGTCGATGAGTATCTGGACAAGGCGGCCCAGGAGTCTGAAGCGCTCCAAGAGCACGTCCGCCAACTGAACGAGCGGCTGCGCCAGGCCAGCGAGCGCATCGCGCAACTCGAGCGCGAGAAGCGCGCCGCGCCGGTCGCGGCCGAAGGGGAGGACGCAGCTGCGGCCGCCGATGCTGCCGCGCTGTCCGACGAGACGTTGCAGCGCACGCTGCTGCTGGCCCAGAAGTTCGTCGACCAGACCAAGCGTGAGAGCGAGGCGGAGGCTGCCGCCGTCATCTCCCAAGCCGAGGAGACGGCACGCGCTGCCATTGCCGCGGCGGAGGCGACGGCCGCGCAGCTCCAGGCGGAGACGCATCAAGCCTTGCGTGAGGAAGTCAGCCGCCTGGAGACGACGCGTACCGAGCTCGCGACCGACGTCGAGAGCATGGCTCGGCACCTCGAGTCCGAGCGCAACCGGCTGCACGGCGCACTTTCGGAGATCCTCAAGTGGGTGGATGAGAATGTGCAGCCCGCCAACTCGCTCATGGGAATCAAGCCCAAGGCTCCCGCTTCGGCCGCGGCGCCACCGAGAGCGTCCGGTGACGATGCTGCCGGAAGGACCTCCATGTCCGAAGCCGACGACGGGCCGCCGACCCTGGACCTGCAGAGCGCCTCGGACTCCGCCGTCTCGGGGGCGCCCCGCACCGTCTGATCGCAGTCGCAGACGGCGGGCGCCAGTGTTGCCCCTGCCTGCGGGGTCCGCTATGGTCACCCGCTCCCCCGACGTGGTCGTCGTCCGGGAGCCCGGCCACTGCGCGTGGTCCGAAGGAGGGATCGATGGCCCCAGCGAGCAGAGGCGCCCAGGTCAAAAGGGCGTCTGCGTCGCGTTCGGCCGCCACGGCGGGGTCGTCGCGGGCCGTGGGGAAGGCCACCAAGAAGGCCGGGAACAAAAAGGCCGCCGGCAAGGTTGCTGGAACAGCTACAAAGCGCCCCGCTCTAACCAAGAAGAAGGCAGTGCCCGTTGTGAAAAAGGCAGCCGCGGCCCCCAAGAAGGCCACCGCAGCGACGAAGAAGCCGTCCACGAGCGCGAAGAAGGCCGCGCCTGAGAAGAGGTCTGCGCCCGTCTCGAAGAAGGCGGCGGCCTCTCCCAAGAAGCCGGCACCCGCCGCCAAGAAGGCGCCGCCGGCCAAGAAGACCGCTGCTCCCGCCAAGAAGGTAGCGGAGAAGGCCGCGGCGAAGTCAGTGACCAAGACTGCGCCACCCTCGAGCGCGGGGGCTGGCAACGGCGCGGTGGCGCGGAGCACCTTCGCCCCGAAGCCGAAGCCCGCCCCCGTCCGTCCCAAGACCGGTCCGTACGCCAAGGACGCAAAGTTCCTCGAGGAGGTGCGCGACCTGCTGACCAGCGATCGCGCCGTCTACCAGGAACAGGCCACGTCGTTGCGCGCCGAGGCGGACTCGCTGGCGCTCGAGCGCGAGCCCGGTGACGTCCAATTCGACGAAGAGTCCGGTGAGGGCGGGACGGTCACGGTCGACCGCGAGCGCAATCTCGCACTGTCGGGACAGGCGAGCCTGGCCGTCGAAGAGATCGACGACGCGCTCGAAGCGCATCACCGACAAGACGTACGGATACTGCGAGCGCTGCTTCCAGCCGATCCCCAAGCCGCGCCTCCGTGCGCTGCCCTACGCCCGCCTCTGCGTGGCGTGCAAGAGCGGGGGCCTGTCGCGGCGCTGACCCGGCCGCGGGTTCTGGCTTTTGCCCTTGCCGCCGCCGTGGTGGTGGCCGACTGGGTGACCACCACAGTCGTCGTCGACCACCTGCACGACGTGCGCCATGTCTGGGGGCCCTTCGGTCTGGCGCTGACGTTCAACTCGGGGTTCGCGTTCAGTCTCTTCAGCGGGCGGGCGACGGCGGTGACGGTGTTGCTCTGTATCGGCGCCGTCGTGCTGGCCGTCGTCGTCTGGCAGGTCCAGACGCTGCCGTTGGCCGTGGGGGCCGGGTTGGTGCTCGGCGGGGCGGTCGGGAATCTGACGCAGCGGATCTTCGGCGGACACAGCGGACGCGTGCCCGACTTCATCACGCTCGACTACTGGCCCACGTTCAACGTCGCGGATGCCTGCGTGACCATCGGTGTGATCGTCGTGATCGTGGCCCTGCTCTTCGGCGACCGCTCGGGCCTGCGGACCGAGGCTGCCCAATGACGCCGGCGGAGCCCACGGCGCGGCGCGAGGGCCCGGACGACCCGGAGGGTGAGACCCTCTCGACCGAAGTTCCAGCACTGCTGGCTGGGCTCCGGGTGGATCGTGGCGTCGCCATGCTGGCCGGTGTCTCACGCGCCGACGCGGCGGCGCTCATCCGGGACGGCCGGGTCCTGGTCGACAGCGAGCCGGTGACGGTGGGCCGGACGCTGCTGCGCGAGGGCACCACTGTGACCGTGCGGCTGCCCACCGGCAACACCGGTGCGGTGGCGGCCGAGCCCGGCGTGCGCTTCGACGTGGTGTATGCCGACGACCAGGTGGCGGTCGTCGACAAGCCAGCCGGTCTCGTCGTCCACCCGGGTGCGGGCCACGACACCGGCACGTTGGTCGGGGGGTTGCTGGACCGGTTCCCCGAACTGGCGCGCCTCGTCGAGGCGGGGGTGTGCGCCGCCGACCGCCCTGGCATCGTGCATCGCCTGGACAAGGGCACGTCGGGGTTGCTGGCCGTGGCCCGTACGGCTGAGGCGTATCACCACCTCGTCGAGCAGCTCTCGACGCGGACGATGGAGCGGCGATACCTGGCTCTCGTCATGGGCCACGTCGCGGACGACCGGGGCGTCGTCGAGGCACCGATCGGTCGCTCGGCGCGCACGCCGACGAAGATGGCCGTGACGGCCGGGGGCAAACCGGCGCGGACCACCTACAGAGTGCTCGAGCGCACGGGTGGCCCGGGCGAGGGGGATGACCAGGCCACGACACTGCTGGACGTCGCCCTCGAGAGTGGCCGCACCCATCAGATCCGCGTCCATATGGCGGCTATCGGCCACCCGGTCGTGGGAGATGCCCGCTACGGCCGACCCGACGCGCGCCTCGGCCCAGGACGCTTCTTCCTGCACGCTGTCCTCGCTCCGCTTCATCCATCCCTCGACGGGTGCCCGCCTCGAGTTCAGCGCCCCGCTCCCCGAGGATCTGCGCAGCTATCTCGGCTGACGTCGCCGGGCTCAGCGCAACGGACCCCGTCCCGCTCGCCTCCGAGAAAGGGGGGGTGGGATCTCGGAGGTGAGCTGGGAACCGGGGCTGGTCGGGAGATTCCCTAGGCCGAAGCGGCCATCAGGCGGCCTCGTGCACGCCGAGGACGGCGGCATCGAAGGACAGCGAGGCCAGGGCCTCCTCTTCGGCTCGGCGTACGCGGCGGACGCCCACCCCGAGCCGCTCGGCTGTCGACTGCAGGGAAGCGGGCGTGTCGCCGTCGAATCCGAAGCGCAGGCGTAGCACGTCGCGCTGGAGCCCAGGCAGACGCTCCACTGCGTCGCGAACCCGGTCATAGACCATGGTCTGCTCGACGTCAGCGGCGAAGTCGGACTCGTCGGGAGCCACCAGCTCGCCCAGCGTCGTCGATGACTCGAGCGCAGCCGGCTGGTCGAGGGAGGCGGTGACGCGGGCAACATCCTCGAGGGACTCGCGCTCGTCAGCGGTGAGGCCGGTGGCCTCGTCGAGCTCCGCCTCGGTCGGGGCACGACCGAGCGTGCTCGCCAACTCTGCCTTGGTCAGCTCGAGCCGCTGGATCTGCTCTCCCACTTCGAGCGGGATGCGGATCGTACGGCCGTGCTGTTGCACCGCCCGCTGGAGCGCCTGGCGGATCCACCAGGTCGCGTATGTGGAGAAGCGGAATCCCCGCTCCCAGTCGAACTTGTCCACGGCTCGCATCAGGCCGAACGTGCCCTCCTGGACAAGATCGGCCATGTCGACACCGCGGTCCTGGTACCGCCGAGCCCAGTGCACGACCAACCGGAGGTTGGCCGCGACCATCTGCTTGCGGGCTGCTTCATCGCCTGCTGCTACTCGCTTGGCCAGCTCGACCTGCTGCTCGTGGTCGGGCATGGGGAACTGATCGAGGTCACGCAGCATCAGACCCAATGTGTCCGACGTGCTCACCGCGCTCTTCATCTTCGCTCCAGACTTCTCGTGCTCACTCTCTGTCGTACGTACCCGTAGCCATCTGAGATCAACCTGACGGGTACAACCGCGTTCGCGCCCGGATCATTCCATGGGGTTGTTCGCGCCCGAATTGCGCGCCCCGCCACCTCGTGGTGGTCTACGGCATGGCCTCCCGGATGGTCTTGCTCAGGCACGGTGCAACGGAATGGTCAATTAGTGGTCAACACACCGGCCGCACGGATATTCCCCTCCTGGAGCTCGGGCGGGACCAGGCCAAGGAGGCGGGTCGCCTGCTGCGCGACCGGGGGCTGGCCCCCTTCGCCCAGGTGCTGACGAGCCCCCTCTGCCGGGCGTCGCAGACGTGCGAGCTGGCCGGGTTCGACAGCGAGCCCGACCCCGACCTCATGGAGTGGGACTACGGCGAGTACGAAGGCCTCACCTCGGCGGAGATCCGCGAGGGGCGGCCCGGCTGGACCCTGTGGGACGACGGCGTGCCGGGCGGGGAGCGGTCCTCGGATGTGGGACGGCGGGCCGACCGGGTGATCGAGCGGGCGCGGGCACGCGAAGGGACGACGCTCTGCGTGGCGCACGGGCACCTGCTCCGGGTGGTGGCCGCCCGTTGGCTCGGGCTCCCGCCGGTCGCGGCGCGGCTCTTCCTCCTCGGTGCCGGATCGATCGGGATCCTCGGGGGGGAGCTCGGCTGGCCGGCCATCGAGCTGTGGAACCTGGGTCCCGCGTGAACGCGGCGGCAAGCGTCGGATCTCAGACCGGGGTGGCCACGTTGCCCTGGGCACGGTCGACCATGTCGGCCAGGCTGTAGGACTGGAGGTGCAGCCGGATGGTCTCGCCCACGTCCGCCCACACGGCCAGCAGGACGCACTGCCCTTCGTGGTTGCACGCGCCGTTGGCGTGGGGCTCGCCGAAGTCGCCGGCCGCGATCGGGCCGTCGACGGCGGAGACGATCTGCGCCAACGAGATGTCCTCCGGCGGGCGGGCCAGCACGTAGCCACCCCCGACGCCGCGCTTGGAGCGCACCAGCCCGGCGCCCTTCAGGGCGAGCAGGATCTGCTCCAGATAGGGCTGGGGCAGCCCGGTTCGCTCGGCGATATCCCGTACCGATGTGGGGGTCCCGGCACCGTGGAGCGCCAGCGACAGCAACGCCCTACTGGCGTAATCACCCCGCGTCGACACTCTCACGACACTCGATCCTACCGGCCCCCACATGGGTAGCGGGGGTGTGAGGGTCGTAGGGTGTGCCTCCGTGAACGAGGGCAGCCCGCCGGCGACGGCCCGGACGGACGTCAGCGGGAGGGGGGATCAGGCCTCGTCGGAGCCGCGCCCCCTGCTGCCGGATTGGGACGGACCCTGCCTGCACCGGGTCGTCCCCCTTCTGCTCGGACAATTGACGCACCCGGGGGGGGAGGACCTGCCGCTCTGGTTCCCGGCCCCGGTAGCCGGGGCGACCCAGATCGTCCTCTTGATCATCGACGGCCTGGGCGCGGAACAGCTGGGCGAGCGGCACATGCTGGCGCCGACACTCAGCGGCGGGACGGGCGGGCAGATCACCACGGTTGCTCCCAGCACGACGGCCTGCGCGCTGACCACATTGGTGACGGGCCGGGTGCCCGCCGAGCACGGGGTCGTGGGCTACCGCGTGGCGCTCGACGGCGAGGTGATGAACGTCCTGCAGTGGTCCGTGCGCGGTGTCGACGCCCGCATGCGGGTGCCGGCACC
Source organism: uncultured Acidimicrobiaceae bacterium (assembly GCA_963736225.1). Lineage (GTDB taxonomy): Bacteria > Actinomycetota > Acidimicrobiia > Acidimicrobiales > RAAP-2 > Bog-473. Next base: position 80,516 of record CAVTOF010000003.1, on the reverse strand, counting down.
CGTCTTCCAGCCGTGCCCGGCGTTCCCCGGCTGGCGCGAGACGGTGCCCGTCGTGACGCGCCAGGACTACGGACCGACCGGCTTCACCGCGGCGCATTTGGGTCCGGTCGAGCTGCACCGCTGGCACACGCCCGCGGGTCTCGTCACCGCCGTACGCGAGCTGGCCGCCCGTGGGGAGCCCTTCGTCTACGCCTACTACGAGGGCATCGACAAGGTGGCGCATGCCGAGGGGCTCGGGCAGTACTACGACGACGAGCTGCGCGCGGCCGACCGGCTGGTGGCCGACGTGCTGGCGGTGTTGCCGCCCGGCGCGGTGCTCGTGGTGACCGCCGACCACGGCCAGGTCGACGTGGGCAGTTCGGTCGAGGTCCTCGGGCCCGAGATCATGCGTGACGTGACGTTGCTGAGCGGTGAAGGGCGCTTTCGCTGGCTGCACGCGCGGCCCGGCGCAACGGCGGATCTGGCGGCCACCGCCCACGCGCTGCACGGCGACGTGGCGTGGGTGCGCACCAAGGAGCAGATCATCGACGACTGCTGGCTGGGCGGCGTGCCCTCGGCCGAGGTGGCCGCCCGACTCGGCGACGTCGCCCTGGTGCCCTTCGAGCCCATCGCGTTCCTCGATCCCGCCGACACCGGCGAGCTGCGGCTGCGCGCCCGCCACGGCTCGCTGACCCCCGCTGAGATGCTGGTCCCGCTGCTGGCGTGGCGGGCCGCCTGAGCGAGAGGGAGGCGGTGGCAACATGGGAGGTGGAGCGACGGCGGTCCACGACAGCGACGGCAACGGAAGGCACTATGCGTGACGCGACGAACGACATGAGCGGAGGACAGCCACCCAGCGGGGTCCCGGCTCCGATCGCCCCCGACGAGGTTCTCGACAGCGGGTCGCAGGACGGTGGTGGCGAGGCGGCCCCGGTGACCGAGGCGGTGAACGAGCCGGCCAAGGTGCTGCGCATCGGCTCCATGGTCAAGCAGCTCCTCGACGAGGTACGGGCGGCGCCGCTCGACGAGCGCAGTCGCGTCCGCCTGCGCGAGATCTACGAGCAGTCGATCCGCGACCTCGCCGACGGGCTGTCGCCCGACCTGGTGACCGAGCTCGAGGCCCTGGCCCCACCCTTCGACAGCGACGCACCGAGCGAGGCCGAGCTGCGGATCGCCCAGGCACAGCTGGTCGGGTGGCTCGAGGGGCTGTTCCACGGGATCCAGGCCACCTTGATCTCCCAGCAGATGGCGGCTCGGGCACAGCTCGACGAGATACGCCAGCGCAGCTTGCCCCAGGCCGGCGAGTCCGGCCGGACCGGGGCCTATCTCTGACCGGAAGGTCCCGCGCGCGCGATGGTGGGGGCCATGGCCGACACATGCGGTGAGCCCGCCGGAGCCCAGTGGGGCGGGCGACCATGAGCGCCGACGAGGCCGGGTCCTCCGGCGCCGAAGGCGCAGCCGGTGGACCCCCTGCGTTCCCGGGCAACGCACCGCCACCCCCGCCTCCGGCACAGGGCCCGCCCGCCTTCCCGACCCAGACGCCGACCCAGGGCGGTTACCCACCACCACCGCAACCGCAGTACGAGGCGACACCGCCGTACGCGACCTGGGGCATCCGGCTCGGCGGCTATCTGATCGATCTCGTGATCTTCGCCGTCGTCCTGGTGATCTTCGTCCTGCTGTTCCGGCACTCCCACTCGCTCGAGTTGCACCTCATGGCGAGGAAGGGAACCCGCCGGCGCTCGATCTCGGCCGTGCCCTTCGTGCTCACGGCGGTCCTCTACATCACGTACGGCACGATCTTGTGCGGCTCGGCGCGGGGCCAGACGGTCGGGATGATGGCGGTCGGCGTGCGGGCCGTACGCGACCAGACCTTCGAGGTCCTCGGCTACGGGCGGGCCTTCGCCCGAGCGGTGGTGGAGGGCTTCTTCCGGCTGCTGAGCCTGCTCTCCATCTTCCTCGGCCTCATCTGGCTGCTCGACATGCTGTTCCCGCTCTGGGACCAGAAACGCCAGACCCTCCACGACAAGGTGGGCGGATCGGTGGTGCTCAGGGTCAGAGCACCCACGGGCTAAGTTCGAGGACCCGCAGAATCACAGGGATGTAAGTAGCAACGGGCGAAAGGAGGGCCGGTGTCGGAGCGGTCGTTTACGCATCTGCACACCCACACCGAGTTCTCCATGCTCGACGGCGCCGCCCGCGTCGGTGAGCTGGTGGCTGCTGCCGCGGCGGACGGGCAACCGGCGCTCGGCATCACCGACCACGGGAACATGTACGGGGTCCTCGACTTCTACAAAGCCTGTCGTGACGCGGACATCACCCCGGTCATCGGCACCGAGTCCTACATGGCGGGCGAATCGCGCCACGAGCGCCCGGTGCGCCGCGGCCGTGTCGATGACACCGGCGGCGACGTCGAGGGCGGGCAGAAGCTCTACTACCACCTCACCTTGTTGGCCGAGAACATCGAGGGCTACCGCAACTTGATGAAGCTGTCCTCGGCGGCGTACCTCGAGGGCTACTACTACAAGCCCCGCGTCGACTGGGAGCTGCTCGAGCGCCATCACAACGGATTGATCGCCACGACGGGGTGCCTGGGTGGTGTGGTGCTGCAGGCGTTGCTGGCCGGCGACGTCGCCGGCGCCGAGCACCGCGCGGCGCGACTCCAGGACATCTTCGGTCGCGGCAACCTCTTCGTGGAGCTCCAAGACCACGGCCTCAATGACCAGCGGCGCACCAACCCGCAGCTGATCGAGATCGCGCAGCGCATCGGCGCGCCTCTGCTGGCCACCAACGACAGCCACTACACCCATCGCGAGCACGCCGTGGCGCACGACGCACTGTTGTGCGTGCAGACCGGCGCACTGCTCTCGGACACGAACCGTTTCAAATTCGAGGGAACCGAGCACTACCTCAAGACGGCGGCAGAGATGCGCCACCTCTTCCGCGAGGTGCCCGACGCGTGCGACAACACGCTGCTCATCGCAGAGCGGGCCGACGTCCAGATCGAGCTGGGCAAGCCGAGCCTGCCCGAGTTCCCCGTGCCCGACTCGTTCACGGGTGCCACCTACGAGGAGCGGGCCCAGTCCTACTTGCGCCACCTCGCGTACGAGGGGGCCAAAGAGCGCTACGGCGATCCCGTCCCGCCCGAGGTGGTGCAGCGCCTCGACTTCGAGCTCGGCGTCATAGGGGACATGGGTTTCCCGGCCTACTTCCTCGTCGTGTGGGACCTCATCCGCTTCGCCCGCGAGTCGGGTATCCGGGTCGGCCCGGGCCGGGGATCGGCCGCCGGGTGCTGCGTCGCCTACTGCCTGCGCATCGTCGACCTCGATCCGATTCGCTACGACCTTCTCTTCGAGCGCTTCTTGAACCCGGGCCGCAAGCAGATGCCCGACATCGACATGGACTTCGACGAGCGCTACCGCGCCGACGTGATGCGCTACGCCGCGGACAAGTACGGCAGCGACCGGGTGGCGCAGATCATCACGTTCTCCACCATCAAGGCGCGAGCCGCTGTGCGCGACGCGGCGCGTGTGCTGGGCAAGCCCTACATCGTCGGCGACAAGATCGCCAAGGCCATGCCGCCGCTGATCATGGGCCGCGACACGCCGCTGCGGGCCTGCCTGACCAAGATCGAGGGCCACGAGGACGGCTACGCCTCGGCCGGCGAGCTGCGCACCATGCACGAGACCGACCCCGAGGCCAAGGAGGTCATCGACGTCGCGCTCGGTCTCGAGGGCTTGCGGCGCCAGGACGGCATCCACGCCGCCGCCGTCGTGATCTCACGCGACCCGCTGACCGACTACCTGCCCATTCAGCGCAAGCCCGATGCCGGTGGCGCCCCCGAGGACGCGCCCATCGTCACCCAGTACGAAATGCACGGGGTCGAGGAATTGGGCCTGCTCAAGATGGACTTCTTGGGCTTGCGCAACCTCTCGGTCATTGAGCGCGCGCTCGACCTCATCGAGTCGGCGACGGGGGAGCGCATCGACATCGACAACGTGGACCTCGACGACCAGCCCACGCTCGAGATGCTGCGGCGGGCGGAGTCGATCGGCGTCTTCCAGCTCGAGGGCGGGGCCATGCGCCAGACCTTGCGTGCGCTCGCCCCCACGAGCTTCGACGACGTCGCCGCCCTGGTCGCGCTCTACCGGCCCGGTCCGATGGCGGCCAACATGCACCGCGACTACCCGGAACTGAAGAACGGGCGTAAGGAGCTGACCTACCTACACCCCGACATCGAGCCCATCCTCAAGGACACCTACGGGCTGATGCTCTACCAGGAGTCGGTCATGCGGGTGGCCCAGAAGTTCGCCGGCTACTCGCTCGAGGAAGCCGACAACCTCCGCAAGGCGTGCGGAAAGAAGATCCGCGCCATGATCGCTGCCGAACGCGAGAAGTTCGTCGCCGGTTGTGTGCAGGAGGGCTACGGCGAGGAGCTGGGCACCGCGCTCTTCGACATCATCGAGCCCTTCGCCGACTACGCGTTCAACAAGTCGCACTCGTACGGCTACGGGTTGGTCGCCTACCAGACGGCGTGGCTCAAGGCGCACTACCCGGTCGAGTACATGTCGGCGTTGCTGACGTCGGTCAAGGACAACAAGGACAAGACCGCGGTGTACCTGGCGGAGTGCCGCTCGATGGGGATCGACGTGATCGTGCCCGACGTCAACCGATCGGTGGCCGAGTTCGCACCCGATCTCATCGGCTCTGGTAGTGAGGAGGGCGGAGGGGGCGCCGGTGGCGCGGCGGTCGCTGATGGCGCGGACGGCGCCGGCGCGGATGGCGCAAGGCCGAAGGCGATCGTCTTCGGGCTGGCCGCGGTGCGCAACGTCGGCGAGAGTCTCGTCGAGCGGATCGTCGGCGAGCGCGAGGCCAACGGGCCCTTCGAGGACATCTTCGACTTCTGCGCCCGCGTCGACCCGGTCGTTTTGAACAAGCGGACGATGGAATCGTTGGTCAAGGCGGGCGCGTTCGACGCCCTGGGCCACCCGCGCCAGGGTCTGTGCCTGGTCCTCGAGGCGGTGGTGGATCGCACGCTCGAACGGCGCCGGGAGCAGGACTTGGGCATCACGACGCTGTTCGCCGCCTTCGAGGAGGAGCAGGCTGACCCGGGCTGGGGCGGGGCCAAGGTTGCCATCCCCGAGACGGAGTTCGACAAGGGCCAGCGACTGGCTTTCGAAAAAGAGATGCTCGGCCTCTACGTCAGCGACCACCCGCTCATGGGCTACGAAGCGGCGCTCGGACGCCACACCGACTCCACCCTCTCGGATATGCGGGAGGAGGACGTCGCGGCGGGGGACCGCTCGCCGGTGCGCACGGTGGGTGGTGTCGTGACGGACCTCCGGCGCTCGTACACGAAGAAGGGCGACCTCATGGCGCGGTTCGTCCTCGAAGATCTCCAGGCGGCCATGGAGGTCTTCGTGTTCCCCAAGACCATGGCCGAGTACGGCGCGCTCATTGAGAACGACTCGATCCTGGTGGTCAAGGGTCGGCTCGACACCCGTGAGGAGGAGCCCAAGATCGTCTGCATGGAGGTCTCGCGCCCGCTTCTCGACCGGGGCCAGTCCGACTTGCACATCAAACTCCCCCTCGGCGTCCTGACCGACGCCAAGGTCGATGGCCTCAAAGAAGTCCTGAGCGGCCATCCGGGGCCTTCTCCGGTGTTGCTCCATGTCGGCGAGAAGGTGTTACGGCTGCCTCCCGAGTTCAACGTCGACTTTCGCAACGGGCTCGTGGGAGAACTCAAGCGGCTGCTGGGGCAGAGCGCGGTGCTGTCCTAAGCGGGTGACGACGGCGCCAGAATATGGTCTCTGAGCTGGGGTGACGCGGTAGGGGGGACGGCGCCGGCATCCGGCGGGAGGCCCGAGCGGTTGGGAACGCGCGGAGCCGAGCCAGTAGACTGACTGCATGCCGATCGTAGTGAGCACCAAGGATTGCACTGCGCTCAGTGACGCTGAGCTCGTCGAAATGGCGGACCTCTGTGCGGAGCGGCCGCCTGGTTTCGACATCGGCTATCTCTCCAAAGAGCGTGAGGCCTGGGTCCTCATTACCGTGGCCCGGGAGGGGAACAAGCTCAGGGGTTACTCGTTCTGCACGCTCGAGCGCATCGGCGGCACGCCCTCCCTGCTGGTGGGTCTGGCGCTCGTCGACCGCAACTCGCGGTCAGAGGCTGCCCTCAAGGCCATCATGGCCGACCAGTATCGCCGGGCTCTGTTGGCTTTCCCCGACGAGGACGTGCTACTCGGGACCCGGCTCCTCGGCCCCGAAGGATTCCGCGCCTTCACCGGGCTCCAGGACGTGGTGCCCTTTCCCGGGCACAAGTCCTCGGGCGAGGAGCGGGCGTGGGCAAGGCGCCTGTCGAAGCGGTTCGGGTGCGAGAGCAAGCTCGACGACCGCTCCTTCGTCTTGAAGGGTGACGGGTCGGTGGCGGGGGGTCTGGATTTCTTCGCTCAGAAGGTGAAGGTCCCCGACGGGGTCGACGTCCACTTCGCCTCGGGGTTCGACGCCGACCGGGGCGACCGGCTCGTGGCCTTCGGCTGGGCCATGGCCGAGGACCTGGCCGCGGGCAAGCTCGGGCGCTAAGCCTCGAGCGGGGCCCGGTGGACCCTCAGGCCCTCACGGAGAGACCCAACCACAGGGAAGCGGCGTTCGCCGCCCTATTTGATGTGTATAGGCGTAGGCGCCTACGTATCCTTCGTTTATTCGGTGGTCCGGAGACCGCCTGGGGAGTTTCGGAAGGTTACGTATACAGGCGACATGAGGCAGCGGGGCTCACGCAGCGGCACCCGAGCCCCGGCAGATGAGTGTCAGCCCCGGGGCAGCACAGCCGCACACACCTTGTAGCAGTGCCCGTCCCGTGGCGGGCTCACGGTGACCAGGAGGTACTGCGGCTCGAAGCCGAGCGCGGTAGACAGGCTCTTTCCGCTGAGGCGGTCGCGCCGTGCCGCGTCGAGGGCGCGGGCGGCGTTGCGGTCTTCCACCGGCAGCCAGACGTCGTCACGATCCCAGCCGAAGCGGACCCACGTGGAGCCGTCGCCATGTCGCCGCAGCAGCTGCGGTCGTCTCGTCGGCTCGATCAACGCCACGGAGGGGCGAAAGCCCCGGAACTCCCAGTAGGGCGCCGACGGACCGGGAAACCCGAGGAGCGGCCCATCGGGGCTGGCGACGAGCCGGCTCAGCAGCTTGCGCAAGTGGCGGCCGCGCAGCGTGCCGACGTGACGTGGCAGGTCGGCCACCGTGGTCGCCTCGGGCTGAGCCAGGTCGTCACGCTCGGGATCGTCGGCCAGCGTGACCTCGACGACGTCGAACGTGGCGATGTCGGGCTCGTGACCCTGGGGCCAAGCCACCCTGACCCGCATCACCGTGCGCGTTGCCAGGTCCACCACAGTCGTGTCCTCGAGCGTGGAGGAGAGGACGAGCAAGTGAAGCGTCGATCCTCCGGCCGTCGGGACGCGCTCCTTGCGTCGGGCCGAACGGCGCAACAGGCGCGTCGGATCGGTCGGCGTCGTGGGGGAGCGGCGGGTGGCGGTGTCGCCGCCGCCCCGCGTCGGCGCCTCTGGTTCTTGGGAGCGGGCTCCGGGCCCAGGATCCGTGTCCAGGTCGACGTCATGGTCGACGTCATGGTCGACGTCATGGTCGTTCCCCGCTTCGTTGTTCGGGTCAGGGTGCTCGGACTGCCCTGCCGTCTTCGTGCCGCCGACGCGTCGCCTCATGCGACGAGCGCCTCGAGCTGCTCGGCGAGCGTGGCGACGTCTGAGGCCGGAGCTCGGCACGCCCGCGCCTCGCACACGTAGGCCTGCGCCGGCTCGACGGGCCGTCCCTCGAAGAGCGGCCCCGCGTCGCGCTCTCCCCAGGCCACCACTGCTGCAGGCAGCCAGTGACGCCGGACCTCGGCGAGCAGGTCGCCACGGCTTCCGGTGACCACGATCTCGTTGGGGGAACGCCACATGGGCAGGGCGGCCACCAGGTCGGCCAGTGCCGTCGGGTGCCGCTCGAGCAGGGGCAGGGCAAGTGAGAGCGTCCGAGTCACGGCGTCGTCGAACGTGGGGTCGTCGACCAGCGCGTTGACCCGCACCAGCGCGGTGACCGCGATGGAGTTGGCGGCGGGAACGGCGCCATCGAGGAACTCCTTGGGTCGGACGACGAGGGTCTCCGCGTCGCGACCGGTCGAGAAGAACCCACCGGCCTCGTCGTCCCAGAACAGGTCAAGGAGATCGACCGCGATCACGCGCGCCCGCTCGCGCCAGACACTGCGGCCCGTCCACTCGGAGAGACGGACACAGGCCTCAATCAGCCAGGCGTGGTCCGACGCGACGGCCAGGTGTCGCGCCCGGCCGCCCTGCCAGCTCCGCATCAGGCGGCCGTCGGCGTACATGGAGTCGAGGAGGAACTCGCCGATCTCCTCGGCACGGCGCCCGTAGCGCTCGTTGCCGGTAGCGGCCGCGACCTCGGCCAACACGGCCGCGGCCATCGCGTTCCACTCCGTGAGCACCTTTTCGTCGCGCGCCGGCTGGACCCGGTGGGCGCGCGCATCGGCCAGGAGACGCCTGGCCTCTTCGATCTCGGGTAGACGCGCCAGGGACGCCCCGACCGGACGCACCGGGATGCTTCGTCCCTCCCAGTTCCCGGATTCCGTGATGCCGTACCACTCCGCCGCGGCGCCCACGAGGTCCGCCGGGAGCAGCGCGTCGAGCTCGTGCAGGGTGAAGGTGGCGTGAGCACCCTCGACGCCGCCGGCGTCAGCGTCGAAGGACGAATACAACGCGCCGTCGGGGGTCGAGAGGTCGCGCACGACGAAGTCGAGTGTCTCGGTGACCACGCCGAGATAGTCGTCACGCCCGCCGTCTTGCCACGCATGCAGGTAGGTCCGGGCCAGCAGAGCCTGATCGGTCAGCATCTTCTCGAAGTGCGGCACCAACCACCGCGCGTCGGTGGAGTAGCGGCAGAACCCTCCGACCAGATGGTCGTAGATGCCGCCGGCGGCCATGGCGTCGAGCGTGCGCGTGGCCATGGTGCGGGCGTGCTCGCCCGCGGCGCCGCCGCGCCGCGCCACGCGGAGGCAGAGGTCGACCAAGGTCGGCCGGGGGAACTTCGGCGCTGGCCCGAAGCCGCCCCACTCGGGGTCGAAGCCGGCCGCCAGGCTGGCCACGACGCGCTCGATGAGGGGGTCGGGTTCGAGTCCGGCGCCAGCCGGCGCGTCCTCGACGTGCAGTGACTCGGCCAGGCGCAGCTCGGTGCGCACGGCGTCGACGAGCGACTCGGCCTGTGTGAGGACCTCCTCGCGTTTGTTCTGCCAGGCCTCACCCAGGGCCTGCACGACGCGACGGAAGGCGGGCATGCCCTGTCGGTCAACGGGCGGGAAGTAGGTGCCGGCGTAGAAGGGGCGCCCGTCGGGAGTCAAGAAGACCGACATCGGCCATCCGCCCGAGCCGGTGAGGGCCTGGGTGGCCGCCATGTAGACGGCATCGAGGTCGGGACGTTCCTCGCGGTCGACCTTGATCGAAATGAACCAGCGGGACAGGTCAGCCGCCGTGGCTTCGTCCTCGAAGCTCTCGTGCGCCATGACGTGGCACCAGTGGCACGACGCGTACCCGATGGAGAGGAAGATGCATTTGTCCTCCTCCCGGGCCAGGCGCAGGGCCTCGTCACCCCAGGGGTACCAGGCCACCGGGTTCTCAGCATGCTGGCGGAGATACGGGCTGGTCTCGTCGGCCAGGTGATTCACGAGAGGGATGCTAGGGCGCGCCCCACCGTGGTCACTGCACGATTCTCCCCGGCGCCACCACAGCACCCGTGCAAGGCTCGGGCGATGGAGCTCGGATTGAGCGGGAAGACGGCGCTGGTCACCGGGGCGAGCCGCGGGATCGGCCTGGCCATCGCCGCCAGGTTCGCCGAAGCGGGTGCCAACGTGGTGTTGGTGTCGCGCACGGCCGAGGACCTGGCGGAGGCGGCCGCGGGCCTGGTGGCGGGCGGTGCCCCCGAGGCGCGGGTCGCCTGGTACGCCGCGCATGTAGGGCGCCCCGACGATGCCGAGCGCTGCGTCGCCGACACGGTCTCGCGCTTCGGCGGCCTCGACATCCTGGTGAACAACGCGGGCACCAATCCCTACTTCGGCCCGATGCTCGAGATCGACGTCGCCCGGGCCCAGAAGACCTTCGAGGTCAATCAGCTTTCCGTGCTGACGTGGACGGCGGCTGCGGTCCGGGCTGGTCTGCGTGGTTCGGTCATCAACATGGCCTCAGTCGGGGGTCTCGGCGTCGAACCGAACATCGGGTGGTACAACGTGACGAAGGCGGCGGTGCTCCACATCACGCGGCAACTGTCCTTCGAGCTGGCCCCCGATGTGCGGGTCAATGCGCTGGCACCGGGCCTGGTCAAGACCAAGCTGGCCGCCGCGTTGTGGGAGGGTCCTGGTGAGGAGCGCATCGCCGAGCACATCCCGCTCCGCCGCCTCGGCCTGCCCGACGACATCGCGACGGCAGCGCTCTTCTTGGCCTCGGAGGCGTCGTCCTGGATGACGGGACAGACCCTCGTCGTCGACGGGGGCACCACCGTGCAACCCTCGGGCGGGGTGGGCTGAACCCGCCGCGGTCGATGTCACATCTGGCCCCGGTCTCCCGTCTGAGTGGATGAGAGCGACGTCTGTCCGAACCAACACCAGGAGGGTGACCCATGGCCCATGTCCCATTGCTCAACGAACCAAAGGGCATCGTCCCTCGGCTCGCCGGCACCTACACGAGGCGGCGCTTCGGCCAGATGGTCGAGCCCACGGCGGCGGCGTCGCACCACGCGGGCGTGTTGATCGCCATGGGCAGTCTCGAGACGGCGGTGCAATTCGGGTGGAGGAAGCTCGATCCCACCCTGCGCTGGCTGGCCGTGCAGGCCACCAGCGCGCGTATCGGCTGCCCGTGGTGCATCGACTACGGGTATTACGAGGGCATGCACTCGGGGGTTGACGCCGCCAAGGTGCGCGCCGTCGAGGACTGGCGGCACAGCGAGCTCTTCGACGAGCGCGAGCGCACCGTGCTCGAGTACGCCGAGGTGGCCACGGGCTGCCCGGCAGAAGTCTCCGAGGAGCTGGCCGCCCGGATCCGTGCCCACCTCAGTGATGCGGAGTTCGTCGAGCTCGCCGCCTGGGTCGCGCTCGAGAACTTCCGGTCACGATTCAACGCCGGGCTCGGCCTGCGAAGCCAGGGGTTCGCGGATGTGTGCGGGATCCCGGCCGACGGCACGTCGAGCGGGCCGGGCGCCTGGGCCGTTGCCTGACCGCGAGGCCGACGCGGCCGCGTTCGAGGAGTGGCGCTCTCTTCTCTTCGGGATCTCGTACCGCATGCTGGGCAGCGCGGCCGACGCCGAGGACGTCGTCCAGGACGCGTGCGTACGCTGGCTGCGACGCGGGGACGGGCCGGTGCGCTCGCTGCGGGCCTACCTGGTCACAGTCGTGACGCGGCTCTGCCTCGACCAGCTTGACTCGGCGCGCGCGCAGCGCGAGACCTACGCCGGGCCCTGGCTGCCGGAGCCGGTCGTCGTGGACGAAACCGCGGCAGCCGAACAGGCGGACTCGTTGTCGCTCGCGTTCTTGGTCCTCCTCGAGGAGCTGACGCCGCTCGAGCGCGCCGCCTATCTGCTCCACGATGTCTTCGGGTATTCCTTCGACGAGGTGGCGCGCTCGCTGAATCGGTCGCCGGCCGCGTGCCGACAACTCGGCGCACGGGCGCGCAAGCACGTGGAGGCACGTCGCCAACGCTTCGACGCCGACCTGCAGCACGGCCGCGAGCTCACCGATCGGTTCCTGGCTGCGTGCGCGACGGGCGACCTGAGCGGCCTGCTGTCGATGCTGTCCGACGATGTCGTCGTGTGGACCGACGGCGGCGGGAAGGTGCGCGCCGCCGTGCGGCCCGTCGTCGGCCCGTACCGCAGCTCGCGCTTCCTGCTGCACGTGGCCAAGAAGACCCAGGGCGTGCCGATGGCGACGGTGCTCAACGGCCAGCCTGCCACGGTCTTCGTGCTGGACGGCACAGTGGTGACTGCGCTTGTCCTCGACATCTCCGACGGCGTCATCGTCGGTGTCCGGGCGGTCTCGAACCCAGACAAGCTCGTCCACCTCCAGCGACTGTTGCCGGCCGAGACGGCTGCTGACGCGGGCGGCGCGTGACCAGCACCTCTTGGACAGGACCCTACGGAGAACACGCCCTCGTGATCGGTATGTCTCGAGTTCGCGCCGGCGCACCTTGCCCGCCGCCGTACGGGGCAGGTCGTCGACGATGACGAGTTCCTTGGGCGCGGCCCAGGGCGCGATGGTCTCGGCCACGATGGTGCGGAGTTCGTCGAGTGACGGCGCGTCGTCACCGGGCACGACCCAGGCGACGACGCGCTCGCCCCACTCGGGGTCGGAGCGCTTCCAGACCGCGACCTCGGACACGCCGGGGTGGGCGACGAGCGCCCGCTCCACGAGGTCGGGCCACACCTTCTCGGCGCCGGTCGTGATGACGTCGTCGATGCGTCCTGACACCGTCAGCGTCCCGTCGGCAATCGAGATGCCCGGCGTCGCCGGTGGCGAACCAGTCGGCCGCGCCGTCGGGTCCCACCACCCGCCCGTCGGTCCCGTCGCGGTAGGACCGGAACAGCATCGGCGCGCGGACCGAGGATCTCACCGCCCGTCCGGTCGTCCGTTCCGACCGCCGCCATCCCGTCGCTTGGTCGGAGCGCGAGATCGACGCCGTCGAGCGGCGTCCCGTCGTAGACGACGCCTGATCCCGTCTCGGTCATGCCGAACGTGGAGACGACGTTGGACGGCAGCACGTCCGGGGCTTTGCTGCCACCGAGCAGCACGCAGGAGAAGACGGACGCGTCCAGCCGGCGCAACGCCGTTGCCACGAGCGCAACGTGCGAGGCGCGTCCGGTTCGGCCCACCGCTTCGACCGTGTCCGCCTCGAAGCCAGGCAGCACCAGCACGGGCGTGCCGGTGATGATGGCGCGCGTCACGACGGACAAGCCGCCAATGTGCGCCAGCGGCAGGCAGGCCAGCCAGACGTGGCGCGACGGGTCGACGCGCAGGCGCGCGGTGGTCGCACGGGCTGAGGCGGCGACGGCCTCATGGGTGAGGACGACCCCCTTGGGTTGTCCCGACGTGCCGGAGGTGGTGACCACGAGTGCGTCGCCCGACCTCGACGGGCAGGCCGTCGGGTAGTGCATGCTGCTCGCCGTCGGAGGTGACGATCCGCGTCGGGCGCAGTGCGTCGAGCATGGCGCGCCGCGCCGCGCCCGGCAGCCGCGGGTCGAGGGGGGCCGCGGCGTCGCCGGTGTCCCAAATGGCGCGCAGCGCGTCCACGAACCCCATGCCACCTGGAAGGTCGAGGGCGACGAGTTCGGGCACCGGCCAGTAGCGTAGGACGCCGTGCACAGCGTGGTGACCGGGACACGCGACAGGCACGTCCACGAGGTGCAGGCGTGCACGCCGGACGCCGTGTGCGCCGACCCAGACCGGCCGCACGGCCCGCTCAACCCATACGACCCGCCCGCCCGATGAGCCCACCCCTCAAGATCTGGGTCGCGGGGCGCGTCCGCGCACCCTCCCGGCCGCAGTCGTGCCCGTGGTGGTCGGCACGGCGGCGGGCTACCTCTCGAGTGGGCAGCTGGACGTGCCCGCACTCTCGAGAGCGTGCAACCAGGTCTCCTGCGCTGCGGGATTCGACCGACAGCTCTCGTGGCTGAACGCCATCTTGGCCCTCGTCGTCGCGCTCGGCATCCAGATCGGCACCAACTACGTCAATGACTACGCCGATGGCGTGCGCGGGACCGACGAGCGCCGAGTCGGACCGGTCCGGCTGGTGGCGGGAAAGCTGGCGACGGTACGCGAGGTCAAGATCGCCGCGTTGATTGCGTTCGGAGGAGCAGGTGTGGCCGGTCTCGTCCTCGCCGCCAGGGTCACGTGGTGGTTCGTCCCGCTCGGCCTCGTGTGCGGACTGGCGGGTTGGGCGTACACCGGCGGGCCGAAGCCCTACGGCTACCTCGGGTTCGGCGAGCTCTTCGTCTTCGTCTTCTTCGGCCTCGTCGCGACGGCGGGCTCGGCGTACGTGCAGCACGCCCCTTTTGTGGTTGCCGTGGCGGGCCACCAGTTCGCCTATGACTTCAACTGGGGGCTGGCGCTCTGGGCCGGCGTGCCGGTCGGTCTCCTGGCGGCCGCGCTGCTCGAGGCCAACAACCTGCGCGACATCGCGACGGACGTGGTGTCGCACAAGAAGACGTTGGCGGTGCGGCTCGGTCGACGAGGCGCGGGCCTCTTCTATTGCCTCACCCTGATGGGTGCGGCAGTCGCCATCGGTGTGCTGCACGGCTACCGGGCGTGGTCGCTCCTGGCACTCCTGGCGGCACCGCTGGCAATCCTCCCTGTGCGTTTGGCGCTGAGCGACGAGGGGGGTCGGGCACTGCTCCCGATGCTGGGGTCGACAGCCCGCCTGCAGCTGGCGGTCGGTGCGCTGTTGACCGTGGGGCTGCTCCTATGACCCATTTTGCGCGTGCCCCACGACGTCGCAGGGGTCGATGAGGTCTCTGCAGCGGTGTCGTCGGCCGCGGGATCAGGACCCCGCCGGATCCACCTCGGTCAACCAGTGATGGACGAGTCGGAAGGCCTGGTCGGGTTGGGCCAGGTGGACCGCGTGCCCGCCGCCAGGCAGGACGGAGGCGACTGCTCGCGGAGCCAGCGAGGCCATACGGCTGGCGTACGAGCCGAAGCGGGCGTCGTCTGCCCCGGCCAGCGCCAGCAGGGGCTGGGCCAGCACCGGCAGGCGGTCCCAGAGCGGCTCCTGGGTCCCGGTCCCGCACAGCCGCAGGCTCGAGGCGAGGCCGGGCGCGCTGTTGCGCCGGCGTTCGTCGCGGTGGGCGTCGTCCGTGGCGACCAGCCTCCGGAACATCGGTGCGCTGAGCCACCGATCCACGAAGGCGTCCACGTCGCCCGAGGCCTCCAATTCGTCGGCCATCGACTCGTCAGTCTGGCGCCGGCTTGCCCGCGCTCGTTCGTCCTCGATTCCGGCCGTGCCCCCGATCAGCACCAGGTGGCCCACTGCGAGGTCCGTGCCCAGGGCGGCGTGCAGTGCCACCCTCGCCCCGAGGGAGTACCCGAGCAGACCGCAGCGGTCGTCCCCGATCGCCGTCGAGACCGTGTCAGCCACCAGAGCGGCCGTACCGGGAAGATCGGCTCGCACCGAGTCGGCGCCGGCGTGGCCGGGCAGGTCGAGCGCCAACACCGTGTGCGACTCGGCCAGCCGGTCGCCGAAGCGTCCCCAGAGCCGGGCCGTCTGCGTGAAGCCGTGCAGCAGCACCAGTGGCGGGCCGCTACCCCGCCGTTCCATCGGGAGTGGCACGCCCGGTGAGCGTACAGGCCACGTTCAGTGCCACCCTGGTCGACGAATGGGTTCGGCTCGGTGTCGCCGACGCCGTGATCTGTCCTGGTTCGCGCTCGTCGCCCCTTGCCCTTGCGTTGGCCGCGCGTCTGACCGCACACGTGCGGCTCGACGAGCGGAGCGCGGGCTTCTACGCGCTGGGGCTCGCGATGGAGTCGGGCCGCCCGACGATCGTCTGTGTCACCAGCGGCACCGCGGCCGCCGAACTTCACCCGGCAGTGGTCGAGGCGCACCACGCCCGGGTGCCGCTCATCGTCTGTACGGCAGACCGCCCACCTGAGCTGCACAACATCGGGGCGCCCCAGACCATCGAACAGGTCGGCCTCTACGCGGCCGCGACGCGCTGGGCGGTCTCGCCGGGCGTGCCCGTGTCGTCGCAGCAGTCCACCTGGAGGCCCCTGGCTGTCCGCGCCTTCATCGAGGCGATGGATGGGACGCGTGGACCTGGGCCGGTCCATCTCAATCTCGAGTTCCGCGAGCCCCTGACCGGCGAGCCCGGACCGCTGCCTCCTGCCCCAGGACCCTCGGTCCGACCGGCTGGTGCGCGCGTGGGAGTGGCCGTACCCATCGAGCTGTCACCGTTGTCCATCGGTGGCCGGGGCATCCTGGTCGTCGGCGCGACGAGCCCACATCGGCTCGATCCCGATCGCGTTCGCGCCGTGGGGGATCGCCTCGGTTGGCCCGTGCTGGCTGATCCACTGTCGGGCTGCCGTGTGACGGGAACGATCGGTGCGGCGGATGCCGTCGTTCGCTGCGGCCCGCCCCTCGCCGACTGCGTCGTTCTCCTCGGGACCCCGTGGTTGTCTCGTGCCCTCGGCGCGTACGTCTCCGAGGCCGCCCACGCCGGGGCACGGGTGGTGGTCGTAGACCCCTTCGGCGGGTGGGCGGACCCACTCCGGGTGGCGACAGAGTTCCACCGCAGCGGAGCTGACGCGTGGTTGGACGCCGCGGCCGAGGATGCGAGCAGCGTGGGCGCCCGCGACCCGTCGTGGCTCCCCGGCTGGCAGGCCAAAGAGGCCAGTGCACAGCGCGCGATCACCAGTGCCCTGCAGAGTGTCGGGCTCACCGAGGCTCTCGTTGCGCGCAGGCTGCACCACCAGGCGGCGGAGGAGGGCGCCACGATCGTTGTCTCGGCGTCGATGCCGATGCGCGACCTCGAATGGTTCGCCGAGCCCGAGGACCTGGCGCCGCGGGTCCTGGCCAATCGCGGAGCCAACGGGATCGACGGCGTCATCTCGACTGCGCTCGGCGTGGCGACCGCACTGGCGGCTTCTGGAAGAGGTGGTCGGCGTACCATCGGCCTGCTCGGAGACCTGGCGTTCTTGCACGACGTCTCGGGACTGGTCAATCTGCCTCAGGTGCCCTGTACCTTCGTCGTCGTCGACAATGGCGGCGGCGGCATCTTTTCGTTCCTGCCCCAGGCGGGCGAGATCGACGAGGCGACCTTCGAGCGCCTGTTCGGCACGCCGCCAACGAGTGACGTCGTGTCCGTCGCGCGTGGCTTCGGGCTCCCTGTCCACGAGGCCGGCACGCTGTCCGAGCTCGAGGCCGCTCTGACCGTCACCGCACCGGACGCGCACCGCGGTCCCGCACTCATTCGGGTGCAGGTGCCCGGCCGGGCGCAGAACGTGGCAGTGCATGAGCAGATCAACGACGCCGTCTGCCGTGCGCTCGCCTGACGACTCGCGGAGGCCGATCGATCGCGAGGCAACGAGAGTCTCAGCGATAGCGGTCGGCGGGAACCCACTCACCGTGGCTGCGGAAGGGCAGCCGCTCGGGTAGGTGGACGATCGCCTCGGGCCGGCGCCGGCCGAGCGCCGAGGCGTCGAGCACGTAGAGGTCGCTGGCCGCCCGGTCGGGATCGTCGACGATGGTGAGCACCCAGCCCTCGTCGTCGCCGCGTCCGTCCGCCGCCCGCACGAAGATCGGTTCCGAGGGTCGGAGGCCCGGGTCGGGATGCCAGCTGCGAACCTCGTCGCGGGAGAGATCGAACTGGAGCAGGCCCTCGGGCACGGCGGCGAGTCCGTTCGCGTCCCAGGCGAGCTCCACGCCGTAGCCATAGCGGAAGGACGCCCCCTCACAGACTCCGTCGACGCGCGGGTACTCGACGTGACGGTCGTCGAGTTGCCTCCGTTCGATACCGGCGCCCGTCACCCGCCACTGCTCGAGGACGCTCAGACTGCCGCCGATCGGGCTCAGGCCGATCCCGAGCGGGCCGACGACCGAGGCGGACAGGTCCGTCGGCTGTCCCTTCTCCGGCACGGCGTAGCGGCAGACATAGAGGACAAGGGCGTCGCCGGGGTCGCCATCGGCCGTGGTGGCATCGGCTCCGGGTGTCGGCTCGTCGTACGCCCCGAGTACGTGGGTGACCAGGCAGGGATCGAGGCGACACCAGCGCACCGCCGCCCCGTCGCCGTCGCGCCGGACGATCCCGATCCAGCCTTCGGCGCCCGGCACCCAGCCGAACGGCACGGCCATGTCGGTTCCATTGTCGATGCGCGCGGTCGGCGACTCGATGAACGCGACGTGGTGCGTGGTGACCGCGATGTCGTGCTGCCAGGTCGCGCGCTCGAGTGCCACTGACTGCGCGGCACGCAAGGCGCCAGATGAATCCCACTCGCCGATGCGAAACCAGATGTCCTCTCCCTCTCTCTCCCCGCCGGACGCGCCGCCGTCGTCCACTGAGAACAGGATGCGCCGATCGTCGGCGGCCACACGGTGCACGTGGGACGCAATGGGTACCGTCAGCGCTCCGGTGAATTCCTCGGGCTCCAAGAAACGGGAGTACTGCGAGGGAAGCCCAGACTCGGGCAGGGCGAGGAGCGACCCGGCGTGCCAGAAGACCGAGGCGTCGCCGGCGGATTCGCGGTTGCGGTACGACACGGCCTGCCCGTCGCGCAGCTCGACCGCATGCAAGGTCCCCTCGCCCGTGTCGTCAGTGCCCTCCCGCGCGTGCGGGCCGGCTCGCACCAGGGTGCCTTGAAGGTCGGGAGGCAGCGCACCCTCCATGGGGAGCGGCCGTATCCGGTCGAAGCCGATCACCCGTGCCCGTCGAGAAGCATGCGACCAGCCAACCTACCCGGGTATGGCAGAGTCAAAGGCGTGCCCACGCTTTCGGAGGACCTCGCCTTCCGCGGCCTGATCCACCAGATGACTGATGCTGAGCTGCCGTCGCGCCTCGATCGGCCGGGGCTGACGGTCTACGCCGGGTTCGACCCGAGCGCCGACAGCCTGCACGTGGGAAATCTCTTGCAGTTGTGCACCCTGCGCCGCTTCCAGGACGCGGGGCACACGCCGATCTCGCTGGCTGGAGGGGGCACGGGCATGATCGGCGACCCCGGTGGGAAGCAGGACGAGCGTCAGCTGCTCGACCTGCAGACAATCGAGGGGTACCTCGAAGGCATCCGGCCTCAGCTCGGGCAGTTCCTCGACCTTGACCGTGCCCTCTTGCTCAACAACGCGGACTGGCTGACCAAGCTCTCGACACTCGAGTTCCTCCGCGACGTGGGGAAGCACTTCACGGTCAACCAGATGGTGGCCAAGGAGTCGGTCAAGACCCGCTTCGAGCGCCCCGATCACGGCATCAGCTACACGGAGTTCAGCTACATGCTGCTCCAGGCCTATGACTTCCTGCGGCTGCACCTCGACTACGGCTGCGATCTCCAGTTCGGCGGGAGCGACCAATGGGGCAACATCACCATGGGCATCGAGTTCATCCGCAAGGTGTGCGGTGACGAGGTGTGGGGTTTCACCACGCCGCTCGTGGTCAAACCCGACGGGTCGAAGTACGGGAAGACCGAAAGCGGCACGGTCTGGCTCGACCCGGCACGGACGAGCCCGTACGCCATGTACCAGTTCTTCTTCAACACGCCAGACGAGCACGTCGGCGAACTGTTGCGGTTCCTCACCTTTCTCGACCATGGGACGATCACCAGCCTCGACGCGGTGACGGCGGAGCATCCAGAGCGCAGGGAGGCCCAGAGGGCTCTGGCCCAGTCCGTCGTCGCGCTCGTGCACGGCGAGTCCGAAGTGGCCAAATGCGAGGAGGCGTCGGCCGCACTCTTCGGTGAGGCGATCACAGGATTGAGCGAGGAGATGTTGTTGGCGGTGACGCAGGAGGCACCCAGCACCGACCTGGCGCGGTCCGAGCTCCTGGGTTCTCTGACGTTGACCGACCTGCTCGAACGAACCGGGTTGGCGAAGTCGAAGAGCGATGCCAGGCGCACCATCGACCAGGGCGGCGTCTACGTGAACAACGTGCGCCAAGCCGACGCCGCTCGGACGTTCGGCCCCGGGGACCTGCTCCACGATCGCTACATCGTGCTGCGCAAGGGCCGGCGGGAGGTCCACATCGTCAAGGCCGCATGACGCGCAAGGCCCTGGCAGCGTCACTCGTCCTTTTCGTGGCCGGTCTGACCTGCACGGCCTGCGCCGGTGCTGACCAAGAGGGCTCACCGGCACATCGCATGTCCGTCTGGGTGAACGGGACCGGCTTCAGTGGGGAGATCGGCACCCTCGTGTCCGACAACGCCCGCATCGCCAAGGTGGCACCCAATGGTGCCGGCGCGCTGCACGGCGCCTGCAGCACGATGATCAACGACGCCGAGATGGCCAACAGCAGCCTCCCGTCGCCCGATCCCACCGTGACCGATCTCTTGACCCAGGCGTACGGGCTGGAGGGGACGGCGGGGAACCTCTGCTACAACGGCGCGTCGGACTCGAAGCAGCTGGCCGACGCCGAGCACGACGGGATCAAGGCAGACGCGCTGTACGACGAGGTGCTCCAGCGCATTCGCGCCATCGACGGGAAAGCGCCGGTGACCACGACGACTTCGGGCAACTCGGGCAACTCCGGCGTGGGGGGCATCTTCGGATGACGCCAGCCGAGCCGGACGCCGCGTCCGAGGAGTTCGACCGCCACCGCCGGCGCGTCTTGTGGGCGCTCCCGACCGGCTTGTACCTGATCGGGAGCCGCCACGAGGACGAGGTCAACCTGATGACCGCGAATCTCGTCGTCCAGGTGTGCATGGAGCCCAAGCTCGTCGGCGTGGCGCTCCAACGCGACTCGGTGACGGCACGGCTCGTGTCCGGAGGCGGGGCCTTCACCGTCTCGCTGCTGGGCCGTGGCGAACGGGATCTTGTCCGCCGCTTCGTCAAGCCCGTGACCGACGTGGAGTGCTCGCCCGAGGGCGCCATCGTGGCGATGGCCGGCCTCGCTGTTACGGAGGTCGGGCCGCAGCGAGTCCCGGTCCTGGGCTCAGCCGCCGGGTATCTCGCCTGCACGCTGACCAAGGCCGAGTCGCTCGGTAGCCACGCCTGGTGCATCGGAGAAGTCACCGATGTCGGGGGCGAGCCGACCGAGGTCCTCCGAATGGAGGACACGCGGATGCACTACGGCGGCTGACAGCCGGCGGGATCATCGATCCACGCTGCGCGGGGGTCCTGGCGAGTGCGTCAGTCCGGTGTGCCGGGGGCGGACCCGTCGGCGCGGGCCTCCGGCGGCCTCAGGTCGATGCGCAGCGTCAAGATGCCATCGATCAGCTCAGCTTCGGCGTCGCCGATCATGGCGAAGTCCGTGTAGTCGCGCTGAGCCTGTTCGCGGAAGCGTTGCCGCTCGGCACCCTCGATGGGCGGCATGCCGCGCTCTTTGACGGCGCTGGCCCGCTGCCGGAAACGCGCGACCATCTCGCTGGGGTCGAAGACCGTCACGACGGTCAGCGTAGAGGCGCCGCGCCGCGTGCAGCGACTGCGGGTCGCCGTGCCGGAGGGGCTCTGACCAGGGCGCGTGCGGCCGTGCTCGTACGGCGAGGGTGTCGTCGTGCAGACGGGCAGAATTGCCGTCCTGACCAGGGTCAGGGCGGGTGCGCCGAGTGCAGCCACTACACTGTCGCAGCGGTCAATGTTGCCCGTACGGGTGGCTGTTGGGGGCCCGGACGGGAAGAGCGGGCCGGGTGTGACAAGGAGTTCTTGTGAAAAAGGGACGCCATCGGCGCTTCGAGGAAGCGCGCAGCCTGAAGCGGTCTTCGACCGAGTCGACGGGACGGTGCGTCGAGTGCGGGGCCGAGCCGGACGACGTACACGCCTCGTGGTGCCGGGCCGAAGAGGACCAGTACGACCGCATTCTCGGCTCCATGCCGACGTCGTCGTCGCACGCGGACGACGACCCACCCGAGGACTGAGCCCAGCCCGAGCGGCCGTTCCCCTGGCGTCCTATGTGGCGTCGGCGGCTGCAGTGCGGCGCGTCCGCACAGCGGGATGGGGCAGCGCGACCCCCTTGGTGCGGAGTTCGTCGCGTTCACGTAACAGTGCCACGAAGCGGTCGTAGGCCTTCTGGCCGACCATCTTCGTGAGTTCGGGCTGCATCTCCTGGTAGACGGGCTTGGAGCCCACGAACGCGTCAGGCGCTTCCGTGCACCACCAGTGGAACTCGCGTCCGCCTTTGCCCCAGTGCCGCCGGTCCCACTGGCGAATGACCGACGTGACGTGGCCTTCGTCGTCGTCAACCTGGTCCTCGCGGCGAAGCGGAAGTTGCCAGCACACCTCCGGCTTGAGCGTCAGGTGATCGACCCCGCGCTTGACGGCTGCGATGTGGAAGGCGCACCCGGCCCCCGCAGGGAAACCCGGCCGGTTCAAGAAGATGCAGGCGTCGTCGACCAACCGGGTCACGGTCTCACCGTGCTTGTTCTCGTGGACCACGTTCTTCTTCGTGCCGTGGAACTGCCACTCCTCGGGTGTGAGGGTGGCAGCGGCCTTCTCGACCCGCCGGGCATCCTTCTTGTCGACGAGGTGGGCCCCGTAGCTGCAGCAGCCTTGGACCAGTTCGGGCGCGGGGCCGGTGAGGACACCCTGGCACCCGTTTCCGAAGATGCAGGTCCAGTTGCTCGTGAGGAACGTGACGTCGAACATCCACGTCCGCTCCTCGTCCTCGTCCTCGAAGCTGATCCACTCGTGTGAGTCTCTCGGGGTGTGCGCCACGGCCTGGACGATACATGGCCTCCACCGCACCTTCAGCTCCGCGCGTTCGCAGGTTCGTCACGGCACTGAGCGCGGGCCCGTCCCGCTGGCGGCTCCGACCCGCCGTCCGACCCAGCTCGATCCCGCTTCCAGGGGAATTGCCGCAGATCCGGCTGCTTCGGCGGGTGGGTCAAGGGACGCGTGCGGAGCCGTAGACTGGTCGCCATGGCAATGAGCACCGAGGACCTCCAGGTCACGACACCGATCATCAGCCTCACCCCTGAGGCGTACAAGGTGGTCAAGGAGGCCATCGACAACGAGCCCGAACCGGGGAGCCTCGCGCTGTGGCTCGAGGTGCGGGGCGTGCAGGCGGGATCGTTCATCTACGACCTCTTCTTTCAGGCGACCTCTGACGCCGACGAGGGAGACGCCCGCCATACGCACGATGAGCTCGAGATCGTCGTGCCCGCAGGCAGCGTGACGCGTCTGCGCGGGGCGCGCCTCGAGTGGTCTGAAGAAGGGGGCGGCGGTCTCGTGCTGATCAACCCCAACACCCCAACGCCCGAGGAGGCCGCTCCGGGCGTTCCGCCCGAGGTGTTGGCTCGGGGCATTACGGGCTTGCTGGCACAGCGCGTTGTGGCGGTGCTCGAGCAGTCGGTCAACCCTTCCATCGCCAGCCACGGCGGACGGGCTGATCTCGTCGCGTTGGATGAAGGGGACGGCACGGCGTATCTCCGGCTGTCCGGTGGCTGTCAGGGCTGTGCGATGTCGCAGATGACCTTGCGACAGGGGATCGAGACAACGCTGCTCGAAGAGGTGCCCGAACTGACCCGCGTGCTCGACGTCACCGACCACGGCGAGGGCGAGAATCCGTTCTACACCTAGGCGCCCGGAACGCCGGTGTGCACCGGGATCGGGGCACGGTGCCCCGGTACGTCGGCTGCGCAGCCCCAAGACGCTGTGGGCCGTCCGGTAGCGTGGCTGTGTGCTGCGCTTTCTGACCGCTGGAGAGTCCCACGGTCGCGCGCTGGTCGTGATCGTGGAAGGGCTCCCGGCCGGTGTGCCGGTCGAGGCCTCCGACATCGGCGACGAGCTGGCCCGGCGCCGCCTCGGGTACGGCCGGGGCCCACGCATGCGCTTCGAGGCGGACGAGATCACGCTCCTCGGGGGCATACGTCACGGCCGCACGCTGGGCTCGCCGGTCGCCATCGAGATCGCCAACACCGAATGGCCCAAGTGGACTGAGGAGATGTCGCCCGAGCCCGGGGCCCCGTCCAAGGTGCTGACGCAGCCGCGGCCGGGACATGCCGATCTGCCCGGGATGCTCAAGTACGGGTTCGACGACGCGCGTGACGTGTTGGAGCGGGCCTCGGCGCGCGAGACCGCCGCCCGCGTGGCGGCGGGCACCTTGGCCAAGCTGCTGCTGGCCCACCTCGGCATCACAATCGTGAGCCATATCGTGGCCCTCGGCGAGGCCGCCGCCGGACCCGACAGCCCCCGGCCGGGGCCGGCCGATCTCGAGCGCGTGGACGCCAGCGCCGTTCGCTCCTTCGACCCGGATGCCGAGGACGCCATGATCGCCGCCGTCAAGGAGGCCGCCAAGGTGGGCGACTCACTCGGCGGCGTCGCCGAGGTGCTCGCCTATGGCGTGCCGGTAGGCCTCGGCAGCCACGTGCATTGGGATCGCAAGCTGGACGCGAACCTGGCCCAAGCGCTCATGTCGATCCAGGCGGTCAAGGCGGTCGAGATCGGCGACGGCTGGGACAACGGGCGCGTCGGGGCTCTGAGGCCCACGACGCCATCGTCTACGACGAGGAACTGGGTTACGTGCGGCCGACCCAACGGGCCGGGGGGATCGAGGGCGGCATCTCCAACGGCGCAGTCGTCGTGGCGCGTGTGGCGATGAAGCCGCTGGCCACACTGAATCGCCCCGTGCTCCAGACCGTCGACGTCGTCACGAAGGAGTCGACTGTCAGTTTCCGGGAACGTACCGATGTCACGGCCGTGCCCGCCATGGGTGTGGTCGCCGAGTCGATGACCGCACTCGTCCTGGCCAACGAAGCCCTGCGCAAGTTCGGCGGGGACTCACTCGCCGAGGTGGTGCGCAACCGCGACGGGTTCCTCGCGTCGCTGGGGTCGACCCCGTCTTCGGCCGTGGGGAGCCCCGGCTCGAGCGCTGGGACCGGACAGCGCGGCAGGGTGACCCCACGCATCCTGCTCGTCGGGATGATGGGCGCGGGCAAGACGACGACAGGCAGGATCGTGGCCGAGCACCTGGGGTGGCGCTACCGCGACTCGGACGCCGACGTCGAGGCGGAAACCGGTCTCACCGTCCCGGAGCTCTTCGCACGCGACGGTGAAGCGGTTTTCCGTAAGGCAGAGGCCGATGTGCTCGCGGCGGCCTGCGCCGACCCGTCACCCTCGGTCGTCTCCGTGGCCGGCGGTGCGGTGCTCAGCCCCGACACCCGCCGTCGGATTGCGGCGAGCGGCACCGTGGTGTGGTTGCGCGCCCGGCCCGAGACCCTGGCCGCCCGTGTCGGGGATGGCGCGGGCAGGCCACTGCTCGATGGTGATCCAGCGGCAGCGCTCACCACGTTGAACGACGTGCGGGCGCCGCTGTACGCCGAGGTGGCGGACATCGTCATCGACGTCGACGACCTCGCGCCCGACGAGGTGGCTCGCCGCATCCTGGCCGACGTCACTGTGGATGGCGCCGACGTCACCACGAAGGCGGAGTGAGCGCAGCGTGCATGCTCTCTCCGTCGAACTGGCCGAACGCAGCTACCCCATCCTGGTGGGCCACGGGGCCCGACACGAGGTCGCTCGGTTCCTGCCGCCGGGCGCCATGTCAGTTGCCATCGTCACGCAACAATCGATCGTTGACGCCGGTTGGATCGAGGGGCTCGACCCGGGCGTGCCGGTCCAGGTGTGCATCATCCCCGACGGCGAGGACGCCAAGACGCTGGCGACGGTGGAGGACCTGGCCCGGCGTTTCGCCCGCGCCGGACTCTCGCGGGCTGACGCGGTCGTCGCCGTCGGCGGGGGCATCGTCACTGACGTAGCCGGGTTCGCCGCCGCCACCTACCACCGCGGCACGGCCTACGTGAACGTGGCCACGTCACTGCTGGCTCAAGTCGACGCCGCGATCGGCGGCAAGACCGGGGTCAACCTGCCGGAGGGGAAGAATCTGGTCGGGGCGTTTTGGCAACCCAACGCGGTGCTGTGCGACACAGAGACCCTCGCGTCGCTCCCGCCCCGCGAATGGTCGTGTGGCCGGGGCGAGATCGCCAAGTACGCCTTCCTCGGCGACGCACCCCAGGCGGATCAGCCGATCGAGGAGCAGGTGGCGCGCTGTGCCGGTATCAAAGCCGCCGTGGTGTCGGAGGACGAACGCGAAGGCGGGCGCCGCATGGTGCTCAACTACGGGCACACGCTGGGCCACGCGCTCGAGGGCGCTGCCCTCGCCGACCATCACGACTGGGACCTGCGGCACGGCGAGGCCGTGGCGATCGGGCTGCTCTTCGCCGCGCTGTTGGCGGAACGACTCGGTCGCATCGACGAGGCACGGGTCGAAGAGCATCGCGCCGTCATCGGCAGTTTCGACCTCTCGACCGACCTCCCACCGGGTGCGGGCGCCGAGGAGCTGGTCACCTTCATGGGGCGCGACAAGAAAGCGCAACGGGACCTGACGTTCGTCCTCGACGGGCCCGAGGGCGTGGAGCCGGTCCGTGGCGTGGCGGTATCCGACGTGGTCGCTACCCTGGCTGCCATGGGTGCGCGCGCGTGAGCCTCGTCCTACTCCTGTCGGGGCCGAACCTCAACCTGCTCGGCGAGCGGGAGCCCGCGGTCTACGGCACGGACACCCTGGCCGACCACGTCACGCGGGCCGGGGTGGCGGCGGGGCGGCACGGGATCGAGCTCGAGCACCTGCAGTCGAACCACGAAGGCGAGCTCGTCGACGCCGTCCACGGGGCGCGTGGCCGTGCGGATGCGCTCGTGATCAACGCCGGCGCCCTCAGCCACACGTCGTGGTCGCTCCACGATGCGGTGGCGGCGTTCGACGGGCCGGTCGTCGAGGTACACCTCTCGAACCCTGCGGCGCGTGAGCCGTTCCGGCACACCTCGGTGCTGGCGCCGGTGGCCGCGGGTGTCATCGCAGGCTTCGGCGGGCTCGGCTACGAGCTGGCGATCGACGCCGTCGCCGCGCTCTTGAGCGACCCGTGAGACGACGAAACCAGGACCCACCGTTGACTACGAAGGACATCCGATGACCACGACTGCGCGCGCCAATCCCTACGTCCCTGCGATCACGCCGCTGCCTCCCATTACCGTGAAGGGCCGGCTCGACCGGCTGCGCGACGGGTTCGACGAACACGAGATCGATGCCCTGGTCGTCACGACGCTCGCCAACGTCCGGTACCTGACGGGGTTCTCGGGTTCGGCCGGAGTCTTGACGGTGACCCGCGATGCCGCGCTCCTCACCACCGACGGTCGCTATCGGACGCAGTCGGCCGAGCAGATCGAGCGGGCCGGTGCGGCGGCGAAGGTGGAGATCGTCATCGGGCCGGTGGCCGAACAGCGAGCCGCGGTCACGCTCCTCCTTGGCGGGGAGGCGAATACAGACCGGGTGGGGCTCGAAGCCGACAACGTGACGTGGAACGCGCAGCTGATGTGGGCCGATCTGGTGGGTAGCGAGCGGCTCATCCCGACGTCCAACGCCGTCGAGGCGCTGCGGGCCCGGAAGGACCAGGCGGAGATCGCCCGCATGGAGCGCGCCGCGGCCATTGCCGACGCTGCGCTCTTCGAGGTCCTGCCGCTCATGGGACAAGGAGTCACCGAAGAGCACTTCGCCCTTGAGCTCGATACGGCCATGCGACGTGGTGGCGCCGAGAGCACTGCGTTCGACACGATCGTCGCGGCGGGGGAGAACTCGGCCAAGCCGCATCACCACCCCGGCGGGCGGCGGATCAACCGGGGCGACCCCGTCGTGGTGGACTTCGGGGCCACCTTCGAGGGCTATCGCTCCGACATGACACGCACGTTCTGTGTCGACGCGGAACCCGAAGGCGAGCTGGCACGCATCTTCGAGGTGGTCCGCACCTCACAAGCCGCCGGCGCCGAGGCCGTCCGCCCCGGCATCAGCGCGAAGGAGGTGGACGATGTCTGCCGGCAGATCATCGCTGAGGCCGGCTGGGCCGAGCGCTTCGAGCACGGCACGGGACACGGCGTCGGGCTCGACATTCACGAGGCCCCGACCGTGTCGCAGCTGGGCACTGCTATCCTCGCTCCCGGCTTCGTCGTCACTGTCGAGCCCGGCGTGTACGTTCCCGGGCACGGCGGCGTCCGCGTGGAGGACACCCTCGTCGTGACTGAGGACGGCGCACGCCCCCTGACCCGATTCACAAAGGACATCCATGGCAGTCTCGACCAATGACCTGAAGAACGGCATGAGCCTGGACCTCCCCGAAGGACTGTTCAGCGTCGTCGAGTTCCAGCACGTGAAGCCCGGGAAGGGTGGGGCCTTCGTGCGTACGAAGCTGAAGAACGTCCGGAGTGGCGCGGTGATCGAACGCACCTACCGAGCCGACGAGAAGCTCGAACAGGCGATCATCGAGAAGCGCGACATGCAGTTCCTCTACCGCGACGGTGCCGACTTCGTCTTCATGGACACGACGAGCTACGACCAGATGACCGCTGCGCCGGAGTCGCTGGGCGATGCGCCGAACTACCTGAAGGAGGGGGACGAGGCGAACTTGCAGATGTACAACGGCGAGATCGTCGGCGTCGACCTCCCGGCCGCCGTGGAGCTCACGGTCACCGAGACCGAGCCGGGGATCCAGGGCGACCGTGTCTCGGGCGCTCGGAAACCGGCCACGCTGCAGACCGGCCTCGTCGTACAGGTGCCGCTCTTCGTGAACACCGGCGACCTGATCAAGGTCGACACCCGCTCCGGCGACTATCTGACCCGGGCCTGACGGCCCGGCGTTGGCGACCAGCCGGACCGGGCCCTCCCCGTCGATGCCCGACGCCGCGCCACGACACCAGCAGCGAGAGCGAGCACTCTCCTTGCTCTACGAGGCCGAACTCAAGAGTGAGGACCCTCGTGCCGTCCTGGCCGGCCTCCCGGTGCCTCCTGACGAGTACGTGTTGACGCTGGTCGCGCTGATCGTGGCCAACCAAGCCGAGGCGGACCGGCGCATCGCGGACGCGGCCGTTGGCTGGCCGCTCGACCGGATGGCCGTGATCGACCGCATCGTCCTGCGACTCGCGGTGGCTGAGCTCCTCGATCCCGACGGGCCCCCGACGGCGGTCGTCATCGACGAGGCGGTCGAGTTGGTGAAGGCATACTCCACCGACGAATCCGGCCGTTTCGTCAATGGCGTGCTGGCGACCATCGCCGCCGACATCGGCTCCCGCTAGGCCCGCTCCGCACACCGGCGCGCTAGAGTGATGCCCTGACCGTGAAGTGGGTCCCGTGAGGCTCACACGGCAGGAGGAGAAGTGGCCGAACGCGAGCGAAGTCAGTACGCGACCCCTCGGGGGCGTGTTCGTGGCGCACTCCCAGGTCCTGACCTCAGCCGACGTGCAGCGCGCCCTCACGCGCATGTCCCACGAGGTGGTCGAGCGCAACGGGGGCGTGGACGACGTCGTGCTGGTGGGTCTCCAGACCGGCGGCGTGCCCCTGGCCAACACGATGGCGGAGAACCTGCGCCAGATCGAGGGGTCGGACTCGCTCGCGGTGGGCACCCTTGACGTCGCCTTCTACCGGGACGACATCGGTCTGCGCCCGGTCCTCCCCGAGGCCGTCACCGACATCCCCGTCGACCTGGCCGGGCGGGTGGTCGTCCTGGTCGACGACGTGCTGTTCACCGGGCGCACCATCCGCGCCGCGCTGAACGCGTTGACCGACTTCGGGCGGGCCCGCGCCATCCAGCTCGCCGTCATGGTCGACCGCGGCCACCGGGAATTGCCGATCCGCCCCGACTACGTGGGCAAGAACCTGCCCACGCGGCGCGAGGAGATGGTCGATGTCGGCGACGACGGCGTCTGGATCGGCACCTTGGAGGAAAAGTGACGGCCGCAGCACGCCACCCGGACGTCCCGCTGCGCCCAGCGCGGCCAGCCCGCCCCCCGGTGCCCCAGCACGTGCTGTCGGTCTCCGACCTCGGGCCGGAGGGGATCGCCGAGGTCCTGCGCGTGGCCGAGGCCTTCGCCGAGGTGGAGCGGCGCTCGATGCCCAAAGTGCCGACGCTGCGCGGCAAGGTGGTGGCGACGCTGTTCTTCGAGGAGTCGACGCGCACGCGACTCTCGTTCGAGACCGCCGCCAAGCGGTTGTCGGCCGACGTGCTCTCACTCGCCGTCGCCAGCTCGTCGGTCAAGAAGGGCGAGAGCCTTCGCGACACCGTCGAGACGGTCGAGGCCCTCGGCATCGACGCCGTCATCATCCGCCACCACGCGGCGGGGGCACCGCACCAGGTGGCGCGCTGGGTGGAACGGGCCCACGTCGTCAACGCCGGGGATGGCTGGCACGAGCACCCCACGCAGGCCCTCATCGACTGCTTCACCGTGCGCCAGGTATTGGCCGAGCGCAAGGGCGTCGCACCAGGGGAGCTAGGTGTGGCCTGCTTCGAGGGTTTGCGCGTCCTCATCGTCGGCGACGTCCGACACAGCCGGGTGGCTCGCTCCGAAGTGCTGGCCTACACGGCGCTCGGTGCCCACGTCACGCTGGCCGCGCCGGGCAGCCTGCTGCCGCCCTCCCTCGAGGGCTGGCCCGTGGAGGTGGCGACCGACATCGACCACGCGCTCGGCGACGCCGACGTCGTCTCCTTGTTGCGGCTCCAAGCAGAACGGGGGAGCGGATCGTTCGTGCCGAGCCTGCGCGAGTACACGGCGCGCTGGGGGCTGACCGCCCGGCGGGCCGAGCATCTTGGTCCGGGAGCCATCGTCACCCATCCGGGTCCCATGGTGCGCGGCGTGGAAATCGCGTCCGACGTGGCGGACTGGCCGCGCACGGTCGTGACCCGGCAGGTGGCCAACGGCGTCGCCGTGCGCATGGCCATCCTCTTCTTGCTCCTCGGAGGCGAGAGCCCCGGCGCATCGGAGGTGCAAGCCGTTGCCTGACGTCACACTGGTGATACGTGGCGGCACGGTGGTCGGGCCCGGGGGCCTGGCCCGGCGTGACGTCGCTGTTGCTGCGGGCTCCGTGGTCGGCGTGGACGAGGCCATTGAGCCGCCCGCCCGCGCGCGTGTCCTGGACGCGGTCGGATGCCTCGTCGGCCCGGGCCTGGTCGACCTGCACGCGCACCTGCGCCAGCCTGGACGCGAGGAGGCCGAAACGGTCGAGACGGGGGCTCGGGCGGCCGCGCTGGGCGGCTACACGGCGGTCGTCGCCATGCCCAACACCGATCCGCCCATCGACTCCGCCGGCGTGGCGTCGGAGGTCCTCGCGCTCGGCGTTGGTTGCGTGGCCGAGGTCGCGGTGGCGGGGGCCATCACGGTTGGTCGCGCCGGGCAGGCGCTGGCGCCGCTCGGCGAGTTGTCGGACCTCGGCGTGACGTTGTTCACCGACGACGGAGCGGGTGTGCAGGACGGCGCCCTCATGCGGCGGGCGCTGGACTACGCCAAGGGCCTCGGCGTCACGCTGGCCCAGCACTGTGAGGACGCCTCGCTGGCCGCCGGCGGTGCAATGCACGAGGGATCCTGGTCGAGTCGCCTGGGCATCCCGGGTATGCCGGCGGCCGCCGAGGAGGCGATGGTCGCGGCGCGACATCGCGCTGGTGCGCCTGACCGGTGCCCCTGTTCACTTCCTCCATCTCTCCAGCGCGGGGTCGGTCGACTTGGTGCGTCGCGCCAAGGGGGAAGGTCTGCCCGTGACAGCGGAGGCCGCACCGCACCACATGCTCCTCACCCACGCCGAAGTGGCCGGCTACGACCCGGTCTTCAAGGTGAACCCGCCGCTGCGTACCGACGAGGACGTTGCAGCTGTCGTCGCCGGCCTGTGTGACGGCACCATCGACGCCGTGGCGACGGACCACGCGCCCCACGCGCCCGAGTCCAAGGACGTGCCCTTCGACCAGGCACCGCCGGGCATGCTCGGTCTCGAGACGGCGCTCCCTGTCGCCTGGGAGGTGTTGTCGCCACATCTCGCGGCGGAACGCATCTTCGCGTTGCTCAGTACCCAACCAGCCGCGATCGCCCGCCTGGCGTCGACTGACCCTCGCCCGGCCGGCCACAGCGCGCACGGGGGTCCCGTCGAGCCGGGAGCTGCCGCCAACCTGTGTGTGTTCGACCTTGCCGCCACGACGGTGGTGGAGCCGGCACGGCTGGCCAGCCGCAGCCGCAACACGCCCTATGCCGGCCGGACGTTCCAGGGCGCCGTGCGCCACACCGTGTTGCGCGGCGAGCCGGTCGTGATCGACGGCGAGGCGCAGCGGTGACCCGGGATGCCCTCAGCACCGCGGTTCGCAACCCGGCCCTTCTGGTGACCGCGGACGGCGCGGTCTTCGCGGGGGAGGCGGCCGGCGCACCGGTGCCGATCGCCACGGGCGAGCTGGTCTTCAACACGGCCATGAGCGGCTATCAGGAGGTGATCACCGACCCGTCGTACGCCGGCCAGGTGATCTCCTTCACCAGCACACAGATCGGCAACTACGGCACGAACGCGGCCGACGACGAAGCACCCGTTCCGTGGTGCCGCGGCGTCGTCGTGCGCGACCTGGCCGACGAACCGTCGAGCTGGCGGTCAACCGAGGGCCTCGAGCCCTTCTTGGTTCGCCACGGCGTCCCCGCCCTGACCGGTGTCGACACACGGCGTCTGGCCCGTCACGTCCGCCAGGCTGGCGCGGTGCCCTGCGCCTTCGGCACGGCGCCGGAGCCCGAGCTCCGCGCCGCGGCGGCGTCCGCAGTCGGGACCGACGGGATGGACCTCGTCGCCGGCGTCACTGCTACCCATCCCAGCATTCACGCGGCGACAGGCAGTGGCGCTGCCAGCGGCCTGCGCATCGTGGCCTTCGACTTCGGCGTGAAGACCACCATGGTCTCGCTGCTCACCACCGTGGGAACAGTCACCGTGGTGCCGGCGGGCACACCGGCCAGCGACGTCCTCGCCCTCGAGCCCCATGGCGTGTTCCTCTCCAACGGGCCGGGGGACCCGGCGGCACTGCCCGGTCCCATCGGCATCGTGGCCGACCTC
This sequence comes from uncultured Acidimicrobiaceae bacterium, assembly GCA_963736225.1. Taxonomy (GTDB): domain Bacteria; phylum Actinomycetota; class Acidimicrobiia; order Acidimicrobiales; family RAAP-2; genus Bog-473. Next base: position 47,990 of record CAVTOF010000003.1, on the reverse strand, counting down.
GTCGGTCGGGTCCCCATCTTCGGCATCTGCCTCGGCCACCAGATCCTTGCCACCGCGTTGGGCGGCACGACGTACAAGTTGCCCTTCGGGCACCACGGTGCCAACCATCCCGTGCAGCGGCTCGAGACCGGCGTGGTGGAGATCACGAGCCAGAATCACAACTACGCCGTCGCAGCGGGCTCCATACCCGACGCCGAGACGACGCACGTGAACCTCAACGACGGGGTCGTCGAGGGGCTGCGTTCGCTGCGGGCGCCCGCGTTCTCCGTGCAGTACCACCCCGAAGCTGCGCCCGGGCCCCATGACGCGCGCTACCTCTTCTCCGCCTTCCGCGACCTGATGCTCGCGCACCCCTCCTCCGCGCACGCCGGCGCCGGGACGCGCTGAGCGGGGAGGAGAGGCATGCCGCGGCGCGACGACCTCGAGTCGATCCTCGTCATCGGGTCAGGCCCGATCGTGATCGGCCAGGCATGCGAGTTCGACTACTCGGGCACGCAGGCCTGCCGTGTCCTGGCCGAGGAGGGCTACCGCGTCATCCTGGCCAACTCCAACCCCGCCACGATCATGACGGACCCCGGCACGGCCGACCGGACCTACGTCGAGCCTCTGGACCCCGAGGTGTTGGCGCGGATCATCGAGAAGGAGCGGCCCGACGCGTTGCTGCCGACTCTCGGCGGGCAGACGGCGCTGAACCTCACCATGCAGCTGGTCGAGCTCGGTGTCCTCGAGCGCTACGGGGTAGAGGTGATCGGAGCCCGGCCCGAAGCGATCGCCACGGCAGAGGACCGCGACCAGTTCAAGGCCGCGATGGAGAGCATCGGGCTCGAGGTGCCGCGCTCGGGCTTCGCGCACTCGTTGCGCGAGGCAGAGGAGATCGCGGCCGACATCGGCTTCCCGATCATGGTGCGTCCCAGCTTCATCCTCGGCGGCAAGGGGACGGGCATCGCCGAGGATGCCACACGATTTGCCCAGCTCGCGGCCGAGGGTCTGGCGGCCAGCCCGGTCAGCCAGATCCTGGTTGAACGGTCCATCGCCGGCTGGAAAGAATTCGAGCTCGAGGTGATGCGTGACGGCGCGGACAACTGCGTCGTCGTCTGCTCCATCGAGAACTTCGATCCCATGGGCGTCCACACGGGCGACTCGATCACGGTGGCGCCGGCGCAGACGCTGACCGACGTCGAGTACCAGGAGATGCGCGACGACGCCTTCGCCTGCTTGCGCCGCGTCGGGGTGGAGACCGGCGGTTCCAACGTGCAGTTCGCCGTGGACCCCGCGACCGGCCGTCGCGTCATCATCGAGATGAATCCCCGCGTCTCGCGGTCCTCCGCGCTGGCCTCCAAGGCGACCGGTTTTCCGATTGCCAAGATCGCGGCGCGCCTCGCGGTGGGATACCTGCTCGACGAGATCCCCAACGACATCACGCGGGCGACGCCGGCGTCGTTCGAGCCCACGATCGACTACGTCGTCACGAAAGTGCCGCGTTGGGCTTTCGAGAAGCTCCCCGGCGCAGAGGGTCGCCTCGGCACCCGGATGCAGTCGGTCGGCGAGGTGATGGCCATCGGGCGGACCTTCTGCGAGTCGCTCCAGAAGGCGCTGCGCTCGCTCGAGCAAGGTCGGGCCGGTCTCAACGCGGACGCCGGGGAGGCCGCGACCGACGCTTTGACCGACGACGAGCTGGTCGAACGCATCGCCGTGGCGACCCCAGAACGAGTCTTCGAAGTGGAGGCCGCCTTACGCAGAGGCATCAGCGTCGACCACGTCGTGGCCCGAACCGGCATCGACCCCTGGTTCGTGCGCCAGCTCGGTCGGATCGCCGCCGAGCGCACGCGCCTCGCCGCGTTGACGTCGCTGGAGGCCGGTGACTTTCGCCGGGCCAAGCGGCTCGGGTTCTCCGACGCCCAGCTGGCCTACCTCCGCCGCTCGACCGAAGCCCGCGTGCGGGCCGAGCGGCTGGCGCTCGGGGTCCGGGCGACGTTCAAGACCGTGGACACCTGCGCCGCCGAGTTCGAGGCGTTCACGCCGTATCACTACGCCACCTACGAGGAAGAGGACGAGGTCCGTCCGTCGGAGCGCGCCCGTGTCATCATCCTCGGGTCGGGACCGAACCGGATCGGCCAGGGGATCGAGTTCGACTACTGCTGCGTCCACGCCTCCTTGACGTTGCGAGACGCCGGCTACGAGACGGTGATGATCAACTGCAACCCCGAGACGGTCTCCACCGACTACGACACGTCCGACCGGCTCTACTTCGAGCCGTTGACCGTCGAAGACGTTGCCAACGTGCTGGATGCGGAGCTGGGCGCAGGCGGGACGGTGGCCGGGGTGATCGTGTCGCTCGGCGGGCAGACGCCGCTGAAGTTGGCCGGCACGCTCCCGGCCGAGCTCGTGCTCGGCACGAGCCCCGCCTCGATCGACCTGGCGGAGGATCGCGAGCGCTGGAACGAACTGTGCCATGGGTTGGACATCCCGCAGCCGCCCGGGGGCACGGCGACCACGGCGACGGAGGCCCTCGCCGTGGCGGGCCGGATCGGCTATCCGGTGCTGCTGCGGCCGAGCTATGTCCTCGGGGGCCGCGCCATGGAGATCGTCTACGACGACGACGGCGTGCGCCGGGTGCTGCACTCGATGACAAGCGGCGCGCTGGCGCGGGAAGGTGGCGTGACAGCGGAGCGGCCGGTATTGGTCGACCGCTTCCTGGAAGACGCCGTCGAGGTCGATGTCGACGCCGTGCGTGACGGAACCGGTGAAGTGCTGATCGCCGGCGTGATGGAGCACGTCGAGGAGGCGGGGGTTCACTCGGGCGATTCGGCCTGCGCGTTGCCACCGCAGACGCTGGATCGTGGCGTCATCGCGACCATCGAGCGCTATACCCGCGCGCTGGCGCAGTCACTGGACGTGCGCGGGCTCATTAACGTGCAGTACGCGGTCAAGGACGGCCAGGTCTTCGTGCTCGAAGCGAATCCCCGGGCTAGTCGGACGGTGCCCTTTGTCGCGAAAGCGACCGGCGTGCCGCTCGCAAAGGTGGCCAGCCGGGTCATGGTCGGTCAGACACTGGACGAGCTGCGGGCCGAAGGCTTGTTGCCGCCCGACGCCGTCGAGCGGGTGCGGGTACTCGACCACGTGAGCGTGAAGGAGGCCGTCCTCCCCTTCGACCGCTTTCCCGGCGTGGACACGCTGCTGGGTCCCGAGATGCGGTCGACCGGAGAGGTCATGGGTGTCGACATCACCTTCGGGTTGGCCTTTGCCAAGAGCCAGCTGGCGGCGGGCACCCGGTTGCCCGACACGGGCACCGTGTTCCTCTCGCTCGCTGACCGGGACAAACCGGCCGGATTGGAGGTTGCACGCGCCTTCAGCGGGCTCGGTTTCTCCATCGCCGCCACGCTCGGCACTGCCGGGTACCTGCGCTCGGCGGGCCTCGTCGTCGACACGCTGGTTGCCAAGGTCGGCGAGGAAGGGGTGGCATCGGATGCGGTCGACTTGATCGCGCAGGGCAAGGTGCAGCTGGTGGTCAACACGCCGCGCGGCCTGGGACCGCGCGCCGACGGCGCGCGATATCCGTACGGCCTCCGTTGCCCACAAGGTGCCGTGCCTCACGACCCTCGCGGCGGCGCGTGCCGCCGCAGCAGGCATGGCCGACGCGCGGGTGCACCGGCTCGAGGTTCGAGCCCTGCAGGACCTGCACCCCGTTGTGCCGGAGGGCGTGTCGTGAGCGCGCCCGATGCCGGGCGCGGCCGCGCGGACGCAGGCGGCGTCCTGTCGACCGAGATCGGGTCGGTCGTGCTGCCGAATCCGGTCATGACCGCGTCGGGGACGTCGGGCCACGGCACCGAGCTCGCCGACTACGGCGTGCTGGCCGAATTGGGCGCAGTCGTGGTCAAGTCTCTGTCGGTCGATCCGTGGCCGGGGAATCCAGCGCCGCGGGTGCACGAGGTCGGTTCCGGCATGCTCAACAGCGTCGGGTTGCAGGGCCCGGGACTGATGCAGTGGATCGCGTCGGACCTGCCCCTGCTCTCTGCGGCCGGTGCGCGTGTCGTGGTCAGCATCTGGGGCAGGAGTGTGGCGGAGTACGCCCGCGCCGCCGAGAAGGTGGCAACGGCGGCGGCGGGGGAGCGCGGATCGTGCATCGTCGCGCTCGAGGTCAACGTCAGCTGCCCCAATGTCGAAGACCGCTCCCGGATGTTCGCTCACTCGGCGGAGGCGACGTCGAGCGTGCTGGCGGCGACGGCATGTGGGCTGCCGCGCTGGGCCAAGCTCAGCCCGAACGTGCCCGACGTCGTGGAGATCGCCTCCGGTGCGGTCGAGGGCGGCGCCGACGCTCTGACGCTGGTCAACACGCTGCTGGGCCTGGCGCTCGACCCCGAATCCGGCGGTCCGGTGCTCGGCGCAGGCGGCGGCGGCCTCTCGGGCGCGGCAGTGCACCCCGTCGCCGTCCGGGCGGTCTGGGAGTGCCGGGCGGCCTTTCCCGAACTCCCCATCGTCGGCGTGGGTGGGATTGCCAACGGACGCGATGCGCTCGAGCTGCTCCAGGCCGGCGCCGACGCCGTGCAGGTCGGAACGGCCACCTTCCGTGACCCCAGGGCGCCATGGAAGGTGCTGCAGCAGCTTTCCCGCTGGTGCGCGCCGCACGGCACGACCGTCGACCAGGTGCGGTCGGGGGCCCGGCGGCGGGCGCTAGCGCGCACACCGGGCCCTGCCGGGACGGTCGAGCCGGCATCCGCTCCCCCCGCGATGTCCGTCCCATCGCCGTACGAAGGAGGAAACGATGGCTGACAGCTTCGGAGATCGCGTCGCGGCGGCGGTGCGCGCCACCGGCCCGCTCTGCGCCGGCATCGATCCGTCGAGCGCATTGCTGCGGGCGTGGAGCCTGAGTGACGATGCCGCGGGCCTGCGTGCCTTCTGTGGGATTTGCGTCGAGGCGTACGCCGGCACGGTTGCCGTCGTCAAGGCGCAGGTCGCGTTCTTCGAGCGCCATGGTTCTGCCGGCATGGCCGAGTTGGAGCGACTGGTCGCCGACGCGACGGCAGCCGGCCTCCTCGTGATCGCGGACGCGAAACGCGGCGATATCGATTCGACGGCCGAGGCGTACGCCGACGCATGGCTTGGTGAGACGAGCCCACTTGCGGTCGACGCAGTGACGGCGCACCCGTACCTCGGCCTGGGCGCGCTGGCGCCGCTGGTCCGTCGTGCGGCGGCCAACGGACGCGGCGTGCTCGTCGTGGCACGCAGCTCGAATCCAGAAGGCCGTGCGCTGCAGGAGGCCGCGACCGCGGCCGGTGCCAGTGTCGAGGACATGCTGCTCGCCGAGATCGCCGCGCTGAACGCGTCGCCCGACGTTCCCTGCGGCACGGTGGGAGCAGTGGTCGGCGCGACCCTTGATCCCTCAGCTTTCGCGTTGTCCCAGTTGGGAGGGGTAATTCTGGCTCCTGGTCTCGGCGCACAAGGCGCAGGGCCCCGAGAGGTCGCAGTCCGCTTCGCCGGATGCCCCTCGGGCTCGGTGTTGCCGGCCAGTTCACGGGCACTCCTCGAGGCCGGACCCGATCCCGACGCGGTGCGGCAGAGCGCGCAGTCGCTGGTGCGCGAACTGGCAGCGCTGATGGGCTGAAAAGGGAATATGGGTGTGAACGCTCCTGGCAGAGGCGCTATGGTCTCGCCATGCCGCAACCTCCCGCACTCACCCCCGAGCAGCGCGCCGCTGCACTGGAAAAGGCCGCAAGGGTTCGCCGTGAGCGGGCCGAGGTCAAGGACAAGCTCAAGATGGGCTCCTTGCAGCTCGCGGATCTCCTGACGCAGGCGGACTCCAACGAGACCATCGGCAAGATGAAGGTGGTCTCGGTACTCGAATCCTTGCCCGGCCTGGGCAAGGTCAAGGCCCGTCGCCTCATGGAGACGGTCGGCATCAGTGACAGCCGCCGCCTGCAGGGGCTCGGTGCCAAGCAGCGTGAAGCGCTGCTCAAAGAGACTGCACGCTGAACCGCAGGCCGGAGAGCCGCGCATCTTCGTGCTCATCGGCCCCGGAGGGGCCGGCAAGGGCACGCTCGCCGCGGCACTCGTGGCACGGGATCCCCATCTCTGGCTGAGTCGCAGTTGGACCACCCGTCGGCCCCGACCTGGTGAACGTGAGCGGGCCGCATATGTCTTCGTGGACCGTGCACGCTTCGAGGACGCGATCGCGCGCGGCGGCTTCTTCGAATGGGCCGAATTCCTCGACCACCTGATGGGGACGCCCATCCCCGACCCACCGCCGGGGGCGGACGTCCTGCTCGAAATCGACGTGCAAGGTGCAGAGCAGGTCCTGGCCAAGCGGCCCGACGCCACGGTGATCCTCCTGTTGCCCCCCTCGCCCGAGGTCCAGGCGGAGCGCCTGGAAGCGAGGGGCGACAGCGAGGAGCACATCCGTCGGCGAGTGGAATTGGGGCGGGCCGAAGTGGAGCGGGGAGCGAAAATCGCAGCTCACACGGTGGTGAACGACAACCTTGCGCAGGCTGTGGCCGAGCTGACGGCTATAGTTGACCGCACCCGATCGGCTGCTGCCCGCGCCGAGAACCCGGAGGATTCCTGATGGCCCAAGGCCGCCATACGCTGATGGACCCCCCCATCGAAGAGCTCTTGGACAAAGTCGATTCCAAGTTCACCCTCGTCGCGCTGGGCTCGGCCCGGGCCCGCCAGGTGAACTCGTACTACAACAGCCTGGGCGAGGGCCTGGGCAAGGTCGTCCCGCCCCAGGTCGCATCGGTATCGGGCAAGCCGGTGTCCATCGCCTTCGAGGAGATCGCGGCGGGCAAGGCCACCTACAGCCGGACGGACCCGGAGGAGGAAGCCGCGCTCGCGGCGGCCATCGCCGACGCCGCCGAAGCGGGCCTGCTCGCCGAGGCCGAGGGCGAGGTGGCGGTCGCGGAAGTGATCGAGGCCCTCGACCTCGGGGACGACGACCCGAGCGCCAGCTAGGGCAGGGCGGCAGGGGCACGGCGGAGGCCGCCGATGGCCGGATACCCACAACCGGAGTCCCCCCAATGACCGCCGAGCAGAGCACCACGCGGCCGCGTGTCGTCCTGGGCGTGTGCGGTGGCATTGCGGCGTACAAGGCCGTCGAGGTGTGCCGGCGCTTGGTTGACGCCGGCATCCACGTGACGCCCGTGCTGACCGAGGACGCGACGCGCTTCGTGGGCGCGGTGACGTTCTCCGCGCTGGCGTCGGAGCCCGTCCAGCGGTCGTTGTGGAACGAGTCGTCGCCCATCCCGCACACCCAGCTCGGTCAGGCTGCTGATCTCATCGTCGTGGTGCCGGCCACCGCGCACACGATCGCTCGCTATGCCGCGGGCCTGGCGGATGACCTCCTCTGCGCGACCCTGCTCGCGACCCGCGCGTCCGTGATCATCTGCCCGGCCATGCACACCGAGATGTGGGAGCACGCCTCCGTGCGCGACAACCTCGAGCTGCTCGCGCGGCGCGGCGTCGAGATCGTCCCGCCCGAGAGTGGCCGGTTGGCGGGAGGCGACACCGGTGAAGGGCGGCTCGCCGATCCTGGCGTCATCGTCGGCCGCGTGCTCGAACGCCTGGGCACACTCGCGTCGCGCGACATGCAGGGCATGCGCGTCGTGGTGAGCTCGGGAGGCACGCGTGAGCCGATCGACCCGGTGCGCTTCATCACGAACCGGTCCTCGGGCAAGCAGGGGCACGCCGTGGCCGCTGCCGCGGCCCGCCGGGGTGCCACGGTCACACTGGTCACGTCGTCGCCCCTGGTCCTTCCGCAGGACGTGTGGTCCACCGTGCGCCGGGTCGACGTGGAGACCTCTGCCGACATGGAGCAGGCCGTGGGTGCTGCAGCCGAAGAGGCCGATGTGGTGATCATGGCCGCCGCCGTGGCCGACTTTCGGCCGAAGCGCGCCGTGGGAGCCAAGCTCTCGAAGGAAGACGGTGTGCCCGAATTGATTCTCGAGCCGACGCCCGACATCCTGGCCGGTCTCGGGGCACGACGGCGCCCGGGCCAGGTCCTGGTCGGGTTCGCGGCGGAGACGCACGACGCGGTGGAACACGGGAGGCGCAAGCTCGAGCGCAAGGGAGTCGACGTGCTGGTCGTGAACGACGTGGGCGCACCCGGGGCCGGCTTCGACCACGACACGAACGCCGTGGTGATCCTCGAGGCGGATGGGGGCGCCACGGAAATTCCGCTGACATCGAAAGATGCGGTGGCAGATCGGGTACTGGACAGGGCCATCGCCCACTACAAGGAGAAGCGGAGCACCTCGTGAAGACGACATTCACCTCGGAGTCGGTGACCGAAGGACACCCCGACAAGATGGCGGACCAGATCTCGGACGCCGTCCTCGATGCCATGCTGGAAGGAGATCCCGGCAGCCGCGTGGCGTGCGAGACGCTCCTCACCACCGGACTGGTCGTCGTCGCCGGCGAGGTGACCACATCGACCTACGTCGACATCGCGCAGCTGGCGCGCGACACGGTGTGCGCCATCGGCTACGACGACGACGCCTACGGTTTCAACGGCAAGACGTGTGGGGTGCTTGTCTCGCTCGACGCGCAGTCACCGGACATCGCGCAGGGCGTCGACGCCGCGTTGGAACTTCGCAGCGGCAAGGGCGGCGAGGACGTGCTGAACGCCCAGGGTGCGGGCGACCAGGGGATGATGTTCGGCTACGCCTGCGACGAGACGCCGGACTTGATGCCGCTGCCGATCTGGCTGGCCCACCGCCTTTCCGAACGACTGGCCCAGGTGCGCCGCGCCGCGGCTGTGCCCTACCTGCGCCCGGACGGCAAGACCCAGGTGTCCGTCGTCTACGAAGGCGGGCGCCCCGTGCGCATCGACACGGTCCTCATCTCGACCCAGCACGCTGGTGGGATCGACCTTGACGAGCAGCTGCGTCCGGACCTCATCGAACATGTGATCAACCCGCTGTTGCCTTCGGACCTCGACAGTGAGAATCTGCGCATCTTCGTGAACCCCACCGGTGTCTTCGAGTTGGGCGGACCGCACGCCGACACGGGCCTCACGGGACGCAAGATCATCGTCGACACCTATGGCGGCATGGCCCGCCACGGCGGCGGTGCGTTCTCCGGGAAGGACCCGTCGAAGGTGGACCGTTCAGCTGCCTATGCAGCGCGCTGGGTGGCCAAGCACGTCGTCGCAGCGGGCGCAGCGTCCAGGTGCGAGGTGCAGGTGGCCTACGCGATCGGCGTCGCTCACCCGGTGTCGTTGTTGGTGGAGACGTTCGGCACTGAAACGGCGGATCCGGACAAGATCGCCGAGGCGGTGCGCGAGCTCTTCGACCTCCGGCCGGCGGCCATTGCGCGCGACCTCGACCTACGCCGTCCGATCTACCGGAAGACGGCCGCCTATGGGCACTTCGGCCGTTCGGAGAAGGAGTTCACGTGGGAAGCCACCCCGCGGGTGGACGACCTGCGGGCCGCACTCGGGCTCTGAGCGTCTCCCCGCTCCCCTGACGGGAGCTGTCGTCGCACATGGGTGACGGCGCGGCCGTCGACACGGCACCCCCGGATAGCCCACGGCGCGCCGTGGACCGATCCGTGCGCGTGCGCACCGAGGTCGCCGCGCTCTCGAAGGCGTTCGACTACGCCGTGCCGGAGTCGTGGACCCACGACGTGCGCGTGGGAACACGGGTACGGGTCCCGCTGCACGGGCGCAGCGTGCGGGGGTGGATCGTGGCGGAGGGCGTGGGAACGCCCGACGGGGTCGACCTTCTCCCACTCAAGTCATGGCTCGGCTGGGGCCCGCCGCCCAGCGTTGTCGACGTGACGGCGTGGGCTTCGTGGCGCTGGGCCGGCCCGCAGTCGTTTTTCTTGCGCGTGGCGTCGCCCGCCACTGTCGTCCGTGCCCTGCCGGTTGCACGCGCCTTTCCTCCCGCCTCATCGCTCGCCACCTCTTCTCCGGCGCCGCCTGCTGTTCAGACTGGCGCGTTGCCGTCCCCGGCATGGTCGGCGGAATGGGAAGAGGTGTGGGAGCGGGGAGAGACGGCGATGGTGCGGTTGCCTCCGGCGATGGACCTCATCGACCTGGTGCTCGCCGCGGTCAACCGGGCCTCGGACACTCCGTCTGGCGGGAGCGTCCTCGTTCTCGTGCCGTCGACAGGCTGGGCCGAGCGGCTCTCTGCTCGACTCGTGCAGCGTGGGTACCCGGTCGCAGCCTCATGGGAGGAGGCGCGCGCGGGGTGGCCCGTGGTCGTCGGGAGCCGTGCTGCGGCGTGGGCGCCGGTGCCGCGCCTCGCGGCCGCCATCGTCCTTGACGCGCACGATGCTGCCTATCGCGAGGAGAGCGCACCGACGTACAGCGCGGTCGACCTCGTGGTCGAACGCGCCGCTCGGGACGGGGCGCCGTGCATCCTGGGCTCCCCGGTCCCACCGGTGAGCCTGGCCGCCCGCCCGGGCCTGCGAACCTTCGCGCTGGGGCGGATCCAGGAACGATCGGGCTGGCCGGCCTTCGAGCGGGTGGACCGACGCGGCGCCGACCCCCGAACCGGCTTGTTCTCCGAGGAGTTCGTCCGACTGGCCCGTACCGTCCTGGACGACTCGGCGGCCCGCGCCCGGGGTCCGCTCGTGTGCGTCTACAACCGCACGGGCGGCGCGCGGCTCCTTGCCTGCCGGCACTGCGGTGAGCTCGCCCGCTGTGCCCGCTGCGGCGCGGCAGTCCGGCATCCGCACGACGAGGAGGTGTTGCACTGCCCGCGCTGCGGTGAGTCGCGGCCCGTCGTGTGTGTGCGCTGTGGCCGCTTGCGTATGAAGACCTTGCGCGCCGGCGTGAGCCGGCTGCGCGAGGAGCTCTCCGCGTTGCTCGGGACAGAGGTCGGCGAGGTGGCCGGCGCCGTCGCGTCCGGCGGGGGCGCGGTGCCCGACAGGCCGGTGCTCGTGGGGACCGAAGCCGTCTTGCACCGGGTGCGCCGCGCGGCGGGCGTCGCCTTCCTCGACATCGATCTGCACCTGCTCGCGCCGCGGCTGTCGGCCACCGAGGAGACCCTCGCGCTCGTCGTTCGGGCCGGGCGACTGGTCGGAGGGCGCGGCGGGCCGCCCTGGGCCCGGGTGCAGGCCCAGACCAGGGTGCCGGACCATGCGGTGCTGGAGGCAGCGGCCCTTGGTGAGCCGGCACCTGTGCTCGACGAAGAAGTGGCGATCCGTCGGGCCTCCGGGCTCCCGCCCTTCGCCGCCCTGGCGTTGGTGAGCGGTGCGCGGGCGCCGGCCTTCGTCGAGTCGCTGGCCCGGGAGCCCGAGGTGGAACAGGACGCGGTGTCCGTGTCCGCGCTCGGTGAGGACCGGTTCCTGCTGCGCGCGGCCAGGCACGACCCGCTGTGCGACGTGCTCGAACGGACCCCCCGCCCAACGGGGAGGGGCTTACGCGTCGAGGTGGACCCCGTCACCGTCTGACTCGCGCCCACGCCCGGATGCCCGTGCCCGGATGCCCGTGCCCGTGCCCCCGCCAGCCGCGCCGAGCCGGGACCATCGATTGGAATCGGTGTGGAGGGGCCCGCCGGTACACTGACACCGTGGCCAGCCTCCCCATCCGCCAGTACGGCGACCCTGTCCTCAAGGAAGCGACGCGCGACGTCGAGGACTTCGACGGCGCTCTGGCGAACCTGGTCGAGTCCATGATCGAGACCATGTACGCCGCGCCCGGGCTGGGCCTGGCGGCCAACCAAGTTGGCGTGCAGCGTCGGCTCTTCGTCTACGACGTGGGCGATGGTGCGCGCACCGTCATCAACCCTCGCCTCGTCGAGACCGACGGGGAGTTCGTCTACGACGAGGGCTGCCTGTCGGTGCCCGGACTCAGCTGGGAGATCCTGCGCCCCAACGCCGTGCACCTGGTGGGTCTGGATCTCGACGGCAACGAGGTCTCCATCGAGGCGACCGAGGTCGAGGGACGCGTCTTCCAGCACGAGCTCGACCACCTCGACGGGATCCTGTTGGTCGAGCGACTCGACGAGGACCAACGCAAGGAGGCGCTCAAGATCTTGCGCAGTCGTACCTTGGATCTCGAGTCGTCGGACCCCGACGGGCTGGCCAGTCTCTTCCCGACCTGAGTCCATCGCTGCTCACTCGGCGCGTCGGACACAGAGGTGGGCAGACATCGTGGACGCCGGCGCCGGCTGCGCGGTGATGAGCTGACATGGCTCGCCTGGCGTACCTCGGGACACCGCAGATGGCCGTGCCGCCGCTGCGCGCGCTGGTCGACGCCGGACACGACGTGGTGCTCTGTGTGACACGGGCGGACCGCCGGCGGGGTCGGGGCGGTCAGACCACTCCAAGCCCCGTCAAGGCCGCGGCCGGGGAGCTTGGGATTGCCGTCAGCCACGACATGGACGACCTCCCCGCCGTCGGCGCCGAGCTGGCTGTCGTCGTGGCCTTCGGCCGGATCATCCCGGCTCGGCTTCTTCAGCAGCTCCCGATGGTGAACCTGCACTTCTCTCTGTTGCCCCGTTGGCGGGGCGCGGCTCCCGTCGAACGGGCGATCCTGGCCGGCGACGACGAGACAGGCGTGTGCCTGATGAAGATCGAAGAGGGCCTCGACAGCGGCCCCGTGTATGCGACGCGGACTGTTCCGATCGACGACGTCGTCACGTTGTCGGCGCTGCGGGAGCAATTGGTCGCCGTTGCGAGCACGCTCGTCGTGGAGGCGCTGGCCGACGGGGTGTCGGGTCTCCCGGTGCCGCAACCGCAGGAGGGCGAGGTCACCATCGCGGAAAAGATCACGATGGAGGATCTTCACCTCCAGTGGGAGCGACCGGCGCGGGAGGTGGCACGGGTGGTGCGCCTGGAGCGGGCGTGGACGACGTTTCGCGGCCGGCGCGTGGGCGTGTTGAACGCCGTCGTCGATGACGGTGACGGCACACCGGTCGGCGGCGCGCCCGGGACGCTGCGCGGCACGCGCGTGCAGACGGGGCAGGGCGTGCTGGTGCTGCGACGGGTCCAGCCGGAGAGCCGTTCCCCCATGTCAGCCGACGAGTGGCTCCGCGGTGTGCGCCCCGAGGACGGCGAGCGTCTCGGGACGGACTAAACATGAGACCGGTGACCGTGACGCCGATCGATGGGTGGAGCCCTGATCAGTACGAGCGATTTCGCTCGGAGCGCCAGCAGCCTTTCAACGATCTCCTCCTCCTGTGTCACCCCGTCCCCGGTGGTCGCGTGGTCGATCTCGGGTGCGGAACCGGTGACCTGACCAAGATCCTCCACGAGGAGATGGAGGCCAAGGAGACAGTCGGGATCGACTCGTCGCCTGCCATGTTGGCCCGGGCCGTTTCGACGTACGCCGATGTGTCCGGGCTCTCCTTCGCGCAGGGGGACATCGCGACCTGGCTGGGCGAGGACCTCGACCTGGTGTTCGCCAACGCGTCCTTGCAGTGGATCGACGACCACCTCAACCTGCTGGCACGCATGCGCACGGCGCTCGGCAGCGATGGGCAGCTCGCATTCCAGGTGCCGGCGAACTACCGACACCCGTCCCACCTCTTGGCCCATGAGGTGGCGAACGAGCCCCCGTTCATCGATGCGCTCTACGGCGACGTCCCCGAGGACCGTGGTCGTTTCGTGCTCTCGCCCGAGCTCTACGCCGACCTGCTCTACGAGTTGGGTGCGAAGGACCAGGTCGTGCGGATGGAGGTGTACGGGCACGAGCTCGAATCGACCGGCGAAGTGGTCGAGTGGGTGATGGGCACGCTGTTGACGCCGTATCGCACGCGCCTCAGCCCCGAACTGTTCGACGAGTTCGTCGAGCGGTATCGCGAAAGGTTGATCGAAGAGCTGGGGGAGCGCGAGCCCTACTTCTACGGGTTCCGCCGCATCCTCTGCTGGGCGCGTTTCCGCTGAGCGCGGACACCGGCAGCGTGGAGCCACGGGCCGAGACCCAGCGCCGGGATCCCGGGCGCCCGGGAGACCTGAGGATTGCGCCGTCCGTACTCTCGGCAGACTTCGGAATGCTGGCCGAGCAGGTGGGCGAGGTGGCGCCCGCCGCCGATTGGCTGCATGTGGACGTGATGGACGGCCACTTCGTGCCCAACCTGACCATCGGACCGCCCGTGGTGGCGTCGCTCCGTCGGCACACGCCGTTGTTCTTCGACTGCCACCTCATGATGACCGAGCCCGGCCGCTACCTGAAGGACTTCGCCGACGCCGGCGCGGACGGCTGCACCGTGCACGTCGAGGTGGGCCAGACCGACGAACTGATCGACCAGATGCACACGCTGGGCCTGCGCGCCGGGCTCGCGCTGAACCCCGACACGCCCTTCGAAGCCGTCCAGCCCTACCTCCACGCGGTGGATCTGGTCCTGTGCATGACGGTGTTCCCGGGCTTCGGAGGCCAGAGCTTCATCGCTGACGTCATGGGCAAGGTGGCGCAGGTGCGCGCCGAGGTCGATGCCGCGTCGCTGGCCGTCGACGTCGAGGTGGACGGAGGCATCGACACCACGACCGCGCCGGTGGCGGCGGCGGCGGGCGCCAATGTCTTGGTCGCCGGGAGCGCAATTTTCGGGCACGAACGGCCCTGGGAGGCAGCCGAGGCCATCCGCGCCGCGACCGGTCACGCGGCGCGCGGCGCCGGGTGATTCTTCTGCTCCCGACATGACGCCGCCAGCGGGGTGACGAGCTCGGAAGGCGCGGGCCGCGCTGTCGTAGCGGGCGCAGGCATCCTCGGCACCTGGCACGCCCTCGAACTCGTCGCGCACGGCTTCGTCGTCGACCACCTCGAGGCCGGTGCCGCGCCGACCGGCGCATCAGTGCGCAACTTCGGGCTCGTCTGGGTGAGCGGACGACGCGGTGGCGAGGAGTTGGAGGTGGCTCGCCGGTCGCGCCGTCGCTGGGAGGAGATCGGCGCGGTCGTGCCGGGCATCGGGTTCCGGGCGACGGGGTCCCTCACCGTGGCCCGTGACCAACGCGAGCGCTCGGTGATGGTGGCGTTTGCCGCCCAGCCCGCTGCTGCGGAGCGCGGGATCGAATTCATGGAGCCCGACCAGGTACGTGCCCGCAATCGGGCCGTGCGCGGCGAGATACTCGGCGCGCTCCATTGCAGCGAGGACGCCGTGGTCGAACCCCGGCTGGTCCTCGGCGCCCTGCGGGCGTACCTGGCGGCCACGGCAGGGGAGCGGTACCGCTTCCACCCCGGCCGCCGTGTCGTCGCCACAGAATCCCGGGCGCTGGTGGATGCGGCGGGGACCCGCTGGGCAGGCGACTTCGCAGTCGTCGCGACGGGCGCCGCCTACGACGACCTGCCCGGGGCACAGGGCGTGGCGGCCAGGCTCCGCCGTGTCCGCTTGCAGATGTTCGAGACGGCCGCCCTTCCCGTCACACTGACGACGTCACTGGCGGACGCGGACTCGCTCCGGTACTACCCCGCCTACGAGTCGGCGCCGCTGGCGGAGCTCGGAGCGCAGCAGACGGTCGCGGCGGCGCACCATCTGCAGCTGCTCATGGTGCAGCGTCCCGACGGTGGGCTGACCATCGGCGACACCCACCAGTACCGGGAGCCCTTCGACTTCGCGCTCTGCGAGGACCCGACGAGCGAGCTCGTGTCCCGGGCCGAGGCGATCCTCGGTACACGGCTGCCACCCGTGCGCCGGCGCTGGGAGGGCGTCTACGCCCAGTGCACCGACGGCGCCGTCTGCGCGCGCCAGGAGATCGCGCCCGGGGTCGTCATGGTCACCGGGCCCGGTGGCCGTGGCATGACCTGCGCGCCGGCCATTGCCGCCGACACCCTCACCGCGGCCGGGGTGACGTCGTGATCGGGCCCTACGCGCTGGCATGCCTCGACATGGCCGGGACGACCGTACGCGACGACGGCGCGGTGGAAGCGGCGTTCGCCGCCGCGCTTGCTGCCGTCGGCGTCGAGCCGGGGAGCGAGCGCGACGCCCAGGCGCAGGTCGTGGTGCGCGAGACCATGGGTTGGTCGAAGGCCGACGTGTTCGCCCGTTTGCTCGAGCCCGCCGACGCCGCCACCGCCACGGCGGCGTTCGCGCGTGCCTACGAGTCCCAGGTCGCAGCGGGCGGAGCGGTCGAGATCCCAGGCGCGCGCGACGTCCTGCGGGCGCTTCGTCGGCACGGCGTGTCCGTGTGCCTCACGACCGGGTTCGCACCGTCGACGAGGGACGCGCTGCTCGACGCGCTCGGCTGGGAGGGCGAGGTCGACTTGGCCTTGTCGCCGGCCGATGTCGGGCGGGGCCGACCCGCGCCCGACATGATCCTGGCTGCCATGGCCCGGTTGGGTGTGCTCGACCCCGCGGCAGTGGTCGTCGTGGGCGACACGGCGAGCGACCTCGAGGCCGGCGCCCGGGCCGACGCCGGCGCGATCGTCGGCGTCTTGAGCGGTTCGCACGACGAGTCCATCCTCCGAGCGGCGCCGCACACCGCGATCATCACCGACGTGACGGGTCTGGTCCCACTGCTCGCCGAAGTGGCGAGCAAAATCACACCCGCCTGACCTGCCCTTCTCGACAAAAACTGAAACGTGTTCTATAATTGAGCACACAGAGGCGCACATGCGCCCCACACGAGGACGTGACCCATGGACGATGTGGAGCACATGCGCCGGGCCATGGCGCTGGCTGCCACGGTCCGTGACCGCACCGCCCCCAACCCCTGGGTGGGCAGTGTCGTGATTCCCTCTGGAGCCGGCGTCGAGCGCGGTGCCGGGACGATCCGCTTCGAGGGTGCGACCGCACCGCCCGGTGGGCCGCACGCCGAGGTGACCGCGCTGGCCGCGGCCGGCGAGGCCGCCCGGGGGGGCACCCTGTACGTGACCCTCGAGCCGTGTGCGCACCACGGGCGCACGCCTCCGTGTACGGACCCGATCGTGGCGGCCGGCATCGCCCGAGTCGTCGTCGGCATCGAAGACCCCGATCCGCGGGTCGCGGGGCGTGGCATCGCCGCGCTGCAGGCGGCGGGGATCGAGGTGGCGGTCGGAGTTGCGGCCGACGAGGTCGCCGAGCAGCTGGCGCCGTACCTGAAACACCGGAGGACCGGGTGGCCCTGGGTGGTGCTCAAGATGGCGGCCAGTCTGGATGCACGCACCGCGGCACCGGACGGCACGAGCCGCTGGATCACCGGCGAGGCGGCCCGACGCGACGTCCACCGGCTGCGGGCCAGCTCCGATGCCGTGCTCGTGGGCGCAGGCACCGTGCGGGCCGATGATCCCGAACTGACGGTGCGCCTCGACGACGGCGTCGAGCGGTCCCAGCCACTGCGCGTCGTGCTCGGCACGGTCCCGAGCGACGCCCGGGTCCAGCCGGCACTCGAGCTCTCGGGCGACCTCGATGGCGTCCTGAGCGAGCTCGGCCGCCGCGGCGTGCTCCAGTTGCTCGTCGAGGGCGGCCCGACGGTGGCCCACGACTTCCACGCGGCCGGGCTGGTCGACCGCTATGTCGTGTACCTGGCGCCGGCCTTCTTCGGCGGCGACGACGCCCGACCGCTCTTTACCGGTCATGGGGCTGGCACAATTGACGATATGTGGAAGGGCAGGTTTATCTCCGTGGAGCGTCTCGGTGAGGACCTGCGCGTGGAGGTGGCGGCCTGATGGGGTTCTCGACGGTGCAGGAGGCGATCGACGGCATCGCCCGCCTGGGCATGGCCGTGGTCGTCGACGACGAGGACCGGGAGAACGAGGGTGACCTGGTCATGGCGGCCGAGGCGGCCACGCCGGAGCACATCGCCTTCTTCCTGGCCCACACCTCAGGCGTCATCTGCGTGCCGTTGCTGCCCGAGCGGGCCGATCTGCTCGACCTGCCGCTGATGGTCACGGCGAACACGGAGGCGCAGCGCACCGCGTTCACGGTCAGCGTCGACTACCGCCACGGGACGAGCACGGGGATCTCCGCCGCCGACCGCGCCGCCACCATCGCGGCGCTCATCGATCCCTCGACGCGGCCGAACGACCTGAACCGGCCCGGTCACATCTTCCCACTGCGTTACCGCACAGGCGGGGTCCTCAAGCGCGCCGGCCACACCGAGGCCACCGTGGACCTGGCCCGGGCGGCCGGTCTCTCGCCCGCGGGTGTGCTGTGCGAAGTCGTCACCGAGGACAAGTCCGAGATGGCGCGGTTGCCCGACCTCGAGCGCTTCGCCAAGAAGTACGACCTTCCGCTGATCTCGATCGCCGACCTCATCCGGTACCGGCGCCAGAACGAGAAGCTGGTACGCCTGGTCTCCGAGGCACGCATCCCGGCGACGGGCCGCGAATTCCGCGCGCTGGTGTACGAGTCCGTCCTCGACAACGAGCAGCACCTCGCGCTGGTCATGGGCGACGTGGCCGGCACCGAGGACGTGCTGGTGCGGGTCCACTCGGAGTGCCTGACCGGCGACGTCTTCGGTTCGCTCCGTTGCGACTGCGGCCCCCAGCTGCACGCGGCGCTCGACCTGATCGAACGGGAAGGCCGAGGTGTCCTGATCTACCTGCGCGGGCACGAGGGGCGCGGCATCGGCCTCGGCCACAAGATCCGGGCCTACCAGCTCCAGGAAGAGGGGCATGACACTGTCGACGCCAACCTGCAGCAGGGCCTTCCCGTCGACAGTCGGGAATACGGGATCGGGGCGCAGATGCTCGTCGACCTCGGCGTGACGACCATGCGCCTCATGACCAACAACCCGGTCAAGTACGGCGGGCTCGAGGGCTTCGGCCTCGACATCACCGAGCGCGTCCCGTTGCAGGCCTCACCCAACCCCGAGAACATCGCGTACCTGCGTACCAAGCGCGAGCGGATGGGCCACCTGCTGCACGGGCTCGACGACGTCCTGTGACGGCGCAGTCCGCCTGATGGCCGGCTCCGACCGGGTGCCGCTGCCCGAGGGCGCCCTCGACGACGTCGGCGCACGCGTCGGCACCCAGCTCGAAGGTGCCCACAACGGCACGGGGTTGCGCTTCGGCCTCGCCTGCGCCCGCTTCAACGGGGGCATCACGCTGCGGCTGCTCACGGGCGCGCTCGACGCCCTCGCCGAGGCCGGAGCCGACCGGCGTGACCTCACGGTGGCTTGGGCTCCCGGGGCGTTCGAGCTCCCTCTCGTCGCCCGCGCCTTCGCACAGGCCGGCAAGGTCGACGCCGTGCTCTGCCTGGGTGCGGTGATCCGGGGCGACACCGGGCACTACGACTTCGTCGCGGGGGAATGCGCGGCGGGCATCCAGCAGGTGCAACTGGCGACCGGCGTCCCCGTGGTCTTCGGGGTACTGACCACCGACACGCTCGAGCAGGCGCTCGAGCGCTCCGAGCCCGACGACACCAACAAGGGTCGCGACGCAGCCCACACCGGCATCGAGATGGTGCGACTGCTGCGCAACGGACCGCTCTCCTGACGACACGCGTGGACACCCGAACCCTGTCTTTCATCGGCCGTTCATACTGCCGACACCGCTCGGATACGTTGCGTCCCTAGCCTGACGCTGATCGGCCAGTCGGCCGACGACGAAGACCCACAAGGCGCAACCCGCAAGGGAGGCCCGCATGGACGCGATGCAACGTGGGGAGAACGGAGGTTTCGCACCGGTTGATCCAGTACGCCTCCGCTACCGCCCCGGCGTCCGCCGGGAGGGGGCTCTCCGCGTGCACTACGCCACCATCCACGGCTACCGGCGTGCCTACGTCAAGACTGGGAGCGGCCCCGCGCTGCTCTTGATCCACGGCATCGGAGACAGCTCCGACACCTGGCGCCCCGTCGCGGAGGTGCTGGCGCAACAGCACATGGTGATTGCGCCCGACCTGCTCGGTCACGGCCGATCGGAGAAACCACGGGCCGACTACACCGTGGGCGGTTTCGCCAACGGCATGCGGGATCTCCTCAGTCTGCTCGGCCTCGACCGGGTGACGGTGGTCGGCCACTCGCTCGGCGGCGGGGTCGCCGCTCAGTTCGCCTACCAGTATCCGGAACGTTGCGAGCGTCTCGTGCTGGTCAGCAGCGGCGGTATCGGCCGAACGGTGAGTCCGCTGCTGCGAATGGCCGCCGTGCCGGGTGCCGAGGCCGTCATGCCGCTGCTCGGCCTGCCGGCGGTGCGGCTTGCGAGTCGATTGGGCGCCGGGCTCCTGCGGATGTTCGACACCGCGCTGGGCGGTGACGCGGAGGAGATGCTCGCCGTCTTCGACGCGCTGCCCGGCACCGAAGCCCGTCGGGCCATCTTGCGAACGCTTCGCTCGGGAGTCGACTGGCGGGGCCAGGTCATCACCATGCTCGACCGGGCCTACCTGACCGACGGGGTGCCCACCTTGATCATCTGGGGACGCCGCGACGCCATCATCCCGCTCGGCCACGGGCGGCTGGCCCACGCCGTTCTGGCCGGGAGCGAGCTCGAGGTCTTCGACGAGGCCGGCCACTTCCCACACCACACCGACCCGGGGCGCTTTGCCGCGGTGGTGCGCGACTTTGTGGAGCGGACGCCCCCGGCCTCGTTTGACGCGGCGGAGTGGCGCCGGCGGCTCGAGCGTGGAACGCGAGGCACCGGATCACCGGCACGGTCGAGCGACGGACGTGCGGGCGGCGCGCTCCTGACGACTGACCGCTACGCGCCGGGCGCCGGGCGCCGGCCCTGACGCGCACCCGACGGCCGCGTGCGTGTCGTCGGCGTGCTGCGATCGGTGCCTTGCATCAGGGGCGCCGGTGATTAGGGGCGAGGGTACAAGATCAGCTGCGTGCAGCGATAGGACGCCATCAAGCGCTCCGTGGTCTCGTTGGTCACGGTGGCGTCCCAGACCTGTGTCGTGCGGCCGGTGTGCAGGGCCGAGGCCGTCGCCACGACGCGGTCTCCCTCGGTGGCGCTCGAGATGAAGTTGGCCGAGCAGTCGACGGTGGTGAAGCTGGTCGCCCCCTCGGGCCAGTGGTGGTTCACGCCGAACGCGCACAACGCATCGGCTAGCGTGAGCACGACCGGGGCCCACAGGTAGCCGGTTCCCGCGATGAGCGGATGGGTGACGGTGAGCCGTGCGACGGGGTCGTCACCCGCCGCCACGTCGGGAATCTCGATACCCAGCAGGTTCAAGAAGTTGTACACGTCGTAGGGCGGTGGCACCGACCCAGCATGCCCGAACACGGGGGAAGGCACGGGGAACGCACGGGGAACGCACGGGGAAGGCGCGAGCCCGCTCGGCCGGTCTGCGAAGATCTAGCCCCATGCTCCGCCTCGTCCTGCCCAAGGGCTCGCTCGAACGCGCCACCATGCAGCTCTTCGAGGACGCCGACCTGGCCGTCAACCGGGCCTCCGACGTGGCCTACCGCGCGTCGATCGCGGATCCCCGCATCAGCGAGGTGCGCATCCTTCGGCCCCAGGAGATCCCCGTCTACGTGGCCGACGGGCTCTTCGACCTCGGCATCACCGGGCGCGATTGCATCGAGGAGCGGGGGAGCGAGGTCGTCTCGCTCGGCGAACTGGCGTACTCGAAGGCGACCTCGAACCCGGCGCGCATCGTGCTGGCCGTGGGCGCCGATTCCCCGGCGTCATCGCTGGCCGAACTGGCCGCGGCGGCGGCGGAGCGACCCGGCCGGCTGCGCGTCAGCACGGAGTACCCCGAGTTGACCCGCAAGGCGTTCGCCGCCCACGGGATCGACGCCGACATCGCCATGTCCTACGGCGCCACCGAGGCCAAGGTGCCCGACATCGCGGACGCCGTGGTCGACATGACCGAGACGGGCAGTGCGTTGCGCGCCGCCGGGCTCAAGGAGATCGAGACGCTGCTCGTGTCGCACACCGAGCTCATCGCGAACCCCGCGTCGGCCGCTGAGGCCGAGAAGCGCCACGCCATGGAGCAGATCCTCACGCTGCTGCAGGGCACACTCGAGGCCAGGGGCAAGGTGCTCGTCAAGCTCAACGTCTCGACCGAGAACCTCGACGCTGTGCTGGCCGTCCTGCCCTCCTTGCGTGCGCCCACCATCTCGGAGCTCTCCGGCGGCGGTGCCTTCGCCCTCGAGACCGTCGTGGCCAAGTCCGACATCAACATCCTCATTCCCGCGCTGCGCGACCAGGGCGCGACCGACATCTTGGAGATCCCGCTGTCCAAGATCGTCCATTGAGATGGCCGGCCCCGCCGGTGGCGCCGGACCCCTCCTCGGGCGCGTGACCACCTTCGACGCCCGCCGCGGCCTCGGCACCGTCGCCGGTGCCGACGGCACGACGTACGGTTTCCACGCCACGGCGATCGTCGACGGCAGCCGTCGCATCGACGAGGGTGCCCCGGTTGCCTTCACCGTGGCGCCGGGCCACGGTGGCCACTACGAAGCGCGCTCGCTCGTGGTGGTGCCCGAGCCCGAGGACTGACGCTCCCACCAGCGTCCCGCGTAGCCGCCGGCGAAGACCTCGAGCGCGGCGTCGACGCCGGCGCGCTCACCGGTGGCGAGGAGGTCGAGCAACAGCCCGCGCACGACGGCGAGGCCGAGGCGCGCGTGCGTCCGGGCGACGTCGGACGAGACACCGGCAGCGGCGGTCAACGCAACGTTCGCCTCGAGCCAGGCCTCGATGTCGCCCTCGAGCAACGGCCGCGCTGCGACGTCACCGTGCAGGGCCCGCGCGGTAGAGCGCGAAGAAGAGGCGTTCGAAGCCGGCCAGCGCGGGGTCGGCCACGTAGGCCCACATGCGGCGGATCAGCTCGTCCGTCGCCTCGCCCGCTATCGCGCCGGCGTCCTGGCTCATGTCCTCGCCGACGGCCACCAGCACCGACTGGGTGCGCGTCTCGACGGCCTGCACGACCGCCAGGAGGAGCCCCTCCTTGGAGCCGAAGTGGTACAGGAGCATGCGGTGACTCGTGCCGGTGGCTTGGGCGATACGCCGCAGGCTCTGGTCGGTCAGGCCCTTCGCGGTGAAGTGGGTCATGACCGCGTCGAGCAGGCGCTCCCGGGCGCCGGGAGCGGGGGATTGGGTCTCCATATGTACCAAATGGTACATTCGATCTGGCGAGACCAGGCACAGAGGAGGCCGCGCGATGGCAGAGCAGGTGATCGACCGGACGGCGACGACCAGTGGGAGCCCCGCGGCCGTCTACGCGCTGTTGGCCGACGGGTCGACCTGGCCCGACTGGTCGCCTCTCGGCTCCTTCGAGCTGATCGAGCCGGGTGAGGGGTCGCCCGAGGGAATCGGCGCGGTGCGCCTGTTCACGACCGGGCGTCATCGCAGCCGCGAGCGGGTGACCGAACGCGCGCCGGGCCAGCGCTTCGCCTACGTGCTCGAGGCCGGCCTCCCGCTCCGCGACTACACCGCAGTGGTGACGTTGTTGCCCGACCACGGCGGCGGGACCACCATCAATTGGCGTTCGACGTTCCAGGCGAAGGTGCCCGGCTCCGGCTGGATCTACCGGCGCCAGCTGGGGGCGTTCATCGGCCGGACCGTTGCCGGTCTGGCTGCGGCGGCCCGGGCTCCGGTACCCGAGGGTTCCTAGGTCTGGGTGCCGAAGGCCTCGTTCCCCGTGGTGGAGTCCTCCGCCGTGCTCTCGGCCGCGGTCTGTTCGGCGCCCTCGAGACGGACGTACGCGAGGCGCAACTGCGAGAGGGACTCGAGCAGCGCTGGCTCGGCCTCCCCGAGGCGCCCACGCAGGCCGTCGAGCAGCGCAGCCATGCCGTCGATGGCGAGGCGGGCCTCGAAGAGTTCGGGCGTGGTCTGCGAAAGATAGATCGCGGCCAATTCGAAGAGCCCGTAGCAGTGGTTGGCCACCACCACCTCGGCCGGTGTGGTGGCCAATTGGGCCCGCATGGCGTCCACGGCTGCCTGGGCCTCGGCCTGGGCCTCGGCATCTGCCGGTCCCGTGACGCCGGTGTCGCCCGGGGGATTGAGAGGTGACGCAGCGGCGTCGGCCTCCTCCCTGTTGGGAAAATGCTCACCCGACGGTGTCCAGAGGCTGCTCATGCTGGTACTGTAGGCAGTCTTGACTACATGGAAGCGGGGCCCCCACTGAGCGGCCTCCACCTGGCCACCCCTCCGCTGCAGCGGTGTGCACCGTGCGCCAGGTCGATCGCCCTTCGGGCGCGGGCGCTGCCCGCAGGTCGGCCTCGCTCCACCGATTGGCTTGCGGAAGGACCGCGGCCCGAGTGAGAGGTGTGATGACGCATCGTCGCTGAAACCACAACAGAGCATCGGATCAACGACCGAATCCGTGCCCGTGAAGTCCGGCTCGTGGACCCCGACGGTGCGCAACTAGGCATCAAGCCGCTGCCCGAGGCCCTGGCGATCGCCAAGGAGCTCGATCTCGATCTCGTCGAAGTCGCCCCCATGGCCAATCCTCCGGTCTGCCGGATCATGGACTTCGGGAAGTTCAAGTTCGACGAGGCCCAACGGGCAAAGGAGAGCCGGCGCAAGACGGTTCACGTCGGGATCAAGGAGATGAAGTACCGGCCCAAGATCGGGCCGGGCGACTTCGACACCAAGACCCGGCAGGTGGCCAAGTTCTTGAACGAGGGTCACAAGGTCAAGATCACGATCATGTTCAGGGGCCGCGAGGTGTACCACCCCGAACACGGGAAGCGGATCCTCGATCGCATCGCCGAGCAGATGGAGGGCCTGGCCAAGGTAGAGGCCGAGCCCAAGCTCGACAACCGGAACATGATTATGGTGCTCGCCCCCGACAAGCGGGCCCGCCAGGCCGCACAGTCCAGGGCCTCGAACCAGCACTCGAACCAGCAGCGGGGCGACAAGGCACCAGCGGCGGACACCGCCGAAGGTGCCGGGACCGGTGCCGAGCCGAGCGCAGCAGGTGGGACCACTGATGCGGCTGCGGGAGCAGGTTCGGGTTCGGGGGCATCCGGGAACGGGAGGGCGCCGGCGGCCAAGAAGGCGGCCGGGAGCACCCGTGCGGCGAATGGCAGCCGTGCGAACGGGGCCAGTGGGGTCAGCGAGACGAGCGAAGTCGCCGCATCAGCCGAAGAGGGATGACGTAATGCCGAAGATGAAGACCGACCGGGGTGCCGCCAAGCGGATCAAGGTGACGGGCAGCGGCCGGCTCCGCCGGCGCAAGGCCTTCCGCTCGCACCTGCTCGAGAAGAAGACCAGCGTGCGCACGCGCCGACTCGGCCGCGAGTCCGACATCGCCAAGGCGGACGAGAAGGCGACGCGGAGGATGCTCGGTCTCTGAGCTTCCCGCCCCGCTTCTGCCGGGGCCGCTGTCACCCACCACCTGACTGAACCGAACACCAGACCGACGACTCCGGAGAGAGGAGCACCCCGATGGCCAGAGTGAAGCGTGCCGTCCACGGCCGCAAGCACCACCGCGCTGTCCTCGAGCAGGCGAAGGGGTACTACGGCAACAAGAGCCGTTCCTACCGGGCTGCCAACGAGCAGCTCATGCACTCGATGCAGTACGCCTTCCGGGACCGCCGGGCTCGGAAGGGTGACTTCCGCAAGCTGTGGATCCAGCGGATCAACGCCGGGGCCCGCCAGCACGGGCTCAGCTACAGCCGCTTGATCAACGGGCTGCACCAGGCCGGGGTCGAAGTCGATCGCAAGGTGCTGGCAGACCTGGCGGTGAGCGACCCCGCCGCGTTCGCCGCGCTGGTCGAGACGGCGCAGGGTGCGCTGGCGTCCTCGTCGGCGTCCACGGCGGCCGTGGCTGAGGTCGCTTCCTGACCCAGCGGCTGGCCTTCACGCACCGGCGGGTCCGCCGGCTGCGCGGGCTGTTGCAGAAGCGTTCGGCGCGCTGGAGCGAGCGCGCGTTCGTCGCAGAAGGGTCCGAGCTGATCCGCTGCGCGCTCGATGCGGGGGTACCGATCGAATCCGTCTATGTCGCGCCCGAAGGCGCAGACGACCGCGCCACCCAGGACGTCTGTCGCCGTGCGGACGCGGCGGGTGCCCGTGTCTTCCCGCTCGGAACGGGTGTGCTGGAGCGGGTGGCCGACACCGTCACGCCGCAGCCGGTTCTCGCCGTGCTGCCCATGATACCGATGCTCGATGCGTCGGCCGAGGGCGCAGACATCTGGCGTCCACTGGTCGGTCCGGGGGCGCTGATGGTGGTGCTGGTCGACGTGCGCGACCCGGGCAACGCGGGCACGGTGCTGCGGGCCATCGACGCCTCGGGCTCGACGGCCGTCGTCTTCGCCGCCGACTCAGTCGATCCCTACAACCCCAAGACGGTGCGGGCGTCGGCCGGCTCCATCTTCCACGTTCCGCTCGCGGTGCGGCACGACCCGCTGACGCTGGCCGCCGAGCTGTCCGACGCTGGCTTCCGCACGCTGGCCACGGTCGTGCGCGGCGGCGACGACTACGCCGCCCTCGACTGGTCGGTGCCGACGGCACTGTTCCTCGGCAACGAGTCCTCGGGGCTCGACCCCGCGCTGAGCGGCGCGCTGGGCGGATCCCTCGGCATCCCGATGGCAGGGCAGGCCGAGTCGCTGAACGTGGGCGTGGCCTGCGCGGTGATCTCCTTCGAGGCGTTCCGGCAACGCCGGGGTGGTGGTGCCGGGGCACGTAGCATTTCGGGTGGCGGAACGACGTGACATGGTGACTGACAACGTGGAACTCGACATTGAGGGGATCGCCGGCGACGGCGAGCGGGCGATCGCGGCCGCCGACTCGACCGAGTCGCTGGCCCAGGTCGAGACCGAGTACCTGGGCAAGCGATCGGCGTTGACGAGAGCACATCGGACGCTCGGCGGCCTCGATCCCGACGCCCGCAAGGAGGCCGGCCGGCAGCTGAACGAGGTGCGGGCGCGGCTCGAGACACTGCTGACGGCGCGCCACGCCGACCTGGCCGAGGCCGAGCGGGCGGCGTCGCTACGGGCTGACCGTCTGGACCTCACCGAAGTGATCCCCGCCCAGGTGCTCACACCGCTGTCGCGAGGCCACCTCCACCTCGTGACCCAGGCCCGCGCCGAGCTCGAGGACGTGTTCGTCGGCATGGGCTTCACCGTCGCCGAGGGACCCGAGGCAGAGACGGACTGGTACAACTTCGAGGCCCTCAACATGCCGCCCGCGCACCCCGCCCGCGACACCTTCGACACGATGTACCTCGACATCGGCGAGCCCGAGACCGTGCTGCTGCGCACGCACACCTCGCCGGTGCAGATCCACCTCATGGAAGAGGCCGTGCGCCACGGCACGCTGCCGATCCATGCGGTGATGCCGGGTAAGTGTTACCGCCTGGACACGCCCGACGCCCGCCACCTCCCCGTCTTCAACCAGATCGAGGGCCTGGTGGTCGACCAGGGGATTACCTTCGGAGACCTCGCTGGGACCATCCAGGTCTTCACCGAGGCCTACTTCGGTCCGGGCATGCAGTCGCGTCTGCGCCCGGCCTATTTCCCCTTCACCGAGCCGTCGGCCGAATTCGAGATCACCTGCACCCTCTGCCTGGGCGAGGGGTGCCGGACGTGCTCGCACACAGGCTGGATCGAGTTGGGCGGGTGCGGCATGGTCGACCCGGCCGTCTTCGCCGCGGTCGGGATCGACACGGACGAGTGGTCGGGCTTCGCGTTCGGCTTCGGGATCGACCGGCTGGCCCAGATGCGTCACGCCGTACCCGACATGCGCTCGTTCATGGAGAACGACATCCGCTTCCTCTCGCAGTTCTGACCGTGCCCTCCCACCGGCCCACCCACTGAAGGATCCTTTCGACGACCGTGCGCGCACCACTCAGCTGGCTCCGTGACTTCGCTCCCTTCCCCGACGACATCGGGGTGCTCCGCGACGCGCTCGATGACCTGGGCCTCGTGGTCGAGGCCGTGGAGCGCGTCGGTGAAGGACTCGGCGACGTCGTGGTCAGCCGCGTCCTCGAGATCCGCGCGATCAAGGGAGCCGACAAGATCCGCCTCGTCGTGGTCGACGCCGGCGCAGATCCGCTCGAGATCGTGTGCGGTGCGCACAACTTCGAGGTAGGGGACCGGGTGCCATTGGCGCCGGTGGGGGCCATCCTGCCCGGTGGGTTCGAGATCGCGCGCCGCAAGATGCGCGGGATCTGGTCCAACGGCATGTTGTGCTCGGGCAAGGAGCTCGGGCTCTCCGACGACGGTGCGGGTTTGCTGATCCTGGGCGACGAGGCGAGGGGTGAGCCCGGTACGCCGCTCATGGACGCGCTCGGCCTCGAGCCCGACGTCGTCTTCGACATCACCGTGGAGGGCAACCGCCCGGATGCCTGGAGCATGACGGGGATCGCCCGCGACCTGGCGGGCCGCCTCCGTCTGCCCTTCGACGCGCCCGACGCACCTTTGCCCGCACCGAGCGGGCGGCCGGTGGAGTCGGCCGCGTCAGCCTCAGTGGAGTCCTTGGAGCTGTGCCCCCGTCTCACGGTGAGCGTGCTCGACGGGGTGCAGGTCGGCCCCTCACCGCAGTGGATCGGCCGCCGGCTCCTGCTGGCCGGCATGCGCCCCATCAACAACGTGGTCGACGCCTCGAACTACGTCATGCTCGAGCTCGGCCAGCCCACGCACCCCTACGACCTGGCACGACTGCCCGGGCGCGGGCTGTCGGTCCGGCGGGCCCGGCCCGGCGAGACGGTCGAGACGCTTGACGGCGTGTCGCGGACGGTCGGCGTGCGGGGCCGCAGCCCCGGTGATACCGGCGATGACTGTCTCATCTGCGACGCCGAAGGAACGCCGGTCGGCATCGGCGGGATCATGGGCGGTGCCTCCTCGGAGATCGAGGCGTCCACGACCGAGATCCTGCTGGAGGCCGCGTACTTCACACCGATGGCGATCGCGCGCACGTCCAAGCGGCTCGGCTTGCGCACCGAGGCCTCGGCGCGCTTCGAGCGCGGATGCGACCCGTGGGCCATCGAACCGTCGGTGCTGCGGTTCTGCCAGCTGTTGGCCGAGAGCGTTCCCTCCTTGCGGGTGGCCGACGGCCTGCTCGACGTGCGCGGCAATGTGCCGGAGCCGTTCGTCGTCTCGGTCCCCATCGCCCGGGTGCAGAGCCAGATCGGGGTGGGGCTGGACGCCGAGCAGATCGCGCGGCTGTTGGATCCGATTGGTTTCAGGGTCCTCGAGGAGGTGGCGGCTGGGGCGGCGGGATCGCCTGGATCGGGAGGTCCGTCGGGCATGGGCCTGGCGGGGGGACATGTCACGGTGCTGGTACCGACCAACCGGCCCGACGTGCGGCGCGAGCCGTACGGGGTCGACGACGTGATCGAAGAGATCGCCCGGACCTTCGGCTACAGCAACATCCCGCGGCACACCCCGACCTGGCCGCAGCCGGGCGGTCTGACCTCGCTGCAGCGGTCGCGCCGCGCGGTCAAGGACGTGCTGGTCGGCCTGGGCTCGTCGGAAGGCTGGACCGACACCTTCGTGTCGGCCTCCGCACATGCCAACGTCGGGTTGACGGGCGAGGCCGTGCGGGTCTCGAACCCGCTCGACGCGGAGAAGCCGTTCCTTCGTCGCTCCCTCATGCCCGGTCTGTTGGGCGCCTTGTCCTACAACGCGAGCCGCCGCCAGGGCGATGTCCGCCTCTTCGAGGTTGGCGTCGTCTTCTCGCATCCCGGTGAAGGCTCGCCGCGGGTCGTCGAGCGGGCGGGAGCGGGAGGCCTCGAGCGCGCGGAGCTACCCGGCGAGCGCGAACTGCTGGCGGGCGTCTTCGCCCTCGAGGGTGACGACGCGCGCACCGCGGTCGCCGCGTGGCACGTGCTGGCCGAGACGCTGCATCTCGACACCGTCCGCCTGGTGTCGCCGGGCGGGCCTGGCTTGCACCCCACCCGCTCCGCGCGCCTGGTGGCGCACGACGCCTCCGGCACTGAGGTCACCGTGGGCACGGTTGGCGAGATCGACCCCGATGTCGCCGCCACTTTCGGCCTCACGCACCCCTCCGGAAGCGGCACCGTGCCGGATCGGGTCGGCTGGCTCGAGGTGGATCTCGGTGTGCTCTTCGACGAGCGACGCGTGCCGCGCCGGGCGACCGTGGTGGGCGCGGTCAGCCGGTTCCCGTCCTCCGACATCGACCTGGCCTTCGTGGTGAGCGACGCGCACCCCGCCGACGCCGTCGCAGACACGCTGCGCCGCGACGCGGGAGAGGTGCTCGAATCGGTCCGACTCTTCGACGTCTACCGCGGAGCGGGGATCGACGAGGGCTCGCGCAGCCTGGCCTACCGGTTGCGCTTCTGCTCGCCCGAGCGCACCCTGACCGACGAGGAGGTCGGCGCGCTGCGGGCCCAGTGCATCGAGGCTGTCGAGACGGAATTCGGCGCCGTCTTGCGCTGAACCGGCGCCGTGTCGCCGTGCGTCCGTGGCATGGTTGGTCCATGGAGGTGCGCCGCATCGACCCTTACGACGATGCCGGGTTGGCCGAGTCAGCTGACGTTCTGCGTGCCTCGGACAGGGACATGTGGCCCGACGTCGCCGGGTTCACCCTGCGCGACATCCGCGCTTTCGCCCAGTTTCGTGGGACGACACGGCGCTACGAACTGCTGGCAGCGGGGGAGCCCGATGGGCCGCTCCTGGGCGTCGGCCTCGTCGAGTGCTCGTTGCGGGACAACCTGCACGCCATGGAGGTCACGGTGGCCGTGCACCCGGCCCGGCGCCGCAGGGGTGTCGGCACTGCCCTCGTCGAGGCCATGGGGGAGCGCGCGATCGCAGACGGCCGGCAGGTCCTCAACTCCATCGTCGACCTTCCGCTGGCAGTCGCGGCGGACCATCCGTCCCGACCCTTTGCCCAAAAGGTTGGGTTCGTCTCCACACTGGCGGGAAACCTGCGGCATCTTGCCCTGCCCGTCGACCCTGCTCGGCTCGAGTCGGTCCGAGCCGTCGTGGCGGGTGCACGGGATGCGGCTGACTACCGCACGCTGACCTTCGACGCGCCGTGGCCGGCCGAGTTCGTTGACGACGAGTGTGAACTGCTGCGGCGCATGTCGACGGACGAGCCCGCGGGCGACAGCGCGCGGGAAGAGGAGATCTGGGACCCGGAGCGGCTGCGTGAACACGAGGAGCTCCGGGTGGCGCGCGGCACCACGAAGCTCGTTGCGGTCGCGCAGCACCTGCCGTCGGGCCGTCTCGTCGCGATGAGCGAGCTGCTGTTGGCCCGCGACACGCCGGACCAGGCCTGGCAGTTGGTCACCGTGGTGCACCCGGCGCACCGCGGCCACCGTCTCGGGCTGGCGGTGAAGATCGCCAACCTCGACGCGCTGACGGCCCGCAGCGATGCCGTCCGCATTATCATCACGGGGAACGCAGCCGTCAACGCACCGATGATCGCGGTCAACGAGATGCTCGGTTTCGAGGTGGTGAGCGAAGGCGCCTTCTGGCAGAAGCGCCTACGGGCGGCGTGAGAACACGAGTGTGGCTCGGAGACGGCCACCCCACCTGATTGGTCGATCAGCCGCCGGTCGTCGGTGGATGGCTCTCGCCTGTATATGGAACCTTCCGAAAAGGGCCTAATTAACGAAGGTTAGATTGCCTATACAGGTGCCCCCATGGCCCCCGTCCTCCCGTCGCCGACCCGTTCACCCTCGAGCCTGAATGTTTATGCGTTAATGTGTATACTGATGCGATGAAAGCCGGGATCGTGGGCGCCTCGGGGTACACGGGGGCGGAGTTGCTGCGCCTCCTGGCGGCGCATCCCACCTTCGAGGTCGCGGTGGCCACCGCACATACACACGCCGGCCAGGTTGTCGGTGCGCATACCCCCTCGCTCGCCGCGGCATACCCGGGACTCACATACGGCGAGAACGATCCGGCGCTGCTCGACGGGCTCGACCTCGTGTTCTGCGCCTTGCCGCACGGTGAGTCACAGCGCATCATTCCCGACCTACTCGGGCGGGTGGGCCTGGTGGTCGACCTCGCCGCGGACTTCCGCCTCCGCGACGCCGCCCTCTACCCCGCGTGGTACGGAGAGGATCACGTCGCTCCGGGTCTCCTGGCCGAGGCTGTCTACGGGTTGCCCGAGTTGTTCCGGTCCTCCCTCGAGGGGGCCACGCTCGTGGCGGCGGCGGGGTGCTATCCGACGGCCGCCGGGCTCGCGCTCGCACCGGCGGTCCGGAGCGGGATCGTCGGGTCCGAAGGCATCGTGGTGGACGCCGCGTCAGGAGTCTCGGGTGCCGGCCGCGGGCTGAAGGAATCGCTGCACTTCGGCACGGTGGACGAGGACTTCACCGCGTACGGCTTGCTCACACATCGCCACACTCCCGAGATGGAGCAGATCCTCGGACCCGGGGCGGCTGTCCTGTTCACCCCACATCTGGCGCCGATGGTGCGCGGCATCCTGGCCACCTGTTACGGCCGGCCGGCGCCCGGTGGGCCTGCCCTTTCGACGGCCGCGGTCATGGACGTGCTCCACGAAGCCTACGACGACGAGCCCTTCGTCGTCGTCACCGACGACCCGCCCTCGACCAAGGCCACGGCCGGCTCGAACGCCGCGCACGTGACGGCGCGGGTCGACCCCCGGACCGGGTGGGTCGTGACCTTGTGCGCCCTCGACAACCTGGTCAAGGGTGCGTCGGGCCAGGCGATCCAGTGCGCCAACGCCGCCCTCGGGCTCCCCGAGACAGCCGGGCTCCCGCTGGCCGGGATGTTCCCGTGAGCGTCACCGCGCCGCGTGGCTTCGTCGCCGTGGGCGGCTACGCAGGCATCAAGGGCGGCGAGGTGCCCGATGTCGCTGTCGTGGCCACGTCCGACGGTCGCGCGGTGCCGGCGGCCGGCGTGTTCACGTCCAACCTCGCCGCCGCGGCGCCGGTCCAGGTCAGCCGCGCCCACCTCGCTGCCACGGGGGGCCGCGCCGCGGGCGTGATCCTCACGTCGGGCAACGCCAACGCCGCGACTGGCGCCGGCGGCCGGGCCGCAGCGGAGCGCCTCTGCGTCGCGGTAGCCGGGGACATCGGCTCGACAGCCGAGGAGATCCTGATCTGCCAAACCGGGTTGATCGGGATCCCGTTCCCCATTGACAGGGTCATGCCCGAGATCGAACCGATCGTCATGGCCCGGCGCGGCGGCGAGAAGGCCGGCGCCCAGGCAGCTCGGGCGATCATGACGACCGACACGGTGCCCAAAGCGGCCGTGGTGGCCGGCGACGACTTCAGCGTCGGAGGCATGGCCAAGGGCGCCGCGATGCTGGCGCCGGACATGGCCACGATGCTTGCCGTCTGCACGACTGATGCCGCCGTCGACGGCCAGACCCTGCAGCAGGCGCTGCGCGATGCCGTCGCGTCGTCGTTCAACGCGATCACGGTCGACGGCAGCACCTCGACCAACGACACGGTGCTGGTGCTGGCGAGCGGCCTGGGCGCGAGCCCCGCGCCGGAGGTGTTCACGACGACACTCACAGAGGTCTGCCAGTCTCTGGCTGAGCAGATGGTCGCGGACGCCGAGGGTGCGACCAAGGTGTCGCACATCCGCGTGCGGGGGGCGGCCAGCGACGAGGCCGCACACGTCGCAGCACGCAAAGTGGCCGACTCCATGCTCGTGCAGTGCTCGTTGTTCGGCGAGGACCCGTACTGGGGCCGCATCGTGTCGGAGCTCGGGTCCGCCGGAACGCCCTTTGACATCGACCGGCTGTCGGTCGCGTACGGCGGCACCGTGGTGTGTGCCGCCGGGGAGGCCGTGGCGCATGACGCCGTGGCGGTCGCCGGGCACATGGCAGGCAGACATATCAGGATCGACTGTGACCTGGGGTTGGGCCCGGGCGATGCTGTGGTCCTCGGCACAGACCTCGGCTACGGCTACATCGACGAGAACAGGACGACGTCGTGAGCATTCCGGAGAAGCTGCCGGTGCCGCCGCGCGTCACCCGGGCGCAGAAGGCGGCGGCGGAGAACACAGCATCGGTACTCGTCGAGGCCCTGCCCTACATCCGCCGCTTTTGGGGGAAGATCGTGGTCGTCAAGTACGGCGGCAACGCACTCCACGCCTCCGACGGCGAGGCGGGGGCAGACCCGCTGGCGTCGTTCGCGCAGGACGTCGTGCTCATGCGCGCCGTCGGCATGCTGCCGGTGGTGGTCCATGGGGGAGGCCCCCAGATCGGCGATCTCATGACACGCCTCGGCAAGGAGACCGAGTTCCGCAACGGCCTGCGGGTCACCGACGCCGACACGCTCGACATCGCGCGCATGGTCCTCGTGGGCAAGGTCAACCGCGACATCGTCTCGGCCATCAACGTGCACGGACCGCTTGCCGTGGGCATGTCCGGCGAGGACGCGAACCTGATCACGGCGGCGCAGACGCACGTCGACCTCGGCTTCGTCGGCAACGTCTCGCTGGTCGACCCGACCATGTTGCAGCGGCTGACCGCGGAGGGACTGATCCCGGTGGTCGCCACGATCGGAGCGGACGAATCGGGGCAGGCGTACAACATCAACGCGGACACGGTCGCCGGCGCGCTGGCCGAGGCGCTGCAGGCGGAGAAGCTGATCTTCCTCACCGATATCGAGGGGTTGCGCGTCGTGGCCGACGACCCGTCGACGGTGATCCATCAGGCCTCACTCGACGTCATCGACGAGATCGTCCGCAGCGGCGGCGCCACGGGAGGCATGATGCCCAAGGTCGAGGCGTGCGCCCGCGCTGTGCGCGCCGGGGTGACGCGGGCGCACATCC
Source organism: uncultured Acidimicrobiaceae bacterium (assembly GCA_963736225.1). Taxonomy (GTDB): domain Bacteria; phylum Actinomycetota; class Acidimicrobiia; order Acidimicrobiales; family RAAP-2; genus Bog-473. The sequence continues at coordinate 13,592 of CAVTOF010000003.1, read as the reverse complement.
TGGACGGGCGCGTGCCTCACGCGCTGCTGCTCGAGCTGTTCACCGACTCGGGGGTGGGGACGATGGTGCTGCCATGACGAGCCACAGCCCGGCGGCAGGGGACGAGCGCGAGATGCTCATGCGCACCTACGCCGATCCGCCGGCGACGTTCGTACGTGGCGAGGGCACGGTGCTCTACGACGCCGACGGCTCCCGGTACCTCGACTTCATCACCGGGCTCGCGGTGGTCTCCCTCGGCCACGCCCACCCGGTGGTCGCCGAGGCGGTGGCCGAGCAGGCCCGGACGCTGAGCCACGTGTCGAACCTCTACGGCAACACCCTCGCGCCCGAGGTGGCCCGCACCATCGACCGCTTGATCAACGGTGGGACGGGGCAGGCGGGCGGCCAGGTCTTCTTCGCCAACTCCGGGGCGGAGGCCAACGAATGCGCTCTCAAGCTGGCCCGGCGCTGGGCTGGGGGCGGTCGTCACGTGGTCATCAGCGCGGACAACGCCTTTCACGGCCGCACGCTCGCCACGCTGACGGCAACCGGCCAGCCCGAGAAGCAAGCGCCCTTCCTGCCACTGCCCGAGGGTTTCGTGCACGTGCCCTACGACGACGTCGCCGCGCTCGACAAGGCCCTCGACGCCGAGACGGTTGCCGCGGTGTTGCTCGAGCCGCTCCAGGGTGAGGGTGGGGTCGTGGTACCGAGCTCGGACTACCTCGGTGCCGTGCGCTCGCTGTGCACGGAGCGTGACGCGCTCCTCATGCTCGACGAGATTCAAACGGGCCTCGGCCGTACCGGACACTGGTTCGCCTTCCAGGCGCAAGGCCTCGAGCCCGATGTGGTGACGATGGCGAAGGCGCTCGGGAACGGCATGCCGGTCGGTGCCTGCTGGGCACGGGCGGAAGTCGCCGCCGCCTTCGGCCCGGGCGACCACGGGTCGACTTTCGGCGGGCAACCGCTCGCGCTGGCGGCGGTGCGGGCGACCCTGGCCGTGATGGAAGCCGAAGACGTGTGCGGGCGGGCCCAGCGGGCGGGTGCCCGGCTGGCCCGTGGCCTGCAGGCACTGCCCCGGGTCGTGTCGGTGCGAGGCGCTGGGCTCCTCCTCGCGGCCCAGCTCGACGCGCCGGTGGCCAAGGACGTGGCCGCGCGGGCGCTCCACGCAGGGCTGCTGGTCAACGCAGTCCGTCCCGACGCCGTCCGGGTGGCACCGCCGCTGCTTGTGCGTGACGAGGAGATCGACGCCGCTCTGAGCATCCTGGAGCGTGCGCTGGCCGACGCCGGCAGCGACGCCGCCCGGCCGACGCCGGTAGCGGGTAGAGAAGGGGGGAACGCCACCACCATGCCTGACCTCTTCGACATCGACGATCTCGACCCCGAAGCCTGGGATCGCGTCCTCACGCTCGCCGTCAGTCACCCGCCGCCTCAGGTCCTGGCCGGGCAGGGAGTCGCGCTCTTGTTCGAGAAGCCCTCGGCCCGGACGCGCAACTCCACCGAGATGGCGGTCGTCGACCTCGGTGGGCATCCGGTCTACATCCAGGGAGCCGAAGTCGGCCTCGACGCGCGTGAGACCGCCGAGGACGTCGCCCGCACACTGGCGTGCTACCACCGGATCGTGTGTCGCGCGCGTCTTCGACCACGCTCTGTTCGTCCGCATGGCGTCCGCGCTCGCGCGGAGCGGCTTCGACGTGCCGCTGGTCAACCTCCTCTCCGATGACGCCCATCCCTGCCAGGCGGTGGCCGACATGCTGACGTTGCGCGAGGTGCTCGGCGCCAAACTGGCGGGGCGCGTCCTGACCTACGTCGGTGACGCCAACAACATGGCGCGCTCCCTGGCCAAGGCCGGCCTGCTCGAGGGCATGGAGATCCGGATCGCCGCCCCCGCCGGGTACACCTTTTCGATGGCCGAGCTCTCCGCGTTGCAGGCCTTCGCCGACGCCGCCGGCCGAGGGGGCAGCGTGCAGCAGACCGACGACCCCCGTCAGGGGGCCAAGGGCGCGGCCGCCCTCTACACCGACGTCTGGACGTCCATGGGCCAAGAAGACGAGCAGGCCGCCCGACTGGCGGCGTTCGACGGGTTCACCATCGACGAGGAATTGGTCGAGCTGACGGGGGCCGACGGCGTCGTGCTGCATTGCCTCCCGGCGCACCGCGGCGAGGAGATCACCGACGCGGTGCTCGAAGGTCCCCGGTCGGTGGTGTGGCGCCAAGCCGCCCATCGGCGCACGGCCATGCGCGGCATCATGGCCTGGGCGCTCGGAGCCACACCATGAGCGCCGGCGCCACCAAGAACCAGCGCCAACATCGCATCACCAAGCTCCTCGAGACCCAGGCCGTCACCAGCCAGGCCCAGCTGGTGGCCCTGCTCGGTGAGCAGGGGGTCGAGGCCACGCAGACGACGGTGTCGCGCGACCTCGAGGACCTCGGCGCGGTCAAGGTCCGCCTCCCCGGCGGCGAGACGGCCTACGCACTGCCCGAACTGCCGGTGCACCAGATCGCACCCGAAGACCATTTGCGGCGCGTGCTGGGGGAGTGGGTGGTCGAAGTCGCGCAATCGGGGAACCTGGTGGTGCTCCGGACGCCACCCGGCTCGGCGCACGTCGTCGGCTCGGCGCTGGACCGAAGCGGGCTGGAGGAGATCGTGGGCACCGTGGCGGGCGACGACACGGTGCTGGTGGTGGTCGACGAGCAGGTGGGTGGTGCCGCCATGGCGGCGCAGCTGCGCGACGTCGCGGGCATCACCGTGCCGCACTCGGTGACATCGAACGGGAAGGGTAGTGACTGAACATGGCTGACCGGGTGGTCCTGGCGTACAGCGGCGGCCTCGATACCTCGGTGGCCGTGCGCTGGCTCATCGAGCACGAGGGTGTCGAGGTCGTGGCGGTCGCCGTCAACGTCGGCCAGGCCGCGGAGCGTGGAGGCGAGGACTGGGATGCCATCCGCACCCGCGCCCTCGCCGCCGGTGCCGTGGAGGCGGTCGTCGTCGACGCCCGCGTCGAGATGGCCGAGGAATTCTGCATGCCTGCCTTGCAGGCGAACGCGCGCTACGAGGGCAAGTACCCGTTGGTCTCGGCCTTGTCGCGCCCGGTGATCGTGCGGCACCTCGTGGCCGAGGCCCGCCGGCACCAGGCGACCGCGGTCGCGCACGGCTGCACGGGCAAGGGCAACGACCAGGTGCGCTTCGAGGTCGGCGTTCGTGCGCTGGCGCCCGACCTCAGGATCTTCGCCCCCGCCCGCGTCTGGGGTCTCACGCGCGAGGACTGCGTCGAATTGGCAGCGAAGTGGGCGATCCCCATCACGGTCACCAAGGAGAAGCTCTACTCCATCGACGACAATCTGTGGGGCAAGGCGATCGAGTGCGGTGCCATCGAGGATCCCTGGGCGCCGGCGCCCGACGACGTGTACACGCTCACGCGGGTCACCGAGCCCGATCCCATCGAGGTGATCGTCGGCTTCGAGGCCGGCGTGCCGGTCACCCTGGACGGCGCCGCGCACAGCCCCTACGAGCTGATCACGCGCCTGGGCGCTGTCGCCGGCGGCCGCGGCTTCGGGAGGCTCGACATGGTCGAGAACCGCCGCGTCGGCATCAAGAGCCGCGAGGTCTACGAGTGCCCGGCCGCGCTGGCGCTCATCGCGGCGCACGCTGACCTCGAGGACCTGACCCTCGAACGCGACCTGGCCCACGAGAAGGCCCGCCTCGAACCGCGGTGGTCCGAGCTGGTCTACGACGGGCTCTGGTACTCGCCCCTGCGAACCGCGCTGCAAGCGTTCGTCACGGAGAGCCAACGCCACGTCACCGGTGAGGTGCGGCTGCGCTTCGCCGCGCCTGGCACCTGCACGGTCGTCGGGCGGCGAAGCCCCGTTGCGCTCTACGACCACGACCTGGCCACCTACGACGCGTCCGACACCTTCCGGCACGCCGACGCCGAGGGATTTGTGCGCCTGTGGGGTCTCGGTGTGGCAACGTGGTCGGCCAGGCAGGGTCCGGGTGCCGAACGCTCCGAGCGGGCTGAGGACGCCGGGAGGCAGCCGGCGCCACCGGGACCAGGAAGGGGCGGCGCATGACGCTGTGGGAGGGCCGCATCGCGACGGGCATGGCGGACGCGGTAGCCGCGTTCACCGTGAGCCTGCCTTTCGACCAGGTCCTGGCCACCGACGACCTCGCGGGCTCGCGCGCCCACGTGAAGGGGCTCGGCAAGGTTGGCATCCTCTCCGACGCCGAGGTCACGGCACTCATCGACGCGCTGGACATGGTGGAGGAGGAATTCGCCAAGGGCGCGTTCGCCTTCGCGCCTGACGACGAGGACATCCACACCGCGATCGAGCGACGGGTCACCGAGCTCGTCGGCGACGTCGGCGCCAAGCTGCACACCGGGCGGAGCCGCAACGACCAGGTGGCGACCGCACTGCGCTTGTGGTGCCGGCGCACCCTCATCGTGGTGGCCGACGAGATCATGGCGCTCCAGGACACGCTGGCGCAGCGGGCGGCGGATGCGGCCGACGTCTACCTGCCCGGCTACACCCATCTGCAGCGGGCCCAGCCCGTGTTGCTGGCCCACCACCTGCTGGCGCACGCGTGGGCGCTGGCGCGCGACGTCGACCGGCTCCTCACCACGGTGGACCGTCTCAACACGTCGCCCCTCGGGGCCGGAGCGCTGGCGGGGTCGTCGTTGCCCCTCGACCCCGATTACGTCGCGGCGGAGCTGGGCTTCCACGGGCGTTTCGAGAACTCACTCGATGCGGTGGCCGATCGTGATTTCGTGGCCGAGTCGCTCTTCGACCTCGCACTCCTCGGGGTGCACCTCTCCCGCATGGGTGAGGAGATCGTGTTGTGGTCGACCGAGGAGTTCGGTTTCTGCACCCTCGACGACGCCTATGCCACCGGCAGCTCCATGCTCCCGCAGAAGAAGAACCCCGATGTGGCCGAACTGGCGCGGGGCAAGTCGGGCCGGCTGATCGGGCACCTCACCTCGGTGCTCGTGACCTTGAAGGGTCTCCCGCTCGCCTACAACCGCGACCTGCAGGAGGACAAGGAGCCGCTCTTCGACGCGGTGACGCAGGTCACTCGTGCGCTCACGGCACTGCGCGGCGTCTACGAGACGGCGACGTGGAACGAGCAGCGCATGCAGACGGCGGCCGACGGCCCAGCCGCCTCGGCGATCGACCTGGCCGAGATGCTGGTCGAGCAGGGCATGCCCTTCCGCCAGGCCCACGCGCTGATCGGGGGCCTGGTGCGCGAGTCGCTCGAGCGCCATGTGCCCCTCGTCGAGCTGGTCGCGGCACACCCCGACCTGGGTGATGCCGCGACGGAGCTCCTGGAACCGGGTGTGGCGGTGACACGCCGGCGGACCCCGGGAGGGGCCGGCCCGGCGCCCGTCGCCGAGCAGATGGAGCGTTTCGCGCGGCGGCGTGAGGTGGACCGGACGCGGCTGGCCCAGTGGCGTCCCGCCGGCACCTGAGCCTGCTGAGGCGCCGGAGCCCCTGAGACACGGGAGCCGCCCGGGCCGCCGAGGTCACGCAGCCCGGGTCACGCCGCCCGGGGCACGCAGCCGGGGTGACGCAGCCCGGGTGACCGTGTCCGGACGACCGACACGGACGTGGGAGAATCGTGACGAACCCGCCGACCGGGTGGCGGAACCCACGTGTTGGGTAACGCCCAGGTGAACGCTTGAAAAAGATCTGCGCAAAACGGTTGTCTCGACACCGACGACTCGTGCAGGCTGTAGCTGAAGCCCAATCGACGACGTGCCCCCGTTCGAACGACTGAGCTGTACACCGCCTCCGAGAGGGTGTGAGGGGAGGGTGGCGGGACAAGCTGAACGTCGGGTGCACGTGGCCGGTTCCACCGGAGACCCTCAAGACGTGGAGAGGTGCACATGGAGCGAATGAGCGGCATCGATCCGATGTTCGTGTATTCCGACACCAGACATACACCGATGGAGATCGCGTATGCCTGCGTGTTCGACCCGGCGACGTGTGAGGGTGGCTACGCCTTCGAACGCGTCGTCGGAGTGCTCGAGTCCCGGATGCCGACGCTCACGCCCTTCCGCCGGCGCCTCGTGCCTGTCCCGCTCGGTCTCGACAATCCCCGTTGGGTCGATGATCCCGAGTTCGATCTGGGCAACCACCTGCACCGGGTCGCGGCACCGGCGCCCGGCGGCAACGAGGAATTCAGCGAGATGGTCGCTGCCGTCATGGGCCGCCCGCTGTTGCCCGGCCAGCCGCCGTGGGAGATGCACGTGGTCGAGGGCCTGGCCGGCGGCATGGTCGGCCTCATCGCCAAGGTCCACCACTCGGTCATCGACGGTGTCGCCGGCGCACAGCTACTGGCGCAGCTCCTCGACCTCACCGCGGAGGGGAGCGCGGTGACGAACCCGTGCCCACCCTGGATGCCGGCCGGGCTGCCGACCCAGCGCGAGTTGATGGCTGACGCACTGCCCAGCGTCTTCCGCGGCCCCGTGCGAACGGTGCGGGCGGCTCGCGAAATAGGACGCACGGCGGTGCGCATCGCACGCTGCGCACTCGACGAGACCACCGGACCCGTGTCGATCCCGCTCGGGGCGCCGCCGGTCTTCGAATCGCCGGTGGGGGCGCGGCGCGAGGTCCGCTTCGCCGTACTCGACATGGGGGAGGTGCGCCGCCTGAAGGACCGTTTCGGCGCCACCATCAACGACATCGTCCTGGCCGTGTGCTCCGGTGCGCTGCGCGCCCACCTCGCTGCCCAGGGCCAGGATCCCGATGACCCGCTGGTGGCCGTGGTGCCGGTGTCGGTGCGGCCCGACGAAGACAACGCCGATGCCGTGGGCAACCAGTTGTCGGCCATGTTCGTCACGCTGGCCAACGATCGCAAGACGCCGCTCGAACGCTTGCGCACGGTCACCGAAGCCTCCGCCTCGTGCAAGGGCCAAGAGCGGGCCGTGGGCTACGGCCCCATGGCCACCAGGGTGGCCGAGGCGATCCCGCCGGCGGTAGCCAAGCCGGTGATCCAGCTCGGTGTCCGGTCGGGGATCATGCGCAAGGTGCGCGCCGGCAACTTGATGATCTCGAACGTGCCGGGCCCGAACTTCCCGCTCTACTTCGCCGGGATGGAGCTGCGCGCGGTCTATCCGCTCGGACCGGTCATGGACGGCGTGGCGCCGATCAACATCACCGTGCAGAGCTATCTGGACTCGCTCTTCGTCGGTATCAACGCCTCGGCCAAGGCCTCGTCGGACCTGGCCGGGCTCGCCCGCAGGATGGAGGAGGAGCTCCTCCTCCTGAGCAGGATGGTCAACGGGGCGGGACCGGCCCGCATCGAGCCGGTGCGCCACCGTCGCACCCCGCAGGCGGGAGGGCACCGTCGCGCGGAGTCGATGTCCCAGTCGCCCTCGCCGTCACCCGCACCCTCGACGTCATCCGTACCCACCCCGTCATCCTCGACCTCGGCGCCACCGGCGCCGCCGGTCGACACCGACTGACGCAGCCGGCCCCAGCCTGAACCGGGTGGCGTCGTGCCGTCCGGGTGCGACAGGGTGGCCCCGTGGAGCGGTCGGACGTGGAGCGTGGTCCTCTCGCGGTCGCCCCGTGGCTGCTCAACAAGCTCCTGGTGCGCGGCGAGCGGGCCGGGCGGATCGTCGAGGTCGAGGCCTACCACGGAGCCAAGGACGCCGCCTCCCACGCCTACCGTGGCCCGACTCCGCGTACCGCCATCATGTTCGGGCCGCCCGGCTACCTCTACGTCTACTTCACCTACGGCATGCACTGGTGCGCCAACGTGGTGTGCGGGCGCGACGGGGAGGCGGCCGCCGTCCTCCTCCGCCGCGCTGGCACCCATCGAGGGTCTCGAGGCCATGCGGGCCGCCCGCCCGGCCGCTCGTCGCGAGGTGGACCTGTGCAACGGGCCGGCCAAGCTGTGCCAGGCCTTCGGGATCACCGGGGCCGAGAACGGGACCGATCTCGTGGCTCCCGGCGGGCCGGAGGCCGGGCCGGGAGCAGTGCGGTTGGTGGACGACGGGACGCCGCCGCCCCGCCGCCCCGGCCGGGGGACGCGGATCGGCATCAAGGAGGCGACAGACAAACGATGGCGCTTCTGGGTGCGCCGGAGACCCACACGTCTCGCGGCCTTGGTCCTGAGCTGGGATGACGTAAACGGCTCCCCTGTCATCCCCATGTCACGGCGCTGCAACCTGGGCACGACAAGCTGATGGGGACTGGTGGGGTGGGCCGGCGGTGAGATCGAGGGAATCAGCTGGCGGCGCACGCTCCGCAGGCGGACCTGATTGGCGACGGGGAGCGGAAAGCCAGTTGACCTTCGAGCACCTGGTGGCATGCGGTGGGCTGAACGGCTCTCCGCATGCCACCGGACGGTGCGGATGCCCGATCGTGGGTTCTCGCTCTCCTGCGAGAGGGCATCCGCGGCCGGAACCGGGCATCTCGCTAGCCTTACGGCGGAGCGGTTCGGCCCGGTCTCCCCGGGTTGGTCCGGCCCGCGCAACGCGTTGACGGCCACCCGCGGGCCTGATAAGGTAACCCACCCGTCGGAACGGCCTCCAGGCCCTCCGACAGCCGAAGGAAACCTTCCGGCGGACGTTGTTTGTCCGGAACCGTCCTTCGGGCAACCCGGCACCAACA
>CAVTOF010000003.1:0-2500 GCA_963736225.1 uncultured Acidimicrobiaceae bacterium | reverse complement strand
CCGTGCCGGTGTTAAAGCCTGGTGGCGTTGCCGGTATGGGGTTGTGGGATTCAAGAGACGGGGCACCAGACCCGTGACGGAGTTACAAATCCGATGTCTAGTGGAATCAGTCAGGAAAGCTGAACCAGAGAGGGTAATGGTCCCGTACACGAAAAGCATTGGACTCCGCTTGAACACCCGAGTAGCGCCGGATCCGGGAAAGCCGGCGTGAATCTGCGAGGACCATCTCGTAAGGCTAAGTACTCTTAGGCGACCGATAGCGAACTAGTACCGTGAGGGAAAGGTGAAAAGTACCCCGGGAGGGGAGTGAAATAGTACCTGAAACCGTTGGCTTACAAACAGTCAAAGCGTCGTTGCTCCACCGTTGCCGTGATCCCTTCGGGTGAGATCGGTGACACAGGTGGATGTCAGCCGTGATGGCGTGCCTTTTGAAGAATGAGCCAGCGAGTTACGGTGTGTGGCGAGGTTAACCAGTGATGGGTAGCCGAAGCGAAAGCGAGTCTGAATAGGGCGTTGAGTCGCATGCTGTAGACCCGAAGCCGAGTGAGCTTGCCATGGGCAGGCTGAAGCGAAGGTAAGACTTCGTGGAGGGCCGAACCCACCTAGGTTGAAAACTGGGGGGATGACCTGTGGCAAGGGGTGAAAGGCCAATCAAACTCGGTGATAGCTGGTTCTCCCCGAAATGCATTTAGGTGCAGCGTCGGGTGTTCAGCATCGGAGGTAGAGCACTGGATGGGCTAGGGGGCCTACAAGCTTACTGACCCCAACTAAACTCCGAATGCCGATGCTCTAGAACCCGGCAGTGAGACCACGAGGGATGAGCTTCGTTGGTCGAAAGGGAAACAGCCCAGATCGCCGGCTAAGGCCCCTAATTCTTGACTAAGTGGAAAACGATGTGGGAACGCAAAGACAGCCAGGAGGTTGGCTTAGAAGCAGCCACCCTTAAAAGAGTGCGTAATAGCTCACTGGTCGAGTGGTCCTGCGCGGATAATGTAACGGGGCTCAAGTCAAGAGCCGAAGCCGCGGATTTCCGTCATTAGACGGGAGTGGTAGGGGAGCGTCGATCTCGCAGAGAAGCGGTGGTGTGAACCGTCGTGGAGCGTGGTCGAGTGCGAATGCTGGTATGAGTAGCGAGAGAGGAGTGAGAAACTCCTCCGCCGTAAGCCCAAGGGTTCCTGGGGAAGGCTAATCCTCCCAGGGTAAGTCGGGAGCTAAGGCGAGGCCGAGAGGCGTAGTCGATGCACAACTGGTTGATATTCCAGTACTACCGTGTCCGCGCCCATTCCAAGCCAGGGGTACTAAGGGGATGACCTTCGGGTCGAACTGACCAACCCTGGGGCGGATAGCAAAGGAGTGACGCAGGAAGATAGGTGAGCCCAGGCGTTGGTTGTCCTGGGGTAAGCGTGTAGGGAGGGATCTAGGTAAATCCGGGTCCCATTAATCCTGAGACGCGATGCCGAGCCGTACCAGGCGAAGTCACTGATTCTATGCTGCCTAGAAAAACTTCTAGCGAGTTGACACGGTACCCGTACCCCAAACCAACACAGGTGGGCGGGTAGAGAATACCAAGGCGATCGGGAGAACTGTGGTTAAGGAACTCGGCAAAATTCCTCCGTAACTTCGGGAGAAGGAGGGCCTCAATAGGGTGACGGACTTCGCGTCCTGATGCCCAAAGAGGCCGCAGAGAATTGGGGAAAGCGACTGTTTACTAAAAACACAGGAGCGTGCGAAGTCGTAAGACGATGTATACGCTCTGACGCCTGCCCGGTGCCGGAAGGTTACGGGGAAGGGTTAGCCCTCGGGCGAAGCTCTGAACCTAAGCCCCGGTAAACGGCGGCCGTAACTATAACGGTTAGTTTAATCCCTGGCTGTTGAAAAACCCCGCTAAATGCTGGAACATCCGAGTATCCGGCGGTACTCGTCCATGTCACACCCCTTTGATTGAGTGGCGACATGGGCAGTGACAATCCGTCCGGTGCGGACAATCAGCAGGAAACTGCAGAACCTTGCAGGATCCTCAGAGACTGCACACGAGGCGACCCCAACCGGTGAGAGCCGGCGGGGTGAAGATACAGTCCGACCCTCATGGCGACATGAGGAGCTAGGCAGAAATGACCTAGCCGCTCAAAGATTAAAAGCTCACGTTGTTGAGACCTTCTTTTGAGTAGTAACAAAAGTGCCTAAGGTAGCGAAATTCCTTGTCGGGTAAGTTCCGACCTGCACGAATGGCGTAACGACTTTCCTACTGTCTCAACCACAGACCCGGCGAAATTGAAGTACGAGTAAAGATGCTCGTTAGCTGCATCAGGACGGAAAGACCCCGTGGACCTTTACTACAGCTTGATGTTGAGTTTTGGTACTGTTTGTGTAGGATAGGTGGGAGACTTTGAAGCATTGGCGCTAGCCAGTGTGGAGTCAACCTTGAAATACCACCCTTTTAGTGCCGGGACTCTAACCTCGGTCCGTGATCCGGATCAGGAACAGCGTCAGGTGGGTAGTT
>CAVTOF010000002.1:0-22537 GCA_963736225.1 uncultured Acidimicrobiaceae bacterium | reverse complement strand
GCGCTGGTCACTCCGCGGACTCCGCAGCCAACTGCGTCGCGCCCGAGCGACTGGAGAGGCGACAATGCGCGCATCGTGCTGCGTTCGGTAGGGTCGACCACGACGAAGAAATCGCACCTGACAAGGGGAGCCGGAGATGCCTGACTACAAATACGTGCAATACGAGAGCCTCGACTCGGGGAGGGTCTGGCGCGGATCATGCTCAACCGGCCCGATTCGCGGAACGCACAGAACCGCGGGCTCTTGGTGGATTTGCACGATGCCTTCATGCACGCGGAGGCGGACGACCAGGTGCGCGTGGTCATCCTGGGAGGCACCGGGAAGATGTTCTCCTCGGGTCACGATCTGGGATCGAAGGCGGCGCAGGAGGAGTGGACGCCGGGACCGAACCAGCATCCGACACACACCATCAACGGCACGAGACGCGAGGGCGCCGAGTCACTCATGCTGCAGGAGTGGCACTACTTCTACGACAACACGCGGCGGTGGCGGAACCTCCGCAAGATCACGATCGGACAGGCACACGGCGACGTCTACGCAGCCGGCCTGATGCTGTTGTGGGCCTGTGACCTCATCGTCTGCGGAGAGGCGACCCGTTTCGCCGACGTGGTCGGGACGCGCCTCGGCATGTGCGGCGTGGAGTACTTCGCCCACCCGTGGGAGTTCGGACCGCGCCGGGCCAAGGAGCTGCTCTTGACGGGCGACTCGGTCGACGCCGACGAGGCCTACGGGCTTGGCATGGTGAGCAAGGTGTTCCCCGATGACCAGCTGGCCGAGCGCACCCTCGAGTACGCCCAGCGGATCGCGCAACTGCCCACCATGACGGCCCTGCTGATCAAAGAGTCGGTGAACCAGAGCGTGGACAACATGGGCTTCTACAACGCACTCAACGCGTGCTTCACCCTGCACGAGTTGAACCATTCGCACTGGGCCTGGGTCAACGACGACAACTACCCGATTGCCAAGGAGGACGCCGGCATCCCCAATTGGAAGGAGGCCCCGCCGATCGTCCCACCGCGCAAGGACAAGGTGCGGGCGGACTCCTAACCCGTCGTCATGCGGTCCGCATGACCTCTGACGGCGCAGTGAAGTGGCAGTCCAAGGTGCAATTCAGCTGTTGTGCACCGGCTGGCCCTCCTCGTTAGTATCAGAATCGACGTCGACGTCAGAAATGCCGCGCTGATCCCGGGCGGCAAGAAGGGGTGGGTCCCGCAGGATGCTGCAATTCGTGATCGCCGGATTGGTGCTGGGCGGGATCTATGCGATCGCTGCGGCCGGTCTGGTCATCACGTACACATCGTCGGGCATCTTGAACTTCGCGTTCGGCGCGATGGCGTACTTCATCGCCCGTCTGTTCTATTACCTCCACACGACGCAGAACTGGGGCATTGCGCCGGCTGCGGTCTTCTCGATCCTGGTGGCCGCGCCGGGCATGGGCGTCGTGCTCTACCTCGTCTTGTTCCGCTTCCTCCGGCTGTCGGCGCCCCTGATCAAGGTGGTTGCGACCCTCGGCCTTCTCGTGGCCATCCCCGCCTTGGCGGATTCGCCCTGGATCTTCGGGAACGGCGCGATCTCGCAGGCGCCGGGGCTCGCACCCAACCCCAACGCCGTCTACCAGTTCCTGGGCGTACCCATCGACCAGAACGAGATCGCCGTGTACATCTGCGTCGTGCTGACGATGGTGGTCGGCGCGGTGGTGCTGCGCTACACCGAGGTGGGCCTGAAAGTCCGAGCGATGGTCGACTCGCCGGCCATGACGGACCTTTCGGGAACGAATCCAACAGCCATCTCGCTCGGTGTCTGGGCAGTGAGCACGCTCTTCGCAGGGCTCGTCGGCGTGCTGGCCGCACCGATCAACGGGATCGACTCCACCAACTTCGTCCTGCTCATTGCCGCCTCGCTCGCCGCCGTCGTCGCGGCGAAGCTGCGCAATCTGACGGTCGCGGTGCTCGTCGGCCTCCTCATGGGCGTGGCCACCTCGCTGATCCAGCGCTATCTCCCATCGGACAGCCAGTGGACCACCGGACTGATCGACGCCATTCCCTTCATCGTGGTGGCTCTGTTCTTGATCTACAGCCTCTTCCGTCGTGGAAAAATCGGCGAGACCGAAGGGTGGGGAGGCGCGCTCGACCGTGCGATCACACCTCAGGGCGAGAGCAAGCTGGCGGGCTCGACGAGCAGCGTGGTGGAGACAGCGTCACTCGGCTTCGTCGGGCGGTACGGCGGCCCGCTGGTGCTCATTGGCGTTGTACGCGGTCGTGCCGCTGCTCGTCAGCAGCTATTGGGTCGGACTGTTCCCCTCGGCCATGGCCCTCGCGGTCATCCTCCTCTCTTGGACGATCGTCACCGGTGAGGGAGGCATGCTCTGGCTCTGCCAGATCACGTTTGCCGGCGTCGGCGCCATCACCTGCGCCGAACTGGCCAACAACCATGGATGGCCGGTGCTCGCCGCAGCCGTCGTCGGTGGCCTCATTGCCGGTGCCATGGGCGCCATCGTCGGATTCTTGAGCATCCGGCTCGGCGACCTCTACGTCGCGCTGGTCACGCTGACGTTCGGGCTGCTCATGGAGAACCTCATCTTCACGTTGCCGAGCTTCGTGAACCAGGGCATCGGGTTGTCGCTCAACCGGCCGGAGTTCGCCTCCACCGACCTGTCCTATACCTACTTGTGCCTCGTGGTGTTCGTGATCATCGCCCTCTTCATCGTGAACTTCCGACGATCGACGACCGGGCTCGCCCTGAACGCCGCCCGCTGGAGTGGGCCCGGCGCCAGGACGTCGGGGATCAGCGTGGTGCAGATGAAGGTGATCGCAGGTTCCCTCGCCGCGTTCATCGCAGGGATCGGCGGCGCGCTCTACGCCATGGCCCAAACGACTTTCCAGCCGAGCGAGTTCGCCACCTTTGCCGGCGTGATCTGGCTCGCCGTCCTGGTGACCATCGGCGTGCGCTCAACCGCCGCTGCGCTGATCGCGGGTCTGGTGCTGGTGTTCCCGGACGCGATTTTCTCCTTCTACTGGCCCTCGGCGACGTGGCTCACCTACGCACTTCAGATCGGCTTCGGCCTCGGCGCGATCTCCGCAGCCAAGTACCCCGACGGCGCACTGGCTGAACAGAGCCGTCGGCTCCAGGTTTTGTTGCTGCGGCTCAAGGCGGCGCGCCCGGACGATGAGTCGCCCGGCGACCTGGGCGCGTTGGGCGTCGGGGCTGTGGATGGCGCGCCGCGGATCACCGAGCGCGTCTCGTGACCACCATCGAGGCTTCGCCCGCGGCCACTCCGGCAACGACGACGGCTGCGCTGGTGGCCAAAGGCATCACCGTCCGCTTCGGCGGGCTCCTGGCGCTGTCTGAAGTCTCCATCGAGGTGAAACAAGGCGGTATCGCCGGACTCGTCGGGCCCAACGGCGCCGGAAAATCCACGCTCCTCGGTGTCCTCTCGGGCTTGCAGCGCCCCAACGCCGGCGCGGTGTGGCTCCAAGGTGAGGAGGTCACCCATGCGTCGCCGCGCGCCCACGCGAGAAGGGGGCTGGCCCGCACGTTCCAGCAGCCCGAGCTCTTCCAGGGCCTCACCGTGCGCGAGCACCTCGTCCTGGCGCACCGTGCGAGGGTGTCGCCCCATCGTCTGTGGCGCGACATGTTCACCCCGCGGTCGTTGTTCCCGCCATCGAAGGCGGAGACCGAGCGGGTGGACGGTCTGCTCGAGATGCTCCGGCTCACACGGGTGGCCAAGGCCCCCGTCGCCGCGCTGCCGCTCGGGATCCTCCGCCTCGTCGAAGTTGGCCGCGCACTGGCCAGCGACCCCCAGGTCCTCCTCCTCGACGAGCCCCTCTCCGGCTTGGACATCAAGGCGTCGGAGAACCTGCTCCAGGTGTTCCGCCAGATCGTCGACGAGGCCAACCCGCCTTTGTCGGTCATCATCGTCGAGCACGACGTCGCCGCCGTCCTCTCCCTCTCGGACAGCGTGTGCGTGCTCGACTTCGGCGAGTGCATCGCCACCGGTACCCCGGAACAGATCAGGAACGATCCGGCTGTGCGTGCCGCGTACCTCGGCGACAGCGACCAGGCGAGCCAGGCGAGTCCTGCGAGCCCTGCGAGTCCTGCGCCACGGCCCCCTGCAGGGCCGAAGGAATCATGAGCGACGACCCCATCCTCGAGGTGGAGAACCTCGACGTCTGTTACGGCACGTCGCAAGCTCTCTTCGGGGTTTCGTTGTCCGTGCCGGCCGGGTCGGTGCTCGCCGTGCTCGGGACGAACGGTGCGGGCAAGAGCACCTTGGCGCGCACCGTCTCGGGACTGGTGCGGCCAGTATCAGGTCGCGTGCGTTTCGCGGGTCGTGACGTGACCGGTCTGCCCGCGCACCGCATTCGAAAGCTCGGGCTGACCTACATCCCCGAAGGACGCGGCATCTTCCCGGGTCTGTCGGTCAACGACAATTTGCGCATGGCGGTGGCCCAGGAGCGACGCCAGGACCGGCTCGCCGCCATCGACCGTGCCATCGAGCGCTTCCCCATTCTCGGGCAGCGGCGCACGCAGCGGGCCGGCAGCCTCTCGGGGGGCGAGCAGCAGATGCTGGCTTTGGCCCGCGCGCTCGCCGTGTCCCCCAAGCTCGTCATCGCGGACGAGATGTCCCTGGGCCTGGCCCCGCTCATCGCCGAGTCGGTCTTCGAGGGCCTCGAACAGGCCCGCCAGGCTGGGATCACGATCGTGCTCAGCGAGCAGTTCGTCCACCGTGCCCTGGCGATGGCCGACAGCTGCGTCATCTTGACCAGGGGTCACGTGGGCTGGTCCGGCCCCGCCGCCGACGCGGGGCAGGAGGTCATCGACCGGTACCTCGGCGAGGCTGAAACCCCGACCCCCGCTGCCGTTACGAATGGGTTAAGATAACGCTGCTCACACAGCGTGAGATGGTCATTCTCTCAGCTGGGTAGCCCATTTACAGGCGGTTGACAAGGGATCCCGCAAGGGTCCGGGGAGGCAAACACTCGATGCAACCGGGAGCGACAACCAGCAACGGTGTGTGTACCGACCGTTCGGGATCTTCGCGGACGACCACGCCGACGCGGCAACGCACTCTCGCCCGCCGGTACCGGCGTGCCGGCACTCTCGTCGCTGCGATGGTGGCCGGTCTGCCACTTGCGCTGGTCGCCACGTCACAGACGCCCGTCGCGGCGTCCCCCGCGCCGATCACCATCGCGTACATCAGTTCGCTCACCGGCACCGGTGGCTCCGAGGACGGGGACTCCCCGGCCGGTTTCGAGGCCCGCCTCGACATGCAGAACGCCGAAGGCGGTGTCGACGGGCACAAGCTCGTTCCGCTCGTGCTCGACGACCAGACCAATCCGGCTGACATCGCCACCGTGGTGCAGGAGGCCGACGCCAAGGCCTTCGGCATCGTGTCGCAGAGCCCGCTGTTCTTTCTCGCCGCCAAGTTTCCGAACGAGCAAGGCGTCCCCGTGACCGGCTCGTACGACGACGGCCCCGAGTGGGGGACGCAGCCCTACACCAACATGTTCGCCTCCGACGAAGGGAGCGTGGACCCGAAGTACCCCGTCAACACCGAGATCGGCGACTTCTTGAAGGCGCACGGTGGCACGGTGCTGGGCTCCTATGGCTACGGGATTTCGCCGTCGTCGAGCCGCGCCGCCATCGGAACGGCGGACTCGTTCCAGCACGCCGGCGGCAAGGTCGGGGTGCTCGACACCACCGTGCCCTTCGGCAGCGTGGCCTTCACCAGCCTCGCCCTGGTGGCCAAGCAGCACGACATCAATGCCATGGTGCCGGCGATGGACGCCAACTCGAACTATGCGCTGGCCGAGGCACTGAAGCAGGCGGGCGTGAAGCTCAAGGCCACGCTCTACGCGGCGGGCTACCAGCCTTCCGTCATCAACTCGCCGTCCTGGAGCACGCTGCAAGGCAGCTACTTCCTGACACCGTTCCGCCCCTGGACCCTGCCCGACACGGGCACCAAGCAGATGCAGGCCGCGATGGAGAAGTACGCGCACTACACCAAGAGCCAGTTCCCTGACCTTGGTCAGTACGAGGCGTGGGCCGGCGCCGATCTCATGATCAAGGGCCTGGAGTTGGCCGGGCCCAACGCGACGCAGTCCGCGGTGATCAAGGACCTCCGGGGTCTCAAGTCCTACAACGCCAACGGGCTGCTGCCCGAGAGCATCGACTACGCCACCATCTTCGGGCACGACCTGCCCAAGACGTGCGCCTGGGTGATGCAGGCCGATAAGACGGGGTTCGTGGCCACGTCGTCGCAGCCCGTGTGCGGGACGGACCTTCCCGGCACCTCCACCGCCAGCTCGTCCTAAGGCGGTCGCAGCGCGCCCGAGCCGGTGCACGCCGGCCGGGCGAAGCCGGCCCCGGCCGGCGCGTGATCAGCTGAGAGCGGTCGTCGCTGTCGAGCGCTCGAGCATGCCGCCGGCTGTCTCGCCGTCCCAGCGATAGCGCGCGATCGTCTGCTGGAGCCGCAGCCCCTCACCGACATCGGGGGGCATGACCATGAACGTCGAGGCCGTCGTCTCTCCTGCGATCTCCACGGTCCGACCGTCCACTGTCTCGAGCACGCACGACACGTCCTCACCCGTGGGTGTGAGCGTCGTCAGCCACGGTGCGCTGACCACGCGGGCGGGCACCAGCCCGCCGTCGCCCTCGAAGACGTATCCCTCGTTGTAGGTCTCCTTGCCGTCCGTGCGCGGGGGGTAGGCGATGTAGCCGAAGCCGCGCCCACTCGGGAACAGCGCCGCCTGCCACGAATGGCCGCGGAACTTGGCCAGGCGCCGGATGCTCTGCCGGCGGATCCGGTTCGCCCCGCCATTGATCGCGTAGGTCTCACCCGCGACACGCAGCCGGCCCGTGGCCCGGCAGAGCTGCTCGAAGCGCCACGGGTGGCCCATCAGGTCACCCTCTTCTTGGGTGTCGAGGATGTGCAGGGCCTCGGGGAGCAGTGCGCCGTTCATGAACGGTGGCACGGCGGGCCGGAGATCAACGTCGATCTCGATCGGTACCGGATCCCCGTGGCCTTGGAGCGCACCGCCGATCTGGGCGTCGACAGAGATGGGGACGGCGTCCCCGCGCACGCGCATCAGAAGATGGCCGTAGGGCTCCTTCAGCTCGAACGAGAGGGGGCCCGCACCGAGCACGCGTGGCCGGCCGTCCGACCCGAGCGGCTCGTGGACGGCGCCCGATCCGTAGACGTTGAAGACGCGGCCGTCCGCGAAGGCAACGTTGATCTGAAGGTCGTGGGTGTCCCACTGGTCGGCGGTGGCCTCGACACCGACACGCGGCAGGCCGAACGACCCGCTGTCGTCCCAGACCCACGCGTTGACCGACTCGCGCAACTCATGATCGTCCGGCTGTTCGGCGTAGACGAACTCGAGCTCCTCGCTCAGGCCGCCGCTCAGGTCAGTTGCCACGTCGCCTCCCCTTCGTGCCGGCTGGACCGGCACACCCTAGCGGTGGCGGGTTCCGGACTCAGGGGCTTCAGCCGGCGGCGGGCAGGTCGTGTGCCACCGAGACACGGGTCTCGTCGAAGCACAAGAAGCGCCCGAGCGGCGCGGACTCGGGGAGCGGATCCTCGTAGCTCCACGCCACGTCGCGCACGAGCGCGTCCCCGATCCGGGCGGACCAGTACGACGCCGTCCCCTTGTAGGGGCAGTACGTCTGGGTGTCGCTCTGCTCGAGGAGATCGGTGCGCACCTGGTCCGGGTGGACGTACAGGCGGGGCTCGAGGGCCGTCTCGAACACGGCCAGGGTCTGAGTGGTGTCGACCAACGTGACACCACTGGCGTCGACGCGAAGCCGGCGGCCGGAACGCAGACAGTCCACGCGGTGATACGGGTTCCGGGTATGCCCGAAGACCTGTTCGTCCTCCTCGAACCACTCGTCGGCTGCATCCCACTCGACCCGCACGTAGCCCGGTGCGTCAGCCTCCGGGCCGGGTGGCGACACCGTGTACGTCGCTCTCGGGGATGGCGTAGGCGGGTGGGTGCCCGGGCGCGTGGACGAGGAGCACCCGCTCGCTGTCGATCAGGGTGCGTCCGTCCTTGGTGGCCCGCACCCGACGGCGGAAGGGCTCGATATACGTCACCTTCTCGGGCATCGGCGCGGTGAACCGCCCGGCCGGGCGGCCGCTGAGGGGCCCCCGTCCCGTCGAGAGGCTCATAGGGCGGTGCGCTCGTCGCGGACCTCGGCATCGGGATAGGCCCGGACCATGGCCTCCACGCTAAAGGAGGCAAGCAGCGCGCCGTCCTCGCCGTGAACCCGACACTCGGCATGGGTCATGCCGTCGCCGGCGAAGGTCGAACGATGGTGATAGAGCATCCAGCGGTCGGCGCGGATCTCGCGGTGGACGGAGAGATGGATGGCGTTGATCCCCATCGAGAGCGTCCGGTGGGCCTGGTCCTGACCGATACCGGCGTGGGGGCGAAGCGCGGCGGCGATCGGCATGTGCCCGGCGAATTGGGCCAGGAGCCCGGCGTGGAGCGCCTGGTCGGCCGGAACGCGGCGGAAGCGGAGCCAGCAGTCGAGTACCGGTGGACCAAGCGGCGCATCGGAGTCGTTGCTGTAGGCGTCGTCGACGACCCGGAGGTCGCGCCCGGTCACCGCCATGTCGTGGGGCGTGGAGTCGTAGGGCCCGGGTACCGCCGGCGGGCCGCTGGCGTGCTCGATCAGGATCGGGGCGGTGGTGTCCAGGAGGAGTGTGCCGGCGGCACAGCGCCGGCCGTCCTGGAGGACCCGCACGGTCAGTGCCGTGAAGGTACGCCCGGCGCTCAGCTCCTCGAGCTCGAACGCGAGCGGGCGGCGGGCGTCAGCCGGCCGGACGACAACGAGCTCGGCCGAGACGGCGCGCCGCCCGGGCGCATGGCGCGATGCCGCGACGATCGCCTGCCCCAGCATCTGGCTCGCCTCCACCACTGGTCGTCGCCCGTCGCTGTGGACGCCACCGATGAAGCGGCCGTCGCCGTCGGCCCGCACGTCGAGGAGATCGATGAGGTCGGTGGCGTCGCCCCAGGTCGGAAAGCGCTTGAGCGTGACGTCGTGCGGGGCGGTCCCGGGCTCAGCGTCGACCACTTCCACGCACACGCGGTCGGGGTCGAAGGTGGCATGGGCCCGCAGCGCGTCCATGCCGACGGTGGGCTCGGTGACGAGACGCAGCACCTGCTCTCCGTCAGCGGTCCACACCTCGGACCTTCCCGCGCCGTCCGGCGCGTCGTCGACGCCGCCGGGACGAAGGTGCGACCACACGATGTCGTCGTGGGGGAAGTAGAGGACCGAGGTCTCGCCCGCCGTCTCGACGGCGATGCACGCAGCGGACTCGGCCAGCAGGCGCGGGCCTGCCCAGGCCCGCGCGGGGTACTGATAGTGCCCGATCCGCACTGCACGGTCGTTCTCCGTCGTCAACGCCGGACGCCGGCCTGCGTGGCGCGTCCGGCGTTCACCCGAGGGTGAGCGCCGGTGTCGATCCCGGCGTGGTGCGCGGTGTGACCGTGACGGAGGGCACGCTGAGGCTGCCACCGTGGCGGATCAGCGAGTCGACCACGGTGACCAATTTCGTCGACTTCGATGAAGCTGTCGCTCAGGTACTTGCGAGCCGCCCACTGGGTGCCGAACGCAACCGCTCGGTCGGGGTCCCAGTCGTTGGCGAAGCCCGTCATGGCGTCGCCTTCGCCCCCGATGCAGTCACCGACGACGAGGCGGGTGAACCCGACGGACGGATGTTCGGCCCGCCACGCCTCGACCAACTTGTCCAGCGCCGCCTTGCTGACCGCGTACGCGCCCAGCCCTGGCCACGGTGGCGTCAGCGACGCGCTGATGGAGGACAGGTAGACGGCCACTCCGTTCGTCGCCGTCAGGTGAGGGATGGCGGCCGTCGTCACCGTCGCCGCGCCGATGACGTTGGTCTCGAAGACGCGCCGCCAGGTCTCGGCATCGGTGTCGACCAGGCTGGCCAGGGGCCCGATCGCCGGCGTGTAGACGAGTGCATCGATGCCGCCGAGGTGGGCCGCAGCGGCCTCGATGGCCGACTGGCAGGACTCGGTGCTCGTGACGTCACAGGCCAGGGCCAGCGTGCCCGGACCGGCTTCCTTGGCGGCGGCCTCGAGTCGCTCGACGCGGCGCGCCAGCAGTGCGGTCTGGGCCCCTCGCTGGGTCAGGCCGACGCCGATGCAGCGTCCCAGCCCGCTCGATGCACCAACCACGACGGTGCGCAATTCGGTCCCTCCCCTTTGCTGATGACGGCGACGATGTTAGTCAGCTTACGGAATTGGCATTTAGTTTGACGTGAAAGTATTCTGGTGCCGTGGCCGACCGGAACCGCTGGCAGGACGAATTCGATCGCTCGCCACGCCGCGCCACGCGTTTCGAGACGATGTCCGGGCTACCGCTCGAGCCCGTCTACGGACCGGAGGACGCCGAGCTGCCGGGGCAGTACCCCTACACGCGCGGGCCCTACGCCTCCATGTACCGCTCGCGGCTCTGGACCATGCGCCAGTTCGCCGGGTTCGGGAGCGCCGAGGACACCAACGGCCGCTTCAAGGAACTGCTGCGCGCCGGAGGCGACGGCCTCTCGACGGCCTTCGACATGCCGACGCTGCTCGGGTGCGACAGCGACGATCCGCTCGCGCGGGGCGAGGTGGGTCGGGCCGGTGTGGCGGTGGACACCCTGGCCGACATGGAGACCCTGTTCGTGGGGATCGACCTGGCCACGGTCTCCACCTCCATGACCATCAACTCCGGTGCCGCCCCGGTGCTCGCCATGTACGTCGGCGTGGCCGATCGCACCGGAGTGGCGCGCGCGGACCTCTCGGGCACCATCCAGAACGACATCTTGAAGGAATACCAGGCGCAGAAGGAGTACGTGTTCCCGCCGCGCCCATCGGTGCGCCTGGTGACCGACGTGATGCGGTTCTGCAGCGCCGAACTGCCGCGTTGGCACCCGGTCTCCATCAGCGGGTACCACATCCGCGAAGCGGGGTCGACGGCCGCCCAAGAGCTCGCCTTCACCCTGGCAAACGGGTTCGCATACGTCGAGGCGGCACTCGCGGCGGGTATGGAGGTGGACGCGTTCGCGCCCAGGCTGAGTTTCTTCTTCAACGCGCACATCGACTTCTTCGAGGAGATCGCCAAGTACCGCGCCGCCCGTCGCATCTGGGCCCGCTGGATGCGCGATCGCTATGGCGCGTCCGACGGGCGCTCCACCCTGCTGCGCTTCCACACGCAGACGGCGGGTGTCTCGCTCACCGCCCAGCAGCCCGAGGTCAACCTCGTCCGCGTGGCACTCGAGGCGCTCGCCGGCGTGCTCGGGGGCACCCAGAGCCTGCATACCGATGCGTTCGACGAGGCGTTGGCGCTGCCCACCGAGCACGCGGCGCGGCTTGCGCTGCGGACCCAGCAGGTCATCGCCGAGGAGACCGGCGTGGTCCACGTCGCGGACCCGCTCGGCGGCTCGTGGTTCGTCGAGGAGCTCACCGACGTCATGGAGCGCGAGGCGGAGGCCGTCTTTGCGCATCTGCTCGAGGCCGGTTCGGGATCTGTGCTCGACGGCGTCATCGCCTCCATCGATGACGGGTGGTTCGTCTCGGAGATCGCGGACGCGGCCTACGCCTTCCAGTCCAAGATCGCCCACGGTGAGTGGCGGCAAGTGGGCGTCAATGCCTACGTCGAGGAGGACGGGGTGGCGCCGTCCACGCTGACGATCGACCCTGGTGTGGAGACGGCACAACTCGAGCGGCTGGCCGAGGTGAAGCAGGCGCGCGACGACGACGCCGTGCATCGTTCGCTGGTGCGGCTCGCCGCCGACGCGGCCGACCCCGAAGTCAATCTCATGCCGGCGCTGATCGAGGCCGCGCACGCCATGGCGACACTGGGCGAAGCGATGGGCGCTCTCGAATCGGTGTTCGGGATCTACACCGAGCGCCACGTGGCCTGAGCATGACTGGCGCCGACCAGCAGCCATTGCGCGTGCTGATGGCCAAGGTCGGGCTCGACGGCCACGACCGCGGCCTGCGGGTGGTGGCGCGGATCCTGCGTGACGCCGGCTGCGAAGTGGTCTACGCCGGGTTGCGCCAGTCGCCCGAGACGATCGCGGCCATGTCGGCGCAAGAGGATGTCGACGTGGTGGGCGTCTCCATGCACAACGGCGCCCATCTCACGCTCGCCCCCGCGGTCGTCGACGCGCTGCGCGGGGCGGGCTTGGAGACGCCGGTGGTGGTCGGCGGCATCGTGCCACCCGACGACGTCCCGATCCTGCTCGAGGCAGGAGTCGCCGCCGTGCTCGGGCCGGGCGCCTCGAACGAGGAGGTCGTGGCCACCGTACGCGGCGCGTCGGGCAGACAAGGCTGAGACCGACTCCTCCATGACCACTGGCACCAGCACCACATCGACCCGCCTGCCCTTCGACCCCATTGCCGAGGCGATGCGGCATTGGCGCGCGCACGGCTGGGGTGACGCCACGCGGGGCATGGGCGTCGTGACCTCCGTCATCCGCGCCGAGCAGATCCTCGCCGGCCGGGCCGAAGACGCTGTCCGTCCCCTCGGCCTGACGTTCGCTCGCTACGAGGTCTTGATGCTGCTCCTCTTCTCCCAGCGCGGCGAGCTGCCCCTGGGCAAGATCGGCCAACGGCTCCAGGTCGGTGCGGCCAGCGTGACCAACGCGATCGACCGCCTCGAGCGCGACCGGCTGGTTCGCCGGCGTATCAACCCCAACGACGGACGCGGCGTGCTCGCCGCGATCACCAAGCGTGGGAGGGCCCTGGCCCGCGAGGCGACCGTGGCGCTCAACGAGTCCGTGTTCACCGGGCTCGAGCTGTCGCAGGCCGACGCCGACACGCTCTTCTCCCTCCTCGGCAAACTGCGCCAGCGAGCGGGCGATTTCGACTGACCGGGACGCCGCCCGCCGGTCGCGCTACCGGGTTGACCAGGGAGGCGAGCACCTGAACCCCACGGGGCGAAGTGCTACTCTCCGTAGTGAAGAACGGGGTTCTCAGAACCCGTACGTGCCGTAGGCCCAGCCGAAGGAGAGTTGATGGGCGAGTTCGACGACATCGATTTCTTCCGTGGGAACGAGCTCATCGGGGACCCCTATGCCTACTTCGACTTCTTGCGGGGGAAGTGCCCGGTCCAGGCCGAACCGAACCACGGGGTGGTGATGGTGACCGGCTACGACGAGGCGGTCTCGGTGTACACGAACACCACGACCTTCTCGTCGTGCAATTCGGTGACCGGCCCCTTCCCCGGCTTTCCCGTCCCGCTCGACGGTGACGACGTCAGCGAGCTCATAGAAGCGCACCGTGACGAGCTCCCCTTCAGCGACCAGCTGACCACCATGGACCCGCCCAAGCACAAGGCTCACCGCGGGCTGTTGATGCGGTTGATCACGCCGAAGCGTCTTCGCGAGAACGAGGATTTTATGTGGCGCCATGCCGACCGCCATATCGACGAGTTCGTCGAGCGTGGTCAGTGTGAGTTCATCCGGGACTTCGCCGGTCCGTTCACGCTGTCTGTGATCGCGGACCTGCTCGGCGTGCCCGAAGAGGACCACGCCTGGTTCCGCGAGGAGCTCCAAGGCGGCGGTCGCCAGCGTGAGCAGGCCCTGGGCAGCACGGGGTCGCGCACCATGAGCCATTCGCCACTCGAGTTCCTCTACGAGCGGCTGACCACGTACGTCGAAGAGCGTCGCCGCGAGCCGCGCGAGGACGTGTTGACCGGCCTGGCCACGGCCACCTTCCCCGACGGTTCGCTGCCCGAGCCGATCGACGTGGTCCGGGTGGCGGCCAACGTGTTCTCCGCCGGGCAGGAGACGACCGTCCGGCTACTCGGTTCCGCACTGCAGATGATCGGCGAGCGTCCCGACATCCAACAGCAGCTCCGCGACGATGCCACCCGGATCCCCGAATTCGTCGAGGAGTGCCTGCGTTTCGAGAGCCCGGTGAAAGGCGACTTCCGCCTGGCCCGCACGACGGCCACCGTCGGCGGAGTCGACGTCCCCGCCGGTACCTGCGTCATGGTCCTCAACGGCGCGGCCGGTCGCGACCCTCGCCGCTTCGACCAGCCCGACGAGTTCCGGATGGACCGCGCCAACGCCAAGGAGCACCTGGCCTTCGGGCGGGGGCCGCACGCGTGCCCGGGTGGGCCGCTGGCCCGAGCGGAGACGCGCATCAGCATCGAGCGCCTGCTCGCGCGCATGGGCGACATCACGATCGCGGAGTCAGCGCACGGTCCAGCGGAGGCCCGCCAGTACGACTACGTGCCGACCTACATCCTGCGTGGCCTCACCCGACTCCACCTCGAATTCACGCCGACCAACTGATCCAACGGCGCGCTCGCGAACGGCGCCGTGAGCCCCGTCAGGCGGGCGGAGACGGCCCGCGGAGAGGCTCGATCACGAGGGCACCGAACTCCGACAGCGTCTCGGCGCGAGCAAAGTCGGTGAACCACACGTAGACACGCTCGACGTCGCGTTCGGCGAGCGAAGCGAAGTAGTCGACGAGCTCTGGGGCGGTGCCAGCCACGACGGATTCGCCGAAGCGCCGCCTGGCCGTCGCCTCGATGTCCTCCCGACTCTGGCCCGCGCCGACGAAGGCGACCTGGACCTGGAGCGAGCAGCGTGCCGGACCGGCCAGCGGGCGCATCTCGTCGAATCTGTCCACGATGCCGACGTGGACGTTCCACCAGTCGGCGTAGGCGGCCACCAGCTCCATGGTCCTACGGCCGGCGCCCCCGATGACGATGGGGATCCGTCCCAGCGGCACGGGCTGCTGCTGCGCGCCCCGGAGGTGGAAGTGCTCACCCTCGTAGTCGACCACCTCGCCGCGCCAGAGGGCAGTGATGATCTCGAGCGACTCCCTCATCCGGCTCACCCGGGTCCGCGGCTCGGTCGGTCCGATGCCGAAGGCCTCGAACTCGGCGGTGACCGACCCCCAGCCGAGGCCGAGCTCGAACCGGCCGCCCGAGGCGTGGTCGATCGTGACCGCCTCCCGCGCCAACACGACAGGGTGTCGGAACGCGTCGCACAGCACCAGCGATCCGAGGCGCAGATCAGCGACTCGTCCGGCCAGCCACGCGTTGGTCACCATGGCCTCGAACATCGGTGAGGCCTCGGCCCGGGGTGGCGTGAGGTGGTCCATCCCCGCCACGCCGGCGAACCCCGCTGCCTCTGCCCCCTGGGCCCGCGCCTCCAACTGCGGCATCGTCAGCCGCATCTGGGGCAAGTAGAGCCAGAACTCGAGGGCGGTCATGGGTGCACGAGACTACTGAGTGCGCCCGAAACTGCCCGCGAACGCGTCAGGCTGGACCGCCGGCGCCGCCGACTTCGAGCGATGCTCTGTCCCACGACGCGAGCTCGGCGGCCGCTTCGTAGGTGCTCTGGAAGAAGGCGAGCAGGACCGCGTCAGGATCGCCGGCGCGGCGGACGACGCGGTAGGGGAGCAGGAATTCGCCGAGCTGCTCGTCGAAGTAGGCCTCCGACGGCTGCACCCCCCAGGCGGAGAACCTCTCGGGCGCGGGGTACGCGTACGCGTAGAACGAGCCTTCCTCCGACCCGCCGGGCCAGAAGCCGCAGCTGCTGACTTCGTGGCTGTAGGCGAGCTGCTGCACCCAGTCCGCACAATTGGGGACGCCGCCGGGGTGCTTCGGCGCGCGGCGGCCCGAGAAGCGCGACACGGCCAGGTCGGCGGCGCCCCAGAAGAAGTGCACCGGGCTGACCTTGCCCTGATAGCGGGCGCGGAAGCGGCCCATCACCCGGCTGACCTGAACGAGCGCGAGCCAGAACCGATGACTGGCGCCGCGGTCGTAGGGCCGCACGGCGGTGTCCTGGGCGAACGGCGTCGCGACTGCGAGCTCGACCGGCCGGGCCAGGATATCGACGAAGACCCCGATCTCGGCGAGGGCGGACATCGTGGCCGAGTAGAAGTCGGCGATCGAACACGCTTGCAACGGGATGCGGCGCCGCTGGCCGTCCGTGCTCCTGATCTCGAGCGTGTGCTCGATGAAATCGAATTCCATCTCGAGCCCCCGGTGGCCGTCGGGCATCAGCGACGTGGTCAGACCGCGTGCGGAGACGTAAAGGGGGACCTGCCACCAATGGTTGACCATGGGGGCCAAGGCGAGACGCACCTTGCCGACCACCTGGGTCCACAGATGGAGCGCGTCCTTCGTGCCCTCCCATGGCGCCAAGGTCAACTCGGGCCACGAGTCCTCACGGGTCCGGGCTGCCGAAGGGGCGACCATGGGTGGATTGTCGCACGAGATCCGCCGGAGTCGCTCGCTCGCCGCGGGCCGTGGGCCGCGGGCCGCGAGCCGCGAGTCGCGGACACCGGGCACCGGGCACCGGGCACCGTCACGGATCAGGGTCAGCTTGCGCGCGGCGCCTCGGCGCGGTAGGCGTCGATCGCCTCGAGGTGCCGGCGCCGGGTCGCCTCGTCGAGGAACGACCCGATGAAGCTGTTCCGGGCGATGCCGGCCACCGCGTCGACGTCGAGACCGAGCCGGCTGGCGACGCCCTCGTAATTGTCACCGATGTACCCGCCGAAATAGGCCGGGTCGTCGGAGTGGACGGAGGCCACGAGGCCTCGGTCGAGCAAAGCCGGCAGGGGATGGTCGGCCAGGGAGTCGACCACGCACAACCTGACGTTGGAGAAGGGGCAGACCGTCAGCGGCACCTGCTCGCGGGCGAGATACGCGACGAGCTCCTCGTCTTCGAGGCAGCGCACGCCGTGGTCGATCCGCTCGGCGCCCAACAGGTCGAGCGCCTGCCAGATGTACTCGGGCGGCCCCTCCTCGCCGGCGTGGGCGACGGCATGCAACCCTTCGGCACGCGCCCGCGCGAAGACGCGCGTCGAAGCCGGCCGGCGGATGACCGCGTTCGGAGGAGTCCAGGCCCACGCCTACGAAATGGTCACGGAAGGCCAGCGCGGAGCGAAGCGTCGCCAGCGCCTGTTCCTCGGGCAGATGGCGCAAGAAGCAAAGGATCAGCTGCGCGTGGACGCCGAGCTCGGCACCGTCGTCGAGGGCACGGGTCAGGCCGGCGAACACCGTGCCGAGTGCGACGCCCCGGTCGGTGTGGGTCTGGGGGTCGAAGAAGATCTCCGCGTGACGGACTCCTTGACCGGCGGCCCGGCGCACGTACGCGAGGCCGAGGTCGTAGAAGTCCTGCTCCGTGCGCAGCACGTCGCAGGCCCGGTAGTAGATGTCGAGGAAGGACTGGAGATCGCTGAACGCGTAGGCGGCGCGCACCTCGTCCTCCCCGGTGTAGGGCAGGGCGACGTCGTTCCGCCGCGCCAGGACGAACATCAGCTCCGGCTCGAGGGTGCCCTCGATGTGGACGTGCAACTCCGCTTTGGGCACCCAGGCGGCGAAGGCACGCAGCGCCGCGTCGCCGGCGCTCACCAGTTCCGCCGCGGTCGAAGTGCGGCGTTCGGACTATTTGGGCTGCGGGACGATCCGGATGTAGGGCTTGGGTTCCTTCCAGGTGCCGTAGATCTCTTTGGCTTCGTCGTTGCTGACCGAGCCCGCGATGACCACGTCCTCGCCCGGCTTCCAGTTCACCGGGGTGGCGACCTTGTACTTCGCTGTCAGCTGCAACGAGTCGATGACGCGCAGCACCTCGTCGAAGTTGCGACCGGTCGTCATGGGGTACACCAAGATCAGCTTGATCTTCTTGTCCGGCCCGATCACGAAGACGTTGCGCACCGTCTGGTTGTCGGCCGGGGTACGCGACTTGGCGTCACCCGACGTGCTGGCCGGCAACATCCCGTAGAGCTTGGCCACGTTGAAGTCGGCGTCCGCGATGATCGGGTACGTCGGACGTGTGCCCTGGGTCTCCTCGATGTCGTCGGCCCACTTCTCGTGGTCGCCGGCGGCGTCGACGGAGAGACCGATGATCTTCACGCCCCGCTTGGCGAACTCCGGTTCGATGCGCGCCATGTACCCGAGCTCGGTCGTGCAGATCGGCGTGAAGTCCTTGGGGTGCGAGAACAGCACCGCCCACGAGTCGCCCATCCAGTCGTAGAAGTCGATCTTTCCCTGGGTGGTCTCGGCCTCGAAGTCCGGTGCCGTGTCGTTGATGGAGAGTCCCATTGTCCTTCCTTTCGCTGGTGGTCCGGTGGCCTTCGTCGTGCTCTTCGTCGGTGGTCTTCGGTGGCGCACCCGATGCACGCTGGGCTGCGCCCCGGGTTGCGCCGGCCAGTGGCCCGGTACGAGGTGTGCGTCGCCGCATGGGGACACTAGCGCCGAGCTGGCCTTTCATCTAGTCAACAATCTTGACGATCAATTTCTTGACTCTATGGTCGGACCCGTGAGCCCTGACCAGCACGACGGCCCGCACGAGAGCACCGACGCCAGCAACGGCGAAGGCGACCTCGACTGGAGCGCGTTCGCCACGCCGACGCTTATGCGCCTGGCGCGCGGCGTGTACGCCCAGTCCATCCGCGCCCAGCTCCACGACATCGGTGCCGCCGACCTGCCGCGGAACGGCGCGTTCATACTCTCCGGCATCGACACGCGGGGCGGTCCGAGGCCGGACCTCCCGCGCGAGCTGGCGGTGACCAAGCAGGCGGTGAGCCAGACCATCGACGTGCTGGTCAACCGGGGGTATGTCGAGCGCACGGCCGACACCGACGACCGCCGCCGCGTCGCCCTGGCGCTGACCCAACGGGGCGAGGAGGTGGCGGAGGCCACATGGCGCGGCGTCGAGGCGGTCGACCGCGAGCTCGAGCAGCGCGTCCCGCGCGAGCAGATCGAGGCGACGCGCCGTGCTCGTGGCGCTGGCCGAGATCAAGGTGAGCCAGCAGGCCACCGGGGCGGGTCGCCGCCGCCGGCGTGGCCGTCAGCTCCGAAGCTTCAGCCCGATCTTCCCCGTGCGCGACCTGGGCGCCGCCCTGGCCCACTATGCCGACCTCGGTTTCCGCACCGCCGCCTACGAGGACGGCGACGACTACGGGCTCGCCGACCGGGATGGCACCGGGCTCCACCTGGCGGCCGGACCTGATCACGACCCGGCCCACGCGGGCTCCGCCTACCTCTACGTCCGCGACGCCGATGCGCTCTACGAGGAGTGGAGCCGACCGGGCGTCGGCGGCCGGACACTGCCGGTCGGACCCACCGAGTACGAGCTGCGTGAAGGCTCGCACGTCGACCCCGACGGCAACCTGATCCGCTTCGGCTCGCCGATGCCGGCGTAGGCGCGGACCCTCAACGGGCCGACGGGCCCGTCAGCCGAACCGTCGCGCGAATGCGCTCGGCGCGCGCTCTGTATCCGCCGCCGAAGAGCACGGTATGGACGAGCAGGGGATAGAGCTGGAACAGCTCGACCCGCTCCTCCCAGCCGTCATGCAGGGAGCGCGTCTCGGCGTACGCCGTTCGCAACGGCGCGGGCACGGATCCGAACAGCGCCAGCATGGCCAGGTCCTCTTCGGGATGGCCCCCGTGCACGGAGGGGTCGATCAGCCACGAGCGTCCGTCGGTCGCGAACAGGACGTTGCCCCACCAGAGGTCGCCGTGGACCAACGCCGGCCCTCCGGGTGGGAGGAGTGCGGGGAGCCGGTCCACGACCCGCGCCACGACAGGCTCGAGCCCGCAGCGCGCCGCCAGGTCAAGGAAGCGGGTGCCGTAGAAGGCGGCCGCGTCGCGGCTGTCGCGCCCGGTCGACCCGGCAAGCTCCGATCCACGAGGAGCCCCCGCCCCAGTCCGGATACGGAGCGTCGTGCAGGACGGCGAGGGTCCGGCCGAGCTCCCGGTCGTGGGTACGAGAGCGCGGACCCTGTTCGACCGCGGTGGTCACCACGAGGTCGCCGTCCGCCAGCACCACCTCGGGGACCGGCGGCCCACCGGGCACGGCGCGCAGCGAGCGCAGCCCCTCGGCCTCGTCCGCGGGCGCCCGGACCCTGCTTGGCGACCAGGGCCCGGCCGCCGGCGTCGACGAGCGCGGCCGTGCCGGTCAGCAGACGCACCTCGCTCACCGGGCCGACGACCGCAGCGAGGCGGTCCAGCCAGGAGGGCGCCCGCGGATCCTGGTGCACCGCACCATGATGGGGCCATGACCACTGCCCGCGCCGCCGGCCTCGTGCTCACCCCGGGCGCGAGCGCGGGGCGGGACCACTCGGGGCTCGTGGCGATCGACGACGCGGTGACGGCCACCGGACGATCGGTGGCGCGGGTCGAGTTCCCCGGGCAGGCGGCGGGGAAGCGCCGCACCGACCCGCCCGCGGTGTGCATCGAGACCGTGCGCGCGCGGCGACGTCAGATCTGGCGGAGCAACTCCATGTCGACACCACTCACATCGCGGTCGGTGGGCGTTCCTTCGGAGGGCGCATGTGCTCCATGGCGGTGGCCGAGGGGCTCCCCGTCGCCGCGCTCGTCCTCGTGAGCTATCCGTTGCATCCGCCGGGGAAACCCGACCGGTTGCGCACCGAGCACTTCCCTGTGCTCGCTGTGCCCTGTCTCTTCGTCTCCGGGCGGCGCGATGCGCTTCGCCACGCCCGCCGAGCTCGAACGCGAGACGGCGCGCCATCCCCGGCGCGGTGACGCCGTCTTCGTCGATGGGGATCACTCCTTGCGCAGGAGCGAGGCCGAGGTCGCCGACGTGGTCGCGGGCTGGCTGGGCGACCTGCGCTGAGAGACGCAGCCGGGGTTGGTCGGCAGTGGGCGCGGGTGGCGTCCGTGTCGGCTTGTGCGGCGGGGGCGGCACGCGGTAGGCCATTCGGCGGAGGAGTTGGTATGGCCGACCACGAGACCACAGCCATCCGAGGCAGCGCCGCCGGCGAGGGCGGCGACGATCCCGATCTCGATCGGGTCGACGAGCAGGAGGACGAGTCCTTCCCGGCGTCCGACCCGCACTCGGACTGGGCGGGCGGCCCGTCCGAGCCTGCCGGCGAATAGGCGCGAGGCGGCCGGGGCTCTCTACCCGGCGGCGATCCGGGCCAGGAGGTCAGCCGTGGCGGCCGGTGCCGCCAGCATCATGTCGTGCCCGGACGGGAGCTCGTGGGTCTCCCACCCCGCCGCGAGCGCGGCGACGTAGAAGGGCTCCAGGCTGGCCATCGGTGGGTCGGTGTGGCGGACGTAGACCTTGCGGATGCGTGCGAGCGGGCCGGGATCGAAGTCGGTCGGCTCCCGCTGGCACCGAAAGGGGAAGTCGGTCAACCGGGGACCGACCAAGGCACGCAGCCCGGGGTCGCGTGATTCCCCACTGCTCCAAGAAGGCGTCGGTGGCCGGTAGGTACCAGCCTTCGCCCTCCGCCGTGGCCTGGCGGCGATACCGCTCGGCGACGTCGGGTGGTTCGACGTCGAGCAGGCACTGGCCGGGTGCGGTCACGAACGCGCCGAAGAACACGATCGAAGCGAGACGGTCGTGGGCGCACTCGGCCAGTGGCCCGGCCAGTACCCCCGCATAGCTGTGCAGCACGAGGTGGACCTCGGAGAGATCCTCGAACCACAAGATGTCCTCGACGTCGCGGACATGGGTGGCGACGCCGACCTCGGGCGTCAGCGCGCCACGCCGGTCTCCTTGGCCCGTGAGGGTCGGCGTGTGCACGTCGTGGCCGTGTCGCGACGAGGCGTCGTTGCACGTCGCGCGGACACCATCCCCCGTGCATGGCGCCGTGCACGAGGACGAACGTGGACAGGATCGCCTCCTTTGGAACGCTCCTGAACGAAGGCCCGAAGGCTAGGGGATCGCGGGCGGCGGCGGCCGGGACGCCTCGCCCAACGGGCGCACATCACCCGAACAACCCGCTCAATCTGTGCTGCGGATTAGCCGTGAATTGGGTGTGGGAGTCGCGGTCGTGACCCGTGCCGGCGAGAGGACCGACGTCCTCCGCCCGGCGGGGGATGACCGCGACACGCCGGGTACCGACGCGGCCGGTTCCGGTTCGCCCGGCGCGGCCTCGTCGGGAACTGACGCGCCCGGTGCCGCGGCGTCGCAGCGGATCGGTCGCCCGCTCGACCGGCGATTGCGATGGGTCTTCGGCATTGCCGCGCGCTGCGTCGTCGCGCTCGTCGTCTCGCTGGTCGTTCGGCCTATCGGCTCGTACGTCACTCCCGTTGACGGCTGGGGCGTCGACGTGCTCGAGCTGACCATGGGCGCGTTGTGCGTCGCGCGCTACTTCGAACCTTCCTGGCGTGCCAGCACCTCGGTGGCCCGGGTCTTCCCGCTCGTCATCGGGATCGGCGTCGTGGGGGTGTCGGTGACGTCGTTCTGACCATCGAGTCACTGGGCGGGGCGACGCCACCGGTTCCGTCGACGGCGGACGCCTTTTACTTCCTCTTCTTCCCACTCTGCTTCGTCGGGTTCGCGATCCGATCAGGCGCGTGAACCAGGGCTCGCTGCTCCAGACCTCGCTCGACGGCCTCGTGGCTGTGCTCGCGGCCGCGGGCGTTTTCCGCCACCTTCGTCGTCGTGGAGGTCCTCAAGGTCACCGGTGGCAGTGCGCTGTCGGTGGCGACGAACCTGGCGTACCCCCTGGGTGACGTCCTGCTGCTGGCGCTGGCCGTCGGTGGTCTCGCGGTCCTGCCCCGCGCCCTTCGGCCCTTCTTCGTGCTC
>CAVTOF010000001.1:0-32453 GCA_963736225.1 uncultured Acidimicrobiaceae bacterium | reverse complement strand
TGGCCCCACGAAGAGAATGTGATCGACCGCCTGGTGCCGCTGCCGGGCCGCCTGCAGCACGATCCCGAGATGCTCGACCAGCTCCGGCTGGCCGACGAATTTCGGCCAGTGTCCTCGGGCGCAGCCCGACTTCCTCGAGTCCTCCTCGTTCGCTCGACGAGGCCGTGGGATCCACCACGCGGTGGCTGTCAGCGTGCTCGTCGGACACACCGGTCTCACTCCCGGTGCCACCAGCGTCGTCGGTGCCGTCAGCCTCCGCGTCGAGCGCCAGGACCTCCCGGCGCGCGCGGGCTCATCGCATCACCGACTCGCCAGCTCGCGCAACGCCCGGCGCAGCATCTCCTCCACGCCGACATCGTCGCGTAGACCGTCGAGCGCGCCGCGGATCTCGTCGGGGGCGTAGCCCAGCTCGCTCAATGCCGCACGTGCTTCGGCCCTCGACGTGCGGGTCCCCCGCACGACTTCGCCGACATCGGCTCCGGCAGTCACGCCGACCCGGTCCAAGGAGAGGTCCGGCAGGTCCAGACGGCTCTTCAATTCGATGAGCAGACGGGCCGCCGTCTTGCGACCCACACCCGGAACGGTGCACAGCGTCTCGAGATCGTCCTCCAGCACCGCAGTCGACAGCGCCGCCGGCGACATCGCCGCCATGATGGCCAGCGCCAGCGCCGGACCGACACCGTGCGAGGCCAGCAGCACCTCGAAGCAGCGGCGCTCGTCGTCGTGCACAAAGCCGTAGAGGACGATGGCGTCCTCACGCACGTGCGTGTGGACGAACAGCGTCGCCTCCGCGCCCGAGCCGGCCGAGCCGGCCGAGCCGGTCACCAACGCGACCGCCGTGGCCGGGGTCACCGTCACCCGGTAGCCCACGCCCGCCACGTCGATGATCACCTCGCCCTCCCCCGTCCGCACGACGACGGGCCCACGCAACAGACCGATCACTCCACGCTCCTCACCTCGAGTCTTGCCTTCCAATCAGCGCCGCATCGACAGCACGGCGGAGCGGCACGGTGGTCAGATGACAGACCGCCAGTGCCAGCGCATCGGCCACGTCGGGCGGCCCGTCCACAGCAGCCAACCCGAGTACCTGCGCCACCATGCGCTGCACTTGCTCCTTGGTGGCCGCCCCGTAGCCGACGAGTCCCTGCTTCACCTCGTTGGCCGTGTACTGGGCCACCTCGCACCCGGCCTCAGCCGCCGCCAACAGCGCCAAACCGCTGGCCTGACCGACCGACATGGCCGTCTTCGCATTCACCTGGAAGAAGACACGCTCGACCACGACCACCTCGGGAGTCAGTTCGGCGATGAGCGCCCGCAGCTCGATGTGCAGCTCCAGCAACCGCTCAGCCAGCGGCGTCGCGGGGTCCGTCTCGAGCACCCCGGCCGCCCGGGCCCGCAGCCGCGAGTCACCCTCGCCCCGCCCGACCAGCCCGTAGCCACAGCGGGACAGCCCGGGGTCGACACCCAATACGAACATGCGTTCGTAGGTTAGTAGCGCGGGGTGGGCAGGACGCGGATGTGGGTGGCCGGATCGGTTCCGATCAGGCTGTATCCGGCGGCGTCGACCCGCTCAACCCTCGAAGGCAGCCAGGACCTCGTCGGGGATGTCAGCGTTGGAGTGCACCGACTGGACGTCGTCGTGGTCGTCGATCGCCTCGAGCAGACGGAGCACC
This sequence comes from uncultured Acidimicrobiaceae bacterium, assembly GCA_963736225.1. Classification (GTDB taxonomy): domain Bacteria; phylum Actinomycetota; class Acidimicrobiia; order Acidimicrobiales; family RAAP-2; genus Bog-473. Next base: position 30,780 of record CAVTOF010000001.1, on the reverse strand, counting down.
TTCTTCGCCTCGGCCTCGTCCGGGACGGGCACGAGCGAGGTGGGCTCGAGGCTGAGGTCGACCGACTCGGGCGTGATGCCGGCGTCGTCGAGCGCCTGGCGGACGGGCTCGAGGTCGGCCGGCGCGGAGGTCACGACCCACGCGCTGCCGTTCGACGACATGTCCTCGGCGCCGCCCTCCATGGCGATCTCCATGACCTTGTCCTCGTCCCGATCGAGGGGGACCGTGACGATCCCCTTGCGCTCGAACTGCCACGAGACGGCGCCCGGTTCGGCCATGTTGCCGCCGTTGCGGCTGAAGAGATTGCGCATCTCCGCGCCGGTGCGATTGCGGTTGTCGCTCAGCGTCTCGACCATGATGGCGACGCCGCCGGGCCCGTAGCCCTCGTAGTTGATGGCTTCGTAGCGGACGCCTTCGAGGTCGCCCGTGCCCCGCTTGATTGCCTTCTCGATCGTGTCGATCGGGACGCTGGCGGCACGTGCTTTCTGGAACGCCGTGCGAAGGGTGGCGTTGGCGTCGAGGTCCCCTCCCCCGTCCCTCGCGGCCACCTCGATGGCGCGGATGCACTTGGCGAAGATCTTGGCGCGGGCCTTGTCCTGGGCGCCCTTGCGGTACTTGGTGGTCGCCCACTTCGAGTGACCCGACATGTGCTGATTCTCGCCTCTTTCCCGGTCCTGACACACCTGGCAGTGCCCAGATCCGCCAATTGTACCGAGCCTCGTCCGCGGCCGGTCGAGGCCGGGGCGGCGGTTCAGCCGACGTTGGTCGCCGGTGGCAGGGTCGGCGTCGGCAGCACGGACGGGGGCATGGTCGGGACGGTCGGCGTCACCGGGCCGACCGGGGTGAAGGGCGCGGTCGGGCGCGACGAACCCGGCCGCAGTGGCTGTGGCAGTGGCGGCGGCGCAGAGGGAGTCGTGGGTGCGGTGGAGGCGGTGCCCAGCTGGAAGGGGACGCTGACCGCATTGTCGACGATCACGTCGTAGCGACCGGGTGGCGCCTTTTGCCACAGGATGGTGCCGTCGGGACCGCCCGAGAGCGCTTCGAAGCCCATCCAGGTTCCCTCGGCCTTGACGGTGGCGTGCGCACCGAGGTGGACCCCAAAGAAGAGAGGGCAGCCAAAGACTTCCCTCCCCGGGTACACGTCGAGGCCGGTGGCGTTGGCGATCACCCCGGGGAGCACACCGCACGGACCGATGGTCAGCGCACGGCGGAGCGGCGGGACACTGTTCTGCGCTGGGCCACACGCAGTGCTGCCGCTGTTCGTGACGCTCACTCCGTAGGTGACGGCCTGGCCGATGGGGAAGGCGTCCCTGGCGATCGACACGCCAACCGTGATGTGCCGCGCGGCGCAGCCCTCGAAGGCGACGTGGGCCGACCTGGTGATGACCCCGCCCGCCCTGGAGACCGGCGGCTGGGTGGAGAAGGTGGTCGGGGGTGCCGTGGGCGCAGCCGCGTTGGCTGGTTGTCCCTCTGCGCCGGCCGCAGCACCGTCGGCGACCAGCCCGAGACCGGTGATGGCGACCGCGGCTGCGACGGCGGCTGCGGCGGCGACGGCGGCCGCGACGAATGCGGGCACCTGATGAGTGCGGGAAGCACGAACGGAAACGGGCCGCATGCGAGAGTGACGCTCGCGCGGCCTGAATGGTTCGATTTGCTGGCTCGCCGGGGATCTTCTGAAACCCATATTTCCCTCTGGCGAGAGCGCGGACCCGGTGCAGGAGTCGATTGTTTCGGCCGTGCCAAATACGCTGCGAGCTCGTGTCTGCGTTCACTGCTTCTGCTCGATCCACCCTCGGTACAGGTCTTGACGCGAAAGACGGTGGGACCCGGCTCCGTTCTCGCTCGAAGCGCCTGCTCGTTGCAGGCGTGGCAGTAGGGGCAGTAGGCGCGGGGCTTGCCGACCGCGTGCGGCGTACCGGCGGTCCCCGCGCCGCAGCCAGTCGGCGGACGCTGCACTCGACGACGGTCCGCTGGCGCTCGGGTGGGGACGCGGCGTGACGCGGCCCGACCACCGGATCGTCCGGACGGCAGACGGGGCCGAGCTCGCGGTATGGGACCTGCCGGGTGACGGGCCGGACGCTCAGGTCGTGGTGCTCCCCCATTGCTGGGGATGCACGCATGAGATCTGGCTTCCCGTGGCGCGTCGGCTCCTGGAACAAGGTCACCACGTCGTGCTCTACGACCAGCGCGGACACGGTCTGAGCACCCGGGGAGCTGCGCCGCTCTCGCTCGAGACGCTCGCGCACGACCTCTCGGACGTCTTCGACGCGACGGAGGTGCGCGACGTCGTGCTGGCCGGACACTCCATGGGTGGGATGACGATCATGTCGTTGGCCACCTATCGGCCCGAGGTCATGAGGGACCGGACCAAAGCGACCGTCCTGGTTGCGACTGCGGCCACGTCGGTCCGAGCTCCTTCACCGCGCGCGGCACAACTGGCGGGCGCGCTCGTCGCGTCCTCGATGCTCAGTAAGGCCATGCAGTCGCGCAACGGGCACCTCATGGTCCGCGGTGTCTTCGGTGCCAACCCCGACCGGGCGCACATGGACCTGACGAGACAGCTCTTCTCGGGGTGCCACGGGCCGGTTCGAGGTGACTTCCTGATGTCGTTCGTGGCCATGGACCTCCTGGAGGGGATCGCGACGATCGAGGTGCCGACCACGGTGATGGTGGGGAGCCGCGACACGCTGACCGTGCCCGCGAAGGCCGAACAGATGGTGTCCACCATCCCGGGCGCACGCCTGGTCACGCTCCCGGACAAGGGCCACATGCTGCCCCTCGAGGACCCTGACGCCGTCACGGACGAGATCGTGCGCGCGGCGAAGGGGTAGTTCGGCCGAGGACGCGGCTGCGCCGCGCCTCGTGGGCGAGACAGGGGCAGCACGGCTCGATCGTCCGCCGGAACCCTCAGGTGAGACACACCTTGTGGGTATTTTCCATCCATGGGCTAGAACATCGGCATGGCTCGCATCGTCGTGGTGGGCGGAGGGATGGTCGGCCTCGGCGCAGCCTTGCTGTTGGCACGTGATGGCCATCAGGTCACGGTCCTCGAACGCGACCCAGCTCCTCCTCCAAATCCAGAAGCGGCCTGGGAGGCGTGGGAACGGCGGGGCGTCAACCAGTTCCGCCTGCTGCACTTCTTCCAGCCTCGCTATCGGGAGCTGATGGAGGCCAATGCCCCCGACGTGATCACCGCGCTCTTGGACGAGGGTGCGTTGGTGGTGAATCCGTTCCGTGATGCCCCAGCAGAAGTCACGGGTGGGTTCCGCGAAGGTGACGAACGCCACGATGCGGTGACCACGCGCCGGCCCGTGGCTGAGGCCACACTCGCACGGCTCGTCGACGGCGACCGACAACCTCGACGTTCGGCGGAGTGTCGGAGTGGTCGGCCTCTTGACCGGTGATCAGACCGCCGCCGGCGTTCCACACGTCGTCGGCGTGCGCACCGATGCCGGCGAGGACATACGGGCGGATCTGGTTGTCGACGCCGCCGGTCGCCGTTCGGCTCTCTCGACATGGTTGACCGACATTGGTGCACAGGCGCCCGTCGAAGAACGCGCCGATTCCGGGTTTGTGTATTACGGGCGTCACTTCCGCTCGAACGATGGCTCGGTGCCCATGGCATTCGGGCCCTTTTTGCAGGACTACGGCACTGTGTCGCTGTTGACGCTTCCGGCGGACAATGGAACGTGGGGTCTTGGGATCGTCACGAGCGCCAAGGACAAGGCGATGCGGTCCCTCAAGAACACCGACGTCTGGACCAATGTGATCAAGAGCATGCCGTTGAGTGCGCATTGGCTGGAAGGTCAGCCGCTCGACGAGCAGGTTGCAGTGATGGCCAAGATCGAGGACCGTCATCGTACGTTCGTACTGGACGGTCAACCGGTGGCGACCGGCGTGGTCGCGTTAGCGGACTCGTGGGCGTGCACGAATCCGTCGGTCGGTCGTGGGATTTCGATCGGCACAATTCATGCGGTCGGCCTGCGCGACCTGTGCCACGCCATACCGGCGGACCCCGTCGCCCTACAGCAGGAATGGCACGACGTCACGATCGCGATGGCCGAGCCGTGGTACCGGAGCACGCTCGCGTTCGACGACCACAGACTTGGCTGAGATCGACGCTCTGGTCGAAGATCGCCCGTTTGAATTGGGACCAGCCTTCGAGATGGGCAAGGCATTGGGGGTGGCGGCCCGCAAGGATCCCGAGATGTTGCGCTCTCTCCTCGACCTCGTCGGGGTGCTGGCGCTCCCGGAAGAGGTCATGGGTCGGCCCGGCGTGTTCGAACGCGTCGTCGAGCTGGGCAGCGGTTGGCGCGACGATCCGCTCCCCGGACCCAGCCGCGAAGAGCTGCTCGCGCTTGTCGCCTCATAAGGCCCGGATCGGAAGGACAGTTCGATGAAGGTCGATTCCAACGGGGTGGAGCTCGACGTGCAGGTCGAGGGCGCGGGCAAGCCCATCGTGCTGCTGCACGGGTTTCCCGACTCGAAACGGCTGTGGATCAGACAGGTCCCGGCGTTGGTCGATGCAGGATTTCAGGTCATCGTGCCCGACCAACGCGGCTTCGGCTCGAGCGACAAGCCCGCCGACGTCGACGCCTATGCCATCCCGTTCCTGGCGCTCGATGTAACGGCCATCCTTGACGCGCTTTCGATCGATCGGGCCCACGTCGTCGGTCACGATTGGGGCGCAGCCGTCGCGTGGTCGACCGCGTCGTTGGCGCCCGATCGCGTCGATCGCCTCGTCGCGATGTCAGTTGGTCACCCCAGCTCCTTTGGCGGTGCCGGCGTCGCCCAGCGCGAGAAGTCCTGGTACATGCTGCTGTTCCAATTCGCCGGTGTGGCCGAACACTGGCTCTCCGCCGACGGGTGGGCCGGTCTGCGCGAATGGTCACAGCATCCAGACGTCGACGCTGTCGTCGACGACCTCGAACGCGATGGCTCGCTCACCACCGGATTGAATTGGTACCGCGCGAACATCACCCCCGAAGCGTTCGTCGGCCCGCCGATCGAGCTCCCCGCCATTCAGGCCCCGACCATGGGTATCTGGAGCAGCGGCGACTTCGCTCTCACCGAAGCCCAGATGCGCGGTTCGGCCACGTTCTGCACAGACGGGTTCCGATACGAACGCATCGACGGCCCGGGGCACTGGATGCAAATCGAAGCGCCCGACACGGTCAACGCGCTCCTGCTGGACTTCCTCGCGGGCTGAATGCCGGGGCAGGTCGGCGGGGCGCCGAGCCGACCCCGGGGGGTGACACGGACTGGCAGAGCTCGCTAGATCTTCTTGGCGCGCCAGACCTCTTCACACGGCCACTGGTTGGCCCACCACGCTTCGACGAAGCCGTACCGTGTCGTGGCATCTGGTGCGGGCCGGAGTTCGATCAAATCGAGGATCTCGAAACCGCTCTGGCGCAGCAGCCGGATCCAGTCGCCGTGGCCGAGGTGAAATTCGATGGTCGGGTCATCCGGCCACTCGAAGCGGTGCATGCCGAAATGGGGTCGGCGGAGCTCCGCCGTGGCGGGCGTCTCATCCTCGTCAGGGACACAGAGCATGAGCAGCGTGCTGTTCCCCAGAAAGGCCAGTTCGCCGCCGGGCCTGAGCAGACGGGAGGCTTCGGGAATCCAGGCGTAGGGATCGGCCCAGATCGCCGCCCCGTACTCGCTGATGACCAGATCGAAGGAGCCGTCGGCAAGGGGGACGTTCTCGCCCGATGCCCGTAGCAAGGGAAACGAGAGTCCGAACTCCTCTTGGAACTGGCGCGCGATCCCAAGTTGACCGGCCGAAGGGTCCACTCCAACCGGGGAGGCGCCACGACGGGCCAGCCATGCGGAGACGTAGGCCGTGCCGCATCCGAGTTCGAGCGTGTTCTTGCCCTGCAGATCGCCGGCGAGCAGACCGACCGTTCGCTCCGGCACCGCAAAGATTCCCCACGTGGGCTCGGTCGCTGACCACCCGCGCCGAGCCGTCAGTACCTGATCATCGTGACGGTCGTCCCACGCTGCTGCATTGACCTCGATGTAGCTCCGCGATCCAGTGTGCACAGAATCCAGGCTAAGTCATGCACTCCACATCACCGAGTTCTCACTCGCAGCACGGGGCACGTGCGTGCATGCGCGCTCGTGTCAGAAGCGGCGATGGGGCGATGGGGCGATGGGGCGACGATCGAGAACCGAGACGAATGTCCGTGGCCGAGCCGGGCACTCAGCCGGCCATCATTTCCGCGCCGGCCGCCACGCAGGTGAGGGCGACGACACCAAGACGTGTCCCTGGGGGCTGATGAACCTGACCTCGCCCTGCCGCGTCGCCGTCAAGCCTCCAGCCGAGCTCGTGCACCCGGCTGTGGTGGGCGACGCACAGCGTCAAGAGGTTCGACAGGATCGTCGGCCCCTGCTTCGAGGCCCAGACGACGTGATGGATGTCGGTGACCGTGCGACAGCCACAACCGGGGAACCGGCAGCCGTTGTCCCGCCGCCGGATCTCGATCTCCTGAGCCTCCGACGGCTCCCGCACCAGTGCCTTCTGGTCCAGGCAGGCGCCGTCGGGAGCGTCCAGCGACAACGTGATGTCCGCGCTGCACGCCAGGCGACGCGCCACCTCCGCCGAGATCGGGCCGACGCCCGCGATCGACGCGTGCCCATACCCGTCCCCGTAGAGAAGCCGCTCGAGGTCGGTGTGGACCACCATGGAGACCCGGGCGCTGCGGTGGCCCGGTGCGTCCGGGTCCGTCCCGGTGCCGGCGTTCGTAGTCCCCGCAGGGGGCACCCGGCCGCTCGGCCCGCTCCGGCGGCTCCGGCGGCCACGCTCGACACAGATGTCCAGCAGTGCGTCGGCGCAGCGGCTCTCGAACCGGGCGTAGTCGGGGTCGTTGGCGCTCGGGTGGTCGTGGCGGCGGGCCCGCCCGGCGACGGCCGCCTTCACGAGCGCGTAGGCGTCCTTGGTCAACTGCGCCCAGAGCAGACAGCGCTCGTCGTCGAAACGCACGAACCGGCGCCGGAAACGCCGCGCCGACTCGGCGTCCGACGCCCCGGTGACCTCCGCCGCCAGCTGGCGGGCCTGCTTCGGCGTCCAGTGCTCGGACGCACGAGCCAGGTCCGAGTCGGTGTCGGGTGTGGCGACCGCGGCAAGGGGCGCGAACACGTCGAGCGTCAGGCGGCCGTCGGCCAGCGCTCCGGACAGCGCAGGCAGCTCCCCCACCCGTGCGGCCGACTCGACCAGCGTCCGGGCCCGGGCCCGGCTGACGTGGCAGCGCGCCACCAGCCACTCGACCATGGACAGCGCACCGTCACCGCGCCACGCCTCCGCGTGGTCGAACTCGGCGATCTCGCGCAGCATGGCACCCTCGTGCTCGGAGATCGCGCGCTGATGGGCGGGCAGGCTCTCGGCCAACTCCTTCGAGCGGGCGTCCGTGCCGTAGTGACGGCTGAGCGGCCGGGTCTTGCGCCGGCCCGAGAGCGGCTTGGAGGGCGGGGAGGGCGTCAGGCCGCCGCCGGGAGTGGAAGTCGAAGCGGAGGCGGTCTTGCCCATATGCCTTGAACGGTCGGCACCGCCGGGCGGAGTGACCGAGGGCTACGGGAAGACGACGGTCTTGGTGCTGTTGAGCAGGATCCGGTCCTGGAGGTGCCAGCGCAGCCCCCGGGAGAGGACCTGGCGCTCGACGTCGCGGCCCACGCGGCGCATCTCCTCGGCCGAGTCGCCGTGGTCGACGCGCCGGGTGTCCTGCTCGATGATCGGCCCCTCGTCGAGGTCGGCCGTCACGTAATGGCAGGTCGCACCGATGAGCTTCACCCCGCGGTCGTAGGCCTGGTGGTAGGGGCGGGCGCCGGCGAAGGAGGGCAGGAACGAGTGATGGATGTTGATGATGCGCCCGAGGCGGTTGGCGCAGAAGGTCGAGGGGAGGATCTGCATGTATCGAGCGAGCACGACCAGGTCGGCCTGCTCCTTCTCGAGGATCTCCTCCATCTCTGCGAACGCGGCGGCTTTGGCCTCGGGCTCCTGGCCGACAGGGACGTGCCGGAAGGTCACGCCGTGCCACTCGACGAGGCCGCGCAGGTCCTCGTGGTTGGCGATCACGCAGGGGATGTCGCACTCGAGCTCGCCCGCCCGCCAGCGGTAGAGCAGGTCGGCCAGGCAGTGGTCCTCCTTGCTCGAGAACAGCACGACCCGCTTGGGCACGTCGGTATCGCTGAGGTGCCACTGCATGTCGAACTCCGCGGCGACGTGCTCGAAGGCGGCGGACAGCTCGTCGGGGCCGAACGGGAGCGACTCGGCGCGGATCTCGATGCGCAGGAAGAACTTGCCCGAGTCGAGGTCGGCGTGCTGGGCCGCCTCGATCACCGACCCGCCGAGCGACGCGATGAGGCCAGTGACCGCGGCAACGATGCCGACGCGGTCCGGGCACGTGATGGTGAGGATGTATCGACGCATGTGAGCCCTGACCCCCTCCCGCGGTATTCGGAGTCCCTGGGTCTTTCGATCGTCAGATTCGGCTGCTACCTGAAGAAACCTGCCTCGGTGCTGCTGCGCTGGTGCGTGGCCCGGCCGGCGCCGGCCCCGCAGATCTCGGCGAAGATCCGGTGCACCCGTCGGTCCGGGGTGAGCTCGGGGTGGAACGAGGAGGCCAGGACCGGTCCCTGGCGCACCAGGACAGGGGCACCGTCGAGGGAGGCCAGGACCTCGACCTCCTCCCCTGCCGAGACGATCAGCGGGGCGCGGATGAAGACGGCGGGGAGCGGCGGGCCCTCCCCCGACCCGAGGACGAGATCGGCTTCGAATGACTGCGCCTGGCGGCCATACCCGTTGCGGCGGACGACCGCGTCGAGCACGCCGAGGACGCGCTGGTCGGACCGGCCGTCGAGCAGCTCGCGGGCGACGAGGATGAGCCCCGCACACGTGCCGAAGACGGGCAAGGGGGACGGCGCCTGCAGACGGGCTGCGAGTGCATCGAAGAGACCGGTCGACTCGAGCAGCATCGACAAGGTCGTGGACTCGCCGCCCGGCATGATGAGCCCGTCGATGCCGTCGATGCCGTCTAGGTCGGACAGGCTCTTTACGCGGCGCCCCCCGCAGCCGACGTCCTCGAGCGCGGCCAGGTGCTCTCGCACGTCGCCCTGGAGGTCGAGGACGCCGATCACGGGACCGACTCCCCCCTCGGGTCCCGCTACCACCCCCGGTCGGCCAGGTGCTCGCCGTACTGCGATGCCTCCAACCCCCGCATCGCCTCGCCGAGTCCCCGCGAGACCTTCGCCACGTGCTCCGCGTCCTGGTGGTGCGCCGTCGCCTCGACGATCGCCGACGCCATGCGTGCCGGGTCGGACGACTTGAAGATCCCCGATCCCACGAATACCGCCTCCGCGCCGAGCTGCATGACCAGCGCGGCATCGGCGGGCGTGGCGATCCCGCCGGCGCAGAACAGCGGCACGGGCAGCCGACCCGTCTCATGCAGCTCCTGCACCAAGCCGACCGGCGCGGCCAATTCCTTGGCCCAGCCGTAGAGCTCGGCAGGATCGGCCTGCGTGATGGCCCGGATCGACCCCAGGATGGAGCGGAGATGCCGCACGGCCTCGACGATGTTCCCGGTGCCGGCCTCGCCCTTGGACCGGATCATGGCCGCGCCCTCCGACAGCCGGCGCAGGGCCTCGCCGAGGTTGGTGGCACCGCACACGAAGGGCACGGTGAAGGGCCACTTGTCGATGTGGTACGCCTCGTCGGCGGGCGTGAGGACCTCGGACTCGTCGATGAAGTCGACGCCCAGCGACTGCAGCACCTGGGCCTCGGCGAAGTGCCCGATGCGCGCCTTGGCCATGACCGGGACGGTCACCGCCTCGATGATCTCTTCGATCAGCAGCGGGTCGCTCATGCGCGCCACCCCGCCGTCGCGCCGGATGTCAGCGGGCACCCGCTCGAGCGCCATGACCGACACGGCGCCGGCGTCTTCGGCGATCGTGGCCTGCTCGGCGTTGACGACGTCCATAATGACGCCCCCGCGCAGCATGTCCGCCAACCCTCGCTTCAGTGTGAAGGTCCCGGTGGTCATGGCTCCAGTCTACGAGGCCGGCCGGCCGCCTCTTCTCACCACTCGCTCAGTGCGGCGGCCCTCACCGTCGTGGCATCGAGGTCCCCTGGGACGAGCGGGTCTTCACGGTGCCCCACCGACGGGTCGATCCACACCCAGCGGGTCGATCCGAAGAGGGAGGGCGACGCGAAGAGCGAGCCGTTGGTCGGGGTGGGCGCCTCCATCATCATGTGCAGCGCAGCCAGCAGGCCGCGCGGGTAACGCACGGCGGACGCGCCCACGACGTCGGCTCGATACTCCCGGCTTTCGCCCACGCAGCGCCGCAGCGTGCGCTCGCCGCCGAAGAGCGTGCCGAGCGTGATGCCGATGCAGGACACGCCGTTGTCCCCCCGCTTCACGTGGGCCAGCTCGTGCGCGATGACGCCTTCGAGCTCGATCGGATCCACCCGGCCCAGCAGGCCGGTCGTGACCACGAGGTCGGAGCGCCGGGCGTCGCGGCCGAGCGCACAGGCGTTGGGTACCTCGTCCTCGATGACGTGCAGCATGGGCATGGAGAGCCCGAACGTGGCGCACAGTCCTTCGGTCAGGTTGAAGAGTCGGGGGTCGTCGTGTTCGTCGATGGGGACGGCGCCGAGACGGCGCAAGGCCAGCGAGGGTGCGAGCCGCCAGAGGCCGTACATGACTGCGGCACCGACGACGACCAGTGCGACGACGCCGACGATCACGTTGACCGAGACGCCCAGAAGGATGCCGATCAAGAGGGCGGGCAGCACCGCCGTCCATGCGCACAGGCGGATCACCCGCCGTCGGTTCGCCGCGACTTCGCCGGGGTAGACCTGCGGCGCGCCGAGACTCGGCTCGATATCGACGGGGGCGGGAGCCGGTGCCGGCGCCAGGGCGACCGAGGTGCGTGGTTGCCCACCGCCGGTGCGTGGACGCGACCCCGATCGTCCGCCGTTGCGACTGCCGCCCCTGTTCGACCCTTGGCGCTGGTTCTGTCGCTGACCTTGGCCCTGGCCCTGGCCTGAGCGTTGCGCTCCGCCGCCGCCCGACTGGCCCTTCTTCTGCGTGTTTGCATTGGCGCTGGCGTTGGCGTTGGCGCCGGCGCCACCGCCGCGAGATCTGCCTCCTGATGCCTGCCCGCCGTTGCCGGCGTTCCCGGCGTTCCCGGCGTTCCCGGCGGGCCGGTTCTTGTTGCGGTTCCGATTGCGATTCCGGTTGCGGTTGCGACTGCTTCCGCCCCCACCACCACCGCTTCCGCTGCTCCCGCCGCCGCCTGACCCGCTCCCGCCGCCTGGCCTGGACTGTCCCGGGTTGTCGTTCTGCTCGGCCATGGGGTGCCCAGCCTACGACACCCGCCGACCGCGACCTCGACCTACTCGGACCTCGAATGACGGCTCGATCGGCCGCGCCAGGCGCGATGGGCACGCCCGGAACGACGCCCATAGGCGGCGATGGCACGCTCGTACACCTCGACGTAGCGCTCGGCAAGGGTGTCCATCGACCAGGTCCGTGCGTACTCGATCCCGGCCTTTCGAGCGTCAGGCGAGGACTGGCCGGTGCCTTCGACCGCGTCGGCCAGGGCGACGCCCAACGCGCGGGCCAAGGCCCCCACGTCGCCCGGTGGCACCAACGTGGCATGACCCCCCGCGGCGATCCGGTACCCCTCGATGTCCGAGGCCACGACGGCGCAACCGGCCGCCAAGCCTTCGAGCAGGACCATGCCGAACGACTCTCCAGACAGGGACGGGGCACAGAGCACGTCCGCCCCGGCCAGGCGCGAGGCCACCTCGGCGTCGCTCACCGTGCCCAGCCAGTGCACCCGGTCCGACTCGGGGTGCCGCCGGTGCTGCACCTCACTGGCCGGCCCGTCACCCGAGATCCAGAGCACCGCCGGCCGATCCAGCAAGGCGAACGCATCGAGCACCACGCCGAGGCCCTTGCGCTCCTCGTGACGGCCCAAGAAGAGCACCGTCGGGCGCTGCTGGTCGTCACGTATCGGGTCGGCCGACTCGAAGCGCGCCATGTCGACGCCGTTGAACAGCACCTCGAAACGGCCGCCGCTCGATCGCTCCCCCGTCTCGCGCGCCGTCTCTGAGACGGCAACCCGGATCTGCATGCGCCGGCCGACGAGCTCGGCCAGTGGCTTGACCACCGGCACCCACCGGCTCACGCCGAGCGCGGTGGTAGGTGCCGACCATGGGCAGCGGAGCCGTGAGCACCAACCCGTAGGCCGCCATCGGCGCCAGTGGCTCGTGCACGTGCACCACGTCGAAGCCGCCGGTGCGAACAGCGCGCTCGGCGCGGACGACGGTCGCCGGGCAGAGCGCGACCGGCGCCACCGAACCGTTCGAGTGCAACGCGGTCGGTCGCCCGATGTCGATGTGGTCACCGACGTCGTCGCGCACCCGTACTCCCGCATCGACCGGGCTCAGGACCGTCACCTCGTGGCCCAGTGCGCGCAGCGAGCGAGCGAGACCAACGACTTGTCCCTGCACCCCACCGGGTCGCGTCAGCGCATAGGGCGAGAGCATGGCGACCCTCACCCGCCTGCCCCCTCGAGCTGCGTCACTGCGAATCGCTGGGCCAGTTGGGCTGGTAGATGTGCCACTGCTCGGGCCGGCAGCGAATGTCGTGTTCGAACACGGTCACGAGTTCCTGGGTGACCCGCGCGATGTCCTGGCGCAGCGTTCCCCGACGCGTGGTGTCGATCGGCTCGTGCACGACGCCGGTGTGCCAACGATCCGGTCCCGAATAGACGACGACCGGGACCAATGGCGCGCCGGTGCGCAGCGCGAGCGTGGCGGCCCCGCCGGGCACGGTCGTCTTCTCACCGAAGAATTCCACCTCGATGCCGTTGCCCGCGAGGTCACGGTCACTCACCAAACCGGCCAGGTGGTTGTTCTTGAGGGCGCGAATGAGCGCAATGCTCGACCCCTCCCCCAGCGGCACCACGGTCAGGCCCATGGCGGCGCGCTGGGCCACGAACCAATCGAAAAGCTCCGGCGGTTCGAGTCGCTCCACGACCGCCGTCATGGGCATGCCCTCGAGTGCGAGCCAGTACCCACCCCACTCCCAACTGCCGACGTGCGGCAACGCCACCACCGCTCCGGTGCCCTCAGCCATGGCCCGTCGCAGGTGCTCGATACCCTCTTCCAAGCGCCACCTGGCCCGCACCGTCGACTCACCGACGTAGGGAAGGCGCGCCCCATCAGCCCAGTAGCGGGCGTACGAGGTGAAGGTTCGCTTGCTCCAGCGGCGCACGAGCGCTGGATCGGGCTCGACGCCTTCGGCGCACTCGCTGGCCAGCACCCGCCGGATGTGGCGCTGGTTCATGGCAAGTGCGGGACCACGCGCCATGAAGCGGGAGACGACATCGGCGACTCCGTAGCTCGCCTGCTCGGGGAGGTGGCCCATTGCGTAGGCCAGGCCCTTGTAGGTCAGGTACCGCGCGGTGACGCGCCACTGCGGTTCCGTCGAGGTCTGTGGCACGGTGCGCGGCGGGACGGGTGGCGAGGAGGCTGACGGGCTGGGGGGCGGAGCGACTGGCGAGACGCCCGACGTCAAGACGGTGACCCGGACGCGGGTGGCGTCCGGCGGCCGTAGGCACGACCGGCCTCGGGATGGCGACGCGCCGCACGGCGACGTTCACGCATGGTCCTGCCCGAGCGGCTGCTGGGCGTCTCCTGGCGCCGTGCCCGCCAGCGGCCAACAGGCGCCCCGGTCGTGGTGCGGGCCCGAGTGGGATGGCGGCGGGGGCGGCCGGAGAATTCCCTGCCCTCGCGCCAGGCCCGCCAACGCGAGTCGACTCGTCCCTCCCGCCAGGCCTCGATGCGGCGGCGAATGATCTCGTCGCGGCCGGACGCCGCGTTCCAGACCTTCACGAAGCGCGAGATCGCCGTGAAGGAGACGAGCACGAAGAGCACCCACAGGACGGGGACGAAGATGGCCGAGGTCAAGAACGCGACGCCGAGCAAGAACATGCGCTCGGCTCGCTCCATGAGCCCGCCCTTGGCGGAGAGGCCGAGGGACTCCGCCTTGGCCCGCTCGTAGGAAATCAACGCGGTCACCGCCAGGATGGCCATGGGCAGCAGCGCGAGGTGGCCCTTCCCCTGGTCCAGGAGATACCAGGCGCAGCCCATCATGAGGACTGCGTCGGCGATGCGGTCGGTGACCGAGTCGAAGAAGGCGCCGCGGACCGAGGCGGTGCCGGCCGCCTTCGCCACCGGGCCGTCGAGCAGGTCGTGCATGCCCGTCACGATGAGCATCACGATGGCCCAGTGCAGGTGGCCGCTTGCCACGAGCAGCGCCGTGGCGGTGGCCGAGACGAGGCCGGTGGCGGTGAGCACATCGGCGGTGATGCCATGGCGATGCAATGCCTCGCCGACCGGACTGGTCGTCCGGTCGACGGCGGTTCGCCACCGGCCGTCGAACATGAAGCTCCTCGTGGTGGCAGCCCGGGACGGGCCGCGCTGTTCACCCAAGTTTACCATTCGGTCCCACAAACCCGGGGGTACGGAGGACCTCCGACAGGCACGCTCCTCCGGCCCCGAACCAGGACCAGACCCCCTGGTCAGCAGGCCTCTCGTGCGATGCCCGCGGTCGGCTCGGCCAATCTCGGATCTAGCCTGGTCCGTACCTCACCTGTGACACGACGGCAACACGGGCACGAGGAGCAACACGGTCTCAACGAGCTGCGGGGTCGCCGGGAAACGGGCCGACGCCGAGAGCTCGGCACGCATGGAGACACGCATGCGGACATCCACGCAGAGAGGAATGCCATGACAGCCACGACCAGCACGATTCCGATGAGTCCGATGAGTCCGATGAGGCCCACCGCCCGGCGGGTGAGCCGACTCACCCGTGCCGCGCTCGCCACCACCGCGGGCATCCTCGCCCTCAGCGCGGTCGCGGTGGTCCCGGCAGGTGCCAGCTCGCAGGGGACGACCGTCAAGGCGACGGAGACCGACTTCCACATCGCGTTGTCGAAGAAGACGTTCGCGCCGGGCAAGTACACGTTCTTGGCGGTCAACAAGGGACAGACAACGCACGCTCTGCAGATCACCGGGTCGGGACTGAAGAACGCCAAGACCAAGAACATCTCGCCCGGACAGAGCGCGAAGCTCACGGTCACCTTCAAGAAAGGCCCCTACGACATTTTCTGCCCGATCCCCGGCCACAAGGCACTCGGCATGAACGTCAACATCGTCGTCGGGAGCGGTGCTGCCGCGACGACGAGCAGCCACTCGTCGAGCAGCACCACGTCGAGCGGATCGAGCAGCAGCGGGGCCTACGGCTACTGAGTCGTTGCACCGCGCGGCGCACCGGCTCGACGGCGCACGAGGCCCGGGGCGCGTGTCGGTCTGGAAACGGCGTCGAGTAGCCTGACCAGCTGAGATGCCGCGAGGAGGAGGTCTCGCACCTGCGCCTTCCGACGCGGGATTCCACGTGAGGTGATGGTGCGGTGTCGGAGCTGACGAGCGCGGGGGAGCCACGGCGCCATGCCACCGTGCTGCCCGACGCGACCCTCGACGTCTCGATCGTCGTCCCGTACTACAACCCGGGCGACCGCCTGCGGGAGACCGTCGCCCACATGGTCCGGGTCCTCGACTCGTCGGGCATGACGTTCGAGATCATCACGGTCTCGGACGGCTCCACCGACGGCAGCCCCTTCACGCTCGACGGCTTCCCCACGCACGTCGTGCGACAGGTCACGTTTGCGACCAACGTCGGCAAGGGCTCCGCGTTGCGGGCCGGCCTCGGGATGGGCCGGGGGCGCTATCTCGGCTTCATCGACGCGGACGGCGACATCTCGCCCGAGCTGCTCGCCCCCTTCGTCTCCATCATGCGCACCGAGGCGCCCGACATCATCATCGGCAGCAAGCGCCACCCGGACTCCTCGGTCCACTACCCGCCCCTCCGTCGGCTCTACTCGTGGGGCTACCAGCGGCTCATCCACCTTCTCTTCCGCTTGAACGTGAAGGACACCCAGGTCGGGATCAAGCTGGTCGACCGCAGGGTCATCGCCGACGTGCTGGCCCTGCTGCGCGAAAGCCGCTTCGCACTCGACCTCGAGCTGATCGTGCTGGCCCGCCGGCTCGGGTACACGCGGATCGTGGAAGCGCCGGTGCGCATCGAGGAGCGCTTCGGCAGCACCATCTCGCTCAAGGCCGTGTGGCTGCTCCTCGTCGACACGCTCGGCCTCTTCTTCCGCTACACGGTGCGCCACGAGTACGACACCGCGGTGGATGCCGCGCTCGGCGGCGCGGGTGCGCGATGGGTCCGGCGGTAGGCCCGGTGCCGCCGATCAGAGCCCGGCCTGACCCGGGCGGCCAGCTGTCCGCTGGACACGACGTGACGTCGGTGGAGGAGAGGGAACGGGCGAGCCCCTGAGCAGCACCGGACGAGCGGTCATACACTCGACGGCGACGAGCCGGTCCAGCGAGGGGTTCTGACCGGCCGCAGGACGAGACGGAGGACCAGGTGCCACTCGACCCGACCGCCATTCGCAACGTCGCCCTTGTCGGGCACCACGGGGCGGGGAAGACCACCCTGGCCGAGGCGTTGCTCGCCGCCACCGGATCCGTGGCCCGGCGCGGATCGGTCGAGAAGGGCTCCACCGTGATGGATTTCGAGCCCGAGGAAGTGTCCCGCCAGCTCTCCATCTCGACCAGCCTGGCCCCCTTCATGGTCAACGGGGTCAAGGTAAACCTGCTCGACACGCCCGGGTACGCCGACTTCGCCGGCGAGATGGTGACCGCGCTGGCCAACGTCGACCTCGCCGTCGTCGTCGTCAGTGCCACCGACGGTGTGCAGGCGCAAACCGAGGATGCCTGGCGGGCCGCCGCCCGGCTGGGCGTGCCCAGGGTCATCGTCATCAACAAGCTCGACCGCGAGCGCGCCGACTTCGACCGTGCGCTCGGCGAGATCCGCCAGTCCTTCGGGGCCGGGGTGGCGCCGGTGGAGTTGCCCATCGGGCACGAGGCCGACTTCCACGGCGTGATCGACCTCCTGGACGACACCGCGACGCACTACGACGTCCCGGCCGCTGGGATGCCCGTCGACGGGACCGTGCCGCCGTCGGGGCACGAGGGCCCCATTCCCGACGACCTGGTCGACGAGGAGCACACCGTCCACGAGCAGCTCGTCGAGGGCATCGTGGTCGGCGACGACGATCTGATGGAGCGGTACCTGAACGGCGAGACGCTCGACTACACCGAGCTCGAGAAGAGCCTGGCTGGCGGCGTGGCCTCGGCCTCTGTGTTCCCCGTGCTGTGTTGCTCGGCCGCGAGCGGGGTGGGTGTCGACCGGCTGGCCCGCCTGATCGAGGAACTGTGCCCGGCGCCGGCGTCGCGGCCGCCCGTGGCGGCTGCGGCAGGGACGGAGCAGATCGAGATACCGGCGGATCCCTCGGGGCCGACCGTTCTGACCGTGACGAAGACCTACAACGACGGCCACACGGGGAAGATGTCACTGTGCAAGGTGGTCTCGGGGACGATCGTGCCGGACGCGGTGCTCGTGAACTCGAGGAGCCGCGAGGAGGAGCGCCTGCACGCGCTGCAGAGCATGGCCGGGCACACGACGGTGCCAGCAGGCACGGTGGCGGCCGGTGACTTCGTGGCCGTTCCCCGGCTGAACGGGGCGCGGACGGGCGACACGCTGGCGCCCAAGGGGCAGCCGGTGGTGGTGGCCCCGCCCACGTTGCCGCCGGCGGCGTTGCAGGTCGCCGTGAAGCCGGCCACCCGGGCCGACGACGACAAGTTGATGTCGGCCTTGCAGCGGTTGTGCGACGAGGACCCGTCGTTGTCGGTCTCCCGCGACGACGAGACGCACCAGACCATCCTCGGCGTGAGCGGTGAGGTGCATCTCGCGGTGACCCTGGAGCGGTTGGACCGCAAGTGCAACGTGCACGTCGAGCGGGAGGAGCTCCGCATCCCCTACCGGGAGACGATCACGCGTGCGGCTGCGGCGGAGGGGAAGCACAAGAAGCAGTCAGGCGGGCACGGCCAGTTCGGAGTGGCCCACTTGCGCCTGGAGCCGCTGCCGCGGGGCGAGGGGTTCTCGTTCAACGACGAGGTGGTGGGCGGTGCCATCCCACGCCAGTACATCCCGGCCGTGGAGAAGGGCGTGATGGAGACCTTTGCCGCGGGTGGGGTCTACGGGTATCCAGTCGTGGACATCTCGGTGACGGTGGACGACGGCAAGGCGCACTCCGTCGACTCCAACGAGGTGAGCTTCAAGATGGCGGCCGCGCTGGCGGTGAAGGCGGCGATGGCCGACGCGGGTCCGATCGTGCTCGAGCCCGTCTCCCGCCTGTCGGTGACCATCCCGAACGACTGCCAGGGCGAGGTGCTGGGCGACCTGTCCTCGCGACGGGCCCGCATCGTGGGGACGGACACGGGCGACGTGGACGGCTACCAGACGATCACCGCGACGGTGCCGACGGCGGAGATCACGCGCTACGCCGTCGACCTGCGAGCCATCACCGGGGGCCGGGGCTCGTTCACGGCGACGTACGACCACTACGACACGGTGCCCGAGCACATGATGGCGTCGATCCCCAGGATGGAGGGGTAGCTGGTCGCTGCCTCTGGGGTCTTGGGTCTGGGGTGCCTCAGATGATGTGCCGGAAACGCACCGGGATCTTCTTCAAGACCAGCGTCGCGAGGAGGTCGTTGCCCGGCGTCGTCACGATGGCGACAGCGAGCGTCCCCGCCTCCCGGCCGAGGGGCTTGGACACCGATGACGCGGTGAAGTGGCCGGTGTACGCGGCCACGCAGACGTCCTTGCCCTTGGGCACGTCGTGGGCGAAGCGACCGTAGAGCCTCGGCGCGATGCTCTTGAGGCTGGTCAGCGTGAACTTGCGCACACCTTCGAGATGGGCGTGCGCGCCCACTGCCTTCGCTGCCGTCGGCAGGGCCAGGTAGCACGACTCGTCGGTCGTGCCGAGACCGATGCGGGCGGCCGAGCAGGCCGTGAGCAGGGTGGCGGCCAGCAGCAGGCTGGCCAGGAGAGCGACGGCGCGGCGGCGACGTGGGGTGCGCGAGGCGCGCGAGGTGGGCGAGATGCGCCTGTCGATGTGCTCCTCGAGCTCCCTCTGCGCTGTGTCCTTCCTCATCGAGCCCCCTCCTCCCCACTGGCCCCGATCGATCCTTGTGTGCCCACCGGTTCGTAGGCCACCGGTCCCGCCTCGACTTCGGTCGTCATGGCCTGGCGTTGCCAGCGCCCGCGACGCACCTGCAGGGCGAGCTGGCCGATGAACAACCACCCGATCACCAAGATGAACCAGAAACTGATGATTCGGTAGAGCAGCACCGCATACGGGGTGGTCGCCTCCGAGCCCCCGAACGCGACGAGCGCGATCGTGATGCTCCCCTCGACCACCCCGAGGCCGCCGGGTGTCACGGGCAAGTTGGCCGCCAGCTGGCCGGCGCCGTAGGCCAAGAGCAGGCCCTTCCACGGGATGGGGGCGTGGATGGCGAGGAACATCATGGCGAAGCAGGCGCAGTCGGCCAACCAGTTCAGCGTGCCCCACCCCACGATGCGGGCGATCTGCGACCAGCTCAGCCGCACGGCCGTCATCCAGGCCATGATCGACGCGATCTGGACGGCCCTGTCGCCCCGCGGCCGGCCGGTCACGGCGACCGACACGCGAAGTGCCGTCGTCACCACCGCATGGAGCGGTCGCTCGTAGACGAACAACGAACCGAGCGCGAGCGCCAACGCGAAGACGCTGATCAGGACGGGCACGAGGTCGAGCGACGCGCCCTCGTTGGTGGCGAGGCCCAATCCGATGACCGCCACCAGGGACAGGCTCACGATCGAGGCCACAAGCGTGCCCGACAGCGCCCACACCGCCAGGGTGTTGTCGGCGCCGAAGCGACGGAACCAGCGGAACCCGTAGACAGTCGCGACGGCGTTCCCTGCTGGCAGCGAGTTGGTCAGCGCCTGCGATGCGAAGGAGAGCTTGACCAGCGGGGACCACGGTGGGATCAGGTGCCCTGCTTTGAAGAGCTCGTACTGCATGCGGGCAAACAGGAAGTACGAGAGGATCTCCACCACGAAGGCTGGCGGCACCCACCACCAGTTGAGTGTCTTGAACACATCGGCGAACCCGGAGAGCTCGGAGCCCTTTGAGGAGAGGACCCACACCGCGACGCCGACGAGGACGAAGCCAACGACGACGCGAATGACCGGCCACGCCCGGCGTAGCGCGCGGCGGACCGTGCGTCGCGAGCTCGTGGACCCGGTGGGCGCCGGGGCAGGCGCCTGAGTTTGGTCGGACGAGTCGGACGAGTCGGACGAGTCGGGCGGCTCTGGAGGGACAGCTGGGGCGGGCGGCGAAGACGTGGCAGCCGAAT
This sequence comes from uncultured Acidimicrobiaceae bacterium, assembly GCA_963736225.1. Taxonomy (GTDB): domain Bacteria; phylum Actinomycetota; class Acidimicrobiia; order Acidimicrobiales; family RAAP-2; genus Bog-473. The sequence goes on along the minus strand of CAVTOF010000001.1, from coordinate 10,406 downwards.
CCGTCGTTCCGGCGGCGGGGGCCGGGGGAACCTGCGGGCCGAGCGCGACGTCGGCCGCGCCCCTGCCCCGCTCCGCTGGCGTCGGGCTAGCCGGGCCAGGCGTCGGTGAGCCTCTTCCAGGAGATCGGCAGGGTCTCGGGCAGCACACGGGTCTCGGCCACCGAGGTCATGAAGTTGGTGTCACCCGCCCACCGCGGCAAGACGTGGAGATGCAAATGGCCCGGCAGGCCGGCGCCGGCCGCGTGGCCCAGGTTGGCCCCCATGTTCAGCCCGTCGGGTTCATAGGCCGACTCGATCGTGGCGACCGCACGCCGCGTCGCCCACCACAATTCGGCCGACTCCGCGTCGGTGAGATCGGCCAAAGGCCCGATGTGGCGCAGGGGCAACACGAGAACGGCCCCGCTGGCGTAGGGGTAGGCGTTCATGACGACGAAGGTCAGCTCTCCACGCCACACCACCAGGTTGTCCTCCGAAGGCGGGCCGCTTTCCGCGAGGCGGCAGAAGACACACGAGGACTCGTCCTGCAGGTGGCTGCCGGCGCGCTCGCGGGCAGTGGCTTCGATGATGTAGTCGCGACGCCAGGCCGCCCACAGGTGTTCGAGGCTCACCTCGTTGCGCCCCCTGTGCTCTCTCCCGCGCTCACGCCGACGCCGCGACCGGGGCCCTGTCCTCGGGCAGGCCTTTGGCGTCGACCTCGGTCGATACTTCGAGCACGAAGTCTGGGACCGGCAGTCCATGCTCGGGCTTGCCATCCCACCCGCGGCGGTTCACCCCGACCGAGCCTGCCGCGACGTCCTCGTCGCCCACCACGAGCACATAGGGGATCTTGGCCAGCTTGGCGCGGCGGATCAGTGCGCCCAGCTTCTCCCCGGTGGTGTCGACAGTGGCCCGCAGGCCAGCGGCGGCGCAGGCGTCGGCGACACTCTGGGCGTACTCGGCATGGCCGTCGGTCACCGGGATCACCCGCACTTGCTCGGGGCACAGCCATGTCGGCAGCGCACCGGCATAGTGCTCGATGAGCACCGCCATGAAGCGCTCCACCGACCCGAACAGCGCGCGGTGGATCATGATCGGGCGGTGGCGCGCATTGTCGGCGCCGATGTACTCGAGCCCGAAACGATGCGGGAGCTGGAAGTCGAGCTGGACGGTCGACATCTGCCAGGTGCGACCGATGGCGTCACGAGCCTGAACGGAGATCTTTGGTCCGTAGAACGCGCCACCACCCTCGTCGATGACGACTTCGAGGCCCATTTCGAGCGCGGTCGTGCGGAGGGCCTCGGTGGCCACGTCCCAGTCCTCGTCTGACCCGACTGCCTTGCCGGGCGGCTTGGTCGAGAGCTCCAGGTAGAAGTCGTTGAGGCCGTAGTCACGGAGCAGGTCGAGGACGAAGGTCAGCGTGCGGACCAGCTCCGCGTCCATCTGCTCAGCCGTACAGAAGATGTGCGCGTCGTCCTGGGTCATGCCCCGGACCCTGGTGAGCCCCTGGAGTACTCCGGACAGCTCGAAGCGATAGACCGTCCCGAACTCGAAGAGGCGCATCGGCAACTCCCGATAGGAGCGTTGATGGCTGCGGTACACGAGGATGTGGAACGGGCAGTTCATCGGCTTGAGGTAGTACTGCTGGCCGCCGTCGAGCTCCATCGGCGGGAACATCCCCTCGGCGAACCACTCGAGGTGGCCGGATTCCTCGAACAGCGCACTCTTGGTGATGTGCGGTGAGGTCACGAAGTCATAACCGGCCTCGACGTGGCGCTGCCGTGAATAGTCCTCCATGAGCCGCCGGATCGTGCCACCTTTGGGATGGAACACGGCGAGGCCCGATCCGATCTCCTCCGGGAAGCTGAAGAGGTCGAGCTCGGCCCCGAGCTTCCGGTGGTCCCGTCGTTCCGCCTCTGCGAGCTGGTGGAGATGGGCTTCGAGCGCCTTTTCGGACTCCCAGGCTGTGCCGTAGATCCGCTGCAGCTGCTCGCGCTTCTCGTCGCCACGCCAGTACGCGCCGGCCACCCGCATGAGCTTGAAATGGCCCAGACGGCCGGTGGAAGGGACGTGCGGCCCGCGGCACAGATCGATGAAGGCATCGGAGTTGCGATAGGTGCTGACCACCGAGCCGTCGGCATCGACCTCGTCGGCACCGGCGGCGACGGCATTGATGATCTCCTCTTTGAACGGCTGATCGGCGAAGATCTCGAGGCCTTCTTCGATCGTGTGCTCGTGCCGGACGAAGGGCTGGTCCTCCTTGATGATCGCCCGCATCTCGGCGTCGATCCGTTCCAGGTCGTCGTCGCTGAAGTGCGCGCCGTCCGGGAGCTCGAAGTCGTAGTAAAAGCCGTTCTCGATCACCGGTCCGATGGCGTACTTCGCTCCGGGCCACAACCGGCGCACGGCCTGGGCCATGACGTGAGCCGTGGAATGCCGCAGCACCTCCCGCCCCGCCTCGGTGTCGCTGGTGACGATGGCGACCTGCTCCCCGTCGCGCAGCGTGGCGTCCAGGTCCACTGCGCACCCGTCCACCACCGCGACGACAGCGGCCTTGGCCAGCCGAGAGCCGATGGAGCGGGCCAGCCCGGCGGCCGTCGTGCCCTCGGCGAGCTCCCGTGTCGAGCCGTCGGGAAGACCAACCGAGATGACGCCAGCCATCGTGCATCCTTCCTGTTCAGCCGGGGGATCGCTCCTGGTCCGGACACCGTTCGAAGTCCCTCAAGGGTACTGGACCACTCCGTGGTCCCGGCTCACCTCGTTCAGAGGTCGATGCCGAGCAGGCGCGCGCCCGCCGCCACCGGGCGACCGTCGGTGGCTTCCGCGTCGAGGGCGCGCAACGCGGCCGGCGTGTCGAGATCCTCGTTGAGCGCAGCCCGCACCGCGAGCAAGCCCGGGAGCCCCTCACCCTCGGGAGCGCTGCGCCAGAGCGCGAGGCGTGCCGCGGCGGCAGGCATGTCCTCGGCGGTGCGCCAGTCCCAGTCCTCCCGGTAGTGGCGCGCGAGCAGCGCGAGACGGACCGCGGCGGGATCCCATTCCTTGCAGAGGTCGCCGACGAAGACGAGGTTGCCGAGCGACTTCGACATCTTCGTGCCGTCGAGACCCACGAGGCCGACGTGGAACCACAGCCGCACAAACTGCTTGTGCGTCACCGATTCGGACTGCGCCGTCTCGCACTCGTGATGGGGGAACACGAGGTCGCGTCCTCCCCCATGGATGTCGATCGTCTCCCCCAGCTCGCGCAGGACCAGCGCCGAGCACTCGATGTGCCAACCGGGGCGACCCGGCCCCCAGCGCGACTCCCACGCCGGCTCGTCGGGAAGCGAGGGTTGCCAGAGCACGAAGTCGAGCGGGTCCCGCTTGTTGGGGTCCTCGGGATGCCCGCCGTGTTCGGCGGCGAGCTCGAGCATGCGGGCGCGGCCGTACCCGCTAATTCGGCCGAACTCGGGGAAGGTGGCGACGCTGAAGTACACGGACCCACCCGACTCGTAGGCGTGACCGCCCTCGAGCGCGTCCCCGATGAGAGACAGGATCTCGGAGATCGCAGACGTTGCACGCGGCTCGGAATAGACCGGGAGCAGGTTCAAGAGGCTCATTTCGGCCTCGAACCGAGCCATCTCCTCTGCTGCGAGGTCGAGGTAGTGCACGCCGAGCTCGCGCGCCTTGCGCAAGATGTCGTCGTCGACATCGGTGACGTTGCGGACGCATCTCGTCTCGTGGCCCGCGTCCTGGAGGTGCCGCTGCAGCATGTCGAAGTAGAGGTACACCGAGGCGTGACCGAGGTGCGCCGCGTCGTACGGCGTGATGCCGCACGAGTACATCGTGACGAGTGGTCCCGGCTCGAAGGTCACCACCTCGCCCCGCGCCGTGTCGTACAGCCGCACGGCTAGATCCCAGCCAGCCTCAGCGTCGAGTGCGCCTTGTGCCGGATGTTCAACGTGATGCACACAGCGGTGAACGCCTCGATGGCCGCCGCCTGGTTCAGGGTGCCGGCGTCGAGCGGCCGCAGTCCGCGCATCCGCTCGACGAGCGCGACGGTGGCAGCTGTCGCCTCGGGATGGTCGGAACACACCAGCACATCAGCCTCCAACCCCGATTCGAGGTTCTCCATTTCCGACGCCGGGAGATGGTGAAAGGCGGCGGCAACCAGGCTCTCGGGCACGCTCGCCTGGACGGCGGCCGCCACCGAGCCTCGCGGTGGGATCAGGGCCAGCATCTCGCGACCCTCTTTGATCAGGGCGTTGGCCATGGACACGACGACCTTGCCGGCCAACGGCTCCCGCAAGGTCCGGACAGTCGCACTCGCGCTGTCCCAGGGTGTGGCGACGACCACGAGGTCAGCCGCGGCTGCACCGGCGTTGTCCGAACCCGTCATGGCCAACGTCCGGTCGGGCCAGCGTCCGCGCAGTTCCTCGACGACGCCACCGGCACGCTCCTCGTCACGCGAACCGATCGTGACCTGGACTCCGGCGTCAGCCAGACGGAGTGCCAACCCCCGGCCGGCCGGCCCGGTACCCCCGAGGATTCCGACGTGCACGTCCCTACCTTCGCATAACCTCCGTGACGCAGTGGGACTCCTGGACGGAAAGCGACTCCTCATCACCGGCGTGCTCACGGATGCCTCCTTGGCCTTCGCGGTGGCCCGGCTGGCCCAGGAAGAGGGGGCCGACATCGTTCTCTCGGGGGCCGGGCGTGCGCTCTCGTTGACCCAGCGCACCGCGCGCAAGCTGGCGCAGAAGCCCGAGGTGCTCGAGATCGACGTCGCGTCGCCCGATCAGCTCGCTGCCGCCGGCCATCATCTGGCCGCCCGCTGGGATCGCCTCGACGGGATCTTGCACGCCATCGGCTTCGCCCCGCCCGACTGCCTCGGCAGCGGCATGTTCACCGCCGGATGGGACGACGTCTCGGTCGCGCTCAACATCTCCACCTATTCATTGAAGGCGCTCGTCGACGCGTTCTTGCCTCTTCTCGAGGCGGCGGGGAAGGACGGTGGCGCGTCGGTCGTCGGATTGGACTTCGACGCCACCGTCGCGTGGCCTGTCTACGACTGGATGGGTGTCGCCAAGGCGGCCCTCGAATCGCTGTCCCGGTATCTCGCGAAAGAGCTCGGGCCGCGCGGAATCCGGGTCAACCTGGTGGCGGCGGGTCCGGTGCGGACGATGGCGGCCAAATCCATCCCCGGATTCAGTGCCTTCGAGGACACCTGGGCGGACCGGGCGCCACTGGGGTGGGACGTCCACGACTCCGTCTCGGTGGCGAAGGCGTGCATTGCGCTCTTCAGCGACCTCTTTCCCATGACGACGGGCGAGATCCTCCACGTCGACGGAGGCGTGCACGCCGTGGGCGGGTCCGCCTAACTCCGCACGGGGCGGACTGGAGCAGCCACGGCGGTCGCCGCGCGGCCGCCAAGCGGTCGTTGAACGACGAGGCCGGCCCGGTCAGGGGGGTTGTACGGGTTCGGCTGTTTTCCTTCTCCCGACAGTCAGGGATGTCGCGTCCACACGCGACGGCAGACCTGAGCAGCCCGAGCTGCCGTTGCACGAAGCGCGCCGGAAGAAGGAGGAGCACACCCGCATCACCCGATTCGGCGCCTTCTTGCGGCGCACCGGTCTCGACGAAATTCCTCAGTTCGTCAACGTCTTCAAAGGTGACATGTCCGTCGTGGGCCCGCGACCGTTCATTCCCAGCGAATCGGACGTCGAGGGTTGGGCCACCCGCCGGTTCGAAGTGCGCCCCGGCATCTCGGGACTGTGGCAGGTGTCCGGGCGAAACGACCTCACGCGTTCGGACCTGGTGCAGCTCGACCACCTGTACGTGGCGTCCTGGTCGCTGTGGTGGGACCTCAAGATCATGTTCGAGACCCCCAAGACGATGGCCCGGGGTATCGGTGCCTACTGACCGCCGAGGTAGGCGTTCGACGCCATGTCACGCAACGGCCGTCTGCTGCTCACGCTCATGTCACCGATGACCACCCCTGAGCAGGTGCTTCGCTTGCTGCAGGATTTTCGACGCGACGGGATCGCAAGGGCACAGCGAAGCCACCGTTTCACAGCTGCGCGGAATCGACGGACCGTGTGGAGTGGCACGCCCGATTCCGACCAGGAGGCATGACGAGCATGCGGTCGCTTCGACTACCTGCTGCAAGGATTGGACTGGTCTTGAAGGTCGGACTCGCTGTGACGGGCACGTGCGCGCTGGCGCTCGTCGCTGGCGCCTGGTCGGCGGCGTCGGTGGCGTCCGTGGGGGCGACGTCGACGTCCAGCCGGCTCCGTTCCGGGACCTTGCACGCGCAATTCGCCAGCCACATGGCGACGGGCCGGACCGCCGTCCCTTCCGGTCTCGCCCTCACGGGCGCCAACATCACGGCGACGGTTGTCGGCACGCTCGCGCTGCTCTCGCTCGCCTTCGTGGTCGTGACGTTGATCAGGCGCCGTAGTACCCCCTGATCAACGGTCATCGGGGGCTGAAGGGCACCTTCCCTTGCCTCGATGAGCAAGCTGGCCGGTCCGCGCCAGTTGCGTCCCGCGACCGGGTTTTCGACAGGCCGACAGTAGGTTGCATCCCATGGCCATGAGGGGACATGGGATGGGAGGCGGTCGCGGTGGCGGCTGGGGCGGAATGCGTTCCCTGCGCCAGGATCGCGATGTCCTCGGGCATCGGGTCAAGAAGGGCACGGCGCGGCGGATGCTCACCTTCGCCGTCCCGTACCGCAAAATCCTGGCCGTCTTCATCCCGGTTGTCATCCTGGACGCCGTGATCGCGGCGGTGAACCCGCTGATCCTGCGCTCCCTGATCGACAACGGGATCCTCAAGAAGGACGCCAATCTCGTCATCTGGCTCGCGGTCCTGGTCGCCATCCTCGCCCTGGCGGACGGGGCGCTTGCGCTCACAGAGCGGCGCATCTCTGCCTATATCGGCGAGTACCTGATCTACGACATGCGATCAAAAGTGTTCCGGCACATTCAGCGCATGCCGCTCGCGTTCTTCACCCGTACCCAGACCGGGGCCCTCGTCAGCCGGCTCAACAACGACGTCATCGGTGCCCAACAGGCATTCACCGACCTGTTGTCCAACGTCATCGGCAACCTCGTCACCGTCGTGATCGTCATCGCCGCCATGTTCTTCTTGAGCTGGCAGATCACCTTGGCCGCGTTGCTCCTCGTCCCGTTGTTCCTCATCCCGTCGCGCTTCGTCGGTCAGCGCATCGGATCGCTGACCAAGGAGGGCTACGACCTCAACAGCGAAATGAACATGGTCATGCAGGAGCGCTTCCAAGTGGGTGGCGCCATGCTGGTCAAGCTCATGGGCCGGCCCGATGCCGAGGCGGCCTCATTCGAGTCCAAGGCGGGGCGGGTACGCGACATCGGCATCGCCCAGGCGACCTACGCCCGGATCTTCTTCGTCTCCCTCACGCTCACGGCGTCGCTGGCCACGGCGATCGTCTACGGCGTCGGCGGCGTCGCGGCCGTTCACGGTGAGCTTGCGGTCGGCACCGTGGTCGCGCTGACCAGCTATCTGACACGGCTGTACCAACCGCTGACGCAACTCTCCAATCTGAACCTGGACGTCATGACCGCCCTCGTCTCCTTCGAGCGGCTCTTCGAAGTGCTCGACATCGTCCCGATGATCGATGAGGATCCCGATGCCGTCGCCATTCCCCGCGGCCCCGCCTCGATCGAGTTCGACGACGTGCGCTTCACGTATCCGAGCGCGGACGAGGTGTCGCTGGCGTCGCTCGAGTCGGTCGCGGTGCTCGAGAGCGGCCTCCGCAGCGAGGTGCTCCACGGCGTGACCTTTCAGGTGGAGCCGGGGACGATGGTGGCGCTGGTCGGTCCTTCGGGCGCGGGCAAGACGACGATCTCGAACCTGGTGCCGCGCCTCTACGACGTGTCCGGCGGCTCGGTCCGCCTGAACGACATCGACGTACGGCACGCCACCATGGACTCGCTGCGCGAAGTCGTCGGCGTCGTGACCCAGGATCCGCACCTCTTCCACGACACGCTCCGCGCCAACCTCCTCTACGCCCGGCCCGAGGCCAGCGAGAAAGACGTACGCGACGCGCTGGCGCAAGCCCAGATCGGCCACATCGTGGACGATCTGCCCGACGGGCTCGACACGGTGATCGGCGAGCGCGGCTACCGCCTCTCGGGCGGTGAGAAGCGAGCGCGTCGCCTTGGCCCGGCTCATGCTCAAGGCGCCTGACATCGTCGTGCTCGACGAGGCCACAGCGCACCTGGACTCCGAGTCGGAGGCCGCGGTCCAGCGCGCGCTGCGCGAGACGCTGGCCGGGCGCACGTCCCTCGTCATCGCCCACCGGCTCTCGACGGTCCGCGAGGCCGACGAGCTGCTGGTGGTCGACGGCGGCCGCATCGTCGAGCGTGGCACCCACGCCAGCCTGTTGGCCGAGAACGGGCTCTACGCCGAGCTGTACCGGACCCAATTCGCCGACCAGGAGGAGCCGAGGCGGTCGATCTGACCGACTAACTCGCCTCCGGGTAGGCGCTGCAGCTCAGGCGGAGAGCTGAAGCCAACCGCTCGGACACCCACCGGCAGCAAGCGACAGCCACCCGAGCCTGCGGGACCCGCTCGTCAAAAGTAGAATCTGTTCTAGTTGCCGTGCAAGGTCCTGGCAGCGGTGCCGCCCGGTCCGAAAGGCGGCCCAAGAGCGGCTCACCGTGGGCCCGATCAGACCCAATTAGGAGGTCTCCCGTGCACAACGAGCTCTGCGAACGCCTCGGGATCGAATTCCCAATCTTCGCCTTCACCCACTGCCGGGATGTCGCCGCCGCGGTGTCGAACGCCGGCGGCATGGGCGTCCTCGGTGCGGTCGGCTTCAGCGCCGACGAGCTGGAGGTCGAGCTGACTTGGTTGGACGAGCACGTGGGCGACAACCCCTACGGCGTCGACATCGTCATCCCCGGCAAGTACGAGGGCATGGACGAGATCGACCCGGTCAAGCTGGAGGCCGACCTGCGGGCCATGATCCCCGAGGAGCACCGCACCTTCGCCAAGAAGATCCTGGCCGACCACGGCGTGCCCGAGATCGAGGGCGGCCCCAGGCGCGAGTTGCTCGGTTGGACCGCCGCCACCGCGGCGCCGTTGGTGGAGGTGATCCTGGCGCACCCGAAGGTCAAGCTGGTGGCGAACGCGCTCGGCACTCCGCCCGACGACGTCATCGCCCAGGTCCACGACCACGGGATGCTGATGGCCGCCCTGGCGGGGTCGGTCAAGCATGCACTCAACCACAAGGCGGCCGGGATCGACATCGTCATCTGTCAAGGCTCCGAGGGCGGCGGGCACACGGGCGACGTTGGATCCATCGTGCTGTGGCCCGAGGTGATCGACGCCGTGGCGCCACTCCCGGTGCTGGCCGCCGGCGGCATCGGGTCGGGACGCCAGATGGCGGCCGCCATGGTCATGGGGGCGGCCGGCGTGTGGACCGGTTCGCTCTGGTTGACGGTCGAGGAAGCCGACGTCCCGCCCAAGCAGATGGAGTCGTACCTGAAAGCCACGTCCCGGGACACGGTGCGCTCGCGCTCGTTCACGGGCAAGCCGTGCCGGCTGCTCAAGAACGACTGGACCGACGCCTGGGAGGCACCGGACAACCCCAAGCCACTCGGCATGCCGTTGCAGATGATGGTGGCCATCGACTGCGTGTCGCGCGGCCACGCCTACCCCGAAGAGGCCCGGGACGTGAACTTCAATCCGTGCGGTCAGGTCATCGGCCGGGCCACGCAGGTGCGACGCACCAAGGACGTGGTGCTCGGAATGGTCGAGGAGTACATCGAGGCGACCGAGCGGCTGCAGCTCGTGAACGAGGGGGTCTGAAGCAACTGCTGGGAACCCCAGACGCGTTCCTGCAAAGGGGAACTGCTTAAAGTTCCTCGCCGTCGAACCGACAAAATTTAGGTACGACGGCGGTCCACTCCAGCCATCGCATCGGCGATGGCGATGGTCGGGTGGAGTGTCAGGTTCTACGCACTGCACTCCACGCTCGAGCCACTGGGGCAACTTCAATGAACGACTCTCGTGCGACGAGAAGCGCTGATTCTGTGGGTGGTGTTGGCGGCAGGGGTCACGTTGGCGTGGCCCGGCTCGCCCGCTCGGCGAGCATGTGGCGTCCACGTGGTGGCAGGTTGCCCTCGTGCCGGTCTGGTGCCCACGTCGCCGCTGGCCCGCTGACGGAGGTGCTGTCCTCCAACCCGGCGGCCCCTCGGCCCAGCACGCTGCACGCTGCACGCTGCACCCTGCACCTTCAACGGCCCCGCGGCCTCCCCGGCCGGGAGGTGCGCCCCACGGAGCAACATCCAGGCCCGCTGACCTGACCACCCCGTCACAACTTTCGAGCGCAGGGGAGTTGGGGGGTCCCAACGGGGATTCAACCGGTCGTCATCACCACCGACCTGTCGGCCATGGAGGCGGTGCTCGCA